>NZ_AP045834.1:0-3119286 GCF_059725515.1 Vibrio sp. KUL70
TTGCTGGCGATCTGATTTATCAACAGGTAAAATTGCCCGTCATTTCAAATAACTTAAATAGAGTGGGGGCACCGTGTCATCTTCGCTTTGGTTGCAATGTTTGCAACAGCTTCAAGAAGAGCTACCAGCTACAGAATTCAGTATGTGGGTTCGTCCGTTACAAGCGGAGCTCAATGACAATACTCTTACTCTATTTGCACCGAACCGCTTCGTGTTGGATTGGGTGCGTGATAAGTACCTAAATAGCATTAACCGTCTACTGCAAGAGTATTGCGGTAACGATATCCCACATCTTCATTTTGAAGTGGGAAGTAAACCGGTATCGGCGCCTAAGCCTGCAGCCCCTAAGCCAGCGCGCACAGCCGCTGATGTTGCAGCTGAATCTTCGGCTCCGGCACAACTGCAAGCTCGTAAACCTGTTCACAAGACATGGGACGATGAAGAGCCTGCAGCAGAGGTCGACCTTAACCACCGTTCAAACGTGAACCCTAAACACAAGTTCAACAACTTCGTTGAAGGTAAGTCGAACCAACTTGGTTTAGCAGCAGCACGCCAAGTTGCGGATAACCCAGGTGCAGCGTACAACCCACTATTTCTATATGGCGGTACCGGCCTAGGTAAAACTCACCTATTGCACGCGGTAGGTAATGCGATTGTTGATGGTAAGCCGAACGCTAAAGTCGTGTACATGCACTCTGAGCGTTTTGTTCAGGATATGGTTAAAGCCCTGCAGAATAACGCAATTGAAGAGTTCAAACGTTACTACCGTAGTGTTGATGCACTGCTTATCGATGACATCCAATTCTTTGCTAATAAAGAGCGTTCACAGGAAGAGTTTTTCCATACCTTTAATGCGCTACTGGAAGGCAATCAACAGATCATTCTAACTTCAGACCGTTATCCAAAAGAGATCAACGGGGTAGAAGATCGTCTTAAATCTCGATTTGGTTGGGGTCTAACGGTTGCGATCGAGCCGCCTGAACTAGAGACTCGCGTTGCGATCTTGATGAAGAAAGCCGAAGACCACCAGATTCACCTAGCCGATGAAGTGGCATTCTTTATCGCTAAGCGACTGCGCTCAAACGTTCGTGAGCTTGAAGGTGCATTGAACCGTGTCATTGCTAACGCAAACTTCACTGGTCGTCCAATCACCATCGATTTCGTACGTGAAGCACTGCGTGATTTACTGGCACTGCAAGAGAAGCTGGTTACTATCGATAACATTCAGAAGACCGTGGCGGAGTACTACAAGATTAAAGTCGCGGACTTACTGTCTAAGCGTCGTTCTCGCTCGGTTGCGCGCCCACGTCAATTGGCGATGGCACTGGCAAAAGAGCTGACCAACCACAGCTTACCTGAGATTGGTGATGCATTTGGTGGTCGTGACCACACCACGGTTCTGCACGCGTGCCGTAAAATTGCCCAGCTTCGTGAAGAGAGCCACGACATTAAAGAAGACTATTCTAACCTGATCCGTACCCTTTCTTCTTAATACACAGTATTCTTAACCAGAGATAACAGAATATCGGCCGCTCGTTGGATAACGAGCCGCCCTTGATACCTTAAGAGCAAGCTATGAAATTTACCATTGAACGCAGTCACCTGATTAAGCCGTTACAACAAGTCTCTGGCGCACTGGGTGGTCGACCAACCCTACCAATCCTAGGTAACTTACTGATCAAGGTTGAAGATAACGTATTATCAATGACAGCCACCGATCTAGAAGTGGAATTGGTGAGTCGCGTGACACTAGAAGGTGAGTTTGAAGCGGGCAGCATCACGGTACCTTCTCGTAAATTCCTAGATATCTGTCGCGGTTTACCAGATAGCTCGGTGATCACAGTGGTTCTCGACGGCGATCGTGTTCAGGTTCGCTCTGGCCGCAGCCGTTTCTCTTTAGCAACGCTACCGGCGGCTGATTTCCCAAATATTGAAGACTGGAGCAGCGAAGTTGAAGTGTCTGTGACACAAGCAGAACTGCGTGGTCTGATTGAGAAGACACAATTCTCAATGGCGAACCAAGACGTTCGTTACTACCTCAACGGTATGTTGTTTGAGATTGAAGGCTCAATACTGCGCAGCGTGGCAACCGATGGTCACCGTATGGCGGTATCTCAAGCTCAGCTTGGTGGTGATTTCGCACAGAAGCAGATCATTGTGCCGCGTAAAGGTGTTCAAGAGCTCGTTAAGCTATTAGATGCACCCGAGCAGCCGGTAACACTGCAAATTGGTAGCTCAAACGTACGTGCAGAGGTGAACAACTATGTCTTCACTTCTAAGCTTGTTGATGGCCGTTTCCCTGATTATCGCCGCGTAATGCCGCAAAATACCACCAAAACGCTAGAAACTAGCTGTGATGAACTGCGCTCTGCTTTCTCTCGTGCTGCAATTCTATCGAATGAAAAATTCCGTGGCGTGCGTGTGAACCTTGCGGATAGCGAAATGCGCATTACGGCGAACAACCCAGAACAGGAAGAAGCGGAAGAGATGCTAGACGTGAACTACGAAGGCGACGCGCTAGAGATCGGCTTCAACGTAAGCTATGTTCTGGATGTATTGAACACGCTACGCTGTGAACAGGTTCGTGTTTCGATGTCGGATGCCAACGCCAGTGCGCTGATTGAGAACGCACAAGATGACAGCGCGATGTACGTTGTTATGCCAATCCGTCTATAGAGATGGTACCGTCGTTAATGATTAATATGATGACGTTATGCCACTCTCTCGTCTGATCGTTAAGCAGTTTAGAAATATTGAAGCCTGTGACATTCAACCGTCATCAGGCTTTAACTTTCTTATAGGGGCGAACGGCAGCGGTAAAACCAGTGTCCTCGAAGCGATTTATCTGCTCGGACATGGCCGCTCTTTTAAGAGCTCCTTAACCGGTCGCATCATCCAAAATGAGTGCAGTGAGCTGTTTGTTCACGGCCGTTTTTTGACCTCGGATCAATTTGAGCTGCCTATTGGCATTAATAAGCAGCGCGATGGCACAACAGAGGTTAAAATAGGCGGTCAATCTGGACAAAAGCTGGCGCAATTAGCACAAGTCTTGCCTTTGCAGTTGATTCACCCAGAAGGGTTTGATTTACTGACGGATGGGCCGAAACATCGCCGCGCCTTTATTGACTGGGGCGTGTTTCACAGCGAATCTGGTTTTTACGATGCATGGGGGCGAGTGAAGCGTCTTAATAAGCAACGTAACGCGCTGCTCAAAACAGCCACCCATTATCGCGAGCTTAGCTACTGGGATCAGGAGCTGGCGCGATTGGCGGAAAACATCAGCCAGTGGCGAGCAACCTATGTTGAGCAGCTTAAACAGGTCGCAGAAGAGATTTGCGCCACCTTCTTGCCTGAGTTTGAGATAAAGATTAACTACTATCGCGGCTGGGACAAAGATACGCCCTATGCCGAGATACTAGAGAAGAATTTTGAAAGGGATCAGCAGCTTGGTTACACCTTTAGTGGACCAAACAAAGCGGATCTAAAGATAAAAGTGAACGGCACTCCTGTGGAAGATGTCTTGTCACGAGGTCAACTGAAGTTGATGGTGTGCGCACTGCGCGTGGCTCAAGGCCAGCACCTCACCCAGATGACAGGTAAGCAGTGCGTCTACTTAATAGATGACTTCGCTTCCGAATTAGATAGCCAACGCCGAGCACGCCTTGCGGAGTGTTTAAAGGCGACCCAGGCACAAGTTTTTGTAAGCTCTATTACCGCTGATCAGATTGCCGACATGCATGATGAAAATAGCAGGATGTTTCATGTGGAACATGGCAAAATAGAGCAAGGATAATTAGTCAGAGAGTAACTATGTCAGATAATTACGATTCATCGAGTATTAAGGTACTGAAGGGTCTGGATGCGGTACGTAAGCGTCCTGGAATGTACATTGGCGACACGGATGATGGTACCGGTCTGCACCACATGGTCTTCGAGGTGGTAGATAACTCTATTGATGAAGCACTTGCTGGTCACTGTAATGACATCATTGTTACTATTCATGACGATAACTCGGTTTCTGTTCGCGATGACGGCCGTGGTATCCCTACCGAAATGCACCCAGAAGAGCAGGTATCTGCAGCGGAAGTAATCATGACGGTTCTTCACGCGGGTGGTAAGTTCGATGACAACTCATACAAGGTATCGGGTGGTCTGCACGGTGTAGGTGTTTCTGTAGTAAACGCACTGTCGAAGCAGGTTACTCTTACTATCCACCGCGGTGGTCAAATCCATACTCAAACCTACCACCACGGTGAGCCTCAAGCGCCACTAGCTGTGATTGGTGAGACGGACAAAACGGGTACAGAGATCCGTTTCTGGCCAAGTGAAGAGACCTTCTCTAACACAGAATTCCACTACGACATTCTAGCGAAGCGTCTGCGTGAGCTTTCTTTCCTAAACTCAGGCGTATCGATCAAGCTGCGTGATGAGCGTGAAGAAGACAAAGGCGACCACTTCATGTTTGAAGGTGGTATCCAAGCGTTTGTTGAGCACCTAAACACCAACAAAACACCAATCATCCAGAAAATCTTCCACTTCGATAATGAGCGTGATGATGGCATCACTGTCGAAGTCGCGATGCAATGGAATGATGGCTACCAAGAGAACATTTACTGTTTCACCAACAACATTCCTCAACGCGATGGTGGTACTCACCTTGCGGGCTTCCGTGCAGCGCTAACGCGTACACTGAACAGCTTCATGGATAAAGAAGGCTTCTCTAAGAAAGCGAAAACAGCAACTTCAGGTGATGATGCACGTGAAGGTCTAACTGCGGTTATCTCGGTGAAAGTGCCAGATCCGAAGTTCTCAAGCCAAACCAAAGACAAGCTGGTCTCTTCTGAAGTGAAATCTGCGGTTGAGCAGGCGATGGGTGAGAAGCTGTCTGAGTTCCTAATTGAGAACCCAGCGGAAGCGAAAACGGTTTGTACTAAGATCATCGATGCAGCGCGTGCACGTGATGCAGCGCGTAAAGCTCGTGAAATGACTCGTCGTAAAGGCGCGTTAGACCTAGCAGGCCTACCAGGTAAACTGGCTGACTGTCAGGAAAAAGATCCAGCACTCTCTGAACTATACATAGTGGAGGGTGACTCGGCAGGCGGCTCCGCAAAACAAGGCCGTAACCGTAAAAATCAGGCTATCCTACCGCTGAAAGGTAAGATCCTGAACGTTGAAAAAGCGCGTTTCGATAAGATGCTATCTTCACAAGAAGTAGCAACGCTGATCACAGCACTTGGCTGTGGTATCGGTCGCGATGAGTACAACCCAGATAAACTGCGTTACCACAACATCATCATCATGACCGATGCCGACGTCGATGGTTCGCACATTCGTACGCTACTGTTGACCTTCTTCTACCGTCAAATGCCTGAGCTTATCGAGCGCGGCTACGTGTACATCGCTCAGCCACCGCTTTACAAAGTGAAGAAAGGTAAGCAAGAGCAGTACATCAAAGACGAAGACGCAATGAACCAATACCAAGTGGCATTGGCTCTTGATAACGCAGCGCTACACGTAAATGCCGATGCGCCAGCACTGGCAGGTGAATCGCTAGAGAAGCTGGTTCAACAGTACAATTCTGGCATTAAGCTGGTGGAGCGCATGAGCCGTCGTTACCCACACGCACTGATGCACGAGATGATCTACATGCCACGCCTAACGGCAGAGCAGTGTCATGACGAAGCGGCGGTTGAAGCGTGGGGCAAGCAGCTTATTGAGCAACTGAATGCGAAAGAAGTCGGTGCAAGCCAGTACTCACTAGAAGTTGAGAAACACGAAGAGCTAGGTCTAAGCCTGCCTAAAGTTGTTGTTCGTACACACGGTGTCACTCATGAGCACGCATTGAGCGTTGAGCTGTTCAACTCGAAAGAGTACGACAAGCTAGCAAGCCTATCTGAGGCTCTAGATGGTCTAATCGAAGAGGGCGCATACATCAAACGTGGTGAGCGTACTCAAGAGGTGAGCAACTTTGTTGATGCATTGAACTGGTTAGTGAAAGAGTCTCGTCGTGGCCTAAGCCTGCAGCGATACAAAGGTCTAGGTGAGATGAACCCTGATCAGCTTTGGGAAACCACTATGGACCCAGAAACGCGTCGCATGATGCAAGTAACGATCGAAGATGCAGTCGGTGCAGACCAGCTGTTCACTACGCTAATGGGTGACCAAGTTGAGCCGCGTCGTAACTTCATCGAGGAAAACGCACTTAAAGTTGCAAACTTAGACGTTTAGTATCTTTGATACTTCGCTCTTTCGCTTAATTTCTGTGTCAGAGGTGCTCACATACATTCGTATGCTCCGCGCCTCTTCCTTGAACTAAAACGAAATAGCTTCGTCTCAAAAAACTAAATTTTTTAATTGAAAGACTGCCAGAGATGGCGGTCTTTTTTATTGCCGATATTTTAATTATTTTTCAATAATTTGGTTCGTCATCCTCAAGAGGGAGGAACGACCGAGTTGGGGATCTCTAGAAGCGCGTAGAAAATTTTTTAATCCGATCCCTTGAAACTATTTTGCTCAATCCATATATCTAGTTGTGAAGAGGATGGCTGTCTTGCTCAAGAGAGAAGAAACAGATCTTCTGGAACGCTGAATAGGTATCGCTCAGGAGAGGATAACCTTGAAGGCACACAATTGAACTGATTTATTACTACGTCCCAGCGTTATCAGAACCCGAGGAGTAGCGGATAAATCCCTTAGTCGGCAGCAATCAAACACACTATCGATCCGTGCAAACTCACGACTAAGACTATTGCTTACTAAAAGGATAGCATTATGAGAACTGTAGATTTCACTCCACTATACCGCAATGCAATTGGCTTCGATCGTCTATTTAACATGATGGAAGCGAACACATCGAAGAACTCTTCTGGCGGTTACCCTCCATACAATATCGAGCAAAAAGACGAGAACAACTACCGTATTACTATGGCAGTTGCAGGCTTTGCTGAAGAGCAGCTAGACCTAACTCAAAAAGATAACATGCTGATTGTAAAAGGTGAGCGTAAACCAGAAGCAGAAAAAACCTATGTGTATCAAGGTATCGCAGAGCGTGATTTTGAGCGTAAATTCCAACTGGCAGACTACGTAAAAGTGGTAGGTGCGAGCATGGAAAACGGTCTATTACACATTGATCTAGAACGCGAAATCCCAGAAGCGATGCAACCACGTAAGATTGCTATTAATGGTAACAGCCTACTAGAAGGCTAATTACGATTAGCTTTTGAGAGCTAAAATTATCGGGAAATAAGAGTGAAAGAGCACCCAATGAGGTGCTCTTTTTGTATTTGGGCTACGATAAGCTAAAAGCTCTGATTACTGCTCGCTGTAAGCTTTCTCCACTTCCTCTGCAATGATTGCAATACCTTTCTGCATCATCTCATCGTCTTGTACGTAGTTCATACGCAGACATTGGTGAGCATGGTCCCATTCATCTTCTTGACCAATGAAGAAATACTCACCTGGAACAATCAATACCCCGCGAGCTTTTAGACGTTTGTACAGCTCCATGGTTGTAATTGGCAACTTATCAAACCATAGCCACAAGAACATCGCGCCCTCTGGTTTGTGAATGCGGAAGCGCTCGTCGGTGATCGCTTGTTGCAGTAGCTCGACAGCACGCAGAGATTTCTGACGGTAGAACGGCTTGATGGTGTTTTCACTCAACTCAAGCAGGTCGCCTTTCTCAATCATATGATGCGCCAGTGCAGGCCCAATGCTGCCCGGCGCCAAGCTGATGATGCCATTCATATTGGTCATCGCTTGTGTGACTTCTTCACTCGCAATCACGATACCGCAACGCACACCTGGTAAACCAAGCTTAGACAGGCTCATACATAGAATGGTGTTCTCGTTCCAGAACGGTTCTACATCCTCAAAGATGATGTTTGGAAACGGCAAGCCGTAAGCATTATCGATGATCAGTGGAATGTTGTTTTCGCGTGCTAGCTTATCGAGCTTTTGGATCTCTTCATCTGTTAGCACGTTACCGGTTGGGTTGGTTGGACGTGAAGCACAGATAGCTGCTACCGACTCATCCACTTTGAGCTCTTCAAAGTCGACGTGGTACTTGAACATGCGATTATCAAGCATCTCAATTTCTGGGTGGTAAGAGACAAAAATGTCTTCATCAACGCCCGCATCTCCATAGCCGATGTATTCAGGCGCGAGCGGCAGTAGGATTTTCTTATGTGAGCCATCTGGCTGCTTACCTGCAAGCAGGTTGAACAGGTAGAAGAAACCACTCTGGCTACCATTGGTTAGGCTGATGTTCTTTTCGCTGATATTCCAGCCATAGGTCTTTTTAAGTAGAGCGGCTAACGCTTTTACAAAAACATCTTTGCCCTGCGGTCCATCATAGTTGGCGAGGGCGTTGAGAAGGGCTCCACTGGCGAGGAGTTCCTCACTGGCTTGGTGAAAGTAGTCGAGCATGGCAGGAATGGCTGCTGGGTTACCACCACCGAGCATGATGGCACCTGGAGTGCGTAGACCATCATTCAAATCATCCATTAACTGCGTAATACCTGAGTACTGATTAAACTTTTCACCAAATTGAGAGAATTGCATCGCTTGTGTTACCTAATTCATTATGTTCGTTTTAATAGTTTGTGCACCAGATGTTGCTGGTGGTCGAGGGTAATTCTTGAACATACCGCAATGTGTCGGATGAGCAAAGCACGAATGTGGCATCAAACGAAAAAAAGCCAGCGAAATATGCTGGCTTTATCAACAATGGTCATGATTATACTGCTTGGTGCTTATTTAGCCCCTGTATAAACCACAAGCACTTTATCGTCTTTGTATTGGCGCTCGAAGGCGTAGTAGCCCTCTTGGTTACGAATGATGTGTTTACCCTGTGCAACCGATGGGTGGCGCTGACGGAACTGACCTAGCTCTTGCCAGTGCTTCAGTAGCTCTGCACGCTCTCCATTGATTTGTTCCCAAGGCATATCAGAACGTGTGCCCTGCATAGGATCTGATCCCGTTGGACCGAAGTCGCGCGCAATCTCATCTCCATAATAGATCTGAACTGCACCCGGAGATAGCATCAGAGCGTTGGCCGCTTTGGTCTGTTTGCTAAAGTCAGTGCCGTGCTGCGTCCAGAATAGCGAGGTGTCGTGAGACGATAGGTAGCTCAGTACATTGAATTTATCGTCACTGTTGATCTTCTCTGCGTAGCGAAGGTAATCAGCATCGAGGTCAGACAAGCACTTAAGTGCCTTTGGTGCGATATCACTCTGGAACTCAAAGTTGATGATCGAATCAAAGCCGTTAGCGAAATAATCTGATTTCACGACACTGTGCGCCCAGACTTCACCGGTCATCCAAAACGGTAAATCATCCAATGCTTTGTCTGGGTTGTTCTGTTTCCATTCTGCGAGTGCTTGAGTGGTGCTCTCTTTTAGCTCTGCCCAGGCATCAAGTTCGACGTGTTTGGCGGTATCGACGCGGAAACCATCAACGCCATACTCTCTCACCCAGTCTGAAAGCCAAGTGATTAGGTGTTGGCGAGGAGTACGCTGTACATCTTCAGCGCTGGTCTCTTTATTAGCGTAGAAATTAGGATGTCCTGTCAGCTCTGTGGATTCGGTTTTTAGATCTGGCAGGTGCGCAAGTGACATAGTGATGTTGTTGTAGCCAGGTGAATCATAGGCGCCAATATCGCTGCGTAGCCATGCCTTACCCCACCATTTCTCCCACGCTTGTTGGTCACTGTAGGAGATGTAATTATTGAAATAGTGCCAGTTTTGTCCCTCTTTTGGCTGCCAGTCTGTCCAATTTTTACCCAGCGTCTGCTGTGCTTCTTGGTCACTGAGGTTGAGTTTACCGAAATCAAACTCCTGCATGTCGGCGAGGGTTGCGTATCCGGTGTGGTTCATCACCACATCCCAAATCACGCGGATACCTTTACTGTGAGCGGTATCGATGAAGGTTCTAAGCTCGTCTTCGGTACCCATGTTGTTATCGAGCTTGGTCCAATCTTGGTGGTAGTAGCCATGGTAAGCGTAGTGCTTAAAGTCACCACGGTCGCCACCGCCAACCCAGCCATGAATTTGCTCTAGAGGGGATGTAATCCAGATAGCGTTAGCCCCAAGCGATTCGATGTAGTCGAGCTTCTCAGTTAAGCCTGCTAGGTCTCCGCCGTGGAAGGTGCCAATTTCATCTTGGCCATCTTGGCTGCGTCCATAGCTGTTGTCATTGTCTGGGTTGCCGTTGTAAAAGCGGTCGGTCATGACGAAGTAAACCGTGGCATTGTCCCAACTAAACGTCGATTTTTCTGCTGACTCAACCTCTTCAAGCAAAAGGAGCCCTTGGCTTGAAGAGGCTGGTTTCATGCTGATCGTGCCGTTGGTCACTGTCGCTTGTTGGCCAGAGAGTGCGTCACGTAGCAAGGTGCCATCTGCAAAGGTCTTAGTGACATTGACGGTGGTCGGTGAGTCGCTTGGCACCGGACATGTGAAGCTCTGAACCTTCTTCTGTTTCGGTTTTACCTTAACTGTTAGCTCATTGGATTGTGGGTTGAGGGTAAATTGGTAAGTATTGGCCCTGAATACCTTGATATCTATCTGAGACTCTTCCGCGCAGTCGTCTACACGCAGAGGCTTGTTAAATTTCACTCGGCTCTCTTCTGCCAAGGCGTAGCTTGTGCCACAGGTTTGCGCGGCGTCGCTGATGGAAAAGGTGTGTGTGCCTTTGCTAAGCTCGTGCTCGGCAATCAATGTACCTTGTCCTGTTGATTGAAAGGGCAGCGCCTGATCATCAATGGTCAACAGTAGTGGATTGTCGCTGGTTTGGCTGCATGCGCTGAGTGCAAGAATTGAGAGCGCGAGAGTGGTCTTCTTCATTGTATCCTTCCCCGAATAAGACTCTCGTTATATCAAAGGTTGGGATCTACATTCTGAGGACTAATACAATCGAGTTGTGGCTATTACCTCTACAAATAAATACCGGGTTCACAAAAACAAAAAGGGAAGCACGCGCTTCCCTTTGGGTATTTACCTTTTGTTGCTCAGAGCATCGCTTTGAACAGCTTTCTCACTCGTACTTATTTTTGCAGTAGAGAGATGTCAGCAATCTGTAGGAACAGGTTACGTAGGTTGTTCAATAGCGTTAGACGGTTCTTCTTAAGCGCTTCGTCATCAGCCATAACCATTACGTTATCGAAGAACGCATCAACAGGCTCACGTAGAGCTGCTAGCTTGCTTAGGGCTTCTTGGTAGTTACCTGTCGCGAATGCTGGCTCTAGTGCTTCCGTCATTACTGCAACGTTTTCAGCCAGTGCTTTCTCAGCGTCTTCTTGAAGAAGGGCTAGATCGATGTCTGCCGCTAGCTCACCATCGAACTTCGCAAGGATGTTACCTACACGTTTGTTCGCTGCTGCTAGAGCTTCTGCTGCTTCTAGTTCACGGAAGTGAGAAACCGCTTTAACTCGTTGGTCAAAGTCAGTTGGCTTAGTTGGACGATTCGCCAGTACCGCTTGGATGATGTCGACGCTGAAGCCTGCATCTTGGTACCATGCGCGGAAACGACCTAGCATGAAGTCGATAACGTCAGCTTCTACGTTTTCGTTAGTTAGCTTGTCGCCTAGTAGTTCTTTCGCTTTTGCGATCAGATCTGTTAGGTCTAGGTTGTAGCCATTTTCAACGATGATACGTAGTACACCTAGTGATGCACGACGCAGAGCGAATGGGTCAGAACCTTTTGGAGCTTGGCCAATACCGAAGATACCTACGATAGTGTCTAGCTTGTCTGCCATTGCGACTGCAGAAGATATACCTGTGCTTGGTAGATCATCACCTGCGAAACGAGGCATGTACTGCTCGTAAAGCGCTAATGCAACTTGCTCGTCTTCACCATCGTGAGTCGCGTAGTGCATGCCCATAACACCTTGAGTATCCGTGAATTCGAATACCATTGATGTCATTAGGTCACATTTCGCTAGTAGACCTGCGCGCTTAGATTTCTCAATGTCAGCATCGATCTGCTCAGCGATGTAGCCAGCAAGTTCTGTGATGCGGTCTGTTTTGTCTTTGATAGTACCAAGCTGTTTCTGGAAGATAGCTTGCTCTAGCTCAGGTAGGCGGTCGATAAGAGGGCGTTTACGGTCAGTGTTAAAGAAGAATTCTGCATCCGCTAGACGTGGACGTACAACCTTCTCGTTACCTTCGATAACGTGGCGAGGCTCTTTAGACTCGATGTTCGATACGAAGATGAAGTTAGGCAGTAGCTTCTTGTTATCGTCATAAACAGGGAAGTATTTTTGGTCACCCTTCATGGTGTAAACCAATGCTTCAGAAGGCACTTTTAGGAACTCTTCTTCAAACTTCGCTGTTAGTACTACTGGCCACTCAACCAGAGACGTTACTTCTTCTACTAGGTCATCTTCTAGATCAGCTGTACCACCAACCGCTGCTGCTGCTTTTTGCGAATCAGCAAGGATGATCGCTTTACGCGCTTCGTAATCTGCCATTACTTTACCGCGCTCTTCTAGGATCGCTGGGTATTGCTCTGCAGAATCGATAGTAAACTCTTGTTCACCCATGAAGCGGTGACCACGGATAGTGCGGTCAGATGCTACGCCTAGGATCTCGCCTTCGATAAGGTCAGAACCCATTAGCATAGTTAGTGTTTTAACTGGACGAATAAACTGAGTCGTCTTGTTGCCCCAACGCATTGGCTTCGCGATTGGTAGGTTACCTAGTGCTTTTGCTGCTAGGTCAACAACGATTTCAGACGTTGCTTGGCCTTTTACTTCTTGTTTGAAAAGAAGCCATTCGCCTTTGTCTGTTACTAGACGGTCAGCTTGTTCAACCGTGATGCCGTTACCACGAGCCCAGCCTTGAGCGGCTTTAGTTGCGTTGCCGTCAGCATCGAATGCGACAGAAACTGCAGGACCACGTTTTTCAACGACTTTGTCTTCTTGGCCTTCAGCCAGTGCTGCGACTTTAAGAGCAAGACGACGAGGTGCTGCGTACCATTTCACGCCTTCGTGCGCTAGGTTGGCGCCTTTCAGCTCAGCTTCGAAGTTGGCTGCGAATGCTTCTGCCAGAGTGCGAAGTTGCGTTGGTGGTAGCTCTTCAGTACCCAGTTCAATTAGAAATTCTTTAGCCATAATTACTTCTCCTCTTCCTTACGGCACATTGGGAAGCCTAGCGCTTCACGTGATGCGTAGTACGCCTCTGCAACAGACTTAGTCAGGTTGCGGATGCGAAGGATGTAACGTTGGCGCTCTGTAACAGAGATAGCTTTGCGCGCATCAAGGATGTTGAATGCGTGGCCAGCTTTTAGAATGCGCTCGTAAGCTGGAAGCGGCAGTGGCTTCTCAAGCTCAAGTAGCTCTTTACACTCTTTCTCGCACTGGTCGAAGAAAGTGAATAGGAAGTCTACGTCAGCATGCTCGAAGTTGTACGTTGATTGCTCAACTTCGTTTTGGTGGAAGATGTCACCGTAAGTTACCTTGCTGCCGTCTGGTGCGATGTTCCACACTAGGTCATAAACAGAGTCAACTTCTTGGATGTACATAGCTAGACGTTCGATACCGTAAGTGATCTCACCAGTAACCGGCTTACACTCAAGGCCACCAACTTGCTGGAAGTAAGTAAACTGAGTGACTTCCATACCGTTTAGCCATACTTCCCAACCAAGACCCCATGCGCCTAGCGTTGGGTTTTCCCAGTTGTCTTCTACGAAACGAATGTCGTGTACTAGCGGGTCGATACCAAGAACTTCAAGTGAGCCTAGGTACAACTCCTGAATGTTGTCTGGAGATGGTTTTAGAGCTACTTGGAACTGATAGTAGTGCTGCAGACGGTTCGGGTTTTCACCGTAGCGACCATCGGTCGGACGACGTGAAGGTTGAACGTATGCCGTAGACATTGGCTCTGGGCCAAGTGCACGTAGACATGTCATTGGGTGAGAGGTGCCAGCACCTACTTCCATATCTAGAGGTTGAACAATGGTACAACCGTTTTGTGCCCAGTAATCCTGCAGCGCGAGGATCATTCCCTGGAAGGTTTTGATATCGAATTTTTGCATAGTCAGGTTCGCGCGATTCTTATAAATGATTTGAAAAATAACAATCAAGTATACCCAGATATTTGCCCAGCGAGTAGCGTTAATCTTGTTTAATTAATAGCCTTAAATCCCTTTTAATGGATTTTTTACCCTTTAATCTTCTTTTTTCGACTTAACGGGAATTTTTAGTCACTTTTCAGCTTGTTTTAGAGGAGGGGGCTCGCTAAAATCACGCCGTCTTTGGGGAGTAGCTTACCTATTTATCAGCACTGGGATAATAGGTTCGTTCGTCAACATAATTGATGCAAAATCATCATGGCGTTCGAGACGACAATCGACCACAACAACACATAAGTCGACTTCGTTTAGCAAGACCTTAGACAAACATCGTGAACCGGGGTGGGGCGCGAGGTTTGTCTACGGTTAAAATAATAATCCCGCCCCAAATGAGCATGTCGTGAGCGTTTTAGCAATCTCTATTACAACTGTTGCCTTGGCCGAGATCGGTGATAAGACACAGTTACTCTCTCTTCTATTAGCCAGCCGTTATCGCAAGCCGATACCGATTATTGCTGCAATCTTCTTTGCCACTATTGCCAATCATGCCCTAGCGGCTTGGTTAGGTGTTGTTGTATCCGATTACTTATCGCCAGAAGTCCTCAAATGGGTTGTGGTGGTGAGCTTTTTGGCGATGGCGGGTTGGATTCTGATCCCAGATAAACTTGATGACGATGAGGAGATCTCCAGCCGTGGTCCGTTTGTCGCAAGCTTTATTGCGTTCTTCATTGCTGAAATTGGTGATAAGACCCAGATAGCCACTTCTATCCTAGGAGCTCAGTATGCTGATGCTCTGCTGTGGGTTATCTTGGGTACCACGATTGGTATGCTATTAGCCAACGTGCCAGTAGTGGTGATCGGCAAATTGTCAGCCGATAAGATGCCACTGGCGTTGATTCGCAAGATCACTGCTCTGTTGTTTGTTGGCTTAGCGATTGCCGCTGCAATCTATTGATGATTTTTCGGCGATAGATCTCTCGTTTTTCTGGAGAATCTATCGCCATATCTATCAATCTATAATTATAAGCGTGCCAATTTTTGCGCTGCGCTCTGCATTCTGTGTTGCAGTTCAAACTCTAACAGAGAGGTGGTGTGAGTACCGCCGACTGACATATCACTGTCACAATTGTCATGATATTTTAATGTTGTGAGTTGAGAACACGAGGGCATGATTATGTTGACGCGTTATATGGGTATCACTCCACAAAGCCAAAGCTACCTGTTTACTTTTGGCTTGGCATTAACTCTATTGGGGATGGTATTAACTGACATGTGGTTGCCGATGGTGGCAGGTGCGATGATCATGACCGGACTGGCTGTTGAGGCTTGGATTCGAGTCGCCCATATTATCCCTATGCGTAAAGAACTACGCTCAATTCAACACCAACTCGACAATCTGCAGCAACGCAGTCGAGATAGCGAATAACAAAAAGCCGCTCATTTTCAATTGAGCGGCTTTTTTACTTCTGAATCAAACCGTTGCTAGGCTTCTAGGCCTTTCTTGATTAAGTATTGGTATGGCACAGAATCCGTGTTCTGTCCTACAAGTTGATGATCCATAAATCGACAGAAACTTGGGATGTCGCGTGTGGTTGATGGATCGTCTGCCGTTACCAGTAATACATCGCCATCCTGCATGTTTCGAATTGTCTTCCTGACCATCATTACCGGTTCTGGGCAGCGTAGCCCTTGTGCTTCTAAAGTGTGTGTGGCCAGTTCAGGATTGAATGTCATGATAGGTGTCTCTTTCTGTATAACGAGGGGAATAATACGTCTGCAGAAAAAATATGCAATAAGTGCTTGGCAAACAGAATTATTTACTATAAATTATTTAACAAGTTGGTAACAACTTAAACAAATGACAACTAGCTAAGGAGTGGCGATGTTGACAGCACTTGATAGATTAACCATATATTCGGTTCTCTGCTTTATCTCTTTTTGCGCGTTAGTGTTACGCACACCAGCAGAAGCCTCGTTAATGCCAATTTTTGGCATAGCAGCAACAATTATTGGTATTTGGGTTGAAATGCGACGCTGGCGTGGCTTGCCAGAAGAGCAGGAACATTAAATTGTAAGATATTTAACCTAAGTACAAAACGTTTTTCCGATACGACACATTCCGACACTATCCCCAAATTTTCTTGGGCTTCCCCGCGTAATTGCGGGATTTTTTTTATCTAAAGCATGCTATAAACATGAATCATCAAAATTGATTGTTAACAAGCTCATTAGGTAAGCGTGTGGAACTAGAAGACATCTATCGTCGAGATTTAAATCTGTTGGTTGCTCTTAAGGTGTTGATCGAAGAGGGTAGCGTGAGCCAAGCTGCTTTGCGTTTGAATCTCAGCCAGTCTGCGACCAGCCGTGTGTTGGGGCGACTTCGCGAACTCCTTAACGATCCCCTCTTTACTCGTCAGGGGCAGCGTCTACTGCCGACCAAGAGAGCGCTCGAAATCAGCCAGCGCATTGATCAGCCGCTAGAGTCATTTCGTCAGCTGTTAAGCCCGAGTGACTTTGACCCATACTACTGCACAGAACGCTTTCTGATCGCGACCACTGATTACGCGATGCAAACCATCCTTCCGTATGCGCTGCCTAAGATTTATGAGCAAGCACCAAACATCTCGCTAGAGTTTGCACCGCTTCAACATGAAAACCTATTTAAACAGCTGAGTACCGAGCGGGTTGATATGGCGATCTGCCGACCAACAGGCCCTGTCGCACCTCTGCATCAGCAAGTACTAGGGCCTGTTGGGGTATCGTGCCTACTTTCTAAAAATCACCCTCTGGCTGATAGCGCGTTAAGCCTCAATGATTATGTATCACTGCCTCATGCGATGATTGCTATCAGTGATGGCGTAAAAGCCTTGCTTGATAATGCATTAGCCAATCAACCTCCAAGAAGGATGGTGCTGCGGGCCTATCATTTAGAGGCGGCTTTAGCGATCGTCGATAGAATGCCTCTTGTGATCACAGTGCCTGCCGACCTCGCGTATTTAGTGGCAGAGCGCTACGATCTCGTTGTTAAGCCACTACCATTCGAGTTTATGCCGTTTGACTATTCACTGATTTGGCATTCACGTTGCGATTCGTCAGCTTCTCAGCAATGGTTGAGACAAGTGGTGAAAGAGGAGTGTGGTGAGTTAATTCAAAAGCGGATTGCTGATGTTGGTCTTGGTTAACGCAATGAAAAAGGGCTGAGTGAAATCAGCCCTTTGTCTTTGTTACTTAGCTTTATCGCTTCAGGTTTTTGAAACTATAGCTTGATGACAACGCGACCAGTGATTTGACCGTTAGTAATGTCTTCTGCAGCTTGGATCGCATCATCCAACGCCACTTCTGTAGTTGCTTGTTGGTAGAACGACTCTGGAAGTAGTTCAGCTAACTGTTCCCATGCTTTGATGCGTTTCTCACGTGGACACATTACTGAGTCAACCCCCTGTAGACGCACGTTACGTAGGATGAATGGCATTACCGTTGTTGGTAGGTCAAAGCCACCCGCTAGGCCACATGCCGCGACAACGCCGTTGTAATCGATCTGTGCCAGTACTTTTGCTAGAACTTTGCTGCCTACCGTATCGATAGCACCAGCCCACAGCTGTTTCTCGAGTGGTTTTGCTGGCTCTTCTAGTTCTGCACGCTCAACAATACGCGATGCGCCTAGAGATTTAAGTAGAGCACCGTTCTCAGATGCACGGCCTGTTACTGCTGCTACTTTGTAGCCTAGCTGGTTAAGGAGCGTGATAGACACACTGCCCACACCACCGCTTGAACCCGTTACTAGAATCTCGCCGTCTTCTGGTTTAACACCCGCATCAACGATAGCTTGAACACATAACATTGCTGTGAAGCCTGCAGTACCAATCGCCATCACTTTTTTAGCGTCTAGACCTTTTGGCATTGGTACCAGCCAGTCACCGTTTAGGCTCGCTTTTTCAGCCATGCCACCCCAGTGACCTTCACCAACACCCCAGCCAGTCAGTACCACTTCGTCGCCCGCTTTGTAACGAGGGTCGTCTGATTGAGAAACCACACCTGAAAGGTCGATACCCGGTACCATAGGGAAGTTACGAACAATGCGCCCTTTACCTGTAATTGCCAAACCATCTTTGTAGTTTAAAGATGAGTAGTTCACATCAATCTTAACGTTGCCTTCTGGAAGTTGTGACTCGTCAATTTGAGAAACGCTAGCAATCGTTTTTTTGTCTTCTTGGTTTAGTACAAGTGCTTTAAACATGGTGCTCTCCACTGGAGGAATATTAGGAAACTGAGATAACTGTAGTTGAATAATTGAAGAAAAAATAATGAAACGTCAACATTGAATCTATGCATCATATGCATAGTTCTAGTTTTGTGATATCGGTAAGTCGGCAGATAAAAAAATGCAGCCCTAGAGACTAAGGCTGCATTTTTATCGTTACCCTACTAACGACAATTAATTGGTCTCTTAACTTAGAGTTACTCTAGATTAAGGGCGCTCAAATACCGTTGCGATACCTTGGCCCAAACCAATACACATGGTTGCTAGGCCGTACTTCACGTCCTTCGCTTCCATTAGGTTAATCAAGGTGGTTGAGATACGCGAACCTGAACAACCCAGTGGGTGACCAAGTGCGATTGCACCACCATTGAGGTTTACTTTCTCGTCGACCACATCCAGAAGACCTAGGTCTTTAGCACATGGCAGAGATTGCGCTGCAAAGGCTTCGTTAAGCTCAATGACGCCCATATCTTCAATCGATAGGCCTGCACGCTTCAGTGCTTTCTTAGTCGCTGGAACCGGTCCGTAGCCCATGATTGATGGGTCACAGCCTGCAATTGCCATTGACTTAACACGAGCACGAATCGTCAAACCAAGCTCGTTAGCTTTCTCTTCGCTCATGATCAGCATCGCAGATGCACCATCTGACAGCGCTGATGATGTACCAGCGGTTACGGTACCGTTAGCTGGATCGAATACTGGGCGAAGCTGAGATAGGCCTTCAACTGTGGTCTCTGGGCGAATCACTTCATCATGATCGAGTGTGAACAGTGAACCGTCTGCCGCGTGACCTTCAGTTGGTAAGATCTCGTTTTTAAAACGACCTTCAATCGTTGCAGCGTGTGCACGAGCGTGAGAGCGGGCAGCGAAAGCATCTTGGTCTTCACGACTGATGCCGTGCAGCTTACCAAGCATTTCTGCCGTCAGACCCATCATACCCGCGGCTTTTGCTACGTTCTTTGACATGCCAGGGTGGAAGTCCACTCCATGCGTCATAGGAACATGACCCATATGCTCAACACCACCAATCAGACAGATATCGGCATCGCCAACCATGATTGAGCGTGTTGCATCATGCAGAGCTTGCATAGATGAACCACATAATCGGTTAACAGTTACAGCACCAATTTCAATCGGTAGGCCAGCAAGTAGCGCAGCATTACGTGCCACGTTAAAGCCCTGCTCAAGTGTCTGTTGGACACAGCCCCAGTAGATATCTTCAATCTCACTCGGGTTAACTTGAGGGTTACGCTCAAGAATGCCTTTCATCAGGTGTGCAGAAAGGTCTTCTGCACGTGTATGACGGAAAGCGCCACCTTTGGAACGGCCCATTGGGGTGCGAAGGCAATCAACAACAACTACGTTCTTCATTTTGTAATTCCTTTTCCAAATGTGGTTTATAGAGAGCTAGCTTGTTGAGCGTCGTAAAAGCTTTCGCCTTTCTCTGCCATATCAAGCAACAGTTGAGGTACTTTGTACATTGCGCCAAGGTCTTGGTAGCCTTTCGCTGTCTCAACAAAGTTCGCGATGCCCACACTGTCTAGGTAACGGAAAACGCCGCCTCTGAACGGAGGGAAGCCAAGTCCGTAAACCAGAGCCATGTCTGCTTCTTGTGGTGAAGCAATGATGCCTTCTTCAAGACACAGTACCACTTCGTTGATCATTGGAATCATTACACGCTGGATAATGGTCTCTTCATCAAATTCCTGTGGTGCTTGGCACACGTCTGCCAAGATAGGAAGGATGTCTTCAGAGAAGGCTTTCTTCGGACGACCACGCTTGTCGACGCTGTAGCTGTAGAAGCCGCTTCCATTTTTCTGACCAAACTTGTTCGCTTCAAATAGCGCGTCGATCGCATCGCGACCTTCTTTACCCATTCGCTCTGGGAAGCCTTGTGCCATAACATCTTGTGCGTGATGCGCAGTATCAAGACCAACCACATCCAGTAGGTAAGCAGGACCCATAGGCCAACCAAACTTACGTTCCATGACTTTGTCGATCTTTGTGAAGTCAGCACCGTCGCGAAGCAACATGCTAAAGCCGCCAAAGTATGGGAAAAGAACACGGTTAACGAAGAAGCCTGGGCAGTCGTTAACGACAATTGGTGATTTACCCATTTTTGCCGCGTAAGCGACAACGCGATTGATGGTTTCATCTGAAGTGTGCTCACCACGGATGATCTCTACTAGCGGCATGCGGTGCACTGGGTTGAAGAAGTGCATACCACAGAAGTTTTCTGGGCGTTGCAGCGATTTTGCCAGTAGATTGATTGGAATCGTCGACGTGTTAGAGGTAATCACGGTATCAGGGTTAACCTGCTGTTCCACTTCACTCAACACGGCCGCTTTAATTTTCGGGTTTTCTACTACCGCTTCAACAATCACATCTGATTGCTCGATACCTGCGTAGTGAAGGCTAGGAGTAATAGAAGAGAGAATGCCCGCCATCTTGAAGCCATCGATGCGGCCACGAGATAGACGTTTATTAAGCAGCTTAGATGCTTCGTTCATGCCCAGATCTAGCGATGCTTGAGCAATATCCTTCATCATCACTGGCACGCCTTTCAGCGCAGATTGGTAAGCAATACCACCACCCATGATGCCTGCACCTAATACAGCAGCACGCTCTGTGGCTTTACTCGCTGACTTGCCCGCTTTTTTCGCGATGCCTTTGATGTATTGGTCGTTAAGGAATAGGCCAACCAACGCTTTTGCTTCTTCAGACTTCGCCAGTTTAATGAAGTGTTTACGCTCGATATCCAGCGCAGCATCACGATCGCAACGAGCAGCTTCTTCAATCGCGATAACTGATGTGATCGGTGCTGGGTAGTGAGGACCTGCTTTCTGAGCTACTAGGCCTTTCGCCATCGTAAAGCTCATCATCGCTTCTAGCTTGCTGAGTGATAACGCAGAGGTTTTCTGTTTGCGGCGAGCAACCCAGTCTAGCTTCTCGCTCGCGGCTAGAGATACTGTATTAATAGCCGATTCAAGTAGTTGGTCAGTTTCAACAATCGCATCTAACAACCCAACTTTCAGTGCTTCATCTGCTCGGCATGCTTTGCCCTGCGTGATGATTTCCATTGCGCTGTCAGCACCAATAACACGTGGCAGACGTACACAACCACCAAAGCCAGGCATGATGCCTAATTTGGTTTCTGGTAAGCCGATGCTGGTGGTCTTGTCACCAATACGGAAGTCAGTGGCTAGTACGCACTCACAGCCGCCGCCAAGTGCATGGCCGCGCATCATTGAAAGGGTAGGAACAGGTAGGTCTTCTAGCTTGCTAAAAATAGAGTTCGCAAAAATCAGCCACTCTTCTAGTTCCGCTTCTGGTTTCGCGAACAGGCCCAAAAACTCCGTGATGTCTGCACCTACAATGAAGGCATCTTTGTTTGAAGTTAAGATCAAGCCGCGCAGTCCAGCGTGGTCATTTAAAGCATCGAGTGCTTTGTCGAGTGATTCTAATGTAGCAAGGTCGAGCTTATTTACAGAGGCAGGAGCACAAAAGCTAAGTTCGGCTATACCATCTTGTAATTCCTTTACCTGTAGGGTGTTAGCTTGGTAAATCATTGTCTATCTCCATGACATACAATCGACGATTGTTTGAGAGAATTTTGTTATCTTTCTTTAAGTATAGAATACCTGGTAAGACCAGTTTCTTTAGTCTGTACCCACCACTGGCTAATTTCAATACATTTTTTAAACAATTGTTTAACATTGTGCGTTAGCACAGATCCGCTAACCCTTATTATTCACCCGTGATACACTTTGCCGCCCTGATCGCTAAAGTAAATGATATGAATGACCAACCATATTTAATCCCGGCTGCTTCGGCTGTTTTTGAAGAAGAAATTAAGAAAAGTGTCTTCATTACCCACCTTGCTCATACACCGAGTATCGAGGCGGCTAAGCAGTTTGTTGATCAGATAAAACAAGAGCATAGCTCAGCAAGACACAATTGCTGGGGGTTTGTTGCGGGGCGACCAGAAGACTCGATGAAGTGGGGCTTCAGTGATGACGGTGAACCTTCAGGAACGGCGGGTAAACCAATATTGGCTCAACTGTCTGGTTCTGGAGTGGGAGAGTTGACGGCTGTGGTGACTCGTTATTCGGGTGGAATTAAGCTCGGTACAGGTGGTTTAGTAAAGGCGTACGGCGGTGGTGTGCAACAAGCGCTTAAGCTGCTTCAAACTATCGAGAAAAAAATAACCACAAAACTGCGCCTAGAGTTAGACTATGGGTTTATGCCGCTCGCCCAATCAATCATGTCGCAATATCAGGCGGTAGAGGTTGAAGCGGATTATGGCGTTCAGGTCACAATGGTCATAGAGATTGAGCTGCTTCAGGTCGAAGCCTTCACTCAAACCATGATCAATAAAAGCGGTGCCAAGGCACTGGTCACTCAAGTAAAAGATAACTAGGAAGTGTGAAGCCTTTCGCTTCGTTCATTAGCTCATGCAATTTCGCTCAATTATTCGAATCGTCGGATTATTATTAGCACTCTTTAGTGTCTCAATGCTTGCACCCGCGCTGGTGGCATTGATCTATCGAGATGGTGCTGGTGTTCCTTTTGTTACGACCTTCTTTGTTTTACTTTTTTGTGGTGCTACCTGCTGGTTTCCAAACCGTCGCCACAAGCATGAATTAAAGGCGAGAGACGGCTTTCTTATTGTTGTTCTGTTCTGGACTGTAATCGGCAGTGCTGGTGCACTTCCTTTTTTAATAGCAGATAACCCAAATGTTTCGGTTACTGATGCCTTCTTCGAGTCTTTCTCGGCTCTCACCACAACCGGTGCTACTGTTATTGTTGGACTGGATGACCTACCTAAAGCGATTCTTTTTTATCGTCAGTTCCTGCAGTGGTTTGGTGGTATGGGTATCATCGTACTCGCGGTAGCGATCTTACCGGTACTGGGTATCGGTGGTATGCAGCTATATAGAGCGGAAATCCCAGGTCCTGTTAAAGACAGTAAGATGACCCCGAGGATTGCAGAAACAGCAAAAGCACTCTGGTATATCTATTTAAGTTTAACTATTGCTTGTGCAGTGGCGTTTTGGCTGGCGGGAATGAGCTTCTTTGATGCCATTAGCCACAGTTTCTCTACTATAGCTATCGGTGGCTTCTCGACGCATGATGCCAGTATGGGTTATTTCAATAGCCCTGCGATTAACATGATCACGGTTGTGTTCCTGCTTATCTCTGCGTGTAACTACTCTCTTCACTTTGCAGCATTTGCATCGGGCGGTGTTCACCCTAAGTACTATTGGAAAGATCCTGAGTTTCGTGCCTTTATCTTTATCCAAGCGGTGTTGTTTCTGGTTTGCTTCTTATTACTACTGAATCATCACTCTTACGACTCTTATTATGATGCGTTTGATCAAGCGCTATTCCAGACTGTCTCTATTTCAACCACGGCTGGTTTTACTACAACTGGTTTTTCAGAATGGCCACTGTTCTTGCCAGTACTGCTTTTATTCTCTTCTTTTATAGGCGGGTGTGCAGGTTCGACTGGGGGCGGTATGAAAGTTATCCGTATTCTATTGCTGACTCTGCAAGGCGCTCGTGAAATGAAGCGTTTGGTTCACCCACGTGCGGTTTACACCATTAAGGTTGGTGGTACTGCACTTCCTCAACGTGTTGTTGATGCGGTATGGGGATTCTTCTCTGCTTATGCTTTGGTGTTCGTGGTTTGTATGTTGGCTCTGATTGCAACGGGTATGGATGAACTGAGTGCGTTCTCTGCTGTGGCGGCAACATTGAACAATCTGGGCCCAGGCCTAGGAGAAGTCGCAGTCCACTTTGGTGATGTCAACGATAAAGCAAAGTGGGTATTGATTGTCTCTATGCTGTTTGGGCGCTTAGAGATCTTCACTCTATTAATTCTATTAACGCCTACGTTCTGGCGTAGCTAAGGAACCATTGTGGCAAAAGCACTATTTCTTTACTCAAGCCGAGAAGGGCAGACCAAGAAGATTCTTAACTATATAAAAGAGGAAATGGCGGAGTTTGATTGTGACATTCGCGATCTACACACCGTTGGCGACGTAGATTTCGTCCAGTATGACAAAGTACTGATTGGTGCCTCTATTCGTTATGGTCATCTTAATAAAAAGCTGTACCAGTTTATTGAGCGCAATCTCACTCAGCTTCAATCGAATAAAGTGGCGTTCTTTTGCGTGAACCTAACCGCTCGTAAAGAAGACCAAGGTAAAGATACGCCAGAAGGCAGTGCGTATATAAAGACATTCCTTAAGAAGTCACCGTGGCAACCTTCTTTAATCGGTGTTTTCGCAGGTGCTCTCTATTACCCTAGATATAACTTCTTCGACAGAACCATGATTCGCTTTATTATGACGATGACTGGTGGTGAAACGGATACCAGCAAAGAAGTTGAGTACACCAACTGGCAAAAAGTCTCTTTATTCACTGAAAAACTCAAGAATCTATAAGAGAAAAGCTTACTTTTGAGGCGTTTTGTTTTCTTTTTAATCGAACAATTAAAAAAAGCAAAAAAACTTAAAAAAGGGCTTGCCAATGTGATCGCAATCTCTATAATGCCACCTCGCTGACACGGGATGGCTTCGCAAGAAACCACAACGAACCAGCAAGTCAAATTAGCCAAGCTAAGCGCTTGAAAAAAGTTTTGAAAAAGTGGTTGACACTAAAACTTAAATCGCTAAAATGGCCGTCCTATTTGAGATAAGCTCAAAAAGGAAAAGCTCTTTAACAATTTAAACCTATCAATCTGTGTGGGCACTCGTTGATGAATATCACTAAGTTTGTTTTCGCTTTTAAAAGCAAAGGCAAGCAGATTCTTCGGAATCAAAATGATTTCAATGAACTGAGTGACCAATTAAGACTTCGGTCTTAGCACAGTCAATTCACTATCGTTAGATAGAATCAGTATTCATTGAGTCAACAAAATCTTAAATTGAAGAGTTTGATCATGGCTCAGATTGAACGCTGGCGGCAGGCCTAACACATGCAAGTCGAGCGGAAACGAGTTGTCTGAACCTTCGGGGAACGATAACGGCGTCGAGCGGCGGACGGGTGAGTAATGCCTAGGAAATTGCCTTGATGTGGGGGATAACCATTGGAAACGATGGCTAATACCGCATGATGCCTACGGGCCAAAGAGGGGGACCTTCGGGCCTCTCGCGTCAAGATATGCCTAGGTGGGATTAGCTAGTTGGTGAGGTAATGGCTCACCAAGGCGACGATCCCTAGCTGGTCTGAGAGGATGATCAGCCACACTGGAACTGAGACACGGTCCAGACTCCTACGGGAGGCAGCAGTGGGGAATATTGCACAATGGGCGCAAGCCTGATGCAGCCATGCCGCGTGTATGAAGAAGGCCTTCGGGTTGTAAAGTACTTTCAGCAGTGAGGAAGGGGGTGTCGTTAATAGCGGCATTTCTTGACGTTAGCTGCAGAAGAAGCACCGGCTAACTCCGTGCCAGCAGCCGCGGTAATACGGAGGGTGCGAGCGTTAATCGGAATTACTGGGCGTAAAGCGCATGCAGGTGGTTTGTTAAGTCAGATGTGAAAGCCCGGGGCTCAACCTCGGAACTGCATTTGAAACTGGCAAACTAGAGTACTGTAGAGGGGGGGTAGAATTTCAGGTGTAGCGGTGAAATGCGTAGAGATCTGAAGGAATACCAGTGGCGAAGGCGGCCCCCTGGACAGATACTGACACTCAGATGCGAAAGCGTGGGGAGCAAACAGGATTAGATACCCTGGTAGTCCACGCCGTAAACGATGTCTACTTGGAGGTTGTGGCCTTGAGCCGTGGCTTTCGGAGCTAACGCGTTAAGTAGACCGCCTGGGGAGTACGGTCGCAAGATTAAAACTCAAATGAATTGACGGGGGCCCGCACAAGCGGTGGAGCATGTGGTTTAATTCGATGCAACGCGAAGAACCTTACCTACTCTTGACATCCAGAGAAGCCAGCGGAGACGCAGGTGTGCCTTCGGGAACTCTGAGACAGGTGCTGCATGGCTGTCGTCAGCTCGTGTTGTGAAATGTTGGGTTAAGTCCCGCAACGAGCGCAACCCCTTATCCTTGTTTGCCAGCACTTCGGGTGGGAACTCCAGGGAGACTGCCGGTGATAAACCGGAGGAAGGTGGGGACGACGTCAAGTCATCATGGCCCTTACGAGTAGGGCTACACACGTGCTACAATGGCGCATACAGAGGGCGGCCAACTCGCGAGAGTGAGCGAATCCCAAAAAGTGCGTCGTAGTCCGGATTGGAGTCTGCAACTCGACTCCATGAAGTCGGAATCGCTAGTAATCGTAGATCAGAATGCTACGGTGAATACGTTCCCGGGCCTTGTACACACCGCCCGTCACACCATGGGAGTGGGCTGCAAAAGAAGTGGGTAGTTTAACCTTCGGGAGGACGCTCACCACTTTGTGGTTCATGACTGGGGTGAAGTCGTAACAAGGTAGCCCTAGGGGAACCTGGGGCTGGATCACCTCCTTATACGAAGATGTTCACGATAAGTGTCCACACAGATTGATACGGTTTAGAAAGTAAAAGAGACGAAGATATCCCAATATCTTCACGCAGTGTCCCGTTCGTCTAGAGGCCTAGGACACCGCCCTTTCACGGCGGTAACAGGGGTTCGACTCCCCTACGGGATACCATTGGGTCGTTAGCTCAGTTGGTAGAGCAGTTGACTTTTAATCAATTGGTCGCAGGTTCGAATCCTGCACGACCCACCATTCTTTCCGCGAAGAATGGCTTTTGTTTCACTTTTCTTAAAAAGTGAAAGCAAGAGGAAACTATCGTGGGCGATTAGCTCAGTTGGGAGAGCACCTGCCTTACAAGCAGGGGGTCACTGGTTCGAGCCCGGTATCGCCCACCATTCTCTAAATATTCTTGGAAGTTCAAAACTCCAAACCACAATTTAGGTTGCTGGTTGGATTTTTCGACTGTGAGAGTCTTTAGAAAATGAACTTCTAACGAAGTCTCATGCTCTTTAACAATTTGGAAAGCTGACTGATTTAAATAACAGAGTTATTTAAATCAAATTAAAAGTTCTCAATGTTTATCTGCTCTTATTTAATAAGAACGGTATAAACACAACACAAACACATTCAAGTGTCTTGGCTTTTTGTCTTCACTTTTAAAAAGTGAAAATAAAAAGCAAAAATTGAGTCCGGCAAACACGTAATAAGAACTAACCCTTCTTATTACAACCAAAAACCTTGGTTGCTATTTTGTCTTCACTGCCATTTGTCTTCACTTTTTAAAGTGAAATCAAATAAGCAAGTGAAAGCAAATAAATCATCAACTCGAAACTTCTTCGGGTTGTATGGTTAAGTGACTAAGCGTACACGGTGGATGCCTTGGCAGTCAGAGGCGATGAAGGACGTATTAACTTGCGATAAGCCCAGATTAGGTAGTAAAAACCTTTTGAGTCTGGGATTTCCGAATGGGGAAACCCACTTACATAAGTAAGTATCTTGTTGTGAATACATAGCAACAAGAGGCAAACCGGGGGAACTGAAACATCTAAGTACCCCGAGGAAGAGAAATCAACCGAGATTCCGAAAGTAGCGGCGAGCGAAATTGGATTAGCCCTTAAGCTTTTAATGATGCAGGTGAAGGCTCTGGAAAGTGCCGCAATAAAGGGTGATAGCCCCGTAACCGACACATCATAATCAGTGAAATCGAGTAGGGCGGGACACGTGATATCCTGTCTGAATATGGGGGGACCATCCTCCAAGGCTAAATACTACTGACTGACCGATAGTGAACCAGTACCGTGAGGGAAAGGCGAAAAGAACCCCTGTGAGGGGAGTGAAATAGAACCTGAAACCGTGTACGTACAAGCAGTAGGAGCACCTTCGTGGTGTGACTGCGTACCTTTTGTATAATGGGTCAGCGACTTATATTCAGTGGCAAGGTTAACCGTTTAGGGGAGCCGTAGGGAAACCGAGTCTTAACTGGGCGTTCAGTCTCTGGATATAGACCCGAAACCAGGTGATCTAGCCATGGGCAGGTTGAAGGTTGAGTAACATCAACTGGAGGACCGAACCGACTAATGTTGAAAAATTAGCGGATGACTTGTGGCTAGGGGTGAAAGGCCAATCAAACCTGGAGATAGCTGGTTCTCCCCGAAAGCTATTTAGGTAGCGCCTCGGACGAATACTACTGGGGGTAGAGCACTGTTAAGGCTAGGGGGGTCATCCCGACTTACCAACCCTTTGCAAACTCCGAATACCAGTAAGTACTATCCGGGAGACACACGGCGGGTGCTAACGTCCGTCGTGGAGAGGGAAACAACCCAGACCGCCAGCTAAGGTCCCAAAGTATAGCTAAGTGGGAAACGATGTGGGAAGGCTCAGACAGCCAGGATGTTGGCTTAGAAGCAGCCATCATTTAAAGAAAGCGTAATAGCTCACTGGTCGAGTCGGCCTGCGCGGAAGATGTAACGGGGCTAAGCTATACACCGAAGCTGCGGCTGCATACTTTAGTATGCGGGGTAGGGGAGCGTTCTGTAAGCCGTTGAAGGTGGTCTGTAAGGGCTGCTGGAGGTATCAGAAGTGCGAATGCTGACATGAGTAACGATAAAGGGAGTGAAAAACTCCCTCGCCGGAAGACCAAGGGTTCCTGTCCAACGTTAATCGGGGCAGGGTAAGTCGACCCCTAAGGCGAGGCCGAAAGGCGTAGTCGATGGGAAACGGGTTAATATTCCCGTACTTCTTACAATTGCGATGGGGGGACGGAGAAGGCTAGGTGGGCCTGGCGACGGTTGTCCAGGTTCAAGTACGTAGGCGGAAAGTTTAGGTAAATCCGGACTTTCTTAACGCTGAGATACGATGTCGAGCCACTACGGTGGTGAAGTCATTGATGCCATGCTTCCAGGAAAAGCCTCTAAGCTTCAGATTGTAAGGAATCGTACCCCAAACCGACACAGGTGGTCGGGTAGAGAATACCAAGGCGCTTGAGAGAACTCGGGTGAAGGAACTAGGCAAAATGGTACCGTAACTTCGGGAGAAGGTACGCTCTTATCGGTGAAGTCCCTTGCGGATGGAGCTGACGAGAGTCGCAGATACCAGGTGGCTGCAACTGTTTATTAAAAACACAGCACTGTGCAAAATCGTAAGATGACGTATACGGTGTGACGCCTGCCCGGTGCCGGAAGGTTAATTGATGGGGTTAGACTTCGGTCGAAGCTCTTGATCGAAGCCCCGGTAAACGGCGGCCGTAACTATAACGGTCCTAAGGTAGCGAAATTCCTTGTCGGGTAAGTTCCGACCTGCACGAATGGCGTAATGATGGCCACGCTGTCTCCACCCGAGACTCAGTGAAATTGAAATCGCTGTGAAGATGCAGTGTACCCGCGGCTAGACGGAAAGACCCCGTGAACCTTTACTACAGCTTGGCACTGAACATTGACCCTACATGTGTAGGATAGGTGGGAGACTTTGAAACCGCGTCGCTAGATGTGGTGGAGTCGTCCTTGAAATACCACCCTTGTAGTGTTGATGTTCTAACGTTGGTCCCTGAATCGGGATTACGGACAGTGCCTGGTGGGTAGTTTGACTGGGGCGGTCTCCTCCCAAAGAGTAACGGAGGAGCACGAAGGTGGGCTAATCACGGTTGGACATCGTGAGGTTAGTGCAATGGCATAAGCCCGCTTGACTGCGAGAATGACAATTCGAGCAGGTGCGAAAGCAGGTCATAGTGATCCGGTGGTTCTGAATGGAAGGGCCATCGCTCAACGGATAAAAGGTACTCCGGGGATAACAGGCTGATACCGCCCAAGAGTTCATATCGACGGCGGTGTTTGGCACCTCGATGTCGGCTCATCACATCCTGGGGCTGAAGTCGGTCCCAAGGGTATGGCTGTTCGCCATTTAAAGTGGTACGCGAGCTGGGTTTAGAACGTCGTGAGACAGTTCGGTCCCTATCTGCCGTGGGCGTTGGAAGATTGAAGGGGGCTGCTCCTAGTACGAGAGGACCGGAGTGGACGAACCTCTGGTGTTCGGGTTGTCATGCCAATGGCATTGCCCGGTAGCTAAGTTCGGAATCGATAACCGCTGAAAGCATCTAAGCGGGAAGCGAGCCCTGAGATGAGTCTTCCCTGGCACTTTAAGTGTCCTAAAGGGTTGTTCAAGACTAGAACGTTGATAGGCAGGGTGTGTAAGCGCTGTGAGGCGTTGAGCTAACCTGTACTAATTGCCCGTGAGGCTTAACCATACAACACCCAAGGGGTTTTGATGGACTCAAGACATACAAACGCTTGAATGAGTTTGAAGAGAACAGAAACAGCTTTCCAGATTACTTTTCTGAAAGAAAATCAGAGAAGAAAGAATTTGCTTGGCGACCATAGCGTTGTGGACCCACCTGATTCCATGCCGAACTCAGAAGTGAAACGCAATAGCGCCGATGGTAGTGTGGGGCTTCCCCATGTGAGAGTAGGACATCGCCAGGCTTTATTTACGTTTTCAGTTAACTTATCGTTTAGAGGAATACTGAAAGCAAAACTAGAAACAGCATCAAAATAAGACTGATTTTAGTAACAATTTGTTGGAGGGATGGCTGAGTGGTCGAAAGCACCGGTCTTGAAAACCGGCAACCGTTAATAGCGGTTCTAGGGTTCAAATCCCTATCCCTCCACCACCATTGAAAAGCCCGCTGAGAAATCAGCGGGCTTTTTTCATTTCTGTCGTGTCGAATTCAAATCACAAAAAAGAGCACTAGTGTGCCCTTCCATGTCGTTCTATCTATTAGCGAGAAAAGATAGTTAATCCGTTAGGTACTTCCCTTCTGCAACCTGCCAGAGCGCTCGGATGAGTGGGTTATCCAGTTGCGCCCGCTTGCAACATACACCAAGCTCAAAAGGCTTAATAGGTTCTATCTTTAAGCGTTCAACCTTATCTCTTACCGGGCTATTGTTGATCACTACATCTGGAGCAATTCCAATACCACATCCAAGCGCTACCATGCTGACTATCGCTTCATGTCCAGATACCTGAGCATAGATATTAGGTTTGATTTTCAGCTTCTTAAACCATGCATTGGCGCGCTCACGAGCTGTGCCTGCTTCTGGGATGATGAATGGCAGCTCATTCCAATCGATGTGCTCAGACTGTAGTTGTTGGCTGAAGCTACTGACTCCTGCTGGAGAGATAACAGATAACGGGATATCACTAATCGTTTCAAATTCGAGGCGTGATGGAAGGATATCTGGCTTAGCAGAAATAGCGATATCGACTTCGTCATTGAGGATCTTATCTATCGCTTGAGCTGGGTCGCCCGTTGAGAGTTTAAATTCAATATAAGGATGGAGAGCTCGAAACTCAGTAATTAACTCAGGCAGATGACTATAGCTTGCAGTCACTGAGCAGAAGATTCGAATCTCACCTTTCAGCTCTTGTTCTCCGCCTTTTAAATGAAGGTTGTACTGCTGCCATTCACTGACAATATTGAGGGCAACAGGAAGCAGTTGTTTTCCTGCTGGAGTGAGGTCGACACTACGGTTATCTCGAATCAGCAGCTCTTGCCCTGTTTCATCTTCGAGTTTCTGTATTTGGCGACTTAAAGCTGATGGGCTGACGTGCATCGCCGCCGCAGTCTTGCTGAAGTTTTTGCTGTCACACAAATGTATGAATAACTGTAATGATTTTATGTTCATATATTACGAATGTTTCCACGTTGCATTAATTGCAATAACTAATTGTGAATATATCACTTTAAGCAACCGCATGTCTGTTTTAGTATGAACTCATTCGGTAACAAAGCTACCGACCTCAACGGAAAAATTCTTAAAAGGAGCGCCCAGATGGCTAACTATTTCAATACTTTAAACCTACGCGAGCAGCTAGACCAATTAGGTCGTTGTCGTTTCATGGACCGCAGCGAATTTGCAACTGAAGCGGATTACCTGAAAGGTAAGAAAGTCGTTATCGTTGGTTGTGGTGCTCAAGGCCTGAACCAAGGTTTAAACATGCGTGACTCTGGCCTGAACGTAGCTTACGCACTTCGCCAGGCTGCGATTGACGAGCAGCGTCAATCTTACAAAAACGCAAAAGAGAACGGTTTTGAAGTAGATAGCTACGAAAACCTAATCCCTGAAGCAGATCTAGTGATCAACCTAACTCCAGACAAACAGCATACAAACGTTGTTGAGACAGTAATGCCTCTAATGAAAGAGGGTGCTGCACTAGGTTACTCACACGGCTTCAACATTGTTGAAGAAGGCATGCAGATTCGTAAAGACCTAACGGTTGTTATGGTTGCACCTAAGTGTCCAGGTACAGAAGTACGTGAAGAATACAAGCGTGGCTTCGGTGTTCCGACTCTTATCGCTGTTCACCCAGAGAACGATCCAAAGGGTGAAGGTTGGGATATCGCGAAAGCATGGGCTGCTGGTACTGGGGGTCACCGTGCGGGCTGTCTAGAGTCTTCATTTGTTGCTGAAGTGAAATCGGACCTAGTGGGCGAACAGACTATTCTATGTGGCATGCTACAAGCTGGTTCTATCGTTTCTTACGAGAAGATGGTTGCTGAAGGTATTGACCCGAGCTACGCAGGTAAGCTTCTACAGTACGGTTGGGAAACTGTTACGGAAGCACTAAAGTTTGGTGGTGTGACACACATGATGGACCGTCTATCAAACCCAGCGAAAATCAAAGCGTTCGAGCTTTCTGAAGAGCTAAAAGAGCTTATGCGTCCACTGTACAACAAGCACATGGATGACGTAATCACAGGTCACTTCTCTAGCACTATGATGGCTGACTGGGCAAACGACGATGCGAACCTGCTAGGCTGGCGTGAAGAGACAGGTCAAACTGCATTCGAAAACTACCCTGAAGGTGATGTTGAAATCTCTGAGCAAGAGTACTTCGACAACGGTATCCTAATGGTTGCAATGGTTCGTGCTGGTGTTGAGCTAGCGTTCGAAGCAATGACTGCATCTGGCATCATCGATGAGTCTGCATACTACGAATCTCTACATGAGCTTCCACTGATCGCAAACACGGTTGCTCGTAAGCGTCTATACGAAATGAACGTAGTAATCTCTGATACAGCAGAATACGGTAACTACCTATTTGCTAACGTAGCTACGCCACTACTACGTGAGAAGTTCATGCCTTCAGTATCTACAGACGTTATTGGTAAAGGTCTAGGTGAATCATCTAACCAAGTAGACAATGCTCGTCTAATCGAAGTGAATGAAGCTATCCGTAACCACCCAGTTGAGTACATCGGTGAAGAGCTACGTGCTTACATGAGCGACATGAAGCGCATCGCAGTAGGCGGCTAATTAGCATCGCAAGAATTTAGAGAACTCCAAAAAAATTGGAGTCATAAATAAAAAACACAACATCTAATTAAAAGGCTTGGTCGCCGTTGACCAAGCCTTTTTGTTTTTACAGAGCTCGCCAACTTGCTCCTGAAGATGTGGACGATGTATGTCTTCACTATCACGCCTTAAAGCAATGGAAGAGTATTGCTTGGAGTATACCTTCCAGAATACGAGCGTATAAAAAAGGTTCATCGCGGATTAGCGGGAACTTAAAACAAAAACGGTAGTAAGTGATATGGTTTAGTCGCCAAACAAAAATCATACACAAACTACCGTTTCCATGCCGAATCATACTTTCCTATCTTCATTCTGGGAAGGCTTTCAAATAGTAAAGTCTCACCAGACAGCAACACTTATTACCCTTACTCTTAAACCTAACTCTGAAGCTAAATGCCTCTGTGGTCTTGAAGCCGAAGCTATCCATGAGTATCAATGGCGTCATGTAAAGGATGCCATGTTACTCGGTGTTCCAGTTGAACTTTCCGTTCAAACTCGAAGGATTAAGTGTCGCGACTGCGGCATAAAAACAGAGTCTCTATCTTGGTTAGAGCCTTATGCTCGCATAACGAAGCGCCTAAAAAGCTATATAGAACAACTATTACCTCTTCTCCCTATTAAGCATATCTCCCAATTAACGAGCGTTCATTGGCACACAATTAAAGAGATAGATAAACACCGGCTTAGACAAGTTGTACCGTCAATAAAATGGGAAGACCTAAGGCAACTCGTCATGGACGAGTTCGCCATCTTTAAAGGACATCGATATGCCACGGTCATCGCTGATGCTAAGACTCACCAAGTCATTTGGATAGGATTAGGTCGTAGCCGCAAAGACATACGACCGTTCTTCGAGCAATTAGGCGAGCATGGGATAAATATCGAAGCCGTCGCGATGGACATGAATACGGCTTTCGATCTTGAAGTTCAAGCGCACTGTCCGAACGCAAAAATCGTTTACGACTTATTCCATGTTGTCGCTAAGTTCGGTCGCGAGGTGATGGATAGAGTTAGAGTCGACCAAGCTCACAAACTTAAGCAAGACAAAAAAGCGAGGCAATGGGTGAAGCGTTCACGCTGGGTACTGCTGAAAAATAGAGGCAACTTAAATACACGCCAAGAAAGCTATCTTACTGAAATATTGAATATCAATAAGGACTTAATGACCACTTATATACTCGGAGCACAACTCAAAGAGCTTTGGTATTGTGAATCAGAAGGGCACGCTAAGGGGCTCTGGGACGCGTGGTGGGAACAAGTGCAGGATAGTGGGATTAAGCCATTAAAAGAGTTCGCACGAAAACTCAGACCATATCTTCACGGGGTTATCGCATCGGCAAGTTATCCGTTAAATACCTGCACGCTTGAAGGGATAAACAACAAGATAAAGCTAATCAAGCGAATGGGATATGGTTATCGAGATACTGACTACTTCTTCTTGAAGATAAAAGCGGCTTTCCCCGGAAAGCCGCGATGAACCATAAAAAAGGGTTGATGCTTACACATCAACCCTTTTGTATTTTTGCATTTACGCTTATTTGTCAGCGAGCTTCGCTTCTAGATCTGCTAGTTTTTGTTCCATCTCAGTTAGCTTCTGACGTGTACGTAGTAGAACCTGAGTTTGAACATCGAACTCTTCACGGCTGACGACGTCTAGCTTGTTTAGTTGGCCTTGGATAACTTGGCGAACCTTTTGGTCCACATCAGAACCCAGCTCTTTCACTGGCTGAGGCATAGAGTCATGGATTTGTTTCGCAATCTGCTCTAGTTTTTTTGGATCAAACATATCAATTAAAACTCCTGATTATTTCCTACTATTCTATTTAATCGCAGTGGAGATGTCGCCTGTGGCGTATAAAAAAAGGTCACCGAAGTGACCTTTTTGCGATTAACGTGAAACTTGAGGTTAGTTGTTGTCCGCTAACTCTCGGTGTGCCGCTTTCGCTTCATCGACACGTGCTAGTTTCTCTAGGTCTTTATCTTCAACAAAAACCGGTAGTGGTTTGTGTTTCTCTGCTAGGTAGCTGTAGATCACAGGCAGCACGAATAGCGTGAAGATAGTACCAATTGCTAGACCAGCAACGATAACAATACCGATACTGAAACGTTGAGCAGCACCTGCACCACTTGCGTACATCAGTGGGATAAGACCTGCGATCATCGCTGCAGTGGTCATCAGGATAGGACGTAGACGAACCTTCGCCGCTTCCATTACTGCTTCAATACGTGATTTCTTGTTGTGCAGTTGCTCTTCTTTTGCCACCTCACAGATCAAGATACCGTGCTTGGTAATCAGACCAACCAGTGTGATCAAACCTACTTGTGAGTAGATGTTCATGGTTGCTGCACCCCACGCAAGGGCAATCAATGCACCACAGATCGCCAGTGGTACCGAAACCATGATAACCAGTGGATCTTTCACCGACTCGAACTGAATCGCCAGTACTAGGAAGATGATCGCCAGTGCTAGACCAAATGTTGCGTATAGCGCGCTACCTTCGGTTACGTATTGGCGCGCCTCACCCATGTAGTCATGGTTGTAGCCACTTGGTAGTTTGGTCTCTGCAATGTTCTCAAACCATGCAATCGCATCACCCATCGCAGCGCCTGGAGCAGGTACGGCACCAATCGTTGCTGAGTTCAGTTGGTTGAAGTGAGGAAGAGAGCGAGGCTCAGCCACCACATCAATAGTAATCAAACTGCCCAGAGGAACGGCTTTGCCATCAGCTGCACGCACGTAGTAGTTGTTCATCGATTCCGGGTTTAGACGGAACTTACGCTCAACCTGTGGGATAACCTCGTACGAACGACCATTGAGGTCGATACGGTTTACGTAACCATCGGACATCATAGTACCTAGCGTGATACCGATATCTTGCATGGTCACGCCGTAAGCACCCGCTTTGTCTTTGTCGATATTGATCTTCATGGTCGCTGAGTCGTAGTTCAGATCAAGATCTGAGTAAACGAATAGCGGGTTTGAAGATACTTCTGCCAGAATGTCTGTTGTGATCTGGAAAAGGCTCTCAAAGCTGTTTGGTGTTGTAATAACAAACTGAATTGGAAGACCTGAACCTGCACCTGGAAGTTCTGGCATTTGGAACGCCGTTACTGCCATTCCTGGAACATCTTTAACTAATTCACCTACACGGTTAGCAACGTCAGACTGACTGGTTTCACGCTCACTCCAAGGCACCATAGATGCGATACCGAAGGCTTGGTTTGCGTTTGGCACACCAGTAAACACCTGAGCGTACGCTACTTCTGGTTGATCAGATAGAATCGTGTTGACGTCATTCATGGTGTTTTGCATGAAATCTAGGTTCGCATTCGACGGTGCGGTACCCATCAGCATGATTACACCTTTATCCTCAGATGGCGCGAGCTCACTCGGGATAAATTTGAACAGCATTGGCAGGCTTGCAAATACGATGATAGCGAAACCAATGAACACTGGACGATGCTGCATAACAGCACCAAGCATGCGCTCATAACGGTTAGTCATACCATCAAGAACACTGTGCACCTTCTGCTCAAACTTACTTGGCTCAGCGTGAGCTTTAAGCATCTTTGAACACATCATAGGAGAAAGTGTTAGTGCCACAATGCCCGATACAAATACTGAACCGGCAAGTGTTAGTGCAAACTCTTTAAATAGTGAGCCCGTAATACCACCCATCATCGCGATTGGCGCGTATACCGCACCTAGCGTCAGTGTCATTGCAATAACTGGAACCGCGATTTCACGAGTACCAATGATCGCTGCACGGAATGGCGATTCACCAAGCTTGATGTGACGGTCGACGTTCTCAAGAACAACGATCGCATCATCTACCACCAGACCGATAGCGAGTACCATTGCCAGTAGCGTCATCAGGTTCCATGAGAAACCCATCGCCTGCATTACCATTGCCACACCGATTAGAGACAGTGGAATAGTAACGATTGGAATCAGTACTGCACGGAACGAACCTAAGAATAGTGTAATCACGACCAATACAATTAAAGCTGCTTCAAGAATGGTTTTCATAACTTCTTGAATAGATTCATTGATTGCAATGGTCGAGTCATACATCACGTTCATCGAGATGTTGCTTGGTAGGTTCTTCTCTAGTTGAGGAAGAAGCTCAAGTACATCTGCTGCAATGTTGATCGGGTTTGCACTTGGTGCTGCGTTAATCGCTGCAACAACCGCTTCCTGACCGTTGGCACTTGCTCGGTAAACATCGTGGCTTTTCTCTAGAGAAACCTTAGCAATGTCAGATAGACGGATAATTTCGCCTTCGCCGCTTCGTACTACAAGGTTTTCTAGCTCTTCCGTATTCGAAACCTGCGTGTCGGCACTACCGTTGTAAAGTACGAACTCACCCGTCGCTTGGCCTGTCGCTGATTGGTAGTTGTTAGCGTTCAATACCGTCATCACATCGCTAGCAGTGAGGTCAACTGCTGCCATTTTTGACGGGTCTAGCCATACGCGAAGGGCGTATTTCATACCACCGTATAGGTCAACCTTCGATACACCGTTTACCGTAAATAGCTGCGGGTTGATTACACGCTCTAGGTAGTCGGTAATCTGGCTCGAAGCCAATTCATCACTGGTAAAGCCAATGTACAGTACCGCCGTTGTCGAACCCGTAGACATGGTTACAGTTGGATCTTCTGCCTCTTTTGGAAGCTGAGAACGAACCGAGTTTGTCTTGGCCAATATGTCCGATAGAGCGGCATTTGGATCTGTGTTCAACTTCATGTTTACGGTAATGGTAGAGCTACCAAGAACCGAAGATGAAGTCATATAGTCGATGTTATCCGCCTGGGCAACTGCTTGCTCAAGAGGTTGAGTAATAAAACCTTGGATAAGATCGGCACTCGCACCGTAGTAACTTGTGGTAACGGTTACTACGGTATTCGTCATTTCTGGGTATTCACGCACCTGCATCTTGAAGATTGCTTGTAAACCAAGCAGTGCTATCAAAAAGCTGATGGATACCGCTAGAACTGGACGTTTAATGAAAACATCAGTAAAGCGCATTGTGACTCCAATTATAACTGAGGTGTTTCAGAAGGTGGTGTGATTGCATCACTCTCAACAACTCTCACCTTGGCACCATTACTTAGACGAACTTGACCTGAAGTCACGACCACATCACCCGCTTTTACACCTTCTAGGATGTGTGCGATGTCTGTAGTACGTTCACCTACTTTTACTACGTGTTGTGTAACGCGTTTCACGCCATCTTCTTCAGTCAAGATGTAAACATTGTCACCGTATAGAGTGAAAGTGATCGCTGTTTGAGGCAGCGCAACTTGGTTCTCTAGAGTCGGTAGAATGATGTTGGCACGAGCGAACATACCGCTACGTAGCTTGCCATCACTGTTTGGAATGTCGGCTTGAACTTGAATCAAACCACTTTGCACGCTTACTGCTGGTTCAATAGCACTAATAGAGCCTTCAAACGGTGTCTCTGGGTAAGCATCAACAAAGATATCGACCGCTTGGCCGACATTGATGCGAGAGATGTCCGTTTGAGAAACCGTAAAGCGCAGGCGCATCACACTGGTGTCTTCTAAACGAACGATATCCGTACCAGATTGAAGGTATTGACCTAGGTACACATTACGAATACCCACAGTACCGTCAAAGGGTGCGCGAATTTCACGACGAGCGATCGAAGCTTTTAGGCTCTCAATATCAGCAGATAAAGAGAAGTAGTTTGCTTCTGCTTCATCGTAGGCTTCTTTTGAAATAGAACCTTTTTTGAATAGGCCTTGGTAACGCTTGTACTTAGCTTGTGCAGCAGGTAGTCGCGCTTGAGAGCTTTTAAGATTTGCTTTCTCAACGTCAGAATCTAGACGCACTAATAGTTGATCGCTCTTAACTTCGGTACCCGACTCAAAAGAAATTTGATCGATAACACCACTGGTTTCATTCGCCAGTGTTACACCTTGGTTTGGCTCGATGAAACCGATAGCCTCGATTACTGGAACCCAGTCGATCGGCTGAACGTCAGTTACCGTTACTGGGAACTCAGGTTCAGGTCGGTTTGCCATGTATTCAGCAATTTTTTGTTGTTTGAACATGTTGAACCCAATAACGCTGCCAAAAAGAAGCACAGCAATGAGTAACATGAAGAAAGTCCACTTTTTCATTATGGTCAAAACTCCGATCAGTGTTGAATTATCGCATCCCAGCTCGCTTCAATGGCAGCTTCTAAAGCCTTATCATCGAGTTGGTAAAAACCTAAAGAATGCTTGCGGGCGAGTGACACACTTGCCGCTAAGCTCAGTCCACTTAATACTTGATTATCAAGTGGTTTAAATAGCCCTTGCTCTTTGCCTTCATCAAACAACAGCTCAACTTGGGCAAACATTTTTCTTTCTAGTTCCCTGAAAGTTTTGCTATTTGTTACAGGTAAAGAGTCGTATTGAACGCGGTTTTTTATCGCCGCTATGTCGGTACCAGCCAGGTTCCATATGTTGAGCCACATGGTTCTGTAACGCTGCTTAATCGGCTCTGAGTCATCGACTCCGGATTGAACCGCTTGTGCGATACGTTGAGTAACCTGAATGCGCACCTCTTCAATTAAGTGCTCTTTATCATCGAAATAGCGATATATCGTGCCTGCAGCTACACCGGCTTCCTTCGCTAACTTCTGCATCGAAAGGCCTTGAAAGCCCTCTTCTGCAATCAGTCGTTCAGCAGCAGATAGAATCTGTAAGCGCTTATCTTGAGACGTATGATTACTCATAATCTTATCACTAATGAATGAACGTTCATTCATTATAGCTCAAGAACCATCCACTTATGCAAGTAAGTTTTGTACAAGTAGCGTAAAAATCTTGTACAAGAGAGCGTAGCATTCATAACATTGCAGCATTATTATAGGCGGAAATTCCAATTGACCCCTGAGATGACATCGAGAATCTAATGAGACTGAACCCAAGACAAGACGAAGCCGTGAAGTACGTATCAGGCCCCTGCTTAGTGTTAGCGGGCGCAGGATCGGGCAAAACACGAGTTATCACCAACAAGATTGCTTACTTGGTTCAGGAGTGTGGCTACAAGGCGCGAAACATTGCAGCTGTGACCTTCACCAACAAAGCGGCTCGTGAAATGAAAGAGCGTGTTGGACAGACATTAGGTAAGAATGAATCTAAGGGGCTGATCGTTTCGACCTTCCACACCATGGGTTTGAACATCATCCGCCGAGAATATAAGGCGCTTGGTTTAAAAGCAGGCTTTTCACTGTTTGATGATCAAGACCAGCTCGCTCTACTCAAAGAGCTAACGGAAAAGCAGATCGATGGTGATAAGGACCTGCTGCGTCAGCTATTGAGCACCATCTCAAACTGGAAAAATGACATGCTCACGCCAGATCAAGCGAAAGCGCGTGCCAAAGGTGAGCAAGAGCAGCTCTTTGCTTTCTGTTTTGAAATGTATCAAAAGCAGATGAAAGCGTATAACGCGCTTGATTTTGATGATCTGATTGCAATGCCGGTATTACTGCTGAAGACCAATCAAGAAGTGCGTGAGCGTTGGCAATCTCGCATTCGTTATTTATTGGTCGATGAGTACCAAGATACCAACACCAGTCAGTATGAGTTAGTGCGTCTGTTAGTCGGCGAACGAGGTCGCTTGACCGTGGTAGGTGATGATGACCAATCGATCTACTCATGGCGTGGCGCGAAACCACAAAACTTGGTGCTCTTGGGTGAAGACTACCCGAATCTACGTTTAATTAAATTGGAACAGAACTACCGCTCAACCAGTCGTATCCTGCGAGCGGCTAACATCCTGATCGCCAATAACCCTCACGTGTATGAAAAGTCACTTTTCTCTGAGATCCCAGACGGTGAAAAGCTCAAGGTACTCAACGCTAAGAATGAAGATCATGAAGCGGAGCGCATAACCGGTGAAATCATCGCACACAAATTCTTAAATCGTACCGAATATAAAGATTATGCGGTGCTCTATCGTGGTAACCACCAATCGCGCCTGATTGAAAAAGCTCTGATGCAAAACCGTATCCCTTATAAAATCTCAGGTGGCACCTCTTTCTTTGCACGTGCAGAGATTAAAGACATTATGGCTTACCTACGTGTATTGGTGAATCCAGATGATGACAACGCGTTCTTGCGTATTGTGAATACCCCGCGCCGTGAGATTGGTCCGGTGACACTCGAGAAGCTGGGTAGCTACGCCAACATGCGTGGTAAGAGCTTGTTTGAGGCGAGCTTTGAGATGGGCTTGGAGCAGACACTGACAGGTCGAGGGTTAGAGAACCTGCGCCGCTTCACCGATTGGATTGTTCGTATCTCAGATAATGCAGAGCGTGGTAATACGGTTGATGCCGTTCGCTCTTTAGTTCGCGACATTAACTACGAAGATTGGTTATACGAAACGTCAGCGAGTCCGAAAGCGGCAGAAATGCGCATGAAGAACGTCTCTGATCTCTATAGTTGGATTGTGGCTGACCTTGAGGGTGACAACTACGATAAAGAAGAGAAGACATTGAGAGAAGTGGTTCAGCGACTGACTCTGCGTGACATGATGGAGCGTGGTGAAGATGACGATGATGCTGACCAAGTTCAACTGATGACTTTGCACGCCTCTAAAGGTCTCGAGTTCCCATATGTCTACCTAATGGGCGCGGAAGAGGGAATTCTTCCTCACCAAACCAGTATTGATGAAGGTAATGTCGAAGAAGAGCGTCGATTGATGTACGTGGGTATTACCCGAGCTCAGAAAGAGCTGACCTTTACTAAATGTCGTGAGCGTCGTCAGTTTGGTGAATTGATTAAACCAACGCAGAGCCGCTTTTTAGATGAATTGCCACATGATGATGTGGAGTGGGAGACAGTGAAGAAGCCTCAGTCACAAGAAGAGCGCATGGAGAAAGGCCAAGCGCATATCGCCAATATCAGAGCGATGTTTAATAAGAAATAAGTCAGGAAAACAAAAAGGAGACCATGTGGTCTCCTTTTTAGAATTTTGGTTTGCTTACAGACCAGCGATCATGTGCTCGATAGCGTCTTTGATCTCTTCGTCTGAACAGTCCATACATGAGCCTTTCGCTGGCATCGCGTTGAAGCCGTTGATTGCGTGGTCCGCTAGGATATCTCGGCCTTGAGCAATACGAGGTGCCCAATCTGCAGCATCACCTGTTTTTGGTGCGCCACTTACGCCAGATGCGTGACAAGCAATACAAAAAGTACCGTAAACAGTTGCGCCATCACGAGGACCAGTAGGTTCTGCTGCAACAGGTTCGCTGCCCACTAGGTAAACTTGACCAACGGGCTTGATGCGCTCAGCAATAGCATCATGCTCAGCTTGGCTCAGTTCTGATGCGACCGCTGTCGTTGAAAAAGTCACTGCTGCGATGACAAGGCTTAAAATTCGACGAGACATATCCATTAAACTCACTTTACATTCCCAAGGTAAGTACGTGCCTACCAATTATAGTGTTAGAGGGGTGTGTTGATTTAAGTTGCAAAAAGCGACTGTTAAATCAATGTAAATAATGGGTGATTATATCCCGATAAGTTGTTGCAATAAACAACAACTTATCGGCAATAGGGGGTTCTAGTACTCAAATAAGGGGTTTATCACATATTAACTGTCGAAAAAGAGAGCAAACGAGAAAAAAAATAAAAAAAGTACTAGACGACCTAGGGTGATATACGTATTATTCCACTCCGCCGACAGGGCATGCGCCTGTAGCTCAGCTGGATAGAGCGTTGGCCTCCGGAGCCAAAGGCCGAAGGTTCGAATCCTTTCAGGCGCGCCATCCGGACACTTGTTTCGACAAGTGAGAAATTGGCAAAAAGAAACAATGGTGGCTATAGCTCAGTTGGTAGAGCCCTGGATTGTGATTCCGGTGGTCGCGAGTTCGAATCTCGTTAGCCACCCCATTTTCTTTTAAGAATATCGGTAGCTTCGGCTCCCAGTTCTGATAAAATCGGAACAAAACATAAGTCGGTGAATAGCGCAGCTTGGTAGCGCATCTGGTTTGGGACCAGAGGGTCGGGGGTTCGAATCCCTCTTCACCGACCACTATTTCAATAATCGCTTCGGCGGTTATACAAAAAAATTAGTGGTGGCTATAGCTCAGTTGGTAGAGCCCTGGATTGTGATTCCGGTGGTCGCGAGTTCGAATCTCGTTAGCCACCCCATTAATTTTGTCGGTGAATAGCGCAGCTTGGTAGCGCATCTGGTTTGGGACCAGAGGGTCGGGGGTTCGAATCCCTCTTCACCGACCACTATAAGAAAGCCTCGTCAGAAATGACGGGGCTTTTTTACGTCTGTAATGTAGATAATTTTTGGACCAGAGGGGCGGGGGCTGGTACGCCAGTCCGATCGAATCCCTCTTCACCGACCACTATAAGAAAGCCTCAACTAGCCGTCCGCGTCAGAAATGACGGGGCTTTTTTTCATCTATCTTTCTCTGACATCCTCAATAAAGCTTCTATTATTACTTCCTAGTACTTCCCGTCTATCTCTATAAACAAATGAACGATCAGTGTTGTCTATTTATCATTTTTAAATGCACTTAAAAGCATATGAACACCATCAAGTGGATAGGGTTTGCCCTAATTCAATACTACGACGATTAATTTATTGAAGTGGTTGATGAAACTCTGCACCAATACTAAGCATTCTTGTCTTTTTGGGGCATTTTCATGATTGGGAGAATGTTGTTTTTCTTGGGTTGGTGAGGGATTTATCACCAAACCTTATTGAGACGATGTTTTGCTTATTGGGAAACTTTACTTAACCTTATTGAGGTTCAGGTTGGGAGAGTGTCTACGGTAATTTTTCTTTTCAAAGCTCTATGATCCCCCAAATATTACTGCCAGTTTTGAGTAGATCTTACTATCAATTCTGTAAATAAAACTTGGTTTAAACTTCTGTGTTTGTGATGTTATTTGGATTAAGTATCGGGTATTTTTACCAAACTTAGTTTATGTTTCTATAATGTTAATTGATTTTTGGAATAATTATTTACCTAAATTGACTAAAGGTAAAAAGTGCTTTAACGGTCAGGAAATCTTATACAAGTATATGTATAAAGGTGTTTGCTTGGCTTTTCTAATGCAAGATAAATGCTGAATTCTTCTTACTATATGCTTAACAACTGAATAATTATATGGTGTTTTTGCTTGCTTGACGTTTAATGTCGACTTTTTATCCTATTTTTGTTGCTTTTCTGTGAATTATTTGCCAAATTGTCAATCGTATAAAATATCAGAACATTATTCTGGTAAGAATGGATTCAATTTTGCAGACAGGGCAGAAAACTGCCAAAGCAGTAGAGGTCTGGTAATGTCACTTTTAGAAGTAAAAAATCTTCGTATCGAATACCCATCTCGTCATGGTGTGCACGCTGCGGTGAAATCGCTCTCGTTCAATATTGAGCGAGGAGAGATCGTGGGCGTAGTAGGGGAGTCTGGTGCTGGTAAGTCAACGGTTGGTAACGCGGTTATCGATCTACTGAGCCCTCCAGGTCGCATCGCGAGTGGTGAAGTCTTCTTAGATGGTGAGAAAGTATCAGGTTTATCACCTGAAGATATGCGCAAAGTACGCGGTTCAAAGATCGGGTTCATTTTCCAAGACCCGATGACATCTCTTAACCCTCTTTTCACCGTTGAGCAGCAACTGAAAGAAACGATCCACGCCAATATGAACGTTTCTGACGAAGAAGCGTATCAGCGCGCTCTGGATCTTATGAATCAGGTAGGCATTCCTCAACCTGAGAACCGTCTGAAACAGTACCCTCACCAATTCTCTGGCGGTATGCGTCAGCGTGTGGTTATCGCAATTGCACTGGCGGGTGAGCCAGATCTTATCATTGCTGATGAACCAACCACAGCACTGGATGTATCGATTCAAGACCAAATCCTAGGTCTGATTCGTGAGTTGTGTATCAAGAAGAATGTAGGTTGTATGTTGGTAACGCACGATATGGGTGTGGTTTCTAACGTAACCGATCGTGTCGCGGTAATGTACCGCGGTGACTTAGTTGAGTTTGGTCCAACGGCGCAAGTCCTTGGTACTCCTGAGCACCCATACACGCACAGCTTGATCTCTGCGGTTCCACGTTCGGATCGCAAACTTGATCGCTTCCCTCTGGTGAGCTACATCGAAGAAGCGCACGAGATGGAACCTCTGGATGTTAAAAACCACTGGTTGGGTCAAAGCCAAGATCACCGTGAATACACAGGTCCATTATTGAATGTGGAAAACGTAAACCTACGTTTTACCACTAAAGATTCGTTCTTTGAGAGTCGTCGTGAGTATGTCCAAGCTTCAAATAACGTGAGTTTTGAAGTGCATGAAGGGGAAACCTTTGGTCTTGTGGGTGAGTCAGGCTCAGGCAAATCAACAATTGCACGTGTGATTGCTGGTTTGTACGCACCAAACTCAGGCAAGGTCACCTTTGAAGGTGTTGATCTGACAGCCCTTAAGTCAGAGAAAGAGCGCCGTCCAATGCGTCGTCAGATGCAGATGGTGTTCCAAAACCCTTACACATCAATGAACCCTCGAATGAAGATATTCGACATCATTGCTGAGCCTATCCGTTTCCATAAGCTAACGCGTAACGAGAATGAAACGCGTCAGATCGTACACGATCTGTTAGATCACGTAGGTCTGGGTAAGATGGCGGGTGTTAAGTATCCACACGAATTCTCTGGTGGCCAGCGTCAGCGTATCTCTATCGCTCGTGCTCTGGCGACTCGTCCTCGTCTTCTGATCTGTGATGAACCAACGTCGGCACTGGATGTGTCGGTTCAAGCTCAAATCCTTAACCTACTAAAAGACCTACAGGATGAGCTAAACCTAACCATGCTGTTCATCAGTCACGATTTACCGGTTATTCGTCAGATGTGTGACCGCGTGGGTGTGATGCAGATGGGTACACTGCTTGAGGTTGCGCCGACCGAACAGTTGTTCCAATCACCTCAGCATGAGTACAGCAAACAATTGATTTCTTTAATGCCTGAGTTTACAGGCTTACGTGAAGAAAAAGCAGTGGCGAACGCCGCGGTATAAATGTAAGCGGGCGAGGTTGAGCCTGCTTTAAAAAATAAAACAGACGCAAATACAACAACTAGGGATCTGGATTCCCGCATGAAGGAGTTATGCAAATGAAAACCATGAAAAGCAAATTAGCAGTCGCTTTGATGGCAGCTGGCCTAAGCTTTAGTGCAGCAGCAGCAGATATTACCGTTGGCTACGCAGCTGACCCAGTATCACTTGACCCGCACGAGCAGCTGTCTGGTGGCACACTGCAAATGTCTCACATGGTGTTTGACCCTCTAGTACGTTTCACTCAAGAGATGGATTTTGAAGGCCGCCTGGCATCTAGCTGGGAGCGTGTTGATGAAACGACTTTCCGCTTTAACCTACGTAAGGGTGTGAAATTCCACTCTGGTAACGAACTAACAGCTGACGATGTTGTGTGGACTTTCGAGCGTCTACAAGCGTCTCCAGACTTTAAGTCTATCTTCGCACCGTATGAGAAGATGGTAAAAGTGGATGACTACACAGTTGAGCTAGTATCGAAAGCGGCTTACCCACTAGTACTACAAACAGCGACTTACATCTTCCCAATGGACAGCAAGTTCTACTCTGGTAAGACTGCGGATGGTAAAGATAAATCAGAGCTAGTGAAGCACGGTAACTCGTTCGCTTCAACGAACGTTTCTGGTACAGGTCCATTCATCGTTACTGAGCGTGAGCAGGGCGTAAAAGTTCAATTCAAACGTTTCAACGATTACTGGGACAAGGAGTCAAAAGGTAACGTTGATAACCTAACGCTAGTACCAATTAAAGAAGACGCAACGCGTGTAGCTGCACTTCTTTCTGGTGACGTAGACATGATTCACCCAGTAGCGCCAAACGACCACAAGCGTGTTAGCAACGCGAAAGGCATCGACCTTGTGACGCTACCTGGTACTCGTATCATCACGTTCCAAATGAACCAAAACAGCAACGAAGCTCTGAAAGATGTTCGCGTTCGTCAGGCGATTGTTCATGCAATCAACAACGAAGGTATCGTTAAGAAGATCATGAAAGGCTTCGCAACAGCCGCTGGTCAGCAAAGCCCAACAGGCTACGCAGGTCACAACGAGGAGCTAGTGCCACGTTACGATCTTAAGAAAGCAAAAGAGCTGATGAAAGAAGCGGGCTACGCAGATGGCTTCACGCTAACTATGATGGCACCAAACAACCGTTACGTGAACGATGCAAAAGTTGCTCAAGCATCTGCAGCAATGCTGTCTAAGATTGGCATCAAGGTTGACCTGAAGACAATGCCTAAAGCGCAATACTGGCCTGAGTTTGATCTATGTTCAGCAGACATGATGATGATCGGTTGGCACTCAGATACGGAAGATTCTGCGAACTTTAACGAGTTCCTAACCATGACTCGTAACGAAGAGACAGGTCGCGGTCAGTACAACTGTTCTGGTTACTCAAACCCAGAGATGGACGCAATCGTAGAAGCATCTAACACTGAAACGGATCCTGCTAAGCGTTCTCAAATGCTGAAAGGCGTTGAAGCGACACTTTACAACGACGCAGCATTCGTACCGCTACACTGGCAAAGTGAAGCGTGGGGCGCGAAGTCTAACGTTGGTGCGGCTGATATCGTTAACCCAATGGTGATGCCTTACTTCGGTGACCTAGTTGTAAAATAATCTAGCTTGCTAGATGCGAGAGCCTGTTGGTTCAGGCTCTCACTATTTAAGTTGTTCTATTAAGTTTCGGTATTTAGTCTTCCTTCAGTCTGGCTAGATACCTTTTTTAAGACTGAATATTTGTTGTCTGGTTACGGATTTAACTAGACAGTCATGGATAGATAAGGGGCAAGGAATGTTTACGTTTCTGGTCAAGCGCCTGTTTCAGGCACTGATAGTGATGTTTGTGATCAGTTTGGTGGCGTTTGCCATTCAGGATAACCTGGGCGACCCGTTACGTGAGTTGGTAGGTCAGTCTGTTTCAGAAGCGGAGCGTCAAGCGCTGCGTGATGAACTGGGCCTCAACGATCCCTTCATTACAAAATACACTCGCTTTGTAGGCGCAGCTCTACAGGGTGATCTTGGTACTTCGTACTTCTTTAAGCGTCCAGCTGTGGACGTTATTTTAGATAAGCTGGTAGCCACACTTGAGTTAGTGTTTGGTGCATCGCTTATCATTGTTTGTTTGTCGATCCCGCTTGGGGTTTACTCGGCGATTCACCCAAAAAGCTTCTTTACCAAGTTGGTGATGGCGGGCAGTAGTATCGGTATCTCGATTCCGGTGTTCTTAACGGCCATTATGCTAATGTATGTATTTTCTATTGAGCTTGGCTGGCTGCCTTCTTATGGGCGTGGTGAAACCGCCAACTGGCTTGGCTGGGAGTCTGGCTTCTTTACCTTAGATGGCCTTGCACACTTAGTTCTGCCAAGTATTGCGCTAGCTTCTATCATGTTGCCGCTATTCATTCGTTTGGTGCGTTCTGAAATGCTGGAAGTATTAAGCTCTGAATACATCAAGTTCGGTAAAGCGAAAGGCTTAGCACTGAACAAGATCTACTACCAACATGCGTTGAAAAACACAATGCTACCTGTACTAACGGTGGGTGGTGTTCAGATTGGTACTATGGTGGCTTACACCATTCTTACTGAAACCGTATTCCAGTGGCCGGGTACCGGTTTCCTATTCCTTGAAGCGATTAACCGAGTGGATACACCACTGATTACCGCATACGTTATTTTCGTTGGTCTGATTTTCGTCGTAACCAACACCATTGTTGACCTGCTATACGGCATTATTAACCCAACAGTGAACATTACAGGGAAAGGAGCATAATCATGGAACAATCAACAACAGCTCCATCTCGTTGGGAGCGCTTCAAGCAGTCAGACATTCTGTACTACTTCTTACGTGACAAAGTGGCGATGTTCAGCTTCGCTGTCTTTACCGCATTCTTAGTGATGGCTCTGGCTGCGCCGATTATCGCACCGACTGACCCATACGATGTGACGTCGATTGATATTATGGACTCTGAGCTACCGCCATCATGGATGGAAGATGGTGACGAGCGTTTCCTTCTAGGTACAGATGAGCAAGGTCGTGACATTTTATCAACCATGCTTTACGGCTCGCGTCTGTCGCTAACGATTGGTTTCTTGGCGGTCGGTCTTCAGCTAACACTGGGTATCATTATCGGTCTGTCAGCGGGTTACTTCGGTGGTCGTATCGATAGCTTCCTAATGCGTTTCGCTGATGTTCAGCTTTCGTTCTCTACTATGATGGTTGCGATCATTGTTTCCGCTATCTTTAAGGCGAGCTTTGGTAGTGATTTCTACGCTCAGTATGCAGTAGTGATGCTGGTGGTGATTATCGGTATTGCTGAATGGCCGCAGTATGCGCGTACGATTCGTGCGTCGGTATTGGCGGAGAAGAAGAAAGAGTATGTCGAAGCGGCACGTGTTATGGGCTTTAAAGCACCTCGCATTATGTTCCGTCACATTCTACCGAACTGCCTATCTCCAATTTTGGTTATCTCTACAGTACAGGTGGCAAATGCCATCATGTCAGAAGCGGCACTTTCTTTCCTAGGTCTTGGCCTTCCGGTAGATCAACCATCACTTGGCGCACTGATCAGTATCGGCTTCAACTACATCTTCTCTGGTGCATGGTGGATTACTGCCTTCCCAGGTGTGCTATTGGTAACGTTGGTACTGGTTATCAACCTGCTTGGTGACTGGTTACGTGATGTGTTTAACCCGAAAATTTATAAAGGTTGATCCCGAGCGATTGATTTTTAATAAAAAAGCTCACTAAACTAAGAGCCGTAAGTAATTACGGCTCTTTTTTTGCTTATAGTTTAGGAACTATGAGTTATTGATCTAGTCAATAATGTCTAAAATGGAATTCATTTATTATCGATATTAAGTCGGTGATAATTTTACCCCTGAGGGTTGAGTGATGGGTATGAAATTGACAATAAATGCAGTATGTCGAGGTTCTCGTAAAGGGTTAGGTTTAGCACTGTTCACAGTTGGTGCGTCATTGTCTGGTTATGTGAATGCAGAGTCGGTGCTTTGTGATGCGACTCAAGCCAGTGCAGATCAACTACCTCAGTTAGAAGCTTCTTGTCCAATCGGTAAAGGGATATGGGGGAGTAAAGCACCCAAAACTCATTCAGAAAGTAACCTTTTCTGGGTTCAGTGTGGCCTGCTCAATGACCCACTGCCGCTAAAGAAAGCGAAACCTATCTATAAAAATATCTCGACCAATGTATGGATGAAGCCAGAACAAGGTAACTACCGCTGCTTGATTGGCCCTTACTCCAATTATGCGGATGCACGTAAAGAGTTGCTTCAGGTTAGGAAGGTATCGGGCTACAAAGAAGCCTTTATCCGCATGGTTGATAAATCTCAATCAACTAATGTTGCACCACTGGCTGCCGCGACTGCAAAAGCGGATAAAATGACCGCTCCTAAAGCTCGAGTGGAAGCGCAACCTGTAGAGCGCACTGCGGCAAAAGCACCTGCGACGGCAGCGGTTGCCAAAGCTTCTGCGCCAGCACCTAAGGCTCCTGCTCCTAAAGCTGTAAGCAAACCTGTTTCTACTGGGTCGATGGCAATCCAATCTCTACCAGATAATTCGAAAAACAGCAGTGATACCGAGGTCGAGGTACGTTTAAGCGCTTCTGTTTCAGGTAAGACCTACGCTGTTCCTTACATTCTTGATGGTCAACAACAGTTTTATATGGAACAAGGCAAACCTTGGAGCCGTTTGGATTACGACCAAGCGCAAAAGACGTGCAATGGCTTAGGTATGGGGCTGTTGAGTGAAAAAGATTGGCAAACTATTTTGAACTCAAAAGTGATGGAGCAAAAAGATTGGCCAATGCATCTACCTTACTGGGGGGCACAGAAGAAAGGCCTCTTTACCAATGGCAATATTACTCAACTTAAAGGCTCATCACTTCTCAACGTGATGTGTGTGAAGTAGCCGGATACACCAAATAGACGAAAGCCCCGCGAGAGCGGGGCTTGTTCATATTCTATAGCTCGTTATTTAATCCAAGCATCATGAATGGATTTAATGATCTCTTTATCTTCTGATGCAATGAAGAAAAAGCCGAAGTCATTCAAATCACGTCCCCATTGTGCGTCTTTGTCGCTGTCACCAACGCCGATCTGTACATCGCCGAAGTCACGGTAGGTGAAGTAACGACGTAGAATGTCACGGTTTACATCCTCATTGAACTCAGGAAGTCCAACATACGATAGACCGCCGGTAGGTGGCACTTCTTCATATACCCAGTTACCAGACCAACCTTCGTCTGGGAAGCTAACGGATGATACACGGTAGGTGCCTTCAGCTAGGACTGTTTCTGAATCAAAGCCTGATGTTTTGGTAACTGTGTAATCAAACTGATCAAGCAAAGGATCGATTTTATTGTAAGCTGTCGCATCATCTATCAGAAGGTATTCTGTGTATTGGTCACCTACTGGACGATTTGATGGACTAGGGTAAGCAAAGGTGTTGTAGATTGAGCCAGTGCTGTCTTCTGTTGAGTCTAACCAGAATAGCTCTACAATATTACCCTCATCCAAAGTCATGATGATCTGGTAGTCATTGTTCTCGGTAATGTGTTGGTAAACCATAGAGATAGTGGTTACAGAACCTGGTTCGTCACCTTCAACTTCTAATGTGCCATCAGTATTGAGTTTTGCTGGCATACAGTCATCGCCACCAATGACGTTACCGTTATTTGCTTTGTATTCTGCAGCTTGGTAATCAAATGTTTCCATCCAGCCCTTACGACTGATTGTGCTGTCAGCGTCATCTTCTGAAGCCCAACATAGTACATGTTGACCCGCTTCCATGCGAAGTGATGCAAATGCGAACTCACCGTCACCGTAGTCAAAGCTACCCATTTGCCACACGCCACCTTTATCAAAGTGTGCTTGAGTGAAGCCCAGTTCAGATACTGGTGGCTCTACAGGGGTGCCTTTTAATACTTCCGGCAGAGTAAACGTTACGTAGGTTGGTTCGTTATCGTCATCCACACCACCGACATTGAAAGTTTGTCCTGCTGGGTATGACTTACTTGGTGTGCCTGAAATAGTAACGATTGAACTTGTGTCTTCCGTTGGGGTAATGGTTAAACCATCAATAGTCAGTCCACCAGAACGATACTTAACAATAGCGCCATCTGTATCGTTAAATAAGCCGGCTAAGTCGATAGTTTGGTTGAACAATTCACCTTCTTGAAGTTGCCAGCCATTAATCACACTTTGTAGCCTGTTTTGTTCTTCTGTGTCGATTTCTGGAGCTAGGTTATCAGCCAACTTTGTGACTTTAAGATTCAGAGGGTATGACAATGCACCATGAGCATCTTTTGCGAAGATTTGGTAATTGTAAGTGCCAGCCTTAGTAAGGTCGCCACTAATAATACCTGTATCGCTATCGATCACTAGTCCATTGAGATCATTAGCGAGCTCTTTGAGTTCGAACGTTAATGTATCGTTCTCTACGTCTTGGAAGTAAGCTGAAGCATTCAGTTCTACCCATACGTCTGAAGACTCAAGCGTGATGCTCTCTAGTGCACCATTCTTGTTGTCCACAGGACGAGAGTTCGGAGTTACGGTGATCGGGTTGCCATCGGTAGGAACCTCTACGACCGGAGAGAAGTCTTCTAGGCTCTCTTCTTTCTCGATGATTGTCTGAGCTGCGCCTGCGACTTTATCCGTCAGTTCTAGTTGTTTGTCGACAGCTAAGCCTGAGTTATCAACTAGCTTTTCACCGATAGCATTGAGTGCTTTTGCTTGCTCAGATCTATCAGCAATGTAGTCACCAAAGATCAGATCTTGAGAGGCTGTTAGGCCTGAGTTTGTAACTGACGTAACAACTTTATTTTCGGCATCTTCTTGCGTCAATGTATCATCAGCCGCTAATTGCTCAACAACCATATTGGTCATTGGGCTAACAACGGTAGCGCCTGCGGTAGCCGCGAGATCGAAGTTGGATGTGACTAAGCCACGAGTTTTATCGATTGTTTGGCCAGCAATTGCTTTGATAAAAATGGCGTTGTCTTTGTACTCATTTGGAAGAGTAATTTCACCGTTTGCATCGGTATTGCTATCAAGCTGCTTATCTTCTGAGTCCCATTTGAAGTTGTTATTAGTATCAACCCAAACTTGTGCATTCTCTAGATAACCATCGATAGCCGTGATCACAACACCACTTGGAGTAGCACTAGAGCTATCACCATCTGAACCACCACAGCCTGTGAGAGCGAAAGCCACTGACGCTGCTAGTAAACTAACTTTTTTCATTTCATATCCTTTGTAAAGAGCTCTAGCCAAGCCCTATTTTGTTTTGTTTTCTGAGGCTTATATCAATTAGATAAATGTTTTACTTGGGATTGAGTACGTTTTCAACGCACGTAAAATCAAAAAAAAACCGTAAAATTTATTCGATTTTTGTTTGAAAAAGGTGGATGACTAAGACTTTATGTAGGAAGTGATGCTTGAGAAGGGAGAAGGAAATAACAATCGATGAAATAACGCTGGAGTGGGTGTCAGATGACCTGAAGCCGACACTGATACTTTTCGCGCCGGCTTGCAGGTGTTGTGGCGCTATCAAGCGTCGGGGTCTAGATATCGAACATTGAGTTTCATCTCTTCAACCTTATGACGCCACTCTTTCTTAGGGCGGAGTATGATGCTAAATACTTCGCCATGTTTAAACTCATCGAATTCCAAGAAATCGACATCTAAGTATGAGTATTGAAGGTGACCTAGCGGACGCTTGGCACACTCGATCGGCTCAAGATTTTCGCCGATGGTTTGACCAATGATGTCGCCATACACCCCTTGTCCGCCAACGGAGTAGTAATCAAACTTACTGAGTAAATCTTCGCAGACAACAGTTGTGTTGTATGACTGAACATTGAGGTCACCGTCCATTCGATCTTGCCATGCTGGATTGGTTTGTTGAGCGTTACTTAGGTGCATGCCATACCAGCCTAGGTAGTAGTGACCATCGTTAGCTAAATACATATAGTTGAGTGGTGTTAGCTGCAGAGCTTCTAATCCTGTCACAGTGTTTATGCGTTGTTCTATTTGCGCTTTCGAGGCCACCGTGTAAGTTTCATACTCATTGCCCATTTTAACTTGAGTGACATAAGCGGTAGTGAAGGTTGGGTGATTTGGGTAAGTCTCCAAAATTTTCCAGCGCATGTCGGTATCAAAAATAGACTGGTTGCTAGAGACAACTAAGATATCGCCATCGACATGATAGCTTCCGACCTTACGCAGAGCGTGCTCATTCGGGCAGGTAGTGAGATTGCTCGAAGAGGCGAAGAACACTTCGTCGTTGATGAACTTAAAGGCTTCGCAGTAGACCTTTTCGTAGTTGTACGTCTTACCGGCAAATTGATGGTTGGTCTCTAGTCGATACCAAGTTTCGCCAATCAAAGGATGTAAGCCGTTCCCCTCTAAGCCTGAGGACATAGAAGGAAGTGAAAAGCGTGTGGTAACCCAAGCACTTTCTTCTGAGCCGTGATAATCATCTTTAGCTCGAGCAATCAGTTGTGTCGGTGCTTCTCCAGCTTTCGGAGTGCCTTGCACGCTTGTTCTTCCGCCGAGATTCGAAACCGAAAACTTGGGATGATTGACGGCAATTTGTGTTGTCAGTAAATCATCATCTGGATCTTCAAATAGGCCGGTAACATCAATCGAGTAGTTAATCGGAGAGTTCTCGGTAAAGGACCATTGATTGATTTCATGTTGAATACTTTGCTGTACTGCTGGGTTTACTTGTGGTTTCTGGTTGCGATTGGCGCGGTCTTTGTCGTCAGCGACAATCAAGGTTTCGGTATCACTGTAAAATTTCTCAGCTTGGTCCTCAAATCGATCCGTTTGGCTTTCGAACGTAGCCGATGGGAATGACACCTCTGATAGGGTTGACTCGGCTTTGCTTTCTATCCGTGTTGTTGAGGATGTGCGATTTTGCACAGATGCATCGATAACGACGCTCTGCGAGGCTTCAGTGGCAGCTTGTCTGACAGATGTGTTGTCTTTGATTGGTAGGGAAGCATTCACTTCTTCAGATGCAAGCCAAGGTGGCAGCAGGACGAGTGCCGCGCATCCAGAGACAACTAAAAAACAGAGGCGCTTTTTCATGTTAAACCAGTTTGCTTTGTAACCAACAACGGGAGAATTTGAGGTCTTTCTCTATTAAGCTTGCACTGCATTCAAGCAGTTCGCTGATCTCCTGGTTTCGCATCCCCATCAGATACTTGAGTTTTAGCGCTTGCGATTGGCGAGGGTAGTGGATGCTGAAGTTATCGATGGCTTTATCCATCATCATAAACTGCTCAAACTTGTCGCCGTCATTGTCGCTTACCATCGTCATTTGCTGGCGCTTTTGTGCCTGTAGATGACGAGCGTTATCGATAAGAATCTGGCGCATTACTTTAGCTGCCATCAAAAAGAACTCTTTTTTGTTCTCGATTGATTGCAGATCTGAAGAGGATATTTTCAGGTAGGCATCGTGAATTAATGCGGTGGTGCTATTCATGCTGTCACTCAGCACTTGGTTATCAGTGCCGTACTTCTGTGCGCTACGAGTGCGCTCTTGCTGGGCGATCTGGCGAAGCTGTAAGTAAGCGAATTGATACAGGTCTGCTTCGGCGCTTTTGTCGCCGGATTGCCATTGGTGGATGATCTGTGTGATATCTGGAGTTGTTGCTTCCATTAGCTGTTAGACCTCACTTTAGTAAACTCAGAAACAGATAGGGTGCTGATATTATGGGATTTATCTGGGTTTAGCGAAATTTTTTGTTTGAATCTATAGAGGATGCCTTGGTCCCAGTTCTTACCTGCAGGCAAGTATTCCCACGCAGTGAAATGTTGTTGAGGTACAGAGTCGTACCAACGAACAGCAACATTCATCTGAGCAAGGGATACCGTTGGATCTGGGTTGCTTAGCCACCACATATCACCAAACTTTTCCGTCACATCCTTTGTGTATTGCTGGTGGTTTGTTGGGCAGGCTTCAGATTCACTAGGCCCTAACAGAACGCGTTTATCTTTAACCAATAGACACTCTGTGATGATGTCGGCGTGCTGATATTGAGTGTGTTGCCAGACACCTTCGTAAGGGATGTGGTTACCACGCTCATTGGTGTAGGTGAACCAGATCATCTCACCCTTGTTAGCATGACGAATGTGCTCCTTTTGGCCCAAGCCTTGGGTTTTTTCCATCAGGAGTTGGGTCTCGGTATCGAAATCCAAAGCGACCGTTCGATATTTCCAGTCCCCTTCATCGTCGAAGTCTTCGATTGAGAAGCCACTTAGATCGTGGCGGGTGCAACCTGTTTGTGCGCAGCTAGTAAAGCCTGTCCAGCCATCGCCGATGGATAATGGTTCACGGATGATTTCTTGAGGTGTGTGGTAAGGGAGTAGGTTACAGCCGTTGAAATAGTCACCCGTTCCCGGGAACTGAATCAGCTCAGTGTCGGTAATCTGGTAGCTTAGCTCGCCAATGGGCCCCTTATATTTTGGGTTGGCGCGATGAGCCAAATCGTAGAAGCAGGCTCTTCCCGCGTAGTCTTTTTTGGCGATGATGATGTTGTGCAGCACTTTGTCTTTTGGAGAGAAAATGATCTCCTCAGAGGCAAAGTTGTCTTTGATGTACTCCTGACTCTGATTCAGATGCTCAGCTGCTTCCTTAACGGAAACCAACTCGATACCAAGGTCTTGGTCATCTAGGTAGCTCAAATCTAGCTTCTTAAGCTTCTTTTGAAACTCGACGTCCGACAACACCTTACTGGCTAAGATGATCTCATCGCGATGCTCCGGCGTGTCGTCGAGCGACAACAACAGGCGCGTCATGTTGATACTGCGGCTTGGGCGCGTCGATGACAACGTTGGTGTAATGACTTCTTGGCCAGATAGAGTGGTCAGTAAGTAGCCCGAGTTATCGGTGCCAATAAAGAAACTCACGATATCACCGGAGTTGTATTGGAACGCCCCTTTGTCTGTGGTGCCGGTGAGGTTTGAGCTGGTCTCATAGTAGAGTCCAGAAACTGGCGAATCAATAAAGTACCCAGTCAGAGATTGGTTATTTTCAGCGTGCGCGCTTAGGCTCAAAGCGCACGTTACAATACAAGGTAAGAGAGCTTTTTTCATAATCAGTTACTGGATGAATTTGGTTTGTTTTTATTAGTCACGGATTTTTCGGGTGCTGGTGTTAGCATCGCCAATAGCATTTTTTGCTTCACGTCTTTGGGTAAATCTGGGTTCGAAAGTATGCGACGCCTGGTGAGTTCGAGCATGGTCCCCACCGACATTTTGGCAGCATCACTGCCCTTAGCATGAAACAGCAGGCTTGTTACCTCGTACATCATCTCCTCGGCAACCTGTTTCTCTTTTTGCAGTTGCAGATTTTTGTGGAAGATTGCGGTTGAAAAGGAGGCGCCTGAAATCAATAAAAGAATAGTGAGAGCACTCTGTACTGGACGACGTTTCAGTAGTTTGGATAGAGTGTGGAGCGGGTGCTTCTCGCGGAGCGAGATAGGTCTGCACTCCAATATTCGGACGATATCTTGGCGCAATTCGCCCACACTGGCATAGCGCCGACTAGGTTCATCTTGTGTCGCCTTTTCAACAATAAGATCGATATCCAAGTTGGGTGAAGAATCGAAGATCAGCGCTAGAATTTTACCTAATGAATAAATATCGCTTTGCTGAGTTAAAAACTGTCCCGCAGCTTGTTCTGGGCTTGCATAAGCCTTGCTGTAAGCTGTGAGCAGAGATGCGTCGGTGTTTTTGTCCGGTACTGGTTGCTTAACTTTTTGAGTCAGGTTGAAATCCAAAATCTTAGGTGAACCTAGCGGGTCAATTAAGATGTTCTCTGGTTTGAGATCGGCGTGTAATACCTGCTTTTGGTGCGCGTGCTCAATGGCGGAACACACCTCTTTGAAGAGGTTAAGCTTTTGCTTTTCACTCAATATACGATTCTGCAAATGCAGTGAGAGCGTCTCACCTTCTACACGTTCCATGACGATGTAGACCGACTCCTCATAGACCCCACCATCAAACACTTTGGCGATGCAAGGGTGGTTGAGATGAGCAAGCAACTGCGCTTCTTGAAATAGTGCATGTTCCCCGAGGATATGCGAGAGGGCAGGCTGAATGAATTTCACCGCCAAATCTTGCTCAAAGGTTCTGTCCGCCCGGCTCGCCGCGTAAACAATGCCCATACCACCACGACCCAGTTCATGAGAGATCTGGTACTTGTCGACTAGTGTGTTGGTGAGGTCGAACTCTGTTTCGGTTGCTTGCTGTGCGTGGAAGCCGAACAGCGATGTGATCTGCTCTGATGGTCCCTCGTTCACAAGAGGAATAATTTGCTGGTATAAGCCGGGCTGTTCAGCCTTTAATCGCTCTAGATAAAGACGTTTTTCTCTATCTGATAGATCCATGAGGTGATAGAAAACTTCAGTGGACCCACTGCTTTTATTTTGCACAACTGATCTTTTTTGTTTTTTATTATTTGGGCATTCTATAAGAGTTTTTGATGTTTTTTCGACATTTTTATCAATTACATATGAAAAAATGAGCTAACGAGTCGCATTTTTGAGAAAGCGGGTGAAAATTTCAACGTGTGATCTTCTCCCCAAATTTGATTCTTACTTTTTCTATCTAGAAGTTGAAATTCTGTAAATGCATGAGGGTGTATTTATTGGTGAAGGTTATCGAAATTGCTCTCAACCCCCGTTTGTTTCGTATTGCTGGTGACTCACTAAAATGAGGTTACAAAGATATGAAATTGAAGAAGTGGATAGAGAGTGTCTCCCCTCAATTCGAAGCGGGTGGTAAGTACGAAAAGTGGTACCCCTTATATGAAGCAGCCGCGACCATATTCTATACCCCCGGTCATGTGAACAAAGGGCTAACCCATGTTCGAGACAGCATCGATCTCAAACGCATTATGATCATGGTGTGGCTAGCGACTTTTCCTGCGATGTTTTGGGGTATGTATAACGTCGGTCACCAAGCTGTCATGGGATTGAGTGCGACTTACTCTGGCGCAGAGCTGTTAGCGGTTATTGAGGGAAACTGGCGCTTGGCTTGGGCCTTTGGTAGCGCAGAAGCGCTCACATCGAGTGGTTGGCTGAGCCAGATGTGGTTGGGTGCGCTCTATTTCTTACCTGTTTATGCCACCGTGTTTGTTGTAGGGGGCTTTTGGGAGGTGTTGTTTGCCATTGTGCGCAAGCATGAGGTGAACGAGGGCTTTTTCGTTAGTTCGGTGCTGTTTGCTTTGATACTGCCGCCAACGATTCCACTTTGGCAAGCTGCATTAGGTATCACCTTCGGTATTGTGGTTGCCAAAGAGATCTTTGGTGGTACAGGTCGTAACTTCCTTAACCCAGCGCTTGCGGGGCGTGCATTTCTCTATTTTGCTTATCCGGCCAACATGTCAGGCGGCTTAGTATGGGTAGCGGCTGATGGCTATTCTGGTGCAACACCATTGAGTCAATGGTATGAGGGAGGTAATAGTGCACTTCTGAATAACATGACCGGGGAGTCAATTTCTTGGATGGACGCCTTTGTCGGTAATATTCCCGGTTCGATGGGTGAAGTATCGTCGCTGCTAATCATGCTTAGCGGTTTGGCGCTTATTGCGATGAAGATAGCTTCGTGGCGGATTGTCGCAGGGGTGATTGTTGGCCTTGTAGCGACTTCTAGTTTGCTAAATCTGATAGGGTCAGAAACCAATGCCATGTTCTCGATGCCTTTCTATTGGCATTTTGTACTTGGCGGCGTGGCTTTTGGTACTTTCTTCATGGCGACTGACCCGGTATCTGCAGCCTTTACCAATAAAGGGAAGTGGGCCTACGGTATTCTGATCGGGGTGATGACAATCGGGATTAGGGTGCTCAACCCAGCCTATCCCGAAGGCATTATGCTCGCAATACTGTTTGCTAACCTGTTTGCGCCACTGTTTGATTTCATCGTTCGTGAGGGCAACATTAAGCGCAGAAATAGACGCATGGCGCGTTAGAGAGAAAGCTTAGGCGAAAAAAGAGGACTTAATGATAAGTCCTCTTTTCAATTTGATTGTTTTGCGATGGATAGGTAATCACCATCTTAAATCAACGCTGAGTGGCATGTCGCTGCCACACTGCTCACCACACATTTCATCGTAAGCGCTGTTATGAATTAGGGTGGCTGACGTGATTGATTGGTCGTTGAAGTGATCACGCACTTGGTTGAGGCTCATAAACTTTTTTGGATGGTGGTCACTGTCCATCACCAGTCTACGGTTATGGTCTGTGACTTGATAAGCAAGGTAGATACCGCCTTCAAAAGATTCAATCAGTAGGTTCATAACACACTCCGATGTTTCGTTAAGAGAAAATCTTTGTCTGTTACGTTGAAATTTTGAGCAAAGTTCAGAGCAGGTACATAAAAAAAGCAGACCGAAGCCTGCTTTTCAAAGTCTAGAGAATGCTTGTGATAGCGATTAACGCATCGTCACAAACTCCTCGGAACCAGTAGGGTGGATAGCCACAACAGAGTCGAAGTCTGCTTTGGTTGCGCCCATCTTCATTGCTACACCGAAGCCTTGAATCATCTCGTCAACCGTGAAGCCAATGCCGTGTAGACCAACGACCGTTTCTTCTTCGCCAGCGCATACTAGCTTCATCTTACAAGGTTGACGGTGTTTGGTTACTGCTGTGTACATTGCAGTAAAGCCAGACGTGTAAACCTTGATGTTGTCTTTGCCGTACTTCTCTTCAGCTTCTTGAGTCGTTAGACCAATGGTGCCGATTGGTGGATGGCTGAATACAACAGTAGGAACAAGATCGTAGTCCATCTTCGCGTTGGTTTTACCGTTGAATAGGCGCTCAGAAAGCTGACGACCCGCTTTAACAGCCACTGGTGTTAGCTCGATACCACCTTCCATGATGTCACCTACACAGTAGATGCCAGGAACGTTAGTCGTTTGGTACTCGTCTACCTTGATGTAGCCGCGGTCGTTCGTTTCAACGCCCGTTGATGCTAGGTTGATCGCATCAGTTGCTGGGTGGCGACCGATAGCCCAGATTAGGGTATCAACATTTTGGCTCTCACCGTTTTCTAGATGCAGAGTTAGGCTACCATCTGCTTCTTTAACCACTTCTTTGGGTACAGAATGAGTGTGTAGCGTTGGACCTTCTGCGTCCATCACTTCTACTAGCGTTTCGATGATCATTGGGTCGAAGCTGCGTAGTGGAGACTCTTTACGGCAGAATAGGTGTGTTTCTGTGCCTAGTGCGTGCAGAACGCCAGCAATCTCAACTGCGATGTAACCGGCACCGATAACCGCAACACGTTTTGGTTGTTCTGCAAGCTCGAAGAAGCCATTTGAATCAATGCCGTATTCAGCACCTGGAATGTTTGGAATCGTAGGACGACCACCCACTGCGATCAGGATGTGATCGGCTGTGTAATGTTCACCGTTCACTTCAACCGTTTTCTCGTCAACAAACTTAGCAAAGCCTTTAATCACATTAACTTTGTTGTTGCCTAGAACACGATCGTAAGATTGGTGGATACGACCAATATAAGCTTGGCGGCTCTCAACCAGTTTGCTCCAGTCGAAGCCTTTTACATCTACATCGAAGCCGTAGTCTTCTGCGTATAGGTTCATCGCTTCTGCAACTTGAGCACCGTGCCACATGACCTTTTTAGGAACACAGCCAACGTTTACACATGTGCCGCCTAGGTCTTGTGCTTCGATAAGTGCAACCTTTGCGCCGTACATTGCTGCACGGTTTGCTGATGCGATACCGCCGCTGCCACCGCCGATACAGATATAATCAAAATGAGTCGCCATTACTTTCTCCAAGAGCTTATTAATTTTGTTGATAACCATTACATTGGGGTGCGTCTGAGTGAACTCAACGCTATCAACATGAATTGTTACCTATCCTATGCTGCTATCATAAATCGAGTCTAGCAATTTACTAAATGGGAAAAAGTGACATTGCTTATGACAAATAGCGATGAAAGGATAGGAAAACGGAATCAGAGTTATTCAGGAACGATCCAGTCGACTTTCCAGTGGCCAGTTGCTGGCGCAATCGCGTCTTTGAGGAACGGCAGAATCTCTTTCATCTGGCTTTCCAGTTGCCAGGGTGGGTTAATCACTATCATACCCGAAGCTGTCATACCGCGTTCATTGGTGTCTGGGGATACACCCAGTTCAATTTGCAGAATTTTGCGAATGCCGAGACCTTCTAGTCCTTCTATCATATCTTCAATATCGCAGCGGTTAACCACAGGATACCAAATAGCATAAATACCCGTTGCCCAGCGTTTATGGCTTTGGAAAATGGCGTTGACGACGTCACGATACTCTTTCGCTAGCTCGTAAGGTGGGTCGATCAGAACCAGACCACGACGCTCTTTTGGTGGTAAGCTGCCTTTTAGTCGCTTGAAGCCATCTTCTTTGTAGATAGAGACTTGGCGATCGCGGTGGAACTCTTGCTCAAGCAGTGGATGATCGGCTGGGTGAAGCTCGGTCAGCACCATACGATCTTGTTCACGTAGGTGAGCACGAGCAACACGTGGTGAACCTGGGTAGTAACGCAGTTTTTCACCGTTGTTGAGGGTGGCGATAGCGTCTAAGTAACTTTGAATCTCTTCTGGAATCTGCTTTTGATCCCAAACTCTTGCGATACCTTGTTTGTATTCGCCGGTCTTTTCCGACCATTCGTGAGTCAAGTCGTAGCGACCAACACCTGAGTGGGTATCGTGATAGACAAAAGGTTTGTCCTTCTGCTTCAGTGAATTAAGAATAAGGCTTTGTACAATATGCTTAACCACATCGGCATGGTTACCTGCGTGGAAGCTGTGGCGATAACTTAACAAATTAAACTCTCGTAACACTCTCGCTATAGAGTGTGGTTGGTGTCGGTGGGTATTCTGTCTTCATTATATACCGCACTAGCTAATAAATTCTCCCCAAAATGCGGGTGTCGTCGCGAGGGTGAACGGTTAGTTATTGGTTCTACTATTGAAATTTGCGCTTATGGACACTATTTAATAACTATTCGCAGTCATTATTAGCTCACTCAGCTCGATACTGTAAGACGACCCAATTACTTAAAGACGCAAGTCTCCAAGCCAAAGGAATGTTTATATGTCTAACCCGCTATTAACCTTCACGGACCTACCGCCGTTTTCACAGATCACCCCTGCGCACGTCAAGCCAGCGGTAGAGCAAGTGATTGAAGAGTGTCGCAATAAGATAGAACAAGTACTTGAAGGTAATACCTCGCCAAGCTGGGACAACCTAGTGGCTCCGATTGAAGAGGTTGATGACCGCCTTAGCCGCATTTGGTCACCAGTGAGCCATATGAACTCTGTCGTGAACAGCGATGAACTGCGTGAAGCGTACGAGAGCTGCTTACCCCTGCTTTCTGAGTACGGTACTTGGGTAGGTCAACATAAAGGCTTGTTTGAGGCTTACAAAGCGATCAAAGCGAGTGATGAATTTGCATCATTGAGCCAAGCACAGCAGAAAACCATTACGGATGCACTACGTGATTTCGAATTGTCGGGCATTGGCCTACCGGCTGATGAGCAGCATCGTTACGGTGAGATCAGCAAGCGCATGTCTGAGCTGGGTTCGCAGTTCTCAAACAACGTACTTGATGCGACCATGGGTTGGAGCAAGCAGATCACGGACGTGGCAGAGCTTGCCGGTATGCCGGAGTCAGCATTAGCGGCAGCGAAAGCCGCCGCAGAAGCGAAAGAACAAGAAGGCTACCTTCTTACACTAGATATCCCATCTTACCTACCGGTGATGACTTACTGTGACAACCAAGCACTGCGCAAAGAGCTGTATGAAGCGTACGTGACTCGCGCATCAGACCGTGGTCCAAACGCTGGTAAATGGGACAACAGCGAGATCATCACAGAACAACTTAAGCTGCGTCACGAAATTGCACGTATGCTTGGTTTTGGTACGTACAGCGAGAAATCTCTGGCAACCAAAATGGCCGAGACGCCGGATCAGGTACTGGGCTTTTTGAACGACCTAGCGGTGAAAGCAAAACCTCAAGGTGAGCGTGAAGTGGAAGAGCTGCGTCAGTTCGCTGAAAAAGAGTTTGGTGTGTCAGAGTTGGAGCTTTGGGACATCGCTTACTACAGCGAAAAACAGAAGCAGCACCTATTTGAGATTTCGGATGAAGAGCTACGCCCTTACTTCCCAGAATCTAAAGCCGTCTCAGGTCTGTTTGAAGTGCTAAACCGAGTGTTTGGTATGACAGTGAAAGAGCGTGAAGGTGTGGATACTTGGCATGAGTCAGTGCGTTTCTTTGACATCTTTGATGCTAATGAGGCACTGCGTGGCAGCTTTTACCTAGACTTGTACGCACGTGAGCACAAGCGTGGTGGCGCATGGATGGATGATTGCCGTGGTCGTCGTATTACCGCATCGGGTGAGCTGCAAACGCCGGTTGCGTATCTAACATGTAACTTCAACAAGCCTGTGGGCGATAAGCCTGCACTGTTTACTCACGATGAAGTGGTGACTCTGTTCCACGAATTCGGCCATGGTATTCACCACATGCTGACTCAAGTCGAAGCCGGTGCGGTTTCGGGTATCAACGGCGTACCTTGGGATGCAGTTGAGCTACCAAGTCAATTCCTAGAAAACTGGTGCTGGGAAGAAGAGGCGCTAGCGTTTATCTCGGGTCACTACGAGACCGGTGAAGCGTTACCAAAAGAGATGCTAGAAAAGATGCTCGCGGCGAAGAACTTCCAATCGGCGATGTTTATTCTGCGTCAGCTAGAGTTCGGTCTGTTCGATTTCACTCTACACACCACGTATGACCCTGAAGTAGGCGCACGTGTGCTTGAAACGCTGGCAGAGGTGAAGTCTAAGGTTGCGGTATTGCCAAGCCTAGAGTGGAACCGTTTCTCTCATAGCTTTAGCCATATCTTTGCGGGTGGCTACAGCGCGGGCTACTACAGCTATCTTTGGGCTGAAGTACTGTCATCAGATGCATTCTCAGCATTTGAAGAAGAGGGCATCTTTAATGCAGAAACGGGTAAACGCTTCCTAAACAACATCCTTGAGATGGGGGGCAGTGAAGAACCTATGGAGTTATTTAAGCGCTTCCGTGGTCGTGAGCCACAAATCGATGCCATGCTGCGTCACGCGGGTATCAGCGCCTAAGATTGCGTTAATCGCACCTAAAAAGAGCCTCTTCGTGAGGCTCTTTTGGTATTTATACATCAACCTATTATGGGTTTACGTTGCGATTGATTGGGTTTTGCAGCGAGATTAGCGTCTCGGTTGATTGCACCTCATCAATCGCTTGCAGCTTATCAATCAACACGTATTGCAGCTCTTCAATGGATTTACACATCAGTTTTACAAAGATGTTGTAAGCGCCTGTGGTGTAGTAAGCCTCGACCACCTCATCGAGTGCATTTAATTTCGCAATCGCAGAGTGGTAATCTCTTGCGGCATTGAGGTTGATACCGATAAAACAGCATACATCGTAGCCTAGCTTCTTGGTGTTAACCACCACCTCCGTGCCTTCAATGACTTCTGCTGATTTCATCTTCTCAATGCGCACGTGAATCGTCGCAGGGCTCACATCGAACTGCTTCGCCATCTCCGCATAAGGGGTGCGAGCGTCTTCCATTAACGTTTTAAGAATGGCGCGATCTAGATCATCAAGACGAGCGGTTGAAGTCGGCATGCAAACCTCGTGAATTGGTTGAAAGTTTAATAGCTAGAGTACACATCATAGCCAAGGGTGATAATATTAGCAGCAAGTGTGTTGTTAGGGTGAGCTTAGTGCGATTTTCGTTATTTTTTATTCTTTTGATTTGGAGCTTTTGGGTTTCTGCTCAATCAAAAGATGTATTGGTTGTTCACTCCTATCACCAAGGCTTTTTCTGGACAGATAATTTTCAAAAAGGGCTGGCTACAGAACTTGATCGTGATGACCTTTCCTATCGAGTGGTGTACTTGGACAGCAAGCGTACTCAAAGTGAAGAGTACTTCGATAAACTCTATCAACTCTACCGTACTAAACTTGCCAGTGAAGAGTTCTCTGCTGTTGTCGTTAGCGATAACAACGCCCTCAATTTGATGAAACGGCTCGCCCCAGAGCTAAACGGTACGCCGATTGTTTTCGGCGGTATCAACAACTACTCTCCTGCCATGATAGAGGGTCTTAAAGCGACAGGGATAACCGAAGATATTGATATAAAAAGCAATGTTACTCTGATTCAGCGCTTACAACCTATGACGAACAAGATCTACATCGTTACTGACTTCTCTGTCACTGGGGAAGCGGTTCGCGCGCAAGTGGATCGCCATTTGGAACAGTACCCAAAACACGCTGATCTTATTGAGCACTACCAGCCTCGATCCTATAGTGAATTGGTAAACTTTGCGCAACAAGCGGACATGAACCAAAGCTTGTTGTTCTGGGTTTATTATAGAGATGCGAATGGCTACGTCAGCAATGACAGTGACTGGCGTGAACTGAACAAACTATCGAAAATGCCCATCTATATGGTGCATGACCTTGGCCTGGGTTTTGGCGCCATTGGTGGTGTGATTCAGAGTGGCTTGAGTCAAGGTCGTGAGACTGGACGTACTCTACGTCGTATTCTTGCCAACCCCGAGCAAGGGCTACCTCCTGTGGTTGAAGGCGCTGCTGAGGTTAAGCTCGATTACCAGCAACTCAACCGTTGGGGGTTGGGTGAACATAATGATCTCTCGGCAACTTTTTATAATAAACCTCAATCCTTTTTGGAGCGTTACCAAGATGAGATTCGTACATTAGGTCTACTATTTCTGGTCATGAGTTGTGTGATTGTGACCTTGATTTATTACATGAATCGCCTCAAAAAGAGTGAGCGTGATAGTCGTAAAAGTCAGATTTTATTGGAGTCTATCTTTGATCAGAGCTTGCAATTTATAGGCATCATTGATCGTGATGGCGTACTGCTTTCGAGTAACAGTAAACTGCATGAGCTGCTCTATAATCAAGGCTATCAAGTTGGTGCGCCCATCTATCAGCATCAGCATTGGGAAGACGCAGCGAGAGAGTCTCTGAAGAAGTATTTCGTGGAAGCGCAGTCATATACGTCACTGCGTTTTGAAGCCGAGGTGTGGTGCCGAGATAGCGGTGTCTTGGTGCTGGATATCTCACTAAAACCAATGCCAGATAGCGAATCCAATGAGCTGCATTTCCTGTTTGAAGCGCGCGATGTGACCTCTAGAAAACTGGCTGAAAATAAACTGTTCCAGCGTGAGGCGAATCTTAAGCTCTATTACGACAAACAACCCGTGATGATGATTACGCTGGATGAAAACAATCGCATTCAGCAGGTCAACCAATTTGCAGAGGAGTTGTTGGGTTATCCATTAAGCGAGCTACTTGGCCACCGTCCACGTGAGTTTTATGTCGATCGCAATGCCATGATTCCGCGTCAAATCCTCCTTCAACCTCAGCATAAGTCGTGTGGAGTATGGCGTCGTGATATTCAATATCGTCATGCCGACGGCAGTAAAATTTGGATTCGTGAAAATATTCGACCGCTGGTGGATTCAAATCAGCTGTTGATTGTCGGTGAAGACATCACAGAGACGCATGAACTGGCAGAACAGTTGGAGTACCAAGCTCGTTACGATTTGCTGACTCATACTTTCAATCGAAACCACTTTGAGCAAGAACTGCAGAAGGCGCTTAAAGAAATTGAGAGCCATATGCGCACTCACGCCATGCTGTATCTCGACCTAGACCAACTGAAAGTACTCAACGATACTGCTGGTCACGAAGCGGGCGATGCAGCGATTCTATTTAGCGCGGGCTTGCTTGAGAGCGTGCTGCCTTACAATGCAGTGTTAGCGCGCATGGGTGGCGATGAATTTGCGGTGTTACTCAAAGACTGTACTGAACGAGATGCCGTTAATGTGTGTCGCAGCATTATCGCAATGATGGGTGAAAACGCCTTCCTTTGGGGGGACATTCAACTCAATCTCACCTGCTCAATCGGTATACGTTTGATTGACCATACCGCAGCTTCTCCACAGATGGTGCATGCTCAAGCTGATGCGGCCTGCCATGCCGCCAAAGAAGAGGGAAGAAACCGCTACCACTTATACCATCAAGATGATGAAGATCTGCGTCGTCGCCACTTGGAGATGGAGTGTGTCAACTTAGTGCATGAAGCACTGGCTCATGATCGCATCGAGCTGTTTGCTCAGCGGATCGTTGGCTTAGATACACAGAGCGATCTGATGCATTTCGAAATATTGGTGCGAATCAAAAATCACAATGGTGAGTACATCTCCCCTGGGATCTTTATGCCGGCATCTGAGCGCTACAACATTGCTCACCTGATTGACCGACAAGTGGTGAGTCAAACATTATCTTGGCTAGAAGAGAGTGATGGTGTGATCGATGAATTGGGGATGTGCTCGATTAACCTTTCTGGTCATTCGATGGGTAACCGCGAGTTTGTTGAATTCTTAATTGATAGCTTAGAACAGTCAGCTGTGCCGTGCGACAAGATCTGCTTAGAGATCACTGAAACGGCAGCGATGAGTAATATGCAGCAGGCAATTAAGCTGTTTACGCAGTTGAAAGAGCTCGGCTGTATTATCGCTCTGGATGACTTTGGTTCGGGCTTGTCTTCATTTGGGTACTTAAAGAAGCTACCGGTTGATATTGTGAAAATTGACGGACTGTTTGTGCGTGATATTGATGTCAATGAAATGGACTATATCATGGTACGCTCAATCAACGATCTCGCCAAACAGATGGGTAAATACACGGTAGCGGAGTTTGTTGAGAACACCCAGATCCTCGATAAGCTTATTGAGCTGGGGGTTAACTACGCGCAGGGTTATGTCATTGGTCGTCCAAAGCCGTTGCCTGAGTTGGTCGCCAAGCTAAGGCAAGAACGTTTGCTTTCATGAATAATCACGACGATATATAACGATTAAGTCATCCCACATTACGTATTTGTGAGGCAATCAGGTAAACTGGTTGCCTCAACTGTTTTGAATCAGCGAGTCCTCTGGAGACCACCTTGCAACTACAACTGATTTGCGAAGACGCAAGCCAAATCGAACGCCTTAATGAGCTAGCATCACGCTGGCACCTTTCTCATGACGAGAACAGTGTATTTGCCTTGGTGCTCACCAATGAAAGACTTGAACTACGCAAAGTCGATGAGCCTAAGCTTGGCGCCATCTTTGTCGATTTGGTCGGTGGTGCAGTAGGACATAGGCGTAAGTTTGGTGGCGGTAAAGGCCAAGCTATTGCCAAAGCTGCCGGTCTGAACAAAGGTGCGACGCCAACCATTCTTGATGGTACAGCTGGCTTAGGGCGTGATGCATTTGTATTGGCGTCATTAGGCTGTAAAGTGCAGATGGTCGAGCGTCACCCTGTGGTTGCAGCTCTGCTTGATGACGGCCTGCAGCGCGCTAAGCAAGATGCGGATATCGGCACTTGGGTGAGTGAACGTATGAGCCTTATTCATGCATCAAGCCATGATGCGCTAGATAAACTGAGCGCCGACCCTGAATTTGCTCAGCCGGATGTTGTTTATCTTGACCCTATGTATCCACACCCAGAGAACAAGAAAAAGTCCGCTTTGGTGAAAAAAGAGATGCGCGTATTCCAATCCCTTGTGGGTGCCGATCTCGATGCGGATGGGCTATTACAACCAGCTTTGAAGCTTGCCGCGAAACGTGTTGTGGTGAAAAGACCCGATTATGCGGCTTGGTTGGATGAGCAAAAACCGAGTATGGCGATTGAGACTAAAAAGAACCGTTTTGATGTGTACGTAAAAGCATCAATGACTTAGCGGAAGGCAGAAAAATCGTTCCGTCAGAAATACGCTAAAACTGAATTTTTTGCTTGCGATAGCCGTGTTAGAGATGTATATCTAACTAAGAATTATTATTATTCTTAGCTGGGGTTGTAGCATGGCTAAACGCTTTTGTAAGTTAAATCGTCGAGACATTACTGAACATCTAGGCGAAATTCACCGCTTGGTGAGCGAACCTAAGTTTGTGTGTCGTTCGTGTGCTCGCTCGTCTGCTGACAAAGCGAACCTATGTAAGCCTGCAGCGATTCCACCGGTGAGTTGCCAAATTAAGCCAGACAGCGAAAAAGCGGCTTGCGGGCTGCTTGCTGAGGCAATAACTTCAGCGCCAGCCAATGTGCTTAGTCAAGAACCTCTCAACCTTGCAGCTTCCGCCAAACGTGCATCAAACAGCAAGTCGCAACTTGTTGTCAAAAAGATACAAGCTCAAAAGCGACAAGCTAAGAAAACCCAAACGATGAAGGCACAAGCAATTCAGACATTGGATATGCAGCTGTCACCGTCTTCTGAACTGCTGGATAAGAGTGAGCTAAAGCGCGCGAAGAAAGTGGCGAAAAAACAGAAGAAGTACAACAAAAAGCTGGCTAAGATGATCAAAAAGCAGCAAAAGCTGTACAAGAAAAGCCGTAAGCTGCAGAGCCAGTTGGAAAACATCAACCTGCAAGTTGATAGCACTGCTTTAGCAGTGAATAGCAGCTCAAAAGTGAGTCATATTCATTAGCCCTGCAGACATAAATAGAATTGAATTAAAAAGAGCGACCTGAGGTCGCTCTTTTGGGTTTTGCAACTGAGCTTTGTTTGCATTTAAGCTTTGTTCAGGCTCTGCTCAACACGCCTTTTAACCCACGTCTCATTCACCCACAGTGACAACAAGATAATCCCGCCACCAATCGACAGTCTCACCAGGTCTACATCACGGTTCCAAATGAGAATATTCACCACTAACCCAGCAGGCACCAGTGCATTATTCATTACCGCAAGTGCGCCTGCGTTGACGAGGCTTGCGCCCTTATTCCAGAAGAAGTAACCCAAACCTGAGGCGATTAAGCCAAGGTAGATCAAGATACCCCATTGAGTGGACGTCGTTGGCAGTTTATCGCTATTACCAAGCAGTAGGAAGGCCACTGACGCGACGCAGAATGCGCCAAGATAGAAATAACCAAACACGGTATGCTGTGGGAGTTCGACAGACTCTTGCTCCATAATGGTTTTATAGCCAACCTGACCAATGGCAAAACAGAGGTTCGCGCCTTGAACAACAAGGAAGCCCATTAGGAAGTTGTCATTAACACCTGCGAACTTAATGAACGCGGCACCGGCGACTGCGATTGCTGCTGTCACTAAATACCAAGGCGAGAACTGACCTTTTAAGAAGTCATAAATCAGGGTGACGTAAATCGGCGTGAAGACGGTGAACAACAGCACCTCTGGGACTGAAAGCAGTAAAAACGACTGATAGTAGAAGCAGTACATCAAGCCAAGCTGTATGCCGCCAATCGTCATCAATTTCGCGATCAGTTTTTTTGAAATGCCTCGAAACTTCAAGAAAGGAAGGAAGACCAGTCCGGCAAGCGCGACGCGCATCCAGACGGAAAACCATGAATCAACCTGACCCGCGAGATAAACCCCGATCAGGCTGAAAGAGAAGGCCCAAAGAAGGGTAACACCAGATAAATAACGCATAACAATAATTCGTAGTAAAAGTATGCGCTTATGTTACCCAACTGTAATCAATTAGTCTTCTGGATCCCGTAATGGAATGACCAGCATATCGACTGGGGTGGCGTTGATCAGTTGGCGAGTCGAAGACAGCAGCTTACTCCAAAAATCTTGATGGTGACCACAAACCACGAGATCGACATTGTACTCTTTGATGGTATCGCACAGCTCATGGCTGAGGTCCCCGCTGCCCACTAAGGTGTGGGTGATTGGGTATTGCGCGTGCTCAGCAAAGTCACTCAATTGAATACGAGAAGCTTCCATCGCATTGTGTTGGGTTTCGGCCATGTTGATATCAATTAGCCCTGTATAGAGCTCTGCATAGTTGATATCGATGTGGATAAAAGAGACTTTGGCATCCAGCGGTTTAGCTAGTGCGACTGCTTTGTCTACGATCAGTTTACTGTCGTCAGATAAATCGACGGCGACCAAAATATGTTTGTAACTCATACCGCTATCTCCTCACTCATTGTCTAGTTAAAGATTAGCACTAAGGTTGGTGTTTTTTTGTTGAAGTGATCTCATATCCACTCTCTTGCGTAGGATTACATCAAAATGACGGTTAATTAATAGCCTGCGAGATATTCATAAAATAGTGATATAATGGGGAAAACGAAGGCGTAACTAGGAGACGTAAATGCTGTCTACAACTATGGTTGAACAACTGAATGAGCAAATTAATCTAGAATTTTTCTCATCCAATCTATACTTACAAATGAGTGCTTGGTGTGAAGATAAAGGATTTGAAGGAGCAGCAGAGTTTTTACGCGCTCATGCAGTGGAAGAGATGGAACATATGCAGCGTTTGTTCACTTATGTGAGTGAAACAGGAGCGATGCCTATTCTAGGTGCAATCGAAGCACCAAAGCATGAGTTTGAGAGCCTAGGTGCTGTTTTCCGCGAGACTTACGAACATGAGCAGATGATCACAGATAAGATCAACAAACTGGCTCACGTTGCTTTCAGCACACAAGATTACTCTACCTTTAACTTCCTACAGTGGTATGTCGCTGAGCAGCACGAGGAAGAGAAACTGTTCAAAGGTATTCTGGATAAGCTAGAGCTTGTTGGTGAAGATGGCAAAGCCCTATTCTTTATTGATAAAGACTTAGCGCAATTGGCAAAAGATGGTTCATCTTCAATTATGGATGCTCCTGCAGCGGTATAAGCTGTAAGAAAAAGCTCTGATTGTCTTTTTCTTTTGAGTAGCCTGTGAGGGTGTAGGGAGGAAAGGATGATCAGTGGCGATACTATTCTACTAGCATTGATGGTTGTGACCTGCGTTAACTTGGTTCGCTATGTTACGGCACTCAGAAAACTCATCTATATCATGCGCGAGGCGCACCCGCTTTTGTATCAACAAGTCGATGGTGGTGGTTTCTTCACAACCCACGGCAACGTGACCAAGCAGGTGAGGCTATTTAGCTATATCAAGAGTAAAGAGTACCATCACCACCACGATCCGGTATTTACTGGTAAATGCGATAGAGTAAGAGAGTTATTCATTTTATCTGTCTCTCTACTGGGTGTAACGTTACTAGCGGCATTCTTGGTTTAAACCAGTGTGATGTAATAGGTAGAGTACCCAAAAGATGCATGGCATTGCGCCCTATGTGAGCGCGATGTAGGCAATTGCAAAGTTAAAATTTGACGCTAGAATAGCGAGCAAAGAGTAAGGATGTGCTGATAACGCGCATCCTTTTTTATTGGTAACGTCACTGGTATAGGAAGTACTGAGTGATGACTGGGTAAGATTAAGCAGAACACAATGAGTGAAAAATTTGATGTCATCGTAATTGGCGCAGGTGCCGCTGGCCTAATGTGTGCCGCAGAAGCGGGCAAACGAGGTCGACGCGTGCTGGTGGTCGATCATGCCAAAAAGCCAGGTCGAAAAATTTTGATCTCGGGTGGCGGTCGCTGCAATTTCACTAACTACGACGTGTCTGCTAACAACTACCTGTGTAATAACCGCCATTTCGTTAAATCAGCGCTTTCTCAGTACACCAACTGGGACTTCATCTCGATGGTGAGCAAATACGGCATTGAGTTCGAAGAGCGCGATCATGGACAGTTGTTCTGTGTGAATGAGCATACGGCGAAAGACATCGTCAGCATGCTGCTCGCAGAGTGTGATGACGCTGGTGTTCAACAGCGCTACCGCTGTGATGTTCACTCGATAGAAAAAATCGAAGCAGGCTTTCAGCTGCACCTGAATACCGAGCAAGTTGAGTGTGAATCTTTGGTCGTTGCTACCGGAGGCTTGTCGATGCCGAAACTGGGGGCGACGCCATTTGGTTATAAAATCGCTGAACAGTTTGGTTTGTCTGTCATGCCAACCTGTGCCGGTCTTGTGCCTTTTACTCTGCATAAAGAGGATAAAGAGGACTTTGCTGAGCTATCTGGTATTGCGATCCCTGCAGAAATCACCGCGCAAGATGGTACTCTGTTCAAAGAAGCGCTGCTGTTTACTCACCGTGGTCTATCAGGCCCTTCCGTTCTGCAAATCTCCTCTTTTTGGAAAGCAGGTCAAGCGGTCTCAATTAACCTAGTCCCTGAAGCGGATGTGGCTGAACTGCTTGAGCGCTCACGTGAGAAACACCCAAATCAAAGCTTGAAGAATACGCTGGCAAAAGTACTACCCAAACGTCTGGTAGAAGCTCTAATTGAACGTAAAGAGCTGCAAGACAAACCACTCAAGCAATTCAATGAGAAGCAACTGGCCGCGATCACCGAGCATCTAGAAAACTGGAAAATCGCGCCAAATGGTACTGAAGGCTACCGTACTGCAGAAGTAACCTTGGGCGGTGTTGATACTGATCACCTGTCGTCAAAAACGATGGAGTGTAAGACCGTACCAGGCTTATACTTTGTTGGTGAAGTGATGGATGTTACCGGTTGGTTGGGAGGCTATAACTTTCAATGGTGTTGGAGCTCTGGTTTCGCAGCAGGGCAGTGGGTATAGCGGTCTAATAGCACAGTCAAACGGAAATCTGCACAATACGTTGAAGTGATGGGCAAAGCCGATGGAAAGGTTTTTTGCTCATCTGCTTAGCTCTCATACTCTCTTCTTTTTACCTCAAATGATAGGTTTAGGTCATCGAATAATCAGCGCAACTCATTATTTAATAATAAGTATTTCAGTTTCAGGTGAGAGTGAATGCGAGACTCTTGACTTAGAACAGAAGAAATATGATTTAATATGGCGATAATGGCGTTTATAATTTATTGAGTAAACAAACGGATGTAATAGGTATTGCTGAATGCAAATTAAAAAAATGGACGCACCGATCGATATGCAAATAGGGGCCAGATTTGATACCAAAAATCATGGCTACGTCACCGTTATCGAATACTACAATACCCACACTGTTATCGTTGCGTTTGAAAATACAGGTAATATTCGAGCTATTACAGCTGCGAAGCTACGTAGTGGTCAATTATCAGATCGATCTGTCCCACCTCAATCCACGTTAGTAGGCGAAACCATTCAATCTCCTAAGCACGGTATTCTGACAATTACAGCGGTAGAATCTGGAAATATCGTAGTAATGGCAAATAGAGAAGGTGAAGAAGTTCGCATGCTGCTTGCTGCAGTACAAAAAATGCGAGACCGTGAAGAAGAGGATATTTCTGATAAAGAACAACCTAAAATGCCAACATCTTTAAGCGCTCTGACCAAAAGAAATAAAAAGACCAAAGACGTTAATAGTCTGCTTAAAAAAATGCTGACCGATTATGGAAAATAACCTTAATTTTAATATTTAACTCTTGTCATATACTCAGATCACACTTTATATATCTTCTAATATTATTCGCCAGACTTATATAAATCACCTAGTAACTCTTAAGTAGTATCGACGATTAAATCGTCTTTTTCTTTATTTTAATGAGACCTGCATCACAAGGTCATTTTGATTTTGTGATGGTGATCTATTCTGTTTTTGGGGCTTTTCGATACTATTCTGATCAACAAATAAACGGAGACAATATAGTTTCCTATTAAAACCCTACAGAGATTTATATTATGAAAAAGATTATGGTTGTGTGCGGAAATGGTCTTGGTACTTCTTTAATGATGGAGATGGCGGTTAAAGAAGTTGCAGGTAAAATTGGTTTGGAAGCAGAAGTTGATCATGAGGATTTATCTTCTGCAGCATCAAGCACGGCTGATATTTGGGTAGCAGCAACGGATGTAGCTAACCAGTTATCAGAAGCAGGTAAAACAAACATTGTAAGCCTAGCAAATATCTTTGATAAAGCTTCAATTGAAGAGCAACTAAAAACTTTCATGTAAGGAAGTAAATAATGGCTAATTTCTTTGAGTTCATGCTTGGCTTATTAAAAGAGCCAGCAATTATGGTCGGATTAATTGCTTTTATTGGCTTAGTTGCTCAAAAAGCAGATGTTTCTACCATATTAAAAGGCACCATTAAAACTGTAATGGGTTTCCTAATTTTAGGTTTCGGTGCTGGCGCTCTTGTGGGTGCGTTAAATAATTTTTCGGTAGTATTTACTGAAGCATTCGGTGTGAGTGGTGTTATTCCGAATAACGAAGCCATTGTTGCATTAGCACAAGAAGCCTTCGGCTATGAAATGGCATTGATTATGTTCTTTGCTTTCGTTGTGAATATTCTATTGGCTCGGTTCACACCGCTTAAGTTTATATTCTTAACCGGTCATCACACTATGTTCATGTCGATGCTCGTGGCGGTAATTCTATCGACAGGTGGTATCCAAGGCACGCTACTGGTTGCGATGGGCTCTGTGATAGTGGGCTCTCTGATGGTGATTATGCCGGCACTTGCTCAGAAGTACACTGAGAAAGTGATGGGCACCGATCAGCTGGCTATGGGTCACTTCTCGACTTTCTCTTACCTAGTGTCTGGTTATATTGGGAGTAAGTTTGGTGATACATCGAAGTCGACAGAAGACATCAACGTGCCTAAGAGTTTGATGTTCCTTCGTGATACGCCAGTCGCTGTTGCAACAACCATGGCTATCTTCTTCATGTTCGCATCTATCTTTGCAGGCCCAACCTTTGTTGAGTCGGTATCTGGCGGTCAAAACTGGATTGTATTTACTTTCATGCAGTCGCTTGTGTTTGCTGGTGGTGTGTACATTGTTCTGCAAGGTGTGAAGATGTTGATTGCTGAGATTGTCCCAGCATTCAAAGGTATTTCTGACAAACTGGTTCCGGGTGCACGCCCAGCTCTTGACTGTCCGATGGTATTCCCAGTTGCGCCTAACGCGGTATTGATTGGCTTCTTGTCTTCATTCGCTGCTGGTCTAATTGCAATGGGCATTCAAGGCATGTTCGATTGGACTATCATTGTCGCGGGTGTTGTTCCTCACTTCTTCGTAGGCGGCGCTGCGGGTGTTTACGGTAACGCAACAGGTGGTCTACGTGGTGCGGTGTTAGGTGCCTTCACTCAAGGTCTGTGTATCTCGTTCCTACCAATGCTACTGCTTCCAGTACTAGGTGGTATGGGGCTTGAAGCAACAACGTTTGCTGACTTCGACTTCGGTGTTGTTGGTCTGATTCTAGGTTGGATTGTGTCATGAGTATTTTAAAACTAACGGGCGATAACATTGTTATCTCAACAGAAGAAAATCTAACGGTTGATGCCGCACTAGAGATTACTTGTTCAAAACTCATTGAAAGTGGCAAGGTAGAGCAATCTTACCTAGAAGCGATTCAACAGAAACACAAGGATATTGGCGCATATTATGTGTTGGCGCCAAAGATTGCGATGCCACACGCTCGGCCTGAAGACGGTGTGAATGAAGCTTGCTTGCAGGTGACTGTGTTTAAAAACGGCGTTGACCTGGAGTCAGAAGATAATGGCGAGGTGTACTTCTCCATTACTCTGGCGGCGATGGATTCAGATAGCCACATTCAGACAATCATGGCGCTCTCTGAACTGTTCCAAAACGATGATGATATTGATGCCATCATCGCTGCGAACACCAATAAAGAGATTGCCGATATCCTGGCAAAATACTGATTATTGGCTCCTGCCCCCACTTGTCAAAAGGCCCTCATAACGAGGGCCTCAGATTGCTGACGAACCCCACTTTTTGAAGTGGGGTTCTCTTTTTCGAGCGGCCGTAGGCCGCGATCGCGATATTTTTTTATTATGCGAAGTTTGGAAGAGCCCAACACTTAAATTGGCATCTAGACGCCATAATTTGACGTATTTGGGACATATTTAGCCCTATTTTTTGTAAATAGCTCACCACCAAGGCTATCTTCTTGATGTTTTGAGCGGCAGCTGCCAACCAACATTGCATTTGCACTTTCGAGAGCCCGCGGAAGCGGGCATAACGGTGACCATGGTGCTGCTTAGCGTCGGCGAAGCTCCGCTCTACCGTCTCACTTCTTCGCCTATACGTCTTTTTCCATAAGGTGAGAGCCGCATTTGGTTGGCTCTATCCATCGCGTCCGTATAGATGTGTCTTGTAATGACTTTCTTCATATTTTTACTTTGCGTACAGTCATCTCTCATTGGACAGAACGCACACTCTTTCGGGTCGGAGTGATACTCACGATACGCATCTCTAGACGTTGTTTTATAGATGAGCTCTTGACCGTTAGGGCAGCGGTAACTGTCTCGCTCTTCATTGTAGATGAAGTGCTTTTTCTTGAACGCATTCTTTGTTCTCGATGGTCTGCGATAACCGAACACGCCCAAGATATTTCGACGCTCTAATGACTCAGCGACTGGCGCAGTGAAGTAGCCCGCGTCGAGTCCAACGGCGATTGGATTAAGGTTAAATTGCTCTAGGGTATAGTCCAGACGCTTCACATAAGGTTGAGAGTCATTGATATTACCTGCTGTGACATGGGTATCTAAGATAATGCCATGCTGTCCATCCACTGTACGGTGGTCGAGATAGAAGAAGCCTTGGGGCTTATTATCTCGAGTCATGAAGCCACTTTCCGGGTCGGTAGTACTCGTTTTGGTGTTCTTAGTTTTAGGCTCAGCGGTACGTGACTTTAGAGGTTTCTTACCCTCTTTCTCTCGGTCTAGCGCGACATCTTCATCGAGCATATCAAGATAAGCACTGGCGCGAACCTTAGTCACTTTGTTCGTGTGCTTATTTTTGTTGGCATTGGCTTTTAGGTGCGTGCTGTCAGTAAATAGTTCTTGGCCTGCGACCAAACCTTTCGCCATTGCCTGCTCTACGATATTGATAAAGATACGCTCAAACACATCGGTACCATTAAAGCGGCGAATACGGTTTTGGCTGAGTGTCGATGCATGGATAACTTTCTCTGTCAGTGACATACGCAGGAACCATCGATAAGCGACATTGACTTCAATCTCTTTCACGAGTTGTCGCTCGCTTTTTATTCCGAAGAGGTAACCAAGCAGGATGATTTTAAACAGGCGTACAGGGTCAACAGGTGGGCGACCGTTGTCTTTACAGTAGAGGTGAGCGACTTCATTACGGATAAACTCGAAGTCGATGGCTTTATCTATCTTACGAACTAAATGGTTCTGAGGAACGAGCTGTTCCATGGTGACCATTTCGAGTTCATATTGTTGAGGTGAAGGCTCTTGAAGCATAGTGAGATATCCATATTTCGATACCCCTATTAGATCAAAGGTCTAGCTTGAAAGCTAGACCTTTGTCAGCAGTCTGAGGCCCTCATAACGAGGGCCTTTCCTTTATCATTTCTATCAAATCGCGACTGATCGAGTTATTTAGGCGCTTTTGCCCTTAGATAGTTTGAGTTGTTGAATCACTAAACCGGTAATGATCAGCACCAAACCGAATAAAGTGGATGGATGAATTTCTTCACCTATGATGGATGCGAGAAGCATTAATGAGATAAACGGTGATGCAAAAATCAGATTACTGATACGCGCAGTGTTATTGGTGGATTTAAGTGCTGATAGCCACAACACAAAGGTAATCCCCATCTCAAACAGGCCAACATAAGTGACGGCCATCCAGCCCTTAGCTGTGATCTGACTAAAGCCTTGCCCTTCATACAGAGTTAAGCCAATTGCAAAAGGCAGTGCAACTAAGAAGCCGAGCAATACACCCACCACGGGATCGGCTCTGTTTTTGGTGTTTAAGATCCAGTAACCCGCCCAAAGCAGTGTTGATAACAGCGCTAAACCAACGCCGAGTGGACTATCAAACTGCATCCCCAACACATCGCCCTTGGTCGCGATCACAACCACACCTAAGTAGCTGAAGGTACAGGCCACCCAGTCTTGCTTGCGAATCTTCTGCCCCAAGAAAACAGCCGCCATTAAGGTCAAGGTGATCGCCCAACTGTAGTTGATCGCTTGAGCTTGAGAAGCAGGGAGCAGGTCGTAAGCTTTAAAGAGAATCAGATAATAAGCCAGCGGATTGACGAGGCCGAGCAGTAAGTAATACCAAGGGTTAGCAAAAAAGGTAGTAGAGAGCTGAGAAAGCTTGCCTTGGAAGTAACAAATAACGATCAGAGCAATCGAAGAGACAACGCTGGCAATAGTCAGCATTTGAATCGGTGAAAACTCAGCTAAGGTTAGCTTAAAAGCGGTGGCTACCGTTGACCAGAGTAGTACCGCGGAAAGGCCAAAACCGAGGGCGCGACGTTCGTTCATAAAAGCTCATCAAGTTGAATAAGGCAAAGGTGGAAGCTTAGTCTATATGTCGAAATTTAATACGGCAAACTGGACATTTATCCAGTATCAAAATACCATTTAATGAGTTATCTCCAATTAGGCTAAGTTACTACCATGCAATGGATTATCGATCACCAAACGACCCTTATCGCAGCCGCTTCAACCGCGGTAATCAGCGGTAGCCTTGTGGGTTGGTGGATTAAGCAGAAACTTTTATTCCAACAGCAGCTTTTAGAGCAGCAGTTGAAGTCTGATCGTCAGTTGCATGAGTCGCAAACTGCCCAGCTAAAGGCCTCATTAGCAGAGGCTCAGCAAGAGCTTGATGAGCTCGATGATGAGCGTGACAAAGCTGCTTTTGAGCTTAAGCAAGCCCACGGTAAGGTCATGGCGGCGATGGAGAAATTGCGTTATTTCGAAGCGGTAAAACAAGAGCGCCAGCAGTACTTTGATGAGATTAATAGTCTTAAAGATCAAAAATCTGAGCTTGAAGCCGAGTTGCGAGAGCAAGAAGCGCGTCACGACCAAGAGAACCTTGCCAACCACGAAAAGCTGCAGCTTTTAGAGCAAGCCGAAACACGTTTGAAGCAGCAGTTTGAACATCTTGCTAACCAACTCTTTGAAGCGAAAACTGCAAAAGTCGATCAGCAGAATAAGCAGAGCTTAGAGGGGCTATTATCTCCACTCAGAGAACAGCTTGAGGGCTTTAAGAAACAGGTTAATGACAGCTTTAGTCAAGAAGCCAAAGAGCGTCACACCTTAGTTCATGAGCTCAAGAACTTGCAACGCCTGAATGAAAGCATGACGCGAGAAGCGGTTAACCTGACTCAAGCGCTTAAAGGCGATAATAAACAGCAGGGCAACTGGGGTGAAGTGGTACTGGCGCGCGTACTCGCAGAATCCGGTCTGCGAGAAGGGCATGAGTATCAAACTCAGGTCAATTTACAAAATGAAGCGGGCAAGCGCTATCAACCCGATGTGATTGTTCACTTACCTCAAAACAAACAAGTCATCGTGGATTCGAAAATGGCGCTGGTGGCGTATGAGCGCTACTTCAATGCAGAAAGCGATGCTGAGCGTGATGTCGCATTGCGTGACCATTTAGTCTCATTGCGCGCGCACATTAAAGGTTTGAGTCAGAAAGATTACCATCAACTGAAAGGCATTCAGAGCCTCGACTATGTATTGATGTTTATTCCTGTCGAGCCTGCATTCCAAGTGGCGATTCAGGCCGATCCAAGCCTAGTCAAAGACGCGATGGAGCAAAATATTATTCTGGTTAGCCCAACCACTTTGTTGGTGGCACTACGTACCATTGATAATCTGTGGCGCAATGAGCGTCAGAATCAAAATGCGCAAATCATCGCTGAACGTGCAAGTAAATTGTACGATAAGCTGCGTTTATTCGTCGATGATATGGAAAGCCTTGGTGGGGCGCTGGACAAAGCAAACCAAAACTATCAAGGGGCGATGAATAAGCTCGCAACTGGGCGGGGTAACGTGATTCGTCAGGCCGAGAGCTTCAAACAGCTAGGGGTTGAGGTGAAAAAGCCAATTGCCGTTAGCCTGACAGAGCTCGCGCAAAACGAGGCTTTTTCAGAAAATGCCTCGTTAGTAGAAAGACAACCCGCTGAGGATAAAGTAAACTAATCGACCGCAGCGCGTTCAAAGGCTTATTGCGCTGCCATTGAGGACTTACCAGGGTAGAGAACAGCATGACGGACACCAGTGTGCAAACAAATACAGTAGTAGAATCAGAAACCACACACTTTGGTTTTGAGACAGTCGCAAAAGAAGAGAAAGTTGCGAAAGTTGCAGAGGTTTTTCACTCTGTAGCTGCGAAGTACGACATTATGAATGACCTGATGTCAGGTGGTGTTCACCGTCTATGGAAGCGCTTTACCATTGATTGCAGTGGCGTGCGCCCAGGTCAACGCATTCTAGACCTTGGTGGTGGTACTGGCGACCTAACCGCAAAATTCTCGCGCATTGTGGGCGAGAACGGCCACGTAGTCCTTGCTGATATCAACAACTCGATGCTGAATGTGGGTCGTGACAAGCTGCGTGATAGCGGTATTGTTGGTAACGTTCACTACGTTCAAGCGAACGCAGAAGAGCTGCCATTCCCAGATAACTACTTTGATTGCATTACTATCAGCTTCTGTCTACGTAACGTAACAGACAAGGACAAAGCACTTCGTTCCATGTTCCGCGTGTTGAAGCCAGGCGGTCGTCTATTGGTATTGGAGTTTTCTAAGCCAGTACTTGAGCCACTTTCAAAAGTGTACGACGCCTACTCATTCCACCTATTGCCGAAGATGGGTGAGATTATCGCGAATGATGCAGACAGCTACCGTTACCTTGCTGAGTCGATTCGTATGCACCCAGACCAAGAAACGCTGGAAGGCATGATGCAAGAAGCGGGCTTTGAAAATACGAAGTACTACAACCTAACCGGCGGTATTGTTGCGCTACACCGCGGTTATAAGTTCTAAGACAGAACTCAAGTAAAATCGACAACGAATTATAAGATACAACGGATAGGTTTCGGCTTATCCGTTTTCAAAGGTAAGGACAGTCATGCCATTTGACTCACTAGTAACGGCGGTTATCGAAACCTCTTTAAATACACTCGTCAACGACGACCCCGATTTGGTGCGTCGTTTATCGCGTTTAAAGGGTCAGATCATTCAGGTGAACCTTAAAGAGCTCAATAAGACTCTGACATTTGTGTTTAGCCAACAAATAGACGTATTAGCAGACTACGAAGGGCAACCAGACTGTTACCTCTCTTTGAATTTATCTGTGCTTCCTGAGTTACGTGAACAATCGAACATCACGAAGCTGATCAAGCAGGATAAGCTGATCCTTGAAGGTGATATTCAGTTAGCGCAGAAGTTTGCTCAACTGATGACCGACTGCAAACCCGATCTTGAAGAGTGGCTATCACGCGTGACCGGTGATGTCGTGGCGCACACACTAGTGCAAGGCGCGAAGAACGTTGGTGGCATTGTCGCGTCTCAAGCCAATAAACACCAAAATCATTTCGCACAAGTGCTTACGGAAGAGTGGAAGATCGCTCCTGCACCGTTAGAAGTCGCACATTTCTGTGATCAGGTTGATGATGTGAAAAGCGCAGCAGCTCGCCTTGAAGCCAAATTGAACGCTCTATTGGAGAAAGCATGACGCTGGCAGAACTGAAACGTCTTTATCATATTATTAAGGTACAGTTAGAGTACGGCCTTGATGAATTGATGCCTGAGCACCAGTTGACCAAAGCGCCGCTGCTGGCAAGAAAGTCTCTTTTTTGGCTTAAAAATCGTCATCAAGACAAAGAACTGGGTCATCGCCTACGCTTAGCATTGCAAGAGCTTGGCCCTGTGTGGATTAAATTTGGTCAGATGATGTCGACACGACGTGATCTGTTTCCTCCGCACATCGCTGATCAGTTAGCCCTGTTGCAAGACCAAGTCGCGCCGTTTGACGGTGAGTTAGCCAAGCGCGATATGGAAAAGGCGTTGGGCGGCAGTTTAGATAACTGGTTTACCGACTTTGACATTAAGCCATTGGCATCCGCATCCATCGCACAGGTGCATACGGCAAAGCTCAAAGATTCGGGCCGTGAGGTGGTACTTAAGGTAATTCGCCCTGATATTCGCCCTGTGATTGATGCAGATCTAAAACTGATGCACCGAATGGCGAGTATAGTCGCCAAGTCGCTTCCTGAAGCACGTCGTTTAAAACCGGTTGAGGTGGTGAAAGAGTACGAGAAAACGCTACTCGATGAACTCGACCTAAGACGCGAAGCGGCGAACGCAATTCAGCTGCGTCGTAATTTTGAAGGCAGTGAAGAGCTGTATGTTCCGGAAGTGATACCGGATCTGAGCAGTGAAACCTTGATGGTCTCTGAACGCATCTACGGTATCCAAGTCTCGGATATCCCAATGCTGGAAGCCAATGGCACCAACATGAAGCTGTTGGCGGAGCGCGGCGTTTCCGTGTTCTTTACCCAAGTGTTTCGTGACAGCTTCTTCCATGCGGACATGCACCCGGGTAACGTATTCGTAAACCCAGAGAATCCAGACAATCCACAATGGATTGGTCTAGATTGCGGCATTGTTGGAACGCTAAACAGTGAAGACAAGCGCTACTTGGCAGAGAACTTATTGGCTTTCTTCAACCGAGATTATCGCAAAGTGGCGGAGCTACATGTTGATTCAGGTTGGGTACCACACGACACTAACGTTGATGATTTTGAGTTCGCGATTCGCATGGTGTGTGAGCCGATTTTTGCCAAACCTTTGGGTGAGATCTCATTTGGCCATGTGTTGCTAAACTTATTTAATACGGCAAGGCGTTTTAATATGGAGGTTCAGCCTCAGCTGGTCCTTCTACAAAAGACCTTACTGTATATTGAAGGGTTGGGGCGTCAGCTATACCCACAGCTGGATTTGTGGGAGACAGCAAAGCCTTTCCTAGAAACTTGGATGATGAACCAAGTGGGTCCGCAGGCAGTGATTAACGCTGTTAAAGACCGAGCGCCTTTCTGGGCAGAGAAGCTGCCGGAATTGCCGGAGCTGCTTTATGACAGTTTGCGCCAAGGTAAAGCGATGAATCAACGAATGGATCAGCTTTATCAAGGTTATAGAGAAAGCAAACGTCAGCAAGCGACGGGTAAATTTTTGTTTGGCGTTGGAGCAACTTTAGTCGTATGCTCCGCAATATTAGTTTCAAGCCCTTACCAGCAGTTATCTATGGGCTGTGGCATCGCAGGTGTCACATTTTGGCTGCTAAGTTGGCGAGCTTACCGTCGTTAAGCGGTAGACTTCCTTAATAATTTTTTGTAGACAGACCCGAGGACAATGACAATGGGTGGAATCAGTATTTGGCAACTTCTAATCATTGCTGTAATCGTAATCTTGCTGTTTGGAACGAAGAAGCTACGCGGTATGGGTGGTGACCTAGGTTCAGCAGTAAAAGGCTTCAAGAAAGCAATGAATGATGAAGAGCCTGCAAAGAAAGATGCAGACTTTGAACAAAAAAACATTGAACAGCAGAAGACTGACGCAACTGCTGAAACTAAGAAAGACAAAGAGCAGGCGTAAGTCGTGTTTGATATCGGTTTTTGGGAACTGGTATTAATATCTGTCGTCGGGTTAGTTGTTTTAGGACCTGAGCGTTTGCCTGTGGCAATTCGTAGTGTCTCCAAGTTTATTGGATCGGCGAAAAGCATGGCGAACAGTGTGAAAGATGAGCTTTCACATGAACTTAAGGTACAAGAGCTGCAAGAAAACCTACGGAAGGCTGAGCAAATGGGGATGGAAGATCTCTCTCCTGAGCTGAAAAAGTCGGTGGATGAATTGAAGCAGGCGGCTGCTGAAGTTCAACGTCCATACGCTAAGCCTGAGTCTGATAAGCCAAGTGAAGCTCAAACGAGCCACACCGAGACTGCGGATCATGAATCACTTCAGGTCAACAGTGAGGCATCAGCCACGCCAGATAAAAAAGCCGAATAGTCTCGCAAGGAGGAGTCGCGAAGTACTTAAACTGATAAGTATACGTGCGGCTCCTTTTCGATCGTCCTTATTAAGAGGTTTGATATGTCTTCGACTGAGCAGACACAGCCTTTAATCAGTCACTTACTAGAGCTTCGCAATCGTCTACTACGTGCTATTGTTGCCGTAGTGGTGGTGTTTCTAGGGCTGATTTATTTTGCCAATGACATCTATGAATTTGTCTCGGCTCCTTTGGTAGAGCGCCTACCAGAAGGGGCGACCATGATCGCAACCGATGTGGCTTCACCGTTTTTTACACCGTTGAAGTTAACGCTAGTTGCCTCTATTTTTGTCGCCGTTCCATTTATCTTGTATCAGGTTTGGGCCTTTGTTGCGCCTGGCTTGTATAAGCACGAGAAGCGATTGATCATGCCGCTAATGGCATCGAGCTCACTGCTGTTCTACTGTGGTGTTGCCTTTGCGTACTTTGTGGTGTTTCCGTTGGTGTTTACCTTCTTCACCACTATCTCTTTGGGACAGGTTGAGTTTGCAACAGATATCTCTAGCTACTTAGACTTCGTACTGGCGTTGTTCTTGGCTTTTGGTATTGCCTTTGAAGTACCAGTGGCCATCATCCTACTATGTTGGACGGGAGCAACGGATCCAAAGTCGCTTTCAGAGAAACGTCCTTACATCGTGGTGGGTGCCTTTGTTATCGGTATGATGCTGACACCACCAGATATGATTTCTCAAACTCTACTGGCTATTCCGATGTGTATTTTGTTTGAAGTGGGCCTGTTTTTTGCTCGTTTCTATGTACGCAAAGAGGAAGAAGATGAAGTGGAGTCGTGAGCTTTTCACGCAATTAATGCTTAAAAGTCAATTGTTGAACCCTTAAGCAAAAAGCGGCCATAGTGCCGCTTTTTCCGTTTTATTATTATCGAATTTTTAACACGTAGCCACAGTTCTGACAGATATAAATCTCTTTAATACCAATGATTTTATGCCAAAAGGTTCGATGTTGACGTTGTAAGTGTTGTGCATGGTCACACATAATCAACCACCTCCATATGCAGAGGGGTGATATTAGACCGATTGAGCTGTTAACTCAAATGGAAAGTGTGATTTTATAATATTTTCTTATGGTATGGTGGTCTATAATTTAAACAGCTGTTTGGCATTGTGAGTTGTGATCATATCGACTTCTTCCACTGTAATACCTCGTAAGTCTGCAATTCGTTTTGCGACAAGTTCTGTATAAGCTGGCTCATTGCGCTTGCCGCGGTTTGGCGTTGGTGCTAGATACGGGCAATCTGTTTCTAAGATGACGAGATTCATATCGAGGTGTGGAATCACCTTGTCCATACCTGAGTTTTTGAAGGTAGAAACGCCCCCCAAACCTAAGTGGAAACCGAGCGCGTTGATCGCTTGAGCCTCCTCTAAGCTGCTACCAAAGCAGTGGAATACACCACGAAGGCTGCCATCTTGTTGTTGCTTCAATAGAGCTAACGTCTCTTCAATCGAATCTCGGGTGTGGATAACCACCGGTAGGTCGAGCTCTTTAGCCCACTGCAGTTGAGTAACAAAGGCGTACTCTTGCTCCGCTTTGTAGGTTTTATCCCAGTAGAGGTCGATACCAATTTCACCCACGGCGATAAAATCGTGCTTGTCGAACCAGGCACGGATAGTTTTCAGTGTATTTTCAATATTTCCATCAACATAGCACGGGTGAAGCCCCATCATTGAGCGGCAAACTTCAGGAAATTGGCGCTCGGTTGCGAGCATAGGTTCGATAGAGTCGAGGTCGATATTAGGGAGAAGAATGCGATCAATGCCTTGGGCTAGCGCGCGTTGAACGACTTGATCTCGGTCGTTATCAAATTCACTAGCGTAGATATGGGCGTGAGTATCGATCATGGTTGTGTCCTGAAAAGCTGAAGAAACGTGTTGCCAAGAGTATACGGCAGTGTGAGGAGAAGGTCATTTTTTGCCATTTATCCCGGTTTTTACGGGGGATTTAGGTTTTACTGCTAGCGTCTTTAGCTAGCGGTGATATGCTTTTGCCAACTATTTTGCACTTTTTATAATCTAGGTAGTTGTTTACCTAGGCTAGGCAAGGAGAATCACGTGTCTGTATCTATTCAAGGTCAGTTCCCAGGTCGTCGTATGCGTCGTATGCGTAAACACGACTTCAGCCGCCGCTTAATGGCAGAAAACCAGTTATCAGTGAATGACTTAATCTACCCAATGTTCATTCTTATGGGTAAGGACCGTCGTGAAACGGTTGAGTCTATGCCGGGCATTGAGCGCCTTTCAATTGACTTGATGTTGGAAGAAGCAGAATACCTTTCTCAACTTGGGGTGCCTGCAATTGCACTGTTCCCTGTCGTTAACCAAGACGCGAAAAGCCTATGTGCCGCAGAAGCACATAACTCTGAAGGTCTGGTGCAACGTGCTGTGCGTGCGCTGAAGGAGCATGTGCCAAATATCGGCGTGATTACCGACGTAGCGCTAGACCCATTCACGACGCATGGTCAAGACGGCATCATTGATGAAGATGGTTATGTGATGAACGACGAGACAACCGAAGTTCTGATCAAGCAAGCTCTGTCTCACGCAGAAGCTGGTGCTGATGTGGTTGCACCATCAGACATGATGGATGGTCGTATTGGTAAGATTCGTGAAGCTTTAGAAGAAGCGGGTCACATTCATACTCAAATCATGGCGTACTCGGCTAAATACGCATCGTGCTACTACGGTCCATTCCGTGATGCCGTCGGCAGTGCATCAAACCTGAAAGGTGGTGATAAGAAAAACTACCAGATGGATCCGGCTAACAGCGATGAAGCGATTCACGAAGTGGCGATGGACCTGAATGAGGGTGCGGATATGGTGATGGTGAAACCAGGTATGCCTTATCTAGACATTGTTCGTCGTGTTAAGCACGAGCTGCAAGCACCAACATTTGCATACCAAGTGTCTGGTGAGTATGCGATGCACAAAGCCGCGATTCAAAATGGTTGGCTGAAAGAGCGCGAAACAGTACTAGAATCTCTGTTGTGCTTTAAGCGCGCCGGTGCGGATGGCATCCTGACTTACTTCGCTAAAGATGTGGCTGAGTGGTTAGCAGAAGACGATGCTCAAGCAGCACAGTTTCTAAGAAACAAATAGTCGTCGAGACTAAGGTGTGTTGATCTTTCGAACAAAATTTAACCACGAAAGGTCAACACGCCCTAATCATAAAAGGCCAGCCATCATGCTGGCCTTTATTCGTTTTTAGGAGATTTAAAATGACCGTTGTGGTTCGAGAGGGGACATTGGAAGAGTGCGTGGCTGTCGTACAGCAGATCGATGAGTTCAGCCACAAAGAGAGTGTTGAATCGCTTTCAGCTCGTCTACAAAACAAAAAACAGTTGGTACTCGTTGCAGAAGAGGATGGGCAGCTGCTCGGTTTTAAAATTGGTTATCAGTTAGATGAACACACTTTTTATAGTTGGTTTGGTGGAGTCTCTCCTTTAGCTCGAAACAAAGGCGTCGCGCAGCTTCAATTGGATTTTCAGGAGCAATGGGTACGAGATCAGGGCTATAAACAGCTAAAAGTGAAGTCTAGAAACCAATTTTCTTCGATGTTGAGATTGCTATTGAGAAATGGCTATATGATAGAAAATTTCGAACAAAAAGAAGACATTAAAGAGAATAGGCTGCACTTTGTGAAGCAGATATGAGATGACGTTTTGATGATAATTACAATTAAATGAGATTTATTATCATTTAATTGTTGACTATCAAATGAGAATCATTATTATTAACTGCGTCTTAGGGAATGAGGAAATGTTCACAAGGATGTTTAGTAACTGAGTGCTACGCTGAGTTACCAACAGAATTCTCGCGAACTTAAACTAAGTTCTTTTTGACACGACATTGCTCACATTGCTTCCAGTGTAATTTATAGCTTTTTGGTTAAGCTGTGGTATTCAATTGAATAGCTTCACCGCTTTTTGCTAGGCGACATCCTCGGGTGTCGCTTTTTTTCTATCTTAGTTTCAACAAGATGCATATGCGGCACCATAAAGGTGCATGCATAAATCCTCACCAATATTCTTTTCCACAATGCAAGATCGAAAAAAGATCGTTGATCATCTGTTCGATCTCTATTTTATCTTTTGTATTTCAATGTCTTAGGTTGTGCTTTTGTCTCATGTTACGAACTTCTCAACAGGGTGGATAAATAATATAAACAGAGTTATCCACAGATGAGGTGGCTTGTGGAACAAAAAATAACAAGATTCTGTTTATAACAAACACAACCCATTCTACGGATACAGATCGACAACGTGGAATCCCGTCACCATACGTGGCATGCTTACCTCATTATTTCTGTACTTATTACTGGATACACAAACATTATGGCTCGTATTCCTGATAATCCATTGATTTTGATTGATGGCTCTTCTTACCTATATCGCGCGTTCCATGCTTACCCGGGCACCATGAGTAATGGTGATATTCCCACTAACGCTATTTATGGTGTGGTGAACATGCTGCGCAGCATGATGCGTCAATTCGCTTCAGATCGCATTGCCGTTGTTTTCGATGCTAAGGGCAAAACGTTCCGTGATGATATGTATCCAGAATATAAAGCCAATCGTCCGCCTATGCCGGATGATCTGCGTTGCCAGATTGAGCCTCTGCACAATGTGATTCGTGCAATGGGTCTGCCATTGATCTCAATCCCGGGCGTGGAAGCGGATGATGTTATCGGTACGTTGGCGTCACAAGCATCCAAAGCGGGTATGCCAGTACTGATCAGTACCGGTGATAAAGATATGGCTCAGTTAGTTGATGATAACGTTACGCTGATCAACACCATGACGAATGTAGTGATGGATCGTGAAGGCGTTATCGAGAAGTTCGGTATTCCACCAGAGCTGATCATCGACTACTTGGCACTGATGGGCGATAAAGTGGATAACATCCCTGGTGTACCGGGTGTCGGCGATAAAACGGCGACGGCGCTACTTCAGGGTATAGGTAGCATCGAAAAGCTGTACCAAAATTTAGACGACATCGCAGCACTTGGATTCCGTGGTTCGAAAACTATGGCTAAGAAGCTGGTTGATAACGAAGAGAATGCCAAGCTTTCTTACGAGCTAGCGACCATCAAATTGGATGTTGAGCTAGAAGAGACACCGGAGTCCTTAGTTAAAGGGGCGCCAAATGTAGACGAGCTGATCAAACTGTATGGACAACTCGTTTTTAAGTCGTGGTTGAATGAGCTGTTAGAAGGCGGCACTGGTGTGGTTGAGGCTGATGAGAAGTCTGGTGCGGCTGGCGCTGCACGCTCTGTAGCACCAACGTCATCAAGTGTAGAGATGAACACTTCAGCTGTGACTATTGATCGCAGCAAGTACGAAACGATTCTGAATGAAGAGGACTTCAGTGCTTGGCTAGAGAAGCTAAAAGCAGCGGAAGTGTTTGCCTTTGATACGGAAACGGACAGCCTTGACTACATGGTGGCGAATCTAGTCGGTTTATCGTTCGCGACAGAAGAGGGCGTTGCCGCTTACGTACCTGTGGCACATGACTACCTAGACGCGCCAGCACAGCTGGATCGTGATTGGGTACTGGAACAGATGAAGCCGATTTTAGAAGACGATACTCAAGCCAAAGTCGGTCAGAACCTTAAGTACGATGCGTCTGTACTTGCGCGCTACGGCATTGAGATGAAGGGCATTAAACATGACACCATGTTGGCATCTTACGTTTTCAACAGCGTAGGTGGTAAGCACGACATGGATAGCCTTGCGCTGCGTTTCCTACAACACAGCTGCATCTCATTCGAGCAGATTGCAGGCAAGGGCAAGAAGCAACTGACGTTTAACCAGATTGAACTGGGCGAGGCCTCTCCTTACGCAGCTGAAGACGCGGATGTCACCCTACGTCTGCACAATCGTTTGATGCAACACATCAAGCAAGATGAAAAGCTAAAAGCGATTTACGAAGAGATTGAAGTGCCATTGGTACCGGTGATCTCTCGCATTGAACGCACAGGTGTCTTTGTCGATGACATGCTGCTAGGTGCACAGTCGCAAGAAATTGCCGCGCGTCTTGATGAGCTTGAGCAGAAGGCTTACGAAATCGCCGAGCAAGAGTTCAACATGAACTCACCAAAACAGCTGCAAGCGATTCTATTCGAAAAGATGGGTCTACCTGTGGTGAAGAAGACGCCATCGGGCGCGCCATCGACCAATGAAGAAGTGCTGCAAGAGCTGGCTCTGGATTACCCACTGCCGAAGTTGATTCTGGAATACCGTGGTTTGGCTAAGCTTAAGTCGACTTACACAGACAAGCTACCGAAGATGATTAATGCAGAGACAGGTCGCGTACACACCTCTTACCACCAAGCGGTAACGGCGACAGGTCGTCTATCTTCGACAGATCCAAACCTACAGAACATTCCAATTCGCAACGAAGAAGGACGTCGTATTCGTCAGGCATTTGTCGCGCCTCACGGCTGGAAGATTCTTGCAGTCGATTACTCTCAGATTGAACTGCGTATCATGGCGCACCTATCTGGCGATAAAGCGCTACTTGAAGCCTTCCAACAAGGTAAAGATATCCACGCCGCAACGGCAGCTGAGATCATCGGCGTGAGCATTGATGATGTGACTTCAGAGCAGCGTCGTCGCGCGAAAGCGGTTAACTTTGGTCTTATCTACGGTATGAGTGCCTTTGGCCTTGCGAAGCAGCTAGGTATTCCTCGTGGCGAAGCACAGCACTACATGGATACTTACTTTGAGCGTTACCCTGGCGTAATGCAGTACATGGAAGACACCCGCAGTGCGGCTTCTGAGCAGGGCTTTGTTGAGACGATTTACGGTCGTCGTCTACATCTACCAGAAATTAAATCTCGTAACGGTATGCGTCGTAAGGCAGCGGAGCGTGCGGCGATCAACGCACCAATGCAAGGTACTGCGGCAGACATTATCAAGAAAGCGATGCTATTGGTGGACGAGTGGATTCAAGCTGAAGGCGCGGGTCGCGTGAAGCTACTGATGCAAGTACACGATGAACTGGTGTTTGAAGTAGAAGAGTCAGCATTAGCGGAAATTGAAAGTAAAGTACAAGAATTGATGGAATCAGCCGCGGAGCTAGATGTCCCACTGGTTGCGGAAGCTGGCCATGGTGACAACTGGGATCAGGCCCACTAATCACTTTTTAACCTTATTTACGAAATTAGTATGAGCCAGTGCACAAACACTGGCTTTTTTTTATCATGAATAAAGCGAGCTACTTCAAGCGTTCGAAGTGTTTTAATAAAACATTCATGAAAAAAAACTACAAAAATTGTTTTCATTTCTGAGCAATTGTTGTACATTAAATCTCGTAGGGTACAGAGGTAAGATGTTCTATCTTTCAGACCTTTTGTTTCACGTTATTGGATTAGGCTGATTCAGCCGCCCCAGTCAGTATTTGACTGGGGCGTTTTTTCTTGTGCGAAAGAAAATTTTCCAACCCCTCTTTTCTCGCCAATACTAACCCACCTTTCGCTTGTCTATCTCAACCAGAACAGTCTCATCGACAAATATGCTATGATTTGATGTTTGTGGAATAAAGCGATCAAAATGTAACTTTCAATCAAAGCCTCTCAGTCTTGTTTTATCTGAGAAAATAACCTTGTTAAATCTGGAGTGTGCCGCGATTTGGTTATTGTTACTGCTTTATTTGCTCTGCTTTTCAGTCGTTAAGCTTTCCTGCGCATCGCTTTTTTGATCAATGGCTGCCATTAAGTACTGTTGTTGGTCGGTGCTGTATTTCAACGCTTCCGCAGTGATCTGGATGGATTTCGCCATCGCCGAGATATTGCTGGTGGCTTGGACGAGAGTATGTTGCATCGGTTTTAGAATCAGTAGATAGATAGCAATCAAAGCCAAGATGATGACAGCAACGATAGCGACCAAGGCAATCAATATTTTGCTCTGGATATCATCAAGTAAAGTTTGGCTAGTCTGCTGGAAGGTCATTCGTGAGTGTTCAAACACTTCGGGAAGGTGATTGATCGATTGGGTCGTTGCGACGCTCAATTGATTAATACTAGCGATTGTTTCATCGAGCGCTTGTTGTTGGTCTTGACTGAGATTGGGATTATTGACAATAGACTGCAGTGACTCAGAGATGACCTGTAGCGACTGGCTGGCTTCTTTGGCATATTTCTCCATACCATCGAGGTCGAGAGTCATGTCGACATTCATGAGAGCTGGCGGCGGAGTCTGGGTCTGTTCGGCATGCAGCGATAGTGGCGTGAATAATAGTGGCATCAACAAGCTGATAAGGGCCAAAATTCGTAGCAGTGTCCATTTTTTTAACATCAGTCTTCCTTTCCCATTATTAAGTTAGATGACAGCTATTCAACCATTGTTATCATCTATTTATTCTATTTCTGTCTGTCAGTATGGCTCACTCAGAGCGCTAGCCGATGAAAATTAGGTAAAAAAATACCCCGCTTATATAAGCAGGGTAAGTCTTCTATTCCTTAAAGCTAACGAATGTGTCTATTTTAGACCTCGTCGTTGCGCTCTTCTTCTGCAAGTTCATCGATTATTTGCTCAGCAAGCGCAGGTGCGAACCATTCGTCCATTTTGCTGCGTAGCTGGTCAACACCAATGCCTTTTAGAGAAGAGAACACGTCAACGGCAACATCACCACCGAAAGATTGCGCATCTTTACGAATCTTGAGTAGCTGTGCTTTGCGCGCGCCTTGTTTTAGCTTGTCGGCCTTAGTTAGCAGGACTTGTACTGGGATGCGGCTATCGATAGCCCAGTAGATCATCTGTTGGTCAAGGTCCTTCATTGGGTGGCGGATATCCATCAATACCACCAAACCTTTTAACGATTCACGCTTTTGAAGGTATTCACCCAGTGACTTCTGCCACTTTTTCTTCATTTCTAGTGGTACTTGCGCGAAGCCGTACCCTGGTAAATCGACAATATGACAACCGTCAGTCACCTTAAACAGGTTGATCAGTTGAGTACGACCTGGGGTCTTACTGGTTTTCGCTAGACTTTTTTGGTTGGTCACGCGATTTAGTGCACTAGATTTACCAGCATTGGAGCGTCCTGCGAACGCAATTTCGATCCCTTCGTCTTCTGGTAAGTGACGAATATCAGGTGCACTGGTAATGAAATGCGTGTTTTGATAATGAATTTTTACGCTCACTGTTAACTCCATCTCGACTTTGTGTAGTCGATTGATTACTTTTTTGTGAATTTGTGTAAAATAACCGTGCTCGGCATAAGGTCGCCTATTGTACCATGAGTGGCAACATAGAGTGGTACTGGAAGCTTGATAATTATAATGGAATGTCATGAAGAAATTAGCGCTAATTTTGAGTCTATTAGCCAGCTGCTCAGTATGGGCTCAAGGTAGTATTGAAGCTGGTAAAGCCAAATCACAAACATGTGTTGCCTGCCACGGTGCTGACGGCAACAGTCTGATCACACAGTACCCTAAACTGGCTGGTCAACATGAGAAATACCTAGAGAAGCAGTTAAAAGATCTCAAGTTAGGTATGACTAGTGGTGGTAAACAAGGTCGTAATGAGCCTGTAATGGGTGCAATGGCGATGCCTCTGTCTGAACAAGACATGGCTGACCTAGCTGCATATTACGCATCTCTGCCTATCTCTAACAACTCTACGCCAGAGAACGTAGTAGAAGAGGGTAAGGTTCTATACACTGCGGGTGACGCTGAACGCGGCCTAACGGCGTGTATCGCTTGTCACGGTCCTCGTGGTAACGGTACAGAGCTATCTGGTTTCCCTAAGATTTCTGGTCAGCACGCAGAATACATCAAGGCACAGCTTGAGAAATTCCGCGATGGTAGCCGTAACAACGACATGAACGCGATGATGCGTGATGTAGCTAAAAAGCTAACAGACGCAGACATTGAAACCTTATCGAAGTACGTTGGTGGTTTACACTAATTTGTCGGTTTCTCGCTCTTAATTAAGAGTAAAGAAATGTACGTTCGAGCAATATTTAGGATGCGCCCTAGCCATGATCGGCTGGGGCGTTGTCTTTTATATAACCTCACATTATGTGTGGTGTGATCAAATAGGCATTCTTTATGAGTGTTCAAAGGATGTACAAAAAGTGTGAAGTCGCGCTCTTGTCGTTTTTTTGATAAGTAAGTAAATTAGCCGCCATCAGCTTGGAGCTGAAATCGATATGGATGATCGTCTAGTCTAACGGTATAGACAGAAAAGGATCAGGCTAGGATAGCCCAGCGACAAGGTGTTAGAAACGGATAGCCAAAATTCATCAGGGTGATGAACAAAAAACAAATTTGGCAAGGAAAGCACCAATAACAAATGGAGATTTGTGTATCAAGTTGAGTACGCAAATTTTGGCCAATATAGGCAGATTTAGAGAGCGATAGGTTTTCCTATCGCTTTTTTTATTGATTTGATGAAAAAACACCCAATATCTCTCCACTCTAAACGCACTTTCTGGTATGTTTCGCATCCCTGTTTAAGGATGTGCTATGTATACTTGTCCCTTATGCCATCATCACGATGTGCATCACTACTTTGAAGACAAACGCAGAGAGTATCTGCAGTGTCAGCAATGTGAGTTGGTATTTGTAAAACCTGACCAAAGGTTAGAAGCAAGCGAAGAGAAAGCACACTATGATCTGCATGAGAATGATCCCAGTGATGCTGGATATCGTAGATTCTTGTCGCGCATTGCCGACCCATTAACAGACAGAATTTCATCTAACTCACATGGGTTAGATTTTGGTTGTGGCCCAGGCCCTACGCTATCTATCATGTTAGAAGAAGCTGGACACACCGTGGAGTTGTACGACATCTACTATCACCCAGAACGTGCCGTTCTTGATAAGACGTACGACTTTATGACTGCCACCGAGGTGATTGAACATCTTTATGAACCCGATAAGGTGTGGCAGCAATGGTTGAATTTAGTTAAGCCGGAGGGCTGGATTGGTCTCATGACCAAGCTAGTAATTGACGTAGACGCGTTTGCTGGTTGGCACTATAAGAATGATCCGACGCATGTGGTCTTTTTTAGCCGCCAAACATTCCAGTTTTTGGCTGAGCGGGATAAGCTCGAACTCGAATTTGTTGGAAATGATGTAATTTTACTGAGGAAGACCCAGTAATGAGCCGTAGCAAAAAATCAAGAAAGCCAGGAGCTTACGGTGCTCCTGAAGTTATCGTAACTCGCAACCGTAGCGAATCGGATGTTGAGGGACGTGAGCGTAAGCGCCTGAAGAAACGTAAAGGTTTAAAATCAGGTAGTCGTCACTCAGACGGTGGCGAAGCGAAACAGCGTAAAGCTGCACAAAACCGCGACCCACGTTTAGGCAGCAAGAAAAAGATTCCATTGGTGATCGAACCAGTTAAGAAGCCTACCAAACAAGAGCGTAAGTTGTCGTTTGAACAAGAGCTAGAGATGCTTGAGAACGATGCACAACTGAACACCTTGCTTGACCGTCTAGAAGCGGGCGAAAACTTGGGTGCAGGTCTACAGAAACTGGTCGACGAGAAGCTGGATCGTATTGAGTTCCTAATGGATCGCCTAGGCCTACTTGAGCCAGAAGAGGAAGACGTATTTGATGACCTTCCTGAAGCTGTATCTAAGAAAGCCTCTTCAGATGAAGACCTATTGTCGCAGTTTGAAGACATCGATCTCGATAACTTTAAAGGCTAAGAATCTATGAATGTAACCTTATTAGCAATTGCTGGCGGAATTATCGTTCTCGGCTTGGGCTGTTACGCAGGTTACCTTCTACTTCAAGTGAAGAAGCAGACGGAGTTGCAAAAGCAGCATAAAGCTCTAGCCATCGAGAAGCGTAACGCGAACATCTTCGACAACGTGAACACCCTATGTCTTGCGGGCATTCAAGGTCAGTGCGATTTGTCGGAGATCAGTATTCGCGTGTACAACATCATGGACTTTGTTCAGGGTGATGAACGTGTTGATTTCGACACTGAATACCCTGCAACCTCTGAGTTGTATCACGTGGTGAAAGACATGGCGCGTGGTGAAGAGCGACAAAATCTTCCGAAACGAGAGCGCATGAAGCAGAACCTGACTCGACAAAAAGCTGAGTCACGCTTGAACGAATCCATCATTGAAGAGTTGAAACAGTTACAGAAGAGAGTAAAACCGCTCAATAACCAAATCAACATTCAGATGATCTAATAAAAAGGGCTTGTGTGGTGTGGTGTCACATCAAATAAGCCCTCTTACCTTTGTGTTATCTTACATCCCCTAAACCGGTTAGTGATCAAGCTATCAATTTTGAGCATTGGTGTTCAAAAAGCGATTTGCTGTCAAACGTCCTTACACATCGTGTGGCAAAATAACCCGTCTATATTTTAATGTATGTAAAATGATTTGAGAGTACATCAGTATTCGCGGATCTTAATTGGAAATACCATCATGTCGAGCAAGCCAGCAGTAACGAGCCAGCAAATCGTTTGGGATCAAGCCATCTTAGATAAGTACAACTATTCTGGTCCACGTTACACCTCTTATCCAACTGCGTTGGAGTTCCATGAAGCTTTCACGGTCTCTGATTATGACATGGCGTGTACTCAGTACCCTGAGCGTCCGCTTTCTCTTTACGTACATATCCCGTTCTGTCACAAGCTTTGTTACTACTGTGGTTGTAATAAGGTGATCACTCGCCACTCGCATAAGGCTGATGAGTACTTGGATGTCATTGAGCATGAGATCCGCCAGCGCGCAGCACTACTGCAAGGGCGTGAAGTGACGCAGCTGCACTTTGGTGGTGGTACACCAACCTTCCTGAGCAAAGCGCAAATCACTCGCCTGATGATGATTTTGCGTGATGAGTTCAACTTTACTCAAGATGCTGAGATCAGTATTGAAGTTGACCCGCGTGAGATTGAGCTTGATATGCTTGATCACCTGCGCAGCGAAGGCTTTAACCGTCTGAGCATCGGTGTTCAAGATTTCAACAAAGAAGTACAGAAACTGGTTAACCGTGAGCAAGATGAAGAGTTCATCATTGCTATGGTGCAGCGTGCCAAAGACCTGGGTTTCCGCTCAACCAACCTGGATCTTATCTACGGTTTGCCAAAGCAGACTCAAGCGTTATTTGCTGAAACACTGAAGCAAGTTCTGGAGATGAAGCCGGGTCGCCTATCGGTGTTTAACTACGCGCACATGCCTCAACTGTTTGCGGCTCAGCGTAAGATTAAAGATGAAGACCTACCAAAAGCAGAAGAGAAGATGGCGATCCTGCAAGATACCATCGCGACGCTGACAGGTGCGGGTTATCAGTTTATCGGTATGGACCACTTCGCTCTGCCTGAAGATGAACTGGCGGTAGCACAGCGTGAAGGCATTCTTCACCGTAATTTCCAAGGCTACACCACACAAGGTGAGTGTGACCTGATTGGCTTTGGTGTATCGGCAATCTCTATGGTGGGTGATGCTTACGCTCAGAACCAGAAAGAGTTGAAGAAGTACTACGCTCAAGTGAACGAACTTCGTCATGCTTTATGGAAGGGGGTGGTACTGGATAACGACGATCTATTGCGCCGTGAAGTGATTAAGCAGCTTATCTGTAACTTTAAGCTAGATAAGACCCAGATTGAGTCTGAGTTCTCAGTGAACTTTAATCGCTACTTCAAAGAAGATTTAGAGTTACTGCAAACTTTCATCAATGATGAGCTCGTTGAAGTGGATGATAAAGAGATCCGTGTAACCCTGCGTGGTCGATTGCTGATTCGTAACATCTGTATGTGTTTCGATAAGTACCTGCGAGCCAAAGCGCGTCAGCAGCAGTTCTCTCGCGTTATCTAAGCGAGCCCTGTTTTCCCGTTACCTGCTTTTCCCAATAAAAATGCCAGCATCGAGATGTTGGCATTTTTTGTTCTATAACGATCAATCTGTCGGCTAACTCAGTTGGTGAGGCCATTCATCGATTGGCACCGGGCGGCTATAAAGGAAGCCTTGAGCTTGCGGGCATTTTAACTGTTTGAGCAAATCAGCCTGCTGTTGGGTTTCCACGCCTTCAGCTACTAAGTTAACCTTAAAGCCCCGTGTAATGTTCACAATCGCAGCTACGATTGAACTTTCTAAGCGCTCTTTCTCTAACTTGCTAACAAAGCTACGGTCGATCTTCAAGCAATCAAATGGCAGCTTTTGCAGGTAGGCCAGTGATGAATAGCCAGTGCCAAAGTCATCAATCGCAATCGAAATACCCAGAGCCTTAAGTGCTAGCATATTCTCAATGATCGTTGGATCATTATCGACGATTCGAGACTCGGTGATTTCTAAGGTGAGATTGCGAGCTGGCAGTCTAGTATCACGCAGGGTGGTCATAACCTGCTCGACAAAGCCAGCTTGACTCAGTTGATCAACCGCTAAGTTAACGTGAATGGAAAACTCAGGCGCCCACATACCCGTTTCAATCGCGATTGCCGTATCACGACATGACTTATGCAAAATTTGCTGGCCGATATCACTGATAAGCCCAGTCTCTTCCGCCAATGGAATAAACTCCAACGGGGGGATGATACCTTGCTCCGTTACCCAACGAGCTAGCGCTTCAGCACCAATGATTGTGCCGGTTTCTAGGTCAATGATTGGCTGGTAGAAGGGTTCAAACTGTTTTTTCTCTATCGCTTTATTAATACGAGCCAGCATTTTAGTGCGATGCCTTGAGGCGTTAGCCATTTCAGGGCTGTATATACTAAAGCGCGCTTTGTCTTGTTTTGCGTTACTCAAGGCGATACTGCTGTTACGCAACCACAGGGTCATATCGCAATCTTCGCATTGCTGCACAATACCAATCGAAATATTGACGACCACATTTTCTGATTCCATACAGAAGGGAGAGGCGAAGGTCTGCAGCAGTCGGCTGGCTAATAGACTTACTTCTTCTTTGTCAGCCACATCGGGTGCGTAGATAGCAAATTCATCACCGCCAGTACGAGCCAGTAAGTAATGTTCTGGCAGAATACCTCGCAGGCGAGCAGCGGCGACAATCAGTAACTGATCACCGTTGTAGTGACCAAGACTATCATTGATGTCACGGAAGCGGTCAATACCCACCAGATATAGAGTGCCTGTGTTGGCGATATTGAGTTTTTTCGCAGCATCCACTAGACCTTCGCGGCTATACAACTTGGTCAGTGAGTCATAGGTAAGTTGAGTCTGCAGAGCGTTAAACGAAGACTTGAGGTTGTCGGTCATTTCATTGAACGCTTCGACCAACATACTGGTTTCGTAGATATGGCCTGGTCGTGGCATGGTGCTTTCCCAATCGCCTTTTGCTAGCTGCTTTGCTGCATCGGCAGTTGAGGTGATCGGTCGCGTCACACGATTGAATGCTAAGAAACCAAGAGTAATCCCCGTAAAGCTTAGTAGCAGCCCAAGTAGTAAGCTATTACGCTGATTCTCTGGCAGTTTACCGAGTAGGTCTGTTTTGGGAATAGACATGCCAATGAACCATGTAATGCCGTATTCATCCGAATAAGGGGTGATCTGGTTGTAGAAGCGTTCGTCGTCGAGATCGAAGCTAAAGCGGTGCACTTGCTGATCATCAATTAAATGGAATTGATCTACGTAAGAGGCACTTTCTCGAATGATTGGGTTGGGGCTCTCTGTCGCGAGCAGTCTCTCCCCTCGGTCAGAGTGGCGAGTATTGCCCCAGGATACGACACTCCCGCCATCAGAATGAGCCACCATGCGTTGCTGCTGATCCATAATGTAAACGGAGGCGTTGGTTCTATCTTTGAGTTGCTTGAGGAAAGCGTTGAAGGTATCAATTTTAATGTCGCTAACAATGACCGCCTTGAATTTGTCTTGGTCATAGATTGGTGCGAGAGCAGAGAGGGTGATCTCCTGTCTTTCGTCAGCGTTGGTGTAAATCGTTGACCATGCGGGTTTGGTTTGATGAGCAACAGGTGTGTACCAAGGGCGAATGCGTGGGTCGTAATTTGAGATCACAGAGCGAATGTCTTTGCTTATCTCACTGCCGCGATAGATGATCAGCTGATTTTGAGTGCGCTCATCTTGCAACATTAACGAATAGCCATTGTTGGCTTCTTTACGAAGACCTACATAGTGCCCCTGCTCTGACCCAAAGCCAATAACATCGAGCTGTTCGATGGTTGAGAAGTGCCCTGCAAAGCTTCGAAGAATGTAGTCCTGTACTGTATTCAGTTTCCCTTCTTGATACAGCTGGTGGTACCCGATGTTATGACTTAGAGATAGGTTGGCGTGGAACGGCTTCTCTAGAAATTCAGATAGACTTTTGTGGACATTTTCTGTCAGTGACGCTAATTGACGTGCACTGACATCACGAACCATCTCTTCGAAGCTGTTTTTCTGAGTAAAAACCATTACACCGGTGGTGACGAGAAAAATCATCACGAACGGCAAAACCACAGCAGTTCTGAGTGTAATTTGGGCTTTTATGTACATCGACGATTAATTTTTTGTATGTTGTACTGTAATTGTACCGATTCCATCCCAGTCAGGCGACACTTTTTTGATTAAAAAGTAACTGTGGGTTTAAGTCTGTCTATGTTAGTACAACTCTTTTAGCTTCCTTGTTAGAGTATTTCGACCCCAACCAAGCACTTTCGCGGCATCTTGCTTATGACCATTAGTATGATTCAAAGCCGCTTCAAGCAGTATGCGTTCAAACTCTGGAAGCGCATAAGAGAGCAGCTCTTTTTCTCCTGAATCTAGCGCGCACTTTGCCCAGTTTGCTAAAAGGTTTTGCCAACTCTCACCGCTATCGCTGGTGGTAACGGATTTTTCTTCGAGTAATTCTGGAGGAAGGTCAGATGGCAGTATCTCGCTACCACTCGCCATGACCGTCAACCAACGACAGATATTTTCGAGTTGGCGAACGTTGCCCGGCCAGTTGAGTTGATTAAGTTTGGCGATAGTCTCTGGGTGAAGCGCTTTCACCTCAACGCCAAGTTCTTCTGCTGCCGAGCTTAGAAAGTGTTGTGTGAGCTTTTCGATATCCTGCTTACGTTCGCGTAGTGCGGGGATATGGATACGAATGACGTTGAGACGGTGAAACAGGTCTTCACGGAAATCGCCTTCGTGCACTAAACGTTCTAAATTTTGGTGCGTTGCCGCGACAATACGAACGTCGACCTTCACAGCTGAGTGACCACCAACACGGTAGAACTGCCCATCTGAAAGTACACGTAGTAGGCGAGTTTGAATGTCGAGTGGCATATCTCCGATCTCATCTAGAAATAGGGTGCCACCGTTCGCCTGTTCGAAACGACCTTGACGCACGCTATTGGCACCAGTAAATGCGCCTTTTTCATGACCAAACAGCTCTGACTCAATCAGATCTTTTGGAATGGCGGCCATGTTGAGGGCGATAAATGGTTTCGTCGCGCGTGGGCTGTGGCGGTGTAGGGCGTGGGCAACCAGCTCTTTACCTGTTCCAGACTCACCATTGATTAGCACTGAGATTGAAGAGCGAGATAGACGACCAATGGCGCGAAAAACCTCTTGCATTGCTGGCGCTTCACCAATGATTTCTGGTGCATCGGTATCGGCGACTTCATTGGCTTGCTCACGTTTCTGTTCATGGCTGTGGGCAATAGCACGCTCAACCAGAGTTAGAGTCTCATCAATATCGAATGGCTTTGGAAGATACTCGAAAGCACCTTTCTGGTAAGCGTTAACGGCAGCGTCGAGGTCCGAGTGCGCGGTCATGATGATGACAGGCAGATCCGGTGAGCGCTGCTGAACTTGATTAAGTAGCTCGATACCGTCGATACCCGGCATACGGATATCTGAGACTAAGACATCAGGGGTTTCGCGTTCCAGTGCCATGAGCACGCTCTCCGCATCAGCGAAGGTTTCACACTTAATGTCCGCCGAAGAGAGCGTTTTCTCAACGACCCAGCGGATAGAGCTATCGTCATCGACGACCCATACATATCCTTTACTCATAGTTCCATTCCTTTGCAGCCAATTCTATTGTGGTGATCATTGTTGTTTTTATGCTGTTATATCTTGTTGCCAACACCACCCAAGCAGCTCTCTGGTGATGCCGATAAATTTATTAAATTGGTAAGTAGATGGTGAAGGTGGTGTTCCCCGGCCAGCTCTCTACATCAATTTTTCCGTTATGTTGGTCAATCAAATTCTGCGAGATTGATAATCCAAGTCCAGTACCCCCTTCTCGTCCACTGACCATAGGGTAGAAGAGAGTATCTTTGAGTTCATCTGGGATGCCCGGCCCGTTGTCGCAGATCTCAATGCGTGCCGCGAGTTTGTGTCGCTGCCCATGAATGTTCGCTTGATGCACCGTTCTGGTGCGAATGGTGATTTTGCCCGACTCTTGTGAGCTCAGAATCTGCGCCGCGTTACTCACAATGTTGAGCATCGCCTGCTCAACTTGGGCTGAGTCCATCAAAATATTGGGTAGGCTCGGATCGTAATCGCGCTCAATCGCCAATGAAGAGCCTGACTCTAATTCCACCAATTGGCGCACTTTTTCTAGAATCTGGTGAAGGTTCTCTTCACTTTTCTTACCCGGCTTTTGTGGACCTAGTAGACGGTCGACCAAAGCTCTTAAACGGTCGGCCTGCTCGATAATAATTTGGGTGTATTCGTTCAGCGATTGGTCTGGCAGCATTTTCCCTAGAAGCTGTGCCGCGCCGCGTAGCCCACCAAGTGGGTTCTTAATTTCATGGGCTAAACCGCGCACCAAAAGCTTGGCCGCCTGTTGCTGGGCATGCTGGTTGAGCTCTTGGCTGAGGCGTCTTTGCTGGTCTATCTTGCGCATCTCTACCAACAGCAGAGTCTCACGCTGCCAAGTCATTGGGCTGACTGTGACTTCCAGCATTAGCGGTCGGTTATCGACCACAAAGGTAACGTCACTGTCAGTGATGCTTTGACCACTCTGCAGAGGCTGTGTAAGTAGTGCGAGATCGAGAGACGCATGTTGAATGAGTTGACTAAGTGGGTGATCAACAATGCGTTTAGCACTCTGTGAGAACAGTTGCTCGGCGGCTGGATTGGCATAACGCACATAGAGCTGCTCATCGAGCATCAAGGTGGCCGTCACCATATTGTCGAGTATGGCGTTAGATAATTGATGTGTCTCTATACTGTCGCTCTGCGCTGATCGATTCACTGTTGCATCCTTGAACTGAGATTATTTCCTTGCACCAAATTGGTGCGTTGATAAGTTCAAGTATGGCGCATCTCAACCAGAAGCTAAAGATAATTCCTATCTGTTGCCTTAAAGTGGTCAGTATCCGGTGAAAAACAGACAAACTGGACGTGTTTTGTGCACATTGGCCTACTTGATCGTCGCACGGTGTAAAAACACAGTGACTGGAGTAGTAGATGCAATAAGCTTGCCGCTTCTATGTGCTTGAATAGCAATGGTATGTGCACCACGATCGATGTTTTTTAACGCCCATGTTGATGTGGTTTGAGGTGCACCATAACGGCGCCCATCTAACATTAACTGCAGCTGTTCTCCAATACCGAGTTTTCGGTTGAGTTCTATTTCAATCGCAATCAAACCGCGGTTGCTGCGTAAGGTCTGATCATGTTGCGGAGTAATTAGCGTTAGCATGAGCGGAGGCGGAGTATCTGGTTTGTCTGACGTAGGCGTTTCCTGAGTGGAAGTGGCAGCGGGCAAAGGCTCTGTAGGTTTAAGGTCAACTGGCGAGGCGCTATCAAATTTAGGGGCCGGCGCCACCGCTTGAACATCGGGCAGGTCTAATGCTTTGGCTTTGTTGTTGTCTGGTGTATCACTAAAGTGCAGTACCCCATTGTCGTCTTCCCAAGTATAGACAGTTTGAGCCCCCAACATACCTGAGAGTATTGCCCCAATGAATATCCATATCGTTTTCATGATGATGACCCTTTTCTGATGCTGTGAATGCACACGTTGTAGGCAGTCGGAATGAGCTGGTTTGATAGGGAATGGTACGAAGCGAATGGGGGAGGAGGAATATAAAAAAGGCCCGCCTGCGAGGCGAGCCTAATATTTAGTTAGCGATTCTTACAGGGTTGCAGTAAGAGTGCTTATCTCTACCAGAGATTAAACAGAGTAGTACAGTTCAAACTCAAGTGGGTGAGTTGTCATGTTCACTTTCTCTACATCTTGAGACTTAAGGGCGATGTAAGAGTCGATGAAGTCGTCAGAGAATACACCACCAGCTGTTAGGAACTCACGGTCAGCATCTAGACACTCTAGAGCTTCTTTTAGTGAGTACGCTACTGTTGGGATTTCTGCTGCTTCTTCAGCTGGTAGGTCGTACAGATCTTTATCCATAGCTTCGCCTGGGTGGATCTTGTTCTTGATGCCGTCAAGACCAGCCATTAGCATTGAAGCGTAGCATAGGTATGGGTTTGCTGCTGGGTCACCGAAACGTAGCTCGATACGACGCGCTTTAGGGCTTGGTACTACTGGGATACGGATAGAAGCAGAACGGTTACGTGCAGAGTAAGCAAGCATAACTGGTGCTTCGAAGCCAGGTACAAGACGCTTGTACGAGTTCGTCGCTGGGTTAGAGAACGCGTTGATTGCGCGAGCGTGCTTGATGATACCACCGATGTAGTAAAGCGCCATTTCAGACAGACCGCCGTACTTATCACCAGCAAATAGGTTAACACCGTCTTTTGCTAGAGATTGGTGAACGTGCATACCAGAACCGTTATCACCTACAAGTGGCTTAGGCATGAATGTCGCTGTTTTACCAAATGCGTGAGCAACGTTGTGTACAACGTACTTGTAGATTTGAGTTTCATCCGCTTTCGTTGTTAGCGTGTTGAAGCGAGTTGCGATTTCGTTTTGACCCGCAGTTGCTACTTCGTGGTGATGCGCTTCTACAACTAGACCCATCTCTTCCATTACTAGACACATTGCAGAGCGGATGTCTTGAGATGAATCAACTGGAGCTACTGGGAAGTAACCACCTTTAACGCCTGGACGGTGACCTTTGTTACCACCTTCTACGTCAGAACCTGTGTTCCATGCAGCTTCGATGTCATCGATCTTGAAGAAAGAACCAGACATGTCAGTTGCGAATTTAACGTCGTCAAATAGGAAGAACTCTGGCTCAGGACCAACAAGTACAGTATCTGCGATACCTGTAGAGCGCATGTACTCTTCAGAGCGTTTTGCGATAGAACGTGGGTCACGGTCGTAGCCTTGCATTGTTGCAGGCTCAAGAATGTCACAACGGATGTTTAGTGTTGCGTCTTCCGTGAATGGGTCAAGAACAGCAGATGATGCGTCAGGCATCATTACCATGTCAGATTCGTTGATGCCTTTCCAACCAGCTACTGAAGAGCCGTCAAACATCTTACCTTCTTCAAAGAAGTCTGCGTCAACTTGGTGAGCAGGTAGAGAGATGTGTTGCTCTTTACCTTTAGTATCTGTAAAGCGTAGGTCTACAAATTTAACTTCGTTCTCTTGGATCAGCGATAGTACGTTTTCTACTGACATCTTGGATAACCTCCAGTGTTATTAATTTGGTTTGTGCTCGATTCGGTCGAAACTAGCATTGATTAATGTCTTTCGGCGCATTAATCGATGCTGTTTTAACTAAAGCTAAAAGCGTGCCAAAAAAATTAATCCATTAATTTCAATGATTTAGTTTGTTTGTGTTTTTCTTGGTGCGTTTCTTTGCACCAAAATGATCATGCGATGCACACTTATGGTGCAGTTGTTTGGTTGTGCACCATAATGAGTCACAAACGAGTACCATTCAGCAACGATTTGCATGGGTTGTCAATCCACTTTTTCGTTTTACGACGAGATTTCACCAGCCTGACTGAGATAATACAAAAGGCTGAGCCATTTCGAATTGAGGGCGCCTGATGGCCGGTTATTTATTGGGAATAAGCGCCTGTGGAAAAAGGCTTTGGTTCAGATCACATATTTCTGGGGTTTTTGCTAGAATCTGGTATATTATTGACCGTTTTTTTAATCAAGCTAGTGGCACTTACCCTGATTGTAGAGGTGATGTGCGGCTACTTTTATGAGTGAATCGAGAATCCATGTCTACTCCACAGATTGATAAGTTAAGAAATATCGCGATTATCGCGCACGTTGACCACGGTAAAACAACGCTGGTTGATAAACTGCTACAACAATCAGGCACACTAGAATCTCGTGGTGAGACTGAAGAGCGCGTAATGGACTCGAATGACATCGAGAAAGAGCGTGGCATTACCATCCTTGCTAAGAACACAGCAATCGACTGGAACGATCACCGCATCAACATCGTAGATACTCCGGGACACGCGGACTTCGGTGGTGAAGTAGAGCGTATCATGTCTATGGTTGACTCTGTGCTACTTATCGTTGACGCAGTAGATGGCCCAATGCCTCAAACTCGTTTCGTAACGCAAAAAGCATTCGCACACGGTCTTAAGCCAATCGTTGTCATCAACAAGATCGACCGCCCAGGCGCGCGTCCTGATTGGGTTATGGATCAAGTATTCGACCTATTCGACAACCTAGGTGCTTCTGACGAACAGCTAGACTTCAAAGTAGTTTACGCTTCAGCACTTAACGGTTGGGCTTCTCTAGAAGAAGGCGAAACTGGCGAAGACATGGAACCACTATTCCAAACTATCGTTGAAGAAGTAGCAGCGCCACAAGTTGACCTAGATGGTCCACTACAGATGCAAGTTTCTCAACTAGACTACAGCTCTTACGTTGGTGTTATCGGTGTTGCTCGTGTAACTCGTGGTTCTGTTAAACCAAACCAACAAGTTACTATCGTAAGCGCAGACGGCAAAACTCGTAACGGCAAAGTTGGCACAGTAATGGGCTACCTAGGTCTTGAGCGTCATGAAGTTGAACAAGCGAATGCGGGTGACATCATCGCGATCACTGGTCTTGGTGAGCTAAAAATCTCTGACACTATCTGTGCACAAAACGCAGTAGAAGCGCTACCAGCACTGTCTGTAGATGAGCCAACAGTAACAATGACGTTCCAAGTAAACACGTCTCCATTCGCGGGTAAAGAAGGTAAGTTCGTCACTTCACGTAACATCCTTGAGCGTCTAGAGAAAGAACTGGTACACAACGTTGCACTACGTGTTGAACAAACAGACGATCCAGACAAATTCCGCGTATCAGGACGTGGTGAACTTCACCTATCTATCCTGATCGAAAACATGCGTCGTGAAGGCTTCGAGCTAGCAGTATCTCGTCCAGAAGTAATCATCAAAGAAGAAGATGGTCAACTGATGGAACCGTTCGAAACGGTAACTATCGACGTTATGGAAGAGCACCAAGGCGGTATCATGGAGAACATCGGCCTACGTAAAGGTGAGCTGACTGACATGTCTCCAGACGGTAAAGGTCGTGTACGTATGGACTTCGTTATGCCATCTCGTGGCCTAATCGGTTTCCAAACGGAATTCATGACTCTAACTTCAGGTTCTGGTCTTCTTTATCATACATTCGATCACTACGGTCCACACAAAGGCGGCGAAATCGGCCAGCGTGTTAACGGTGTACTAATCTCTAACGGTATGGGTAAAGCGCTGACTAACGCACTATTCAACCTACAAGAGCGTGGTCGCATGTTCATCGGTCACGGTGTTGAAGTATACGAAGGCATGGTTGTTGGTATCCACAGCCGTGACAACGACCTTACAGTTAACGTACTGAAAGGTAAGCAGCTAACCAACGTTCGTGCATCTGGTACGGACGACGCACAGGTTCTTACTCCGCCAATTATCATGACTCTTGAGCAAGCTCTAGAGTTCATCGATGACGACGAGCTAGTAGAAGTAACACCTGAAAGCATCCGTATCCGTAAGAAGTTCCTAACGGAATCGGATCGTAAGCGTGCTTCACGTGCAGCGAAATAATCAGATTTAACTGATTGAGTTTAAAAAGCCCCGAGTAGCGATGCTGCTCGGGGCTTTTGTTTTTTTAGTTAGTCTAGATTCGAGTAAACGGGATGCGAGATGCGAAGAGCGTTCAAGTACTTGTCACCCTCAAAAGGGAGCAACGACTGAGTTGGGGATCTAACTTGCTATACCTAACTTGTGCTGGATGAACTGAACTCGCTCTTCCACTGTCATAAATGGCACCTCAATCACTTCATATCCGAGTTGCTGATAGAGTGCGACTAGGCTGTCGTGAATCTCTAGGGCACCCTCAAACGAGTAAGGGCGCACCTCATCCTGCACGTAAATACTTGCTTCTGGGCGACACAAGAACACTTGAGGGTGGTAACCCTGACTCGCCTTTAGGTACTTCTCATCAATCTCTAGTTGTGCTTGAGATAGATAGCCACAGATGTCAGGGATGGCGCGGTCAAGAAAAGCGATGGAGTGCTGGCTGGCCTGTACCTTTTGTTCACTCATTACTTCTAAGCAGAGTGCAGCAAAAGCGGGTAGGTCGACCCAAGGCAGTACCCCACTTTCTAATTGGCTCTGCTGTTCAATTAACTGGCGAGAAGCTTCGGCAAAGGTAGCGTAGCGGCGCTCGGCGAGTGCGTTGACCAAGGTTGTTTTTCCTGCGCCTGGGCCGCCACTTATGATGATAGGTTGCATTGAGTGACTCTATTTACTTCTGATTTAGCTGAGCAAGAAACTTATCTGACTCTTCAATCGCTTCATTCATCTGTTTGATAGCAAAGGCGATGTCCTTTTCTAGGCTCATGAATTCACCTTGCAGTGAACCGACAGCGCTCGCATTTAGGTTATGCTTAAGATAGAGCGTATTGTCGCGTAGGGTGTTGAGTACCGGGTCCATCTTCTTCTCCGCACGTTTCATCGCCGAGAGCATCGTTTGATAAGAGGACTTGGTGTCTCGCAACTTTTGCTCACTTGAGCGGCGCAGTGAAGCGCTGGTGTAGAGGTCGAGTTCGTCTTGCCACTCGGCGAATAGGGCATCGGAGACATCCTCGATCGCAGCGATACGGTCACTGACATTTTGTGCCGCTGTTTCGCTGTCTTGGTATTTGTCGTTGATCTTGTTGTACATATCTTCAAGGTCACCGCCGTTGAAGTTGGTCAGGCTGCTCAGTGCTTCTAGGGCACTGGTGAACTCTTCTTGGGCATCTTGTTGTGACTCTTTAGCGTCTTCGACACGGTCGACCATAATGTCACGCTTGTGGTAGCCCACTTGCTCCATTGCGGAGTAATACGCTGACTGACATCCCGTTAGGGTAAAAATAGATAGCACTAAGACGAGTAAATAAGGCATCCTTGGTTCCTATATATAGATAATCAACATATTAGGACTATGAACGAGTTACATGGGAGTTACAAGTTGAAGATTCAAAAGACAACCGAACTCGGACTCGCGTTCTCACACTACCTGATGGCGCGAATGAAACACGATCGAGTCAATGTAAATGCAGGCTATTTAGCTTACATCACCTTGCTATCGATTGTGCCTATGTTGGCAGTATTGCTGTCGATACTCTCTTCTTTCTCTGTGTTTGAAGATGTTGGGCTTGTTATTCAGAAATTCATCATCAATAACTTTGTCCCAGCCTCTGGTGATGCGGTTCATAATGCTCTACAGGATTTTGTTGCGAATACTGGCAAGATGACGGCAGTCGGTAGTGGATTCCTGTTTATTGCCGCGATGATGCTGATCTCGAACATCGATAAGAATCTCAACTACATTTGGCGAGTGAGAGCCAAGCGTCGCCCGGTTCACTCATTCTCAATGTATTGGATGGTGTTAACTCTAGGTCCAATCTTAGTGGGTGCAAGCATTGCGGCCACATCCTACGTGACTTCGCTTACTCTGCTGCAAAACGAAACCGTCTCTGGGTTGTATAACTTTGTGATTCGTAAGTTGCCATTAATTCTCTCTTTCTTTACTTTTTTTGGCTTGTACTTACTGGTTCCAAACAAGAAAATTAATTTTTCTCACGCGGCTGCAGGATCGATGGTGGCAGCACTTTTGTTTGAATTGAGTAAAAAAGGCTTTGCGGCTTACATCACTCAGTTTCCCTCTTATCAGTTGATTTACGGCGCACTGGCTGCGATTCCGATCTTATTCGTATGGGTTTACTTGTGTTGGTTGATCGTGCTGGTGGGAGCTGAGGTAACGGCGGCACTTGGCGAGCGCGAACAGTGGAGTGAGACGCAAGAAATGGTACACTCTACCGATAATCAAAAAGCTCCAGAACAAGGAAATCACAGTGATAGCACTGATTCAAAGAGTAAGTGAAGCTGCCGTTCGTGTCGATGGTGAGGCCGTTGGCGAAATCGATAAAGGCTTATTGGTACTGCTAGGTGTAGAGAAAGGCGACGATGAAGCTAAAGCGAAACGTTTGATGGAAAGGGTGACGACTTATCGTGTCTTCGGTGATGAAGACGATAAAATGAACCTCAATGTGAAGCAGGTTGATGGCAAAGTCTTGGTGGTATCTCAGTTCACGCTACCAGCCGATACCAAAAAAGGGACTCGTGCCGGTTTTTCTCGCGGTGCACACCCTGCCGATGCTGAACGTCTTTACGATTACTTCGCCGATCAATGCGCGACTGTACTGCCAACGGAGCGTGGCCGCTTTGCAGCAGATATGAAAGTTTCTCTGGTCAATGATGGCCCTGTGACATTCTGGCTACAGGTTTAAGCTTAAAGGAATAAGCATGTTTAAACTTATTACTCCGACCACGGAGAATCAACTGAACAAGTATTATCACTTTCGCTGGCAGATGCTGCGCGAGCCTTGGCGCATGCCAGTTGGCTCGGAACGTGATGAATATGACGGGATGAGTCACCATCGCATGATTGTCGATGGACGTGGTCGACCTATGGCAATTGGACGCCTCTACATCACCCCTGATCTCGAAGGTCAGATCCGCTATATGGCGGTAAAGAACTCGCGCCGTAGCAAGGGCATGGGTTCTCTTATCTTAGTTGCGCTAGAGTCACTGGCTCGTCAAGAAGGGGCTAAGCGCTTAGTGTGTAATGCTCGTGAAGATGCAATCTCATTCTATGAGAAGAACAGCTTTGAGCGTCGTGGTGAGATTAATGATCAGCGCGGTCCGGTGCGTCACCAACAGATGGTAAAACATCTTGATCCTATGGCGGATGTACTGCGTAAGCCGGAGTGGTGTAATGAACTGCAGCAGCGTTGGGAACATCAGATCCCTATCAGCGACAAGATGGGCATCAAGATAAACCAATACACAGGTTACCAGTTTGAGTGCAGTGCTCAGCTTAACCCAAACCTTAACCCTCACAACACCATGTTTGCGGGCTCGGCGTTTACTCTGGCGACCCTGACGGGGTGGGGCATGACGTGGTTGCTGATGAAAGAGCGCGGCTTGACAGGGGATATCGTGCTGGCTGACAGCAACATTCGCTATCGTCACCCGGTAGAGCAGAATCCGGTGGCTTCAACCTCTTTAGATGGAATCAGCGGCGACTTAGATCGACTCGCATCGGGGCGTAAGGCGAGAATCATCATCCATGTGACGATTCACAGTGGTGATGTGGCCGCGGTTGAGTTCACGGGAACCTACATGCTGATCCCAGACTATAAAAAGGTTCTTAGTTCCACGCAAAACGTCTCGGAATAATGCATTTTAATCTCTTAACCAACGCCACTTCTCTAAGTGGCGTTTTTATTGGCAGCTCTCTTTGTGCACTAACTGCGCTTGGGTGATTAAACCAGAAACTTCGTAACATTCACTCGAAAGAGTAAGCGTCAAACTGTGCGTTTGCGGTGTCACAAGATCGAGTTCGCCACCAAGTTCACCTGTCAGTGTGACTGGCTGAGGCTGGTCATCTTGTTGTGTTGCACCAATAATGTGCAATGGTAGCAATGACAGATGGCCGCGGTTTAAGTCGGCTTTGATATCTGAGACCTCAAAGTTCACGATCTTGGATTGTGACGCTTGGTTTGTTTGGAGCTCAGTTGCCTGGGGATTGTTAGAGGCAAAGTTAATCACGCCATTGCGAATACTGCCCTCAAGGCTCGCTGTAGCTGAATGTCTGAGCATTAGATCATCGCCGGCTAAGCCAGAGGCACGTAGCTCAAATTCACCAATGCCTGAGGCATCAAAGGGTAACGCCAAGTAAGGGATAAACGGCGACAATGGAACACCATCGGCACTGATGGTCGCTTGCCATGGCTGGCTGACTTGATTGAAGTCGAGTGTGGCTTGAGCCTCAATATAGCCTTGCTTGAGCGGCGCAAAAAGTCGTTTAAGCTGCCACAGTCCTTGGTGACTGCTCATTTCAACCACTGGCTGGGCTGATAAAATGCTCTGATAGCTCGCGTCATTGGCACTGGCGCTTAACTCGCCTTCCCACAGCCCCCATTTGCCTTGTTCTATCAAGGTCAGCTCTTGACCCTCTATATGTAATCCAGAGACTTGCCAATATGGATGACTAGCAAGCTGAATACGTTGGCTTCGCTCGACATTGAGTCGCGAGATCGAGAGTGAGTCGATCTCTTGTAGCCAAGGTTGCAATACTTCAAGCGGCTCCTTCTCTTCCTCTGATTCCGTCACCCATTTTACGCCGCGAACATCCAGCTCTTGGAGCTTGATAGAGCGAGGGCCTATTTGACCATTGAGTTGGATACTGCCTTGCTGCCATTGACTGTAAAAGTCATTAATCTCGATGTGATCTTGCTGTAGGGTCAGTTTTAGATTGGGCTCAATCCACTGCTCGTCTTGCAGAGAAAGACTCTCAGCCTGCAGTGAGAAGTAGCTCTGCTGTTGCTGCCATATCTTGAAAGGCAGATGGATGTTTTCAAGCGAGGCGCTGAAAGCTGCGAGGTGAGCATCTTGCCAAGCGATGTCACTTTTCAGTACATCTAGGCTATTAATATGGCTAATGTTGAAGTTTGGGATACGCCAGTCAGATATTAGTAATTCCTGAGTTTGCTTTTGATTAAGGTGCAGACCATCAATAGTGACATTGACCAGCGACCAGCCGCTTGGGTACTGCTCGGCTTGCCCTGAGATCTTAGCGCCGCGCCAGTCGAACGACGCGCCATAGAGCGTGCTGTCATCTGTTTTTAAGTCGAGGTCGATAAGGAAGTTGTCTAGGGCCTCACCTTGCCAAAAGATCTGTCCTGCCTTGAGCTGAATTTTTCCGTTGGGCAACAACGGCTGTGAGTCTGTCCAATCTGGGTTCGAGATTTGAATATCAAGGTCGCGAGCACTGAACTCTGGTGTGGAAAAGTCGAGATTGTTGATGGCGAGTTGATGAAGCTTCACTTGTGGCTGAGTGAGCTGCGTCTTTAGTAAGTCCAACTCTTCAGATCGCCACTGAACACCGCTGATAAGCAGTGAGTCGAGTTCTAGCTGCGCGGTGAACAAACTATTGGGGTTGAACCAAAGCTGTAACTTGTCGAAGTAGAGAGGTTCAGACTCATCGTTGATTGATCCAGCAGTAACGCCTTGTAGAGTCAGTTTGTAGGGAGCTTGATACTCGACATCTTCGACTGTGATTGGGTGAGCGATTGAGTGCTTGAGCATGAAATTGGCAATGTCAGTGCGGTATTGGGTCTGCAAGCCAAGCAGCAGTGTTGCGACAGCTGCGACGAGGACAGACAATACAATCCCAACCATCATGATGACTCTTTTCATTCCTAGCGCACCTTCCATTTCTTCGTTGCTCAAAATAGAGTGGAACAAAATAGGCGCTGCGGCAACAAAAAAGCCCCTCAAAAGAGGGGCTTGCTACAAAAATATCGTTTTTAAGAGGGGGTTAGCCTTATGGCTTTGTCCTCAGAGCAGAGTGAACAATTAATCCAGTTGTGGGCCTGCAGCAACAAGCGCTTTACCTTCGTCGTTGTCGGTGTACTTATCAAAGTTGTTGATGAAGCGCTCCGCAAGGTCTTTCGCTTTGCTTTCCCATTGTAGTGGATCTGTGTAAGTATCACGTGGATCTAGGATTGTTGGGTCAACATCGTGCAGTGCTAGCGGTACTTCTAGGTTAAACATAGGGATAACCTTAGTTTCTGCATCGTCGATTGAGCCATCTAGGATTGCGTCGATGATACCGCGAGTATCTTGGATAGAGATACGCTTACCACTGCCGTTCCAACCTGTGTTCACTAGGTAGGCTTCTGCGCCAACCGCTTCCATACGTTTGACTAGTACTTCTGCATACTTGGTTGGGTGTAGTGTTAGGAACGCTGCGCCAAACGCTGCAGAGAATGTTGGCGTTGGCTCAGTGATACCACGTTCAGTGCCCGCTAGTTTCGCTGTGAAGCCAGATAGGAAGTGGTACTTCGTTTGCTCTGGAGTCAGCTTAGAAACTGGTGGCAGAACGCCAAATGCATCCGCAGTTAGGAAGATAACTTTCTTCGCGTGGCCCGCTTTTGAAACTGGCTTAACGATGTTATCGATGTGGTGGATTGGGTAAGAAACACGAGTGTTTTCTGTTTTAGAGCCATCATCGAAATCGATAGAGCCATCACCACGTACTGTTACGTTCTCTAGTAGAGCATCACGACGGATTGCGTTGTAGATCTCTGGTTCTGCTTCTTTTGATAGGCGAATGGTCTTCGCGTAACAGCCACCTTCGAAGTTGAAGATACCGTCATCATCCCAACCGTGCTCATCGTCACCAATAAGTTCACGTTTAGGGTCTGTAGATAGCGTTGTTTTACCTGTACCTGATAGACCGAAGAATACCGCTACGTCGCCTTTCTCGCCCACGTTTGCGCTACAGTGCATTGAAGCGATGCCTTGCAGTGGAAGTAGGTAGTTCATCATGGCGAACATGCCTTTCTTCATCTCACCGCCGTACCAAGTACCACCGATGATTTGTACACGCTCCGTCAGGTTAAACGCAACAAAGTTTTCAGAGTTTAGGCCGTGTTCTTGCCATTTCGGGTTGGTTGTTTTCGCGCCGTTCATAACGACGAAGTCTGGTTCAAATGTTGCTAGCTCTTCTTCGGTTGGGCGGATAAACATATTCTTAACGAAGTGCGCTTGCCACGCCACTTCAGTGATAATACGTACGCTTAGACGCGTATCAGGGTTAGCACCACAGTAACCGTCAATGACAAATAGGCGTTTGCCAGATAGCTGTGTCGTTACGAGCTCTTTCAGATCGTTCCACACTTCAGTGGTAATCGCTTTGTTGTCATTCTTACCTTGATCCGACCACCACATGGTATCGCGAGTCGTATCGTCTTTAACAATGTACTTATCTTTTGGTGAGCGGCCAGTAAAGATACCAGTGTCAACAGCAACAGCACCTAGTTCGGTCACTACGCCTTTTTCGTAGCCCTCTAAGCCTGGAAGCGTTTCTTCCACGAATAACTGCTCGTAACTTGGGTTACGCAGCACTTCAGTTACGCCAGTAATTCCGTGTTTAGTAAGATCGATTTGTGCAGCCTTTGTATGTTCCATAACGGTCATAGGTGCTCCTTGTAGGATATTTTGTAGGGATTTTGTATTAATTTTTTATTGTTATCTGCTCACCATGCTAGCAACGAGACATGGGGGAAACAGGGATATAGCTCAAAAATTATCCATATTTTCCGTGGGGTTTTAAGTGTCTCGTCACATATTGGCCCAACTAGTCTATCCTGTACGCAAACCTTTGCGCTAGGGGCTTGAACATTATTAATTGATTAAAATTAAGCAGTGATTTTATTACGAGATGTTACGGGATTTGCGCTAATTTGATCACAAAAAAGGTCAGCTTTGCGCTGACCTTTTTGGTTTAAATTACGTGTTTTTGGAACGACGTAAATTAATGAACCGTATTGTCGCCTTTATCTGTCGCTTCTGCGAACAGAGCATCAACATCGCTCTTGTCGAATGTGTAGCTTGTGCCACAGTAATCACAGTGAAGTGAAACGCTACCTTCAGTGCTGATGATGCTGTAAATCTCTTCTTGATCTACTGTCACGATAGCGGCACCGCTGCGTTCACGAGAACAACCACAGAAGAACTCTACAGGTTGTGGAGTGAACAGTTGTACTTTTTCTTGGTTGTACAGGCGGTATAGAAGCTCGTTCGCTTCTAAAGTGAATAGCTCTTCATTTTTTACTGTTGCCGTGAGCTGCTCTAGGTGTTCAAAATCGTCTGGTGTACCCGTGCCGTCTGGCATCACTTGCAGAAGCATACCTGCTGCATGTGGTTTACCTTCGTGCTCGCCAGTACGTAGCCATAGGCGTGTCTTAAGCTGCTCAGAGTTTGCGAAGTAGCCTTCAAGAACGTCTGCTAATGTGTCGCCTTCTAGTGCTACGATACCTTGGTAACGCTCACCTTTCTTAGGATCGATCGTGATCACTAGGTAGCCTTTACCCATTAGGTCATGCAGGCCTGCATCATCAGCGATTTCGCCCTCGAAACGTGCGACACCACGGATCTTTTGGTCGTGATCGCCATTGATTACTGCTAGAGAAACTGGGCCATCACCTTGCAACTGCATAGTGATAGAGCCTTCAAACTTTAGAGTCGCAGTAAGAAGAGTCGTTGAAACTAATAGCTCACCAAGAAGCTTTTGAATAGCCGCTGGGTATTCCTTGCTAGAAATAATTTGTTGGTACGCTTCGTCCAGTTGTACCAATTCACCACGTACCGATAGGTCTTCAAATAGGTAGCGATTTAAAACATTGTTTGCCATTTGGCGGTTCCTTCTAGCTTATTGATGCTTGAACTTGATGATGTCACGACGTTGCTTTTTGTCAGGACGGCGTTCAGGGCTTGGGTTATGTGCATGTAATTTACGCTGTTGGGCGTGTGCTTCACGTTTTGCCAAGCTTTCTTTCGTTTCGGTATAAAGGGTTTGGGCTTCTGGAGCTCCGCGACGTTGATCCGAAATTTTATCGATCGTGACCGTCTTTTCCTCATTGCCTTGACGCAGTGAAATCACCGCCCCAAGTTCTACGATTTTGCTTGGTTTGCTGCGTTGACCATTATAGTGGACTTTACCACCATCGACCATATTACGAGCGATAGAGCGAGTTTTGTAAAAGCGTGCTGCCCACAACCATTTATCTAGTCTGACAGCTTCATTAGCAGGTTTCATATGGCGCTGTGCCTTTTAAGTGAAAAAATGAATGTGGTTAACTGAGTAAAATCAGTTCGCAACTTGTCTTAGATGATGCTTATCACATTTGGTAGAAGCTAAAGTGGTGGCAAATGTGTTTTTTTTCAAGGCATACTGCAAAATAGCTCACGTTATGACTTTTTATGCGTAGGCTATGATATAGTTTTGGATCCTATGCCAAATCAGTAATTGGCGTAGCGTTTATGTACAAAAAAGCTGAGAGCTTAATGATTTAGCGCTCTCATCTTCACAAAAGGGTTTAGGCAAGTGAAGTTATTGGAGCTCAAAAATCGCATGGGAAATTCTCCTTTGTTGAGCCGCTTAATAGAGAATGGATTTGTATTTCAGCAAAAGCTGAGCCTGATAACCTGTTGTGTATTGATTGCCATTTCTGCATGGATATTGGGTCAGTTGGCCTGGTTGATTGACCCTGCAGACCAGTCGATTACACCTTGGAAAGCGCAAGCCTCGTCATCTTCTCGACCACAATCTACGCTCGATATCTCCTCCCTCCAGAAGAGCAATCTTTTTGGTGAGTATCGTGCTGAAACACCAAAAGTGGTGAAGCAACCCGTTATTCAAGACGCTCCTAAGACACGACTCAACCTTGTGTTAGTGGGTGCCGTTGCGAGCTCAGATCCGCAGCGTAGCCTTGCCGTGATTGCCAACCGTGGTCAACAAGCGACTTACGGTATTAGCGAAGAGATAGAAGGGACACGCGCGAAGCTTAAAGCGGTGTTGATTGATCGTGTGATCATTGATAACTCAGGCCGCGATGAAACTTTGATGCTAGAAGGTCTCGAATACAAACGCTTGTCGGTTTCAGAACCAGCGAAGCCTCGCGCTTCGGCATCGGTGCGTGGTAATAATCCAGGTTCTGCGGAAGAGAAGCTTGAAGAGATTAAAGCGACGATCACCAAAGACCCGCAACAAATCTTCCAGTATGTGCGTCTTTCGCAAGTGAAACGCGACGGCAATGTGATTGGCTATCGCGTCAGTCCAGGAAAAGATCCCGAACTTTTTGAATCAGTTGGGCTCCAAAGTGGGGACATCGCGACTCAGCTTAATGGACAAGACCTGACTGATCAGGCTGCTATGGGCACTATTTTTAGTTCTATTTCTGATTTGACCGAACTTAACTTAGTGGTTGAAAGAGATGGACAGCAGCATGACATTTTTATCGAATTTTAAAACATTTCGCTTAGTGAGAAGCGAGAGTGTAGGAGTAGTACGTGAAGCATTGGTTTAAGAAAAGTGCATGGTTATTAGCAGGAAGCTTGCTCTGCACACCAGCAGCCATCGCTAATGATTTTAGTGCCAGCTTTAAAGGCACTGATATTCAAGAGTTTATTAATATTGTTGGCCGTAACCTAGAGAAGACGATCATCGTTGACCCATCGGTGCGTGGCAAGATTGATGTGCGCAGTTATGACGTACTCAACGAAGAACAGTATTACAGCTTCTTCCTCAATGTTTTGGAAGTTTACGGCTACGCCGTGGTTGAGATGGAATCGGGCGTACTGAAGATCATCAAAGCTAAAGACTCTAAAACATCTGCTATTCCTGTGGTCGGCGATCGCGACAATATTCAAGGCGATAGCGTGGTGACGCGCGTGGTGACGGTGCGTAATGTTTCTGTTCGTGAGCTTTCGCCACTACTGCGTCAACTGAATGACAATGCAGGCGCGGGTAACGTCGTCCACTACGACCCTGCCAACATCATCCTAATTACTGGTCGAGCTGCGGTTGTGAACCGTCTTGCTGAAATCATTCAGCGTGTTGACCAAGCGGGTGATAAAGAGATTGAAGTGGTAGAGCTGAAGAATGCTTCCGCTGCCGAGATGGTTCGTATCGTTGATGCGCTCAACAAAACCACTGATGCGAAAAACACACCCGCTTTCCTCCAGCCTAAGCTAGTAGCGGATGAGCGAACCAACGCTATTCTGATTTCCGGTGATCCTAAAGTTCGTAGCCGACTAAGAAGGCTGATTGAGCAACTCGATGTTGAGATGGCAACGAAAGGCAACAACCAAGTTGTCTATTTGAAGTACGCGAAAGCAGAAGACTTAGTCGATGTGCTTAAGGGTGTATCAGATAACTTGCAGTCAGAGAAGCAGAGTTCAAGTAAAAATCGTAGCAGCAATCGTGACCAAGTGATGATTTCTGCACACGCAGGAACGAACTCGTTGGTGATCACCGCGCAACCCGACATCATGAAAGCGCTGCAAGATGTGATTGCCCAGTTAGATATTCGCCGTGCTCAAGTGCTGATTGAAGCTCTGATTGTCGAAATGGCAGAGGGTGATGGAGTCAACTTGGGTGTGCAATGGGGTAACCTTGAAACAGGCGCAATGATCCAATACAGCAATACCGGTGCGTCGATTGGTGGGGTAATGGTTGGTCTTGAAGAAGCGAAAGATACTACGACCACCACTGCAGTTTACGATGATAACGGTAATTTTGTTCGCAACGAGACGACAACTGAACAGGGTGATTACTCAACACTGGCTTCAGCACTCTCTGGCGTAAACGGCGCTGCAGTAAGCGTAGTGATGGGCGATTGGACGGCACTGATCAGTGCGGTTGCGACCGATTCCAACTCGAATATTTTATCTTCTCCAAGTATTACCGTTATGGATAACGGTGAAGCCTCTTTCATTGTTGGTGAGGAGGTTCCGGTACTGACTGGCTCTACGGCGGGCTCAAGCAACGATAACCCGTTCCAAACCGTGGATCGTAAAGAAGTCGGTATCAAGCTGAAAGTTGTTCCACAAATTAACGAAGGCGACTCAGTTCAACTGAATATTGAGCAAGAGGTCTCTAACGTTTTGGGTGCCAACGGTGCTGTCGACGTACGTTTTGCCAAGCGTCAGTTAAATACTTCTGTGATTGTTCAAGATGGTCAAATGCTGGTACTGGGCGGTCTGATCGACGAGCGCGCACTAGAGAGTGAATCTAAAGTGCCACTGCTGGGTGATATTCCGGTACTTGGTCACCTGTTTAAGTCAACCAGTACCCAAGTTGAGAAGAAAAACCTAATGGTGTTCATTAAGCCGACCATCATTCGCGATGGTGTGTCCGCGGATGGCATTACCCAACGTAAATATAACTTCATTCGTGCTGAGCAGCTGTTCAAGGCTGAGCAGGGCTTGAAGCTGTTGGATGACGACAATATTCCAGTACTGCCTAAGTTTGGTGAGAGCTTTAACCACCCAGCAGAAATTCAAGCCTTCATCGATCAAATGGAAGAGAAATAATGGCAGAGATGGTTGAGCCTGTTCATCGCTTTCAGCGTTTGCCATTTAGCTTTGCAAACCGCTATAAGATGGTGCTTGAGTATCAGCACCCAGAGCGCCCGCCAGTGCTTTACTATGTAGAGCCGCTTAAAGCCGCCGCGATCCTAGAGGTGAGCCGCGTGATAAAAAGTGGCTTTACTCCACAAGCGATTGTCTCGGATGAGTTTGAGAAAAAGCTGACCGAAGCTTATCAACGCGATTCATCAGAAGCGCGTCAATTGATGGAAGATATCGGCGCTGATAACGACGACTTCTTCTCGTTGGCTGAAGAGCTGCCACAAGATGAAGACTTGTTGGAATCAGAAGATGATGCACCGATCATTAAGCTAATCAATGCGATGTTGGGTGAAGCGATCAAAGAGGGCGCCTCGGATATTCATATCGAAACCTTCGAAAAATCACTCTCGATCCGTTTTCGTATTGATGGCGTGTTACGTGATGTATTGGCACCGAGCCGTAAATTGGCACCTCTGCTGGTATCGCGTGTGAAGGTTATGGCTAAGCTGGATATCGCAGAAAAACGCGTCCCACAAGATGGTCGTATTTCACTGCGTATCGGTGGTCGTGCCGTGGATGTGCGTGTATCAACCATGCCGTCTTCGCACGGTGAGCGTGTGGTAATGCGTCTACTTGATAAGAATGCGACCCGTCTTGACCTGCACAGCTTAGGCATGACAGCGTCAAATCACGAGAACTTCCGCAAACTGATTCAACGTCCGCATGGGATTATCTTGGTAACCGGCCCAACCGGTTCTGGTAAATCGACGACCTTGTATGCGGGCTTGCAAGAGCTAAACAGCAATGAGCGCAACATACTTACTGTTGAAGACCCGATCGAATTTGATATCGATGGCATTGGTCAAACTCAGGTAAACCCTAAGGTTGATATGACCTTTGCTCGCGGCCTAAGGGCGATTCTTCGTCAAGACCCAGACGTAGTAATGATCGGTGAGATTCGTGACTTAGAAACGGCAGAGATTGCGGTTCAGGCATCTTTGACGGGTCACTTGGTAATGTCGACCCTGCACACCAACACAGCGGTTGGTGCGATTACTCGTCTGCGTGACATGGGTATCGAACCTTTCCTTATCTCTTCCTCGTTGTTGGGTGTTTTGGCTCAACGCTTGGTTCGTACGCTGTGTAACGACTGTAAAGAGCCGTACGAGGCGGATAAAGAGACCAAAAAGCTGTTTGATTTGAAGAAGAAAGACAGCCTAACCCTGTATCATGCCAAAGGGTGTGAAGCGTGTAACCACAAAGGTTATCGTGGCCGAACGGGTATCCATGAGTTGCTCATGGTTGATGAATCGGTGCAAGAGCTGATTCATAGTGAAGCCGGTGAGCAAGCGATCGAAAAAGCGATTCGTAGCACAACGCCTAGTATTCGCGATGATGGCCTAGCCAAGGTTCGTCAGGGCATCACTTCACTCGAAGAAGTGATGCGCGTGACCAAGGAAGTTTAGTATGGCGGCATTTGAATACAAAGCACTGGATGCTAAGGGTAAAACCAAGAAAGGCTCAATAGAAGCGGACAACGCGCGTCAAGCTCGTCAGCGACTTAAAGAGCAGGGCTTGATGCCTGTTGAGATGGCTGAAGCAAAAGCTAAAAGCAGTAAAGGGGGCAGTGCGCCTTCGACCAGCTTTAAGCGTGGTATCAGTACGCCAGATCTTGCTTTGATTACCCGTCAGATCTCAACTCTGGTGCAGTCTGGTATGCCGCTCGAGGAGTGTTTGAAAGCAGTAGCAGAGCAGTCTGAGAAACCGCGTATTCGCACCATGCTATTAGCGGTTCGCTCTAAGGTGACCGAAGGTTACACCCTAGCTGATAGCTTGGCTGATTATCCTCATATCTTCGATGAGCTGTTTCGTGCCATGGTGGCTGCCGGTGAAAAATCGGGTCACTTAGATGCAGTTTTAGAGCGCTTGGCTGATTACGCTGAGAATCGTCAAAAGATGCGCTCTAAGCTGATGCAAGCGATGATCTATCCGGTGGTGCTGGTGGTTTTTGCGGTGACGATAGTCTCCTTCTTGCTCGCAACCGTCGTGCCTAAAATTGTTGAACCCATCATTCAGATGGGGCAAGAGCTGCCTCAATCTACCCAATTTCTGCTGGCTTCGAGTGAGTTTATTCAGCATTGGGGTATTCAGCTGTTCTTACTGATCGTTGGCTTTATTGTTCTGGTCAAAGCGGCGCTTAAGAAGCCGTCGATTCGTTTGAGCTGGGATAGAAAACTCCTGAGCATCCCTCTGATTGGCAAGATTGCTAAAGGGATCAACACCTCGCGTTTTGCGCGCACTCTATCTATCTGTACTTCAAGTGCTATCCCTATTCTTGAAGGGATGAAGGTCGCGGTGGATGTGATGTCGAACCACTATGTGAAACAGCAGGTTCTACAGGCTTCAGACAATGTACGTGAAGGTGCGAGCCTGAGAAAAGCGCTCGATCAAACCAAGCTGTTTCCACCTATGATGCTGCACATGATTGCCAGTGGTGAGCAGAGTGGTCAGCTAGAGCAGATGCTGACTCGTGCTGCCGATAACCAAGACCAAAGCTTTGAGTCTACAGTGAACATTGCCCTAGGTATCTTTACGCCAGCTCTGATTGCGCTGATGGCGGGTTTGGTGCTGTTTATCGTTATGGCGACCCTGATGCCAATGTTGGAAATGAATAATTTAATGAGCGGATAATCTCGCTTATTTTACTTATTAGCTTTTAAATATTGCTTATTAGTTTTTAAATTTTACCGATTAGTTTTTAGATTTGGAGAGAGGCGCGTCTGCTAAACTCTCCGGCTGTCATTTGGAGAAAACAATGAAAAATAAAATCAACAAGCAATCCGGCTTTACCCTGTTAGAGGTAATGGTGGTTGTGGTTATCCTAGGTGTGTTGGCGAGCTTCGTTGTGCCAAACCTTCTAGGCAACAAAGAGAAAGCGGATCAACAGAAAGCGATCACTGACATCGTTGCTCTGGAGAACGCACTCGATATGTACAAGCTAGACAACAGCGTGTACCCAACAACGGATCAAGGTTTAGATGCACTGGTTTCAAAGCCAAGCAGCCCAGAGCCACGTAACTACCGTGACGGTGGTTACATCAAGCGTCTGCCAAACGACCCTTGGGGTAATGCGTACCAATACGTAAGCCCTGGCGACAATGGCACGATTGATATCTTCACGTTAGGTGCTGATGGTCAAGAAGGCGGTGAAGGTGCGGCAGCAGATATCGGCAACTGGAACATGCAAGACTTCCAATAAGCCCTCGCTTATTGGGAACGCATATCGTGATGGTAATACGAAACATGAGAAGCTCTGTTCAATCGCGCAGCACAATACGTTTGCGTGGATTCACTTTAATAGAAATTCTGCTAGTTCTCGTATTACTGTCACTGACCGCAGTGGCGGTGATCGCGACGATTCCTACCAATGCCAAAGATGTCGCTAAGCAGTACGCACACAGTTTTTACCAGCGTGTACAGCTACTTAATGAAGAAGCCATTCTCAGCGGCTTAGACTTTGGCATTCGTGTTGATGAGAAAAAATCCACTTATGTCCTGATGAGCTTGAACTCTGAAGGTTGGCAGGAAGTGGAGTTTGAAAAGATTCCTTCGACGACTGAGCTACCAAAAGAGTTGTCTCTTTCATTGAAGCTCGGCGGTGGTGCGTGGCAAGACGACGATCGGCTCTTTAATCCGGGCAGTCTGTTTGACGAAGACATGTTTGCAGACTTAGAAGAAGAGAAGAAGCCTAGACCACCTCAAATCTACATCCTATCGAGTGCTGAGTTAACGCCCTTTACCCTCTCATTCTACCCAAATACTGGTGATTCGCTGCAAGATGGTTGGCGTATCCGCGTAAAAGATAATGGAGTTATTCGTCTGCTTGAGCCGGGAGAAGAAGATGAAGAGGAGTAATCTTAGCTCGCAGTCTCAGCGTGGTATGACACTGCTAGAGGTACTGGTGGCGTTGGCCATTTTTGCAACTGCGGCGATCAGTGTCATTCGCGCGGTCACTCAGCACATTAATACGCTGAGTTACTTGGAAGAGAAAACCTTCGCGGCGATGGTGGTTGATAATCAAATGGCGATGGTGATGCTGCACCCCGAGAAACTGAAAAAGACACAGGGAACCCAAAAGCTCGCTGAGCGTGACTGGTTCTGGACTATAACACCTGTGCCGACCAGTGATAATCTTTTGAAGGCTTTTGATGTCAGTGTGGCAACCAGTAAGAATGCATCACCTGTCGTGACGGTACGCAGTTATGTCTCAAAATAAACGCGTCTGCGCGACTCGCGGTAAAACAAAAGGCTTCACCTTGATTGAGGTACTGGTCTCGATTGCGATATTCGCCACCTTGAGTGTGGCGGCGTATCAGGTGGTGAACCAGATCCAACGTAGCAATGACGTCTCGATAGAACGTAGTGCACGATTGAATGCTCTGCAGCGTAGCTTGGTCATTTTAGATAATGATTTTCGCCAGATGGCGCAACGCCAGTTTCGAACAAATGGCGAAGAAGCATCATCTAAACTGATCTTAATGCAAGAGTATCTGCTCGATTCGGACTCGATCGGTGTGATGTTTACCCGTTTAGGGTGGCACAATCCACAGCAGCAGTTCCCAAGAGGGGAAGTCACTAAAGTGGGTTACCGAATTAAAGAAGAGACGCTCGAGCGAGTATGGTGGCGTTACCCCGATACTCCAACCGGACAAGAAGGTGTAGTGACACCACTGCTCGAGGGCATTGAAGCCTTTAGCCTAGAGTTCTACAACGGAAGCTCATGGCTAGAGGAGTGGCAGACAGATCGCGCGCTGCCACAAGCAGTCAGGCTTAAATTGACCCTTAAAGATTACGGTGAAATTGAGCGTGTCTACCTAACACCTAGTGGCGGTATGAATACGAGTGACAGCTCCTCGTCAAGTGGGGGCAATAATGGTTAATCGATCCCCAATGGGGAAGCCCAGCAAGCAAGGTGGTGTTGCGCTTATCGTGATATTGATGCTGCTCGCGATCATGGCAACGATTGCAGGGAGTATGTCTGAGAGGCTATTCACGCAGTTTAAACGTGTGGGTAATCAGCTCAATTATCAACAAGCCTACTGGTACAGCATTGGTATTGAAGCGCTGGCTAAGGTTGGTATTGAGCAGAGCTATAAAGACAGTGATACCATCAATTTAAGTCAGCCGTGGGCACTGGAAGAGCAGGTTTATCCGCTCGACTATGGTCAAGTGGTGGGTCACATTCGAGATGGTCAAGCGTGTTTAAATTTGAATGCGTTGAAGTCTGTTGCCAGCACCACAGATAACACATCACCTTATTTGGTCTCTGTGTGGCAAACTCTGTTAGAGAATCTAGAAGTGGACTCTTATCAAGCAGAAGTGATCGCCAATTCGACGTGGGAATTTGTCGATGAAGATACGCGCAGTGCCTCTTCTGTGGGAGTGGAAGACAGCACCTATGAAGCGATGAAGCCCGCTTATCTGGCAGCGAATGGTTTGATGGCAGACGAGTCTGAACTGCGTGCCGTGTATCAAGTGAGCGGTGAGGTGATGGATAAGGTACGCCCTTATGTGTGTGCTCTGCCAAGTGATGACTGGCGTTTGAACGTAAATACACTCAAGGTCAAACAGGCTCCGCTTCTAGAAGCGATGTTTGCCCCGAACTTGAGCGAATCTGACGCTAAAGCGTTGATTGAAAACCGCCCTTTTGATGGCTGGGATAGCATTGATGATTTCTTAGCTGAGTCGAACTTATCGAGTGTCAGTGCCGATGTGACCAAGAAAGCCAAAGGGTATTTAGCGGTAGATAGTAGCTACTTCGAGCTGGATGCTGAAGTATTAGTGGAGAAGTCGCGAGTTCGAATTCGCACTCTCTTTTATAGTAGTAATCGAGAAACAGTGACGGTTGTGCGCCGTCGCTTTGGAGGAATCAGTGAGCGAGTTTCTGACCGTTCGACTGAGTAGCGAACCACAAAGCCCTGTGCAGTGGTTAGTTTGGTCGACAAGCCAGCAAGAAGTGATCGCAAGTGGCGAGCTTGCGAGCTGGCAACAGCTTGATGAGCTGACACCTTATGCTGAGAAACGGACCTGTATTGCGCTACTCTCGGGCAATGATTGCCTATTGAAGCGTGTGGAGATCCCAAAAGGGGCAGCGCGTCAGTTTGAGTCGATGCTGCCATTTCTATTGGAAGATGAAGTCGCACAGGATATTGAAGATCTGCACTTTACCATTCTAGATAAAAACGCGGAAACGGCAGTCGTTTGTGGTGTCGAGCAGCAATGGCTTACTCAGGTAATGAGTGGATTTTCAGAGGTTGGTATAACCATTCGCAAAGTCCTGCCGGATACGCTTGCCCTTCCCGTTGATGCGGAAGGCGTAACCGCATTGCAGATTGGTGATCAGTGGTTATTGCGCCAAAGCACCTTTCAAGCGGTCTCTATTCGCCAAGCATGGCTGCCGATGTTTTTAAGCAGCGATTGGCTTGTTACTGAAGACGATGTTAAGCCGACGATCTTGAGTTATACCGCACTGCCAGATGAAGAAGCTCAGCAGCAGAGTGGAGTGGAGTGGCAAGCAAAGCCAGCAGAATTGGTGATGTCGGTACTCAGCCAACAGGCGATTATCAGCGGAACTAACTTACTGACAGGTCGCTTTAAAACCAAATCTTCATTCACTAAATACTGGAAGATTTGGCAAAAGGTGGCGATTGCCGCGTGTTTGTTGATTGCGGTTATCGCAACTCAGCAGACACTCAAAGTACAGCGCTACGAAGCGGAAGCTCAGGCGTATCGAGCTGAGAGTGAACGCATTTTCCGTCAGGTGATGGCAGGTAAACGTAAGATTCCAAGCGTCAGTTATTTGAAGCGCACAATGAACGAAGAGGCGAGTCGATATGGTGGCTCCAGTGATAGCGCGAGTCTGCTTGGTTGGCTAACTCAGATGCCAAGTACGTTAGGGCAAGTGACGTCCATCGAAGTGGAAAGTATCCGCTATGATGGCAACCGCTCTGAAGTGCGTCTGCAAGCGAAAAGCTCTAACTTCCAACACTTTGAGAGCGCTCGCACTAAGCTTGCCGAGAAGTTCTCTGTTGAGCAAGGGCCGCTGAACCGTAACGGCGATGCTGTGTACGGCAGTTTTACACTTAAACCATTACAGTAACTCACGTTAGGAGATCAATGATGAGAAATATGATTGAGCCACTCCAGGCGTGGTGGACATCGATCAGTCAACGCGAACAGAGGCTTGTGATTGGGTGCTCTATTTTGCTGATCGTCGGTGCCGTTTATTGGGGTGTACTTCAGCCGCTCAATACTCGCGCGGAATTGGCGCAAAGCCGTATTCAGAGTGAAAAGCAGCTGCTGGCTTGGGTGAGCAACAAGGCGGATGAGATTGTCGAACTGCGTGGCAGTGGTGGCGCGAAAAGCTCTGAACCTTTGAACCGTTCTGTACCGGCTTCAATGCGTCGTTTTAAGATCGAGTTGATTCGAGTACAACCTCGTGGCGAAATGCTGCAAGTGTGGGTTAAGCCAGTACCATTTAATCAGTTTGTTGATTGGTTAACGTACCTGAAAGAGCAGCAAGGCGTTGAAGTAGAATTCATGGATATTGACCGCAGTGACACGCAGGGCGTGATTGAAGTCAAGCGATTACAGTTCAAGCGAGGTTAGTGTGAAGCGAGGCTCTTCTCTAAAATATGGCTTACTTTTCAGTGCCGTTTTTATCGTGTTTTTTTCAGTCAGTCTGCTTTTGCACTTGCCAGCAGCCTTTGCTCTTAAGCATGCGCCTAAGGTGAGAGGGCTACAAATTAACGGTGTGCAAGGCTCTATCTGGCAAGGCAGCGCCAGCAATATCGTTTGGCAGCGTGTTAATTATGGCTCAGTGCAGTGGGACTTTCAGTTTAGCCAGCTTTTCCAAGGCAAGGCAGAGCTAGCGGTTCGATTCGGTCGTGATAGTGATATGAACCTGCGTGGTAAGGGCTATGTCGGTTACAGCATGAATGGTGCTTACGCGCAAAATTTGGTGGCATCACTGCCAGCTGAAGACGTACTGAAGTTCATCCCAAATATTCCAGTACCGGTCGCTGCTGTTGGTCAGGTGGAACTGACGATTAAACACCTTCAACAAGGTCAACCTTGGTGTCAAACCGGTGAAGGCACCTTAGCTTGGTCAGGTGCTGGCGCGGAGACACCGCTAGGCGCGTTGGACTTTGGTCCTGTTATCGCTGATGTCACTTGCCAAGACAATACGATTGCTGCAAAAGGCACTCAGAAAACCACGCAAGTTGAGAGTGAATTCGATGCAAGCTTAACGCCGAACCGTCGCTACGCAACCAATGCATGGTTCAAACCGGGTGCTGAGTTTCCACCCACGATGCAAAACCAACTGCGTTGGCTAGGCAAACCTGACAATCAAGGGAAGTACCAGTTTACTTATCAAGGGCGCTTGTAGTTGTAGCATCGCGAATAAAAAAGAAAGGGCGATAGAACTAAACTCTATCGCCCTTTTGTTTATGGATTGGTTGTTACTTTGAGTCGTCTACATATTGATAAGCAACGATAATTTCAGCGCCTTGCGCTGGAATAGCCGTACCTGTAAACACAATGGATTCAGATAGTGGGTAATATTGCCAACCATTGGAAGAGTTGCGGTCCACTTTTGCCCCATCAACGGTTACTAGAATGGACGATGAAAGAACATGTTGAGCTTCAGCTTTAGAAAGCTTGTAACCCGCACTTGAGGCCCCCGCATTTTTCGCCATCACTTCAACAAATGATTTGTACTCAGAAGTAACATTGATGTTTAGGGTCTTACCTAAGGTCGATGTTGCTAGGTCGTCATACTGGCTGCGAGCTGCGTCTGATGGGTCGACAATAGAGTACACTCGATAGCCATTATCAAGGAACAAGTTGTTGTTAGGATCAAACTCTGGAGAGTTGTATCTTTGGTACTGGCTCTCTTCATCACTCATGATAACAACAGACAGTGAAGCGCCAGCTCGTGGGTATCCAGCAAGCTCTACCGTTCCCCCTTTTTGCAGTGCAAGTTCTGAGTAATAGATTCCGCGTTCAGTCGCACTGCCCCTTGTTCCGGGTTTAAAGTCTTTAGCAATTTGTTCCAAATCACTAGTAAAGCCAACCCCGCGAAGGTTGTCTGAATCTGTGGTAATGGTACCAACCATAAAGTCCACACCCGCATTCTGAATGGTGCTTGTAAAGGCTACCGTTAAATCACTGATCGCTTGTTGTTCATCGCTCATGCTGCCTGAGTTGTCGATAACAAACAGGAAGTCCGCTTTAGAGGTGGTTTGGTCAAGCGCAGTAAACTTATCATTCTGCAGTTGCAATGTTGCATCTTTAGATGCTTGGATACTTTCTGAAGTCGTTGAAACAATCAGATCTGAGTAATCCACAACTTTGTCGTTTTGCACCAGTGTGCTGGTAATCACGGCACTGTCTGTGACTTTGTTGTAGCTGGTTGTGATATCAAGTTGATACTCTAATTGAGTGACCTCAGACGCTGCTGGGACTAAAGCGCTAGCGGTTCCGCCAATCTTATTCACGGCTACTTGATTGATCAGAGTATTGAGGATTTCAGTAAGCTTCAATCCTGTGCGCAATGTGATCTTATAGGTTGCGTTGACATCGCCATTTTCTAGCGTTGTCAGGGATGTCTGCACAATATCCGCTCTGCTGAGCTGAGAGGCAAAAGCACCAACCCCATCAACAAGGATCTCTTGAGCCGTTGTTTGTCCACTCAACGCTCCCCTTTCTGCCACAAAACCAGCGAGTTCAGTATTATCTGGCGTTGGAAGTGAGCTTCTTGCTGAAGCGGCTGCGGTAGTAACAGGCTTTGCGTAGATAATCGTGCCTGTTACATCACCAGTAAGCGCGCTGGTTGTATAACCTTCAGGTAAGAAGACTTGTTGGCTATTAAGAACGACAGACTGAGTTGGTGCTGGCGCTTCTGCAACGGTGATAATGATCTCTTTGGTTTGCAGTACGGTTTGGCCTTGATCGTTGGTCGTTTCAATGCTGAGTTTGTACTTCTCTTGACCGACGGTCGTCCCTGCTTGAACGGTAACTTGAGTTGGAGTGGTTGTCGTTAACACATCTCCATTTTCGTTATACCAAGTCACCTTATCATTCGGTTGAAGGTTACTGATGGTTGCTGTTAGCGTAGTTTGTGCGCCTGCCGCAACAATGGCTGGATTCGCTGTGATCGAGTTGATGATGGCGCTTGGTGCGAAATCAGCACCGATACTACACAGTACTTCTGATGACTGAACTTCGCTGCTATCAAGAATACCATTCTTGTTCGCATCAACACCAAGAGTGACCAACTGTCCTCCGGCATCACATCTGGTGTCCGTTTTTGCGATCAAAGCGACCGACACCAAAGCTTGATTGAAGATATCGCTACCTTCTTGCTGAGTATTATTTGTTCCATCGTGACAGATGGTTTTATTGGAGACATGTTCGCTATCTTCAAGCGTGCCATTTTTATCGTCATCATAGCCAGCGATAACCTTGAGACCACCGTTAGCACATTCAGCATCACCAGCAGGTAGAGTTAATGTGGAAATCAAGGCGTCTTTTTGTACCGTACCGCCGTTTGAAGAACTGTCGGAAGGGTCGCTATCGCTGCCACAACCGGAAAGTAAAATAGATGCCACCGAAGTCGCGATTAGAGTCTTTTTAGTAAGCCTAGCATTGACGTTCATTATCATATCCTTGTGATATATGAAAATTAGTTTTGATATATGCAAGGAATGTTTTTATAGGACAGTTCAAACTTTGTAAATGAAACAAGTATGATATGACCTAGAACTTTGAGCCACTTAACTGTATGAATGATAATGATAAAATCATCAGTTTCTATTGATAGATTTGTATGTTTGTTCGACAATCTGATGGGAAAAGCACCACCTTAACAGTGGTGCTTGAGTGGAGTTTAATCTTTACCTTGTAGAATCTCTTCCCAAGGTAAGTCTGCATCACCGAGTACGATGAAGTTTGGGTTCTCTAATGTTTCCCGTTCGTTGTATGACAGCGGCTCAAGGTGAGTGCTTAATATGCGTCCGCCAGCTTCTTCAACGATACACTGAGTTGCGGCTGTATCCCACTCACCGGTTGGACCCAAGCGTAGGTAACAATCTACCGCGCCCTCTGCGACTAGACACGCCTTAAGGGCAGCTGACCCAAGCGGAACTAAATCGTAGTTCCATTTAGAGCTCATACGGTTGGTGATGCGGTTGATATCTTGGCGACGGCTTATTGCCATTGCAATCGGCTGATTTGGTAGCTCATGGCGATGAGTTTTGATTTTCACGCTATCGTTCAAATCTGGAATCTTCCAAGCGCCTTTACTGTGGTAAGCGTAATATGTCACACCAGACACTGGACCGTACACAACCCCCATCACAGGCTTGTTGTGTTCAATCAGTGCAATAATGGTGGCAAAGTCTCCGCTGCGCGCGATGAACTCTTGGGTGCCATCCAGTGGATCAACTAGCCAGTAGCGATCCCACTGAGAGCGTTTCTCTAGGCTGATATCGGCAGCCTCTTCTGACAGGACGGGAATGTCTGGGGTCAATTCACTCAATCTTTTTGAGATCAGTTTGTGTGCTGCAAGGTCGGCACTGGTGACGGGGGTATCGTCACTTTTTGTATACTCTTCGTAATTTTTCTTCTCGTAGATCTCTAGAATCAGCTGTCCCGCTGAGCGAGCGATTCCAATCACGGAGGGCAGTAGATGGGATAAATCTTTTGTCATTGGCATAAAAGGTCTCTTACTCTTCGTCAGATTGTTGTTTTAGTAGTCGAAGAGCCAGTAATAAGGCGGTAATGGAGCGGGCTTCACAGAAGTCGAGATGCGTCAGTAACTCTTCTCCTTGAGCCAGCGGCCAGCGCACAATATCCAGTGGTTCTGGCTCGTCACCTTCTAGCTGTTCTGGGTAAAGATCTTCGGCAATAAACAGAGTCATTTTGCTCGAAAAATAAGAAGGGGCGAGAATCACTTCCTTGAGTGGCGTGAGTTTGCGAGCGCCAAAACCAATCTCTTCTTTTAACTCTCTAACCGCGGCTTCACTTGGAGTTTCACCTTGGTCGATGAGACCTTTGGGGAAGCCTAGCTCATAGCGTTCGGTTCCTGCGGCGTATTCGCGCACCAATAAGATATCGCCTTGTTCAGTAATTGGGACCATCATTACTGCGTTGCGACCGCTTGGTTTCATCCGCTCATAGGTACGAAGCTCACCGTTAGAAAACTTGAGATCGAGAGATTCAATAGAGAACAGTTTTGATTGAGCGACAGTTTGCTTAGCCAAGATTTCTGGCTTGGTCCTTCTTGTCATGCGCTCGCTCCTTAGCTTTTTGGAAAGTCTTTCTAATATAGGGGAAATGGCGGTCACTTCCTAGAGGTGAGTTTTTATATCATGGAATTATTGAATAGGAAGCGATTGCAATCTCAGTTCTCTAGATTAGAGCGCCACTCTGTTGATTTTGTTCGTGAAGTGAAGGCAGCAGGATGGCTGTATTGGTTACTGGGAGCCTAAAAAACAAAAAGGCCGATGTTTTCACATCAGCCTTGGTCCTTGGTCTCTAATCTTAGGTGTGATTAGTAGTAAGAGTGCTCACCGCGATCGTGCTCAGTTGCATCACGAACCGCTGTTAGTTCACCCTCGAACTGTTGTAGAAGTTCTTTCTCGATGCCCTCTTTCAGAGTCACATCAACCATAGAACAACCGTTACAACCACCACCAAACGCGACGATAGCAACGCCTTCATCAGTGATTTCAACTAGGCTTACATGACCGCCGTGGCCTGCTAGTTGCGGGTTTACTTGAGTCTGGATTGCGTACTCAACACGCTCTAGAAGAGGTGCGTCATCAGCCACTTTACGCATTTTTGCGTTTGGAGCTTTTAGAGTTAGCTGTGAACCCATTTTGTCGGTAACGAAGTCGATTTCAGCTTCGTCTAGGAATGGCAGGCTTAGCTCATCTACGTAAGCAGAGAAACCTTCAAATGCTAGTTCAGTATCAGATGCTTCTACCGCATCTGTAGGGCAGTAAGATACACCACACTCTGCATTCTGCGTACCTGGGTTTACCACGAATACGCGGATGTTAGTCCCTTCTGGCTGCTGTGAAAGCAGGTTAGCAAAATGAGTTTGAGCTGTTTCTGTAATAGTAATATTTGACACGACGAATACCTGAGTAAATTTGTAGGCTATTCTGCCATTCTACTCCTGTCGGAACGGTAATTCAGCCCTTTTTTGCTGAATTGATAGACAAGTTTCGTGGGAAATTGACTAAGACGCGGGTTCAGGAGTGCGGCAGATGCAGTAAATATCAATCCTTTTAACGCCCACTTCAAGTAGCAATTGACATAATTGATACACAGTACTGCCTGTGGTGACGACATCATCCATTATTGCAACATGGGCGTCGCCTTTTGCTATCACTTTCATCACATCCTTGTTCCTTAAAGAAAAAGCATTGCGCAGATTATGCTGGCGTTGCGTCTTACTAAGCCCTTGCTGCGTTGGCGTGGCACGTTGACGCTTAAACAGCGCTAGGCTTTGGCTGTTAAGTTGGTGAGCAAGGGCATCGGCTAGCAACGCGCTTTGATTAAATCCGCGGTGTAGGTAACGCCGCCAATGCAGTGGCACGCTGGTAATGATGGGGGCTGGCTGATCAATATGGTTTGCCAGCAGTTTGGTTAAGTCTCGGCACAACCAAAATTGACCACTGTACTTCATCTGGTGGACGTAATGGCTGAGTGGGAAATCGTAATCTCCAACACAATAGAGCCGATGCCAAGGTGGTGGTGTTTTGAGGCAGGCCCCACATACTATGGCGTCAATATCGAGTTTGATACCACAACGTTGGCAGCGGTGTTGGGGGGCGAATTGAGATAGACAGCTATTGCACCACTTAGGATGGGTATCTTTAGGCTGCTTTGGCAATTGACAGAGCTGGCATTGTGGTGTGACCAAGCGTGGTGTGTGTTTTTGGAGCCAATCAGATAACATAGCGAGCATAAGTGCATTGATGATGTAGGTTTGGATAGCCTAGCCAGCAAGGTCATCATTGTTGGATGAGAATAGTAGGGAAAATCACGAGATGAGCGACAAACTGTATTGGCATGTATCTGGGCAGGGGCCAGATTTGGTTTTGGTTCATGGATGGGGAATGAACGGTGCGGTGTGGCAGCAAACCGTAACGGCGCTTGAGACCCAGTTCCGTGTCCATGTGGTTGACCTGCCAGGTTATGGTCACAGCAGTCATTGCCATGCTGATACCCTTGAGAGTATTGCCGAGCAGTTGATGGAAGAGGCGCCAAAGCAGGCGATCTGGGTCGGTTGGTCGTTGGGTGGTTTAGTCGCGACGCATATGGCGCTGCACCATACTGACTATGTCTCTAAGCTTGTCACAGTTGCGAGCTCTCCGAAATTCGCCGCAGCTAAAGAGCCGGTATTGTGGCGTGGTATTCAGCCTAACGTTCTGACCAATTTTACCGAGCAGCTGGTGGAAGATTTTCAAACCACCATCGAGCGCTTCATGGCACTGCAAGCGATGGGTAGCCCGTCGGCAAGACAAGATGTGAAACAGTTAAAACAGGCGGTACTGTCACGTCCGCTGCCTAATCCAGATTCCCTGCTTGCCGGGCTAAAAATGCTTTCCGATGTTGATCTGCGCGAGCGCTTACCTGAGCTAACAGTGCCTATGCTGCGTTTATATGGTCGGTTGGATGGTTTGGTGCCGATTAAGGTAGCGAAAGATCTAGAAAAAGCGTTGCCTAACACTGAGCAATATATCTTTACCCAGTCTTCGCATGCACCGTTTATGACTGAAGCGGACGCTTTTTGCTGTGAACTGATCAGCTTCGCCGAGAAATAATTGCTAAAATTATAGACAGCGTGGTCGATATATAATCTAACCAAGGCACTGAACGATGCTCAGCCCTCTCTCTCACCTGAGCAGAACACAGTACGTTGGGCTATGCCTGTTGTGCTTACTCAGTTCAACGGTGCAATAGCAATAGCGACGGGCGATTCTTGAGGAGAGTTCGCAATGATTGTGTCACCTGCAACGGCAGTAAGTGTGCCACTGATCGCCCCATCCGTTAATGTGCAAACTGAGCAAGTTGCGCGTGAAAATAGAGTTCGAGAGCCTGTTGCTCCAGCCGTCGCATTGGCTAAAACTAATGCAGAGCGCAAGGTAAAATCGGACGATAAACGAAGGCAGCAATCAGCTTGGGATCCCTCTGACCATCCCGGTTATGAGATGGATAACGAGCAGGAAATAGATGCGGTAAACCAAGAAGAGCCTAAAGATCCATTTGATAGGTTGTTCAGCTTATTGGCGCTGAGTAGTTATAGTGCCGATCAAGGAAAGGGTTACACCATGCGTTTTCGATTGCCCAAGCACATTCTTGATGTGGCGATTCGAGAAGGGCAGATGGAACAACGACGTAAGGTCATTAAGTATCACTATGGCCATGCTGTTGCGCCTCATAAGCCATCTGAGGTATTGGTTGTGCTCTAGCGCAGTCAATATCGCCAAGCCTTTTTGAACCTAATAAAAAAACCTGCATGCCAATGGCGATGCAGGTTTTCTGTTTTAGGAGCAAGCTTATATATCTAGAAGGGCGTTCTCATGTCTGGAATAAGCTCTTACAGCTTTAGGTCTACTATGATCCAAACGCTTTTCTAGCTGCTCACTTCCTTATTGTGCAGCGTTACTTCTTCGCTTTTGCAAAGGCAGCAGCAAACGCACCACCCATAGCGCCGTTCTGTTGTGGCTCTTCACGACGACGCTGACCGCCTTGCGATTGACGACCTTGAGAACGAGGTGCAGATGAGCGTTGAGCGCGGTTGTCTTGTCCCGGCTCGTCTTTCATGCGCATGCTTAGCGCAATACGCTTACGCTGCACATCCACTTCCATCACTTTCACTTTGACGATATCGCCCGCTTTCACCACTTCACGTGGATCAGAAACAAAGCGATCAGTCAGTGCTGAAATATGTACCAGGCCGTCTTGGTGAACACCGATATCTACGAAAGCACCAAAGTTGGCTACGTTAGAGACCACGCCCTCCAGAATCATGCCCGGCTCTAAATCAGACACAGAGTTAACGCCTTCCGCAAAGGTCGCCGTTTTGAACTCAGGGCGCGGGTCACGACCCGGTTTATCTAGCTCTTTAATGATGTCTGTTACGGTTGGAACACCGAAGTTATCGTCGGTGTAATCGACGGCGTGCAGGCCTTTTAGGAAGCCAGAGTCGCCGATTAGGGTCTTGATGTCTTTGCTGTTCTTCTCAGAGATCGCTTTTACCACGGGGTAAGCTTCAGGGTGAACTGCTGAGGCATCGAGTGGGTTTTTACTACCCATGATACGCAGGAAGCCGGCACACTGTTCAAAGGCTTTTGGCCCTAAACGCGCGACTTTCTTCAACGTGGTACGCGCTTCAAAGCGGCCGTTCTCATCACGGTAATCAACAATGTTTTGTGCGATGGTGCTAGATAGGCCAGCAACACGAGTCAGAAGCGCGGCAGAGGCGGTGTTTACGTCAACACCGACGGCGTTTACACAGTCTTCGACGATCGCGTCTAGGCGTTTCGCGAGCATGGTTTGGCTCACATCATGTTGGTATTGGCCGACACCGATTGATTTCGGGTCAATCTTAACCAGCTCTGCCAGTGGGTCTTGTAGACGACGAGCGATTGATACTGCACCACGCAACGATACGTCCATATTCGGGAACTCTTTCGCTGCAAGCTCAGATGCCGAGTAAACCGATGCGCCAGCTTCGCTCACAATGATCTTCTGTACTTTTAGGTTGCCGCGCTTAATCACGTCAGCCACAAAGCTGTCGGTTTCGCGTGAAGCTGTACCGTTACCAATTGCAATCAGATCAACATTGAATTGACGCACCATCTGCTCAACGATGTGCGCAGATTTGTCGTACTGCTTTTGTGGTGGATGAGGGTAGATGGTTTCAGTTGCCAGTACCTTACCCGTTGCATCAACTACAGCGATTTTTGAACCTGTACGTAGACCCGGATCGAGACCTAGTGTAGCGCGAGGGCCTGCCGGAGCGGCCATCAATAGGTCTTTCAGGTTAGTCGCGAATACTTCAATCGCTTCGATCTCTGCGCGCTCTTTCATTGCGCCCATCAACTCGGTTTCCATGTGCATAGATACTTTAATGCGCCATGCCCAGCTGATCACCTGTTTACGCCATGTATCGGCAGGTGCACTGCTCAGAGTAATACCGTAGTGATCAGAGATGATGTTTTCACAGTAAGAACCACGTACACCCTCTTCTTGCTCTGGGTCAGCGTTCATGGTTAGTGTTAGGAAGCCCTCATTACGACCACGCAGCATGGCTAGTGCTCGGTGTGAAGGGACTTTGCTCAGCGTTTCGTCATGCTCGAAGTAGTCTTTGAACTTCTCACCTTCTTGCTCTTTACCCGCGACAACACGTGCGCTCAAAGCCGCGTTACGGGTTAGGTGCTGACGTATTTTCTCAAGCAGGTTTGCATCTTCTGCGATGCGTTCCATGATAATGGCGCGAGCACCATCGAGTGCGGCTTTGGTGTCTTCAATGCCTTTTTCACTATTCAGGTACTGAGAGGCTTCACTTTCTGGATCGTGTTGTGGTTCGTTCCAAAGTGTCTCTGCTAGCGGCTCTAAGCCTGCTTCAATTGCAATTTGGCCTTTGGTGCGACGCTTAGGCTTATAGGGTAGGTATAAATCTTCTAGACGAGTTTTGCTATCGGCTTGAGTGATCTCTTTCTCAAGCTCAGCGGTCAGTTTGCCTTGGTCTTGAATCGATTTGAGGATCGTTTGGCGGCGATCGTCGAGTTCACGCAGATAAGAAAGTCGGCTGTCTAGATTACGTAATTGGGTATCATCAAGGCCGCCCGTTACCTCTTTACGGTAACGTGCAATAAAGGGAACCGTGTTACCGTCGTCGATTAGGGTAACTGCTGCGGTCACTTGATCGGGGCGAACGCTCAGCTCTTGAGCGATCTGTCTACAGATAGCTTGGCTCATCCGTTGAATCTCTTTTTGATTATCGTGCCCACATATATGGGGGTGAACCTTAGCTTTTTCTAGCTTTACTAAGTCAATTTCCTGTTTGTTCGGTGATTTCCCGATCTGATATACCCTTTGTGCGAGATCTCTTACAAGTGATGTGCGACTAAATCACTTTATGCATGTTGTTTTTACTATGACTTTATATAAGTTGTTGATATTTAATGAATTAAATGGAGGTGTGATCGATGTCATATCATTTTTTTGTTGGCAGATATCTGGGATGCCATCGGATTTCGCGTAATATTTAACTTGTCGACAGGGAGTTGGCAGGAACAGGAAAAAGCCTAACGGATTAGGTATCTTCAGGAAGAAGATTTGATTGCTTAGGATGAGTGATCAGCAAGGATGTAAAACACTGATTGAGTTTGATGTGGCTAGGATGGTTACTGATGCTGATGAAAGTGAATGTCTCTGGATGAGATTAGCTCGTCAGGATGATAGGCAAGCATGGACACCGCTAGGATGGCGATGACAAAAGGAAATCGGTTAAAGGATTTAGCCAATATCAAGGAAAGATGCAGGGAGCACCTTATCTCAATGAGATAAATAGTGGCAGGAAGGCTACGAAAGAACTTAACCCCGTAGGGCGCGAGCCTCACGGGGTTTCCTTTTATCTAGAGCTTTGAAAAGTCTCTATGGCGTGTAGCGAATCGCATTCACAAACCACTCTTTGTCACCCTCTGGGGTGCGTACCGTGAATTCATCATCCACTTCTTTCTTGAGTAGTGCTCGTGCCATCGGTGAGTCGATCGAGACGTAATCTTTGACGCCACCATAGATCTCATCTGGCCCAACGATACGAAATGACTTGGTATCGCCATCGTCATTCTCTATCTCAACCCAAGCACCAAAAAAGACCTTACCTTCTTGCTGCGGCGAGTAGTCCACCACCTTGACTTGGTCGAGGCGCTTTCTTAAATAACGCACACGGCGATCTATCTCACGCAGGCGCTTCTTGTTGTATTGATAGTCTGCGTTTTCACTGCGATCTCCTAGGCTTGCTGCCCAGGTTACCTTTTTGGTCACTTCTGGACGCTCTTCTCGCCATAGGAAATTCAGCTCTTTAGTGAGTCTGTCATAGCCCTCACGAGTAATTAAGTTTGTTTTCATAATTCTGACTTAGTGAAATCATGTCCTAAGATAGAATATATAGAAAGGCAACATACGTTAACAATTCTTTAGGCGACATTTTCCCCAAGAATGTTACATTTTCAATGTCTAAAAAGAATACTTAATCTTCAAGTTTGAGTTTTAATAGGTGGAACCATTACATGCAAGAAAACTACAAAATTTTAGTGGTCGATGACGATGCGCGCCTTCGTGCATTGCTGGAGCGCTACTTGTCTGAGCAAGGCTTTCAAGTGCGTAGCGTGGCAAACAGTGAGCAGATGGACCGCCTGTTAACCCGTGAAAACTTCCACTTGATGGTATTGGACCTGATGTTGCCAGGTGAAGATGGCCTCTCAATTTGCCGTCGTCTACGTAACGCCAACAACATGCTGCCGATCTTGATGCTGACTGCGAAAGGCGACGAAGTGGATCGCATTGTTGGTCTAGAGGTGGGTGCCGATGATTATCTACCTAAACCATTTAACCCGCGTGAGCTGCTTGCCCGTATTAAAGCAGTACTGCGTCGCCAAGTGATTGAAGCACCGGGCGCGCCAAGTACAGAAGAGTCTGTGGTTGAATTTGGTGAATTCCGTCTAAACCTAGGTACACGTGAGATGTTCCGTGGTGAAGAGCCAATGCCTCTCACTTCAGGTGAGTTCGCGGTATTGAAGTCACTGGTCACCAATGCGCGTGAGCCAATGTCTCGCGATAAGCTGATGAATATGGCTCGTGGTCGTGAGTACTCAGCGATGGAGCGTTCTATCGACGTTCAGATCTCGCGCCTGCGCCGCCTTGTTGAAGAAGATCCAAGTAAGCCACGCTACATCCAAACGGTGTGGGGCTTAGGTTACGTGTTTGTTCCTGATGGAAAAGCAGTGTAACTCTATCAGTCACCATCGTGATTGAAATGTGATTGTTATCGGGTCATCTCATAATTATGTGATGGCCCGTTTTCTATTCAGAACAGTGGTTTAGAGTTATAGTTTCTATGATGTCTCTGTTTCTCTACCTTTCACTCTAGGTTTTCTATGCGTATACGTAGCTCCTTTACTCAATCTATCGTTCTCTTCTTAACCTTATTGGTTGCCAGCCAAATATTTTCTTACTACGCGGTGTTTAACTACGCCTTGATGCCGAGTTTGCAGCAGTTCAATAAGATCTTGGCACATGAGCTGAATTTGGTTTTAGACGAAGGTGATCTTGATATCGAGATGGATGCACCGCTGCGTCAGCGTGTACTCGAGCAGCTTGGGGTGACGGTCCACGCCAAAGACAGCGACGCTGCGGGTGAGTTCTACCATGCGGTTGCGATTGACTTGATGAGTCAAGAGATGACTAAGGAGCTGGGTTCGGAAACCGAGGTGAGGTTGATTCTAGGTGCTGAGAGCTATGTGTTGTGGATGGATATCGCGCAGTTACCTAACTCATTGATTCGAATACCACTATCAGAACTGCAAGAAGAAGACTTTGCACCACTATTTCGCAATAGCTTGATAATGGCGATGTTGATTATTGCCGGCGGTTGGTTGTTTATCCGTTTACAGAACCGCCCTTTGATTGCATTAGAGAAAGCCGCCCAAGGGGTAGGACGTGGTGATATTCCACCGCCTTTGCCGGTGCAAGGTGCGCAAGAGATTCGCTCGGTAACTCGAGCCTTTAACCAGATGTCGAAAGGCATTCAAGAGCTTGAGGAAGATAGAGCGCTATTGATGGCGGGCATCAGTCACGATCTACGAACGCCATTGACCCGTATTCGTTTGGCGACGGAGATGATGTCCCCAGAAGACAGCTATTTAGCGGAAGGGATTATCAGTGACACCGAGGAGTGTAATGAGATAATCAGCCAGTTTATGGATTACCTAAAGCCGGTGGATCGTAATTCGTTCCAAGCGGTGCACTTAGAAGATATAGCCGGAGAAGTAGCAAGCTCGGAAGGCGGCTATGAGGTAGAAATTGAAACAGATTTCTCTTCTAACATGAAGCCTGCCTTGGGCAACCCAATCGCGATTAAGCGCGCGATCAGCAATTTAGTGGTGAACTCTCTGCGCTATGGTAATGGCTGGGTGAAAGTCACCACGGGTATGACCGCGGATAACAAGCTTGCTTGGGTCACGGTAGAAGATAATGGCCCCGGTATTCCTCACGATCAGGTCAGCAAATTGTTTGAACCCTTCACTCGAGGCGATACCGCGCGTGGTAGTGAAGGTACAGGTTTAGGTTTGGCGATTGTGAAGCGAATTGTTAGTCAGCACCACGGCGCTGTTGCGGTGAATAATCGTAGCCAAGGGGGGCTGAAAGCGCAGATTAGCTTCCCAGTTAAGTCATAGGCCTTTGTGAGGAACGAGCGAATAGGGAATCTCTCTCTTGGTTCTGTTCGAAAGGATTCATATGTAAAAAGGCTTCCGTGAGGAAGCCTTTTAAATTGAAACAATTACCAGCAGTCACTACGCCTTAGAATACACATCACGTTCACCCAGCCAGCGGTTGATGATCGCATTAGCATTGTCTGGGTAGCTATCATGAATGTGGCGCGCGATACGCTGTACTTCTGGAATTAAGCGTTGGTCTCGAACCAAGTCGGCAATCTTAAAGTCAGCCAAGCCAGTCTGTTTAGTGCCAAGCAGTTCACCCGGGCCGCGAATTTCCAAGTCTCGCTGAGCAATCACAAAGCCATCATTACTTTCTCGCAGTACACCTAAGCGCTTCTGAGCGGTTTTCGACAGTGGTGAGTGGTACAGCAGTACACAGTGACTTGCGACCGACCCACGACCCACACGGCCACGTAACTGGTGTAACTGAGCTAGGCCGAGACGCTCGGGGTTCTCTATGATCATTAAGCTCGAGTTGGGTACATCTACACCCACTTCAATCACGGTTGTTGCAACCAATAGATGCAGCTTGTTCTCTTTGAACTCCTGCATCACGGCTTGTTTCTCGGCTGGCTTCATTCGGCCATGTACCAAGCCAATTTTCACGTCGGGCAGTTTGCGCTGTAGCTCTTCTGCAGTGTCGGCTGCGGCCTGCGCTTCCAACACTTCAGACTCATCAATCAGCGTACACACCCAGTAGGCTTGTTTGCCCTCGTTAAGACACGCATTACGTACTCGCTCAACAATGTCGTCACGTTTGGTATCGGGAATGGCGACGGTTTGAATCGGTGTTCGACCTGGCGGTAATTCATCAATGATCGAGGTTTCGAGATCGGCATAAGCGGTCATCGCTAAGGTACGTGGAATCGGTGTTGCCGTCATTACCAGTTGATGTGGATAATGGCCTTGCTTAGCGCCTTTTTCACGCAGTTCTAATCGCTGGTGGACACCAAATCGGTGTTGCTCATCAATGATGACTAAGCCAAGGTTTTTGAATTGGACATGCTCTTGAAACAGAGCGTGTGTACCCACCACCATTTGCGCTTCGCCACTGGCAATGCGTTCAAGCTCTTTCTCTTTGGCTTTGCCTTTAAGTTTACCGGCGAGCCAACCCACTTGAATGCCCATGCTTTCAAACCAGTTGGCAAAGTTGATCGAGTGCTGCTCAGCCAGAAGTTCAGTGGGTGCCATCAGTGCAACTTGTTGGCCGTGTTCTAATGCGCGAACCGCGGCAAGGGCAGCGACTAGGGTTTTACCTGAACCTACATCACCTTGTACTAAGCGCATCATAGGGTGAGGTCTCTCTAGATCGCCCTCAATCTCTTGCACCACTCGTGCTTGTGCATTGGTTGGCGAAAATGGAAGCTGTGCCAGTAGCTTGTTTTTAAGCGTATGTACAGGTGGTAGTGGGATGGCGTTGTCTTGTTGACCTTTACTGCGAACCGAGAGCATGGATAGGTTTTGAGCCAGCAACTCTTCCATAATCAAGCGCAGTTGAGCAGGGTGCTTGCCTTCATCAAACAGCTCAAGATCGATTCCCGGTGGTGGCCTGTGAATGGTATGCAGCGCCTGAGCCAGTGTAATTTGGTGATCGTATAAGCCAGACGGTAGCAGCTCATTCACCGCAGCCTTGTCGATAAGTGCTAACGCTTGGTCGGTGAGGTTACGCAGCGTGACTTGTCTTAGGCCATCTGTGGTTGGGTAAACCGGAGTTAAGGTTGCTTCTACATCAGGTTGCTGTCTTGGAGCGAAGAACTTGTAGTCTGGGTGGACGATCTCTAAACCCATACCGCCACGTTTGATCTCGCCGTAGGCATGAACCTGTTTACCTTCAGCAAAATTGTTCTTCATCCCAGCGGTGAAGTTGAAAAAGCGCAAGGTGATGGTGCCATTACCGTCGCTGATTTTTACCGCCAGCATTTTGCGCTTGCCGAAAATGGTATCAACACTCATTACTTTGCCTTGTACCGCAGCCCAGATTCCCGCGTGCAGTTTGGCAATCGGGTAGATACGTGTGCGGTCTTCGTAGCGAAGTGGTAGATGAAACAGCAGATCTTGTACGTTGTTCAATCCAACCTTTGCCAGTTTTTCGGCGACTTTAGCCCCAACTCCAGATAGAGAGTTAAGAGGAATAGCAGATAAAAGCTGTGACATAACAAGGCTCACGACGGTAATAGATACCATCTATTCAAGCATTTTACTGGATTTTTGTACAGGATGGATTATGGATGAAAGGCAGATACGGAATGAGGGTAAGCGAGATTCGAAAAAACTAAAAGCAGATGTGGAAATAAGATGGTGAGTCACGACGTTTTTTGCTCTTCGTATCTCGCCATCTCGAATCCCTCATCTGCTTTTGGATCAGTTCTTGCGACGTCTTACCTTCAACGCGTGTGGCATAACACGCAATTTCTTCATAATACTTGCAAGATGCACACGATCTTTGGTGGTCAGCAAGATAGTCACTGTGTACAAGCGTCCATCACGTTCTTCAGTCGAGATACCATGAATGTTTGAGCCTGTTTTCGAGATAACATTGGTTAGCTCGGCCAGTGCGCCTTGGTGGTTCTGAAGATCGACTTGAAGCTCAGCGGTGAACTCTTGGTCGTAATCGTTCGACCACTCTACTGCCATGTATTTGTCTGGCTCTTTTTGGTAACCACGAACATTCGGACACGTTTCGCGGTGAACCACAAGGCCACGACCAGGAGATACATGGGCAATGATGTGATCATCTGGGATCGGGTGACAACAGTTTGCAAATGTCAGCAATAGACCTTCAGCGCCACGGATAGGCAGCTTCTTCTTCGGTGCATCGCTGTCGTTGTTCACTTCTGTCAGTTCGTCTGCGTCACCCAGTAGACGACGGGCAATCACGATACTCATCAGCTCACCCAGACCAATCGAAGCCAATAGATCTTCAATCGACTCTAAGCGCAGATCAGACAGAACGTGGTCGACATTCTCTTGGGCAATATCGCCAATCGAATGTTCACCCAGTGCGTGGTTAAGTAGGCGACGACCTAAGGTTACCGACTCTTCACGACGCATGGTCTTAAGAACCTGACGAATCTTAGTTCGAGCACGAGAAGTCACCACATAGTTAAGCCATGCTGCATTTGGACGTGCGCCCGGTGCGCTGATGATTTCGATCGTCTGACCGTTCTTCAAGGCTTTGCTTAGCGGGTAAGGGTTCATGTCGACACGAGCGCCAACACACATGTTGCCAACGTCAGTATGTACAGCGTAGGCAAAGTCCACCGCTGTTGCGCCTGCTGGCAGCTCAACGATACGACCTTTCGGTGTGAAGACAAAGATCTCGTCTGGGAACAGGTCAGACTTAACGTTCTCGATGAATTCGAACGAGTTACCGGCGCTTTGCTGCAGCTCAAGTAGGCTCTGCATCCAACGCTGAGCTTTCACTTGCGCGGTCGTGCCATTGCTACGAGTGCCATTGCCTTTGTAAGACCAGTGCGCCGCAACACCTTTATCTGCCATTTGGTCCATGTCTTCAGTACGAATTTGTACTTCAACCGGAACGCCGTGAGGGCCAATCATAGAGGTGTGTAGAGACTGATAACCGTTGGCTTTGGGTACGGCAATGTAATCTTTCATGCGACCAGGGCGAGGCTTGTATAGGCTGTGTGCCTGACCAAGGACACGATAGCAAGTGTCTGGCGTGTCCACTACGACGCGGAATGCGTAAATATCCATAATGGTGTGGAAGCGCTGCTCTTTGGTTTTCATCTTGTTATAGATGGAGAACAGGTTCTTTTCACGACCCAGTACGCGAGCAGGCAACCCGACTTCTTCAAGACGGCCTTCAATTTCGCTATGGATACGTTGAATCATCTCCTTACGGTTACCACGCGCAGCTTTCACTACATTTTTTAGTACGCGATAACGGTTAGGGTAGAGGGCTTCGAAGCCCAACTCTTCGAGTTCGGTCTTGATGTTATGAATACCAAGACGGTGAGCAAGTGGAGAGTAGATTTCTAGGGTTTCACGAGCAATACGACGCTTTTTGTCAGGACGAAGAGCCCCAAGGGTACGCATGTTGTGAGTACGGTCAGCTAATTTGATCAAGATAACGCGGATGTCTTGCACCATGGCGAGAACCATTTTACGGAAGTTCTCTGCTTGCGCTTCTTTGCGATCACGAAATTTAAGCTTATCCAGCTTAGATACACCATCAACCAATTCAGCAACGGTATTGCCAAATTTTTCCTCTAGATCTTCTTTAGTGACGTCACAGTCTTCAATCACATCGTGAAGTAGAGCAGCTTGCAGAGTTTCGATATCCAGACGCATTTCGGCCAAGATTCTTGAAACAGCTACAGGGTGGATAATGTATGGTTCACCGCTTGAGCGGGTTTGCCCTTCATGGGCGTCTCTCGCTACCACATAAGATTGACGCAGAGCCTCAATTTGAGGCTCTGTTAGGTATTCTTGGGCAACGTCTTTGAGGCTATCGAATAGATACAAATTAAAGGCCCGGAAGGTTAATTAGTTCAAATGCCGCTATTAACGAGAGTGAGCGATACTGCTTACTGCTGCAAGCTCAGCTGCTTCTTGCTCTTGTTGCTCTTGACGCTCACGAGCATCTAGTACGTCTTTAGTGATAAGACCTTCTTCGATTTCACGAAGTGCGATAACCGTTGGCTTATCGTTTTCTTCAGGCACTAGTGAATCTTTACCGCCAGTTTGCATTTGACGAGCGCGGCGAGCCGCAATAAGAACTAGGTCGAAACGGTTGCCAACTTTTTCAACAGCGTCTTGAACAGTTACGCGTGCCATGAGGACTCCAAATAGTTAACTAATAAATTTTGAATGACGAGAAAGTATACAAGTTTAACTAGAGACTTTCTAGATCACCGTATACTTATCTCAATGGAAAATCTAGCCTTGCTAGTTTAATCCGCCAGTAGAGCAGTAAGCATGCCGCTGTATTTTGCTGCTTGCTTATCTTCTTTTAAGCGCTCCGCACGGATGATGGCTCTGAAGTCCATAAGGGCTGCATCAAAGTCATCATTCACGATCACATAGTCATACTCATTATAATGAGAGATTTCTGACTTCGCTTCGCTCATGCGTTTCGCAATAACTTCTGCGCTATCTTGACCACGAACGTTCAGGCGACGCTCCAACTCACCGTTTGATGGTGGCAGAATGAAGACACTCTTCGCTTGAGGCATCTGTTCACGGATCTGACGAGCACCTTGCCAGTCGATATCTAGGAACACATCGATACCGCGCTCTAGGTTCTCTTCAATCCATACGCGAGAAGTACCGTAGTAGTTACCAAACACTTCTGCATACTCTAAGAACTCACCTTTAGCGATAAGATCTTCGAAGTGGTGCTTTTCAACGAAGTGGTAGTGAACACCATTCTCTTCACCAGGGCGCATACCGCGAGTGGTGTGTGAAACAGATACCTTCATTGCGTAGGTTGGATTGGTTTCTAGCATTGCTGAGATCAAGCTCGATTTACCTGCGCCACTAGGTGCAGATACGATGTAAAGAGTACCTTTGCCCATCTGTATGTTTCCACTGTTGGTTGGATTGAGTGAAAGTGTTGCCCTTCACTGTAAAAGATAGCACTAACCGAACTCTTGCTCACCTTTGCTGTGTACAGCGTACACATAATGTGGTGAAAATTAGGTCAGAAAAATGGAGGCGAAGAGTAGCATATTTCAATGATTCAGAACAACTGGCTTGATCGTTATTTATTGGCAAATGATCCTCTCAAGGATCGCTGTCGAAATGTAATCACTGACCAGCGACACTTTTTTATGTGATCTGGGCAAAATTTGTTGAAGTTTTAATCTCAATCCTTACAATCCGCGCAAACGATTAAATGCTGTATATATCTAGTGATACGGACTAGATGTTTCTACTACCGAGCCTATCTTGGTAACTACAGTTTTTAGTGTAGAGACCGCTCTATTCTCACAGCATTTGAATCTCCAAATTCTTAATTTATTGCAAAGGTTTTGTTGTGAGTACCGATTCCACCCTTAAGGCCCAAAACGCCTCATCTGGTTCGCTGGATTCCCTGTTTAAGATTTCTGAAAGAAAAACCACCATCAGCACTGAGCTATACGCAGGTTTTATTACTTTCTTGGCGATGAGCTACATCCTAGCGGTGAACCCTGCCATTCTTGGCGGCATTCCAGGTATGGATAAAGGCGCGGTATTTACAGCGACCGCGTTGGCGGCGGCTATCTCAACCCTAATCATGGGTATTTGGGGTAACTACCCGGTAATGCTAGCACCGGGTATGAGCATGAACGGCTTCTTTAAAGGCCTTCTACTAAGCGGCTCGGTGGCGGTACTGTGGAATGAAGCGCTATTTGGTATTTTCCTATCGGGCATTTTGTATCTTGCGTTCTCTCTGACCAATATTCGTAAGTCGATGATTGAGTCGATTCCAGAAGATCTGAAATTGGCGATCACGGTGTCGCTTGGCCTGTTTATCGCGTTCTTAGGTCTTAAAAATGCGGGCATCATCGTTTCCAACCCATTTGTATTGGTTGGTTTAGGTGATATCTCAGACCCACAAGTGATCATCGCCTATGTGAGTATCTTTATTGCGCTTGGCTGTATGGTTCGTGATATCAAGCTAGCGACGTTTATTTCGTTTGTATCGGCAATTGCGCTGACGATTATCGCGGATTTGTTGATGGGTACGTCGAATGCGCCAATCCCAGAGCAGCTAGTCGCGATGCCACCGAGCATGGCGGGCAGCTTCGGTGCGATCTTTGATTTTTCAGCCTTTACCACAGAGAAGATGTTTGATCTGTTGTTCATCGTTCTTATCTTCTTGATTGTCGATTTCTTTGATGGCTTGAGCACCATTGTTGGTGTGGGGCGTGATGCGGGCATCATCGATAAAGACGGTAAAGTGCCAAACGCGAAATCGGCACTGGTTGCTGATGCTGGTGGTACTGTGATTGGCTCAGTTCTGGGCACCACTTCGATTACGGCGTTCTCTGAGTCGGGCATCGCATCTTCTCAAGGTGCGAAAACCGGTTTAGCAGCAGTGATGGTTGCAGGTCTGTTCCTGATTTCACTATTCCTATACCCAATCTTCTCTATCTTCTCAGCCGCTATGGTTGCGCCAGCGATGGTCGTCGTCGGCATCTACATGGTCGGTCGTCTTGGTCAGATTAACTGGGAGAAGAAAGAGTCACGTATTGCGGCGTTCTTCACCATCATGTTTACCGTGCTGAGCTTCTCTCCTGCAAACGGTATGGCGATGGGCTTTATCAGCTACGCATTCACTATGGTGGTCGCGGGTAAAGGCAAAGAGGTGCACCCACTGATTTATGGACTGTCTGTTGTGTTCCTTGTGTACCTACTGCTTCTGTAGTCGATATTGATATTTTAATAGTGGCTCTGCATTGTGCGGGGCCATTTTTTTTGCGTGTTGGATAACGATGTACATCGCTGTCGTGCTCTACGCCTAAAGTTGGTTACAACAGATAGCGCGACCTAGACAGAGGCATGCTATTGTACTGACAGGTTTAATTAGAAATTAGAGTGTTTATGCCTTCTCATTTACCAAAAGGTTTTAGTCAACCTTTCTTGAAGATATTCCATATCCTTGAAGCTGTACTGTTGGTGGCCATTACGTTGGCGACCTTGTTTGCAATGGTCGAAGAGTTCATGCATGTGTTTGCTGAAAAACGCGTTCTCTTGACTGACATCCTGCTGATGTTCATCTATCTCGAAGTGCTGGCGATGGTGCAGCAATTTGTGGTCAACGGTAAGATCCCGGTTCGATATCCTATCTATATCGCAATGATGGCCATTGCTCGATATATCACGCTAGGTATGAAAGAGTTGGATGCGGTGTTGGTGGTGTGGCTGGCGGTGGCGGCATTCATTCTTGCTGCAGCGACACTGCTGATTAGAGCTGGGCACCATTATTGGCCATATGTCGACCGACGTACGCAAGAGCCTGATGAGTAATAGCGAAAGAAAATAGACACATACTGAAAAGGGCGACATTGAGTCGCCCTTTTTATAAATCAACGAACGGTTTCTAATTCAACGAAATGTTGATTCTTAGAACTTGTAGGTTGCACCAGCGTAGAAGCTACCAAGCTGAACAGTCACATCATTGTAGTACTGAGTACCCATATCTACATTGAACGTGTCCACTTCGTAAGCAACGCGGAAGTTTAAATTCTCAAGACTTGCCGGAGTATATTCAACACCTGCACCTAGGCGCAGTGCTGTCTCATCATCGCTACCATAGCCATTAGTATCAAATGAAAGGTGAGTCAGACCAACAGTACCAAATGGGCGCCAGCCGTTATCAAACGTGTAGCCAAGGTTTGCTGCAATCGAAACGCCTGTAGGTTCGATAGCACCAGAAAAGCCTGGTGCAGTTACGTCACTGTATTTTGTGTATTGCGCTTCAACACCCACGATGCGGTTAAACTGGTAACCACCAATCAGTTTAAAAGTAGAGTCGTTAGTCTCTAACGTAGAAAATGCAGCATCATCATCATAAGTTGTAGTACCGAAGCCACCACCTAAATAAAAACCAGACACGTCTTTTTCTACGGCTTGCTCTTGAGCACCTGCAAAGGCAGAAAATGCTGCTAAAAGGATCACTGCTTTTTTCATTTTATTAATCTCTTTTTGGAAATAAAAAACGGTGTGCATTATGTGTTCAGTATCAATATAAAACTAAAGCGGGATTACATTTAAACTTCATGAATTGCAGGGTTTTTATAAATTTCCTCTTTATGTATTTTTATATTTTTGGGGTAAGTTATTGATATGGTTGATGGTGTATTTTTCTTGGTTGTCCTCTTTCGATTTTTGGTGGTTTTCAAACCACCTCTTACGTCGCAGAGGCAGTAGTGATATGATCAAAAGCTCCGCAGTATATTTTTGAGTGATATTTGCTCAACTTCTAGTCACAGTGAGCCTATGCATAGAGTCTGTTTTTCCAACTTGATACTTGATCCCGCGACCCGGACACTGTCGAGTGTGGAGGGTGATAGCATTCAATTACGGCCGTTGCCTTATGATGTATTGAGCTTGTTGTTAGAGAATCGGGGTGCCCACGTTACCCGCGAGTGTCTGTTTGAAACTTGTTGGGAGGGCGCTCTTGTCACCGACCAAGCGATCACTAATGTTATTTCTGGTTTAAGAAAAAGCTTCGCTCAGTTAGGTGCGACTGACGTCACCATTAGAACTGTGAGTAAGATTGGCTATGTGCTTGAAATTCAATGCGCTGAAGAGCCTGTAAAAGAGAAGGTCGAACAGCGTACGACTCGAGTAATCCAAGAGGGTGATGTTATCCCGGCAGCGTCAAGTAAAGGCGATGAACCCATCAAAGTTAGCGCTCCTATCACACACAAAGAGAACCTGTATCTGTGGCATGGCGTGATAACAGTGCTTCTGTTTGTTTGCCTGGTATTTGTCTTGCTAGCGAAACCTTTTATAAGAAAACCAGACTTTCTTCAGCCAAGTGAGTATCAACACTTCCAGGTTGGCGCAACTGACTTTTATCTTCACGACAGCGCGTATTTGGTTAGCGACGGTCAACTCCTCGCGTATGAGTTAGCGACACTGTCTTTTCCTACTTGTCATGCGGATGTGTACTTGCGAGTGGCAGAGTCGGCGTATGAGGATGGTGTGTATCTGATTAAAGCGTTCGCGTTTGCAAAAAATGGCAACAAGAACGCCAGTTATGTGAATCACTCAGTGACGGTCGAGCAGATACCAGAGACAGTCGTTAAAGCAATCAAGAAGGCGAGAGTAATATGCGGTTAAAAACAGTTATCGCTTTCAACATCGTGCTCTTTGTCAGTGTTGTCGCGATAGGGCTGTATCAATGGAAATTTGAGCAGCAACAGTTGGCGGGTACGCGCTGGGCATGTGTACAGCTCGATGAAGGGTTTGTCACGCAAGGCTATAGCGGTTATCAAGAGATCGCTGATCGCTCTATTTTAGAGTTCACTTCAGATAATACGTTGCTGATTTTTCAAAAGGGACACTTCACAACAGAAACATCGGGCCCCCATCCCTATGAAGTCTATTTTGAGGCAGACTATACCGCTGAAAATGGCCGATTGTCGGTTGCCTATCATCATATCGATTGGGATTTGAAGCCCGCAGACAGTGGTAGCCTTGTGCGCGACATGGATGCCCTAGTGAGAGCTAAAATTGAATTAATGTACAAAGTGCAAGGTGAGCATCTGTTTCTATTCAGCAAAGGGCATGCCGAAGAGAGAAACTACGCCTGCTATAAAAAATAGCCCCTGAGAGCAGGAGCTATTTTCGAATCATGTTAGGTGGAAACCTAATAGATTATTCAATATTTTGGATCTGTTCACGCATCTGCTCGATAAGAACTTTAAGTTCTACACCAGATGCGGTGATGTCAGTACTGATAGATTTAGATGCCAGTGTGTTGGATTCACGGTTGAACTCTTGCATCATGAAGTCTAGACGACGGCCACATGCGCCACCTTTCTTCAGGATGTTAGTGGCTTCTTTTACGTGAGAATCTAGACGATCTAGCTCTTCAGCGACGTCAGATTTTTGAGCCAGCAGGATCAGTTCCTGTTCAACACGTGCACCTTCAAGCTCAATCTTCGCTTCTTCAAATTTATTAAGAAGACGCTCACGTTGCCACTCTAGGATCTCAGGCATGCGCGCACGAACTTTAACAACTTCTTCTGTGATTGCAGTTAGACGCTGTTCGATCAGAGCTTTCATGTTCTCACCTTCACGACCACGAGCATCAATGAAATCTTTTACAGTGTCATCAAACGCGGCTAGCAGGTCTTTGTTGATCGCGTCCATGTCTTGCTCTGGTGTTTCCATCACGCCTGGCCAGTTCATTACTTGGAACGGGTTTAGACGGCTCTCTTCGCCAGTCATCCCCATTACTTGATTTGCCGCATTGATTACTTGCTGCGCTAGGCCTTCGTTGATGCTCAGCTCGCCTTTTGCCGCAGGGTTTGCTTCAAAGCGCAGATTACATTCAACCTTACCGCGTGCTAGACGTTTACGAAAACGCTCACGAAGGATTGGCTCTAGGCCACGGAACTGCTCTGGCATGCGGAAGTAAGTTTCAAGGTAGCGCTGGTTTACACTGCGGATTTCCCACACAGCTGTACCCCAATCGCCTTTTACTTCTTTACGTGCATATGCCGTCATACTATAAATCATCGAATTTTCCTGTCTTTTATCATTCTGAAAATAACGCGCACGCATAGTATCACGATACGGGGTGCTATGTGCGTCCATTGCGTTGTTGGTTTAGAAGCTGCTCTGGAAGCGCTGAGCTTCAGGATAAATAGCTTTGCACCGCAAACTGCTATATAATCTCGTCCCAATCCAATTTGTCTCACCCCTTTCTTAGGTGACAGACACTTTCAATAGTTAAACACCTAAAGATAAGACTAATAAGGTAGATACTTATGCGTCCAAATGACCGCGCCGTAGATCAAGTTCGTCCAATTCAAATTACTCGTAACTATACAGCTTATGCTGAAGGCTCTGTGCTGGTTGAGTTTGGTAACACCAAGGTTCTATGTAACGCGACGGTAGAAGAGAACGTACCGCGTTGGTTGAAAGGTCAAGGAAAGGGTTGGGTAACAGCCGAATACGGCATGCTGCCACGTGCAACACACACTCGTAACCGTCGTGAAGCCGCGAGCGGTAAGCAAGGCGGTCGTACAATGGAAATCCAACGTTTGATTGCTCGTAGCCTACGTGCGGTGGTTGATCTAAAAGCGATGGGTGAAATCATGATCACTGTCGATTGTGATGTTATCCAAGCAGATGGCGGTACACGTACTGCGTCTATCTCTGGTGCGAGCGTAGCAATGGCTGACGCGATTAATCACCTGTTAGAGAGCGGTAAGCTTAAAACGAACCCAATGAAAGGCCACGTTGCGGCAGTTTCAGTGGGTATCGTTGGTGAACAAGCTCTGTGTGACCTTGAGTACGTTGAAGACTCAGCAGCCGATACCGATATGAACGTTGTAATGACGGAAGACGGTAAGATGATTGAGATTCAAGGCACAGCAGAAGGCGAACCGTTTAGCCACGAAGAGCTGATGCAGCTTTTAGCCCTAGCGAATAAGGGCATTGCCGATATTGTTGAAGCGCAGAAGTCGGCGTTGGCAGAATAATCAATTTTAATAGCTCCTTTTTAAGGGGCTATTTTTTTATTTTCGTCATATATAACTCTACACCCGCGTTAGCTGCAATTTTTCACCCTAATCACATAGGTCCCCTATGCTCATAGGGCTGAAAAACCTTGCTGCCTTGTTGTAGAGCTATCTATTTAGAAAATACATCATTGTTAGCTTCCTAAGTGATTGGAAGTTAGGAACTGGAAAGTAAATTAATTTAGAGGATGAGCATGAAAGCATATCAACGTGAATTTATTGAATTTGCACTAGAGAAAGAAGTACTTAAGTTTGGTGAGTTTACTTTAAAGTCTGGCCGTAAGAGCCCTTACTTCTTCAATGCTGGATTGTTTAACACAGGTCGTGATCTAGCACGCCTAGGTCGTTTTTACGCGGCAGCACTAGCAGACTCTGGCATTGAATTTGACGTACTGTTTGGCCCTGCATACAAAGGTATCCCAATCGCAACGACAACGGCAGTTGCGCTGGCAGATCATCACGATGTAGACACGCCTTACTGCTTTAACCGTAAAGAAGCGAAAGACCACGGTGAAGGTGGCAACCTAGTCGGTAGCGCACTGGAAGGTCGTATCATGCTGGTGGACGATGTGATCACAGCAGGTACAGCGATTCGTGAGTCAATGGAAATCATCCAAGCGAACGGTGCTGACTTAGCGGGTGTTCTGGTCGCGATTGACCGTCAAGAGAAGGGCAAAGGTGAACTGTCTGCGATTCAAGAAGTTGAGCGCGATTTCGGTTGCGCAATCATCTCAATCGTTAGCCTGACTGACCTAGTTACTTTCCTTGAAGAAAAGGGCACAGACGCAGCACAACTAGAAGCAGTGAAAGCGTACCGCGCTGAGTACGGAATTTAATACCAATCGTAGTAAATAATTGCTCACCCTAGCTTGTTAAAATGCTCGATAACTGCGTTAGAATTTTTGATTGTAGAATAACTACTTATCGAAAAATTCTGCCTTGTTCTCAAGCCTTTTTCCGGCGCTATTTTTGATCACTTACTTACTGTGATTGGTATACTACGATTCTGTTGAGAATATAAAATGCACAAGGGGCTGATGAATCATCAGCCCCTTTCTTTTGGTGAACGTTTATTTGTAGCGAATGCCTTTTGGCACTTCTGGGTCTTGCATGGTCTTATAGCGCTTGTGCAGCCACATCCACTGCTCTGGTGCTCTTAAGATGGTTTTCTCTAGGTAGCGGTTCATGTAGGCTGCGGCGGCTTTCTCATCTTTTTGCGGGTAATCAGCTTCCACCGACTCATTGGCGATGATCTCATACTTCCCATCTTCATTTCTAAAACCAGAGCCCGGAACCAGTGCACACTTACTGGTGTAAGCCAAAATGCTGGTACCAGTAGTGGTGCAGGCATCTTCGACGGCAAAGAAAGGTACAAATACCGACTTGTTACGGCCGTAATCATGATCTGGCAGGTAGAAAAGGATCTCCCCTTTGCGCAGTACTTTGATCATACGCTTAACGTCTTTACGGTGAATCAAGCGGTTGCCATTTTGAGTTCTACCACGGTACTGAATGAACTCATAAGCAGGGTTGTTATGTGGGCGATAGACGCCAAGACCCGGAATACCCAATACCGCCATGCCGCGAGCAGTGATCTCTAAGTTCAAAGCGTGAACACAACACAGTAGCACGCCTTTGCCATTCTGCTGATGAGTGCGCAGGGCTTGGGTGTCCTTGTCGACCAGCAGACGTTTGAAGCGCCACGTTGGCCAGAACCAAGTAATGCCGGTTTCGATAAGCGCCATGCCAGTATTCTTGAAGTTCTCTTGCACCATGGCATCAACTTCGTCGGCGGGCTTGTCGGGAAATGCGAGTTCTAGGTTGCGTGCGGTGATAGCAACGCGCTTTTTGCCATAACGAGCGCCAATCGCGCCCAGAGAGCGGCCAATCAGCAGCAGAGCGTGATAAGGCAGCACATTAACAATGAAGGCAAGCAAGCCAAAACCGAACCAAACACCCCAATATTTAGGGTGCAGTAGCGAAAGCTGAAAAGGTGGTTTGGTGATTACGTGTTGTGTCGAACTGGTTTTTGTCGTCATAAGCACCGCTTAGGTTATGAATTTATTTAATTTGAGCACTCAGTAGCGCCCAGTAAGCATCAAAGTTTTCAGTCGGTTGGTATTTGAAGTCTGAACGCACAAAGCGATTGAGACTACCTTCAACCTGTCCAAGCAATTGAGCGGCAAGAATTCTTTCATCCACAGGGAAAGATTTGCCTTCACGAATCTTGCGCTCACGCAGGATCTGGCGCAGCTGTGTTTCGATACGCTCAAATAGCTGGTTGATACGATCGCGTAGACGTTCGTTTTCAAACATTAGAGCATGACCAGACAAAATACGAGTCAGGCCAGGGTTACGTTCTGAGAACACAAGGATCAGTTGGAGCACCAATCGAATGCGCTCTAAGGTATCTTTCTCTTCATCAAGGATACGATTAATGCGCGACATTAGCGCCTCTTCGATGAACTCGATTAACCCTTCAAACATGCGCGCTTTACTTGGGAAATGGCGATAAAGTGCAGCTTCTGATACACCGACCTGCTTGGCCAGTTTTACCGTTGTGATGCGAGAGGCGCCTTCTGCTGACTCCAACATTTGAGCAAGCGCTTGTAGAATTTCTTCACGACGGTTCGATTTGCGGGTACCAGCCATCTGTTTACTTCCTTTGATAGAGAGGATGATGAGTGAAAAGGATTATAAACACCAATCAATTCTGTTCCTAGCTCTGTAAGCATTAGGTCAACAGAATCGAGAGATGTCAGGGTATTGTCAGCGCAAAAATGCGGCTACGCTTCAAGAAGTCTTTCGATTTGCTCCAAGATCTTAAAACTTAATGCCTCTTTGCTCTCTAAAGGAAGCGATTGTTCACCATTGTTCCAGTAAAGGTTCAATGCGTTGTTATTGCTGTTGAAGCCTTGTCCTTCTACCGACACATCATTGGCACAGATCATATCGAGGTTCTTCTTCTCCAGTTTGCCACGCGCGTACTTCTCTACATCTTGAGTTTCTGCTGCAAAACCAACGGTGAATGGGCGATCTTGTGTCATGGCTGCGACAGTCGCGACGATATCTGGGTTCTTAACCATCTCGATAGACATATCATCAGTCCCGTCGACCTTCTTCATCTTTTGATCGGCTACGGTGCGAGGGCGGTAATCGGCTACGGCGGCGCAGCTAATGAAGACATCGTGTTGTGATGCTGAGCCCATAACGGCATCGAACATCTGCTGAGCGCTCTCGACGTCAACTCGTGTTGCACCTTCTGGCGTTGCTAAAGCAACAGGGCCGCTCACTAGCGTTACCGTTGCGCCGAGATTAACTGCTGCTTCTGCTAACGCGTATCCCATCTTGCCTGAGCTATGGTTAGAGATGTAGCGAACAGGGTCGATCGCTTCTCGAGTTGGACCCGCAGTGATCAATACGCTACGCCCTTCAAGAGGTTTTGGCTGAAAGAAGTTCTCACAACGGTGAACAAGCTGCATAGGCTCTAGCATACGACCCATACCAACATCACCACACGCTTGCTCTCCAGCCGCTGGGCCCCAGATTTGGCAACCTCGACGTTTCAGCGTCGCGATGTTTTCTTGCGTTGCTGGGTGGGCATACATCTGTTGATTCATCGCAGGAGAGACCGCAACTGGCGCATCGGTTGCAAGGACGAGTGTGGTCAATAGGTCGTTACCCATGCCAGCGGCCATACGAGCAATCAAGTCCGCTGTTGCAGGAGCAAGTAGCACCAGATCAGCCCACTTTGCTAGCTCAATGTGACCCATAGACGCTTCCGCTGCAGGATCAAGTAAGCTATCAGACACCGGCCTACCCGAGACGGCCTGCATGGTGAGTGGGGTGATAAACTCCTTCGCTGCGTGCGTCATCACCACTTGGACCTGTGCCCCTCTTTCTATTAGGCGACGTGTTAGCTCCGCACATTTATACGCGGCAATACCGCCACTGATACCGAGTAGAATTTTCTTTCCTGCGAGTGTTTGCATCTTAAATCTCCAATTTTCTGGCGACGATTTTAACACAACTGATTCTGTCATCACCTCTGCAAATCTGAGGAGAAGCTAATCGATATCAAACTACAGAATATTAATTACTGAGAGTTATATAAAACCTTCGTCTACCTCACAGACAATCTTTGCCTGCTCTGCAAGATAAGAGGGGAAAATAACAATAATGAGGTAGTGGAAAAAAATGGTACTGAAAAGTCGAGGTAAATTGCTGCTGGTGACTCTGATCCCTTTGTTGTTGATCACCACATTGATCTCGGTGGTCTATTACATTAACGGCAGTAATAGCTTAGAAGCTGAATTGGCGCGCGACAGACAAGAGTTGATCGATACACGTAAGAAAGAGCTGCAAGCCTACATGATGATGGGCGTTACCGCGATAAAGCCGCTGTACGATACAGACGTCAACGGTAATAACAAACAAGCGGCAAAAGATATCCTTAAAGCGATGCGTTTTGAGAGTGATGGCTATTTCTTTGCGTATGATTCGAAAGGTGTTAACACGTTGCATGCGATTAAACCGTCCCTAGAAGGCAAAAATCTCATCGGTTTGAAAGATGAAAATGGCGTGGCGGTTATTGGTGGTTTGATTGATGCGTCTAAAAACGGCGATGGTTTTTTGTATTTCTCTTGGCATAAACCAAGCATTGATGCGCAGGCGCCAAAATTAGGTTACGCCGAGTACTTGCCTAAGTGGGACTGGGTGTTGGGTACCGGGATCTACATTGATGATATTGATCAGCAAGTAGCGATGCAGCGTGAACTGCGTACCCAAGAGCTGAATGAACATACACTGTCAGCAATAACAATCTCGGTCATTGGCCTTATTATCACGAGCGTGCTGACGAGCATTATTGTGTCTAAAGGCATTAAACCACTGCAGCATATTGCTAAGTCTTTACAAGATGTTGCGGCTGGTGGCGGTGACTTAACGGCGCGTCTGAAAATGGAAAGTAAAGATGAAGTCGGAGAGGTGGCATCGGCCTTTAATGAGTTTATGGATAAGCTTCATCCGCTGATGCAGGACATTCAACGTTCTGCCGATACCGTACAAAGCGTCTCTGGGCAACTGGATTCGCAGACGTCTCAAGCCAGTGCTCAAATGCAAAATCACTGCCTCGAAACCGATAAAGTGGTCACAGCGGTGACGGAAATGAGCATGACGGCTAAAGAGGTCGCCAGCAATACCCATGAAACGGCGCAGGCGATTGATGATGCCAACGGACAAGTGACCGAGGCGCAGCGCGAAGTGGACCAAGCGATTGATGGAATCAGTAAATTGGTCGATGAGGTCAACAGCTCCTCTGAAGCGATCGCAGAGCTGAGCCAACAAACCGAGCAAATTACCAAGGTGCTAGATGTGATCGGCGAAATTGCTGAGCAGACCAACTTACTCGCATTGAACGCGGCGATAGAAGCTGCACGTGCCGGTGAGCAAGGTCGTGGCTTTGCCGTGGTTGCTGATGAGGTTCGTTCGCTAGCAAGCCGCACACAAAACAGTACCCATGAAATTGGTGATATGCTCAAGCAACTGCAAACAGGCGTATCACGAGCGGTGACGACTATGTCGGCGAGCCAGGAGCGCGGCGCGAAGACGGTTGAAGAGTCGTCAATGATCCAACAATCTCTGTCTGGCGTGCAACACTCTATCGGTATGATTCGAGATCGCGGTATTCAAACCGCCACGGCGGCAGAAGAGCAGAGCGCGGTCGCTGAGGATATCAATCAGAACCTAGTGGCGATTCAGCAAATCGTAAACCATATCAACGACACACTTCAGCATGCAGAAAGCATTAGCACTCAGTTGTCGCAGTCAGGATCTGAAATTCACGATCTGGTTGGAAACTTTAAGCTTTGATGGATCGCTCAATTACATAGAAAAGCAGTGGTTAACGAAAAAAACGAAAGTCAGATACGACTTTCGTTTTTTATTTTGTTCAATAGGGGCTTATTCACCTACAGAGCCACCTAATGATACTAAAAGCTTTGCCTAACGATTCAATGCCAAGAGAAAAATTGCTGCAACGTGGACCACAAGCGTTGTCGGATGCCGAATTACTCGCTATTTTTCTGCGCACTGGCACGCGAGGCATGAACGTTATCGAGCTGGCCGATTTTCTTATCCAAGATTTTGGTTCTCTGCGTCAGTTGTTCTCTGCTTCAGAGAAGGCGTTTTGCCAGCATAAAGGGTTAGGGCAGGCTAAGTACGTTCAACTGCAAGCGGTGTTGGAGATGACCCAGCGCTATCTTGCCGAGACGCTAAACCGAGGCGACGCGCTAACGAGTCCCACCCATACAAAGCTCTATCTTTCGAGTGTGTTGAGAGATCGCCAACGCGAAGCCTTTTATATCCTATTTCTAGACAATCAGAACCGGGTGATTAAGGATGAAGTGATGTTTGAGGGCACGATTGATGCTGCGTCTGTTTATCCCAGAGAAGTCGTCAAACGGGCTCTGCACCACAACGCTGCGGCGCTGATATTGGCTCACAATCACCCTTCTGGCGTCGCAGAGCCGAGCCAAGCCGACAGAAGAATCACGCGCAGATTAACCGATGCGTTGGCGCTGGTTGACATTAGGGTGCTCGACCATTTCGTGGTTGGTGATGGTGAAGTGGTCTCTTTTGCTGAACGTGGGTGGATTTGAATCACATTATGGCTTGTTAGTTGCTAGAAATCTGCTATGATTCGCCCACATTTTTAGACCTTAAATCAGCTCTGATTACTCAAGCAAGCTGTGTTGCACAAAAAAAGATCACGAAATCCTTAAAAAGGATCTGTTCGGGTCTTGAGCAATGCGCGTCAAGTTAGTATAATGCGCGACCTTTGATAGCCTTGTATGGGTTTTCCATAACGGTTTTTACCTTCTATTTTTTATAGATAGAGAGGTTCGGCCACCAAGGTTGATATCGAGCTGAAACGATTGGAGAAGACATTCATGTCCCGAGTATGCCAAGTAACTGGTAAGCGTCCAGTAACGGGTAACAACCGTTCACACGCACGCAATGCTACTAAGCGCCGTTTTCTGCCGAACCTACAAACTCATCGTTTCTGGGTAGAGAGCGAAAAACGTTTTGTTAAACTACGTCTAACTGCTAAAGGTATGCGTATCATTGATAAGAAAGGCATCGATGCTGTTCTTGTTGATATCCGTGCACGCGGCGAAAACGTTTAAGAGGAATTAAGCAATGGCTAAAGGCATTCGTGAGAAAATTCGTCTAGTATCTTCTGCAGGTACTGGTCACTTCTACACAACTGACAAGAACAAGCGTAACATGCCAGGCAAATTTGAGATCAAAAAGTTTGATCCAGTAGTTCGCCAGCACGTTATGTACAAAGAAGCGAAAATCAAGTAATTGATGCTTTTTTGGCTCTTCTTAAGTAGAAGAAAGAATTGAAAAACCCAGCTTATCGCTGGGTTTTTTTATACCTATAATTTGCCACAACGTTTGTCCCAATCGCCACCAGATAGAATATCTCGCCACTTTCACGCTATACTGAGTCTTCTTTGTGCAGAGATGAGTAAAAGCAATGAGATACCGTGGTCGCCGCTGGAACAACATTCTAATCCTGAGTGTGATTGCCTTTATTGGCGTACTCAACCTGCCAACGATCATCAAAACTTATCTGTTAGCACCTGAAGCTGAAGTTACGTCTGAAAGCGGCTTTCCTTACCTGCTGAATCCATCAGATCAAATCACCGCAATGCACTTCTCGCAGTGGTCTATTGTGTTGAACGAGAATGGCTGGGAGTATCAGGAACAAGGCCGACCTATAGAACTGACACAACCAAATGCTCAAACCCTCTCACAGCGTTGGCAACAGCTTGTTGGCACAGAAGTCGATGCTGAGACATATCAATCTCTTAGCGCGTCTCTGAGTTCACCACAAACTATTGAGGTGTGGTATCTCAACCAAGAAGAGCCACAGCGCATTACTTACTACCGATTGCCCGATTTTTGGCTGTTACAGAACTGGCAGGGTAAATGGCTAGCCGTGTCGGTTGAGCCTGAGTACTTGATGCCTTAAGACTTATTAGTAAATGATTAAAATAATGGAACTGTTGTATGCCAGAGTTACCTGAAGTTGAAGTAAGCCGTATGGGGATAAGCCCGCATTTGGTTGGTCAAACTATCGCGACTTTAACTTTTCGCACTCCGAAACTTCGTTGGGATATACCCCAAGAGCTAAAAAAGTTAGAAGGGAAGGTGATAAAAACGATCTCTCGCCGAGCCAAATACTTAGTTATTGAGACTGATGCAGGCAATGCGATTGTTCATTTAGGAATGTCTGGCTCTTTACGTGTGTTAGATGCTGAGATAGCCGCAGGCAAGCATGATCACGTCGATCTAAAACTAACGAACGGTAAAGTATTGCGCTACAACGATCCTCGTCGATTTGGCGCTTGGTTATGGAGTCCTGCTGATGAAACACACCCGGTATTGCTAGGAGCAGGCCCAGAACCGCTGACGGAGGCGTTCAACGCTCTTTACATTGCTGAGCTTGCGAAGAAGCGTCGTGTTCCAGTTAAGCAGTTTATCATGGACAATAAAGTCGTGGTGGGTGTTGGTAACATCTATGCCAATGAAGCGCTGTTCTCTTCCAAAATTCACCCGCTTCGACCCGCCAATAAGATCACCGCAACAGAGTGGGATCGTCTGACTCACGAGATCAAACAAGTTCTCGCCACCGCAATTAAGCAAGGCGGAACCACACTCAAAGACTTTGCTCAAGCGGACGGTAAACCCGGTTACTTTGCGCAAGAGTTGCAGGTCTATGGTAAAGCGGGCGAGCCTTGCCCAAGTTGTGGGGAAGCACTGCAAGAACAGAAAATTGGACAGAGAAATACGTTTTTCTGTGATTCTTGCCAAAGCTAGGAACTTTAGAAAACGCATTTCCTGAATATAAACCGAGCATGGTATTGAGCTGTGATATCATGCTGCGCTTGATTTAACCACCCCTTCTAAAAGCGTAAAACATGGATTTTGACCAAAATTATCGTAAGTTGACTCGCACACTTATCGTGCTTTTTATTGCGGGTATTGCCCTCCTGTCTCTTTCTCGCGCATTGTTCTACTTTCAGGTTGTGGACCCTTCAGAATTAATCGGTATCGAGACGGATGTCTGGCGTGCTTTCTGGGTTGGGCTCCGTTTTGACGCAAAAGTGGTCGCAATTGGGTTTGCCCCTTTGTTGCTAGTGGGGCTGATTGTTGCTAGCTTCTCTTCCATTTACAGAAAGTTCGCTCGAATTATCCCTAGCTACAGTGCCTTGATATTTTTCTTGTTGTCGGGAATGTCTATTGCTAACTACTACTACTACGTTACTTATGGTAGCTATATTGATGTCTTTGTTTTTGGGTTAATCGATGACGATACTGAAGCGGTACTAGAAAATGCTTGGGCAGATTATCCAATTCTAAGATCGTTTTTGACGGCTATTTTCATTGGACTACTTGGCTATGTGGGTTCAAGTAAGTTATTGGAACGTTTAGAGAATAAACACTGGGAGGCTCGTCGTTGGTGGCACGTTACTGTGTCTGTTGTCGCTATGATTGCTGTGACGGTGGTGATTGCTCGAGGGTCTGTTGGTACGTTACCTTTGAAGCGCTACCACGCCAATGTATCTCAATATGCTCCGCTTAATAATATTACCCCTAATGCCTTTATGGCGCTCGATTGGGCTAAGAGTGACTATAAAAAACAATCCAAATTTGAGCCTATTTCCAAGCAAGCTCTTGAGCAGCAAATGCTTAAAGTGTTAGGGCAACCTAATCCAGTGTATACGACGCCTAAAAATGAGTACCTAGAAACTCACCAACCTCACGTTGTGATGGCATTGATGGAAGGGCTTGGAAACAATGTGCTTGTCGAAGATGATCCAGAAAACAATGACCTGCTGGGCTCTTTACGCACACATTTTGATGAAGATTTTGTCTTTAAGCGCTTCATGGCGAGTACATCTGCAACGATAGATAGCATTGTTATGATGCTGTTTCACAGCGATATACCGACCATCAGCCACTCAAATGCACAACGCGTTGAGCTGCCAAGCTCTGCTGTCTTGCCATATAAACAGGCAGGCTATGATGTGGTGTTTATCTATGGTGGTAACAGTATGTGGCGTAACCTCGCCAACTATTTACCCCGCCAAGGTTTTGATGTGGTTTACGACGAAAACAGCATCATTAAAGCCTTCCCAGAAGCTAAAGAGGAAGCGGATACTTGGGGAGTCCCAGACGAATTTACCTTTAAGTTTGCTCGTAAATTGCTTGAGGAAGCGGACAAACCGCAGATGATATACATCATGACGGTGACCAACCACTCCCCGTTTAGAGCGCCGTCAGACTATCAAGCCAAGCCAGTACGAGAGAGCGAGCGACTAAAACAGTTACTCGGCCCAATGGCAGGGGAAGCGACAAACCTTCTTCAGGTCTACCAATATGCAAACGACGCTTTGGGACAATTTATTACGGGTGTGAAAGCATCACCGTTAGGTAACCAAACCTTGATAGCGGCTTCAGGTGATCATCGTGTTCGTTATTTGGCGACGGATACCAAGGAAGAGTTCGGCCTAACGTATGGTGCGCCTTTTTATATGTATGTTCCAGATGCAATTTTAGAGCATACAGACTATGAGTATGACCAACATCGAATTGGATCCCATCGAGATGTCTATCCAACGCTGTATCATTTTAGTTTGTCTGACCAAGCGTATATTTCTCTAGGCGGTGAAAACATGCTGTCTCAAGATGGTGTGAGTAATATTGGTTACAATAGTGCTCGTACGATTACCCATCATGGAGCATTTGCCAACGGCAATGCAGAAAAACTGTTTCCTTGGCGCGATCAAGATAGCGTATTTAACTTGAACAGCACCGTCGAAAACCCAGACCAAGATTGGGCTCAGGAGTATCGCAAACTGCAGAACTACTATTTACGCTATCAAGTGACAGCACAGCCCTAGCAGAAAATACAAAACAGCCCTCAATAAGAGGGCTGTTTGCTAAATGTGAGTTTTGCTGTGAAGCGCCTTTGCAATCACACTAGGAACGAATTGAGTGACATCACCACCATGAATGGCGACTTCTCTGACGATAGTCGAAGAGATAAAGGCGTACTCTTCTGCAGGCGTTAGGAATACGCTCTCTAAGCCTGGCATGAGTCTGCGGTACATGTTGGTGAGTCCAAACTCGTACTCAAAGTCGACCGTTGTGCGTAGGCCTCTGATTAAGACATTGGCTTCAACTTCTTTCGCGAAATCGACCATAAGCCCACTGAACCCTTGTGCTGTCACGTTATCAAGGTGCTTAGTGACTTCGATACAAAACTCTACACGCTCCTCCAGTGTGAACATGGTGTTCTTACTTGGGCTGGCGGCGACGGCAATGATCACCTCATCGAACATTTCTGCTGCTCGCTCTATGAGATCAAGGTGTCCATTAGTGAGTGGATCAAACGTACCAGGGTAAAGAACTTTCTTGTTCATAACTATTTCTCAAACTGTTGGTAGAGTGATTGATAAGTTTGAGCCGTGGTTTCGATCTCAAATTTATTCAGGTGTTGTGTTGCTCCGTCGATGAGTCTGTCTCGCAGCTCTTTCGAGTTGTAGAGAGATTGAATGTGTGTGCTCAGTTCCTTGGCATCTGCAATTTCAAACAACAACCCAGATTCATCGTGCGTAATCACATCAGGAATGCCCCCTGCTTTTGAACCCACGACGGGTAGTCCTGCTGCCATCGCTTCCAAAATTACAGAGCCCATCCCTTCGGTATAAGAGGTATGTATGAGTAAGTCTGCAGCTTCAAACCAGTTTCCTATCTCTGTTTGGTTGCCCATGAAATGAACATTGGGTGTGTCCGCAGCGAGTTGTTTAAGTGTGTTGAACTCAGGACCATCGCCAAGCAGAGCGAACTCAATATCCTTATTCACTTTACTGAGCAGCGCTGCCGCTTCAATCGCGACGTCGAAGCCTTTATGTTGATACATTTTGGCGGCTTTGATGACGAGAAACTTGCCTTCAAACTGCTCACGTATCTTTTGAACTTCTATCGGGTCTGATGTGTACCTTGCTGGAGAGTCAGGTATGAAGACGGCGTGGGCATCAGGGTGTCTTTGCTTGACCACTTCTACTACTTTGTTGCTGACGCCAGTGATGGCAGACGCTGAGTCATAAGCTCTTAGCGATAGAGGTTTATTTTTCAGAGGGTTATCAATGCGACGCGTGATGATGTAAGGCGTTTTGAAAAGCAACTTTTGGATGTAAGCCCAGTAGATAGCTCGACCTTCATGAACATGCATCACAGCACAATCTCTGGTGATTTTTGAGCTGTGACCGAGTAGAAAATGTTTCGCAGCGAATACACGACAGTTAAGTTTTTCAACTTCATGAAAAAAAGGGCTTTTAGGATTAGCAACGACGGTCAGGGTGTAGCCGAGCTTAATTTGCTCTTTTATCAACACTAACGTTTGTCGCTCTCCCCCACTAAACCCAGTAGCAAGATTCACATGGCAAATATTCATAGTAGGTTCTCGTTTACTTGGCATCTTATTTTTGGGCATCACGCATGCCATGTTTTTTGGTCGATGTTCTGATCCAGAGATCTGAATACTTCACGATGGTGTAGTGTGTTGAGAGCATCGATAACAATAAGCCCTGTTTTCCGTCTAGGAAGCCTGCTTTAAGAATATACATTTTTACAAAACAGGCTAAAGAGTGAGTGATAATACTCGAAAAGCTGCCTTTTTTACCTTGTTTGGCTCTGTCTGCACTCCAAGCCAGAGCATAAGAGTTGGATTTTTTGAGGTAATGTTCAAGGTCGTTGTAAGTGAAGTGAATCGCGTCACCGGCAAGGTCTTTGACGACCATCGATTTATCAACCAACACTTTTTCATGAACCTGCGCAGTATCATACTGAGTCAGTCGCGTAGGGTATAAGCGCACAACGCGATCTGGATACCAACCACAATGACGTATATAACGACCAAACACCCAGCTCAGACGACAAATGCTGTAGAGCGTGTTCGGTTCATTTTTTTCAACGGCTTGTTGAATGCTTACCTTTAGCTCATCAGTAACACGTTCATCTGCATCTAGCCAAAGCACAAAATCGGACTCAACATACTCTTGAGCAATACGTCGTTGCGGGCCGAAACCAGGCCAATCCTGATTAACATGGAACTTTTCAGTGTACTTACGAGCAACTTGCTCAGTTTCATCGGTGCTGCCGGAGTCGAGAATGACAATTTCATCAACCCAATCGGCCACCGTGTTTAAACAAGCCTCAAGATTTTTTGCTTCATTTTTAACAATCAAAGCAACGGCTAAAGTTGGTTTTGCTGAGCTTGGCATGATGTTATTTACCTTGTGTAATTTTTTCGAAAGATTGCACAACAGATGCTACGGAAATATCAGCCATAACATGGTCGCCTTTAACTCGAGTACTCCAAGGTAACTCGGATATAGGCTTTTTATGTTGCAGTTCAGCGTGTTTTTCATAAACACTTATAACAGAAGCTAGGTCGTTGTAAGGACCGGTTCTTAGAGGGTTACTGTGACCGTATAAGCCGATAACTGGGGTTCCCTGAGTTGTCGCTATATGCGCTGGGCCTGAGTCTGGAGCCACTACAACCGCAGCTTCTTTGAGGAGCGCTGTCAGTTGTTTTAAAGAGGTTTTTCCAACCAAGTTTAAGGCGGGGTGAGCCATCTTATCCGTGATCACCTTCGCTAGGGTCACTTCCCGCTCCGCTGGAGAGCCGCAAATCGCCACTTGATAACCTTGGGATATCGCATAGTCCGCAAATTCTGCGTAGCGCTCAGGCAACCAGTTCCGCTCATCTTTACTTGCCGCTGGGCTAATCACCACCGTTGGTTTTTGCCCCAATGCGTTTTGAGCAAACCGAGTATCTTCTGCACCAATAGGAAGTTGCCATTCGGGTACAGAGCGAGGCACACCTAAATATTCGACAAAAGAGTAGAAGCTGTCGAGGACATGCTGAGATTGAACATCCTCGATTTTTTTATTGGTAAAAAGCCATTGAGCCTCTTTCGCTCGTTTGAAATTAAAACCGACTTTATAATCGGCCTTGATGCCTAAAGTGAGCAAACTCGCTCTTAAAGCAAGCTGCATATGAACCAATGCATCGAACTTGCGGTCAGATAGTTGTTTCCATATCGCTTTCATACCAGCAAGGCCGGCTTTTTTATCAAAGACGATAAGCTCTACACCTTCTAGCCCTTGTAGTAGTTGGGCTTCAACTTTACCAATGATCCAAGTGACCTTGGTTGTAGGCCATTGTTTTTGCAGGGCTTGTACTGCTGCGACTGCGTGGCAAACGTCACCGATGGCAGACAAACGCAAAAAACAAACAGATTCAGGTGCTTGAGTAAAAAGAGGCATAAAAATCGCTCGCAAATTTAATTGCCTAAGATTATGCAGAGAGTGCCGATAAATGTAAAATAGTGCTCATTTTACACCAATCAAATAGCAGAACACTCACCTATGACAATAGAAAACCAAGGAAAGCCAGGAAATACTGGTCTGAAGCGGATTATCAAAGCGACAGGATATTCAATTCAGGGCTTAAAAGCCGCATTCAAATATGAAGCTGCTATTCGACAAGAGCTGGTTTTACTGTCTGTCGCGGTCATGGTGTTAATTTGGTTGGATGTTAGCCCTGTAGAAACGGTTCTGATGTTGGGCTCTGTGGTGCTGGTATTAATTGTCGAGTTGGTGAACTCTGCTATTGAGGCGGTTGTCGATCGAGTCGGAGTTGAACGCCATGAGTTGAGTGGCAGAGCCAAAGACATAGGCTCGGCGGCGGTATTGGTTGCTCTGCTATTTGCTGGTTTTACTTGGGCTTTTATTCTGATCAATCATTATTGGTAATCTAACTCATGATCAAAAAGATCCACTCACGCAACTCTGTCATATGGTTCGACGAGCAACTGTTGGAGCATCCTCCTGAGTTAGTGTTTGATATCGAATACTGGCAAGGTCAAGAAAGTGTGATTGGCAGTGCAACAGGTCGAGGCACAACTTGGTTTGTTGATACCGGGAAATTACCTGCAGCGTTGCGACACTATCGTCGCGGTGGTCTGTTTGGCAAGTTGATTGAAGATAGCTATTGGTTTGGTGGTTGGGATAAGACACGCTGCTATCTGGAAATGCAGCTACTTAGCGATCTGATTGAAGCCGGTGTTAATGTCCCGAAACCTATCGCCGCGAGAGCGGTCAAAACGGGGTTCACTTATCGAGCGGATTTGTTGAGTGAGAAGATCGCTGGTGCTACCGATCTTGTTGATATCCTGACAACCCGCTCAGTATCGGCAGACCTTTATCGACAAATTGGACAACAAATAGCGAAAATGCACCGTTTGGGTGTTAATCATACCGATTTAAATATTCATAACATTCTCATCGATCAGCATGATCAAGTTTGGATTATCGATTTCGATAAGTGTGGTTACGGTAAAGGGAGTGCGTGGAAGCAATCCAACCTCGACCGCCTGAAGCGCTCTTTCTTCAAAGAGCTCAATAAACGTCAAATACATTGGCAAGAAGAGGAGTTCGAGACTCTGCTTGCTGGATACAATGATTACTCTGCGAAATAATCGCTTATACAATTAGTTAGGATAGTAAATATGTCTTTGAAACAGAGGCTACACGCGCACGGATGGTTTATTCTGGTGAATGCACTCGTTGCCATGTTGATCGCGTGCCGTTATTTCTCATTTTTGCCTGAGTTTCCTTCAGAGCCATTAGCGGTCGTTTTTATTATTGTGTCTGTTTTTGGGCAGATGACGCTGATTGCGGCGTTAATCGGTCTTGTTGCTCTACCTAGTCTGTTTCTACCCAAAACGCCAAGAAACCTATTGCAAGCCGTCATCGCTTCCATTGGTGTCGCAACTCTGTTCATCGATACGATTGTTTTTGCACAGTACCGTTTCCACATTAATGCTGTTGTCCTTGAACTGGTACTCTCGGGGCAAATCGTCAGCTTCCCACTGATTACGTGGGTGATGGTGATTGGTGGGATTGCGTTGCTACTTGGTCTTCAGTGGACTTTGATCCGCTGGTTGGAAAACGATGCGCCAGTACGCTCGTACAAACTCGGTCGTAAGTTTGCGTTCATTACTTTCCTGACGTTATTAGCGACTCATGGCATCCACATTTGGGCTGCGGCGCACGCGTATCAACCTGTGACTATGGTGAAGCGTTACTTGCCCCTGTTCTATCCTGCGACGTCAAACAGCATGATGAAAAAATATGGCTGGATTGATGAAGAAGCGATTGCTCGCCAAAAGTCACTGACACTAAATCGCAAGAGCGACCTGAACTACCCACTGTCTCCTTTGAAAGTCGAGAGTGTTGAAAAGCCGGTCAACATTATGTTCCTTGTTGTTGACTCTTGGAGATACGACACATTCAATGCTGACAATACGCCAGTCATGTGGGAATACGCTCAAGATGGTTTAATCTTTGAGAACCATATGGCGACAGGTAATGCGACTCGTACTGGTATTTTTGGTCTGTTTTACGGTATTCCAGGTACTTACTGGCATGGCTTTTTAGCGAATCAACAGAGCCCTGTTCTCATCGACCGTCTACAAGAGCTCGATTACGACTTAGGTATATTTACCGCTGCACAACTAAGAAAACCGGAATTTAACCAAACAGTATTCACCAATGTGGACAATCTGCGTATTGGCTCGAAAGGTAACCGACCTTCAGAACTGGATGCTGATCTGACAAAAGATTGGTTAGATTGGTACCAGAAGCGTGACCAGTCGAAACCGGCATTTTCATTCCTGTTCTACGATGCACCGCATGGTTATGACTTCCCTAAAGGCTTCGAGCCTCGTTATGAGCCAATGCTCGAAGTGGTTAACTACTTGAAGTTGAATAATGAAACCGACCCACAACCATTCTTTAATCGCTATAAGACGAGTGTGCGCTACGTTGATACCGTGGCAGCACAAGTGTTGAACAAGCTCAAAGAAACAGGTGACCTTGAGAACACGGTTGTCATTATTACAGGTGACCACGGCCAAGAAATGAACGACAACAAGTTGAATTTCTGGGGGCACAACAGCAACTTTACTGATGCTCAAGTGAAAGTACCTTTTGCGATATTTGGCCCAGGCATTGATAAACTAGACACCAAGTGGTCTTCACAAAGCCTGACGAGCCACCAAGATGTTGTACCAACAGTCATGAAGCATTACCTCGGCGTAACCAATGACATTAAAGATTACTCAGTGGGGGAAGACCTACTGGGTGAGCACGTTGAGAGAGATTGGATCATCTCATCGAATTACAGCGGGTATGCGGTGATTTCGGATGACAACATCTTAGAAGTCGGTGCTGGTGGCCAGTATCAATTTATGGACAAAACAAATCGCCAAGTGAAAGGAGAGCAACCTAACTTTGCTCACCTTCAAGGTGCTTTAGAGCAGATAAGTCGTTTTAGTAAGTAGAGAAGTATCATATCGGGTGTAAATTTGTCACGGCTTTGATGTCAACATGTGCTCATTTGCAATTTGAAAGAAACAACAGACAAATGTGAATGTGTAACCATTGGCTTATTTGTGGAAATATTGAAGGCATTTATGTTTTTAAACCCAGAGATGCTTGCATATGGTTTTTGTTTGAACGAATGGCCTGAAAGAGATAGACCTGGCTCAAAAATAAGTTTTCGGGGACATTTATATTTTCAAAGAAATGCACCCATGGGTGAAGCTGTTTTTGATGAGCATTTAACTTTGCTTTGGTGTTGCTAAACTTAAGAGCGTAGCGTTTAGCAACATATACAAATATGTAAGGCTTGTTTCTTCGATGTTGAAATGAGCTAATTAAGTAAGATATGGAGAAAATATGTTAAATAACAAGAGTGTACTGATTACGGGTGGTACGGGCTCATTCGGTAAACAGTTCATTAAAACGATTCTAGAAAAATATAAAGAAGTAAAGAGGATTGTTATTTTCTCCCGAGACGAACTTAAACAATTTGAGATCAAACAACAATATCCAGCCAAAGATTACCCTCAATTACGTTTCTTTATCGGTGATGTTCGTGATCAGCAAAGAATGATCCAAGCTTGTGAAGGTGTTGATGTCATCATTCATGCGGCAGCGATAAAACAAGTTGATACTGCGGAGTACAATCCAACAGAGTGTATCCGTACCAATGTTGATGGTGCTGAGAATGTTATTCATGCCGCATTACAATGTGGTGTTAAAGATGTTGTTGCGCTGTCTACAGATAAAGCTTGCGCCCCTATCAACCTGTATGGTGCAACTAAGCTAGCTTCCGACAAGCTGTTCGCGGCAGCAAATAACATCAAAGGCTCTAAAGACATTCGCTTTAGCGTTGTGCGTTACGGCAACGTAATGGGCTCGCGAGGCTCTGTGATTCCATTCTTCATGAAGAAAAAAGAAGAAGGCGTGTTGCCTATCACTCATGAAGAGATGACTCGCTTCAACATTTCTTTGCAAGATGGCGTGAACATGGTGATGTATGCTCTTGAAAACCACTTAGGTGGCGAGATTTTCGTACCAAAAATCCCATCTTACAAAATCCTTGATATTGCAGAAGCTGTCGCACCTGGTATCGAAACGAAAGTGGTAGGTATTCGTCCTGGTGAGAAACTGCACGAAGAAATGATCACGGACACAGACTCTTTGAATACGATTGATTTAGGTCGCTATTATGCCATCTTACCTTCAGTTTCATTCACCTACACTGAGGATGAGTATCTCGATCATCATAAAGCAAAAAAAGTCCCGTTCGGCTTTAAATACAACTCAGGTACGAACACGGAGTGGGAAACTGTTGAAGGCTTACGTGAACTGATTAAAGAGCACGTTGATCCAAACTTTACGGTGTGAGGTGTAACGTGATTCCTTACGGTAAGCAAGATATCAACCAGCAAGACGTTGACAGTGTATTGGACGTTTTGAAGTCAGATTTTCTGACGCAGGGGCCTCAGGTTCCGGCATTTGAAAGTGCGCTGATTGAACATACTGGCGCAAGCTATGCGTTGGCAGTGAACAGTGCGACGTCGGCATTACATATTGCTTGTCTCGCGCTCGGTCTGGGGCAAGGAGACTGGTTATGGACATCTCCGGTGACGTTTGTCGCATCAGCAAACTGTGGTTTGTACTGTGGGGCAAAAGTCGACTTTGTTGATATTGACCCAGATACATACAACATGTGCCCTAAACGACTCGAAGAGAAGCTTATCAAAGCAAAAGCGGAAGGTAAGTTGCCAAAAGTCGTCGTGCCAGTCCATTTATGTGGGCAGCCATGTGATATGGCTGCAATGGGTAAGTTAGCCAAAGAGTACGGCTTTAAACTGATTGAAGATGCTTCGCATGCGATTGGTGGCCGATATCAAGGCCAACCGATAGGGAATTGCGAATATTCAGACATCACGGTATTCAGTTTCCACCCGGTAAAAATCGTCACCACTGCAGAAGGTGGTGCTGCTCTGACTAACAGTAAAGAACTGGCGGATAAAATGGCACTGCTGCGTAGTCACGGTATCACGCGAGACCCAGAGTTGATGCGTGGTGAGTCTCATGGGGGTTGGTATTACCAACAGATCGACCTTGGATTCAATTATCGTATGACAGAGCTGCAAGCTGCACTGGGTGTCAGCCAAATGAAGCGCTTGAATGAGTTTGTCGCTGCTCGTCACGAGTTAGCGCAAGGCTACTATAGTCAGTTAGATAATGTGCCTATTGTCCTGCCTTACCAGCTTCCCGATACTTATTCGGGGCTGCATTTGTTCGTGATTCGTTTGAAATTGGATGAGATATCACTCAGCCATCAACAAGTTTTTGATGCGTTACGCGAGCGTGGTATTGGTGTGAATTTGCATTATATTCCAGTGCATACCCAGCCGTATTATCAAGATTTAGGTTTCACGGAAGGGGAGTTCCCAGAGTCCGAACAGTACTACCGCGAAGCGATTTCCTTGCCAATGTTTCATGGTATGACGGAAGCGCAACAGAATACGGTTGTCGATGTGTTAACGGATATTTTAAAAGGTTCGTAATGAAAATAGCGATTATTCCAGCTCGTGGTGGCAGCAAGCGTATTCCGAGAAAAAATATCAAATCATTTCACGGTAAACCGATGATCGCTTATTCGATAGAAGCTGCGAAAGCATCTGGTTGCTTTGACAAAGTGATCGTTTCTACGGACGATTCAGAAATAGCCGAAGTCGCGAAAGCACATGGAGCGGATGTGCCGTTTCTTCGTCCTAAAGACATTGCCGATGACTATGCGACCACTATGGATGTCATGGCGCATGCTATTAGTTGGTGCCAGAATGAAGGTTGGGATTTAGAAGCGGTTTGTTGCTTGTATGCAACGGCTCCGTTTGTTCTGCCTGAAGATCTTCAGAGAGGTGGCGAGTTACTTAAGGATGTTGGGGTGCAATTTGCATTCAGTGCGACCTCTTTTCCATTCCCAATCCAGCGAGCGATTAAGCTCGACCAACACCGTTCGGTGTCAATGTTTGCCCCTGAAAACGAGCAGGTGAGATCTCAGGATCTGGAGGAGGCTTACCATGATGCTGGTCAGTTTTACTGGGGACGGACACACGCATTCTTAAACAAGCTTTCCATTTTCTCTCCTCACTCTAAAGCCGTGTTGCTGCCTAGGTGTCGTGTCCAAGATATTGATACACAAGAAGATTGGGAGTTGGCAGAGGCACTTTATTCTGCTTTAAAACTTGAAAAAGAATAAAGTGAAAATGTTATGAACGTTATTTTTCGAGTCGATGCTTCCTTGTTAATTGGAAGCGGACATGTCATGCGATGCTTGGTTCTTGCGGACCAACTGAAGCGAAACAAGTATGACGTTACTTTCGCATGCACGCCTTTAAAGGGGGATATGCGATCGTACATCATAGAGCGCGGGTTCAATGTGATTACACTCGCAAACCCGCAGCAGGCTATCACTCCCCAGCACGATGCGGATTATACCGCTTGGCTTCAAAAAACAGTCACTCAGGATGCAAACGACTTTATTGAAGTGGTGGGTGATGTCGATTTAGTCGTGACAGATCACTACGCAATAGGTGAACAATGGCAGAGCCGAGTCAAGAAAGCGTTGGGCTGTAGATTGTTGGCAATTGATGATCTCTCTCGTGTTCACAACGTAGATGCTCTTCTTGACCAAACCTTGGGGCGTACCGAAACAGAGTATTGTGGAAGTGCCTCTGTTGTGTTGGCTGGCAGTGAATATGCTATGCTTCAGCCAGCTTTCGCGAGCAAACGCGAATTAGCCCTGTCACGGAGTTTATCCTCTGAACCTCTGAAGGTATTGGTATCAATGGGAGGCGTCGATGCTCCGAATGCGACGCTTAAAGTATTAGAGACTTTAGTCCCACAAGTCCATGCGAAGTTTTCCGTTCTACTCTCTCCACGTGCACCTCATTACAAAGAGGTCACACGATGGTGTGCTAGCCAACCTCACGTGACGCATTTAGACTTCGTCTCCGATATGGCAAGTTTAATGTTGGAGCATGATGTTGCGGTTGGTGCCCCTGGTACAACTAGTTGGGAGAGAGCATGTTTGGGGTTGCCAAATCTGATTATCCCTCTGGCTGACAACCAGAAACTGATCAGTCAGCAGCTCACTCAACGTAAAGCCGCAATTAAAGTGGGGATTGAAGACATCTCTACGGAGTTAGTGAGTGCTTATACTGCTTTGATTGAAAATTGGTGTAAAACAAAGCAAGCCAATCTCGCTTTATGTGATGGTCGCGGTGTTCGCCGAGTGGCATTTGCCATCGACCAACTCCTTGGATTAAATAAGGTGGATGTGTCTCTAGAGCTGGCATCGTGTGAGGATATCGAACTGGTTTATGAGTGGCAGTGCCATCCACGCACGAGAGAATATGCGTTAAACGCTGAACCACCAACCTGGGCGGAACATCAGACCTGGATGTCAAACAAGTTGGCCCAGGCTTCTGATTATTTCTATATGATGATAAACCGCGCTGATCATCGCAAACTTGGCGTCGTGCGTTTGGATAGAATAAAGGCCGGGCATTATCTTGTCTCCATCTTTGTTGAGCCTGGAAGTTATGGGCGAGGTATTGCATCTCAAGCACTGACCGTCGTTGATGCGATACACTCTGATATGACTTTGCATGCCACTGTTTTAAAAGCTAACACGGCTTCTCAGCGATTGTTCCAAAGAGCGGGCTACCACCAAATCGATGATGAAACTTATATTCGACAACCAATTGATTGAGGCAAAAATGAAGCCATTTATAACCATTGACGGCCGTAAGATCGGCCCAGATTTTCCACCCTATATCATTGCTGAACTTTCTGCTAATCATAATGGTGATATCAACCGTGCCTTTCAAATTATGGAAGAGGCGAAGAAAGCCGGGGCAGACGCGATCAAGCTTCAAACCTACACACATGAGACCATTACGATGGACTGTGACTCTGAAGAGTTTCAGATCCACGGTGGTTTGTGGGATGGACAAAGTTTATACGAGCTTTATAAAGGCGCTCATATGCCTTGGGATTGGCACAAGCCACTTTTCGAAAAAGCTCGAGAGCTAGGTATCACCATTTTCAGCTCTCCTTTTGACTTTACCGCAGTCGACCTTTTAGAAGAGTTGAATGCACCGGCATACAAAATTGCGTCATTTGAAGTAATAGATTTGCCGTTAATTAAACGTGTCGCTCAAACAGGCAAACCAATGATTATCTCAACAGGGATGGCTAATGAAGAAGAAATTTCAGAAGCTATCAAAACGGCTAAAGATAACGGTTGTCAGGAGTTAGTCGTTCTTCATTGTGTAAGCGGTTATCCGGCCCCTGCTGAACAGTATAATCTGAAAACAATAGCCGACATCGCAGAGCGCTTCGATGTTCTGTCTGGTCTATCTGACCATACTATTGACAACGCTACTGCTGTTACGTCTATTGCTCTGGGCGCTGTTCTTATTGAAAAACATGTCACGATGGATCGTAATGGTGGTGGTGCTGATGATAGTTTCTCACTTGAACCTGCAGAGTTACAGGCACTTTGCCAAGATACTAAAACGGCGTGGCAGGCATTAGGCCAAGTAAACTATGAAAGAACAGAAGCAGAGAAAGGCAATGTTAAATTCCGTCGTTCTTTGTATGTAGTAAAAGATGTGAAAGTTGGAGAAGTATTTACAGCAGATAATGTACGCAGTATTCGTCCTGGGTTTGGTTTAGCACCGAAGTATTATGACAGTGTACTGGGTAGTACAGCAAGTAAATCAGTAGCGGCAGGAACAGCACTAACATTTGATATGATTAAAAGATAAAAATTGTGGGGATTACTCCCCACTTTTTTTTACATCAATATTAACAATGTTACTTTGAGAGAAAAGACTGAATATTCTCTGTTCACGTTTGCTTACTAGGTCAGTTAGTTGAAAAGACTTATCACTTTCATTGTGTAAGTTGTATATAGGCATCCCTGGGTATAGCATTAATGCGGTGTATTGAGCTGTAGATAAAATGCCGACTAAGCCTGATAGTTTAATTTGCTTTTCAAGAATTTCTATTTCTAAGGGGAATTCGCTAATATGATAAGTGACATTCTTCATTTGAAGAATTCGACTTTTCAGTTCTTCTGACTCTGTTCGATGAGGGAAATATACGATTGGCTTATTATGTTTTGTTATAAAGTAATTTAGCTCATTTATATAAGAGTCTATGGTCTTTCTTCTTTTATGACCAATTGCTCCTTGCCCAATAAAGCCTATAGGTGCATTAGAGTCATACAAGGATTCCGAGTTATATCTCTCTTTCAGGGTCGATAGTGTATTTTTCGTTATTTTATGTTCCGGGTTAGGGATGTCGAATATGGTGAAGAGCTCGAGATTTTTACTTTGACTAATCTTACCAATTGGTTTGCAATTGCGAAGTCTCACAACGATATCTTGAATAAGTCTTGGTCGATAATATATTTCTTTTGTTCTGATTGACTCTTCATATTCATTGACAGTTAATGTCCCATCATCAAAGTAAACTTCTTTGTTAATAGGTAAATTACGGAGAATCAACTTGGTTCTCCAAGCCATATATTCAGCATGGAAAAAGTGATCTATACGCTTTCCTTTAGTGAGTTTCTTTATTTCTTTTATTGCTTTCGGTACATGCTTACTTCTAGATACCCTAGGGATTTCAATAATATGCTGCCACTTTTTTCGATCTAGTAGTCTTGCTTCCTGACTGATACCTGGCTCTGAGCTTTGTTTAACTAAGAGCAATATATTATTTTGGGTGTCGTAAGTACGTAGCGCTTCTTCCGCACAGATGTATTGAAATGGTGATGTAACCAAGAAAATGTTCATAGAACAACCTGCTTATAGCTATCTTGTTATAAATACTAATAACTTTGATTGTTGCACTCAATCATTTGAACTTCTTGCTTATTTTTGTTATTAGAACTAGTGAGTAACCCAAAAAACCTAAATTGTTTACTAGGAAAAGTATTTTTTTCGTTTTATTGTTAACTTTTCCATCAATTCCATCGTGCATTTTATTAAATTCAAAAATAACTTCCTTAAGCAAACGATAAGAGCCGAAACCATAAAAAGTTTGACTTATTGCTGTTTCATACCAATTAACCAAATTAGCAATACACTCTTCATTGAAAATGTTGAATTTTTCACAGTTACGCATAAACTCTTGAGATGATTTTATTCTACCATCAACAACTTTTCTGGATTTTTTATTGGTTATTGAGTTTTCATTATATACATAGTAGAACGACTCTTTGTTGACCTTTAATATATTGTCTGTTTTATGGAATAAAAAGTACGAAATAGCATTATCTTCATAATAAGAGTGCTCGACGAAAGTGAAATTATTACTAATAAGGTATTCAATCGACCACATGCACGAAGGTACAGGTGCAGATCTAATACTTGAAGTGGCTGTTTTAACTGAATTGTTTTTCTTTATATAATAATCAAACACAACTATGTCGTGGTTACTTTTCATGTGCTTACTGAGTAATAATATGTAATCACTAACTATTTCATCGTCAGCGTCAACGAAAGATATGTATTTACCACTGCAATTTTTTATTGCGGTATTTCTTGCCCCACCAAGCCCTTTATTATTTTGATGTATCAACTTAAGTTTGTTAAAGTCTTTTGCTATTTCATTACAGATAGAATGTGTTGAATCTGTAGAACCATCATCGATAATTATTAACTCTAATAATTCATCACAATCTTGTTCTATGATTTGGTTAATAACATTTCTTATATGCAATTCTGCATTGAATGCACAAATACAAACTGATAGAGTTCCCATAGAAGCACCATAAAGCAATAATTATATACATATTATCATATGTATTACATCTGTGTAATGTAATCGTTTCTCCAATATCTACTTTTGGAGTGACACCGTATACGCCAAAGCACCTTGGCTTTTTTTTACGAGATTTAGTGCTGTATTTTGAAGTAACTTATAGTCGGATTTACTGTTGAACAACCTTACTATGTTGCAACTCATCTGTACCGACTCACAAACAATAACTCCTTTTTCTTTCTGTAATTGCTCCACAATCTCTTTGAAATTAAAATAACTCGGCCCCGTCACCACAGGTACTCCCAACGCTGCGGGCTCAAGCACATTATGCCCACCAACCTTATCGCCAATTAAGCTGCCGCCCATAAAGCAGATATCTGCAGCGCCTATTAAAACCAGCATCTCGCCCATGGTGTCACCCACATAAACTTGTGACTTTTCATAAGACTCAATGTCTGTGTTTGTTCTACGCGTGGTTGTAAACCCTGAGGATTGGCATAAATGAACCACATCATCAAATCGCTCAGGGTGACGTGGAACTATCATTAGCAAAGCATCCGGATAGGTGTTAAGTACCTCTTTATGTGCCTCTAGAATCTGCTCATCTTCACCTTTGTGAGTACTGGCGGCGATCCATACCGGGCGGTTTACACCAAGCTCAGCCCTTAACGCTTTACCTTTTGTTTTTACGTCATCTGAAATTTGTATATCGAACTTGATTGAGCCAGTGACGACTAGCTTACTCTTCGCGACACCCAGTGATTCAAAGTGGTCAGCGTCAGATTGACTTTGGCAAAGTACCTTCATCAAGCAAGGCTCTATGACATTGAAGACGGGCTGAAACTTGGCGTAGTTGTTTCGAGACTTTTCAGACAAGCGTGCGTTTACCACTGTGATGGGTACACCAAACTTAGAAACTTGGTGCAGCGTGTTCGGCCACAACTCTGTCTCAATGATCAGCATTTTCTGCGGTTGGATCGCGTTAAGAAAGCCCTTTACCGCAAAGCCAAAATCAATCGGCATGTATCTGTGTTCAACCAAGGCACCAAGCTTCTCAATCTGTTCAGCTCCCGTACTGGTTGTGGTGGTCACTACAATAGTTTGCTCTGGATTTTGCTTTTTTAGCGCTTTGATAAGAGGCGTTGCGGCAATACTTTCACCAACAGACACCGCATGAATCCAAATAGGGCGCTGGCTTGATGCGAGCTTAGGTGTGATACCGAAGTGTTCCTTCCAACGTGTGCCAAACTTGGGTTTGTTTGGCTTACTTTTATATAAGCCAAACAGAAGCAAAGGAGCGACAAGTGCGAGGAGCAGCGTGTAGAAAAACCGAATTAACATGCGCTTACCGAAATAGCCTCTAACTTGTGGATGCTATTAATAACTTGTTTCGGTGAAAGCTCGGTTAGACATTTTAAGTGTTTGAACTCGCATTCACGTTGGAAACACGGACGGCAATCAATGTCGGTATGCACAATCTCGACTTTTTCAGCCAGTGGTGGCGTATATTTGGGAGATGTTGAACCGTAAACCGCAACAACGTTACAACCCACGGCTGCAGCAACGTGCATCAAGCCAGAATCGTTTGCAACCACAGTTTGGCAAGCACCAAGCAGATCTACGGCTTCAATGAGGCTCGTTTGACCCGCTAAGACGTGAATTTGCGATTGCAGTTCTTCAGGAACAAGATCTTTGATGTTGTTACACGTGTCCAAATCTTTTTGAGAACCAAACAGCCACACTTGCTTACCTGCTTTACTCATCGAGGTTGCAACTTCTGCATAATGTGTTTCAGGCCACTTTTTAGCCGGGCCGAACTCCGCGCCTGGGCAAAGGCCAGTGATGGCAGTCTCTAAGGTAAGATTAAACTTGTTCGCTGTTTTTAGCTGCTCATCTTTGAGAATGGTGAGAGCCGGTCTCGGTAGCTGCTCCAATCCACCTAAAGAGCGAGAGTCGATCATTTCTGCTTTAGGGTGGGCAAGGGCGACATAACGCTCAACCATGTATTGGAATGATTTTTTATTGGGGCGCAGATCATTTAAAAGACCATAGCGCATCTCACCTTTCCAGCCGGTACGTTTGGGAATATCCGCAAACCAAGGAATCAGTGCCGACTTAGCCGAGTTAGGGCAAATGAAAGCTTGGTCATACTGAGCTTCACGCAGCGTTTTACCGATCGCTCGACGACCGAGAAAGTTAAACTCACCATGACCAATTGGCATATCAATCGCTCGATTAACCTCTGGCATACGCTCAAGAATCGGCTTACACCAACCGGGTGCCATCACATCGATGACGGCATCAGGGTGTTGTTGTTTCAGGGTGATGTAAAGTGACTGTGACATCACCATATCGCCCACCCAAGATGGACCTATGATCAGAATTTTTTTCATCGTGTATACGTCTTGAGCCACAGCTCTCTGTCTTCGTAAGGATTGTAAGTACTTTCAGGATCCGGCTGAGTGGTTAAAAAGCGCAGCACCCACATGTACTGTTCAGGGCGTTCTTTTACGCACTCTTCAATAAACTCGTTCATTCTCTGAGTGTCTTGATGATCGCTTTTTGAAGGATAATCCTGCCACGCTGGAAGTACATCGATATTGAATAAGCCGGTTTGAGCGTCATAGCTTGAGAAGACCGGGATGATTTTTGCGCGGCTTACTTTAGATAATTTACCCAGTCCAGGTAGTGTCGCTTTCGGTATATTGAAAAAATCCACAAAAATACTGTGTTCGCGACCGTGATCTTGGTCTGGTAAGTAATACCCCAAATAGCCCTCTCGTACGGATTTGATAAAAGGTTTAATGCCGTTGTCTCGCTCGTACACTCGACCGCCATATTGCACTCTTTGTCTATGCATTAACCAATCGGTCACCGGATTTTTCTGTTTCTTTGCCATCGCTGAAACAGGTAGACCTTGAGAAGCCAGATAAATAGCAGGAATATCAATTCCCCAGCTGTGAGGCACTAACAAGATAGCTTTGTGCCCTTGCTCCAGTGTCTCATGAATATTGTTGATACCATGAACGGTGGTGCTTTTTGTTAACCAGCTTTGGCTGCGTAGCGAAAGAGAGGCGAAGTTAAGCAAAAATGAAACAGCAGTGGTTAGCGTTTTCTCAAGCAGTTGCTCTTTTTCTGCGTCACTTTTTTCTGGGAAGCAGAGGCCGAAGTTAATCCACGCATTGTTTATGGTTCTACTCGGCTTTTTAATCGCATATCTTGCTAGCTTGCAGCTCAACCAGTACTTTGTTTTTTGTGGGAAAAATACCAATGGTATTCCCACTAAGATAGCTAGCCATGTTCCCCAGTGTTTCGGAGCAAGAAAGCCCCACTCAAAGGTGGGGTTGTAGGCATCTGGATCGAAGTCGTTACGCTTCTCGGTCATTGAAAACTCTCAGTTCTTAGAGCGCTCTTAATCTAGCGAGCGCTCCTGATCTTGAAAAAAAGCAAGAGGACAATTATTTGTTCTTCAGTGCCATGTACTCAGCAACGCCTTCGGCAACGGTTTTGAATTGAATATCACAACCCGTTGCGCGCAGCTTCGTTAAGTCTGCCTGAGTAAACTCTTGGTAAGCGCCTTTTAGGTGCTCTGGGAATGGAATGGTCTCAATTTCACCTTTACCGTGGTGCTTGATGACGGCTTTGGCAACCTCTTCAAAAGATTCAGCATTGCCAGTACCTAGGTTGAAAATACCTGACACGCCATTTTCTAGGAACCAAAGGTTCACTGCTGCTACGTCACCCACGTACACAAAATCACGTTTGAATGTCTCGCTACCCGCGAACAGCTTTGGATTTTCACCCGCGTTCATCTGGTTGTTTAGATGGAAAGCAACCGATGCCATGCTGCCTTTGTGCTCTTCACGTGGACCGTAAACGTTGAAGTAACGGAAGCCGGTGATTTGCGATAGTTTTTCGTTATGCGCTGCGGCGTCTTCTTGCAAGCGACGAACATAGTTATCGAACTGCTGCTTAGAGTAGCCGTATACGTTTAGCGCACCTTCGTACTCTTTTTCTTCAATAAACGTATCTGTCTCGCCGTAAGTGGCGGCAGATGAGGCATATAGGAAAGGAATTTCACGCTCAACACAGTAATGCAGTAGCTCTTTTGAGTACTCGTAGTTGTTAAGCATCATGTACTTACCATCCCACTCGGTTGTCGCAGAGCATGCACCTTGGTGGAAAATCGCTTCGATATGGCCGAAATCATCGCCAGCCATAACTTGAGTTAGGAAGTCGTCACGATCCATGTAATCAGTGATGTCTAGGTCGACAAGGTTTTTGAACTTCTTACCATTCTTTAGGTTGTCGACGACTAGGATATCGTTGTGGCCTGCTTCATTAAGTGCCTTAACAATATTGCTGCCAATCATGCCAGCGCCACCCGTTACGATAATCATATTTTACCTACTCTTTTGAATACAAAACTATCGCGAGTATAGCAAGGAATGAACAATTCGGGCTAGTGCAAACCAAGGTTACTCGCCTGTTAGCATCTGAATTGGCTTCATAAATTGAGCATATAATCAGGGAGTTTTATATCGCAATGGGAAATAGCTACCGGTAGAACAAGACTTGCTGCCAGCCGTTCAAGACTGACTAACAGCCGAATAAGGCTTGAGGTTCCACCTACCAGATGTTAACGACTCGATCTATCTGGTTAGGGGCGATATACTGACTCTCTAAACAGATAGGGATTCGAAATAGAAATGAAGACACGTGACAAGATTGTTTATGCGGCATTGGAACTATTTAATGAGCACGGCGAGCGTAGTATTACCACCAACCATATTGCTGAACATATTGAGATCAGCCCTGGTAATCTTTACTACCATTTTCGTAACAAACAAGAGATTGTGCGCGATATCTTCACTCTGTATTCAGAGGAGCTTCTAGAGCGTTTTACTCCAATCCAGGGCCAAAAAGAGAGCCTGACTCTGCTTAAGCACTACTTGGATTCCATCTTCACCTTGATGTGGAAATACCGTTTTTTCTACGCCAACCTTCCTGAGATCCTGTCTCGAGATGAGCAGCTGCACAACGATTACATGGCGGTGCAAGAGCGTTTGCAATCCAACCTAATTGCGATCATGCGTGCATTCGTGGATTTGAAATTGTTGAAAGCCTCTGAAGATGAGATGAAATCTATGGTGACGTCTCTGCACCTTATTGCGTCGAGCTGGCTTGCTTATCAATCTGCCATGTCACCAAGAACCCAAATCACCGAGCAAGTGATTCACCAAGGTATGCTACAGATGATTGCTGTGGTGAAGCCTATCGCAACCACTCAAGGCTTTGAGCAGTTAACTTTGTTGGAAGATGGTGTTCGTGCGTTGAATGGATAGTTGAAAGATACGAGATTCGAGTAAACGGGATGCGAAGAGCATAAGAGCAGCGTGTTGTTCGTCGCACCTACCTCCTCATTTTTACTTGCTCTTCGTATCTCGAATCTCGTTTACCCGCATCTGCTCTTATCTCACCAACCAACTCTTCGGATTCTGTGCCTGACTGTTTCGGCGGATTTCAAAATAGAGGGATGGACGGGATTGACCGCCAGTGTCACCTGCAAGTGCGATGGCTTCGCCGGCTTTGACTTTATCACCCTCTTTCTTAAGTAGCGCTTGGTTAAAGCCGTATAGCGTCATATCACCTTTACCGTGATCGAGCAGCACTACCAAGCCATAACCGCGCAGGTATTCAGCAAATACCACGGTACCAGAGTAGACAGATTTAACCTGTTGACCGTAGCTTGCGTTAATCACCATACCTTTCCAATTCACTTGTCCGGTTTGGCGAGTACCATAGTTATGCAGCACTTTTCCTTTAATCGGCCAAGGAAGCTTACCTTTGCGTTTTGCTAGGCCGTCCATTGGCACCGCATTGCGTCTTTCACGAGCGGCTTTTTCCGCTTTGGCAATCTCTGCTTTTAGGCGAGTCTCATTGCGTTGCAGCTCTTCTAGATAGGTTTTATCTCCAGAGATCCTCTTCTTAATACTGCCCACCGTCTTTTTACGTTGCTCTTGAGTCTTAGCGAGCTGATCGCGCTTGGTGGTTTGCTGTTTAAGAAGGGTCGCAATTTGCTCTTGTTCGGCTTTACGAAGGCGCTGACTCTCTTCAAGTTCAGCTTGAGTTTGTTCGACCGCTTTAATCGTGGTGGTGCGCGCTTTAGCTAGGTGTTGGTAGTAGTGGCTAATACGATCTTCTTCGACACCGGTATTCAAAATATGCGAAGGCGCTTTTGCTCGGCGCGTCATGTAGTAAGTTTGAATAAGCTGTTCGAGCTTTTGGGTGTGAACTTGCTTCTGAGTAATCAGCGCTTGAATCTTATTGTTGAGTTGCTGGATATTGGCATTGGCGGTAGCAAGTTGCTCCTTACGCTCCTTGATGCCTTTCTCTAATGAAGCGATAGAGAGCTCTTGCTGCTTGAGGTTGGCCTGCAAGCTATCCAATTTTTTTTGTTGAGAAGATAGGGCTTGCTGCTGACGAGAGATCTCACTCTTCACCCCTTTTAGCTCACCTTGGGAGGCTGCATGAGTAGATATAGAAAACATTGCACTAGAAAGTAAAATAAGGCTGCTTATAGCTTTAATTTTTTTCATTGTTTTTGTCATCTAAGTTACAGCCCACTCATTAAATTACTCGCATCCCGCATCTGCTCCTAAATCCCATCACCATGAATAAAGTTTTGAGAGCGTCCGTTAAACCCTTGGTCCATATCCAGAGATGGCTTATCGGTTTTCGGCTTACCCACAATTTTAGCAGGAACACCAGCCACAGTCGTATGAGCAGGAACCGCTTGCAGTACCACAGAACAAGAACCGATTTTGGCGCCTTCACCAACTTCAATGTTGCCCAAGATCTTGGCACCAGCACCAATCATGACACCTTCGCGGATCTTAGGATGACGATCACCGCCTTCTTTACCTGTACCACCTAAGGTTACGTCTTGTAGGATAGATACGTCGTTCTCAACAACCGCAGTCTCACCAATCACAATGCCGGTTGCGTGGTCGAGCATGATCGCTTTACCAATACGGGCAGCAGGGTGGATATCCACTTGGCATGCAACAGAAATTTGGTTTTGCAGATAGGTGGCAAGCGCAATACGGCCTTGTTTCCACAACCAGTTAGCCACGCGATAACCTTGCAGAGCGTGGTAGCCCTTTAGGTAAAGCAGCGGCATAGAGTACATCTCTACCGCAGGGTCTCGTGTCACGGTTGCGCAAATATCGCAAGCGGCAGCATCAATGATGGCTTGGTCTTCAGCAAAGGCTTGCTCAACCACTTCGCGTACCGCCATCGCCGGCATTGACGCGGTTTTGAGTTTGTTTGCCAGGATATAACTTAACGAAGCACCGAGACTGTCATGGTTGATAATGGTCGCATGATAAAAACTCGCAAGCATAGGCTCCTGCTCAGACTGCTCTCGAGCTTCCTTTACAATGCATTGCCAGACTTTTTGTTGTTCACAGTGTTTCATTTTTTACTATCCATTCTTAAAGCAAGTGACGAGATGTGAGTAAACGAGTGGCGAAGAGCTAAAAGATGAGAAAAGCTTTTGCTCTTCGAATCTCGCATCTCGTCACTCGAATCTGCTCTTTTAACCTTCCGATTTCTTATCTCGAGCCAGCAGATCTTTCGCTGCTAAGTGTGCATCTTTTCCTTGATACAACACTTGATAAATTTGTTCAACAATTGGCATCTCAACACCCATGCGTTCAGAGAGAAGCCAAACCTCTTTGGTGTTGCGATAACCTTCGACCACTTGGCCGATTTCTTGTTGTGCGGTATCGACATCTTTACCCGTCCCCAAAGCTAAACCGAAGCGGCGGTTGCGAGATTGATTATCGGTACAAGTGAGTACCAAGTCACCCAAGCCAGCCATACCCATGAAGGTCTCGGGTTTTGCGCCTAGTGCTGCACCTAAGCGGCACATTTCAGCCAGGCCTCGAGTGATTAACGCGGTACGAGCGTTGGCACCAAAGCCGATGCCGTCAGACATACCAGCACCAATCGCGATAACGTTCTTAACTGCACCACCCAGTTGCATGCCGATGAAATCATCATTCGCGTAGACACGGAAGGTACGGGTACAGTGAATCTTCTCTTGCAGCTCTTTTACGAACTCTTTATCTGGTGAAGCAACAGAAATCGCCGTCGGCATACCTGCAGCCAGCTCTTTGGCAAAAGTAGGGCCAGATAAGACGGCTAATGAATAACCGTCACCAATCACATCATGCGCGACATCTTTGAGTAGGCGACCTGTTTCCGGCTCTAGACCTTTGGTTGCCCAACAGATACGTGAATCTGCTTTTAGGTGAGGTTTTAAGCTATTCAACACAATGCCAAACACATGGCTCGGTACAACCACAAGTAGGTCGCGGCTTGCAGATACTGCCTTCTCTAGATTAGACTCAATAATCAAGCTTTCAGGGAAGTTGATGTTTGGCAGGAACTCATGGTTAGCGCGATCGGCTTCTAAGCGAGCCATATGCTCAGGATCATGGCCCCAAAGCACAATGTTAGCGCCGTTACGTGCAAGAGAAATGGCTAAAGATGTGCCATAAGAACCAGCGCCAATCACCGTCATAGCGATCTCTTTGCCATAAACGCTCTTTCTATCATAAGCGCTACTGATGTCATTAGTGCGAGTTGTGTCTGTCATGCTTCCACCTGAAAGTCTTGAGGAAATGAGAGGAGTATCTTTCTACTATATCGCTAGAACAAAAGCGATAAAATAAAAAATGCACACCGCATAAGTCGCGCTGTGCATTTTTAAACGGTCGGATTAAGTCTTAAATAACTTAAGTTTGCTCGCCTTAAGTCTTAAATAACTTAAGCTTGCTCGCCTTCAGCTTGTTGAGCTTGGTTTTGTAGGTAGTTCATGAACAGAGCGTCGAAGTTAACTGGTGCTAGGTTCAGTTGTGGGAACGTACCTTTAACCACTAGGCTAGAGATTGTTTCACGAGCGTATGGGAATAGGATGTTCGGGCAGAATGCACCTAGACAGTGTGCCAGTTGGCCCGCTTCCATTTCGCTAGCAGTGAAGATACCACCTTGTTGAACTTCACACAGGAATGCCGTCTCTTCTGCGTTCTTAACTGTCACAGTAAGACGTAGGATAACTTCGTAAACGCCTTGGCCAAGTTCACGGCTCTGAGTGTCTAGGTCCAGTTTTACATCTGGGTTCCACTCTTTTTGGAACATATCTGGCGAGTTTGGCGCTTCAAAAGAGACGTCTTTTAGGAAGATACGTTGGATTGCGAAGTTTTGTTGTGCTTCTTGAGGTGCTGCTTCAGCCATTTTCTTGTCCTTAAAAATTTACATTGGGCTCCGTAACTTGAGATGGGTTACGAAACCTGAAAAACGAGTATATCGATAACCGTGTCTGCTAATAACGGTAATTGCTACTAACGGCGTTACTTCTTGCCTTTCACTAAAGGTAGGTTTGCTTCGCTCCAAGCAACTAGGCCATTTTTCAGTAGGCTCACGTTTTCAAACCCAGCTTTCGCTAGTAGGTTTGCACTTTCTTGAGCGGTTTGACCTGTTTTACATACCACAATGATTGGGTCTGCTTTGTGGCTTTCAAGGCTACCAAAGTTGTTTGCTTTGATATCTGAAGGCAAAATGTGAAGTGCGTCAGTAATATGACCTTTTTTGTATTCATCTTTAGTACGAATATCCACCACAACACCATTTTCACGGTTCATTAATTGCGTGGTTTGCGCCGCAGTAATCTCTTTATAAGCCGCATTCGATGTTTTGATGACATTCATAATGATGGCCACTACTAAGCCAATCCATACGATGGCTAAAATCATATTCTCTTGAATAAAAGGTACTAACTCTTGCATATCTTAGACTCTTGTCGTTTAGGGCTAGAAACTATACCCAAGCTTCTCGCGGTTACTTTGGTATGTCGCTCTGGAGTATAGCGATAATGGATTACAGAATACAGAAGAAGCAGAAGGTTGTGAGTGAAGGCGCGTAATAAAGCCGTTTTTGTCTAGAATTTATGCATTTACTTGTACACTCTTATTCACTATCATGATCAATTAGTTGTTTAAGCTGAACAACTAATTGAGGTTGAAGCTTAGCCTCTGTATATAAACGTTTATATCTTTAATAGGAATCAGTATGAAAAAGATGGCTCTAGCGGCAGCACTAGCTGTTAGCTTCTCAGGTGCGGCTTTCGCAGCGACTGAAACTGCAGCAGCGGCAGGTGCTGGCGCAGGTACTAGCGGTGCAGCGGCAGGTGCAGGTGCATCAGCGGTAGCAGCAGGTACAGCAACGACGGTAGCGGTAACAACAGCTGCAGTAGCAGTAGGCGCAGCAGTAGCCGTAGCTTCTAACGACGGCGGTGCTACAACTACGACTAACACTCAGTAATTTATTACTTGAGTGAATGAAAAGCCATTTTATGTGAGAGCATAAAGTGGTTTTTTTATATTAGAGTGTTCCCTAATACCAATCACAGTAAGTAAGTGATCAAAAATAGCGCAGGAAAAAGGCTTGAGAACAAGGCGGAATTTTTCGATAAGTAGTTATTCTACAATCAAAAATTCTAACGCAGTTATCGAGCATTTTAACAAGCTAGGGTGAGCAATTATTTACTACGATTGGTATAATTTATCAGTTCATTATCTCACTCGTTCATACTATCGCTAGGAAGCGTAAACAATCATGATTAAACCTTTTATCGCCTCTTTAGGTTTGTTGCTTGCGGGCTGTTCCCAGCAGTTTCAAGACTTAAACGCCACTTTTAATGAAGCCATGTTTGGCGGTGCTGATGTTTCCACTTCAGCTGAATATATCCAAGACCTACCTTACGCCAGTATTTATGCGCAGATTAACGATCAAGGTAAAATATTTATGGTGTTGGCGTTTGTTGGACAAAACCCAGAAACGGGCGCAGAGCAACTCAAGTGGATGTCTTCAGATAAAGCGATGATTGTGACTGAAAATGGCCGAGTAGTTCAAACCTTATTGCTACCTTACGAGAACCTGTCTGGCCTAGCAGCAAAGCCAACCAATGCATTGGTGCCAAGTTTTGATTTATCAGTACAACCCAAAGCACAGCAATGGCAAGCCACGTACGATTGGCAGCCAGACTATCGATTTGGTTATAGCGCTAACGTTGTACGTACTTATGCAGATCAAGAAACCGTGCAGACCCCGTTTGCCGCGATTGAAACCAGTAAGTTTATCGAACAAGTGAGTTATCCAGCCCTTGGCGAAAAAATAGAAAATGAGTATTGGGTAAACAGTGAAGGTAAGGTGGTGAAAACGGTTCAGTTCCTTGGCCCAAATATGACTCGTATAGAGTTAACCTTGCTTAAGCCTTATCAAGCGAACTAATCGGTGGTGATAGACAGTATGAAATCAGTAATGAAACTCGGTAAACGTACCGCATTGGCTTCGCTTGGTGCTGCGCTCTTCTTGTCAAATATGGCACACGCCCAATCTTTAGAGCCTCACGCTCAACAAGCGCAACAACCGCAGCTTAGCGTTGAACTGCCTGTTCAGGGCATCACTCTCAATTACACTCAACCCGTTCGTTTAGAGCAGGTATTGAATGACGCGAATGCGAATGGCGCGTTAGGATACTTTCCTTTGTCAGCACAGCTGTTTGATCGCAATGCGCAGCCGCAGGTCGATAACCTAAAAGCACAAGTGATTGAACAGTTGAGTCAACTGGCGCTTCAAGAACCACAAGCCAGATCTGTGATTACACAATTGGAGTCTTTTGATTACCAAGCACGTTACTTTGTTGATTTAGACAGAAACGCAGTGATCTCCCAACCAGAGAAAAATCCGTTATTGGTTTCAAAAGATATGTCGCTTCTCAAAAACGGGTCGCTTTCAAAAGACCTTGCGTTCCAATCAGCTAATTTGCCTATATCAGAGCAGTCAAACCAAGCGCAGCGCTTTGACTTGTATCTCACCCCAAGACCAATCGGCGTAACGGTGGTTGGCGCAGTTAAACAAGCACATAAACTTAAGTTAATTGAGCACGGACAGTTAGATAACTATCTCTCTAAACTTCCAAAAGGTGAGCTACTTGAGGTTGCAGATAGAAGCACAGCCTTTGTCATTCAGCCAGACGGGCATGTGGATGAGATAAGCTACGCCTACTGGAACAGTAAGCAAGTTTACTTTGCACCCGGTGCGATTCTGTTTATCGCGTTTGATTCGCTGCCTTCTGAGTTCTCAACTTTGAATCAAAATATTATCGAACTTCTACGTCATAAGGTTAATTTGTAATGTCGGCTAATCAATCATTCCCATTAACGCTTCTGGCTAGCTCGATTACTGGTGCGTTACTGGCTGTCAGTAGTTTTTCTGTTGCTGCGCAAGACTTTTCTGCAAACGCAATAGAGCAGGTGCCTTCTGAAGTCGAGGTTTCAAGTTTTGACTCTCCGACACTAAAGCATTCGCAAACCAACTTTGGTGGCGTAGGTTTAATGCAGATGCCCACCGCACGTATGGCACCAGAGGGTGAGTTCAACTTAAGTGCATCGTTTAACAACGAGTATTACTTCTATAACGTTAGCCTACAGGTAATGCCTTGGTTGGAAGCGACAGTTCGTTATACCCAAGTTCAAGACTTGCTTTACAGCGGTAACGGTAGTGCAGATTGCTCTCAAAACAGCTTTAGTGGCTGTACGAAGTACACAGATAAAGGCATCGATTTTAAAGTTCGCTTAATTGAAGAAGGTTACTACTTGCCAGAGTTGTCTGTCGGTGTTCGTGACTTTGGTGGTACAGGCCTGTTTGATGGCGAATTTGTTGCAGCCAGTAAGCGATTTGGCCCTCTCGATGTAACCTTAGGTATGGGCTGGGGTTATATGGGTACTAGTGGTAATTTTACTAATCCATTCTGTAAAGCCAGCGATAGGTTTTGTGAGCGCCCGTCTGATTTTAAAGGCAATGGCGGCAGCATTGACTTTGAGCGTTGGTTTAAGGGTGATGCCGCTATCTATGGCGGTTTAGAGTATCAAACGCCCTATAAGCCACTAACCTTAAAGCTCGAATACGACAGCAACGACTACTCGCAAGACTTCCCTGTAGTACGTGGTGGTGTTGATATGACGCAACACACTCCTTGGAATGTGGGGGCTCTGTACCGTTTCAATGACTGGGCGACAGCTAAAGTGAGTTACGAGCGTGGTGATACCCTAACTATGGGCTTTGACCTAACCACCAACTTCAATCAAATCGCCTCTATCTGGCGTGATACAGAAGCTGCACAGCTTCGCCCTACTGAAGCGAGCAGTATGGATGAGGTGGATTTAGCCAAACTAACTGAAGAGTTAGATACCATTGCAGGCTATGAACAAGCTCAGGTTCTGGTTGATGACAATACGCTGGTGGTGAAAGGCGAGCAGGTTAAATACCGCGACCGTGAAGTCGCATTAGAGCGCGGTGCAACGGTAATCGCTAATCACGTTCCTGATTACATCGATACTTACCAAATTGTTGAAACCAGCAGTGCAGGTGAGCTTTTGCAAACCGACATCAACGCTCAGCAATTTAAACAAGCGGCCAGCTACTCTTACTTAGACTCTGATATTAAAGATTCTACTCAACATAGAGAAGTTGCATCGAATTCAGCAACTGAGTATTACGATGCTCGTGAACGTTTTGATGTTTCTGTATCTCCAAACTTAGCTCAATCTTTCGGTTCTGCTGAAGATTTCTATCTGTATGCTTTAGGTTTGTACACTAATGCCTCTTTCTGGGCGACCAATAATATTGAGTTGTCGGGCTCTTTGTATATCAACCTTATTGATAACTACGATAAGTTTAACTACACAGTACCAGAAGACGGCACCGATCAAACCGCAAGGGTGAGAACCCTATTCCGTGAGTACGTAGAAGAGCCAGTTCGCTTAGACAGGTTACAACTAACCTGGTTTGAAGACTACGGTAGCGGCATATACAGCCAAGCTTATGCGGGTTACTTGGAAAGTATGTTTGCCGGTGTCGGTGGTGAAGTGCTGTATCGTCCATACAATAGTAACTGGGCTGTTGGTGCAGATGTGACAGCTATTAGCCAACGTGATCCAGACAGCTGGTTTAAAACCTTTGATGAAGAGTGGCAAGCTCACCCAACTAATCCTGATCGGTCATACCGCGTGATTGACAAAGGCACCACAGGCTTTGTGACGGGTTACTACATGCCACAATGGGAGTTCTTAAGTGATACCTTGTTTAAAGTCGGCGTTGGTAAGTTCCTTGCTGGCGATGTGGGTACCCGAATCGACTTCTCAAAACAGTTCAAGAGCGGTGTCATCGCCGGTGCATTTGTGAGCTTAACCGACTTGAGCGAAGAAGACTTCGGTGAGGGCAGTTACACCAAAGGCTTCTACGTATCGATTCCATTTGACTTGTTAACGGTCAAACCAAGTTCAAACCGAACTCAGTTTACATGGCAACCGCTAACCCGCGACGGCGGACAGGTATTGAACAAGCAGTACAACTTGTTTGAACAAACTGATGCAAGATCGCCATGGTTCCAAAGGCCAAGTAAGGTTAAATGATTTAGTAGATTAGAGTAAACGAGATTCGAAGGGCTGCAAAGTCTGATGTTGGACTAGAAATGCGTTCAGTATGGATTATTAGCTGCGTCATTCCCTACAGCGAGGTACGAGCGTGATAGGGAATCTCTTTTCGTGAACAACGGAAAGAGATTCCAGACGCTTCGTCCCTCAGCTCTGGAATGACGAGTTTTAATAATGCCCTAACTCGAATTAGATTCTTGTATGATATCTTCCGCAGTCCCGAATTTTTATGCTATTGGATTCTTATTTTTCTAAGCGCCCAACCATTCAACAAGGTTGATAATACAAACAAACTGTGGATAATACATACGGATTAAATTTGAGCATGTTTTGATATGTGCTTTATAAAATTACCATTGGCTTTTCTCTACCGTTCAAGAGGCCGCTTATGGTGCACAGACAACTACGCAGTGTGATGTCGCGGTATATCAACGGGCGGTAGCGTGCCCGGAAGCGAATTTAAATGGGACCGATATCAAACTATCACTCCTTTTACCCTCCGTTTTAACTACTGCTATTCGTTTAAGCCACTGCTAATGGTAAGGTCATCTGTCTTGTATCACTTGGACGTGATTACATTTTCTCAACTATGATTTGGTTAACATGAAGATTAAGAAAAATCGTCTCCTTCTTGCGTTATTGCCCGCTTTACTGGTTGGCTGTACTACTCCAGGTACGCACCTTACTACCGATGATAAGAATGTGATCCTTCCTTCTGAGGAACAACAAACTGCGGATATTTCAGATGTTGTTAACCTTTACCCGTTAACCGCCCAAACGGTTTCTAGTTATAAAAGCGAAATTCAATCTGTCTCTCAAGCTAACCCTGAGTTAGATGTTGATATCGCGAAGTATGAGTACAAAGTGGGCGTGGGGGATATTCTGAATGTTACGATCTGGGATCACCCGGAGCTGACGATTCCGGCAGGCTCTTACCGTAGCGCTTCTGAAGCGGGTAACTGGGTTCATGCTGATGGCACCATTTTCTACCCATACATTGGCACGGTAGAAGTCGCAGGCAAAACCGTGCGTGAAATTCGTGCAGAGGTTGCCAAGCGTTTAGCGAAGTACATTGAAAGCCCGCAAGTGGATGTCAATGTTGCGGCTTTTCGTTCTAAGAAAACCTACGTGACTGGTGAAGTATCTAAGCCGGGTCAACAGCCAATCACCAATATTCCGTTAACACTGCTGGATGCGGTGAACCGCTCTGGCGGCCTGTCTGAAAATGCCGATTGGCGTAATGTTTCTTTAACGCGCAATGGTGTTGAAGAGAACATTTCACTGTATGGACTGATGCAGCGTGGTGATTTAACACAAAACCGCTTGCTACAAGCTGGCGATATTGTTCATGTGCCACGTAATGACAATCAAAAAGTGTTTGTGATGGGCGAAGTGAATGAACCACAGTTACTGAAGATTGATCGTGTAGGTATGAGTCTAACCGAAGCGCTGAGCAGTGTGGGTGGTATTAACCAACTTTCTGCTGATGCGACAGGCGTGTTTGTGATTCGAACTTCTGATGATAAATCAGAACGCATGGCGGACATTTACCAATTGAACATGGAAGATGCGTCCGCTTTAGTCATTGGTACCGAGTTTGATTTGAAGCCGTATGATATTGTTTATGTCACGGCAGCGCCGATCAGCCGTTGGAACCGTGTAATCGGACAACTTGTTCCGACCATTACTGGTTTCAATGACCTAACGGAAGGCGCACTGCGCGTTCGTAACTGGCCGTAAATAAAGTAGATTAAATATCGGGCCGCATTCTGTGTGGCCCGGTTTATATGGTGCCCCTGTTTATATAGTTGCCCAGTTTATATAGTTGATAGTAATTTATGTTTAATAAAATTCTTGTAGTTTGTGTCGGTAATATTTGTCGTTCGCCAACGGGAGAGCGTGTTTTACAAAAGTTATTACCGAACAAACACGTCGCTTCAGCGGGTATTGCAGCGGAAAAAAGCCGTTTGATTGGTAAACCAGCAGACGAAACCGCAATTCTAATTGCAGCAGAAAATGGCGTGGATGTAGAAGACCACCAATCACAACAAGTGACGCCGCAGCTTTGTGCGCAGTATGATTTGATATTAGTGATGGAAAAAGGCCATACGGAAGCGTTAACCCAGATATCTCCGGAAGCGCGTGGTAAAACCATGTTGTTTGGCCAGTGGATAGGGCAACGCGACATCCCCGATCCTTATCGCCAGAGTCGAGAGGCTTTTGAACACGCTTATAAGTTGATTGATGAAGCCGCACAAGCGTGGGCGAAAAAGCTTTAATCTATTTAATAAAGCTTCAATCGATTTAACAAAGCGCAGAATAAGCGTTGAATCAGCAGAAACGATAACATAAACGATTTAGGGTGGTTTGTTTTTAATAAGCCAACCAACAAAATAGTACGAGTTTTAGGAAATAGTATTTCGATGACAACACAACCATCTAGGCAAACACAGACTGATAACTCAGATGAGATAGATTTAGGAAAACTGTTTGGTATTTTGCTTGATGCTAAGTGGTGGATTATCTTTACCACGTTTATCTTTGCAGTTGGCGGTGTTGCATTTGCACTGTTATCTACTCCTATCTATAAAGCGGACGCATTAATTCAGATTGAAGAGAAAAGCTCTGGTGGCATCTCTTCAATGGTGGGTGATATGGGCGAACTGTTCGCTCAAGAATCTTCTGCCACCACTGAAATTGAGATCATTAAATCGAGAATGATCTTAGGTGAAACGGTCGAGAAGTTTAATTTAACCACGGTTACCTCTCCTATTTATGCGCCTGTTGTGGGCAAAGGCATCGCTCGTTTAACCGGAGATGTGAATAACATCTCCGTTAGCCGTTTTGTGGTGCCAGGTTATGCCAGTGAATACGCACACACAATTCGTATCCTAGATGCAGAGCAGGGCACTTATCAGCTAATTCGAGAAGACGAGCGTGTCATTCTAGAGGACAAAATTGGTGAGTTAGCCACTGCAGATGACTACAGCCTATTTGTGGCTGGTTTTGAGTCCCATAATGACTTTGAGTTTGCCATTGCGAATCGTAGTCGATTAGAAGCGATTGAATGGTTGAAATCTTCTCTTTCTTTGTCTGAACAAGGCAAGCAAACGGGTATTCTGAAGCTAAGCTTTGAGGGCGAGAATAAGCAGCAGATTTCCGAAATCTTAAACCATATTAGCCAAATCTACTTCTTACAAAATGTAAAGCGCAACTCAGCTGAAGCAGAGAAGAGTTTAGCCTTCCTAGAGGGCCACCTTCCTGGTATTAAATCTCAGCTAACCACATTTGAAGATACGCTAAACAACTACCGCCAAGAAAACGAATCGATTGACTTGGGCTTAGAAGCGCAATCTACCCTAAAAGTGATGGTGGAACTGGAAGCACAACTGAATGAACTGACGTTCAGAGAGAGTGAAATTAGTCAGCGTTTTACTAAAGATCACCCAGCTTATAAATCGCTACTGGATAAGCGCGAAACGCTGTTGAAAGAGAAAGAGCGTTTAAACAAGCAGGTGCAAAAGCTACCTAAAACACAACGTGAAGTACTACGTATGACACGTGACGTGGAAGTAAACCAGCAGATCTATATTCAACTACTCAACAAGGTACAAGAGCTAAGTATTATTAAAGCCGGTACTGTGGGTAATGTACGCATTTTGGATGATGCGCAAGCTTATGCGCGTGCAGTAAAACCGAAGAAGCCACTGATTGTGGTATTGGCGACACTACTTGGTGGCATGTTAAGTGTGGCGTTTGTATTAGTGAAAGCCGCGTTCCACCGCGGTGTTGAGAGCCCAGATCAAATCGAAGAAATTGGTTTACCTGTTTACGCTGCTGTACCTAAATCAGATTTGCAGCTGGAGTTAACTAACCGCTTTAAATCTAAGAAAAAACAGACTTCTGGAACTCAAGCTCTGCTTGCAGAATCTAACCCTGCCGATCTTTCTGTGGAAGCGCTACGCGGCCTTCGTACAAGTTTGCACTTTGCGATGCTTGAAGCGAAAAACAACATTTTGATGATCTCTGGCCCTGCGCCAGGCATCGGTAAGTCATTTATCTCAACTAACTTTGCAGCAGTAGCGGCAAAAACGGGCCAAAAAGTACTGTTGATTGATGCGGATATGCGTAAAGGCTATTTGCAGCAAAGCTTTGGTGTGAAATGGGACAATGGCCTTTCTGATCTGTTGAGTGGTAAGCAAGATTTTACTGAATCGGTCAAAGCAACCCCGGTTGAAAACCTTGAGATTATCACTCGCGGCCAAGTACCACCAAACCCATCTGAGCTTCTCATGCACCCACGCTTTGCGGAGCTAATGGAGTGGGCTTCAAAAGAGTATGATTTGGTGATTGTGGATACTCCACCAGTACTAGCGGTAACTGACCCAAGTATTGTGGGTGCATTTGCTGGTACTACCTTAATGGTCGCTCGATTTGGTCAAAACACGGTGAAAGAGATCGATGTAGCGCGTAATCGCTTTGAACAATCTGGTATTGAAGTGAAAGGTGTCATTTTCAACGCCATCGAGAAAAAAGCCTCGAGCTCTTACGGTTACGGTTACTATAACTACGCGTATTCTAGCGATAAGAAGTAGATAAAAAGCAGATACGGGATGCGAGTGGCGAGATACGAAAAGCGCCGCTCGAACCCTTCTTTATCTCTGCGTTGCCCGCATCTGCTTTTTAAGCCCTTCGCATCCCGATTACTCGCTACCCGAATAAGCTCTTATCCACCCACATCTACTTTTTTATCACCCCTCCCGTCAAATACAACCCAATCGCTGCTAAAACAGGGTAACCAAAGGCTTCATTGGTCATCTCCCCTAATGGTTTCCAATCGTAGCCGTGCATACAACCCAATATCACCATGACATGCAGCGCCACATAAGGAATAGTGAACAGCAACACAATGTAGCGCTGCACCAACTTAAAAGGTTCATATGCTTTTAATAGTGCCAGCTTGTGCTTCGCTTTTTCTTCATCAGTAAAAAACATCGCATCTCCTGTGTTGGTCAGTGCCTCTAAACCTTTATTGATGGAAGACTCGCTCCCAAATATCTTTCCGAACAATGTCATACTACCCCTTGGTTTGTTGATGTATGTACTCTGCGGTTAGCGTAATTTCGAACCTGCTCTTTTAGCCTTTCGCATCCCGTTTACTCGCTACTCTCATCTGCTCTTTAGCACTTCGACTGTATTACCCTCTCGCTCTTCACCTCTGCTTTTCCACTCTTCGAATCTCGTTTACTCGAATCCCGTATCTGCTTTTAATCTCTCAAAACCATTACCGGACAGGCCTTATTCACTCCCCAATCTTTATGCCCCTTAACATTGTTATCCACTATCAAAAATCGTTTTTGCAACACTTCGATTAGGCCAAACAGAGCCTTGCGCTGAGCAAAGGTAAAATTGTCTTCAGGTTGCTGGACAGCATTGCAGCCTCCTACCAAACAAATACCAATATTGCCTTTGTTGTGTCCTTTAACGTGCGCGCCGGTTTGCGATAACGGGCGTCCTATTTCTACCTTACCGCAGCGACGAATCACAAAGTGATACCCCACATCTCGCCAGCCTCGGTTTTTATGCCAACGGCGAATCTCGGCCACACCAATATCTTGAGTTGAAGGCGTTGCGCTGCAGTGCACAGTGATAAAAGAAAAACCTGTATCAGCTGTTCTATTAATCAAGGGAAGTAGTGTGATCAACTGTTCTGGTAATCCGGCTACAACGAAGTTGATAGTTGAGTCATCAAGCATTAGTCGCTTTTTGTAAGCTGGGTCAACTGGTGGTGGAGTGCTTGGCAAAATTTATCCTCTTGTTGTCGTATCCATTGCTGTAACGATCGCTGTAGTCGGCGTTGCTGTTGCATACCTTGTTGTTGCAAACTTTGCTGTTGTAAACATAGAAGTGACACGTTGTGTTTTTGTGTTCCCCCTTTTTCTCTCTCTTGTTCAAGCCGACAGAGCTGTTCATTCAAGGCCACTCGAACGGCTTTAGCACATTCGAATTGGTAACTCACATAATGCAGGTAGGTGATGCAATATCCGATGGGGTACTGCTTTTTCGCTCGCAGTATCGCCCAGGCTAGTTCGTCGTGGCTGAACGTGTGATGACAGGGCGTTTGATTAGTATTACCGCAAACGGAATCCGCCCGACATTCAAAGCTCGCTATGCTGGGCAGGTACGCTGAAATAAAAACAGAGATGATTGCCTTCATTAAACACCTTGTGGTTGCTAAGGGATGAGCAATGTAATGCAAGGCGATCGATTGGGGGCGGTACGAATCATAAAATTTATTCGCTTGCATAAAAAATGAGAGCTGTTTCTAAATAAGGAAAACTCAGCAATAACGCGTGTTGCATAGCCCTGAGAGCAGAGCTGTAAAACACGTTTTGTTACGGATTGTCTGGCCTTCGCTTCGCCCCCATATTCATAAAAAGTGTTGTTAATACCCTGAATGTTATTGGCTGTTTATTGAGCGGCTCTATTAATAAGGAGTGTTATCGAATGTGCGTTTCTCTGATTCTTTCATTTATTCCATTAAAAACGGGCTCACCGATCAGTAAGTTGGTATTACTCAAACTGGCCGACAACGCCGATGCGCGTGGTGTCTGTTTCCCCTCGTTAAGTTACTTGGCGCAATATTGTGAAGTATCGGTCAGAACCGTAAAGCGGCACATTAACGAATTAGAGAAGCAAGGTTTTGTGAAACGCATAAAGCGCTTTGATGATTCAGGGCGTCAACGCAGTAACTTGTATCAACTGCGCTTACCGAGTGAGAGCGCCTGTCATATTGAGCAGGATGACCTAGAAAGAACAAACCAAGAACTCATGGTTCAAGACAAAGCTCAAGCAGAGTTAAGCGCCGAACTACTACAAAGTGACCGTAGTGACACCCACCAGAGTGTCACAATGACAGCCACAGAGAGTGATCCCTTGGCACACATAATCTTTCAAAAAGAACATAAAACAGGGCTCAATACTGAGCAAAGTGCGCAGGCAGCGAAGCAAAACAGTGCGCCACCATCACAACCTCCACAATCACAAGAGCAGGCAAAAGACGAAGCGGTGATTCACCTACTGACGAAGGAGGGAAGTGCGCCGGTTTACCAAGAGTTTTACAACATATTAGAACGTACCTACCCCAAACTAGATGTGCAGCAAGAGCTGCACGCCATGCAAGCTTGGCTCTATGTTAACCCAGAGAAACGTAAACCTTTTGAGCACATTGGCCACTTTGTGAATGGCTGGTTAAAGCGCAGTGCACAAGCCAAGGCCAAGCAGGGCAGAGCGCGAGCTGTTGCACAAGTGAAAAAGAAGCCTAAATCCCAAAAAGTATCAAGACAGAAGCAGGACTTGAACCCAGATAAGCGCAACGCAGTAGATAACGATTTCCCCACAAGACCTAAACCTGAGCAAGTAACACCCGTTACACAGGCACTGGAGGAATATCACGCTAAAAACAGGGTTAATCCATTTGAAGCGCGCATTCAAGCCTTGATTCAATCTCGCACTCCTGAATCGAGCTAAAAAACAAAAGAGAAAGGTAGGGCAGGCTATGGACAGCAACAGCTTAAAAGCATTAACAACGGATGAAAAATCCGCCATCTTGGCACAAGAAGTCGCAAGAGTAGAAGGGCGTATTGGGGAGTTTTTAGCTTTGTTAGCTGCGCATTACCCGCGAGGGTTAACGCGCACAGAAATCAAGGTACTACTGGCCGTGAATAACAACGAAAGCTTTGTATCGCTATATCGAAACGGTAATATTTTTATCGATATAGAGAAGCGCTACTGTGATGTAGCGCAAGAGAATCGTTTTTTCATTGGCACGCAGTTTTTGCATAATGTGCAGTGCTTTCACTGGCTAAAGGCGTGGTAAAAACTTGAGCGAAAAGATAGCTATGTTGCGGTAGTTTATATGCACACATTTTGCTAGAATCCTACCGAAATAAAAAAACGTATTAAAAACGCATAAACTGATTCTTGCCTTTAGGAGCCAAACCTAAGGGCGGTAGCGTACCCAATTCAGCCCCTTCTAAGTCAAAATGACTGAGTTTGATACAAGGCTTGTTCTAACTAGTGAGTTGGTTGCCTATTGGGGCCGTTTTTAAAAAGATAGCAAAATCTAAGTTTTACAAGGGATGGGCGGAAATCGACTGTCTCAAAATGAGTAAAAAGTGTCTCAGTGGCTTAACATGGACTGAGACCGAAAGTTATAAAAATCATCTCTTTCATTTCACCTATCGGTTGGAAATCTCATAAAATGACTAAGAAAAAAATCCTTACGGTTTTTGGCACACGCCCAGAAGCCATCAAAATGGCACCTCTTGTTCATGCGCTGGCAGCTGATGATCGCTTTGAAGCAAAGTGCTGCGTGACCGCGCAGCACCGTGAAATGTTAGATCAAGTATTAGAGCTGTTTGAAATCACGCCAGACTATGATTTGAACTTAATGAAGGTTGGTCAAACACTTAATGACGTAACAGCGCGTATTTTGATAGAGCTTAAACCTGTGCTAGAAGAATTCAAACCTGACGTTGTGTTAGTGCACGGTGATACGGCAACGACGTTTGCTGCAAGCTTAGCCGCTTATTATGAGCAAATTGCAGTCGGTCATGTGGAAGCTGGCCTTCGTACTGGGAATATTTACTCGCCTTGGCCAGAAGAAGGCAACCGTCGCCTCACTGGCGCGTTAACCAAATACCACTTTGCACCGACGTCAACGTCAAAAGAAAACCTGCTCAAAGAGAACTTTAACCCAGAAGACATTAGCGTCACTGGCAACACCGTTATTGATGCGCTGCTTATGGTGAAGGACAAGATTGACTCTGACAGTGATCTGAATGCAACCCTTTCTGCTCAATTTCCTTTCTTAGATGAAAGCAAAAAACTCATTTTGGTTACAGGTCATCGCCGCGAAAGCTTTGGTGGTGGTTTTGAACGCATCTGTGAATCACTTGCGATTACGGCTAAAGCGCATCCAGATACACAGATCCTGTATCCGATGCACCTCAATCCAAATGTGCGCGAGCCAGTCAATCGCATTCTTGCGGGCATCGATAATATTCATCTTATTGAGCCTCAGCAATACTTGCCATTTATCTACTTAATGAGCCGCGCGCACATCATTTTGACCGATTCAGGCGGTATTCAAGAAGAAGCCCCTTCATTCGGTAAACCCGTATTAGTGATGCGTGATACGACTGAGAGGCCAGAGGCAGTTCAAGCAGGGACCGTTAAGTTGGTTGGTACCAATGTTGATATCATTGTTGATAGTTTAAATGAACTGCTAACCGATGAAAGCGCTTATCAAGCCATGAGCTACGCACACAACCCATACGGGGATGGTAAAGCTTGCCAAAGAATTTTGAACGAATTAGAAAAATAGAATTTAGGAATCATAATGTCATTTGAAACAATTTCAGTTATCGGCTTAGGTTATATCGGTTTGCCGACAGCAGCGATGTTTGCATCACGTAAGAAAAAAGTAATTGGTGTCGATGTAAATCAACACGCGGTGGACACTATCAATCGTGGTGAGATTCATATCGTAGAACCAGATTTGGATATGATTGTGCATGCAGCAGTAACAGAAGGTTACTTAAAAGCTGTTACAACTCCAGAGCCAGCAGATGCTTTTTTGATTGCTGTACCTACGCCTTTCAAAGAGTGCGCTGAAGGTGAAATTCCAGAGCCTGATTTAAGGTTTATCGAAACAGCAAGTAAAGCAATTGCGCCTGTATTAAAGAAAGGAGATTTAGTGATCCTAGAATCTACCTCTCCTGTTGGTGCGACAGAGCAAATGGCGAAATGGTTAGCTGAGGCAAGAAGTGATTTAACTTTCCCTCAAGTGGAAAGTGAAAATGCAGATATCAATATTGCGCATTGCCCAGAGCGAGTGTTACCTGGTCATGTTGTTCGCGAACTAGTAGAAAACGACCGCGTTATTGGCGGAATGTCTACTCGTTGTTCTGAACGTTCGGTTGAATTGTACAAAACCTTTGTACAAGGTGACTGTGTAATTACCAATGCACGGACAGCAGAAATGGCTAAATTGACAGAAAACAGTTGCCGCGATGTACAAATAGCATTTGCCAATGAGTTATCTGTTATTTGTGACAAACTCAGTATTGATGTATGGGAATTGATCTCTCTGGCAAACCGCCACCCTCGAATTAATATTCTTCAACCTGGTCCAGGTGTAGGAGGTCATTGTATTGCTGTTGACCCTTGGTTTATCGTTTCAAAAACACCTGAAGAAGCACAAATTATTCATACGGCACGTAAAGTGAATGATGCAAAACCTGAATGGGTAATTAATAAAGTAAAACTTGCAATTGCTGACTTTTTACAAGCTAACCCAGAAAAGACAGCGAAAGATGTAGCTATTGCTTGTTACGGTCTTGCATTTAAGCCAGATATTGATGACCTACGTGAAAGTCCGGCTATGGAAATTGCGCGTAAAATAGGAAAGCTACACAGTGGAACTACTTTGGTAGTCGAGCCAAATATTTCGGAAACACCATCAGTATTAGATCATACAACTCTGGTACATTTAGATGAGGCTATTATATCAGCAGATATTAATGTGATGTTGGTTGACCATAAAGAATTTAAGTTGTCCGAACGCCCTACAAAAGTAATAATTGATACTAAAGGGATTTGGAAGTAATGACTTCAATAGCATTAATTACTGCACGAGGTGGTTCCAAGGGCTTACCTAGGAAGAATATTCTTCCGGTCAACGGCATTCCTTTGATAGGCTGGACAATAAAGGCCGCACTAGAGTGTCCTCTGATTGAACGTATATTTGTCTCGACTGATGATGACGAAATTGCCGCTATTAGCGCTGAGTTTGGCGCTGAAATCATCATTCGGCCTGATGAACTAGCTTCCGATACAGCAAGCAGTATTGATGTAGTGTCACACGCGATTGAATGGCTAGAGAGCCAAGGCATACCTTGCCCTAAAATGACGCTGTTGCAGCCTACTTCTCCGCTGCGTACTGCTCAGCATTTAACGGAAGCGCTAAACTATTTTGAAGAACAGCAAGCTAACTTTGTGATTAGTGTTTTTGAGCCGGCTCATACGCCTATTAAATCCTATATTGAGCGCGAAGATGGCTCAATTGAAGGTCTATTTAGTGGCGAAGCTCCATACAAACGAAGACAAGATCTTCCTCGGGCGTTTCAGCCAAATGGTGCCATTTACACGTTTTCTGTCGCTGAATTTAAACAAAACAATCATTTCCCACGAACCAATGTGTTTCCGTATGTCATGTCTGAATTAGACTCCGCTGACGTGGACACAATGGAAGACCTAATGGTTGTAGAACAAAGATTAAAGATTAAAGATTAAAGATTAAAGATTAAAGGAATTGACCCAATGACAAACCCTGTATTCGAAATTTCTGGCCGTAAGATTGGTCTAGACTTTGACCCTTTAGTAATTGCTGAGATTGGTATTAACCACGAAGGCTCTTTGAAGGTCGCTTATGAAATGGTCGATGCCGCTATTGAAGGTGGTGCTGAGGTCATTAAACACCAAACTCACGTTGTTGAAGATGAAATGAGTGGTGAAGCGAAAAGTGTCGTTCCTGGTAATGCCGATGTGTCTATCTATGAAATCATGGAGCGTTGCGCGCTGAATGAAGAAGATGAAACAAAGCTAAAGAACTACGTAGAGTCTAAAGGTGCTATCTTCATCAGTACGCCTTTCTCTCGTGCTGCTGCACTTCGCCTTGAGCGAATGAATGTGCCGGCTTACAAAATCGGCTCAGGTGAATGTAACAACTACCCACTTCTTGATCTGATCGCAACCTTTGGTAAGCCGATGATTGTAAGCACAGGAATGAATGATATTCCGTCAATCGAGAAAGCGGTAAACATCTTCCGTAAGCACAATACACCATTCTGTCTGCTTCACACGACGAACCTGTATCCAACGCCTGACCACCTTATTCGTATTGGTGCAATGGAAGAGCTGCAAGAGGCATTCCCTGACGCTGTTGTTGGTTTGTCTGACCACAGTATCGACAACCTCGCTTGTCTAGGTGCGGTTGCTGCTGGTGCCTCCGTTCTAGAGCGTCACTTTACAGATAGCAAAGACCGCCCAGGTCCTGACATTGTTTGTTCTATGGACGCAAAAGAGTGTGCTGAACTGATTACTCAGTCAAAGCGCATGGCGCAAATGCGCGGTGGTAAGAAAGAAGCAGCGAAAGAAGAGCAAGTCACGATTGATTTCGCTTACGCAAGTGTTGTAACTATTGCTGAAATCCAAGAGGGTGAGGAGCTTACTCGCGATAACCTGTGGGTTAAACGACCTGGTACTGGTGATTTCCTTGCTGAGGATTACGAGTCTTTACTGGGCAAAAAAGCGGCGCAAGTTATCCCTGCAGATGTTCAACTAAAAACAGAATACGTTGAGTAAGTATGAAAAAGATATTGTTTTTGACAGGTACTCGCGCTGACTTTGGTAAGTTAAAAAGCCTGATCCAAAAGGTGGAAGACCACCAAGAATTTGAGGCGCACATCTTTATCACCGGCATGCACATGATTGCCAAATACGGAATGACCGCAAAAGAAGTGGAAAAAGAGGGTTTTAAATCTCTTTACAAGTACATTAACCAAAATGGCTTTGATTCAATGGATGTGGTTTTGTCAAAGACAATTCAAGGCCTATCTGATTACGTGAAAGAGTTACAACCAGACATGATCGTTGTGCATGGCGACCGTGTGGAAGCAATGGCGGGGGCTATAGTTGGTTCATTAAACAACATTTTAGTATCGCATATTGAAGGTGGAGAAGTATCTGGGACAATAGATGAACTTATTCGTCACTCTGTTTCAAAGATGTCACATTTGCACTTTGTATCTAATAGAACTGCGTATGATCGATTAATTCAACTAGGGGAATCTAAGGATAGTATTTTTGAAATAGGCTCTCCCGATCTTGATATTATGCTTTCTTCAGATTTACCTTCTTTAGATACTTCAAAATTGCGTTATGACATTTCCTATGAAGAGTATTCAGTTTTTATGTATCACCCGGTGACAACAGAAATAGAAGAGTTACCTGAAAGAATATCTAAAGTTGTTGACGCCTTATTGGAATCAGAGAGGAATTATATTGTGATTTATCCTAATAATGATCACGGTTCAGAAGTGATAATAAAAGAATTTGATAGGCTAGAAAATAACAGTCGATTTAAGATATTTCCGAGTATTAGATTTGAATACTTTTTAACATTATTAAAAAACGCAACCATGATAGTTGGGAATTCTAGTGCGGGAATTAGAGAAATGCCCTTTTATGGAAAGCCCACTATTAATATCGGTTCTCGTCAAGAAGGGCGTTCAAAAACAAAGTCAATTCACAATGTCAAAGAAGATACATTAGAAATATTAAATGCTATAGCCGGTGCTTGTACACTAAAATGTTCTAGAATAAGTGAATTTGGGGCTGGAAATAGCGATAGTAAATTCATAGATTTATTGGAAAATGGTGAGGTATGGAAAACCAACAAACAGAAGGTATTTATCGATAAGTAATTATACAAATGTTAAAGATATTTTCCACATATTTTATCGCTAATGTTGTTAGTGCAATCAGTCCCTTCGTTTTGTTGCCTATTCTCACGAAATACTTAACTCTTGTAGAGTATGGGCAGTTAGCGATATTTATGACTATCTATGTATCTCTACCACCATTGATAGGTTTGTGCTCAAATGCTGCCTGTAATAGAAAGTATTTTGATGACGTAAGTTTAAAAGAAAAACAAAATTTCGTTTCTTCTTGCGTTTCATTGTCAATAATAGTCGCAATTTCATTACTAGTACTGATCTATTTTTTTAAAAATACCATAGTCCCTGTTATTGAAATTAATGAAATCTGGCTATATATATCAGTAATATCATCTTTGGCGATGTTTATTAATTCTATCATTCTGGGGCAATGGCAAGTAAGAAAGCAGGCTATGAAATATGGCGTATTCACGATTGCCAATTCACTTGTTGGGCTGATAAGTACGGTTGTGTTTGTTGTAGAACTTGAACTTGGAGCGAACGGTCGAGTTTTTGCGCTATTGCTATCATCGGTGATATCAATAGTGTTCGCTGTTTATTTTCTCAATAGAGATAAAATGTCTTCATTTTTTAAACTTGAAATTAATTGTGTTAAAGAAGCTTTCAGTTATGGTTTGCCACTAATACCTCATAGTTTTGGTGCGTTAGCCCTTTCACAAATAGATAGGTTTATTATCAAAGACTCTTTGTCTTTTGAACACGTTGCAATGTATATGGCTGCGATGCAGTTGAGTTTTATAGTCAAAATTTTCATTACCGCAGGAAATAATGCGTATACACCTTGGTTGTTTGAAAAACTAAAGGATGAGTCAGAGGTTTCTAGAAAAGATATTGTTAAAGTTAATAGGGTTTCGATTATAGTAATATCTATGGCGTGCTTGGTAATGGTTGTCATAGGACCAATGGTTTCTGACATTGTCTTGGACGATAGATACTCTGATGTATCAAGTTTTGTTTCGATTCTTTTGATCGCTCAGTTAGTGCATGCTTTGTATTTTATTTTTTCCGGTCACTTATTTTACTATAAAGTTACAAACAAGCTTTTTTTGGGAACACTAATATCTGGTGTTTTGAACGTTTTTCTTGCTTATGTTTTGGTTGATTACTTTGGCTTGCTTGGTGTCGCGTTTTCATTTTTAATAGGTAGATTGGTTTTGACTGTTATTACTTATGTCTACGTAAGTAGAGTATCGTATTTTAAAATGTTAACATTGTAGAGGAAATAATATTGAAGCTATTTGTTGTTAGTTCACCATTACAATTAAGGTCGGCACTGAAAATCATAGATACATATAAATATCATGATCACTTAGTAGCTATCAAGTTCTCCACATTAGAGCGTGATAATGAAAATGATCGACAACTAAATGAAGCGTATGTGACTAATGTAGAACGTTACAGTTTTTATTTGATTTCCGCAGCCGATGATAATGCTAGTAAATTTATAATTGATCACTTTAGATTCTTTAAATTGTGGTTAATGTGTAGAAGTAATGTAAGTGAAATATATTTCGGTAGTTTTTATAATTACTACTTTAGTATGGTCCGTATACTATTTGGTTCTGGAGTTGATAATTATCTGATAGATGATGGTATGGCTACTGTAACTGCTCAAATTAGTTATATTAGTCAAAGGGTTTATATAAAATACCCTAAAAATCGGTTGCTTAAATTGGTTTTTAAGGCGGTCGAGTCTATATTTGGAAAGGTGAAAGGCGTAGACGTAGTAAGTTACTATGATGTTAGTTGCTATCTATATCCTACTCAAAATTATATACCAGTAAATACATTTTCACAATCCACTTCAGCCAAAGATAATGTAAGCGACGAAATTTCATTTGTAGGTTGTCCCTTTTCAGAGAATAAGATTGTATCTTTGGAAGATGAAGTTGCAGTTTTGAAGAAATTTTATTTGTCTTGCAATAATAAGCGAGTTATCTATTATCCTCATCGCTATGATAGTGATGTGAAATTAAGTCTGATAGCCGAAATTGGTTATGATGTTATTACTATACAGAGGCCTTTGGAAGAGTATTTTATGACGTTAGATAGCCTAAGCGCTACTTATGCTTCATTCACATCAACGGTGTTGTATCATGTTAGTCGGTCTTACGGTAACCTAAATGTCAAATACATTGATCCTACTCCGTATATGACATCTAGTGAGAATAAAGAAAAGTTCGGTATTGTTGTTGAATATTTTGAAGGATTAGGTTTTGAAAAGATTTTTGTTTAAAATTGTAAGTTTTACTATTGATGTTAATTTTTTCTTTAAAAAAAAAATAATCTCATATTATTGTTTCAATAAGGCTATTCATACTATATCAAGATGCTCCGGACCTCCTAGTATAAATGGTTGGTCAGTATTTACAAGATATGTTGAGTTAGGTAGAAATTGTCACTTTAATGGCATGGAAATATCTGGCATGGGTCGGGTTGTAATAGGTGATAACTTTCATTCAGGAAAGGGTTGCTCCATAATTACGCAATTTCACAACTATAAAGGCTCAAAAATTCCCTACGACGAAACTTATATACATAAAGATGTTACCATAGGCAGTAATGTTTGGATTGGTCGTAATGTCACTATATTGGGAGGAGTTGAAATTGGTGACGGGGCGATTATCCAAGCAGGAACTACAGTTGTTAGTGACGTGCCTCCTTTAAGTATAGTTGGTTTTGAACCGGCAAAGCCTTTTGCGTATAGGGATAAAGAGCACTACGATAAGTTGGTACTTATGAAGAGGTTCTTTTAGTGTTAACAGTTAAGAGAAATAACTTAGTACATATTCATATCTCAATTTGTCTCACTATTTTCTTTGCCTCACTTCTTAAATCTTCAATAATATTTAATTTTTCTTTTATGGCACTTTCTCTTCTAACGATTGTATGGCATAGAGAGCTTCCCAGGTTAGTGGTTTTTTCCGTTGTTGTTCTCGGAGTGCTGCACTTGATGACTCTATTGCTGGCTGAAAACGTTAGATTGGGTTATTTGGGGTATCTACTTTCGTCTATTATTTTCGGCTATACACTATTTGTATACAGAGTTAACGCAGTATTTGCCGTTTTTTCTTGCATTATAGTTTGTACGTACATTTTGTTTCATATGTATTTAGGAACGGATTTAAATAGGGATTTGTTCGATGAAATGAGCCGAAATACCATTAGTATAGTTGTGCTTTGGTTTTTTATTTTGGTATATTTTTCTGTAGAGTCAAAGTATGTTGTGGCTTCATTATTGCTTTTGAGTTTGATAACTTGTTTATTGAGTGGGAGTAGAATTGCTTTAATTTCAGTTGCAGCTTTGTCAGGTTTGTTTTGGTTTTTTACGTCAAACAATATACTGAGAGTTATTGCTTGTTGTGGTTTGTTTTCAGTTTTTTTTTGGTTCTTTTATCAATATTCAGACACTATGGTTGTATTAGAGAGGCTTGACTCTAATGCTCTTGGAGATGCGGGAAGAGCCTCTGTTCTTCAGTGTTATTTTCAAGATATCACTGTTTCAAAACTATTTTTAGGGTTCAATTATGGCGGCGAAGATCAGTGTGGATACAAAGCTATCGGTACATACGCACTACATAATTCTTTTTTGAGTCTTCAGACTTTGTCTGGTTTTGGATTTTACATGATAATTTTTTTATTGGTAACCGCTGCCTTTAAAGTTATTAATTCGGGGCGTTGGTATCTTGTGCCTATCTGTTCAGCCGTATTACTTAGAAGTTTAACTGATGATGTTTTTTTCTTCTTTAGATGGGATTTTATTTTTTGGTTTTTAGTCTTTATCATTTTTTTTAAGGATAAATTGCCACAGGTATTAAATACAAATAAGGTGTAATTCATATTATGAATGTTCTTTATATAACGGAAAACTTATTGGCTAACAGTGTTTATAAAAGTCAAGTAGAGGCACTTTGTAGTCAACACGCTCAGACTGAAGGTGTAAATGTGAAGTTGTTATCACTGTGTAAAAATAGTGATTATACCAGCGACTATAAGTCGGCAGATTTCGAAATTACAAAAAAAAGAAGAACACCGTTGTTTGTAATTCCTATTCTTAATAAATTGCACTCTATATATCATAATTGTAATGATTTGTTTGAATGGGCAGATGTTATTCATTGTCGTGGACATGGGCCTTCACTATTTGCTGTAAATTATTTTAAGTATAATAAGGTTGAGAAGAAGCCAATTATATCTGACATGAGGGCATCTCTCTATGAGGAACTCCTCCATAGTGATAGTTTATTCGGAAAGATATCTTCTCGATTTGTTAGACATGCAGAATATGAAATATTCTTAGGTTGTGATTACTTCTTTTTTGTAAGCGAAAAGCTTAGGGAATATTTCAATGAAAGATATAATTTTGATTTTAGTAAGACACACATTTTCCCCACATTCGTAAACAAATCTATTTTTTTTCCAATCGGAGAAAGCAGGCTAGGTGACCTCGGGATTGATGGAAAAAAGGTATATGTATATTGTGGTGGAGTTTCATTCTGGCAAAATTTGAATAAGATCATTGTTGCCTATGCAAATTCTACTTCTGAAAGTGATAATCACCATTTGTTATTGGTAGTTACTGACCCCGATTATGTCAATAAGTTGATGAATGATCTTTCTGTCGATAGGTCTGACATTACTGTTTTGTCATCTGATTACGAGGATGTAGCAAAATACATTCGAGGTTGCTTTGCTGGATTATTAATTAGAGATGATAATGTAATTAATAACGTTGCATCTCCCACGAAGGTGTTTGAATATTTGTCATGTGGTGTGCCCGTGGTGAGGGATGTGAAACTATTTGGTACAGATAGTGTTAGTATTAGACCCGAGGACTTATCAGCGATGAGCGTATCGGAAGCTAGTATTTTACAACTTGAATTATATAGAGAGTTTAGTTCGTGAAAATTGATAGTGATTTTTGTGATATATTCAATATATCTACAAGTAACAACGAAAAATGTACGTTAGTTACCTATTTAAATCCTTACTCTTATTACGCAATAAATGGTAAGCAAGTCGAATTTACACGATTGTTTAGTGATGGGATATTGTTGGTTTGGTTATACAACTTTTTTAATGACGATAAGATTGAACGATACAGCTTCGATTTTACTTCGTGTGCCCCTGTCGTTTTTGAGCATTGTGTTTCGAAAAAATTGAAAGTAGCCTTGGTAGGTTCAAGTGAAAGCGAAATTAAAAAAGCAGTGTCCGTAATTGAAAACAGATTTGAAGGTCTAAATATCGTATTTTATCACCATGGCTTTATTAAAGGTAAGGAGCATGATGTTATAAAATCCTTAGATGAATCTGGCGTAAATGTTGTCATCTGTGGTATGGGTACGCCATTTCAAGAAGAGTTTCTAATTAAGTGTAGAGACTCGGTCGATACTCTGAGATTCGGTTTCACCTGTGGTGGATTTTTGTCACAGATATCTTCAAACGAAAATTACTTCCATCCAATTATGGATAGACTAAATCTACGTTGGCTTCAACGCTTTTACAGGCATGGGTATGTGCGGAAAAGAATTTTTTTCGATTACCCTAAGTTCGTTGTGAAATTTATTCTTGAGAATCTTAAAAAATGAAGATATTGGTAACAGGCGCTAGCGGGTTTATTGGTCAATACTTGATTGAGAAACTTTCCTCATTTGATGTTTCTATTTTAGGTCGAAAAAATATCTATGATTCAGAAAGGTTTACTTTCTTTGAGGGGCAGGTTTCGCCTGATCAAGACTATACTAAATCGCTTGTTGATATCGATGTTGTCATAAGTCTCGCTGGACGAGCTCATGTTATGAATGACGACTCAGGTGATCCTCTCGAAAAATATAGAGAAGTTAATAGGTATGGAACTTTAAATCTCGCCAAGCAAGCATCTGCAATTGGCGTGAAACGCTTTATTTACCTTAGCAGCATTAAGGTTAACGGGGAGTCAACTGAGCCAGATAGACCCTTTTATCATGACTCGCTTAGGCAACCTCAAGATTATTACGGTCAATCGAAAGCTGAAGCAGAGCTAGATCTAATACAATTAGCTGAAAAAGATGGTATGGAAGTGGTAATAATCAGGCCAACTTTAGTTTATGGACCGAAAGTCAAAGCTAACTTTCACTCTCTCATGAAATTGGTTTACAAACGTATACCATTGCCTTTTGGTCGCTTAGTTAGTAACAAGCGTAGCCTTATATCACTATCAAACTTGTCTGATTTGATAGTTACTTGTATTGAACACCCTTCAGCTGCTAATCAAGTTTTTTTAGCTTCTGATGATATGGATATCTCAACGTCTGAGTTGGCATCTGAAATAGCTAAGGCTCTAAATTTGCCAACGCGACAGTTAAACGTTCCATTATGGTTATATAATATTGTTGGGAAAATAATGAATAAATCAGAAATAGTAGACAGATTAACAGGGTCTCTTCAAGTTGATATTGAACATACAAAGAAATTGCTAGATTGGACTCCTAAGCAAACATTAAAAGAAGGTTTCACAGAGACCGCCAATTGTTTTTTAATTGAAAAAGGCAACTCTAAATGATCAGGTTATTTGATTTTATCGCGGCGCTTTTAGGTTTGTTTCTTTTGTGGCCACTTCTTTTGGTTGTGACTATTGTTGGGCTGTTTGACACGGGCTCTCCGATTTTTGTTCAGGAGCGAGTAGGACGTAACAAAAAAGCGATTAAACTTATCAAGTTTCGTACAATGTCTGTGGAAACAGAGTCTGTGGCGAGTCATTTAGCCAATAACGCTTCGATAACAAAACTCGGTTCTTTTTTACGAAGAACAAAAATTGATGAGTTACCTCAACTGATTAACGTGGTTAAAGGTGAAATGAGTTTAGTTGGTCCACGCCCAAATTTGTTTAATCAAGAAGAGCTGATTAAAGAGCGCGATGCACAGGGTGTATATGATGTTTTGCCTGGTATTACCGGTTTAGCTCAGGTACAAAATATCGATATGTCGACTCCTGAGCTGTTGGCAAAAACTGATAAACAAATGATTGATACACTCACTCTTAGAGATTACTTTAAGTATATCTTGATGACGGCAACCGGTAGCGGTTCTGGTGACGCTATAAAATAGATCCTATTGGTTAGATCCCAAAAACAATATTTATAAGAATGGTTTTATGCAACGTCTTAACTTTATCTGGCAATTATCTCGCCTACACAAGCGTGTTATCAGCGTCATTATCGACACCTTGCTCATTTTGCTTGCTCTGCATATTGCGTTATGGACAAGGCTAGGCGATGTAAAGTTACTTAGCGATGGTGACAACCTATTACTGATTGGCTTAACAGTAATCTCTACAGTTTTGATTTTTACTCAAATTGGACTTTATCGAGCTATCCTTAGGTATCTGACTTTTCAGGCCCTATTCGTAGTTACTGCTGGTGCTGTGCTATCAGCTGTCGCGTTAGCGGTCTTTGCGTATTATTTACAGGAACCAATTCCTAGAACTGTACCTATTATCTATGGTGCCTATTTAGCTCTACTATGTGGCGGTGCTCGTCTTGTTGTGAGAAACCTGGTGGCGACTACATCGCCATCAAAAGATTCACGCCAAGAAGTATTAATATATGGTGCAGGCTCAGGAGGGCGTCAGCTTGCAGTTGCACTTCGTGCTTCTGAAAATTATCGTATTCGAGCGTTTATCGATGAAGATAAAACCCTAACAAATACGGTTATCCTTGGGTTGCCTGTTGTTGATTTGTCTAAAACAGAAGCTTTGATCGAGAAGTATGACGTTTCTAAAATTTTGCTTGCGATTCCAAGTGCGTCTCGCGCTCGCCGTAAACAGATTTTAGATCTTTTAGCTCCATTACCTGTAGAAATCCAAACCGTACCAGATATGGCTGATATTGTATCAGGAAAAGCGAAAATTGATGAGCTGACTGATGTTCCAATTGAGGATTTGTTAGGACGCGATGCTGTCGCTCCTCAACAGGTTTTAATGGAAGCCAACATCAAAAATAAAGTCGTCATGGTCACTGGTGCTGGCGGTTCGATTGGCTCAGAGCTATGTCGCCAGATCTTGAAGCAAGGTCCTAAAACACTCGTTCTTTTTGAGTTATCTGAATTTGGCTTGTATCAGATTGATCGTGAGCTTTCTTTAGTAAAAGAATCCAAAGATCTTGATGTTGAAATTGTCCCTCTATTAGGGTCAGTTCAACGCGCTCATCGTCTACTTACAGCAATGAAGTCTTTTAAAGTCGAGACGGTTTATCATGCAGCAGCATACAAGCACGTTCCTCTTGTTGAGTATAATGTTGTAGAAGGTGTACGAAACAATGTTTATGGCACTTACTACACCGCGAAAGCGGCTATTGAAGCTGGTGTCGAGTCTTTTGTGTTGATCTCAACAGACAAAGCGGTGCGTCCAACAAATGTGATGGGTACAACCAAACGCATGGCAGAGTTGGGCTTGCAAGCTTTAGCCGAACAAGAGAATCAGAAAGAGAACGGCACTCGTTTCTGCATGGTTCGATTTGGTAATGTTCTGGGTTCTTCTGGGTCTGTTATCCCACTCTTTAAAAAGCAGATTAAAGCAGGTGGTCCTTTAACAGTCACTCATCCAGATATCACTCGTTTCTTCATGACAATTCCTGAAGCTGCTCAGCTTGTTATTCAAGCAGGTGCGATGGGCAAAGGCGGCGATGTATTCGTTCTTGATATGGGCGAATCAGTTAAAATTACAGATCTCGCCGAAAACTTGATTAACCTTTCTGGTTTGTCTGTTAAGAATGAGCAGAACCCTCATGGTGATATAGAAATTCAATTCTCTGGCCTTCGTCCAGGAGAGAAATTATATGAAGAGCTTTTGATTGGGGATAATGTTCAACGCACTGCTCACGAACGAATTATGACAGCCCATGAAGTATTTTTGCCAATAGATGAGTACGACAATCTACTTGAGTCCTTAGATTTTGCTTGCCATAACTTAGAACATGAGACGATTCGTCAACTGTTGTTAGATGCACCGACAGGATTTAAACCTACTGATGGTATAGGTGATCTAGTCTGGAATGCTTCTAGTACAACACAACAAATGGTAGAGAATTAATGTAAGGCCGGTAACTCAGTTGCTGGCCTTTTTTGTTATCTTTGGGTCTGTAAATAAGCACGTATAACGGAAATGCTTGGCCTTCAAAAGAAGCTTTTTTTCAACTCTGATCCACCCACCTGCTACCTTTCTTGATCTTCCACTACAGTTTTGACTGTAAACTGTAGTAAAATTACGCTAATTTGTTTTTATACCGATTTATTTTGAATTGAACGAGGTCAGTCCTATGTCAGCTAAGAAGCCTATGGCTCTAGTGATTCTTGACGGTTACGGTCACCGTGAAGACACAGCAAATAACGCAATCGCAAATGCAAACACTCCATTTATCGATAGCCTGTTTGCTAACAAACCAAACACGCTAATCTCTGCTTCTGGTATGGATGTAGGCCTACCTGACGGTCAAATGGGTAACTCAGAAGTGGGTCACACTAACATCGGTGCGGGTCGCGTGGTATACCAAGACCTAACTCGTATCACGAAATCTATCGCTGATGGTGAGTTCACTGAAACACCTGCTCTAGTAGAAGCGATTGACTCTGCAGTTAAAGCTGAGAAAGCAGTACACATCCTGGGTCTTATGTCTCCAGGTGGCGTACACTCTCATGAAGATCACATCTACGCAGCGGTTGAAATGGCAGCAGCACGTGGCGCTGAGAAGATCTACCTACACTGCTTCCTAGACGGCCGTGACACACCACCACGTAGCGCACAAAACTCTCTACAACGTTTCCAAGACCTATTCGCTAAACTAGGTAAAGGCCGTGTGGCTTCTCTAGTGGGTCGTTACTACGCGATGGACCGTGACAACAACTGGGATCGCGTTCAAGTAGCTTACGATCTTCTTACTCAAGCGAAAGCAGAATTCACAGCAGAATCTGCAGTGGCTGGTTTAGAAGCCGCTTACGCTCGTGAAGAAAATGATGAGTTCGTTAAAGCAACAGCGATCAAGGCGGAAGGCCAAGAAGACGCTATCATGCAAGACGGCGATGCGGTTATCTTCATGAACTACCGTGCTGACCGTGCACGTCAAATCACGCGTACGTTCGTGCCAGGTTTCGACGGCTTCGAGCGCGAAGTATTCCCAGCAATCAACTTCGTTATGCTAACGCAATACGCTGCGGACATCCCACTAGCTATCGCATTCCCACCTGCGTCTCTAGAGAACACCTACGGTGAGTGGCTATCGAAGCAAGGCCAAACTCAGCTACGTATCTCTGAAACGGAAAAATACGCGCACGTTACATTCTTCTTCAACGGTGGTGTTGAGAACGAATTTGAAGGTGAAGAGCGTCAGCTTGTTGCTTCTCCAAAAGTGGCGACTTACGACCTACAACCAGAAATGAGCTCTGCTGAGCTAACTGAGAAGATGGTTGCGGCTATCAAGTCTGGTAAGTACGACACTATTATCTGTAACTACCCGAACCCAGATATGGTTGGTCACACTGGCGTTTACGAAGCTGCAGAAAAAGCGATTGAAGCAATGGACGAGTGTGTTGCTAAAGTAACAGCGGCTATCGAAGAAGTGGGCGGTCAAATGCTGATCACGGCTGACCACGGTAACGCAGAGATGATGGTCGACCCAGAGACAGGTGGTATCCACACTGCTCACACTAACCTACCAGTGCCTCTAATCTACGTGGGTGACAAAGACGTTGAGTTCAAAGAAGGCGGTAAACTGTCTGACCTAGCTCCAACTATGCTTTCTCTAGTAGGTCTAGAAATCCCAGCAGAGATGACAGGTACAGTTCTGGTTAAATAGCTTTCGAGTTATCGAACAGTACGCAAAATACTGAGAGCCCGCACCTTGTTGTGCGGGCTTTTTGTTTTTTAGATGCGAGAGGCGGGTAAACGAGATGCGAAGGGCCTAAGGACGGGTGTATATTTTCGCATCTCTCATCTGCCTCTCAACCTCAACGCATAACAATACCCCGCAACACCACCTACGACGTTCCCTAATGCCAAGCCAATAAATAGACCTTCAATGCCATCTAGCAGGCTACCAATCCAAGCAAAAGGTAGCGTGAACAGGAATAGGCGCATAAAGCTCCACTGGAAGGCTTTAAGTGGCTTGTGCATCGCGTTCATACCACTAATCAGCATCATCACAATGCCTTGGAAACCATAGCTGAAAGGGACGACTAACAAGTAGTGCCACAAGATGTCGCGAACAGATTCTTCTTGAGAGAAAAGGGCGGCTAGCGGAATGCTGAGTGGTACCATCATCAAGAAGATGAGCCCTTGAAACAGCACAGCAAATCGCATGCTTAGGAACAGGGCTTTGAAGCTACGCTCTGGGTTGTTCGCCCCAAAGTTCTGTGCCATGAAAGGGGTGAGGGCAGAAGTAAGCGACATCAACACTATGATCAATATTGACTCAATACGCTGTGCTGCGCCATAGGCCGCTACAGCCTCGGTTCCTTGCTTGGCGAGCATCATCATAATAATCGCGCCTGCTAGTGGATTCAGCGCGTTAGATAGTGCCGCTGGCGTGCCAATGGTAAGGATCTGCTTCCAATCATTGAACATGTCTTTAGGTTTAGGCAGTGCCAAAAGCTTCTCACGTTTGATAAGCACGTAAAGTGAGCCGCACAACGCACCAAACCAACTCAAACCACTCGCTATCGCTGCCCCTTGAATACCGAGTTCAGGGAAAGGCCCGTATCCAAAGATGAGTAGTGGGTCGAGCACGCCATTGATAAGGCCAGCCAACATCATAATTTTTGCTGGAGTCTTGGTGTCGCCACTGGCACGAATTGCGCTGTTGCCTGCCATTGGAATCACGAGCAGTGGGATCGCGAGATACCACACCAACATGTATTCCGATATCAAGGGTAGCAACTCTGGCTCAGCACCAAGTGCTCGGAACAAAGGCTCTAATGTGAAAATACCGAGCGTTGAAGCACTAATGACGAGGATAACGGCCAGCAATAGTCCATGTGCGGTAAAACGTGCCGCATTGTCGGAGTTGCCTTTGCCAAGTAGCCGACCGATGTTGGTAGAAAGTCCAACCCCAATCCCCATGGTGATGCAGTTAATCGCAAAAGTGATCGGGAAGGTAAAGCTCACGGCCGCGAGCGCTTGTGTACCCAGTAATGAAATGAAGAAGGTATCGACAAGGTTGAACATCAAGATCGCCACCATACCGAAGATGGTCGGTATGGTCATGGTTCGCAATGTCTCTGCTATGGGAGCCGTCAAAAGCCCGTGCTTATCTCGCATGTACAACGCCGTAAAAACTAAAAGCGTAGGATAAACAGATGTGGCTTGGAAAGAAAGGAAAGCATCTGCCCTTTGAGATCACAAATTTTTTCTATAACCCCTTGGGATCTTTCACTTCGCCCCAACATAGAGAAGGAGCCCACGCCAATCGTGGCAACTATCAATTTAAATGGAAATTATCAGGAGATAAGACCGATGAATATCCGTCCTCTACACGACCGAGTTATCGTTGAGCGCCAAGAAGTTGAATCTAAATCTGCTGGTGGCATCGTTCTAACTGGTTCTGCCGCAGAAAAATCAACTCGCGGTGTAATTCTAGCTGTGGGTAAAGGCCGCATCCTAGAAAATGGTTCAGTACAACCATTGGACGTTAAAGTTGGCGACACCGTTATCTTTGCTGAAGGCTACGGCACAAAAACAGAAAAGATCGACGGCAAAGAAGTTCTAATCATGTCTGAAAACGACATCATGGCGATCGTTGAGTAATCCGCGCTATATAAACTGAACTGACTGAAAATAGAATTTAAAGGAAATAAAGATGGCTGCTAAAGATGTTAAATTTGGTAACGACGCACGAGTTAAAATGCTAGAAGGTGTAAACGTTCTGGCTGACGCAGTAAAAGTAACGTTAGGTCCTAAAGGTCGTAACGTTGTTCTAGACAAATCATTTGGCGCACCAACCATCACTAAAGATGGTGTTTCTGTGGCACGTGAAATCGAGCTTGAAGACAAGTTCCAAAACATGGGCGCACAAATGGTGAAAGAAGTAGCGTCTCAAGCAAACGACGCTGCGGGTGACGGTACAACTACAGCAACAGTACTTGCTCAAGCTATCGTAAACGAAGGCCTAAAAGCCGTTGCTGCTGGCATGAACCCAATGGATCTTAAGCGCGGCATCGACAAAGCCGTTGTTGCAGCAGTTGAAGAGCTAAAAGCACTGTCAGTGCCATGTGCAGACACAAAAGCTATCGCACAAGTAGGTACTATCTCTGCGAACTCTGACTCAACAGTAGGTAACATCATTGCTGAAGCGATGGAAAAAGTGGGTCGTGATGGCGTTATCACAGTTGAAGAAGGTCAAGCACTGCAAGACGAGCTAGACGTCGTTGAAGGTATGCAGTTCGACCGCGGTTACCTATCACCTTACTTCATCAACAACCAAGAAGCGGGTTCTGTTGATCTAGAAAGCCCGTTCATTCTTCTTATCGACAAGAAAGTATCAAACATCCGTGAACTTCTTCCGACTCTAGAAGCGGTTGCTAAGGCATCTCGTCCACTTCTAATCATCGCTGAAGATGTAGAAGGCGAAGCACTTGCAACGCTAGTTGTGAACAACATGCGCGGCATCGTGAAAGTAGCGGCTGTTAAAGCACCTGGTTTCGGTGACCGTCGTAAAGCAATGCTACAAGACATCGCTATCCTAACTGGCGGTACGGTTATCTCTGAAGAGATCGGCCTAGACCTAGAGAAAGTAACGCTAGAAGACCTAGGTCAAGCTAAGCGTGTGACGATCACTAAAGAAAACTCAACCATCATCGATGGCGCGGGTGAAGAAGCAATGATCCAAGGTCGTGTTGCTCAAATCCGTCAACAAATCGAAGATGCAACTTCAGACTACGACAAAGAGAAACTACAAGAGCGTGTTGCTAAGCTAGCTGGCGGTGTTGCAGTAATCAAAGTTGGCGCTGCGACTGAAGTTGAAATGAAAGAGAAGAAAGACCGTGTAGAAGACGCACTTCACGCAACTCGCGCTGCAGTTGAAGAAGGTGTGGTTGCTGGTGGTGGTGTTGCACTTATCCGTGTCGCTTCTAAAGTTGCTGGCCTTGAAGGTGACAACGAAGAGCAAAATGTGGGTATCCGTGTTGCACTACGTGCAATGGAAGCGCCAATCCGTCAAATCACGAAGAACGCAGGTGACGAAGAGTCAGTGGTTGCGAACAACGTGAAAGGCGGCGAAGGCTCTTACGGCTACAACGCTGCGACTGGCGAGTACGGCGACATGATCGCAATGGGTATCCTAGATCCAACAAAAGTAACTCGCAGCGCACTACAATTTGCTGCATCAGTTGCTGGTCTAATGATCACAACAGAAGCGATGGTAACAGACCTACCGCAAAAAGACGCGCCAGCTATGCCTGATATGGGTGGCATGGGCGGTATGGGTGGCATGGGCGGTATGATGTAATCCCCCTCGCTATTCATAGTGACATTGAAACGGAGACTTCGGTCTCCGTTTTTTCTTTTCGCATCTCGCCACTCGAATCCCACATCTGCTCCTATCTGCTCTATACTCAAAAAGACAGTTATGACATTGATTTAACATGGATGACTGTTAGATAAAGCAGAATAATGAGATAACTCTATGATTGTTAGTGAACTTATCGATTAATAATTGACTTATTGATCGCTAATAAACGAATCAATCGCGGATTCAGTCAGTGGAGACTCCCCAATGAAAAAACTACTTTCAGTACTTGCAGTATCAGCAGCGGTAATCGCTCCGGCGGCCTTTGCTTCATCGCCAGTGATGTTCTCAACAATCAATGGATTTAACGCACCAGATTCCGATGCCGTTGGCGGTGTTCGTGTGGCGCTACTTCACGGTAAAGTCAATGACCTAAAAGGTGTAGACCTTGCTGTGATTGGTATGTCGGAAACTCAAACCACAACTGGTGTAAACCTTGGATTTTTTGGTGCGTCTAAGGTTAACCAAGAGATGACCGGTGCATCTTTGGGTTTCTTCAACTGGAATGAAGGCCAAACAACGGGTGTTAACTTTGGTGCTGTGAACATTACCAACAATGTAAAAGGCGCTAACGTAAGTTTCGTGAACTACTCGAAAGGCGACACTATGGTCGATGTTGGTGCTGCGAACCTGTCTGAAGTATCGACGGTACAAGTCGGTATCTTCAATAAAACCAACAAGATTGAAGGGGTGCAAGTTGGCCTAATTAACTGTGCTGACAACGGCTTCTTCCCTTGCTTCCCGATCGTTAACTTCGCTAAATAACGACTACAATTAAAAGCCAAATCACTGTGAGCACCTAAGTCGATAGATTAGGTGCTTTTTGATGTTCGATGAATGACTCAAAATCAAGAGTTATTCATCGATATCGTTGAAGTGTATTTAAGGCTTGTTGAATCGACCTCTGCGCATCCATCTCTGGTGTACGCCTCGGCGGAGACTCTGGAAGCTGTTTTCCAGCTTATCGACACCCAGCAAAACCATGATCGCTAAAACAGTGATGATCACCGATTGGCTAAGGTGTCCCAGTGCAATCATCATCCCCAATGCGGCCAAGACCCAGATAATGGCGGCAGAAGTCACACCATGAATCTTCCCATCTAACGCCATCATGACCCCAGCACCCAAAAAGCCGACGCCAGTAATGATTTGGCCTAACACACGCGCTTGGTCGAGCGTATTTGGGGATAGGCTTATTGCCATCGTCAGAAAGAAATAAGTACCACTGATGATCAAAACCGAGGTGCGAATCCCCACTGGTTTACCGCGCGTTTGACGTTCAATACCGATTAAAGCGCCGCACAACATGCACACGGCGAGTGCTGCCCAGCTAAAAGGGGCAAGATTGAGGAATTGTTCGATGGTTTGTGGCATATCACCCCCTCTTAAACATGAAAGAATAGGGCCGAGTATGCGGATAATAGGTCGGACGATCGAACAAAAAGTTTTTGTCTAGACGATTAATCTTTACCATTCGGTCACAGGCAACAACTGCTGAGCACTCACAACCGCTGGTGGTCATTTCAATGAGATAAATCTTTAATACCAATCGTAGTAAATAATTGATCACCCTAGCTTGTTAAAATGCTCGATAACTGCGTTAGAATTTTTGATTGTAGAATAACTACTTATCGAAACTCTCTGTTGCAGAAAAACTGCCTTGTTCTCAAGCCTTTTTACTGCGCTATTTTTGATCACTTATTTACTGTGATTGGTATAATGCATGTGGTTTGGTTCGAACTATTTTTTCGGTAACGTTTTATTCTAGATGGAGGTCGAGTGGTGTTTTGCTGCTGCGGCCACCAATCTCTCGGGTGAGCTTTGGTACAAGATACCCAGACACTTCTGCCATTAAACCTTGCATGTGCTGCTTTGCTTCTTCATCCGAGATATAAAAATGGGCCGCGCCCTGTACCTTATCAAGTACATGCATATAGTAGGGTAAAACCCCAGCATCAAATAGGCTCTCGCTCAGGCTCTTCAAAGCGTTCACACTATTGTTGACGCCTTTTAGCATGACACCTTGGTTAAGCAGAATCACGCCATTTTGTCTGAGTTTTGATAGTGCTTGTTTTAGCTCATCGTTGATCTCATTGGCGTGATTAATATGGTTTACCAACACCACGTTCAAGCGAGTGGTGCTTAGAATGTGGCACAGCTCGTCAGTAATACGTGCAGGAATCACCACCGGCAGACGACTGTGGATACGGACTGTCTTGATGTGTGGGATGGATTCAATCGCATCAACGAGCCATTTCAATTCACTGTCTTTAGCCATCAAGGGGTCGCCACCAGAAAGCAGCACTTCATTGATCTCTGGATGCTGAGCCACATACTCAAGACTCGTTTGCCAAACCGACTTCGAACCCTTGTTGTCTTGATAAGGGAAATGGCGACGAAAGCAGTAACGACAGTTCACCGCGCAGCCACCTTTCACTATCATCAAAGCGCGGTTTTTGTATTTGTGCAGCAGTCCCGGAATCTCGTTGTCTTGCTCCTCTAATGGATCGGCAGAGTAACCTTCATGCACTTCAAACTCTTCGCTCAGTGGCAAAACCTGACGCAATAGCGGATCGTGTGGGTTGCCTTTTTCCATTCGCTCGACAAAGCTTAACGGGACGCGCAGTGCAAATAGGTTGCGTGCGGCAAAGCCTGCTTGCCACGGTGTTGGGTCTATTTCCAATGCTTCAAGGAGTTTTGTCGGGTCTGAGATCGCATTCGATAGCTGTTTGAGCCAGTTTTGCTCAACAGATTCGACTTTTCGGGTTATGATATGCGGCATTGAAATCAACTCAAAGATGTGTAAGAGGAAATCATGGCGTCAGTAAGCACCAATGAATTCAAAGGCGGTTTAAAATTCATGATGGATAACGAGCCTTGCTCAATTATCGAAAATGAATACGTTAAGCCAGGTAAAGGCCAAGCGTTTAACCGTGTTAAACTTCGTAAACTGCTGTCAGGCAAAGTGTTAGAGAAAACATTCAAGTCAGGCGATACAGTAGAACTAGCAGACGTTGTAGACGTTGACCTAGGTTACCTGTACTCAGATGGCGAGTTTTTCCACTTCATGAACAACGAGACATTCGAGCAAATCGCTGCAGACGCGAAAGCCGTTGGCGAAACAGCTAAATGGCTAGTTGAAAACGACGTATGTACTCTAACGTTGTGGAATGATAACCCTATCACAGTAACTCCGCCAAACTTTGTTGAAATCGAAGTAACGGATACCGATCCTGGCCTGAAGGGTGACACTCAAGGTACGGGTGGTAAACCAGCAACTCTAGCAACAGGTGCGGTAGTTCGCGTACCTCTATTCATCGCTATCGGTGAAGTGGTTAAAGTCGATACTCGTACTGGCGAATACGTTGGTCGTGTGAAGTAATTGACTTCAACTGTTTGATGAAAGGTCGCTTAGGCGGCCTTTTTTATTATCTGCTGTTTTTCTCATCTTCTGATTTATTCCCGATAGAGACCTGCCCCGCAAAATTAGCACAAATGTGTATTATTCGTAAAAAAACTTATAATTTTGATGAATCTTTCGATTATTCCTTAATGTAACAATTTGATACATTAGTCTCTGTTGTCAGCGAGTTGCATATCAATTTGATTTTTATCGATTTAACTCAATGACAATCCAATAAGGAGAATAAAATGGAAAGCAGAGGCTTAGGACAGGGTTTGAAAGTAGAAGAGAGACGTCAGCTACTACACAAAGGACTCAAAGCAGCAGTATTTGGTATTCCGCTGCTCGCATTAGGCTTAACAATCAATAGCTCAGTACTGATGACCGATGCCGGTTACAGCTACGTGCACCAGAACAATATTACTGGTGAACTCGATGTATTCACAGAGCCGGGCATTCACTTTCGTATGCCGTTTCTGTCTAAGATCACCAAGTATGACCAAGTCATCACCGTGTCATTTGGCAACAGCAAAGGAGAAGATTTCTACCAGAGGTTAGATCCGGTACAGGTGCGTTTTGCTGATACCTATATCGGGCAGATCCCGGTGACGTTCCGCTTTAAGTTGAGTAACGATCCACAAGCTGTCGAAAAGATGCATAAAGAGTTTCGTAACAACAGCAACTTGATTGATGCCTTGTTAGTGAAGAATGCGCGTAACGTGACGGTGATTACCGCAACCCAGTACACGGGTGAAGAGTTCTTCCAAGGTGGCTTGAACCAGTTTAAGTCCAAACTGGGTGACCAGTTGCGTGAAGGGATCTACCTGACCGAGCGTCGTCAAGTTGAAGTGGAAGAGTTAGAGCTAGCTCCAGTTGGGGCAAACCAGTCAAACTCAAACCAGCTCCAGCGAACTAATCAGTTGGTGTGGAAGACAGTTCCGGTAGTAGACAATACGGGACAACCAATTCGTCAGGACAACCCGCTGCAGCAATATGGTATTCAAGTGACGCAGGTGACGATTGGCGATCCTCAACCAGAAAAGCAGCTAGATCAGCTCTTGGCGGATAAGAAGCGTCTCGTTGCAGACCGCATCCGAGCTATTCAGGAGCAAGAGACCTCAAAAGCGCAAGCGGAGACAGAGCAGCTACGTAAAGAGATTCAGCGTACTCGTGAGGTTCAAGATGCGCAGCGCAGTAAAGAGCTGGCTATCATCTCCCAACAAAAAGAGGTCGAAGTTGCCCGTCAAATTGCGGAGCGTGAAATCGTAGAAGTCGAGAAGACCAAGCGATTGGCTGAGGTTGAAAAAGAGAAGGAGCTCGCGATAGCAGAAGCGAACCTTGCGATTCAGAAAGCCAATGCGTTGTCTGCTGAATTTGAAGCGAAAGCGATTCTTGAAAAAGGTCGAGCGGAAGCCGCAGTACTGAAGGCGAAGTATGCGGCACTTGGTGCCAACCGTGAGGTGTATCTCGCTGAGCTAAACCGTGAGGTGGCAAACTCGCTGTACAACAACCTGCAGAACTTCCAAGTACAGATGCCACAAAACTACATCGGTGGCGGTGAAGAGACTGGTTTGAAAACCAACCTCGATGTGATTACAGGCTTCGGAGCTCTGGGCCTAATGGAGCAAACCAAGAAGGTCACACAGCAATAAGATCATAGGTGGTCAAAAGCTCTGATTGCACCATGATTTAGAAAAGCAAAAAGGCTGATACTCAGGTATCAGCCTCTTTTTCTTGAATCGGATACTATAAAAATATGCGACTCTTGCCTGCCATATGACATTGTTATTTTTGTTGTGATAATTCTATCAATAATAGTTTCACTTTATGTAAGGCGGTGTAAGAGATGTTGAAAAACGTGAAGAGCAGGCAAAAAAAAGCAGAACCGACTCACCCAGTTCTGCTTTTCGTTTTTTCGTCTTCAAGCGCTTCGAAACTCGAATCTGCTTTTAAGCTCTTCGTATCTCGTTTACCCGAATCCCGTATCTGCTCTTTATCTCTTAAATCATAAACACAAAGATCACAGCCAATGCGCTGATTAAGCCTGCAAATGCGTAGCACGCAACTTTACCAGCAACACCAGTGTGGAACTTAAGGTCGTGCATGCCGTGATGAACACGGTGCATGGCGTGCCACATAGGTAGAGCTAGTGTACCAATCACGAACAGACCACCAATGATGCTGGTAGCGAAGCCTGAAACGCGCTCGTAGCTCATCGCTTCTGCATCGATAATGCCCATTGGTACTAAGATACCGAGTACTAGGATCGTGATTGGCGTGATCATCGCAAACCAAGTACCGCCAGCACCAAATAGGCCCCACCAGATTGGCTCGTCAGAACGTTTAGGAGCACGATTTACTTTGTAACTTGGGTTCATAATTTAGCTCCTTAAACCACAACAAGAACGATGAGTGAAATAAAGGCGACTGCTGCCCATTGGCCAAGAACGATAAGCTTTTTATCGAGCAGTTTCCCTTTGATACGAATCGGCATTACTTGAGGCATCATGCTAAAGAAGGTTTGAGCATGAAGCAGGCTACCCAGTAGTGCGACAATGTTAATGCCAACGATGAAAGGGTTTGCCATGAAGTCTAGCCAGGTTTGCCAAGATTCAGGCCCTTTCACAAGAGCACCTAAACCAAAGGTTAAGAACACAGTGAACAGCACCAGTGGCAGTACTGTTGCTTCGCGTAGCATGTAGAAGCGGTAGAACGGATGCTTGCTCCACCACGTTCGATTCATCTCACGAACATAAGGTTTACGGTTGCTCATCTTATGCCTCCTCTGATGTTTTTGCTTGGTTCTTGCTAACTGAAGTACCGTCAGGTTTGAACATCGAGATAACGAAGTCCATAGAAGACTCAACTTTGCCTTGGTTTACTGCCGCTGCAGGGTCGACTTTCTTCGGACAAACTTCAGAACAGTAACCCACAAACGTACAGCCCCAAGCACCGTTTTCACCATTGATAAGCTTCATACGCTCATCTTTACCGTTGTCACGGCTATCTAGGTTGTAACGGTGAGCAAGAGTCAGTGCCGCTGGGCCAATGAACTCAGGGTTCAGACCGAACTGAGGACACGCTGCATAGCAAAGACCACAGTTGATACAGCCAGCGAACTGTTTGTACTTCGCCATCTGCTCTGGTGTTTGCAGGTTGGTGCCATCTTCTGGCTTGCGGTCATTACCAATGATGTAAGGCTTAATCGCTTCTAGGCGCTCGATGAACGGCGTCATATCAACAATCAAATCTTTTTCGATTGGGAAGTTGGCTAATGGCTCGATAGTCAGGCCGTTCGGGTAGTCACGTAAGAAGCTCTTACACGCTAGCTTTGGCACACCATCCACCATCAGGCCACAAGAACCACAGATCGCCATACGACAAGACCAACGGTATGAAAGGTCTTTGTCCAGGTTATCTTTGATGTAGCCAATCGCATCAAGTACTGACATGGTTTCATCAAAAGGCACCTCGAAAGTCTGCATGTAAGGTTCTGCATCTTTCTCTGGGTCGTAGCGCAGGATGTCTACTTTTTGGATACGATTCGCTGACATTACGCTTTCTCCTCTTCACGGTTCTCATCTTGAGCTGCTTTTTCAGCCGCTGCCGCTTTCTCTGCTGCTTCACCATACAGACGCGCTTTCGGTTGAGACTTGGTGATCTTAACGTCGCTGTAGTCGATGGTTGGTGCTGCATCTTCATTGAAGAAAGATAGAGAGTGTTTTAGGAAGTTCACGTCATCACGCTCAGTGCAGTTGTCGTCGAGACGTTGGTGGGCACCGCGAGACTCTTTACGTAGGATTGCTGAGTGAACCATCGCTTCCGCAACTTCTAGGCCGTAGCCGACTTCGATAGCGTAAAGTAGGTCAGTGTTGAACACCTTGCCTTTGTCTTTAATGCTGATCTTCTTGTAGCGCTGCTTAAGCTCAGTGATCTTATCGATGGTTGCTTGCATTAGGTCTTCTTGACGGTAGATACCACAGCCTGCTTCCATGGTGTGACCCATTTCAGTACGGATATCAGCCCAGTTCTCGTCGCCTTCTTGGTTCATCAGTGCTGCGATACGATCTTCGACCGCTTTTACTTGTTTAGCGATAGACTCTTCATTCCAGCCTTTAAACTCTGCGGCACGTTTCACAGCGTGTTCACCAGCCACGCGGCCAAATACCACGAACTCAGCCAGAGAGTTAGAACCTAAGCGGTTTGCACCGTGTAGGCCAACCGACGCACATTCACCTACCGCGAATAGACCCTTAATGCGAGTTTCACATTCGCCATTGGTTTCAATACCACCCATGGTGTAGTGAACGGTTGGACGAATTGGGATTGGCTCTTTTGCAGGGTCAACGTTCACGTACGCTTTCGCAAGCTCACAGATGAACGGCAGACGTTCTTGCAGGTACTCTTCACCAAGGTGGCGAAGGTCAAGGTGGACTACATCACCAAGAGGATGCTTGATGGTGTTGCCTTTCTGTTGCTCATGCCAGAATGCTTGAGAAACTTTGTCACGTGGACCCAGTTCCATGTATTTGTTTTTCGGCTCGCCCACTGGTGTTTCAGGGCCCATGCCGTAATCTTGCAGGTAACGGTAGCCGTTCTTGTTGACGATGATACCGCCTTCACCACGACAACCTTCGGTCATCAAGATGCCAGTGCCCGGTAGGCCTGTTGGGTGGTATTGAACGAACTCCATATCGCGCAGTGGTACACCGTGGCGATAAGCCATTGCCATACCGTCGCCGGTTACGATGCCTCCGTTTGTATTGCAGTGGTAAACACGACCTGCGCCACCCGTTGCTAGTACAACCGATTTTGCTTTGATGGTAACAAGCTCACCTTCAGACATGTGAATCGCGATAAGGCCTTGTACTTCACCTTCTTCAACGATCAAATCCACCACAAAGTACTCGTCAAATCGTTTGATTTGGTCGTACTTCATCGAAGTCTGGAACAGAGTATGAAGCATGTGGAAGCCGGTTTTGTCCGCTGCGAACCACGTTCTCTCTACTTTCATACCGCCAAAGCGACGTACGTTTACTTCACCATTTTCTTTACGACTCCATGGGCAGCCCCATTGCTCCATTTGGATCATTTCGCGAGTCGCGTTCTCAACAAAGTATTCAACAACATCCTGTTCACATAGCCAGTCGCCACCGCCAACCGTATCGTTGAAGTGGTTATCTAGGCTATCTTCGTCCTTGATTACAGCCGCTGACCCGCCTTCTGCCGCTACCGTGTGCGAACGCATTGGGTAAACTTTAGAAATCAGTGCGACTTCTAATTCAGGATTAGCTTCAGCCGCTGCAATAGCAGTACGAAGACCAGCGCCGCCTGCGCCGATGACTGCGATATCTGTGGTAATTGTCTTCACAGTTATCCTCCAGTGTGATGCGGAGTTTTCCGCTTGTTATTATTAAAAGCCGATTTAGGAAGTTCTAAATAGTCGTAACCATTCAGCACCCCTAAGCCTTAAGTGGTAGGTTCAGTGTATGAGAGGATGTGATTTCAAAAATTGATGTATTTAGTGTTTTGCTTCGGTAGTGCAAGCGAGAGCATAAACTTTATGGAATCTGTGACTGTAGTCACGGCAAGAATTTGTTGCGTGCTACAGTTAAGATAAGGTGTCGATAGATGTAGCGAAATTGAGAAGTTTGTTATTGATTTTGTTGATTATTATTCGCGTTAATCATCAACGCCAGTGTTAGAAACTTTCTGATAACTAAGGCTTAAGAAAAGGTGATCTTTTGCTAAACAAACGGTATCTTTCGCTCCAGTTATTTCAGTGAGTAATTCTAAAATCATGAACCAAGCTAACTGGCAGCCAGCTGCGCCGATTAAGCAGTTGAAACAACGTGCTTTATTGATTCGTCAGATCCGTGACTTCTTCTTTGAGCGTGATGTGATGGAGGTTGATACTCCAGCCATGAGTCACGCCACGGTCACCGATGTGCACCTACACACTTTCAAAACCGAGTTTGTTGGGCCTGGGTATGCCGGTGGTCAAAAGCTGTTTTTCATGACTAGCCCTGAATTTCATATGAAACGCCTACTAGCGGCTGGCAGTGGCTGTATTTATCAGATTGCCAAAGCCTTTCGTAATGAAGAGAACGGCCGTTACCACAACCCTGAGTTTATGATGTTGGAGTGGTATCGCGTTGGCTTTGACCATCACAAGTTGATGGATGAAATGGATGACCTGCTTCAGTTAGTTCTGAAATCGGACAAGGCTGAGCGTATGACTTACCAAAACGCGTTTCTTAACGTGCTCGGAGTTTGTCCTTTAGAAGGTTCGATGGAAGCGCTAAAAGGGTGCGCTGGCACTTTAGGATTGAGCGATATTGCGGATCCTGAAGAGGACAGAGACACCTTGTTGCAACTTCTATTCAGTATCGGTGTGGAGCCGAAAATTGGTCAAACGGTACCTGCATTTGTCTATGACTTCCCAGCTTCGCAAGCGGCGCTCGCTAAGATTAACCCGCAAGACAATCGCGTAGCGGATCGCTTCGAGGTTTACTTTAAAGGCATTGAACTGGCTAACGGGTTCCACGAGTTAGATAATCCGCAAGAGCAATTGCAGCGTTTTGAAGAAGATAATCAAAAACGCATCGATATGGGCCTAGAGCCACAGCCTATCGACCATCATCTGATTGAAGCACTCAAAGCTGGCTTGCCAAGCTGTGCAGGCGTGGCATTAGGCATCGACCGATTAATCATGCTCGCAATGGGACATGATCATATCGATGAAGTGACGGCATTTCCTTTCCCGCGCGCTTAGCGCTTGTTTCTTGAGTTAGCTAATCTTCAGCCCTAATTCTCTAATCGAGAGCTTCAAGGTTAGCTGACCAATATCCCCGTTCCCACGACCGCGACAATGGCACCAATCCAAGCGTAGGCGTTGGGCCTCTGCTTGGTGTAAATCCATAGAATAGGCAGCAGCATAATCGGTGTGGTCGATGATAACAGTGCCACCATACCGACATTCCCTTCCTGTAGTGCATAGAGAATTAATGTCATCCCAACAGCCATCGCAAGAAAGCCATTGATTGCGGTAATGAACAGGATCTTACCGTTAATCGGATGGATCGCGCGCGACAATTTAGCACCCGTTAGCCTGAATAGTGAGTGAGCAACAAAAGCGGTAATCATTCGAATCGCGGAGGCGGCGACAGGATCGATGTTGGTCTGCATGACTGGCTTAGCAATAATGCCACCGAGCGCTTGGCAAATAGCGGCTGTTAACCCTAAAGCGACGCCAATCCAAACGGTGCCTTTGATGGCCTCAAGTTGGTTGTTAGCTTGTCCACGACGACCAAAGAAAATCGCCGTGAGTACGCCACTAAATACCAGTGCAGAGCCGATAAGCTCTAAGCTGGTCATACTTTCATTAAACAGGAAGTAGCCAAGAATGGCAGAGAAAACGGCGTGACAAGAGAACAATAAACCAGCTTGGCGTGGTCCCATTCGGTTCAAACAAGCAAATAGGGCGGTATCACCAATGAAGATACCAATTAATCCTGACAGCATCATAGGAGTGATTAAATCGGATTCTACGGTTGCCCAGCCTCCGGTTAGCCAAGCCATGGTTGAGAGCATGATCGCGGTGCAGCCCATACGCCAACGACTATAGGCAAACGAACCTAAATGCTGAGCCGGCTTTACCGACATCAAGCTGGCAATCGCCCACAAAAAAGCCGCCGCTAAAGCCAACCATTCAAATCCCATTACTCACATCCATGTAAAAAAGCCAAGAGAGTTAATATGCCCGAAAGCGCTGAGTTCGCAAAGGGTTTGATAAACCAAGTTCCAAAATAATACAGGTTTGAAGTGGGAAGCTCTGATAGGCGGAGATAAGCGTCACAGCTCAATTGGGTTTTGAGCTGTGACGAGTTTGGGTAAGAGGGAGTTAAACGAATAAGAACATCGTCAGATAGACAATTGCTAGACCAACGACACCCAAGATAACCCCCATTTTCGCCATGTCTTTGCTTTCGATAAGGCCAGTTGAGTAGGCGAGTGAGTTTGGTGGTGTGGATACCGGTAGAATCATGCCGAGTGAAGCAGAGAAGGCAACTACAACCAGTAACCCTTGTAATCCACCAATTGCCGCCAAGCTCTCCATCGATGCCCCAATAGCAGCTGCGATCGGCATCAGCAAGTTAGCGGTCGCTGTGTTGGACATGAAGTTGGCCATTAACCAGCAGACGATAGATAGCGTTAATACCACAGCAGCCGGGGAGAGTGATTCATAGTCAATCGCGTGTGCTAGTGCCGCGGCAAGTCCGGTTTTATCTAAACCAATACCAATCGCAATACCACCGGCGACTAACCACAATACGTCCCAGTTAATCAGTTTGAGTTCTTCTTTGCCCATGATGCCCGTCAAGGTAAATACGGCCAATGGAATGATCGACACCACATAGGTGTTCATCCCGTGCAGCTTAGTCGTCATCCACAATAGAATCGTTGCAGCAAAGGTGATGTAAACTACAATTGCTCGCCAACTCTTTTTGAACTGACCGTCTAGCTTCAACACCATGTTCTTTTGCTGAGAAGGGAAGAACTTTTGCAGTAGAACCCAAGCAATGGCGAGCTGAATAATCACAAAGGGTAGACCCATCATCATCCAGCTGAGGAAGTCGATGGCGTTTTCTCCGGTCAGGTACTGCAGTGCGATAGCGTTTGGTGGTGTACCGATTGGCGTTGCAATACCACCGGTATTGGCCGCGATTGGAATACACAACACTAAAGCTTTAATGCCCAAGTCACCTTTAGGTGCTGACGCAACAATTGGACCGAGTAGGGCGAGCATCATCACCGTGGTTGCGGTATTCGACATGAACATGGAAAACACAGCCGTAATCAGCATCAGACCGAGCATGATAAAGCGAGGTTCTGTTCCAAAAGGTTTTAGCAGAACGCGAGCTAAGTTGTTATCCAGTTCGTATTTTGAAGCTGCGATCGCCAACGCAAAGCCACCCATAAACAGAATAATAATGGGTGACGAGAAGGCACTGAAGATATCGGTGTATTTTATCAACTCTCCTAAATCATGACCTGCTGGTGGCTGTCTGAATAGGTGTAATCCTTTGTCCGATATCATGATCACCTCAAGAGTGATGATCAGGATCGAGGTGGCAAAAACCGGAACGGGCTCTAATACCCACAACAACGCAGCCAGTAAGAAAATGGCCAACAGACGATGCTGAATAAGGGTCAGATCGTCAATGGGGATAGAGTCGATAGGCATAAAGAGCACACCTAACGGAATAGCAAAGCAGATCAGCAGTTTAACGAGTACGCCAACATTGAGCTTAGGCATGTGATGGAAACCCTATGAAGAAAATATCTACAAATAGAGTAAGTTATCTGAGTTTTGGATACTTAGGCGACGGTTGTAAAATTGCAAAGTCGTTTAACTTTTCGGCAACTGTTTTGCTTTTGGTCAATATTTGTAAATCCGCTTTGATATCGAGCAGACTATGGATACAAAAAAGGCGAGCCATGAGCTCACCTTTCAAATATCAATTAGCCGCTAGCGTTTATTCTTGCTCTGCGTCCGGCTGTACTTTTTCTGCTTCTGCTTCTGCTTCTGCTTCTGCTGACGCGATATGTGCGTATGGAGTACCTAGAACCGTCTTCTCACCGTTTGCCATGCTCTCGTCGAACTTGATTGCGTCTTTAGCAAATAGGTTGATAACGGTTGAACCTAGCTTGAAGCGACCCATCTCTTCGCCTTTCTTCAAGATAACCGCTTTGTCACCCTCAGCTGGGTAATCCCACTTGTAAACCGTGTTACCGCGAGGTGGAGTAATTGTGCCAGCCCAAATTTGCTCGATGCTGCCAACAATCGTTGCACCAACTAGAACTTGAGCCATTGGGCCAAATTCCGTATCGAAAATACACACTACACGCTCGTTACGAGCAAACAGGTTAGGAACGTTTTCTGCTGTTAGTGGGTTCACTGAGAACAGATCACCTGGAACGTAGATCATTTGGCGCAGTGTACCGTCGCATGGCATGTGAACGCGGTGGTAATCGCTTGGTGATAGGTACAGAGTCGCGAAATCACCGTCTTTAAACTCTTCAGCAAGGTTTGCATCGCCACCTAATAGCTCACGTGCAGAGAAGTCATGACCTTTTGCTTGGATCAGTTTGCCGTCCGTAATTGGACCAAATTGGCTTACGCGTGCATCGGCAGGGTGCACAATCACAGATTCGCCTTCCGCGATTGGACGCATGCCTTCTTTAAGTTCACGTACGAAGAACTCGTTGAAGGTCTTGAAGTGTTTTGGATCGCTGTGAAGGGCTTCATCCATGTTCACTTTGTACTGCTTGATGAACCAGTTGATGATCGCTGTCGTTAAGCCGCCCGCCTTAGCCGACGCTAGTTTACCGACTAAGCGAGTCAGTCCATGTTGTGGAATCCAGTACTGCAATCCAACTTTGATCTTATCCATTGTATTAATATTCCAATGTTGTGTATTTCTTCAATGAAAATCAGTTAATGACACTTTAGGGCGCGAGATGTTACTCAATATCGCGCCCATTGTCAGCAAGTGCGCAAACTTTGGTTGCAACTGCTGAGAGTTATTCACAAAATTTGCCTTAAAGATCAGCCTTCTTGTTTCTTGAGTACTGTCGGTTGGCTTTGTTTTCAACCATGCTCTCAATGATGCGATGGTAGTTTTCAAAGCGGATACGGCTGATCTTTCCATCTTCGACGGCTTCGCGCAGGATACAACCTGGGTCATCATTGTGTTTACAGTCGCGGAACTTACAACCACCAAGATACGGCTTGAACTCAACAAAAGCTTCGGTGATGGCTTCAGGCTCTAAGTGCCATAAACCAAACTCACGAACCCCAGGTGAATCAATCAAGTCACCGCCTGATGGAAAGTGGTATAGACGCGCTGCCGTTGTGGTGTGCTGACCGAGACCTGAGTTTTCTGACACTGCACCTTCTTCGATATCAAGTGTTGGCATCAGCGCGTTAACTAGGCTGGATTTACCTACGCCCGATTGACCAACAAAGATGTTGATGCGGTTGGCCAGTTCAGCTTCAAGCTCAGTAATGCCGTAGCCTGTCTCTTTACTCACAAAGAGAACCTTGTAGCCAATCTCCTCGTAGATGGTTAGGGTCTGTTTGTATTCTGCGAGCTGTTCTTCGCTGAGTAGGTCGACTTTGTTCAATACAATCAGTGGCGCAATGCTTAATGTATCAGAGGCGATCAGGTAACGGTCGATGATGTTCAGAGACAGCTCAGGCAGTACCGCAGACACAATCACCATTTGATCAACGTTAGCTGCGACAGGCTTCAGGCCGTCGTAGTAATCCGGACGAGTTAGAATAGAAGTACGTGGCTCAACGGCCTCAACCACACCAGAAATGCCAGCCATCGATTCAAGACCAGCACGCCAGATCACTCGGTCGCCAGAGACCAAGCTTTCGATACCACGACGTAGGTTACAACGGTGGATCTCGCTGGTTTCAACGTCTTCAATATCTGCATGTTGACCAAATCGAGTAATTACTAGGCCACTCTTGGTGCCGCCGAGCATGCTCTCATCCCACTGGACAGAGTCTTCCTGCTTGAGTCGTTTCTTTTGGTTGCTGCGTACGCGTCGCACTTGACCTTTGGTTAACTTTTTCTTTTTTGCCACAATTTTCTACTTAACACATCTAACTTGATGATAGGGAACTCGACGTAACTGAGTCTGTTACCGTGATATTTACGCGGCACAAAACCTAGTTTGAGTATACTTATTTGGGTATAGTACCTCTTTTACACGCAAACAAATAGGCAGCGCCATTATGTCCTTTAGCGATCAGAACCTAATATGGGTTGATCTAGAGATGACGGGACTTGATCCTGAAACTCATAAAATCATTGAAATTGCTACTATCGTCACCGATAGTGAGTTGAACATTCTTGCTGAAGGCCCAGTATTAGCTATCCACCAACCGGACAGCGAGCTGGAGAAAATGGATGAGTGGTGTACGAATACGCATACCGGTAGTGGCTTAGTGAAACGTGTGAAAGAGAGCACTGTGACGGAACAAGACGCGATTGCTCAAACGATCGATTTTCTTGAAAAGTGGGTACCGAAAGGCAAATCGCCGATTTGTGGCAACAGTATTGGTCAAGATCGTCGTTTCTTGTACAAGCATATGCCTGAACTGGAAGAGTACTTCCACTACCGCTACATCGACGTAAGCACCTTGAAAGAGCTGACGCGTCGTTGGAAGCCGGAAGTATTAGATGGTTTTACTAAGTCTGGTAGTCACTTAGCCTTAGATGACATTCGCGAGTCGATTGCTGAACTTCAGTACTACCGCAAGACGATCATCAATATCTAATTGATTCAAAATGGTTGTTTTGAATTGATTATCTGGCTGCGAAATCAACATTTTTTTGAAATTCTGTGTGCTTTTTCAGCACTTGACGAAAAAGTTGCAGAATTTTGCATTAAGGACTTGCATCACAAAAAAATGCTCTTATAATTCGCAGCCCTGAACGACGAAAGACGTTTTCAGAATGCGACACTAGCTCAGCTGGTAGAGCGCAACCTTGCCAAGGTTGAGGTCACGAGTTCGAACCTCGTGTGTCGCTCCAAATTTGAAGATTAACGCGAAAGCGGTAATCGAAAGGTGAAAGACCTTTCCTGATGCGATACTAGCTCAGCTAGTTTAGCGAATCCTTGCCAAGGTTGAGGTCACGCCTAAGCCTTGAAGATCGGGAACCTCGTGTGTCGCTTCAAATTGATAGCTTTCATTGTGCTTAACAATGACATCCGGACGCGGGATGGAGCAGCTTGGTAGCTCGTCGGGCTCATAACCCGAAGGTCGTCGGTTCAAATCCGGCTCCCGCAACCACATTACAGTTAAACGCATTAGCGGTTAACTTATGCGACACTAGCTCAGCTGGTAGAGCGCAACCTTGCCAAGGTTGAGGTCACGAGTTCGAACCTCGTGTGTCGCTCCAATTTGAAGATTAACGCGAAAGCGGTAATCGAAAGGTGAAAGACCTTTCCGTGATGCGACACTAGCTCAGCTAGTTTAGCGAATCCTTGCCAAGGTTGAGGTCACGCCTAAGCCTTGAAGATCGGGAACCTCGTGTGTCGCTCCAAATTGATAAGTTCCCATCTACTTTGAATGATGGCATCCGGACGCGGGATGGAGCAGCTTGGTAGCTCGTCGGGCTCATAACCCGAAGGTCGTCGGTTCAAATCCGGCTCCCGCAACCACATTACAGTTAAACGCGTTAGCGGTTAACTATGCGACACTAGCTCAGCTGGTAGAGCGCAACCTTGCCAAGGTTGAGGTCACGAGTTCGAACCTCGTGTGTCGCTCCAATTTGAAGATTAACGCGAAAGCGGTAATCGAAAGGTGAAAGACCTTTCCGTGATGCGACACTAGCTCAGCTGGTAGAGCGCAACCTTGCCAAGGTTGAGGTCACGAGTTCGAACCTCGTGTGTCGCTCCAAATTGAAGATTAACGCGAAAGCGGTAATCGAAAGGTGAAAAACCTTTCTGTGATGCGACACTAGCTCAGCTAGTTTAGCGAATCCTTGCCAAGGTTGAGGTCACGCCTAAGCCTTGAAGATCGGGAACCTCGTGTGTCGCTCCAATTTGTAGATTAACGCGAAAGCGATAATCGAAAGGTGAAAGACCTTTCCGTGATGCGACACTAGCTCAGCTGGTAGAGCGCAACCTTGCCAAGGTTGAGGTCACGAGTTCGAACCTCGTGTGTCGCTCCAATTTGAAGATTAACGTGAAAACGGTAGTCGAAAGGTGAAAGACCTTTCCTGATGCGACACTAGCTCAGCTGGTAGAGCGCAACCTTGCCAAGGTTGAGGTCACGAGTTCGAACCTCGTGTGTCGCTCCATTTTGAAAGTGAAACATGAAGAGCATTCTGGTAGAGTGCAATCCTTGCCAAGGTTGAGGTCACGCCTAAGCCTTGAAGATCGGGAACCTCGTGTGTCGCTCCAAATTGATAAGTTCCCATCTACTTTGAATGATGGCATCCGGACGCGGGATGGAGCAGCTTGGTAGCTCGTCGGGCTCATAACCCGAAGGTCGTCGGTTCAAATCCGGCTCCCGCAACCACATTACAGTTAAACGCATTAGCGGTTAACTATGCGACACTAGCTCAGCTGGTAGAGCGCAACCTTGCCAAGGTTGAGGTCACGAGTTCGAACCTCGTGTGTCGCTCCATTTTGAAAGTGAAACATGAAGAGCATTCTGGTAGAGTGCAATCCTTGCCAAGGTTGAGGTCACGCCTAAGCCTTGAAGATCGGGAACCTCGTGTGTCGCTCCTATTTGATAGCTTTCATTGTGCTTAACAATGACATCCGGACGCGGGATGGAGCAGCTTGGTAGCTCGTCGGGCTCATAACCCGAAGGTCGTCGGTTCAAATCCGGCTCCCGCAACCACATTACAGTTAAACGCATTAGCGGTTAACTATGCGACACTAGCTCAGCTGGTAGAGCGCAACCTTGCCAAGGTTGAGGTCACGAGTTCGAACCTCGTGTGTCGCTCCATTTTGAAAGTGAAACATGAAGAGCATTCTGGTAGAGTGCAATCCTTGCCAAGGTTGAGGTCACGCCTAAGCCTTGAAGATCGGGAACCTCGTGTGTCGCTCCTATTTGATAGCTTTCATTGTGCTTAACAATGACATCCGGACGCGGGATGGAGCAGCTTGGTAGCTCGTCGGGCTCATAACCCGAAGGTCGTCGGTTCAAATCCGGCTCCCGCAACCACATTACAGTTAAACGCATTATAGCGGTTAACTATGCGACACTAGCTCAGCTGGTAGAGCGCAACCTTGCCAAGGTTGAGGTCACGAGTTCGAACCTCGTGTGTCGCTCCATTTTGAAGATTAGCGTGAAAACGGTAATCGAAAGGTGAAAGACCTTTCCTGATGCGACACTAGCTCAGCTAGTTTAGCGAATCCTTGTCAAGGTTGAGGTCACGCCTAAGCCTTGAAGATCGGGAACCTCGTATGTCGCTCCAATTTCTTTCTAAGCTATCTAGCTTGGATATAGGCTATAAGCCTAAGCTCTTTCTTTAATGCTGCGAAGCATCATCCCTTAAAAAAGAAAACAATCCTCCAATACTCTTGGTGGATATTTTTTTGTCTCAAATTTGTCTTAGCTAATGGAATGCTAATAACTATCAGGTTTCTAAAGAAGATACTTGAGGTTTTTCATATCTATAAACAGACTTATCCACACATTGTTTGATGTGGATAACTTGGTTGATAAAGTTATTTCAGCCTTAATTCTCAAGTGCTACTGAAAAGATCCTTTCTAATAAAATTACTTTACATTGTGATTGTTTGTTTTAAGTTGCTGTTTTTATTGGTTTTGTTTGTTTTTGTGGGTTTTGGGTAGGATCATTAACTCGTTGTTTATTGATCTTAATCATTTATCCGAACTGTGTTTAACTTTGCTGCTATGTGGAAAGTTTGAGAGAAATTAATTTTTTTTCCACATTATAAAATTTGAGAACAAGGTCAAACATTGTGCTCAAATTCTATGAAACAGCTTACTGTTATTTTTCCGCTAACCTTGCTATATCAAGCTTCTCGACTGATATTCATAGTCAATGCACTAAGCGTCTCTCGGTAGCCCTTTTTCAACAATTCGAATAAGTCGCTTCTTTTTGCTCTCAATCTTATTCACAGATTCTCTAGGAGAGGTTGTTGAAAGGGTAGCTTGTACTGAGTTTGGCAATTGTTGGTTTTGTTTTTCTAACGCCCATTGGATATGTTCATCGAGCATCTCATTGTTACCTAAATGAGACTCTAAAATATCAATGATGCGCTGTTGGTAAGGCGCATTACCCATCGCAACGAATAAATTACGTAGCCATTGTGTATGGCCAATGCGTCGAATCGAAGAGCCTTCCATCTTTTTCAGAAAGGTCGCCTCATCCCAACTTGCTAATGTGATTAAATCGATATCTTTGAATGCTTCACGGCGGTGAAAATCCGTTTGCTTACTCACATCAGCATGTCGATTCCAAGGGCAAACCAATTGGCAGTCATCACAACCGTAGATTCGGTTGCCAATGGCTTCACGGAACTCAAGCGGAATAACACCATCGAATTCGATAGTCAGGTAAGAGATACAACGACGAGCATCCACAACGCCGTCTTCTACGATGGCACCTGTTGGGCAAGACGTTATGCAAGCGGTACATTTACCACACTCTTCGGTGTTCGGTTCATCCACCGGTAGTGGGATGTTGACCAGTAGCTCTCCTAGGAAAAACCATGAGCCTGCTTCTTTATCGAGAATGAGTGAGTGTTTACCTGTCCAACCTAAACCAGCCTTTTGAGCTAAAGGTCGTTCTAAGATCGGTGCGGAGTCTACGAATGGACGATAGTCCAACCCTTCAATCTCTTTTTCGATTTTTTGACCGAGCTTCTTTAACTGATTGCGAAACAGTTTGTGATAGTCACGACCCAGCGCGTAACGGCTGATATAACCTTGAGTATTGTCTGCAAGGTTGGTTGCGAATTGTGCTTCAGGTGGCAGATAGTTCATGCGAGCACTGATCACTCGAACGGTACCTGGGTGTAACTCATCAGGTCTCGCGCGCATCATGCCGTGACGAGCCATCCAATCCATTTCACCGTGATAGCCAGCATCTAACCAAGCTTGTAAAGCCGCTTCATGTTCACTTAAGTCGACGTCGCAAATGCCCACTTTTTGGAAACCGAGCTCTTGTCCCCAAGTTTTAATTTGTTCAGCAAGGTGGTCTAGATTCATAGCTTAGCGGCAACTTTATTCATAACTTTGTAATAAGTTTATATCGTGACATGAGCGAAAATGGGGGCGGATCTTAACGGATCTTAATAGTGTTGACCAGAACAGAGGCGAATTCATGGTTATTTTTCATATTACTTACACTTGAATGCTTGTCTCTCAAAACCTTCACGGTTTACTATTCTTGTTCTTTTGATTTTTATATAGTCAACGATCGATTTTTAGAGAACGTATTCATGAGCACAAAACAGTTTACTTTGAAAGATGAGCAAGCAACGATTCAACTGGGGACGGAGCTTTCAAATCTATGCTCACAGCAAACCACTATCTATTTGCATGGCGATCTTGGCGCAGGTAAAACGACGTTCAGTCGTGGCTTTGTAAAAGCGCTTGGTCATCAAGGAAATGTAAAAAGCCCAACCTATACTCTGGTTGAACCATATCAATTGGCAGATTGGCAAGTATATCACTTTGACCTATATCGTCTTGCTGACCCTGAAGAGCTAGAGTTCATGGGTATTCGTGACTACTTTACTCCTGATGCTATTTGTCTGGTTGAGTGGCCAGAGAAGGGAGAAGGTTTACTACCAGAAGCCGATCTTGATATTGATATCCGTTACCAAGATGATCACCGAGTCGTCTCTTTAACCGCCAACAGTGAATATGGACAACGCTTACTTAGTCAGTTGGAGTTATGTTGATTTCTAAACGCCTTCTTTCCACAGTGGCCACGATGGCCGCTGTTTTCTCATTGTTGTTTTCTTCCTTTGCTGCTGCGAACTCTTTAAAAGGTTTACGTGTGTGGCCTTCCCCTGAAGAGACCCGAGTTGTTATTGATCTGAAGTCCGAAGCGGATTTTAGCTATTTCACGTTGACTAGCCCTAGTCGTTTGGTCGTAGATCTTAAACGTACCAATCTCGCGACCAAATTACCGGTTACCGTGACAGATAGCCCGGTATTAAAAAAGATCCGTAAGAGCTCTCCTCCCGAGAAAACAACCTACCGTTTAGTGTTTGAGTTGAAGAAATCGACAAAAGCAGAAATCTTCAAATTGAGCCCGACACCGGGTGGTCAATATGGTCATCGCTTGGTGATCGATCTTCCGCATGGTGAAACGAAAAAGTCATCGGCCAGTTCAAACTCTTCGAGCAGTTCAACGGTAAGTAAGAGCATTGATCAAGTTCAGCGAAACAAAGATATCCTGATCGTGATTGATCCTGGGCATGGTGGAGAAGACCCAGGCTCTATTGGACCGTCTGGGAAGTATGAGAAAAATACAGTGTTAAGTATTTCGCGCCAAGTCGCTGCTAAGTTGAATGCCGTACCGGGCGTGAAGACTCGTATGACACGAAATGGTGACTACTTCGTTAACTTGAACCGTCGTGTTGCGATCGCTCGTGAAAATGAAGCACATCTGTTGATATCAATTCATGCGGATGCATTTACTACGCCTCAACCTCGTGGCGGTTCTGTATTCGTACTCAATACTCGTCGTGCTAATACGGAAATTTCCCGCTGGATTGAGAACAAAGAGAAACAGTCGGAGCTCTTGGGTGGCGGTGGTGCAGCTTTCACTAATAATATTTACGATAGAAACGTTAACCAAACCTTATTAGACCTGCAATTTAGCCACTCTCAGAAAGAGGGCTATAAATTGGCGACGGAAATCCTATCTGAGATGGGGAAAGTGGCGAGGCTGCACAACCGTAAACCAATCAATACCAGTCTAGCGGTATTACGCTCACCACAGATTCCGTCAGTATTGGTCGAGACGGGTTTTATCTCTAACCCTACGGAAGAGAAGCTTCTGTTCCAACGCTCACATCAAGATAAGTTGGCAACAGCGATTACCACCGCGGTGGTGAAATACTTGAAAGCGAACCCACCGGAAGGAATGGTGCTATCTAACACAGCAAGACCTACACCAGCTCCAGTCGCCTCTACCATTATTCATAAGGTATCGCGTGGTGAATCGCTGTCAGTGATTGCGAAGAAGTACGGTACAACCACGAAAAACTTGATGACGATGAACAACCTGAAATCGACAGGTTTGGTTATCGGTCAGAAGCTAAAAGTACCTGGTGCGGCGCAAAGCGTCGGTAACGATGTTGAAAGACGCACTATCACTCACGTGGTGAAGCGTGGGGAATTCTTAGGTAGCATTGCTAATAAGTATGGTGTGAGTGTCTCAGCGATTAAGCGTGAGAATAATCTGCGTTCAGATATCGTCAAAGTTGGCCAAAAACTCAAGATTACCATTAGTATCAAGGCGTTGCCGTTACGTAAGCACATCGTGGTGCGTGGCGACTACCTTGGTAAGATCGCTTCAAAATATGGAGTGACGGTAGACAGCATTCGTAAAGCAAACAAATTGCGCTCTGACGGCTTGGCTGTTGGACAAGTGTTGGTTATCCCTCACAAGTAGTGAGTAGAAAGCCAGAGCGAGTAGAGAACCATTATGACGATTAAGATATTACCAGCGCGCCTTGCCAACCAAATCGCAGCCGGAGAAGTGGTTGAAAGGCCGGCTTCGGTGGTTAAAGAGTTGGTTGAGAACAGTCTGGACTCTGGTGCGACCCGAATCGACATTGATATCGAGAAGGGCGGCGCTAAGCTGATTCGCGTTCGTGATAATGGTAAAGGCATCGTCAAAGATGAACTAGGGCTGGCGCTAAGCCGACATGCGACATCAAAGATTCATACCCTTGATGACCTTGAAGCTATCGTGAGCCTTGGCTTTCGCGGTGAAGCTCTTGCGAGTATCAGTTCGGTCGCGCGTTTAACCATGACTTCGCGTCCTGCGACGCAAGATCAGGCGTGGGCAGCGTATAGTGAAGGGCGTGACATGGCGGTAAAATTACAGCCAGCGGCACATCCAATCGGCACCTCCGTCGAAGTCTTAGACCTATTCTTTAATACGCCGGCAAGACGTAAGTTTCTGCGTACTGAAAAAACCGAATTTACCCATATTGATGAGCTCTTAAAGCGCATTGCCTTGAGTCGTTTCGATGTGACGATTAATTTGCGTCACAACGGTAAGATGGTGCGCCAATACCGCGCAGCTAAAACCGAAATTCAAGCCGAAAAACGTATTGCGGCTGTGTGTGGTAATGCGTTTGTCCGTCATATGCTCAAAATTGAGTTGGAGCACCAAGGGCTTAAACTCCACGGTTGGATTACGACGCCAGAAGGTGCGAGACAGCAGAGCGATCTGCAATACTGTTATGTGAATGGTCGTATGATGCGCGACAAGCTGATCAATCACGCGATTCGTCAAAGCTACGAGACCAGTCTACGCCCTGATCAATTTGCTACCTATGTGCTGTTTATTGAGCTCGATCCACATCAAGTGGATGTTAACGTGCACCCAGCCAAGCACGAAGTGCGTTTTCATCAAGCGCGCCTGGTGCATGATTTTATCTATCAAGCGTTAAGTGATGGGTTAGCACAAACCAAACAGATTGAAGCGGCGCCACTCAATCAATCCGCTTTTCACCAAGTTGAGTCTGAATCGAGTGATGAAGCCACCGATTACACTGAAGCTGTTAACCACTCAGAGGGTGTTGATACCTTTGTTTCGTCACAAGCCTCTAAACGGTCTTCGCCAACAGGTGCAGAACAAGCGTCTGAGCGAGCAAGAGCGGCGATCGACAAGACGCCGGCTTATCCAAGAAAAGCGGAATCAGATCATGCTCAAGAGTCGGTTCACGATCGCGCGCCGAGTTACAATCAGAGTCGCCCAAAAGCCGGTTCTAAACGAGAGGGCGAACCAAGCATAGGTTATGACGCTCGAAGTGGACAAGCGAACAACTTTACAGGCTCTCCGCGTCAGGAGTGGATTGAATCTCGTCCTGCTCCAAAACCTGATAAGCCTTCGAATCAGCATCATGCAGAGCCGGCACCGTCTAAGCGTGAAGTCAAAGCCTACAAAGAGTTACTGCAAACACCGGAGTTTCCAAACTCAACCGCAGGCGACAGCGCGCTTTCAAAAGATCCATCGTCGAGGGCAGCTCCTGTAGTTGAACACTCACCGGCTGAAAGACCGATCATTGCTGAGCTTGGCAAAGCGATCACTGTGGTTAATCAGCGGTATTTGGCAATGGGAAGTAAAAACGGGTGCTTATTGCTGTCTCTCGCCAAAGCAGAGTACTTGCGTGTGTTGGGGCAGCTCAATACTCAGCATGGACCATTGAAAAGTCAGCCGTTATTGGTACCGCTATCGATGAAAGTCGGCAGTGAATTGGTTGAGGTGATGAAAACAGTCAGCCCTCAACTGAACTTACTAGGCATAGAGCTTAAAGCCAGAAACAGCGAAGCGATCATGGTGATGGGAGTACCATCACCTCTAAGGCAGCAAAACTTACAAACTTTAATTCCAGATCTGTTATCGTACGCGGCTTCGCTCGATATCCAATCCAATGATACCCAAAGTTGTATGCAACAGTTGGTCAATTGGATTGGTGTTCAAACCGCGCAGGTAAAAAGCGACTACACTTTATCTGAAGCGGTTCAATTAGTTGGGGAACTTGAACAGCTCTGGCATGGTCTACTTCCATTAGACGACCCTGAGTTTGTAAACCCAGTTGATTTTTCAGCGACCATTGCAGCGTTTACGGTTTAATTTATTGAGCTGCGCGGTCAGTTTGCGCAGCACTAAGCTCTGAAAAACAGAGCGCTTTAACAGAGAAGCAAAAACAAAATATCATGACTCAGAAACTACCTTTAGCACTGTTTTTAATGGGGCCAACCGCATCAGGTAAAACAGATCTAGCCATTCGCCTACGTCAGAAGTTCCCAGTAGAGATCATCAGTGTGGACTCGGCGTTGATTTACAAAGATATGGATATTGGTACTGCGAAACCAGACGCAGAAGAGTTAGCCCTTGCTCCTCATCGCTTGATCGATATTTTAGATCCGAGTGAATCCTACTCCGCGGCAGATTTTCGTCGTGATGCGCTCAAAGAGATGAACGACATCGTTGCGGCAGGAAAAATACCATTATTGGTCGGTGGTACTATGCTTTACTACAAGGCGTTGCTAGAAGGGCTATCCCCATTACCAGCGGCAGACCAAGAGATTCGTAAACAAATTGAAGCAGAAGCAAACGAGCACGGTTGGCAAGTTATGCATGATCAATTAAGAGAGATTGATCCAGTATCTGCGGAAAGAATTCACCCAAATGATCCACAAAGATTGTCAAGAGCATTGGAAGTTTTTCGAATTTCGGGTAAAACATTAACAGAGCTAACTCAAACGAAGGGCGATAGCCTGCCATTTCGTGTGAAGCAATTTGCTATAGCTCCCAAGGAAAGGGCTGAACTGCATCGTCGTATCGAACTGCGTTTCGAAAAAATGATAGAAGCAGGTTTCGAAGATGAGATGAAAGCGTTATACGCTCGAGACGATCTTCATCCTGATCTTCCATCGATCCGTTGCGTAGGATATCGTCAGATGTGGGACTATTTAGATGGGAATTGTGACTTAGATGAAGCGGTATTCCGCGGAGTCTGTGCAACCCGTCAATTGGCCAAGCGCCAAATCACCTGGTTACGCAGTTGGGATGATTTGACTTGGTTAGATAGCGAAAACATTGAACAAGCGCTAGAAACTCTTTCAGATGCAATAGCATCTGACTAGCATAGCTGTGTATAATGTGATCGCTTTTGCGTGAATATACTCTGGAAAGGATCCGTTATTGAGGCTTTTTAAACTTACAGCCTTTCAATAACAACGGAGTTTTTTTATTCGTTTAGCTCAGATGCAAAGGCCGCACCTTTTTGTGCACCACTAGCTAAATAATTACAACAAAATACAAAATAAGGAAAATAAAATGGCTAAGGGGCAATCGCTGCAAGACCCATTTCTAAATGCACTACGTCGTGAGCGCATTCCAGTATCTATCTACCTTGTAAACGGCATTAAGCTGCAAGGTCAGATCGAATCTTTTGATCAGTTCGTGATCTTATTGAAGAACACAGTAAACCAAATGGTTTACAAGCATGCTATTTCTACAGTGGTTCCTGCTCGTGCAGTTAGCCACCACAGCGGTGAGCGTGCACCTGCTGATCGTGCAGAGAAATCTGAAGATTAATCGTTCAATCAATACAGCTAAAGCTGTAATAAGGAGTTGGTTGCTTGTTTGACCGTTATGAATCCGGTGAGCGAGCCGTACTTGTTCATATCAACTTCACGCAAGAGGGTGAGTGGGAAGACTTAAGCGAATGTGAAATGCTGGTCTCCTCTGCGGGGGTGGAAACACTACAAGTGATTACTGGTAGTCGTCAGTCCCCGCACCCTAAATACTACGTCGGAGAGGGTAAAGCCCAAGAGATCGCTCAAGCCGTTCAGTTAACTGGGGCTGAGATTGTGATTTTTAATCACGCCCTCTCTCCTGCCCAAGAGCGCAACCTAGAGCACTTGTGTAAGTGTCGTGTGATTGACCGCACTGGTCTTATCTTAGATATCTTTGCACAGCGTGCGCGAACTCATGAAGGTAAGCTACAAGTTGAGCTTGCTCAGCTTCGTCATATCTCTACTCGACTGATTCGCGGTTGGACCCACCTTGAGAGACAAAAAGGTGGTATTGGTCTTCGTGGTCCAGGAGAAACTCAACTAGAAACAGATCGACGTCTGTTGCGTGACCGTATAAAAGCGATATTACGTCGTTTAGCTAAGGTAGCTAAGCAGCGTGAACAGGGCCGCCGTGCTCGTAATCGAGCTGAAATCCCAACCATTTCTCTTGTTGGTTACACCAACGCAGGGAAATCAACACTGTTTAACCAGATCACGCGTGCTGGTGTGTATGCAGCAGATCAACTGTTTGCAACGCTCGATCCAACACTGCGTAAAATTGATCTGACGGATGTAGGTCCGGCAATCCTTGCAGATACTGTAGGGTTTATTCGTCACCTACCGCACGATTTAGTCGCGGCATTTAAAGCAACGTTACAAGAGACGCAGGAAGCTGACATTTTGTTACATGTTGTTGATGCCAGTGATGACCGCTTTCGTGAGAATATTCAGGCAGTTCATGATGTATTAGAAGAAATTGATGCTCATGAGGTGCCAACCCTTGTAGTCATGAACAAGATTGACTGCATGGAAGACCAAAAACCTCGTATTGAGCGAGACGAAGAGGGCGCTCCTCGCGCTGTTTGGGTCTCGGCAATGGAAGGAGAAGGCATTGAATTACTGTTTGAGGCGCTGACAGAACGTCTAGCAAACCAAATGGTTCAATATCGACTTTGCATTCCACCTCAACATCAAGGGCGCATTCGTAGTCTGTTTTTCCAGTTGAAATCTATTCAACAAGAAGAATATGATGAAAATGGTAACCTCTTGATAGATATCCGAATGCAACAAGTGGATTGGTCTAAACTAGAAAAAAGAGAAGGGGCACTCTTAGGTGACTTTATCGTTACCACAGAGACTGCTACAGTATAACGTCATATCAAATGATGGAGCTTTCTAATGGCGTGGAATGAGCCTGGAAATAACAACGGCGATAACGGCCGCGATAATGACCCTTGGGGTAATAAGAATAATCGCGGTGGCCGAGATCAAGGACCGCCAGACTTAGACGAAGTGTTCAACAAACTGAGTCAAAAGTTGGGTGGCAAGTTTGGTAAAAAAGGTGGCAACGGTTCATCTGCAGGTGGCGGTGGTGCAATTGGCTTTGGTGTCATTGCCGTTATTGCTATCGCGATCTGGTTCTTTGCGGGTTTCTACACCGTAGGGGAAGCAGAGAGAGCTGTGGTACTTCGATTAGGTCAGTTCGACCGTATTGAAGAGCCAGGTCTAAACTGGCACCCACGTTTCATCGATCAAATTAGCGATGAACAGCTGGTTAACGTTCAAGCGATTCGTTCACTGCGTGCTTCTGGCACCATGCTGACTAAAGACGAGAACGTAGTGACGGTTGAAATGGGTGTTCAATACCGCGTTTCAGACCCATACAAATATCTGTATCGTGTCACGAATGCGGACGACAGCTTACGCCAAGCTACGGATTCTGCGCTTCGTGCAGTTATCGGTGACTCGCTAATGGATAGTATCCTTACTAGCGGCCGTCAACAGATTCGTCAAAGCACTCAAGAGACACTGAACCGTATTATTGATAACTACGACATGGGTATCCTAGTTGTAGACGTTAACTTCCAGTCGGCTCGTCCACCTGAGCAAGTTAAAGATGCATTCGATGATGCTATCGCGGCTCGTGAGGATGAAGAGCGTTTTGAGCGTGAAGCAGAAGCGTACCGAAACGACATTCTTCCTAAAGCGACAGGTCGTGCAGAGCGTTTGAAGAAAGAAGCTGTGGGTTACTCAGAGCGCACTATCAATGGTGCACTTGGTCAAGTGGCTCAGTTTGAAAAGCTACTTCCTGAATACCAAGCAGCTCCAGAAGTAACACGTAACCGTCTGTACTTAGATACAATGGAAAAAGTGTACTCAAGCACGTCTAAAGTGCTGATTGACTCTGAATCGAGCGGTAATCTACTTTACCTACCGATTGATAAGTTAGGCGCTCAAGGTGGTTCTAAGTCGGGCTCTCGCTCTACTAAAGCGCCATCAGCTTATGATCAGATTGAGCTAGAAACTCAACCTGAAACGCCATCGAGCTCTCAGTCTCGTTCAGATAGCTCACGTCAAGGGAGATACTAATAATGCGTAAGTTAATGATCCCTGTATTGGTCGTTGCGTTAGCACTGATGTTGATGTCTGTGTTCGTTATTCCAGAAGGCGAGCGCGGTATCGTGATTCGTTTTGGTCGTGTATTGAAAGATAACAACGACATTTCTCGAATCCACGAGCCTGGCCTGCACTTCAAACTGCCACTGTTTGACCGTGTGAAAACACTAGACGCACGTATTCAAACAATGGATGGCCGCTCTGACCGTTTCGTAACATCAGAGAAAAAAGACGTCATCATCGATTCGTACGTGAAATGGCGTATTCAAGACTTCGGTCAATACTACCTAGCAACGGGCGGCGGTAACGCACTAACGGCGCAAGCACTTCTTGAGCGTAAAGTGACAGATGTACTTCGTTCGGAAATTGGTTCTCGTGAGATCAAGCAGATCGTTTCTGGTCCTCGTAATAGTGATGTGCTTCCAGATTCAGCGGACAGCGACGTGGTGACCACGGTTGCAGCAGCTGAAGCTCTTGAGGTAGATGGTGAGCGTGACAAGATCATGGAAAACGTTCTTACCGACACGCGTGAGAGTGCACTGAAAGACTTAGGTGTGGAAATTGTCGACTTCCGTATGAAGAAGATTAACCTTCCAGACAACATTAGTGATTCAATCTACAAGCGTATGCGTGCAGAGCGTGAATCGGTTGCTCGTAAGCACCGTTCTCAAGGTCGTGAGCGTGCAGAGGTTATTCGTGCACAAGCTGAACTAGAAGTAGCAACAGTACTGGCAGAAGCCGATCGTACTGCGCGTGTTACTCGAGGTGATGCGGACGCAGAAGCAGCGAAGATCTACTCTGAAGCATACAACAAAGATCCTGAGTTCTTTGGCTTTATGCGTTCACTGCAAGCTTATGAGTCATCATTTAGCGATAAGAGTGACATCCTAGTACTGGATCCGAAGACGGACTTCTTCCAATACATGAACAAAGCAAAAGGTGCACAACCTCAATAAGCCAACAGGCTGAATTGAACCTTTGCACTGTTAAGGCATAAAACGAAAGGCTTCCACGATGGGAGCCTTTTTTGTTTGACGCGAATGTCGATACGCTTTTCAATCCTGCTCGAATCTCAAATCATCGATACGTCATAAACGCGATAACCGCACCGGCTACCACTAAGCAACCACCAATACGTCGAAGTTGATTATCTGGTTGCTCGCTAAGCTGAGCCATCATGCTGCGCCAACCTCTTGGAGCAATAAGTGGCCCTAAACCTTCGACGACCAAAACTAGGCCAATAGCCAACCAAATAGAGTGAGACATGATAGGTGCCTTGTGAGATAAAAAAGGAATAATATCAGTATCGTTGCGCATTTTGATAGCGCCTTGTATATGCCACTCGTGATCAAATCTCACGATTGTGAACAAAAAATGACTGCAAGAATTGTGATTCGGTGCTAGAATCCATTTTTAACTAGCAACAGATACTGGAAAGATGGGAAATAACGTAGTCGTTCTAGGCACCCAATGGGGTGACGAAGGTAAAGGTAAAATTGTTGACCTTTTAACTGAAGATGCAAAATACGTGGTTCGCTACCAAGGCGGTCACAATGCAGGTCACACACTTGTAATTGACGGTGAAAAAACCGTTCTTCACTTAATTCCATCAGGCATCCTGCGCGATAACGTTAAATGTGTTATCGGTAACGGTGTTGTACTTTCGCCTGAAGCACTTCTTAAAGAAATGAAGCCTCTTGAAGAGCGCGGTATCCCAGTGCGCGAGCGTCTTTTCGTTTCTGAAGCTTGTCCTCTAATTCTTCCGTACCACATCGCTATCGACAACGCGCGTGAAATCGCTCGTGGCGCGAAAGCTATCGGTACAACGGGTCGTGGTATCGGTCCAGCTTACGAAGATAAAGTTGCTCGTCGCGGTCTACGCGTTGGTGACCTTTTCGATAAAGAAATGTTCGCTGAGAAGCTAAAAGAAGTCATGGAATTCCATAACTTCCAACTAGAGCACTTCTACAAAGCTGAGACAGTAAGCTACGAAGAAGTACTTGAGCAGTGCATGGGTTATGCCGATCTACTAACTTCAATGGTTATGGACGTAACTGACGAACTAGACGCAGCACGTAAGCGCGGCGACAAGATCATGTTCGAAGGTGCTCAAGGTACTCTACTAGATATCGACCACGGTACTTACCCATACGTAACTTCTTCTAACACGACTGCTGGTGGTGTTGCTGCAGGTTCTGGTTTCGGTCCTCGTCACATTGGTTACATTCTTGGTATTACTAAGGCGTACTGTACTCGTGTAGGTTCAGGTCCATTCCCAACTGAGCTTTACGATGGTCTAGACAAGCAAGACCCAGTAGGTAAGCACCTAGGTGATGTTGGCCACGAGTTTGGTGCAACAACAGGTCGTCTACGTCGTACAGGTTGGTTTGATGCAGTAGCAATGCGTCGCGCAATCCAAATCAACTCTCTAACGGGTATGTGTCTGACTAAACTAGACGTTCTTGACGGTCTAGAAGAGATCAAGATCTGTACTGGCTACAAGATGGCCGACGGTACTATCCTAGAAGTTTCTCCAATGGCTGCTGAATCTTTCGAAGAAGCAACACCAATCTACGAAACAATGCCAGGTTGGTCTGAGACAACATTTGGTGCTAAGACAATCGACGCGCTTCCACAAGCTGCTCTTGATTACATCAAACGTATCGAAGAACTAACAGGCGTACCAGTAGACATCATCTCTACAGGTCCAGACCGTAACGAAACTATTATCAAGGTTCACCCTTACAGCGCATAATGCTGATACACGAAAGTGTGTAGATAATAGAAAGTTGTTCGAAAGCCAGCTGAAATACGCTGGCTTTTTTGTGCCTGCTATTTGGTGCTCGTTGACTATGCGTTGTGAGTGTGATGATCTTTTGTACGCTATCTGGCAAAGTATTGCCGATTGACGGCAAGTTTTGTCTAAAGCGATACGAGTAATTGCCGATACAGATATCATAGTGAGTAAAATGTAATTGAACTTGGATAATCCAAAGGCTCAATGCGTTTTTAAAACAAGATAATAGAGTGCAGGTATGAAGCTACGAACTGTGGCGGCTTCATTGATAATGGCGCTGAGCTCCTCCTTGAGTCATGCTAATTTGGCTGATGTCGGTGAGCCGGTACCTATATACACAGAAGCTGAACTGATCAATCTGATAGAGAAGAATCAACACCTTGAGCGTGTGAAAGCTGACAAGTGCCAACTGGTTGAAGATATTGTTGCGCGTGCGACACGTATCAGTTTGCCTTCTTATGAGTTTTTATACGGTGATATGCTGGCTTGGGGTGTATGTGTAGAGCAAGACGTTGAGCTTGGTCTGTACTACATGGAAAACGCTGCGCATCAAGGTCTGCCGGCCGCTTTAGAGCAGCTTGGCCGTTACTACTCGCGTGGTACCTTGGTTCAACAAGACAAAGAGCGAGCGATCCCTTATCTACGTGAAGCGGCATCTATGGGTAACCTTAATGCACGTATTCACTTAGCTGAACTTTTACTGCGTGATTATGGTAGCCCGTTAGATTATGAAGATGCATACCGTTGGCTGTATAACTCCGTCACTGCCGACCAGCGTCAACACAAACGCATTTCTGTATTGAGAAATGGGTTGGAGCAAAGAATGCCAGACAACATTATTGCTCGAGCCAAACGACGCGACGTTTTCTGGTAATACCGAATTCTAATCCTGTAATGATCTCTGCACTCATTATTACGGGACACTGAAAGATTGCTGAAAGCTGAAAAGCCCTGCCCAATTGGATTAGTGCAGGGCTTTTTGCATTTAGATAGTCATGCTATTCCGTGGCGAGATTATTGAACCACTTCACCTGACTCAACGACGGTTTCACGAACGACTTTAGTGAAATCCAGCGCTTCTTGACGAATCTTATCTTCATCAACAGTGAGCATGTTGCGGTCTTTCATCAGTAGTTTACCGTCGACGATTGAGTGGCGAACGTTACCTGAGTTTGCAGAGTACACCAGTGCAGAGTATGGGTTGTAAACCGGTACCATGTTTGGCGCTTTGGTATCGATCACAATGATGTCCGCCAATTTACCGATCTCTAATGATCCGATCTTATCTTCCATATGGAGCGCTTTTGCTGCGCCCATTGTCGCCATGTCGATCACTTTGATCGGTGACATTGCTGCACGATCTTTGTTTACTAGTTTGTGAACCTTGGCAACTTGGTTGAATTCATCAATCGTGCTCAAGGTGTTCCCCGACATTGGACCATCAGTTCCTAGGCCAATACGCACTTCTTCGTCGTACATCTGCAAAGCAGGTGAGACGCCTTTCGCTGACTTAATGTTCGCGCTCATGTTGTGTGCAACTCCCATGTCAGACTCTTTCACTAGTTTAATGTCTTCTTCATCAACCAAGATCATGTGTGCGCCAACTAGGTTTTTGTTGAGTGCGCCAATGCTATGCATGTACTGAACAGGTGATAGACCATCAGAGCGTTCGGCGATCTTCTCTTCTTCACGATGAGACTCTGCAAGGTGGATCATCACGGGAACATCCAGCTCTAGAGATAGCTTCGCCACTTTTTGTAGGATCTCTGTGGTGTTGGTGTAAGGGGCGTGTGGTGCGAACGCTGGGGTGATACGCGGGTGGTCTTTGTACTCTTCAATGAAGTTGAGTGCGTACTTAATTCCTTCTTCAGCATTGGCTGCATCCGCGACTGGGAATTTAATCACGGTCTCACCTAATATCGCGCGCATACCAATCTTATCGACGGTTTTCGCTACCTCGTCTTCGAAGTAGTACATATCCGCGTAAGTCGTTACGCCGCCTTTCACCATCTCTACGTTACCTAGGTTCGCACCAATACGAACCATATCGCGTGAAACCAGTTTTTTCTCCAATGGGAAGATATAGCGGTGTAGGCGATCAGGCACATCGTCCGCCAAAGAGCGGAATACGGTCATTGAAACATGGGTATGAGTATTGATAAGACCGGGCATCACGATATCACCATCGACATCAAGCACTTGTTCAGCTTTATATTGCTTCTCTAGTGAAGCGTCGCCTACCGCGATGATTTTGTTGTCTTTAACCACTACCGTACCGTTTTCATATACGGTTTTATCTTGGTTCATGGTCAGAACCATGGCATCTGTGATCATCAGATCTGCTTTCTCCATTGCGTTACTCGACAACGAAAACAGAGAGAGACCCGCCATCGCTGATGCCATTAAGGTGCGTTTTAATTTCATATCAATACTCAGAACAGGAGTTGGTAAATGTTGCTGAATCATAGTGGATTTTATTACTGCCGCAAACGTTTGTTTTATCGTTTGCGTAAAAACTGAAAGGTCCGACGTAATTACGATCGGATATTTCACATCATGAAGATTTGTATCAATTTCAGCTAATTTGTCGGTTTTCTAAAGCATATCTGTAGCTTACCTGTTGCATCGGATATAATAGATTTATATCCCTTCCTTGCATGAGCAGGCCCGCCTATGACCAAAAAGATACCGATGTCAGAAAATACGACAACCACAGCGAATGCTGACCCTTTTGCAGACCGAGAGTCGCAAAACTACGAGAACCCAGTTCCAAGTCGCGAGTTTATTCTTTCGTTTCTAACGGATGCGAATATTCCAATGAACCGTAACGATCTGTTCGATGCATTAGGTTTATCTGGTGAAGAGCAATATGAAGGCCTGCGTCGTCGCCTACGAGCGATGGAGCGTGATGGTCAATTGATCTTTACTCGTCGTCAATGCTACGCGCTACCTGAAAAATTGGAGCTAGTGAAAGGCTATGTGATTGGTCACAAAGATGGTCATGGCTGGGTGCGTCCCGATGGTAGCACAGGCAAGGATGATGACATCTTACTGCCGCACCATCAGATGAAGACGCTAATGCATGGTGATTATGTATTGGCGCAGCCAACTGATAACAGTAAACGCGGTCGTCGTGAAGGTCGTTTAGTTCGTGTACTTGAAGAGCGTACAGCACCGTTAATCGGTCGTTTCTTCCTTGAGTACGGCCACTCTTATGTCGTCCCTGATGACTCTCGAATCAGTCACGACATTTTGATCCCAACCGAGCATAAAGGCGGTGCTCGTATGGGTAACGTTGTGGTGATCGAAATTATGGATCGCGGCGGTCGTTCACGCAATATGATGGGTAAGGTCATCGAAGTATTGGGTGAGAATATGGCACCGGGGATGGAGACTAAGATTGCGATTCATACACACCAAATCCCTCATGAGTGGCCTCAAGCGGTTGAGAAACAGGTTGAAAACCTTGGTGAGCATGTACCTGAAGAAGCGAAAGAAGGCCGTGTAGATTTGCGCGAGTTGCCTTTGGTCACGATTGATGGTGAGGATGCGCGTGACTTCGATGATGCGGTTTATTGTGAAGCGGAAAAAGATGGAGGCTGGCGTTTATGGGTCGCCATTGCTGACGTAAGTTACTATGTGCGTCCAGATACCGCCCTAGATAAAGAAGCGATTAATCGTGGTAACTCGGTGTACTTCCCATCTCAGGTTGTGCCGATGCTGCCGGAAGTTCTATCGAATGGCTTATGTTCGTTGAACCCGCAGGTTGACCGCTTGTGTATGGTGTGTGAAATGACCATCTCAGAGAACGGCAAGTTATCAGGTTACAAGCACTATGAAGCGGTGATGAACTCGCACGCGCGCCTGACATACAACAAGGTAGGCGCCATTCTCGATGGTGATGAAGAGCTTCGTCAGCGTTACGAGAAAGAAGTCCCACATCTTGAAGAGTTGCATAAGATGTACAAGGTGCTTAAGCAGACTCGTGATGAGCGTGGTGCGATTGAGTTTGAAACAGTAGAGACCAAATTTATCTTCAATGCCGATCGTAAGATTGAGCGCATTGAGCCTGTGATTCGTAACGATGCACACAAGATCATCGAAGAGTGTATGATTCTGGCAAACATCGCTTCTGCCTCATTGGTGGAAAAAGCCAAAGAGCCTGCGCTATACCGAATTCACGAAACGCCTGGAGAAGAGCGTCTTGCGGGCTTTAAAGATTTCTTGAGTGAATTAGGCTTAAGCTTGGAAGGGGGGCTACAACCATCGCCAACCGACTACGCGCAGCTGATGCGTCAAATTAACGAACGTGAAGATCGTGAACTGATTCAAACCATGCTGCTGCGCTCTATGAAGCAAGCCGTGTACAACGCCGACAACTGTGGTCACTTTGGCTTGGCTCTGAAGCGTTACGCGCACTTTACTTCGCCAATTCGCCGTTACCCAGATTTACTTCTGCACCGTGCGATCAAGTACTTGATTGCTAAAGGCGAAGGCCGCAACACTGACCGTTGGACACCCACTGGTGGTTACCATTACTCGTTTGATGATATGGACTTCTACGGTGAGCAGTGTTCAACAACGGAACGTCGCGCCGATGATGCCACTCGTGAAGTATCGGACTGGCTGAAGTGTGAATACATGCAGGATCACGTTGGTGAAGAGATGCCGGGTGTGATTGCTAACGTGACTGGTTTTGGCTTCTTTGTTCGCCTAACAGAGCTGCATATTGATGGCCTTGTACACGTGACCTCACTCGCGAACGATTACTACCAATTCGATCCAATTGGACAGAGATTAATTGGTGAGAGTTCTGGTAATATCTACCGCCTTGGCGATTCAGTGAAAGTTAAAGTCTCTGCGGTAAACCTAGATAGCCGCCAAATTGATTTTGATATTGTCGACACTGACCGCAAGCCTCGTGGTAAAGGTAAAACCGCGAAGAAACGTGCAGCGGATGCCGCGAAAAAGGCGAAAAGCAAGAAACGCGCAGCGGTAAAAAGCTGCCGTCCGGGAAGCAGTGCTAAACCATTAGTTGAGCCGACCAAGCGCCCTGATGGTAGCAGTGAAGAAGAGACACGCAGTAAGAGAAAGCCGAAGCGCAAACCGGCGAGTACCGATAAGCCGAAAGCGAAAAAGAAGCGCACAGCAAAGCGTAAGCCAAAAGCGCCAAAGGCTTAACACAGGAGTAGGCATAAGTACTGCCTACTCAATATTGAATAGTGAATTAGGGAGAGGCGCAGTTTGCTCTCCTTAATGTAACAAACCGAACAGGTAGACAATGAGTAACGAATTTATCTACGGCATTCACGCGGTGAAGGCTGTACTAGAAAAAGACCCAGCGCGTTTTATCGAGGCTTATGTATTAAAAGGCCGTCAAGATGAGCGTCTATTACCGCTGTTAAACCAACTGCAGCAGTTTGGGGTGTCTATCCAACAAATGGGTCGTAAGGTGCTGGATGATAAAGCTCAAGGGGCTAACCACCAAGGTATCATTGCTAAGGTGAAACCCGCTAAGCAGCTGAACGAGAACGATCTTGATGACATTCTTGCGCAGCATGATCAACCTCTACTGCTGGTTCTTGATGGTGTAACAGACCCACACAATCTAGGTGCTTGTTTACGGAACGCTGATGCAGCTGGTGTTGCAGCTGTGATCGTACCGAAAGATCGCTCTTCACCGTTAACCGCGACAGTAAGCAAAGTAGCATGTGGCGCAGCAGAGACTGTTCCTCTAGTTCGCGTAACTAACTTGGCGCGTACTATGCGTGCGCTACAAGAGAAAGGCGTGTGGTTTGTAGGAACTGCGGGTGAAGCGACGCACGATATCTACCAAGCAAAACTGACGGGTCCATTAGCGGTGGTGATGGGGGCAGAGGGTGACGGTATGCGCCGCCTAACGCGCGAAACCTGTGATGACCTGATTAAGATCCCTATGGCGGGCAGCGTATCAAGCCTCAATGTGTCAGTGGCTTCTGGTATTTGTCTGTTTGAAGCGGTACGTCAGCGTTTAGCGCAGTAAATCGCTCATTGAATTGATTTATTTCTAACGCCCACCACATGCTGGTGGGCGTTTGTTTTCATCGAATTAAGGTAGATCTTGCGAGAACCGTGGGTGGCTAGAAAAACTGTTTCATTATTCGCCAAATACCACTTGCCAATACGGGGTTCTTTCTATAACATTTGCCGTCCTTAAAACTCAGTCAATTATCTTTAGTTCCTTGCTTCCTCTGGATGACTGAGCCAACTGTGGAAGCTAATAATCCGTAAGGAGCAACCAATGCGTCATTACGAAATCGTATTCATGGTGCACCCTGATCAAAGCGAGCAAGTTGCTGGCATGATCGAGCGTTACACTGGTTCTATCACTGAAGCTGGCGGTAAAATCCACCGTCTAGAAGACTGGGGCCGCCGTCAAATGGCTTACCCAATCAACAAGCTTCACAAAGCTCACTACGTTCTAATGAACGTTGAAGCTGGTCAAGAAGTGATCGACGAGCTAGAAACTGCTTTCCGTTTCAACGATGCAGTTCTACGTAACATGATCATGCGCACTAAAGGCGCTGTGACTGAGCAATCTATTATGCTTAAGCAAAAAGAAGAGCGTGCAGAGCGTGCTCCTCGTCGCGAAGAGCGTACAGAAGCTAAGCCAGAAGCATCTGCTGAGTAATTCTTTTTTGGCGTAAAGCCTTAAAAAATTCTCAACTTGTTTTAGGTTCTTGGTAATTACTTCGGTATTTATTGAAGACCGCTTTTTTAAATTTAAGATCAGGAGATAGCCCATGGCTCGTTTCTTCCGTCGTCGTAAATTCTGCCGTTTCACTGCAGAAGGCGTACAAGAGATTGACTACAAAGACGTAGCAACTCTAAAAAACTACATCACTGAAGCTGGTAAAATCGTACCTAGCCGTATCACTGGTACAAGCGCTAAGTATCAGCGTCAACTAGCTCGCGCTATCAAGCGTTCTCGTTACCTAGCACTTCTACCATACACTGACAAGCATCAGTAATTGGTAAGAGTTAATAAAAGTTTAAGAGGACTAAGATAATGCAAGTTATTCTACTTGATAAGATCGGTAACCTAGGTGGCCTTGGCGACCAAGTAAACGTTAAATCTGGCTACGCTCGTAACTTCCTTATCCCACAAGGTAAAGCAGTTATGGCAACTAAAGACAACGTTGCTATGTTCGAAACTCGCCGTGCTGAACTAGAAGCTAAAGTTGCTGAGCAACTAGCTGCTGCTGAAGCTCGCGCAGAGAAAGTTAACGCTCTAGAAGCTGTTGTTATCGCTTCTAAAGCTGGTGACGAAGGTAAACTATTCGGTTCTATCGGTACTCGCGACATCGCTGACGCTATCACAGCTGCAGGTGTTGAAGTTGCTAAGAGCGAAGTACGCCTACCTGAAGGCGCTCTACGTAACATCGGTGAATTCGAAGTAAGCATCCAACTTCACTCTGAAGTATTTGCTACTGCGAAAATCGCTATCGTTGCTGCTGAGTAATTTCAGTCAAAAGACGAATTCTTTCTTTTGAAAGTTTTAAAGCACCAGCTTCGGCTGGTGTTTTTTTATGTCTGGAATTTGAGAACAACGACCTGAAGACGTCTAAGACTTGCGATACATAAATGAGAGAGAACAAAGCGTCTAGGTAATACCAATCACAGTAAGTAAGTGATCAGAAATAGCGCAGGAAAAAGGCTTGAGAACAAGGCAGTTTTTCTGTAACTGAGAGTTTTGGTAAGTAGTTATTCTACAATCAAAAATTCTAACGCAGTTATCGAGCGTTTTAACAAGCTAGGGTGAGCAATTATTTACTACGATTGGTATAAAAATCCTATGATGATCTTTTTACCCTAAAACGGTTTCTACTGGGTTTAGAAGTGGAATAATAGGTTTACGGAAAGTACAGAGTCTGCTTTATCTAAGCCATTTGGTACTTTGTCGTGGTACTGACGAGAGTGTGCAATCTTGAGCGCGATGTTTTCGGTGATATCGTTTACTGCTTCAAGTTCGGTATCGAGCCTTAGGTTACTTCTGCCCGAAACCAGCGTCATATCGACATTGAAACTTAGGTTCGGCAGAGCCTGCCAAGTCGAATTTACGTTGCCTCGGAAAATACCCTCTTCGACGATCTCTGGAAAAATAATATCATCGTCATCGATTTCATCTAGGTTTGGTTTTTGATAGCGAAAACCAGGACCAACTTCGAACTCTAGAACGAAGGTTTCCGTGTTTGAGAACTGATAACCTAAGCCTGTCGAAATCGTATAATCCTTAAAGTAAGCACTGTAGCGCGAGTCTACCCCTTTAAAACTCCCGTAGAGGTAAGTTTTTGGGCTTAACTTGTAGTCGCTCTGCGCGGTGTAAGTAGACTGTCTTTTGTCTTCTTCACCATCTTTATAGAGGTTGTAATACTTCCATTCACCTGTACTACGGTGACGTCCCTCAGTGTATTCAGCACTGAGTCGCGCGTTTAGCGAGCGAGAGTCTGAATTACCGGTATGCGATTGGTAGCCAAACTCAACTTCCGTCGAGAGTGGATCTTCAGGTTCAGTGTCTGTGTCACTCGGCGCGATATCCATATCCACAACATCTGTTGCCACTTCTAATTGTAACTCTTCAGCTGACTCTAAAGGCTCAGCCACTTCTATGGAGTCAAGAAGCTTATCAACAAAGGATTTTGTGTCATTAGCCAAAACTAATGGAGTGCTCAGTAGACCAAGGCTAAGAGCAAATAATTTGGACACGCATACCTCATTTGGACAGTGAATGAATGGGGAATCGTAATGCTAGGCTTGGTGATTTTAGTCAGCAATAAGTAAATTCTTACGTAAGACGAAAACAAACCGACTCCATAGCATTACAAATGAATGTTCTTGGGTATAATGAGCGGTCATTATTAGTTATTTGAGTGTAGTCATAGTGGATACCAGAAATCAGAAATCAGCCAACGATCAGGTGGACGCGATTAAAGTCCCGCCCCATTCATTAGAAGCTGAGCAATCCGTGATTGGCGGCCTGTTGCTGGACAACGAACGCTGGGATACGGTTGCTGAGAAGGTTGTGGCGAAGGACTTTTATAGCCGTCCGCACCGTTTGATTTTCGAAGCGGTGAAAGACATTCTAGAAGAAAGTGCCCCTCTGGATCTCATTACACTCTCAGAACACTTAGAACTGCGCGAGCAACTAGAAGAAGTGGGTGGCTTCGCTTACCTTGCAGATCTCGCGAAAAACACCCCAAGTGCGGCAAACATTAACGCGTATGCCGATATCGTTGCGCAGCGTGCTCTGGTTCGTAGTCTGATTGGTGTTGCGAATGAGATCGCCGACTCTGGTTATGACCCGCAAGGTCGCACATCAGAAGATTTGCTTGATCTTGCCGAGAGTAAAGTATTCGCGATTGCGGAAGGTCGTGCGAGTGAGAACGAAGGCCCCCAAAACGTAGACAGTATTCTAGAGAAGACGCTAGAGCGTATCGAGATCCTATATAAAACGCCACAAGATGGTGTGACGGGTGTCGATACCGGTTTTAATGATCTCAATAAGAAGACCGCAGGTCTGCAGGGCTCAGACTTAATCATTGTCGCGGCGCGTCCATCAATGGGTAAAACCACCTTTGCGATGAACTTGTGTGAAAACGCAGCAATGAAGCAAGACAAGCCAGTGCTTATCTTCTCACTAGAGATGCCAGGCGAACAGCTGATGATGCGTATGCTGGCGTCCCTTTCTCGTGTAGACCAAACCAAAATTCGTACCGGTCAGTTGGATGATGAAGATTGGGCTCGAATCTCTTCGACTATGGGTATTCTCATGGACAAGAAGAATATGTACATCGATGACAGTTCAGGTCTAACACCCACCGAAGTGCGTTCACGTGCGCGTCGTATTGCTCGTGAACACGACGGTCTTTCAATGATCATGATCGACTACCTTCAACTGATGCGTGTACCGTCTCTTTCTGATAACCGTACATTGGAAATTGCTGAGATCTCTCGCTCTCTCAAAGCTCTAGCGAAAGAGTTGAATGTTCCGGTTGTGGCACTGTCTCAGCTTAACCGTTCCCTTGAGCAGCGTGCTGATAAGCGTCCGGTGAACTCGGACTTGCGTGAATCGGGCTCGATTGAGCAAGATGCTGACTTAATCATGTTTATCTACCGTGATGAGGTTTATAACCCAGACAGCGCACTAAAAGGTATCGCTGAAATTATCATAGGTAAGCAGCGTAATGGTCCGATCGGTTCGGTTCGTTTGACCTTCCAAGGTCAGCACTCTCGATTTGATAACTATGCAGGCCCTGCATTTGATGATGAGTAACGCTCAATGACGTATATGAAAGCGGCAACCGCGAGCATTGATCTCAATGCACTAGAGCACAACCTTCGTCAGATAAAGTCGAAGGCTCCTCAATGTAAAGTGATGTCGGTAGTCAAAGCCAATGGCTATGGTCACGGCTTACTGCAGATTGCGAAACACTCTAACAATTCCGATGCGTTCGGCGTCGCTCGTATTGAAGAAGCGTTGCAGTTGCGTGCGGGCGGTATTGTGCAACCTATTCTACTGCTTGAAGGCTTTTATACTTCAGGTGATTTACCGATCCTTGTTGCGAACAATATACAGACCGTGGTCCACTGTGAAGAGCAGCTAAGCGCACTAGAAAACACCCAGCTTGAAGCGCCGGTCGTTGTCTGGTTGAAGGTAGACAGTGGCATGCATCGATTGGGAGTTCGCTCTGAACAGTACCAAAACTTTGTAGAACGTTTGCATCAATGCCCGAATGTCGCTAAACCACTGCGTTACATGAGTCATTTTGGTTGTGCGGATGAATTAGATAAAGGCACCACACAGCAGCAGACTGAACTCTTTCTGTCGTTGACAGAGGGCTGTGAGGGTGAGCGTTCTTTAGCGAACTCGGCAGGTTTGTTAGCATGGCCTGAAAGTCACCTAGATTGGGTGCGTCCTGGAATTATCTCTTATGGTGTCTCTCCGTTTGTTGAGCAGACAGCACAAGATCTGGGCTTTCAGCCTGTGATGACTCTGACCTCACATCTGATTGCAGTTCGTGATCTCAAAGCCGGTGAGAGCGTTGGTTATGGTGGAAACTGGACCAGCGATCGCGATACCAAAATGGGTGTGATTGCTATTGGTTATGGTGATGGTTACCCGCGAACCGCACCTAACGGTACACCAGTATTCATCAATGGTCGTAGGGTGCCGATTGCTGGTCGTGTCTCTATGGATATGCTGACGGTTGATCTCGGTCCAGATGCCGCTGATCAGGTAGGTGATGAAGCAATCTTATGGGGTAAAGAGCTCCCTTCAGAAGAGGTGGCGTCTCACATTGGCACGATCGCTTATGAACTGGTTACCAAACTCACCTCACGTGTTGAGATGGAGTACGTGAAATTGTGAGTAGTAAAAAAAGGTGGTTTGCCAGTGCTATCACGCTGGCGGCCTCACTGGTTTTTACGTCCGCTCAAGCCTCCAGTCAATCAGAGAAACAACCTAAAGACTCTGCGTTTGTTCCCTTCTACTTCAGCACTGAAACTATGGGCAATACCTTTGGTGGTGCTGGTGTCGCAAAAGGGGTAGGGCAGCCACAAGCCGCCCTGTTTGGTACTGCTCTTTATTCCGATAAAGACAGCTATGTCGTCTTCTTGTCCGCTTTTAACTATGCGTTATCGCAGAGCCTCCTGTTTAGTACTCAAATGTACCAAGCTCGTTTTAATGACAACCCGTATTATCTCGGTGAACAGGGCAGCAATGGCTCTTCCGATCTGGATAACACCATCACTGACGGCTACGAACAGAACTACCAAGCGGAGTTTAAATATCTGCTGCCTTGGGGCAATGTGGCTGAGCATGGTTTGCTGGGCGCGTTTCAGCCGATTAAAAATGTCAGCTTTGCCTCTCCATTAGAGTCTGGTGTGAGTTCGATTCTTTTTACACCGTTTTATACCTCTCGTGATCTCAAAGAGCTCAACCAAACCGAGAAAGCCACCGGCTTCAAGTTAAGCTTTGATTGGGATAACCGAGACAGCACTCACAACCCAACTAAAGGCTCTCACTCTTTGCTAGAGCTGACCACAGGCGCTGACGATTGGTCCGAAGATGACCCTTGGTTTAAGTGGTCATTTCAAAACAGCCAATACTTCGCATTAGGTCCACTTGGAGATTGGTTTGATCAACAAGTCCTCGCATTTGATTTCTATACTGCGGATACACCAACGTGGGATGACTGTTCTGATCAGGTGTGTGCTCGTCCGCCTGAAACGGAACAAGCACGCCTTGGTGGTTTATATCGACTTAGAGGCTATACCGGTGGTCGGTTTCATGGTCGCTCTGCGGTTCATTACTCCGCGGAGTATCGAGTATTACCTGAATGGCAGCCATTGGAAGATATTCCTCTGATTAATTACTACGATCTACCTTGGTGGCAGTGGGTTGTTTTTGCCGAAGCAGGGCGAGTGGCCGATGAGTACGATGTAAAAACCCTGCACTCTGATATGAAGTGGAGTTTAGGTGGAGCGGTACGCTTTCAGGTAGAGGGCGTCGTGGTTCGAGCTGAATTAGCCCGCGGCGGCGATGAAGGCACCTTTAGGATCATGATAAACCAACCCTTCTAAAGTGTATTTTTTCGCGCAATTGAGCCTAAAAAAGCTTTTGGCCTATGGTAGGTCTAAAGCACTAGTAATAAGAGCGGTTGAGGGACATACCACTCTTATTGTCGTGTTGTCTGTGCTACTCACCTTGAATAGTCACAATCACAGTACGGCTCCCACCGAAATCACGGTGTTCACCTAAGTAAATGCCTTGCCATGTTCCTAAAGCTAATCGACCATTGGTAATCGGGATTGTCACACTATTGCCCAGAAGCGATGCTTTAATGTGAGCAGGCATGTCATCGTCGCCTTCATACGTATGACGATAGTAGGGTGCTCTTTCAGGTACATAACGATTAAAATGCGACTCCATATCCGCACGTACGGTAGGGTCGGCATTCTCGTTAAGGGTTAAGCTTGCAGAGGTATGTTGGATAAATAAGTGTAATAAACCAACAGTTGGGCAATTAATGTCGTTGATGTGTTGTTCAATTTCATCAGTGATGAGATGAAATCCACGCTTTCGTGCATTGAGGTGAATAGTCTTCTGAAACCACATATAGCATCCTCTATAATGTATTTGGCAAAAAAGCGGTTTAACGCTATCTTTTGAACTTGAATTTATAAGGTTTAGTTCACACTTCTACAGTGTATAACCGAAATCAGCGTCAGTGAGTGGTTCACAAAAACGAACCGTGATTTATCTCAAGGCGCTGATGATTATATACGGCATAATACGTCGTGAAAAAAAATTACATAGAATCTTTCAGTGATGATGAAATCTTTGTCGTCACCGAGTCATAGAGCTTTTGCCTAATCGGGGGTTCTCTTATCACATTAATGATATTGAGAATAAAACCTAAAGTAACATCGGGATAGTTACCATGTTGAAAAATATCAACCCAACGCAAACACAAGCGTGGAAATCTCTAACTGCACACTTTGAATCTGCTCAAGATATGGATCTAAAAGAGCTATTCGCTCAAGATGCAAAGCGTTTTGATGCGTTCTCTACTCGCTTCGGTTCAGACATCTTAGTCGACTACTCTAAGAACCTTATCGATGCAGAAACAATGCAGCACCTATTCGCACTTGCGAACGAGACAGAAGTGAAATCTGCAATCGAAGCAATGTTCAAAGGTGACGCAATCAACCAAACTGAAGGCCGTTCAGTTCTTCACACTGCTCTGCGTAACCGCAGCGACAAGCCAGTAATGGTTGATGGTAAAGATGTGATGCCTGCTGTAAATGCTGTTTTGGCAAAAATGGAACTCTTCACACACCGCATCGTATCGGGTGAGTGGAAAGGTTACACAGGTAAAGAGATCACTGATGTTGTAAACATTGGTATCGGTGGTTCGGATCTAGGTCCATACATGGTGACGGAAGCTCTAACACCATACAAAACCCGTCTAAACATGCACTTCGTGTCTAACGTTGATGGTACTCACATCGTTGAAACACTGAAGAAAGTAAACCCAGAAACAACACTGTTCCTAGTGGCTTCTAAAACGTTTACCACTCAAGAAACAATGACCAATGCACACTCTGCACGTGATTGGTTCCTAGCAGAAGCGGGTGATGAAGCGCATGTTGCTAAGCACTTCGCAGCGCTATCTACTAACGCAACGGCAGTCGCTGAGTTTGGTATCGATACTGACAACATGTTCGAATTCTGGGACTGGGTTGGCGGTCGTTACTCGCTATGGTCTGCAATCGGTCTGTCGATCTCACTGTCTGTCGGTTTCGACAACTTCGTTGAGCTTCTTGAAGGTGCTCACGACATGGATAACCACTTTGCTTCAACTGAGTTTGAAAGCAACATTCCAGTTATCCTTGCGCTAATCGGTATTTGGTACAACAACTTCCACGGTGCTGAGTCTGAAGCAATCCTACCCTACGACCAATACATGCACCGTTTTGCTGCGTACTTCCAGCAAGGTAACATGGAATCTAACGGTAAGTTTGTTGACCGTGACGGCAACCCAGTGGAATACCAAACGGGTCCAATCATCTGGGGTGAACCTGGCACAAACGGCCAGCACGCTTTCTACCAGCTGATTCACCAAGGTACTAAACTGATCCCTTCTGACTTCATTGCTCCAGCAATCAGCCACAACCCAGCCTCTGATCACCACCAGAAGCTAATGTCTAACTTCTTTGCTCAAACTGAAGCGTTAGCATTCGGTAAGACAAAAGAGACAGTAGAAGCTGAATTCCTAGCAGCAGGTAAAACAGCGGAAGAAGTGGCAGAACTGGTACCATTTAAAGTGTTTGAAGGTAACCGTCCAACAAACTCTATCCTAGTTAAGCAAATCACGCCTCGCACTCTGGGTAACCTAATCGCGATGTACGAGCACAAGATCTTCGTACAAGGTGTTATCTGGAACATCTTCAGCTTTGACCAATGGGGTGTAGAGCTTGGTAAGCAACTCGCGAATCAAATCCTACCTGAGCTTGCAGATGACGCAGAAGTGACCTCTCACGATAGCTCAACTAACGGTCTAATCAACGCATTTAAAGCGCTTAAAGCTTAATTGAGTTGAACCGATAGAAAGAAACGTCAGCCTTCGAGCTGGCGTTTTTGTTGAGTAGAGCGATATGATTTGGTCAATCGCAGGCAATAAAAAAGGTTGGCACTGCGCCAACCTTTCATTCAATTCGCTTTCTTTAAAGTCGAACGTTCGATGCTGTTATTCGAAACAGATCTCGATGAAGGCGTTACCCCATTGAGATGAGAATGGCATGATGATGATCGCACCTTCACATTTGTGACGGATAGTGTGTCCTTTGCCTGATACAACAATCGGTGTTGCCATATCAAAGTCAAAGCCACTTTCAGCAAGGATACGCTTTGCACCACCCGTTACCATGTTCGTGATCTCACCAACCATATCAGTCACTTCTTCGTTTAGACCGTTAGGGCGCTCACCCAGCATGTTCTGCATGATCTCTAACGCTAGGCCTTCATCAAAGGTGATGGACATTGAACCACGAGATTGTGGGCCCACCATACCGATTAAACCAGAGACATCACCACGAGCGATTTCATCTTTTTTAACTCTAGGTTTCTGTGGCTTCAATTCTAGTGAAGCCATCGTTTTCAGCACATTCATGAGGGAGGCTAAAAACGGGTTTACAAATTCAGCGCGCATAATGTTCTTCTATAATCTTAATCTTTCAGCTCAGTCGAGCAGGCTTGGCAAGTACCATGAGATTCGATGACGTGATTGGTCAGTCGAAAGCCGTACTTTTCTGCATTGTTAGCAAGTTGAGCTACTAGGTTATCGTCTTGCAGTTCAATAACGCTGCCACATTTGTCACAGATAAGCAGCTGTGAGAAATGTTTGTGAGCATTACAAGAGCAGCAGCATATAAAGCTGTTTGTTGACTCAACTCGATGAATGAAACCTTGTTCCAACAAAAAGTCTAAAGCGCGATATACAGTAGGTGGTTTGGCCTGAGGTTCACTTTGCTTAAGCTGTTCCAGTAACTCATAAGCACTAGAGGCTTTTTTATTCGCTAAGATAAGCTCAAACACTCGCTTTCTTTGAGGTGTTAGACGAACGCCTCGTGATGCGCATATCCCTTCAACTTGCTCTATTAATGTTTGGTCCAAATTTTTCACCATACAAAGGGACGGTCCTAACTGTTTACTATTTTTGCAGCAAGATCAGTGAGGTGTCCTTAATTTCAATAAAAGTCAGGTACAGAGCGTATTGTGACTTATGGCTTTGAATAAGACAAGGTAACTCAAAATGACTACATGACTCAAGATATAACTGATTATTGACGTCAAAATAGAGGCTCTATGAATGGGTTGAAATATAAAAGTGTGAGGTAAAGTTCATATAGCGTAAACAAGGTATAGCGATTACAATGGCCGACTTCACTTTTGTTGGCTGCGCCAATAAGTACGTTTGACTCGTAATTAGGGTATTTACCATGACACATTCATGTAGACTTTCTGTTGCTCCAATGCTCGATTGGACTGATCGTCACTGTCGCTACTTCCATCGCCTGCTGTCTCAGCAGACTCTTCTGTATACGGAAATGGTAACGACAGGCGCAATACTGCATGGTAAAGGTGACTTCCTAGAGTACAGCGAACAAGAGCACCCTGTCGCGCTACAGTTAGGTGGTTCAAACCCAGTCGACTTGGCTGAATGTGCGAAGTTAGCAGCTGAGCGTGGTTATGATGAAGTGAACCTTAACGTAGGTTGTCCATCTGATCGTGTTCAAAATGGTCGCTTTGGTGCTTGTCTAATGGCCGAACCTGAGCTGGTGGCGGATTGTGTATCAGCGATGAAAGAAGTCACCGATATCCCTATCACAGTGAAAACGCGTATCGGCATCGATGAGCAGGATTCATATGAGTTCCTAACTAAGTTTATCTCAACGGTTTCAGAGAAAGGCGGCTGTGAGCAATTTACTATTCACGCTCGTAAAGCTTGGCTGAGTGGCTTGAGCCCGAAAGAGAACCGTGAGATCCCACCGTTAGACTACACACGTGCTTACCAAGTGAAGAAAGATTTCTCTGACTTAGTGATTGCGGTGAATGGCGGCATTACTACTCTAGAGCAGACCAAAGAACATCTGCAGCACTTAGATGGCGTAATGATCGGTCGTGAGGCCTACCATAGCCCATACATTTTGGCTGAAGTGGATCAGCAGATCTTCGGTTTAGATACACCAATCAAGAAACGTTCGCAGGTTGTTGAAGAGATGTACCCTTACATTGAGCAAGAGTTGATGAAAGGTGCGAGCCTAGGTCACATCTCTCGTCATATGCTTGGTCTGTTCCAAAGCATGCCGGGTGCAAGACAGTGGCGTCGTTACATCAGTGAGAATGCACACAAGAAAGGTGCAGGTATCGAAGTGATGCAAACTGCGCTAGCGAAAATTCCTAAAGAATTGAACGTATAGTCTTTAGTTTTATCACCTAGGTGAAATTCGCCACTTTTGGTTATTTTTACCATTTAACAGAGTTCTAAAGCCATGCATGAAAATGTGTGGCTTTTTATTTGTTTGATTTTTAAAGGTTTTGTTTTTGGATCGTGTTGGTATGGAAGCTGCAATGAGCAAGGTTAAGAGAAACAGGTCATCATAGGAGACCATTATGTTTGAATTAATCTTTGTTCTTATCTTTGTTGCGACGCTATTGGTAACAGGTATTACTTTTATGACGGTATTGGCAGCAACGGGGCTGGCACTCGTCGTGATGGTCGTACTGGGTATGGTAGGAGCGGTATTAAAACTATTACCTTGGTTGATTGTCATCGCGATTGCTATTTGGTTCTTCAAGAACGTAGTGAACAGCTCTAATCCTCGCCGTTATTAACGGGTTATTGAGCGAAAGTCATGGTAACGTCAAATTTGATCACAACGGATGTTTGTCGCATCCGTTGTGCTTATGTGTGGTAGAATTTTACTCATTAGTCTATGAATATACTTAGAATTAGTACAACGCAATGGAACGGGAGTTCTCTCAAATGAATAAAATGCCATTAATTGCTTTAGTGGGAATGTTATCTTTCAGTTCGACAACGTCTGCTCAAGAAGAACCTTTCTACACGGCGAAAGTCGGTGCCGATATGTGGTGGGGAAGTACAAAGCTTAATGAAGTGGGACAAGATGATTCACAATCACCATCTTTGTACTTTGCATTTGAGCACAAGTTCCCAATGTTGCCGAACGCAAGTATTCGTTACACGTCAGTTGATGCAGAAGCATTGGCGTTTGATAAGTATGACTACACTTTTTACTACACACTGCTAGAGCACAAGTTAATGAACTTTGATGCTGGTGTGACCTTCTCTCAGTATTCTGACTCAAACTACGTTGAACCTAAAATGGGCGGCAAGCAAACGGACTTTGATGAGCTGCTGTGGAGTTTCTACGGTAACGCTGAAATTAATGTTCCTGATACTAATTTTGATATTATTGGAACCATGGAGTTTGGTAACAGCAGCGGTATCAAGAGCACGGATCTCATGGCTGGCGTTCAATACCGAATCCCGGTGGCCGGTACACAAGTTGCTCTGCGTGGTGGCTACCGTGTTATCGACCTAGACTCAGATGAATTCTTTACTTCTGATTTAGGTAAGAGCTTCGTTATGGTTGATGGCTGGTTTGCGGGCGCAGAAGTGATCTTCTAATATCGAGGCCGCTAGGCTACATACGATAAGCTGAATTAAATGATATGAAAACGCGACTGAATCTCAGTGGCGTTTTTTTGTTTTGGATATACCAATCTGGAATGAGTTAGTACTCCCATCACTTTTGGGGATTCTTATGCATTGCTTCAATCGACGTCTATTATTAAAAGACACAGTATTGCAGAGTCACAGCAAAGGATGGGATATGACACTCAATGAACTACGCGCACTCTATCGAGAAAATCAACTGGTGGAAGCTATCATAGAGCCCTCAATCCAAGAAGGGGCTTGGGTTGTGGAGTTTAGACACATGAGCGGCGGCTTTGTACTGTTGACCGATGTTCATGGTGAAGAGTGCCATTATGCTGACCTCGACTTGGCATCAAAGTCCGCAATGGCTGTTGGATTTCAACAGGTTCGCATCGAAAATCAACAACAGTGAATGAACCCATAACGGTTTTTTACTTCCAAAAAGTTATAAAACATACTTTTCTATTCTTTCTTGTTATTAAAAGGAGTGGTTAATCTATCGTCACGCAATGATTAGGGATGTCGTGACCATGTCTTTAAATAAGAAAGAGTCTTCACAGAATAACGCACAAGCAGGTAGCAACGAACTACCGGGCTTAGCTGCACCATTAAATGATCAACAATTAGGTCATCTTCAACAGAGTGTTTCTGAACTTTCACCACAACAGCTTGCTTGGGTAAGTGGTTATCTATGGGGTGTAAGCCAAAACCAACCTTCAGCGGCAGCAGCTCCAATTGCTCAAGCAGCGGCTGTGGTTGCGGCTAAACCTGCTGGTAAGCTAAGCATCATCTTTGCTTCTCAAACGGGTAACGCAAAGGGTGTCGCAGAAGCACTAGAGTCTGAAGCAAAAGCACAAGGCATTGCGGTTGAACTGTTTGACGCGAGTGACTACAAAGGTAAGAACTTAGCAAAAGAAACACACGTTATCTTCGTTGCTTCAACCAACGGCGAGGGCGAAGCTCCTGATAACGCGATTGAACTGCATGAATTCCTTCAATCGAAGAAAGCACCTAAGCTACCGAACCTACAATATGGTGTCATCGGTCTTGGTGACTCAAGTTATGAATTCTTCTGCCAAACCGGTAAAGATTTCGATAGCTTCCTATCTAAACTCGGCGCGACGCCATTTATTGATCGTGTTGATCTAGATGTGGATTACGAAGCGCCAGCACAAGAGTGGCGTGCATCAGCACTTGAGAAAGTGAAAGAAGCACTCTCTTCAGGTACTGAAGCTGAGGTGGTTCAACTTCCTGTAGGGCAACAAGCGGCTGGTCATAGTCTTTACACCAAACAGAATCCATACACAGCAACACTACTAACCAGTCAAAAGATCACTGGTCGTGATTCAGGTAAAGACGTTCGTCATATCGAGATCGATTTAGGCGAATCAGGTATTACTTATCAACCGGGTGACGCATTGGGTGTTTGGTTTGAAAACAGCTCAGAACTCGCGAATCAAATCCTAGCGAAAGTAGGTCTTTCTGGGGTAGAGAGTGTTGATGTCGATGGCGAGAGTCTTTCTATTCATAGTGCTCTAGTCAGCAAATATGAGATCACCGCATCGAATCCACAACTCGTAACTAAGTTTGCAGAGTTATCGGGCAGTAAGAAGCTAATTAAGCTGGTGGAAGACAAAGATAAGCTTCGCGAGTACGCAGGTAACACTCAAGTTGTTGATGTTCTCTCAGAGAAGAAAACAAAGCTATCCGCTGATGAATTACTTGGTCTGCTACGTAAGCTAACACCGCGTCTTTACTCCATTGCATCAAGTCAGTCTGAAGTCGATGAAGAAGTTCACCTAACAGTAGGTTTAGTGGAATACCAAAAAGGTGATGAGTCTCGTCAAGGTGGCGCATCAAGTTTCTTAGCTCAGCGCTTAGAAGAGGGCGGTGAAGTGAAAGTGTTTGTAGAGAACAACAATAACTTCAAACTTCCTCAAGATGATGCAACGCCGATCATCATGATTGGCCCGGGTACAGGTATCGCACCATTCCGTAGCTTCATTCAAGAGCGTGACAACAATGATGCTGAAGGTAATAGCTGGTTGTTCTTTGGTGACCGTACCTTCACTCAAGACTTCTTATACCAAGTTGAATGGCAGAAGTACTTGAAGTCTGGTGCGCTAACTAAGCTTGATGTGGCGTTTAGCCGTGATCAACAAGAGAAGGTGTATGTTCAAGACCGTCTCATCGAGCAAGCTGAGCAAGTGTGGCAGTGGCTACAAGAGGGCGCTTACCTCTATGTATGTGGTGATGCGACTCGTATGGCAAAAGATGTCAACGAAGCACTGATCACAATCGCACAAGAGCAAGGCAAGCAGAGCCGAGAGCAAGCTGAAGAATATATTAACGATCTACGTAAAGCGAAACGTTACCAAAGGGATGTGTACTAATGAGCAAGCAAGTTATAGAGCAAGAAGTATTAGGCCAAGTGCTGGGCCCATTAGCAGACAACGAACGTTTAAAGCGTGAAAGTAATCATCTACGTGGCACCATTGAAGCCGATCTACAAGATCGCATCACAGGTGGATTTACGGCAGACAACTTCCAGCTGATTCGCTTCCACGGTATGTATCAACAAGACGACCGTGATATCCGTAACGAGCGTGCTAAGCAAAAACTAGAACCGTTGCACAATGTGATGCTGCGTGCACGTATGCCGGGTGGCATCATTACACCAAAGCAGTGGCTAGCAATTGATAAATTCGCGGATGAGAGTACTTCGTATGGTTCTATTCGACTCACTACGCGTCAAACGTTCCAGTTTCACGGTGTATTGAAGCCAAACATCAAGTTGATGCACCAAACGCTAAACAGCATTGGGATTGATTCGATCGCGACAGCGGGTGACGTAAACCGTAACGTGCTATGTACGACTAACCCAGTAGAATCAGAGCTTCATCAAGAGGCTTACGAGTGGGCGAAGAAAATCAGTGAGCACCTTCTACCAAAAACACGTGCTTATGCAGAGATCTGGCTAGATGGTGAGAAACTGGAAACGACCGATGAAGAGCCGATTCTAGGTAGCAACTATCTACCTCGTAAATTCAAAACCACGGTAGTGATCCCGCCACAGAATGATGTGGATGTGCACGCTAATGACTTGAACTTCGTGGCAATTGCAGAAGACGGCAAGCTGGTGGGCTTTAATGTGCTTGTCGGTGGTGGTCTAGCAATGACTCACGGTGATACGTCGACTTATGCACGTAAGGCGGATGACTTTGGTTTTGTACCACTAGCAAACACATTAGATGTTGCAGCAGCGGTTGTAACAACACAACGTGATTGGGGTAACCGTTCTAACCGTAAGAACGCAAAGACCAAGTACACCTTAGACCGTGTTGGTATTGATGTCTTTAAAGCTGAAGTAGAGAGACGTGCAGGGGTGAAGTTCTCTGATAGCCGCCCTTATGAGTTTACTGGTCGAGGCGATCGTATCGGTTGGTCTGAAGGTATCGATGGTAAATTCCATTTAGCACTGTTCATAGAGAATGGCCGTCTACTGGATTTCCCTGGTAAGCCTCTAAAAACAGGTGTTGCTGAAATCGCTAAGATTCATAAAGGCGACTTCCGCATGACAGCAAACCAAAACTTGATCGTTGCAGGTGTGCCAAAGAACCAAAAAGCCAAGATCGAGAAGCTTGCTCGTGAATATGGTCTGATGGACGATGCGGTAACTGAGCAGCGTAAAAACTCAATGGCATGTGTGGCATTCCCAACTTGTCCGTTGGCAATGGCTGAAGCGGAACGTTTCCTTCCTGAGTTTGTGACGGATGTGGAAGGCATTCTTAAGAAGCACGGCTTACCGGAAGATGACAACATTATTCTGCGTATTACAGGTTGTCCAAATGGTTGTGGTCGAGCGATGCTAGCGGAGCTTGGTCTCGTTGGTAAGGCGCCGGGTCGTTACAACATGCATTTAGGTGGTAACCGAGCGGGTACTCGAATTCCTAAGATGTATAAAGAGAACATCACCTCTGCACAAATCCTTCAAGAGATCGATGATCTGGTGGCTCGTTGGGCAAATGAAAGAGAAGAGGGCGAAGGGTTCGGTGATTTCACTATTCGCGCTGGCATCATTGAAGAAGTGATCATTTCTAAGAGGGATTTACATGCATAATTCTGTGACTTCCAAATTGAAGTTGGCAGATCTGCTTGCATTAACCAAGACGGAGCAAATTCTCCGTCTTTCAGAAATCAATGCTGAGTTAGAGACGCTAACCGCTCAACAAAGAGTTAAGTGGGCACTAGAGAACCTAGAAGGCAATCACGTTGTCTCATCTAGTTTTGGTATTCAAGCGGCGTTAATGCTTCACCTTGTGACCCAAGCGAAACCGGACATCCCTGTGATCTTGACGGATACAGGCTACCTTTTCCCTGAAACGTATCGCTTTATTGATGAGTTAAGTCAGCAACTGACATTAAATCTTCAAGTCTTTAGAGCGAAACAGAGCCCGAATTGGCAAGAAGCGCAATACGGCAAGTTGTGGGAACAAGGTTTAGAAGGGATAGAAAAGTACAACAAGCTAAATAAAGTCGAACCAATGAGGCGTGCACTGGATGAGCTTGATGTAGGGGTTTGGTTCTCGGGTTTGAGAAGAGAGCAATCTAAGTCTCGTGCAAACCTTCCTATACTCTCTATTCAAAATGGTGTGTTTAAGTTCTTGCCTGTCATCGACTGGAGTAATAAAGATGTTCATTATTACTTAGAAGAGCATGGTTTGAGTTATCACCCGCTACGAGAAGAAGGCTACCTATCCATTGGTGACACTCACACCACTAAGAAGTGGGAGCCGGGTATGACCGAAGAAGAAACGCGATTTAATGGTTTGAAACGCGAATGTGGTCTTCATGAAGACGATGGTGAGCAATACGGTTCCGGTATTTAATCCATCTTGTGTTGAAAAGCTGCTTTTAAGCAGCTTTTTTTATGTTTGTAGAATATGAAAATCACCAATTGTGGATAACTCTGTGGGTAGCTTGTAGTTCGATTGGGGTTAAACTTGCATAAATATGGCTTTGAATGTTATTTCTGCACTTAAGCGTTATTTTTACAATTTTCTCGAATTAAAGCTTGCCAATGTGAGGAACATCTCTATAATGCCGCCTCACTGACACGGCAGACGCCACAAGGCTTCAGCGAAGAATGTTAGTTCGGCAACTAGCTTAAAGCGATATTTCGCTTCTACTTTTAGAAAGTAGAAATTAATTTTCAAAAAGTGTTTGACACTGAGAATTAAATCGCTAGAATGGCCGCCTCTTCCGAAGTGATGCAAGTCACAACGAAGAAAAGCTCTTTAACAATTTAAACCTATCAATCTGTGTGGGCACTCGTTGATGAATATCACTAAGTTTGTTTTCGCTTTTAAAAGCAAAGGTAAACACGAAACTTCGGTTTCAACTTGATTTCAATGAACTGAGTGACCAATTCAAATTGGTACAGCCTTGAGCTGTTTGATTTCACTTTTTAAAGTGAAAACCAATAAGAGCACAGTCAATTCACTATCGTTAGATAGAATCAGTATTCATTGAGTCACAAAATCTTAAATTGAAGAGTTTGATCATGGCTCAGATTGAACGCTGGCGGCAGGCCTAACACATGCAAGTCGAGCGGAAACGAGTTATCTGAACCTTCGGGGAACGATAACGGCGTCGAGCGGCGGACGGGTGAGTAATGCCTAGGAAATTGCCTTGATGTGGGGGATAACCATTGGAAACGATGGCTAATACCGCATAATGCCTACGGGCCAAAGAGGGGGATCTTCGGACCTCTCGCGTCAAGATATGCCTAGGTGGGATTAGCTAGTTGGTGAGGTAATGGCTCACCAAGGCGACGATCCCTAGCTGGTCTGAGAGGATGATCAGCCACACTGGAACTGAGACACGGTCCAGACTCCTACGGGAGGCAGCAGTGGGGAATATTGCACAATGGGCGCAAGCCTGATGCAGCCATGCCGCGTGTATGAAGAAGGCCTTCGGGTTGTAAAAGTACTTTCAGCAGTGAGGAAGGGGGTGTCGTTAATAGCGGCATTTCTTGACGTTAGCTGCAGAAGAAGCACCGGCTAACTCCGTGCCAGCAGCCGCGGTAATACGGAGGGTGCGAGCGTTAATCGGAATTACTGGGCGTAAAGCGCATGCAGGTGGTTTGTTAAGTCAGATGTGAAAGCCCGGGGCTCAACCTCGGAACTGCATTTGAAACTGGCAAACTAGAGTACTGTAGAGGGGGGGTAGAATTTCAGGTGTAGCGGTGAAATGCGTAGAGATCTGAAGGAATACCAGTGGCGAAGGCGGCCCCCTGGACAGATACTGACACTCAGATGCGAAAGCGTGGGGAGCAAACAGGATTAGATACCCTGGTAGTCCACGCCGTAAACGATGTCTACTTGGAGGTTGTGGCCTTGAGCCGTGGCTTTCGGAGCTAACGCGTTAAGTAGACCGCCTGGGGAGTACGGTCGCAAGATTAAAACTCAAATGAATTGACGGGGGCCCGCACAAGCGGTGGAGCATGTGGTTTAATTCGATGCAACGCGAAGAACCTTACCTACTCTTGACATCCAGAGAACTTAGCAGAGATGCTTTGGTGCCTTCGGGAACTCTGAGACAGGTGCTGCATGGCTGTCGTCAGCTCGTGTTGTGAAATGTTGGGTTAAGTCCCGCAACGAGCGCAACCCTTATCCTTGTTTGCCAGCACTTCGGGTGGGAACTCCAGGGAGACTGCCGGTGATAAACCGGAGGAAGGTGGGGACGACGTCAAGTCATCATGGCCCTTACGAGTAGGGCTACACACGTGCTACAATGGCGCATACAGAGGGCGGCCAACTTGCGAGAGTGAGCGAATCCCAAAAAGTGCGTCGTAGTCCGGATTGGAGTCTGCAACTCGACTCCATGAAGTCGGAATCGCTAGTAATCGTAGATCAGAATGCTACGGTGAATACGTTCCCGGGCCTTGTACACACCGCCCGTCACACCATGGGAGTGGGCTGCACCAGAAGTGGTTAGTTTAACCCCTTTTCTTTCGAGATTAGGGGAGGACGATCACCACGGTGTGGTTCATGACTGGGGTGAAGTCGTAACAAGGTAGCCCTAGGGGAACCTGGGGCTGGATCACCTCCTTATACGAAGATATTCACGATAAGTGTCCACACAGATTGATACGGTTTAGAAAGTTAAGAGATATCTTAGTGTCCCGTTCGTCTAGAGGCCTAGGACACCGCCCTTTCACGGCGGTAACAGGGGTTCGACTCCCCTACGGGATACCATCTTTAAGTGCATTTTAAGTAGTGCTTTTAAAAATGGTTTCGTTAAGAAATCTGCTCTTTAACAATTTGGAAAGCTGACTGATTTAAATAACACAGTTATTTAAATCAAATTAAAAGTTCTCAATGTTTTCTTTTAACTAAGAAAACACAACACAAACACATTCAAGTGTCTTGTATTCGATTCAAATTTAATTTGAATCACCATTGAGTCCGGCAAACACGTAATAAGAATTAACCCTTCTTGTTACAACCAAAAACCTTGGTTGCTCGTTTGTCTTCACTGCCATTTGTCTTCACTTTTTAAAGTGAAATCAAACAAGCAAGTGAAAGCAAACAGTCATACATAAAGACCTCTTCGGGTTGTATGGTTAAGTGACTAAGCGTACACGGTGGATGCCTTGGCAGTCAGAGGCGATGAAGGACGTATTAACTTGCGATAAGCCCAGATTAGGTAGTAAAAACCTTTTGAGTCTGGGATTTCCGAATGGGGAAACCCACTTACACAAGTAAGTATCTTGTTGTGAATACATAGCAACAAGAGGCAAACCGGGGGAACTGAAACATCTAAGTACCCCGAGGAAGAGAAATCAACCGAGATTCCGAAAGTAGCGGCGAGCGAAATTGGATTAGTCCTTAAGCTTTTAATGATGCAGGTGAAGGCTCTGGAAAGTGCCGCAATAAAGGGTGATAGCCCCGTAACCGACACATCATAATCAGTGAAATCGAGTAGGGCGGGACACGTGATATCCTGTCTGAATATGGGGGGACCATCCTCCAAGGCTAAATACTACTGACTGACCGATAGTGAACCAGTACCGTGAGGGAAAGGCGAAAAGAACCCCTGTGAGGGGAGTGAAATAGAACCTGAAACCGTGTACGTACAAGCAGTAGGAGCACCTTCGTGGTGTGACTGCGTACCTTTTGTATAATGGGTCAGCGACTTATATTCAGTGGCAAGGTTAACCGTTTAGGGGAGCCGTAGGGAAACCGAGTCTTAACTGGGCGTTCAGTCTCTGGATATAGACCCGAAACCAGGTGATCTAGCCATGGGCAGGTTGAAGGTTGAGTAACATCAACTGGAGGACCGAACCGACTAATGTTGAAAAATTAGCGGATGACTTGTGGCTAGGGGTGAAAGGCCAATCAAACCTGGAGATAGCTGGTTCTCCCCGAAAGCTATTTAGGTAGCGCCTCGGACGAATACTACTGGGGGGTAGAGCACTGTTAAGGCTAGGGGGTCATCCCGACTTACCAACCCTTTGCAAACTCCGAATACCAGTAAGTACTATCCGGGAGACACACGGCGGGTGCTAACGTCCGTCGTGGAGAGGGAAACAACCCAGACCGCCAGCTAAGGTCCCAAAGTATAGCTAAGTGGGAAACGATGTGGGAAGGCTCAGACAGCCAGGATGTTGGCTTAGAAGCAGCCATCATTTAAAGAAAGCGTAATAGCTCACTGGTCGAGTCGGCCTGCGCGGAAGATGTAACGGGGCTAAGCTATACACCGAAGCTGCGGCCGCATACTTTAGTATGCGGGGTAGGGGAGCGTTCTGTAAGCCGTTGAAGGTGGTCTGTAAGGGCTGCTGGAGGTATCAGAAGTGCGAATGCTGACATGAGTAACGATAAAGGGAGTGAAAAACTCCCTCGCCGGAAGACCAAGGGTTCCTGTCCAACGTTAATCGGGGCAGGGTAAGTCGACCCCTAAGGCGAGGCCGAAAGGCGTAGTCGATGGGAAACGGGTTAATATTCCCGTACTTCTTACAATTGCGATGGGGGGACGGAGAAGGCTAGGTGGGCCTGGCGACGGTTGTCCAGGTTCAAGTACGTAGGCGGAAAGTTTAGGTAAATCCGGACTTTCTTAACGCTGAGATACGATGTCGAGCCACTACGGTGGTGAAGTCATTGATGCCATGCTTCCAGGAAAAGCCTCTAAGCTTCAGATTGTAAGGAATCGTACCCCAAACCGACACAGGTGGTCGGGTAGAGAATACCAAGGCGCTTGAGAGAACTCGGGTGAAGGAACTAGGCAAAATGGTACCGTAACTTCGGGAGAAGGTACGCTCTTATCGGTGAAGTCCCTTGCGGATGGAGCTGACGAGAGTCGCAGATACCAGGTGGCTGCAACTGTTTATTAAAAACACAGCACTGTGCAAAATCGTAAGATGACGTATACGGTGTGACGCCTGCCCGGTGCCGGAAGGTTAATTGATGGGGTTAGACTTCGGTCGAAGCTCTTGATCGAAGCCCCGGTAAACGGCGGCCGTAACTATAACGGTCCTAAGGTAGCGAAATTCCTTGTCGGGTAAGTTCCGACCTGCACGAATGGCGTAATGATGGCCACGCTGTCTCCACCCGAGACTCAGTGAAATTGAAATCGCTGTGAAGATGCAGTGTACCCGCGGCTAGACGGAAAGACCCCGTGAACCTTTACTACAGCTTGGCACTGAACATTGACCCTACATGTGTAGGATAGGTGGGAGACTTTGAAACCGCGTCGCTAGATGTGGTGGAGTCGTCCTTGAAATACCACCCTTGTAGTGTTGATGTTCTAACGTTGGTCCCTGAATCGGGATTACGGACAGTGCCTGGTGGGTAGTTTGACTGGGGCGGTCTCCTCCCAAAGAGTAACGGAGGAGCACGAAGGTGGGCTAATCACGGTTGGACATCGTGAGGTTAGTGCAATGGCATAAGCCCGCTTGACTGCGAGAATGACAATTCGAGCAGGTGCGAAAGCAGGTCATAGTGATCCGGTGGTTCTGAATGGAAGGGCCATCGCTCAACGGATAAAAGGTACTCCGGGGATAACAGGCTGATACCGCCCAAGAGTTCATATCGACGGCGGTGTTTGGCACCTCGATGTCGGCTCATCACATCCTGGGGCTGAAGTCGGTCCCAAGGGTATGGCTGTTCGCCATTTAAAGTGGTACGCGAGCTGGGTTTAGAACGTCGTGAGACAGTTCGGTCCCTATCTGCCGTGGGCGTTGGAAGATTGAAGGGGGCTGCTCCTAGTACGAGAGGACCGGAGTGGACGAACCTCTGGTGTTCGGGTTGTCATGCCAATGGCATTGCCCGGTAGCTAAGTTCGGAATCGATAACCGCTGAAAGCATCTAAGCGGGAAGCGAGCCCTGAGATGAGTCTTCCCTGGCGCTTTAAGCGTCCTAAAGGGTTGTTCAAGACTAGAACGTTGATAGGCAGGGTGTGTAAGCGCTGTGAGGCGTTGAGCTAACCTGTACTAATTGCCCGTGAGGCTTAACCATACAACACCCAAGGGGTTTTGATGGACTCAAAGATACAAACGCTTGAATGAGTTTGAAGAGAACAGAAACAGCTTTCCAGATTACTTTTCTGAAAGAAAATCAGAGAAGAAAGAATTTGCTTGGCGACCATAGCGTTGTGGACCCACCTGATTCCATGCCGAACTCAGAAGTGAAACGCAATAGCGCCGATGGTAGTGTGGGGCTTCCCCATGTGAGAGTAGGACATCGCCAGGCTCCTATTTATTTTCACTTTTTTAAAAAGTGAAGACAAAAGGTTCGACTTTGTCTACGAAGTAGACAAGTCACCATAGAGTTCTAAGTTTTCTTAGTATTTTATGTTGACTTTCAAAGTAGAAAGCGTATTATACGCGTCCTGCTTAGGTGCTAAGGCACTGAAAGCGTTCTCTTTTTAGAGAACACGCTCTTTAACAATTTAAACCTATCAATCTGTGTGGGCACTCGTTGATGAATATCAAAACGTTTTATCGTTAGATAAAACAGATTCTTCGGAATCAAAATTGATTTCAATGAACTGAGTGACCAATACGAATAACTTCGGTTATTTGGCACAGTCAATTCATTACCATTCTGTTGGAATGGTAATAGCTTTAAAATTACATAGTAGTTTTGAAGTCAGTATTCGTTGAGTCGACAAAATCTTAAATTGAAGAGTTTGATCATGGCTCAGATTGAACGCTGGCGGCAGGCCTAACACATGCAAGTCGAGCGGAAACGAGTTGTCTGAACCTTCGGGGAACGATAACGGCGTCGAGCGGCGGACGGGTGAGTAATGCCTAGGAAATTGCCTTGATGTGGGGGATAACCATTGGAAACGATGGCTAATACCGCATAATGCCTACGGGCCAAAGAGGGGGACCTTCGGGCCTCTCGCGTCAAGATATGCCTAGGTGGGATTAGCTAGTTGGTGAGGTAATGGCTCACCAAGGCGACGATCCCTAGCTGGTCTGAGAGGATGATCAGCCACACTGGAACTGAGACACGGTCCAGACTCCTACGGGAGGCAGCAGTGGGGAATATTGCACAATGGGCGCAAGCCTGATGCAGCCATGCCGCGTGTATGAAGAAGGCCTTCGGGTTGTAAAAGTACTTTCAGCAGTGAGGAAGGGGGTGTCGTTAATAGCGGCATTTCTTGACGTTAGCTGCAGAAGAAGCACCGGCTAACTCCGTGCCAGCAGCCGCGGTAATACGGAGGGTGCGAGCGTTAATCGGAATTACTGGGCGTAAAGCGCATGCAGGTGGTTTGTTAAGTCAGATGTGAAAGCCCGGGGCTCAACCTCGGAACTGCATTTGAAACTGGCAAACTAGAGTACTGTAGAGGGGGGGTAGAATTTCAGGTGTAGCGGTGAAATGCGTAGAGATCTGAAGGAATACCAGTGGCGAAGGCGGCCCCCTGGACAGATACTGACACTCAGATGCGAAAGCGTGGGGAGCAAACAGGATTAGATACCCTGGTAGTCCACGCCGTAAACGATGTCTACTTGGAGGTTGTGGCCTTGAGCCGTGGCTTTCGGAGCTAACGCGTTAAGTAGACCGCCTGGGGAGTACGGTCGCAAGATTAAAACTCAAATGAATTGACGGGGGCCCGCACAAGCGGTGGAGCATGTGGTTTAATTCGATGCAACGCGAAGAACCTTACCTACTCTTGACATCCAGAGAAGCCAGCGGAGACGCAGGTGTGCCTTCGGGAACTCTGAGACAGGTGCTGCATGGCTGTCGTCAGCTCGTGTTGTGAAATGTTGGGTTAAGTCCCGCAACGAGCGCAACCCTTATCCTTGTTTGCCAGCGAGTAATGTCGGGAACTCCAGGGAGACTGCCGGTGATAAACCGGAGGAAGGTGGGGACGACGTCAAGTCATCATGGCCCTTACGAGTAGGGCTACACACGTGCTACAATGGCGCATACAGAGGGCGGCCAACTTGCGAGAGTGAGCGAATCCCAAAAAGTGCGTCGTAGTCCGGATTGGAGTCTGCAACTCGACTCCATGAAGTCGGAATCGCTAGTAATCGTAGATCAGAATGCTACGGTGAATACGTTCCCGGGCCTTGTACACACCGCCCGTCACACCATGGGAGTGGGCTGCAAAAGAAGTGGGTAGTTTAACCTTCGGGAGGACGCTCACCACTTTGTGGTTCATGACTGGGGTGAAGTCGTAACAAGGTAGCCCTAGGGGAACCTGGGGCTGGATCACCTCCTTATACAAAGATATTCACGATAAGTGTCCACACAGATTGATACGGTTTAGAAAGTTAAGAGACGATATTGGGTCTGTAGCTCAGCTGGTTAGAGCGCTCGCCTGATAAGCGGGAGGTCGGTGGTTCAAGTCCACTCAGACCCACCACTATCTTTTCCCAGAGATAGCGGTCAATATCGATTTCGTTGGGGCTATAGCTCAGCTGGGAGAGCGCCTGCCTTGCACGCAGGAGGTCAGCAGTTCGATCCTGCTTAGCTCCACCATCTTTAAGCGCATTAGCGATAGTGCTTTTAAAAATGGTTCAGAAATGAATCTGCTCTTTAACAATTTGGAAAGCTGACTGATTACTTAATTGGTTTTCACTTTAAAAAGTGAAATCAAACAGCTCAAGGCTGTGATTAAGTTAATCAAATTAAAAGTTCTCAATGTTTATCCTTTTGGATGAAACACAACACAAACACATTCAAGTGTCTTGTATTCGAATCAATGTTTACATTGATTCACCATTGAGTCCGGCAAACACGTAATAAGAACTAACCCTTCTTATTACAACCAAAACCTTGGTTGCTAGTTTGTCTTCACTTTTGAAAAGTGAAAGCAAATAAGTCATCAACTCGAAACTTCTTCGGGTTGTATGGTTAAGTGACTAAGCGTACACGGTGGATGCCTTGGCAGTCAGAGGCGATGAAGGACGTATTAACTTGCGATAAGCCCAGATTAGGTAGTAAAAACCTTTTGAGTCTGGGATTTCCGAATGGGGAAACCCACTTACACAAGTAAGTATCTTGTTGTGAATACATAGCAACAAGAGGCAAACCGGGGGGAACTGAAACATCTAAGTACCCCGAGGAAGAGAAATCAACCGAGATTCCGAAAGTAGCGGCGAGCGAAATTGGATTAGTCCTTAAGCTTTTAATGATGCAGGTGAAGGCTCTGGAAAGTGCCGCAATAAAGGGTGATAGCCCCGTAACCGACACATCATAATCAGTGAAATCGAGTAGGGCGGGACACGTGATATCCTGTCTGAATATGGGGGGACCATCCTCCAAGGCTAAATACTACTGACTGACCGATAGTGAACCAGTACCGTGAGGGAAAGGCGAAAAGAACCCCTGTGAGGGGAGTGAAATAGAACCTGAAACCGTGTACGTACAAGCAGTAGGAGCACCTTCGTGGTGTGACTGCGTACCTTTTGTATAATGGGTCAGCGACTTATATTCAGTGGCAAGGTTAACCGTTTAGGGGAGCCGTAGGGAAACCGAGTCTTAACTGGGCGTTCAGTCTCTGGATATAGACCCGAAACCAGGTGATCTAGCCATGGGCAGGTTGAAGGTTGAGTAACATCAACTGGAGGACCGAACCGACTAATGTTGAAAAATTAGCGGATGACTTGTGGCTAGGGGTGAAAGGCCAATCAAACCTGGAGATAGCTGGTTCTCCCCGAAAGCTATTTAGGTAGCGCCTCGGACGAATACTACTGGGGGGTAGAGCACTGTTAAGGCTAGGGGGTCATCCCGACTTACCAACCCTTTGCAAACTCCGAATACCAGTAAGTACTATCCGGGAGACACACGGCGGGTGCTAACGTCCGTCGTGGAGAGGGAAACAACCCAGACCGCCAGCTAAGGTCCCAAAGTATAGCTAAGTGGGAAACGATGTGGGAAGGCTCAGACAGCCAGGATGTTGGCTTAGAAGCAGCCATCATTTAAAGAAAGCGTAATAGCTCACTGGTCGAGTCGGCCTGCGCGGAAGATGTAACGGGGCTAAGCTATACACCGAAGCTGCGGCCGCATACTTTAGTATGCGGGGTAGGGGAGCGTTCTGTAAGCCGTTGAAGGTGGTCTGTAAGGGCTGCTGGAGGTATCAGAAGTGCGAATGCTGACATGAGTAACGATAAAGGGAGTGAAAAACTCCCTCGCCGGAAGACCAAGGGTTCCTGTCCAACGTTAATCGGGGCAGGGTAAGTCGACCCCTAAGGCGAGGCCGAAAGGCGTAGTCGATGGGAAACGGGTTAATATTCCCGTACTTCTTACAATTGCGATGGGGGGACGGAGAAGGCTAGGTGGGCCTGGCGACGGTTGTCCAGGTTCAAGTACGTAGGCGGAAAGTTTAGGTAAATCCGGACTTTCTTAACGCTGAGATACGATGTCGAGCCACTACGGTGGTGAAGTCATTGATGCCATGCTTCCAGGAAAAGCCTCTAAGCTTCAGATTGTAAGGAATCGTACCCCAAACCGACACAGGTGGTCGGGTAGAGAATACCAAGGCGCTTGAGAGAACTCGGGTGAAGGAACTAGGCAAAATGGTACCGTAACTTCGGGAGAAGGTACGCTCTTATCGGTGAAGTCCCTTGCGGATGGAGCTGACGAGAGTCGCAGATACCAGGTGGCTGCAACTGTTTATTAAAAACACAGCACTGTGCAAAATCGTAAGATGACGTATACGGTGTGACGCCTGCCCGGTGCCGGAAGGTTAATTGATGGGGTTAGACTTCGGTCGAAGCTCTTGATCGAAGCCCCGGTAAACGGCGGCCGTAACTATAACGGTCCTAAGGTAGCGAAATTCCTTGTCGGGTAAGTTCCGACCTGCACGAATGGCGTAATGATGGCCACGCTGTCTCCACCCGAGACTCAGTGAAATTGAAATCGCTGTGAAGATGCAGTGTACCCGCGGCTAGACGGAAAGACCCCGTGAACCTTTACTACAGCTTGGCACTGAACATTGACCCTACATGTGTAGGATAGGTGGGAGACTTTGAAACCGCGTCGCTAGATGTGGTGGAGTCGTCCTTGAAATACCACCCTTGTAGTGTTGATGTTCTAACGTTGGTCCCTGAATCGGGATTACGGACAGTGCCTGGTGGGTAGTTTGACTGGGGCGGTCTCCTCCCAAAGAGTAACGGAGGAGCACGAAGGTGGGCTAATCACGGTTGGACATCGTGAGGTTAGTGCAATGGCATAAGCCCGCTTGACTGCGAGAATGACAATTCGAGCAGGTGCGAAAGCAGGTCATAGTGATCCGGTGGTTCTGAATGGAAGGGCCATCGCTCAACGGATAAAAGGTACTCCGGGGATAACAGGCTGATACCGCCCAAGAGTTCATATCGACGGCGGTGTTTGGCACCTCGATGTCGGCTCATCACATCCTGGGGCTGAAGTCGGTCCCAAGGGTATGGCTGTTCGCCATTTAAAGTGGTACGCGAGCTGGGTTTAGAACGTCGTGAGACAGTTCGGTCCCTATCTGCCGTGGGCGTTGGAAGATTGAAGGGGGCTGCTCCTAGTACGAGAGGACCGGAGTGGACGAACCTCTGGTGTTCGGGTTGTCATGCCAATGGCATTGCCCGGTAGCTAAGTTCGGAATCGATAACCGCTGAAAGCATCTAAGCGGGAAGCGAGCCCTGAGATGAGTCTTCCCTGGCGCTTTAAGCGTCCTAAAGGGTTGTTCAAGACTAGAACGTTGATAGGCAGGGTGTGTAAGCGCTGTGAGGCGTTGAGCTAACCTGTACTAATTGCCCGTGAGGCTTAACCATACAACACCCAAGGGGTTTTGATGGACTCAAAGATACAAACGCTTGAATGAGTTTGAGAGAACAGAAACAGCTTTCCAGATTACTTTTCTGAAAGAAAATCAGAGAAGAAAGAATTTGCTTGGCGACCATAGCGTTGTGGACCCACCTGATTCCATGCCGAACTCAGAAGTGAAACGCAATAGCGCCGATGGTAGTGTGGGGCTTCCCCATGTGAGAGTAGGACATCGCCAGGCTTTGATTTCGACTTGTCTCGATGAGACGAGTCAACATAGGATTTTAAGTAAAAAACTTAGAGTTTTATGTTGACTTACAGAGTCAATCGCGTATTATACGCATCCGCTTCGACGCTAAAGCGTTGATAGCACTCTCTTTTTAGAGAAGCTCTTTAACAATTTAAACCTATCAATCTGTGTGGGCACTCGTTGATGAATATCAAAAATGAAACTTCGGTTTCAACTTGATTTCAATGAACTGAGTGACCAATCGATAATTTATTATCGGCACAGTCAATTCACAGTCACTATTCGTAAGAATAGGGAATGTAATCAGTATTCATTGAGTCACAAAATCTTAAATTGAAGAGTTTGATCATGGCTCAGATTGAACGCTGGCGGCAGGCCTAACACATGCAAGTCGAGCGGAAACGAGTTGTCTGAACCTTCGGGGAACGATAACGGCGTCGAGCGGCGGACGGGTGAGTAATGCCTAGGAAATTGCCTTGATGTGGGGGATAACCATTGGAAACGATGGCTAATACCGCATAATGCCTACGGGCCAAAGAGGGGGACCTTCGGGCCTCTCGCGTCAAGATATGCCTAGGTGGGATTAGCTAGTTGGTGAGGTAATGGCTCACCAAGGCGACGATCCCTAGCTGGTCTGAGAGGATGATCAGCCACACTGGAACTGAGACACGGTCCAGACTCCTACGGGAGGCAGCAGTGGGGGAATATTGCACAATGGGCGCAAGCCTGATGCAGCCATGCCGCGTGTATGAAGAAGGCCTTCGGGTTGTAAAGTACTTTCAGCAGTGAGGAAGGGGGTGTCGTTAATAGCGGCATTTCTTGACGTTAGCTGCAGAAGAAGCACCGGCTAACTCCGTGCCAGCAGCCGCGGTAATACGGAGGGTGCGAGCGTTAATCGGAATTACTGGGCGTAAAGCGCATGCAGGTGGTTTGTTAAGTCAGATGTGAAAGCCCGGGGCTCAACCTCGGAACTGCATTTGAAACTGGCAAACTAGAGTACTGTAGAGGGGGGGTAGAATTTCAGGTGTAGCGGTGAAATGCGTAGAGATCTGAAGGAATACCAGTGGCGAAGGCGGCCCCCTGGACAGATACTGACACTCAGATGCGAAAGCGTGGGGAGCAAACAGGATTAGATACCCTGGTAGTCCACGCCGTAAACGATGTCTACTTGGAGGTTGTGGCCTTGAGCCGTGGCTTTCGGAGCTAACGCGTTAAGTAGACCGCCTGGGGAGTACGGTCGCAAGATTAAAACTCAAATGAATTGACGGGGGCCCGCACAAGCGGTGGAGCATGTGGTTTAATTCGATGCAACGCGAAGAACCTTACCTACTCTTGACATCCAGAGAAGCCAGCGGAGACGCAGGTGTGCCTTCGGGAACTCTGAGACAGGTGCTGCATGGCTGTCGTCAGCTCGTGTTGTGAAATGTTGGGTTAAGTCCCGCAACGAGCGCAACCCTTATCCTTGTTTGCCAGCGAGTAATGTCGGGAACTCCAGGGAGACTGCCGGTGATAAACCGGAGGAAGGTGGGGACGACGTCAAGTCATCATGGCCCTTACGAGTAGGGCTACACACGTGCTACAATGGCGCATACAGAGGGCGGCCAACTCGCGAGAGTGAGCGAATCCCAAAAAGTGCGTCGTAGTCCGGATTGGAGTCTGCAACTCGACTCCATGAAGTCGGAATCGCTAGTAATCGTAGATCAGAATGCTACGGTGAATACGTTCCCGGGCCTTGTACACACCGCCCGTCACACCATGGGAGTGGGCTGCAAAAGAAGTGGGTAGTTTAACCTTCGGGAGGACGCTCACCACTTTGTGGTTCATGACTGGGGTGAAGTCGTAACAAGGTAGCCCTAGGGGAACCTGGGGCTGGATCACCTCCTTATACGAAGATGTTCACGATAAGTGTCCACACAGATTGATATGGTTTAGAAAGTTAAGAGACGATATTGGGTCTGTAGCTCAGCTGGTTAGAGCGCTCGCCTGATAAGCGGGAGGTCGGTGGTTCAAGTCCACTCAGACCCACCACTATCTTTTCCCAGAGATAGCGGTCAATATCGATTTCGTTGGGGCTATAGCTCAGCTGGGAGAGCGCCTGCCTTGCACGCAGGAGGTCAGCAGTTCGATCCTGCTTAGCTCCACCATCTTTAAGCGCATTAGCGATAGTGCTTTTAAAAATGGTTCATTTCTTTAAATAGAAAGCGAATCTGCTCTTTAACAATTTGGAAAGCTGACTGATTTAAATAACGTAGTTATTTAAATCAAATTAAAAGTTCTCAATGTTTACTTTTCGAAGTAAACACAACACAAACACATTCAAGTGTCTTGTATTCGAATCAATGTTTATATTGATTCACCATTGAGTCCGGCAAACACGTAATAAGAACTAACCCTTCTTATTACAACCAAAAACCTTGGTTGCTCGTTTGTCTTCACTGCCATTTGTCTTTACTTTTTAAAGTGAAATCAAATAAGCAAGTGAAAGCAAACAGTCATACATTAAGACCCTTTCGGGTTGTATGGTTAAGTGACTAAGCGTACACGGTGGATGCCTTGGCAGTCAGAGGCGATGAAGGACGTATTAACTTGCGATAAGCCCAGATTAGGTAGTAAAAACCTTTTGAGTCTGGGATTTCCGAATGGGGAAACCCACTTACATAAGTAAGTATCTTGTTGTGAATACATAGCAACAAGAGGCAAACCGGGGGAACTGAAACATCTAAGTACCCCGAGGAAGAGAAATCAACCGAGATTCCGAAAGTAGCGGCGAGCGAAATTGGATTAGCCCTTAAGCTTTTAATGATGCAGGTGAAGGCTCTGGAAAGTGCCGCAATAAAGGGTGATAGCCCCGTAACCGACACATCATAATCAGTGAAATCGAGTAGGGCGGGACACGTGATATCCTGTCTGAATATGGGGGGACCATCCTCCAAGGCTAAATACTACTGACTGACCGATAGTGAACCAGTACCGTGAGGGAAAGGCGAAAAGAACCCCTGTGAGGGGAGTGAAATAGAACCTGAAACCGTGTACGTACAAGCAGTAGGAGCACCTTCGTGGTGTGACTGCGTACCTTTTGTATAATGGGTCAGCGACTTATATTCAGTGGCAAGGTTAACCGTTTAGGGGAGCCGTAGGGAAACCGAGTCTTAACTGGGCGTTCAGTCTCTGGATATAGACCCGAAACCAGGTGATCTAGCCATGGGCAGGTTGAAGGTTGAGTAACATCAACTGGAGGACCGAACCGACTAATGTTGAAAAATTAGCGGATGACTTGTGGCTAGGGGTGAAAGGCCAATCAAACCTGGAGATAGCTGGTTCTCCCCGAAAGCTATTTAGGTAGCGCCTCGGACGAATACTACTGGGGGTAGAGCACTGTTAAGGCTAGGGGGGTCATCCCGACTTACCAACCCTTTGCAAACTCCGAATACCAGTAAGTACTATCCGGGAGACACACGGCGGGTGCTAACGTCCGTCGTGGAGAGGGAAACAACCCAGACCGCCAGCTAAGGTCCCAAAGTATAGCTAAGTGGGAAACGATGTGGGAAGGCTCAGACAGCCAGGATGTTGGCTTAGAAGCAGCCATCATTTAAAGAAAGCGTAATAGCTCACTGGTCGAGTCGGCCTGCGCGGAAGATGTAACGGGGCTAAGCTATACACCGAAGCTGCGGCCGCATACTTTAGTATGCGGGGTAGGGGAGCGTTCTGTAAGCCGTTGAAGGTGGTCTGTAAGGGCTGCTGGAGGTATCAGAAGTGCGAATGCTGACATGAGTAACGATAAAGGGAGTGAAAAACTCCCTCGCCGGAAGACCAAGGGTTCCTGTCCAACGTTAATCGGGGCAGGGTAAGTCGACCCCTAAGGCGAGGCCGAAAGGCGTAGTCGATGGGAAACGGGTTAATATTCCCGTACTTCTTACAATTGCGATGGGGGGACGGAGAAGGCTAGGTGGGCCTGGCGACGGTTGTCCAGGTTCAAGTACGTAGGCGGAAAGTTTAGGTAAATCCGGACTTTCTTAACGCTGAGATACGATGTCGAGCCACTACGGTGGTGAAGTCATTGATGCCATGCTTCCAGGAAAAGCCTCTAAGCTTCAGATTGTAAGGAATCGTACCCCAAACCGACACAGGTGGTCGGGTAGAGAATACCAAGGCGCTTGAGAGAACTCGGGTGAAGGAACTAGGCAAAATGGTACCGTAACTTCGGGAGAAGGTACGCTCTTATCGGTGAAGTCCCTTGCGGATGGAGCTGACGAGAGTCGCAGATACCAGGTGGCTGCAACTGTTTATTAAAAACACAGCACTGTGCAAAATCGTAAGATGACGTATACGGTGTGACGCCTGCCCGGTGCCGGAAGGTTAATTGATGGGGTTAGACTTCGGTCGAAGCTCTTGATCGAAGCCCCGGTAAACGGCGGCCGTAACTATAACGGTCCTAAGGTAGCGAAATTCCTTGTCGGGTAAGTTCCGACCTGCACGAATGGCGTAATGATGGCCACGCTGTCTCCACCCGAGACTCAGTGAAATTGAAATCGCTGTGAAGATGCAGTGTACCCGCGGCTAGACGGAAAGACCCCGTGAACCTTTACTACAGCTTGGCACTGAACATTGACCCTACATGTGTAGGATAGGTGGGAGACTTTGAAACCGCGTCGCTAGATGTGGTGGAGTCGTCCTTGAAATACCACCCTTGTAGTGTTGATGTTCTAACGTTGGTCCCTGAATCGGGATTACGGACAGTGCCTGGTGGGTAGTTTGACTGGGGCGGTCTCCTCCCAAAGAGTAACGGAGGAGCACGAAGGTGGGCTAATCACGGTTGGACATCGTGAGGTTAGTGCAATGGCATAAGCCCGCTTGACTGCGAGAATGACAATTCGAGCAGGTGCGAAAGCAGGTCATAGTGATCCGGTGGTTCTGAATGGAAGGGCCATCGCTCAACGGATAAAAGGTACTCCGGGGATAACAGGCTGATACCGCCCAAGAGTTCATATCGACGGCGGTGTTTGGCACCTCGATGTCGGCTCATCACATCCTGGGGCTGAAGTCGGTCCCAAGGGTATGGCTGTTCGCCATTTAAAGTGGTACGCGAGCTGGGTTTAGAACGTCGTGAGACAGTTCGGTCCCTATCTGCCGTGGGCGTTGGAAGATTGAAGGGGGCTGCTCCTAGTACGAGAGGACCGGAGTGGACGAACCTCTGGTGTTCGGGTTGTCATGCCAATGGCATTGCCCGGTAGCTAAGTTCGGAATCGATAACCGCTGAAAGCATCTAAGCGGGAAGCGAGCCCTGAGATGAGTCTTCCCTGGCACTTTAAGTGTCCTAAAGGGTTGTTCAAGACTAGAACGTTGATAGGCAGGGTGTGTAAGCGCTGTGAGGCGTTGAGCTAACCTGTACTAATTGCCCGTGAGGCTTAACCATACAACACCCAAGGGGTTTTGATGGACTCAAAGATACAAACGCTTGAATGAGTTTGAGAGAACAGAAACAGCTTTCCAGATTACTTTTCTGAAAGAAAATCAGAGAAGAAAGAATTTGCTTGGCGACCATAGCGTTGTGGACCCACCTGATTCCATGCCGAACTCAGAAGTGAAACGCAATAGCGCCGATGGTAGTGTGGGGCTTCCCCATGTGAGAGTAGGACATCGCCAGGCTTTAAATTATGGACACTTGCTTAAAGCAAGTAAGCCACTGCGGAGTGGTAGTTCAGTTGGTTAGAATACCGGCCTGTCACGCCGGGGGTCGCGGGTTCGAGTCCCGTCCACTCCGCCACTTATTCGAGAGCCTCGCCTAGTGTGAGGTTTTTTCGAATCTATAATATTGAAACTTTAAGGGTATAAGCTCCAACTGGTAAAACAGTTGATTCCTCAAAGTTTGCAAGATGGCGCGTGTTGGGAGTTTAAATCTCCTAATCCATCGAAAATTTGATTACCAATTTTAGGGGTGTAGCTCCAATTGGCAGAGCAGCGGATTCCAAATCCGCGTGTTGGGAGTTCGAATCTCTCCACCCCTGCCATATCCAAGGCTCTAGTCGAAAGACTAGAGCCTTTTTATTTGGCGGAAGAAAAGAGCAGCGGATTCTGCCACTACCAAAAGCGCACGTGTTGGGAGTTGGAGTGCCAGCCCAGTCGACTCTCTCCACCCCTGCCATCTTTAAGGCCTCAGTTGAAAGACTGAGGCTTTTTCATAGCTATCGTTCAATAAATTCAAACTACCCATACTGCTCTTCCCCATTTCCCTATTCAACGATTCCTCTATACTTTCCTAACCTGTTTTTCGGTTCATATCAGGTCGGATGGGGGAAGGGAGAAATCGACTGGGGATACTACCTATCGCTTGGTAGGGAACACGATCACGTTATCTTGTATAGATTCTGGTTGTTTCTGTAGATCCCACTCTTCGTGATCTGTACTCATCTCTATGGACATAGGCGAGCCGGACATAGCCCGCTTAAGTTCACGTATACGCTCAGAGACATCCTTAATCTGTTTCTCATCGTAATCACAGTAGTTTCTTAACCAATGGAACAGCATCTGATTCGCAGGATAGATCATGTCCTTAAGCCCTTTATACTGTCTCAGCATACTGTTCATGTCAGCATCAAAGCACATCACTTGCTCGGTATCAGGTAAGCAACCAGAATTATCAGCGGTATCCTTAAAGAACCAGGCTATTTCGTTGATATGTGATTGCATGCTTCTATCTGAGCGACTAAAGAAACGGTATTCGCTGTTTGCTGCCAAGAAGTTATTCAGCATAGGCTCAAAGGTATCGTCATTCATGATCATCAGATCTTCACCGAAGTACTGAACCAAGTTAGCTATGCGCTCAATGAAGTCGGTTAGAAACCGTTGGTACTCACCCTTCTTAAGATCAACGAAGGTCATCACATACCGCGTATCTTTCTCAATAGCGAAGATGATGGGTTTACGTTGAACTCGGACTACATGCACCAACCACTCACAGAGCTCTTTTGGAGTACTGCCATCATTTTCTTTCAAGTAATCAGTATCATCAGCTATTAACTTGCATGGAGCAGAGGCTATTGGTGAGAACTCTCTTCCTTTTCGAGTCACGGTGAAGAAATCACTAGCTGCTTTAGTACAGTTGAAAATTAACATGATTCTCTATTTTAGTTGCTTAATTTGTACCAGATTAAAGATCATTTGAATAAATGCCAACTACAGACAATGTGTAAACGACTATGGAGCATGAATTCTGTTAGTAGTATTTGGTATCATGCTTGTCGCTGACATCGTTAATTACATCCAACGATAAACGACCTCGCAATCTACAAAGGCTTAGTTTGGACTGGAGGGGAAGATTTTGATAGGAACGGTATAGAGGCTACTTAGGAGGCAGCCTCTATGTAGGGTAGGAGTGTTATTTGTTTAACTCTTTTTCTGCTAGCTTAGCTTTCTCAATCATTGGTGTAATCGTTGAGCCTTGAATTAAGATTGAGAACACCACAACTGAGTATGTCATGACTAGAATGATCTCTTTTACATCAATCAGTTTGTCTTCGATGACCCAGATACCTGATGGGATAGATAGAGCCATTGCAAGTGCTAAGCCACCACGTAATCCACCCCACGTGAGGATGTTAACTGAGCACGGGTTATAGCTTCTAAAGCGCTTAAAGCCAATGTATGACAAAAATACACTGAGGTAACGCGCTCCTAGTACTAACGGTACAGAGAAAGCCATTAAGATCCAGTCTTCTTTATGGAATTCAAAAAGCAGCATCGACATACCGATCAGTAGGAATAGCACGCCATTTAGAAACTCATCGATGAGCTCCCAGAAGTGGTCTAAGTGATCTTCACTCTCTTTTGAGAAACCGATAAAGCGTGTCCAGTTGCCAATCATAATACCTGATACGACCATAGCTAATGGGCCCGATACATGAAGCACTTCTGCAAACGCGTATCCGGCGGTTGGGATACCAATCGTTAGTAACAACTCCATAGAGTGATCGTCAGTATTGCTGATTAAGTAGTGGAATATAAGCCCCAATACGAAACCATAAACAATCCCACCAATCGCTTCTTGAATAAATAGCATCGTTACGCTGCCCACTGTTGGAGCTTCGCTACCAAATGCGATAGTAAACAGAGTGACAAAGATAACCAGACCGAAACCATCATTGAACAGTGACTCACCTTCAATTTGGGTTGAAATACGTTTTGGGGCATTGAGTTTCTTAACAATCGCTAAGACTGCAATCGGGTCAGTCGGAGAGATAAGAGATCCAAACAGTAAGCAGTAGATAAGATCAAACTGAATGCCGATAACTTGGCAAAATCCGTAAAGCGCAAACCCAATGAAAAAAGTCGAAAATAGAGTTGCCCCTAACGCGAGCACAGTAATTTCCCATTTCTGATCTTTGAGGTTAGGGAGTTTAATCCCTAGCCCACCTGCAAATAGTAGGAAACCTAAAATCCCTTTGAGTAGAAAATCTTCGAAGTTGATACTCGCCACTGTCTCTGAAGCGATCTCAGACAGCTGAAACCAATCGTTTTGACCAGCAATCAGGATAATTAGTGAAAGCATCATCGAACCAGCAGTAATAGCGATTGTGGTTTGCATCTTTCCTATCTTGCTGTTTACAAACGCTATCAACATAGCGGCTGCAGATAAAAAGCAAAGTGTGTAGTAGACCGACATTGGATTTCCGATATGTAACAAAATATGAAAATGAATTTTCGTCCTCTATCGCTCAAATAGCAAACGGTTTTTTGTCATAGATTAGTTATCAATTTCTCCGTTTAGACGTCTAGACTCCTTTTTAATGTGTGATAGGATGGAGTGATAATTAAAGGAATGAGGCTGTACTGTGGGAAGTAATGTAAAGCAACAGATCGAAGCTCAGTTAGAGCAACGAATTCTATTGATCGATGGTGGTATGGGCACCATGATCCAGAATTATAAACTGGAAGAGCAGGACTATCGAGGTGAGCGCTTTGCCAATTGGCATAGTGATCTTAAAGGCAATAACGACCTTTTGGTGCTTACTCAACCTCAGCTTATTAAGGACATACATTCGGCTTACTTAGAAGCTGGCGCAGACATCCTTGAAACCAATACCTTTAACGCAACTACCATTGCGATGGCTGACTATGATATGGAAAGCCTCAGTGAAGAGATTAACTTTGCTGCTGCTAAGTTGGCGCGTGAAGCTGCCGATGAGTGGACTGCAAAAACACCTGACAAGCCTCGTTACGTAGCTGGCGTGCTTGGCCCAACGAACCGTACTTGTTCGATTTCCCCTGATGTAAATGACCCTGGCTATCGAAATGTTAGCTTTGATGAGTTAGTGGAGGCTTACTCCGAATCAACTCGAGCGCTGATTAAAGGTGGTTCTGATCTGATCCTGATTGAGACCATTTTCGATACTCTAAATGCTAAGGCTTGTGCATTTGCCGTTGATACTGTGTTCGAGGAGTTAGGGATTACTCTTCCAGTCATGATCTCAGGTACTATCACAGACGCATCAGGTCGAACGCTTTCCGGTCAAACAACAGAAGCTTTCTACAATTCATTGCGTCACGTTCGCCCACTGTCCTTTGGCTTGAACTGTGCCCTTGGGCCTGATGAACTACGTCCTTATGTCGATGAGCTTTCTCGCATTTCAGAAACCTTTGTTTCAGTTCACCCTAATGCTGGTCTTCCTAACGCATTTGGTGAATACGATCTCTCTCCTGAAGATATGGCCTCTCATGTAAAAGAGTGGGCGGAGAGCGGCTTCCTAAATCTAATCGGTGGTTGTTGTGGTACCACTCCAGAACATATTCGCCATATGGCTAATGTGGTCGACAACGTTAAGCCGCGTGCTTTACCTGAGTTAGCTGTTTCATGCCGCCTATCAGGGTTAGAGCCCCTCACTATCGAAAAAGATACCTTGTTCGTCAATGTTGGTGAGCGTACCAACGTGACTGGCTCTGCTCGATTTAAGCGTCTAATTAAAGAAGAGCTTTATGACGAGGCTCTGGAAGTTGCTCGTCAACAAGTTGAGAATGGCGCACAAATCATCGATATCAACATGGACGAAGGCATGCTAGACGCTGAGGCGTGCATGGTGCGTTTCTTAAATCTATGTGCGTCTGAACCTGAAATCTCTAAAGTGCCTATTATGGTCGACTCCTCGAAATGGGAAGTCATCGAAGCCGGCCTGAAATGTATTCAAGGTAAGGGCATCGTTAACTCGATCTCCTTGAAAGAAGGTAAAGAGAAATTTGTTGAGCAAGCTAAGCTGATTCGCCGTTATGGTGCTGCGGTTATCGTGATGGCTTTTGACGAAGTCGGTCAAGCAGAAACCCGTCAGCGTAAGCTAGAGATTTGTACTAACGCATACAATATCTTGGTGGATGAAGTTGGTTTCCCGCCGGAAGATATTATCTTCGACCCGAACATCTTTGCTGTTGCGACCGGTATTGAAGAGCACAACAACTACGCGGTTGATTTCATTGACGCGGTAGCAGACATCAAACGCGACCTTCCATATGCGATGATTTCGGGTGGTGTATCTAACGTATCGTTCTCTTTCCGTGGTAACAACTACGTACGAGAAGCGATTCACGCGGTATTCCTATATCACTGTTTCAAAAACGGTATGGACATGGGGATCGTTAATGCAGGTCAGCTTGAAATTTACGATAACGTCCCGGATAAACTGCGTGAAGCGGTAGAAGATGTAGTACTTAACCGTCGTGATGACTCGACTGAAAGATTACTGGATATCGCTGCGGAATACGCTAATAAAGGTGTCGGTAAAGAGGAAGATGCTTCTGCACTCGAGTGGCGTACTTGGTCGGTTGAGAAGCGTTTAGAGCATGCACTGGTTAAAGGTATCACTGAGTTTATCGTCGAAGATACTGAAGAAGCTCGTTTGAATGCCAGTAAACCACTAGAGGTCATTGAAGGCCCTCTAATGGATGGTATGAACGTGGTGGGTGATCTGTTTGGTGAAGGTAAGATGTTCCTTCCTCAAGTAGTAAAGTCTGCACGTGTAATGAAACAAGCGGTTGCGCATTTAGAGCCTTACATCAACGCATCTAAACAAGCAGGTTCTTCAAACGGTAAGATCTTGCTCGCTACCGTAAAAGGCGATGTTCACGATATCGGTAAGAACATTGTGGGCGTGGTACTGCAGTGTAATAACTACGAGATTATTGACCTTGGGGTGATGGTTCCTTGTGAACAGATTCTAAAAGTCGCTAAAGAAGAGAATGTCGACATTATCGGTTTATCTGGCCTAATTACTCCATCACTGGATGAGATGGTACATGTCGCTAAAGAGATGGAGCGTTTGGATTTCGACTTGCCACTTTTGATTGGTGGTGCGACAACTTCTAAAGCACATACTGCCGTTAAGATCGAACAGAACTACAAGAACCCAGTGGTGTATGTAAACAACGCATCACGAGCGGTTGGGGTATGTACTTCTCTATTATCTGATGAGCTTCGCCCGGCGTTTGTTGAGAAGCTAGATTTGGACTACGAGCGTGTCCGCGATCAGCACAATCGCAAGAAGCCTCGCACTAAGCCGGTAACGTTAGAGCAAGCTCGAGCGAATAAAGTGGCTATTGATTGGGAAAGCTATACGCCGCCAGCTCCAGCTAAGCCGGGTGTGCATGTTTATGATGACTTTGATGTAGCAACCTTGCGTCGTTACATTGATTGGACTCCGTTCTTCATGACTTGGTCACTAGTGGGCAAATACCCTGCCATTCTTGAACATGAGGAAGTGGGCGAAGAGGCAAAGCGTCTATTTAAAGACGCCAATGACCTGCTTGATCGAGTTGAACGTGAGGGCTTACTTAAAGCTCGTGGTATGTGTGCGCTGTTCCCTGCGGCAAGCGTTGGTGATGATATTGAAGTTTATACTGATGAATCACGCACTGAGGTGGCTAAGGTTCTTCATAACCTACGTCAGCAAACAGAAAAGCCAAGAGGTTTTAACTACTGTCTGTCTGATTACATTGCACCAAAAGAGTCAGGTAAGAAAGATTGGATCGGTGCCTTTGCCGTAACAGGTGGCATTGGAGAGCGTGAGCTTGCTGATGAATACAAAGCGGCGGGCGATGACTACAATGCCATCATGATTCAAGCGGTCGCTGACCGACTTGCTGAAGCATTTGCCGAGTACTTACATGAGCAAGTACGTAAAGATATCTGGGGCTACTCCGCCGATGAAAACCTATCGAATGATGAGTTGATTCGTGAGAAGTACCAAGGTATTCGTCCAGCACCGGGTTATCCTGCATGTCCTGAGCATACAGAAAAAGGCTCATTGTGGGAGCTACTGAAAGTGGAAGAGACGATCGATATGTCTTTGACGAGCAGTTACGCGATGTGGCCAGGTGCATCAGTATCGGGTTGGTATTTCTCTCACCCTGATTCACGTTACTTTGCCATTGCTCAGATTCAGCAAGATCAAGTAGATAGCTACGCTGATCGCAAGGGCTGGGATGCGCTGGAAGCTGAGAAGTGGTTAGGTCCAAACATTAACTAAGATCGACTAGAAAGTGAAAGGGTTGCCATTGCGCAACCCTTTTTTGTATCTGTTTGAATGTATTACTCTTGCTCAAACAACTCTTGGTGGAGTTTCTGAATTGCCGAGCGAGAAACTGACTCATGCACAAGGAAACAAAGGTTGTGTGGGCTTGCTCCGTAGCAGATCATACGCAAGTTAAAGTCTTCAAGAGTGCTGAATACCTGTTTTGCATAGCCTTTGCTCTCACTCATATTGTTACCGATAAGTGCCACAAGGCATAGGTTGTGTTCAACTTCTACTGTACATAGCTCTTCAAGCTCTTTGCGTACAACTTCAGGCAATTCCGGAGCACCACCAGAAGTGTCTGTCTGATCGAGCGTCAGAGAGACACTGATCTCTGACGTTGTAATAAGATCGACAGAGATCTTATGCTTAGCGAGGATTTCAAATACTTTTGCTAGGAAGCCGTATGCGTGGAACATGTTCGCACTGCGCAGTGTGACCATAGTTTGGTTACAACGAAGGGCAAGAGCTCTGAACAGTGGCGAACTCTCAACTTGTTGACGAATCCAAGTACCGCCTTTTTCAGGTTCTTTAGATGACCCGACAAAGACAGGAATTTTATGACGTAGCGCTGGCACCAATGTAGAAGGGTGCAAGATCTTAGCGCCAAAGTTCGCCATCTCAGAGGCTTCACTGAAGCTGATCTCTGGAATTGGTGAAGCTTTAGGGGCGATACGAGGATCTGTGGTGTAGATCCCCGGGACATCAGTCCAAATCTCTAGACCAGAAGCTAATACTGACTCTGCAATGAGTGCTGCTGAATAGTCGCTTCCGCCACGACCGAGTGTGGTTGTATTGCCTTCATCGTCCGCACCAATAAAACCTTGAGTGATCACGACATGCTCTCGGCATAGAGGAATCAGTTTCTCTTGAGCAAGCTGAGAGATCTGCTCCAGTTGAGGCTCTGCTTTGCCGTAAGCGTCATTGGTACGCAACACTTCTCTAATATCAAATCTGACTGCGGATACGCCACGCTCTCGAAGAATTTGCGCAAAAAGGTGGGTCGACATTAGCTCACCACACGCCACTAGATGGTCAGTTAACTTGGCACTGGAGTGAAAAGATGCAGCTTCTGCAGCACTGGCAACGTTGTCCAAAATCGCATGGATCTCTTTCTCGACACTCATAGGCTCTGCGAGTTGATCCAAAATCGCGTGATGAATATCGGTTAGTTGACTCATTAACTCTTGGCGGCGGGCTTGGTCTTGTACACCGTTTGCCAGTTCAACTAAAAGATTGGTGACGCCTGAACACGCACTGCTGACAACAAGCTTGGTATTTGGGTTATTCTCAATAATGGCTGCACAGCGACTCATTGCTTCAAAGTTAGCAACGCTTGTCCCACCGAATTTGGCGACATTAAAAGAACCAGCTACATTAGATGCGCTCACGATAAATCTCCCGACTTCCTAAAATAAAAATTACTGTTGGTAATCCAACGTCCAATGTTTTGAAGAGAGGGTTTAGAGCAAAAAGAGAGGTGTGTATTTGAATTGTAAACCTCAGAAGCTCCTCATCATATTGGAATGATGACAGTTAATGGGATTCAGCCCAATTAACCGATAACAGAAACCCGACATGTTTCAGTTACCTCGGCACTGCTCCCCCTGAATGCTCTGTATTGGAAATGTGGTTCCACAAAACATCTACCTGGGCAGTGCTCCTCTTCTGCTTGATAGCTGATTTATTGAACGTGTTTGCGGTAAGAATGTCAATCGATAACTCAAGATAAAGTGAAAATAAATTTAACAATTCTGTGACACTGGTTTGACCTCGAGACTTTCGACTAATTGCTGAGGTTGTAGATTTGCTTTAGTGTGGAAGGTTGATGTCATAAACATAAAGGATAATTATGTCGAACCTGCACACAACCTCAATCGCTGAAAGCTTCTTTCCTCCTCATCGCACGTTAATGGGGCCAGGGCCTTCTGATATTTCCCCACGAGTGCTACAGGCGCTGAGTCGTCCTACTATCGGTCACTTAGATCCTCTGTTTATCAATATGATGGATGAAGTGAAACAGCTACTAAAGTACGCCTTCCAAACGGAAAACGAGTTTACGATTGCGGTTTCAGCACCGGGTAGTGCAGGTATGGAAACCTGCTTCGTCAATCTGATTGAACCTGGCGAAAAAGTGATTGTGTGCCGTAATGGTGTATTTGGTGAGCGAATGCGTGAAAACGTAGTTCGCTGTGGTGGCGAAGCTATTTTGGTTGATGATGAGTGGGGGAAACCTGTATCGGTCGATAAGGTGGAGCAAGCACTCACTGAGCACCCAGATGCGGTCGCGGTTGCGTTTGTTCACGCAGAAACATCAACGGGCGCCCTTACAGATGCGGAAGCGATTTCTCAGGTTGCTCGTCGTTTTGACGCACTAACCATCGTGGATGCTGTGACTTCATTGGGTGGTGTCCCGCTGCTGGTGGACGAATGGCAGTTAGATGCCGTCTATTCGGGTAGTCAGAAGTGTTTATCTTGTGTTCCGGGTCTTTCGCCAGTGACGTTTTCGCAAAAGGCGGTAGAGAAGATGAAAGCGCGTCAATCGCCGGTGCAGAGTTGGTTCTTAGATCAGAGTTTGGTACTGGGGTACTGGAGTGGTGAAGGAAAGCGTAGCTACCACCATACTGCACCGGTAAATAGCCTGTACGCTTTGCATGAGTCATTGGTGATTCTACGCAATGAAGGGTTAGAGAATGCTTGGGAGCGTCATCAATCAGCGCATCGTGAGTTAAAGGCAGGGCTTGAATCGCTGGGTCTAAGCTTTGTGGTTGAAGAGGGAAGTCGACTACCGCAATTGAACGCGGTGTATTTCCCTGAAGGGATTGATGAAGCGGCGGTTCGAACACGACTGCTTGAAGAGTACAACCTAGAGATTGGCGCAGGTCTTGGCGCATTAGCCGGGAAAGCGTGGCGAATTGGCTTAATGGGTTATGGTGCTCGCAAAGAGAATGTTGCTTTGTGTTTGAAAGCTCTGGCGGATGTTTTGAAGTAAACAGAGTGACTCATTGATTTGAAAGGCGAACGAATCATCTCGTTCGCCTTTTTTATTGCGTTGCTATTGAGCGCCGCTTTGAGCTGATGATGTCGATGATTTTACCTGTGATGGGCGCTGGTACTGCACCGTTGAAAAATCTCGATTAGGGAACAGGAATTGCGCTTCGCTACGAATCTGCTCTGCTTTGCTTTCGTCCCCTAAGCCTTGGTAAGCCAAGATCAGGTTGTTGTAAAACGCAGGTCGAGGCTTCGACTTGATGATATTCAAAGACCAATCGATATACGGCTGAATCAGCTTCGGATCTTCTTGATAGAGTCCGATATTGAGATAAGTACTGTAGATATCCCAATCGTAACGATCTTTCCAAACTACAGGGTTCGAAACCTCTTTTAGAATGTCCGGATTTTTAGGCTGAGACTTCTCAAACTTGGTCAATACATAGTTGGTATGCAGGGCACTTAACATATAAAAGCTGACAAGAATAGGCACAACCAAGCTCGTTACTCTAAACAACGTCTTACTGATAACGCTAAATCCCTTTTGGTAATGCTGGGAAGTGCGTTGATCTACCCAGTAAAGGAGCACGATAAAGGTGATCCAGTGAATCGCTGAGTGGTAAAACGGGTACTCAAGTTGTGAGTGTAAAACGATTGGAATAAACAACGCGAACAGTGCGAGCCGCGTTCCTTTTGTTGCAGTGGTTATCCGACCTGCGACTAAAGCCGCTGCAAGCAGAATACCGATAATAGGCACGATACCGCCTTCGACGCCCCAAAATAACAACTCATTGTGTGGATGGTCCATCGCTGGAAGGCCAGGGTGATAGTTGGGATTAAGTTGATGTTGACGTGCTGTATAGAGTGTATATTCAGACTCAAACTTACCATAGCCGTAACCCGAAAATGGCTTTTCCACCATCATGTCTAGGGCTTGTGGGAAAGTATAGGCGCGAGCACTTTCTAAATGCGTGCGCTTGCTGGCTAAGCTATCCGCTGCTTGTAAGTTGATGATAGCGAAACCGGCAATCAGCCCAAGTACGACAGAACCACACCAGCCGTAAAAACGTTTCTTGGTCGAAAATTTGTAAAGGTATGGCAGGATAAGGACAAAGCTTAGCACGCTGGCTAGCCAACCCGTTCTGGATGCGATGATGATCAGCAGTGGTACTGTGATCGCTGGCATCAGATAAAGCAGAAATGATTCACTCAGTTTGAGGTTGTACTTGGTTGGTTGTCTTGCCAGTAGATAAGCAGAAAGTACAAACCCAGTTGCGAGAAAACTTGCCATCACATTTGGTTGTTGAAAAATACCATAAGGACGGTTGGTTTTGGTGTTGTAACCAAACATATTGCCCGCTTCTAAGAAAAAGTACTGGAAGTAACCAAACAGAGCTTGAAGCATCACGGCAAGTACAATGAACCACAGTAAGCGCTGCTTGTGTTTGTTACTGAATTTGAACTGCTGAAGAAGAACAAACAACGCGAAACCAGTCCATAGTCCAAGTAAGCGACCTGAAGCTCCGGAAAGTGCAGCATTACTGTATAAAACTGGCACGGTAAGAATTATGCAGCTAATCAGAAGCCCAATAGTGAGCTTTGAGTATTTGATGACACGGTTATTGGCCATTTGATAAAAGCCAATTGCCAGAGTAAAGCTCAAGGCAAGCCATGTGGTTGGGTTGAAGGAGAGCGCTAGGCCTGATCCACCAGGGTTGGGCATAAAAAAGTGCATAGCGATGAGAAAGACAACAGCCAAAGAAACCAAAAAGGGCTTATTGAGCGGAAGTTGCGTCACTTGAGCCTCAAGCTGTGTACCACTGGTGTGTATTGTCGCCATAGATCCTTAACCTTATAAAAACGGGGCTTGTCCACATAGAACAAGCCCCGATACTGTAACACTTTTCGTCTTATTCGCTGAGCGCTATTGTAGACCTATTTCATAGTTAACATAGGCTTAAGAAAACGAGCGGTGTGAGAACCTTCGACTAATGCCACATCTTCTGGTGTACCAGCGGCAATAATTTCACCACCACCTTGGCCACCCTCTGGGCCAAGATCGATGATCCAGTCTGCGGTTTTAATCACATCCAAGTTGTGTTCGATGACTACGACGGTATTTCCGTGGTCACGCAGACGGTGTAGAACGGTCAATAGCTGTTGGATATCGTGGAAGTGTAGGCCTGTGGTCGGTTCATCTAGGATATAAAGAGTCTTACCGGTATCACGTTTAGATAGTTCACGAGCCAGTTTAACACGCTGCGCTTCACCACCAGACAGCGTTGTCGCGGCTTGTCCGAGTCGAATATATGACAAGCCCACGTCCATTAATGTTTGGAGCTTGCGTGCGATCACTGGAACTGGGTTAAAGAATTCGCGAGCATCTTCGACCGTCATCTCTAACACTTCATCGATGGTCTTGCCTTTGTAGCGTACTTCCAACGTTTCACGGTTATAGCGTTTCCCTTTACATACATCACAAGGAACGTATACATCTGGTAAGAAGTGCATTTCTACTTTAATAACCCCATCACCCTGGCAAGCTTCACAGCGTCCACCTCGAACGTTGAAGCTAAAGCGGCCCGGCTTGTAACCACGAGAACGCGCTTCTTGTGTACCCGAAAACAGTTCACGAATCGGTGTGAAGATACCAGTATAGGTTGCAGGGTTAGAGCGTGGGGTGCGTCCAATTGGGCTTTGGTCGATATCGATAACCTTATCGAAATGCTCTAAGCCTTTTATCTTCTTATATGGTGCTGGTACTGCCGTGGTTGCGCCGTTAAGTTGCGTGTGGGCTATCTTAAAGAAAGTATCGTTAATCAGGGTCGATTTTCCTGAACCTGACACGCCTGTAATACAGCTGAACAGACCGACAGGGATTGTCGCTGTCACCTCTTTAAGGTTGTTGCCAGTTGCGCCAATTAGCTCTACGACTTTCTTCTTGTCGATTGGAGTACGCTCTTTTGGTACGGCAATTTCTTTTACGCCGCTTAGGTACTGACCAGTTAAAGAGTTTGGATTGTCGATGATCTCTTGCATGGTGCCTTCGGCTACAACATTGCCACCATGAACACCAGCGCCCGGGCCAATATCAATCACGTGATCGGCGCAACGAATCGCATCTTCATCATGCTCTACCACCAATACCGTGTTACCAAGATCGCGAAGGTGTACGAGAGTCTGTAGTAGTCGCTCATTGTCGCGCTGGTGGAGACCAATGGAAGGTTCATCCAGAACATACATAACGCCAACCAGACCTGCACCAATTTGGCTTGCAAGTCGGATTCGTTGTGCTTCACCACCCGAAAGTGTCTCTGCGCTGCGTGATAGGTTGAGATAGTTCAAGCCAACGTTGACCAGGAAGTGCAGGCGGTCGTTGATCTCTTTCATTACCTTTTCAGCAATTTGGGCGCGCTGACCGCTTAATTGTAGATTTTGGAAGAATGCCAATGCATCAGCAATACTCAGCTCGACAATTTGCGGTAGGGTAGTATCACCAATAAAGACACTACGTGCTTCGAGTCTTAGACGAGTGCCACCACAGCTGGAACATGACTTGGTTGAGATGTATTTCGCTAGATCTTCACGAACCGAGTTTGACTCCGTATCACGGTAGCGTCTCTCTAACGTATTCAGAATACCTTCAAACGGGTGACGCTTAACTCGAATATCGCCACGATCATTGATGTACTTAAATTCAACCTCTGTTCGACCTGAGCCTTTCAAGATGATGTCTTGAGTTTTCTTTGGTAAAGAGTTGAACGGGGCAAATAGATCAAATCCATAGTGCTCAGCTAGCGAGGTGAGCATTTGGAAGTAGTAATAGTTCTTTTGATCCCAACCTTTGATGGCACCGTCTGCAATACTTAGGTTGTCGTCAACAATAATACGGCTTGGATCAAAATATTGTTGAACACCAAGGCCATCACAGGTACCACAAGCACCGGCAGGGTTGTTGAAAGAGAACAGTCGTGGTTCAAGCTCTTGCATGCTGTAACCACATTTCGGGCAAGCGAAGTTAGCCGAAAATACGATCTCTTCTTGATCACTATCGTCCATCCAATCGACAACAGCGATACCGCCAGATAGCTCTAGAGTCGTCTCAAAAGACTCAGCGAGTCGCTGTTGTAGATCAGGGCGAACCTTAAAGCGATCCACTACCACTTCAATCGTGTGTTTCTTATGCAGTTCTAGTGCTGGTGGATCGGAAAGATCACAAGTCTCTCCGTCGATCCTTGCTCTAATAAAGCCTTGAGCCGCAAGGTTTTGTAGTGTCTTAACATGCTCACCCTTACGCTCTTTAACGATAGGTGCCAGCAGCATCATCTTCGAGCCCTCTGGCAGCTCTAGTACCTTGTCTACCATTTGACTGATGGTTTGCGCAGCAAGAGGGATGTGGTGATCTGGACAACGAGGTTCACCAACACGAGCATACAAAAGTCTCAGGTAATCATAGACTTCGGTAATCGTACCGACGGTTGAACGCGGGTTATGAGATGTTGACTTTTGCTCGATAGAGATCGCTGGAGACAGTCCTTCAATGTGGTCAACATCGGGTTTTTCCATCAGGGATAAAAATTGACGAGCGTAGGCAGACAGTGACTCAACGTAGCGGCGTTGACCTTCTGCATAGAGGGTGTCGAAAGCCAATGAAGACTTACCAGATCCAGACAAACCCGTAATCACAATTAGCTTATCTCTTGGGATTGTTAGGTTTATATCTTTGAGGTTGTGCGTGCGAGCACCCCTTACTTCAATTTTATCCATTTCGGGCAACCATGTAGTTTTCAGTGGCTAAAGTATTACATAGTGTGAGTTTTGTGCAAAGTTTTACTGGATAAAAAAACAGTACAAAAAAGGCAGCTCGATTGAGCTGCCTTCAAAATACATTTAAAGCAGGATGCGATTAAGCTTCTTTCTTGGTTGAGTGTTTATCTAGCTCGACTTTTTGCTCGTCTTTTTTGTATAGGTTCTCGTAGCAGAAGTTTGTTGCTTCGATATAGCCTTCAATGCTACCACAGTCGAAGCGTTTACCTTTGAATTTGTAGGCAAGTACACAGCCTGATTGAGCCTGTTTTAGTAGCGCATCGGTGATTTGAATCTCGCCGCCTTTGCCAGGTTCAGTATTCTCAATCAGCTCGAAGATATCTGGAGTCAGAATGTAGCGACCAATGATAGCTAGGTTACTTGGAGCGGTGCCTTGCTCTGGTTTTTCTACCATGTCATCCACGCGGTAAAGGTCATCTTTAATCATTTCACCTGAGATCACACCGTATTTGTGTGTTTCGTCTTCTGGCACTTCTTGTACCGCAACGATTGAACAACGGAACTGTTTGTAAAGTGCGACCATCTGCGCAAGTACACCCTGCTGCTCGTTCACGCATAAGTCATCAGCCAATACCACGGCAAACGGTTCATCACCAACAAGCTCACGACCAGTTAAGATAGCGTGACCTAAGCCCTTCATTTCACGCTGACGGATGTAGGTGAAGTTTGCCGCTTCAATCGTTTCACGAATGTTATACAGCAGTTCTTCTTTATTAGTGCCACTGATTTGGTGCTCAAGTTCGTAGTTCTTGTCGAAGTGGTCCATGATCGAGTGCTTACCACGACCTGTTACGATACACATGCCGTCCATGCCTGCTTCAATGGCTTCTTCAACGCCATATTCGATGAGTGGTTTGCTCACAACAGGCATCATCTCTTTTGGCATCGATTTAGTTGCAGGTAAGAAACGTGTACCGTAGCCAGCTGCCGGGAAAAGGCACTTTTTAATCATGGTAAAAACCCTATATCTTTAATAATTATCGAATCAGCTTAGTGCGCTGAACATTTCTGAGGGCAACTCTAGCACAGGTAATGTCGAAAATTCAGCAACAATCCGTATGCTTTATTGGAGCTGCCCTCAAAAATATTAATATTGGCATGTTATGAAATTAGGTTCTGGTTTGCCCACGCTATAGCTTGCACTCGATTCTTTACAGCCAGTTTACGAAAGATTTGATAAAGATGGGATTTGACTGTGAACTCACTGATGAAGAGATCTTCTGCGATTTGGGTATTCGAAGCGCCAGTTTGAAGACAGCGTATCACTTGTAATTCACGGATAGTTAAGTCGACCGTAATGGGACAAGTGCTGATGTTGACGATATTGCGATAGTAGAACAGCAACTGACTGGTGATTTTTCGAGGTAGCCAATTCTCACCATCAATGATCTTAGTGATGCCTTTGGCTATCTTTGGTTTTGTATCGCTGCAGTAGAATAACCCTTTTAAGTGGCCGAAGCGGATGATCTCTTGAGTTTGCAACGGCTTTTCAACATTGAACAGAATGATTTCAAAGTTCTTCCACAAAACGGCAAGATTGGGGAAAGCCTCAAACAGCTCAGGCAGTTGCTTGTAGTCGACCAAGAGGATTCGGTTGCTCTGCTTTTTATTAACACACATCAACTCTCCCGGAGGCATTCTATACATTGGAATAGACAGCAACTTTTCTATTTCATTGATGTACAGGTGACTCTGTTCTGTATCTGAGCATAAAAAGTGTAGGGTGCGAGTATATCTTGATACCTTCATATGAAAGCTCCTTCTATAATTTAGAAGCGTTCACACTGTCATGATGTGAATTTCATCACTAGTCGCTATATTATGACTTGCGTTGAATATCAATTGACCAAGTAAATGAGTGGTTTGTAAGTGGCGAAAAAAACAACATTCGTCTGAATATCATGATTTGTTACGTTTTTATTCTTTCGATTCAATAGAGAATCGGATTGCGATTTATCACTGTTAAAAAGCGTGTTATTCTTATGCGCTAAAATTTTTAAGACTATGAATTTAGACGGAGCAAATCATGGCTAGCCGTGGAGTTAACAAAGTTATATTAGTGGGTAACCTAGGTAATGACCCTGAAATTCGTTACATGCCAAATGGCGGTGCAGTAGCGAACATTACCATTGCAACGTCAGAATCATGGCGTGATAAAGCAACTGGCGAGCAGCGCGAGAAAACAGAATGGCACCGTGTCGCTCTGTTCGGCAAACTAGCAGAAGTTGCAGGTGAATACCTACGTAAAGGTTCTCAAGTTTACATTGAAGGCCAACTGCAAACCCGTAAATGGCAAGATCAAAGCGGTCAAGATCGCTACACAACAGAAGTTGTGGTTCAAGGCTTTAACGGTGTAATGCAAATGCTTGGCGGTCGTGCTCAAGGCGGCGCACCAGCTCAAGGCGGTATGGGTGGTCAACAGCAACAAGGTGGTTGGGGTCAACCTCAGCAACCACAACAGCAGCAATACAGTGCACCTGCTCAGCAGCAAGCACCTCAACAGCAAGCTCCCCAACAGGCTCAACCTCAATATAATGAGCCTCCAATGGATTTTGATGACGACATCCCGTTCTAGCAATTACCTGAGATCTGATTCTGTTTTTCATAAATCAGAAAACAAGTATTGAAATGGAAAAGCCGCGCTTGTCGCGGCTTTTTGCTACCCAAAAGGCTTAACGCTTTATTTACAACCGCAAAATATAGTATAACGAAGCAGTACGGTATAATGTGAGTTGAAAAGGATTTCGTTATTCATGAGATATACCCCAACCCTTAAGTTGAGCACCCGTTTGGTTGCATTCGTTACTGTTATTGTTATCAGTGCAATGTTTATTCTATTCATCGGGGGCACACTCTCTTTCAAGCGCATTGGGCAAGAGTATCTCGATCACTATTTGGTCGGGATTGTCGATGTTGTGGATAAAGAGATGGAAGATCCTGATGCCGCGTATTCTATGCAGCGTTGGATGCCCAAAATGTTGCAGGCTAGCAATATCGTCGAGATGAAGCTCTCAAACTCCACCGGTATTGTTTATCGCTTTAAAGACACGTCTCCGCAAATCGACCCAGATCGCCTTTATGAGCGTACTTTTGTATTGGAGCGAAATAATGGATACCAAATCGAGTTTAAGGCTTTACCTCCTTATATTGGTTACAACTACTCAATGGAAGCGATGTGGTCGATAACTTTAGCGGTTGCTCTGATCATTTTCTGCTTAGCGAGAGGAGTGCGGTGGCTTAAAGAGCAATTAATGGGCTCTGAAATGCTCGAAGAGCGCGGACGAATGATTCTTGCTGGGCAAGTGGAGTCTCATGCTAAAGGGGATGAGCGAGAGTGGCCATATACAGCGAGTGAGGCTCTTGATGTGTTGATTGAAGAGTTGCAAGACGCCCGACAAGAGCGCAGTCGTTTTGACACCTTTATTCGCACACATACCTTCTTAGATAAACTCACCGGTACGGCTAATCGAGTACTTTTCGATAACAAACTGGAATCGGCTCTGCATGAGAGTGGTGCGCGTGGCGGTGTGCTTCTTGTCCGTATCGACGAGTGGGAGCAAGTTCGAGATAGCAACGACAAGCAAGTCACTGACGCCTTTATCGTTGAAGTAGGTGAAGTTTTGTCCAATATCGTCCAACGTTATCCTGATGTTATCTTCTCTCGATATTACGATGCCGACTTTGCCGTGTTCATTCCTCATCAAGGTAGTAAAGATATTGCGACATTGGCTGCCCAATGTTTGAGACAACTTGATAAATTGACCCCACCGGAACCGCTAGATGTGGATAATTGGTGCCACATTGGTGTGACCATGTATGCAGAGGGGGAGCGCCATAGTCAAATTATGGATGAAGCAGAGACGGCACTAAAAAGTGCTCAGTTAGAGCGAAGTAATAACTGGAGTCGTTACCCTAAACTCAATAAGAATGATTTGGATCGCGGTAGTGTTCGTTGGCGAACATTACTGGATAGGGCATTACAGCCGGAAAACTTAGTAATCTTTGCACAGCAGTGTTATCTTATGTCAAGCAAAGGTCAACCTTATGAATTACATAGAGAAATATTTGTAAGGATTCAAGACCCAGAGAAAGGTTTACTCAAGTCTTCTCGGTTTATGCCTGCAGTAGAGCAGATAGGTTACCAAGCGCAAATGGATCAGTCAGTTTTACGGGTTTTATTGAAGTCAGTAAAAGAATCCGCGGAACTGATGCATTACTCTATTAATCTGAATGTTACTCCTTTCGCGAATAAGCAGCACTTTAAGTGGTTTAGAAGTGAGTTATTGCAGCTTTCAACTCAGCAACGTGCGCATTTAGGTTTTGAATTTTCAGAAGGTCATGTGATCGCCCACTTGGATTACATGAGACCTGTCACAAAAATGCTGAAAGGACTTGGATGCAAAGTGACGGTTGGTCAAGCGGGTCGAACGATTGTTAGCACTCACTATATTAAGGATTTGAAAATCGACTTTATTAAGCTGCATAGAAGCTTGGTTAAGAAGATCGATCAAAGGCATGAAAATCAACTGTTTGTACGCAGTTTGATTGGAGCTTGTGGAGATTCTCCAACGCAGGTTATTGCGGTTGGTGTAGAAACGAACTCAGAGAAAAATACTCTACTTGAGTTGGGAATCCACGGCTATCAAGGACGATTGTTTGATGAAGAGAGGCAAATTATTCCGGTTCCTCAACTGGATAAGCCTAAGTTAAAAACAGAGTCGGTAGTTAAAGTTGGCCGAAGAAATCGATGGCGTAAGAGTAGTAGTTAACCATGAAGTTAAAAGCGATTTTAAATAAAATAAAGCCAGCCTCAAATGGCCCACAAGCTCAGGTGGCTTTATTAAGCAGCGAAGCTGTTTATGTTTCAGCAGCAGACAATAGCGTTATTGCTACACCAATCATGAATGGTGATTGGGAGAGTGCCTTGAAAAAGTCACTTGCAAGTGATGCTTTCAATAGCGCTAGCCTGCAATTGATCGTGAGTGCTAACTACTACCAAACCTATCAAATTGATAAGCCGGAAATTCCTGAAAGTGAATGGCCGGTCGCGTTGCCTTTCTTGCTCAAAGACCTTGTGTCAGAGCGTGTTACTGAAATCACCGCTAGTGCGGTTGCTTTGCCTACGTCGAACAAACTTCAAGTGTATGTTCTTGCAAAAAAGCTCCTCGATAAACTATTGAATGTAGCAGGCCAAGCTCAAGTGACACTTAGTGGTGTGGCACCTGAAGATGAACTGTGGGGTTACAGCGCGGGTCAGTTATCGAACTTCATTTTATTGCAACGCAGCAAAAACGCGCACTTTAAGCTAGGTGCTTTTGTCGATCATACCGTGTGTTTCCAGCGCTCTATTCGTAGTGTTGTGCCACCGTTAACTGGAGTTGCCTCGAGTGCTCTTCAAATGGACGGTCTGGCGCTTGAGCTGCAACGTTCAATTGATTACCTCTCTTCACAGATCAAAGGTGTGCAACTGCGACAGCTAAAAATATGCTGCGATGAAGAGGATGAAGCAGAGCTAAAAGAGGCGCTATCTAATACCTTAAGTTCTAGTGTGTCTCTGATCAGTGAGAATGGGCGTGAAAGTTCCGAATCGCTGCTTGTAGAGCTCGCACAAGCACACTCTGAATTCAGAGTTAATCTCTATCCAGAGCATTTAAAGCCGAAAAAAGAGTATTTTACTCTAACCAATGTCGCAGCATCTTGGGTTTTACTTTCTGCTGTCATGATCTCAGCTTACGGTTTTATACACTATCAAACAATTAATGTTGCAGATGAACTGGTTGTTCTTCAACAAAAATCCAATCAATTAAACAGTCAGGTGAAGCAGCTTAATGCTGAATTAGTGCAACATAAGCCCTCTCCAGAGAAAGTGGCGGCCGTTGAGCGTCTCAAACGTGAGATTCAAGCAAAAAAAGACGCATTACTGGCGGTAGGTCAATACGACGAGAGCCAGCAAATGGGGTATTCTGGCGTCATGAACGCCCTGGCTAAATTGGGGCGTAATGACATCTCGCTTTCTCGCATTTATATGACTCATGACTCACTTGATCTTTCAGGTTTCGCTCGCAGTGCCGAGGTGATTCCTAATTGGGTTGGGCAGTTCAAAAATGAGCTTAATCTCGTGGGGCGCGCGTTTGAAAAACTGAAGATTGGTCGCAATGACCAAGATGTTGTGACGTTTGAATTAAGCACCCGTAGGGAGAATTAGTAATGCAAAGGTGGGGGCAGTATAGCGATAAATTTCTAGCGCTAAGCTCAAGAGAAAAATGGCTGGTTTTACTGTGTGGTTTCGTCGGCCTATTTATGCTCCTATTCAGTGTATTGGTTGAGCCTGCATACAATGATTTACAAGCCAAGCGAGCAAAGAGTATGAATTTGACTCAGTCAAATCAAAGACTTGAAGGTGAACTTTTGGTGCTGCAAGCTAAGCTCAATAAAAATCCAGACAAAGAGATTGATATTGAGTTCAAATCACTGATGGCTCAGAGCCAAGCGCTTTCAATGGATCTGGCTCAAATGGTCGATGGCTTGATTTCGCCATCGCAAATGACAGAGCTGTTAGAGAGTGTTTTGAGTTCTGGTAAAGGGTTGAAACTTGCGTCGTTGGAGTCACTAAAACCGGAGCCAATTTCAAATAAAAAAGGCACCAGTGAGTACTCGGGTTACTACGTGCATCCCGTTCGTATGGAGCTAACAGGCTCGTACTTTGATATCTCGGCTTATCTACAGGCATTAGAGTCTCTTTCTGTTCGTTATTACTGGCGAACCTTCCAATATAAGGTAGAAGAGTACCCGCAAGCTCGTTTGGTATTTGAGGTTTACACATTAGGGACAAGACAGGAGTTTATCGGTGGTTAGAGTTCTTTTCGTGTCTCTGCTGTTTTGTAGCTCATCGGTTTTCGCCGCGCAAGATCCAACCGCACCGCTAGGGTGGTTGGTTCCCAAAGAACAGAAAGCAGCACCCGTTAAAAAGACCCCAACTCGTTATCGGTTACCTTCATTACAGAGCATAGTGTGCAAAGGGGAAAGCCCGTGCTATGCCATTTTGAATGGTCAGGTTGTCTCGCAAGGCGAGATGGTTCGTGGATATAAAGTAAAAAAAATAGATTCAGAATATGTCACTCTTCAGAGAAGTACTCAGCAGTGGAAGTTAGAGCTGTTCTCTTTGGATATTAAGAATAATTAAGGTTTGAGTGAAGACATGCGTCAACTTGTAGTAGCAATTCTAGTTTCATCTTTAGTCGGTTGTTCTATGGGCCACCGTGACCCAGTAGAGATCAAAGCGTCTTTAAATGAATCCATTAATGAAGCCAATAGCCGCGCACTGAGTGAGCTTCCTTCATCGGTTCAAGACGATCTTATGCCGCAATTTGACGATGATCCAATGTCGCCAAATATGGAGACGGTTAAGCGTTTTCGTATTCAAGCCAATCGCGTTGATGCTCGAGCTTTCTTTGCAAGCTTAGTCAAAGGGACGGAGTTTAGTGCCGCAATTCACCCAAGTGTTACGGGCAATATTACCGTTAATTTGACCGACGTTACTCTGGATGAAGTGCTGTCTGTCGTACAAGATCTTTACGGCTACGATATCGAGAAGCGCGGTAAGGTTATCCAAATCTTCCCTGCTGGCTTGCGCACCGTGACTATTCCTGTTGACTACTTGCAGCTCAAGCGAGCAGGTCGTTCATTGACGACGATTACAACAGGGACGATCACGAACTCAGACTCGAATTCATCGAATTCTTCTAGCTCTAGCTCAAGCTCTAACTCAAACAACGCTTCTACATCTTCAAATTCTTCGTCTTCGACAGGGGGAACTGAGATTGAAACCACGTCTGAGAGTGATTTCTGGCCTCAGCTGGAAGCGGCGGTGAAGCATTTAATTGGTAGTGGCAATGGACAAAGCGTTGTTGTGACACCTCAAGCCAGCGTGATTACTGTTCGCGCGTACCCTGATGAGATTCGTGAGGTTCGTCAGTTTTTAGGTGTTTCTCAGGAGCGCTTACAGCGTCAAGTTATCTTGGAAGCTAAGATCTTGGAGGTCACTCTAAGCGATGGCTACCAGCAAGGTATTAACTGGACCAAGATGTTCTCATCCAATGGTACTAACTACACCATAGGCACGGGCAACATTGTTAAAGATACAGCGGGTGTCATCACTCCTGGGACGCTACCTGGGCTTGATCCGGTTGGTGCGCTGCTCGGTGGTCAATCGAATATTGTTGTCTCTGGCGGTAGCTTTGAAGCAGTATTGAGCTTTATGGGTACTCAAGGCGACCTGAACGTACTATCTAGTCCACGAGTAACGGCATCCAACAATCAAAAAGCGGTGATCAAAGTAGGTACCGATCAATACTACGTGACGGACTTGTCGAGCTCTGTAGGCAGTGGCGACAACGCTAATGTTGCACCAGAAGTTGAACTAACCCCATTCTTCTCTGGTATTTCTCTCGATGTTACGCCTCAGATTGACGACACAGGCAACGTGTTCCTTCATGTCCATCCTGCAGTTATTGATGTGAGCGAGGAGACTAAGTCCCTAAACCTCGGTTCAACAACAGGCATCGTCGAATTGCCGTTAGCAAGAAGCTCGATCCGTGAGTCAGATTCGGTGATTCGTGCACGAAACGGTGATGTTGTTGTGATCGGTGGATTGATGAAATCTAACTCCAGTGATATGACTTCTAAGGTGCCATTTTTGGGTGACATCCCTGTACTTGGTCATTTGTTCCGAAACACCAGTCAGTTGACCCAAAAAACCGAGCTAGTGATCTTACTAAAACCGACAGTTGTTGGTGTGAATACTTGGCAGAGTGAGCTTGAGCGTTCACGTGATCTGCTGCAGCAATGGTTCCCTGATGAAGAGTAATCCGCAGTTTTACGTAATGGCGGCGTCACAGAGGTGAGTAGTGATGTATCAAGCTCACTTTGGTTTTGAACAGTCGCCATTCTCTCTGACGCCAAATACGGATCTTTTTTATGGCTTAGCCCCGCATTTTGAAGCGATTCAGACGGTGCTTGCGGCACTCGATATGGGTGAAGGTCTCATTAAGATCACCGGTGAAGTTGGGACAGGTAAAACAATGGTTTGTCGTATGTTGATAAACCATTTGGGTGACAACACGGCATTAATTTATTTGCCTAATCCCGTATTGTCAGGAGATGACTTGCGATACGCCGTCGCTAAAGAGTTGGGTCTCGATGTTCAAAACCAAGCCATGCTGGTGGATGAGATCCAACACAAGCTGATCGAACTAAATCGCTCCGGAAAAAGAGTCGTGGCGATTTTGGACGAAGCTCAGGCTTTGTCGGATGAAGCACTAGAAACCTTGCGTCTGTTTGGTAATTTAGAGACGGAATCGACCAAACTGCTGCAGATCGTACTGTTAGGCCAGCCGGAATTAGAGACTCGCCTAAATGCACATCATCTAAGACAATTGCGTCAACGCATCTCTTTTAGTTCTTGTTTGCGAACACTGAATCTTGATGAGACTGTTGCCTATATCGACAACCGAATCAGCAAATCTGGTGGTGCATCAACCCTATTTAGTTTGAACCATAAGAGAGCGATTTGGCGTTCAAGTAGAGGTGTTCCTAGGCTAATTAATCAACTGTGTCATAAAGCACTGTTAATGGCCTTTAGCGAGCATAAGCAGGCCGTCGAAAATCAGCACCTATTTTCAGCAATGCATGAAACCTACGATGTATCAAAACCTAAGTTTAAGAAGCCAATTTTGTGGGGTTGGAGTGAATCATGAGTACCATAAATAACGCCTTATCAGAATTGGCTAAGAAAGAATCCAAAGTGGCGATTGAAGCTGCTGAAGTACCAAAGATTAAAACACGCTCTCCATTGCTGTGGGTAACGGCTGGCTTCTCATTGAGCCTGGCTATGGGCGGATGGGCTGTGTCTCAAGGGCCAAGTTTGGAGTCCGGTACGGTTGAGCTAAGCCGCGCAGTGAATGATGAGGTAACTGCAACTAACGTTGTTTCATCTCCTGTATTAGCAGAGTCACCGACGAAAAAAATCGTGTCTGCAGAATCACAACCTGCGCTTGAAAAAGCGAGTCGAGCCAACGTCAGTGTCGCAAGAACTACCGATACTCCGACGGTGACAACATCAAAACCAGTGTTATTGGCAAGCACGCAAACAACGAATGCTCAGCCGAAAAAATCAGTAACTCAAGCGAAACCCTTAACAGTCGAGAGTGCAGCCACTGCACAAGAGAACGCAAGCGGGATCGTTGTTGAGCAAGTTGATCTGACTCCGGAGCAATTGGCTGCAAATGCCGTTGGCCGAGGTAAGAAGGCACTTGATGCCAATAATCTAGAGGGTGCACTGCAAGGGTTTACAGAAGCTCTGCGCTATACACCTCGCGATGAAGAAGTCAGACAGAAACTTGCGATACTCTATTTTGGTAAGGGTGAAACACGCAGAGCCTACGAGCTTTTGCAAGCGGGTATACGCTTGAACAACGACAGTGAAGCCTTGCGATTAGGACTATCAAAATTGTTAGTCAAAGCAGATCAAGCAGAGGCGGCACTTAGCCCACTGTTGTATTTACCAAGTAACGTATCCAAAGAGTACCTTGCAATGCGCGCTGCGCTAAGCCAAAAAGCTCAGCGAGAAACGATCGCGCTAGAGAGTTATCAAAAATTGACGGAGATAGAGCAAGACAACGCGCGCTGGTGGTTAGGTTTAGCTATTCAGCAAGAGCGTCAATTGATGTTTGAAGATGCAAAGCAGTCTTACCAAAATGCGTTGGTTCGTGTCGGTATCTCATCACAATCTCAAAGTTTTATTCGCGATAGGCTAAAAGTTATCTCAGACCTAGAGGGCACCAAGAATGCAGATTAGATTAAGAAAAAGACTCGGTGACCTATTAGTTGAAGAGGGCATTATTACAGAGGCGCAAGTTGACCAAGCACTTGCCGCTCAAAAGAGCTCAGGCAGAAAGCTAGGTGATACGCTTATTGAGCTCGGATTCTTGTCTGAGCAACAGATGCTGAGCTTCTTGTCGCAACAGCTTGATATTCCTCTTATTGACTTAAGCCGTGCTGCGGTTGATGTTGAAGCGGTACAACTGCTTCCTGAAGTGCATGCGCGACGTCTTCGTGCGTTGGTTATTGGCAGACAAGGTGACACGCTACGCGTTGCGATGAGTGATCCTGCGGATCTGTTTGCTCAAGAAGCTCTGCTTGGTCAATTAGGCGATTACGCGCTTGAGTTCGTGGTCGCCCCTGAACGCCAGTTGGTTGACGGCTTTGACCGTTATTATCGTCGTACCAAAGAGATCGCCTCATTTGCTGAGCAGCTGCATGCTGAGCATCAAGTGAATGGAGCTTTTGATTTTGATATCGCAGAAGAAGATAGCGACGAAGTTACCGTTGTTAAGCTTATTAACTCACTGTTTGAAGATGCGATTCAAGTTGGCGCTTCCGATATTCACATTGAGCCAGATGCCAATGTATTGCGCTTACGTCAGCGTATTGATGGTGTGCTGCACGAGACACTGCTTAACGAAGTGAATATCGCGTCTGCACTGGTTTTACGTTTAAAGCTGATGGCAAACTTGGACATTTCTGAGAAACGTCTACCACAAGATGGTCGCTTTAACATTCGTGCCAAAGGGCAATCGGTGGACATTCGTATGTCGACCATGCCAGTGCAGCACGGCGAGTCGGTGGTGATGCGTCTACTTAACCAATCGGCGGGCCTACGTAAGTTAGAGTCTTCAGGTATTCCAGCCGATCTCTTGATTCGTCTGCGCAAACAGCTGCGTCGACCACACGGTATGATCTTGGTAACGGGTCCAACAGGTTCAGGTAAAACAACGACGCTTTACGGTGCGCTGAGTGAGCTCAATGAGCCAGGTAAGAAGATCATCACCGCTGAAGATCCGGTGGAATATCGTCTACCACGTATCAACCAAGTACAGGTTAACCCGAAAATTGACCTCGACTTCTCAACCATTCTGAGAACCTTCCTGCGTCAAGACCCAGACATCATCCTAATCGGTGAGATGCGTGACCATGAAACGGTCGAGATTGGCCTGCGAGCTGCATTAACCGGTCACTTGGTATTAAGCACCCTTCACACGAACGATGCTGTTGATAGCGCTCTGCGTATGATGGATATGGGGGCTCCAGGTTACTTGGTGGCTAGTGCCGTGCGTGCGGTAGTGGCTCAGCGATTGGTTCGTAAGGTGTGCAGCGACTGCAAGGTAGAAGATGAGCTAGATGATGCACGTAAACAGTGGCTCAGTGAGCGATTCCCCAATCAGGTTTCTGCGTCATTCGTAAAAGGTCGCGGTTGTCAGAACTGTAACCTCACCGGTTATCGTGGCCGAATTGGTGTTTTTGAAATGTTGGAGCTTGAGCAAAATATGATGGATGCCCTTCGCGCTAATGATGCGGTCGGTTTTGCTCAAACAGCAAGACGCTCTGAAAATTATAAACCACTGCTCGCATCGGCGATGGAACTGGCGTTGCAAGGGGTAGTCAGCCTAGATGAAATTATGCACCTTGGTGAAGGTGACGCTTCAGGCTCGGCAGAACCAATCTTGTTGTAGAGGTGTAGAGTATGCCTACTTATCGTTATGTTGGTCGCGGCTCCGACGGTCGTCAGGTTTCCGGACAATTAGAGGCGAATAGCGAAGAGCTCGCTGCTGAGAGTTTGATGGGGAAGGGGATCATCCCAACTTCAATTAAACCGGGCAAAAGTGGCGAATCTGTGCTGGAGATGGACGTCTCTAGCCTATTCTCACCTAACGTTCCGCTCGAAGTTTTGGTGCTTTTCTGTCGTCAGTTATACAGTTTGACTAAAGCTGGTGTTCCTTTGCTACGCTCTATGAAGGGCCTCACGCAGAACTGTGAGAACAAGCGACTCAAAGCTGCACTTGAGGAAGTGAGTAATGAGCTCACCAATGGTCGTGGTCTTTCAGCATCGATGCAGATGCACCCTAAAGTGTTTAGTCCGTTGTTCGTCTCTATGATCGGAGTCGGCGAGAACACGGGTCGACTGGATCAGGCTCTGCTTCAACTCGCTGGTTACTATGAGCAAGAGGTCGAGACTCGCAAACGCATAAAAACAGCAATGCGTTACCCAACGTTCGTGATCAGCTTTATCTTGGTCGCGATGTTTGTGTTGAATATCAAAGTGATCCCTCAGTTCACCACCATGTTTGCGCGCTTTGGTGTTGACCTGCCGCTGCCAACGCGAATCTTGATTGGTATGTCGGACTTTTTCGTCAACTACTGGATGTTGATGGTTGGCGTGATTGTTGGTTTGATTTTCGCGTTCAAGGCTTGGGTGAAAACTGAGAAAGGCTTAGAGACGTGGGATAGATTCCGCCTCAAGATGCCAGTGATTGGTGGGGTTGTTAACCGAGCTCTATTGTCGCGCTTTTCACGAACCTTTGCTCTGATGCTCAAAGCGGGCGTGCCATTGAATCAATCTTTGGCGCTATCAGCAGAAGCTCTGGATAACCGATTCCTAGAGTTGCGTGTCCAAGAGATGAAATCAGCGATTGAAGCGGGCAGTACGGTCTCTTCAACTGCGATTAACAGCGAGATTTTTACACCACTGGTGATACAAATGATCTCAGTGGGGGAAGAGACAGGTCGTATTGATGAACTGCTTCTCGAAGTGTCGGACTTTTATGACCGAGAAGTGGATTACGATTTGAAAACCCTGACAGCGCGTATCGAACCGATTTTGTTGGTAATCGTCGCTGGGATGGTGTTGATACTGGCTCTGGGTATTTTCTTGCCGATGTGGGGCATGCTCGATGCAATCAAAGGGTAGTGCATGATAAATAACCTACGACGCTCACGTTTTGTCATTTGGAGTGTGGTTATTCTGTCTATTATCACTGGGTTGTTATCGGCTTGGCGCTCGGTAGAAACGGAGGCGACGCACACGGCTTTGGTCGTTGTGAGTAAGCGTATTTTAGACCGTGCCAATCTCTATAAGCAGCAGTATCTTCTGAATGGCCATCAGGAACGTAACAGCTTAGGAGAGCCACTCCGATACACCAGAACGGGTTGGCTACTACCTATTGATCAGAGCGATGTAAGCTGTGATTATTGGTTAGAGCAGTTATATCCCGATAGACGAGTTTTAGGTTTGAAAAGTCCTAAAATTGAGAATTTGAGCGATCAATTTGAGTACCATTGTCGCTACAAATATACAGAAAAATACCAAATAGAGATTTTACTCAAAGGTGAACGTTTTCGTGTGATGGCCAATATTTTGGCTTAGTGAAAATCTTGACGGTTTTCTATGGTTTTATAGGCGTGCATATGTATAATGCGCATAAGCAATGAGATGAGAAGGTAGAAAATGCTTAAAAATCAAAAGGGTTTCTCCCTTGTTGAATTAGTGATTGTGATTGTTGTGGTTGGTTTGTTGGCTGTGGCAGCACTACCTAAATTTCTAGATGTGACTGACGAAGCGAAAAAGTCGAGTATTGAAGGTGTCGCTGGTGGCTTTGCGACGGCAGTGTTGTCGGCTCGCGCTCAGTGGGAAGCTGAAGCTCGCCCAACAGCAAAAATTGGGAATGAAACATACAATACTGTAAACTATGATGGTGTTGATTTTTGGTTGACGAGATCGAAGAACAGTAGCAACGTCGATACTGATTTTCGTGACGGCTACCCTTGGGCACTCAATGAGAATTCCACCTCATTTCCACAGAGTCTAACCAACGAAATTTGTTCAGAGCTGATGGACAATCTTCTGCAAAACCCGCCAAAAGTAGGGGATGTAGATAATGTAGCTAGCGACAGCAACTACAAGTACTCAGCGGAAGCGAATACAAATGATGCGACCTGTACTTACGTTCAACTTGAAGGTAATACTGGGCATCAGTTTGTTTATGAAATCAAAACTGGTCGTGTGACCGTAACGTTGCAGTAACCCTGCATTATAAACATAGAGAGAGTCAAACTATGAAAAAACAAGGCGGTTTCACCCTAATCGAATTAGTGGTAGTAATTGTTATCCTAGGTATTCTTGCTGTAACGGCAGCACCACGTTTCCTAAACCTGCAAGATGATGCGAAGAACGCAACGCTTGAAGGTCTAGCAGGCGCTATCCAAGGTGCGTCGGGCATTATTTATGGTAAAGCGGCAATTGCTGGTATTGAATCTACATCTGGTGCGGTAAGTACTGGCACTGGTAGCAATGATGTGAATACTGTTAACGGTTACCCAGAAGCAACATCAAGTGCAATTATGACTATTGTTCAAGGTGTTGGTGCTATCGATTCTGATAGTGATTTTATCTTCAAGAGCACAACAGGAAATTCTGTTTACTTCGGTATTGAAAATTACACTAGTGACTGTGTAATTTACACTGGTGTTAGTACTACTGGTGGTGAACCTGTAATTGGTGTTGTTCAAGATACAACACAATGTGCAGACCCATCTAACTAGTAGATGTATACCTTCTAAGGCCAGCTCCTGCTGGCCTTTTTTCTATCTACCACACATTACTGTTAAAACCATAGGTAGAGATACCATTTTACCTATCAATATCTTGTATAGTTGAAGTCACACCGTAGTGAGAGGTCTGTGATGAAGAGAAGTCTCCCAAGTTATGGCTTTACCCTTGTAGAGCTGATTATTGTCATCATCATACTCGGCATCATTTCTACTTTTGCTGCGAGCCGTTTCGTCGGTACTTCAAGCTTTTCTACCTTTTCTGCGCAAGAGCAGGCCATTTCAGTGATCCGTCAAATTCAAGTTAACCGAATGCAATCTAACGTGTCAGTTGCTAACGACAACTTTCGCTTGGCCATCAATAGTGACTGCCTAGGTTCTGTTGCGGCTTGTAAACTCAACCGTGATAATTCGACTCAAAGACAACAAGCGGAAGCGCGCAGCGACCATGTTCGCGAAGACGGGATCACGTTTACTCCAGCCAACACTGTGGTTGATTTTGACCTATTAGGTAACCCGTCTGTTAGTTCAGGTGTCAACATTACGATTAACTCCACCACCACGAGTAATAGCGCCCAAGTCTGCATTAACTCTCAGGGCTATGTGAGTGAAGGAGTCTGCTTATGATGCGTATACGTGGCTTTACTCTTATCGAAAGTATCATTGTGATTGTCGTCCTAGGTATTGCTATGGTGACGATCACAAGCTTTCTTGCACCTCAAGTTGCAAGCTCGGCAGACCCGCAATATCAAAATCGCTCCGTTGCTCTGGGGCAGAGTTTGATGAATCAAATCTTAGCGCGTGGTTTTGATCATCATAGTGATTTTGATGGGGGATCAATGCGTTGTGGCGATGCGGATTATAATAAGCAATGTACACTACCAGATGATCTCGGGGCAGAGACTGGTGATGGTGAGAGTACCCCTACTACCTTCAACGATGTGGATGACTATATTGGATGTTGGTATACAACTTCAACTCAATCGGCTTGTCAGTCTGCGCCAATGTATAAATTGGCAAATATCCTCGATGAGAATATTGTAGGAAGCTATGCGAATTTCCGAGTTGAAATATCAGTGTTTTACGATCAAAACATGGACGGTGTTGATGACAATGCTATTGGCACTCTCAAGCGAGTAGAGCTCAATATATTCGGTGGAAACAATCAATATAATTTGGTTGCATATAAGGGGAACTACTGATGAAAAATCGTGGTTTTACCTTAATTGAGATGATTGTGACCATCGTAGTGGTGGGCGTGATTGGATTAGCCATCGCAGGTTTTGTTGAATACGGAATGAAGGGCTACGCTGAGACCATTGACCGTCAAAAAGTTCAAGTAAAAGGCCAGTTTGTGGTTGAGAAAATGTCTCGTGAGATCAGTCACGCAGTGCCCAACAGCTTTGATACAAGTATTACACCTGCCTCGGCGTTTGAGCAGAAGTGTTTGACGTTCTACGCCATCAAGTATTCAGGCTTTTATCATTATGATGAGAACAGCAATAACCTAGATTTCATTATTGGGCAAGATACTCCTGCCCTCGATAAGGATGATTATTTAATCATAAACCCAACTACTCACTCTGATTTGAGCGCAGGTTCGACAAAACGAATACCAGTGTCAGGATTGGTATCAACAAATAATGTGTTTACTGCGACTTCAGTGAGTTTAAGCAGTCAATCGGTCGCGCTACGCCATTACATCTATGACAGTAGTGATTCTGTTAGTTACTGTTTAGTGAGTAACACGACAGAAAACCAAGGCGTAATCGAACGTAACGGTGTAAGGGTGGCCGATAGCATTAATTATGAAAAAAGTCGTTTTCGGTATGAAGAGCCGAGTTTGCAGCGTGGTGGTGTCATCCATATAGATCTAGTCCTCGAGCAAAATAATGAGACAAGTGTTTACCAACAAGATGTGCAGGTACTCAATGCGCCATAGAAAATCGAATCAACAGGGCAGTGTTCTCGTTGTCGCCGTATTTGTGATTGTGGTGATGGGCTTTCTTGCAACGTCACTCGTTCAAGTTCAATGGAGCAACCATGACACTTTGACTCGTAAGCAGCTCGGTACACAAGCATGGTTGTTGGCACATTCTGCCAATGAATGGGCATTGACTCAGGTGTACCCACTCACCGTTTCTCCTGCAGTCTCGTCAAGTGTAAGAACGGTTTGTACCAACTTAAATGCCAATCAGGTTAGCCACGGCATGTCGACGATCTGCAATGTAGATTCGCTTACCTGTGATGAAATTGGGGTACTAGATGGCGTCGGCTTTTTCAAAATAGAATCAACAACAACCTGTGGCTCTGGTATTAATCAAGTGCAGCGTATTCAAGAAGTTTGGGTGAGGGAGTAGTTATGTGGAAGTATTTCTTTTTTATATCTCAATTCTTGGTCGCGAACTTCGCATTGGGTAATTCTTGGGATTATTGCACTATCAATCTATCGGGTAAGGATGGGTTCGAGATTACCTATGAGGTTGACCATAACTCGAATACAGAATTGTCCGAGTCGAGCAATCTTTTGTGGAGCAATAAATCGTCAGGGAAGTTCCCTATTATCAGAGACCCTAATGCTAGAGATGATGATGATATTAGGCTTGTATATTCGAAAACGAATAAAACCTTAACAGCATGGAGAAATGGCTCTCATACCTCAACCGTTTCAAGTTCACTTTACGAAAACAATAATGGTGATGTGACTTTTTGGCTTCATCATGGTGATGATCTTAATTGTGAAGCGACAAAGCCACCAATCAATCAAAACCCTCAGTTTGAGTTTGGTACTCTTACTGATAGTGACTGTACAATTTCATCACCAGGCCCAGATAAGAAGCAAGTCGTTACCTGTACGTTAAAGTTTAGCAATACGTATGACACGGCCAAACCTAAGCCTTTGGTTTTTGTTATGCCGACTATTGATGCCAGCTTATCTGTTAAGGAAGATGGAACAACCGAGCTTCCGTCTACCGCATCTGTTATTAGTACAACTTGGCAAACGGCGACAATAGTTCAAGAAATAGCACCAAGTTCTAAGAAAAAAACTAATAATATTAAATATTTAGATGCTCCTATGAGTGGGCAAGGAAACCCTCAAAAAAGTAGTAATTATATTGATTACTTTGTCATTGAAGAAGGTGTTATTTCTTTAAATAATGGCGAAAGTCAAATTGTAGCCGGACTTGTAGAGACAAAAACTGCCGCATCCCAAATTTCTAGTGAGAGAAATAATGCAGATGTTATTCGTTATGAAGATTATGGTTTAGATTCGTTTAATTCTAAGCCGGGTATTCTTGTTCAACCGCAAACAAAAGAGAACGCATCGGCATGGTTTACTGGTATGGCTCGTAATGTCGGTGTTGAAAGTTTTTCATTGGCATTAGAGAAATCTGAAGTTACGAAAAACAATCCAATATCATCGAAGGAAAAGGTTGCTTTTGTGGCTGGTGAGGGCTCGGGGTTCGTTCAAGGTGCTCGTTTTTTTCTTGGTAATGGTGAAACAAGAGTTACCACCACGTTGAATGAGCGAATTATATCTCCGGTAGAAATTGGTTGTGAAGAATATACTTCGATAGCAAGTGCGGGCTTTGATGGACCACCGATACTCGTCGCCAATAAGAACTCTCGCAGTGGTAACAATGGCGGTTGGATTCGTCGCTGTGATATCACGAAAGATAAAGTTTACTTTATTGTCGAGGAGGACATGGATAAAGACAATGAAAGATCTCACGTTGCTGAAGATGTCGGATTCTTCATGTTTGACCGACCTAATGAACTTGGTATCTGTGAAGGCTTTAACAACAAAAGCCCTGTTCAAACTTGGATAGGCTCCGGTGGTACGCTTGAGTTAAATGGTTCGCCAAAGATTGTTGGCGCATTGCGTGAGGATGGTAAACGCTATGTTGGTTTCTTAGAAGCAAACACTTTCGACCGTACAAACTCGGCATGTGAAGGGCAGAAATGTCTGGGTTTAGATGATCTTTTGATCAACAAGGAGGCGTTAGAAGATGTACCCGATAATCTTGGCAATGGTTTAAATATTCCTTATGTAGATCAGGTTACTTCGCTACCAATCACTATTAATGGTAAGAAAATTTACGAATACGATAGTATTTCTATCGGTACTGGCGGAGTTGTAGAGATTGAGGCTGGTAAGTATAAAATTGGCAGGCTAGATATCAATGGAACTGGCGAACTTAGAGTCAAGAGTGGTGATACAGTAACAATCTTTACAAAAAATTTATCTGTCAATAACGGAAGCTTTGCCGGGGTTCCTATCGTTAATTGGAACGGTGATAAACCAGTACTGGCGGGAGATACTCACTTTAGGGTTAATGTTCTTCAAAATGGCTCAAATCAGGTGAGTTTAAACAGCAGTGGCTCGAGCAGTAAAACGACTTTTGTCGGTTTACTATACAGTGAGCAAAGGGTTGATATGAGTGGTGCTGCAAGAGTTTATGGTGCTGTTTCCGCGAAAGAAATTAACATGTCATCAAACGCGTTGGTACATGCAGAAACGAGTTGTATTGTATCTCCGGATGATTACGACATTGAGATGTCACCAGCTACTGATTTAGCCCTGATGTGTGGTGATGACTCTCCTCAATTTACGATCACAACATCTAACAATGGCGTTGCTGAAAGCTTAGCTGTGACTACTGCTATCACTTCTAATCCTAGTTATTTTGACGTTTCGGTTATAAAAGGCTCTGGAACTTATCCAAACTACTCGTCAAACATAGATGGTGAATTAACCTTAAAAATCACAGCGAAAGATACTGAAGATATTGACTTTGACGAGTCCTATAAACTCACCGCCACTTTAGTTGATGATGTTAACGAGAGTGTAGAAAGTCAGTTTAAGTTTGTTCCATTTAGATTCTCATTAGTCGACGGTAATACAGTGACTAATCGACTCGATGTTATTGCAGGGAAAGAAACTTTGGCAGAAACGCGGGTTCTTGCTTGTGACTCTAACAATTCGATCGTTGTAGCGAAGAACTACACTGGTGAAGCCGGTGATGAAGTTCAGATAGCTCACAAGCTTGATGACTCTTGGACTGGTGATGATGGTCTTCTCACATATAAGCCTGAGTTTAAAATGGGGAGTGCATCCCCACAATTAACAATTTCAGAATCTGGGCTTTTTAATGTGATGTTGAAAGATAGCACTTTTGATTGTACTGGTTTCAGTGGTTGTCCTGATGAGGGGACGTATGAACTTGAGGGCGAATTTTCTATCTATTCCCGTCCATGGAAATTTGCTATTTGTACTGATAGTGATTCAAACGGTACAAGTTCGGCTGGAAGTGGTTTCTCTGCCGCTGGAGAACACTTTAATGTCTATGCTAGGCCAATAAAATATACTTCTTCAAGCGCAGTGTGTACTGATGATGACTTATTAACTGATAATTATTTTGAGTCGACGGCCAGCACTGAAGTTACTACTACATTAGATACCCCGAGAGTGATTGACTATCCTGATGCAGTATTGGGAGATTTGACTCCAACAGAGCAGCTAGTGAAGCAGATCTCAACAGGCGATAGGGTCAACAAAGGCTACAAGTTCGAGAACCTAAAGTACTCAGAAGTGGGTAGTTTTAACTTCATAGCTACGGAAACGGGTAGTTTTTATGGGAACATTTTAGATGGCTTCTCCGGTAGCAAGGCGATTGGCCGCTTCTATCCTAAGTATTTCCGAGTTACTGATCAAAATTGGAATTATGCTGGTGCTCAATCATTCAATTATATGAACCAGAACTTTGAGCAAGTAAGTTTTGCTGTAGAGGCATTATCTAAAGAAGTACCCATTAATGGTCAAACTGAAGCGCCTCAACCAGTACACAACTACCAATATTTTGATCCAAAGTTACAAACGAGCTTTTCCTTATATGAAAGCGAGTTGGCAAAACGTTTTATCTCACCAAGTTTTGGAAAAGGGGTTTGGAGTGGAGAAAATCAGAGTATTGGCCGATTTTCAGTTAATTTGTCAGGAAAATGCGGAGCAAATACTAGCTTCTGTGTAACTAAAGCAGAGACTAAAGCTAGTTATGAAGATGGGCCATATAATCTTAATGAAGGAGTCTCTGGAGATATCACAGACATTAGATTGGCGATCGAAGACAACATTGACCCAGTTGAGTTTTGGAATGATGGTGACCAGCTCTTAAAAGAACCCGATATCCGCTTTGGTCGCATAGATCTCGATGACGTCGGAGGAAACTCCGGTGCAACGATCGCTATCCCCTTAAGAACTGAATATTGGAACGGAAACCAATTTGTTGTTAACGAAGACGATAGCACGACAAATGTCGCTGCTTCTACAAGCGCCAGTAGCGTAATTTGGTCTGAGGATGACAGTACGACAACTACAGCAAGCCTAGGTAATGGTGGTGTTGTTTCTGACGGAGAGTCTCGTAGCTTAACCGCTTCTCAAGGTGAAGGTGTCAGTACCCGTGAACAAGTTAGATTATGGCAAAATATGGATGATACGCCGTGGCTAAGATATAACTGGGATAGTGATGAAGTTTCGGATGATACTAATGGGGAGCAAGACCCCTCCACCGTCGTCACATTTGGTATCTACCGTGGTAACGATCGCGTGATCTACCGAGGGGAGAGTGGCCTTACAGGTCAGCGATAATATAATTTTCGCGCGCTAAGTTAGGAATCTGTAAGAAAATGCGGGTTTCAGCCCATGTTTATACGTCAATGCCTTGCCGTTACAGCAAGGCATTGGTACATTTAGTGCAATTTTTGTCTTCTAATTCTTGCAGGATGAGCGAAGAATATGTTTAAAAAACTTCGTGGCATGTTTTCAAACGACCTATCGATTGACTTAGGTACTGCCAATACCCTTATTTATGTAAAAGGCCAAGGCATCGTTCTTGATGAGCCTTCAGTTGTAGCTATTCGCCAAGATCGTGTGGGTTCTGCAAAGAGTGTTGCTGCTGTTGGTCACGCAGCAAAACAGATGCTAGGCCGTACGCCTGGTAATATTTCAGCGATTCGCCCAATGAAAGATGGCGTAATTGCAGATTTTTACGTAACAGAAAAAATGCTGCAGCACTTTATCAAGCAAGTGCATGACAACAGCGTTCTTAAGCCAAGCCCTCGCGTTCTTGTTTGTGTTCCTTGTGGTTCTACCCAAGTTGAGCGTCGTGCAATCCGTGAATCTGCATTAGGTGCGGGTGCGCGTGAGGTTTACTTAATCGATGAGCCAATGGCGGCTGCAATCGGTGCTGGTCTACGTGTTTCAGAGCCAACAGGTTCGATGGTTGTTGATATCGGTGGTGGTACAACAGAAGTTGCGGTTATCTCACTAAACGGTGTGGTTTACTCATCTTCAGTACGCATCGGTGGCGACCGCTTTGATGAAGCGATCATCAACTACGTTCGTCGTAACTACGGCAGCTTGATTGGTGAAGCAACGGCCGAGAAGATCAAACATGAGATCGGCTCAGCGTACCCTGGTGATGAAGTAGAAGAGATTGAAGTACGCGGTCGTAACCTTGCTGAAGGTGTGCCACGTAGCTTTAGCTTGAACTCAAATGAGATCCTGGAAGCACTACAAGAACCACTATCTGGTATTGTTTCAGCGGTAATGGTTGCACTTGAACAGTGCCCACCTGAGCTTGCTTCAGATATCTCAGAAAACGGTATGGTTCTGACTGGTGGTGGTGCACTACTTAAAGATCTTGACCGTCTGCTAACCGAAGAAACAGGTATTCCTGTTGTTGTTGCAGAAGAGCCACTAACGTGTGTTGCTCTAGGTGGTGGTAAAGCCCTAGAGATGATCGACATGCATGGCGGCGATCTGTTCAGCGAAGAGTAATCATTGAGTGTTAGGCTCTTTCGCCTCTTATGCCAGCTGAGAGCCTAGGACTTTGTCTAAAGGATCAAATGTAGCCCTAGGACCAACATAGAATGAAGCCAATTTTTGGTAGAGGTCCCTCTCTACAATTGCGCCTATTTTTTGCTGTAATTATATCAGCCAGCCTTATGCTGGCTGATAGTCGTTTAGATGCTTTCTCAAATGTTCGCTATCTATTGAACAGCATGGTAGCGCCAATTCAGTACGCGGCTAATCTGCCTCGAACCATGTTTGACGGTGTTTATGAGCGTTTTAACACGCGTAAAGGCCTGATCGAATCAAGCCGTTCACTCAAGCGTGAAGTGCTTCACCTCAAAAGTGAACTTATCCTGCTCGAGCAGTATCAAGAAGAGAATAAACGCCTACGTAAGCTTTTAGGCTCGCCTTTTATTCGTGACGAGAAGAAGGTGGTGACAGAAGTCATGGCGGTTGATACCTCGCCGTATCGCCATCAAGTGGTGATCGATAAAGGCCAGATCGATGGTGTTTATGAAGGGCAGCCGGTGATCAATGAGAAAGGTATTGTAGGGCAAGTCACCTTTGTTGCTGCGCACAATAGTCGCGTTTTACTGCTTACGGACGCCAACAACGCGATTCCGGTGCAGGTGATCCGTAATGACATTCGAGTGATTGCATCGGGTAACGGCAACATCGATGAGATCGAACTTCAGCATATCCCAACCAGTACCGATATCCAGCAAGAAGACATGCTCGTGACATCTGGTTTGGGTGGCGTTTATCCAGAAGGTTACCCAGTGGCTTACGTGTCGTCGGTTGATTACGATCCGAAACGTGAGTTTGCGGTAATCAAAGCAGAACCTGTGGTTGAGTTTGATAAACTTCGTTATCTGCTATTGATTTGGCCTGATGAAAACAAGCGTATGCAAGCAGATCAGACTAATATAGAACAAACCATGTTAGAGGGTGACAATGGCCAATAGCGTATTAAGAAGTAAGTTAGTAATCGCTTGCTCGCTTCTGATTGCCCTGATACTTCAAACGATTCCGTGGCCAGGTAGTTTAGACCTATTTCGCCCATCGTGGTTACTGCTGGTAACCTGCTACTGGGTACTGGCACTGCCACACCGTGTTAATGTGGGGAGCGCTCTGATTCTCGGTCTGCTTTGGGACTTGTTGATCGGTTCCACCCTCGGCATACGCGGCATGATGCTTTCGATTGTGATGTACATTATTGCCATGAATTTCCTTGTGATTCGTAACATGGCGCTTTGGCAACAAGCGATGATCTTGGCGGCATTGACCGTTTTGTTTGAAGTATTGATCTTCTTTGGTGAATATTTGATTCAAGACGTTGTTTTTAATCCATTATCGCTATGGAGTGCATTGATTAACTGTATACTTTGGCCTTGGATGTTCTTGTTGATGCGTCGCGTGCGTCGCCATTGGCACGTGAGGTAAAGGAATATGGAACAGTTATCACTCGTTTTGGCATCTGGCTCGCCACGTCGTAAAGAGCTGCTGACACAATTGGGTTACGAGTTTTCTGTTCTCGTCACCGATATTGAAGAGCAACAACAGCCGGATGAAGATGCCCAAGCGTATGTTAAAAGGCTGTCGCTTGATAAAGCCAAAGCTGCTTTGGACTTGATCGCGGAGCAAGAGCCTAAATCAGATAGCCTTATCGCTCTAGGTTCAAATAATATTGTGGTCTTAGGGTCAGATACCGTGGTTGTGAGCCAAGGGCAGGTGCTAGAGAAACCAAGCGATTTAGCTGACTGTAAGCGAATGCTCACTCAGCTGTCTGATCAACGTCATCAAGTGATGACCGCAGTGTCTGTGGTTTCTGCAGACAAACAAAAAACAGAAATCGTAATTACCGACGTATGGTTCAAACCCCTCAGTGAACAAGAAATAGAAAAATACTGGCAAACAGGGGAGCCATGCGATAAAGCCGGTAGCTATGGAATCCAAGGTTTGGGTGGACGTTTTGTCACTCGAATCGAAGGTAGTTATTACGCCGTTGTCGGCTTACCTTTATTTGAAACGGACCAGCTACTGCAAGAATTCTTATAATTTACTAATCTGAGGTGCACCATGAGTGCTGAATTGTTGCTGAACGTGACCCCGAGTGAAACTCGTGTGGCTATGATTGAAGGGGGAGCTCTTCAAGAGATCCATATTGAAAGAGATGCTCGTCGTGGCATTGTAGGAAACATCTACAAAGGACGTGTCAGCCGCGTCCTTCCAGGTATGCAGGCAGCATTTGTCGATATTGGTCTTGAAAAAGCCGCGTTTTTGCACGCTTCAGATATCGTTCCTCACACGGAGTGTGTAGCAGAGAATGAGAAAAAGCAGTTTCAGGTTCGTGATATTTCGGAGCTTGTTCGTCAAGGACAAGACATTGTCGTGCAGGTTGTTAAAGACCCGCTCGGCACCAAAGGCGCACGTCTAACCACCGACATTACACTTCCTTCTCGCTATCTTGTCTTTATGCCTGGTGCAAGCCATGTAGGTGTATCTCAGCGTATTGATAGTGAATCAGAGCGTAATCGTCTTAAGAAAGTGGTTTCTCGTTACTGTGATGAACACGGTGGCTTTATTATCCGTACCGCTGCAGAGGGAGCTGATGCTCATGAGCTTGAGCAAGATGCTGCATTCCTAAAGCGTTTGTGGTTAAAAGTCTTAGAGCGTCGTGGTAAGCATAAAGCGCGCACTCGCTTATATGGCGAGCTGTGCCTGAGTCAACGTATCCTACGCGATTTTGTGGGTACTGAACTGAGCAAGATTCAAGTCGACTCACGTCAAGAGTTTGAAAACCTGAAAGAGTTTACTTCGGAATACGTACCAGAGCTAACGAGTAAGTTAGAGCTGTATGAGGGCGATAAGCCGATTTTCGATATGTACGATACCGAGAACGAGATTCAGCGTTCGTTGGACCGTAAGGTTGAGCTCAAATCTGGTGGTTACCTGATTATCGACCAAACGGAAGCCATGACCACGGTAGACATCAACACGGGGGCTTTTGTCGGTCGTCGCAATCTTGAAGAGACGATTTTCAATACCAACGTCGAAGCAACTCAAGCGATTGCACGTCAACTGCGCCTGCGTAACCTCGGTGGCATTATCATTATCGACTTCATCGATATGCTGTCTGAAGAGCACCGTAAGCGTGTACTTACTTCACTAGAGTCGGCTCTGGATAAAGATCGCGTCAAAACCAATATCAACGGCTTCACTCAGTTAGGTCTGGTTGAAATGACGCGTAAACGCACACGTGAAAGCATTGAGCATATCCTCTGTTCCAGCTGTCCTGCTTGTGAAGGGCGTGGCAGTGTGAAAACGGTGGAGACAGTGTGTTACGAGATTCTGCGTGAAATCACTCGAGTGAATCGCGCCTACGATGCGGATAAATTCGTGGTTTACGCTGCCCCTGCGGTAGCCGAAGCCCTTGAGGGTGAAGAGTCTCATGCACTGGCTGAGCTTGAAGTCTTCATTGGTAAACAAGTTAAAATTCAAGCTGAACCTTTGTATATTCAAGAGCAGTTTGACGTTGTTATGATGTAATGGATACTTTGTGAGCTCTAGTGTTACTCAGCTGCTTCGTGCATGTTTATGGTTAGTGGTTACTTTGCTTGTGGCACTCGCCATTGCAGTAACCACTTTACGTGTTGCACTCCCTAACCTGAATAAATACCAATCTGAGATTGAACAGTGGGTAAATCAACATTCAGGTTTTGAATTCTCTATTCAAGATGTGAGTGGCTTTTGGCGTAATACTCACCCTTCGATTGCATTGAAAGGCGTTCATGCCAATCTTACACAAGCTGAAGACGTCACCTTCTCGGTTGACACTGTTGAGGTCGAGTTCGATCTGGTTCAATCCGCGCTGCAAATGCGCCCAGTAGTTGCTGACTTGGTGATGAACGGGATGTATCTCGACATTCGCTCTATTGATCTGTTCGCTGCTCGTAATAGTGATGATGCTAATAAGCAGAGAACAGATTCGTCTGGACGAGTGATTAAAGAGCTCGATAATCTTCTCTTAAAAACCTTGGTCGATGTCACGGCTAAAAACTCCTCACTGCTTTATCGCACCGTTTCTGATGAAGAGCGTCAACTCGATATCGAGATCCTTAAGTGGCAGAACTCTGGCAAGCACCACCTTGCTGAGGGGGTTGTCAGTATTAAAGATGCGAACCTTAACTCTTTGTCAGTAAGTGCTAACTTTATTGATGGCGGCTCACTAACGGATGTGACGGGGCAGTTTTATGCCAGTGCTGAAAATGTTTCAGTAAAACCTTGGTTGACGCGTTATATGCAAGCCGAGTCTGGAATTGAAGCAGGAAATGTCAGCCTAAACAGCTGGTTAACGCTAAAAAATAGTAAGCCTGTTGACGCTTATGTTGAGGTGCTTCCTTCTGAACTGGCTTGGAATGAAGACGGTTATCACGAGCTGATGATTGAGTCTGGAACCTTCAAGCTCACACCTACCGATATTGGGTGGCAAGTAAATGGCCACTCACTTAATCTGCGTACTGATGATCACGTTTGGCCTGAGTTCGACGCTGTATTCAGTTGGCAGAAAGGTCCTTGGCAATTGAATGTCTCTGAGCTGGATATCGCCGCGCTTACCCCATTGATTAAACTTCTTCCAGACACTGAAAGTACTAACGAGTTGGTTGATAAGCTATCTCCGGGGGGGCGGGTTGAAGACATTCGTGTTTCGATGGCAAGCGATATCGAGAGCTTACGTTACTCCGCAAAATTTTCCGAATTGGCTATGGAGCAGTGGGAACTGTTACCTGGTTTTAGTCAGGTGTCAGGTTCTGTGTCGGGTTCCACAACTGAAGCCAAAGCCAGTATCCATGTGATTGATGATGTCTTCCCATATGGAGAGGTATTTCAAGCCCCACTCAACATTAAGCAGGGGCAAGTTGATATTATTTGGCAGCAAGATGAGAGCGGTTGGAGATTGTGGTCAGACAAAGTGACAGCAGCAACCCCCGACTTGCAGGTGCTTGGTGCATTTCGTCTCGATTTTCCGAATAATGCCAGTCCATATCTTTCCTTTTATGGCGAAGCGGACGCTTACAACGTCGGTGAAACTTGGCGTTATCTACCCACTTTGGCGTTAGGGCAAGATCTAACCGACTATCTATCGACTGCTATTCAAGCGGGTCGTTCAAGCTCTGTCAAACTACTATGGCATGGTGAGCTGGAACAATTCCCTTATGCAAATAACGACGGAATCTTTCAGATCTGGGTTGGGCTTGAGGATGTGACCTTCAGTTTCGATACCGCATGGCCATTGATCACGGATTTACAACTCGATCTGCTGTTTGAAAACGACGCGATGCATCTTGACTCACGCTCTGCGCAATTGATGGATGTTACTGCTGATCGTATTACAGGGCGCATTCCCTATCTGGGGGAAGGTGGCCATATCGAGATTGAAGCTAAAGCAGCGGCGACAGGTAATGCCGTCCGTGATTATATGACGGCGTCTCCGCTGGTGGATTCGGTCGGTGCTGCGTTAACGGCGCTGCAGGTCAACGGCGATGTTTATTCGGAATTTCAACTTGATATTCCGTTTGATAACAGCCGTGAGCCAAGAGCTTGGGGCTATGCCGACCTAAAAGGTAACCATGTTCAGATTGAAGCGCCGCCAATGGTGCTGGAAAATACGACGGGTCGTATTGAATTTGATAATGATGTCGTGACCGCGACTGGTTTATCTGCTGAGTTGCTCACTCAGGGGATCTCTGTTGATTTCACCGGGCAAAATGATGGCCCTGGTTATGTGGTCGGTATTGATGTGATAGGGGACTGGGACGTCAAACCGCTTGAACCTTATATCGGAAAGCAGTGGCTGAGCCGTTTGTCTGGACATGCACCGTGGCAATCTAATATCGATATACAACTCAACGACATAGGCTTCACTTATCAACTAGACTTAAATTCAGATTTAACTTATTTGGCGAGTGATTATCCGTACCCACTGCAAAAGCGGACTTTTGAAAAAGGCACAGCTCGGCTACAGGCATCAGGCAATCAAGAGTCGATCACAGCTCGTCTGCAGTTGCCAAATACTAAATACCAAACCGAAATTGATATTACTGGAGAAGTCCCAGTACTTAAGGCGACCAATTTAGTACTTGGGCGAGGTGGTTTTAAGATCAGCCCAGTGGTAGGGCATCATGCATTAATCCGTATTGATGAGTTTAACCTTGATGACTGGTTAGAAGTGGCAATGGAGCCGGTTAAACCATCAACGGCGGTGCTTAGCCAGATGAATACACCGACAATTCCAGCGCCAACCAGAGTCACACTAGAGAGCAAAGAGCTGACTCTTGGAGGTATTGCTTGGAACGATGTCGAATTGAGCGCTCGTAAAAACAAACTCGCGTGGCAGATGCAGGTTTCTAGCCAGGAAATAGAAGGTGATATCAACTATTTAGCGCCTTATGACTTAACGGTTTCTTTAGATCGTGTACACCTATTTGTACCAGATTGGAGCGAGAAGAAGAGTGAAGAGCAGCTCTTACAGATCATGGATGAAGACGCTCCGTTGATCTCGGAACTCGATAGAAAAATTCATGACGCAATGCCAAATGTGACATTAATGATCAAAGATTTTTGGTTGCAGGGCTACAAAGTCGGCAAAGTGGATGTTGAGCTACAGCGCAAAGGCGACCGTATTGAGTGGAATAAAGTCCAAGTCCGCAGTGGTAGCAACACTGCAGATCTTAGCGGCTGGTGGGCGCTGAGTGATACAAAGAGCCATTCGGCACTGAATATTGATGTGGAAGGCGAGAATAATAGTGAGCTAATGGAGCGTTTTGGTATTACCTCAGGCATCCAAAAAGCCCCGTTTGCAATGCAAGCTCAGCTTGAATGGGACGGTTCACCTTGGGGTATCAAGGTAGATACACTGGATGGTAAAGTAGAGACCGAGCTGGGTAAGGGGATCATCTCGGATGTTAGCGGTGCAGCGCGACTACTTGGACTGTTCAGTCTGGACTCTATCATTCGCAAAATGCAGCTCGACTTTTCCGATGTCTTCGACAAAGGCATGGCGTTCAACAGTATTACCGGTACGGGTGAGTTCCAAAACGGGATATTCCTAACCAACGACCTGACAATGGATGCGGTAGCGGGTGAGATGAAGATCAAAGGCATCGCTAACCTCAATAGTCGCCTAGTCGATGCTGAGGTGAACTTCACCCCAGATATTACATCGGGTATTCCGGTTCTGACCGCATTTGCCGTAACACCGCAAACCGCGCTCTATGTGCTTGCGATTACCACAGTAATTTCTCCGGTGGTTGAGGTATTTACCCAAGTGAATTATTCGGTGAAAGGGCCGCTTGATTCACCGACGGTGAGTGAGTTGTCGCGGAGCAAAGGTGAGTTTAAGCTGCCAGAAAAGCTGAGAGACATGGCTAAGTAAAGTCGCTGATAGCGATGAGAGGTCTTGGCTAGATAGAGAAGAAATAGGAGTAAAACACATGGATAGTGTTGGCTTGATTCAGATGACGTCAGGGCCGAGCCCGAGCGAGAATTTACGTTTTCTCGCTCAAGAGATCATCAAGTGTAAAGCACACGGTGCCAAGTGGGTCATCTGCCCTGAAAATGCGTTAGTGTTTGGTAGCAAGCAAGACTACCATCAACACGCAGAGCCTCTGGGTGATGGGCCATTACAAACGCAGGTGTGCGACTTAGCTAAGCAGCACCGTATGTGGATTGTTATCGGCAGTATGCCTATCAAAACGGAAGCTGGAGTTACGACCACATCTGTTGTGATTGATGACTTTGGCTCTGTAGTTGCTCATTACGACAAGTTACACATGTTCGACGTTGATGTCGCCGATTCGCACAAGTGTTATCGAGAGTCCGATATTTTTACGCCGGGCGATCGTGTAGTCACTGCGGAAACACCTTTCGGTCACTTAGGTTTGAGTATTTGCTATGATGTCCGTTTTCCGCATCTCTACTCTGAACTAAGAAATCAGGGTGCACAAATTATGTTAGTGCCGGCTGCTTTTACCGCGGTGACAGGCGAAGCGCACTGGGAAGCGTTATTGCGCTGCCGCGCTATAGAAACACAATCTTGGGTCGTCGCAGTTGGGCAAGGAGGTAAGCACCCTTGTCAGCGAGAGACCTGGGGACACTCCATGGTCATAGACCCGTGGGGGAGAGTGGTTGCTCAACTTGGCCAAGAGCCGGAAAGTATGGTTGTCGAACTGGATACGACCCGATGTGAGCCTATCAGAAAGAATATGCCGATCGTTCAACACTCTCGATTTACACACCAATTTTAATTACAAATAAGAGCCATTTATGAGCATCAATCAAATTGAAGAAGCGCTACTTAACCCGACAGGGCTTACGGAGCAAAATATCGCAGATACATTGGCGAGCATTGCTACCCGCCAGATTGATTATGCTGATATCTACTTTCAGTCGAGCTGGCATGAATCTCTAGTCTTAGAAGACAGCATCATCAAGGATGGATCTTTTAATATCGATTGTGGTGTTGGCGTCCGAGCGGTTGCAGGTGAAAAGACCGGCTTTGCCTACTCAGATCAAATTCAACTCGAAGGTCTAAAACAGAGTGCGATCGCGGCTCGTGGTATCGCGAAGCAGGGTCAAAACGGTAAGGTGCAAGCGTTCAAGCGCAATATGAACCAAGCTTATTATGATGCAGTAAATCCTCTAGCAAGTTGGGAAAAGCAGCAGAAAACCGAACTGCTTAAAGCGATAGATGCTTACATTCGTACTAAAGAACCAATGGTAACCGAGGTATCGATCAGCCTAAGTGGTGTGCACGAGCAGATGCTTGTGGCAGCAACCGATGGTACCTACGCTGGTGATATTCGCCCGTTGGTTCGTCTGTCTATTAGCGTGTTAGCGCAGAAAGGTGATCGTCGTGAACGCGGCAGTGCTGGTGGCGGTGGTCGTTTTGGTTATGACTTCTTTTTGAGCGACGATAATGGCACTCAAGTGGCGTATCAATTTGCTGACGAAGCGATTCGTCAAGCTCTTGTTAACCTTGAAGCTGTAGCTGCGCCTGCGGGTGCGATGCCAGTGGTTCTTGGTTCTGGTTGGCCTGGCGTGCTATTGCATGAAGCGGTAGGTCATGGCTTAGAGGGTGATTTCAACCGTAAAGAGTCTTCAGTTTTCTCTGGTAAAATTGGCGAGCAAGTAACATCTAGCCTATGTACGATTGTTGATGACGGTACATTGACTGATCTTCGAGGCTCGCTGAATGTCGATGACGAAGGTGTCAACGGTCAATACAATACCTTGATTGAAAACGGCGTATTAAAAGGTTACATGCAAGACAAACTCAACGCTCGTTTAATGGGTGTCGCACCAACTGGTAATGGTCGTCGTGAGTCTTACGCGCACCTTCCAATGCCTCGCATGACCAACACTTATATGCTGCCAGGAGAGCATACGCCAGAAGAGATCATCGCAACCGTAGATAAGGGTATCTACGCTCCCAACTTCGGTGGTGGTCAGGTTGATATTACTTCAGGTAAGTTTGTATTCTCGGCTTCTGAAGCATACATGATTGAAAATGGCAAGATTACTCACCCAGTGAAAGGCGCAACACTGATTGGCTCTGGCATTGAAGCGATGCAACAAGTATCTATGGTCGGTAATGACCTAAGCATTGACCGTGGTGTAGGTGTGTGTGGTAAAGCAGGTCAAAGTGTACCTGTAGGTGTTGGTCAGCCAACGCTGAAGCTAGACTCGCTGACTGTTGGTGGTACTGAGTAACCTCATCTAATGAATAAATAAGGCGCCTTCTAGTGAGGCGCTTTTTCGTATTTGTTAGCTAGGTTTAAAACTACATATTCTCTTCAGCGAACTCTGCCAAACGGCTTCGTACGACACCATTGAGGTGAATATTGGCGCTGCCTTCAAAGTCTTTGAAGCGTTCGACCATGTAGGTTAGACCAGAGGTCACTGGGGTTAGGTAGGAAGAGTCGATCTGCGCTAGGTTACCTGAGCAGACGATCTTGGTGCCCTCACCACAACGGGTGATGATGGTTTTTATCTGTGAAGCGGTGAGGTTCTGGCACTCATCAAGCAACACGAACGCGTTCTGAATTGAGCGACCACGCATAAAGTTTATCGATTTAAACTGAATGTTGGCTTTGTCGCAGATGTACTTCATCGACCCTTCAGTGCAGTGATCATTTTTGTGCAGCGCCTCTAGGGTATCGGTGACCGCAGCAAGCCAAGGTAGCATCTTCTCTTCTTCGGTGCCGGGTAGGAAACCAATCGATTCACCGATGTCAGGTGTGTTTCGGGTTACTATGATCTTATCGAACTGCTTACGTTCAATGGTTTGTTCGAGAGCAGCAGCCATGGCGAGCAATGTTTTACCGCTACCCGCAGCCCCAGTGAGAATCACTAGGTCGATATCTGGGTCGAGTAACGCATCAATTGCCATCCCTTGATAGATGTTTTTAGGGGTGATGTCCCACGCGCGGCGGTTCATCAAACGCTCGCGGCTCATGTCTTGTAGAGTGATGGTTTCCGGTTCTATTTCAGCAACACGGGCGGCGAAGTCACTCTCTTCATCAATCACATATTGATTAATAAAGGTCGGCTCAAATGGGCCGCGTGCCAAGGTGTGATAGGTTTTTCCGCCGAGAGTTCGGCTATCAACGTTATCAATGCCGTCCCAAAATGCGCCCTCTATCGTTTGGAAGCCCTTGGTTAGATATTGGATGTCATCAATCAGTTGGTCGGTTTGATAATCTTCAACAAAGCGTACACCGGCGCCTTTGGCGCGCAGTCGCATGTTGATGTCCTTAGTGATCAGCACCACTTCACGCGGTGCGCGTTTGTTTTGGAGGTAGAGCACGGCATTAAGAATACGGTTGTCACCGGCTTTGTCGTCGGCGAATGCCTTGATGCTCTCTTGCAGCTCATAATCTGCAAGAATTGAAATGCTGCCTGAGGCGCAGCTTAAGTCTTTGGAAAATGGGATACCCTCAGAGATTTGATCCGGAGTTGCGTCTCTGAATAGGTCTTCCAAGGCGCGAATAGCGATTCTTGCGTCGCGTGCGACATCTCTTTTGCTGTCTTTGATTCGGTCGAGTTCTTCAAGAACGGTCATCGGGATAACCACGTCGTGTTCTTGAAACGAAAAAATTGCGAAGGGTTCGTGAAGTAGAATGTTGGTGTCTAAAACAAATAGTTTCCGATTGGTCTCGCCCATAGCATCTCCTTGCCAGATACGGCTTCTTGTATCACAGATAAACGTGGATAAAGCCAGCTAGGATCACAGCCTAATGAGCATGTCAGTTCACAACCTAGCTCAACTTTAGCCAGAGGAATGTCACCATATTGCCGATACTCTAAATATGGTTCATTCATGCAAAAACAGCAATCTTTGCCATCTAGAATAGTCATGCTTTTTTGACAGTTTGATTGCACAGACGAAATCGGAAAAAAAGCATGAAATCATCACCTTTTGGCGTGACCTAAATCACAGCATCAAGTAAGATTAGCGACCTTTTTCTGCACCATATTCTCAATCGATAGAATCTAATTCGCTTAATTGGAATGTGGCTGCAAACGAAGCATTTTTAGCTATATTTTTATTCTGGGAATTGCAAAGTCCCGATAAGAAATTGATGGCTTAAATGACCAAATTCCATAGATAAGATTGAGGTAGTCGATTCATGACATTTGCTTTGGGGCAGCGCTGGATAAGCGATACGGAGAGCGATTTAGGTTTAGGTACCGTTGTAGCAATGGATGCTCGCACAGTGACACTCATGTTTGCCGCGTCAGAAGAGAATCGTGTTTATGCACGCACTGATGCTCCCGTAACCCGAGTAACGTTTAATGTTGGCGATGTTATTGAATGTCAGGAAGGCTGGTCACTGTCGGTTGAAGAAGTGATTGAAGAGCAAGGCCTGTTTACCTATCTAGGCACTCGCCAAGACACGGAAGAGAGCGGTGTTTCTCTGCGTGAGATCTTCCTAAGTAACCAGATCCGTTTTAACAAACCTCAAGATAAGCTCTATGCTGGTCAAATTGATCGCATGGACAACTTTGTGTTGCGCTACCGTGCATTGAGCAACCAATATCAGCAACATAAGAGCCCTATGCGCGGTCTATGTGGCATGCGTGCAGGTCTAATCCCTCACCAGCTATACATCGCTCATGAAGTCGGCCGTCGTCACGCACCGCGCGTGCTGCTCGCGGATGAAGTGGGCTTAGGTAAAACCATCGAAGCGGGTATGATCATCCATCAGCAGGTGCTTTCTGGCCGTGCTGAGCGTATCCTGATTGTGGTACCAGAAACACTGCAGCATCAATGGTTGGTCGAAATGATGCGTCGTTTCAACCTGCATTTCTCGATCTTTGATGAAGAGCGCTGTATTGAAGCCTTCGCTGAATCGGACAATCCGTTCGATACTCAGCAATATGTATTGTGTTCACTCGACTTCCTGCGCAAGAGCCGTAAACGCTACGAGCAAGCTCTGGAAGGTGAGTGGGATCTATTGGTTGTCGATGAAGCGCACCACCTAGAGTGGAGCCAAGACAAACCAAGCCGCCAATACCAAGTGGTGGAAGGATTAGCTGAGAATACTCCGGGTGTGCTGCTACTGACGGCGACACCTGAACAACTGGGTCGTGAGAGTCACTTCGCTCGTCTGCGTCTGCTGGATCCCGATCGCTTCTATGACTACGACGCATTTGTTGAAGAAGAAGAGCAATATGCACCGGTTGCAGATGCAGTAACAGCACTGTTCTCTGGTATCAAGCTAGAAGATAGCCAGAAAAACCAGATTACTGAGCTGCTTTCGGAGCAGGACGTTGAACCTCTATTCCGTGTTATAGAAGGCGACAGCCCAGAAGAAGAGCAGGCGATTGCGCGCCAAGAGCTGATTGATAATCTAATGGATCGTCACGGTACTGGCCGCGTTCTATTTAGAAACACTCGTGCTGCGATTAAAGGCTTCCCTAAGCGTAATGTTCATCTACTGCCAATGGAGATCCCAACTCAGTACACCACATCAATGCGTGTATCGGGCATGATTGGTGGCAAGATGACACCAGAAGCGCGAGCGATGAAGATGCTCTACCCAGAAGAGATCTTCCAAGAGTTTGAAGGTGAAGAATCAAGCTGGTGGCAGTTCGATTCACGCGTAAACTGGTTGCTAGAGAAGATCCAAGAGAAGCGCAGCGAGAAGGTCCTGGTGATCGCATCTCGTGCGAGCACAGCTCTGCAACTTGAGCAGGCATTGCGTGAGCGTGAAGGTATTCGTGCAACGGTATTCCACGAAGGGATGTCTATCCTAGAGCGTGACAAAGCGGCGGCATACTTTGCTCAAGAAGAGGGCGGTGCTCAGGTTCTGATCTGTAGTGAGATCGGCTCTGAAGGTCGTAACTTCCAGTTTGCAAACCAATTGGTGATGTTTGACTTACCATTTAACCCAGACTTGCTTGAGCAGCGTATTGGTCGTCTTGATCGTATCGGTCAGCAGCGTGATATCGACATCCACGTTCCATACCTGAAAGGTACCTCACAAGCAATTCTTGCACGTTGGTTTGATGAAGGCTTGAATGCGTTTGGTGAGACATGTCCAACAGGTCGCACCGTTTACGACAAGTACGCAGAAAATCTGATTGAGATGCTGGCATCGGGCAACACTGAACAGTTAGATGAAGTGATTGAAGAGTCGGCGAAGCTCAACCAGAGCCTTAAAGCTGATCTTGAGAAAGGTCGCGACCGACTGCTTGAGATGCATTCAAACGGCGGTGAGAAAGCGGCTGAAATCGCTGAGAAAATTGCTTCTACTGATGGCGACACCAACTTGGTGACGTTTGCACTTAGCCTATTCGACACCATCGGTCTTAACCAAGATGACAAGGGTGAAAACGCACTGGTAGTCACACCGTCTGAGCACATGATGGTTCCAAGCTACCCAGGTCTGCCATACGAAGGTGCAACGATCACCTTCGACCGTGATACGGCGCTGTCTCGTGAAGATATGAACTTCATCAGCTGGGAGCACCCGATGATTCAAGGTGGTATTGATCTGCTATTGAGTGAAGGCGTGGGTACTTCAGCTGTGTCACTGTTGAAGAACAAAGCCCTACCTGTCGGTACCATTCTTCTAGAGTTGGTTTACCTTGTTGATGCGCAGGCGCCTAAGCGCAGCGGTATCAGCCAGTTCTTACCTAAGACACCGATTCGTCTGATGATGGATGGGCGTGGTAACGATCTCTCTTCACAGGTGGAATTTGAAGGCTTTAACCGTCAATTGAGCCCTGTGAACCGCCATTTAGCAAGTAAGCTAGTGAACTCGGTGCAAGCGGATATCCATAAGTTGATTGAAGCCGGTGAAGCGCAAGTGCTGCCTAAAGTGGAAGAAGTTCGAGAGCAAGCTCAGAAAGAGATGCAAGCGAACCTTAATGGCGAGCTAGAGCGTCTACAAGCACTGAAAGCGGTGAATCCAAACATTCGTGACGAAGAGTTACAAGTGATTGAGACACAAATTGAAGAGCTGACGGGCTACATTGCTAAAGCGCAAGTACAGCTTGATTCGCTGCGTTTGATTGTGGTTTCGCACAACTAATTTGAGTGATGCTACAGGGCTAATTCTTAGCTGGTAAATACCCAAAAGGCCTTCATGATGAAGGCCTTTTTTAGATCTGTTTAAAAGCGTTATTTAGAGTGTCACATGAACCACTTCCACCAGACAAACAGAGCAAGGAAGCCGAATAAGTAAACCAAACCGGCAATTGATAGCAGTTTCAGTTTTGACCCTAGTGCTAAGGCTTTAGGCAGCTCTGCTTTGCTCACCAAAATGTAGTTAAGTAGAGCAAAGAATGGTGTGGTAGCGAACGCCAACACCATCGCAAAGTTTAGCATCGGCATTAGAGCGGACGTGAAGAACATGACAATAGCGATCGCAGCTATGGAGACGACAATGATCCAGCCTTGTAACATTTTAGGGCTGTCCGCTTTATTGGTGAGCAGTCGTTGTGACTCGGCCAAGACTCGTGAATAACCGTCGATCACTGTAATGGTACTGCCGAAGATACAAAAGAAAGCGATAATGGCGATCAGAGGGCGTGACCATTCTCCAATGGTTGAAGCATAGATACCAACTAATTGATGGGTAAAACCAACACCAGAACCTGAGAGTTCAACCCCCGAACCATGCAGTACCAGTGCGCCAAGTGCAACGAAGACTAAAGCCAGTAGTGCCGTACCAATGTAACCTACATTGAAGTCAAACAGAGCGGATTGCGCGGTTACGTCATGCTTGGTTTTTTGGCTCTTAAGCCACATCGAGGTGATGCTTGAGATCTCAATTGGGGCTGGCATCCAACCCATGGTTACCACAATGAATCCAATCGCAGCCAGAGACCACGGTGAAGGTGGCTCAAAGGTCGCTGCTGGTTCGATGGGTGAACCAAACGCAATCGCCACCGCAGCCAAAGTGGTAATGGTTAATACAGCCATGATCGTTTTTGAGAGCATATCTAGAGCACGATAATGTCCTGCAAACAGAATGATCAAACAGGTCGCAAGCACAATGATTGATAGCGTGCTAGTGGCGAGTTCGAAAGGAATAAAGTAACTGAGTAGGCTCGCGCTGAACAATAACAATGCAGCGGTATTCACGACCGCAGAGATCGCACTAAGCACCGTGAAGACGAGTAAGTAAGGACGCCCAAGGTTAGAGTAGCCTTCGACTAGGCTCTGCCCAGTACCTAAGGTGTACTGGATGCCAGCTCGGAAAAATGGGTATTTAAAAAGGTTGACCAGAACGATCAGCGCGGCCAATTGCCAGCCATACATAGCCCCTGCTTTTGTGGATGCGACTAGGTGAGAGCCACCAACGGCAGCAGCTGCCATCATTATCCCTGGACCGAGTGATTTCAGTAATCCAGATAGCGGCGTTGGTTGAGTGGGGTGAGGGGCGGTGACCGTGTTTTCCATTAATACATCCTTGGGTTTTTCTTGTTAAGCTCCTGTTTCCTTATCAATAACATGTTTAAAATTACTGTCAATTAAAATGTACGATATTGGCTTTTATTTGTAATTATAAATGTACATTTTGGTTTGCTTTTATTTTTGAGAAATCTATGAGACGAAAAAAATATCATGGCATTAGTTAAATACACGCCTCCGACCGATCCTTGGATTGAAGTTGTGTTTGAAGATGAAGATATCTTAGTGGTCAACAAACCATCAGGATTACTGTCGGTTCCCGGCCGAGAGCCAAAGCACTATGACAGTATGTGGAGCCGAGTTGTAGAGGCTTACCCACAGGCGCAAGCCGTGCATCGCTTGGACATGTCGACCTCAGGTCTGATGCTGTTTGCCAAGCATAAACAGGCTGAGCGCCATTTAAAGAAGCAATTTCAGTATCGATTAACTCATAAACTTTATTACGCTCGGGTGTGGGGTGAAGTGGCGCGGGCTGAAGGGGAGGTTGACCTGCCTTTGATTTGTGATTGGCCAAATAGACCTCGACAGAAAGTGTGTTTTGAACAGGGCAAGCCTGCCCAGACTCGCTACCAAGTAGCGCAGCGTGAGGAGCATACAACTCTGTTACGTTTGCTTCCGATTACAGGGCGTTCTCATCAGTTGCGTGTTCATACCATGGCACTGGGTCATCCGATAGTGGGAGACGAGTTTTACTCAACGGAGTCAGCACTCAGTTATTCTCAACGATTAGAGCTTCATGCATCTGAACTCAGTTTTTATCATCCTGCGACTGACCAGTTATTTACCGCGTTTGTCCCGTGTGACTTTTACCCAGAAGCCAAGCCGCAGATCGCTCAACATTTTGATATTGAGCAGGAACTACCAGACTACAAAAAGCTGAAAGGTTAGAATGGACTGATAGACGAATGTTGAAACAAGGAAGAATAATGAGCAAGCCTAAGGTGGTGTTCCTCGATAGGGCAACCATTCCATCCCAGATCTCTTTAAAAGCGTTGAGTTTTGAACATGAGTGGGTGGAGTATGACTTCACTCAACCGAACCAAGTCGCTGAGCGAATAGCAGACGCAGAGATTGTTATCACGAATAAAGTGGTGCTGAATGCTTCCAACTTATCATCCGCCGCTAAACTGCGTTTTATTGCTGTCTCTGCTACTGGCGTAAACAACATTGACCTGGAGTACTGTCAAGGTAATGGAATCTCAGTCAGTAACATTCAGGGATACGCGACTCAGTCCGTTCCCGAACATGTGATTGCAATGCTGTTCGCCTTAAAGCGTAACCTTAAGGGCTACCACCAAGATATCGAGCGTGATGTATGGCAACGCGATAAACAGTTCTGCTTTTTCACGCACCCAATTCAAGATATTGCTGGCAGCATCTTAGGTATCTTGGGGAGTGGCAGTTTAGGCCAAGCGACTGCAGTTTTGGCCAAAGCGATTGGAATGCAGGTGGTGTTTGCTGAACGCAAGGGAACGAGCACTTGCCGCGAGGGTTACACGCCCTTTGAAGAGGTACTTAAAACCGCGGATGCAATCAGCTTACACTGCCCGTTAACGGCTCAGACAGAGAATGTAATCTCTAGCGAAGAGTTTCAGATGATGAAACCAAATTGTGTGCTGATCAATGCAGGACGCGGTGGACTGGTGGATGAAGTCGCGTTAGTTGAAGCGCTGCGCAGTGGCGAGATTGCAGGGGCGGGTGTTGACGTATTCACGGCTGAGCCGGCAGATAAGTCTAACCCTCTTTTAGCAAACAGTGACTTACCTAATCTTATTTTGACACCTCATGTGGCGTGGGGCAGCGATAGTGCGATACAGAAGCTGGCGGATATTCTAATGGATAACATTGACGCGTTTGCAGCAGGGGTCGCTCAAAATCTAGTGACGTAGTCTTTGGTTTAATTCCTCCAATAAAAAGGTTGGCATAGAAGCCAACCTTTTGTGCTTGAGAACGGAATAAACTTAGCCTTGTGGCTTCACCACCAAAACATTGATTGGTGAGTTCTGTACCACTTTGCTTGCTACAGAGCCTAGAACCACTTTATCAATCTTAGAGCGCTTATGGCTTGGCATAACGATAAGGTCTGCGCCTAGCTTCTCTGCGTGGTCTAAAATGGTCGAGTAGGTTTTACCTTCAGCCACATGTACTTTGTAGATCACTTCGTCATCGATGTATTTATCTGCAAACTCTTGAAGCTGACGCTTTACGTCTTGCTTCATTTGGTTTGCTGCATCTTTCGGGAAGTAAGATGCAACCATAGACATGTGAATACCTGGCAGAACGTTCAAAAGGTGAATCTCTGCGTTGCTATGTTTGGCGTGCCATACTGCAAGTTCAACGGCTTTGTCTGAAAAGCCTTTGTCATTAAGATCAACTGGAACAAGGATTTGTCTGTACATGTTTTTGTCTCTTTGGTTTAGCGGCGCTGAGCGAGTCTAACGCCGTACTATCCTTTCCGTGTAATACAGAAGTGAAAGTGTTTGGAATACTCTCACTTCCCATCGTTACGCGCTAATCTCATCCTTACGAGCACGTCTTCTTTGGTTCATACCTAAGCCAATGAGGATCAATAGAGTAGGAACAAATACCCATTCTTTCATTGGTCGGTCAGCATCTTGAATGATTGACTTAATTTCCCAATCAAAATCGATACCAGCCGCTTCAGCAGGGCTGCCAAACTCAACCATGTCGACAATCATCTTGCCGTCAGCTTCGGTTAGCATCAGACCCATTGATGAGATACGTTCTTCAGCAGTGGCTGCCTTGTCATCAAACGGCAGACGCACAGTCTTTTCTGAGTATTCGCCTTCTAGGTTCTCACCACCGACTCTTAGTTCGATAGATTGTCCTACATTTAGCTGCTCAGTAACTTGCGCAATCTCAACACCTGGTGAAAGAACTTTCGCTGGGTAGATCATGTCCCACCAGAAACCCGGACGGAAGAAAGAGAAGGTAAGTACAAGTAAGAGTACTGTTTCCCACCATTTATTCTTAGTGAACCACCAACCTTGCGTCGCGGCAGAGAAGATCAGCATCGCTGCTACCGATGAGAAGATCGTCAGCGCTAAATGCCACCATGAATCAATGCCCATCAACAGTAGTTGGGTATTGAAGATGAACATGAACGGTAAGATGGCAGTACGGATATCGTAAGTAAAGCCTTGAATACCAGTACGGATTGGATCCGACTTAGCAATCGCCGCGGCTGCAAAAGCTGCTAGACCAACAGGTGGTGTATCATCGGCTAAGATACCGAAGTAGAACACGAACAAGTGAACGGCAATCAGTGGAATGATCAAACCGTGTGCTGCACCTAGCGTTACGATTACCGGCGCCATTAGGGTTGAAACAACAATGTAGTTTGCTGTTGTTGGTAGACCCATACCTAGAATCAAGCTAATTACCGCAGTAAACAACAGCATGAGTAGGATGCTACCACCTGAGATAAACTCAACGAAGTCAGTCATAACCAGACCGATACCAGTAAGTGTTACCACACCTACCACTGTACCAGCTGCGGCAGTCGCCACACCGATACCGATCATGTTACGCGCACCTGAAACCAGTGCTTCAGCTAGATCGATAAAGCCTTCTTTTGTTTGAGCCGCAAGATCTTCAGATTTGGTCATCATCGCCATCAGTGGACGTTGAGTGATCAGAATAAAGATCATAAATACCGTTGCCCAGAATGCTGATAGACCCGGAGAGAAGCGCTCAACGGTTAGACACCATACTAGAACCACGATAGGCAGTAGGTAGTGTAAGCCTGACTTGATGGTTGGACCTGGATCCGGTACTTCCGTTAGGTTCTCGTCGATTTCGATACCGCCCTCTTCAGCGTATTTTGCTGAGATGCGAACCAAACCAAGATAGGAGAGAAGTAGAGCGACTGTGACGATAGGTGTCGCAGCTGCGCCAAACACATCTTTCGTCCAACCAACACCGTAGTAAACCACTGCACTGATGATACATAGACCTAAAATCGTGCCAGTGAACGATAGTAGACTTTGAACTACAGTTGGAGTGTGACGACGAGGAAGACCTGTCATGCCCGCTTTACACGCTTCTAAGTGAACGATGTAAATCAGAGCGATGTAAGAGATAAGTGCTGGTAGTAGTGCTGCTTTGATAACCTCAACATAAGAGATACCCACGTATTCCACCATCAAGAATGCAGCTGCACCCATGATTGGCGGAGTGAGTTGTCCGTTGGTTGAAGCTGCTACTTCTACTGCGCCCGCTTTAGTCCCAGGGAAGCCAACACGTTTCATCAGTGGAATCGTGAAAGTACCTGTGGTTACTACGTTAGCAATCGAAGAGCCAGAAACAAGACCAGATAGGCCCGAAGCCACAACAGCTGCTTTTGCAGGACCGCCTTTCATGTGACCAAGCAGTGAGAATGCGACTTTGATGAAGTAAGCACCCGCACCCGCACGCTCTAGCATTGCACCAAAGAGTACGAACAAGAATACGAATGAGGTAGAAACACCCAGAGCAACACCAAACACACCTTCAGTCGTTAACCATAGATGCGACATTGCTTTGTTGAGACTTGCACCTTTGTGTGCGATCACGTCTGGCATGTATGGACCACCGAACGTGTACAGCAGGAATACAGCTGCAACCACCATAAGCGGTGGACCAAGTGCACGTCGTGTCGCTTCCAGTAGCAGTACCATACCTGTTACCGCTGCCACAATATCAAAAGTCGTCGGAGCGCCTGAACGGCCAGCGAGCTCCGTGTAAAAAATGTAGATATAAGCAGCAGAGAAACTACCAGCAAGCGCCAATATCCAATCAAGAGCTGGTATATAGTCGCGAGGAGAATTCTTTAATGCTGGGTAAGCAGTAAATGCAAGAAAGATAGCAAACGTGAGGTGGATAGCTCGCGCTTGAGTATCGTTCAATACAGCGAAGTCAAAAATAAATGGTAGCGGAGATGCATACCAAAGTTGGAACAATGACCAACATAGCGGCACAAACCATAGAATACGACCTTGCATACCGCTCGGGCTACGTGCTCCAGTGTCTGATTGTGCCACCATTTCTTGCACATCAGAAGACGGTGATGTTGTCTGCGTCATGTACTTTATCCTTATTATTGATGGTCTAGCCTTTTCGCATGTCACAGCGATACGTAATTTTTCTTCCTATCTAGTGTAGTGAACTGACAAGAAAATGCGTTTTGGATCAACTGTGTCTTAGGCTTGATACGAAGGTAAGTTCTCCAATTTGGAGAGACTTAAAAGTTTGTCTCTTTTCACTTAGGTTCTTTTTATAAAGCGTGAAAAGCCAATAAGGAGGGCTCGCCTCCTTATTGGATAGAGTAGGTTTGAAGAGGGATTACTTCAGAAGACCCACTTCTTTGTAGTATTTTTCAGCACCTGGGTGTAGAGGGATAGAAAGACCTGCTTTTACCATGTCCTCTTTCTTCAGGTTTGCAAATGCAGGGTGAAGACGTTTGAACGTGTCAAAGTTTTCAAATACTGCTTTTGCAACGTTGTAAGCAACATCGTCTGATACGTCAGTCGTTGTTACCATAGTTGCTGCTACACCGAAGCTGTTTACGTCAGCGTCTGTACCGCGGTACATACCTGCAGGTACTGTGCTGTATGCGTAGTATGGGTTTTCAGCAACGATCTTGTCGATTTGAGGACCTGTTGCAGAAACTAGCTTAGCGTCACAAGACGTTGTTGCTTCTTTGATTGAACCGTTCGGGTGACCAACCATGTAGATGAATGCATCAATCTTGTTATCACAAAGTGCTTGAGAACGCTCAGAACCTTTTAGTTCAGACGCTAGCTTGAAGCTGTCGTTAGTCCAACCCATAGCGTCCATTACAACACCCATAGTTGCACGGTCACCAGAACCTGGGTTACCAATGTTTACGCGCTTACCTGCTAGGTCAGCAACGCCATTGATGCCAGCGTCTGTACGAGCAATGATGTTGAACGGTTCTGTGTGTAGAGAGAACATAGCGCGTAGTTTTTTGTACTCGCCTTGATCTTTGAACTTACTTGTACCGTTGTAACCGTGGTATTGCCAGTCCGATTGAACAACACCGAAATCCAGTTCACCAGCACGGATAGTGTTAACGTTGTAGATTGAACCACCTGTTGATTCTACTGAACAACGGATGTTGTGGTCTTTGCGGCCTTTGTTCACGAGTTTACAAATAGCACCACCTGTAGGGTAGTAAACACCCGTAACAGAACCTGTACCGATTGTGATGAACTCTTGAGCGTTAGCTGCGCCAGCGCCCATTACAGCAGCTGCAATCGCACCAACTTTAAGAAGTTTGGTAAATGCCATGAATTTCCCTTCCTTTATTCATTATTAACCCTGAAGCAAGTGTAGTTGCTTCTGGAGTTTCCTCTTTGGAAACGGCACCTTTTTCAATCCATGTGATGAAAAAGTGGCTGAATAATATCAAAAAATTGGCAGTAAATTACTCGAATGTTAAAACTTATAGCGAAAAAATCTAAATAACGGTGCACTAATATAACGTTTTAGTTGCAACTAGATTTTTTAAAATCAAATAGTTATGTGATTTTTGGTGGCTGGAGATGGATATTTCAGGATGTGATTTGGATCACGAACTTTATAGGTGTTCATGATCCATTCGTATGAGCAATGTTTATGGCGTTTCAAACATTAGCCAGCGTATTCAAACAGTTCACATACCGACTCAAATAGCTGTTTGGTTGTGACTGCCAACGTTGGGGTAATAAAGATAGTGTCATCACCAGCAACCACGCCTAGGATGCCTTCAGACTTACCTAGAGAGTCCAATAAGCGAGCGATTAACTGTGCAGCACCAGGACCTGTGTGAATAACAACCAACGCGTTATTGTGGTCAATATCTAGCACTAACTCTCTGAGTGAGCTAGAAACTGTTGGAACACCTAGTTCAGCGGGAAGACAGTAAACCATCTCCATTTTCGCATTGCGAGTTCGAACCGCACCAAACTTAGTTAACATACGCGAGACTTTTGATTGGTTGATACTCTCAAAGCCTTCGTGCTTGAGTGCGTCGACAATCTCACCTTGAGAGCCAAAGCGCTCTTCTTTTAGTAAAGCTTTAAAAGCGCGAACTAAGTTGTCTTGTTTTTCGGTATTGCGCATATGTCTTCTTATTTCTAAACAAATCTATTTGCATATTCTCGCATACATATTCAGTTTTAGCCAAAGTATCCAGGCAATTTGTTAGTCATATCACTGTAAACATTAAATAGAATAATATGCCATTAATGACGATTTGCTTTGTTATTTCAGTCAATTATTCACATAATACAAATTCTCTGTGTAGCACGGTTTTATTGACTTGCGCGAGGTCGCAAAGCTGGCGTTAATTGATTGTAATCACTTTGTGATTATTATAGTTTTTGAACTTAAATTAGCTCACAAATCACCCTACTAAGAATTTATAAGAGAAAATCTCTCAAGGAGAATAACAAATGAAAGTAGCTGTTATTGGTGCCGCTGGTGGCATCGGTCAAGCCCTAGCCCTATTACTTAAGAACCGCCTACCTGCTGGTTCTGATCTTGCTCTTTACGATATCGCTCCAGTAACACCGGGTGTTGCTGCTGATCTTAGCCATATCCCAACGCCGGTTTCGATCAAAGGATACGCGGGTGAAGATCCAACTCCAGCGCTAGAAGGTGCTGATGTCGTTCTTATTTCTGCGGGTGTTGCACGTAAGCCTGGTATGGATCGTGCGGATCTTTTCAATGTAAACGCGGGTATTGTTAAGTCTCTAGCTGAAAAAATCGCGGTTGTTTGTCCAAAAGCTTGTGTGGGTATCATCACGAACCCAGTGAACACAACGGTGCCAATCGCTGCTGAAGTTCTTAAGAAAGCAGGCGTTTACGACAAGCGTCGTCTATTCGGTGTTACGACTCTAGATGTTATTCGTTCTGAAACATTCGTTGCTGAGCTAAAAGACAAAGATCCAGGCGATATCCGTGTACCAGTTATCGGTGGTCACTCTGGTGTAACAATCCTTCCACTACTTTCACAAGTAGAGGGTGTTGAGTTTACAGACGAAGAGATCGCAGCACTGACAACTCGTATTCAAAACGCGGGTACTGAAGTAGTAGAAGCGAAAGCGGGCGGTGGTAGTGCGACACTATCTATGGGCCAAGCAGCTTGTCGCTTTGGTCTAGCACTTGTTAAAGCGCTTCAAGGTGAAGAAGGCGTTATTGAGTGTGCATACGTTGAAGGTGAAGGCGAGCACGCACCATTCTTCGCACAGCCAGTGAAACTTGGTAAAGAAGGTGCAGAGGCGATCCTGAGCTACGGTGAACTCAGCGACTTTGAGCGCAATGCACTAGACAGCATGCTAGAAACTCTAAATGGCGACATCGAAATCGGTGTTGAATTCGCTAAATAAGCGCATTTAGATTGTCTTGATTCAAAAGCCGCTCTGATGAGCGGTTTTTTTGATCTCGGCTTTTGATCTTTGTTTGCTAAAGGCTCGTATTCCCGTTGAAATGGAAAACCGAGGGTAGGGTATGAGTCGAGTACAAAAAGGGACGCACGTCGAATATTTGGGGCACCTAGGTAAGGTGCTAGTGATTGATGAGCAAGAGCAAACCGCCTTAGTTGAGTCTTATCACACCCATGAGCAATATGCAGTGCCGCTAGAAGAGCTAGAAGCGATTGATACGCAACTTCCACTTTCATTGGAGTCTAGCCGTTACTAACTCCCCAAAAACTAAAAAAGAGCCTCTGAGGGCTCTTTTTATTAATCTGTCGAATCCCAGTTGCGCTGAATGACTACTTGCTGCGTTTTACCGCTAGGTGAGCCAGTGTTGTTAGCGCTTGCTTGTATTCTGAATCTGGAAGTATAGATAACTCGGCAATTGCTTTATCCGCCTCTTCGTGCGCCTTCTGCGTGGTGTACTCTAGAGATCCTGTCGCCTTCATTGCTGCAAGAATATCGTCAAGCTTCTCCATACCGTTAGAGTGCTCAATCGCTTCGCGGATCATACTTGCTTGCTCTGGTGTACCGTTGCGCATGGCGTAAAGCAGTGGCAGAGTCGGTTTACCTTCTGCAAGGTCATCACCCACGTTTTTACCCATCTCTTTACCATCTGCGGTGTAGTCCATCACATCATCAATCAACTGGAAAGCGGTGCCAAGGTATTTACCGTAGTTCTGCATTGCCGTTTCGACTTCAGGTGACGATTCAGTCAAGATAGCGCCAATTTGTGTCGCTGCTTCAAACAGGCGTGCAGTCTTCGAGTAGATCACCTGCATGTAGCTTTCTTCAGTGGTGTTTGGATCATTGCAGTTCATTAATTGCTGAACTTCACCTTCCGCGATCACGTTTACCGCTTCACTCATCAGTTCAAGGATCCTTAGTGATCCTAACTTTGTCATCATTTGGAATGAACGAGTGTAGATAAAATCACCAACCAGAACGCTGGCTGCATTACCAAAGGCTGCATTCGCTGTTGCTTTACCGCGACGCATGTCCGATTCATCCACCACATCATCATGCAATAAAGTCGCTGTATGGATGAATTCAATAAAGGCTGCCGAGGTGATATGAGCGTCACCTTGATAGCCAAGAGCACGAGCTGATAAAAGAGCAAGCAAAGGGCGAAGGCGCTTGCCGCCACCGCTCACGATATAGAAACCAAGTTGGTTGATTAAACTTACGTCAGAATTAAGTTGGGCTTGAATTGTTTCATTCACTTTTGCCATATCATTGGCAGTAAGCGCTTGGATAGCTTTAAAATCCATTGTTCATCCGGCTAAAGTTAGACCCTGTAAGGCTTATACGTTGTATTAATTGTTGAATAATACACTAAAAAACGTTGATTAATACATCGCTTAAGGGCATGATTGCCGCACTTTTCTTTGGCGAACAGGTTTTCGCCAATTTTTTAAAAATATGGCTTGTCAAAGGCGTATCTTCTCTGTAGAATCTGCGCCCTATTGATGATTAGTTTAGCGCACACCCAAATGAGGCTGTGCGGAAAAAGCGGAGTAAAATATGTACGCTGTTTTCCAATCTGGTGGTAAACAACACCGTGTAAGCGAAGGTCAAACTCTTCGTTTAGAGAAATTAGACGTTGAAACTGGTGCAACTGTTGAATTTGATAAAGTTCTTCTTGTTGCTAACGGTGAAGAAATCACTGTTGGTGCACCTCTTGTTGAAGGTGGTAAGGTTACTGCGGAAGTAGTACAACACGGTCGTGGCGATAAAGTTAAAATCGTTAAGTTCCGTCGTCGTAAGCACTCTCGTAAGCAAGCTGGCCACCGTCAGTGGTTTACTGAAGTGAAAATCACTGGCATTAACGCTTAAGTTATAGGAGAGTTTAACAATGGCACACAAAAAAGCTGGCGGTTCTACTCGTAACGGCCGCGATTCAGAAAGCAAACGTCTTGGTGTAAAGCGTTTCGGTGGTGAATCTGTTCTTGCAGGTAACATTATCGTTCGTCAACGTGGTACTAAGTTCCACGCTGGTACTAACGTAGGTATCGGTAAAGACCACACTCTTTTCGCTCTTACTGAAGGTAAAGTGAAATTCGAAGTGAAAGGTCCTAAAAACCGTAAATTCGTTAGCATCGATTCTGAGTAATTTCTCAGTCTCAAGATGAATTTAAAAGCCCTGCCGTTAGGCGGGGTTTTTTATTTATAATGAGATTGAAATTAAAGCGAGAATAAAAAAGCAGGCGCTCTTGTTACGTGTACAGCAAAGAACCCCTTCTTATTTGTTCCTTAGTTGCAGATAGACCCTAGATCTTAGGTGATCGATCTAAATACGGATCTGCTAGAATTTATATCATTCTCTGATGAGTGATACGCAGCGCAAAGTGCGGAGTTAAAAATGAAATTCGTTGATGAAGCGGTAGTAAAAGTAGAAGCCGGTGATGGTGGTAATGGTACAGTAAGTTTTTGGCGCGAAAAATTCGTAGCAAAAGGCGGTCCTGACGGCGGTGATGGCGGTGACGGTGGTGATGTTTACATCCAAGCGGATGAAAACCTAAACACACTGATCGATTACCGTTTCCAACGTTTTTACAATGCAGAGCGTGGTGAGAATGGCCGTGGTGGTAACTGTACAGGTAAGCGTGGTAAAGACATCACATTGAAAGTTCCAGTAGGTACTCGTGCTGTTGATATCCACACTAATGAAATCGTGGCTGAAGTTGCTGAGCACGGCAAGAAAGTGATGGTCGCAAAAGGCGGTTGGCACGGCCTAGGTAACACGCGTTTTAAGTCGTCTGTTAACCGAGCACCTCGTCAAAAGACCATGGGTACTAAAGGTGAGGTTCGTGAACTTCGTCTAGAGCTACTGCTGCTTGCGGATGTAGGTATGCTAGGTCTACCAAATGCTGGTAAATCTACCTTCATTCGTTCTGTTTCTGCAGCGAAACCAAAAGTAGCGGATTATCCGTTTACGACACTTATCCCAAGCTTGGGTGTAGTGAGTGTGGTTCCAGAGAAGAGCTTTGTGGTTGCCGATATCCCAGGTCTGATTGAAGGCGCTGCGGATGGTGCTGGCCTTGGTATTCGATTCTTGAAGCACCTTGAGCGTTGTCGTGTACTACTGCATATGATCGATATCATGCCAATTGATCAATCGGATCCTATTCAGAATGCACTCACGATCATCGATGAGCTTGAGCAGTACAGCGAAAAAGTGGCTCAAAAGCCTCGCTGGTTAGTGTTCAACAAAGTTGATCTCATGCCTGAAGAAGAAGCGCAAGAGAAAATCCAAGAGATTATTGATGCTCTAGGTTGGGAAGGCGAGTACTTCCAAATCTCAGCTGTGAACAAACTGGGTACTAAAGACCTTTGTTACAAACTCGCTGACTTCATGGAAAATCTACCTCGTGAAGAGGAAGAAGTGACTGAAGAAGAGAAAGTCGACTTCATGTGGGATGACTACCACAAAGACGCGATGAGCGGCAAAGATGTAGTGACTGACGATGATTGGGACGATTGGGATGACGAAGAAGATGACGGTCATGTTATCTACGTTCGTGACTAATTGAGCCGATTAGACGAAAACCGCAATTAATATTGCGGTTTTTTTGTATCTAAATCATGAATCGGTGATGATGAATCAGGCAAAATCTACCTCTTAAGTATCAACGCCAATGGGAAGGAAATCATGGCATCAAAACAACGAGCGATATCTCGATTGGTCGCTCAATCTGGACAAATGTTATTGGCACACGGTGCTGAAAGTACCTTAGTGGGCGACATCATGCGTCGCATAGGCATTGCATGTGGTGTCGACGAAGTGGAAGTCGCTTTGTCCGCCAATGCGCTAGTGGTTACGACTGTTATGGGTGATCACTGTATCACCACCACTCGAAGCTGTGCTGATCGTGGTATCAATATGCGGGTGATTACTGATATTCAACGCATCTGCATCATGATGGAAAAAGGGATTCTAGATTCTGACTTAGCACAGAGGAAGATTAACGATATCAGCCCTGAGCGCTACAACCGCTGGTTGGTTGTGGTGATGATAGGGTTATCTTGTGCTTCATTCAGTCGTTTAGCTGGAGGCGATTGGCATGTATTTATGATGACTTTTATCGCGTCTGCGTGCGGCATGATTGTTCGTCAAGAGATCGGTCATCGACACTTTAACCCTCTGCTTAACTTTGCCGTTACAGCTTTTGTGACTACAGCCATTTCTGCTCAAGCTGTTTTGTTCGATATTGGCGGTCAACCCACTATCGCAATGGCCTCTTCAGTATTAATGTTGGTCCCAGGCTTTCCATTAATTAACTCTGTTGCAGATATGCTTAAAGGCCACATCAATATGGGGCTAGCGCGCTTTACTATGGCGAGTTTACTGACATTGGCAACTAGCCTTGGCATTGTGGCTGCAATGAGCTTGTCGGGCGTATGGGGGTGGGCTGGATAATGTTAGAGTTATTATTAGGTTTAGCCAATGATATGTTTTTTGCTGCCATTCCTGCTGTTGGCTTTGCGCTGGTATTCAACGTTCCACAGCGAGCACTTATCTATTGTGCGCTTGGTGGGGCCATTGGTCACGGAAGTCGATATTTAATGATGCACTTTGGAGTGCCTATTGAGTGGGGGACCTTCTTTGCAGCAACCCTTGTTGGCATGATAGGTGTCCATTGGTCGCATAAACTGCTGGCTCACCCTAAGGTGTTTACGGTCGCAGCTCTCATTCCAATGGTTCCGGGGGTCTTTGCCTTCAAGGCGATGATTGCGATGGTTGAGATTAACAATGCGGGCTATACACCTGAGTTAGTCGCGATGTTGATGGAGAATTTCCTTAAAGCGATGTTCATTATCGCGGGGTTAGCGATTGGCTTAGCAGTACCAGGGCTGTTATTCTACCGCCGTAGACCTATCGTTTAGCAAACATTAACCCAATTCAGAGTAGGACCTCAGTAGATATGATCATCAGTATGATAGCGGCAATGGCAGACAATCGCGTCATTGGTAAAGACAATCAAATGCCTTGGCATCTTCCCGCTGATTTTGCGTGGTTTAAACGTTCGACAATGGGTAAGCCTATTGTGATGGGACGTAAAACTTATGATTCTATTGGCCGTCCGTTACCAGGGCGCTTGAATATCGTTGTGAGCCGTGATGAAACCTTGAAAATTGATGGCGTCACGATGGCGACGTCTGTTGAGCAGGCTTTAGAGTTGGTCGGTGATGTGGAAGAGGTGATGATCATAGGTGGTGGCTCGATCTACGCTCACTGTTTACCGAAAGCGGATAAGCTGTATCTAACCTATATTGATCTTGTTGTTGAAGGCGATACTCAGTTCCCTGATTGGGGAGAAGGTTGGACGCAAAGCTATTCTGAGCAGTTTAAAGCGGATGAGAAAAACAAACATAACATGGAGTTTGTGATTTTAGAGCGCTAAGGTCTAAAGTTTGTAACTGCTTGCGCTATCTCACTAGTAGCGCAAGCTTCTCGTATCTCGTATCTCGTATCTCGTATCTCGTATCTCGTATCTCGTATCTCGTATCTCGTATCTCGTATCTCGTATCTCGTATCTCGTATTTATAGTGCTTTCTGTGTAAAGAACTTTTTATCCTCCCAACGTAAGATGGTGAGTTCTCCTCCCCATACACACCCGGTATCCAAGCCAATCACATCTTTACCTTGATAGCCTTCTAGTGCTGCCCAGTGACCAAACAGTACCGTTTTATCGAGTTGTTTACGCTGCGGCAGGTTAAACCAAGGAATAAACTGAGTATCTGACACCTCTTTTGGCGGCAGTTTACATCCCATATCCAAACGCCCATCTGGGAAGCAAAAACGCATGCGGGTAAAGCTGTTAATGGCATAGCGGTAGCGATCGATTTTTTCTAAATCCTTGCTCCAGAGATCGGGAGTGTTGCTGTACATATTCTCGATCAGCCAAGGCCATTTGTCTGACTGGAGGAGTTTGCTTATCTTGTCGCTCTCTTTACGAGCGCGCTTTAGGCTCCATTGGGGGGAAATACCAGCATGCGCCACCACAAATTCATCGTGCTCTTGCATTAGTGGCTGTTGTCGCAACCAACTTAATAGCTCTTCTCTGTCTGGAGCTTCCAGAATTGGTTGAGTCTTATCTTTCGCTTTTGCTGGGAATAAGCCTTGAGATACGGCGAGCAGGTGCAAGTCATGGTTACCTAACACCACCTTCGCAGCTCCGCCGAGATTACGGATATATCTCAGTGTTTCTAAAGACTTAGGACCACGAGCGACCAAGTCTCCCGCAACCCATAAAGTGTCTGTGCTCGGGTTGAATTGGATCTGTTCAAGAAGTTGCTTAAATTCATCAAAGCAGCCTTGGATATCTCCGACAATATAATTCGGCACGTTATTTCCTGTTCAATCTATGGGGGAGGGTTAGTTAAGGATATTAGGGATAGCTAAGCGAAACGGTTCAATCTCAGCAATAAACTCCGCTCCTTTGCTGTCAGTCATAACGTAATGCCCTTGCATTACACCGACAGGGGTTTCGATGACAGTCCCACTGGTGTAAGTGTATTCGTCACTGGACTCAATAACTGGCTGCTGACCGACCACACCTTCTCCCTCAATAGAGAGCTGTTTTCCGTTTGAGTCGGTGATCAACCAACGTCGAGAGAGCAGCTGAACAGTCTCTTGGCTGAGGTTTTTGATCGTGATGATGTAGGCGAAGACGTAGCGGTTCTTAGTTGGCTCTGATTGGTCTTCTATGTATTTAGAGTGGACTTGGCACTTAATACAAGGCGTTGATACATCCATATTCGCACCTTTTTGTTATTGTTCAATCTAGAGTATTACATAAAAAAGAGGCTCCTAACCGCAGCTAGGAGCCTTTTTATCTATTTTGTTGCGTTGTGGTTGTCGTATAACCAGTTCGCCATATCCACGAATTGCACCAGAGTCAGGTTCTCTGGACGCATGCTCGGATTGATGTCCAACTCTTCCAGAACCTCTTTGCTAATCAAAGATTTGTAGCAGTTACGGACTGTTTTACGACGCTGGTTAAAGCCTTCACGACATACGCGATCTAGCCACTTCAGGTCTTTAGCTGGGTACGGAAGCTCTTCATATGGCTGAAGACGAACCACTGCCGAATCTACTTTCGGTGGCGGAACGAACGCTGTTGGTGGTACTTCAAGTACAGGCGTTACTTTACAGTAGTACTGAGCCATAACCGTCAAACGGCCGTAAGCTTTGCTACCCGGTCCCGCTGCTAGACGGTTTACCACCTCTTTTTGAAGCATAAAGTGCATGTCTTTAATGTCTTTATGGAATTCAAATAGGTGGAACATTAACGGCGTAGAAATGTTGTACGGTAGGTTACCGAAGATACGCAGTTTATTGTTTGGCTTAACGAGCTGATCGAAGTCGAACTTCATCGCATCGCCTTCGTGGATCGTCAGCTTATCCGCTAGGTCTGGATGAGTGCGTAAGCGTTCTGCTAGATCTCTATCGAGTTCAATTACGGTGAACTTATCCACCAGCTTGCCGACTGGCTCTGTGATTGCACCTAGACCAGGGCCAATCTCTACTAGGTTTTGTCCCGGTAGTGGATTAATGCTCGATACGATCCCGTCGATAATATACGGATCGTTTAGGAAGTTTTGACCAAAACGTTTACGCGCTTTGTGCCCTAAGTGGACATCATTTCTCATTGTTTTTTCTCTACTAATTCAATGGCGTGCGTGAGCGCTGTTCTAAAGCTCCCTGTATCAGCTTGGCCTTTCCCTGCCAAATCTAAGGCGGTGCCATGATCGACCGATGTACGGATAAATGGCAAGCCAAGCGTGATATTCACTGAGCGACCAAAGCCTTTGTACTTTAGTACAGGTAGAACTTGGTCGTGATACATACCTAAAACAGCATCTGCATCTTGCAAATATTTTTCATTGAAAATGGTGTCTGCTGGTAATGGACCAATCAGGTTTATGCCATCTTCTTGGCGAATTTTTTCGAGCGTTGGAGTGATGGTTTCAATCTCTTCACGTCCTAAACAGCCATCTTCGCCGGCATGTGGGTTTAGTCCACATACATAAATGTTAGGTTTCTCAATCGCAAATTTCTCAACGAGATCTCTATTTAGAATTTCGATGATTTGCGCAAGTCTGTCTTCGGTGACGGCTTGGGAAACATAGGCTAAAGGAATATGCGTTGTGACAAGCGCAACACGTAATCCTTCGGTTGCCAACATCATTACAACTAATGGTGTGTTGGACTTCTCAGCAAAGAACTCAGTGTGACCGCTAAACGCGACCCCAGCACGGTTAATTACCCCCTTATGAACAGGGCCGGTGACAATAGCATCAAATTCATTATTCATACAGCCCATTGCGGCAGTTTCTAATGTATTTAATACATAATGACCATTGGCTTCGTTGAGTGTGCCTGCAATCGTAGGCTCTGCCATTGGAATATGGTTAACCACTAAGGTTCCGGCTTGCTGAGGTTGAGGTGCATCTTCACTATTGTAGTCGAGTAGCTCAACGTCTAAATTGAGGAGTTTTGCGCGTTCAGCCAGCATCTGTTTATCCGCACACACCACCAACTGATGTGGCCAGCTCTTTTGAGAGAGAGCAAGCACTAAATCTGGCCCGATACCGGCAGGTTCACCTGCTGTTACCGCAATTCTTCTAGTTGTCATCTTGCTCTTCCTCAACCATCTCTACAAAAGCGCTTGCTCGAACCTCTTGTAGCCAAGCGCCCGCTTCTTCATTGAACTTGCGATTGAATAGAATCTGGTAAGCTTTGTTTTTAAGCGCTGAGTCGGTGCGGTCTACTTCACGGCGATCAAGAACTTCAACAATGTGCCAACCATGAACGGTTTTAAATGGCGCACTGATATCGCCTTCAGGCAGAGTCTCAACCTGATGTTTAAACTCTGGTACGTACAGGTCTGGAGTTTGGTAGCCCAATTCACCATCTTGAACTGCTGAGCCTGGGTCTTGGCTATATTGCTGTGCTAATTCACCAAAGGTTGCTTCACCTGCTTTGATGCGACGTGTGATGTCGAGCAGAAGCTCTTGCGCACCTTCATCGCTCAAGATAACCGTTGGTTTGACTAGGATGTGTCGCGCATTGACTTCAGTTACAGCGACGGTTTCTAGGCCTTTTACATCTTCGATTTTTAGAATATGGAAACCCACACCACTTCGGAACGGGCCGATGATGCTGCCTTTATTCTGAAGTTTGATTTGGTCTGCAAAGATTGTTGGCATCTCTTCTTTACGCATCCAACCCCAATCACCACCTTGCAGTGCTTTAGGACCTTTGGAGTAAGTGTAAGCCATTGTGCTGAAATCTTTACCTGAGTTCAGCTCTTCAACAAGCTCATTGGCTTGTGCTTCTAGTTCTTCTTTGGTCTGATCATCGTTAAAACGAAGCTGGATGTGACCAATCTTATATTGAACCGTTGCATTGGTTTCTTGCGCTAGGATGTCAGCTAGGTTGTCGACTTCTGCAGGTAGAATATTGATTCGACGACGAACCAACGCATTGCGTGCTTCACTCGCGGCAATCTCTTTTCTTACTTGTTCGCGGAACGCGTTGTAGCTTAGACCTTGTTCAGCTACGGAAGCGGTGAGCTGCTCTATAGTCTGGTTGTTGTCTTTAGCGATACCGGCGATGGCTTGATCAAGGCGGCTATCGTCAATACGCACACCAATGCGCTCTGCTTCTTGAGTTTGAATGGTGTCGATGATCAGTTTCTCTAATACCTGATCTTTTAATACCTCTTGAGAAGGAAGAGTTTGACCATTTTTCTTAGCATTGGCGCGCAATGTTTTCATCGATGCGTCGATATCACTCTGTAGGATAACGCCCTCATTTACGATGACTTTTACTTTGTCGAGCTCTACTGGAGCAGCGTGGCTTACTGAAGCAGTACAAATAGTAGCAAGCGCGATTAATGTGTGTTTCCACAGTGTCATGTGTTGTCCTTTCTATTTACCGGTTTAACACCAATAAAATCTAAATTAGTTATTTAAGAAGAATGGGCGGCCATACTCTAATGAGTTACCCGAGCTATCAAAGCCAGAGGTGTTGGATCCTGTGCCTGCTGCTGTACCGAAACCAACAATACCGAAGTTGATACTGAAGTTATTTTCGTAAACAGGATCGGCGTTGATATCGGCATAGCCCGTTCCTGTCCAGCTTCGTAGCTCGTTACTATAGGTCACGCCCACATACCAACAATCGTCTTTGTAACGAAGGTTGGCGAGCCACTCGATAGCGATGTTTTCATTCATATCATGGTAGTACTGAGCACTTGCATACCATTTCGGTGAGAACTGGTAGCCCGTTACTAAGCCAGCTTGAGAAATACCCTCACGGGTGATCTCATCAATATTAGTGATGGTATCGCCTACATTATCTTCAATATACTCTTTGGTGACATAGCGATAGTTAGCTTGAACAAAGCCGTTTTCATCGATGCGATACTCAATTGTACTATTCGCTAACTGCATATCGCCTGCATCAATGTCGTATTGAACACCACCGTGATAGAAGAGGTAATCATCATAGTTAAAGTCGATCTCAACAGCCCATGATGAGTAGTTAGAACGAGCCTCTTCTCCGACGGTTGCATCTGGATTTTTGGTGTCTTTATCGATGAAAAAGATCTGACCAAAAGAGATATTGAGACGCTCTTTGTATTCATCGTCAAAGAAACGCGACGATGCACCATAGCTCAATTGGTTTGCTGCTGCGATACGATCAACACCGCTGTACTTACGACTGCGGAATAGGCCGTAATAGTCAGTTTGCAGAAGGGTAGTGTCATACAAGCCAATCTCACTTTGGTCTTGCTCTGGTACATAGAGATATTGAACTTGCGGCTCAAGAGTCTGGGTATAGCCAGTGACAAGAGTGGTATTTCGCTCAAGAATGATGCCAGCATGACTTCTAAACTCAGGGATCACTCGGCTGACGGTCTTTTCTAAACCAGAAAACTCACCGCTTGTGGTATCAACACCGTTAAGGTCTTGGCTGTAATAAGTTCCAAGCAGGCGTGCCTCTGTTGTCCAAGAACCCCAAGTGTTACTCAGAGGAACCTTAATGCCTGGCTCAATATGCGCTCGAGTGGCGGAAGGTTTACCATTTGCCTCGGTCTCAAAGCGAGACACGTGACTGATAACATCCATTTCAACGGTGTTCCACAGTATAGGCGCATAGTAGTTGAATTTGACCTGCGGCATTAGCTGGTATGGTTGGTTTTCACCTTCGGTCAGTACTTGGAAATCACGCACTGCCAGTGAAGCATCCCAATTTAAAGAGCGATAAGCGACGGAACCCGACTGTAAAAGTTGGCCATCTTCTCGGTTACCAATAGCCGAATCGACATCAGTGAAGTAATCTACGTCACTGACCTTTGCGTAATCGACGTCAAACTTCCACGCTTCTTTGTAGATACCATTAAACTCAAACTGGCCGCCCCATCGACTGCCTTTCTCTTTGAATTTGCTGTCGTTATCTAAATACTCAAATGTGACGGTACTTTGACCAAACTGACTTAAATGGCGGAATTCATTATTCAGCTGAGTGCCACGCTCAGACATGTATTTCGCGGTAGTTTGAAGGTCGTAATTTGGTGCAATGTTCCAGTAAAACGGTATTTCTGTTTCGAAACCGTCGCTTGAGCCGTAAGAGAATGTTGGGTAAAGAAAACCGGTTTTACGACTCTCACCTACTGGAACCGTTAAGTATGGCAGGTAGAAAATAGGAACGTCTAATACCTCGAAACGAGGATTGACGAAAGTGGCGCTCTCTTCGTCTTGATCAAGTTCGATATTAGAGGCTTTCAGACGCCACGACTTGTCACCTGGAGGACAAGAGGTAATGGTTCCATCTTCCAGCTCGTAGACGGCTTTACCCGTGCGAGCAATATACCGCGCATCACCACGACCTGACTCACACAACATCTGATACTGAGTATTTTCCAGCTCAAACTCATTGGTAGTGAGGTTGTTGGTCACTTTATCTGATGTGGCTTTGAACTGACCATCATTGAAGGTCACATTCCCTTCTGCGACAACAATGTTCTCTTGCTGGTGTAGGGTGACCGTCTCAGCTTCAATGGTTTTGATGCCTTGAGTCACTTTTACAGACCCTGAGTAACTTGCTTTCTCACCGTTAACGGCTTCTAGGCGATCGGCCTCGACGTACGCCGGCTCATTGAGGTGTGAATCTTCAGATGGTGCGATCAAACATTGATCTGTAGAGGGCATTTCCTGCACACTATCATCAATTGTTGTTTCAGCTTGAGTTGTCGGCACAAATAACGCAGAGCTGATCGATGCGGCTAACAAGGTGCGGGAGAAACATTGCATGAAGTTGAACTATCCTGTGTCACTAGAAGGAGGGTTGATCTAGTATCAATCCAATTAATAAAGCTTTGTCCTTATGATAAAGGAAATCTTAGCATTCAGCACCATAAGACAGCAGTACTCGAATAAAATTCATAGATAGAGAACACATAATGCAAATATTTGGCAAAATTTTGGGCGCTTTTTTTGGTTTCTTGTTTGGCGGACCCTTGGGCCTAATTTTTGGTCTATTTCTTGGTCATCAATTTGATAAAGCGCGTCGTTTAAATCAGTCAGGCTTTAACACGTCGGGGTTTGGTAGTGGGCCAAGTCAGGCTGAGAAGCAACAGGAGTTCTTTAAAGCGGCATTCGCGGTTATGGGACACGTAGCGAAGGCGAAAGGTCAAGTAACACGTGAAGAGATCCAATTAGCATCGACAATGATGGAGCGCATGAGTCTTCATGGTGAGCAGCGTATTGCCGCTCAGAATGCGTTCCGTGAAGGTAAAGAGAGCGACTTCCCACTGAAAGAGACGCTCGAGCGAGTTAAGATTTCATCGGGTGGCCGCTTTGATTTGCTGCAGTTTTTCCTTGAACTCCAAGTATCAGCAGCGTTTGCTGATGGCAGCTTGCACCCTAGTGAACGCCAAGTTCTGCATAAGATAGCTCAAGGTCTTGGCTTTTCATCGGAGCAGCTAGAGCGCCGTCTACAAATGCAAGAAGCGGCTTTTCGTTTTCAACAGCAAGGTGGCAGTTTTGGTGGCGGTCATCATCAAGGGCAGTCTTCGGGCTGGCAGCAAGCGACTCAACAAAACCAACTGGCGGATGCTTTCAAGGTACTCGGTGTGAGTGAGTCGGCAGATGGTAAAGCGGTGAAGAAAGCCTACCGTAAGCTAATGAATGAGCACCATCCAGACAAGCTTATGGCAAAAGGTTTACCGCCAGAGATGATGAACGTTGCCAAAGAGAAATCTCAGGAAATTCAAAATGCTTACGATCTAATTAAGAAGGTCAAAGGCTTCAAATAATATCAGTAGAGTCGCTCAGTACAGCGGCTCTTTTTGTGTAAAGGAATAGATATGACAGTTGGTTATCAAGATGTTTTGGCGTTCTGGTTTGACGAATTAGCCCCTCGAGATTGGTTCAATGGTGGCGAGGAAATAGATCGACAGATAACAGAGCGCTTCGCTGAGATTCACGCTGCGGCTGTGCAAGGCGAGCTATATACATGGCGTGAAAGCGCATTAGGGCGTCTGGCTGAAATCATTGTGTTAGACCAGTTTTCAAGAAACATTGGTCGCGATACGCCACAAGCCTTCTCAGCCGACCCGATGGCACTAGTACTTGCACAAGAAGCGGTAGCTGGTGGCTACGATCACCAACTCAGCGAACAGCAGAAAAGTTTCTTATACATGCCGTATATGCACAGCGAGTCGTTGATGATTCATGAGAAGGCGGTTGAACTGTTTAACCAAACGGGTTTGGAACATAACCTCGATTTTGAGTTTAAACATAAGGTGATCATTGAGAAGTTTGGTCGCTACCCACATCGCAATCAAGTGCTTGGACGCGCTTCAACGCAAGAGGAGCTGGCATTTTTGCAGCAGCCAGACTCCAGTTTCTAGTCTTATTAGTTATTCATTAAATCAAGTTACTTTGCTTGATTGAGCGCCCAATCATACTCGTAATCGATGTTTTTCACGTTTGATAGCGGTTGAGTACGATATTGGTTGAGGTGCTCGATGAGTTGCGCCTGAGTACCAAAATCGGCGATAAACCAGTCATAAATTGAAGAGAGTTGTAACTTATTCTGTAGAACCAAAACACCTTTGTCGCTGTTCACAAACTCGTGTGCAGCCCGTTCTAGTAGGGCTTCGGTGTTTTCAGCCGTAAACGCTTGAGTTTGAAGGTTAGGGCAACCTAAGCTGGCACAGTTGACGGCGTAATGTGTTCTAGGGTCTTGCCAAATTGGGCGTAAAATACGGTGCTCAATATCGTTCAGAGTCAGTGTTTTACCATTAATGGTAACAACTTCGTCTCCCCACGGACCAAAGCTAAATAAACCGCCGAGTTTGGTGATCGATTTAACTGGATAAGCATCTAAGATTAGCTCGACTGTGATCGCATTGTAGAGGTTTACCCAGTAGGCATATTGTTCTGCTCGAGAGAATTGTCGAGGGTCAGTGTTGGCGAGTTGTCCAATATACTGCTTCAGCTGTGAGCGATCATTAGAGCTAACGGCTTGATAACGAACTAGATGGTTTTGTCCGTCGATCACTAGATAATCATCAAGAAACTGCTGCCAAGTAGCATGAGAAATGGTGCCACTATTTGACTCATTACTTTGATCCCAATATGACCACAGTTCTGATTTTGGCGCTGAAAAAGCCAGTGAAGAAAAGAGTAGGCTAATAATTAGAAGTAGGTTTTTCATAAATGTTCTCCCTAATGACATCTATAAGACCTTGGCTACCCACACTTTCTTTCAACTTTTGCTAGTTTAAAGCCTAGGCATCAAAAAAGGCTGACCGAAGCCAACCTTTTGAGTGTTATCAGCAGATTCTAGCTTACATTAAGATATTACTTTAGAAAGCTAGGGATATTTGCCTCATACGCAGAGATTTTCTCTTCGTGTTGTAGCGTTAAACCAATGTTATCTAAACCATTTAGCAGACAATGACGACGGAATTCGTCGATCTCGAAAGAGTACTCTTTACCGTTAGCACGAACCACATTTGCTTCCAAGTCTACTTCAACTTCAGCGCCTTCATTCGCTTCAACGAACTGGAAGATTTCATCGACTTCTTGCTCAGTTAGGCGCACTGGCACCATCTGGTTATTGATGGAGTTACCGTAGAAGATGTCGGCGAAGCTCGGAGCGATCATCGCTTTAATACCGTAATCCGCGAGTGCCCAAGGCGCGTGTTCACGTGATGAACCACAGCCGAAGTTTTCGCGAGCCAACAAAATAGAAGCGCCTTGATAGCGAGGGGCGTTCATTACAAACTCTGGGTTTGGTTGCTGACCTGCATCATCTAGGAAACGCCAATCATGGAAAAGGTGTTTACCAAAGCCCAAGCGAGAGACTTTTTGTAGGAACTGTTTTGGAATGATGGCATCGGTATCAACGTTCGCAGCATCTAGAGGAACGACTAAACCAGTGTGTTGTTTGAAACCTGACATGTTAAATCCTCTAAATTAAAGTTCACGAATATCGACAAAGTGACCAGCGATCGCAGCAGCAGCGGCCATTGCCGGGCTAACTAGGTGTGTTCGACCATCACGGCCTTGGCGACCTTCGAAGTTACGGTTAGACGTTGATGCACAACGCTCTTGAGGACCTAAGCGGTCATTGTTCATTGCAAGACACATAGAACAGCCAGGTAGACGCCATTCAAAGCCAGCTTCTTTAAAGATGACATCCAGCCCCTCCGCTTCCGCTTGCGCCTTAACTTGTTCAGACCCAGGAACGATCAAAGCCTGTACATGAGATGCGACTTTGCGACCTTTCGCTACCGCTGCAGCAGCACGCATGTCTTCGATGCGAGAGTTAGTACAAGAGCCAACAAATACTTTATCAACGTTGTAGTCAGATAGAGATTTACCTGCTTCTAAGCCCATGTAAGCCAATGCTTTTTCAGCCGAGGCTTTTTCAACAGGGTCAGAGAAGCTGTCTGGCGATGGGATAGGAGTATCCACTGAGATAACCTGGCCTGGGTTAGTACCCCAAGTCACTTGCGGTTTGATATCTGCAGCATTTAGCGTAACAACCGCATCAAACTCTGCATCTTCGTCGGTTTTCAGTGTGTTCCAGTATGCAACCGCTGCGTCAAAGTCATCACCTTGTGGTGAGAATTTACGGCCCTTGATGTATTCGTATGTCGTTTCGTCAGGTGCGATAAGACCCGCTTTGGCACCGAGTTCAATCGCCATGTTACAAACCGTCATACGACCTTCCATCGTAAGATCGGTAATGGCTTCACCGCAGAACTCAACAACATAGCCTGTACCGCCAGCAGCCGTTGTTTCGCCGATGATCGCCAATACGATATCTTTAGCGGTAATGCCTGGAGCGACTTTGCCTTTTACTTCGATTTTCATGGTTTTAGCGCGAGCTTGTTTTAGCGTTTGAGTTGCTAGCACGTGCTCTACTTCTGAAGTACCGATACCAAAGGCTAGTGAACCAAATGCGCCGTGTGTCGCTGTGTGCGAGTCACCACAAACGATGGTCATACCCGGTAGCGTAATACCCAATTCAGGGCCCATTACGTGTACAATACCTTGGTATTTGTGGTTCAAATCGTAAAGCGTAACACCAAACTCTTCACAGTTTTTCGATAGCGTTTCCATCTGGATACGAGCCATCTCACCTGATGCATTGATGTCTTTGGTTTGAGTCGAAACGTTGTGATCCATAGTCGCGAAAGTCTTACCAACTTGGCGAACTTTACGTCCCTTTTCACGAAGACCATCAAAGGCTTGCGGTGATGTTACTTCGTGTACTAGGTGGCGATCGATGTATAGGATTGGGTTTTCACCCTCAGCTGCAACGGCAACGTGCGCGTCGTAGACTTTTTCGTATAAGGTTTTGGCTTGCTGGTTTGTAGACATAGCTTGTTCTTCCTTGGGAGCATTAATCCCAGTGCTTATTTCAGCTCACCGCTTTGCAGTCAGTGAGCCGATATTGTTCTTATAGAGTGTTACGTGATCTTAAGCTTCTAGAATGTACTGTGCGATCTTATCGCCCATCTCTGAAGTGGTGAGTGCTGGTTTGTCGCCAGCAAGATCAGCGGTTAGTTCACCTGCAGATAGCGCTTTTGATACTGCCGTCTCAATCGCTTGTGCTGCCTCTTCTTCACCTAAGCTGTAACGCAGCATCAATGCTGCAGACAGGATTTGAGCGACTGGGTTTGCGATGTTTTTGCCTGCGATGTCAGGTGCACTGCCGCCCGCTGGCTCGTATAGACCGAAGTTGCTCTCGTTTAAGCTAGCAGAAGGTAGCATGCCCATAGAGCCGGTGATCATTGCGCACTCATCTGAGATGATGTCACCAAAGATGTTCGAACAAAGCATCACGTCAAATTGAGACGGGTCTTTGATAAGCTGCATCGTCGCGTTATCAATGTACATGTGGTTTAGCGTTACGTCTGGGTAATCTTTTGCTACTTCTTCGACAACTTCACGCCACAAGATGGAGCTTTGTAGAACGTTCGCTTTGTCAATTGAGTAGACATTCTTGTTACGGAGACGAGCAGATTCAAAAGCAATTTTAGCGATACGCTCGATCTCGTAGCGGTGGTAAACCTCAGTATCGAATGCTTTTTCATTGGCACCTTCGCCTTCACGACCTTTTGGTTGACCGAAGTAAATACCACCCGTTAATTCACGAACAACGACAATGTCGAAGCCGCGATCAGAGATATCTGCACGAAGTGGTGAGAATGACTCTAGACCTTTGTGGATCTGTGCTGGGCGTAGGTTACAGAACAGTTGGAAGTGCTTACGTAGAGGAAGTAGGGCACCACGCTCTGGCTGGTCGTTTGGTGGAAGGTGTTCCCACTTAGGGCCACCGACAGAACCGAACAATACAGCGTCAGACTCTTCACACCCTTTTACTGTTGACTCCGGTAGTGGGCAACCGTGGTTATCGATCGCGATACCACCGACATCATACTCTTCACGTGCAAAGCTAATTGCATATTTCTTTTCAATAGCGTCTAACACTTTATGTGCTTGTTGCATTACTTCTGGGCCGATGCCATCGCCAGGTAGTACGGCAATTTTGTATGATTTGTCAGTCATGTTAATCCTTTAATTTCTTCGAGCTTGGAGGAGCGTTAATTTTTTCCTAGCTCTCCTATAGTAAGAGAGCCAGCGAGTGATTCTGTTTATACGGTTTCGATTCGTTGCTGTTTCATTTCAGCAATCGTGTCTGCACGTTGAATGCTATTGATAACGTGCAGTAGCGCTTGGCCAGATGCTTCTACGATATCGGTTGAAACGCCTGTACCGTGGTATTTGCGACCTTTGTAGTTAGCGATGATGTCTGCTTGACCCAAACCATCTTCACCTTCCCCTTTTGCCGTTAGGTCGAACTTGTCTAGTACGATTTCGTAGCCAGTCAAACGGTAGATACATTGGTATAGCGCATCAACAGGCCCATTACCGACTGCTGCTTCACACTTCTCTTCATCACCACATTGCAGCTTGATGCTGGTGGTCGACATAACACTGCCAGATTGAACACTTAGGTAGTTCAACTTGTAGAAGTCATCTTCGTCGCGAAGGTTCGCGAAGTGCATCAAGGCTTCTAAGTCGTAATCGAATACTTGACCCTTGCGGTCTGCTAGTTTCAAGAAATCTTCGTACAATGAATCTAGGTTGTACTCGTTTTCTTGGTAACCCATCGCATCCATGTGGCTCTTAACGGCTGCACGGCCACTGCGGCTGGTTAGGTTTAGCGCTTTATCTTTAAGACCTATAGACTCAGGAGTCATGATCTCGTAGGTATTTTTGTTCTTAAGCATGCCGTCTTGGTGGATGCCTGAAGAGTGGCTAAAGGCGTTCGCACCGACAATGGCTTTGTTGTCTTGGATTGGCATGTGACATAGCTGGCTCACTAGTTTACTGGTACGGTGAATCTCTTCGTGTTTAAGACCCGTATGAACGCCTAGCAACTCTTGACGTGTCTTGATGATCATTGCGATCTCTTCAAGAGAACAGTTACCCGCACGCTCACCAATACCATTGATCGTACCTTCAACCTGACGAGCCCCCGCTTGTACCGCAGCAATAGAGTTTGCGACTGACATACCTAGATCATCGTGACAGTGAACGGAGATGATCGCTTTGTCGATGTTTGGTACACGGTTGAACAGTGTTTGGATAATGCCACCGAACTCATTTGGTACTGTGTAGCCCACCGTGTCTGGAATGTTTATGGTTTTTGCGCCTGCATCAATCGCGGCTTCTACCATGCGACATAGGTTATCAATAGGTGTACGACCTGCATCTTCACAAGAGAATTCAACATCATCAGTGTAGTTACGTGCGTGTTTTACCGCTTTAACACCCATCTCAACCACGTCGTCGTAGCTACGACGAAGCTTGTCTTGTACGTGGACTGTAGAAGTTGAGATAAAGGTATGAATACGAAATGCTTCAGCAACTTTCAAAGCCTCCGCAGCTGCGTCAATATCTTTGGCAACGGCACGAGAAAGGGCACAAATACGGCTGTTTTTGATGTTCTTTGCGATGGTTTGCACTGACTCAAAATCACCCGGAGATGAAACTGGGAAACCCGCTTCAATAACGTCCACACCGAGTCTTTCAAGTGCATAAGCAATTTGTAACTTCTCTTTTACTGTCAGGCTTGCAGCTAGTGCCTGCTCGCCGTCTCGTAAAGTCGTATCAAAAATTATCACTTGATCGTTCATGGGTGCTTCCTTATATCGATATCGTATCGATTGCTATCCAAAATATTATTGAGAATGATGTTCTTTTAATGAGCTTAGTTACAAAAAAACCCGCTTAGCGCGGGTTTTAATATTTGTGCAGTTCTTGACCCACAACTTACCCACGCGATTGGTTCACGATAAGGAGAAGTTTCAGCAGTCGAGAAAAAGAAAACGTCATGGCACAAATATCCGTAAATAAACTGTTAACACCATATTTACCGTAATTTATTCTGAGCGTCAAACGTGAAAATCCAATATCGGTGTGCATCGTGAGCTTTTTCATTTTGTTTGTGCTGATTTTTGATTGTTTATTGGTTTTTTATTTTGCTTATTTACTTTCGGGTTGCGCGGTTAGTTTATCGTTTGCATGATGTTTAGGTTATAACTTTGTACTAAATCTTTTTTACAGGGTGAATGACGGGAAAATAATTCAGACGAAAAACTTAATTAATCACTTGATTAAATAGTGAGTAATTATTCTTCACCACCCGTTTGAATATCACCCTATAATTAATCACACGATTAATTATAGGGTGATCGAAGAGTGGGACAAAAAGCGGGACGACCGCAAAAAAATCGAGAGGTGCGGCAACGCTTGATTGAACATGCCCGGGATCTGTTTGTCGTGCAGCCTTATGACAAAGTATCGACTCGGCTCGTCGCTGAGAGGGCTGGCGTTAATATTGCGATGATTCGCTACTACTTCGGTAATAAAGCGGGTCTGTTTGAAGCGATGTTACGTGAAACTCTGCGGCCAATGCAGCAGCAGATGCAAAAGCTCATTGATGAGAGTAACCACGATAATTTTCTCGACCTTATGCGTACCTACTACAAAGAGATGGTTAAGGTTCCAAAATTCCCTCGCTTAGTGGCTCAAGTAATGAATATGCCACCCTCTGAGGTTCAGCGAGAGCTTCTTGAAAAGGTGTTCATCGATATCGCTAAGCCTGCCCAAGACGTGATATTCGAGAAGCTGATTGATCATGGTGTGCTGAGAAAAGATATGGATCCTAAATTATGTCGGGTCTCGTATATCAGCTTAATGGTCTTTCCTTTTATCGCACCACCACCACTGCTGGCACTGCATGGCATTGAGTTAAATGAAGACTTCCTTAACCGTCTGATTGAACACAATATTAAACTAATGAGTGAAGGCTTTGTGAATCCAAGCAGTCCCTCAGAACTTCAGGACTAAATAGAATGAAAATAGGGAAAAAGTGGTTGTTCTTTCCAGCATTAGCGATAGGCATTGTCGGCTTAGTTGTTGCGATAAATCTCAAGCCTGATCTTCCAACCAAGCCTGCTGGCGATCGAGCCCGCTTAGTCGACATACAAGTGTTGGAGCCTCAATCTATCGCTCCCTTAGCGATTGGCTTTGGCAAAGTGGTGCCGAAAGTTGAGTGGAAAGCGATCGCGGAAGTGACGGGCAAGATCGTCTATCGCCATCCCGAATTGGAGAAGGGCAAAGTGATCCCTGCTGGTACAGAAGTGCTTAAGATTGATCCGCTCGATTATGAACTCAAATTGACCCAAGCTCAGGCCGACCTTAAATCTTCTCAAACCTCTTTGGCTAAGTTGAATCAAGAAGAGCAGAACCTAAACCAAACATTGAAGATCGAGAAAAACCGCTTAGTGATCAGTAATAAAGAGCTTAAGCGCAAACAAGATCTTCGTAAGAAAGGGTTAATCTCTCAGTCTGATGTTGATCTGCAAGAGCAGAGTGCGCTGTCGCAGCGCAAACTGGTCCTCGATATCGAAAATCAAATCGCATTAATGCCTGATGAGAAGAGAGTCGCTGAGGCGGTGATCAAAGTGAATGTCTCTAAAGTAAGAGAAGCAGAGCGCTCTTTGGAAAAAACCGCCATTACTCTGCCAAAAGCAATGCGTATCGCGCAGGTTGATATCGAGACCAACCAAGTGGTCAATCTTCAACAAACCATGTTTATTGCTCATGGTATTGATGTAATGGAGGTGGAGGCTCAGCTTTCAATTCACGATATGCAGACCTTGGCTTCGAGCTTAGGTGAATTCACTCGTGATGAGTCTGGTGTTCCTAACACCGATACTTCAGAAATCAGCGCTACGATTGAACTTAACAGCGGAAATTTAAATGCTGTATGGCCTGCACGAGTGGCGCGTATCAGTGAAACCGTGGATGAAAACCAAGCAACCGCAGGCGTCATACTAGAGATCCAGCAAGACTATGCACAACTTGATCCAAGTAGCTTGCCTCCTTTAGTAAACGGCATGTTCGTTAAAGCTTTGATTGAAGGTGCATCGAACCCTGCTTGGGTTGTACCAGAGCGAGCACTGCATGGCGATACTCTGTACTTAATGAACAGTGAGCAGCGCTTGAGTATGGTTCAGGTGGAAGTTTTATACCGCCGTGATAATCAGGTCGTGGTTCGTGGAGATCTCAAGCAAGGGGATAAGTTAATCCTCAATGATGTTCTTCCAGCCATAGAGGGTATGCTTCTGAGAGAAGCTGGCGATGATTCGGTCTCGAAGCAGGAGAGCGATTCATGATCAAGTTTTTCTCTCGACACCCAACCGCAGCCAACCTACTCATGCTGGGATTGCTGGTGCTGGGTTTTACCTCGCTCTCCAACATTAAGCGAGAAACCTTTCCTGAGTACGATCCTCCATACATCATGGCGGGTATTGTTTACCCCGGCGCTTCACCACAAGAGGTGGAGGAGAGCTTATGTATTCGTATGGAAGACGCCGTTGATGGTTTGGCGAACATTGAAGAAACGCAATGTGAAGCTATTGAAGGTAGCGCGCGACTGATCCTCAAGCTCAATGAGAAAGCGGATATTGGTCGTATGCTGGTGGACGTACAGACTCAGATTGATTCGATCAACGATTTCCCTTCAGAGATTGAATCTCCAGTCGTTCAAGAACTTGATTGGAATGAGCCCGTGGTTGATGTGGCAATCACTGCAGATACAACCTGGCCTGAACTCAAAGCTTATGCCGAGCAGTTAAAGCGCACCATGAAGCTCGACTATGGTGTCTCGTTGGTCGAGGTGAGCGGTTTTTCTGATCACCAATATCGGGTTGAGCTGGATACCCAAGCCATTCGTCAGTTGGGGCTCACCGTCAATGACATCGCCGAGCAGATTGGGCGTCAGAACGTTAAGCTGCCAAGTGGTAATGTCGAAACGCCGGATAAAAACTTCCTGATCCGTTTTGATGAGCGTCGAGTAACGCCACAAGAACTTGAAAGCATTGTGGTTGGCTCTGCGCCAAATGGCTCTGTGATTCGCCTGCGAGACATTGCAACCATCACAGACCGATTTGAATTGGATGAACAGAAAGTACTGTTTGATGGAAAGCCATCGGCTCTGCTTAAGGTCAGTAAAAACAAAGAAGATGATGCACTGCGTATCAAAGAGCGCGTGACTCAATTTGTTGAAGAGCAGAGTGTCATCGCCCCTGATGGTGTCACACTGCAAATGACCAATGATCTTTCGTCTGTGTTGTGGGACCGTCTGACGATGATGGTGCGCAACGGCTGGCAAGGGATCGTGTTGGTGTTCGCGACAATGTGGTTGTTCTTCAGCTTACGTTATTCATTTTGGGTTGCCGCTGGCCTGCCGGTTGCCTTTATGGGGGGGCTGTTCTTGATGGCGAACCTTGGGTTATCCATCAACATCATGTCACTGGTTGGTTTGTTGATGGCCATCGGTATCATGATGGACGACGCCATCGTGATTGCTGAATCGATAGCCTCACATCTCGACCGGGGGCAGAAGGTCGATGATGCTGTCTACAATGGAGTGAAGAAAGTTCTGCCTGGCGTACTCTCTTCATTCTTAACGACAGTGTGTATTTTTGGCAGCTTGTTGTTTTTAGATGGCGAGATGGGGGCGGTACTAAAAGCGGTGCCCCAAGTCTTGATATTGGTACTCTCGTTGAGTTTGATTGAAGCCTTCTTGATCTTGCCAAATCACTTGTCGCATTCACTGCATAAAGAGAAACAAGAGAAGCCTGCTCTACGTTTTAAAGTTGTGCTATTGGAGAAATTTGAACATTTCCGCAACACCACTTTGATGAACATGGTTGAGCGTGTTGTTTCGTTTCGATACGCCTTTATGGGAGGTGTAGTGAGTTTGCTGCTCCTTGCGAGCGCTCTGATTGCTGGTGGTATCGTTAAATTCCAGCCGTTCCCTGAATTAGATGGTGACATCGCTGAAGCTCGGGTGATTTTGCCGCCGGGTGCATCGCTGGCGCAAACTGAACGAGTTGTGGAGCATATCGTCTCTTCTGCCGAGCGTTTGAACTTGCAATGGAGTGATGAAGTTGAGGGCGGTAATACCTTAGTTGAACACATGACCAGCCAGTTTAATGCCAATGCGGATGCCAATGAATCCGGTCCACATTTGGCGACGGTACGTTTGGATCTGCGTGGTGCCGAAAGCCGAAATACGATTATCGATGACTTTATCGATGCTTGGCGTGATGATGTTGGTGAAATGGCTGATCCTATTTCTCTGGTTTTCAAGCAGCCCACGATGGGGCCAGGTGGACGCGCGATTGAAATTCGTGCCAAACATGATGATTTGCAAGAGTTGAAAGCGGCTTCGATTGATATCCAAGAGTATTTGAATCAGTTTGATGGAGTGCATGGCGTGCTTGATGACATGCGAATGGGTAAAGAGGAGATCTTAGTTAAGCTGAGACCGGGAGCAGAGACCTATAACGTCAACGGACAGATGATTGCGTCTCAGTTGCGTGCGGCGTTCTTTGGACAAACTGCGGATGAGATTCAGGTGGGTGTTGAGAATATCTCCATTGAAGTGCGCTTGGACAAGCAGCAAGCGGGCGATGTTCAGCAACTGGCGAATTTCCCAATCATCACTTCCGATGGTAGTCAGATCCCGTTAGCGACCTTAGCGACCCTCGATTTTCAGCGAAACTATGTGCGAATCCAGCGTATTGATGGTCTGCGTACCATCAGCATCTTTGGTGATGTGAACAACAAAAAAGCCAGCTCGTCAGCTATCTTGGCGCAGTTTCAGCGTGATGAAGCGCCTAAGTTGTTAAAGAAATACCCTGGACTGCGTTTTGACTTTGAAGGTGAGGCGAAAGATGCCGCTAAGACGGGTGCGTCTATGGGGAAAGGCTTCTTACTGGGCTTGTTTGGCGTCTTTACCATATTGAGTTATCAATTCCGCAGCTACTTAGAACCTTTCGTGGTGATGCTAGCGATACCTTTGGCTTTTATTGGTGTCGTGGTCGGACACTGGTTGTTGGGACACGCTCTGAGCATGCCGAGTATGATGGGCTTCGTCTCATTAGCTGGGATCGTAGTTAACGACTCGATACTCTTGGTGCAATACATCCGGCACCATGTGGATGAGGGAGACAGCGTGCATGACTCTGTAGTGAAAGCGAGTCGTGAGCGTTTCCGTGCCGTGTTCTTAACCTCGATGACGACTGCGGCAGGTCTGTTGCCCCTGCTCACTGAAACCAGTTTGCAGGCTCAGGTTATACAGCCACTGGTGATTTCAATCGTGTTTGGTATCTTCGCTTCCACGCTACTGGTGTTGTTTATGATCCCTGCGGCCTATGCGATTTTGGCAGACTTTGGTTTAGTGAAGAAACATGAGCCTCTCACTATCTAGTGAGCAGAATATGAACATGAGAAGCGGCGTTTGAGCCGCTTTTCTTTTATCTATAATTCACAGCCATGATGAATTACCACATGGATGAAATGTTCATTTTTTATCCGCAAAATCGTCACCATATTGTCATTTCTAACTTCTAACGTAATCCCAAAGCAATGATATAAGCTGAGGGAACACATGAGAACGATAGAACCTATTGTCCGCTGGGATGTGGCATTTTCTATGTTTTGCTTAAAGAGTCGTTATAGCAAGCAAACCGCGCAGATCAGTAAAGCAATATCTCACACTGGGGACGGACACCTATACCTTTTGTTTGCCATAGCTGCCCTGTTCTTAGATGAGCAAAGTGGCAAAGCGTTTCTTATGGTGGGCTTGGCGGCATTCGCCATTGAACTCCCCATCTATTGGTTGGCAAAAAATACCATCAAGCGCCGTCGTCCTGCCGAGTTTTCCACTTTCCTACACTCTTACATCGTGCCTTCTGATAAATACAGCTTGCCATCAGGTCATTCGGCGGCGGCTTTTGTTATGGCTACGGTCATTGGTCACTTTTATCCGCAGGTTTATTTGGTGAGTCTGGTTTGGGCAAGCCTGATCGCAGGTTCTCGCATCTTGCTCGGTGTTCATTTTCTTACCGATGTTTTGATCGGTGCGGCACTTGGTATTGCTTGCGCGAACCTTGCTCTAAATGGGCTGCTTTAGGCTCATCAACATTTCCTCCGATTCGAGAGTCTACAAAGGACCGAACATGAAAATACTCTATGGTGTACAAGGCACTGGCAATGGTCATATTGCACGTGCTCGGGCGATGGCGAATGCTCTGAAAGCGAAGAATGTGGATGTCGACTTTCTATTCTCTGGCCGTGAAGGGGACAAGTACTTTTCAATGGAAGCGTTTGGCGACTACCAGACTCGCCACGGCTTAACTTTTTTCAGTGAACAAGGGCAGGTGAAGTATGGCAAAACCTTCCTCAAGAATAGCCTGTGGCGTCTTGGTCGTGAAATTGCCGAGTTGGATCTCTCACACTACGACTTAGTCTTGAATGACTTTGAGCCAGTGTCAGCTTGGGCGGCTAAAAAACAGAAAGTACCGTGTATCGGTATTAGCCATCAGAATGCATTTCGCTTCGATGTGCCCAAGAAAGGAGGGAACTGGATTGAGCGTTCTGTGATACAGCACTTCGCTCCAACGGAACACTCTATTGGATTGCATTGGTATCATTTTGAACAGCCAATTTTGCCTCCGATCGTATATACGCCGTCTAACCGTGAAAAGGCGTCATGCGCAGAAAGGAACGCTAATTTCAGCCTGGTGTATCTGCCGTTTGAAGATTTGGATGATGTGACAGACCTTTTGACTAAGTTCATCTCTCACCAGTTCATTTGCTATCACCCAGATGTCATAGAGCAGTGCATCGTTGAGAATATTGTGTTTAAACCACTGAGCCACGATGGCTTTCAAATCGACCTGCAAGGGTGCTCTGGTGTTATTGCTAATGGTGGCTTTGAGTTGCCCTCTGAAGCGATGACTCTAGGCAAGAAACTGTTGCTTAAACCACTGGCGGGCCAATTCGAACAACAGAGCAATGTGGCGACTTTAGAGGCGCTAGGTTTGGCTCAGATGATGAGCTTCCTTGACCCTGCTGCCCTGCGTAGTTGGCTAGGGGAAAAACAAGCTGAAATGGTCACCTATCCAGATGTTGCGAGTGCGATTGTTGAGTGGATTTTGGCGAAAGATTGGCACTGTCACGAGCAACTAAGAAGGCAGTTATGGGAGAAGGTCGACTTTCCTAGTTATGCTTCTATCACTTGATTCATAGGTGAGGTTTTTGAATGCTCCACCCTATCAATTCATAGGCTCAATCATTTGTAACAAATGTAACTGAATGATTGAGCCGTCAAATAAGTCGTAAGAAAACCCCAAAAATCGTTATTTTATGTTTTTTTACAAAACCATAAGTTAATGATATTAAAAGAATAATTATTCAGTGAGGTAAAATAAAATTATTCTTTATCAATCTTGTTGGTAGCGTTCGATTTATTGGTTAATAGTAGATGTTATCCGAAACACATCGGCCAGATAAATATAAAAACTAGTGGTTATCTATTCCCACACTATTACCAATTTAACGCTGTCATATCGACGAGAGGCAACTTGAATGTTAGAGAAAAAAGACGCAATGAGTGCTATTGCAAGCTACAGAATGGAAAGCACACTTCGTGGAGTAGACTTAAACCTGTTGACGGTTTTTGATGCTGTAATGCAAGAGCAAAACATTACCCGTGCGGCGCACAATTTGGGGATGTCTCAGCCTGCAGTAAGTAACGCTGTAGCACGTCTAAAAGTGATGTTTAACGACGAGCTATTTATGCGTCAGGGTCGTGGTATTCAACCGACTCAACGTGCTCGTCAGCTGTTTGGTCCAATCCGCCAAGCACTGCAACTTGTGCGCAACGAACTGCCAAGTTCTGTCTTCTCTCCAGAGTCCTCTTCTCGTCTATTCAAGTTGGCGATCTGCAGCCCTTGTGACATGCGTTTTGCACCTAAGATTATGTCGACGATCAATGAGCTTGCGCCAAGTGTTCAACTGCACATGGACGCGGAGTTCGACCGTCAACTTTCTGAGCGCATGCGTTACCAAGAAATTGACTTCGTTATCGATTACGCTCGCTTCGATGAGCAAGGTTTCTCAAGCACAGAGATCTTCCAAGATGAGCTTGTGGTTGTCGCTTCAGCTTCACACCCACGCATCAATGGGTCGGTTACTGAGTCTGAGCTTCTTGAAGAGAAGCACGCAAAACTGTCTCGCATTCACGGTCAACGCAGCTTCTCTGAGCAAGCATACCGCGACCTAGACTGTACGCCTTACTATGAAGGCACGAGCCTAAGCAACGTTTTATATGTTGTTGGTCAGTCTGAACTCGTCACGATTGCCCCTCGTTGGATGGTTGAGCATGCAGCGAATAAAGAGCAGTTACAGATTCTAGATTTCCCATTCGATAATGCGGCAATCTCAGGCTTCCTAAGCTGGCATGAATCAAGCGAAAAAGACAAAGGACACATTTGGTTACGAGATCAACTCATGATGATCTGTGGTGAAGTAGTAGCACTTAACTAATCGCTGAACACCTTGATTTATAAGCCCTGAGCTACTTTGCTAGTTCGGGGCTTTTTCATAACAGAACGCCGAACTTCGTTCATTTTTCAGAGTTAAGTTTACTATTACTGATAACTTTGAGCTCCGTCAGTTGCCTTTTCCATGATCAGAGGTACACTTGTGCGCTCAAAAAAGCTTACAGGTGTAAGCCAAAGGTAAAGAGATGGCCAATTTAGACTTTCATATCGTAAAACGACTTCGCGAGCAGATTGCTCAGGGCGGCAACCGCACGGCTTTAAAGCATAAAGTAAATAATGTTTGGCAAGGCATTAGCTGGCAGCAATTTGGTGAACAGATCGATAAGCTGTCACTCGCACTATTGGCTCAAGGATTGAGAATCCAAGACAAAATCGGTATTTACTCAAACAACATGCCTCAATGGACTGTGGCAGACTTTGCAGCTCTACAAGCTCGTCTTGTCACTGTGCCGATTTATCCAACCAACACGGCGGCGCAGTCGTCCTACATTGTTCAAAATGCAGACGTCAAAGTACTTTTTGTTGGTGAACAGCCACAGTTTGATGCAGCAATCAGCTTATTTGACGAATGCGAGCAGCTTGAAGTCATTGTGGCGATGTCAGATGACATTGATACTCAAGGCTATGATTTTGCTATCTCTTGGCAAGAGTTCATCGAGCGTGGTCAACAAGCTCAGCAAGCGGAATTAGACGTTCGTCTTGCCGATGCGAATATGGATGATCTGCTGACTCTTATCTATACCTCTGGTACGACAGGTCAACCGAAAGGTGTCATGTTGGACTACGCTAATATTGGCTCTCAACTAGAAGGTCATGACGAGCGCTTAAGCCTAAGCAAAGATGATGTTTCCCTCTGTTTCTTACCGCTATCTCATGTATTTGAACGCGCTTGGACCTTCTATGTCCTTTATAAAGGTGCAACCAACTGTTATCTACAAGATACAATGCAGGTGCGTGACGCTTTAAGCGATGTGAAACCAACCGTCATGTGTGCTGTTCCACGTTTCTACGAGAAAATCTTCTCAGCGATTCACGAGAAAGTATCGAAAGCACCACTGATTCGTAAGGTTCTCTTTACTTGGGCTGTAAACATGGGCGCTAAATTGGCAGCGTGTCACCAAGAAGGTCGCACACCTTCTCTAATGTTGAAGAAGAGCCATGCATTGGCAGATAAACTGGTGTTATCTAAACTGCGTGCTCTGCTTGGTGGAAACATCAATTTTATGCCTTGTGGTGGTGCGAAGCTTGACGAAACCATCGGTCGCTTCTTCCACGCAATTGGCATCAATGTGAAACTTGGCTATGGCATGACAGAAACCACAGCAACGGTTTCATGTTGGGATGACCGCTGTTTTAACCCAGATTCAATCGGTATGTCTATGCCGGGTGCGGAAGTAAAAATTGGCGAACAGAACGAAATCTTAGTACGTGGTCCAATGGTGATGCGCGGCTACTACAAAATGCCAGAAGAGACCGCTAAGACGTTTGACGAGCACGGCTTCTTGAAAACGGGTGATGCGGGGCATTTCGATGAGAACGGTAATCTATTTATTACCGATCGCATTAAAGAATTGATGAAAACCTCTGGTGGTAAATACATTGCGCCACAAGTGGTTGAGGGTGCTATCGGTAAAGACCACTTTATTGAGCAGATTGCCGTGATTGCCGATACACGTAAATTTGTTTCTGCATTGATCGTACCATGCTATGACTCCCTAGAAGAGTACGCGAAAGAGCTCAATATCAAGTACCACGATCGTGTTGAGTTGATTAAGCATCACCAGATTGTTGAGATGCTAGAAAAGCGCGTTAATGACCTCCAACAAGAGCTGGCTAAGTTTGAGCAAGTGAAGAAATTCAAACTGTTGCCAAAAGCCTTCTCTATGGATGCTGGGGAACTGACACCGACTCAGAAACTGCGTCGTAAAGTGATTAACGATAAGTATCAGGACGAAATCGAAGAAATGTACACTGAAAAGTCGAAAGATAAGTAATTTTATCTAAGTTAACTTTTTGGTTGTTTAAAAATCCCCCTAGTCGTATATGGTGCCGACTAGGGGGATTTTTTACGTCACGACATCAGGTAAATGTGCGTGAGAGCACATCTTTAGCGTGGTGTTCACACTGAAAAAAGAGCGGTTATGAAATATTTAGAGTTTTTTTAACCACTACGGTTGGTGATTTGTTCTGCATTAAAAGTTCATAGTGGTATTAGATGAGGTTTTCTCTCTAAAACATGGTTATATCGAATAATTGACTGTTGAGGGGTGTTAGACCCAATGATAATAAAACGTTACAGTTGTTTCGTACCACTGCTTGTTGTTATCACGACGAGCAGTCATAGCCGAAAAAGTGGAAGTATTTCGAATTAGGCTACGAATAAGACCTAGACTATGTAAAAACCAGCCCTTCGGCTTACCCAACTGAAGGAAACTGGTAAAGGAGAGCAATATGACAACTAAGCCAGAGTGCGCCCAATTATCCGGCGCGGAAATGGTAGTTCAGTCCCTAATTGAAGAAGGGGTTGAGCAGATCTTTGGTTATCCAGGCGGTTCCGTTTTGGATATCTACGATGCCCTACATGCAAAAACTGACAAGATTAAACACGTATTAGTGCGCCACGAGCAAGCAGCGACGCATATGGCCGATGGCTACACGCGTTCAACTGGTAAGCCTGGTGTCGTACTAGTATGTTCAGGTCCTGGCGCGACCAATACCGTAACGGGTATTGCGACAGCGTACATGGACTCGATTCCAATGATCGTTATTTCGGGTAACGTACCGAATAACTTGATTGGTAATGACGCATTCCAAGAGTGTGATATCGTAGGTGTATCTCGTCCAATCGTAAAACACAGCTTCTTGGTAAAGAAAGCGGAAGACATCCCAGAGATCGTAAAAAAGGCCTTTTATATTTCGACCACAGGTCGACCTGGCCCAGTTGTGATTGACCTTCCTAAAGATGTACTTAATCCACAAATTAAGCTGCCGTACCAATACCCAGAAACGATCAAAATGCGTTCGTACAACCCAACGGTAACAGGCCACAAAGGACAAATTAAGAAAGCACTTAAAGCCCTTCTTGAGGCGAAGAAGCCAGTTCTTTATGTAGGTGGTGGTGCAGTTATCTCAGAAGCTGATAAGCAGCTGCTTAAGCTTTCCGAGGCACTAAATTTACCTGTTGTGAGTACGCTGATGGGTCTAGGTGCTTTCCCTGGTACACATAAAAACTCGCTAGGCATGCTTGGTATGCACGGCTTATACGAAGCCAACATGGCTATGCATAACGCAGACCTTATCTTTGGTGTTGGTGTTCGCTTTGATGATCGTACGACCAATAACCTAGAGAAGTACTGTCCAAACGCGAAGATCATGCACATCGATATCGATCCATCATCGATTTCTAAGAACGTGAAAGTGGATCTACCGATCGTAGGCTCTGCTGAGCGAGTACTTGAGAGCATGGTGAACCTGCTTATTGAGCAGGGCGGAACCAACGATGCGGAAGCTTTGGATGCATGGTGGGCTGAAATTAAAGTATGGCAAGACCGTAAGTGTCTCGCTTACGATAAATCGCCTGAGCGTATCAAACCTCAGCAGGTTATCGAAACTCTGCATAAAGTGACTAACGGCGATGCGTATGTTGCTTCTGATGTAGGTCAGCACCAAATGTTTGCCGCGCTCTACTATCCATTCAATAAACCACGCCGTTGGATCAACTCAGGTGGCCTTGGCACCATGGGCTTTGGCTTACCAGCAGGTATGGGCGTTAAGTTCGCTAAACCGGATGAAGAAGTGGTTGTTGTAACAGGCGATGGCAGTATTCAGATGAATATCCAAGAGCTATCCACAGCACTGCAATACAACATCCCGGTTAAGATCATTAACTTGAATAACCGTTTCTTAGGCATGGTAAAGCAGTGGCAAGACATTGTTTACCAAGGTCGTCACTCAAACTCATACATGGACTCTGTGCCAGACTTTGCGGCTATCGCGGAAGCGTATGGTCACGTAGGTATGCGTATCTCTTCTCCTGATGAACTTGAATCAGGTCTAGAGAAAGCTCTGGCAATGAAAGATCGCTTGGTATTCGTCGACATTAGTGTTGATGATACAGAGCACGTATACCCAATGCAGATCAAAGGCGAGGGTATGGATAACATGTGGCTAAGCAAAACGGAGAGAACATAGTATGAGACACATTATTTCGCTATTAATGGAAAACCAACCGGGTGCCTTGTCTCGAGTGGTTGGCTTGTTTTCTCAACGTGGTTACAACATTGAATCACTAAACGTGTCGCCGACAGATGACCCAACGCTTTCACGTCTGAACGTAACAACCAACTCAGATGAGATGCAACTAGAGCAGATCCAGAAGCAACTGCACAAGCTGATTGATGTGCTAAAAGTTCAAGAAGTGTCAGAACTTGATCATATTGAACGCGAACTGCTAATGGTTAAGGTACGCGCGAGCGGCTTTGCGCGTGCAGAGGTTAAGCGCACTGCTGATATCTTCCGTGGCCAGATTGTTGACGTAACGGCCTCTCAATACACAGTACAGATGGCGGGCACCAGTGAGAAGTTGGATGCATTTATTCAAGCGCTATCAGAAGTGACGGAAGTACTTGAGGTCGCACGCAGTGGCGTGGTTGGAATTGCTCGAGGAGAGCGCTCCCTAAAAGCGTAACAAAATGATAAGATAGAAAGCCGCATTAAGTGCGGTTTTTTATTTTGTTCATTTGTAACAATGATATAATTCTCGCAAAACTCCCCCCATTTTGAGCAATTAATGAGAAATAAAAAAACAATCGCTACGCTTCTCGTTATTTGCGTCACCTTCTGTGCTGCTATTGGATTGTATTACCAACAGCGCTATCAAGACGTCAAAAAGCAGAGTTACCAAAGCACAGCAAAACAAGCTCTTCATCAGCTTGTGTACGCTGAACGTGATTACAATGTGTTTAAAGACCAATTGGTCTCTATGATGCGATTGCTCAGCCACAGTCAAAGCTTGATTGATTTTGCGACTTCTCCCTCTCTTGAAAATAAGAAGCTCCTGGAAGAGGTTTGGAAGTCGTTATTGGTTAACCAAAGATGGTACACCCAGATCCACCTTCTGGATATTGATGGTCAAGAGACAGTAAGAGTTGATTATGCCTCACGAACAGGTACGGTTTCTTTGCCCACAAAACTGCAAGACCAATCGAATTATAGCTACTTTCACTACGCTCAAACGTTGAAGGAAGAAGAAATTGGCGGTTGGGGGATTGAGTTGGAAACTGAACACGGTGAACTGACTTATCCTTATACGCCCATATTGAGAGTGATGACACCTGTCCAAACATCAGAGCGTCGTGTCGGTTACTTAGTGATAAATCTCGATGTATGGGGATTAGCGTCACGCTTAAATTTCGCTCCTGACTTTGATTTTCGCGCTGAAGTGGTTAACCAATATGGTTACTACATAGCCAGTCAAAACAAGAACAAACTGTTTGGCGATTCGATTCCTGAGCGTAAAGAGTTCAATCTGGCCCATATTGCCCCAAAAACATGGCAAGCCATCTCCTCCGAGCGTGTGGGGTATGTGTTCGAAGATGGAAATCTATTTGCTTTCAATACCGTAGACCTTGCTCAGCAGCAGAAGATGCACTTAGTTATCCAGCTAAGCTCAGAGCAGTTGTTAGACAGAGCTGAACGCGATCTCCATGATTTAGCACAACAGCAGCTGATCGTTTTCTTTACTGTGATGGTGTTCGCCTTCCCGTTAGCCTATCTCGTGACTCACTATCGCAGACGTAGCTTAGAAAGCAAATTGGCTCGTGCTGCATTGAGTGGCATGTCGGCGGTGATGATCTCTGATAAGCAGCATCGCACTATCATGACCAACAATGAGTTTGAGAATATGACCGGCTACAGTACGTCGCAGGTTGATGGAAAAAATGCTCTGCAGCTCTTGTTAGAGAATAGTGAACAGCTTAATACCGTGGAAAGTATATGGAAACACCTTGAAGAGAATGATCTTTGGGAAGGTGAGGTGAGTTGTAAGAGCAAGCTTCGGATTCCTTTTACAGCGATCATGAGAGTGCAAGCGGTAAAGAATAATTCAGGTAAGGTGAGTTACTACATTACGTCGTTGGTGGACATTACGGTACGCAAAGAGCTAGAAGTGCGATTACGTATTCTCAGCGAGCGAGATTCACTGAGTAAGTTATGGAATCGTCGCAAGTTTGAAGAGCAGTTGGCGCAATATTCAAGAATGGTGGAGCGTTTCCCTAACGAATCTCAAGTGTGTTTAGCATTGATAGACATCGATAATTTCAAGCGCATCAATGATGAACTTGGACATGATGAGGGTGATCGTGTGATCGCTAGAGTGGCTGCGATCCTTCAGGAAAGCTTGAGAACCACAGACTTTGTCGCGCGCGTTGGTGGAGAAGAGTTTGCAATCTTAATGCCTCACACTTCGTTAGCCGAAGCGAGACGATTGTTGGATCGCTTACGTATTGAAGTTCAACTCTCTGAAGGTACGAAGGTGACAGTCAGTATCGGTTATACCGATCTTACAGCGAATAGCACCCACTCCTACAAGTGTGCGGATATAGGTCTTTACGAATCAAAGTCCTCCGGTCGAAATACTATCTCTGTCTGTTCCAGTCGGGCGGACATTGCCTAGTTTTCTCGTTGAGTTTGAGTGTCAGCCAAAAAAGTAGAACCAACCTGTCTTATTTTTGAGAGATATCCGTCACAATATCTGTACGATTAGACTAAAGTCTAATTTTTGTGCAAATTTGAACTAAGCTGAACAATAAGTAAACTACCTTGCTTCGCAGAGTTGGTGTTGCACTGACTCTTTTTGAGAGACCAGATCTCAAAAAAGGGATAACAAGGTTAACTTAATTCATCTGCTCAGTTTCATCGACTCTACCAGCAGAATTAGGTTAACAGGAGCAAGAGTTAGGGATTCATACTGTCTGGTGAAATGAGGCGTGGTATGTTTGTCGATTTTTTAGTGAGATTGACCATAGGTACACTAGTGATTCTAGGTTTTAAGCTTAGTGCACTCTATTTTTTGCCTATGGTGTTATTACTTAATACTCACCATAAAGAGTTTTTTGGGTGGTAAATAAGAAACGGAGCATTAAGCTCCGTTTTTGCGCTCTAAGGTATGTGGATTACGCAGGTTTTACGCCGCTTCAATCACTTTTTCAATACGTCTCATTGACCCAATTAAATGCTGATCAAGTCGTTCTGTTGCTTGCTCTGCGTCTTTCGCAAGTACCAATTTCATAATCATCTCATGCTCATTGATATTAAACAGCTCTTCTGACTCTGGAACACCGGCTAATGCTAGGAAACGGTATCGCTTCACTTGGTTAATCAAATCACTGAAGAATTCGAACATATTTTTTGAATCCGCACCTTCTAAAAGTGCCACGTGGAATTGCTGATGGCGCTCTTCCCACTCTGCACTATCAAACTCTTCAGCGCTGTTGTTCATACGAGAAAGCTTGTGGTAGGAAGTTAGGACTTCTAGTTCCCAGTTTTCATCTCCGGTAGCGATTGCTTTTTTCAGTAGAACAGAGGAAACCACGCGCAAGCTTTCATAGAGGTCGTTAAGCTCTTTCTTTGAGACAGGGGCTACCCAGCACCCTTTTTGGGGCTGAAGTGTTACATACTTGCTCCATGATAGTTGAACAAGAGCTTCACGAATCGGTGAAGCGCCGACGTTGTATTTCTGTTTTAGATCTGCCACAACCAATTTTTGACCAGGGAGTAATTCACCATTAAGAATATCTCGGCGAATCATCTTTGATACTTTGTCGGTGAGAGTGGGGCTAGACATTGTGCGACCTCATGTAATTTGAATTCTTAGCCTGTTAATTCAAATGACCTGAGAATAGAATTAACAGTACGCAGTTCTAAAGTTGATAATACAGCGTACTGATTATTGGGGCAAGACGTAATATATAAAAAAAGAGGGCCGAAGCCCTCTTTTTTATCTAACTGATGATTAAACTCTTCAGTCTTATAGAACGTGTACAGAAGCTGTATTTGTAGTGCCTGAAGCAACTAGAGCACCAGAAACCATAACTACGATGTCGCCTTTGCTACCGAACTCAGCGTTAAGAGCGTATTCTTTACCCATCTGGTAGAACGCATCTGTGCTGTCGATAGAATCAACAAGAACTGGGCGAACACCTTTAGTAAGAACAAGTTGTGCAGCTGTCTTCTTGTTTGTTGTTAGAGCGATGATGTTTGCAGTTGGGAAGTACTTACGTACAGAACGTGCAGACTTACCACCTTCAGTAGCAACGATGATTAGTGGAGCCGCTAGCTTCTCAGCTGTGTCTACCGCGCCTTTACATACTGCTTCAGTGATGCGTAGACGTGGGCTGTCTAGACGAGAACCTAGTTCAGCTTTAAGAGCGCTGTCAGTGCGGTTCGCGATTTGAGCCATGATAGTTACCGCTTCAACTGGGTACTTACCTTTCGCCGTTTCACCAGAAAGCATTACAGCATCAGTACCGTCCATGATTGCGTTCGCAACGTCACCCGCTTCTGCACGAGTTGGACGTGGGTTGTTGATCATAGAATCAAGCATTTGAGTTGCAGTGATAACCATCTTACGTGCACGGTTACACTTCTCGATCATCATCTTCTGAGCGAAGATTACTTCTTCAGCTGGGATTTCAACACCTAGGTCACCACGAGCAACCATGATACCGTCAGAAAGCTCTAGGATTTCGTCGAAGTTATCAACACCTTCTTGGTTCTCAATTTTAGAGATGATGTGGATGTCGCTACCGCCGTTCGCGTCTAGGATCTCACGGATCTCTTTAACGTCAGATGCTTTACGGATGAAAGAAGCAGCTACGAAGTCAACGCCTTGCTCACAACCAAACTTAAGGTCGTTCTTATCTTTTTCAGATAGAGCTGGAAGTTGAACAGAAACGCCAGGAAGGTTAACACCTTTGTTTTCGCCTAGTGCACCGTTGTTAAGAACTTTACACTTAACTTCAGTTTCAGTAGTAGAGATAACTTCCATTTCGATTAGGCCGTCATCTACAAGGATTGTGTTACCAACGTTTAGGTCAGCTGCGAAACCTGCGTAAGTTACTGCTACAGTCTCTTTGTTACCTACAACTGAAGTGTCAGTTGTGAAAGTGAATTCTTGACCAGCTACTAGATCTACGTCGTTGCCGCCTTCTAGCTTGATAGTACGGATCTCTGGGCCTTTAGTATCAAGAAGGATAGCCAGTTGCTTACCTACTTTGTCCATTACTTCGCGGAAGTTCGCAATACGAGTGCCATGCTCTTCGTAGTCACCGTGAGAGAAGTTAAGACGCATAACGTTCATGCCTGCGTTTACTAGTTCAGTTAGCTTCTCTACAGATTCAGTTTTAGGGCCAATCGTACATACGATTTTGGTCTTTTTCATGGAAGGTACTCTCCGGTAAGTTTTGTTACAAATTGAAATTTATCTGTTTTCTGAAGCGGCCTACCCATTTCGTCAGCATTTTGTGCCTGCTGCGATAATAGAGGGACTTATCAATTGCCCTTCAGAGTTGTAAGTCTTTCATCAATTTTAGTCATTTTATGACCAAATGATTTTGATTCAACATCGGTTTTCTGTGACTTACCCCAATTTATCAGGTGAAAGTTGCAGAAAAATAACGGTCATTTTTGTAATTTTTTTTCTTTTCGGGTGCGGATTCTACCACCGAATGAATTCAATATCACTGCTTAACAATTGTCTTAGGACAAGGTTTTAGCGCTATTTATTAATTTTTTGGATCGAAATAAATGGACTAAATGCTTTCGTTGTAACTATAATATCTTTCATATCGAAACTTATGGTTCATTTTTAAATGTCGAAACGAAATACTCAGCTCAGAAGGCACGCAATTTCTAATCTAGTTAACGAGAAAGGCGAGGTTAGTGTTGATGAATTGTCCGCTAAGTTTGAAACCTCGGAAGTCACAATTAGAAAGGATTTGGCCTCTTTAGAGAAAAATGGTCAGCTTTTGCGCCGATATGGCGGTGCTGTTTCATTGCCGAAAGAAGTTGTGAACGATGAGATAGGTAAAAAAGTTTCGACTCGAAAGATTTCACTGGCAAAAGCCGCGGCTGACCTAATTCGCGACCATAACCGCATTGTGATCGACAGTGGCAGCACTACCGGTGCTCTGATCGAACAGCTAAACAGTAAGCGTGGCTTGGTGGTTATGACCAACTCGTTGCATGTCGCTAACGCGCTAAATGAACTTGAAAGCGAACCTACATTGCTAATGACGGGCGGGACCTGGGATACACACTCAGACTCGTTCCAAGGTCAGGTCGCAGAATCAGTACTGCGTGCTTATGACTTTGACCAACTGTTTATTGGCGCTGACGGTATCGACCTTGAAAGAGGCACCACAACATTTAATGAGCTTGTCGGACTGAGTAAGGTCATGGCTGAAGTATCTCGCGAAGTTGTGGTGATGGTTGAATCAGAGAAAGTCGGTCGCAAAATCCCCAATCTTGAGCTGTCTTGGGAGCACATCAATGTCTTGATCACTGATACTGAACTGGCGGAAGAAGCCAAGCAGAGTATCGAGTCTCAAGGCGTACGTGTGATTCTTACCGAGCCAGTATAGAAACCAAATTTTAATTATATGCATTTAACTTCCTATAATTGATCTCTATGAGACATGGCCTTTGCTTGCTGCCAGATAGGAATAACCAAAAATTGATGGAGTAACATTATGTGTGGAATTGTTGGTGCAGTAGCACAACGTGACGTAGCAGAAATCCTAGTAGAGGGCCTACGCCGTCTTGAGTACCGTGGTTACGACTCTGCAGGTGTCGCGGTTGTGGATAGCGAATCCAACCTGACTCGTGTACGTCGCCTAGGTAAAGTACAAGAGTTGGCTGACGCGGTTGAAGCACAACAGGTCATCGGTGGTACAGGTATCGCTCATACACGTTGGGCAACGCACGGTGAGCCTTCTGAAGCGAACGCGCACCCACACATGTCTGGTGATATTGCAGTTGTTCACAACGGCATCATCGAAAACCATGAAGAGCTACGCACGCTTCTTCAAGGTCGTGGTTATGAGTTCACGTCTCAAACAGATACAGAAGTTATTGCTCACCTAGTTGAGTGGGAACTGCGCACGTCTGAGACGCTAGTTGAAGCTCTACAAAAAACAGCGAAGCAACTTGATGGTGCGTACGGCACGGTAGCGGTTGATCGTAAAGATCCTTCACGCATTGTTGTTGCTCGTTCTGGTAGCCCAATCGTAATCGGCTTTGGCGTTGGCGAAAACTTCCTAGCATCTGACCAACTAGCACTACTGAGCGTGACACGCCGCTTTATGTACCTAGAAGAGGGCGATGTTGCTGAAGTGACTCGTCGTGAAGTTAATGTATTTGATGCAAGCGGTGAGCCTGTTGAGCGTGAAATCGTTGAATCTAACGCAGAACATGATGCAGGTGACAAAGGCAAATACCGTCACTTCATGCAGAAAGAGATCTTTGAGCAGCCAACTGCACTGATCAACACAATGGAAGGTCGTATTTCAGATACAGCTGTTATCACCAATGCAATCGGTGTTAAAGCTGAAGAGATCCTAAGCAAAGTAGAGCACGTTCAGATCATTGCATGTGGTACCTCTTACAACTCAGGTATGGCGGCGCGTTACTGGTTTGAGTCTCTAGCGGGCGTAAGCTGTGACGTAGAGATCGCGTCTGAGTTCCGTTACCGTGACTTCGTCGTTCGTCCAAACAGCCTACTTGTGACGCTTTCTCAATCTGGTGAGACGGCAGATACGCTAGCAGCACTTCGCCTTGCGAAAGAGAAAGGTTACATGTCAGCAATGACTATCTGTAACGTAGCGGGTTCTTCACTGGTTCGTGAATCTGATTTTGCGTTCATGACTCGTGCAGGGACAGAGATCGGTGTAGCTTCAACAAAAGCATTTACTACGCAGCTTGCTGCAATGCTGATGATGGTAACGTCAATTGGTCGTCTACAAGGCCGTATCGATGAAGCGAAAGAGACTGAAATCGTTCAAGCACTTCACCAACTGCCTACAGACATCGAGAAAGCACTGGCGTTTGATAAAGAGATCGAAGCGCTAGCGACTGACTTTGCTGATAAGCACCACACACTATTCCTAGGTCGTGGCGAGTACTACCCAATCGCGATGGAAGCGTCTCTAAAACTGAAAGAGATTTCTTACATCCACGCAGAAGCATACGCTGCAGGTGAGCTTAAGCACGGCCCTCTCGCTCTGATTGATGCAGACATGCCTGTAGTGGTTATTGCACCAAGCAACGACCTGCTAGAGAAGCTGAAGTCGAACGTTGAAGAAGTACGTGCTCGTGGCGGCCTGCTGTATGTATTCGCGGATGAAGCTGCTGGCTTTGAAAGCGATGAGAACATGAAGATCATCAAGATGCCTCACGTAAGTGAAGTAACAGCGCCTATCTACTACACGGTTCCAATGCAGCTACTGTCTTACCACGTAGCGCTAATCAAAGGTACGGACGTTGACCAACCTCGTAACCTAGCGAAAGCGGTAACGGTAGAGTAAGTTAACTTACATCAATAAATAGACCAAAGCCCATCACGATGATGGGCTTTTTGTTTGTGCGCCGAGCATGGCGTTGATCTAGGAGGTGAAAGTCCTCTACGGGCTCAGTCGAGCGAGAACCGTTAGCCTATGCAAGGGTGTTCGCCGTGAGGTGAAATCTGAAGGAAGCAAATGGCAAAACTTGGTTGTGACGAACAGAAATCTGATAGTAGGCCTGTACAACTTGGGTAACCTAGCAATAGATAGAATAGCCCAATGCCTCGACGGGAAGTGTGTATAGGTAAATCAGGCACGACCAAGGGAAAGAGCAACGTCTTACCTCGGGAGATCTTATTGCTTGTCTCAGTTGAGACTAATACAGCAGTGATGTTGTGTGATGGGCAATGAGAAGTCAGCAGAAGGCATAGTACTTTGAGGAAGTACAACTCAAAGGAAGGCCTGAACTGAATATATCAAGAAGCAGTTACTATTTACTCAATGATGTGGAGTCATAGCAAGATGGAAAACATCTCTACGTCCCAATGGGCAATGCCGCAAGTAGAGCTCATGGTCACGAAGAATGACAAGCATGATCGGCGTAGAAAGGAGGACGAGTCTTGGTGACCCCAACTCCGCTGATGGAGCAAATCTGCTCTCCAGTGAATTTGAACCATGCTCTTCGACGCGTGAAGAAGAATAAGGGTTGTGCAGGTGTCGATAGACTCGATATCGAAGCGACTATCTGTAAACTTCGACAAGCTTCAAATGGGCAAGAGCTCCGGCAGAGTCTTCTGGACGGAAGCTATCAACCTCAACCAGTCCTTGGTGCAGAAATCCCTAAACCTAATGGTGGTGTAAGGCAACTAGGCATCCCCACGGTGCTTGATAGGGTTGTTCAACAGGCAATTACATCGGTGCTGACTGATATCTATGAGCCTAAGTTCTCCGCCAGCAGTTATGGGTTCAGGCCAAACCGCAGTGCGCATTATGCATTAGTGACCGCAAGCCGTTACATCAGAGAGGGTCGAGGTTATGTAGTGGATATCGATCTAGCGAAATACTTCGACACAGTGAACCATGATAGGCTGATGCACAGGTTATCTAAGGACATTAGTGATAAACGAGTATTAAAGCTAATCAGGGCATATCTACAGGCAGGCTTAATGCGAGATGGGTTAGTTGAACGAAGACAACGAGGAACACCACAGGGTGGTCCATTATCTCCGTTACTCTCCAATATCGTATTAGATGAACTGGATAAAGAGTTAGAGCGTAGAGGGCATAAGTTCTGTCGATATGCAGATGACTGCCAAATCTACGTTCGTAGTGAGGAAGCCGCCCATCGAGTCAAAGAGTCGATAACGGGGTTCTTGGAGCAGAAGCTAAAGCTCACGGTAAATCGTGAGAAAAGTGCAGCAACAAGAGTGACGGAGCGAGCTTATTTAAGCCATAGCTTCAAGAGAGACGGAACCATCCTGATATCAAAATCGGCACAAGCTCAAATGAAGAAGCGAGTGCGGAGAATAACGAAGCGAAATCGAGGTCGAGAGTTATCGGTAATAATCACCGAGTTAACCCAATACCTACGAGGTTGGCAGCACTACTTCAAGCTCGCCCTGCGTAAGAGCGCGATGCAGCGTTTAGACGAATGGATACGGCGTCGATTAAGATGCTACCGACTGAAGCAGCGCAAACGCAGATACAGCATAGCGACATGGTTACAGCGACAAGGTGTAACAGAGCGCAATGCGTGGAAGCTAGCGATGTCAGATAAAGGTTGGTGGCATCTGACGTTAACGCCTCAGGTGAATCACGCCATGCCAGTTAAATGGTTCAATGAGATGGAATTATACTCGTTACGAGACGGGTATGAGTCACTGAAAATATATTCGGAACCGCCGTATGCGACCTACGCTTGTACGGTGGTGTGAGAGGACGGAGGCCGTGAGGCCTCCTCCTACTCGATTTCGGTATTGAGCTATTGTTACTTGTGGTTGAGGTAGGCCTTGGTTGAGATGTTGGTCCACGCTCGGACTTTCTTTGCGTAATCCGCTTGAGAGTCGATGATTTTCTTCGCCAAAGGATCTTTTGCGGCTTGCTCAGCAAGCAGTTCGTCTGTAGCTGTGCGCATCGTTTGTAGCACTTCAGGCGGGAAGTCACGGACTTTAATGTCTGGGTACTCAGACTGCATCGTTGCCCAGCTATTAGCATTCGCATCAAGTGCTTGGGTATACATATCGAAAGCCGCCACTCGGAAAGACGTTTCTAAAATGAGCTGAAGGTCTTTGGGTAGCTTATCCCAAGTCTTTTTGTTCACTAAGAATTGAGTCTCTGATCCCGGCTCATGCCAAGCGGTGTAGTAGTAAGGTGCAATCTTTTGAAAGCCCATACGCAGGTCAAAGGCAGGGCCAACCCATTCGAGCGCATCAATCGTGCCACGTTCTAGAGAAGTATAAAGTTCACCCGGTGCAATATTGGTTGGCTTCGCACCTACCTTAGCGAACACTTCGCCAGCAAAGCCTGGAATGCGCATCTTCAAGCCTTTAAGGTCCTCGATTGAGTTGATCTCTTTCTTAAACCAGCCACCCATTTGAATATCAGAGTTACCACCTGGGAACGACAGTAGGTTATGTGGCGCGTACACCTCTTGCATTAGCTCCATGCCACCGCCTTGGTAAAACCATGCGTATTGCTCGGTCGTCATCATGCCAAATGGCATTGAGGAGAAGTAGAGCGTATTTGGCACCTTACCTTTCCAGTAGTAAGAGCTTGAGTGTCCTAAATCGTATTGTCCCGACTTCACCATATCGAACACGCCAAGCGGTGCTTTGTGCTTATTGGCTGAGTCGATGCGGATCTGCAGGCGACCGTTAGACATTTCATTAGCTAACTTGGCCATGTTCTTGCTGGCATCACCTAGGATTGGGGTATTCGGCCCCCAAGTTTCAGCAAGTTTTAAGCGATACACTTTTTCCGCGGCCTGTGCGGAGAGTGAAACGGTTGCGAGCAGCGCCACTGAGGCTGCTTTGATTAGGGGGAGGATTTTGTTTCGAGTCGTCATGAGGTTCCCATTATCGGCTGTCATTATTATAGGTTTGACTTAGATTCCCGAGTTCTTTCGACAAGGTCAATTAAGCTGATGTGGTGAGGCGCGAGCGATGACAGCCGTTTCGTTCAAGTTTAGGTTGAGTATTAAGATGTTTGGGGGAGATATGTCTCTCTTATGCAGAAAGATATCCTGATAGAAGGTAGGAAGTAGGGAAGATATCGTTATTGCTTAATTGATATACCAATCACAGAACGATAGCCTCAACAAATAAGCCAGCACGTGACATGCTGGCTTATGGTGTTGTTTGCTATCAGAACATAATGTCGTTTGTTATAGAAACATAGCGTTAAGCGTTCAATGCTTGTTCTAAGTCGGCAAGAATATCGTCGATATGTTCGATACCAACAGAGAGACGAATCATTTCTGGAGACACACCTGCTTGCTTCTGTTCTTGCTCACTTAACTGACGGTGAGTCGTTGACGCTGGGTGACAGGCTAGTGACTTAGCATCACCAATATTAACCAAGCGTTTGAAGATCTGCAGTGCGTCATAGAAGCGAACTCCGGCTTCATACCCATCCTTGAGGCCAAAAGACAAGATAGCGGAAGGTTTACCCTGCATGTACTTCTCAGCCAGTGGGTAGAACTCAGAGTCTGGCAAACCGGCATAGCTCACCCAACTCACTTTGTCATGCTGCTTGAGGTACTCAGCAACCTTGAGGGCATTTTCAGTGTGACGCTCCATACGCAGTGACAAGGTCTCTAAGCCTTGCATCAGCATAAAGGCGTTCATTGGTGAAAGTGCTGAGCCTGTATTGCGCAGCGGCACTGTACGCGCTCGTCCGATAAAGGCAGCTTCACCAAAAGCTTCGGTGTACACCACACCGTGATAAGAGGGCTCTGGTTGGTTGAATACTGGGAAGCGATCTTTATGCTCCGCCCATGGGAACTTTCCTGAGTCGACAATGACGCCACCTAGAGTAGTACCGTGGCCGCCAACGTATTTCGTTAATGAATGCACAACAATGTCCGCGCCAAAATCGATAGGCTTGCATAGCACTGGAGTTGCAACTGTGTTGTCGACGATGACAGGGACGCCTTGTGCGTGGGCAAGTTCGGCGACATGCTCTAGGTCGATGATATTACCAGCAGGGTTACCAATACTTTCACAGTAAACCGCCTTGGTGTTCTCATCGATGAGCTCAGCTAAGCTTTCAGGTTTATCGTCCTTAGCAAAGCGCACTTCAATGCCTTGGTTTGGCAGCATGTGTGCAAACAGAGTGTATGTACCACCGTATAGTTGAGGCGTGGACACAATGTTATCCCCAATTTGCGCCAAGGTCTGAATCGCATAGTTGATTGCAGCACTACCTGCACTCACCACTAAGCCTGCAATACCACCCTCAAGCGCTGCCATTCGTTTTTCCAACACATCATTAGTTGGGTTCATGATGCGGGTATAGATGTTGCCTGGAACTTCCAGGTTAAAGAGGTCTGCACCATGCTGAGCATCATCGAACTCGTAAGCCACCGTTTGATAGATAGGTGTGGCGACAGATTTGGTTGTTGGGTCAGTTTCGTAACCAAAGTGAATCGAGAGCGTTTCGTCTTTCATGTGTCTTCCCTGAGCAGTTGATGAAGTTGTGACCTTTCATAGTGCCGCCTTTTAAAACAAAAAAACGCAAATCAAGTCACAGGTAAGTGATTGAATACACCGTGCTGTGAAGAAGTATTGAGGAAACCGACTTAAAGATGTGGCAAATAGGGCGAGTAGAATTGGGAAAAGGGTAGAAAATTATTCAGGCCAGAAAAGCAAAAAGCCAGAGCAGCATAAACTGTTCTGGCTTTCATAAATTGGGTGGTTTCTTGGGACCGAACGATTATAACAGTGAGACTTAACTAGGGCGTGTTGATCTTTCGAGCTGGTTTTTGCAGCGAGTTGCTGGGTATTTATACAAGGCAGAGGCTTTGATGTGTAGCTAGCCTACATGAAAAGCCGATAACGCAGTAGAAATGACCAGCAAACGCTGCCCGAAGGGTTCGGCTAAAAGCGTTTTACTCTTTGTTGAGGGAGATTTGCTTAGAATGACTAGGCTACTTCTCCCTCGCCGCGATTAAAACGCTTTTGACTAGGCGTCCCCATCCGAACAAAATTCAACCACGAAAGGTCAACACGCCCTAATCAGTACAATAGTTTAACTTTGAAACTAAGCTAAGTTACTGTGTTAAGACCGTTCGCTCCACCTTGGTTTTTTTCGACCAATATCCGGCAAGTATCGAACCGCTGATATTGTGCCAAACAGAGAAAATGGTACCTGCAATAGCAGCAGTAGGTGCAAAAAATTTCATTGCAAGTGCCGTTGCAAGGCCAGAATTTTGAAGACCGACTTCGAAAGCAATTGTTCTGCATTCACTCTCTTCAAAACCTAACTTCTTAGGTAAGAAATACCCCAGAAATAATCCAATTGAATTGTGTATTACTACCGCTAACGCAACAACCGGTCCAACTTCAACTAGCTTCCCTGCATTTAGAGCAACAACAATCGCAATAATTAAAACGATTGCAATCATAGAGATAAGCGGTAAAACATCGGAGATTTTATCGAGAGCTGAATTAAAGAGACTGTTTAATACTATGCCAATAATAACTGGTATTAATACAATCTTGATTAGGCTAGTAATCATACCCATAACAGGAATATCAACGGCTTTACCTGCTAATAATTCAACTAGAAGCGGAGTAATCAGCACGCCAAGTAAGGTACTGATTGCTGTCATTGTTATAGAAAGAGCGACATCTCCTTTTGATAGGAAGCACATAACATTGCTACTTGTGCCGCCAGCAACACAGCCAACAAGAACTAATCCGACCGTAAGGTCTGCATCAAAATTAAGTGAGATGGCAATCAATAAAGCTACTAGTGGCATAATGGTGAATTGAAGCACAACACCGACTGCTACAGCTGAAAATCTATTTAATACATTAGCAAAATCAGAAAGCTTCAGAGTTAACCCCATAGCGAGCATTATTAAGGTTAATAGTGGAACAATAGATGTTTTTAAACCAATGAATAAATCTGGTTTAAAAAAAGCTGCCGTAGAAAACAAAACAGCCCATATGGGAAAAAGGTTAGTGATTACTCTGAGCATAACAAATCCATTTGCATAAAATTTCATAAAAAAAGCATCATAATCCACCTTGTCTGTATTTATCAACACTAGAACCACTCCTAGCGTTGAGATTATCGACTTCAGTATGAATACTAGTCCAATGATTAACTGTTGCGTCTCACTCTGTGGTTCACTCTAGAGCGTCACTAACCTAAATCACTTAAGAGATATCAGACCGATTACCACTGAGGGTGAGCGGTCATCATTGTTTAGTTGCCATCAGGTTCTAATATGGTATTGAGCGGTATTACCTAGTGCAGAATCGTGTTGTACAGATGAGAGAGCCTACTGGTGGTTGATATTAGCCTGAGATATATTTGCAGATTCTATGGTGATTAGGTCGAGTTTTTAGTGGTGCTAATGGAATGGTGCTTACAGGAAGTAATCGAAGACCGGATATGGAAAGGACTAGAAAAAGATAAAGGCCCATGAATTTCTTGATGAGCCTTTCTAAATTTGGTGGTCTGAACTGGAGACCGAACGATTATGAGTCAAGCTTCAGCCCTGTAGTCAACATAGTAACCCTGCCCAGAATCACTCCGAAATCCACCAGCAAAATCACATTACCTGATTATCCGCATGAGCTTACTGACGTCGACGGCGGGGTTGATGGGAGGAGTTTAGTACGACGACGCCGACAAGATTATGGGTTTAAATCTGGGTGGAAAGACAGGGGAAAACTCCTAGGCGTAACAAGCATTAAAACGAATTTATATTATTGAACTGTAAGAGCTCTTACTGGATTCGTCCGGTAAGAGCTTCCTTCTTTCTAGTTCAATAAATAAAGGACAGTTTCTATGAACTAATCTAAAGGCAGTACAGCGAATACAGAAGCTGATGCATCTAACGCCACGTCAAAACACAATCCATTTTCTAACATCCTCAAATTAGGTTCAGCCAACAATCAAGGTTTCTGTTCAGCGATCGTTCGTCGTCTAGGTTTATCCGTGAAGGCTTAGTCTTCTATCTACATGCATACCAAATCAAAAGATTACGAGGGAGTAAAAGCCGAGTTATTAGCTCTAGCTGAAGTCGTTTCCAGTACCAGACTTTTAGTAGTTGTATTTTTGAGCAATTAAACAAGTATGGACACTGCATGTGCAACATTATGATAATCATCAAGTTTTGTTTGTTACAGCTCAGTTAGCATTTGTTGCATGTATTGATATGTATTAATAAATAGAGGCTGAGCATGGGAATTAGTAAAGAGCAAGAAGAAAAGGCTCGCAAGCAATTCTACGAAGATATAAAAGATGTGGATGATACTGATGTTGAATACGCATCTAAAAAAGGGAATAAGAAGTTAGACCAGCTTGATAGTAACCCTCCAGGCGCATTGTCTAAGCTGTGGAATGATATTAAGTTAATGGTGAATTTAATCACCGATTATGTGAAAGGAGATTACACGGACGTACCGTGGCGAGTAATCGCAGCTATTACAGGTGCGATTGTATATTTCGCATCGCCAATAGATGTTATCCCTGATTTTATCCCAGTAGTTGGGTATCTCGATGATGCACTTGTTATCAAGTTAGCTATCGATTTAGCTTCTGAGGATTTGAACGAATATAAAAGATGGAAAGCTTGCTAGTTCAAAGACTACCTGATTCATGAAATGCGGAGGATACCAGTAGTTGTATCCTCCTTGTCCGTATGAAAAAAGAGAAGTGGCTTATAAAAGTAAAGGCTTCTTGGTGCTAGGCATTTTTTTGCGGCACAACGGCGACGATAGTCATCGCCACGGCAACCCAGACACTAAATTACCCTAGAGTTGAATAGAAAGACCGGACTAGGACCGGACCGACGACGCCGTCGACAAAACCTAGGGAAAGTAATTACTGAAGAAGTTAGGTAGAACAAGGGCTAGAGAGAGATTACAGGGCCTGTCTAGAGAGACCGACCCAGTGACTTAGGATTTTAGGTTTGGAGGGATAATTTAAATAAAATCAATCTCTTTAAAATCAAGAGTATAATTAGTCTTATTTAAACAGGTTTCCCAGTGCTCAAAAAATCTAGTAGAAAAAATCTCTTTAAACTCACAAGCGCTATCGATAAGTGAAGAATTGTATCCATATGTTATTGATCTAATTGATAATTTATCAAGCTTAAACAAATATAGTACGTCTCTACATTTTGAAAAATTCTCCAATGCATCTGCCATAGATCCCCGCTCACAACGATCTGAAATGTTTTCTAGTAAGAAATGATGCTTATTTTTTACTTTTTCGTAGCATTTTAAATCGTTCGCCATCTCTAGAAAGTGTGAAGGATCTCTGTGGGTTAGTAGCGCTTCTTCTGTAAGAACGACTTTATCCGCTTGTGATAACCTTAGAATAGCTCTGTGCTCTTTTTCATATATCCATTCATCGCTTTTTCTTTGAAAAATCTCGTACAAAATTTGATCTTCATGAAAGTTCGAGTAGTCACAGTCAAAGCTATCTATGCGATACCTTGGCTGCTTTCTGTAACTAACTGCTTCAAATGATCCATTGAATGGTGATGGGACTATCTCAAAATTATCATGCTCAAAAAGGTCATCAAATAAGTGAAATGGTTCTGTTTCATGTTTAGAGTTAACAATAAATCCAATTACACAGCCTTTATGTTCTTTGGCATAATGTGACCACATTAATAGGTTCTCTTTAGACTCGGTAAGGCAAACAACACCAATTTTGTGTTTGTAATTTTCAACAAACTCACACAAATTTGTATCAACTCCATAACCGAGCTTAATTTCTTCGGCAAGTTTGCTTAGCCCTTCCTCACAATAGTTCCCTTCGAAAGGATCATTTAACGCGCATAATTGTGAAGCTCGGATGTATCCATCCTTCAAAATAAAATTTGGATTTTCTACATATTTATATAGTATTTTCATAACTAACAGACACCGATAACCTTTCTGTCATAAGGTTATCTGATTGACAATATAAGTAAAAGTTTTTCTAGCAAGCAAGTGGATAATGAACTTGACTCTCTTCATGCCAAAAAAACAGCGAGCAACATACTCACTGCTTTTACACTATCCGTTACTCACATCCCCCACCAACTCTGACACATTAGCACTTACCTCCCTCAACCTAGAACTAGCCAAATGAGCATATCTAGTCGAAGTTTGAGGGCTCTGGTGCCCAAGTAGATGCTGAACATCATAGAGCGTGGCGTTTCCACTATTGATTAAAATTGAAGCAAAGCTATGCCTGAGGTCGTGTATACGGAAGTCATCATAAATCCCTGCTGCTTTCTTGATTCTAGCGAATGCCTTCTTTGGATGTGCGATAGGTCTACCGGGTGCATCTCCGGCGAAGATATAGGGGTTCTTACGTATCTGAAATCGTCGTTGGTCATGTATCACCTCCTTAGCTAAATTATTGAGTAAAACCGTCCTTGATAACCCCGATTTTGTGTGGGGAAGAAATAGGCTCCAATTGCCGTCGTCGTCGACGGTAAGGCAGTCCCACTTAGAATTAGTAATTTCACCTATGCGTATCCCAGTAAGCAGGGCGAATTTTAAGGCGTTTCCTTGGGTGCGATTAGGTTCCTCGTTACATGCCTTGATGAAAGATGAAACCTCTTTGCGATTCAGGAATCTGTTTCTTAAATTATTCTCCTTAAGCTTTCTTATGTACTGCCCCGGATTCTTGTCCACGAATCCCCACTCCATTGCTAATCTAAAGATCCTAAGAACTAGGGACCGCAATCTATTTACCGTGGATGGCTTTCTTGTTTCTAAAACTCCATCGAGTAGCTTTTGAATGTCTTGTTGGTTGATATCGGTGATGCTTTTCTTGCCCCATTTAGGGTAGAAATGTAGCTTCAAGTTACCGACATCATTCTTAGCGGTGAGTTTGTTCATTCGGGCGTAGGGTAGATAATGCAGCTCCGCAAATTCTTGAAAACTTAGTACATTGGATTTTTCATCCCTCATAGCCTTTGGGTCATTGCCTAGTGCTATCTCTCGCTTGTGGTCATTGGCTATCTGCCTAGCTGTATTGATATCTAGCGCTGGATACTCGCCTAGTTGAACAGATTTTTTCTTGCCAAAATAGGTGTAGCTGAATAAGAAGCGCTTCCTCCCTTTTCTGTTGATAATTATTTTCAGGCCACTACAGATCTCATCCGTGTACTCAGTTTCTTTACTTCGACTTGTCGACGGCGTCGGCGGTAGTGAATCAAGTTGGCTTTTATTGAATTTGAATTTACGTGATTGCATTGGATACCTCCTTACTCATCAAAGATTGAGAAATATTGGTGTAATTCAGTGCGGAGTGTCTTCGGAATGAGCAGGTAGATACCCTTGCCATTGTCCTCGACAATGCTTAGGGATATAGAAGCTCCGTAATCTAGATCATCTTCGAACTCAGTATAGGTTAGGGCTCGTTTTAGCAGTTCGATATCGTCGACGACGACAGCGTTTAGCTCATTAATTGAGGTGAGGAACCAGAGTTCACATTGCAGTTCATCCCATGCCTGTTGGGTTTCTGTTTCATCGTGGAATGGTTCGGTGAGTATGGATTTGATTTGTTCTTGCAGAGTTGTAGTGGTTGGTAGGGTTGATAGATTATTTAAAGTTGTAACCTTGATCATATTAAACTCCATGATTATCAGTATCATAGTTTTAATATATATCTGTCCTCACTGACTTTTCGGCTTAGTGAGTTGGAAGTCACTAAGAGGTAAATGTAATGCTAGATACATATAGAAGAAACGTAGTTCGCAAACAAAATGAGATTGCTCGTCTACAGCAAGATAAAGCTAAAGAGCAGAAGAAAATTGCCAGTATCAGTATAAAAATCAATTCAGCTCAACAAGCTATAAGCAGATCCAAATCTGACAGCACTATCAGAACTAAGCTGCGTGAAATAGAAAGGTTACAGAAAGACTTAGCTAATACTGAAAAGAAAATAGCAGAACTTGAAACTAAACTATCAGGAAAAAATAAAGAGCTAATAAATGAGCAAGGTAAAGTATCTAAAGAGGAAGAAAAAGCTTTAAAGAAGCGAGCTCAAGAGTCCGAACGTATCCGAAAAAAACAAGAAGACAACTTGAAACGCATAAGTAGTACTCTAACTAATCATGAGAAAACCCACCGAGAAATAAAATCAGATTTGGATAAATTAAAACAGCTTCCCGAAAAAGTGGTTGTTCTTTTCTTAGCTGCCAACCCAAAAGATGCTGGGCAACTTAGATTAGATGAAGAAGCAAGAGCAATCACGGAAATGGTTCGCAAATCGAAACATCGAGATTCAGTTATCTTTGAAAGTCGCTGGGCAGTTCAGCCTATGGATGTCCTACAAGCAATCAACGAGCTCAATCCTACTATCGTTCATTTCAGCGGACATGGCTCTGATGCTGATGAGATTGTATTTCAAGACTCTCAAGGAAATGCAAAGTTGGTTAGCAAAGAAGCTATAGTTCAAACAATGATGGCATCTACCTCTGATTTACGATTGGTATTTTTCAACACATGTTTCTCATTTAATCAAGCTGAAGCTGTGGTCCAGCACATTGAGGCTGCCATAGGTATGAGCACTAGTATTGGAGATGAGGCAGCAAGAATTTTCGCATCACAATTTTACTCCGCCATTGGTTTTGGGCTTTCTTTAAATAAAGCATTTAACCAAGCTAAAGCTCTCGTGATGATGGAAGGATTAAATGAAGAAAACACTCCAGAGTTGTTTATCCAGTCAGGCTTAAACAGCGATGAGTTAATTATTGTAAGGCCAGAAGAATCTTAATATGGCATCTTACCCTAAAATCCTAGATCGCTTGGTCGATCACACTAGACTTACCTCAAAAGAGCTCATCTGGCGCTGGCTTTTTTGAATTTATTGGGAGACTTAGGTAATGAGGATAAAAAGAAGTTGATGAAACTGCTAATGGATTCATTATAGCTAACTGAGTAAATTAAGAGCGCTCCTAGGTGTGTTACCTGCTTGAGCTAGCATTGATGTGTTTACTTCTCTCAATATCGACTGTTTGGTTAGCTGAGTTGACTCTTTGGCAAAGTCTGTATCTCTGATCTGACGGTTGCTCGCTGCAACATTTTCTGAAGATTGGGATAAATTATTTATAGTATGAGAGAGCCGATTTTGCGTTGCACCCAATCTACTTCTTTCAGAGTCGACATAATGTAGTACTTCGTCAAGTTGGTCGGTCACTGATTTACCGCTTGTTGCTTCAGTAAGGGTAGGAATTCTCCCTTTTACATCCGAAATCGTTTTCTCTTCATCAACTTGATAGGTATGACTGGTAGTTATATCTCTACTTCCACTTTTATTCATTACATCCAAAAAAAAACCATATTCATCGCTTTTTGACGTAACTATTAGCCTTCTTAAGCCATGGTATCCAGGACCTCCGAGTTCTATCTCCGTTGTTAAGAGATCGCCATACTCGTCATTTAGGTAGTTCTCGACATCATAAATGGTTGAACCAGCGGTAATATTAACGCGGTGAGCTAGGTATTCGCCATTTCTAAAGTTTCTGAGACTTATAGAATCACCTTCTTTTGACTTCCAGTCTAAATCAGAGTAGTTCCAACTGACCCATTTTTGAGTCTTAACTGTTTGAAGGTCTATTTTATTACCTAGATCTGGTAAATTTACTTTAATTGCTTCACCATTCGTTGAGCCTATCTGGAAAGAAAGCTGTGAGAGTTTTCCATTGAGCAATTTCTTCCCACCGAAACTTGTAGCTTCAGTAATTCTAGTGAGTTCATCTCTTAGTGCAGAATACTCTTTCTCGATGGATTTTTGGTCATTTTTAGATAGAGATCCATTTGCATATCTGAGTGTCAAATCACGCATTTGCATTAGATTCTCTGTGTATTCGTTCATTGCTCCTTCAGCTATTTGAAGCACTGAAATACCATCATTCGCATTTCTGATTGCCACATCCATACCACGGCTTTGAACTTGTAACCGATTTGAAATCTGAAGACCAGCTGCGTCATCTTTGGCAGTATTGATCTTTAACCCAGACGAAAGACGCTCCATAGACGTGTTTTGCTTATCTATAGAGCGGTTCAGTTGACTTTGGTACTGCATTGTTGGTGCGTTAGTGTTAATGCTTGAGATGCTTGTCATCATACAGTTCCATTAAGATATCGAAGTTATTTCAGTTAGTGGCTATGTGTTATGTTCAATATCGGCTAGATATGCAATTAGTTTAGATTTTTTGCACTAAAATTGGATTCAGACACTCAGTTGCTTTGACTGGCTCTGAGCGTAGTATTGTTGAGCTTCTTCAGCTTTTGGTTTCTTGCTACTTTTTTTAAATCCAACCAACCTAAAATCCTAAGTCTCTGGGTCGGTCACACTAGACTGGCCCTGTAATCTCTCTCTAGCCCTTGCTCTACCTGACTTCTTCAGTGATTACTTTCCCTAGGTTTTGTCGACGGCGTCGTCGGTCCGGTCCTAGTCCGGTCTTTCAGCTTGATTTTAGGTCTATTGCCGTCGTCGACGGGATACCCATGCTAGATTTCCACCTGATTACACTCACCCAACTTCTCACCCTCACTATATTCATCCTAGAATCGCTTCTAGCGTTGAGACTGCCGATTTCAGTATGAATACCAGTCCAATGATTAACTGCAGCTTCTCGCTCTGTGGTTCACTCTAGAGTGTTACTAACCTGAATCACTTAAGAGATATCAGACCTATTACCACTGAGGGTGAACGGTCATCATTGTTTAATAGTCACCAGGTTCTAATATGGTATTGAGTCGTATGTAACTAGCGCAGAATCGTGCCGTACAGATGAGAGAGCTTACTGATGGTCGATATTAGCCTGAGATATATTTACGGGTTCTGTGGTGATTAAGTGGAGTGTTTCACTGGCGCTAATGAAATTGTGCTTACAGGAAGTAATCGAAGACCGGATATGGAAAGGACTAGAAAAGATAAAGGCCCATGAATTTCTTCATGAGCCTTATCGGAATTTGGTGGCCCCTCCCAGATTTGAACTGGGGACCGAACGATTATGAGTCGTGCGCTCTAACCACTGAGCTAAGGGGCCGTAGGGCAATGATTATAGGGGATGCAATCAGTGGTGTCTAGCCACTAAAGGGGGCAATTGCGCTTAGTTCTTAGCCACTTAAATCATATAGATACAAAAAAGGTGAGCTACAGCTCACCTTTCTTCTTATATGCTTAAAAGCTAGCCAAATCTCGCGAGAGATTACTCGTCTAGGAAACTACGTAGCGTTTCAGAGCGGCTTGGGTGACGCAGCTTACGTAGCGCTTTTGCTTCGATCTGACGAATACGTTCACGAGTTACGTCGAACTGCTTACCAACTTCTTCAAGAGTGTGGTCTGTGTTCATATCGATACCGAAACGCATACGTAGTACTTTCGCTTCACGCGGCGTTAGGCCTGCTAGAACGTCTTTAGTTGCACCGCGTAGGCTAGTTGCCGTTGCAGAGTCTAGAGGCAGTTCTAGAGTCGTATCCTCGATGAAATCACCTAGATGCGAATCTTCGTCGTCACCGATTGGTGTCTCCATTGAGATAGGCTCTTTAGCGATCTTCAGTACTTTACGGATCTTGTCTTCCGGCATTTGCATGCGCTCAGCCAACTCTTCCGGTAGCGGCTCACGACCCATCTCTTGCAGCATTTGACGAGAGATACGGTTTAGTTTGTTGATCGTTTCGATCATGTGAACCGGAATACGGATAGTACGAGCTTGGTCGGCAATCGAACGAGTGATTGCTTGACGGATCCACCATGTAGCGTAAGTCGAGAACTTGTAACCACGGCGGTATTCAAACTTATCAACCGCTTTCATCAGACCGATGTTACCTTCTTGGATTAGATCCAAGAATTGTAGACCACGGTTGGTGTACTTCTTAGCAATCGAGATTACTAGACGTAAGTTCGCTTCAACCATCTCTTTCTTCGCACGACGAGCTTTCGCTTCACCGATAGACATACGACGGCTGATGTCTTTAATGCTTTGTACTGTTAGTGACGTCTCTTTTTCGATCATATCCAGTTTCTGGATAGAGCGACGGATATCACTTTCGTTACGTTTGATCTTCTCTGCGTATGGCTTGTCTGAAGCAAGTACTTCGTCTAACCATGCTTCGCTCGATTCGTTGCCTGTGAATAGGGCAATGAAAGATTTCTTCGGCATTTTGCCGTACTCAACCGTTTGGCGCATGATTAGGCGCTCTTGAGTACGTACACGATCCATTGAAGTGCGAAGTTCATTAACTAGGTAATCGAACTGTTTTGGCGTTAGACGGAACTCTTTGAACACGTCTTGCATCATCGTTGTTGCAAGAACAGCTTTCGGGCTCTCTGCACCGTATTCGTTGATCGCTAGTTGACGATTTTGGAAGCTTGTGCGAAGCGCAGTGAACTTCTCAAGAGCAAGTTCAGGGTCGATACCTGTATCTTCTTCTTCCTCTTCAGCGTCATCTTCGTCATCTACGTCTTCAGCATCTTCATCGTCAAGATCAGATTCTGCCAGCTCAGAACCGATATGCGTTGCTGTTGGTGCTGCAGTACCATCGTCATCTGGGTCAACGAAGCCGCTGATCAGATCGGTAAGGCGCAGCTCTTCAGCTTGAACTTTGTCAAACTGCTCTAAGATGTATGGAATAGTGCCAGGGTATTCAGCAACAGAGAGCTGAACTTGGTTGATACCATCTTCGATACGCTTAGCAATATCGATCTCGCCTTCACGAGTCAATAGCTCAACAGTACCCATCTCACGCATGTACATACGTACTGGGTCCGTTGTACGGCCAATCTCGTTTTCTACGCTAGAAAGCGCTGCTGCTGCCGCTTCGGCTGCATCTTCATCTGTGATGGTATCGTCATCATTTAGGGCTAGATCATCGGCATCAGGTGCGGTTTCTACAACCTTGATACCCATGTCGTTAATCATCTGAATGATGTCTTCTACCTGTTCAGAATCAACAATTTCTGCAGGTAGGTGGTCGTTTACTTCGGCGTAGGTCAGATAGCCTTGTTCCTTGCCTTTAATAACAAGTAATTTTAGCTGTGACTGCGGATTTTGATCCATAGATGATATCCAACTTCAGGTCTGGTGAAGGAAGTTGCATTTTAAAATGCAAACCATAAATGTTAACAAATTTTATCAATGCTGACTAATCAATCAGGGTTACGCTTTTAAATCTAGCATTAAGGCTAGCAGCTCCCTTTTTTCTTCGGCTGATAAACCGACACTTCTTGCTTTGGCCTGCAGGTTTTCAATTTGCTTTTCTACGCACTGGGCAAGAATATTGTCCAATGAGTCTAAGAATATATCTTCTTGATTGTCATCATCGAGGGGGATTTCCCAGCTCGCGAGACGAGACAGAAGTGCCTCATGTTTACTATGTCGCCAGTGCTCTAACAACTGGCCGGTGTTGATATGGGGGTTAGCATGGCATTTATCAAGTACCTCTACGAATAAACTTAAACCAGGTAATGGTAAGTCTCGTACACTTGATAAATCCGGTACCATATCAGCATAGCTCGGATTTTGTAGAAGCAAAGCGATCACTTCTCGCATAGGGGTGCGTTTAAGCTCTTTATGCGGTTGCGGGCTAGAGCTCTTTTTATGAACTCTAGCTCGTCTTAGCTGATTATCAAACCCCGTGCGTTCATCCAGTAACTTTTCAAGCAGTTCTTGGAAGTAGCTATCAGGAATTTTATTGATAAGTGCACTGGCATGGGCTCGTAACGCCGATTTACCTTCGGTTGTTCCAAGGTTTAATTGATGGATTTCAATTAGGTTGTCGAACAAGTAAGTCGAAAGTGGCGTCGCGTTTTGAACCAGTTGTTCAAAGGCTTCTTTGCCGTGCTGTCGAATATAACTGTCTGGGTCTTCGCCATCTGGCAAGAACAGAAACTTCAGGGTATTACCCGTCTTTAAATATTCAAGCGCATTTTCCAGCGCGCGCCAAGCGGCTTCTTTACCCGCTCGGTCACCATCATAACAACACACAACCGTGTGGGTTTGACGGAACAACATCTGGATATGATCACCAGTTGTCGACGTGCCCAGCGAGGCGACGGAATAATCTACGCCATATTGCGCTAGCGCGACAACATCCATGTAACCTTCAACCACCAAGACTTGAGGTGGCTCACGGTAAGCCTGTAAGACTTCGTAAAGACCATATAGCTCTTTGCCTTTATGGAAGATCGGAGTCTCAGGGGAGTTGAGGTACTTTGGTGTTCCATCTTCAAGAACACGGCCACCAAAACCAATCACTCGACCACGACGATCGCGAATCGGGAACATGATGCGTCCACGAAAACGGTCGTATCGGTTACCCTTGTCGTTTTCGATTAACATGCCGCCCGTGACCAGCATGTCTTGCGCTTCTTTTTGTTGACCGAAATTCTTACGAACTAAATCCCACTCATCGGCAACGTAACCAATCCCAAACTTCTGTACGATTTCGCCTGAAAGCCCTCTATTCTTAAGGTACTCAATCGCAGGCTTACTCGAAGATAGCTTGAGTTGTGAGCGATAAAATTGACTGATACCACCCATTAAGTCATAGAGATTACGCTTTTGCTCTGTGTTGGCGCGCGGCTGAGTTGAAATGGCACCGCTGCGCTGCTCGCGAGGGACCTCTAGGCCAAGAAAGCTCGCAAGCTCTTCAATAGCTTCAACAAACTCAAGGCGCTCGAACTCCATGATGAAGTCGATGGCGTTGCCGTGCACGCCGCAACCAAAACAGTGATAGAACTGCTTTTCTTGGCTTACGCTAAAAGAGGGCGTTTTTTCGTTGTGAAATGGACAACAAGCACTGTAGTTTTTGCCCTTTTTCTTAAGTTTTACGCGTGCGTCAATGATGTCGACGATATCGAGACGCGCGAGGAGGTCATCAATGAAACTACGTGGGATAATTCCAGCCATAAAACCTTAGAAAAATGCACTAACTGAGAGTGATGATAATATAGTTTGAATAGGTAACAGATACAAACAAGCCGTGCGTTCCATAGGATTGCACGGCTTGTTGCAATTTGATTTGGGATTAAGCGAGTTTAGAGCGAACTAAACCACTAACTTTACCCATATCTGCACGCCCTTGAATTTGTGGTTTCAAGATAGCCATTACTTTACCCATGTCTTGCATGCCCGCAGGTTGAGCTTCTGCAATTGCGCTATCAAGTAGTGCAATGACTTCTTCTTCAGTAAGCGGTTGAGGCATAAAGCCTTCAAGTACAGCAATTTCTGCTTGTTCCACGTCAGCAAGATCTTGACGACCAGCCGATTCATATTGAGCAACAGAATCGCGACGCTGTTTAACCATCTTAACTAGAACAGCAAGGATGTCGTCGTCGCTCAGAGTAATCTGTTCGTCGACTTCACGTTGCTTAATAGCTGAAAGAGCTAAACGGATAGTGCCAAGGCGCGGTTTGTCCTTGGCTTTCATCGCTAATTTTTGCTCTTCTTTGAGTTGTTCAATAAGAGCCATAACTCAGTCCTTATGGATTAAGTTATTAGTACAGGCGAACGCGACGTGCGTTTTCGCGAGCTAGCTTCTTAGCGTGACGCTTTTGAGCTGCTGCTTTAGCGCGTTTGCGAACTGTAGTTGGTTTTTCATAGTGCTCACGACGACGCACTTCAGAAAGGATACCTGCTTTTTCGCAAGAGCGCTTGAAACGACGTAGTGCAACGTCGAACGGTTCGTTTTCACGTACTTTAACTACTGGCATATGCCTTTCACCTCAGGGGTTATTCGTTAACGCTGGTAACTTAGTGAGCTGAACTTAAATATTCAGTCTTAACCAGCTTGATCAAAAATGGTGCGGAATTTTAATCCGATCACAGTGGCTTTGTAAAGCACTTTGTCGATTATAGTCTGTACAATATTTGTTTGCTGAGCTCAGGCAGGGTAATATTACGCTAATTTCCCATTAAAGATGAAAGCGTGCCGAGAAAATTATGCGCATTATTGGTATTGAAACCTCTTGTGATGAAACAGGAATCGCAATTTATGATGATGAGCAAGGTCTGCTTTCTCATCAACTCTACAGCCAGGTAAAACTGCACGCCGATTACGGTGGTGTTGTTCCTGAGCTTGCATCACGTGATCACGTGAAGAAAACCATTCCACTGATCAAAGCGGCTCTTAAAGAAGCAAACTTAACCTCTAAAGACATTGGTGGTGTTGCTTACACAGCAGGCCCTGGTTTGGTAGGTGCTCTTCTTGTTGGTGCGACGATTGGTCGCAGTATTGCTTACGCTTGGGGCGTTCCAGCCGTGCCAGTACACCACATGGAAGGCCATCTACTTGCTCCTATGCTAGAAGATAACCCACCACCGTTCCCGTTTGTGGCACTGCTGGTATCGGGTGGTCACACCATGATGGTTGAAGTAAAAGGCATTGGTGAATATCGTATTCTGGGTGAGTCAATTGATGACGCAGCTGGTGAAGCCTTCGACAAAACCGCGAAGCTGATGGGTTTAGATTACCCAGGTGGTCCACTGCTTTCTCGCTTGGCAGAAAAGGGCACGCCGGGTCGCTTTAAGTTCCCGCGTCCAATGACGGATCGTCCTGGTCTAGATATGAGCTTCTCTGGTCTAAAAACCTTTGCAGCTAATACCATTCGTGACAACGACGATAGCGAACAGACTCGCGCAGACATCGCATACGCGTTCCAAGAGGCGGTTTGTGGCACCTTGGTAATCAAGTGTAAGCGTGCCTTGGCGGAGACTGGCATGAAACGTATAGTTATTGCTGGTGGTGTGAGTGCAAACAAGCAGTTACGAGCAGAACTTGAAGCGCTGGCGAAGAAGATTGGTGGTGAGGTTTATTACCCTCGCACTGAGTTTTGTACTGATAACGGTGCAATGATCGCTTATGCAGGTATGCAGCGTCTTAAGAACGGTGAGGTGGCTGATCTTTCTGTTCAAGCGACACCACGCTGGCCTATCGATCAGCTTGAGCCTATTGCTGAGTAATCGAATCTGAATGATTGAACGGCCGCTGAAGTAGCGGCCGTTTTTATATGACTTAGGGTAGATAATGAACAATTTCACTATTGAAAACAAAAACATGGCGTACCTAGATGAGGGGCAAGGGCCTGTACTAGTGTTCGGTCACAGCTATCTATGGGATAGTGCAATGTGGCAACCTCAATTAGAGGCGCTGAAATCTAAGTACCGTTGTATTGTTCCTGAGCTTTGGTCACACGGTCAATCTGATGCGGCGCCAAGCTCAATGCGCACGCTAAAAGATTATGCTCAACATGTTTTGGCACTGCTTGATCATTTGGGTGTTGAGGAGTTCTCAATTGTTGGTCTATCGGTAGGCGGCATGTGGGGGACAGAGTTGGTTGAGTTGGCACCGTCTCGCGTGAAAACGCTAGTACTTATGGATACCTTTGTTGGTCTAGAGCCAGAAGTGGCACACGCTAAGTACTTCTCAATATTAGATACCATCGCCCAGACCAAGATGGTTCCACCACCGATTGTTGAAGCGGTGGTTCCTTTGTTCTTCGCGAATCAAGCAGAGCAAAATAGCCCTGCGCTAGTGAAAGGTTTTACAGAGTTTCTGTCGCAGCTAAGCGGTGAGCACGCAGAACAGGTCGCACGCATTGGGCGCATAGTGTTCGGACGCCGCGACATGATCGAATCGATAGAGAAGTTTGCTTTGCCAGTCTTGGTTGCCGTAGGTCAAGAAGACAAACCTCGTCCGGTATTGGAATCTTACTTAATGCATGATTGCATTTCAGGTAGCGAGTTAGCTGTAATTCCAAATGCAGGCCATATTAGTAGCTTAGAACAGCCTGAGTTTGTAAATGAGATGCTTGCGAGCTTCTTAGATAAGCATCTGTTGGTGTAACAGTATCACCAGCGAAATGTTGGAAAGTCGGCGTAATCTGTATCGATTACGCCGATTTTTTTTGTCCTAATTTGGGTTCACTACCATCGAGTAATCGACGAATATTTTGATGATGACGCAGTACGATGAGACAACACAACATCGCAACGGGCAGCGTATATTGCGGTTTAACCATCCATGCATAAAACGGAGTGATTAACACAGTCACAATCGCAGCTAAGGATGAGTAACGGAAGAGAAACGCGACCAGTAGCCAAGTACCCATAATCATACCAGTAAGGTCAAGACCAATAGGTGCGATTGCACCCAAGGCGGTCGCGACACCTTTGCCACCTTTAAAGTGGAAGAAGATCGGGTACATATGACCTAAACATGCGGCAATCGCGACAACACCCAGAATGATAGGGTCGATATCGAGAAAGTAACCAAGCCAGACAGGAATCGTGCCCTTTAGCATGTCACACAGCAGTACAGAGGCTGCCGCGGCTTTACCACCGATACGCAATACATTGGTAGCACCGGGGTTATTTGAGCCCACCGTTCTGGGATCAGGCAGACGCGCGATTCGGCATATCAAGACCGCACTTGAGATTGAACCTAGTAGATAGGCTGCAATGATCATAATGAGTGCCAATGGAGTCATGTCTGTCCTTAATGGTGCGAAAATAATGCTCAATCCAAGAGTAATTGATATCATATCCTGAATTAGGCAAATAATACGTTTTTTTCCCATTTTTGGGTATCCGACCTCTAAAAGGACAACTAATGGCACTGGATAAAGTTTTCATCGAACAGTTAGAAGTGATCACAACGATTGGTGTGTATGACTGGGAACAAGAAATTAAGCAAAAGCTAGTGCTTGATATAGAAATGGCTCACGATAACCGCCCTGCAGGTAAAAGTGATGATGTGGTTGATGCTTTAGATTATTCAAAGGTGAGCACAGCGGTGCTTGAGCACATTGAAAATGGTCGTTTTTTATTGGTCGAGCGTGTCGCAGAAGAGATCGCTGAATTGATTATGACTCAATTCTCGGTGCCGTGGATCAAGATCCGCCTAGCGAAACCGGGCGCGGTGCCGCAAGCGAAAGCTGTTGGTGTGGTCATCGAACGAGGCCAAGCATGACCATTGCTTATGTCGGGGTCGGCACCAATATCGACCGTGACAAACATGCCAAGGCCGCTTGGCTAGAGTTGCAATCTTTGGGGAGTAATCTACGTTGCTCCTCAATTTATCACTGTGAACCAGTGGGGTTTGACAGCCATCCGTTCTATAACTTCGTGATTGAGCTCGATACTTTGTTGTCATTGACCGAATTTTCACAACAGCTGCGTAAAATTGAGTTTAAATACGGGCGCACGAAGGATGCCCATAAGTTGCAAGACCGCAATTTAGATCTCGATATTGTGCTGTTTGGTGATGTGGTTTCTTCTCAAAAACCTCAACTGCCTCGCAGTGATATCTTTAAATATCCTTTTGTCACACAACCACTATATGATCTCTGTCCTGCTCGTGTAATCCCTCAGGATGGGCGAACCGTCAGTGAAATATGGCAGAAAATGGAGCAGCTAGACTCTCTCTCTGTTGTAGATATAGAACTATAAATTTTTAAGGTTAGAAATGAGTTATTTTGAAGCGTTTATTTTGGCGTTGGTGCAAGGCTTTACCGAGTTTTTGCCGATCTCAAGTTCGGCACACTTGATCCTTCCTTCAGCTGTACTTGGCTGGGAAGACCAAGGTTTGGCATTCGATGTGGCGGTACACGTTGGGACATTGGCGGCTGTAGTGATCTATTTTCGCAAAGAAGTTATCTCACTACTGAATGCGTTTTTTGGTTCCGTGTTCAAAGGTGATCGAAGTAAAGAAGCGAAACTGGCTTGGATGATTATCTTAGCGACCATTCCTGCGTGTGTGTTTGGCCTGTTGATGAAAGACATCATTGAGCTTTACCTGCGTAGTGCGTGGGTTATCGCGACCACGACTATCGTGTTTGGTTTGTTGTTATGGTGGGTAGATAAGAACTCAGCACTGCGTGATGATGAGTATCAAGCGGGCTGGAAGAAGGCGTTATTCATTGGTTTGGCGCAAGCGATGGCGATGATCCCGGGTACGTCTCGCTCAGGCGCAACCATCACAGCTGCGTTGTACCTTGGCTTTACTCGTGAAGCGGCAGCGCGTTTCTCTTTCTTAATGTCGATTCCTATTATCACGCTAGCGGGCGGCTACTTAGGTCTTAAGCTAGTTACCAGTGGCGATCCAATCCATTTTGGTACTTTGTTGACGGGGATTGTGGTCTCTTTCATCAGTGCTTATATCTGTATTCACTTCTTCTTGAAGTTAATCTCTCGCATGGGTATGACGCCATTTGTTATCTACCGTCTGATTCTAGGCTGTGGTCTGTTTGCTTTCTTGATGATGCAATAAGCCTTTAATTCAAGGTTCAAATGCACAAAGCCCGCTGATTCAGCGGGCTTTGTTGTTCTAATCAATGACACAAGTTAGCTACTGCTTAGAAGTAGCTAGAGTGCGCTCAATAGCCTGAACACGGCGTTTCTCTTGCTCATCTCGAATCTCTTTGCCTTTAAAGCCGTCGGCAATCACCGCTTTAACATCAACCCCTAATGCAGCTTGATACGCAGCTTCAAAGCGAGGCTTTTGTGGATAAGGATCAGACTCTAATCCTTTTCTTCCGGCATGATCTGCTTGGCAACACAGCAAGATGTCATTGAGTCTCTCAGGTTTACGCCACACATCAAATTTGTTGAGGATCTTTAGGAAGGTGGATGGCTTGAGCTCACCTGCACGATGGATGTTGGAGTGCTGTTCACAGACAAGCAGTGCTAAATCACGAAATTCATTCGGCACACGAACTCGTTCACACAGGGATTTGATCAGCTTGATCCCTGTATGACAGTGCATTTTGTGGCTAGGCCATTCATTTGGTGGGGTCACACCTTTACCGAGGTCATGTACTTGGGCTGCAAAGCGAACGGGCAGTGAAGTGCTTAACAGTGCGGCCTGCTGGGCGACCATCAAGGTGTGGATACCCGTATCGATCTCAGGGTGCCACTTTTCTGGCTGCGGGACGCCAAACAGCGCATTCAGTTCAGGCAGTACCACGGCTAGGGCACCGCACTCTCTCAAGGTTGATAAGAAAATTTCTGGATGTGGTGTACTGAGTGATTTGTGCCACTCTTGCCAGACACGCTCTGCTGTCAGGTGCTCTAATTCACCGGACTCAACGATACGTCGCATCATCTCCATAGTTTCTGGCGCAACGGTAAAGCCCAAATGATGAAGCTTAGCGGCGAAGCGAGCCACACGCAGCACACGCAGTGGATCTTCGACAAAGGCGTCTGAGACGTGTCTTAGGAGGCGGTCCTCAAGATCTTGTTGACCATGGTAGGGATCGTAGAGCGTGCCTTGTTCATCTTGCGCGATGGCGTTGATGGTTAGGTCGCGACGCATGAGATCTTCTTCGAGGGTAACGTCAGGTGCAAAATAACACTCAAAGCCGGTATAACCAGAGCCAGACTTTTTCTCAGTTCGTGCTAGTGCGTGCTCTTCTTTCGTTTTGGGGTGCAAGAAAACCGGGAACTCTTTACCGACGGCGGTAAACCCGAGTTCTTCCATCTGCTGCGGCGTACTGCCGACGACAACCCAATCTTTGTCGTAGCTCGCAATGTTCAGTAATTGGTCACGTACGGCACCACCTACTAAATATCTGTTTAGGCTCTGGTGTACTGGTAAGCCATCGTAGTTTTGCAACTTATCACCTCGAAATCTTTTATCACTGCTGGACTTTATGGCGAGCAATGGTAATTTCCATTTATCGTAATTATAGGGCAGCCCATGTATAAGGAATATTTTGGCTTCGTAGAGATGCCATTCTCGATTGTACCAAATTCTCGCTACTTGTTTTTAAGTCAGCGTCATCAGGAAGCAATGCAGAACCTACAAGCTGGACTCGGTGATGGTGGTGGCTTTGCCATGCTGACCGGAGAAGTAGGGACTGGCAAAACGACCGTTGCTAAGGCGATGCTGGCATCTTTAGATGACCAGACACAAGCTGGCCTTATACTGAATCCGACATTCTCTAACATTGAGCTTCTCGAAGCGGTGTGTGATGAGTTCGAGATTGACTATCCAGAGCAAGCTTCACTTAAGCAGCTGAGTCAGGCTATTCATAGTTTCTTGTTGGACAGCCATGAGCAAGGTATTCAAACCCTACTGGTTATCGATGAAGCGCAACACCTTGCTGCGGATGTTCTAGAACAGCTACGCCTTCTGACCAATCTAGAGACAGACCGTCGTAAACTACTGAAAGTACTGCTGGTGGGGCAACCCGAGCTGCAGCAACATTTGCAAACCAATCAACTTCGACAGCTAGCCCAACGCATCACAGGGCGTTATCATCTGCTGCCTCTCAATGTCCAAGAGGCGGGTAAGTACATTGCGTTTAGACTGGAGACAGCCGGTGCACAGCAAATGCTATTCTCCAATCGCGCGGTGAAATCCATTGCTCAATACACTCATGGTATACCGAGATTAATAAACCTTGTGTGTGACAAAGCGCTTCAGCTGAGTTTTCATCAAGGCGAGAAAATGCCTTCTCAAGCCACCGTTGAACAAGCGTGTCAGCAGATCATGTCGTTCCAAGCCGAGGTATATCAAGCGCCAGTTAAACGCCAATCAGCGGCTTGGCGAAAAATGGCGCAGTACAGCGCGCTGAGTGTACTGGGTTTGGGGCTCGCTTGGGGAACGTTTACCTATCTGCCACAAAACATCCTGCCACAAAACATCGACAAGTGGTTTGCTAATCAACGAGCGGCGTCTGACCTTGAACCTCAGGTAAAAACAGCGATTCAGGCGCCCATCGAGAGGCCAGTTGAAGCAAAACCTCTGCTACTGCCTGAACATATTGCTCTGCAGCTTAAACTAGGTACAAGCCGAGCTTCTGCTATCCAAGACCTGTATCAGTTATGGGGGTATCAATCTTCACTTCGTGATGGTTTATGTTTGAGTGAGCCACAGAGCGTGTTTGTTTGTGCTGAAGGGCAAGCGACACTGCGTGAACTGATGGAACTCAACTCACCAGTGGTGCTGAAATTAACTTTTGAAGAGCACGCTTATCATGCGGTGCTGTATGGCCTTTCTGACAAGTCGGTTGAGTTATTGGTGAATCAATCTTTGGTTCAAATGCCGGTTACGACATTAGAGGCGCTGTGGCAGGGGGATTACGTTGCAATATGGAAACAACCTCTGAGAGAGACGCTGAGAGAGGGCGATTCCGGAGAAGCGGTCACTTTGCTTGACCTGTTACTGTCTGAAGCATTGGGAGAAAATGTAACGGGGCAAGATCAGTTTGATGACGAGCTAAAGCGCAAGGTCGAGGCGTTTCAGATTTGGCAAGGAATGTCAGTAGATGGCATTGCGGGCAAAAAAACGCTCTCACGCCTACAACGAATCGCTCAGTTAGATTCACCTATCCTGATGAGTATTAATGAGGAGAGAGGGTAATGTCTCGAACAATGAGCCGTTTACAAACATCGCAGATGCCAGGATTCCAGCAACATCTCGTGTCGACTCAAGCTCCAAAGTTGCGTTCGCATCGCGGTGCATCAATCGCGTTGAGCCTACTGTTGTTATTGGTGCCGTCATTACTCGTTGCGGGTGGTTTGCTTTATCAAGAGCAAACCTCTAAAGAGCAAGAGAGCGAGGTTGCACTGACTGAGCCAGTAAGTGTGGTAGAGCCTGCCACGTCAGAGTCGATTCCCACTCAAGCGGTCGCAGAGCTCGACACTGGCTTGATGGCGTCTGAGCTGTTTAGCATTCGTCCTGCACCTCAGGTGGGTGAACTGAAAGCTTTGCCGCGTCAAATGAGCTTTGTATCGGTTAACACTGAAACAGTTAACAGTGATCAGCAAGAGACTCAAATATCGAATGAACAAGACAACTCTGCATTCGCTCAAATTGACTCTGAGAGTAAGCCGCAACAACCGCCTGCTGAATCGAGCAACCCACCACTGAATCAGAACACCGGCAGTGCAAACAATGACGCGAGCGAGCGTGACCTGTTACAAGGGCTGGACCTTACCGAGCTATCACCGGAGTTAGCCCTAAAAATTGAGTCCATTCTTGAGAACAGCGATTCATCGTCTGAGGTGGATATTGACCGATACCGACCTCAACCGACAGTTCAGTTAGAGTCGCATACTCAGAGCTTGAGTGGGCGCTTGCCGAGTCTGAACCTGCAAACGCATATGTACTCAAGCAGTGCAGAGAGGCGTTGGGTGAAAATCAATGATAAAGAGGTGGCACAAGGGGATTGGATAACCCCGGAAGTGCAGCTGATAGAAGTGAAGCCGCAATCTATTGTAGTGGAGTTTGAAGAGCAGGCTATCGAAATTCCTGCGCTTTATGAGTGGCAAGGTTGATCGCTGAAACGATTGAACATTAGAAAAACAAAAAGGAGCACATGAGTGCTCCTCAGACTGCTGACAAAGGTCTAGCTTTCAAGCTAGACCTTTGATCTAATAGGGGTATCGAAATATGGATATCTCACTATGCTTCAAGAGCCTTCACCTCAACAATATGAACTCGAAATGGTCACCATGGAACAGCTCGTTCCTCAGAACCATTTAGTTCGTAAGATAGATAAAGCCATCGACTTCGAGTTTATCCGTAATGAAGTCGCTCACCTCTACTGTAAAGACAACGGTCGCCCACCTGTTGACCCTGTACGCCTGTTTAAAATCATCCTGCTTGGTTACCTCTTCGGAATAAAAAGCGAGCGACAACTCGTGAAAGAGATTGAAGTCAATGTCGCTTATCGATGGTTCCTGCGTATGTCACTGACAGAGAAAGTTATCCATGCATCGACACTCAGCCAAAACCGTATTCGCCGCTTTAATGGTACCGATGTGTTTGAGCGTATCTTTATCAATATCGTAGAGCAGGCAATGGCGAAAGGTTTGGTCGCAGGCCAAGAACTATTTACTGACAGCACGCACCTAAAAGCCAATGCCAACAAAAATAAGCACACGAACAAAGTGACTAAGGTTCGCGCCAGTGCTTATCTTGATATGCTCGATGAAGATGTCGCGCTAGACCGAGAGAAAGAGGGTAAGAAACCTCTAAAGTCACGTACCGCTGAGCCTAAAACTAAGAGCACCAAAACGAGTACTACCGACCCGGAAAGTGGCTTCATGACTCGAGATAATAAGCCCCAAGGCTTCTTCTATCTCGACCACCGTACAGTGGATGGACAGCATGGCATTATCTTAGATACCCATGTCACAGCAGGTAATATCAATGACTCTCAACCTTATGTGAAGCGTCTGGACTATACCCTAGAGCAATTTAACCTTAATCCAATCGCCGTTGGACTCGACGCGGGCTACTTCACTGCGCCAGTCGCTGAGTCATTAGAGCGTCGAAATATCTTAGGCGTGTTCGGTTATCGCAGACCATCGAGAACAAAGAATGCGTTCAAGAAAAAGCACTTCATCTACAATGGAGAGCGAGACAGTTACCGCTGCCCTAACGGTCAAGAGCTCATCTATAAAACAACGTCTAGAGATGCGTATCGTGAGTATCACTCCGACCCGAAAGAGTGTGCGTTCTGTCCAATGAGAGATGACTGTACGCAAAGTAAAAATATAAAGAAAGTCATTACAAGACATATCTATACGGACGCGATGGATAGAGCCAACCAAATGCGGCTCTCACCTTATGGAAAAAGACGTATAGGCGAAGAAGTGAGACGGTAGAGCGGAGCTTCGCCGACGCTAAGCAGCACCATGGTCACCGTTATGCCCGCTTCCGCGGGCTCTCGAAAGTGCAAATGCAATGTTGGTTGGCAGCTGCCGCTCAAAACATCAAGAAGATAGCCTTGGTGGTGAGCTATTTACAAAAAATAGGGCTAAATATGTCCCAAATACGTCAAATTATGGCGTCTAGATGCCAATTTAAGTGTTGGGCTCTTCCAAACTTCGCATAATAAAAAAATATCGCGATCGCGGCCTACGGCCGCTCGAAAAAGAGAACCCCACTTCAAAAAGTGGGGTTCGTCAGCAATCTGAGGAGCACATGAGTGCTCCTTATTTGATTTGTTGCGATTACGCCCAACCGTTTGGTGATTTTCTCTTACGCGGGATTAGGTGCGGAAGAATCAGACCAAATAACAGACCTAGGCCAGCGACACCGCCGCCGTACATGAAGTACTTCAATAGTAGGTCGTCTTTTTGCGTGTCTAGCTTAGCGCGTAGCTCGCGGTTTTCCGTTTGAACGCTTGTCAGCTGTTGGCTGATTTCGCTGTAGTTCTGCTCTAGCTCAGAAATTTGCGTGTTGCGAGATTCAAGAGAGCTGATTAAACCCGCTTTCTCGCTATCTGCGCTTTGACGCGCATTTGCCAATTTCGCTTTAACTTCAGCTAGCTCTTTCTCTAGCTTAGGCATACGCAGTGCCATGCTCTCTTGAGAAGTGACAAACTTACTCTCAACCCAGCCTTTACGGCCACGGTTGTCTTGAATTTGGGTGTAACCCGTTTGCTTATTTGCTTGTAGGAATGTGATTTTTTCACCAGCATCGACACTACCAATAATACGGTAGCTATTATTTGGGCCAGAGTGCATATAAGTAAATAGTTTATCAGCAATATAACGGTCTTGTGCAAACGCAGCTGGGGCTGCAAGCATTGCGAACAAAACGAAGCTAATCAGTTTTTTCACAGTAAATCCCTTAACGATTTCAATTGGGGTGGGCGATAAGTCAGCCTCAGTTAGCAGATAGTATTTAGTTTCTCGGTAGGGTGCAACAAAGAAGGGAGGCTGAGCCTCCCTTTCTGTGTATTTGAGTCAATAATGACATGAGATTTACATATCGTTACTGAAGCTCACAATTTTCTGACGTGGATTCAGCCCCCTAAAAAGGGGTTAGCCAATGAACATACCTTGAATTGCGTAGAAGAATACAACCGCAAGCAGTGCACCTGCTGGCAGTGTTACAATCCAAGAAGCAACGATGTTACGAACTACGCCAAGGTTTAGAGCCGCGATACCGCGAGCGAAACCAACACCCAATACTGCACCAACAAGTGTTTGTGTTGTTGAGATTGGTAGACCAGTACCAGAAGCCAGAACTACGGTACACGCTGTTGCAAGTTGTGCTGCAAAGCCACGGCTTGGTGTGAGTTCTGTAATACCAGTACCAACTGTCGCCATTACTTTGTGGCCAAGAGTTGCTAGACCAACAACAATACCAAAGCCACCTAGAGGCAGAATCCACCATGCGATGGTGCTCTTACCCGTGATTTCACCCATGTGTTCAACCGTTGATACAACAGCAGACAGTGGACCAATCGCGTTCGCTACGTCGTTTGAACCGTGAGCAAATGCCATCGCACACGCTGTGATAACCATAAGAACAGAGAAGATACCTTCCACGCCAGCAAAGCTGTGGTCTTCTTCGCGGTTAGCGAATTTCTTCTGGATGTATAGGTAGCCACCAACCATAACGATCGCAGAAACACCAGCAGCCCAAATCCAAGCTTCAGTGTTGCTTAGGTGAAGACCAACGTGTTTTAGACCTTTCTTGATTGTTACCAGCGCGATCACCATTGTTGTGATGAACATGTATACAGGCACAAAACGTTTAGCGTTAAACAGTGGGTTCTCAGTATCAAAGATTAGACGCTGAGCACTTACGAAGATAACGTAAGCGAAGAAACCAGAGATAACAGGCGTAATGATCCAGCTACCAACAATACCTTGAACACTGCCCCAGTCCACCGCTTCAGTACCCACAGACACGCAAGCGAAACCGATGATAGCACCGATGATTGAGTGTGTTGTTGATACAGGCCAGCCCATGTAAGAAGCAAGTAGTAGCCATGTACCAGCAGCAAGCAGTGCTGACATCATGCCGAATACAAGTACGTCAGGTTGGTGTGCAAATAGAGATGTCTCGATAACACCTTTACGGATAGTATCGGTAACCTCACCGCCAGCAAGATAAGCACCAGCAAATTCAAAGATCATTGCGATAATGATCGCTTGTTTAACGGTTAGAGCTTTTGAGCCTACTGAAGTGCCCATTGCGTTCGCAACGTCATTCGCACCAATACCAATAGCCATCAAGAAACCGAAAGCTGCTGCAATAAGAATCAGGACAGTGCCGTAGTTAGCAAGGATATCCATCGTAATACCTAGTTGTTTGATAACAAGCGGAGCAAATTTAGACGCAAAAAACCGCTCAGCGAGAGAAATACTCAACGCATAAGTGGTTTTGGTTAAAAAGTGCTCTTCGTTATATAGTTAACGTTTGATTTAAGATCGAGAAAGCATTACTTCAAGACGAGCGCCAACACGCTGCGCTTGGTCTGCAATACCACCGACCCATTCAAGAATCTTGTATAAGAACATGATGTCGACAGGGTTTAGATCTGCTTCAATTGCCATGAGTTGTTGGCGCAGCTCAATCTGCATCGCGTCTGTATCATCTTCGATTACATCTAATTGATGAATCATCTCAGCAACGAGTGTTACTTCACGGCCTTTAAAGCCAGTTTCAAGTAATTCATCAAGTTCATTGATTACGTTTTGTGCTTGGTTCGCTGCATCTAGACAACGTTTAACGTAAGCGATGAAATTCTCTTGTAGAGGAGCTGGAACGACAAGCTGACGACCGTAAACGCGGCCAGCGATGTCTTTCGCTAGGTTTGCAAGTTTGTCTTGCTGAGTTAATAGCTCCAACATATCGGTGCGATCAACTGGCATAAACAAACCGCGAGGAAGTTTAAGGCGGATTTCACGTTTTAGGACATCTGCTTCTTTTTCAAGATGAGAAATCTGCGCACGAATTTCAGCTGCCTTTTCCCAGTCACCCTTTGAAGAGACTTCAAAGAAGTTTACTAGGTGAGAACAACATTCGTTCACACACACAACGTGACGTTGCAAAGGTTTAATTGGGGACTTTGCAAATAACCCCATAATTGTATTTACTGGCATGGTTGTCCAACCTAATAAATAATAACCTTAAAAAAAACATACACCATATTCGTGGTGAAATGTTAAGCGATGGCTATAAAGTCGCGCATGTTAACCTAATCAATCTCTCATTAAAACTGTTTTAGATCATCATATGGGCGATATTTCTGACTTGCCGAGTTTTAAAATTGGCAATATCCTGTCCCTATCTTCCCAGAAAGGTATAACTATGGAAACCGAGATAGAACTGAAGTTTTTTGTTTCTCCTGAATTTTCAGAGACTTTACGCAATAAAATTGCTGAAACGAAGGTACTTCAGCACAGTTGTCGAGAGCTAGGTAACATCTACTTTGATACGCCGGACAACTGGCTACGTAAGCATGATACTGGCTTGCGCATTCGACGCTTTGATGACGTATTTGTACAAACCGTAAAAACAGCGGGTCGTGTGGTGGCTGGTTTACACCAGAGACCAGAGTACAATGCGGAGCACGATAGCAATCAACCGAATCTATCTCTTCACCCAGGTGATATCTGGCCAGACGGTAAGGATGTCGAGACACTGCAATCTGAACTGATTCCTCTTTTTTCGACTAACTTCACTCGCGAGCAGTGGCTGGTGGGGATGCCTGACGGTAGTCAGATTGAGGTGGCGTTTGACCAGGGCTTTGTTGAGTCTGGTGACCAACAAGAGCCTATCTGTGAGGTTGAGTTAGAGCTTAAATCTGGACAGGCCGATTCGTTATTCACACTGTCTCGCCAGTTCTGCGAACAGGGCGGCATGCGTCTAGGCAACTTGAGTAAAGCAGCGAAAGGTTATCGTTTAGCACAAGGTTACCAAGGCGATGAAGTGAAACCTCTGACCTTGGTGAAGACCAACAAGAATGACACGGTTGAATCCTGTTTTATCCAATCTTTAGAGCACGCTCTGTCTCACTGGCACTACCATGAGCAGATCTTTACTGAGCGCCAGTCGATAGAAGCACTGCATGAAATCAGCCATTCTCTGAGCTTTATCCGTCAAACATTTACCATTTATGGTGGCATTGTCCCGCGTCGTGCGAGTGCGATTCTTCGCCAAGAACTTAAGTGGTTAGAGCAAGAGCTAGAATGGCTTAAGAGCTACGACCATTTAGAAGACTTGCTAGAAGACAAAGGCCACGTTTTACGTAAGTTAGACGCTCGCAAGTTCTTGGTTGCTGAACTTAAAGAGATGCAAGAGCAACTTCCAGACCGTGAAGAGCTACTGACTCTGCTGAGCTCTGCGCGCTATACCGGTTTGTTGCTTGATTTGAGCCGTTGGATCCTATCGCGTGGCTGGCAGCCGTTCCTCGATGAGAAAGCGCGAGAGCAAATGGCACGTGGAATTGAGTGGTTTTCGGTCAAGCAATTAGATCGTACTTGGGCAGAGCTTATGGAAGTTTTCCCGCCAGAACGTGTGATGACCAGCCAGGCTTACATCGATCAGCAGTATCGCTTAATGCGTAACCTCTATACAGGTGTTGGATTTGCCAGTCTGTATGATGCTGATGAGCGTAACAGCTTCCGTCTACCTTGGGCGGATATGATCCAAGGTATCGATGATCTGTTGATGCTAAGAACATTAGCCCCGCTAACAGACAAGTTAGAAGGGGATGAAAAAGTTCAGTTAGAGCGTTGGTTGGCTCGCCAAGAGGTGTCTATTCTGCATGCGATGGAGCAGACGCGCCAAATTAGTGTTGAAGTTGAGCCGTATTGGCAAGGTTAACAATCACCAGATAGAACATGAAAATAGGGCATTACGCCCTATTTTTTTATCTGCTGTTCTAGCTTATCTAATCGTTCAAGGATCTGTTGCTGTTGTTCCAGAATAAGGTCGAGCTTTTTGTCTTTGTTCTCCAGCTTCTTATTCTGTAAATCGGTCGGCTCGGTAATCAGCGATGTCACTAAGCCCGAGATCATACCGAATACGCCCACGCCACAAATGATCACTAAAGAGGCCACCAGTTTTCCAGAGCTTGTCACAGGGTAGTGATCGCCATATCCGACGGTGCTAATCGTGACAAACGCCCACCACAGCGCATCGTATCCAGTGGTAATGTTGGCTCCTGGTTGTTTATGTTCGAGTAACAAAATCGTACCGGCACCGATAGTGAGCAGCAGCACTAGCAATAAAATGATGGATGCGAGCGTGGTTTCTCGGCGATTGCGAAACAGCTCTCTAAAAATTCGTTTGCTGGAGCGTAAAACCAAAACAACCCGTAATATCTGAAAGATACGTGCGAAACGCAAAGGTTCGACCATCGGAATACTGGCAAGAAAATCAATCCAATGAATCTTTAAGTATGAAATTTTGTTTTCCGCTCGAACCAGATCAACAGTGAGCTGCAGAAGAAAAACACTACAGATTACAAAGTCTAGGCCGATAAGAACTTGTTTAGATTCATCATCGATAGGCGCAAACAATAAGCTAGAGATCACAAATAACGCTAAGAAAGAGAGAATCAGTGATAATAAGCTCATTGGCTTGGGTGTGTCTTTGGTACTATCTAACATTCATACGAAGCTCGAAATAAATCGCAATCTTTAGCAAATCTTTGCTATTGCGTGGATATGGAAGCATTCAATATATAAGACTTAATGGAGAACTGACAATGACTAAACTGTCATTCAAGCCGTGGGAAAGGGTAATCTCTGACATTCGTCTCGTTCCAAAAATGATCATGCTGATGGTATTCAGTACCATTTTGATCATTGCCAAACAGCTGTGGGATGCCAGCACATTCCATGACTCATTGCTTGCGGCAACGAACAACGCACAAGTCGCACAAGAGCACTACGAGACATATCTAGTGCAGGTGGCTTGGCAAACCGGCTTGATGATTGTGGTGTTTGTGGTTCTTCTTATGGCTGCAGCTCGTGTGATGCTGCGCCAAACTCAGTATCTGAGTGAAGCTATAAAAACTATGGCGGACAAAAACTTGTCAGTACCCATCCATATGGATTGTAAAGATGAGTATGGTGATGTCGCTCGTGAGCTTGAGAAAACTCGCGTTCAGCTGAATGACATGATTAAAACGCAAGTGGCTTCATCCGATGAACTGTTCGCTCTGACCGAAGTGATGACGATCAGCATGTCTGAAACTAAGGAATCAGCGCAGGAAGAGTTCAATGAAATTGATCAGCTAGCGACTGCAATGAGTGAAATGACCTCGACCGTTCAAACTGTCGCTGAGCATGCACAGAATGCGTCTTCTCTTACCGAGCAAGCATCGGGCCAAGCCCTTACAGGTCAAAAGTTTGTACAAGGCTCTGTGTCTAAAATGAGTGAACTCTCAACCGATATCGCTGCATCAGCGGCTGCGGTAAATCAAGTGGAAGAGCGTGTGGACTCAATTGGTAGCGTAGTGGGTACTATCCAAGGCATTTCTGAGCAGACTAACCTTCTTGCATTGAACGCGGCAATTGAAGCGGCACGTGCAGGTGAAGCAGGGCGTGGCTTTGCGGTGGTGGCTGATGAAGTACGTAACCTAGCCCAGCGCACCCAACAGGCGACAGTCGAAATTCAAGACATGATCACTCACCTACAAACCAGCGCTAACTCAGCGGTTGAGTTGATGGAGAAGAGTGTTGTTGAAGCAGCGGAAGGGGTTGACTTGGTCACCAACGCGGGCTCTGAGCTTGATGGCATCGTGAGTCAGGTCAACCAAATTAATGATATGAACTTCCAAATCGCAACAGCGGCCGGTCAACAGAGCAGTGTTGCGGAAGAGATGAATGTGAATCTAACCAATGTTCGAGAGTTGGTTGAAGCTTCGGTCACAGTCGTTGGTGAGCTTCTTGAAACCTCACAAATCATGCAAAGCAATGCTGAAGAGCTGGATGGTAAGATCAAGCAATTCAAGGTCTAGAGTGATTTTGCAAGCTTAGGTCTTATTTCTAATCCGATAAAACGCCCACATTCCTGATGTGGGCGTTTTTTATTGGCAATAGTTTGATATAAATAGAGACAGTATGCGCTTAGTCAAACAAGGAAGAAAAATGCAATTGCCCGCTTCACTTACTCAGCACTCTCAATCGGTTTTAGAAAATCTGCTTGAACATCAAGGCGAAGCGATCTCGGCTTGGTCTCCCCAGTATCAAGAGCAACTTAATTATGTTTTAGGGTTGAGTAGCTTCGTCGGCGACTGCTTACAGCGTGACAGTGAGTTAGCAAAAGTGTTGCCCACCATGCTTGAGAGTGAAGAGCGCGCCGAAGGTTATCGAGAGAGACTCGCAGCTCTTTTGAGCGAGTGTCACGATGAGATGAGTGGTCAGCGTGTTCTGCGTCAATTTCGTAATCGCGAAATGTCATATATCGCTTGGCGAGACTTTACTGCGTCTTGGCCTCTAGAGCAGAGCCTTAACCACCTTTCAATGCTCGCTGAAGCAATGATCTTTGAAACCTATCAGTGGCAATACAATATTTGTTGCAAAGAGTGGGGCACGCCTTGTAATGCGCAGGGAGAAGCTCAACCTATGCTGATCATCGGCATGGGTAAGTTAGGCGGAGGAGAATTGAACTTCTCTTCTGATATCGACCTGATTTTTACCTATCCAGAGAATGGCGAGACACAAGGTGCACGCAGAAGTATCGCTAATGCGCAGTTTTTCACACGTCTCGGGCAGCGCATCATTAAAGCTCTCGACCAACAGACCTTTGATGGCTTTTGCTATCGCGTTGACATGCGACTGCGTCCATTTGGTGAAAGTGGCCCATTGGTCATGAGTTACGCAGCGCTAGAAGATTACTACCAAGAGCAAGGACGTGACTGGGAGCGCTATGCGATGGTGAAAGCTCGGGTGATGGGGAGCGAAATGTACCCTGAGTATCAAGAACTACGACAAATGCTGCGCCCGTTTGTGTTCCGTCGTTACATCGATTTCAGTGCCATTCAGTCTTTGCGTCGTATGAAGTCAATGATCAGCAGCGAGGTACGTCGTCGCGGCTTGTCGAATAATATTAAGCTCGGCCCTGGTGGGATTCGTGAAGTGGAGTTTATTGCGCAGGTCTTTCAACTGATTCGTGGTGGACGAGAGCCGAGTTTGCGTGACCGTGGTCTATTAAACACCCTCGAAGCCATAGACGGCTTGAAGCTTTTAGAGTCAGGTGAAGTTGCACACCTTAGAGAGGCTTACCTATTTCTTCGCCGTTTAGAGAACCTACTGCAAGCGATGGCCGACAAGCAGACCCAAACCTTGCCCGATAATGAGCAAGAGCAGCTACAGCTAGCGGTTGCAATGCAATTTGAAAATTGGTCAGCGCTGATTGAGGAGACTCGTCAGCATATGGCCAATGTTCATGGGGTGTTTGAGGAGCTGATCGGTGTTGAAGAGGAGGAAGCCAACCCCATCGCGAGCCACTTCTGCGAGTTGTGGGATATGGCACATAAGCAGGACGTAATCGAGCATGTCTTGGAGACTGATATCAATGCCGTTGATCCACAGAAAGCCGCCACCACCATCATTCAGTTCAAGACTGATCTCGCAAAGAAAACGTTGGGCCCAAGAGGACGCGAAGTTCTTAACCGTTTGATGCCGAAAGTGTTCCAAGCCTTATACACCAACAAAGATGCAGAGTTTGGCTTGTCGCGTGTGTTGCACCTGCTGCAAAAAATCGTCACGCGAACCACTTACCTTGAACTGCTCGATGAGCACCCTGCGGCTCTGACTCAGTTGGTGCGCCTGTGTACCGCGAGTCCGATGATTTCTGAGCAACTGGGGCGCTACCCAATCTTGCTTGATGAATTGATCGATCCTCAGCAGTTGTATAACCCTGTGCCATTAGAGTCGTACAAAACTGAGCTGCGTGACTATCTTGCACGCATTCCAGAAGATGACATGGAACAACAGATGGAGGGGCTGCGTCAGTTTAAGCAGACCTGTATCTTGAGGATTGCAGCGGCAGATATTGCAGGTGTGTTGCCTGTGATGAAGGTGAGTGATCACTTAACCTACTTAGCCGAAGCCATTGTAGAAGCTGGAGTGAATCAAGCTTGGCTGCAAGTGTCGGCTAAATATGGCGAGCCTACCCACATTAAGGATCGTGATGGGCGCGGCTTTGCGGTTGTTGGTTACGGAAAAGTTGGGGGCTGGGAGTTAGGCTATAACTCGGATCTGGATATTGTCTTCATGCATGACTGCCCTGTAGATGTTTATACCGACGGCAAAAAAGAGATTGATGGTCGTCAATTCTATTTGCGCCTAGCGCAGCGCATTATTCATATCTTCTCGACTCGCACTGCCTCAGGGATTCTGTATGAAGTCGATACGCGCTTAAGACCTTCTGGCGCATCTGGTCTACTGGTCAGCCCAACCGATGCCTTTGACGAGTATCAACACACTGAAGCGTGGACGTGGGAACATCAAGCATTGACTCGCGCGCGTATGATCTATGGTGACGAGCCTTTGGCATTGGCGTTCAACAAGACGCGGCATGAGGTACTATGCCTTGAGCGTGATGGTGACGACCTTAAGCAAGAGGTAGTCAAGATGCGTGAGAAAATGCGCGCTCACTTAGGCGGTAAGAAAAGCGATCGTTTTATGCTGAAACAAGACCGTGGTGGAATTACCGACGTTGAGTTTCTTGCTCAATACCTAGTGTTGAGGTACAGCCATGAGAAACCGAAGCTGACACGTTGGTGTGACAATGTGCGTATCTTCGAGAGTCTGATGTCACAGGGCATAATGGAAGAATCACAAGCGATGGCCCTCACTCACGCTTACACCACATTGCGTGATGAAATTCACCATCGCAACTTACTTAATCTCGATGCTGATGTGGCAATTGATAAGTTTGAGCAAGAGAGGGCGCTTGTCACTCAGGCTTGGCAGCAGTGGATGCTCGCTGAATAGCGCAAACCTTGTATCAGTGTAACCGTCTAGATTGTGAAGCGGTGACTCAAACCGCTTCATTGTCTTTTTCTATGGTTTAGCCACTACTATCAGTGTGCTAGACTCTATCCAGATTCGATTTTTGGAGATCCCTAATGAAACCTATTCTACCTGACTACAGCCAATCGGGTGTGTTGATTGTCGGTGATGTGATGCTAGACCGTTACTGGTATGGCCCTACCGGTCGTATTTCACCAGAAGCGCCAGTACCTGTAGTAAAAGTAGAGAATAACGAGGAGCGTCCTGGTGGTGCAGCTAACGTGGCAATGAATATTGCTTCACTAGGCGGCCATGCGCATATCGTTGGTTTAACGGGTAAAGACGAGCCAGCACAAGTACTTAAGAACACACTGAGTGCGCTTAATGTTAACTGTGATTTTGTTGAGCTAGAAGATTACCCAACCATCACTAAGCTACGTGTGATGAGCCGTGGCCAGCAGTTGATTCGTCTAGATTTTGAAGACAAGTTTGAGAATACCGATCCTGAACTGGTTCTGTCTCGTATGGAGCAAGCGCTACCGAACGTGCGTTCTGTTATCCTGTCTGATTACGCTAAAGGTGCGCTTGAGCACGTACAGCGTTTCATTCAGAAAGCGCGTGCAGCAAATGTTCCAGTGTTTATTGACCCGAAAGGTGCGGATTTTGAACGCTACCGTGGTGCAACACTGCTAACACCGAACATGGCCGAATTTGAGCTGGTCGCGGGTAAAGTGAAGTCAGAAGAGGATCTCGTTGCAAAAGGCTTGGCTCTGATTGAAGAGTTTGACTTTGAAGCACTGCTTGTTACCCGTAGTGAGCACGGTATGACCCTGTTGCGTAAAGGTCAAGAACCTTTCAACCTGCCAACACAAGCGAAAGAAGTGTATGACGTGACGGGTGCTGGTGATACGGTAATCTCGGTACTAGCGGCTTCTGTTGCTGCTGGTAAGCCACTTGATGAAGCGTGCGCACTAGCGAACGCAGCGGCAGGGGTTGTCGTCGGTAAGCTGGGTACTTCGACTCTATCTATGATTGAGCTAGCAGAAGCGGTACATGGTAGCCGAGATACCGATTATGGTGTGATTTCAGAGGCGGCTCTGATTGAAGCGGTAAAACAAGCTCGTGCTAAAGGTGAGAAAGTTGTTATGACAAACGGCTGTTTCGATATCCTTCATGCGGGTCATGTCTCTTACATGAACCACGCGGCAGAGCTGGGTGATCGCCTGATTGTTGCGGTAAACACGGATGAGTCGGTTAAACGCTTGAAAGGTCCTGGTCGTCCGGTCAACCCAACCGATCGTCGTATGGCGGTTCTTGCCGGTTTAGGTGCAGTAGATTGGGTGGTTCCTTTCTCTGAAGACACGCCACAGCGCCTAATCTCTGAGGTACTGCCGAGCATTCTCGTTAAGGGCGGTGATTACAAGCCAGAAGAGATCGCTGGTGGTGCAGAAGTGATCGCTGCAGGTGGTGAAGTGAAAGTGCTCAACTTTGAAGATGGTTGCTCAACTACAGAGATCATTGAAGCAATCAAAGGTGGTCGTGGATAAGCGCCTCACTTGATTTGATGTTCGATAAATAAAAATGCCGCTCGATGAGCGGCATTTTTGTATCTGTATATGTAGAGAGCGATGACCTCACTCTCTATCAGACCGTTTGTTAAGTGATTAGCTCGCTGGCTTTAGGCCTGCGTTCACATCAACAATGTCTTGCTCGCTAAGTGTACCTACCGCTTGACGCAGTTGCAGTACGCTTAGGATGTAGTTGTAACGTGCGTCAGATAGGTTTTTGTTCGCATCGTACAGACGACGAGTTGAATCAAGCACGTCAACGATAGTACGAGTACCGACATCGAAACCGGCTTCTGTCGCTTCAAGTGCAGATTGAGCTGAAACTACCGATTGCTCATAAGCACGTAGCGCGCCGATCGATGCACTGATGTTGTTGTTGAACGCGCGAACGTCTTTAACCACACTACGGTAAGTCGCTTCAAGATCTTCACTCGCTGCTACATAGTTGTATTCAGCCTGCTTAGTCAGCGAGGTTGTATTGCCACCTGTGTATAGGGGCACAACTAGGTTTAGACCAAGGTTTAAGCCGTCTTGATCGTAATCTTCAGAGCTGTTCGACTGATCAGCTAGAGAGTAGCTACCATCAAGCGTTAGGCTTGGAAGGTGACCAGAGCTCGCTAGTGAGATGTTGTCTTTCGCGATGTCTTGAGAGATACGAGCAGCCAATAAGCTTAAGTTTTTCTCTTGTGCTTGTTCAACTAGTGCTACTGCTGACTCTGAAGACTTGCTTGCTGAGAAGCGGTCAGTATCAAGGATGCTTAGATTAGAGTGCTCTTGACCGGTGATCTCACGTAGACCTTCGTAGTTGTTAGTCAGTGTGTTTTCAGCTAGAACTTCATCTGCTAGTACTGCATCGTACTGCGCTTGCGCATCGTGTACATCAGTGATCGCCGACAGACCAACTTCAAAGCGTTGCTTGGTTTGCTCTAGTTGACGAGCAACAGCTGCTTTCTCTGCACGAACGAACTCAAGGTTGTCTTGTGCACGCAGTACTTCAAAGTAAGCCGTCGCAACACGAAGGATCAGCCCCTGCTGCTCTGCCGCGTAAGCTGAATCAGCTTGACGTGCTGTTTTTTCAGCTGTGTCTAGAGTAATCCAAGAAGAGCGTTGGTAAAGCTCTTGCGTGAATCCTACACCAACACCCCAACTGTTATTGTCGAGGTTTGCGTTGTTTCCTGAATCATAATCACGGTCACCACGGTTGATGTCATAGTTCGCAGTTAGGTTGATTTGCGGTAGTAGTGTACTACGGCTAGAGGTGACGGCTTCAAAAGCGGCATCACGCTGCGCAGCTGAACGAAGAAGTGTTGGATCGTTTTGTTTTGCTTGGTCATATACTTCGGCTAGCGTATCAGCAAAAGCTGATGAACTCAGACTGCCAATTGCCGCACTGATAAATAGTGGAAGCAGTTTTCTCATTTTCCTATTCCTGCCTTAAGAGAATTTTTCTTTAACAGAGTTTAACTCAGTTTGATGGTAATTTACTCGAAACTTTGCACTTTTTTACCTTTAACTGTCCACTTGTGCAATATTTATTTTCAGATACTTAAATTTAATTATAAATTTTGTATAAAAAGTTGAACCTAGACCTTGGTAGTTAACTCGTACAATGAGTAAACTATAAAGATCACTGAGTGAGGTGCTAAATGCAACAGTATGACAATCAACAACATGAGTTTACTCCACAAGATGTGGAAATTGTCTCAAAAGAAACGCTCTTTCATGGTTTTTTCAAAATGGTCAGATACACCTTTCGACATAAGTTGTTTGAAGGTGGGTGGAGTAAGCCAATAGAACGTGAAATGTTTGAGCGTGGACATGCTGCTGCATTGCTACCTTACGATCCTATTCGAGATGAGGTGGTGATTGTCGAGCAGATCCGAGTGGGGGCGCTTGAGCATGAGAACCCTTGGCAATATGAAATCGTCGCGGGAATCATCGATACCGATGAATCGCCGGAACAAGTCGCCCGTCGAGAGGCTGTCGAAGAGGCTGGCGTTGAAGTGACTCATGTTCTACCGATTACTTCATACTACCCATCATCGGGTGGTTGCTCTGAGAAGCTGGATGTCATGGTGGGTTGTGTTAATGCTACAACAGCTAGTGGTGTACATGGACTCGATTACGAAGGTGAAGACATTCGTGTTCAGGTGATGAGCCGTGAACAAGCTTATCAATTGGTACAGCAAGGTGTGTTCGAAAACGGTGCTACTATTATTGCTTTGCAATGGTTGCAACTGAACTACCTGGATTTACAGTCAAAGTGGAAAGAGTAACGCTATGCCGAATATAGCGGTGAAAAAGCCGTATCATGTTGATCTTGCTGAATTGATGCGAGTGTATGAAACCAATTACGCAAAATTGAACGCGCTGCTGCCTGCTGAACATCAGGTGGGCGACGTGCGTTGTTATCAAGCGGTTAACATGGTGTATCAATTGACAGTGAATGAGGTCACAAAATACACCACATTAATAGACATATGTCAGAGTGATGAGATGCCAGTATTCCCTTTGCCAAAAATGTCTGTCAGGCTATATCACGACGCTCGCGTTGCAGAGGTATGTGCCAGTGGCGACTTCTCGAGAGTCAAAGCGAAATACGACTACCCAAACACCAAGCTTTTGCAAAAAGACGAGAAATTTCAACTCAATAAGTTTCTTGGCGAATGGTTAACGTTTTGTTTAAAAAATGGAATCAGTCGCACACCTATTACGCTGAATTAGCGTACGTTTGAATACTTTGAAGATCTAACAGTAACGTATCTGGATTTGTTATTTTGGAATTATCACACACTTCAAAATTAGATGAGAGCAGCATTAAGTTAGTGCAACTGACCGACACGCACCTCTTTGCGCCAAGTAATGGCAGCTTGCTGAGCATCAACACAGAAGATAGCTTTCGTGCTGTTGTCGATGGCATTGTGAACCAAGGTTTTGAATATGAAGCGGTTCTAGCGACGGGTGATATCTCTCAAGATCACAGCGCAGAGTCTTACCAAAAATTTGAGGCTGGCATTCAGCCTTTAGAGAAGCCTTGTTACTGGTTGCCAGGTAACCACGACTATAAACCCAACATGGGCAGCGTTATCCCATCGGCTCAAATTCAATGTGTTGAGCATGTGTTGCTGGGAGAGCATTGGCAGATGATTCTGCTTGACTCCCAAGTTGTCGGGGTACCACATGGTCGTTTAAGCGATCAACAGCTTGAGCTATTAGAACAGAAATTAACGGAATATCCGCACAAGCATACACTCGTTCTACTGCATCATCATCCGTTATTGGTCGGCAGCGCTTGGCTTGACCAACACTGCTTGAAAGACGCAGAGCAGTTCTGGGATGTCGTCTCGCAACATGACAACGTTCGTGGCGTTTTATGTGGTCACGTGCACCAAGATATGAACCGAGAGCATCTAGGTGTGCAGGTGATGGCGACACCATCGACGTGTGTTCAGTTCAAGCCAAACTCGGACGATTTTGCACTTGATACGCTAAGTCCGGGCTGGCGAGAGCTTGAGCTTAAACCAAACGGTGAGATTGCAACCGAAGTTCGCCGACTTGAACGCGGCCTATTCACACCTGACTTCAACGCCGAGGGGTACTAATGCCAGCTGCTGCGTCAACAAATAAGCCTTCAATGTTGCTTTATATCCACGGTTTTAATAGCTCATCGCGTTCGCATAAAGCGAATGTGATGGCCGACTACTGTGCTGAACATCGTCCGGATATCAAAGTGGTGACGCCACAATTGCCTAGCTTCCCAGCTCTGGCTGCCGCTCATCTTAAAAACATTGTTGAAGAGCACAAAGAGCAGTACCAAATTGCGTTGGTGGGCAGCTCATTAGGCGGTTATTTATCGACGTGGCTAAATGCGCATTATGGGTTTAAAGCGGTTGTGGTTAATCCAGCAGTGAAACCTTATGAGTTGTTGGCCGATTACCTCGGTGAACAGGTCAATCCATACACTAATGAACATTATGTTTTAGAGGAAAAGCACATTGATGAGCTCAAACAGCTCGACGTGGCCTCTATTTCCGAGCCAAATGATTTTTGGCTACTACAACAAACAGAAGATGAAGTTTTAGATTACCGTCAAGCGGTGGCTAAGTTTCAAGGAGCGAAGCAGACTGTAGAAGAGGGTGGCGACCACAGCTTTGTCGACTTTGAACGTTACCCTCAAAAGATAATTGAATTTCTAGCCTTATAAGGTGTCGCCTCAGCCGCAACATCTTATCTTTTTTGCCTGTTATTTCATCTATCAGTGGTGAAATATCATAGTTTGGTGTCATAGTTTTTGAACGTGCTTGACATCAAACCGCTGCTTCCAGACTATATTCCCCAATACTTTCGCTCGTTCGCTCTGCTGTGAGGGTTCACGGCAACTAACGCGGTTATATCGAATTAGAGCCCAGCGAACAGACGTAAATTTTTTGAGTAAACTCCGTATTATGACTGAACAATATAATGCAAAAGACCTCGAGGTTCTTGAAGGTCTCGACCCGGTTCGACACCGTCCGGGGATGTATACAGAGACTGAAAGGCCAAACCACTTAGCCCAAGAAGTTATCGATAACTCTGTGGATGAAGCATTGGCTGGCCATGCGAAGAAGATCAAAGTGGTCTTGCATGCTGACCAATCTTTAGAAGTGGTGGATGATGGTCGTGGTATGCCTGTCGATATTCACCCAGAGAAAGGCATCTCAGGTGTTGAGCTGATCTTAACTAAGCTCCACTCAGGTGGTAAGTTCTCAAACAATAACTACAAGTTCTCAGGTGGCCTGCACGGTGTAGGTATCTCTGTGGTGAACGCACTCTCAAAGCGCGTTGAAGTTACTGTTCGTCGTGACGGTCAAGTCCATGAAATCGCATTTGAAAACGGCGTTGCTGTCACCGACCTAACTGTTACTGGCTCATGTGGTCTGCGTAATAGCGGTACATCGGTCCATTTCTGGCCGGATGCGAAGTACTTCGACAGCTCTAAATTTTCTGTACTGCGCTTGGTGAACAACCTGCGCGCCAAAGCCGTTCTGTGTCCAGGTTTAGAGATCACCTTTAGTGATAAGGTGAATAATGAAGAGCATAAATGGTTCTATGAAGATGGTCTAAAAGACTACCTTGCAGAGGGCGTGAAGGGTTACACCCTACTACCTGAAGAGCCGTACATCGGCGAGTTCACAGCTGAAACTGAAATGGCAAACTGGGCAGTGATCTGGCAGCCAGAAGGCGGTGAGATGATCACTGAGAGCTACGTGAACCTAGTACCGACCAAGCAAGGTGGTACTCACGTAAACGGTTTGCGCCAAGGTCTATTGGATGCGATGCGTGAGTTCTGTGAATTCCGCAACTTGTTGCCGCGTGGTGTTAAGCTAACCGGTGATGACATCTTCGATCGCTGTTCATACGTACTGTCGGTTAAGATGCAGGATCCTCAGTTTGCAGGTCAAACCAAAGAGCGTCTTTCCTCTCGTCAAACCGCTGCGTTTGTTTCTGGCGTTGTAAAAGATGCCTTCAGCTTGTGGTTGAATGAAAAACCACAACTGGCTGAGCAACTAGCCGAAACCTGTATTGCCAATGCGCACCGTCGTATGCGTGCCAGCAAGAAGGTGGTACGTAAGAAGGTAGCATCAGGTCCAGCACTACCAGGTAAATTGACAGATTGTTCAGTTCAAGACTTAAACCGCACTGAAATTTTCTTTGTGGAAGGTGACTCGGCGGGCGGTTCAGCAAAACAAGCTCGCGACCGTGAGTTTCAAGCTGTGATGCCACTGCGTGGTAAGATTCTTAACACATGGGAAGTATCGGCAGACCAAGTTCTCGCATCTCAAGAAGTACACGATATCTCGGTGGCTTTGGGTATCGACCCAGACAACGATGACCTATCTGGCCTACGTTACGGTAAGATCTGTATCCTTGCCGATGCGGACTCGGATGGTCTGCACATTGCGACTCTGCTGTGTGCCCTGTTCACTCGTCACTTCCGCTCTTTGGTTGAAGCGGGTCATATCTATGTGGCTATGCCGCCTCTGTATCGTATCGACTGTGGCAAAGAGGTGTTCTATGCCCTTGATGACGATGAGAAAGATGGTGTGCTAGAGCGCTTATCGAAGAAGAAAGCCAAGATCAACGTACAACGATTCAAAGGTCTGGGTGAGATGAACCCACTTCAGTTACGCGAAACTACTATGGATCCAAATACTCGTCGTCTGGTTCAGCTAACGATTGATGACAGTGAAGCGACCAACGAAATGATGGACATGCTGCTAGGTAAGAAGCGTGCTGATGATCGCCGTTCATGGCTACAAAACAACGGTGATTTGGCCGAGGTATAATGAATGTCTAACGAAATTACTTTTGATGGCGTTGAACAATTGCCAATGCGCAAGTTCACCGAAGATGCCTATTTAAATTACTCAATGTACGTGATCATGGATCGTGCATTGCCTTACATTGGCGACGGTCTTAAGCCTGTACAGCGTCGTATTATCTACGCGATGTCTGAGCTTGGCTTATCAGCTGCGTCTAAATACAAGAAGTCGGCGCGTACCGTCGGTGATGTACTGGGTAAGTACCACCCACACGGCGACTCGGCGTGTTACGAAGCCATGGTATTGATGGCACAACCGTTCTCTTACCGCTACCCATTGGTCGATGGTCAAGGTAACTGGGGTGCTCCGGATGATCCGAAATCGTTCGCTGCGATGCGTTATACCGAAGCGAAACTGTCTAAGTTTGCTGAGGTTTTGCTTGGTGAATTAGGCCAAGGCACGGTTGAATGGCAACCAAACTTTGACGGCACGATGAAAGAGCCGCAAATGTTGCCTGCGCGCCTGCCTCATATTCTGCTTAACGGTATCACTGGTATCGCGGTAGGTATGGCAACAGATATCCCGCCACATAACGTGCGTGAGATTGCCGATGCGACCATTAAACTTATCGACAGCCCGAAAGCGGAACTGTCGGAAGTGATGGAGCATGTAAAAGGTCCAGACTACCCAACCGAAGCTGAGATCATCTCTCCGAAGTCAGATATCGAGAAGATCTACAAAACGGGTCGTGGCAGCATCAAGATGCGCGCGGTTTGGCACAAAGAGGGCTCTGATATTGTTATCACAGCTCTGCCTCACCAAGTATCCGGCGCTAAGCTTCTAGAGCAAATTGCTAACCAGATGCGTGCTAAGAAGCTACCAATGGTTGATGATCTGCGTGATGAATCCGATCACGAGAACCCAACGCGTATCGTTGTGGTTCCTCGCTCGAACCGTATCGACTGTGATCAGTTGATGAGTCACCTGTTCGCTTCCACAGATCTTGAGAAGAACTTCCGTGTTAACTTGAACATGATTGGTCTAGATAACCGTCCTCAAGTGAAAGGTCTTGTTCAGATCTTAAAAGAGTGGATTGAGTTCCGCCGTACAACAGTACGTCGTCGTCTACAGCACCGTCTTGATAAAGTGCTAGCGCGCTTACACATCTTAGAAGGTCTTTTGGTTGCTTATCTTAACCTCGATGAAGTGATTGAGATCATCCGAACTGAAGATGATCCTAAAGCGGTTCTGATGGAGCGCTTTGGTATCACTGAGATCCAAGCGGACGCAATCCTAGATACCAAACTTCGCCACCTTGCCAAACTGGAAGAGATGAAGATCCGCGGTGAGCAAGATGAGCTAGAAAAAGAGCGTGAGAAGCTAGAGAAACTACTCGGCTCTGAGCGTCGTTTGAACACTCTGATTAAGAAAGAGATCCAAGCGGACGCAGATAAGTACGGTGATGATCGTCGCTCTCCACTGGTTGAGCGTGCAGAAGCGAAAGCACTGACAGAGCGCGACCTTGTACCGAGTGAGCCAATCACAGTGGTACTCTCTGAGAAAGGTTGGATTCGCCATGCGAAAGGGCATGACGTGGACCCAGAAGGCTTGAACTACAAGTCCGGTGACAAATACCTTGCGAGTGCGCGTGGTAAGAGTAACCAACAAGCCGTATTCCTCGGCAGTGATGGTCGCAGCTACTCACTTGAGTCTCACTCTCTGCCTTCGGCGCGTAGCCAAGGTGAGCCGATTACTGGCCGCTTGAATATCAATGCGGGCAGTTCGATCCGCCAAGTCGTGATGGGTGATGATGATCAGCTATGGCTGGTGGGCTCTGATGCCGGTTACGGCTTCGTATGTAAAGGCAGTGACCTGTTGTCGAAGAACAAGAGCGGTAAGGCTCTGGTGAACTTGCCTCAAGCATCTGAAGTCATGCTACCAAGTCCGATTGAAGATCTAGAGACCAACGAGATTTTGGCGATTACTAACCAAGGTCGTATGTTGCTGTTCCCAATTAAAGACCTGCCTCAATTGAGTAAAGGTAAGGGTAACAAGATCATCAATATCCCATCAGCGAAAGCCAAAGAGCGTGAAGAGTTTGTTTCACACCTAATGGCTATCCCTCAAGGGACAACGCTGACGCTGTATGCGGGTAAGCGTAAGCTTGGCTTGAAGCCGGCTGATCTGGATAACTTCCGCGGTGAGCGTGGCCGTCGTGGTGGTCTACTGCCAAGAGGTCTGCAGCGCGTGACTCGTATCGACATTGAGAGTGACGAGTAATCTTAAACAGCTTTATAGATAATAAAAACCCAGCCTTGAGCTGGGTTTTTGTTGTTGTGCGCCGAGCATGGTGTCAACCTAGGAGGTGAAAGTCCTCTACGCGCCTTGTCGAGCAGGAAGCGTTAGCCTATGCAAGGGTGTCCATCGTGAGGTGGAATCTGAAGGAAGCAAATGGCAAAACATAGCTTTGACGAACAGAAATCTGATAGTAGGCATAATCAACTTGGGTAACCTAGCAACAGATAGAATAGCCCAAAGTCTCGAACAGAAGTGTGATTATGTAAATCAGGCAGAGCTATGGGAAAGGGTGACATCTTACCTCGGGAGGTCTTATCAATTGTCCGCGAGACTAGGCTAGCAGTGATGCTAGACGAAGATTGATAAGAAGTCAGCAGAGGGCATAGTACCTACAATGTGGGGAAGGCCTGAATCAAGGTTTTAAGGCTACAGTTAACAGATTCTCAGTGTGTATGGAGTCTCAGTCAAAAGTAGAACCCCTACAACTCCGCTAATAATGATGGTGAAGTCGGAAACGGATCTGTTGCTAGCGAAGAGAGACAAGCCACATTGGCGTTAAAGTTAAATAGTGGACTTAAGCTAACGTAAGTTAGTCTACCTTGGAACCGCCGTATGCGATACACGCTTGTACGGTGGTGTGAGAGGACGGAGGCCGTGAGGCCTCCTCCTACTCGATTGCAATCTACTGAGTGTTAACCGTCGATTTGTTTAATCAGATCTTAGCTAGCGCTTGTCTTCTGCAATTGTGACCTTAAGGGTTTTATTCTCACCCTGGCGAAGTATGCCCACATCGACCACTGTGCCAGGTCTTAGGTCGGTAACGATATCCATAACACTTTGGCGTCCATTGATCTTGGTGTTATCGATACTGATGATGATATCTTGAACCTCGAATCCTGCATCAGCAGCGGGGCCTGTAGGATCGATCCCGAGCACCACAATGCCACCAATGTTTTTGTTGCCTAATAAACGAGAAGTCACCGAGTTGATGTCTTGTCCATCGATACCGATATAGCCACGAATCACGCGACCATCGGCAATGATCTTCTGCATGATCTTGTTCGCCAATCCATAAGGGATAGCAAATGAGATGCCGTAGGTTTCCATGTCAGTCGCTTGTTGGAAAGAAGCGGTGTTAATACCGACCAGTTCACCTTGCGAGTTGACGAGTGCACCACCTGAGTTACCCTCGTTGATCGCTGCATCTGTTTGAATGAAGGCTTGATGGCGGTCAGCACTGATCGACGAACGGCCAGTTGCGGAGATGATGCCAAATGTCGTCGTCTGGCCAAGGTTATATGGGTTTCCTATCGCGAGTACGATGTCGCCGACATTAGCTTCGTAATTTGGGTTTAAAGGAATCACAGGAAGGTTATCGCCGCTGACTTGTAGTATGGCGATATCAGTTCGTTTATCTGAACCGACTAACTGCGCGGCGGCAGCACGACCATCTTGAAGAGCAACCACGACTTGGTCTGCTTGAGCCACCACGTGGTAATTGGTAATGATGTAACCTTTCTCACTGACAATAACGCCAGAGCCCAAACCTTGAGTGAGTAGCTTATTGCGATCGGATTCGTCGTACTTACGACTGTAGATGTTAACCACCGCAGGTGCAGCCCGCCTCACAGCATCATTGAATGACAGTTGCAGTGAACCGATATTGCTTACCTGCTTACTCGCCGCTTCAGTGACAAAGTTGGGTCTAAGCTGTGGGAAAGCGACAAGAATAATCAGTGCTGATACTAATCCAAGGGAAATTGAACGAAATAGAAAGGACAGCATGTTTCCCTCTTCGGCAGGTAAGGTATAAAGCCTCCACACATGGGTGACCAGTTTGAGTTATACCAATCACAGTAAATAGGTGATCAAAAATAGCGCAGGAAAAAGGCTTGAGAACAAGGCAGCATTTTTCGATAAGTAGTTATTCTACAATCAAAAATTCTAACGCAGTTATCGAGCATTTTAACAAGCTAGGGTGAGCAATTATTTACTACGATTGGTATTACTTGTGAAGCATAGCATTTTGATTCATCTAAATAAAAGGGCAGGATGATTAAGTTCTATACGAACTTGTTCAACCTGCCCTCAATAATAGTGATTAATTGTTAACGAATCACTAGGTAAATGGTTCTTGGACCGCGTTGGATATTGAGCGCCAATACGCCTGGGTTCTTCTCAACGATTGATCTGAACTGTGCTAAGTTCCTAACTGTTTGACGGTTCACACCGATAATGATGTCGTCTGGCTTAAGTTGATATGCTTCAGCAGGTGAGCCTTTGGCTACACTTGATACTTTAACGCCTTTTACTGGGTCACTATCATTGGTGTTAGTCAGTTCTGCACCCGTTAAGCCTTCATGCAGTTTCTCTGCTTGAGTCTTGCTATTGGTTGATTCACCAAGTGTGACGTCGAAAGTTTTATTTTTACCATCACGAACAACGCCTAGCTCAATCTCTTTGCCTGCACCGAGAGTGGCGACTTTAGCTCTTAGTTCGCTAAAGGTATCAATGCGCTTGCCATTGATGGCCACGATGATGTCGCCAGCTTGTAAGCCAGCTTTATCTGCGGCGCTGTCTGGAACCACTTGACTTACAAATGCCCCTTTACTTGACTCGTAACCCAGTGCCTCCGCTAATTCTGAAGTGATTTCGCCACCTTGAACACCAAGCATGCCGCGTTTCACCTCACCAAACTCTAAGATTTGGTTGGTTAGGTTACGCATCATATTAGATGGGATTGCAAAGCCGATACCGACGTTACCACCATTAGGGCCAAGGATTGCTGTGTTGATACCGATCAGCTCGCCATTGAGGTTGACCAATGCGCCGCCTGAGTTACCGCTGTTAATAGCCGCATCGGTTTGGATGAAGTTTTCAAAATTTTCGAGATTAAGGCCACTTCGACCGAGTGCTGAGACGATACCGGATGTCACTGTCTGACCTAAACCAAATGGATTGCCGATAGCAACACTGAAGTCACCAACACGAAGCTGGTCTGAGTCAGCAAAACGGATCTCAGTTAGGTCTTTGACTTTTTCGAGTTTGAGTAGGGCAATATCAGACATTTCGTCACCGCCAATCAACTCAGCATCGTATTCACGTCCGTCATGCAGTTTTACGCGGATCTCGTCTGCGTTATTGATAACGTGATAGTTGGTAACGATATGCCCTTTCTTGGCGTCGATGATGACACCAGAGCCTAACCCTCGGAATGGGCGCTCTTGTGCTTGCTCTGGGCCAAAGAAGAATTGGAACTGTTCTGGGATGCGTTGACGTTGAACTTGTTTACCTTCCACTGCAATGCTGACGACCGCGGGGGTAACTTTCTCAAGCATTGGCGCAAGGCTAGGTAGTTGTTGGTTATCGACACTTAATGGTAGTGCCGCAGTTGCCTGAATCGGTGTGATGATGGAACTTAAGCTTAAAGTCAGTACCGATAAAGCAAGCAAAGGTTTTTTCATCATAAACTCCTCATTAGTTAATGCCTTATAACACACATAAAGTTGGACGATTGCCTAATGTTATACAACACAATTGAAGATTATGACTCAAAAACCTTTGTAAAGTTCATTGAATTTAGATGTTTAAGAAGCTTTCGCTGTTACAACCTCAGGTGCTTCAATGACCTCTTTCTTTTCATCACTGAACAAACCTGTTGCGCCATTGGCGTAATCTTTGGGTTGTTCATCTATGGCTGTTACTGTGCTATCTGATTTATCGGATGACTTACCAGAGTGCGCAGCCGCCGTTTTCACAAATGGGTTATCCTGTTCTGGTAAGTTGGGGATTAACTCAGTGCTGGTCTTTTCCATATGTTGATACAGCTTGGTGTAGTCTTTACCTAAGGTATCTAACATTTCAGCTGTTTTAGCAAAGTGATCGGCAAGCTCTTGGCGTTGCTGCTCTAGTGCAAACTTTGCTGTGTCTAATTCTTTTTGAACATTCTTTTGCTTCTTGTACTCAGGAGTCGTGAGGCGAGAAATAGCAACCCCTAAGATAAGTCCGATTAGTAAACCGCCAACGGCGTACATCCAAGGCATAACAGCTCCTTATTGTTGTTTTTTAACATGTTTGTTACTGCTTAGTTACACATAATGCAGCTTCATGGTACTATGAGAACGCAGCAGTATAAAGAGAAATGCGTGTGCGCTAGCTATCAGTTTAGAGCTGCACATACAGCGCTGAGCCCCCGCCTATTGTACTGTTGAAGCCCTTTTTTCCTTCTCTGGTTGATATCGATTTCATTGTGGAAATGTCGTCATGAATCCCATTAAAAAATACGAACAAGATATAAAAGAACATGGATTTCAAAGAGATCCAGCCCAAGAGCAAGCCGTACAGGCGCTAGATCAATTGTTCCACCAATTCCAAGAATACCAAAATGCACCAGTGCCACAGCTGACGCGTTTTCAAAAGTTAATGGGTAAAAAGCTACAACGACCGACACCACCCAAAGGGCTCTATTTCTGGGGAGGCGTTGGGCGAGGTAAGACTTACCTTATGGACACTTTCTGCGATGCACTGCCAACCTCACGCAAAATGCGTGTCCACTTTCACCGTTTTATGTACCGAGTGCATGACGAACTTAAGGCGTTGGGGGAGGTGAGTGACCCGTTGCCGTTGGTGGCCGATAAGTTTAAGCAAGAAGCGGACATTATCTGTTTTGATGAGTTCTTTGTCTCCGACATCACCGATGCGATGATCTTGGGGACACTGTTCCAAGAGCTCTTTGCTCGCAACGTTATCTTGGTGGCGACATCTAATATTCCACCTGAAGACCTCTATCGAAATGGCCTGCAGCGTGCACGCTTTTTACCCGCGATTAAGCTGATTCAAGAAAACTGTCGAATCTTGAATGTAGACAGCGGCGTCGACTACCGACTACGTACGTTGGAACAAGCGGAAATTTATCACTACCCATTGGATGCACAAGCGGATATCAATTTGCGCACCTATTACCAACAGCTGGTCGGTGAAGGTAAAGAGGTATTAACTCAGATTGAAGTTAATCATCGTAAATTGGATGTGGTAGAAGCGAGTGATGGTGTTTTGCATGGTACTTTTGCACAGCTTTGCCAATCGGCACGCAGCCAGAATGACTATATTGAGCTGTCTAAGATCTATCACACGGTGTTACTGGCTGAAGTGAAACAGATGAACGCGACCTCTGACGACGCAGCAAGACGCTTTATTGCCTTAGTGGACGAGTTTTACGAACGCAATGTAAAGCTGATTATTTCTGCCGACGTTTCGCTAGAAGAACTCTACACTCATGGTCAGTTAGAGTTTGAATTTAAACGCTGTCAGTCACGCCTAATTGAAATGCAGAGCCATGATTATCTAGCAAAAGAGCACTTAAGTTAGGCTGGGGATTCTTTATTAAGAAAATGGAAGAAAAAAATCGTGATTTTGTTCAAAAAGAGGTGATTTTTTCTTCGCTCTTCTCTATAATCCTGCGACCTACCGTTACTGCGGGCCTCTAACGATGAGTTAAATCACGTTATGCCAAGAGTTTTCCAACACTCGAAGGGGTGATGAATGGTGACTCTTAGACAGTGGGAATACTCAGTATTCCTTAAGTGTAAATTTTTTTAATAGGTAATTATTAGCATGAAAACTTTCGTTGCTAAACCAGAAACTGTAAAACGCGACTGGTACGTTGTAGACGCTGAAGGTAAAACTCTAGGTCGTCTTGCAAGTGAAATCGCTTCTCGCCTACGCGGTAAGCACAAAGCTGAATACACTCCTCACGTAGACACTGGTGATTACATCATCGTTGTTAACGCTGAGAAAGTTACTGTAACTGGTAACAAGGCTAAGGGTAAGGTTTACTACCGTCACTCTGAGTTCCCTGGTGGTCTTAAGTCTATCACTTTTGAAAAGCTGATCGACCGTAAGCCAGAGATGGCTCTTGAACTAGCTGTTAAAGGTATGCTACCACGTGGTCCTCTAGGCCGCGCTATGTACCGTAAGCTAAAAGTATACGCTGGTGCTGAGCACAACCATGTTGCTCAACAACCACAAGTACTAGACATCTAATTGGGGATTATGAAAATGGCAGAGAATCAATACTACGGCACTGGTCGTCGCAAAAGCTCAGCAGCTCGTGTTTTCATCAAACCAGGTTCTGGTGAGATCGTAATCAACAAGCGTAGCCTTGATGTTTACTTCGGTCGTCCAACTTCTCGCATGGTTGTTAAGCAACCTCTTGAGCTAGTTGAACTAACTGAGAAACTTGACCTATACATCACTGTTTCTGGTGGTGGTATCTCTGGTCAAGCTGGCGCAATCCGCCACGGTATCACTCGCGCTCTTATGGAGTACGATGAAACTCTACGTCCTGCTCTACGTGCAGCTGGCTACGTTACTCGTGACGCTCGTTGCGTTGAACGTAAGAAAGTTGGTCTACGTAAAGCACGTCGTAAACCTCAATTCTCTAAGCGTTAATTTTCCTTTACCGGAAAATACACGCTCCCAGTTTTATTACTGGAATTGTGGTTCAAAGCTCGGCTATATGCCGGGCTTTTTGTTTTTCTACTCCCCGCTAAATGCTTTTCCCCCCTCGTTTTATTTCCAATTTCTTATATTTTGATAGCTTTTGTAACCCAATGTGCGCTTTGCCTCATGATTGTTACAAAAAGGTAGCTTTATCTTGTCAAAAAGTAGGGTTTTATTTATCATTTGCCGTCAATAAATAGAACTAAATACGTATTTTGTTAGCCATGCTCTTTAAGCGGAATAATTTCAATCCAAAAGGAGCAAATGGGAGAATGTTTGGATGAGCAACGCGCCTTTAAATAACGGTCGCAGGCGTTTCCTAACCGCAACAACAGCTGTTGTTGGTGGTTTAGGAGCTGCTGCTGTAGCCGTGCCTTTTATTAAATCATGGAATCCGAGTGCCAAAGCGAAAGCTGCGGGCGCGCCGGTGGAAGTGGAAGTCAGTAAATTAGAAGCTGGCCAAATGGTTCGTGTCGAGTGGCAAGGTAAACCTGTATGGGTTGTACGCCGTGCTGAGTCGGTACTAGAAAACTTGAAAACCATTGGTGGTCAACTTCGAGATCCTCAATCGGAAGCAGAGCAACAACCTGAATACGCTCAAAATGAGTTCCGTTCCATTAAGCCGGAATTCTTTGTTGCGGTTGGTTTCTGTACTCACCTAGGTTGTTCTCCAACTTATCTACCTGATTCTTTCGCAGAACAAGTACAAGGTGTTAAGTCTGGTTTCTTCTGTCCATGTCATGGTTCGAAATTTGATATGGCTGGTCGAGTATTCCAAGGCGTACCTGCACCGCTAAACCTTGTTGTGCCAAAGCATATGTATTTAAGTGACACCAAGATCCTGATCGGTATTGACGAGGGAGATGCATAATGCAAGGACTACTAGATTGGGTAGAGAAACGTATACCCGCGATGAATGCTTATAAAAAGCACTTATCTGAATACCCAATGCCTAAGAACTTTAACTTTTGGTACCTTTTTGGTTCTTTAGCAATGTTGGTGTTGGTTAACCAAATCCTTACCGGCATTTGGCTAACAATGAACTACGTACCATCTGGTGAAGGTGCGTTCGCATCTGTTGAATACATCATGCGTGATGTGGAATACGGATGGCTACTGCGTTATATGCACTCAACGGGCGCATCTGCTTTCTTCGTTGTTGTTTACCTGCATATGTTCCGTGGTCTGATTTACGGTTCTTACCAAAAGCCTCGTGAGCTACTTTGGATCTTCGGTATGTTGATCTTCCTAGTGCTAATGGCTGAAGCCTTCATGGGTTACCTACTACCATGGGGTCAAATGTCATACTGGGGTGCTCAGGTAATCATTTCTCTGTTTGGTGCGATTCCAGTTATCGGTGATGACCTAACGCTTTGGATCCGTGGTGACTACATCATCTCTGGTGCAACGCTAAACCGTTTCTTCGCGCTACACGTTATTGCTCTGCCAATCGTACTTCTGCTGCTTATCGTTCTTCACGTTCTAGCACTGCACGAAGTAGGTTCGAATAACCCAGACGGTATCGAGACTAAGCTTCCTAAAGGCACAATGGGCGACGACTACAAAACTCAGTTCCCATTCCACAAGGATTACACTAAGAAATACGACATCATTGACTCTATTCCTTTCCACCCATACGGGACGGTGAAAGATATGGTTGGTGTTGCTGGCTTCTTGTTCTTCTTCTGTTACGTGCTGTTCTTCAACCCAGAAATGGGTGGATTCTTCCTTGAGCCGCCTAACTTTGAAGCTGCGAACCCGCTGAAGACTCCTGAGCACATCGCTCCGGTATGGTACTTCACACCGTTCTACGCAATCCTACGTGCGGTTCCTGATAAGCTGCTAGGTGTTGTAGCAATGGGCGCATCGATTGTTGTGCTATTCCTACTACCATGGTTCGACCGTTGTAAAGTACGTTCGTACCGTTACCGTAGCAAACTGCATTTGATTAACATCATCCAATTCACAATAAGCTTTATTGCGCTTGGTATTCTTGGTGCGCTTCCAGCAACACCAACGTACACAATACTCGCACAAGTATTTAGCTTAGGTTACTTCATGTTCTTCGTACTACTGTGGTTCTACAGTAAGAATGAAGCGACGAAACCACTACCAGAAAGGGTGACATTCAAATGAAAAAATGGATTGTAATTTTATTTGCTATGTTGCCGTCATTAGCTATGGCAGCGGGCGCAAATGTTCCGCTAGACAAAGCGAACAATGACTTAACGGACCAAGCTTCACTGCAAAACGGTGCTAAGCTGTTCATGAACTACTGTTTTGGCTGTCACTCTACGCAATACCAGCGTTACGAGCGAGTTGCTAACGACCTTGAGATCCCAGTGGATCTGATGAAAGAGAACCTAGTCTTCAACCCTGAAGCGAAGATTGGTGATCTGATGGTTAACGCAATGCCTGCGAAACAAGCGGCAAACTGGTTCGGTGCTCCGCCGCCGGACCTAACTCTGGTTGCTCGTGTTCGTGGCGCAGACTGGCTATACACTTACCTTCGTACTTTCTACGAAGACCCATCTCGTCCATTTGGCGTAAACAACATTGTTTTCCCAAGTGTTGGTATGCCACATGTGCTTGAAGAGCTACAAGGTATCCCAACACCAATCTACGAAACTCATATCGTAGATGGTGAAGAGGTAGAAGTCGTTGTAGGTACTGAAACTGACGGTTCTGGTGAGCTAAGCGCAGGTGAGTACGACGAAGCTGTACGTGATTTGGTTAACTTCCTAGTTTACTCTGGCGACCCAGTTCAACTTGAGCGTCACGCTCTAGGTTGGTGGGTAATGGCTTTCTTAGTATTGTTCACTATCGTTGTGGTTCTACTGAAGAAAGAGTATTGGCGTGATGTGCACTAATTGTGCTATAATACCACGCTAATTCCTAAATTATGTTAATGTACAATGGAGGCTTAGGCCTCCATTGTTTTTATTTAAAGTGTACTGGAGGGCTCCATGGCTGTAGCTGCCAATAAACGTTCTGTGATGACTCTTTTCTCAAGTGCTTCTGATATGTATAGCCATCAGGTGCGCATTGTTCTTGCTGAAAAAGGCGTAAGTGTTGAAGTTGAGTTGGTTGATGAAAATAATCTTCCAGCAGAACTTGTTGAACTGAACCCGTACAAATCAGTACCCACTCTAGTTGATCGCGAGTTGGCTCTATACGACTCAAAAATCATCATGGAATACCTAGATGAGCGTTTCCCTCATCCACCATTGATGCCTGTTTACCCTGTTGCTCGTGGTAACAGCCGTCTAATGATGTACCGTATCGAACGTAACTGGTACTCAGTTGCTGAGAAGATTGTAAAAGGCAATGCAGAAGAGTCTGAAGCAGCACGTACTAAACTGCGCAATGACTTACTAACACTGGCTCCTATCTTCGCAGAGTACGAATACTTCATGAGCGAAGAATTCAGCTTAATCGATTGTTACCTTGCTCCGCTACTATGGCGTCTTCCTGAGCTAGGTATCGAGCTAATTGGCCCAGGTTCTAAAGAACTTAAAGTTTACATGAACCGTGTATTTGAGCGTGATTCATTCCTAGCTTCGCTAACAGAAGCTGAGCGCGAGATGCGACTGGCTCGTTAATCGTTATGGATATTTCAACGATGACGCCACGCCGTCCATATATGCTGCGTGCATTCTATGATTGGCTGGTTGATAACGAACTGACACCACACCTTGTTGTTGAAGCAACATTGCCGGGTGTTCGTGTACCAGAAGAGTTTATTCAAGATGGTCAGATCATCCTGAATATTGCTCCTCGTGCGGTAGGCAACCTTGAGCTTGGCAACGAAGCGGTGACATTCAGTGCCCGCTTCAGTGGACGTCCTCACTCAGTGATCGTACCGCTTTATGCTGTTCAAGCTATCTACGCTCGCGAAAATGGCGCTGGTACTATGTTTGAGCCTGAAGAGGCTTACATGGATGTGCTTGAAGAAGGAATTGAAGAGGGACCATTTGAAGCTCCGGAACAAGGTCCTTCATTAAGTGTTGCAACGACAGAAGTTGACGTTGATGCGGAAGATTCGGACCCTGAGCCTGAACCACCACGCCCAACGAAAGGCCGACCAAGCCTTCGAGTTATCAAGTAACCGAATGACATTAAAAAAGCAGCGATGATTCGCTGCTTTTTTTTATAACTCGATCTTTATTGGGTTGGATGAAGTTAGTTAACGACAGTTTCTGCTTCAGTTTCAGCTTCCGCTTCAGTTTCAGCCGCCGCTTCAGCCTTCACCGTTGCCTCATCACCATATTCGAATGCTCGAATGACTTGTTTGACCCCTGAGATATTACGAGCCACATCGGTTGCAATATCAGCATGCTCACGAGTCACAAGACCCAATAGGAACACTTCACTATCTTCGGTGATAACTTTAACCTTGATGCCATTTAGCTCGGCATTGGCTAATAGAGCCGATTTTACCTTGGTCGTTATCCAGCTGTCTTTGCTGATCTCACTCACGCTCAATGGTGGTTTAACGCGTACTTGGTTGTGGACAGTGTTCACGCCAGCTACTTTTCTCGCTTCGCTTTCAAATGAGCGGCGCTCTGCCTCCGTTGAGGCTTGTCCCATCAGCACCACTGTGCCACGGTAAGAACTGGCAGTGATTCGAACGTTACCGCGATATGGAGCCTTGTTAGTGATGGCTGCAACTTCGAACTCGATATTGTTGTCATTCCAAATCTCTTTGGTGGTGCGAGTGTCGGTAACTAGGTTTGCTGTCGTCGCAGCGCCGGCAATGAATAGTCCCGCACATCCAGACAATGATAGCGTCAGCAGTGAAACGCTAAGCAACTTAACAATAGAAAACTTCATGTTACTCCAATTACTCCTCGTGAGCTGGGAATAGAACTTGGTCAATCAGATCGCATAGGCAATGCAGTGTGACCATATGAACTTCATGGATACGAGCGGTGCGGTGCGATGGGATTCGAATCTCTACATCGTGTTCGCCTAGAAGACCTGCCATCTCACCACCGTCCTTGCCAGTAAAAGCGATGATGGTCATGTCACGGGTTACTGCCGCTTCCATTGCTTTGATGATGTTTTTGCTATTACCACTGGTCGAGATAGCAAGAAGGATATCGCCAGTTTGACCAAAAGCACGCACCTGTTTTGAGAAGATCTCTTCGTAGTGGTAGTCGTTTGCAACCGCAGTTAGCGTAGTATTGTCGGCGGTTAGTGCCATTGCTGGCAGGCTAGGGCGCTCAGTTTCAAAGCGGTTAAGTAGGCAAGAGACAAACTGCTGTGCGTTCGAAGCTGAGCCACCGTTACCACAACATAAAATCTTATTGCCGTTGAGCAAGGTTGCAACCATGGCTTGCGCAGCGTGGGTAATAGCATCTGGCAGGGCTTCTGCTGCCGCGATTTGGATCTGAATACTTTCTGTAAAACTTTCTTTGATGCTATCTAGCATGTTTATCCTTGGGTAATTGCATTTTGTATCCAGTTGATCTGTTCATTTGGCCCTTCAATAGCCACAACATCAAACCGGAAATTAGTCGAGTGTACCGACATGCCTTGCTTCATCAGCCATAGATTGGCGGTGTTGATCAACTTTTTCGCCTTGCCGGCGGTGACCATTTCTGCTGCATGCCCATAACGTGTCTGTTTTCGGTATTTGACTTCAACAAACACAATAGTCTGGTTGTGGTGCATTATAAGATCAATTTCACCACATTTGGCTACGAAGTTTTGCTCAATTAAAGTGAGCCCGTGCCCTTTGAGGTGATCTCTGGCCACGCGTTCGTACCTATCGCCCACTTGTCTGTGGGCGTTGAGTTTTTGTATCAGTTTGGTTCGACTAAAGAGCCCCATGCTCTGCCCAGCTGATTTGACGCTGTACAACACAGTTGTTGTCGATAGTCAGCACGCCGGTTTCACCAGAAATACTATGTCCTTCAACGGCTTTCATTTGTGGAAGCGCGTCCATTAGGTAGTACGCATCCATCCCTAGTGCTTGCAGGCGCTTTTGACCATTAGTGTGAGAAGGCCAAAGTTCATTTAACTGCTTATTGAGCTCGCCTTTGTTCTCTACAAGCAGCGGAATATCACTATAGAAAACACCGGTTAGGTCTTCATACTGTTTACCGCCACTGTTGCTGAAAGAGTTCGAGAACAACGCCGGTTGCTTTGCATCTGGGTTAATGGCGACTTCAATGAAAGGTTTGATCAACGTGAGCTCAGAGTTATTCGCTACGATGTATACTGCGTCGACGTCGCGACGGCTGCGCGGTTCTGTCTCTAGTGGCAAATCGATCAGGGTATCCATCTGCGCAATGCGCTGTTGGCTCTCTTGTAGTCCGAATATCTGATTTACATTGCGTTGTAACTGTCGCTTGTCAGAGAAGAATGACGTTGCGACATCATTGCTACTGTATTTAGACCACTCTTCTTTGAAGGCTTCTTGTACACGATCGCCCAGTCGGCCTTTTGGTGCCAAGATGAGAGGATACTTGTAACCCTGAGTGAAGAGGTGCTTAGCGGCTTGGGCGACTTCTTGTTCTGGTGATAGTGCCAGGTAGCAAAGTTTCGTGCCTGCCTCTATATGATCTGGAATGTTCAGAGCAAGTGCTGGAATAGCATTTTCACTCCCTTTCTGAGCTTCTTGGAGCTTGGTGATATTGCTCTTAACCAATGGGCCGACGATGAAGTCAACTTTGTTGGCAATCAGCGTCTGTTTGATCTCTTCAGCACTTTGCGTGTTGGTATCTAAAACCGTTAGCGTTGCGTCTTCTTCGCGCTCTTTGTCGTTCATCATCGCAAAAATGAATCCATCACGTACCAGCTGCGCCTGTTTACTGTACTTACCAGTTAAAGGTAGCAGTAAGGCTGTACTGGTTGGCTTACTGATCTCTAGGCTCAGAATGTCAGTGATCGCTTGCGGTGTGTACTTCGCCGCTGGGTGGTACGGATTCTCCGCCAACCAGTCTTGCAGTGTGCTTTGCAGCTCAGGCAGATTACCGTTTAGGGTTTTCAGGTAGATAGAAAGCTGTAACCAACCAGCCAAAACATCTTCGTCTGGCGCGGTTTTTAGTGCTAGCACTTCATATTGAGAGTAGCTGCTAAGATTTTTCCAGATACGATCAGCGATCAACTGTTGATCTTGGTTGTCATCAAACTCTTCAAGTTTAGTGAGCTCGCGACTCGCTTCGAAGTACTGATTCAATACCTCAAGAATATCAGCACGCAGGTTGTGGTAGTCTTTCCACTGCTCATTCGGCAGCTTCCACCACGGTTGGAAGTTCAGTTGTTGATACGCTTGCTCAGTCTGCTGATTATTGAATAGCAGCTGCGCACGTGCCAGTTGCCATTCAGCCTGTTGAGTTTCCGTGAGCGGCTGTTTTGCCAAGCGTTTGATCAGCAAAGTTGCTTGATCGGTTTTGCCCGCTTGCACCGACGATTTTAGTGCCATGATCAGCCAATCATTTTGCAGACTACCTTTGCTGCTGTCTGCTTGCATCATATAACTTTCTGTCGATTGTGTCGGATCAAGTGTAATATCAACACGCGTCGGGGCTTGTGGCGCAGAAGAACAAGCCGCCAATGAAATTGCTAATGCAATTGGAGTTAGTAAGCGTGGTACACTGAGTCTCTTATGGTTCATTGTTGCCATGAGTTCTTTTTAATTCCGTATAAATTTGTATCTATATTAATCGTTGAAGTGATGGTAAACAAATGACAGATAACAAAACCTTGCTCACAGAGAGCCCAACTCTCTATATTGTGCCGACTCCTATCGGAAATTTGGGAGACATCACTCAAAGAGCAATCGAAGTATTATCAAGTGTCGATGTTATTGCAGCGGAAGACACACGTCACACAGGTAAGCTGCTTGCTCACTTCAATATATCCACCAGAACGTTCGCTTTACATGACCATAATGAGCAAACTAAGGCGCAAGTTCTAGTAGAAAAATTATTAGAGGGTCAGTCTATCGCATTAGTCTCAGATGCAGGAACCCCTTTAATCAGTGATCCAGGTTACCACCTTGTATCACAATGTCGTCAGGCTGGTGTGAGAGTTGTACCACTTCCAGGTGCATGTGCTGTCATCACCGCGTTAAGTGCATCGGGTCTACCGTCGGATCGCTTCAGTTTTGAAGGCTTCTTACCACCTAAGAGCAAAGGTCGTAAAGATAAGTTCCTTGAGATCGCGAAAGCGGAACGCACATGTATTTTCTACGAGTCACCGCACCGTATCTCAGATTCTCTACAAGATATGCTAGATATTTTAGGCCCTGAACGTGAAGTTGTACTAGCGCGTGAGCTAACGAAGACCTTCGAAACTATTCAAGGTATGCCACTGGGTGAGCTGATTGAGTGGATTGAAGAAGACGCTAACCGCAAACGTGGCGAAATGGTGCTTTTGATTCACGGCCACCGCGAAGAAGCAACAACCGACTTACCAGATGAAGCGACGCGTACTCTGGCTATTCTGACTAAAGAGTTGCCACTTAAGAAAGCTGCGGCAATGGCTGCAGAGATCTACAATCTGAAGAAGAACGCGCTGTACAAATGGGGCTTAGAGCACCTAGATAACTAATATTTCTTTAGTTTGCGCAGTTAGAGTACAGATAAACGAGTACTAAGCCGTTTATCTGTATCTCTACTGTGTTCTAAACTCTTTTCTCATCTCGCCCCCGTGTCCCGCATCCCGTCACTCGCATCCGCTCTTTCGCTCAATTCCCCACCAGTTAACACTCTGATTGCATCATATTTGTGATCTCGCTAGACACGTCTCTTTAATCTCTATACAATCCGCCCTCGGAGTTGACTGGGTAGTCGCTGCTTTGTTGATGTCCTTCGGGAGACTGACGCTGAAGTCCTTTGGGAGACTGGCGTTGACGTCCTTCGGGAGACTGACAAAGGGGAGGAAAGTCCGGGCTCCATAGAGCAGGGTGCCAGGTAACGCCTGGGGGGCGCAAGCCCACGACAAGTGCAGCAGAGAGAAGACCGCCGATGGCCTCATTTCTTCGGAAGGGGCACAGGTAAGGGTGAAAGGGTGCGGTAAGAGCGCACCGGACGGCTAGCAATAGTCCGTTGCAGGGTAAACTCCACCCGGAGCAAGACCAAATAGGCCTCCACATTGCGTTGCTCGCGTAAGGAGGCGGGTAGGTTGCTTGAGCCAGTGAGCGATTGCTGGCCTAGACGAATGGCTACTACCGCGCAAGCGGAACAGAACCCGGCTTATATGTCGACTCCACCTATTCCAAGAACCCATCATTACTTAACAGTAGTGATGGGTTTTTTGCTTTATATTGACGTAAATTATTTAGATTTCCGTAAAATCCGCTTTTCTTATAGAGACTTGGGTGAAAAATCCCAACTCGCTACACACAATGTAGTGGAGATAACGTGCGAAATCAGTACACTAAAACGTTAACAGAATCATTTGTAGCCAAACTAAAGGCTTAATCCATTCACTGAGAAGACTATGACAGAAGCGTTCAAACATATTTCAGTATTGCTTAACGAATCAATTGACGGACTGGCGATCAAACCCGATGGTACCTACATTGACGGTACTTTTGGTCGTGGTGGCCATAGCCGTACAATCCTGTCTAAACTGGGCGAGAATGGACGACTATTTAGTATCGACCGCGATCCACAAGCGATCGCTGAAGCACAAAAAATTGATGATCCTCGTTTCACTATTATCCATGGCCCATTTTCAGGAATGGCGGAATACGCGGAACGCTATGATCTAGTGGGTAAAGTAGACGGTGTTCTTCTCGATTTAGGCGTCTCTTCACCACAACTGGATGATGCTGAGCGTGGCTTTAGCTTTATGAAAGACGGCCCATTGGATATGCGAATGGACCCTACTTCAGGTATGCCTGTTTCACAGTGGCTAATGGATGCAGAGCTGGATGACATTACTTGGGTTATCCGTGAGTTTGGTGAAGACAAGCATGCGCGCCGCATTGCTAAAGGTATCGTGGCTTACCGTGAGAATGAAGAGAACGAACCTCTGACGCGCACTGGTCAACTGGCAAAGCTTATCTCAGACGTAGCACCAAAGAGCTTTAAAGAGAAAAAGCACCCAGCAACACGTGCATTCCAAGCATTTCGTATCTACATCAACAGTGAACTGGATGAAATCGCGACTGCACTAAAAGGTGCAACCAGCATTCTTGCTCCGCAAGGTCGCCTGTCAGTTATCAGCTTCCACTCTCTAGAAGATCGCATGGTAAAACGTTTTATCCGTAAAGAGAGCCAAGGCCCTCAGGTGCCACACGGTCTACCTCTGACTGAAGAGCAAATCAAAGCACTAGGCAGTGCAGTTCTTAAGCCTGTGGGTAAAGCAATTAAGCCTTCAAAGAGTGAAGTGGATGAGAACACTCGTTCACGCAGCTCCGTACTTCGTTTGGCCGAAAAGCTGTAATTAATGAAGACCGCCAAGCCAAACCTAGCCAAGATTATCTTCTTTGATCTGATTTCAGTGGGTCGTGTCCCACTGTTATTGCTCATTGCTATCTTCGCTAGCGCAATGGGGGTCGTTCTTACTACACATATGTCTCGCCAAGCTATTACTCAGAAAGATATGGCTTTGGTGGAGCGTGAGCAGCTGGATGACGAGTGGCGAAACCTGATGCTCGAAGAGACTGCGCTTGCCGAACACAGCCGAGTTCAAGCTTCTGCAATTAAAGAGCTTGATATGAAGCGTCCAGACTCAGACAAAGAAGTTGTGATCTCACTGAAATGACCGCTAAAAAGGAAAAAGCATCTGCGAAGAAAGCCGAAGCAGCCGCTTCCAAGGCAACCGCAGTGAACGGAAAGGACTCTGATCCTATCTTGATCAAATGGCGCTTTAACTTAGTTATTGCGTTTGTCTTCCTCGCATTTGCAGCATTGGTCTCACGTGTTGCTTACATTCAAATCATCGAACCTGATAACTTGATTCGCCAAGGTGACTTGCGTTCGGTTCGCGTCAAAGAGATCCCTTCTGCGCGCGGTATTATTTCTGATCGAAACGATGAACCCCTTGCTGTCAGTGTCCCTGTTGAGGCGGTATGGGCCGATCCGAAAACCATTTTTGATAAAGATGGCCTTGCTCAGATTGATCGTTGGTATGCCCTTGCGGATGTATTGGGGCTAGAGCGTCAATCGATGATCGATAAGATCACAGCCAATAAAAAGCGTCGTTTTATCTACCTCCAAAGGCAAGTGAGTCCAGCGATGGCGAAGTACATTCGTGATCTCAAGCTAGTGGGCGTTGGCCTTAAAGCGGAATCTCGTCGCTACTACCCTGCGGGTGAAATCAGCGCACACCTTATCGGCGTAACAGGTATTGATGGTCACGGTTTAGAAGGTGTTGAACGTAGTTACGACCAGTGGTTAACCGGTGAAGCGGGTAAACGCACGATTCGTAAAGACCGCTATGGTCGCGTCGTTGAAAATATTGCCTTAGAAGAGCGTGAGCAAGGTAAACCACTCACCTTGACCATAGACCAACGTTTACAAGCGATTGCCTATCGTGAAATCAAGCAAGCGGTAGCCGATCACCGAGCAACCTCTGGCTCGGCGATTCTTCTTGATGTCAAAACCGGTGCGGTGTTAGCCATGGTCAATGCGCCATCGTATAACCCTAACAACCGTGCCGACCTGCAAAGTTTTAAGATGCGTAACCGTGTGCTGACGGATGCGATGGAACCCGGCTCTACCGTTAAGCCATTTGTTGTATTGGCGGCACTCGAAAATGGAGCAGCAACCCCAGATACCGTGATCAACACCGGAAATGGCATCATGCAAATCGGCGGTAGCCGCGTGCGTGATACCTCCAAAGTCGGCAAGGCTGACCTAGCCATGATCCTTAAGAAGTCGAGTAACATCGGTGTGGCGAAGCTGGCATTGGATATGCCGCTTGAAGCTCTGTTGGGGCTTTATAGTTCGGTCGGCTTAGGCGAAATGTCTGGCTTGAATCTGGTGGGTGAGACAACCGGTATTTTCCCGAATCGACGTCGTTGGTCAAAGTTTGAAATCGCCACTTTATCTTTTGGTTACGGCCTATCTGTCACCCCAATTCAATTGGCTCACGCATACGCAACACTGGCGAACAAAGGTGTTTACGAGCCGATCCATATTATTGAAAACAACGAGCAAGATTTCTCTAAGCAGATCATTGATAGAGACAATGCCCAGCTTGTTTTAGAGATGCTTGAAGGGGTAACCCAAAAAGGCGGTACAGCAACGCGCGCGGCAGTGCCAGGTTATCGCGTCGCGGCAAAAACGGGTACGTCTCGTAAAGCGGAAGCGGGTGGTTATAGCGATGAGTATATTGCGATTACTGCTGGCGTCGCACCGGTGAGCGACCCTCGAGTATCACTGGTAGTGGTGGTGAACGAGCCGCAGGGCGACCTCTACTACGGTGGCTCTGTTGCTGCTCCCGTATTCTCAGAGATTATGAAAGGTGCACTGCAGATTCTTAACGTACCCGCCGATGAAAACAAATTTCAAGAATAGAGCGAATCAGGATTCGATATGAGTAATAGTTTAACACTGTCTAACTTACTGAACCCTTGGGGGGCATTTGACTGCGCTGAACTGGCGGAAGTCGAGGTCACGCACCTTGAGTTAGATAGCCGAGCGGTAAGTTCGGGAGACATTTTCGTTGCTGTTATTGGTCATGCCGTCGATGGACGCCGTTTTATCGATAAAGCGATAGAGTTAGGTGCCCGTGCGGTGATAGCTCAAGCGTGCGAAGAGCATGTTCATGGTAGTGTTGAACTACGTAATGGCGTCGCTATCGCTTATATCCAAGATCTGAATCAAGCGCTCTCTGCTCTGGCTGGTCGTATCTATCAATCGGATGCGACTCAGCTGATTGGCGTGACAGGCACCAATGGCAAAACCACGATTACCCAACTTATCGCTCAGTGGCTTGGTTTGGTTGGTCAACGTTCAGGCGTTATGGGCACGACAGGTAATGGCTTTCTCGACGACCTGAAAATCGCAAAAAATACCACAGGTAGTGCGATTGAAATTCAGCGTACTTTGAGTGAATTATCGGCTCAGGGGGCGGCGTATACCGCGATGGAGATTTCATCACACGGCTTAGTTCAAGGCCGAGTTAAAGCACTCAAATTCGCAGCCGGTGTTTTTACTAACCTGAGTCGAGACCACCTTGATTATCATGGCACGATGGAAGAATACGCGTTAGCCAAACAGAGTCTGTTTACCAAGCATCACTGTCAGCACGCCATCATTAATGCCGATGATCCAGTGGGGTTGGCGTGGTTATCTGAATTATCCGATGCCGTTGCCGTGTCGCTTAATCCTATAACTGATCGCGCTAATGCAGTGTGGGCCTCAGACGTGGCTTATGCCGAAACTGGCATCCGTATGGATTTCGATGGTGCGTGGGGCACGGGGTCACTGCAGGTACCTTTGATCGGTCAATTCAATGCATCGAATGTTTTAGTGGCGTTCGCGACACTGCTTGCTTTAGGTATTGATAAACAACAACTGGTTGATAGTGCACCCAAGTTACAGCCAGTGATTGGCCGTATGGAATTATTCCAAGCGCCGCAAAAAGCCAAAGTCGTCGTCGACTATGCTCACACGCCAGATGCACTGGAAAAAGCATTAGCCGCACTGCGCGTGCATTGCTCCGGCAACTTATGGGCAATTTTTGGTTGCGGCGGCGATCGAGATAAAGGCAAGCGTCCAATGATGGCGGAGACGGCGGAACAGTTCGCCGACAAGATAATTATCTCTGATGATAACCCTCGCAGTGAAGACCCGGCGGAAATCGTCAAAGACATGCTGGTGGGGCTCAAGCAGCCTCAAGCCGCATACGTTGAGCATGATCGCTATCAAGCGGCGAAGTTTGCCCTTGAGCAAGCGGGTAACAATGACATTATCCTACTGGCAGGCAAGGGCCATGAGGATTACCAAGTATTAAAAGATGAAACTGTGCACTACTCTGACCGAGAGTCAGCACTGCAATTATTAGGTATTCACAATGATTGATGTATCACTAGAACAGGTCTGTGAGGCCGTAAATGGTGAACTAATTGAATCAGCGGACGCAGGTAAAGCGACCATGATTCATTCGGTATCTACAGATACACGTACCGTTCAAAGTGGTGCTCTGTTCGTGGCTTTGGTTGGTGAGCGATTTGATGCGCACGACTTTTGTCATCAAGCGGTTGAGGCGCAGGCGAGTGCGTTGTTAGTCGAACATAAACTTGACCTAAATATTACTCAAGTGGTTGTTGAGGATACTAAACTTGCGTTGGGTCAGTTGAGTGCGTGGGTGCATGCTCAATGTGACGTACCGACAATGGCTATCACTGGTAGTTGTGGCAAAACCACCGTCAAAGAGATGGTGGCGAGCATTCTACAGCAGCGCGGAAAAGTACTGTTTACAGCGGGCAACTTCAATAATGATATCGGAGTGCCTCTGACGTTACTGCGCAGTGAACCAAGTGATGACTTCGCTGTGATTGAGCTTGGTGCTAACCACATCGGTGAGATTGCTTACACGACACAGCTGGTGAAGCCGCAAGTGGCGGTAGTCAATAATGTGGCCGCAGCGCACCTTGAAGGCTTCGGTTCAATTGATGGTGTAAAGCAAGCTAAGGGTGAAATCTACCAAGGCCTCTCTGCTGGAGATACCGCCATCGTCAACTTAGAGAGTAATGGTGGTGCATATTGGGAAGAAGTTTTGGCAGACAAGTCAGTGCTTACGTTCTCAGATGTTAACCCTGAAGCCGATTATTTTGCCGACGAAGTTGAGCTTAATGAGCAAGGTGAAGCCTGCTTTACGATGCACACCCCACAAGGGGATATCACCATTGAGCTAGGTATTATTGGTCAACATAATGTGGCAAATGCGCTTTGTGCAGCTGCATTAAGCATCCAGTTCGGTGCGAGTTTGAATGACATTCAGACTGGATTGAAAAACTTAATCTCAGTTAAGGGCCGCGTTGAGGTTCAACAACTGAGTGAACAAATTAAGCTAATTGATGACAGCTACAATGCCAGCGTGCCTGCGATGAAGGCGGCGGCAAAACTGTTGTCTAGCTTTAAAGGGCAGCGTTGGCTGATTTTAGGCAATATGGCGGAATTAGGCGATGAAAGCCTTGCACTTCACCGTCAAGTCGGTGAATATGCTGCCCCATTCGCTTTTGAGCATGTACTCACTTACGGTGATGATACAAAGGTGATCAGTGAGGTCTGCAACGGCATTCACTTCGCCACGCATCAAGCGATGATCGCACATATAGAGCAGCAGTTAAGCTTGTCAAATAATGCGTCGCATACATTGTTAGTTAAAGGCGCAAATAGTGCAGGAATGAGTAAAATTGCCGCTGCTTTAAAGGAGAACTTTTCATGATTATTTGGCTTGCAGAGCTGCTACAGCCACACTTTTCTTTTTTTCGTCTGTTTGAATACCTTTCGTTTCGAGCAATCGCGAGTATTTTGACGGCTCTATGCTTGTCACTGTGGATGGGACCTCGTTTAATTGAGCGTCTGCAAATGCTGCAAATCGGTCAAGTTGTTCGTAATGACGGCCCTGAATCTCACTTCAGCAAACGCGGTACACCAACCATGGGTGGTGTGATGATCTTGGCTGCGATCATCATTACCGTTTTGTTGTGGGCTGATCTTTCTAACCCTTATGTATGGGCTGTGATGGCAGTACTTGGCGGTTATGGTGCGGTCGGTTTTGTTGATGACTATCGCAAAGTTGTGCGTAAGAACACCGATGGCCTAATTGCTCGCTGGAAGTACTTCTGGCAGTCAGCGATTGCGCTGGTTGTGGCGTTTGCACTGTATGCACACGGTCAAGACACAGCAGCTACTCAGCTTGTTGTACCTTTCTTCAAAGATGTGATGCCACAGCTTGGCTTACTCTACATTGTGTTGACGTACTTTGTTATCGTGGGTACCAGTAATGCGGTTAACCTAACAGATGGTTTAGACGGTCTAGCGATCATGCCAACGGTAATGGTAGCAGCAGGCTTTGCGGTTATTGCATGGGCGACGGGTAACGTGAACTTTGCTGAATACCTACATATTCCCTATATCCCGTTTACGTCTGAGCTGGTTGTTGTGTGTACCGCCATTGTCGGTGCTGGCCTTGGGTTCCTATGGTTTAACACTTACCCAGCACAAGTATTCATGGGCGATGTTGGCTCTCTAGCACTCGGTGGTGCTCTGGGTACGATTGCGGTATTGGTTCGTCAAGAGTTGGTACTGGTTATTATGGGCGGTGTATTTGTAATGGAGACGCTATCAGTAATTTTACAGGTAGGCTCTTACAAGCTGCGCGGTCAGCGTATTTTCCGTATGGCACCAATTCACCACCACTATGAGCTGAAAGGTTGGCCAGAGCCGCGTGTAATCGTGCGTTTTTGGATCATCTCAATGGTTCTTGTTTTGATTGGCCTAGCGACACTGAAAGTTCGTTAACTCCACTTTAAGCCTCGTTAATACGGGGCTTTATCCACATTAAGAGCGTCTTGTTTAAATGGAACCTTGGCAAAATATTCAAAATGTAGTGGTTGTAGGGCTCGGTATTACCGGGCTCTCTGTCGTTAAACATCTTGTAAAATATCAGCCTCACTGCACGGTGAGAGTGATCGACACTCGCGATAAACCACCGGGCAAAGAGTCACTGCCGGATGGTGTTGCTCTGCATTCTGGGAGCTGGCAAAACGAGTGGTTGGCACAAGCCGACCTTGTGGTGGCAAACCCTGGTATCGCACTGGCAACACCAGAGATCCAAACGGTGTTGGCGCGCGGCGGTGCTGTTGTGGGTGATATTGAATTGTTCGCTTGGGCGGTTGAGAAGCCTGTCGTGGCAATCACGGGCTCTAACGGTAAAAGCACAGTGACAGATCTTACGGGTGTACTTGCCAAAGCTGCTGGTCTTAAGGTGGGCGTTGGTGGCAATATAGGTGTCCCTGCATTGGATCTACTTGAACAAGATGCCGACCTCTATGTGTTAGAACTGTCGAGTTTTCAATTGGAGACCACATCCAGCCTTAAATTAGCGGCAGCGGCGTTCTTGAACCTCTCTGAAGACCATATGGATCGCTATCAAGGCATGGCCGACTACTGTGATGCTAAGCGCCGTATCTTCAAACATGCGCAATACGCTCTAGTAAACCGTGATGATCGCGAAACCTATCCGCTCGATTCACAGCAGGTTGTAAGCTTTGGTTTTGATAACCAAGAGTTCGGCGTTGATGTGATTGATGGCGAAGAGTGGCTTGTTGATCATGGCGCACCCGTTATTCGCACCCAAGACCTCACTCTGGTTGGTCGACACAATGTATCAAATGCTCTGGTTTGTTTGGCACTACTGAAACTGGCAAACATCGACTACACCAACAGTCTTGATGCATTGAAAGCATATAACGGCCTGACCCATCGTTGCCAAGTCGTCGCAGACAAACGCGATGTGAAGTGGGTTAACGACTCTAAAGCAACCAACGTTGCCAGCACTTTGGCGGCTTTGTCAGGTCTAGAGTGCGCAGGAACACTCTATTTGTTAGTCGGTGGTGTGGGTAAAGGGGCAGACTTCAGTGAGCTTGCACCGGTACTCAACAATATCGCCCGCGTTCAATTGTGCTGTTTTGGTGAAGATGCTGACCAGTTTATGCCTCTGCATTCATCGGCACAAAAGTTTGACACCATGCAGCAGATTATTGAAACCGTCTCACCACAGCTGGTGGCTGGAGATATGGTGATGTTGTCTCCGGCGTGTGCAAGCTTCGATCAGTTTAGTAATTTCATGGCAAGGGGTGATGCATTCACCGAGCTTGCTCAAAAGTACGCTTAATCGTTAAAGGACTGGGAACCAGTGCAGAAAGTGAGACAGCTCAACCACTCAATTTGGCAATGGCTTAACCGCTCAACGCCAGAGGCGCTTTACGATCGTCAATTGGTCTGGATCGCGCTTGGGCTGATGATGACTGGATTGGTAATGGTGACGTCTGCTTCGTTCCCAATCAGTGCTCGCTTAACCGATCAGCCTTTTCACTTTATGTTCCGCCATGCGATCTTTTTGCTGCTGGCACTGGGTGTATCTAGCGTAGTACTGCAAATCCCGATGAAGCGCTGGCTTCAATACAGTATGTACTTATTGGGATTATCCTTCTTCTTGCTGGTAGTGGTATTGGCTGTTGGTAAATCGGTTAACGGCGCATCGCGTTGGATCCCTTTGGGGTTATTCAACCTTCAACCAGCAGAGGTCGCGAAGTTGTCGCTGTTTATCTTCATGGCCGGTTACTTGGTTCGTAAGCAAGATGAAGTGAGAAAAACCTTCTTCGGTGGCTTTGCTAAACCCATTATGGTTTTCGGAGCCTTTGCTGTGTTGCTACTAGGCCAGCCCGACTTAGGTACTGTGGTTGTAATGTTGGTGACTCTGTTTGGCATGCTGTTCATTGCTGGTGCGAAACTGTCGCAGTTTATCGCTCTAATGGTCGCTGGTGTGGCTGCGGTTGTTGGTTTGATTGTGATAGAGCCGTACCGTGTGCGACGTGTGACCTCATTCTGGGAACCCTGGAATGACCCGTTTGGTAGTGGCTACCAGCTAACCCAATCTCTGATGGCATTTGGTCGTGGGGATTGGATGGGGCAAGGTTTAGGCAACTCGATTCAGAAGCTAGAGTATTTGCCGGAGGCGCATACTGACTTCGTCTTCGCAGTGCTTGCTGAAGAACTCGGTTTTGTCGGCGTGACTTTGGTATTGATGTTGATCTTCAGTCTGGTTTTTAAAGCAATTTTTATTGGTAAGAAAGCCTTTGAAAACGATCAGGTGTTTAGCGGTTATCTCGCTTTTGGCATCGGTATTTGGTTTGCTTTCCAAACTTTGGTTAATGTCGGTGCAGCGTCGGGTATTGTACCGACCAAGGGCTTAACGTTGCCATTGATCAGTTATGGCGGTTCCAGCTTGATCATTATGTCGGTCGCGGTATCTATGTTGCTGCGGATTGACCATGAATGTCGCCTATTAGAACAACAAGATGCTGAGCATCAAAACGAATTAAATGAATAGTAACAGCATGAAAAAGAACAAAAGATTATTGGTGATGGCAGGCGGTACTGGCGGTCACGTTTTTCCAGGCTTAGCGGTCGCGAAAAAGCTACAACAGCAAGGTTGGGAGATTCGCTGGCTAGGTACGGCTGATCGTATGGAAGCCGATCTGGTACCAAAGCACGGCATCGAGATTGATTTCATTAAGGTGAAAGGGCTACGAGGCCAAGGCATCGCTAAGTTAATTAAAGCGCCTTTCCAAATTATTAATGCCATACTTCAAGCAAAGCAACACATTAAGGCATGGCAGCCAGATGTCGTGCTTGGCATGGGCGGCTATGTAAGTGGTCCAGGTGGCATCGCCGCTTGGTTATCGGGCATTCCAGTGGTGCTGCATGAGCAGAATGCAGTAGCCGGTTTAACCAACCAATGGCTATCTAAGATCGCGAAAAAAGTGTTTCAGGCGTTTCCAGGCGCATTCCCTAGTGCGGATGTTGTGGGTAACCCGGTACGTGAAGATGTTGTTGCACTGCCTGAACCCAGTGAGCGCATGGCGGAACGTGACGGTGATATCCGTATCCTAGTTATGGGCGGTAGCCAAGGTGCCAAGATCCTCAATGATACCTTGCCAGTTGCTTTGGGTCAGCTTGGTGAAGGCTTCACAGTGATGCATCAAGCGGGCAAAAACAATCAACAGCAAGTTATTGAACAATATAATTCTCATTCTGTGTGCAATGTTCAAGTGACTGAATTTATTGATGATGTAGCGCAAGCCTATGCATGGGCCGATCTATTAGTGTGTCGTTCAGGTGCGTTAACAGTGTCTGAAGTCTCTGCTGCAGGTGTTGGCTCTATCTTTGTGCCTTTCATGCATAAAGATCGCCAGCAAGCGCTTAATGCCGACCACTTAGTGGATTGCGGCGCTGCGTTGATGATCGAACAACCAGATCTAACGGCAGAAAAGCTAGCGAAGACTATCGCTCAGCTAGATAGAAATGAATTAAAAACGATGGCAACAAAGGCACGCCAAGCGGCGAAGCTGGACGCTGATGTGACCGTCGCTAAAGCCATTCAAGCTTTAGCAAAATAACGAGATAAATTTGATGACGATTGAACATACGCAAGACTTAGCGCAGATTCGTGCAATGGTGCCAGAGATGCGCCGAGTGAAATCTATCCACTTCATCGGTATTGGTGGCGCTGGTATGAGCGGGATTGCTGAAGTCTTGCTAAACGAAGGCTACCAGATTACAGGTTCTGACATTGCTCAAAACCCAGTAACAGAGCGTTTGGTTAGCAAGGGTGCAACGGTCTACATTGGCCATCAAGCGAGTAATGTCGCGAACGCAAGCGTGGTTGTTGTTTCGACGGCAATCAATGAAGAGAACCCAGAAATTGTTGCGGCTCGTGAAGCGCGCACACCGATTGTGCGTCGTGCCGAGATGCTCGCAGAGCTGATGCGTTTTCGTCACGGTATCGCGGTGGCAGGTACACACGGTAAAACAACCACAACGGCTCTAGTCACACAGATTTACTCTGAAGCCGGTCTTGATCCAACGTTCGTTAATGGCGGTTTGGTAAAAAGTGCGGGCACCAATGCTCGTCTAGGTTCAAGCCGCATCCTGATTGCAGAGGCCGATGAGAGTGATGCATCATTCTTACATCTGCAACCTATGGTAAGCATCGTTACTAACATCGAAGCTGATCACATGGATACCTACGGTGGTGACTTCGAAACGTTAAAGCAGACCTTCATCGACTTCCTACACAATCTGCCATTTTACGGTCAGGCTGTGATGTGTGTGGATGATCCAGTAGTACGTGAGCTTATCCCTCAAGTAAGTCGTCAAGTGATTACTTACGGTTTCTCTGAAGATGCTGATGTGCGTATTGAGAACTACCGCCAAGAAGGTCAGCAAGGCAAGTTTACGGTCGTACGTGAAGGTAAAGCGAATCTGGATATCACACTCAATATTCCTGGTCGTCACAACGCATTGAATGCTTCGGCTGCTATTGCAGTGGCAACAGAAGATGACATCAGCGATGAAGCAATCCTAAAAGCTATGGCAGGCACGCAGGGCACTGGTCGACGTTTCGATCACTTAGGTGAATACGAAACCGGAAGAGGTGTGGCAATGCTGGTGGATGATTACGGTCATCACCCAACTGAGGTCGACGTGACCATCCAAGCGGCACGCAGCGGTTGGGAAGACAAGCGTCTGGTGATGATATTCCAGCCGCACCGTTATAGCCGCACCCGCGATCTGTTCGATGATTTTGCCAACGTTCTTGAGCAGGTTGACGTTTTAATCTTGCTTGATGTCTACTCAGCAGGTGAAAAACCGATTGCTGGCGCTGATGGCCGTGCATTGAGTCGAACTATTCGTGGCCGCGGTAAAATCGACCCTATTTTTGTTCCAGATATTACTGCGCTACCTTCGACATTAGCCAATGTTATCCAAGGCGGTGATCTCGTGTTAACACAAGGTGCAGGCGATGTTGGTCGAGTAGCGAAACAGCTAGAAACGCTGAAGTTAGATATAAATCAAATGCAGAGTGCTTAATAGAATAAGTTCTCACATACTGTGGTCGAGCGCGCACTTCTTGCGCTTGACCCAAATTTAACCGAAAATCTGATTATCAACGTTTGATAGTTTGATTTTGCTCAGTATAATTCATAGGTTAAAGTAAGTGCTTTTACCTCTATTACGAAAAGATAGGGAATAGAATTGCGAACCAACGACAGGGACTACGGGTTTTGGTAGAAAGTACTTTCAGCGAAAACCGCCACCTATTTAGCTTACCATCGTTAAAGAAACACGCCTTTGGTGGTTCTTTTCTGATTTTGGTAGTGCTTTTCATTGGGTTTCTTTTCTATACCACTCTAAGTTGGATGTGGGACGATCAACGATTGCCTCTCTCTAAAATTGTACTTCAAGGTGACTTAACTTATGTCTCCGCCAGTGATGTTCAGCAAGCGTTTAGCCAGATTGAACATATTGGAACCTTCATGTCACAAGACATCGATGTGTTGCAAGACAGTTTAGAGGCACTTCCATGGGTTTCTGTTGTCTCTATTCGTAAGCAATGGCCTGACACGATTAAAGTTTTTTTGACTGAGCACCAAGCTGCCGCGATTTGGAACGGCAATATGTTGCTAAACGAAAACGGCGACGTGTTTAATGGGGATATAGGTCAACTTGAAGGTGACAGAGTCAAACTCTATGGTCCTCAAGATTCGAGTCAAGAAGTGATCGCCAAGTGGCGTCAAATCACCCCGCTGATCAACAGCGTAGGGTTGAATATCACTTCGCTGGTTCTGAATGAACGTAGAGCATGGCAAATCATCCTAGACAACGGTATTCGCCTAGAGCTAGGAAAAGATTCTTTAGATGAGCGTGTTGAGCGCTTTATTTCGCTTTATAACGAGTTAGGTGATAAAGCAAATCGAGTGAGCTACATCGACCTCAGGTATGATACGGGAGCCGCAGTAGGCTGGTTTCCAGAGCAAGAGTTAGAAGAGAGTACAGATGACTAAGGCCGCAGATGACAACATAATTGTTGGTCTTGATATAGGCACTGCAACCATATCAGCTCTAGTGGGTGAGGTACTGCCTGATGGTCAAATCAATATCATTGGATCTGGGCAGAGCCCATCCAGAGGTATGGATAAAGGCGGTGTCAACGACCTAGAGTCGGTAGTTAAATCGGTTCAGCGTGCCATTGATCAAGCGGAACTGATGGCTGAATGCCAAATTAGCAATGTATTTATCTCACTATCGGGTAAGCACATCGCAAGCCGAATTGAAAAAGGCATGGGCACTATCTCGGATGAGGAAGTGTCACAGGACGATATGGACCGAGCAATCCATACCGCGAAATCAATTAAAATAGGTGACGAGCAGAGAATTCTGCACGTGATTCCACAAGAATTCACCATCGATTACCAAGAGGGTATTAAAAACCCACTTGGCTTATCTGGGGTTCGAATGGAAGTGAGTGTTCACCTGATTTCTTGCCACAGTGATATGGCGAGAAACATTATCAAAGCTGTCGAACGATGTGGTCTCACCGTAGAGCAGATCGTGTTTTCAGGGCTTGCCTCAAGTAATGCGGTAATCACTGAAGATGAGAGAGAGCTTGGAGTGTGTGTGGTCGATATTGGTGCAGGGACGATGGATATCTCCATTTGGACCGGTGGTGCGTTGCGACACACAGAAGTCTTTTCCTATGCAGGAAATGCCGTAACCAGTGATATTGCCTTCGCATTCGGTACACCAGTCAGTGATGCCGAAGAGATCAAAGTAAAACACGGTTGCGCTCTGAGCGAACTCGTAAGCAAGGATGACTCAGTTAACGTCCCAAGTGTGGGTGGTCGACCGTCTCGTAGTTTGCAAAGACAAACACTTTCTGAGGTGATTGAACCACGTTATACAGAATTAATGGGGCTTGTTAATCAAACTATTGATACTGTTCAACTACAGTTAAGAGATGAAGGTATTAAACATCATCTTGCTGCCGGGGTGGTTTTGACCGGTGGTGCTGCACAGATTGAAGGATTAGTAGAGTGTGCGGAACGTGTTTTCCGCAATCAAGTTCGAGTGGGTAAGCCGTTAGAAGTTAGTGGCTTAACCGATTATGTTAAAGAGCCGTATCATTCTACGGCGGTTGGTTTACTTCATTACGCAAGAGACTGCCAAATAAACGATGAAGGCGATTACAGCGAGCCAAAGCGTAGCGCGCCTTCGATGACAGGTTTGTTTGGTAGATTGCGTAATTGGATACAAAAAGAGTTTTAACCTGAGTTGCAGGGAAAACGGAGATAACACATGTTTGAACCGATGATGGAAATGTCTGACGATGCAGTAATTAAAGTCGTTGGAGTTGGTGGCGGTGGCGGTAACGCTGTTGAGCACATGGTACGTGAGTCAATTGAAGGTGTTGAGTTCATTAGCGTAAACACTGATGCTCAAGCACTTCGCAAGACTAGCGTGAGCAGCGTGATCCAAATTGGTGGTGACATCACTAAGGGTCTGGGCGCTGGCGCAAACCCACAAGTTGGCCGTGATGCAGCTCTCGAAGACCGAGAAAGAATTAAAGAAGTTCTAACTGGCGCCGATATGGTATTTATCGCAGCTGGTATGGGTGGTGGTACAGGTACTGGTGCCGCTCCGGTGATTGCTGAAGTAGCAAAAGAGCTGGGCGTACTAACAGTCGCTGTTGTCACTAAGCCATTTAGCTTCGAAGGTAAAAAGCGTCTAGCGTTTGCTGAACAAGGTATTGAAGAGCTATCTAAACATGTGGATTCATTGATTACGATTCCAAATGAGAAGCTACTGAAAGTACTGGGTCGTGGTGTCACACTTCTAGAAGCATTCGCAAGCGCGAACGATGTTCTTAAGAACGCGGTTCAAGGTATTGCAGAGCTAATTACTCGCCCTGGCATGATTAACGTCGACTTTGCGGACGTACGCACCGTAATGTCGGAAATGGGTCATGCAATGATGGGTAGCGGCATCGCGAAAGGCGAAGATCGTGCAGAGGAAGCGGCTGAAACGGCAATTTCTAGCCCACTACTAGAAGACATCGACCTAGCGGGTGCGCGTGGTGTGCTTGTTAACATCACAGCTGGTTTGGATATGCGTCTAGACGAGTTCGAAACCGTAGGTAACACAGTTAAAGCCTTTGCTTCTGATAATGCAACAGTAGTAATCGGTACTTCTCTAGACCCAGATATGACGGACGAAATCCGCGTAACTGTGGTAGCAACAGGTATTGGCACTGAGAGAAAGCCAGACATTACGTTAGTTGCCGGTGGTAAAGCAAAAGTGGCTTCGGCTACTCAACCACAAGCTGCAGTACAAGCTGCACCAAAAGTGGAAGAGAAAGTGGCACAGCCATTGCAAGAAAAAACTGAGGTTAAACCTCAAGTGAAACCACAGCCAACAACGTCACCTGTTTCTTCAGGTACAGGCGCTACGCAAAACGCAGCACCTAAGCCAGAAAAAGAGAGTGGGTACTTAGATATTCCAGCATTCTTACGACGTCAGGCTGATTAACAAACAACCAATATTTGACTATAGTCAATTTAGTGGTAAAATTCGCGGTCGGTAAATACTGGCCGTGATTTGTAGCACTGATAAGAGGCAGGCAGATGATCAGACAACGTACTCTGAAAGAAATTGTGAAAACAACTGGTGTGGGTCTCCACTCTGGTCGTAAAGTCACACTTACTCTTCGCCCGGCAGCTGCAAATACAGGCATTGTATATCGTCGTACAGATGTAAACCCTCCTGTAGATTTTCCAGCTGATCCAGCATCAGTTCGTGACACTATGTTATGTACAGCACTTGTAAATGACGCAGGTGTACGTATTTCAACGGTTGAACACTTGAATGCAGCATTAGCAGGTATGGGTATCGACAACATTATTGTTGAAGTAGATGCTCCTGAGATTCCAATCATGGACGGCAGTTCAAGCCCGTTTGTGTATCTAATCCAGCAAGCTGGCGTGGAAACTCAAAATGCAGCGAAGCGTTTTATTCGTATCAAAAAGCCAGTACGTTTTGAAGACGGTGATAAGTGGGCAGAGTTTGTACCATTCAACGGCTTCCGTATGGACTTCGAGATCGACTTCAACCACCCAGCGATTGAAGCTGATGAGCAGCGTCTTCTGTTTGACTTCTCTTCACAAGGTTTTGTTAAAGAGATTTCTCGCGCTCGTACTTTCGGCTTCATGCGTGATATCGAATATCTACAATCTCAGAACCTAGTTCTAGGTGGTAGTTTTGATAACGCTATCGTGCTTGATGAATACCGCATTCTTAACGAAGAAGGTCTTCGTTTTGATAACGAATTTGTTACTCACAAAGTGCTGGATGCGATTGGTGATCTTTACATGTGTGGACACGCTATCATTGGTGAGTTCCGTGCATACAAATCGGGTCACGGCCTAAACAACCAACTTCTACGTGCAGTTCTTGCTGATGCAGAAGCTTGGGAATGGGCAACATTCGAAGAAGAAGCAGGCTCTCCAGTTGCCTTTGCAGAACCAGGAATGGTTTTGGCGTAAAACTGCAATCAAAGATTTTAAAAACCAGGCAATGCGCCTGGTTTTTTTGTATCTGTAATAAAGTTAAAGTGCGATAAAGCACGGGAATAAGCATTAGGTTTGCCTTGAGGTTGTTTATTCCATCGACAATTGGTAATAAAAGTTCAAACCACATCAAACAAATGGCCTCATAAATGGTCGTTGAGGTGAAAATTACTTACACTAGATGCCAATAATTTTAACTCAAGCCTTGAAAACTCTACTCTCCAACACAATATCTGAGGTACTAGATTTATCTCAGTATCCTTGGTTCGTAACTAACACGAGTTCACAACTGGTAGAGACTGACGGCATTTAAAATAGATCGCGGACGATCTGAGAACGAAGAGATTCCAAGCACATGATTACTAAGCTGCTGACAAAGGTAATTGGCAGTCGCAATGACAGAACACTGCGCCGCCTTAGAAAGATTGTAAAAGAAATTAATAACTACGAACCAACATTTGAGGCTCTGTCTGATGAAGAGCTAAAAGCAAAAACTGTTGAGTTCCGTGAGCGCTTAGACAAAGGTGAAACACTAGACCAACTTCTACCAGAAGCATTCGCAACAGTACGTGAAGCATCAAAGCGTGTTTACGGCATGCGTCATTTCGACGTACAGCTGATTGGTGGTATGGTTCTTAACGCTGGTCAAATCGCAGAGATGCGTACCGGTGAAGGTAAAACACTAACAGCGACTCTACCTGCTTACCTAAACGCACTTCCAAGCAAGGGTGTTCACGTTGTAACGGTGAACGACTACCTAGCGAAGCGTGATGCTGAGACAAACCGTCCTCTATTTGAATTCTTAGGCATGACCGTTGGTGTTAACGTACCAAACATGGCTCCACCTGAGAAAAAAGCGGCTTACCAAGCGGATATCCTATACGGTACAAACAACGAATTCGGTTTTGACTACCTGCGTGACAACATGGCTTTCCGCGCGGAAGACCGTGTACAACGTGAACGCTTTTTCGCAGTTGTCGATGAGGTGGACTCAATCCTAATCGATGAAGCGCGTACTCCTCTTATTATCTCTGGCCCAGCTGAAGATAGCTCAGACCTTTACACTCGAATCAACACTCTGATCCCTCATCTAGAGCTTCAAGATAAAGAAGACTCAGAAGAGTACCGTGGTGAAGGTCACTACACCATGGACGAGAAGTCTAAACAGGTTCACTTGACTGAAAACGGTCAAGAATTTGTTGAAGAGCTAATGGTGAAAAACGGCCTGATGGAAGAGGGCGACACGCTTTACTCTCCAGCTAACATCAGCTTACTGCACCATGTGAATGCAGCCCTGCGCGCGCACGTCTTGTTCGAGAAGAACGTAGACTACATCGTTACTGAAGAAGGCGAAGTGGTTATCGTTGATGAACACACTGGTCGTACAATGCCTGGTCGTCGTTGGTCTGAAGGTCTGCACCAAGCGGTTGAGGCAAAAGAAGGCGTTAAGATTCAGAACGAAAACCAAACTCTTGCTTCGATTACTTTCCAGAACTTCTTCCGTCTATACGAAAAACTGTCAGGTATGACAGGTACGGCAGACACAGAAGCATTCGAATTCCAATCGATCTACGGCTTAGAAACAGTGGTTATCCCAACCAACAAGCCTATGGTTCGTAACGATATGCCTGACGTGGTTTATCGTACTGAAGCTGACAAGTTCAACGCCATCATTGAAGACATCAAAGAGCGTGTTGCTGCAGGTCAACCATCGCTGGTGGGTACGGTTTCTATCGAGAAATCTGAACTGCTGTCGAACGCTCTGAAAAAAGCAAAAATTAAGCACAACGTACTGAATGCGAAGTTCCACGAAAAAGAAGCGGAAATCGTAGCGCAAGCGGGTACACCCGGTGCTGTGACTATCGCAACGAACATGGCCGGTCGTGGTACTGATATCGTGTTAGGTGGTAGCTGGCAAGCGGAAGTTGAAAAACTACAAAACCCAACTCAAGAGCAGATCGACAAGATCAAAGCAGATTGGAAAGTGGTTCATGACAAAGTACTAGAGTCTGGTGGTCTACACATCATTGGTACTGAGCGTCACGAATCTCGTCGTATCGATAACCAGCTACGTGGTCGTTCTGGTCGTCAGGGTGATGCAGGTTCTTCTCGTTTCTATCTATCAATGGAAGACTCGCTACTGCGTATCTTCACATCTGACCGTATGGCTGGTCTTATCCAGAGCGGTATGGAAGAGGGTGAAGCGATTGAATCTAAGATGCTATCTCGTTCTATTGAAAAAGCACAACGTAAGGTTGAAGGTCGCAACTTCGATATCCGTAAGCAGCTTCTAGAGTACGATGACGTAGCGAACGATCAGCGTAAAGTGGTTTACGAACTGCGTGATGAGCTAATGAGTTCTGACGACATCAGCGAGATGATCGAACACAACCGTGAAGATGTGTTCACATCAGTTATTGATGAATACATCCCGCCGCAATCACTAGAAGACATGTGGGATATCTCAGGTCTTCAAGACCGTCTGAAAAACGATTTCGATCTAGACTTTGATATTCAAGGTTGGTTAGACGAAGACGATAAGCTTTACGAAGAAGCACTGCGTGAACGCATCCTAGGCATGGCTGTTGATGTTTACAAACAGAAAGAAGAAGTGGTTGGCGCACAAGTTCTGCGCAACTTCGAGAAATCTGTCATGCTACAAACTCTTGATGGTTTGTGGAAAGAGCACTTGGCGGCAATGGATCACCTGCGTCAAGGTATCCATCTACGTGGTTACGCACAGAAGAACCCGAAACAAGAGTACAAGCGCGAGTCGTTTGAGCTGTTTGAAGGTCTCCTAGAAGTGCTTAAGTCTGACGTGATTACTATCCTTTCGAAAGTTCGAGTTCAGCAACAAGAAGAAGTAGAGAAGATGGAAGCGCAGCGTCAAGCTCAAGCTGAAGAGGCGGCACGCCGTGCACAAGCTCAACACGCTTCAGCTGAAAACCAACTATCTGACGGCGAAGAGTCAGCAGAAGGGCATCAGCCAGTTGTACGTGACGAGCGCAAAGTTGGCCGTAATGAGCCATGTCCATGTGGCAGTGGCAAGAAGTACAAGCAGTGCCATGGTAAAATTGCGTAAGTTTAATGAATCGTCGCTGTAGCGCATGATAGCTACGTTGGTGGTACTCACTTACAGTCGTAAGCTCCGTGCCACCGCCTTGCTCTCAGGCACTACAACTTAGCTTCATAAAACTGACAAATAGAATATAAAGAGTCGCTTAGGCGGCTCTTTTTGTATGTGAATTTAGTCGTTAAGTCATTTTGAATGATAACTGAACCGTTATTCCCTATAGCGAGGCACGAGCGTGATAGGGAATCTAGTTTGGTTGTTTGGCTTAATGTTTGCGTGTTAGATCCCCAACTCAGTCGTTCCTCCTTCTTAGGGATGACGTTTTTAATGGGTGAGTTGGCGATAACGGATATAGAAAGGAACACCATCAATGAAAAGAATCCATATTGTAGCGGGTATTATCTTCAATCAGGATAAATCGGAAATCTATATTACCAAGCGTCCGAGTGATAAACACAAAGGCGGCTTTTGGGAGTTTCCAGGCGGCAAGGTTGAAGAGGGCGAAACCATTGAACAAGCTATGGTTCGTGAGCTTGATGAAGAGATCGGCATTATGGTGACAGAGCAGAGCTTGTTTGAACACTTAGAGTTTGATTATCCAGACAAGTCTCTAAAGTTTGATTTCATCTGTGTCACTGCTTTCGAGCAGCAGCCTTATGGCAAAGAGGGACAACAGGGGCAGTGGGTTGCGATTGAAGCGTTGCCAAACTACGAATTCCCAGAAGCAAACGTGCCGATTTTACAGCGTGTAGTAAAAGAGTACTCGTAAGGGCTAGCCTGAGTCTGAGATTGTTGTTAGTTTAAAGAGATAGTGAACTTGAGTCGCTCTGCGAATGTACGCAGGGGACAAACCAAACAATGGAGATAAATGCAGTGGTAAGAATTGCAATTGCAGGAGCAGCAGGTCGCATGGGCCGTAACTTGGTGAAAGCTACTCATCAAAACAAAGATGCGACGGTTGGTGCTGGTTCAGAGCGCCCAGAGTCATCGCTGGTCGGTGTCGATATCGGTGAGCTGTGTGGTGAAGGTCGTTTTGAGGTTGCCTTGGTTGATGATCTAGCAAAAGTGGTAGAAGAGTTTGACGTCATCGTCGACTTTACTGCGCCTGTCAGCACTCTAGCGAACATTGAACTGTGCAAGAAGCATGGCAAAAAGCTCGTGATTGGTACAACCGGCTTCTCTGAAGAAGAGAAACAAGTGATTGCCGCTGCGTCTAAAGAGATGCCAATTGTTATGGCTCCTAACTACAGTGTTGGTGTTAACCTAGTATTCAAGCTGCTTGAGAAAGCGGCCAAGGTAATGGGGGATTACTGTGATGTTGAAATTGTTGAAGCGCACCACCGTCATAAAGTCGATGCGCCATCAGGCACTGCGATTGGTATGGGCGAAGCGATTGCCGGAGCTATGGGTAATGATCTGAATGACGTTGCGGTTTGGGCTCGTGAAGGCATTACCGGTGAGCGCACTAAAGATGAGATCGGTTTTGCAACCATTCGTGCCGGCGACATCATTGGTGAGCACACAGCAATGTTTGCAGATATTGGTGAGCGTGTCGAAATTACCCACAAAGCAACCGATCGTATGACTTTTGCGAACGGTGCGATCAAGGCGGCGGTTTGGTTAGATAGTAAACCTGCAGGCTTTTATACCATGACAGATGTGCTGGGTTTGAACGAACTGTAAATAGATAATTATGCGCTGGCAATTGCCGGCGCTTTGTTTATTTAGCTCATTCTAATGATAATTAAACTTCACTAAGGTCGTGGAAATACGCTTGGTTTGTTGTGTTTTTTGTCTTGTTTTGGTTGTTTTTTGTTTGAGTTTGTCTTTATTTATTGTTTTCTCTTCTTATTTAACGTTTGCGTTTTCTTATCAATATTTCTATCAGTGCAACTTAGAGTGAAATGACATCGAGAGTTGAAAAAATCTTAATTTCTCTGTGTTAGCCCTGTGAAACTAGTACTTTTGGAGCTTTAAAAGAGAAAGTTGGATAAGTGGCTACAAATGTTTAATTTCTTTTGCGTTAAATGTTGACACAAATCACGGGCATCACTAAAATACCGCCAATTTGTCTAATTTCCATAAACACGCACTTTTGGGTGTTGCAGGAAGGTAGATTTGCAAATTAAATCAATTTAAATGCATTTTTATTTCTGGAGGTTGTCTTGAAAAAGTCAGCATTGCTAGTCCTAGAAGATGGGACAGTATTCCACGGTGAATCCATTGGCGCAGACGGTTCTGCTGTTGGTGAAGTCGTTTTTAATACCTCGATGACGGGGTACCAAGAAATCCTCACTGATCCTTCCTATTCTCAACAAATTGTAACGCTTACTTACCCTCACATTGGCAATACCGGAACCAATTCCGAAGACGAAGAATCCTCTTCAATCCACGCTCAAGGCCTTGTGATTCGCGATCTCCCTCTTATCGCTTCTAACTTCCGTAATGAACAATCCCTTTCTGATTACCTTAAGTCGCAAAACGTTGTTGGTATTGCTGATATCGATACTCGTAAGCTGACGCGTATTCTTCGCGAGAAGGGTGCTCAAAACGGTTGTATCGTAGCGGGTAACAACATCGACGAGGCTCTAGCGCTAGCTAAAGCGAAAGAATTCCCAGGCCTAAAAGGTATGGACCTTGCGAAAGAAGTTACAACAAAAGAAGCGTATCAATGGAAACAAGGTTCGTGGACGCTTACGGGTGGACTTCCTGAAGCGAAAGCAGACTCAGAATTGCCATATCACGTTGTTGCCTACGACTTCGGTGCAAAACGCAACATCTTACGTATGCTTGTTGACCGCGGCTGCCGCCTAACAGTGGTTCCAGCTGAAACGTCAGCGGAAGAAGTTCTCGCACTAAACCCAGACGGTGTTTTCCTTTCAAATGGCCCTGGTGACCCAGAACCATGTACTTACGCAATTGAAGCGACAAAAGTATTCCTAGAGAAAGGTCTACCAATCTTCGGTATCTGTCTTGGTCACCAAATCCTAGCGTTAGCTTCTGGTGCGAAGACGGTGAAAATGAAGTTTGGTCACCACGGTGCAAACCACCCAGTTAAAGACTTAGATCGTAATGTTGTGATGATCACTTCACAAAACCACGGTTTTGCTGCAGATGAAGAGACGCTGCCTGAAAACCTACGTGCAACGCACAAGTCGCTATTTGATGGTTCTCTACAAGGTATCCACCGCACAGATAAGCCAGCATTCAGCTTCCAAGGTCACCCAGAAGCGAGCCCAGGTCCAGAAGACGCGGCGCCGTTATTCGACCACTTCATTGAACTAATTAAAAAGCACACAGCGTAATTCGGAGTAGTAGACAATGCCAAAACGTACTGACATTAAAAGTATTCTAATTCTAGGTGCTGGCCCGATCGTTATCGGCCAAGCATGTGAGTTCGATTACTCTGGTGCTCAAGCTTGTAAAGCGCTTCGCGAAGAAGGTTACCGAGTTATTCTTGTAAACTCGAACCCAGCGACCATCATGACTGACCCTGATATGGCTGATGCAACTTACATCGAGCCTATCCAATGGGAAGTTGTTCGCAACATCATTGCGAAAGAGAAGCCAGACGCAGTTCTACCTACAATGGGTGGTCAAACGGCTCTTAACTGTGCACTAGATCTTGAGAAGCACGGCGTTCTTGAAGAGTTCGGTGTAGAGATGATTGGTGCAACGGCTGACGCTATCGATAAAGCAGAAGACCGTTCTCGTTTCGATAAGGCGATGAAGTCTATCGGCCTTGAGTGTCCACGTGCTGACACTGCGAAAACCATGGAAGAAGCTTACGCTGTTCTAGATATGGTTGGCTTTCCTTGTATCATCCGTCCATCATTCACTATGGGTGGTACTGGCGGTGGTATCGCATACAACAAAGAAGAGTTCGAAGAGATCTGTCGTCGCGGTTTAGACCTTTCTCCAACAAACGAACTTCTAATCGATGAATCTCTAATCGGTTGGAAAGAGTACGAGATGGAAGTGGTTCGTGACAAAGCGGACAACTGTATCATCGTATGTGCGATTGAAAACTTCGACCCAATGGGCATCCACACGGGTGACTCAATCACAGTTGCACCAGCACAGACGCTAACAGACAAAGAATACCAACTAATGCGTAACGCATCTCTAGCGGTACTGCGTGAGATTGGTGTTGAAACAGGTGGTTCAAACGTACAGTTTGGTATCAACCCGAAAGATGGCCGTATGGTTATCATCGAGATGAACCCACGTGTATCTCGTTCTTCTGCTCTAGCTTCTAAAGCGACAGGTTTCCCAATCGCCAAGATTGCAGCGAAACTGGCTGTGGGTTACACATTAGATGAACTGCAAAATGACATCACGGGTGGCGCAACACCAGCATCATTCGAACCAACCATCGACTACGTAGTAACTAAGATTCCTCGTTTTAACTTCGAGAAATTTGCAGGTGCTAACGACCGTCTAACGACGCAAATGAAGTCTGTTGGTGAAGTTATGGCTATCGGCCGTAACCAACAAGAATCGCTACAAAAAGCACTTCGCGGCCTAGAAGTTGGCGCGACTGGCTTTGACGAAATGGTTGACCTAGATGCGCCAGACGCACTAACAACAATTCGTCACGAGCTAAAAGAAGCGGGCGCAGAGCGTATTTGGTACATCGCGGATGCATTCCGTGCGGGTATGTCAGTCGATGGTGTATTCAATCTAACGCAAATCGACCGTTGGTTCCTAGTTCAAATCGAAGACATCGTGAAGCTTGAGCAAGAGCTTAAAGCGAAAGGCTTTGCAGGTCTGAACAAAGAAGAGCTTAACAAACTGAAGCGTAAAGGTTTTGCTGATGCTCGCCTATCTAAGATTCTAGGTGTTGCGGAAAGCGAAATCCGTCGTCTACGTGACCAATACGACATCCACCCAGTGTACAAGCGCGTTGATACGTGTGCGGCTGAGTTCTCTTCTGATACGGCTTACATGTACTCATCTTACGATGACGAGTGTGAAGCTAACCCAACAGATAAAGACAAGATCATGATTCTTGGTGGCGGTCCAAACCGTATCGGCCAAGGTATCGAATTTGACTACTGTTGTGTACACGCATCACTAGCTCTACGTGAAGATGGTTACGAAACTATCATGGTTAACTGTAACCCTGAGACTGTTTCAACAGACTACGACACATCTGACCGTCTGTACTTCGAACCAGTAACACTGGAAGATGTACTAGCAATCGCTCGCGTTGAGAAACCAAAAGGCGTTATCGTTCAGTACGGTGGTCAAACACCTCTTAAACTGGCTCGTGCACTTGAAGCGGCTGGCGTGCCAATCATCGGTACTAGCCCTGACGCAATCGACCGTGCAGAAGACCGTGAGCGTTTCCAAGTTGCGGTTGACCGTCTAGGTCTTCTACAGCCAGAAAACGCGACAGTAACAACAATGGAGCAAGCGGTAGAGAAATCACGTGAAATCGGCTACCCACTGGTTGTACGTCCTTCTTACGTACTGGGTGGTCGCGCGATGGAAATCGTATACGACGAGCAAGACCTACGTCGCTACTTCAACGAAGCGGTTAGCGTATCAAACGAATCTCCAGTTCTACTAGATAGCTTCCTAGACGACGCAGTTGAAGTCGATATCGATGCTATCTGTGACGGTGAGCGCGTAGTGATCGGCGGTATCATGGAGCACATCGAACAAGCGGGCGTTCACTCAGGTGACTCAGCATGTTCTCTTCCTGCATACACGCTAAGCCAAGAAATCCAAGACGTAATGCGCGAGCAAGTTGAAAAGCTAGCATTCGAGCTAGGTGTTCGCGGTCTAATGAACACGCAGTTTGCGGTTAAAAACAACAAAGTATACCTAATCGAGGTGAACCCTCGTGCAGCGCGTACAGTACCGTTTGTATCGAAAGCAACTGGCGCACCAATCGCTAAAATTGCAGCACGTGTTATGGCGGGTCAATCTCTAGAAGCTCAAGGCTTCACCAAAGAAATCATCCCACCATACTACTCTGTTAAAGAAGTAGTACTGCCGTTCAACAAGTTCCCAGGTGTTGACCCACTGTTAGGCCCAGAAATGCGCTCTACCGGTGAGGTTATGGGTGTTGGTGCAACGTTTGCAGAAGCTTACGCGAAAGCAGAATTGGGTTGTGGCAATGTTTATCCTGAAGGCGGTCGTGCGCTACTTTCTGTTCGTGAAGGCGATAAAGAGCGTGTTGTTGACTTGGCATCTAAGCTGTCTAAGCTTGGTTACCAACTAGATGCAACCCACGGCACTGCGGTTATCCTTGGTGAAGCGGGCATCAACCCACGTCTAGTGAACAAGGTACACGAAGGTCGTCCTCATATTCTTGACCGCATCAAGAACAACGAGTACACCTACATCGTGAACACGGCTGCTGGTCGTCAAGCGATTGAAGACTCTAAAGTACTTCGTCGTGGTGCTCTAGCTGAGAAAGTGAACTATACCACAACGCTAAACGCAGCGTTCGCAACGTGTATGGCTCACACAGCTGACGCAAAAACAAGCGTCACTTCAGTACAAGAGCTACACGCTCAAGTGAAAGCTTCTGAAGCGTAATCTCTGTTAAACGGATATAAATGCCGCAAAGGTCGCTCAATTGAGCGACCTTTTTTATGCCTGCTAGTTTGGCGAGATATGAAATGATGAAAATATGGAATAGATTACTGTCTCGTGTTTCGTTGTTTTCATTTTTGTAACGGTGGTAATTTGTGCTCTCAACGTTAAGGAGTGAGACACATGGACATTACCATTGAGATTCTAGCGATACTGTTTTTTGTCGCGACAGCGGCAGGCTTTATTGATGCGATGGCTGGTGGTGGTGGACTGTTAACACTCCCGGCGCTTTTGGCCGCAGGCGTTCCGCCGACTCAAGCGTTGGCGACTAATAAACTGCAGAGCTCTTTCGGTAGTTTTTCTGCAAGCTGGTACTTTGTCCGAAATGGCATCGTCAGTATCAAAGAGATGCGTTTTGCAATCTTATGTACCTTTATTGGTTCTGCTATTGGTGCTGAATTAGTCCAGTATATCGACGCGAGTTTACTCACTAGCTTGATCCCACTACTACTGATCGCTATCTCACTCTACTTTCTGTTAGCCCCACAAACTAAGACCAGCGAAGGGAAGCAACGTGTATCGGAGGCGATGTTTGCGCTGTGTGTTGGTGGTGGTGTGGGTTTTTATGATGGCTTCTTTGGACCGGGCACCGGTTCTATCTTCACAGTCTGCTTTGTCGCAATTGGTCACTTTTCTTTAGTGGATGCGACTGCGCGTACCAAAGTGCTGAACTTTACATCGAATATTGCCGCACTGATCTTCTTCATTATTGCTGGCCTACCAATTTGGGAACTCGGTTTAGTGATGGCTGTTGGCGGCTTTATTGGCGCACAATTAGGTGCCAAGGTTGTGGTTACCAAAGGACAAAAGTGGATCCGCCCTTTGGTGATCGTGATGTCAATGTTGATGGCTTCTAAACTCCTTTGGGAACAGCATCAACAATGGATTCTATCAGTGCTTTAACTCGCGGTGATTGATAGCTATTTGGTCGCACGCAGATGTGAATCGGGCGAATCAAATTTTTGAGCTCCTTAAAACTGAACAGATACTGAGGAGCAATGTTGAGCGTTTTGACGATTGATAGCGGAATCAGTGCTGGACCGATTCCACCTAATGCTAGCTGCGCGGCTGCGGTATAGGCATCCATCTCCATTAGTGGCTTAACACCAAACTTCTCAATCACTGACAGTTGATAGCTATTGGCTGGGTTGGTCATATCATTGGTGATGACACGCTCTGGTAGACGCTCTAAATGCGTTGAACTTACAATGTAGAATGGTTCGTCAAAAAGATGAAAGGTCATCAGTCCGTGGTGAGGGGGAAGTACCCCAGCACACAATCCTAGCGTCGCTTTCCCTGATTGCACTCGCTCGATGATCCGAGGTGTGTGGTTGGTGGTGATAGTGATGTATTTATCGTGCTGGATAAAGTCGCCCATCATCTTACCGAGGTAGCCGGCAATCAGTGATTTAGAGCTATCTAAGGTGATTAGCGTAGTATCTTCTAGCTCTTGTTGTTCGTAGATAAGTCCACGTAGTTCATTGAATGCGGGACCGATACTCTCGATAAGAGCAACGCCGTCCGGAGAGAGCTTAATCTGTCGCCCGTTGGGTTCGATCAGCTTTTTACCTAACTTCTTTTCTAAGTTGGCAATCCGTTTACTGACCGCTGACTGACTGATGTACAACAGGCTACCAGTACGGCTCATGGTTTTTGCTTTACTGAGTACTAATAGTGTTTCAATACCTTCAAGTAGCATAGGATTATTGATGAAAGTTGGGAATAATACTCCCAACTTATCTCAATCAGACCTTCGGCTCTACTGTTTACTTGTCAGTTCTTGAACCAGAGTTGCGATCCTAGTTCCGTAGTAGCGAGCAGTGAGTAGGTCATTGGCATTTACGCTACCTTCACCATCATCGATACTTGACACTAAGCCGATGTTAGAGCCCGTGCGATTGAGGCCTAAATTATCGGTATGCTTAGAGGCATCGAGCCCAACCCATAACATTCCATGCTGACACGCCAGTGTGAAGAAACTCAATAGTGTTTGTTGTTGCTCTCCATTGAGACTGCCGCCCGTGGTAAAGCCTGCGGCGAATTTATTGCGCCAAGCTTTAGCACAGTAAGGATCACTGCTGGCGTCCATAAATGCCTTGAATTGTGCGGCTGGGCTTCCCATGTAAGTCGGTGATCCAAATACGATCGCCTCGCACTCGCCAAGCTGCTTGATTTTTTGCTCGTTGATGTAGCGACCTTCTACAATTTCACTGGGTAAAACCTCAATCATGGTGACGGATTGAGATTGAGCCTCGACACCTTCTGCGAGGGCATGGGCGACAGCTTTTGTTGCACCACACTTAGAGAAGAAAACAATACCGATCTGACTCATTGGTTAATCCCCGTAGCGATTTTTGTTTTCAGCATCTTGAGTAAGGTACTCAATGAACTCCCACTCAACACCGCTTGCATCATAAAAATAGACGCGCTTGCGAAATGGGTTGTCCTCTCCGATATCGTTCTGTTCATAGCCAGCAGCTAATAAGCGTTTCTCAACACGATCAACGTCATCAACAACGATACCAATGTGATTAATACCCACATCTAGATAAGGGGAGCGATCGGTTTGCTCTCTCTCAACCACCTCTTGAAGGGCGATATAACTGTTGTCAGTACCAATATGGCACCAGCGATAATTCGTTTTTCCACGATGGCGCTCTTTAAATTCAGGTATCGCGGTTTGGATAAATTGGACGGCGTCATCAATATTACTGACGGTGATATTTGCGTGTTCAACATAAGCCTGCATGGGAACCTCCAGTGTTCTCTAATTAGTAAATAAATAACTTTATAAAGATATTTGTTTACTAATATAGTTCAAAAAATGACTAAGTAAATAAAAAACTTTATTTAATCTGTTTTGTTTTACGTAGAGCAAGCTTGAATGCAACCACCAGAACGACAGGTATAAAAAAAGGCTCTGGAGAGCCTTTGATTTTTGGTTTGAAGTTCAATTGCTTAGAGCACTATTTATTGAGGGCAAATGTTGGCAGAGATAGATGCCAGCGAATGGCTCCCAAGCGAATCAATAGAGTAGAGAAGACACCGGCTAGGAAAGCTGTCTCGGAGTCTTGTCCCATGCTAAGAGCCGTTGTGTGGAATACGCCACCGATGATGCATGCTGTGGCATAGACTTCACTTCGTAGGATCATTGGTACTTCTCGCGCCAATACATCGCGGATAATACCGCCGCCGCAGCCAGTAATCACACCCATGATGATCGCGACCAGTGCAGAGTCTTGATAGCTCAGCGACTTCTCTACACCAATACCAACAAACACAGCCAAACCGACCGCATCACACACTGGTAGAATCCACCAAGGGAGACGCTTGGGACGCCTTACGATGATCATTGTCAGCAGACAGGTAATAAGGATAACCCACAAATAAGTGGTATCGGTGATCCAGAATACAGGAGTGGCACCCAACGCCATATCGCGAATCGTACCACCACCAATAGCAGTCACACTGCCTAGAACTGCGACACCAAATGGGTCCATTTTCAAGCGGCCAGCGACAAATACGCCAGAGATGGCAAAAATAGCCGTACCGAATAAGTCGATAAAGTAAAGCAGCATGGAGTCCATGATACTGATGCTCTTATTTAAATTGTAGGGACAGGTATACGGCGAATTGTACGAAAAATCGCATCAAATAGTTAGCGATTTTGACGTGCTTTATCAAAGTAATCACACACCTGTTGGATAGCGTGTAGTGTTCGTGTCGTAGGGCGATTTATCCAGTCAGAATTGAGTGACCAAATTTGCTCTTTTTCAACCGCAGGGATCTCATCGCCCCAATCGCTCCACATGGTGCCGTTCTCAATGGCATGGCGAGAGGTGAAGATAACTTCCGGCTTTTTAAGCACCACTTGTTCAATGCTCACTTGTGGGTAAGAGGTCGCAGCGTCTTCGAAAATGTTTTGGCCACCACAGAACTCAAAGACTTCACTTGGCCAGTGACCTTGTGCAACTGTGATGATAGGTTTTTCACTCAGTTGGTAGAAGTATTGAACAGGTTCGGCGTCTTGATACTTAGACTTGAGTTGTTCAAGCTGGTTTCGATAAGCTTTGGCATTACTGAGTCCAACGCTAGGATCGCTAGAGTATTGACTGAGATGCTCAATATTACTGGCGATGCTACCTAGGCTCTTGGTTTGTGAGTAGTAGATCTCAAAGCCAAATTGTTTGAGTTTCGCAAGCTCTCTCGGTGGATTGCCTGCGGGCCAAGCCAGAATCAGATCGGGTTGAAGCGCGATGATCTTTTCGACCTTTATCCCTTGATAGTTGGCGACCTTAGGCAGCTTATCCGCTTCGGGTGGATAGTCGCTTCTTTCGCTCACTGCAATCAAGTTGTCACCAAGTCCTGCACTGTAAGCCAGCTCTGTAGCGTGCGGGGCAAGGCTGATGACACGCTTTGCCTCGCTATGAGTTTCTGCCTGTGCATTGGATTGCCATAAACAGAGTGAAAGTACAGAGATAGCTGTACAAGAGAAAGAAAACTTCACATTAAATCCCTTGGTGAATAATCAGTAATAGAGCGCTTTGAATCAGTAGCCACGCCAGTATTCGCCAAGCGAGCATTTTTTGCAATTGGGCTAGATGCAGCGCTGATGGTGCAATTCGACCACCCAATTTGGCTCTTACCGCTTTAACATCGTCATAGATTGCTGGACCGCCTAGGGAAAGTTTGAGTTTATTACCCGCTGAAGTGATGAGCCAAGCAGGGCCTGGCAGTGGCCAAGAACGGCTCTGAGTCAGCATCATCGAGAAGGTATTACTTGCGTTGTGACCTACCACAATCATCAAGGCAAACAGTCGCAGCGGAATAAACTCTAGAACCGCGACCACTTTCACTACGCTGGAACCAAATGGAGCAAAGCGTTGTCGGCTTGGTGACCAAGCGCGCGCTAACTCTGCGGTCAAACGGTACATGAGTGCCGCAATGCCTCCACCAATGGCGTACCAAAAGAGCACGCAGATGACGTTGCGACCGTAACCCATAATCAGAGTTTCGGCAGAGGCTTTTCCAAGTCCCAATGTAGACAGCGTATCGGTTTGTCGATTAACCACAGGCGCGAGCAGTTTACGTGCTTGCGGCTTATTATCCTGACTGAGTGCGCGAATCAGTTGGCTTGCAAGCTTCTCGTTGTTGCGCCAATCGATGGCAAGCAACAGAAGGGCAAGTTCAAATAGTTGTGGCTGCCACATCAGAGGCTTGAGGGCGATAAGCAGAATGAGCGCAGGAAAACACATCAACAACCAAGCTAAGGTTCCAGAGATTAAGCTCTGTGAGTAGTTGCGATGATTGTTGACCTTGTTGGCGAGCAGTTCAGCGAACTTGTGCCAGAGGGTAACTGGGTGAGCAGAGTGAGGAATCGGTAAGATTAAATGAAAGAGCAGTGCTCCCCACATAACGAGGAGCACGCCATTTGCAAATACCTGATCAAACAGTGTTTGCATCTTGAGTGACTTATTTAAGTAGGTCTACCATTTTAATCACCATCTCAGAAGAGCTCTTCGCTGCTAGCGGTAGGAACTCTTCAAAGCTCATTGGTGACTCTTTGTCTGCTACGTCAGAGATTGCGCGTACCACAACAAACGGTACTTCGAATTGGTGACAAGCTTGTGCGATTGCAGATGCTTCCATCTCAACTGCTACTACAGATGGGAAGTGCTTGCGGATGAACTCTTGGCGCTCAGCCGTGCACACGAAGGCATCACCAGTACAGATTAGGCCGCGCACTGCGTGTGTGTCTTCCATTTGTGCTAGTGCTTTCTCAGCAACATCCATTAGCTTCGCATCTGCTTGGAATGCCGCTGGTTGACCTGCCATTTGGCCGATCTCGTAACCAAATGCAGTCACGTCTGCATCGTGGTGACGAACTTCAGTAGAGATAACCACATCGCCTAGGTTAAGTGTTGAATCAAAACCGCCTGCAGAGCCAGTGTTTAAAACCACGTCTGGTTGATATTCGCTTAGTAGGATAGAAGTACCTACCGCCGCCGCTACCTTACCAATGCCAGATTGCAGTAACACAACATCAACACCATTTAACTGACCTGAGAAAAAGGTACAGCCGCCTTTTTTCACTTCTGTCATCTCTGTGATTGCTGATTTTAGGATCGCAACTTCTTGCTCCATTGCGCCAATGATGCCGATTTTCATGTGTAGTCTCTTAATAAGGTTGTTTTTACAATAGGGTGAAATTGTAGCATGGAAGAGAAGCATCAAGCGACAGCACTTGTGCACTTCTCTTCGGTATCACAACTGCGGGTATGATTACTCAATAAGCCCAGCTTTTGTCAGCTCTGCTCTTATGGTATCCACGCGTTTGCGGTTCACGCCAAAGTCCGAATGACCGGTACGAGACTCTGAACGAACCAAAAGATTATTGCCTTCAATTTTGAGTTCTAAGTCATCGACAAAACGCATGATCTTGCTGGTAAATTCGACACGTAAGTAATCGTCATTCTTTACGGCTGTTTTGGTTCTAGGCTGCTGCAAGATGACCGCTTCAATCTGAGACAGGCTGACGCCATCTGCGAGAGTAAATGGAGCAATGCTGTGTTGCTCACGAGAATCTTGAGTTGAGACACAGTTAGGCTTGTCGCCACATGGGTTTTTAGTTCTGTCTTCCATTGTTTGATTTCCTTGGCTACAGCCTGAGAGTCCGATAAGAAGGGCGGAGAGCAAGACGACTTTTTTCATTATTTTCCCCTTTGTCTTTAATGGGAGTATACGGCTTACCCATTGATGATCGTCATAATACTAAGGGTTAATTATATGACTTAAAAAGGAAAAAGGATCCCTAATGAGATCCTTTTATTTTTTTGTGTTACCTCGGACTAAAAGACCTAGTAAACATCACGCACGTAGCGTTTCTGCTTTTTGAGCTGATTGACGTACGCTTTAGCGCCATCGTCATCGAGACCGCCATGCTCGGCAATAATCTCATGCAGCGCTTTATCGACGTCTTTCGCCATGTAGTAGGCATCACCACAGACAAAGAAGTACCCGCCACGTTCTAGCCAAGCAAATAGTTCAGCGCCGCTGTCGCGCATCTTATCTTGTACATACACCTTCTGTTCTTGGTCACGTGAGAACGCGAGATCAAGTCGAGTCAGTACCTCTTTTTGCTGTAAAGCTTCGATCTCTTCTTGGTAGATATAATCGGTAGCGCTATTGCGGTCACCAAAGATCAACCAGTTGTCACCAGGGGACGCTTGTACTTCACGCTCCTCAAGGAAGGCGCGGAATGGCGCGATACCTGTTCCTGGGCCGACCATGATCATTGGCGCTTTATCATCCTCAGGAACCGCAAAGTTTTTGTTTGGAGCAAAGTAGCAAGGGACTTTCTTACCCTCTTCAACAAGATCTGCAAGCCATGTCGAACAAGTACCGTTGTAGTCTCTTTCACCATTGTTGTAACGCACGCTGCCAATGGTGAGGTGAACTTCATCATTATGTTTGTTTAAGCTGGATGAGATCGAGTAAGCGCGTGGTGCAATTGGTCTTAGTAAAGATAAAATCTCAGCCAGTGACAACGACACGGTTGGGTAAGCTTTCACAAGATCGAGGATATCTTTACCCCAAAGGAAGTCATTGAGTGCACTGGTATCGTCACTACCTAGCATCTGGATCACTCGGTGATCGCTGGCTGCTTCTGCGAGAGCTTTGACTAGCTCTTTTGATGGCGTTCGGATATCTAGGTTACGGGTGAACAGCTCACGCAAGCTGTGGTTTTCGCCATTCCATGATGGCTTCTCATCACCACTGAACTGGAAGTGATCGAGTAGCGCGCTCACTAGCTCAGGTTGGTTTTCTGGGATCACATTAAGAGCATCACCTGGTTTGTAGAACTCGCCCGAGCCTTCTAGTGAAAGCTCATAGTGTACGATCTCTTTACTTGAGCCTTGCTTGGTCAGCACCCGCTTATGTTTCAGTGTTGCTTGCAGAGGGTTCTTACGACCGTACTTGGATTTTTGCTTCGCAGCTGGTGATGAGCCAGATACCGCTTCGCTATCTTCGCCTTGTGCCGCGATAGCCGGTAGGGTAGCGATCATCCACTCTTCTGCAGGTTGTTCAAAGTCGATGTCACAGTCGACACGGTCAGTCACGCGAGTTGCCCCAAGCTCAACCAATCGCTCATCCCACTCTTTACCAGCCAGACAGAAATCATCATAGCTGGTGTCACCCAGAGCCAGAACTGAGAAGTAGGTATTACTAAGTTGAGGTGCATTGTCACTGCTCATGGTTTCCCACAGTGTCTCTGCGTTATCTGGGTGTTCACCCTCACCATAGGTACTGGTGACAATCAGAATACGCGATGACTTAACAAAGACTTGCGCGTCAACGTCATCCATATCTTGAACAGTTGCAGTTAAGCCGTACTCTTTGGCTTTCTCTGCCGTGTCATAGGCAACGCTCTCTGCGTTACCTGTTTGTGAACCATAGAGGATGGTTAGCCCTTTTACTTGAGGCTTAGACTCCGCATGTACAACGGACTCTTCCTTAACCAAAAGGCGTGAATGAAGGCCTGAAAAGAAGCCCGCCAACCAAGTCTTTTGGTCTTCATTAAATGGTATATCTTGTGGCAAATGAGGTACTTTCATTTTTCTTCCTACTGATTTATCTGCCTGTCCTTAGGCTATATGGGCTTCTTGTTCTGTTTGTTTTGCTTGTTCGATCTGCTCACGGATCACATCGGCAAAGGTGTAGCAGTAAAGTGTTGCTAAGCGCTGATTGATTGGTTCAATCGCTTTCATTTCTTTGCTGATATCTTGTTCTCTTGCCATGATCCACACAGTTGTGCCGCGGCTGTGGGTATCCCACACATCGCGTCTCTCGAGTGAAGCCTTGTAATCTTGAATACGCTTGTTAGCGAGTAGCACTGAAAGCTCGTCATCACTGTAGTTCGAAACCGCTTCTTTAACGTCTTTAAGCAGTTGGTCGTAGAGCTTTTTATCTTTCAGCTCAAACATACGTTGAATCACCTGAGCATCACTGGTGCTGTTTTTAGCCAGTTGGTGAGCTCGATGCAACACACCACTGTGGGTTAATAGATCGCAGATGAGTGGAGTATCCATGTCGCCATATTGTGGGCTCAATCCATTTGCCAGAGCTTTTTGATCACGGTAGGCAAAGTGCACCGCTTCGATTAGGTTATTCGCTTGGCCTTGGATAAGCTCTTCCAGCATCTGCTTACGCGTGTGAGAACTCAGAATCGTTTCAGGATGTTGGCTATGTAGCAGAGCAAATGGAACCACAAGCGTGAACAAGGTGCGGCTGGTCGGCCAATCTTTGAGGATACGCTGCGCCTTATGTGAACCCGTAAAGCGAACATGCTGTTCTAAATGCCACTTAAGCGCTTCTTCGTACCCTGGGTTTTGTTCAATCAAAGGCACGGTGAGTACCGAGTCGGCGCTGCAGCTATTTACGAACTGACCATCGATGTCATACTGGTAAGCAATACCACCAGACATACCGTTGCCGAAGCCCTTACCAAAGCCTCCAAGGTTGATTACGGAACCGTTAGTCATGTATTCACAACAGAAGTCACCAACCCCTTCAACAACAGCAACCGCACCAGAGTTACGCACTGCAAAACGGTCGCCCGCTTCACCCTGGACAAAGGCTTGACCGCCAGTTGCGCCAAACAGAGCAAAGTTGCCGATCAGGACGTTGTTACCTGCTTTCAATTTACGTTGGCTTGGTGAACGCACCACAATATGACCGCCGCTTGAGCCTTTACCGACACCGTCGTTACAGGTACCCGTGTGCTCCATGACCAGACCGCTGTTGTTAAATGCAGCGTAACTTTGACCTGCGCTGCCATGGCTTTTTACCACGATAGACTCGGCATCAAAGAAGCGACGACCATTCGCCGCTGTGAGTGTAGCAGGGTGTTGCTGCGCCTTGCTTTGGTAGTTTAGTGCACGTTCGATATCGATGGAGAGTTGACCACCTGTTGATTTGTTGCGGTTATTGAGCTTACCCGCATCCAGAACAATGTGGCGTTCTTCTTGTTCAAAGTAGTCAGCGAGTAACTGTTCAATAAGGTTGTCATCTGGCGTGAAGTCAGCTTCTAGATAAACGGGTTTCGCAACCTTAACAAGGTCGACTTCACGCAGTAAACCGGTCACATTGAGCTTACCAACAATGCTGTGGTGGTTAGCAAGGTGAAGCAGTTCACTCTTACCTCGGATCTCTTGCAAGCTGCTGTAGCCGAGGCGAGCCAAGATCTCACGAACCTCATGGGCAACGTTAAGGAAGTATTGAGCAAGGGCTCGTGGATCGCCTTGGTACAACTCTGGGTTAGTCGTCAGGCCGGCTGGACATTTCACATTACAGTTCTTAGCCATGACGCACTTGAGCATCATCAGTGCTGTGGTACCGAACTCGAACGAATCGCCCCCCATGATGGCAGACTTAATTACGTCGATACCGGTTTGGTGTGCGTTTGAACAACGCAGTGTGACCTTATCGCGCAGGCCATTTTCACTTAGAGCCTGATGCACCTCGGCGATACCGATTTCTGCTGCACGGCCAGTATTCTTCAAACTGGTTACGGCTGCAGCACCAGTACCACCGGTGTTGCCTGCCACGTTGATGATGTCTGCGCCCGCTTTGGCGACACCAACGGCGATGGTACCAATACCTTCAGACGATACGAGCTTAACGATCACGCGTACACGTGCGGCTTTCGCGTCATGGATTAGCTGGCCCAAGTCCTCTATCGAGTAGGTATCGTGGTGGGGTGGTGGGCTGACAAGTTCCACGCCCGGAGTACCACCACGCGCAGCGGCAATTTCTACCGTTACTTTTGGTGATGGCAGCTGACCACCTTCACCTGGTTTTGCCCCTTGTGCAATTTTGATCTCGATCTCTTCAAGCTGCGGATCTGCAAGGTAGCCGACCCAAACACCAAAACGGCCTGAAGCAAACTGCTTAATCTTGCTCGATTTGATGGAGTTGAAGCGAGAAGAGTGTTCCCCCCCTTCGCCCGAGTTACTCATCGCGCCAGCGATGTTAGTACCTTGCGCTACGGCTTGGTGAGCATTGGCATTCAGGGCGCCGTGACTCATTGCGCCAGAAGCAAAGGCTGGTGTAATAAGGTGAGCGGGTTCGACTTGCTCAAGCGCGATCGGTTGTCTTGTCGTTTTGACGCGAGATAAGAAAGCTTCAAGAGAAGGCTTGGCAGTGAGTTCAATGGTTTCACCGACGACTGCGACATGTTCCACTTTTTCTGACCAAGTGGTCTCAATCGCAATTCGCAGTGAGTTAACTCGTTCGCGGTTATTGAGCGTCAGAATGAAGTGATTCGCGATGTCTGAAGAAGCTTGCACCTCTAATCCCGACCAAAGGTAATTCACATTACCTTCGAAATGGAAACGGTCGAGCAGGTGAGAGAACTCATCGGCACTTTGCGCTTGATTGAAGTTCAGAGGCAGCAGCAAGATGTCACGCAGTGTTGCAGGGCGAGTTTCACGTTCACGATACAAATTATCAGCAAAGGCACGATAAGCCGGCGTTATTTGGAACTTATCGATCTCTTCAGGACTGAGCTTCTCATAGCCAGTCTTCTTATACGCAACGTCTTCACTGGTGGCGACAGTCGATTCAAGCGCTTGTTCAGCAACTGGATCAACGTAGCGCACCTCTTCTTGTGTCATGTTGATGTATTCACGAACCGCGGTATTACCGAAGCTGTGGCCCGCACCATCTTGACGTTCTTTAAACAGACCCAGTAATGGGATCTGATTTTCTTCGTTGATCGCTAGGGCTTTAAAGTGCCACTTTGCTGAGCTCCACGCGAGATCATCAAATTGAGCCCCGCCAACTGGTGAACTGATATTCGGGAAGAACCTGTTGAGCTGTTCTGAGTCGGTATCAAGGAAGTTAGACTCGAAGAACTCACCACCGATATAACTCTCTACTGTACAAAGACCAAATTTACCCATGGTTTTCATTAGCGACTTTTCGCAGGCTTTTTGGAAGTTCTTTAAGCCTTGCTCTATCGATTGGTTATTACACAGTGTTTTGGCGCGGTGGTAGACAGAGATAGGGCAGACGGCTGAGATACCAAAACCTAATAGGCAGGCGATATCGTGACTACTTGCTGCCTGACCTGTTTGGTAAATCACGCTAGCATCGAAACGCAGGCCGCGTTTAATCAGTCTCTGGTTGACGGCAGTGGCAGTAAGAATCGCTGGCAGTGCAGCCTTGCCATTGCCAATCTGTTTATCGCTGAGTACCACGATGTTGGTGCCGTTCTCAACCGAAGCCTGAATCTGGTCACAGAGTTCGGTGAGGGCTTCAGAAACGCGCTTTGCGTTATCTTCTCTGCTATTTAATGTTGGATTGAAAAGGGCATCAAATGTTTCAACTTTGATTCGATCTTGCGAGAAAATCTGTTCAAGTTGTTGAGGTTGTAGAATTGGTGATTTGAGCACCAGTTGTACGGTTTCACTTGGGCTGAAATTAGGCTTTGCACCAAGAGCGACACGTAGCGTCATACCATCCGATTCACGTAAAGAGTCGAGAGGCGGATTGGTTACCTGTGCAAAACGTTGGCTAAAGTACTTGGACATGCCGCCTTCTTCATCGGTGAGCACGTTTGGCGCAAGGCCAAAGCCCATAGCAGTGATCTTCTCAGCACCATGCTCAATCATAGGATCGAGGAAGAATTTAAAGCTCTCTTGGTTCAGAGAGTAGGCCACATGACGACTGTAGGCGCTGAAGTTTTCATTTTCGGTCACCTTATCTAAAGAGGCTGTCTCAAGATCACTAAGGGTAATACGAGCTGATTCAAGTAGAGCACCATAGTTACGCTCTTTAGCCAAGGTTTCTAGGATCTCCTTGGTCTCGTAGCTTCGACCTGTCGCGTGATCGAAGTAGATCATGCCACCGGCTTGAATTCGTCCAAAGCGCACAATCTCTTCGGCAGGAAAGTCGATCTGACCTGCTTCACTCATCACAGCAAGGTAGCGGTCTGTTTCAACACTACGCAATGGACGCAGGCCAAGTCGGTCTAATCGAGCTCCGACTTTTTGACCATCGGAGAAAATAAGAGCTGCTGGACCATCGTTTTTCTCTTCAGAAAGACTGAAGTACTCAAGCATCGCTTTCACTTCAGGAGAAAGTCGCTCATCGTTTTCCCACGCTGGTGGCATCATCGCCAATACAGCGGTCACTATGTCTAGCTCATCTTCAACGACGCGGCGCGCCAGTGTCTGGTCGAGTCGAGCCGAGTCCGACTGACCTTTTGGAAAGATCACTCGCTTCTGTTGCTGACGTGCGATGGCATCTTCACTGAGTCGGTTTTTCTTGTCCGTGTTCAATTCACCGTTGTGGGCCATTCGGCGGAAAGGCTGAGCCATCATGGTAGCTGGCGCAGTGTTGGTTGAAAAACGTGTGTGGAAGAATAGAGTCGTGATGTGGTGCTCAGGGTGGCTAAGATCACTAAAATAGGGTACGACTTCCCAAGAGTTTAAACGTCCTTTGTAAACTTGAGTTTTCGAACTCATCGACAGAGGATAAAAACCAGACAGAGCATCATCGGTGAAGCCTACAGATTCAATTTCAGCCAAAGCAAGATTGATTTGATGTTCGAAAAGATCTGCGCTGCGAGACAAGTCACCATTTAAAAACACCACTTGCTGGATTGATTGCTGCACTTGACGTGACGCGTCGTTGACGGCTGATGGGTCAACAGGGACCTCACGCCATAGCGCGATATCTAGTTGATATTTAGTCAGGTTTTCTTCTATGAGTTGTTTTGCTTGAGCATGGTGTTCACGATTGAAAGGAAAGAAGAAGTTCGCAACACCAAAGTTGCCAGACTCAAGATTTGAGCTCTTAAGCAGATGACGGTAAAAGTTAATCGACAGGTCAATGTTGACCCCAGCACCATCACCAATACCTTCCGCGTTCATACCTCCACGATGTGGGATAGTACACAGAGCTTGGTGGGCAAGAGACAGCAATTGATGGGTCTGTTCACCAGTTTTATCGGTGATGAAGCCCACCCCACAGCTGGAGTGTTCATGCTCGCGGTCATAAAGCGAGCGAGATTCCTGATTCATTCGATCATTTCCTTGATTGCTTGCAGTTGAGACTGCGGGTTCCTTTGGCATGTATCACTACAGTGCCGAAGCCTCAGCTTATATCCCACTCGCGAGTGAAGCCTTTCACAACATCGAGTGGGGAAACCAACCTGACTGCTCCTGCAGATAATGTTGGTTTTCTTATTTGAACGATTTTTGTTCTTTTAAAGCGATCTCCATACTTATCATGTTAAAAAATTGATAGCAAGTGGTTGCCTTTCTAACGAAGAGGTTTTTGAATAGTTAATTAATCTGTAAATGCGGGATAAAAATGACCAAGTTGTGATTTTTTCTATTGTTTTGTCGTGTTTTCTAGACTTATTAACCCAATTGATAATGATTATTAATCATTATTGTTACATGTCATTTTTTCGTCTTAATTCATAAAAAATGGATAAATAGATAAATCAAAAGCGTACTGTATTGCAGGAACAAAAAAGGCCAACACAGAGTGTTGGCCAAAAGTTTGGAAGGAATTGTTATTAAAATTCTATGCTGAAAGCATCAATGAGTTTGCTTTCGCTTCTAGGTTTGAGTTGCCCATCAGGAAGTTATCGATAGCAATCGCACATTCACGACCTTCGTTGATACAACGTACAACCAGAGATTGACCGGTACGCATATCACCCGCTGCAAACACACCTTTCTGGTTGGTTGCAAAGCCGTCAGTCGCCACGTTGCCGCGATCATCCAGTTTGATATCCAGCTGAGCAAGTACACCTGTTGGCTCTGGGTGTAGGAAGCCCATCGCTAGGAATGCCATATCACATGGAATAACACGCTCTGAGTTTGCGACTTCTTCAAACCCTGGGCGCTCACCTGGTTTAGCATCTTGCCAAACGATGTCTGCGATACGTAGACCAGTAACTTCACCTTTATCGTTACCGATGAACTCTTTCGTTAGAATGTTCCAGTGACGCTCACAACCTTCTTCGTGAGAAGTGGTTGTCTTCATGATCATTGGGTATTGAGGCCAAGGCATATTTGCAGGGCGTTTCTCTGGTGGGATCGGCATGATCTCAACCTGAGTAACACTTGCTGCTTTATGGCGGTTAGAGGTACCGACACAGTCAGAGCCTGTATCACCACCACCGATGACCACAACATGTTTGTCTTTTGCGTGAATCTCTTCACCCTTAAGATCCATGTCATTTGCACGGCGGTTGTTTTGACCAAGGAACTCCATTGCGAAGTGAACGCCTTTTAGTTCACGACCTGGAACTGGAAGGTCACGTGGAACCGTTGAGCCACCTGTTAGTAATACTACATCGAACTCTTGACGAAGCTGTTGTGCATTCACGTCAACACCGATATGTTGGTTGACTTTGAACTCAACGCCTGCTTCAGCCATGAGGTTGATCTTACGATCAATCACGTCCATACCCAGTTTGAAGTCTGGGATACCGAAGCGGAGTAGGCCGCCAACTTTTTCATCACGCTCAAATACCGTTACTGAGTGACCCGCACTGTTTAGCTGTTCAGCAGCTGCCAGACCTGCAGGGCCAGAGCCGATGATTGCCACCGTTTTACCTGTGCGAGAGCGAGGTGTTTTAGGTTTTGCGTACCCTTCGCGGTACGCAGTTTCGACAATCGTCTTCTCAATGTTACAGATGGTGATTGGGTCTTGGTTAATGCCAAGCACACATGCGCTCTCACAAGGAGCAGGGCACACACGACCTGTGAATTCAGGGAAGTTGTTGGTAGTACTTAGAATGTTCCAAGCCTCTTCCCAGCTGTCACGGTAAACCGCGTCGTTAAACTCTGGGATGATGTTACCAATCGGGCAACCGTTGTGGCAGAAAGGGACACCACAGTCCATACAACGAGAAGCTTGTGTGTTGATCTTGTCGCCAAACTCTTCGTTAAGTACGAACTCTTTGTTGTCTTCGATACGAACTGATGGGTCGAGCTTCTTTGGAAGCTCACGACCATGCTCTAAAAATCCAGTAGGCTTACCCATTATACTGCCTCCACTTGTTCCGTTTGTGCTTGCTCTGCTTCAGTCTTACGTTTTTGAAGTACCGCTTTGTAGTCACGAGGCATCACCTTGACCATTGACTCTAAGCTTGCTTCAAAGTTGTCTAGGAAAGACTGAGCAACTTCACTTCCTGTGAATTGAACCTGCTTAGTTAGCATCTCTTTCAGTAGCTCACGATCTGCTTCTTCGATAGGATCTAGGTCTACTAACTCAGGGTTTAGCTTAGTTTCGAAGTCACCAGACTTGTCCCAAACGTAAGCAACACCGCCACTCATACCTGCTGCAAAGTTACGGCCAGTTGAGCCAAGGATTACAGCAACACCGCCAGTCATGTATTCACAACCGTGGTCACCAACACCCTCTACAACCACTTTCGCGCCTGAGTTACGCACACAGAAACGCTCACCCGCCATACCGCGAATGTATGATTCACCAGAGGTCGCACCGTAGAAACATACGTTACCTACAACGATGTTATCTTCAGCAACGATGGTTGACTTCGCATCTGGGTAAAGTACCAGCGTACCGCCAGATAGACCCTTACCCCAGTAATCGTTCGCATCACCTTCCACTTCGAACTTAACGCCCTTAGCAAGGAAAGCACCGAAAGATTGGCCCGCAGAACCTTTGAACTTGACGTTCATCGGTTGAGGCAGACCTGCGTCTTTGTATACCTTAGAGATTTCGTTCGACAGCATAGTACCCGCAGAGCGGTCCGTGTTGATGATAGGGAACTCTGCGTCTACGGCTTCGCCCTTCTCAAGTGCTGGAATAGCAGCTTGAATCAACTTACGGTCTAGAACGTTTTCTAGGTTATGGTTCTGCTGTGTTTGGTTGTAAACACCATCTTCATCACGAGCTTGCTCAATGTGAAGCACAGGAGACAGATCGAGGTTCTTGTATTTCCAGTGTTGGATGTCTTCACGCACTTTCAGCTTGTGCGACTGACCGACCATCTCATCGATAGTGCGGTAACCAAGCTCAGCCATCACTTCTCGTAGACCTTCTGCCATGTACTGGAAGAATGTCACGACGTCTTCTACGCGGCCGTCGAAGCGCTCACGTAGCGTTTTGTTTTGTGTTGCGATACCAACAGGACAGGTGTTCTTATGACACTTACGCATCATGATACAGCCTTCAACAACCAACGCTGCTGTTGCTACGCCCCATTCCTCAGCACCCAGAAGTGTTGCTACTGCAAGGTCGCGAGGAGTTTTCATCTGACCATCAGACTGAACCACGATACGGTTACGTAGACCATTTTTAAGAAGCGTTTGGTGTGTTTCTGCTAGACCTAGCTCCCAAGGCAGACCTGTGTGACGGATAGATGACATTGGTGATGCACCTGTACCGCCATCAAAACCTGCGATAAGAACTACGTCGGCTTTCGCTTTCGCTACACCAGATGCGATAGTACCTACACCCGCTTCCGATACGAGCTTCACGTTAACGCGGCCAGCACGGTTTGCGTTCTTCAAGTCGTAGATCAGCTGAGCCAAATCTTCGATTGAGTAGATATCATGGTGCGGCGGTGGCGAGATTAGACCTACGCCCGGAGTCGAGTGACGCGTTGCACCGATCCAGTCATCCACCTTATCACCTGGTAATTGACCACCTTCACCTGGCTTCGCACCTTGAGCCATCTTGATCTGCAGCTCATCGGCGTTGGTTAGGTAGTAAGAGGTCACACCGAAACGACCCGAAGCAACCTGTTTGATTGCAGAGCGCTCCCAGTCACCGTTCTCTTTGCGCTCGAAACGCATTGGGTCTTCGCCACCCTCACCAGAGTTCGATTTCGCGCCAATGCGGTTCATCGCAACTGCCAATGTTGAGTGAGCTTCATAAGAGATCGAACCGAATGACATTGCCCCTGTCGCGAAACGCTTGAGAATGTTTTCGATTGGCTCGACTTCTTCTAGCGGGATTGAACCAGCTGGGTTTTTAACAAAGTCTAGTTGGCTACGTAGCGTGGCTGCGTTATCGCCTTGGTCATCAACCGCTTTCGCGTATTGCTTGAACTGAGCGTAGTCTTTGTTGCGTGTAGATTGTTGTAGTAGTGAGATTGTCTCAGGGTTAAACAGGTGTTTTTCACCACGCTGTTTCCACTGGTAAACACCACCCACATCAAGTACTTGTACTGGGATTTCACGAGTCGGGAAGCCGATACGGTGACGTACTAGCACTTCCTTCGCGATGTCATCGATCGTGAGACCTTGGATGCGTGAAACCGTACCTGTGAAGTATTTATCAACCACAGATTTACTGATGCCAAGCGCTTCAAAGATCTGTGCACCGTGGTAAGACTGCAGTGTTGAGATACCCATCTTCGAGAAGATCTTTAGAAGACCGCCGTTGATTGACTTACGGTAGTTTTCGAATAGATCGCGAACGTTTGTCTCTGGATCAAGCTTCTTCGTGCGCTGCAGATCAACCATAGTTTCAATAACTAGGTATGGGTTCACTGCGTTTGCACCGTAACCGATTAGAGTTGCAAAGTGGTGCGTCTCACGAGCATCACCTGTCTCAACCACAATGTCACACTTCGCACGTAGACCCTTACGGATTAGGTGGTGGTGAACTGCGCCAACCGCCAGCATTGCTGGAATTGCAGCGTGGTTCGAGTTAACCGCGCGGTCAGTTAGAAGGATGATTGAGTAACCATCGATAACGGCATCTTCTGCGTACTGACAGATACGCTTAAGGGCACGCTCTAGTTTGCCTTCGTCTTCGCTTGCTTGGAATACGATGTCTAGCGTCTTCGCTTGAAGGTGCTCGTTATCGATAGCACGTAGCTTCTCAAGTTCAGAGTTAGAAAGAACCGGCGACTCAAGTTCTACTTTTTGACAGTGCTCTGGAGATTCAGCCAGTAGGTTCTGATCTTTACCTAGGTAAGTGTTCAGAGACATAACCATACGCTCACGAATCGGGTCGATTGGCGGGTTAGTTACCTGAGCAAACAGTTGCTTAAAGTAGTTTGATAGATGTTGTGACTGGTGCGAAAGAATCGCTAGTGGCCAGTCGGCACCCATTGCAGAAAGTGGCTCTTTGCCATCTTTTGCCATCGGTACAATGATTTCGTTCACTTCTTCCGAGCTCACACCGAACGCTTGCTGCTTGTGCAGAAGTTTCTCTGGTGAAGGCTGGCTGAATTCGTTGCTCGCATCTGGCAGCTTCTTCAGGCTGAGTAGGTTCTCTTCAACCCACTTCTCGTATGGCTGTGCTGATGCAATACCATCTTTCACTTCTTCATCAGAAATGATGCGACCTTGTTCTAGGTCAGCGACGAAGATACGACCTGGTTGTAGACGACCACGGAACTCAACGTTCTCTGGTTCGATCTCAACAACACCAGACTCAGAAGCCATTACTAAGAAGTCATCTTTGGTTACTGTGTAGCGAGAAGGGCGCAGACCGTTACGGTCAAGGGTTGCACCTACTTGAACACCATCAGTGAAACATACTGATGCTGGGCCATCCCATGGTTCCATGACGTTAGCGTGGTACTGGTAAAACGCGCGACGAGTTGGATCCATGTTTTTGTTTTCTTGCCATGCTTCAGGGATCATCATCATCAATGCATGTGGCAGGCTGCGACCAGATAGAACTAGGAGCTCAAGCGCCATATCGAAGTTAGATGAATCTGAGCTGCCTTCCTGACAGATAGGCAGTAGCATCTCGATCTCTGCCTGTGTGAACAGGTCAGATTCGATGATCGCTTCACGGGCTTTCATCCAGTTCAGGTTACCGCGAACTGTGTTGATTTCACCGTTGTGAGCGATGTAACGGAAAGGCTGTGCTAGACGCCAGCGAGGGAATGTATTGGTAGAGAAACGAGAGTGAACCAGTGCAAGTGCACTTACCATCGTTGGGTTTTGTAGGTCTAAGAAGTACTGAGGTACTTGTTCAGTGGTTAGTTGACCTTTGTACACAACCGTCTTGTAAGACATAGAGTTGATGTAGAAGTCATCACCGATGTTAGACACACTCTCAAGGCATACGCGAACCGTGTAGTTACGTAGAACGTACAGTTTACGCTCTAGCTCTTCCGGTGTGATACCAGGGCCACCAGAGATAAACACATGTTCAAATTGAGGCTCTGTGCTCAGTGGATCAGCGCCGATCATTGAGTTATCCGTTGGCAGCACACGGTAGCCGATCACTTCTAACTCTAGGCGTTGTGCATTGCGCTCCAGAATGTCGCGACACTGTGCACGTTTGTGTTCGTCTTTAGGGAAAAGTACAACACCAACACCATATTTTTCAAAAGATGGCAGCTTAATACCTAGCTTGACCGTCTCTTCAAGTAGAAACTCGTGTGGTTTTTGCAGCAAGATACCTGCGCCATCACCTGAACACGGATCGCAGCCTTGGCCACCACGGTGTTCCATTCGAGCTAGCATATCTAGTGCTTGGGTCACTACTTCATGAGACTTACGGTTTTTGAGGTGAGCTACAAAACCGATACCACAAGCGTCATGCTCCAATTCAGGAGTATACAGACCCTGTGAGTTCTGCTCTTGATCTACCATAGATACATCCTTCCAGTTAAATCTAGGCGTAACGAGTTTGCACTTCGTCAGCCTTGTCCTTTTATATTTATGAGTCTAAACCTGCCCTGTGTTGGCGGTTTGAGTCCTTTCTGTCTCTCGCAGGAAAAATTTTGCGAGAAAAACAATCCTTAGTGATATCCGTTTTTTTTTGACCACAAACTAGTGGTTTATATAGGTGGGATTTGGATAACACCGATTTATTAGCAAGTTTGAGCTGTAATAAAATTCTCAAAAATCGCCAATATGTGTAAGTATCCTACAATTTTGTTAAGGATAATTGCAATGAAAGTTGAACGATGTAGACCATTTTTTTCGTTTTGAATTGAATTTTTCGCATAACATTTGTGCAACATTAGGCAAATAGAGCCGTTTTTTTGCATTTTTATTGATATTTGTTAGGTGTCTCGCACACGCTTTTCAGTAAGCTGCCCGGCTTAATTTATGAAATCCTGTAATTAACTTTCATAGATGAAATTGATATTCATTCTTATTTAGCTTGGTGCACCTCTCATGCAATTACACGAATTGGTCAATACGATTGGTCAAGATCTCCAACGTCGCTATGGCGAAAAGGTCCACAAACTGACTCTACATGGCGGTTTCAGTTGCCCTAACCGTGATGGAACCATAGGTCGAGGAGGCTGTACTTTTTGTAACGTTGCGTCGTTTGCAGACGAAGAGACTCAAGTCCAAAGTATTGCGGCTCAACTCAACGATAGAGCCGGTGAAATTGCACGAGCTAAAAAGTATCTCGCTTATTTTCAGGCTTACACCAGTACCTACGCAGAGGTTCAGGTGTTGAAAAATATGTATCAAGAGGCACTGAAAGCACCGGGGGCTGATATCGTTGGATTATGTGTGGGGACACGCCCCGATTGTGTGCCGGACTCTGTATTAGAATTACTCGCTGGTTATGTAAAGCAAGGCTATGAGATCTGGTTAGAATTGGGACTGCAGACTGCAAATGATCAAACGTTAAAGCGTATCAACCGTGGTCATGATTTCGCTATCTACGAGAGTATTGCCAAGCGTGCCAGAGCTTTGGGAATCAAGGTATGTACTCATTTGATCGTTGGCCTACCTAAAGAGACTAAAGCTGACAACCTTGAAACCTTGGAGCGTGTTTTAAATGTTGGTACGGACGGAATCAAACTCCACGGCCTACATATTGTTGAGGGCAGTACCATGGCTAAAGCGTGGAAAGCGGGTAAGTTAGAGGCCCCCTCTCTAGAAGAGTATGTCGATGTTGCCACGGAGATGATTCAGCGTACTCCGGCGGAGGTGATTTATCATCGAGTCTCTTCTGCAGCGCGCAGGCCAACTTTGCTTTCGCCATTGTGGTGTGAGAATCGTTGGCTCGCGATGACAGAGATTGGTCGCTCGCTAGACAAAAGTGGCGCTCAAGGCTGCAAAAATGGCGAAGCTTTTGTCTACACTTTGCCACAGCTCAATACGACACCGAATTAAGCTGCAACGGCATGTAGAGATAAAAAGATCGATTAGTGATAAGATCCGCCCTTATTAAAAGTCTGTACAGATAGAGGGTAGATGGAACCATTGATGATTTGGTTGTGGGACAATGCGATGTTCTATGGATCGTTTATTGTTGCTCTTTTGCTGTTTACCTTGTTCGGTTGGTATCTCTACTCCCGTTATCAAGCTCATATCGAAAATCTACTGCTCATAGCGCCAGCACCTTTGTGTATGGTCGATTTAAAGAGTAGTGAAATCGTGTACGCGAATCGTCAGGCGATGCAACTATTGGGTATCCGCCAAGTAGGGACTCATTTCCGCTATCCAACTCATGATTGTCAAACGGCCTTCACTGCGTGTCTTTCTCATCACCAAGGTAGCCATTCGTTTGAACAATGTTTGATGTGGGCGCTATCCGAGTTCGAATCTTGTAAGGTCAATGTACAAGGGCGTAAAGTGATCTTTCGCGGTAGACGTGTATGGATGCTCTACACAGTGCCGCACCAATACTCCAGTGAAGAGCAATCTAAAGAGTTGCGAGAGCTTAATGTAGCTCGTACCGTTTTGGATTCGCTATCGGAATTGATTCATGTAAAAGATCAAAGAGGTAGCCTGGTTGCCAGCAACCGGTCATTTAAGACGTTTTGGCATGGTCGATTAGAAGAGGGCACGCTGAGTGTGTCTAGTGGCGCGCAAAAAGGGCGAGTCAGTCAACGCAGCTGGACGACCGATCAAGATGGAAAAAGCTGCCTGCTCGAAACGTATCAAAGTGTGTTGATTGATGGGAATGGCGAGAGAATTGGTACGCTCTCGATTAGTCATGATGTGACGGATTGGCATGACATGCAGCAGCAACTGCGCGATGAGATGGAAAAACGTAAAGATACCGAAGTGGCGTTGGCTCAAAGAGATACCATTCTTCAAAATATCTTAGAAGCAAGCCCTGACTCTATTGGCATTTTCAATGAGAATATGGTTTATCAAGCGTGTAATAAACCGTTTGTTACCGCTTTGGGGATTTCTGAGGTGAGTGATTTGGTCGGTAAGCGGCTGCAAGATGTTGTGCCAAACAGTATGTACATGCGACTTTCAGACTCTGACCACCAAGTGCTTCATCAAGGAAAGTCACTGCGCTACATCGATAAGGTCGTCTCTAGTAATGGCGAGCAGACTTGGTACGATGTGGTGAAATCCCCGTTTAAAGATCCCGCATCAAGTACCAGTGGTGTATTGATCATGGCCCGCGATATCTCAGAACGCTATTTAGCTGAGCAGAAACTTGAAGAAGCGAATTCAGAGCTAGAGCGCTTGAGTTTCTTGGATAGTCTGACTCAAGTGTCTAACCGTCGTCGTTTTGATGATCAACTCTCAACCCTGTGGCACTTCCACGTTCGAGAAAGACAACCATTGACTATCATGCTATGTGACATCGATTACTTTAAAGGCTACAACGATTTCTATGGTCACCAACAAGGTGATGATGCTCTGATTCAGGTGTCGAAAGCCTTCAAGCTCGTATTGAACCGTTCTTCTGACTGTGTTGCACGTTATGGTGGTGAAGAGTTTGCTTTCATACTGCCAAACACGGCGACTGAAGGTGCTCAGTTAGTGGCGCAACGTATCCATGATGAAATTCAAAGCCTAGGCATTGTTCATGAAAAATCACTGGTTTCTGAATGGGTAACGGTGAGTATCGGGGTAGTTTCTTATATCCCAACCTTGGACGATGAGATGGAGTCGGCTGTGGCGTTGGCGGATAGCGCGCTTTATCAGGCGAAAGCGAATGGACGCAATCAAACCAGTGTTCACCCTAGCTCAACCGGGCGTTTCCATACGCTGGCTCATGAGTCTAAAAGGAGACCAAGATAGGCATAATTAAATGCTTATATGGTTGTTGCATGTGATGTGGCTAGCTTACCTCTCCTGCCTAAACAGGGTAGAATATTGCTAGTCTTATCGCATGGAGCCTTAAATGAAACCCATGAAAAATCTTGCCCAGTATTACGTAGATCTTCTCGTAAAGCTGGGAATCGTCCGATTCTCTATTCTCCTCGCATTAGCACTGGTTGCACTCGCAGTTGTGGTTCAAGTTGGTATCACACTGGCTCTAAAAGGCAGTGTCGATGATATCGATATTGTCCGTTCTGTTTTCTTTGGTCTGGTTATCACCCCTTGGGCCGTCTATTTCCTCTCTGTCGTCGTTGACCAGTTAGAGGAGTCTCGTCAGCGTCTCGCTAAATTAGTCTCTAAACTTGGAGACATGCGCGAGCGTGACCAAGAGCTAAACAGCAAATTGCAGCTCAATATCGAGAAGCTTAATCAAGAAATTGAGGAGCGTGAAAAGGCAGAAGAGGCGCGTGCAGAAGCGATGCATGACCTTGAAAATGAAGTCTTCCAGCGCGAACGCACTCAGCTTGAATTGGCAGAGCGAACGGCGCTTTTGCGTTCCTTCATTGATGCTTCTCCTGACCTTATCTATTACCGCAACGAAGATGGCGTATTCTCAGGATGTAACCGAGCCGTTGAAGAGCTGACCGGAAAAACAGAGAAAGACTTGGTTGGCTTAACACCTTGGGATGTCTATAGCAAAGAGGTGGCTCAACAAGTCGTTGAGACCGATGAGAAGGTCTTTGCAGATAATCAAGCGGTCACTTACGAGCAGTGGTTAGAGTACCCAGATGGACGTAAGAGTTATTTTGAACTGCGCAAAGTTCCTTTCTACAGCAAAGATGGTCGTCATCTTGGATTAGTGGGCTTTGGACGAGATATCACGGAGCGCAAAGAGCACGAAGAGTCGCTTGAGAAAGCTAGCCGTGACAAGACGACGTTTATTTCAACCATTAGCCATGAGCTGCGTACTCCACTTAACGGTATTATCGGCTTAAGTCGTATGCTACTTGATAGTCAACTGACCACAGAGCAGCGCAAACATATGCAGACCATTAAAGTCAGTGCTGTCACGCTCGGTAATATCTTTAACGATATTATTGATATGGATAAGTTCGATCGACGCAAGCTTGAGCTGTTCCCCACGCCAATTAACTTTGAAGACTTTGTCTCTGAGATGGAGAGCATCTCTGCGTTGATGGCGGAGCAAAAAGGGCTGAGATTCGATCTTGAAAGGTTATCTGATCTGCCAACTGCAGTTGAAGTGGATGGCACTCGCCTGCGCCAAGTTCTGTGGAATCTCGTTAGTAACGCGATGAAGTTCACCAAAGATGGCGGCGTGGTAATGACGGTGAGTGCAGATATCGAAGACGACTTCGCGCATATCACAATGGAAGTTGAAGATACTGGCATTGGTATTCCTGAGAGCGAAATCGACAAGATCTTTGCGATGTATTACCAAGTGAAATCGGGGTCCGATAACTTACATGCGGTTGGGACAGGTATCGGTTTGGCGGTCTCTAAACAGCTGATCAATATGATGGATGGCGACATTACCGTGAGCAGTGAAGAGGGCTTCGGCAGTACTTTCACAGTCTCGATTCGTGTGCCTGTGAATCACGATACTCAAGCTCTAGTGAAGACGCCAAGAAAACAGTCTCAGTTGAACATCTTCATGGTGGAAGATATTGAGCTCAATGTTACGGTTGCCCGCTCGCTGCTTGAGAGTTTAGGCCATACGGTGACGGTCGTCATGACAGGTAAAGAGGCTCAGATCGCGTTCAATCCACAAGAGTTTGATCTGGTGTTACTGGATATTCAACTCCCAGATATGACTGGCTTTGATATCGCTAAGTACTACCGTGAGAAGTACTCTGAACTCCCGCCGTTGGTGGCGTTGACGGCGAATGTGCTTAACAACAAAAAAGAGTATCTTAACAAAGGGATGGACGATGCCATCAGCAAGCCGCTATCGGTAAAAGCGATCCAAGATGTGATTGCTAAGCTGATAGAGAGCGGTCCGTCGGATACTCCGCAGGCGATTGAAGAGGCACAAATCGTTGAACCTAAAATAACCACCATAGACACCAGCTTGCTTGATATTGAGATGCTGGAGTCTTATGTTGATATTGTTGGCCCCAAACCAGTACTCGATAGTATTGCGATGTTTGAACAGATGATGCCTGACTATATGGATATTCTAAACTCGAACATGGTAGCCAAAGATCAAGCCAACATTGTTTCGGAAGCACATAAGATCAAAGGGGCTGCAGGTTCGATTGGTTTGAAGAGAATTCAACAAGTCGCGCAAAAAGCGCAATCACCGGATCTGCCTGCATGGTGGGAGAATATCTCGGATTGGGTCGATGAAATTAACAACGAATATCAGAACGACATTGAAGTCTTAAAGAGTTGGTTAAATCAAAGGTAGAAGAGTAATGAAAAAAATAGCATTCGCCGCCTGTGTTGTGGCATTAGCGGGTTGTTCTGCACCACAAGTAGAATGGCAACAAGACAACCAAGTCGAAGTCTCTACTACGACCATCACTATGAAAAGCAACCTTTGGCTAAATAAAATGCCAACCATAGGTGAAGCACAAGATAACACATTACATGGTGCCATTTACCTTGAATCAGATTCGCAACTGCCCGCGACACTGGCTATTGAAAGTGTCACGGTGAAACAAGGCGCGGATACACTACTTATTACGAGCGATGACCTTGACTTAAGAACGCACAATGAGACCAAATGGGAGGTGGCGTTTGCGTGGCAGCTCGAGATTAACAGTGAACAACCTGTTGATGTTGCAGTGGAACTAAAAGATGGTGAAGTGGTGAAGTGGCTGGTTGAGAAAGACGTTAAAGTGGATACGGTTTACTAAATAAGCGCTTCAGTAAATTAAGAATAGTGTGTACCGGCACGCTATTCGCGCCGCATGAAACGGGTATTAAAAAAAGGGAGGATGCCGAGCATTCTCCCTTTTTCTATTCTATTCACTACGATGGTGTGAATTAGTCTTCTAGATCACCACAGAAGCGGTAGCCTTCACCGTGAATCGTAGCAATGATCTCTGGCGTGCCTGATACAGATTCAAAGTGCTTACGAATACGACGGATAGTTACGTCTACTGTACGGTCATGTGGCTTAAGCTCACGGCCAGTCATCTTTTTAAGAAGGTCAGCACGAGTTTGAATCTTGCCTGGGTTCTCACAGAAGTGCAGTAGAGCACGGAACTCAGAGCGAGGCAGCTTGTAGCCTTCGCCATCTGGGCTTACTAGAGAGCGGCTGTTGATATCCAAAACCCAACCGTTGAATTCGTACTTTTCAACGCTGCGCTTCTCTTCTTGAACCGTGCTTGTGCTCATCGAGCGGTTCAGAAGGTTGCGTGCACGGATAGTCAGTTCACGAGGGTTAAAAGGCTTAGTGATGTAATCATCTGCACCAATTTCTAGACCAAGGATTTTGTCTACTTCATTATCACGACCAGTCAAGAACATTAGCGCAACGTTTGCTTGCTCACGTAGTTCACGAGCAAGCAGAAGGCCGTTCTTACCAGGTAAGTTGATGTCCATGATAACAAGGTTCACTTGGTTGTCAGACAGCACTTGGTGCATCTCTTCACCGTCGCTAGCCTCAAAAACAGCATATCCCTCTGCTTCAAAAATACTCTTAAGAGTGTTACGAGTTACTTGCTCATCTTCTACGATAAGAATCTGCGGGGTTTGCATTTTGGCGGTACCTAAATTTGTGACGAAACTGTGCTAATAGAATAAATTCTAGGCAAAAACATAACATACAGGTAATGTAATTTTGATGATAACTCAAAGTTTTCAAAAATACACTTACTTCCAGCTGTCTGCCTTCCTTGAAGTATTGCCAATAACGTAGATCCAGTACGCCTTTTAATCATTCTGTTAGTGATTGTTGAGGATTCTATAATGTTAACAGCATGCTAACAACGCGATAATGTTAATTCCATTCACTTTGTTGATTTATATCAATTGCTGTCTGGTATAAAACTTGATTAGTATGAGTTACTGTTTAATCAACACTATAAATGATTAAATAGCCATAAATATGGAATGGCTATTCGAACTGGCTCGTATATTTTGCTTTCATAGTCACACTTGACTACTTCTATAGTAGGCTGTGGCACCAAGGAAGCGATAAGCTGTCTCTTAATTATAGACGTATTGAAAACAAAGGATTTATTTTTACTTTAAGCATGGGACTCGCGGTATGGGCTGCCTGTCTCGCTCATGGAGGATATATGCACGATATAACACCGGACTTATGTGATGAGTTCGAAAGCAAAGTGACGCTACTTAATCTCCCTTTACAAAACTACGGCCAGCGAGCTGCGTTCTGGGGGGAAATTGTAACAGTGCGTTGCTATCACGATAATTCTAAGGTTCGTGATGTGTTAGAGGGTGACGGAAAAGGCAAGGTATTGGTGGTCGATGGAAACGGCTCCTGCCAAAAAGCCTTACTAGGTGATCAACTTGCTATACTGGCGATAGAGAATGGTTGGGAAGGCGTGATCGTCAATGGCGCTATCCGTGATGTCGGTATAATGTCGCAGATGGATCTTGGCGTGCAAGCTCTAGGATCTTCACCGTTCAAAACCGAGAAACGTGGCAGTGGTCAAGTGAATGTGACACTCACTATTCATAATCAATTGATTCAGCCAGGCGACTACATCTATGCGGATTGGAATGGAGCGCTCCTCTCTTCAGAGCTGCTGATTAACTCGTAGCTAGCGGTTTTAAAGCGAAAACGAGAGAAGGTTTGGAAGTTGGAGTTGCCTAGAAGCAGAAATCGTTTAAAAGCGGAAACCAATCCCAACTTCCACTCCTTGCTGCCACTCTTCGTAATCTAGGGTGGCATGTAGGTCTAGGTTATCGGTCAGTTGGACGCGACTGGTCACCTCAGCAGCAATCGACTTTTCTTTTCCTTGTTCGGCATTCTCTTCACTGCTGTAGGTATGCAGAGTACTGTTGAAAGAGATACGATCGCTCAGTTGATAGCTTACGCCACTGAGAAATCCATTCTCATGTTTTAGAGCATCGCTATTGATACGAGCACCCACGAACAGGTCGACGTTCTTGAATACCGAGTATGAATAGCCGCTGTCGACTTTCCAAACATCGAAGGATTCATTGGTTGAACTTTGGCTTGAGATAAAAAACTTGTGTGCCGAGGTGTCGAGTTGGCTCGGCAATAGAGGCAACGAGCTCGCGTTACAAACAACAGGTACAGCAAAGGTTAAAAGAAATAGTAATCTTTTCACTTTCCACTCCTGAAGTCGTTATTATTTGTTATATACGTTTGCTGTCTAATTAAAGCACAGATCTTGGTGGTTGACTGTACGAACTACATACCTTTTTGTTCGAATTGGATAAGCAATTAGTTGCTTTTGCGATCTGAAGCAAACTCTACTCATTTTTTATGCCTTGTATTTCATGGCTACTTTCTGCTCTAAATAACGTCTTACTATGAAAAATGTCGTGAATGCGAAAAAAAAGTAACTTTTCATTGACGAGCTGTAGCAAAACTTGATACACGTAGAGATAAGCAAACGCAGAGAATTGAATATGCAGCACTCAAGCCACCTAGTAATGACCACAACCATTATTATTACCGACATTACAATTGTTGGGGCAGGCTGCTAACTAACGGATTTACAAATAAAGGCCTGTATCCCACAAGATACAGGCCTTTTTTTATACCATTTTTATGACTTATGGAGAGGAAGGGATGCGAGTTTTAAAGTTTGGAGGTTCATCATTAGCGGACGCCGATCGTTTTTTGAGAGCGGCGGATATCATTGCTAATAATGCCCAGCAAGAAGAGCTAGCGGTCGTGCTATCTGCACCGGGAAAAACAACAAACAAGTTGGTTGCGGTGATTGAATCGGCACTTAAACATGGTGAAGCGGAATCTCAAATTAAAGAGATAGAGTCCTCTTTTTTAGCTCTATTTTCTGATATTAAAGCGTTGGTTCCGGGCTTAGACGGCTCGGCGTTCCAAGAGCAAGTTGATACATCACTGACTCAACTGCGTCAGTTTGTAAATGGTATTGATCTATTAGGCATGTGTCCTAATCATGTAAACGCACGCATCATCAGCAAAGGTGAGCGTATCTCCATCCAGCTGATGAAGGCTGTATTAGAAGCAAAAGGTCAGCCAGCGAATCTCATCGACCCGGTTCAGTATCTGTATGCGAAAGGCGATCATCTAGAGGCGATGGTTGATGTTGATGTCTCTACACAGAACTTCCGTCAAAATCCTCTTCCTCAAGGACACGTTAACATCATGCCTGGCTTTACTGCCGGCAATGACAAAGGTGAATTAGTTACGCTGGGTCGAAATGGTTCTGACTACTCAGCAGCGGTATTGGCAGCGTGTCTGCGTGCTGATTGTTGTGAGATCTGGACTGATGTAGACGGCGTTTATAACTGTGACCCTCGCCTTGTTGATGATGCTCGTCTTCTTAAGTCATTGAGCTACCAAGAAGCGATGGAGCTTTCATACTTTGGTGCTTCTGTTCTTCACCCGAAAACCATCGCACCGATTGCTCAGTTCCATATTCCTTGCTTGATTAAAAACAGCTTTAACCCTCAAGGTGCGGGCACTCTGATTGGTCAAGACACCGGTGAAGACAACCTAGCGATCAAAGGCATCACTACGCTTAGTGACTTAACAATGGTTAACGTTTCAGGCCCAGGTATGAAGGGCATGGTTGGCATGGCGAGCCGCGTATTCGGTGCAATGTCTTCAGCCGGCGTTTCAATCGTTCTTATTACTCAATCATCATCTGAGTACAGCATCAGCTTCTGTATCGAGTCTGCAGATAAGCAGAAAGCACAACAAGTGTTGTCTGAAGCGTTTGAACTTGAACTGAAAGATGGCCTACTTGAGCCAGTAGAGTTCATGGATGACGTAGCTATCGTAACACTGGTTGGTGACGGCATGCGTACTTCACGCGGTGTTGCTTCTCAATTCTTCTCTTCACTGGCAGAAGTGAACGTAAACATCGTGGCGATCGCACAAGGCTCTTCTGAGCGAGCAATCTCAGCAGTGATTCCTGAAGATAAAATCTCTGAGGCGATCAAAGCGTGTCACGAAAATCTATTCAACTCTAAGCACTTCCTTGATGTCTTCGTTGTCGGTGTTGGCGGCGTTGGTGGCGAGCTGGTGGATCAGATCAAGCGTCAGCAAGGTAAATTGGCAGAGAAAGGCATTGTTATCCGCGTATGTGGTTTAGCAAACAGTAAAGGTCTACTGCTTGATAGTGAAGGTCTACCACTGGAGCACTGGCGTGATCGCATGAACAGTGCAACCGAAGAGTTCAGTCTTCCTCGAATTGCGGCTTTGGTTCAGCGTAACCACATCATCAACCCAGTACTGGTTGATTGTACGTCGAGTGAAGCGATTGCAAATCAGTATGCCGATTTCCTAGCAGCAGGCTTCCACGTTGTTACACCGAATAAGAAAGCAAACACAGCAAGCATGGCGTACTACCATCAACTTCGTGAGGTTGCACGAAACTCACGTCGTAAGCTGATGTACGAGACAACGGTCGGTGCTGGCCTTCCGGTTATCGAGAACTTGCAGAACCTTATCTCTGCGGGTGATGAACTTGAGAAATTTAACGGCATCCTATCGGGCTCTCTATCTTACATCTTCGGTAAGCTTGATGAAGGTATGACTCTGAGCCAAGCAACCAATATTGCGAAAGATAACGGCTTTACAGAACCTGACCCACGTGATGATCTATCGGGCATGGATGTGGCGCGTAAGCTACTTATCTTGGCGCGTGAAGCAGGTATGGCATTAGAGCTTGAAGACGTAGAAGTTGACCAAGCACTGCCACCAGGTTTTGATGATTCAGGTAGCGTAGAAGAGTTCATGGCGCGTCTACCAGAAGCGGATGCTTACTTCCAAGAGCAGTCAGCAAAAGCGGCTGAAGAAGGCAAAGTGCTGCGTTATGTCGGCGAAATTGCCGATGGTAAATGTAAGGTGCGCATCGCTGCAGTTGATGGCGATGACCCAATGTTCAAGATTAAAGATGGTGAGAACGCGCTGGCATTCTACAGTCGTTACTACCAACCAATCCCACTAGTATTGCGTGGTTACGGTGCGGGTACTGAGGTAACAGCAGCAGGTGTATTCTCTGATGTAATGCGTACCCTTGGCTGGAAATTAGGAGTATAAGAATGAGTTCAAGTGATATGGATGTTGTAGTTTACGCTCCAGCTTCAATCGGTAACGTCAGCGTTGGTTTTGATGTCCTTGGTGCAGCTGTGTCGCCTATCGATGGCACACTGCTTGGTGACCGAGTGATGGTTAAAGCAGGTGATGAACCATTCTCTCTAAAAACGGCAGGCAGCTTTGTTTCTAAACTGCCAACAGAAGCAAAAGAGAACATTGTTTACGACTGTTGGACAGTGTTTGCTCGTGAAATCGATAAGAAGGGTGTTGCTCTTAAACCACTAGAGATGACGCTTGAAAAGAACATGCCGATTGGCTCTGGTTTGGGTTCAAGTGCATGTTCGATTGTTGCCGCACTGGATGCCTTGAACCGTTTCCATGGTCAGCCGCTAGACGAAACTGAATTGCTTGCGCTGATGGGGGAAATGGAAGGCAAGATTTCAGGTGGCGTTCACTACGATAACGTGGCTCCATGTTACCTTGGTGGCGTGCAATTGATGCTGGAAGAGCTGGGTATTATCAGTCAAGAGGTGCCTTGCTTTGATGATTGGTACTGGGTAATGGCGTATCCGGGGATTAAGGTATCGACGGCGGAAGCGCGAGAGATCCTACCATCTCAATACCGTCGTCAAGATATCATTGCTCATGGTCGTCACCTTGCTGGCTTTATTCACGCTTGCCACTCTGGTCAGCCAGAGCTTGCTGCAAAAATGATCAAAGACGTGATCGCAGAACCATATCGTGAGAAACTGCTACCAGGTTTTGTTGGCGCTCGTAAATACGCGTTGTCAGCGGGAGCGCTTGCAACGGGAATCTCCGGCAGCGGTCCGACCTTATTTAGCATTTGCAAAGAAAAAGATGTCGCTGAGCGTGTTGCACGCTGGCTAGAACAAAATTACGTACAAAATGAAGAAGGATTCGTCCATGTTTGTCGTTTGGACAAGCAAGGCTCGATCGTTACAGGAAGTGAGTTATGAAGCTGTACAACATCAAAGAAAATGATGAACAAGTCTCTTTTGGCCAAGCCGTTCGCCAAGGTCTAGGTCGTAACCAAGGTCTATTTTTTCCATCAGAGCTACCAAAGTTTGATGATATCGATGCACTACTTGCAGAGGACTTTGTCCCTCGTAGCGCAAAGATCCTATCGGCACTGATTGGTGATGAACTGCCAAAAGAGCAGATCGATCAAATGGTAGATGCAGCATTCCAATTCCCTGCACCTATCAACCAAGTGAAAGATGGTGTTTACGCACTTGAGCTGTTCCATGGTCCAACGCTGGCGTTTAAAGATTTTGGTGGCCGCTTTATGGCGCAATCTCTGGCAGCTGTTTCAGACGGCGGCAAGATCACCATCCTCACGGCGACATCAGGTGATACGGGCGCAGCCGTTGCGCACGCGTTCTACGGTATGGAAGACATCAACGTTGTGATTCTTTACCCGAAAGGCAAGATCAGCCCACTGCAAGAGAAGCTGTTCTGTACACTAGGTAAAAACATCCATACTGTTGCTATCGACGGTGACTTCGATGCGTGTCAGGCACTGGTTAAGCAAGCATTTGATGACGCAGCACTGCGTGAAGAGATCGGTCTGAACTCAGCGAACTCTATCAACATCAGTCGTCTAATGGCGCAGATCTGTTACTACTTCGAAGCGGCTTCTCAGCTGACTAAAGAGCAGCGTGAAAACTTAGTGGTTTCAGTACCAAGCGGTAACTTCGGTAACCTAACTGCAGGTCTATTGGCAAAAGCGTTAGGCCTACCAGTGAAGCGTTTCATCGCTGCGACCAATGAAAATGACACAGTGCCACGTTACCTAGAAACGGGCGAGTGGGCTCCAAAGCCGACTGTTGCAACCACATCAAACGCAATGGATGTGAGCCAACCAAACAATTGGCCTCGTATCGAAGAGCTTTGCCAACTGAAAGGTTGGGGCTTGGATACACTGGGTAAAGGTAAAGTATCTGATGAGCAGAGCGCAGAATCAGTACGTGACCTAAAAGCACAAGGCTACCTATGTGAGCCACATGGTGCTATCGCTTATCGTCTACTAGACGAGCAGCTGCAAGAGGGTGAAACAGGCTTGTTCTTATGTACGGCTCACCCGGCTAAATTCAAAGAAGTGGTTGATGACATTCTAGGTTCAGACATCGATCTACCAGGTCCGCTAGCGAAACACGCTGCGATGGAGCTGCTGTCTGAAGACCTTGCGAATGACTTTGATGCTCTTAAAGAAGTATTGCGTCGAGTTCAGCCATAGTTCTGAATACGCCAATTCTGATAAGAGTATGACAATGACAAACCAATGACGGTTTTGTTAGATTAAACGAAAAGGTGAGTGCCATGGGTATTCACCTTTTTTATTGGCTATGGATACGAGGAGAAGGTATGCATTTTTTAGTGTTTCTAGGCTCAGTACGAGAAAGCACGCCACCGAAACTCAGTATGATAGACATAAAAAAAGCTTGGTCACTAATGACCAAGCTTTTTAAATTTGGTTACGCTTAAGCTCTAAATTATAGAGACTCAGTGAACGTACGTGCGATAACATCACGTTGCTGTTCAGTCGTTAGCGAGTTGAAACGTACAGCGTAGCCCGATACACGGATAGTTAGCTGAGGGTAGTTCTCTGGGTGAGCAACTGCGTCTTCTAGCGTTTCGCGCTTAAGAACGTTTACGTTTAGGTGTTGACCACCTTCAATGCGAGGTGCAGTTTCGATTGCAACTTCACGGCTCTCGTACTCACCTAGATCAGCAGCTGGGATAACTTGGTCAGCTTCGAAACCAGCAGTTGCTGCAACACAACGCGCTTCGTTCTTTTCGCTATCTAGTAGCCAGATTGAGTTAAGTAGTTCGTCGTTTGCTGCTTTAGTAATTTGAATACCTTGGATCATCACTATCTCCTAGTCCACTGAATGTGGTTTGATTTATGGTGTTAACTTTCGAATTTTGTTGAGCTGGCTTATATATACCTATTTTTAATTAGCTTAATATTGATTTAAGTCAAAAAACAACCAAAAACCTTAATTTTTTAATGGTGATTATTTTGAGTTAAATCAATAAAAGCTTTGAAAACAATGTAGTTACAAAATATTTTAAACTATAAAAAATATTTAACGGAAATTTTTGTTGTAAATTTACTACAAAAATAGTGCTTTTATTGAACTGATGTGGATATAAACAAGTATTTATCCGTCATTCTGTAAGTGTGAAGTGATTTAATGACAAACAGTAATTCTCTAGCGAAAAATACCTCAAACTCTCGCCAAAAATTCATCGGTGCTCATGTTTCTGCGGCTGGAGGTGTCGATCAAGCTCCGATGCGCGCACGTGAAATTGGTGCCAACGCATTTGCGCTATTTACTAAGAATCAGAGGCAGTGGGCGGCAAAGCCATTGGAGCCCAAAACCATCAGTGCATTCAAAGCCAACTGCAAGATGTTGGGTTTTGGCGCGGAGCACATTCTTCCTCACGATTCTTATTTGATTAACCTAGGTGCCCCAGAAGAGGAGAAGCTCGAAAAGTCTCGCGCGGCGTTTATTGATGAGATGGAGCGTTGTAACCAACTTGGTCTGACGCTACTTAATTTCCATCCTGGGAGTCATTTAAAGAAAATGTCTGAAAGTGACTGTTTGGCGCGCATCTCGGAGTCTATCAATATTGCTCATCGCGCGGTGCCCAATGTGATCGCTGTGATTGAAAATACGTCTGGGCAAGGGACTAATTTAGGTTGGAAGTTTGAGCATCTAGCGGAAATCATCGATCAAGTTGAAGATAAAGCTCGAGTGGGTGTTTGTTTAGATACTTGCCACACCTTCACAGCCGGTTACGACCTGAGAACCAAGGAAGCCTGTGAAGCGACCTTTGCTGAGTTCGATCGTATTGTTGGTATGCACTATCTAAGAGCAATGCACATCAATGATTCAAAAGCTGAGTTCGCAAGTCGTGTCGATCGACACCATTCGCTAGGACAAGGTGAAATTGGTTGGGCGTGTTTCGAGTATATCGCGAGTGATCCGCGCTTTGATAATATGCCGCTGATCCTAGAAACGATCGATTCTTCGATTTGGAAAGAGGAAATTCAACAACTTAGAATGTATCACCACGCGTCTGTGAACGCAGAGTGATCATTGAGTACAGTAAACCTTAAAAAAACTGTGGCTAAATGAGGTTGTTGGCACCTTTCTTTCATAGTGTTTAATGAATATGTATTTCACTATGTAATAGAGGAGGGTGCCATTATGTATTCGACCACTTACACACCTAAAGCTAATCTTCATGTTTCGACGATCCATGCGACCCCACGTTTGCCGACGCCAAATCGTCATATTCACAGTCACGGTCATCATCGAACGCCTCAGAAAGGTCAATCGTGATTCCCTTCTTTTTATTCTGCTGTGAGTATCGATGAATCTCTATCTGCGAATTTGGACAATGATGTCTATTAATAGCGGTATGAGGTATAACTAGGCTTTACAGTCACAGTTATCACTCATACCGCTATTTTTATCTGAGCAACTCGCTTGTGTCATTTACTAGCGTTACTGAGTGACATCGTTCGGGAGCAATTCAATGAGTTCGTCGCAGACTTGGCAAGAGATTATTCGTCAGCAACAGAGCCAAGCTTACTTTCAGCACATCAACGACTTTGTAGAAAAGCAAAGACGAGATGGTAAGGTCATCTATCCACCCCAAGATCAGGTATTCAGCGCCTTTGATATGACGCCCTTTGAGGATGTGCGTGTGGTGATTCTAGGGCAAGATCCCTATCACGGTGCTCAACAGGCACATGGTCTGGCGTTTTCTGTATTGCCGGGCGTTAAGATTCCCCCTTCTCTGCGTAATATGTATAAAGAGCTTGCTGATGATATTGAGGGCTTTGTGCCACCAACACACGGCTATCTAGCGTCATGGGCAAAGCAGGGCGTGTTGATGCTCAATACTGTACTCACTGTAGAAGAGGGCAAGGCGCACTCGCATGCTAAATGTGGCTGGGAGACGTTTACCGATCATATCATTGCGCAGCTTAATGAACGCAATGAGCCGATTATCTTTTTATTGTGGGGCGCGCATGCCCAGAAGAAAGGGCAAGCTATTGACGAGAGTAAGCATTTTGTCTTGAACGCTCCACACCCATCGCCGCTTTCTGCACGACGCGGCTTTTTTGGCTGTAAGCACTTTTCTCGAACTAATGAACTATTGAAGTCTCAAAATTTGTCTGTGATTGACTGGCGTTTACCTTTCGAAGTCTAAGTTGATGGTTTTCTGAGCAGCGTCAAACCTAACTCTCCTATCATCATATACACTTATAAAGAGTAGGTGTAATGGAGTGCAATACTATGATGATTGAAAGGATAAGAAGAGAGCATGGTTACATGGCTCGTCTGCTCATGATCTTAAAGACAAAACTTGAGCTTCTACAGAAAGAGCGAGCGATAAACTACAGCTTAGTGGCGGAAGTGGTGCACTATTTAATGAACCACTCAGATAAAGTGCATCATCCTAAAGAAGACATTATCTATCGTCACTATTTAAAACATTACGGTAAACAGCAGGCCATCGAAGATCTGGAACTTGAACATCAGCTGTTGGCGGAGAAGACCGCTGACTTCTTAGATGTGGTTGAGATGATTCTTCAAGATGCGGTAGTTCCTCAGCAGGTGTTTATTGATCAGCTCGCTGCATTTATTGAAGCGCAGCGAAAGCATATGGAGCATGAAGAGAAAGTTATTTTACCGATCATTGTCGGGGCTTTTTCGGTACAAGACTGGCGCAGTGTTGAAGAGCTTTGGCAACAGCCAGAGGATGATCCTGTATTCGGTGACACGATTGCCGACCAATACCGTCAGCTTGCCACTCGAGTTCGTCAAAGTGAACAGGAGTGTGTGTAGCTCTCTATATTGGTAGTATCAAAACAAAAGGCACCCGGTTGGGTGCCTATATTTTATCTATCGTGTCTATTAAAGCTTAATGTCGTCGAGGTCGAAATCTAGACCAAGATTCATATCCATGAGTTCTTTTTGAAGGCGTCGACGATCGTTAATCTCCTCAATCTCACGCCACTTGCGTTTTAGAGGTTTTGAGCGCCCTTTCTGTGTTGCACGAGGTAGATCAAGTTCTGTGATTTCATCGTATTGAAAGTTATCCATAAGCTATATCTCCTTCCGTGGGAATAGTCCTTTCGGACTCATTAAATACCATAGTTAACGCCACCATAACTTTGATTTGTTTCTCATTTGTTTCATATTCATGAAGGTTTCGTGTGGTTTTTTGACTTACCATCACACATGCGGCCTATATTCGTGTTCAAAAAGTAGGCAAACAAACTTAGGGAAACGATTAAATTCACTCTCTACGAATGTTAATTCATTGTGCGAAGCTTATGCTCCTTTCGTTACAATGCAACTAAACACGTATCCAAAGGATGAGTGGGTGTTTTACTTGATACTTCCAAAAACGGTGATTGTTCACTATACCTTGTAAAGCCTAGCCTGACGGTTAATTTATGGAGTTTCGTGCGGGATAAGGTGAGATAGGGTCCATTGTTGTGCTTATGTCCCGATAATGTGACTTTTATGAGGTGTTGTTGTTGCGGTTTGTGTTAATAAAAGGTGTCTTTTTAGTGAAATGTCACTTTAATATAATACATTGTGCATATTGATTTTTGCCAAATCTCGCTGCATTATCCGCCCGTCAAAAATACACTGATACGTAAAATGGATGCATGAAGCGACATTTACATTCTCAATCGCCGCAAGAACATAACAATGAATGCTGACACTACATTGACAGAAGCATAGGCGATCAAGAGGAAGGCTAGGAAGCATGATCAGTGCTTAAACTCAATACGAGGTTCACGTGACAGATTTAATCAATTTAATGAACGATCTTCTTTGGGGATCAATCTTAGTTTACTTGCTCGTTGGTGTGGGTATCTACTTCACCGTACGACTAGGCTTCATTCAATTCCGCCATTTTGGCCACATGTTCTCTGTTCTAAAGAACAGCCGTAAAGCAGACAGCGCTGGTATCTCATCTTTCCAAGCTCTTTGTACTAGTCTTGCTGCTCGTGTTGGTACAGGTAACATGGCGGGTGTTGCAGTTGCTCTAACCGCTGGTGGCCCAGGTGCTATCTTCTGGATGTGGCTCATTGCTATGCTAGGTATGGCGACGTCGTTTGCAGAGAGCACGCTAGCTCAACTGTACAAAACGCGCGATAACGACGGTAACTACCGTGGTGGCCCTGCTTACTACATGGAAAAAGGTCTAGGAATGCGTTGGATGGGGGTTCTATTCTCTGTCTTTCTAATCATTGCATTTGGTCTTGTTTTTAATGCGGTACAAGCAAACGCGATCGCAAGCGCAATGAATACCGCGTTTGACTTTGAGCGTAGCTACACTGGTGTTGCGATTGTGGTTATCTCAGCATTCGTTATCTTCGGTGGTATCCGTAAGATCGCACGTACTGCTGAAATTATTGTACCTATCATGGCGCTGGCTTACCTTGCGATTGCGCTATTCATCATGTTCGCAAACATTGAGAGAGTACCAGAAGTATTGGCTCTTATCTTCAAGAGTGCATTCGGTCTGCAAGAAGCAGCGGCTGGTGGTCTAGGCTACGCAATCGCGCAAGCAATGATCAACGGTATTAAACGTGGTCTATTCTCGAATGAAGCGGGTATGGGTTCTGCGCCTAACGCAGCGGCATCAGCAACACCTTACCCACCGCACCCTGCGTCTCAAGGTTATGTGCAGATGCTAGGTGTGTTCATGGACACCATCGTTATCTGTTCGGCAACGGTTGCGATCATCCTAATGTCGGGTGAGTACGTTCCTCATGGTGAAGTAACAGGTATCGAACTAACTCAACGTGCACTAACAGCACAAGTAGGTTCATGGGGTGGTATCTTTGTAGCAGTAGCGATCTTCTTCTTCGCTTTCACTTCAATCATCGCCAACTACTCGTACGCTGAAACAAACCTAATCTTCCTTGAGCACAACAACAAGAAAGGCCTAGTGCTTTTCCGTGTTATCGTTCTAGGTATGGTTATGTTTGGTTCAATGGCAACATTGCCAACAGTATGGGCATTGGCTGACGTATCTATGGGTCTAATGGCGATTGTTAACTTGGTAGCGATTATCCTGCTATCAGGTATCGTGATTAAGCTTGCGAAAGACTACAACCGTCAACTAGACGCGGGTAAAGTTCCAACGTTTGATGCGAACGATTTCCCAGAGCTTAAGTCTCAGCTAGAGGATGGTATTTGGGACGGCAACAAGAAGTAATCTTGTGATGCGGCTCTGAGCAATATAGAGCGTTCACCGTTTCTCAAATTGAAAGGCTAAGGTTGATACCTTAGCCTTTTTTACTGTGTGGATATTAGTGAAATCGATGTTTATCTATCGAAGTAATAGGAAGAGTCGTAAAGACAAATTGATGTTTTTTCTATACTCTATCAAGCATAAAGTCAGATAACCGATTAGGGTAAAGTTATGTTAGTTGTCGTATCACCAGCAAAGACATTAGATTATGAATCACCATTGGCTACCGAGCAGTTTACTCAACCAGAGTTTATTGAACACTCTGCCGAGCTGATTGAAGAGTGCCGTAAACTAACGCCTGCAGATGTTTCGGCGCTAATGAAGGTGAGCGATAAGATTGCCGGCCTTAACGTGGCGCGTTTTGAGCAGTGGAGCGAAACCTTCACTCAAGAGAATGCTCGCCAAGCGATTTTGGCGTTTAAGGGCGATGTTTACACCGGACTTGAAGCGGAAACTCTGACGGACGCGGATTTCGAATATGCACAAAAGCACCTACGCATGTTGTCCGGCCTGTATGGTTTGCTTAAGCCGTTGGATTTGATGCAGCCTTACCGCTTAGAGATGGGCACACGTTTGGCAAATGCTCGTGGTACTAACCTTTATCAGTTCTGGGGCAACCTGATCACTGACAAGCTCAATGAGACGCTAAACGCTCAGGGCGATAATGTGCTTATCAACCTTGCATCGAATGAATATTTCAAAGCAGTGAAGCCAAAGAACCTAGATGGTCAGGTGATCACGCCAGTATTTAAAGACTGTAAGAATGGCCAATACAAGGTGATCAGCTTCTACGCGAAAAAGGCGCGTGGCATGATGGCACGTTACATCATTGAAAACCGTGTTGATTCGATTGAAAAGCTGACTCAGTTTGACACTGCGGGCTACTACTTTGTTGAAGAAGAGTCGAACGCAAAAGAGTTAGTGTTCAAGCGCGAAGAGCAGAACTAATCTTCGCTTTATTTCAATGACTAAAAAGCCCCTGACAGCGTTGCTATCAGGGGCTTTTGTTATTCTGTAGAGTGGGTTAGGTCACCGAACAAGTGACCCAAATCGACTACTTCTTCTTTTTCTTAGCGGTTTTTTTAGCTGCGCCTTTCTTATCGTCTTTCTTCACCTTTTTCTTCTTTTTGAAGACAGGTTTTTTGTGCGTAGGACGCATACCTTCGATGAAGCGCTCTTTGATGCTCTCTTTGGTGTAGCGTGCAACACGCTCAATCATTGGTTGGTCATGCGCTTCGATTAGCGAGATAGCATTACCTTTCTTACCAGCACGAGCAGTGCGGCCAATACGGTGCAGGTAAACATCAGCAGTACGTGGCATGTCGTAGTTAATTACGTGGCTCACGTCTGGTAGGTCGATACCACGAGCTGCTACGTCAGTTGCCAGTAGTACATTCACAGTGCCATCGCGGAAACGAGCAATCGCATTGTTACGGCGATCTTGTGGCATTTCACCTTGAATCCAAGCACATGGGATCTGGGCACTCTCTAATTGAGCTCGAAGGTCCGCTAGGCGCTCACGTGTTTTTAGGAACACGATAGTACGCTCTGCTTGTTCAGTGATGATGTGCTTAAGAAGATCCAGCTTGTGCTCTGCTGTGTCTGCACGGTGGTACCACTGAGTGATCTTTTTACGCTCACGCAGGGAAGATTTGGCATCGATCTCTGCTGGGTTGTTTAGTAGATCTTCAGTGAAGCCCTCAACGCCTTTACCCTCTAGGGTTGCCGAGAATAGTAGCGTCTGTTTACGCCAGCGACACTCTGCAGATAGACGGTCAACAACTGGGCCAAAGCCCATATCGAGCATACGGTCTGCTTCGTCTAGAATCAGCCATTCGATAGCACGACAATCAAAGCGTTCAGCTTCGATGTACTCCATCAGACGGCCTGGAGTCGCAACAACGATGTCTTGAGTCGTGCCTAAGATGTCCGCGTGCTCTTGGTACATCACACCACCAGTAATGGTGAAGATATTCAGGCTGGTGTATTTTGCAAGATCACGAGCTTGGTCTGCGATCTGCATTGCTAGCTCACGTGTCGGCGTTAGGATCAGCATACGTGCTGGGCCCGCTTTCTTACGTGGAAAGTCGAGCAGGTATTGCAAAGCTGGCAGTACAAAAGAAGCTGTTTTACCAGTACCTGTCGGTGCAGAAGCTAAAACGTCTCGTCCATCTAACGCTTGTGGGATTGCTTCAGCTTGTATCTGTGTTGGGCGTTCGTAGCCCATCTCGTCGATTGCTTTAAGCAGCTCTTGTTCTAGATCGAGTTCTGCAAAGGTTCTGATCACTGTTGTTTCTCCACAAGCAATAAATGTGTCTGCACGTCGTTGGCAGACGATAAAAAAGAGTAGTCGGCCATTATAGAAGCATTAGTGATTAGGATCACATGGTATTTGCTACATCTTGAGATAAAAATCTTGAGTTAGCGCGATAAACGCCTCGCTGTAACCATTTTGATCGTGAATTAATAGCTGCTGGTGGTCGAGTTGCACATCGGGATCTTTAGATAGCTCAAACAAAAGGCGTGTAGGCTGCTTTTTGGCGGTGGTTCTTACATCCAGTCGGCGCGATAGATGCCATCCACTCTGTCTGGCGATCTCGATAAACTGCTCCCCTTCAACCATCGGTAGAATAAAGCTTGCAGTGGCTGATTCTGTGGTTAGCTCATAGCAGCGAACAGCCAGTGCTTTGTGCTCAAGGCTGGCAGTATGACGAGCGGTAGCGCGTTGGCTATGTGCAGATTGCTCTCCGGAATTAAAGTAGGGTGGATTGCAGATGATAGCGTCGAACTGATCTGGTAATTCAACCTCTAACACACTGCCAAAATAGAGCCGTAGACGATCGCTCCAAGGGGAGTGGTCGAAGTTGATCTTTGCGGCATGAATGGCGTCGGGATCGATATCGATTGCCGAGAGACTTACCGAAGGATAACGCTGCGCCAGCATTAGTGTGAGTAAACCAGTACCAGTACCAATATCCAGAGCTTTTGGTTGTTGATCAAGTTGTGTCCATGCACCCAATAATACGCCATCGGTGCTGACAGGCATTCCAGTCTGCCCACCATAAATAGAAAACTGTTTAAAATTAAAGCTTTTTGTCTCTAGCGTTTTTTGTTTCATAAATCTGCAAGTACCGGAATTTTTAACTACCTAGTTTTAATGTTGATCTTTTGTATGGTCTTTTGTGCTGACTTGTTTTGAATTGTTGCAATTTATGAGTAGCTTATAATTATGAGTATTTTTTCAAAATTAGTAGAATAAACTGCTTTTAGCATAAAATCGCAAATTAATATGGTGTTTTCTTATGTTGGCTTGCAGCTTAGCGAGTGTTTCGTCATTATGCGCGACTATTTTGTCGATTGAATGGCAGTTTTTCACTGTAACATTCGCGCAAGCACAACATTATTTCAAAAGTATAATTAAGGATTATCTGTGAAACAGAGTCTAAAACTAACAGATGTTATCGCATTGGGCTTTATGCTTTTTGCGTTTTTCTTGGGTGCGGGTAACATTATATTCCCACCTCTAGCTGGCCAGTTGGCTGGTGATCATTTTCTGCCAGCGATGTTCGGCTTTCTGCTGACTGCGGTTGGTCTTCCGTTAATCACCATCGTAGCTGTCGCTCTTGCTGGTGGCTCTTGGGATCATCTAACCAAAGATCTTCCTAAGAAAGCGGCTACCATTATGGCGGTGTTGATCTTCATTATCATTGGCCCTGCATTTGCTGCGCCACGTACTGGCCTTGTTGCTTATGAGATGGCGGTGAAACCGTTCTTCATCGATGCCTCTCAAGCTCACTTAACATTCTTTTCTGTCGCTTTTTTTGTGGTTGCCATGTTCTTCTCATGGTCTCAAGGTAAGCTAATTGACGTGATTGGTAAGGTTCTAACGCCTGCACTTTTCGTCGGCTTAGCTGTCCTGGCGGTTGCTGTATTTGTTAACCCTCAGGGCGACATTCTTGGTGCTCACGGTGAATACATCACTCAACCACTAACCAAAGGTTTCCTTGAAGGTTACAACACCATGGATACTTTTGCCTCACTGATGTTTGGTATGCTGATTGTGGATTCTATCCGTAGTAAAGGCATCTCTGACCGTGCGGCAACAACCAAGTACCTGATCAGCGCGGGTTGTATTGCTGCTGCGGGTCTGGCGTTCGTTTACATCTCTCTATTTTTCCTTGGAGCGACAAGCGCAACCGTTGCTGCAGGGGCGGATAATGGTGGTACGATCTTAAGCCAATACGTTCAATCTCTATTTGGTCCTTCAGGTCAGATTGTTCTGTCTGTGATTGTACTATTAGCGTGTTTGACTACGGCTATTGGCCTGATCTCGGCGTGTTCTGATTACTTCAGCTCGCTCACACCATTGTCTTACAAGACTTGGGTAATCATCAACGGTGTTGCTTGTGCTACGGTAGCGAACGTTGGTCTTTCTCAGCTTATTTCTCTGTCTGTTCCTGTGCTGTTTGCACTTTACCCAGTGGCAATTGCATTGGTAGCACTGACATTCTTGCGTAGCCGTTTCCCTAATCCAAAAGTGGCGTACCGCGTTGTGGTATTAGTGTCACTGCTGTTCGCTCTTATCGATGCAGCGAAAGTGGCGGGTGTAGATGTATCAGCACTGAAGATGCTGCCACTGTTTGAAATCGGTATGGGTTGGTTACTACCAACAGCTGCAGCCATTATCTGCATGTTCTTTGTAGGTAAGTCGACAGCGTCAGAAATGACACAAGAGAGAGTTTAATCTCTACTCGAATCTAAATAGAAAAGGCCCCGCTGCTGGCAAGTAGCGGGGCCTTTTTGTATTCGCGAGTTTTGATACTTATTACTCAGAGTGGAGGCTGAATAGTTAAGGCGTTAGATTTTTTCGCTGTACTCAACCAGAACCTGCTCAACCCAAGCCGCGATTCGCTCATCGCTCAATTCGTATTGTGAGTCTTCATCAAGAGCGAGACCAACAAATTGTGATTGGTCTTCTGTTAGTGCTTTTGATGCTTCGAACGTGTAGCTGTCGTCGTTTGGCCAGTATCCGACAAACTCCGCGCCTACGGTTTTTAGTTCGTCGTGCAACAAACCCATCGCATCAAGGAACCATTCGCCATAACCTTCTTGGTCGCCCAGTCCGAACAGCGCCACGATTTTGCCTTTTACTGGTGTGGTTGCTAGGTCATCCCAGATTTCATTCCAATCTTCTTGGATTTCACCAAAGTCCCAAGTCGAGATACCCAGTAGCAGCAGGTCATAGTCGGCCATTAATGAAAGTGGCGTCTCTTTTACATTGTGAATGTCGACTAAGTCTTCGCCGATGATGCCGCGAATCTTTTCTGCAGCCATTTCTGTGTAGCAGGTGGTTGAGCCGTAAAACAGTCCAATTTTCATAGCATGTGTTCGATTTTTATTTTGAGATGGCGAATTCTAACCATAAATTGAATTCGATTGCAGCGATTATCCGCCCAAGTCGTAATTTTTATAGCTTTCATCAGGCCTGTAGCTTAATCTCAAAACATTTTCCAATATGATGAGAATAGCTATGCAGTCGCCTCAAGGGCAGAACGCCGATCATGGTCTTGTTGAACAATTTTTAGATGCGATGTGGATGGAGAGAGGGCTTTCAGAAAATACGCTCACCTCTTATCGCACCGATCTTGCCAAGCTACTTGATTGGATGGAAAAGAATAATTACCGCTTGGACTTCATTAGCTTATCCGGTTTGCAGGATTATCAGAGCTGGTTGGTTGATGCGAACTTTAAGCAGACGTCGCGTGCTCGTATGTTGTCGGCGATTCGTCGCCTATTTCAATACCTGCATCGAGAAAAGGTAAGGGCTGACGACCCGAGTGCTTTATTGGTGAGCCCAAAGCTTCCTCAGCGCTTACCCAAAGATCTCAGTGAAGAGCAGGTTGATGCCTTGCTTGATGCTCCAGACCCGAACGACCCGATTGAGCTCAGAGATAAAGCGATGCTAGAGCTTTTATACGCAACCGGTCTTCGTGTGACTGAACTGGTCAGCCTGACAATGGAGAACATCAGCTTAAGACAAGGTGTGGTACGAGTGGTTGGTAAAGGGGGCAAAGAGCGCTTGGTTCCAATGGGTGAAAATGCGGTAGACTGGATAGAAACTTTTATTGAGCAAGGCCGTCCGCAACTGCTTGGAGAAAATAGTTCGGATGTGGTTTTCCCGAGTAAACGTGCCAAGCAGATGACCCGACAAACCTTTTGGTACCGTATTAAGCACTATGCGGTTATCGCAGGTATAGATACGGAACTGCTGTCTCCGCACGTGTTAAGGCATGCGTTTGCAACACATTTACTGAACTATGGTGCCGATCTCAGAGTCGTACAGATGTTATTGGGACATAGTGACTTATCGACAACCCAAATTTATACTCACGTGGCAACGGAAAGACTGAAGCAGATTCATGCTCAGCACCACCCACGAGCTTAGATTCAAATTATTTTAAGGTGAACTTAATGAGCGTATTACGCCGTCTTCCTCTATTGGCACTGCCTTTTTTCATCACTGCTTGTAACGCATCTGAAGAGAATGTTGAGCAGGTTAAGACTGCAGTAGAGGCTGCACCCACTCAAGAATACGATATTAAGGCTTTGACCCAGCGTTTTGAGAAGATTGGCGTCAAAGTGATGGATGTTGTGCCTTCGGATATCGATGGGTTAGTCGAAGTTCAAACCAATAGCGGTATCATTTTCTCGTCTCCATCGGGTGATCACTTCATCGCAGGTACACTTTACTCACTGGATGAAAATGGCAAATTCAGCGACGTATTAGCGGAGCGTCAGGCTCCTATTAACGCCGCGAAAATCGCAGAAATGGCTGACTCGACCATCGAATACAAAGCGGATGATGAAAAATACGCGATTACGGTCTTCACGGACATCACCTGCGGCTACTGTGTGCGCCTACACAGTCAAATGCAGGGTTATAACGATTTAGGTATTACGGTTCGTTACATGGCCTACCCACGTCAGGGGGCAACCGGTCAAGTTGCCAATCAGATGGCGGCGATTTGGGGCTCAGATGATCCAAAAGCAGCAATGCACGATGCGAAAGTGAATCGTCAAATGCCAGACTCTGCGAAAGCAACGTCGGCAACCAAATCCATTATTGCTAAGCAGTACCAATTAGGTCGCGAGCTTGGTATCAGCGGTACACCGGCAATCTTCTTACCAAATGGTGAGCTTGTGAGTGGCTACCTGCCTCCTGCGCAACTTATCCAACGCTTAGAGCAATAATTCTGCTCAGCAGTACGCATATCCAAATTTACACATAAGGAATGGCCCAATTTGGTTTGGGCCAAATAGGTCATGATAGAGATACAACGTCGCCCCGAAGTCGATACCTCCGTTCTTCCTGCAGATTTGCCAGAGCTACTTAAACGAATCTATGTGAGCCGTGGAATTAATAGTCCAGCTCAGTTAGAGACGGCAGCCAAAGGCTTGCACTCGTACCAAAAGCTCGGTGGCATTGATGCGGCAGTTGAGTTGCTATTCAAAGCTATTCAGCAGCGGAAACGTATTATTGTGGTTGGCGACTTTGATGCGGATGGCGCGACCAGCTCGGCACTTTCTGTGTTGGCGCTGCGTATGCTTGGCAGCAATAACGTTGACTATTTGGTGCCAAACCGTTTTGAAGACGGCTATGGTCTGAGCCCGGAAGTGGTTGAGCAGGCGATTGAGATTGGCGCAGAAGTGATCATGACCGTGGATAACGGTGTTTCATCGATTGAAGGAGTACGCTTTGCCAAAGAGAAAGGCTTAGATGTATTGGTCACCGATCATCACTTACCGGGGCATGAGCTTCCGATGGTGGATGCGATGGTGAATCCAAACTTAGAAAGTTGTGCGTTCCCTTCAAAAGCATTGGCGGGAGTTGGTGTTGCATTCTACCTGATGATGGCGCTATGCGTTCACATGCGAAAGCTCGGTTGGTTTGCTCAGCAAGGTATGGCTGAACCGAAACTTATGGAGCTGATTGACCTCGTAGCACTTGGCACGGTAGCCGATGTTGTCCCTCTTGATGAGAATAACCGTATCTTGGTACACCAAGGCCTACAACGTATTCGTGCAGGCAAGGCGCGTCCGGGAATTCAGGCGTTGATTGAAGTGGCGAAACGCGATGCTCGTCGCCTGGTCGCGTCCGATTTCGGTTTTGCTCTTGGGCCTCGTATCAATGCGGCTGGACGCCTTGACGACATGTCATTTGGTGTGGAACTGCTGATGAGTAACAACATCCACGCAGCGCGTCGTATGGCGAGTGAGTTGGATGGCCTCAACCAAACTCGTAAAGAGATTGAAGAGGGGATGAAACAAGAGGCAATCGCTTTCTGTGAACGTTTAGAGTTCGGTGAAGCAGACCTACCGTGTGGTTTGGCGCTGTTCCAACGCGATTGGCACCAGGGTGTGATTGGTATCTTGGCATCACGTATCAAAGATAAATATCACCGCCCAGTGATTGCGTTTGCTGATGGTGGAGAGGGCAGCATTAAAGGCTCTTGTCGCTCGATTCCTGGCTTGCACATGCGTGATACTCTGGATCGCATTGATACGCAGAACCCAGGTCTGATCGTGAAGTTTGGTGGTCATGCAATGGCGGCAGGCTTAACCATCATGGAAAAAGATTTTGAACGCTTTAGTAAACTGTTTGATGAAGCGGTCAAACAAGATCTTGGTGAAACGGCACTCAAAGGCATCATCTTGTCGGATGGAGAACTGCTTCCTGAAGAGTTTTCCATGCATACTGCTGAGTTTTTGCGTGCTGGTGGCCCTTGGGGACAAGCCTTCCCAGAACCTATCTTTGATGGCGAATTTAAAGTGCTCCATCAAAAACTAGTTGGTGAAAAGCACCTGAAATTGATGCTGGAGCCACTCTACAAAGGTCACCCGACCAATGTGATGATTGATGGTATTGCTTTTAATGTCGACTTGCGTCGCTGGCCAGACGCATCGGTTAACACCGTGCACCTTGCCTATAAACTCGATATCAACGAGTTCCGCGGCAATCAATCGCTGCAGTTGATGATCGACAATATCGAAGCGAAGTAGCGACCAATTCGTTTCTGCTAAAAGCAAAATTGAGCACGTGCCCCAACTCCTCTGGGGCGCGTTATTGCTGTTTTTAACCTCATGTTAACGCCATTCTTATCTCGCTGATTTCCTTTTGCGTATTCATCAGCGATTGTTCGACTTTCTTATCTAAAAATTTCTGTATCTCCGTCACACTTTTGAGTACAATTCTTCGGTTAAATTCTACTCATAAATGATGAGCTAAAATGTTTGAAATCAATCCAATCAAAAACCGTCTGCAGGATGTGTCTGAGCGCACAAATATCCTGAGGGGGTACCTTTGACTATGACGCTAAACAAGAGCGTCTAGAAGAAGTAAACGCAGAACTAGAACAACCAGATGTATGGAACGAGCCTGAGCGTGCGCAAGCACTGGGTAAAGAGCGTGCATCACTGGAAGCTGTGGTAGAGACCATCGACCAACTTGACCAAGGTGTTGAGGATGTGGAAGGCCTACTTGAGCTGGCGGTTGAAGAAGAAGACCAAGAGACATTTGACGAGATCGAACCTGAACTGGCTGAGCTAGAAGCTAAGCTAGAGAAGCTAGAGTTCCGTCGTATGTTCGCAGGCGATCACGACGCATCTGACTGCTACATCGACCTACAATCAGGTTCGGGTGGTACAGAAGCACAAGACTGGACTTCAATGATGCTACGCATGTACTTGCGTTGGGCTGAAGCGAAAGGCTTCAAGACCGAGGTAATTGAAGTTTCTGAGGGTGAAGTTGCTGGCCTGAAAGGGGCAACGGTTCGCATCTCAGGTGAGTACGCTTATGGTTGGCTACGTACGGAAACAGGTGTACACCGCCTAGTTCGTAAGTCTCCATTTGACTCAAGCGGTCGTCGTCATACGTCATTTGCTTCTGCGTTTATCTACCCAGAGATTGATGACAACATTGATATCGATATTAACCCTTCTGATCTGCGTATTGACGTATACCGTGCATCTGGTGCAGGTGGTCAACACGTAAACACCACGGAATCGGCGGTTCGTATTACTCACGTTCCAACTAACACCGTGGTGCAATGTCAGAATGACCGTTCTCAGCATAAGAACAAAGACCAAGCGATGAAGCAGCTTCGTGCAAAACTGTTTGAATTAGAGATTCAAAAACAGAACGCAGAGAAGCAAGCGAACGAAGATGCTAAATCTGACATCGGTTGGGGTAGCCAAATCCGCTCTTACGTACTGGATGACTCGCGCATCAAAGATCTACGTACTGGCGTTGAAAACCGCAATACTCAAGCGGTTCTTGATGGCGACCTAGACAAATTTATCGAAGCTAGCCTGAAATCAGGTCTGTAAGCTTTTCACCGAAAAACAATTTTCATAAAGAAAGACAGGATACATCGAAAATGACTGATGCTGTTCAAAACGAAAACGCACAAGAAGGCTCTTTACCTGAAGAGAACAAGCTGATCGCCGAGCGTCGCGCGAAGCTGGATCATATCCGCAAGAGCTGCAAAGCAAACGGTCACCCAAATGATTTCCGTCGTGAGCACCTAGCTGGCGACCTTCAAGCGGAATTCGGTGAAAAGACTAAAGAAGAGCTAGAAGAGCTAAATCACGTGGTTGCAATCGCTGGCCGTGTAATGGCTAAGCGTGGTCCATTCCTAGCAATTCAAGAAACATCTGGCCGTATCCAAGCATACGCTGCAAAAGATGTTCAAAAAGAGCTTAAAGAGAAATACCAAGGCCTAGATATCGGTGACATCATCGGTGTTAAAGGGGCACTTCACAAGTCAGGTAAAGGCGACCTTTACGTGAACATGGAGTCTTACGAGCTGCTAACGAAAGCGCTTCGTCCACTTCCAGAGAAGTTCCACGGTCTGACTGACCAAGAGATGCGTTACCGTCAGCGTTACGTTGACCTAATCGTGAACGAAGACTCTCGCAACGCATTCATCGTGCGCTCTAAGCTTGTATCTTCAATCCGCAACTTCATGAGCTCAAAAGGCTACCTAGAAGTTGAAACGCCAATGATGCACGTGATCCCTGGTGGTGCGACGGCACGTCCATTCATCACTCACCACAACGCACTAGACATCGACATGTACCTACGTGTTGCACCTGAGCTTTACCTAAAGCGTCTAGTTGTAGGTGGCTTTGACCGTGTATTCGAGATCAACCGTAACTTCCGTAACGAAGGTCTATCGCCACGTCACAACCCAGAATTCACAATGATGGAGTTCTATCAAGCGTACTCTGACTACAAAGATCTGATGGATCTGACTGAAGAGATGCTAAGCACAGCAGCGATGGACGTTCTTGGTTCGACTTCTATGCCTTACGGTGACGAAACGGTTGAGTTTGGTGGTAAGTACGCGCGTATGAGCATGTTTGATGCGATCAAACACTACAACCCTGAGCACGCTGAAATTCAAGCGCTAACAGAAGCAGACCTTCAAGACCGTGAAAAGATGGTAGCAATCGCGAAATCTGTACACGTAGAAGTAGAGACGTTCTGGACATGTGGCCAGCTTCTAGAAGAGATCTTTGGTGAAACGGCTGAGCCTCAGCTAATTCAACCAACCTTCATCACTGGCTACCCAGCGGACATCTCTCCTCTAGCTCGCCGTAGCGATGACAACCCGTTCTTTACAGACCGCTTTGAGTTCTTTATCGGTGGTCGTGAAGTAGCCAACGGCTTCTCTGAGCTTAACGATGCACAAGACCAAGACGAGCGTTTCAAAGCGCAAGTGAACGCGAAAGATGCAGGTGATGACGAAGCAATGTACTACGATGCTGACTACATCACAGCACTTGAGCACGGCCTACCGCCAACAGCAGGTCAAGGTATCGGTATCGATCGTCTAGCGATGCTGTTTACTAACACGCACACAATCCGTGACGTGATTCTATTCCCGGCGATGCGTCCACAAGCGTAATCTCTCGCTTTCGCATATAGCACGAATCTTAAAAAGCTACCTTCGGGTAGCTTTTTTATTTCTAGGCGTATCAAAACCTTACCTACTCCGCACTCTGAGTTCGAAAAATCATTATTTGTGACATAGTCTTACTATTGAGACGAAGAATCTAAGATAGTCTCACTACTAAACGTCCTTGGCGTGAATATGAACTTGCTTGCGCAGTGAATTTCCCATATACAGGGAAAGCAATAGTTGGTACTCGGCCAAATAAATAGAAAATTGAATAAGGAAGAAGGATGGGAACTCAATTTAAGATGGATTCCTTACCAGGCTCTCTTATCGTCGTTGGTGGTGCGTACGAGCCTTGGTTATCTGTATTAGAACAAGTGGGTTGGCAATGCACTCAGTGTGCGGACCTAAGAAAGGCAGATGCACTTTTTACGGAAACCGGTCCTTGTATTGGGATCGTTGATCTAAGCCATGATGAGTTCAGTCTCAATGGTGTCGCTAATTTAGTGAGTAATAACAAACAGGTACGATGGTTAGCTCTGATTCGTGAATCACAACTAAGTTCAGACACGATCTGCCAGTTTATAGTGAACTTCTGTATCGACTTCTTCACGACTCCGATCCCAGATGCTCAGCTACTTAGCACGATAGGGCACCAGTTAGGCATGTTAAAGCTTGAGAAGAAGGTGTGGCCAAATTATGGTTTGAACAGTGACATGGGGCTGCTGGGGGATTCTGTTGCAGTCAAACGGCTGAGAGATCAAGTCAAACGAATTGGCCCGACTGACGTTAGTATCTTGATCTCAGGAGACAGCGGATCAGGCAAAGAGACGGTTGCGCGTTCTATTCACAGACACTCTTCTCGTGCAAAACATCCTTTTTTGACTGTGAACTGCCGTGCGCTGCCTGAATCAAGAATCGAAAGTGAACTGTTTGGCTTGGCCGGTAAGGTGGGGGATACTCCATGCATGCTTGAAGAGGCGGATGGTGGAACGATTCTGTTCAACGATATTTTAGCTATGCCTAGAGACCAGCAGGTGAATCTGCTTAAGTTTTTGCAAGAAGGTAAGGTTGAAACTTCAAAAGGCCTGCGCTCTGTTGATGTACGTATTTTAGCTTCAAACTCCTCAGATATAGAGAAGGCTTTGATTGAAGGCGATTTTAATGAGGAGCTTTATCACTACATCAATGTACTACGAATACATGTTCCGAGCTTGAAAGAGCGTGTCAGTGATATTCCAATTCTGGCAAACCACTTCTTGCACGATTACTCCAAAGAGTTCAATGCACAGGCTAAGAACTTCTCAGAATCGGCGGTCACGGCACTGTCTCGCTACCACTGGCCGGGCAATGTACGTGAGTTGATGAATCAAATTAAGCGGGTGGTCCTGATGTCTGATTCGATCATCATTGATGAAGAGCATCTTGATTTGCCAAAACAGCAAGATGAGAAGCGCAGTTTGAAAAGTATTCGAGAGCGATCAGAGCGCGATGCTTTGATTGTCGTTTTAGAGTCGCATGCAGGACAGGTTTCTCTAGCAGCGAAGGAGCTGGGAGTTTCACGAGCGACTATGTATCGTCTGCTCAATAAGCATAATCTGATATCTGAAGGGATAATTTAGAAAACACCACCACTTGAGAGCCACGCATTGCGTGGCTTTTGGCTTTTTTGGCGAAGCTTTTTATCTGATTGAAAAGCATGAACAGAGATAAGCTCTATAAATTTATATAATCATAGTGAATATCTTATGCTCAACATCATATGCAATTGGGATTTTGGGTGAATGCTTTGTTTTCAGATTGTTAACAGATTAGTGGTTGAATAATGTTCTCGATTGGATAGAATTTAATCGTGAAAGCAATGGTTTGCTAACAAGCCAGAAGCATTCAAATCACATCTTTTTGGATTAATTAATTAGCTTGGAGGCGCAAATGAAACATTTCGATTTTATTCAGCACATTTGCGCGTCGTTCGATCCTAGCACTGACTTGGTGGCTGCTATGCCACGTCTATCAGTAATGGCCGATCGCAACACCCAAGATAAATCTAACTAATTAATCCGTACCCATACTTGGCTGCGGAAAAATAGCAGCTAAGACATATCTACCTCTTATTTCACGCTATTTTTCCCCAGTCTAATCCCACTACTGGAGAATATATTATGCGTCACTCAGTTTACCTAAAATTAGCCACAGTTCTTATCCGAGCCGATCTTCGTCACGAGGAGCGAGTCTGGAAACGGAAAGTCCGCCGCAGTGCCTACGATCTTCCTTGGGAGAATCCACATCTACTAAAAGATATCGGTCTAGAAGTCGATGGACGACCAATCGGATTATCAGAGCCTGAAACCGTCACTATCGAGCGCCGAGTTCGCCATCTTCGTCGTGTCTTAAGTGCGCGAATACCGACGTAATACTAGGGAGTGATGGCACCTGTCACTCCCTAGGATAAAGAAATAGGTGCTGGTTATGGTGTCGGAGGGGGATCTCTGAATCAGTACCGTTGAAAAGAGGGGTAATACGCTCCTCTTTTCATATTTTTTATGAGGTTGTTTAGCAAACAAAGTCAGTTCTACTAAGCTAAAGATATTGATGGAGGTGAGGTATGCAAAAGCATCAACTAGATATGTGGTTGCATGGCGATCATAAAGACTCTTATCGAACACCCAAGGTGTATGTTATCGGGTGTTCTGATATCCCAGAGTATCTATTAGCAGTGGAATATAAGCATAAATTAGAGCCAGTTAAGCAAGGTGGAGAGCCAGTACACTTTGGATCGCTGGACCAGGTCAAAGAGGAGCTCCTCAGGCTTGGTTTCGATAAGGCCTATTTACGCCTCCACAACACTTATGACGAGTTTGGTAGTGAGCCAAGCCAACGCTATTGCGATATAGAGTTAGCGCTGAATCCACATTAAGTCGTTGTTACAATTGCTCGTTATCAAGCGTAGTGTTTTGTCAGAAGCTGATGAGTAAACTGAGTTCTTAAATAGAAGCCGCGCGGTTTGGTCTTGATTGGCTTTCCACTCGCGCCGTACGCCTCAGTTAAGACTCGGCTGTGTGCTGCTTTAGGTCTCAGATGTAGAGCTTCGCCGTGACGAGCGGTGATCTGCTCAACGTTACCTAACACGATCAACTCCATCAGTTCTTCCCAGTCTCTTTGAAGTATCTCTTCTTCTTCTCTGCTTGGCGTCCACAACAGTGGTGATCCTACGTGACGATCTGCCAACGGGATCTCGCGCTCTCCCTCAACTGGGATCCATAACACTTTGGATAATTTGTTGCGAACGTGACTGGTTTCCCAAGTCAGCCCTTGAACGCCCATTAAAGGAGCAACACAGACAAAGGTGGTCTCTAATGGCTTGCCACTGTAACTGATCGGAATGCTCTTAAGCTCAATGCCCAAATGTGCGAAGTCCTGCTCTGGTTTACTCCCAGCTGGCGCACCAAGGTGCCACTCCAACAGCTGTCCAACCCAGCCTTTATCTCGTTTCAGATCTTTAGGCATGGTCATTTCAGCTTCCTCAGCCAGTTCTTGAAAGGTCATACCGGCAATGGCGTAGGCTCGCTCTAGCAGCTCCGCTTCAGTTTGTGGTTCAGGTTTCATAACACATCGAGTTGGTAAAACGCCGATTTTATCAGATTCGAATGAAAATGCAGTGTGGTTAATAAACGATCATAGTGGCGGTTTACAGATCAATTCTACGGTTATCCACAGGCTAGGAGTCTAAAATCCTATAAAAACAAACCAGTGGATAAATAAACAGGGGTTTCGAGAGGATAAAATGCTTGCCAAATAGCGTGTAAACTGAATCTTTGAATGATGAGTGTGGATAAAGCTAAGGCTGGTTGATCTTTAACCATGTTGAGTTTTCAAAAGATCATTTGAAAAATGTAATTCTAGTTTAGCGATTAATTTAATTTAAGTATTTGATTTTTATGTATTATTTTTTATGTCTAATTGTTGTTGGTTTGGGCTGTTGATGAAAGTATGGATTAAAAAAAACGTTTGCGGTGAATTCTTCACATAGTTATTCACAGAAAAGGTGAATAAATGTGGTCTATGTCTCACTATTGTGTGGGTAACTATTTTGTGAGTAAAAGTTATCCAGTTTTAAGAAATTATTCATAAATATAGCCCTAATCACGTCACGAAGTTTGCTCCGCTTGGGGATATGTGGAAAAATCAGTGTAATTAAAAATTTAAATAGAGGTTGGCCAGTGATAGATGGCGATGGTTACCGATTAAACGTTGGTATTGTAATCTGTAACAACCATGGTCAGGTCTTCTGGGCTAAACGATACGGGCAACATTCATGGCAATTCCCTCAAGGGGGAATCGATGAAGGTGAAACTCCGGAGCAGGCAATGTACCGTGAGTTATATGAAGAGGTTGGCCTTACCAAAAAGGATGTAAAGATCGTCGCAACAAGTCGTCATTGGTTACGCTATAAGCTACCCAAACGACTGGTTCGATGGGATTCAAAACCTGTCTGTATTGGACAAAAACAGAAGTGGTTTCTTCTGCGTTTAGATTGCGATGAGTCGCGTATTAACATGCAACGTGGAAGTACACCTGAATTTGATGGTTGGCGTTGGGTAAGTTACTGGTACCCTGTTCGACAAGTTGTTTCTTTCAAGCGAGACGTATACCGCCGTGCAATGAAAGAGTTCGCTTCTTTAGCTATGCCATTTAAAGAGCGGAAAACAAAAGGAAAACGCAAACAGCGTAGAGGTTAAGCATGCTCAGTCAACTAAGGGAAATAGTTGAACACGTATCTAGAGTTGAAGATGTCTCAACCGCATTAGATATTTTAGTAAAAGAGACGTGCAGCGCAATGCAGACTGAGTGCTGTACTGTGTATTTAGCCAACAATGATATGCAGCGCCTTGAGTTGATGGCAACTCAAGGCCTCATTTTTGAAGGGAACAGTATCCATATTGGGTTTGACGAAGGTTTAGTCGGCTTGGTTAAACGCAGTGCTGAACCTATCAACCTCGCGCAAGCTTCTGCGCACCCTGCCTATAAGTTTTTCCCAGAACTTGGGGAAGACGTTTATCACTCTTTTCTTGGAACACCGATTATCTACCGTAAGCAAGTGCTTGGGGTTCTGGTCATCCAGCAAAAATCGCCACGCTTATTCAGTGAGATGGAGGAGTCGTTTCTCGTTACTTTGTCTGCACAATTAGCGGTGATTGTCGCGCATGCGCAAACACAAGGTATGTGGTTGTTGGAACATCAAGATCAACCTTCGACTAAAGGGATCGCTGCCTCATCGGGAGTGGCGATTGGTGAGCTGTGGTGGGATAATACCCAGCCAGAGTTAACCGATGTGTATCCTGCTTCAACGCTTGATATCGAACGTGAACATGAACTGCTCGCGGTCGCAGTTGAAAACGCACTGAATGACTTTAAGCGCATGCGTAAGCGTTTAGACAGTGATATCAACAAAGACGCTCTGGCGATCTTCGACCTGTTTACCCACCTTTTGAATGATCCGATGTTGCGCAATGATCTCAAGGCACAGGTTCAAAAAGGGGATAAAGCCGATTGGGCACTGAGACAAGTCGTGGAGAGCTACTCAAGTCGTTTTGCTCGTATGTCTGATCTCTACCTACGTGAACGAGCGCAAGATATTAGAGAGCTTGGACAGCGTCTACTCTATTTCTTACACAATTCAGAACAAGAGCAGCACTCTTTAGAGAAGCCAATCGTATTGGTAGTCCGTGAGCTCACAGCGTCTGTATTGGCTTCGATCCCGAAAGAGAAGTTGCTGGCGGTGATTTCGCTAGAAGGTGCAGCGAACTCTCACGCTGCCATTTTATCACGCGCTCTAGGTATTCCATCGGTAATGGGAGTGACTCTTAATCTTACCAATGTGAACGGTAAGCAGGTCATTGTTGACGGCTATAGTGGCGAGATTTTCATTGAGCCGACTCAAAACTTATTGAAAGAGTATCGAGAGCTGATCCTCGAAGAGACAGAGCTCTCGACAATGGTGAATCGTGATATTCACCTACCCGCCAAAACACAAGACGATCACCAGGTCGAGATTTTACTTAATGCGGGCTTGAGTGCTGATACCAACATTGCACTCAATCAAGGCGTTGATGGCGTTGGTCTGTATCGAACTGAGATATCTTTCCTTCTGCAACAGCGTTTTCCTTCAGAAGATGAACAAGTTAAACAGTACCAATCGGTGCTGGAGAGTTATCCAGACAAGCAGGTTGTGATGCGAACGCTGGATATTGGTGGTGATAAAGCTCTACCTTATTTTCCGATTGAAGAGGATAACCCCTTCTTGGGCTGGCGTGGTATTCGATTCACGCTCGACCATCCAGACATCTTTATTATTCAGCTAAGGGCTATGCTCAGAGCCAGCTGTGGCAGTCAAAACCTTAGCATTCTTCTACCCATGATCTCCGGTGCGCGTGAGCTTGATGATGCATTGAAGCTTATCAAGCAGGCGTACGAAGAGGTGTATGAGATTGATGATCGTGTTTGTATGCCACGTATCGGGATCATGCTTGAAGTCCCTTCAATGCTTTACTTATTGCCATTGATTGCTGACCGTGTTGATTTCGTTTCAGTTGGTACTAACGATCTCACTCAATATTTATTGGCGGTTGACCGGAACAATTCTCGTGTCTCTGATGTCTATGAATCTATGCATCCAGCAGTGATCATGGCGCTCAAGCAGATTCACGATACTTGTAAACAGTATCAACTGCCGGTGTGTATTTGTGGTGAGTTAGCGGGTGACCCGATGGGTGCACTGCTATTGATCGGTCTTGGTTATCAAACTTTGAGTATGAACACCTCGAATGTGGCAAGGATTAAATATCTGATACGTCAGTCTTCATTGAGTGATTTACAAGATTTAGCAAATAATGCACTCGTGCAGCCGTACGGCAGTGACATCTATAGTATGATGCTGTCCTATTTCGAACAGCGTGAATTTGCCGGCTTTATCAGAGCAGGTAAAAAATAGGATTAAACGTGTCATACGAACTCATTGGATTGCTAGCGGGCCTTGGCGCCGTTGTTGGTGTATTGGCTGGCTTATTGGGCATTGGCGGAGGCTTGTTGGTCGTCCCAGCATTGTTGTTCTTATTGCCTAAAGCGGGTATTGCACATGAGATTGCGATGCAAATGGCGTTGGCAACCTCTTTGTCGACCATTATTGTCACTTCTGGCTCTTCTGCGTTGAACCATTTGAAACTTGGTAATGTTGAGATGTTCGTGGTGAAGTGGTTGATGCCTGGTGTTGTGGTTGGCGGCTTTATGGGCTCTTTTATTGCCGATTCCATCCCATCTCAATATCTCCCTAAAGTATTTGGCATCATTGTTTTGTTGCTGGCAATGCAAATGCTGTTGTCGATACGTTCTCACAGCCAAAAGACTATGCCGGACCCAGCAAAAACAGTCGCATGCGGTGGCGGTATTGGTGTGATCTCCAGCTTAGCCGGAATTGGAGGTGGTTCACTGTCTGTACCTTTTCTGAATCATCATGGGGTTGAGATGCGTAAGGCGGTCGGCTCTTCGTCGGTCTGTGGTTGCGTGATTGCCATTTCGGGTATGATTGGTTTTATTTGGCACGGTTCGTCGGTTGAATCATTGCCTGCGTATAGTTTAGGTTACGTTTATGTGCCTGCGTTAGTGGCTATCTCTTGTACTTCGGTACTTACCACTCGCACTGGTGCTAAGTTGGCAACACAACTGCCAACGCCTGTATTAAAAAAAGTGTTCGCCGTCTTTTTAATGTTTATAGCCGCAAGCATGCTGCTGTAGTGTACTCCTCTTAGCCGTTGGCTAATTCTTTTATTCTAGATAGAGAGCTAAATATGTCTCAGGGTTTTATCGAATTCCCCAATATCGATCCTGTTCTGATTGAACTAGGGCCAATTTCTGTTCGTTGGTATGGTTTGATGTACCTTGTTGGTTTTGTGTTTGCGATGTGGCTAGCTAATCGCCGTGCAGACCAACCAAACAGTGGTTGGACTCGCGAGCAAGTCTCAGATTTACTATTTGCTGGTTTCTTGGGGGTTGTTATCGGTGGTCGTGTTGGTTACGTGCTGTTTTACAATTTTGACCTTTTCCTAGCGGATCCTCTGTATCTCTTTAAAGTATGGACTGGCGGCATGTCATTCCACGGTGGTCTGCTAGGTGTTATTACCGCAATGTTCTGGTATGCGAAAAAGAACGGTCGAACCTTCTTTGGCGTAGCCGACATGATCGCGCCATTGGTGCCGTTTGGCTTGGGTATGGGGCGTTTAGGTAACTTCATGAACAGCGAATTGTGGGGCCGAGTGACGGATGTGCCATGGGGTGTCGTCTTCCCGAATGGAGGCCCACTGCCTCGCCACCCATCTCAACTGTACGAAATGGCGCTTGAAGGTATTGTTCTGTTCTTCATTTTGAACTGGTTTATTAAGAAGCCTCGCCCATTAGGTTCAGTTTCTGGTCTGTTCCTTGCTGGATATGGTACATTCCGCTTCTTAGTAGAATATGTACGTGAACCAGATGCACACCTAGGTCTGTTTGGCGGATTTATCTCAATGGGTCAAATCCTGTCTCTACCTATGGTGATTATCGGTGTTCTTATGGTGGTTTGGGCATACAAGCGCGGTCACTACAAAGATGAAGTCCCAAAACAAACGAAGTAAGGAATTGGTGTGAAGCAGTATTTAGAACTCTGTCAGCGAATCGTTGATGAAGGCACGTGGATTGAAAACGAGCGTACAGGCAAACGCTGCCTAACGGTGATCAATGCAGACCTGACTTACGATGTTGGCAACAACCAGTTCCCACTTGTGACGACACGTAAGAGTTTTTGGAAAGCGGCAGTTGCTGAGCTACTTGGTTACATCCGTGGTTATGATAATGCTGAAGATTTTCGTAAGCTGGGCACCAAAACATGGGATGCAAATGCAAACCTTAATGAAGCTTGGTTGAATAACCCTCACCGTAAAGGTGAAGACGACATGGGCCGTGTTTATGGTGTTCAAGGTCGTGCATGGGCAAAGCCAGACGGCGGACACATCGATCAGCTAAAAAAGATTGTTGATGACTTAACGCGTGGTGTTGATGACCGTGGTGAGATCCTAAATTTCTACAACCCTGGCGAATTCCACATGGGTTGTCTTCGTCCGTGTATGTACAGCCATCACTTTTCTCTATTGGGTGATACTCTGTATCTAAACAGCACTCAGCGCTCTTGTGATGTCCCACTTGGCCTTAACTTCAATATGGTTCAGGTTTACGTATTCCTAGCGATTATGGCGCAAATCACTGGCAAGAAACCGGGTGTGGCTTATCACAAGCTAGTCAATGCTCACATCTACGAAGACCAGCTTGCACTAATGCGTGATATCCAGTTGAAGCGTGAACCTCTCGCACCAGCAACCTTCCACATTAACCCTGAGATTAAGTCTCTAGAAGATTTAGAAACATGGGTAACACTGGACGACTTCTGGGTAGAAGGCTACGAGTGTCACGAAGCGATTAAGTACCCGTTCTCGGTATAATACGCTTATAAAATGATTTGAAAGGCTGTCATGGTGCAGCCTTTTTTGTATCTGCTTTTATCTCTTCGCCACTCGTTCACTCGAATCTCTCATCTGCTCTTAAAAAAGAAAAAGCCCGCAACTCTCGTTGCGGGCTTTGATTATGCGATGGACTTTTTGCTTAAGCAGTTAGCGCTAGGATAGAACCTGGTAGCACTAGGAAAACAGCGATTAGGTAACCTGCTACAACTGCTTTGTTCTTCACAGCCATGTCTGAAATCAGGTCTGCTGCTTTAACTGGTAGTTCACGTAGGAACGGAATACCAAAGATGAATACTGTTGCCATGATGTTGAATACTAGGTGTACTAGAGCAATCTGTAGTGCGAATACTGCGAACTCACCAGATACTGCTGTTGCTGCTAGTAGTGCTGTGATACACGTACCGATGTTAGCACCTAGAGTGAATGGGTAAACGTCACGTACTTTAAGAACACCTGAACCTACTAGCGGAACCATCAAGCTTGTTGTCGTAGAAGAAGACTGAACAAGAACAGTAACGATTGAGCCAGAAGCGATACCGTGCAGAGGACCACGACCGATAGCGTTCTTTAGGATTTCACGAGCGCGGCCTACCATTAGGCTCTTCATTAGTTTACCCATCACTGTGATAGCAACGAAGATAGTTGCGATACCAAGAACGATAAGGAGTACGCCACCTACTGTGTCACCGAATGTAGATAGTGGTTCTTTGATTGCACTCACTACCGGTTTAGTGATTGGTTTGATGAAGTTAAGGCCTTTCATGCTCATGTCGCCAGTTGCAAGCATTGGCGATACCAGCCAGTGAGATACTTTCTCAAGAATGCCAAACATCATCTCTAGCGGTAGGAAGATCATTACGGCAAGTAGGTTGAAGAAGTCGTGAATCGTTGCACTTGCAAACGCACGCTTAAATTCATCCTTACAACGAACGTGGCCAAGACTTACAAGCGTGTTAGTTACCGTTGTGCCGATGTTTGCACCCATGATCATAGGGATAGCTACTTCAACAGGTAAACCACCCGCAACTAAGCCAACGATGATAGATGTCACGGTGCTTGATGATTGGATAAGTGCGGTTGCAACCAAGCCGATCATTAAGCCTGCAACTGGGTGTGAAGCAAATTCAAAAAGAACCTTTGCCTGTTCGCCGGTTGCCCATTTAAAGCCAGTACCTACCATTGATACAGAAAGAAGTAGTAGGTAAAGCATGAATGCCAAGTTAGCCCAGCGTAGCCAGCGAGTAGTGCTCGAGATTGGCGCTGCTGCAGTAGTAGCTTGGTTCATAATGTTTTCTCCATGGACCGTTAAAGTCTGTGTTTGGTCTGTTAGTTAATCTGAGCGTGATGTTAGAGGTCGAATATTTCAGTAATATGACATTTTTATTAGTGCGGCTTTTTTTTGTGATAATTTACTGTTTAAATATTTTTATAGCTGATTATGTTGTTTTAAGTTGTTGTATTTTAAGTTTTATTATTATTTTGTTTATTGCGCTTTTGAATGAAAAAATTGAAAAAAAATCGCTTTTCTACGATTTAATGTGACAGTGTGAATATTTACATTTCGGTAAATTCAATGTTTTTTCCGTTTTAACGATGTAAAAACCGAAGTAATTGAGGTGAGGTGTCATATTTGCTATAAAAGAGTGTCATACAACTCAATACGGCTTTCATCATGTCGCATCTTAATTACAACCACCTCTATTATTTCTGGATGGTGTGCAAGCAAGGTTCAATCACTAAAGCAGCTGAAGCGCTCTTCTTAACGCCTCAAACCGTCACCGGGCAAATTAAAGCTCTTGAAGAACGAATGGATGGCAAGCTCACTAAGCGAAATGGACGTAGTGTTGAGCCGACAGAACTAGGCCAACTGGTGTTTAAATACGCTGACCGTATGTTTGGTCTTAGTTATGAGATGTTGGACATCGTTAATTACAGCCAACATTCTAATATCCTGTTTGATGTGGGGGTTGCAGATGCGTTGTCAAAAAGGCTCGTCAGCAAGATCTTAATGTCGACGATCCCTGAAGATAACAGCATTCATTTACGCTGTTTTGAATCGACTCACGAAATGCTATTGGAACAGCTGTCGCAACATAAGCTTGATATGATCCTGTCTGACTGTCCAGTAGACTCGAGCCAAAGTCCGGGGTTATTCAGTAAGAAGCTAGGTGAGAGTGGTATGAGCTTTTTCTGTACCGGTAAGGTCGACAATGTCAGTTTTCCCGCGGTCTTGGAACAGAGAAAGCTATTAATACCGGGTAGCCGTACTTCGATGGGGCGCAAGGTTTTGCAATGGTTTGATAGACAAGGCCTGAAGCCAGACATCTTGGGTGAATTTGATGATGCTGCATTAATGAAAGCCTTTGCGCGTTATCACCACGATGCCATTTTCTTAGCACCAACACTTTATTTATCTGAAGTAGAAGAAGATACCTCACTACAGATGTTGGGTGGTATTGAAGAGTTGAAAGAAGAGTACTATGTCATTTTTGCTGAGAGGATGATCCAACATCCGGCAGTTAAAAATGTATGTGACGCAGATTTTAGTAATTTGTTCGAGTGAGTTAGTTTGTTAATGAATTGATATCGATTATCATAACTCTACAATATGCCGTAAATAGTACTGATAGCCCGTAGTTGGCGTTGAAGGTAGTAGGGAGCCAGACTATGAACTTGAAAGAAATGGAGAAAAACTCGGCACAAGCCGTCGTATTGCTAAAAGCGATGGCGAATGAGCGCCGCCTACAGATTTTGTGTCTATTACACGATAGCGAATTATCGGTAGGTGAGTTGTGCAAAATGTTAGAACTGAGTCAATCGGCTTTGTCGCAACATTTAGCATGGCTAAGGCGAGATGGTTTAGTTGAAACACGTAAACAAGCTCAAACGGTTTACTACACATTGAGTAGTAAAGAGGTGAAAGCAATGATTACGTTACTGCATGGTATCTACTGTAAGAAGTAGAGCGATATTGATTGCGAGTTTCAAAACACATGGATGTGTGTCATAACGACCAATAAAATCATAAATTCCAGACATAAAAAAACCGGCCAAGGCCGGTTTTTTTCGTTTTGCTTTGAAATCAAATATCTATTAAAGAGCTTTGATTGCAGCAGCGAAACGAGACTTATGACGAGCAGCTTTATTCTTGTGAATAAGGCCTTTAGTCGCCATGCGGTCTAGAAGTGGTGTAACTTCTACGAAAGCAGCAGTTGCAGCTTCTTTATCGCCAGCTGCGATAGCTGCGATAGTTTTTTTCATGTAAGTGCGCATCATAGAACGACGGCTAGCGTTGTGCTGGCGACGTTTCTCAGCTTGGATAGCGCGCTTCTTAGCAGATTTACTGTTTGCCAAGGGTCTAACTCCCAAAAACTTAGTTCGGTGACAATTTAAGGGCGAGGACTATCCCTCATTTGCGCTTAATTGTCAAATGATTTGTGCAAAAACCAATCGTAGCCAAACAAACTTTGGAATGGAAAGGTTATCGCGGTTAAGATGGCGGGGATTCTAACAGCATTTTTAGACCAATGCTAATAAATATGCTTCTAACGATCGGATAGTATTTATCCTCGCTTAGAACTAATCAATCAGTGTCAGAGGTTTTTGTGAGTAAACGACTATTAAAGTCAGGCATGATAGTAAGTGCGATGACTTTTGTTTCCCGTGTATTGGGACTTGTGCGCGACGTTGTCGTTGCCAATTTGATGGGGGCAGGAGCCAGTGCTGACGTCTTTTTCTTTGCCAATAAGATCCCTAATTTTCTGCGTCGTCTGTTTGCTGAAGGCGCCTTCTCACAAGCCTTCGTACCAGTTCTGACTGAATACCACGCTGCTGGAGACAAAGACAAAACTCGCGAATTGATAGCGAGAGTATCTGGTACGCTTGGGGTATTGGTTTCTATTGTTACTTTAGTTGGTGTGATTGGTTCTGGCGTCATCACCGCTCTATTTGGTGCAGGTTGGTTTATCGATTGGCTCAATGGTGGTCCGTCGGCTCATAAATTTGAGTTAGCCAGTTTGATGCTCAAAATCACTTTTCCCTATTTATGGTTCATTACCTTCGTTGCTTTATCTGGGGCGATTCTTAATACCTTAGGTAAATTTGCGGTCTCTTCTTTTACGCCAGTGTTCTTGAACGTCATGATCATAGGATCTGCGCTCTTCATTGCGCCGAATCTGGAACAGCCTGAAATTGGATTGGCGATTGGTGTCTTTTTAGGCGGCTTGGTTCAGTTTCTGTTCCAACTACCTTTTTTAATTAAAGAGAGCGTTTTAGTTAAGCCCAAGTGGGGCTGGCGCGATCCTGGTGTTGTTAAGATCCGTACTTTGATGATCCCCGCTCTGTTTGGTGTTTCCGTCAGTCAAATCAATCTACTGTTTGATACTTTTATTGCCAGTTTCCTAGCCACAGGCTCCATCAGTTGGCTTTATTACTCTGACCGCCTGTTAGAGTTCCCATTGGGTTTGTTTGGAATTGCTATCGCGACCGTGATTCTGCCTGCACTCTCTCGTAAACATGTGGATGCCCAAGGTGAAGGTTTTGCTCATACTATGGATTGGGGGATACGCATGGTTTTGCTGCTGGGTATTCCTGCCATGTTCGGCCTCATTGTTTTAGCAAAGCCAATGCTGATGGTGTTGTTCATGCGTGGCGAATTTAGCCCTCATGACGTGGAACAAGCGTCGATGTCACTGGTTGCGTATGCTTCGGGTCTATTAAACTTTATGTTGATTAAGGTGCTGGCGCCGGGTTATTACTCACGCCAAGACACAAAAACGCCTGTTAAGTACGGTATTATCGCAATGGTGAGCAATATGGTGTTTAATGCCATTTTTGCTTATTTCTATGGTTATGTAGGTTTGGCGATTGCGACCGCGCTGTCAGCCTTTGTCAATATGGCACTGCTATATAGAGGCTTACATTTAGCTGGCGTTTACCAGTTAACGAAAACGACTTTAGTTTTTAGCGGAAAGCTTTTACTTGCGGGTGGCGCAATGGTTGCTGTGATTTTATGGCAGCTAGAGAGTATGCAACAATGGCTTGAGTGGAGCTTTAGTTACCGAGCGCTTATGCTAACTGGCTTGATTGCACTTGGCGGCTTTGCTTATATTGTCTCTGTATTCGCTTTGGGTATCCGAGTAAAACATTTAAAAGCAGCGACAGAGTAATACTGATTAGTATATAATCCGTCGGTTTCACACAATGAATGATGCAAATAACAGATTTTAGCTGGTCGTAATGGAACTAATCCGAGGCATTCACAATATTAAAGCGCAGCATCACGGCTGTGTATTAACCATAGGCAACTTTGATGGTGTACATCTAGGACATCAGGAAGTACTGAGCCAGGTATCCAAACAAGCTGCGGTATTGGGCTTACCCTCTGTCGTGATGACGTTTGAGCCTCAGCCCATGGAACTGTTTGCTCGTGACAAAGCCCCTGCACGTTTAACTCGCTTAAGAGATAAGTTCGTGCAGCTGAGTAAGCTGGATATTAGCCGTTTATTGTGTGTCAACTTTAACCACTACTTCGCGAACCTATCGGCGGATGCTTTTATTAAAGATCTGCTGGTGGACAAACTGGGTGTGAAGTTTTTGGTGGTGGGTGATGATTTTTGCTTCGGTAAAGGTCGCACCGGCAATTTCGCTATGCTTAAAGAAGCGGGTGAAAAGTACGGTTTTGAGGTGGTGAGCACCCAAAGCTACTGCTTAAACCAGCTACGTGTAAGTAGCACGGAAATACGCAATGCTCTGGCGGTTGACGATTTGGCCTCTAGCGCTGCCATGTTAGGGCGTGACTACAGTATCAGTGGTCGTGTCTCTCATGGGCGTAAATTGGGAAGAACCATAGGTTTCCCAACGGCGAATATCCCACTGAAACGTTGTGTCTCTCCAGTCTCTGGGGTGTATGTTGTCGAAGCAGTCGACATCGATGGTTCACCTGTCGGTGGTGTTGCCAATATCGGACAACGACCAACGGTAAATGGGGTTCGTCAGCAACTAGAAGTACATTTTTTTGACTTTAAAGCCAATTTATATGGTAAACAGTTAGAAGTACGTCTTTTGCATAAACTGCGCGACGAGAAAAAGTTTGAATCGTTCGACGCACTAAAGAATCAAATAGAATTGGATGCTGAAGCAGCAAGGGTGTGGCTGCGTCAGCTAAAGAATTAATCGGTTGATTCCACCGATTAACATAATGTCTAACTTCGCCCAATATAACGGAATTAAGAATCGATGAGTGATTATAAAGATACCCTGAACTTACCTGAAACAGGGTTTCCAATGCGCGGTAATCTGGCAAATCGTGAGCCAGAAATGCTTAAGCGTTGGTACAAAGAAGATCTTTACGGCGAAATCCGTAAAGCGAAGAAAGGTAAAAAATCTTTCGTACTGCATGATGGCCCTCCTTACGCGAACGGCGATATTCACATTGGTCACGCGCTAAACAAGATTCTTAAAGACATTATTATTAAATCTAAGACTCTGTCTGGTTTTGATGCTCCATACATCCCAGGTTGGGACTGTCACGGTCTTCCAATCGAGCTGATGGTTGAGAAGAAAAAAGGCAAACCAGGTCAGAAGATCTCTGCTTCTGAGTTCCGTGAAGAGTGTCGTAAGTACGCTGCGGGCCAAGTTGAAGGTCAAAAAGAGAGCTTTAAACGTCTAGGTATCATGGGCGAGTGGGATAAGCCATACCGCACTATGGACTTCGGCACTGAAGCAAACATCATCCGTGCTCTAGGTAAAATTGCAGACAATGGCCACCTACTGAAAGGTTTCAAACCTGTTCACTGGTGTACTGACTGTGGTTCTGCTCTAGCGGAAGCGGAAGTTGAGTACAAAGACAAAGTTTCTCCATCAATCGACGTGAAATTCACTGCGGCTGATGAAGCTGCGCTAGTTTCTAAGTTCAAGCTAGCTGAAGGTCACGAAGGCCAAGGCGATATCTCTATCGTTATCTGGACTACAACACCATGGACTCTGCCTGCAAACCGCGCAGTATGTCTACGTGATGATCTTGAATACGTTCTAATCCAAGTAGAAGCGAATGGCGATCAAGCTGCACAGCGTATCATCGTTGCTTCTGAGCTAGCTAAAGACGTAATGGATCGTGCGGGTATCGAGCACTTCCATAACCTAGGTTTTGCAAGCGGCGCTGATCTTGAGCTAACTCAGTTCAACCACCCATTCTACGACTTCACTGTTCCTGCGATCCTTGGCGATCACGTAACAACGGATTCAGGTACAGGTGTAGTTCATACAGCACCGGGCCACGGTCAAGAAGACTTCGCGGTTGGTAACAAGTACGGTCTAGAAGTAGCAAACCCAGTAGGTTCAAACGGTGTTTACCTACCTGACACTGAGCTATTTGCTGGTCAACACGTATTTAAAGCGAACGACTCTGTACTTGAAGTACTGAAAGAGAAAGGTGCTCTACTACATCACCACGCTTACGAACACAGCTACCCACACTGCTGGAGACACAAAACGCCAATCATCTTCCGTGCGACACCACAATGGTTCGTATCGATGGATCAAGCTGGCCTACGTGCGAAAGCTCTTGAGTCAATCAAGGGTGTTGAGTGGATGCCTGAGTGGGGTCAAAGCCGTATCGAAGGTATGATCGAAGGTCGCCCTGAGTGGTGTATCTCTCGTCAACGTACTTGGGGTGTGCCAATCGCTCTGTTCGTTCATAAAGAGACAGCAGAACTGCACCCGAACACGCTTGAGCTTATCGAGCAGGTCGCTCAACTTGTTGAGCAGAAGGGTATTCAAGCTTGGTGGGATCTAGAAATCTCTGACCTACTGGGCGAAGAAGCGGACAATTACGAGAAAGTACTCGATACACTGGACGTATGGTTCGATTCAGGTGTCACACACTACTCAGTTGTTGACGCTCGTGAAGAGTACAACGGCAACAAAGCGGATCTATACCTAGAAGGTTCAGACCAACACCGTGGTTGGTTCCAATCTTCTCTAATTTCATCTATCGCGATGAAAGACGAAGCGCCATACAAGCAAGTGCTAACACACGGCTTCGTAGTGGATGGTAACGGCCGTAAGATGTCTAAGTCTATCGGTAACGTTGTTGCACCTAAAGATGTAACTAACAAGCTAGGTGCCGATATCTTGCGTCTATGGGTTGCTTCTACAGACTACACAGGTGAAGTAGCGGTTTCTGACGAGATCCTGAAGCGTTCAGCAGATGCTTACCGTCGTATTCGTAACACAGCGCGTTTCTTCCTAGCGAACTTGAACGGTTTCAACCCAGAAACTGACCTAGTTCCAGCGGAAGAGATGGTGGCACTAGACCGATGGGCTGTAGGCCGCGCACAAGCTGCACAAGAAGAGATCGTTAAAGCATACGGTGAGTACAACACTCACGGTGTAACTCAACGTCTAATGCAGTTCTGTTCTATCGAGATGGGTTCTTTCTACCTAGACGTAATTAAAGACCGTCAGTACACAGCGAAGAAGGGCGGCCACGCTCAACGCAGCTGTCAAACTGCGCTTTACTACATCGTAGAAGCTCTGGTTCGTTGGATGGCACCTATCATGTCGTTCACAGCAGACGAAATCTGGAACGAAATGCCAAGCTCGTTACCAACGGGAGAGCAGCGTGACAAGTTCGTATTCACTGGTGAGTGGTTCGAAGGTCTATTTGGTCTAGCGGAAGGCGAAGAGCTAAGCAACGAATTCTGGACGGAAATCCAATCTGTTCGTGGCGCAGTGAACAAGCTTCTTGAAGACGCTCGTAAAGAGAAAACCATCGGTGGCGCACTGCAAGCTGAAGTGACTCTATACGCAGACGATGCACTAGCAGCGAAAATCAACAAGCTAGAAGACGAACTACGTTTTGTTCTTCTCACTTCAGCAGCGGTTGTTAAGCCTCTGAGCGAGAAGAGCGATGCAGCACAAGCGACAGATCTTAATGGTCTATTCGTTGAAGTTGCAGCGACAGAGAACGAGAAGTGCGACCGTTGTTGGCACCACACGCCAGACGTTGGCACAATCGAAGGTCACGAAAAAGTGTGTGGCCGTTGTGTGACTAACGTTGCTGGTCAAGGTGAAGTACGTAAATTCGCATAACAACTCAGAGAAAGACTGAACTTTTTGTAAAAATCATAGCCCCAGTATCAACTGGGGTTATTTTTAGTTATGGGAAACGTGTTTAACCAAGTTGGTGACTTATGACGACTCAAATCGAGAGTGTGAATAAGGAATCGCTTCGTAAATACTAGGAATAGAAATGAGTGAAGTTTCGTTAAAACAGTCAGGCGTACGTTGGTTATGGCTGGCTTTATTGGTCTTTCTTGCGGACATTGGCATTAAGTTGCTTGTAATGGACAACATGGGTTACGGCTGGGCAAACCGTATTGAGGTGTTGCCATTTTTTAACTTCTTGTACGTACATAACTATGGCGCCGCATTCAGTTTCTTGAGTGATCAAGGTGGCTGGCAACGTTGGTTGTTTACCGGAATCGCGTTTGTCGTTACAGGTATGCTGACTTACTGGATGAGTAAACTGCCGGCCACAGAGAAGTGGAATAACATCGCTTATGCCATCATCATTGGTGGTGCGGTAGGTAATGTATTTGACCGTGTTGTACACGGTTTTGTTGTCGATTACTTAGACTTCTACTGGGGTACATACCACTGGCCTGCATTTAACCTTGCTGATATGGGTATCTGTATCGGTGCTGCGATGATCATCCTTGATGGTTTTCGCAAAAAAGATGAGAGCAAATAGGCTCTAAAAGTCACTTAATGACTCACAGAATGTAATAGCCCTAAGCGCTGTCGGTTGATTCCGGCAGCGCTTTTTGTTTATTCTCTGTGAGGAAAAATAATAATTGATATAACCCAAGGAAAGTAACGTGACAGCAATTAAGAATGACTCAGCAGTAACACTTCATTTTACGATTAAGATGAAAGACGGTTCCGTTGCTGACAGTACTGAAAACATGGGCAAGCCAGCTAAATTTGTAATGGGTGATGGTAGCTTGAGTGAGAACTTTGAGCAGTGCCTAATAGGACTAGAAGCGGGCACGCAAAAATCGATTGATTTAAAAGCAGAAGATGCGTTCGGTTTGCCGAATCCTGATAATGTTCATCACATGGACCGCGCACGTTTTGCTGGCGATACTGAGATTGAAGTTGGCACTATCATGGCCTTCTCTGGGCGTGATGGCATGGAAATCCCAGGCATCATTACTGATATTGCTGGCGACTCTGTGACTGTGGACTTTAATCACCCACTAGCAGGTCAAGACGTAACGTTTGACGTTAATATCTTAGCGGTAGAATAGACGGCGATTCATCTTTGCCAACAATTCGAAGCTTCACTGTCTTTGCGCTTCCCTGTAGAATGCCCGCTTCGCTAAACGCGAACTGTAGAATGACTTTGGCCGCGCTGTAAGCGATTCGCAATAAAAGAACTGAGCAATAAAATGAAAATAATGTTAGCTAACCCACGTGGTTTTTGTGCCGGTGTTGATCGAGCGATCAGTATCGTAGAACGCGCATTGGAATTGTATCAACCACCGATTTATGTTCGTCATGAAGTGGTGCATAACCGTTTTGTTGTTGAAGGTTTGAAACAGCGCGGTGCGATTTTTGTGGAAGAGCTTCATGAAGTACCAGACGACAACATTGTTATCTTTTCTGCTCACGGTGTCTCTCAAGCGGTTCGTAAAGAGGCCAAAGAGCGCGACCTAACGGTTTTTGATGCAACTTGTCCTCTGGTAACCAAAGTACATATGGAAGTGGCTCGTGCGAGCCGTAAAAATATGGAAGTGGTTCTGATTGGTCACGCAGGTCACCCTGAAGTTGAAGGTACCATGGGCCAATACGCGAGTGATACGGGTGGCATGTACTTGGTTGAGAAGCCAGAAGATGTTGAAAAGCTGGTGGTGAAAGATCCAAGCAACCTTCACTATGTAAGCCAAACGACACTGTCTGTTGATGAGACTGCGGATGTGATCGAAGAGCTGCGTCGCGTGTTCCCTGAGATCCAAGGCCCACGCAAAGACGATATCTGCTACGCAACACAAAACCGTCAAGATGCGGTGCGTGATATGGCGAACGATGTTGATGTGGTGATTGTAGTTGGTTCTAAGAACTCATCCAACTCAACACGCTTAAAAGAGCTGGCTGAGAAATTGGGTACGCCAGGCTACTTAACGGATTGTCCAGAAGACATCCAACCAGAGTGGGTTGAAGGTAAGAAGAAAATCGGCGTGACCGCAGGTGCTTCTGCGCCAGAAGAGCTGGTTAATCAGATTCTAGATCGTATTCGCGAGTTAGGTGCTGAAGGCATCGAAGAGATCCAAGGTCGTGAAGAGAACATGTTCTTCGAAGTACCAAAAGAGCTTCAGATTAAACAAGTTGATTAATCATCACGTTCGACGAGCGTTTTGCACTAAAGAGCCAACCTTTGCGGTTGGCTTTTTTGATCCTGTTTTCTGTAGATTGAAGAAAAAGGTAAGAGTATTGAACCAAAAGGTTAATGAATCCCCAGTTGTTCTTTGAGCGTTTTCAGATAGCGACGGCTAACGGGCACCTCAAAGCCAGTTAGAGTGATGATTTCCGCAAGCCCGTTTTCCAGAAGCTTGATCTCTTGGATCGCTTTTATATTGATCAAATATTGTCGATGACAACGGATCAGATCGGTTTTCTCTTCCAGGACTTTTAGTGTCAGTTGCGACGAGGCGGTTTGCGAGGCGCTGCGAACGTGAACACCACTCAGATCGGAGTAGGCGCATTCGACCGTTTGGCTTGCCATGATCACAATACGGTTGTGGCCGATACACGGAATCTGCTCCAGGCGCGATGGTGCAATCGCATTGATGTCTTGTTCAGGCGGTTGTTGACTCTGCTTAATCACCTTGCACAGGCGAGAGACACTCTTGTTTAGTCTGCATGGTTCAACCGGTTTGAGCAGGTAATCAAAGGCGTTATCTTCAAAGGCCTGAATCGCATACTGGTCATAGGCAGTAACAAACACCACGTAAGGCATGTTCTCAGGGTCGAGCATACTCAGCAGTTCAATACCGGTGATCTGTGGCATTTGGATATCTAAATAGACAACGTCTGGTTTGAGGTGATTGATCTGTTTTAGCCCTTCGATGGCGTTACTGGCTTGACCTATCACATCCACTTTTTCTGTTTCAGTGAGCAACTCAATCAACTCTTCGCGAGCGAACAGCTCATCATCTATGACTAATGCCTTTAACATCCCAATACCTTAATTTCCAATCTACTGTTTCAGTGTACGCTACTATGCTGAGTTGCGTGTTACAGCTCTTTTGGAATGATAAAGCTCATGCGCGTAAATTGCTGTGGCTGAGATTCTATTTTTAGAGCAGAGTCTTGTCCAAAGAAATTGGTTAAGCGCTTGTTCACTATCTCCATGCCTAAGCCGACATGGTCGCTATCTGGCTTCTGGTAGCTGCCAGCATTATCTTCTACCGTGACTCGGTAGTTACCCTGATACTGTTCGCTGTAGATCTTCACTTTACCCCCTTCAAGAAGGTTAGATATCCCATGTTTGATGGCGTTTTCAACCAGAGGCTGAAGGGTAAAGCTTGGCAGTTCGATCTCATAAAGAAGAGGGTCTATATCCCATTCAACCTCTAAGCGGTCTGTAAATCTCGCCTTCTCAATCGTGAGGTAAGCATTAACATGCGCTAACTCATCTTTCAATTTGACGGTGTTGATGTTCTGTTTGAGGTTGCTTCTAAAGAAGTGTGATAAATGCTGAATCAGCTCTCGCGCTTTATTTGGTTCACGTCTTGTGACTGCACTTATGGTATTCAGAGCATTGAATAGGAAGTGTGGATTGACCTGAGCATGGAGTAACTTGATTTCAGCCTGGGTTAACAAAGTTTGCTGCTGTTGGTAGTTACTAAACAGAATCTGACTCGATAACAACTGAGCAATACCTTCCCCCATCGACATATTGATGGTTGAAAAGAGTTTCAGTTTCGGTTCATAGAGCTTGATGGTTCCGACAACTTCATTCCCCGCACGCAGTGGGATAATCAGGGCAGAGCCCAACTTACAATCTGCGGAGAGGGAACACTGGTATGGGTTCTCTTTACCATCTAAGTAGATGATGTCGTTCTTCTCCATCGCTGTCAGTGTACTCTGTGAAGAGATAGGGGTGTTAGGGATATGGTGTTCATCACCAATACCGACAAACGCGAGAATCTTCTCTCTGTCGGTTATCGCTACTGCGCCAACGTTGGTCTCTTCATAAACAATACGAACAATTTTTTGTGCGTTGTCTGAGTTAAAGCCGCCATGAAGAATACCAACCGAGCGTTCGGCAATAGTCAGTGCGCGGCGTGAAAAGGTCGCCGAGTATTTTTCAAAGATGGTTTTTCTATCTTGGATAATGCTCATGAACAGCGCAGCCCCGACCGAGTTAGCGATGATCATTGGCGCTGCAATATCGGAAACGAGTGCATAGGCTTGGGTGAACGGTTTAGCGACCGCCAATAGAATCAGCATTTGCATGATTTCAGCAAATAGGGTGACAGAGAACACCACCATCGGATTAAACAGCTGACTCGCTTTGTTTTTTCGCACTAGGTAGACATGCAGTAAGCCACCAATTAGCCCCTCAGCTGTAGTCGATACCGCGCATGCAAGGTCGGTAAATCCACCCAAGCTGTAGCGATGAATCCCGCCAGTGAAACCGACGGCAAAGCCAACTACAGGTCCACCGAACAGACCGCCCATGACAGCGCCCATTGCTCGCGTGTTAGCGATCGCATCGTTGATCTGCAACCCAAAGTAAGTGCCCATAATACAGAACAGTGAGAACAGGATGTAACAACTGATTTTATGACTGAGTCGTGAAGAGATACTCAGCAATGGCAGGATCAGCGGTGTCTTACTGATCATATAGGCCAGTACCAAGTAGACACAGGTTTGTTGAAGTAACGAGAGAATCAGTTCCATATATCCACTATTAAGGTATCTGTATCGGAGGTGTGAGGCGCTGATTGACTCGGTCATCAATACAGCATTTGTTATGGGTATAGTGTAAAGGTCATTTACCCAGAAACGCAAAGCCCATCACTAGGATGGGCTTTGTAGAGTTTCCAACCTTAATTTAAGGTGGAGCAAGCGAAGGGGATAACACCCGATAAGCTAGGCTGTTTTTGTTACGCCTTTTGCTTCTTTTTCTTCATCAGCAAGGTCAGTTTCGCCTTTGCCTTTTGAAATCTTAATCACGTAAGCTGCAACACCCAGAGCACTAATCACACCAACGATAGTTGAGATTTGCATTGGTAGACCGAAGCCCAGTTGACTGTTATTCAGGATGAATGTGATACACACAGACGTCATGAAGATTGCAGGAACTGTTGTTACCCAGTGCAGTTTGTTGTGACGTAGTAGGTAAGCTGACGCTGTCCACAGCATCATTACTGCGGTTGATTGGTTAGCGAAGCCGAAGTAGCGCCAGATGATACCGAAATCAACTTGAGTCAAGATACCACCGATAACGAACAGTGGTAGCGCCATCAGTAGACGGTTACGTAGGGTCTTCTGTTCCATGTTGAAATATTCAGCAAGGATAAGACGGCTTGAACGGAATGCAGTGTCACCAGAAGTGATAGGTAGGATAACTACACCTAGGAAAGCAAGGATACCGCCAAATACACCCAGTAGGCCAAATGAAGCGCTGTATACCACGTTGCCTGGACCGCCATTTGCTACAGCTTCAGATAGAGACTCAACTGAACCGAAGAACGATAGTGCAAGAGCACACCAGATAAGAGCGATGATACCTTCGCCAATCATTGCGCCGTAGAATACGAAGCGACCGTTCTTCTCATTTTCCATACAACGCGCCATTAGAGGAGACTGAGTTGCGTGGAAGCCAGAGATAGCACCACAAGCGATAGTGATGAATAGAGCAGGCCACAGCGGTAAGTCATTCGGGTTCATGTTGGTGAACATGTCGCTGATCTCAAATCCACCCATGATTTGGTGCTCATCAGAGAAGCCAATCGCTGTGATTAGACCAACAGACATGAAGATAAGCAGTGCGCCGAACAGTGGGTAGAAGCGACCAATGATTTTATCAACAGGGACAATCGTTGCAATGATGTAGTAAGCGAAGATAACCACAACCATAGTCGTTGCAGACATCGCGAAATCAGTTTGGTCGTTCACTAGGTTAGTGATCATGCCAGCTGGAGCAGAAACGAATACCACGCCAACTAGAAGCAGTAGAACAATGGCAAAGATATTCATAAAGTGTTTTGCGCCATTGCCTAGGTAACGTCCAGTGATGGTTGGAACCGAAGCACCGCCATTACGGATAGATAACATACCTGAGAAGTAGTCGTGCACGGCACCTGCGAAAATACAACCTAGCACGATCCATAGCATGGCTGCTGGGCCGTATAGGGCACCCATGATAGGGCCGAAGATTGGACCTACACCTGCAATGTTCAGTAGTTGAACAAGGTAAACTTTAGGTGTCGACATTGGAACGTAATCCACACCATCTTGTTTTGTATGAGCCGGAGTTTGGCGTTTTTCGTTTATGCCGAATATTTTCTCAATGAAGGTGCCATAAAGAAAGTAGCCACCAATAAGTGCCGCAACACAGGTTAGAAACCACATCATAATTTGTTATCCCTGAATGTATTAATTAAGTCAGGGTGGATAATAAGCGAGCGGTTGGCGAGAAGCTTGTGCTTAAGTCGTTAGTGGTCGTATAGCGATTTAAGTGGCGCTGTGGTTGATTGAGTGGTTTTCAGATTTGTTAAGCGGTTGGGTGTCAGGTTAAGTGGTTTTGTCTCGAACTAAGCGGTAACCTAGGGGAAGCAGTGGACATTTTAGCGGGTTAAGCGGAGAATCGAGATACGTCAGCTAGTGATAGCAGCTAATGAATAATAACAAGATAAGGGATTCAAATGAAGAAAGTAACCGTAGCTTTGCTAATGGCTCTAGGTATGACAGGGTGTGCATCAAACGTGCAAGACTTAGCGGCAGAGGGAAACTGGCAAGAAATTGGCTACCGCGATGGTGTAAAAGGTCATACTCAACGTTCCTATTCTGAGATGACAAAGCTGGGCGCAGTCGACCAAGCCGCATACAGCGAAGGTTACTACCAAGGCGTCAGCGAATACTGTAACCCTAATCATGCTTATCAGATTGGTCTTTCTGGTCAGGTTTATGAAGGCGTTTGTTCTGGTACGGAAGATGCGCAGCGTTTTCGTATGGAGTGGCAACGAGGTTGGGACGAGTTCTCGAACGATCACTAAGCTGTATGCTAGCATTAAAAAGCACCGATTCGTCGGTGCTTTTTGCTTTGAGACGATGTGAACTCAATTAATAGATGCACACCTTGACGCGTTACTCGTTAGATTGATTGTGCTCAACCGCTTTACGAAGAAAACCATCTTGGTTCTTGAGTTGCTGTTTAGCGGCCTCTAAGTCTAATCCGGTGAGGATCATTAAAATTGCCAGTTTCACGTCGTAGTTGGTCTTTGCAAGCGTTTCTCTTGCTACCTCTTTGTCGCAATCCGTCGCTTGCATAACAATACGGGCAGCGCGCGCCACTAGCTTCTCATTGGTTGCTTTTACATCCACCATTAGGTTTTGATAGCTTTTGCCAATGCGGATCATACTGGCAGTGGTCAGCATGTTGAGTACCAGTTTTTGAGCGGTGCCCGATTTGAGACGGGTCGAGCCAGTGAGCGCCTCTGGGCCAACCACAGGGCTGATAGGAATTTTAGCCAACTGAGCGATAGGTGAGTCAGGGTTGCAAGAGAGTGATACTGTGGTCGCGCCAATCTCATTGGCGTATTTGAGTGCACCAATCACATAAGGCGTGCGACCACTCGCAGCAATGCCGACCACGACATCTTTGGCATTAAAGTGAATGGCTTTAAGGTCTTCGACACCAAGTGTGAGTGAATCTTCTGCTCCCTCTTTCGCTTTTAATATCGCCTCTGGACCGCCTGCAATCAGGCCAATGACCAATTGGTCGGAAACGCCAAATGTCGGTGGACACTCTGAAGCGTCGAGTACGCCGAGTCGGCCACTGGTGCCAGCGCCCATGTAGATAAGGCGACCGCCATTGCGAAAGGCGTGAGCGATATGGTCAACCGCGTTGGCTATCTGTGGTAGCTCACTCTCGATAGCGAGCGGTACCTGTTTGTCTTGTTGGTTGATCTTCTCTACCACTTCCAGAGAGGAGAGCAGATCTATATCCATGGTTTCAGGGTTTCTCCCCTCAGAGACTAAGTGTGATAGTGCTGAAATAAGAGCGTCGTTACTCATAAATATCCTTAAATCTAATCTCTATTGATGGTCAGTTTGCGCGGTACAGCACGCCCAGAGAAGCGCTTTTTGAAGCCCCTGTTACCTCGGGAAGGTTGCTTGGTAGCTTATGCACATAACGTTGAGCGAGCCATGCAAATGCCATGGCCTCCATGTAATCGGCATCGACCCCTTTAGCGGAGGTTGAACTTACTTGCCAATCGGGTAGCAACGTAGCAAGGCGCTCCATTAAAAGAGGGTTTCTGGCACCTCCACCACATACGTATAGGGCAGGGGATGATCCAGATTGATGCTTCACCACTTCATTAGCTATGGTGATGGCGCTGTACTCACAAAGGGTGCGCTGTACATCGGGTCCCGATATTTCTGGCAATGTCTTTAATTGGTTTTCTAGCCACGGCAGATTGAACAGCTCTCGCCCTGTGCTTTTCGGTGGTAGTTCGGCAAGGTAGGCTTCTTCAAGCAGTGAACTCAGTAGGGCGGAATTTACTTGGCCACTGCGAGCAAACTTCCCATCTTGATCATACTTTTTACCGCAGTGCTTGTGTACCCAAGCATCCATCAACATGTTGCCCGGGCCTGTGTCATAACCCAACGTTGGCTTGTTTGGTTGAAGAACTGAAATATTCGATATGCCACCAATGTTTAGTACTACTACGCTGCTCTCTTTTGCCTCAAATATGGTGCGATGAAATGCGGGTACCAAAGGAGCTCCTTGCCCACCCAACGCCATGTCTTTGCGACGAAAATCGGCAACAACATCAATATTGGTTTTAGTTGCAATGATATTGGCATCACCCAACTGCATAGTAAATGGGTGATTTCCACTAGGCTGGTGGAAAACGGTTTGGCCATGGTTGCCAATCGCGGTGATTTGAGAGGCGCAGATATCGTGTTTTGATAGTAGCTGTAGAACCGCATCCGCGAATAGATGACCAAGCTGGCGGTCGAGTTCGCCTATCGCGATCAAATTAGTTTGCTGGCCGATACAGACATCGAGTAGCTTCTTTTTGGTCTCTTCGGGCATAGGGAATTCGTCGTGGGCAATCAGCCTAATTTGCTGGTCGTCGATACTGACCAAAGCGGTGTCGATACCGTCCATACTGGTCCCAGACATAACCCCGATGTATAGCTCTTTATGATCCATTCCTAAACTCTTCTGACCGTGAATTAAAAACATTGTAATGCAAATTCAAACGGAATAACCTCGTGAAGATTATCAATTTTGGCTTAGTAAGGGATAAATATGGGACCGTTGTGGGTAGATGTTGAAGGCTACGAGCTCACTGCTGAAGATAGAGAAATTCTTGAGCACCCAACCGTGGGTGGATTGATCTTTTTTGCTCGTAACTATCATGACAGCAAGCAGCTAGCGGCACTAACCAAAGAGATCCGCAAAGCGGCTAAACGACCTATTCTCATAGGTGTCGATCAAGAAGGCGGCCGAGTACAACGCTTTCGTGATGGTTTCTCAATTATTCCTGCGGCGCAAGAGTTCGCCAAACACAACAACGGTGAACAATTGGCTGAGCAAGCTGGTTGGTTGATGTCTGCAGAACTAGTGGCTCATGATATCGATTTGAGCTTCGCACCGGTATTGGACAAAGGCCATCAGTGTAAAGCGATTGGCAATCGCGCCTTTGGTGAGGACATCGATACTATTGTTCGTCACAGTAGTGCCTTTATCCGTGGGATGAAAAGCGTCGGAATGGCTACGACGGGCAAACACTTCCCAGGCCATGGCGGTGTGATTGCAGACTCTCACCTAGAGACACCTTACGACCCAAGAGAAGATATCTTTGAAACTGACATGGCGATCTTTAAGGCTCAAATTGAGGCAGGTATTTTGGATGCGATGATGCCTGCGCATGTGGTTTTTTCTCACTATGACGATAAGCCCGCCAGCGGTTCACACTATTGGTTACAAGAGGTGTTGAGGAAACAACTTGGATTTAAAGGGTTAGTATTCTCTGATGATTTGACGATGGAAGGTGCGGCGATTATGGGTGGTCCGGCACAAAGAGCGCAAGCCGCTTTGGATGCTGGATGTAACATGGTGTTGATGTGTAATAAACGAGATGCACAAATAGAGGCTTTAGATAACCTAGAGATACAAAGTGTTCCCCTGGCACACTCTTTATTGAAAAAACACACTTTCGACCTTTCAACGCTACAGTCAGATGTTCGATGGAAAGAGGCGTCTGAGCAGATGAAGCGCGTTTTAGATAACGGGCAATAAATAGACACTTTTTAAGTTTTGTTAAGGCGATATGAGAAATATCGCCTTTTTTGTATCTGTAAAGACTGATTTCTAACTCTTTTTCATTTTTTTGCCTGAAAATCCACTGTGTAAATTTTAATTTACATCGGATGTTTTTTATTATTTACACTTGCAATCGTTTTTATAGCTGTTATGTTAGTTTTTAAAGATTGTTAGCCCATATGGACCACATGGGTGTAAATAAAAGAATACAGGTTGAGTTATGCAGAAAAGTGAATTAAGCAATGTCAATATCATCGACGAACAGGTACTGATTACTCCAGACGAGTTAAAAGCAAAATTACCTCTGAGTGATAATGCTCGTCGTTTTATTCAAGAGTCTCGTCAAACTATCGCCAACATCATCCACAAAAAAGATCACCGCATGCTAGTGGTTTGTGGTCCTTGTTCGATTCATGACGTTGAAGCTGCTAAAGAGTACGCAAAACGCCTGAAAGCACTCTCTGAAGAGCTCAGTGATCAACTGTACATCGTAATGCGCGTGTACTTCGAAAAACCGCGTACAACCGTTGGTTGGAAAGGTCTAATCAATGACCCACATCTAGACGGCACATTTGATATTGAGCATGGCCTTCACGTAGGTCGTGAACTGCTGGTTGAACTGGCAGAGATGGAAATCCCATTAGCGACTGAAGCGCTTGATCCAATCAGCCCGCAATACCTAGCAGATACATTTAGCTGGGCGGCGATCGGTGCTCGTACGACTGAATCTCAAACTCACCGTGAGATGGCAAGTGGTCTATCTATGCCAATCGGCTTCAAAAACGGTACTGATGGCAACCTAGGTACTGCGATTAACGCGATGCAAGCGGCCTCTTCAAGTCACCGTTTCATGGGTATCAGCCGTGAAGGTCAAGTTGCGTTACTGACAACTCAAGGTAACCCAAATGGCCATGTGATTCTTCGTGGTGGTAAGCAGACTAACTACGATTCTGTATCGGTGCATGAGTGTGAAGAAGAGCTATCAAAAGCAGGTCTAGGTGCTGCACTTATGGTGGATTGTAGTCACGCTAACTCTCGCAAAGACTTCCGTCGTCAACCGCTGGTTGCTGAAGACGTAATCCATCAGATTCGTGAAGGCAACAAATCCATCATCGGTTTGATGATTGAAAGCCACCTTAACGAGGGCAATCAATCTTCTGACATTCCTCTCGATCAGATGAAATACGGCGTTTCAATTACCGACGCGTGTATCAATTGGGATTCAACTGAGGCACTATTAAAACGTGCACACACGGAACTAGTCCCATTCTTGGAAAATCGTCTAAAAGGCTAGTACCTGCACCAATCGAGGCTTAAGGATTAGAAAGGAAGAAGAATGGCCGTTGAACTGAACGAATTACGCGACCAAATTGACGTTGTCGATAAACAGATGTTAGAGCTTCTTGCCCAACGCTTGGCGCTGGTTGAGAAAGTAGGTGAGGTGAAAAGCGAGCACGGTTTACCGATTTATGTGCCTGAGCGTGAGGCAGCGATGCTTGCATCTCGCCGTGCAGAGGCTGAAAAACTCGGTGTGCCGCCACAGCTTATTGAAGACATTCTGCGTCGTACTATGCGTGAGTCGTACGCGAGTGAGAAGGATTCTGGCTTTAAGTGTCTGAACCCTGAGCTGCGTTCAGTTGTTATTATCGGTGGTAATGGCCAGCTGGGTGGTCTATTTGGACGTATGTTCAAGCTATCTGGCTACGATGTAAAAGTACTAGGTAGCAAAGACTGGGACAAGGCTGATGAGTTACTGAAAGATGCTGGTCTTGTCGTGGTCACTGTGCCTATCCATCTGACAGAAGGTGTAATTGACAAGCTGAACAATTTGCCAAGCGACTGTATTCTGTGTGACTTAACATCAATCAAGTCTAAGCCACTGCAACGCATGTTAGCGGTTCATCAAGGCCCTGTAGTGGGTCTACACCCAATGTTCGGCCCAGATGTCCCAAGCCTTGCAAAGCAGGTGATTGTTTACAGTGATGGTCGCGGTCAAGAAAGCTACCAGTGGTTGTTAGAGCAATTCGGTATCTGGGGGGCAAGCCTGTGTAGTATGGATGCTCAAGAACACGATCACGGTATGACGTTAATCCAAGCGCTGCGCCACTTCACTTCATTTGCTTACGGCCTACACCTTAGCAAAGAGAATCCAAACATTGATCGTCTGCTTCAGCTGAGTTCACCTATCTACCGCCTTGAGATTGCGATGGTAGGCCGTCTGTTTGCTCAAGACCCGAACCTGTACGGGGATATTATTCTCTCTTCAGACGAAAATATCGCGATGATTCGCCGTTTCCACCACTGCTTTGGTGAAGCCCTGAAGATTCTGGAAGGCAAAGATAAAGCTCAATTCGTGGAAAGCTTTAATGAAGTGAGCGAGTGGTTTGGTGATTACTCTCAGCAGTTCTTGCAAGAGAGTCAAAATCTTCTTAAGCAAGCCCATGACTCGATTCATCGCGGCTAGCCTGCGCTAGAGTTAGCTCCAATAACATTGAGTTAAGAATAGATAGAAAAATAGCCACCTAACTTAGGTGGCTATTTTTTTGTTTAACTATCATTGTGTTAAGAGTATTTGTCCTACTGTAGGTAAAAAGATCACCGTAGGTCAAAAGCTATCACACGTTAGTTGGTTGCCAGTGTTGTCTTTGTCTCGGTTTCATCACTTGATACAGTTTCAATCGATGAGTTGATGTAAGGTACGTTCGTCAGGTTGATTTGAAGACGTACGACATTATCGATCAGTTGAACCAGCGGTCCCCACTTAACCTTCTTCTCTTTATCAAATACGTAGTTAAAGTTTTCTGGTGTCCAGTCCATCAAGTATTGCGGGTTCAAAGAGCGGCCCAAGAAGCGTACTTCGTAATGCAGATGTGGGCCTGTTGAGTTTCCTGAGTTACCACAGCTTGCAATCACATCACCCTTACTTACAAATTGGCCGCTGCGAACCTTAAACTTCTGCAGATGAGCGTACGAGCTCATGAAGCCAAAAGAGTGGCGCATGGTCAGGAAGTTACCAAAGCCTTTCTTACTTGGGCGCACGGTTTCAATCACTCCGTCAGCCGGAGCAAGAATATCTTCACCGCGCTTACAGGTAAGGTCGATACCAGTATGAGTATGACGCTTGCCTGTAATCGGGTTGATACGGCTGCCGTATGATGAAGAGATGCGTTGATAAGCCATTGGACTATCGTTAGGGATTAAACGGAACATGGTTGCGCGAACTGCTGAGTCGATGGCCGCAGCGTCGATTCGCTCTTCAAGAGAGGTCTCATCGTTAACCAGTTCTTCATCAGCAAGGCCAAGTACCGACTCGACATCGAAGACACGTTTACCGAGCAGTTGAATGGTGCCTTCTTTTTCCGTCAGAGCTTGTGCCAACGAGTGATTGGTTTCAATCTGCTCATCGTACATAAACTCCATATTGTCTTTCTCTACAATCAAAGTCTCGATCAGCTTCTGTGCATCGTGAGCCTGATCAGAGGCGTGCTGTTCGGATGCAGTTAGTTTCTGCTGACCGTCGTAATGTAGATAGATAGCACCGCTAATTAAAAGAGGAACTGAAAGGATTGCAGAGGTGCAAAAAAGCACAGCTTTGCGGCCAAAGTAAAATGTCTGCTCCCCTTGGCTCGAAGGAACAGTAATCGAAATTTTCTGAGACATGATGACGTATTAAATAATAATTCGAAGAGCGTACTTTATTCCGCTGACTCTTCGCCTAAATCTGTTAGATGTTCTATTTCTCGATAAAGTAACTCATCATCACCAACGTTCAGCTCCACAAGGCGCTTAAGATGGCTGATACTATCAATATCTAAATGCTCTATGCGTAAGCGCACTGAGGTATTGATGGTAGAGACAATAGAGGCTTCTAGTTGAATGTCGATATCACTGTCTGTTAATTGAAAACAAATTTGAACAGGCAAGTGATGGTTTAATTGGTGGTGATTTTCACAATCTATCAGTAAGCCTTGTAGTGACAAGTCTTGTATTGTGCCATCAACCACTAAAGTATCTTGGGTTAAACTGGTAGCGACTTGATAAACGATCCTTGAAAATCGACGCCTTTCTATCATAGATATTTCCTTATCTATCGGTTTAGAGTGTCATATCATATAAGGCCGCTGGTTGAGCGGCCTTAGAATAAGTAACAAGCGAAGTTTACTTAGTTACACGCTTGTATTTGATACGGTGTGGTTCAGCTGCTTCAGGACCAAGCGTCTTCTTCAGCCATTCCATGTACTCATTGTAGTTACCTTCATAGAAGTTAACTTGACCTTCATCACGGTAGTCAATGATATGCGTAGCGATACGGTCTAAGAACCAACGGTCGTGCGAGATAACCATTGCACAGCCAGGGAATTCTAGTAGCGCTTCTTCTAGTGCACGCAGTGTTTCAACATCAAGGTCGTTGGTTGGCTCATCGAGAAGCAGTACGTTACCACCCGTCTTAAGCAGCTTAGCCAGATGAACACGGTTACGCTCACCACCAGAAAGCTCACCGATGATCTTCTGTTGGTCTGAGCCTTTGAAGTTGAAGCGAGAACAGTATGCACGAGCTGGGATTTCGAAGTTGTTGATCTTGATGATATCAGCGCCTTCAGAGATCTCTTGGAACACCGTCTTCGTGTCATCCATGCTGTCACGGAATTGGTCAACCGATGCCAGCTTCACTGTTTCACCTAGCTCAACCGTACCTGAATCAGGCTGTTCAGTGCCGCTTAGCATCTTGAATAGCGTTGATTTACCCGCACCGTTCGCACCGATGATACCAACGATAGCACCTTTAGGCATGCTGAATGATAGGTCGTCGATAAGAACACGGCCATCGAAAGACTTAGTTAGGTTCTTCACGTCGATAACTTTATCGCCTAGACGCTCACCTGGCGGGATGAATAGCTCGTTAGTTTCGTTACGCTTCTGACGATCGCCGCTTTGCAGTTCTTCAAAACGAGCCATACGCGCTTTAGATTTAGACTGACGACCTTTCGGGTTTTGACGAACCCACTCAAGTTCTTTTTCGATAGTCTTCTGGCGAGCTTTCTCTTGAGACGCCTCTTGTTGCAGACGCGCATCTTTTTGCTCTAGCCAAGATGTGTAGTTACCTTCCCACGGAATACCTTCACCACGGTCAAGTTCTAGGATCCAACCTGCTGCGTTATCTAGGAAGTAACGGTCGTGGGTGATTGCCACAACAGTACCGTTGTAATCCACAAGGAAACGCTCAAGCCACGCTACAGATTCTGCATCCAGGTGGTTGGTTGGTTCGTCTAGTAGAAGCATGTCTGGCTTCTCTAGAAGTAGACGGCAGATAGCAACACGACGACGCTCACCACCCGATAGGTGTTCGATTTTCGCATCCCACTCAGGTAGACGAAGTGCATCAGCTGCACGCTCTAGAGCGTTTTCTAGATTGTGACCGTCTTTTGCTTGGATAAGAGATTCAAGTTCACCTTGCTCTTTTGCTAGTGCATCGAAGTCAGCGTCTGGTTCGGCGTAAGCTGCATATACTTCGTCTAGGCGCTTCATTGCGCCTGCTACGTCTGCAACCGCTTCTTCAACGATCTCACGAACCGTTTTAGATTCATCAAGAACAGGCTCTTGAGGTAGGTAACCTACATTTAGACCTGGCTGTGGACGAGCTTCACCATCGATGTCTGTATCAATACCGGCCATGATACGTAGCAGTGTTGATTTACCTGCACCATTCAGACCTAAAACACCAATTTTGGCACCAGGGAAAAAGCTTAGAGAGATGTCTTTCAGAATTTGACGCTTTGGTGGCACAATTTTGCTCACTCGCGACATGGTATATACGTATTCAGCCATTGCCGATCGTTCCTACTTATTGTTCAAAATAAACGATTATTTTATACCAATCCGTCCAAAGATGTTACTCCCCGATATGAAAAGGCTTTTCAGGGATAAATCTTGGCTTTTAATTGTCAAAATTCTCACTAAAAGCAGATTTCAAATGCTTTTTAGGTGGAGTGTTAAACTTTAATAATATTTACACTCAAACTCTTTACATTTGATGTGATGTAAGGCGTAAATAGCCTTCACGTATTCAAACACGCACTAAGGAAAGAGCGAATGTTTTTCCGATTTCTCAATAGAAAAATTGCTGTTGCTGCATCAGTAGTTTTGCCTTCTATGCTATTGGCTCCTGAGGCTCAGGCGAGCCGTGCTTCTGAGCTAGAAATGCAGCGTGATATATACGACCAAGCACAAGACGTATTGGATGATCGTAACATTGAGCTCTATGCCAAGCTGCGATCTAAAATTCGAACATACCCCCTAACGCCATACACAGACTATCGTGCATTTATGATTGACTTGGGCAAGCGAACGCCACAAGAGGTTGATGCATTTATCGAGAACAATCGTGCTTTTCCATTCTCAAACCGTATTCGCGCGCCTTATTTAACGGAACTAGAGTCGCAGAAAAAATGGTCGACGATTCTCGAATTTCAAACTCAAGAACCCTCCGGTGAAAAGTATCAGTGTATCTATTACCGAGCACACTATGAGCAAGGAAATTATGACTTGGCTTATAAGGGGGCGAAGCAGTTATGGTTGAGCGGTAATGGTGTTGATGATAGCTGCGACCCACTTTTTTCAGCTTGGGATAAAGCGGGGTTACGCAGTGATGAGTTGATTCTTGATAGGCTGTTGCTGGCTTTCGAACAGCGTAACGGCAAGCTAATGAACTATCTGCTTAAACAGCTTGATAGCGACAAGGCAGCCAAACAAGGCAAGGAGATGAAAGCTCTGTTCAGTAAGCCTGAAGGGGTGGTGAGCTTTGCAAAAAAACACAAGGTGAACGAGTTTTATCAAAAGCAGACCGAGCTCGCTTTCCAGAAGTTGGCACGCAAAGATACCACGGCGGCACAGAAGGCGTTTGATAAAGTGATTGAAGGTCAGAAGTTTTCACAGGAGAAAACTCAGCAACTGGCTGATTACTTGGCGTTTCGCCTGATCAATACCGATTCAGAAGAGATGATGGCTTGGCGAGATCAAGCAATAGAGACCTCTTCTAAGCAAGTGTTGTTAGAGCGCCGTGCACGCCTTGCGATTCAACATGCAGATTGGGCTGGTTTGCAGCACTGGATTAGCAAGCTAGATGATAAACATCAAAGTTCGATTCGTTGGCAGTACTGGCGCGGCAGAGCTGAGCTAGCATTGGGGCAAGAAACTGAGGGTACTAAGCGACTTACTGATATCCTTGGTCAGCGTAATTTCTACAGCGTAGCTGCGGCCAAGCAACTAAATGAACCGGTGCGCTATAAAACGTCGTCATTGACGTATAACTCGCAAGTTGTAAAGCCATTTGAGACCGCTCTGGTGCGTATTGATGAACTGATTACACGCGATAAAATTGCTGCGGCTAAGAGTGAGTGGCGTTGGTTGCTGGCTAACTCAAGCAAAGAACAGAAGTCCATGCTGGCTGCGTATGCCTCTCGTCAAGGTTGGAATCACCTAACTGTTACGGCGAGCATTTCTGCCAAAATGTGGGATAACTTGGAACTGCGTTTCCCTGTCGCGCATAAGTGGTGGTTCAACTTCTACGCTGAGAAGCATGACATTGACCCTGTGACTTTGATGTCGTTAGCGCGTCAAGAGAGCGCATTGGATAGCGAGGCAAAATCCCCGGTTGGTGCGCGCGGAATCATGCAAATTATGCCAGCGACGGCCAAATACACAGCTAAAAAGTACCAGCTGAAGTATCAGGGGCGTGAAGACTTGTACAACGTTGGCAAAAATATCGAGATTGGTAGTCATTATCTTGATGGATTGCTGAATCAATACGACAACAATCGCATCTTTGCCTTAGCCGCTTACAATGCAGGCCCACACCGAGTGAAACAGTGGCGATCTCGAAGTGATGGCAAACTGGATGTGTTTGCTTTTATCGAGATGATTCCGTTCAAAGAGACACGTGGTTACGTACAAAATATCTTGATGTTCGAAACCTATTATCGAGATATCTTGGGTGAGCAAGGGCAGTTCCTAGCGGCTCATGAGCGTGATGCAAAATACTAACCGTCTAACTCAAATCGGCGGTGAATGATGGAATACTTATTTAAATTGGATTCAATATAGGGTTTCGGTATACATTAAAAGGCAGTCGCAGCGCGTCTGCCTTTGTTTTAATAGAACGATAACAAGAGATAAGTGTAGGGATATGGCACCACAACCAGAGTACAGTAATTGGCAAGAGTTGATGGATTTAGTCAAGAGTGCCGCTGAAAATGATCAGCATGAGCTGCTACTGACCATGATGATGACTCCTGATGAACGCGAAGCCTTGGTCGCTCGTGTAAATATTCTGTGTGAACTGATGAAAGGCGACCTTTCTCAGCGACAAATTAGTCAAATGTTGGGAGTGGGCGTCGCAACCATCACGCGCGGTTCCAACGAGCTAAAAGCCAAATCGGAACAAGAGAAGCACGAGATTGCTCAGTTGTTGCTCAAATAAGAACGTTTATCCGTCAGTCCAAGCTAAAAACGCTAGCCTCGGCTAGCGTTTTTGCTTTCTTTTCTATTATGGTGATTGTCAGGGTCACAACCTCCGCTTTATGGGCAGGTTAATCTCTTGGGAAGTGCTCCGGGTTTACAAATGGGATCAAAGCCAAGATCAGTGCTTGATGGTATACCGAGCTGCGCGTGAGTTGATTGTGGGTAAGCAGTCCAATAGCCCCTCCTTTCTGTTTGATATTGTCGGTACCAAACACCTCGTCCATAACATCACCAAGCTCGTTAGCGTGTGCAAGTTTCTCAATAACTTGTGGCGGTAGCATCAGGCTAGCAGAGCGGGATTCGCCGCGTTGACCGTTTGATTCAATCACCATCCAAGCAAAGGTTACATTGTTTTCAATACCGGCTTCTAAGCCAACATAGAAGTCGCTATCTGGAATAGCTTGAATTGCATTGTGAACACGATTGACCGCACCTTGATAGGTTTCTTGATTGCTCATAGGCTGATCAGCAACGCCACTTGCTACGCTCACGCCTTTGAAGTCAAATTCTTGCTGTGGGAAAGCCGCTTCAAAAGCACTTTTCACTGCGCTTATTTTCGCTGGGTTGAGTGACGCGATAATGACTGTTTTCATGATTATTCACTTGCTCTGTTGTTTGTTCTCACTGAAGTATCATAGATTGACCTTGATAACTCCTGTACCAGAGACCTAATAAGTTGGCCGTTACTTATGCTAGTTTTTATTTCGATAAGTCTTTTATTAACCAGTTTCTGTTAACAAACATTGGTTCACAGGTTACGGGAGTTTAACTTGTGTCGCTTTAATGTTCTCGCTTGGATAGCAGCCCAATACTTTCAAATGACGCGTAATAGTCGTCAGCTCGGTAATTGCTTGCTGCATGTTGTCAGAGTTCAAGTGCGCCTCTAGATCCACATAGAACATCTCTTCCCAAGGGTTACCCATAATAGGACGTGATTCTAACTTGGTCATGTTGATACCGTAGCGTTGTAGAATCAGTAATGTTTCGACTAGTGATCCCGCTTCTTGGGAGGTTGACATGATCAAAGTCGTTTTCGCTGGAATTTGAGTTGATACTTCAACAGGCTTACGCGCGACTACGATAAAGCGAGTGTGGTTTTCGGTTTGGTTGGCAATATCGCCTTGAATTGGCTGAAGGCCATATAGCTTACCGCTTGAGGAGTTGCCGATCGCAGCGACAGTGTCGTCATCAAGTTCTTTCACCTTCTTCATTGCATCAGCTGTGCTCGCGCAAGACTCTAGAGTCACGCCTTTTAAACGACTCAAGAACTCACTGCACTGTTGATGTGGTTGTGGGTGAGAGTAAAGGGTTGTGATGTCTTCTAGACGAATATCTTTTTTCGCAACTAAGCAGTGCTCAATCGGTTGTGATAGTTCACCCACAATGTAAAGCGTTGTGTGTTGAAGTAGGTCGTATACTTCGTTGATAGAACCTGAACTGGTGTTTTCAATTGGAAGTACACCGTAGTCAGCATGACCAGACTCGACCGTCGACGTGACCTCTTTAAAGTGATTGCAGTTTAGTTCGATTAGCTCAGTGTTACGGCGACTGAAGTATTCACGACTTGCAAGGTGTGAGTATGACCCTTTTGACCCCAGAAACGCGACACGAGCCAAAGGTTTACGGCTCTGTGGATTGGCAAGATTCTGCAAGTAAGATTGTTGAAGAAGTACTGAATCTTCGATGATGGTATGAAACAGTTTAGTGATGTACTGAGCATCTAGGTCGTACTTCTCTTTTCCATTCCCGATCAGCTTCACCAGTAGCTGTTGTTCACGAACGGCATCTCGAACTGGCTTTGATGTCTCTACTTTGCTTTTAGCCACCTCAATACTGAGTTTGCGACGTTCAGAGAGTAAGCTTAGAAGCTGATCATCAAGATCATTTAAGCGAAGGCGAATTTCATCAAGCGAAATGGGTTGGTCAGTCATAAATGGGTCCTTATAAAAAAGCCTCCCTTGAGTGGGAGGCTTTCTGTTCGTTTTTGACTTGTTTTTCTAAAACGACTTAGCCTCCGATTTACGGAAGGAAAAAGAAGTCAAAAATAAACAGAGTTTGAGTGTGCATAAAAATGGTTTGTTTTTTGAATGTTTAAACACAATAAGCAAGCGAACGAAAAGCGTCAAGCAAAAAAATAGCGCCGTATTGGCGCTATCTTCGAATCCTTTTATTTCTCTTATTCTACTTCAGCTTTTAGCTCTTCAATCTGAGGCTTTTCAGCTCGGCGAGCTTCAGGTTTGTGTCTTAGCTTATTCAGTTGTCGTTCTAATTTTTGTTCCACCTCATTAACGGCAACATATAGGTCATCATGGATTGATGAAGCAACAAGCTGGCCTTTCGGTACGGTAATAACCGCTTCAAATTTCTTCTTCTTGTTAGGCTCTTCACTAAAGCTTGCTTGGCAGCCGATGATGTCTACTTGCCATTTTTCTAACTTCTTAAATTTACTTTCAATGTGCTCACGGATTGCAGAGGTGATGTCAATATTCTTACCAGTGATATTCATTTTCATAGAAGTTTTCCTCTGTTGTATCCCTCATGGGTTAACTCCAGATTACGTTTTTGGGTGGGAAAGAATGTGATCTGGATCTAGTTTTGGTGGTGGTTTTTTAAGATTGAAATCAAATGTGATCTCACGCAAAAATTGTTATGTTTTTCGAGAAAAATGCTTGTTCTCAATAATAAAAAGGATAAATTGAACCCAAGGGTTCGCTAAAAATTACTTCAGTTTTTAGGGAAATCGTACAGCCCTTAAAAGGTGTGCGGCGAATAATTAAACAGTGTTGTTTTGTGATTAATGTCACACCAAGCTGTTACCCGAAAATCTGTCAAATTTAAAAAGCCGCTTGAGTACGATCTCAAGCGGCTTTTTGGTGTTTATGGATAAATTCATGGAGTAGTGAACTTGCCCTTCGTCTTACTAATATCACCATCAGTTGGTATGCACAGTTCAAAAAAAAGCACACCACATAAGGTGTGCTTTTCTATCAGACAGATACGGGAGGTTGGCTACGGAATAGGGTTTAGCTCAATCAACTTTTCCGTTCTTGCTACAGCATCTTCAAGACCAAGTTGCTTGTAAGCTTCTAACTGGATCTCTAAAGATTTACGTGCAGCAATGGTATCTGGATAGGTTTTCTGCAGCTCTTGTGTACGGTTGATTGCAGCAATCCACGCCTCACGACGAAGATAGAAATCAGCCGTTGCTAAGTCATACTCTGCTAAACGGTTTTTCAGCGCGAACATACGTTTCTGTGCATCTTCCGCGTAAGGGCTTGCAGGGAAACGCTCTAGTAGCTTCTTAAAATCAGCAAAAGCGAGTTTCACCGGCTCAGGGTCGCGGTCGCTACGATCGATATTGAACAGATCGTGCATGAAGTTACGGTCTTGCGCCATGTGCGTTAACCCGCGCATGTATAAAACCCAGTCTTGCTTTTCATGCGTTGGGTTTAAACGTAAGAATCGTGAAATGGTCGCCAGTCCTAGCGCTAGGTCATCGTTCTTGTAGTAAGCGTAGATAAGGTCTAGCTGTACTTGTTCTGAGTACGCACCGAATGGGTAACGCGAGTCCAGCGCTTCTAGTTTTTCAATCGCAGATAACCAGCTACCACTTTGTAGCGATTCTTGTGCATCAGAATAGAGAACCGATGGCGGTACATCTGGGACGATCTCTTCACTGCTACTACAACCAACTAACAGTGATACAGCTAATAGACCCGATAAAGTGAGGTGTTTCATGTCAGGCGTCGATTCCTTGAATTTAAATATTTTGTTCGCTTCCGTTACTTTCTAACCAGTAACAGATACAATGATGCAATTAATCTATTTTATCCATACTAATGGGTATTAGTCTCACGGTTTTTAAAAAAGTTCGATATGGCTCAGCAGATCACATTAACAGACACAGTAAAAAGCAGCCAGTTAGGTCAACGTTTAGACCAAGCTGTTGCTGAACTCTTTACCGATTTTTCTCGCTCTCGCATTAAAGAGTGGCTTCTTGACGGCAAAATCCAAGTGGATGGCGAAGTTGTTACTAAACCTCGTATCAAGGTTATGGGCGGTGAAGAGATCATCTTACAAGCTGAACTTGAAGATGAAGAGCGCTGGGAAGCACAAGATATTCCTTTGGATATCGTTTACGAAGATGACGATTTATTGGTGATCAACAAACCTCGCGATTTTGTTGTACACCCAGGTGCAGGTACGCCGGATGGAACCGTGCTAAACGCGCTCCTACACCATTACCCACAAATCGCAGAAGTACCGCGTGCAGGTATTGTTCATCGTCTTGATAAAGACACTACAGGCCTAATGGTGGTGGCGAAAACAGTACCAGCACAAACGCGTCTAGTTCGAGCGCTATCAAAGCGCCGTATTACTCGCGAATACGAAGCGATTGCGATCGGTAAAATGACAGCAGGTGGCATGGTTGAAAAACCGATTGGTCGCCACTCTACTAAACGTACGCTAATGGCAGTGAACGAGTTGGGCAAACCTGCGATCACTCACTACCGTGTTGCTGAACACTTCCGTGAGCACACGCGTATTCGCCTACGTCTAGAAACGGGTCGTACTCACCAAATCCGTGTACACATGTCTTACCTACAGCACCCGCTTTTAGGTGACTTGGCATATGGTGGCCGTGCTCGAATCCCTAAAGGTGCCTCTGAAGAATTAACACAAATGATCCGTTCATTTGATCGTCAAGCGCTTCACGCGGTAATGCTTCGTTTTGAACACCCAATCTCTGGTGAAGAGATGGAGTTCCATGCTCCTGTTCCACAAGATATGATTGTAATGGCAGAAGCGCTGCGCGTTGACGCACGAGACAATAAAGAAGACGACATCTAACCATGACGATGATTATCCCGAATTGGAACGCCCCTAATAATGTCAAAGCCTTTGCCTCAACTCGAGTCGATGGTTTTTCGCAGGCTCAGTATCAAGGTCTGAATTTGGGAAGTCACGTTGGGGATGACATTAATCTGGTGTATAAGAATCGAGACTGGTTACAGCAACAAACTCAGATGCCGAGTGCACCTGTTTGGCTTAACCAGACTCATTCAACCGATGTGGTTTCAGTCTTTGAGCCAACTTCCAAGATTCTCGATGCAGATGGCAGTTTTACTACTCAACAAGGTGTTGTGTTATCTGCGATGACGGCAGACTGTCTGCCAGTGCTGTTAACGGACAGTAAGGGCACTCAAGTTGCTGCGGTTCATGCTGGTTGGCGCGGCTTAGCGGGTGGGATTGTCGAAAACGCCGTGGCTAAGTTCACTAATATTGATGACAGTAATCCTTTATTGGCTTGGTTAGGGCCTGCTATTGGTCAAGAGGCTTTCGAAGTGGGCCAAGATGTTTTGGATGCTTTTGTTGGCTTTGACAAAAAGGCAGAGCAGGCGTTTCGTGCCACACCAAACAATCAGAAGTGGTTGGCGAATATGTCTCAATTAGCAACTCAACGCCTTGCTAATGTTGGAGTGACACAAGTGTTTGATTGTAATCTGTGTACTTATGCTGACCCTGATCATTTTTACTCTTATCGCCGCGATGGAGTAACAGGGCGTCAAGCCACCTTCATCTGGCTAGATTAATCGCAAAAACAGTGAACTTTCTGCGTGATAGTTCACTTCCTTCCCCTTGAAAATAATCGATACCGTATCCATCTTCTATTCATAAGATAAACATATCTAAAGTAGGAAGGTTGGAATGCGTCTCGATCGATTCACCAGTAAATTTCAAATTGCGATATCTGATGCTCAGTCTCTCGCATTAGGTCGTGATCACCAATACATTGAACCCGTACACCTAATGGTGTCGCTATTAAACCAAGATGGTAGTGCGATTCGTCCACTGCTTACCATGTTGAACATTGATGTTGTTCAGCTGCGCTCTAAATTGAGTGAGATTCTTGATCGCGTGCCAAAAGTGAGTGGTATCGGGGGAGATGTACAGTTATCAAGTGCAATGGGTACTTTGTTCAACCTATGTGACAAGGTCGCTCAAAAACGGAAAGATACCTACATCTCTTCTGAGATCTTCCTACTTGCAGCAATTGAAGACCGTGGTCCGCTCGGCAACTTGCTCAAAGAGCTTGGTTTAACCGAGCAAAAACTGTCTCAAGCTATTGAGCAGATCCGAGGTGGTCAGAAAGTCGATGATCCAAATGCAGAAGATAAGCGTCAAGCTTTGGAGAAGTTTACGATAGACCTTACCGAGCGTGCGGAGCAAGGTAAACTCGATCCGGTAATTGGTCGTGATGACGAAATTCGTCGCACTATTCAAGTGCTGCAACGTCGCACTAAGAATAATCCGGTGATTATCGGTGAGCCTGGTGTGGGTAAAACGGCCATTGTTGAAGGACTCGCTCAGCGCATCATTAATAATGAAGTGCCAGAAGGGCTACGTGGTCGTCGCGTGCTGTCTCTTGATATGGGCTCACTTGTAGCGGGTGCTAAATATCGTGGTGAATTTGAGGAGCGCTTGAAATCGGTTCTTAATGAGCTATCGAAAGAAGAGGGTAACGTCATCCTCTTTATCGATGAGATTCATACCATGGTTGGTGCCGGTAAAGGCGAAGGCTCTATGGATGCGGGCAATATGCTCAAACCGGCTTTGGCTCGCGGCGAACTTCACTGTGTTGGTGCTACTACGTTGGATGAGTACCGCCAATATATAGAGAAAGACCCGGCATTGGAGCGTCGCTTCCAAAAAGTTCTGGTGGATGAACCAACGGTTGAAGATACCGTGGCAATCCTGCGTGGTCTAAAAGAGCGTTACGAACTGCACCATCATGTTGAGATCACTGATCCTGCGATTGTTGCGGCAGCGAGTCTGTCACACCGATACGTATCAGACCGCCAACTGCCAGACAAAGCTATCGACCTCATTGATGAAGCGGCATCAAGTATTCGTATGCAGATCGACTCCAAGCCAGAATCTCTGGATAAACTGGAGCGTAAAATTATTCAACTTAAGATTGAACAGCAAGCGCTGACCAATGAGAATGATGATGCCAGTGAAAAGCGTCTTAAAACTTTAGAAAATGAATTGCTTGAGAAAGAGCGTGAATTTGCTGAGTTGGAAGAAGTGTGGAATGCAGAAAAAGCGGCACTATCTGGCACCCAACATATTAAGTCAGAGCTAGAACAGGCTCGCATGGATATGGACTTTGCACGTCGTGCAGGCGATCTAAACCGTATGTCTGAACTTCAGTATGGTCGTATCCCCGAATTGGAAAAACAGTTAGACCTTGCTACTCAAGCAGAAATGCAAGAAATGACACTTTTAAAAAACAAGGTCACGGATACTGAAATCGCCGAAGTTTTATCGAAGCAAACGGGTATTCCGGTTTCGAAGATGCTCGAGGCTGAAAAAGAGAAGTTACTACAAATGGAGTCGGTACTTCATAAGCGCGTTATTGGTCAGACTGAAGCCGTAGAGGTCGTGGCCAATGCCATTCGTCGCAGTCGAGCTGGGCTTTCTGACCCAAACAAACCAATTGGCTCATTCCTATTTTTGGGTCCGACTGGTGTTGGTAAAACAGAGTTGTGTAAAACCTTAGCGAGTTTTATGTTCGATAGTGACGATGCTATGGTTCGGATTGATATGTCTGAATTCATGGAAAAACATTCGGTAGCTCGTTTAGTTGGTGCTCCTCCTGGTTATGTTGGCTATGAAGAAGGTGGCTATTTAACTGAAGCGGTAAGACGTAAGCCTTATTCGGTAATCTTACTAGATGAAGTGGAAAAGGCACATCCGGACGTCTTCAACATTCTACTTCAGGTACTGGATGATGGTCGTCTTACTGATGGACAGGGTCGAACTGTCGATTTCAGAAATACAGTCGTTATTATGACGTCAAACCTTGGTTCTTCGAGAATTCAAGAGAACTTCGCGGCTCTGGATTACCAGGGAATTAAGAATGAAGTAATGGAAGTGGTGAGTAAGCATTTCAGACCAGAGTTTTTGAACCGTGTTGATGAAAGTGTTGTGTTCCACCCGCTAGGGCAAGAACATATTAAGTCGATTGCCTCTATTCAGTTAACACACCTGAGCAAGCGAATGGAAGAAAACGGTTATGAGCTTGAGGTTTCAGACAAAGCGTTAGAGTTGATTGCTCAAGTTGGCTTTGACCCAGTTTACGGTGCAAGACCATTGAAACGAGCGATTCAGCAGAGTGTTGAAAACCCGCTAGCGAAAGCGATATTGGCCGGTAAAGTGAATCCAGACAAAAAAGTTCAGCTGTTAGTCCATAACGATCGAATCGTTGCTCATCAATAAAAACTAGAGCGATTTAAAGAGCGAACCAAGTAAAACGGCTTGGTTCGCTTTTATTTTGCGCGATTTGTCTGCTTTGTGTTCGAACGATTCGCAAAAGCGATTTTATTTGGAATTTTTTCTTGTGCAGTGGGGATTTGTCTCTATAATGCGCCTCCGTTGTCAGGGATAACCAAGTGGTTTGAACAAAGCAATTAAGACGGTATTAAGCATTTAAGATGCTTTGAAAAATTAGCGATAAAAAGTGTTTGACACTGAAAGCTAATTCGCTAGAATGGCCGTCCACTTCGAGAGGCTCCAAGCGGAACTTTAGAAGTAAGCTCTTTAACAATTTAAACCTATCAATCTGTGTGGGCACTCGTTGATGAATATCACTAAGTTTGTTTTCGCTTTTAAAAGCAAAGGCAAACAGATTCTTCGGAATTAAAATGATTTCAATGAACTGAGTGACCAATTAAGACTTCGGTCTTAGCACAGTCAATTCAACATTACTTAGCTTTTTATTAAGCAAAGAGAATGTAATCAGTATTCATTGAGTCACAAAATCTTAAATTGAAGAGTTTGATCATGGCTCAGATTGAACGCTGGCGGCAGGCCTAACACATGCAAGTCGAGCGGAAACGAGTTATCTGAACCTTCGGGGAACGATAACGGCGTCGAGCGGCGGACGGGTGAGTAATGCCTAGGAAATTGCCTTGATGTGGGGGATAACCATTGGAAACGATGGCTAATACCGCATAATGCCTACGGGCCAAAGAGGGGGACCTTCGGGCCTCTCGCGTCAAGATATGCCTAGGTGGGATTAGCTAGTTGGTGAGGTAATGGCTCACCAAGGCGACGATCCCTAGCTGGTCTGAGAGGATGATCAGCCACACTGGAACTGAGACACGGTCCAGACTCCTACGGGAGGCAGCAGTGGGGAATATTGCACAATGGGCGCAAGCCTGATGCAGCCATGCCGCGTGTATGAAGAAGGCCTTCGGGTTGTAAAAGTACTTTCAGCAGTGAGGAAGGGGGTGTCGTTAATAGCGGCATCTCTTGACGTTAGCTGCAGAAGAAGCACCGGCTAACTCCGTGCCAGCAGCCGCGGTAATACGGAGGGTGCGAGCGTTAATCGGAATTACTGGGCGTAAAGCGCATGCAGGTGGTTTGTTAAGTCAGATGTGAAAGCCCGGGGCTCAACCTCGGAACTGCATTTGAAACTGGCAAACTAGAGTACTGTAGAGGGGGGTAGAATTTCAGGTGTAGCGGTGAAATGCGTAGAGATCTGAAGGAATACCAGTGGCGAAGGCGGCCCCCTGGACAGATACTGACACTCAGATGCGAAAGCGTGGGGAGCAAACAGGATTAGATACCCTGGTAGTCCACGCCGTAAACGATGTCTACTTGGAGGTTGTGGCCTTGAGCCGTGGCTTTCGGAGCTAACGCGTTAAGTAGACCGCCTGGGGAGTACGGTCGCAAGATTAAAACTCAAATGAATTGACGGGGGCCCGCACAAGCGGTGGAGCATGTGGTTTAATTCGATGCAACGCGAAGAACCTTACCTACTCTTGACATCCAGAGAAGCCAGCGGAGACGCAGGTGTGCCTTCGGGAACTCTGAGACAGGTGCTGCATGGCTGTCGTCAGCTCGTGTTGTGAAATGTTGGGTTAAGTCCCGCAACGAGCGCAACCCTTATCCTTGTTTGCCAGCACTTCGGGTGGGAACTCCAGGGAGACTGCCGGTGATAAACCGGAGGAAGGTGGGGACGACGTCAAGTCATCATGGCCCTTACGAGTAGGGCTACACACGTGCTACAATGGCGCATACAGAGGGCGGCCAACTCGCGAGAGTGAGCGAATCCCAAAAAGTGCGTCGTAGTCCGGATTGGAGTCTGCAACTCGACTCCATGAAGTCGGAATCGCTAGTAATCGTAGATCAGAATGCTACGGTGAATACGTTCCCGGGCCTTGTACACACCGCCCGTCACACCATGGGAGTGGGCTGCAAAAGAAGTGGGTAGTTTAACCTTCGGGAGGACGCTCACCACTTTGTGGTTCATGACTGGGGTGAAGTCGTAACAAGGTAGCCCTAGGGGAACCTGGGGCTGGATCACCTCCTTATGCGAAGATATTCACGATAAGTGTCCACACAGATTGATACGGTTTAGAAAGTTAGAGTAAGGAAATACTTTTCCAGATGGGGTTATAGCTCAGCTGGGAGAGCGCTTCGCTGGCAGCGAAGAGGTCATCGGTTCGATCCCGATTAGCTCCACCATCTTTAAGTGTTCTTCCTTAAGAATCTTTAAAAATGGTTACTTCATTAAGAAGTGATTAGCTCTTTAACAATTTGGAAAGCTGACTGATTACTTAATTGGTTTTCACTTTGAAAAGTGAAATCAAACAGCTCAAGGCTGTGATTAAGTTAATCAAATTTAAAAGTTCTCAATGTTTATCCCTTCTTAGTTAATAAGAACGGTATAAACACAACACAAACACATTCAAGTGTCTTGTATTCGAATCAATGTTTACATTGATTCACCATTGAGTCCGGCAAACACGTAATAAGAATTAACCCTTCTTGTTACAACCAAAAACCTTGGTTGCTCGTTTGTCTTCACTTTTGAAAAGTGAAAGCAAATAAGTCATCAACTCGAAACTTCTTCGGGTTGTATGGTTAAGTGACTAAGCGTACACGGTGGATGCCTTGGCAGTCAGAGGCGATGAAGGACGTATTAACTTGCGATAAGCCCAGATTAGGTAGTAAAAACCTTTTGAGTCTGGGATTTCCGAATGGGGAAACCCACTTACATAAGTAAGTATCTTGTTGTGAATACATAGCAACAAGAGGCAAACCGGGGGAACTGAAACATCTAAGTACCCCGAGGAAGAGAAATCAACCGAGATTCCGAAAGTAGCGGCGAGCGAAATTGGATTAGCCCTTAAGCTTTTAATGATGCAGGTGAAGGCTCTGGAAAGTGCCGCAATAAAGGGTGATAGCCCCGTAACCGACACATCATAATCAGTGAAATCGAGTAGGGTGGGACACGTGATATCCTGTCTGAATATGGGGGGACCATCCTCCAAGGCTAAATACTACTGACTGACCGATAGTGAACCAGTACCGTGAGGGAAAGGCGAAAAGAACCCCTGTGAGGGGAGTGAAATAGAACCTGAAACCGTGTACGTACAAGCAGTAGGAGCACCTTCGTGGTGTGACTGCGTACCTTTTGTATAATGGGTCAGCGACTTATATTCAGTGGCAAGGTTAACCGTTTAGGGGAGCCGTAGGGAAACCGAGTCTTAACTGGGCGTTCAGTCTCTGGATATAGACCCGAAACCAGGTGATCTAGCCATGGGCAGGTTGAAGGTTGAGTAACATCAACTGGAGGACCGAACCGACTAATGTTGAAAAATTAGCGGATGACTTGTGGCTAGGGGTGAAAGGCCAATCAAACCTGGAGATAGCTGGTTCTCCCCGAAAGCTATTTAGGTAGCGCCTCGGACGAATACTACTGGGGGTAGAGCACTGTTAAGGCTAGGGGGGTCATCCCGACTTACCAACCCTTTGCAAACTCCGAATACCAGTAAGTACTATCCGGGAGACACACGGCGGGTGCTAACGTCCGTCGTGGAGAGGGAAACAACCCAGACCGCCAGCTAAGGTCCCAAAGTATAGCTAAGTGGGAAACGATGTGGGAAGGCTCAGACAGCCAGGATGTTGGCTTAGAAGCAGCCATCATTTAAAGAAAGCGTAATAGCTCACTGGTCGAGTCGGCCTGCGCGGAAGATGTAACGGGGCTAAGCTATACACCGAAGCTGCGGCTGCACACTTTAGTGTGCGGGGTAGGGGAGCGTTCTGTAAGCCGTTGAAGGTGGTCTGTAAGGGCTGCTGGAGGTATCAGAAGTGCGAATGCTGACATGAGTAACGATAAAGGGAGTGAAAAACTCCCTCGCCGGAAGACCAAGGGTTCCTGTCCAACGTTAATCGGGGCAGGGTAAGTCGACCCCTAAGGCGAGGCCGAAAGGCGTAGTCGATGGGAAACGGGTTAATATTCCCGTACTTCTTACAATTGCGATGGGGGGACGGAGAAGGCTAGGTGGGCCTGGCGACGGTTGTCCAGGTTCAAGTACGTAGGCGGAAGAGTTAGGTAAATCCGGCTCTTCATTAACGCTGAGATACGATGTCGAGCCACTACGGTGGTGAAGTCATTGATGCCATGCTTCCAGGAAAAGCCTCTAAGCTTCAGATTGTAAGGAATCGTACCCCAAACCGACACAGGTGGTCGGGTAGAGAATACCAAGGCGCTTGAGAGAACTCGGGTGAAGGAACTAGGCAAAATGGTACCGTAACTTCGGGAGAAGGTACGCTCTTATCGGTGAAGTCCCTCGCGGATGGAGCTGACGAGAGTCGCAGATACCAGGTGGCTGCAACTGTTTATTAAAAACACAGCACTGTGCAAAATCGTAAGATGACGTATACGGTGTGACGCCTGCCCGGTGCCGGAAGGTTAATTGATGGGGTTAGACTTCGGTCGAAGCTCTTGATCGAAGCCCCGGTAAACGGCGGCCGTAACTATAACGGTCCTAAGGTAGCGAAATTCCTTGTCGGGTAAGTTCCGACCTGCACGAATGGCGTAATGATGGCCACGCTGTCTCCACCCGAGACTCAGTGAAATTGAAATCGCTGTGAAGATGCAGTGTACCCGCGGCTAGACGGAAAGACCCCGTGAACCTTTACTACAGCTTGGCACTGAACATTGACCCTACATGTGTAGGATAGGTGGGAGACTTTGAAAGCGCGTCGCTAGATGTGGTGGAGTCGTCCTTGAAATACCACCCTTGTAGTGTTGATGTTCTAACGTTGGTCCCTGAATCGGGATTACGGACAGTGCCTGGTGGGTAGTTTGACTGGGGCGGTCTCCTCCCAAAGAGTAACGGAGGAGCACGAAGGTGGGCTAATCACGGTTGGACATCGTGAGGTTAGTGCAATGGCATAAGCCCGCTTGACTGCGAGAATGACAATTCGAGCAGGTGCGAAAGCAGGTCATAGTGATCCGGTGGTTCTGAATGGAAGGGCCATCGCTCAACGGATAAAAGGTACTCCGGGGATAACAGGCTGATACCGCCCAAGAGTTCATATCGACGGCGGTGTTTGGCACCTCGATGTCGGCTCATCACATCCTGGGGCTGAAGTCGGTCCCAAGGGTATGGCTGTTCGCCATTTAAAGTGGTACGCGAGCTGGGTTTAGAACGTCGTGAGACAGTTCGGTCCCTATCTGCCGTGGGCGTTGGAAGATTGAAGGGGGCTGCTCCTAGTACGAGAGGACCGGAGTGGACGAACCTCTGGTGTTCGGGTTGTCATGCCAATGGCATTGCCCGGTAGCTAAGTTCGGAATCGATAACCGCTGAAAGCATCTAAGCGGGAAGCGAGCCCTGAGATGAGTCTTCCCTGGCACTTTAAGTGTCCTAAAGGGTTGTTCAAGACTAGAACGTTGATAGGCAGGGTGTGTAAGCGCTGTGAGGCGTTGAGCTAACCTGTACTAATTGCCCGTGAGGCTTAACCATACAACACCCAAGGGGTTTTGATGGACTCAAAACTGTTGTTTCTGCTTTAAAAAGCAGAGGCAAACAAGAACACTTGAATGAGTTTAAGTAAGAACTTTTAATAGCTTTCCGAATTATTTTACCTTTAGCTTTTTAAAAGCTGAAAGTAATAAAAGAATTTGCTTGGCGACCATAGCGTTGTGGACCCACCTGATTCCATGCCGAACTCAGAAGTGAAACGCAATAGCGCCGATGGTAGTGTGGGGCTTCCCCATGTGAGAGTAGGACATCGCCAGGCTCCTATTTATTTTCACTTTTTTATGAAAAAGTGAAGACAAAAAGTATGGAGACTTGCTCAAAGCAAGTAAACCACTGCGGAGTGGTAGTTCAGTTGGTTAGAATACCGGCCTGTCACGCCGGGGGTCGCGGGTTCGAGTCCCGTCCACTCCGCCACTTATTCAGACAAAGTTAAGTCTTTAAAACAACTACAGGGGTGTAGCTCCAATTGGCAGAGCAGCGGATTCCAAATCCGCGTGTTGGGAGTTCGAATCTCTCCACCCCTGCCATATCCAAGGCTCTAGTCGAAAGACTGGAGCCTTTTTCTTTGGCGGAAGAAAAGAGCTGCGGATTCTGCCACTACCAAAAGCGCGCGTGTTGGGAGCTGGAGTGCCAGCCCAGTCGACTCTCTCCACCCCTGCCATATCCAAGGCTCTAGTCGAAAGACTAGAGCCTTTTTACTTTCTGGTGCTGAGGTAGATCGCTATCTCCAAGTGATAGAAGCTATCCTGTTACTCCAATTAAACCTCTCCCTCTCTCTATAAATTTAGATCGGCGCTTACCATTACGAACTGAATACCACGTATCTATTCCCTACTTATCAACAAAGAAGGATCTCTGAGCCCAATTTTGCTCGTATAAGTTCGTTGTTAGATTTTGTTTTTATGATATTCAGCTATGCTCATAATCATGGGCTGACTTTATGGTAAGAGTAGTGAAAGGAGTAAGGGATGCAAATGAAGTGGGGGAGTGGTTTGCTATCGCTCTTACTATGTACGTCATCACAAGCTATCCCAACTCAATGGGAAGGGGTGGATAGCCCTACAAGTAATCAAACTAGCTCAATAGGTTCCTACGCTAACGGGTGCTTAGATGGTGCACAGGCGTTACCTCTAGAAGGTGTGGGTTACCAGGTTATACGTCCTCAGAGAAAGCGATACTACGGCCATACCGATGCGATTAGGTTTGTAGAAGCACTTGGAAAGACCGTCAATGATAACCTTAATCAAGTACTGATGATTGGTGATATTTCACTCCCTCGCGGGGGGCGATTTTCTTCAGGCCATTCGAGTCATCAAACAGGGTTAGATATTGACATCTGGTTAAGGCTGAATAATAAAAACCTCTCTTTGAATCAACTTGCGGTTCCCACTCCGATAAGCGTGGTTGATTTAACTAACTACAAGTTACGCACCTCAAACTGGCAAGATAATCACTTTGAAGTTCTTAGATACGCGGCAAAAGATCCTAATGTTGCCCGTATCTTTGTTCACCCTGTTATAAAGCAAACACTGTGCGATCAAGAATCAGCACAAAATGATGAGCGCAATTGGCTTGGAAAAATAAGACCTTGGTGGGGCCATCATTCGCATTTTCATGTCCGTCTACATTGCCCTGAAGATGCGACTCGTTGCGTCGAGCAAAAAGCGCCACCGGAAGGGGATGGGTGTGGCTATGAGCTAGCGAGTTGGGCGCCGAAACAGATTCCTGTACCTCCACTGAAGAAAATAGTGAAATCAAAACCAAAGAAAAAAAAGGTGATGCCAACTTATTGCTCAGCTGTCATTGCTAATTGAGCACCTCAAACAAAATTACCAGTTTCTGATTAGCGTCAGAAACTGGAGAAATGTCACACTTTTGTCTAGAGTGAGTAGAGAGTAAATAAGAATATCGTTTGATATTTAATCTTTCACAATCCGACAAAAACAAAAACAGAGTCGAAGTGGCATAGTTGGGTCATAACAAGAATGTTTTTGGGGTGACAAATAGGACTTACACGTCGTATATAAGAATTAGAGTCTTGATACCCGTCGATATGTAATTCGAGGACAAAAACCATGACAATGATTTGTGCGAAGGAGTTTTCTGAGTGGTTAAGGCATAGATTTAGCAGTGAGGTTTCTGGTGTCTCTTTAACGCGAGAAGATTTGAATAGCTTAACAGGGAGACAGCGCGTAGACCCCGGGTTTATCAATGATGTGCATTATGAGCTGATGCAGTATGGGATGGCCTTCGTAACCGACACAAGTAGAGAGAATTTTTATCTTGTGCATGTTTCCAAAACATCCCATTGGAGAGAGCGCTTGGAGTATCAATTCGAAAAAGATTTGTTCTGTAATATTTATCCGATAGAAAAATCCGGATAGAAAAAAGGTTCAACTTAAGTCCAAGTTGAACCTTTTTATTTTTAGGTGAGGCCTTGAATGATGACGAACTTCTCTAGAAGTTGATCATCGGTTTCGATGTGATTCGGGTCTGTAATGATACATTTTGTAATCGGACATACAGACTGACACGTCGGCTTTTCGTAGTGACCTTTACATTCAGTACAGAGATCAGGATCGATCTCGAAGATCGTATCACCCATAGTAATTGCACCATTTGGGCACTCAGGGTCACACATATCACAGTTAATGCACTTGTCAGTTATTAGCAGAGCCATTGCTTACTTCTCAGTCTTTTAAGTACAGTTACTTACCTGATGCGTTGCGTGTGTCTTGGCCTTCGCTCAAGTTACGCATCAACAAGCCGTACTCTAAGTCTAGATCGGCTGGCACAGGAATAAATACAAAGTGACCGTTACCTTTCGCGTCTTCAACTGCTTCAGACTTACGGTTTTCCATCATCTCTAGTGTGAAAACAACGTTACCTTTCGGCGTCATCATTTCTAAGCTGTCACCTACTAGGAATTTGTTCTTCACTTCTACTTCCGCTAGGTCGCCACGGCGTTTACCTGTGAATTCACCAACAAATTGTTGAGTATCAGAGATAGAGTAACCGTACTCGTAGTTCTGGTAAGTATCGTGAGTGTGACGACGTAGGAAGCCTTCAGTGTAGCCACGGTGCGCTAGGCTCTCTAGTGTACCCATTAGGCTTTCATCAAATGGCTTGCCCGCGACAGCGTCATCGATCGCTTTGCGGTAAACTTGTGCTGTACGAGCACAGTAGTAGAAAGACTTAGTACGGCCTTCGATTTTCAGTGAGTGAACACCCATCTTCGTTAGACGTTCAACGTGCTGGATTGCTCGAAGGTCTTTTGAGTTCATGATGTAAGTACCATGCTCATCTTCAAACGCAGCCATTTTCTCTTCAGGCTTGTGTGACTCTGAAAGTAGAACCACTTCATCTGTTGGTTTACCTAGACCTAGTGTGTTGTCTGGACGTTCGTCTTGAACTTCAACATCTTGAATCTCAACACCAGTAGGGTTTGCTTCAACGATTTGACCGTTTTCGTCTTCTTTTGCCGCTTCTGTTTTGTATTCCCAACGACAAGCGTTAGTGCAAGTACCTTGGTTAGGGTCGCGCTTATTCATGTAACCAGAAAGTAGGCAACGACCAGAGTACGCCATGCAAAGTGCACCGTGAACAAAAATCTCTAGTTCTGTTTCAGGGCAGTGTTCGCGGATCTCTTCGATCTCTTCAAGTGATAGTTCACGAGATAGGATGACACGCTCCACGCCTTGTGTAGCCCAGAATTTTACCGTTGCCCAGTTCACAGCGTTAGCTTGAACTGAAAGGTGGATTGGCATTTCAGGGAATGCTTCACGAACCATCATGATAAGACCAGGATCAGACATGATAAGAGCGTCTGGGCCCATATCAACAACTGGCTTAAGGTCGCGAATGAACGTTTTTAATTTAGAGTTGTGTGGCTGAATGTTACATACAACATATAACTTTTTGCCTTGAGCATGAGCTTCATCGATACCGATTTGTAGGTTTTCGTGGTTGAACTCATTGTTACGAACGCGAAGGCTGTAACGTGGCTGGCCCGCGTAAACTGCATCTGCGCCGTAGGCGAATGCGTAACGCATGTTTTTAAGGCTTCCTGCCGGTGATAATAGTTCAGGTACAAATGGTTTTTGTGTTGTCATTGCTTCGTTCTCTAGTCTGATCTCAAGTCAGGTTGATACCACCAAGTGATATCAAAGGGGCGCAAATTTTACGCTAAAATGAGTTTGGTTGATAGCCCTAAAGATAGCAATGATATTAAGAAGAGAGGGAAGGGGTAAATATACAGCGGGAAATGTAGGGAAAATAAGCTCAGGTACGGTGCACCTGAGCTTTGAAGTTACTGATTAAGCGTTCGGTTGAGTTAATCCACCTAGTGATTCGAACAGGTTCGGAAGGAACACGCTGAACTCACCACATAGTAATGAGAAATCTGCATCAAAGCGTGCAGCTTGGTCCTCACGAGGAATATCGTCGTTCTCATCTTTAAGTTCATCGCTGAACTTCAGGCGTTTGATACTGCCGTCTTCAGCCAGGATGAATTCAATGCGATCTTGCCAGTTGATAAGCAGCTTGGTTACCACCTTGTTCGCTTCAATGTGGTTTTTAATCTCGTCGGCTTCTAGCTCTTGTTTCTTAACTCGAACAATACCACCGTCTTCTTGGATTGATTTAAGCTCAGCTTCGTCAAGCATCGTAATGCCTTGAGGAGTATCGCCTGACTTAACCCATTCGGTTAGTGTTGTTTCGATCGCTTGCTCAGGAATTGCAGGAACAACTGGTAGGCTACCCATTGTTTTACGCAGCAAAGCTAACACGTCTTCTGCTTTTTTGTAGCTGCTTGCATCAACAACAATGAAGCCTTCTTTTGGCATGATCAAAGCGTAAGTGAAGTTACTACGGCTGAAAGCACGCGGAAGAAGATCGATGATGATATCTTCTTTAATGCTGTCTTTCTCTTTTTTCTTCACGGGTTGGCCTGATTCAATTTCAAGCGCTTCTACTTTGGCGTTCAACGTCTCTTTGATCACTGAAGCGGGTAGCATCTTCTCTTCTTTTTTTGCACAAATCAGAATGCGGTTTTCAGAGACATGCGTCATCATGTCACCGTGCTTACCCATAGCGTGAACCCAACCAAACTTTTGTTTATCTTGGCTGCCGCAAGGTGTGAAGCGAAATTCTTCTAGCTGTTTCTCTAGCTTGTCTGCATTGAACTCAATATCACGATTGAAGCGATACACTAGGCAATTTTTAAACCACATATACTTTTTCTCATACCTTTTTAGAAGTGGTCCATCATAGGGGATTTGAACGAATTTGTCGTTAATTCGGTATCAAAACTTCCAAAGTGAAACGATTGAGACAGTTATATTAAAATTTGTTTTCAATGGTCACAAAAGTGTCATAATTAACTCTGATAATGCAATGCGTTGATTAAATACAAAGGCTATTCAATTATGTCGAGAAGGATTCTGGTCGTTGAGGATGAAGCACCAATTCGTGAGATGTTGTGTTTTGTGCTTGAACAAAAAGGCTACCAAGCAGTAGAAGCTGAAGATTACGATACAGCGGTGAACAAGCTATGTGAACCTTTCCCAGATCTAGTATTACTAGATTGGATGCTACCGGGTGGTAGCGGTATTAATTTCATCAAGCATATGAAGCGTGAAGAGCTAACGCGCAACATCCCTGTGGTAATGCTGACAGCGCGTGGTGAAGAGGAAGATAAGGTTCGTGGTTTAGAAGTCGGTGCTGATGACTACATCACCAAACCATTCTCACCAAAAGAGTTGGTTGCTCGTCTGAAAGCAGTGATTCGTCGTGTGACTCCAACGGCGCTGGAAGATGTTATTGACGTACAAGGTCTAAAACTTGACCCTGTGTCTCACCGTGTTACCGCGAGTGATGGCCCTGTTGATATGGGACCTACAGAGTTTAAGATGCTGCACTTCTTTATGACACATCAAGAGCGAGTATATAGCCGTGAGCAGTTACTGAATAACGTTTGGGGGACCAACGTGTACGTAGAAGACCGCACTGTGGATGTTCATATTCGTCGTCTTCGTAAAGCTCTTGAAGCGGCGGGTCACGATAAGTTGATTCAAACCGTTCGTGGTGCTGGCTATCGCTTCTCTACAAAAGCTTAATTTATGGCTGCGATGCTCGATTTACGGAGTCCTGAATGGTTGAAAAGTTAACCTGGAAGAAGCTAGCTTGGGAGCTGGCTTTTTTTTACGCACCTTGGTTTATTATTGGCTGGATATTTGGCTACCTACCTTGGTTACTGTTGGTAGCTACCGTTTTGCAGCTAGCATGGCACCTTCATAACCAAATGCGTCTGTCGGCGTGGTTGTGGGATGAAAAGCGATTAACGCCACCTTCAGGCTCTGGAAATTGGGAGTCTCTGTTTAACGGTATCTACCGCATGCAGCAGAGACAGCGCCGTAAGCGCAAAGAGTTAACCAATCTGATTCGCCGTTTCAGAAATGGTGCGGAATCTCTACCTGATGCTGTCGTGGTGTTTCGTAGTGAAGGCAACATTGTTTGGTGCAACAAGCTCGCTCAGTACTTACTGGGCTTTCGTTGGCCGGATGATTCTGGTCAGCCGATCTCGAACCTGATTCGTACTCCAGATTTCATCAAGTACCTTAATAAACAAGATTTCTCTGAACCATTAGAGATGCCGTCACCTCTAAATGTAGAGCGTATGCTTGAGTTACGTATCGTGCCATACACTGAGGGCGAGCACCTAATGGTGGTGCGTGATGTGACTCAACTTAAACAGCTTGAGGGCATGCGTCGTAACTTCTTTGCCAATGTTTCTCATGAACTGCGTACGCCAATGACCGTACTGCAAGGTTACCTTGAGATGACTGAAGACCCAGATATGGTTGTCGGCCCGATGTGGAGCAAAGCTCATGGCGTGATGACGGAACAGTTGAATCGTATGAATAGTCTCGTGAATCAACTGCTGACGCTATCTAAGATTGAAGCAGCGCCAATGCACGAGTTGGATGAGGTGGTCAACGTCCCAGCAATGTTAGAAGTGCTTGAAAAAGAGGCGACCAGCTTGAGTGGTGACAAGGAGCATAAGCTGGAGTTTGACATCGACAAGAGTTTGCGCGTCCTTGCTGATGAAGACCAGCTGCGCAGTGCCATCTCTAATCTCGTTTATAACGCGGTGAAGTACACTCCTGCGGGTGCCACGGTAAAGGTACGTTGGTATCAAACCAGTCAAGGAGCCTGCTTAGATGTCTCTGATACCGGTGAAGGTATTGAGCCTCAGCATCTGCATAGACTGACCGAGCGTTTCTATCGAGTTGATAAAGCTCGCTCCAGGGACACCGGCGGTAGTGGTCTTGGGCTCGCTATTGTGAAGCATGCACTTAGCCATCACGACTCACATCTCGAAATACAGAGTGAAGTTGGCGTTGGTAGCCGCTTCTCCTTTACGCTACCAAGCCGTTTAACTGTTCAATGAGTCAATCGATGAGAAAATTGTCTGTCTCTACTCTTTTACTTGCCACTCTCACCATGAGTGGCATTGTTCATTCCGAGCAAACCACTGAATCACTGCCTGACTATGAGAAAGTTCATGGTATTTCAGGAAGTCTTCTGTCTGTAGGCTCTGATACTTTAGCTGGAATGACGACACTCTGGATGGAAGAGTTCAAGACTTATTACCCAAACGTGAATGCGCAAGTACAAGCGTCTGGTTCATCGACTGCACCGCCAGCGTTAACTGAACGCACGGCACACTTAGGACCAATGAGCCGGCCAATGCGCCTGCGTGAGATTGAAGCTTTTGAGCGGGAGCATGGCTATAAGCCGACCGCACTTAAAGTGGCTATAGATGCGATTGGTATCTTTGTTCATCGAGACAACCCTATTGAGGGGCTCAATTTTCGCCAGATTGACGGGATCTTTTCTCAAACGCTACGCTGTGGTGCCAATCAATCTTACAAAACCTGGCAAGACTTAGGCATTACCGAAACTTGGGCTAAGCACCCATTTCAGTTGTTTGGGCGAAACTCGGTATCAGGGACGTATGGTTACTTTAAGATGAATGCGTTATGCGGTGGTGATTTCAAAAATCGTGTAAACGAACAACCGGGCTCCGCATCTGTGGTGCAGTCGGTCTCATCATCGATCAGTGGGATAGGCTATTCAGGTATTGGCTATAGAGTGGCTGGCGTTAAGCTGATTCCCGTCGCGACTCAAGGTGAAGATTACATCGATGCCACGCGTGAAAACATCATTAATGGCAACTACCCATTGTCTCGCTTCCTCTACGTTTATGTGAACAAGCATCCAGAGAAACCTCTGTCTCCAGTAGAGCAGGAATTTTTAACTTTTGTGTTCTCAAAGCAGGGACAGGAATTAGTTGAGAAGGACGGCTACGTAGCGATTCCAAAAGAGTTTGCCCAACGAGAGCTAGCTAAAGTTGGGCTTTAATCACGCTGTTTTATGACGTTTGGGCTTCGGTATTATCATCGACACTATTATCGTCGAAATTATGGTTATTGAAACTTAGCTGCCAACCGGCTTGATCCCATAGCTCTTGCTCTTGTGCTAAATCAGCAGCGAGCAGCTTATTCTCATCTAACCAATCTGGGTTAGTGCAGCTCAGTTTCCAATGGTCTTTATCTAAGAGATCAATTTTTATATCTAACAGCGGCGCATCATTACGCTGCCCATTCAATAAAATCGCAAGCCTTAAAATTCGGACTAAACCGATGATCTGTTTCTTTTTGAACAGGTTGAAATCGGGCATCTCCTGGATTTTTAAAGACTTACGTTGGAAGCGTGCCAAAGTTGCCATCACCGACTGCTGTTCGCTGTTAAAGCCTGGCATATTAGTGTGTTTTAACAGGTAGGCTGAATGGCGATGGAACCCTTGAAAGCTTATGCTAAGACCGACTTCATGCAGGAGAGCGCTCCAGCTTAGTAAATCAAACAACTGACTCTTTTTCTTGATGCCAAGGGAGTCTTGCAGTTGATGGATGAACTCTAAAGCTTGGCCTCTTACTCTCGCTGCATGTTCTAAGTCGACTTGATGCTTGAGTGCTAAGTTTTCAGTGGTTCGCATTCGAATATCTGAGCGTTGAAAGCGCTCTTCCATTTCATACAGAAGACCTTCGCGAAGTGCACCATCTGAAAAGTGCATCTCTTTGATTGATAGAGCTTTGAAGATACCAGTGAGAATGGCGACACCCGCAGCGAACACGGGTTGACGTTCAACGGTTAAGCCTTTGATATCAATATCTTCAATGGTCTTGTGCTCGCACAAAGTATCGATAAGATGTTCCAGTCTCTTTTCGGTAATGATTGCGTCTTCATACCCTAGACCGATCAACACTTCCTTGATGGCTTTAATTGTACCCGAAGAGCCTAGAGCAACTTCCCAACCATGCTTCTTGTATGACGCCGTTAGCGGTTCGAGGCGTTGTTGTGCAGCGATGATCGCTTTAGAGAAATTCTTTGAAGAGAGTTTGTTGTTGGAGAAATAGCGATGAGTAAAGCTCACACAGCCCATTTGCTTGCTGTTGACAAGTTTGGCTTCAAAGCCTTCGCCAATGATTAATTCGGTACTGCCCCCTCCGATATCAACCACCAGCTTAGAGTCGGACTCAGGTTGCGTGTGGGCGACACCAAGATAAATGAGACGAGCTTCTTCCTGACCCGGTATTACCTCGATCGGGAAGGGAAGAATCGCTCTCGCCCTTTTGATAAAGATGTGAGCGTTGTTTGCTCGTCGCAGGGTATGAGTTGCCGCGATACGAACGTTGTCTAACTCAAAGCCTTGTAAGCGCTCAGCAAACATCGCTAAGCACTCAAGACCACGCGCCATTGCGCTGTTATTAAGGTTGGACTGACTGTCTAAGCCAGAACCTAAACGCACGCGCTGTTTGTGGCGACTAACCAGTTGCAACTCTTGGCCAATGACTTTAGCCACCACCATGTGGAAACTGTTGGAACCCAAGTCTATGGCGGCGACATTTCGAACAGGCGCAGATACCGCGTCTAATGAGAGGGTATCTAGCGGAATATTCGGTTCCTGTTTAGAGGAGGCATCGTTAATTTTGCTCATCGTCTGGCTTGGGTTCCCTGGCTTTTCTAGTGTGTTTTTCGACCTGTTTTAGGTAGTCGTAGATGGCGATTTGTGAGCGAACTTTTTTACGGTTACCGCGTGGAACGTAATTGTTGCTCATCTCTTTATCAATCCACCTTGCTTTAACTGTATCGGTAAAATGGATATTTACAATATCAATAATACGTTGTTTCAAACGTTCATCACGGATCGGTGCGGCGACTTCGATACGATGATCGATGTTTCGAGTCATCCAGTCTGCGGAAGAGATGTAAACCTGAGGGTCGCCATCATTGTGAGTGATAATGACGCGAGGGTGCTCAAGGAAGCGATCAATAATACTAATGATTTCAATATTCTCACTAATACCTTCGACGCCTGGAACCAAAGAACACATACCGCGAATAATCATACGGATTTTCACGCCAGCACTGCTTGCACCGTAGAGTTTATTGATTAGCCCTTTGTCCACGAGGTTGTTCACTTTGAGGGTGATCTGCGCTTTCTTGCCTTCTTTAGCATTTGAAATTTCACCATCGATTAATCGATAGAGCTTTTTACGCGAGTTTTGTGGTGAAACAATTAAATGGTCAAACCGCACCGGTCTGTAGGGGTTCTCGATATAACCAAACACGTTTCGTACTTCGTTGGCCAAGTCTTGATCGGCAGTGAGTAGAGAGAAGTCTGTGTAGATGCGTGCATTTTTTTCATGGAAGTTGCCCGTGCCGACATGTGCATAGCGAGTAATCTCTTCTCCTTCTCGGCGGCTAATCAATATCAGCTTAGAGTGTATTTTCAAACCCGGAGCACCAAAGATAACGTGCACGCCAGCTTCTGTAAGTACCTTCGCCCACTCAATGTTGGCCTCTTCATCGAAGCGAGCTTGTAGCTCAACCACTACGGTAACGTTTTTTCCGTTGTGTACGGCATCAATGAGCGAGTTTAATAGCTTGGAATCTTTGGCTACCCGATAGACGTTGATCTTAATGCTGAGCACTTTAGGATCGAATGACGCTTGGCGGACTAATTCAGTAATATGATCAAAGGTGTGATAAGGGTAATAGAGCAGGATATCTTTCTCTTTGATCGCATCAAAAGTATTATAGTGATGATCGAAATCCGCACACTTCATTGGTGGCAGAGGCTTGTTCTCTAAGTACTCTCGCCCCATGTTTGGGAAGGCAATAAAGTCCTTAAAGTTATGGTAGCGCCCACCTGGAATTAAGCTGTCATAGTTAGACATGCCAAGCTTCTCGCACAAAAAATGGAGCATCTTTTCAGGCATGGTGTGCTCATACACAAAGCGAACTGGCATGGCACTTAATCGTTGTGCAACCCCTTCTGACATCTGCTCTAGCAAGCTATGTTCAACTTCATAACTAAGGTCATACTCTGCATCACGAGTCATTTTCATTGCGTAGCAGTTGAGGCTGTCATATTCAAAAAAGCCCTTGAAAAGATCATCAATACAGTAACGAATGATGTTGTCGAGCAGAATAATGGTCTTACGGCGTTTACCTTTCGGTTCCGGTACTTTGACGAAGCGAGGAAGATGATCGGTTGGTATTTCGATCAAGGCATAACTCGATTGCTGATCTTTTTCTAACTCAACCGTGAGATACGCATACTCATCTTTTAAAAATTGCAATACATCAATTTCATCGGTCATCAGTAGTGGTGTAATGTGAGGCAGGATCTCTTTGCGAAAGTACTTTCGGATCCACTTTATCTGCGACTCATTAAGCTGTGTTTCGTTGACCAGGAAGATGCGTCGTCTCGCCATCTCTAGAATCAGTTCATTGTAGAGTTCATCAAACCTTTGATTGAGTTTTAGCGCTTTGGTTTGCATTTTTGCCAAGAGGTGCTTTGAATTATCATTAATGCCACGCTCTTGGTTAATCAAGATTCGACGTTTGACATCAGCAAAGCGAACTTTGTAAAACTCATCTAAATTGTTGGAAAAAATGCCCAAAAATCGGACTCGTTCTATCAAAGGAACATGTTTGTCTGCGGACTCTTGCAATACCCTCTCATTAAAAGAGAGCCAGCTAAGTTCTTTTTCTATGTAGAGTTTTTCCGCATTCATTAAGACTCTCCTCGATTGACTGACGTGTTTTTTGGGGCTTAAATTATAAAAAATAAGCAGCGTATGCTCATTTTGTTACGGTATTATTGCAATTGAAAGTTTATGCAAAAGTTGCTACTAGTTTCAGTTATTTAATGTGACCTGTAATATAATTGTCATCTAATCGAAATATTATGATATTAGCTCAAAAAAGGTAGATATAAAGATGACCCCTAGCCAATTTTCACTGAAAGAAAAAGACAAGAAACGATGGTTGAAAGACCGTCTTGTCCGTTTTTCTGTGACGTGCGGCGGGGTAAGTGTTCTAGCTGCTTTAGTGCTTATCTTTATCTACCTTGCGATGGTTATCTTGCCCATCTTTTCTGATGCCGGTATTCAAGTGAGTAACAATCGTAAGTCTGTCACTGTAAATAACGCTGTTGCGCTCTCAGTTGATGAATATGGTCAACACGCTTTTACTATTGAAAACTCAGGTAAAGTTCAGTTTTGGGACTTAGTAACGCAAAACTCAGACTCTTATTTTTCTGAGCAGATCACTAAGACTCCGATCGCTTTCGCTCGAAATACGCCTGCAGAAAACTGGTTCGCTTTTGCTACGAAAAGTGGTGATATCACTTTTTTCTCGCCTAAATTCAGTGCGCCACTCTATAAACCAAACAGTGTTGCTGAACCTAAAGTCCAACGCCTAAACACGATTGAACGCTTCTTGCCAGCAACAGGAAGTAACGGAGCTGAGATTGAGCAGTTTGCTTTCTCTCGTCATGGTTCACAACTGACCATCGCGGCTCAATTGACCGATCAACGTTTGTTGGTGAAATGGTTTCAATCTGATCTTCAAGGAAACTATCGCCTGCAGGCGAGTCAATGGCTCTCTACTCAGTTTAGTCAACAAGATCAGATCTTGATGACGCCTGATGGCAAAACACTTTACATGAGAGCCAGCTCTGAACTGACAGTGCTCACGCTTGACGAGCACCATTTCTCTGTCCGGGAGCTGGTGGATTTGAGTTTGAGCGATGAAAAGCATGCGGTGAAGACGATTGATCTTCTGTCTGGTGCTTACTCTCTGCTTGTGACCCATAACGATGGTCAGGTGTCTCAATGGTTTGATGTGCTGAAAGATAAGCAGCGCAGCCTCACTCATATTCGAGACTTCCAATTAGCAGAAGAAGTGCAGTTCATTCTTCCTGACACCTATCGCAAGGGTTTCTATAGCTTTTACAAAAACGGCACATTGCAAAGCCATTACACGACCAGTGAAAAACTGTCACTGTTTGAACGTGCTTTTAATAAGTCGCCGGAGTTGGCCGCGATGTCTGCCAACGAATTGCATTTAGTTGCCTTAATTGATGATGAAATTCGAGTGGCAGCGGTCGATAATGAATACCCTCAAATTTCACTCTCATCGCTTTGGCAGAAGGTGTGGTATGAAAGCTACCCAGAACCGGCTTACGTGTGGCAGTCGACATCAGCGAATGACGACTTTGAAGAGAAATTCAGTTTAATCCCGATCACTTTCGGTACCATAAAAGCGGCGCTGTTCGCGATGCTTTTTGCGACACCGATAGCGGTGTTGGGCGCGATTTATACCGCGTATTTTATGTCTCCAAGAATGCGTCGAGTGGTGAAACCAACGATTGAGCTGATGGAAGCTTTACCAACGGTTATTATTGGCTTCTTGGCCGGTTTATGGTTTGCACCTATTGTCGAGACACACCTCACCGCAGTCTTCTCCTTGATGGTGGCACTGCCGTTAAGTGCGCTGTTAATGGGATTGGTCTGGTACTTGTTACCTCACAGCTTTACCTGTCGATTCTCGAATGGTTGGCACGCACTGATCCTGATACCTGTACTCCTGATTACCATTGTTGGCGTGTTTGTTCTTGGCAGTCAGATCGAGGCGCTTTTGTTTGGCGGGGATATTCGTACTTTCCTTGCTGGATACGGTATTGGCTTTGATCAAAGAAACGCGCTGGTGGTGGGTTTTGCTATGGGCTTTGCTGTTATTCCTACCATATTTACTATCGCGGAAGATGCGATCTTCTCTGTGCCTAAGCATCTCTCTGACGGATCGCTGGCTTTGGGAGCTACCGCATGGCAAACACTGATTTATGTTGTGTTGCTGACTGCGAGTCCTGGTATTTTCTCTGCAATAATGATGGGGCTAGGGCGTGCCGTTGGTGAAACCATGATTGTTCTGATGGCGACAGGTAACACGCCTATTTTGGATTGGAATATTCTAGAGGGGATGAGAACCTTATCTGCAACCATTGCGGTTGAGTTGCCTGAATCTGAAGTAGGTGGCTCTCACTTCCGTTTATTGTTCTTAGCGGCGCTGCTGCTGTTTGTCTTCACTTTCGCCGTAAACTTCATGGCTGAGTGGGTAAGACAACGACTGCGCGACAAGTATCGTGCGTTATAGTGTTCAAGGGGCAGCATAGTATTCATGGCCAATAAATTTAAATCTCTATTGAACTGGGTTAAGTCAGGTTCTCCTTGGATCTGGCTGACCGGTGGTGCGGTTAGTATCAGTATGCTTTCCGTGCTTGGTTTGATGCTGTTAATCGGCTGGAAGGGGCTTACGTACTTTTGGCCTGCACCACTCTACCAATGGCAACTTGACGATTCAGCACAGTCACAAGTCGAACTGAATGGTTCGCCAGATCGCCTTATCGGTCAACTTTATGAGAACAAATACATTCCGATTGCTCAGATCCCCCAGTCTCATGAGCACCTATCTGAGCAGCAACTTACTACGGGCTTAGTGAAACGCCTAAGCGTCAAAGTGGCGAATCGTGAGTTGTATCCGGCAGATTTCGTATCGATTCTAGATATCAATCTACAGCAGCCAACAGAGCCGGAAGGGTGGGCAGTGATAGAGCGTAGTCGTGGTGGTTACTTCTTTGGTAAGCCAATTCGCTTTGAAAGTGCGGCTGGCTCAAGTGTGACTGATATTGACCAGTCTTTAGAAGAAGGGCTGGCGTTTGCGGATGTACTTCGTGAAGAGACGTCGCGGATTGTAAATCAAGAGATCCGTGGGATCAGTTGGCAGTTAGAGAAGTTGAGGCTTGAAAAGCGCAAACTGGAGCTGAATGAGAAAATCAGTGAGAGTTATTTGAAAAGTTATGAAGATACTCGACGCGCACTCAATCAACAACTGGATGATGCTGAACTGCGTTTAGAGCAGCTTAGAACTCAGCTCAACGTAGAGAGCCTAGTTGTCGAAGACATGACGGGACAGCAGGTTGAGATTCCATTAAGCCATATCTTAGATTACTGGTATCCGAATCAGATGAACTATGCTGAGAAAGTCACTCACTGGTTCAAACAGATCTGGAAGTTTTTGTCGGATAACCCAAGGGAGTCGAACTCTGAAGGGGGTGTTTTCCCTGCGATATTCGGCACAGTCTTGTTGGTTATCTTGATGTCGATCGTGGTGATGCCTCTTGGTGTTATTGCTGCGATTTACCTCCATGAATATGCAAAGACCAATGCACTCACGCGCTTGATTCGTATCGCGGTAATCAACTTGGCTGGTGTTCCTTCGATTGTTTACGGTGTATTTGGCTTGGGCTTCTTCGTTTATACCATTGGTGGGTCGATTGATACGCTGTTTTATGCTGAGCGTTTACCGGCTCCGACCTTTGGTACACCCGGGCTTTTATGGTCTTCATTGACTTTGGCGGTTTTAACATTGCCAGTCGTTATTGTGACGACAGAAGAAGGTTTGACGCGAATTCCTAGCGCGGTTCGTCATGGTTCGTTAGCGTTAGGGGCGACACAGTTCGAAACCTTGTGGCGAATTGTACTGCCGATGGCAAGCCCAGCAATTATTACAGGTTTGATCTTGGCGATTGCTCGTGCGGCTGGCGAAGTTGCGCCGTTAATGCTGGTTGGGGTGGTGAAGCTGGCTTCAAGCCTCCCTGTTGATGGGCAGTTTCCGTACGTTCATTTGGATCGTAAGTTTATGCACTTGGGTTTCCATATTTATGATGTTGGCTTTCAAACGTCCAACATAGAAGCAGCTAGACCTTTGGTGTACGCTACATCGTTTCTTCTCGTTACTGTGATTGTGGGGTTAAACCTGACTGCGATTAATATTCGCAATAACTTGCGTGAGAAGTACCGAATCTTAGGACAAGATTAGATGTTTTCAATTAATGAAACCTTGGGTTATTACGCCCCGCTTGATGTTCACAACCTAACGGACGAACAGACAGCCATCTCGATTGAGAGCTTAAATCTTCATTATAAAGAGAGCCAAGCGCTCGACGATATCTCAATGAAGATTCCAAAAGGGCAGGTGACGGCGTTTATCGGGCCTTCTGGGTGTGGTAAATCGACCTTGTTACGCTGCATTAACCGAATGAATGATTTGGTGGAAGGGTGTCGAGTGTCTGGCAAAGTGAAGCTTTATGGTCACAATGTTTATGATCCTCAAGTGGACGTGGCCACCTTACGCCGACGTGTGGGTATGGTTTTTCAGAGGCCAAACCCTTTCCCTAAATCGATCTATGAAAACGTGGTTTACGGCTTACGCCTTCAAGGTATGAGCAATAGCCGTGATCTTGATGATGCGGTTGAACGCTCTTTACGTGCAGCAGCCTTATGGGATGAAGTGAAAGACAGGTTGCATGAAAATGCATTTGGTCTCTCTGGCGGTCAACAGCAGCGCTTGGTGATTGCGCGTGCAGTGGCTATTGAGCCTGAAGTTCTGTTATTGGATGAACCAACGTCTGCATTGGATCCTATCTCCACTCTGACGATTGAAGAGCTGATTAACGATCTTAAAACGCAATATACGGTAGTGATTGTGACTCACAACATGCAACAAGCAGCGCGTGTCAGTGACCACACCGCGTTTATTCATATGGGTAAGTTGATCGAGTACTCAGATACAGATTCAATCTTTACTTCGCCATTGAAAAATCAAACAGAAGACTACATTACAGGAAGATACGGTTAAGCTTGCTGTTCCCATAGCAGGCCATTATTTAGGAGCTGACATGCATTTCGGTCGTCATATATCTGGACAATTTAACGTTGAACTTGAGTCTATACGTACTCATGTTCTAACTATGGGCGGCCTTGTGGAGCAGCAGCTTTCTTTTGCCATGCAGGCTCTGCACAAAGACGATATCGAGTTAGCTAAGAAAGTGATCCGTGATGATCATAAAGTCAATGCGATGGAAGTCTCGATCGATGAAGCCTGTACTCGAATCATTGCTAAGCGACAACCCACGGCGAAAGATCTCCGCCTAATCATGGCGATCATAAAAACCATTACCGACCTCGAGCGTATCGGTGATGTTGCCTCTAAGATTGCGCAGGGTGCAATTGATATCCCTTCAACTAAAAATCAGAAGTTTCATGTTTCATTAGAACCATTGTGTCGTCATGCGATTGCGATGTTGCATCAGGTTCTCGATGCCTTTGCACGTATGGATGTTGATGCCGCCGCAGAAGTGCATAAACTTGATGATAAGCTTGATGCAGAGTATGAAGCGGTGATTCGCCAGCTGATGACCTACATGATGGAAGACCCGAAGAATATTCCGAATATTCTACAGGTGATGTGGTCAGCTCGCGCTATTGAGCGTGTTGGTGACCGATGCCAAAACATTTGCGAGTACATCATCTACTTTGTGAAAGGAAAGGATGTACGCCATCTAGGAAACCAAAGCCTAGATGACGCACTGAAGTAGTTTGATAATCTAAATTCTTGATCTAGAGAGTCATAATGGCACCAAGGTTAACGTTAATCGTGGTGTCATAAGGAATATCAGTTTCGTTATGGTCGAAGACGTTCATGTCGGCTCCTTTGACTTCGTTCTTGATAAACCATTAACTGTGATTTCGGATAGCGTTTTTTACGGCTCTAATTTTATCTGAGCTAGTGATAGGAATAAGGTAGTCATCGATATCCTGATTTCCCATTTTTGCTTCTGATGTTCTCTTCATTAAGCTATGACGGGTGGTTTTCCCCGATAGGTGTAGTGCATTGACCTTTGGTGCTTGTAAAAGAAGTGAAGCGTTTTCAGCATTAACACCAGCCCCAGCCATAATATCGATACGACCTTTAGCCAGCTTAACCATATCATCTAAAATCTCTATTCCGTCCTCGGCCGTTGGCGCAAGCCCTGAAGTCAGTACTCGTTCAAAGCCAAGTTGAATGGCTTGTTCTAGAGCAAGCTTATAGTCTGGAGAGACATCAATTGCTCGGTGAAGCGTCATACCGAGATTTAAGTTTTTCGCCTTTTGGGTCAATCTCGCCAAAGCAATCATATCCAAACAGCCATTAGACTGAGTCACACCCAGAACAACACCTGTTAGCCCAGCTATAGCAGCCGCTTCAATATCTTCTAGCATGCATTCAATGTCTTCTGCATCGAAGATGAAGTCGCCTTGCCTTGGGCGGATCATTGCGTAAACAGGAATTGAAGATAGCTGTGCTGCTTTTTTCATAAAGCCAAAACTTGGGGTTAGACCGCCTAAAGCAAGAGATGAGCAAAGTTCTATACGATCAGCGCCACCTTCGATAGCAAGGTGAAGCGACTCGAGATTATCGATACATACTTCTAATTCAGGTTTCATTTTTTCATTCCGAAGAGGGGATAACGGGATGATAGCAATTGAAAGTAATGGAAGGGTAGAGGGAATCAGAGTGAAATAGGGGTAAATCTTTTCAGTAACCACTGCCTCAATTTAGAGGCTTGAGGTGAGTCGATAAGAAAGTGCCTGGCCAATATAACAAAAGCCCGAAGCATGAACTTCGGGCTTTTAATAAGACTTTACTTCTTAACTGATTGGCGTTGCACTTTGTGCTATTGCTTTACGCTTCTTGTGCCTTTGGCTACTAAGAGAGCTTCCAACCATTCACCCGAGTTGAGCGCGGGCTTAAGAATGTAATTACTTGCTTAGGTCGTCTGCGTGCTCAGATAGGAATGCTGCAACACCTTTTGGAGATGCGTCCATACCTGATTTGCCTTCTTCCCATTGTGCAGGACAAACTTCACCGTTCTTCTCGTGGAAGTTTAGTGCGTCTACCATGCGTAGCATTTCGTCGATGTTACGGCCTAGTGGTAGGTCGTTAACTACTTGGTGACGTACAAGACCGTCAGCGTCGATTAGGAAAGAACCACGGAAAGCAACGCCAGCTTCTGGGTGCTCTACGTCGTATGCTTTACAGATTTCGTGCTTAACGTCAGCAACTAGTGGGTATTTAACTTGACCGATACCGCCGTCAGCGATAGCAGTGTTACGCCATGCGTTGTGAGAGAATTGAGAATCGATAGAAACACCGATTACTTCAACGCCTTTAGCTTGGAAATCTTCTAGACGGTTGTCGAAAGCGATAAGCTCTGAAGGACAAACGAATGTGAAGTCTAGTGGGTAGAAGAAAACAACCGCTTTCTTACCTTTTGTGAACTCTGCGAAGTTGAAGTTATCAACGATTTCACCGTTACCTAGAACAGCTGCTGCAGTAAAGTCAGGGGCTTGACGACCTACTAGTACCATTTTGGAATCTCCTAAAAAATTAGTTGGCCCAATACTTCTTTGATTGGGCTCCGTTTCTACGCGACAAACTATAGTACAATCGGTACTATAGAAAAAAGCGAATTAAATAGATTGAGTTAATCGAAAAAAACGATAAACCTTCTCTTTGTCCTTTCCAAGTCTATCGACCGTTTAGGAAGCGTAGACTCCAAATTATCTTACTCATATTACAAAGTAATTTCATGAATAAATGGCCAAGTCTTAAGCAACTTCACTATCTGGTGACACTCCATGAAACACGTCACTTTGGCGATGCCGCTGAGCGTTGTTTCGTGAGTCAATCGACTCTAAGTAAAGGTATACAAAATCTTGAAGAGTTGATCGGGTGTCCTCTATATGAAAAGAAAGATAAGAAGAGCCCACTGGTGTTTACTCATGCAGGTGAACAGGTGGTAGAGCATGGGCGTGAGCTGCTAGCCAAAGGGCAAGACTTGGTTGAGCTAGGGCGACTATGCCAAGGCGGTGATATGCAGGGGCAGCTTAAAGTGGGCTGTATTCCGACGATTGCCCCTTTTCTTTTATGTAATCTCGTTCAAGAGGTTAATGTTCGCTTCCCAGAATTGAACATGTTGTTGCGTGAAGATACCACTACGAATTTGTTGGCTGCGTTACGTCAAGGTGAGCTAGACGTCTTGATACTAGCTTTGCCTGTCGATATTGATGGAATGGAAAGCCAAATTGTCGGCAGTGATCCGTTTCGAATGATCATCAGTCGTAATCAAGCGGACGCGATTCGCACGCCAATCAAATATGCCGATCTTCCGGATGAGTCGGTGTTCCTTTTAGAAAAAGAGCACTGTTTAACCGAGCATGCAGTGTCGGCTTGTCAATTGACTGATAAAGAGAAGATCAATCCGTTTTCTGCAACCAGCCTTCACACGTTAGTGCAAATGGTCGCCAATGGTTTAGGCACAACATTCATTCCTCAGATGGCGATTGATCATGGTTTGATTGAGAACCAGAACTTGGTGGTGGTCGATGCGCCGGGGCAACAAGCCCACCGTCACATTGGTTTAGTGTGGCGTCCTAGTTCTTCACGAGTAAGCACATTCAATCAGTTGGCAGAAGTGGTGTCGGAATTACTTTAATCTTTTTTGTATTCACGATAGCAATAAGTATTAAGTCAAATTTCCTAATAGCTCAAATAAAAGCACACTGCATTTAGTGTGCTTTTTAGTATTTTGTTCTGTTGAAATGCTTTTGTTCAACGGCAAATAATGGAAGGTTTGTTAGATAGCTTTCATTCAATTGTGAAATTTCACACGATGAATTTTACACATTTCTTTTTGCTCCTTGTTTAACTTCCTTGATGCATAGGCTCAACCGTGGTTGAAGATTAACGGTAATCTCACGGTTACTTCAAATTAAACAGTTGTTTTAAACTGGGCGTTGCTCAACTTTTTAACGTAATAAAATTACGTAAATCCTCGAAGAGTAAGCTGTGAAAAAGCCACTCAGATCACAACGATATAAAGCTTTGAATTTAACTTTCCATTAACTTTAGACCTTTTGCTCTACCTTGGTTTGGGTTAGATTAACTGCATGAAGATTAAGACTTATGTCTAGCTGTAGCTTACTTGTAATCGATTTCAAATTTGGAGATGGTAATAAGCGAAAGCAGCATGGAGCAGACATACATCGACGAGCAATCCCCCATAATATTAATCAGCTTGTCGATGCAAAATGTCGTTTTTGAGTTACAAACGTTTTTAGCGTTATGGCTCGTATTTAGATTGATAGAGATAGTGTCGAAACAGGGAAGTATGTTTGCTACATAAAAACCAAAGCAGACATACCTTACGCCACAGGCAAGCTTGAGGGATTAGGTACCCTTTCACCTAGCCCTTAAGTTATTTTCCCGAAATGAAGCCCAAACCTTTTTATATGTACAAGAGTGCAAAATGCGAAATCAAGGAGTGCTGTGATAAGCAAAGAAATAAGCAAAAAGTAGGAAGGCCGCCTACCTATATAAGAGTGGAAACCAGATCGAGCTATAACAAGATTCCTTACTGTTTACAGGAACGCATGAAACCCTGACCTTCGAGCGGCCCAATCCAGCCGCTCATTTTTTTGTCTGTCATCTATCAAAATTCACCGAGCGAGACGAACGGAATCAAGCTTGTTGAATTCGATTTGGACAATAAGCCCGCTTTAAAGAGCGTTTACTACACCTCAATCTCTTCAGGTTCACTCTCTTCTTGCAGCTCCAGTAGATTGATCGCAATGGTCACGAAGTCACTGTCTGTGATGATGCCAACTAACTCACCGTGCTCTAAAACAGGTAAACAACCTACCTTGTGTTTCTGCATATAAATAGCTGACTCTTTGAGCCCTGCCCTCGGTTCAACTGACATGACGTTCTTGTGCATGATGTCATTGAGTGGTGTGGCGAGAGTATAAGATTGAGCTTGAGGGATATTTTGTAGGCTGGATTCTTGAGCGGCAAGGACATCACGTTGAGTCACGACACCAAGCAGTTTTCTGTCTGCATCTACGACTGGAATATGCCGTATATCCAAAGCTTCCATGGTGTGTTTAGCATCAGCGAGTGAGTGTGAGCGCAATAGGGTATGAGGGTTGCGAGTCATCATGTCTTCAACCTTGATCATACAGACCTCCTTATTATTCCGTTTTACTACTTCCACTATAGATTTATCTCCCCCAAATATCTGAGAGCTAACTCATTATTGAGTGACTTTTATGCAACAAATATCGTTAAAGTTATGTCAGATTTGACGTCGAATTTTTACGCCTATTTACAATAATCCAGTACTCAAAACCTTGCTATTGCGTCACGTGTGCCTATACTAGCCCACTGCGAAAAATTTAGTCGCCGCTTTGTGTCGTCTACTAAATTGACCTCATCCAACTAAACAAGACTAGAAAAATGCAAGTTTCAGATTTTCACTTTGACCTACCCGATGAACTCATTGCTCGCTACCCACAAGAGGAGCGCACAGCAAGCCGCCTATTAAAGCTAGATGGCAATACGGGTAACCTAAATGATGGCTCATTTAAAGATGTTCTAGACTTGGTTGAACCAGGTGACTTAGTCGTCTTCAACAATACTCGAGTTATCCCTGCACGTGTTTTTGGCCGCAAGGCTTCAGGCGGTAAACTAGAGGTGCTTGTCGAGCGCATGTTGGATGAGAAAAGCATTCTTGCACACGTTCGTTGTTCAAAATCACCAAAGCCAGGTACACAGTTGTTCTTGGGTGAGAACGATGAATATGAAGCAGAGATGGTCGCACGTCATGATGCACTGTTTGAGATTCGTTTTACTTCTGAAGAGAGCGTTCTAGATATCTTGAACAGCGTTGGTCATATGCCGCTGCCACCTTACATCGATCGTCCAGATGAAGATGCTGATAAAGAGCGTTACCAGACCGTCTATAATGAGAAACCGGGTGCGGTAGCTGCGCCAACGGCGGGTCTTCACTTTGATGACAAGCTAATGGCTGACATGAAAGCTAAAGGTGTTGAGTTTGCTTATGTGACGCTTCACGTTGGTGCGGGTACATTCCAACCAGTGAAAGTGGACAACATCAACGACCACCACATGCATGCTGAATATGTTGAAGTACCACAAGAAGTTGTTGATGCGATCGCGGCAACTAAAGCTCGCGGTGGCCGTATCATCGCTGTTGGTACTACGTCAGTTCGCTCTCTTGAGAGTGCGGCACAAGACGCTCTGAAAAACGGTACGGAATTAGTACCATTCTTTGGCGATACCGAGATCTTTATCTTCCCTGGCTATGAGTACCAGCTGGTGGATTGTCTGATCACTAACTTCCACCTGCCTGAATCAACGCTGATCATGCTGGTGAGTGCTTTTGCTGGTTATGATAACGTGATGGGTGCTTATGATCATGCTGTAAAGAGCGAGTACCGCTTCTTCAGCTACGGTGACGCGATGTTCATCAATAAGAAAACAAGCTAATTTTAGCCAGTAATAAGCGATATACATAGAATTTACGGGTGCTAGCAGTAGGCTAGGAGAGAGGTTGAACATCAGCTTCTTTCTCGCAAGGAATCCGCGACCGCTCCTCATAGAGTCTTAAGGCGAACTTAAGCTCTGAATTAACAGTCAGATTGTTTCTCTGGCATATTGGAGGCTTCGTGAAATTAAAATACGAACTTAAGAAAACAAACGCTGGTGCACGTCGTGGTCAACTTCAGTTTGAACGCGGTACCGTTGAAACACCAGCATTCATGCCTGTAGGTACTTACGGTACTGTAAAAGGTATGACTCCTGAAGAAGTAAAAGACACAGGCGCTGAGATCCTACTGGGGAACACATTCCACCTATGGCTACGTCCTGGTCAAGAAATCATGAAAATGCACGGTGATTTGCACGATTTCATGAACTGGCAAGGTCCTATCCTTACTGATTCAGGCGGCTTCCAAGTATTCAGCTTAGGTGCGATGCGTAAAATCACTGAAGAAGGTGTTCACTTCCGTAACCCTGTAAACGGTGACAAGATCTTCATGGACGCAGAAAAGTCGATGGAAATCCAAAAAGATCTAGGTTCAGACATCGTGATGATCTTCGATGAGTGTACGCCTTACCCTGCGACACACAAAGAAGCGAAAGACTCTATGGAGATGTCTCTACGTTGGGCTGAACGTTCACGTAACCACTTCGACAAACTTGAAAACCCGAACTCACTATTCGGTATCGTTCAAGGTGGTGTGTACGAAGACCTACGTGATATCTCTGTTAAAGGTCTAACTGAAATTGGCTTCGACGGTTACGCGGTTGGTGGTCTAGCAGTAGGCGAACCAAAAGAAGACATGCACCGCATTCTTGAGCACACATGTCCTCAACTGCCAGAAGACAAACCACGCTACCTAATGGGTGTAGGTAAACCTGAAGACCTAGTTGAAGGTGTTCGTCGTGGTATTGACATGTTTGACTGTGTAATGCCAACGCGAAATGCACGTAACGGTCACCTATTTGTGACTGAAGGTGTGATCAAGATCCGTAATGCGAAGCATAAAACGGATACAACGCCACTAGATTCAGAGTGTGACTGTTACACTTGTAAGAACTACAGCAAGTCTTACCTACATCATCTAGACCGTTGTAACGAAATCCTAGGGGCGCGCCTGAACACGATTCACAACCTGCGCTTCTATCAACGTGTTATGTCTGATATCCGTAAAGCGATTGATGAAGACCGTTTTGAAGAGTTTGTGGAAGAGTTCTACGCAAGAATGGGACGTGAAGTTCCACCACTAGGTAAAGAATCTTAGTATTTCTTTTGCGAGCCCCGTCTCTATTCATAGGGATGGGGCTTGAAAATAAAGGGATGCAACCCAATAAGACAAACAATTACGAAAATATAAATAGAGGATGTTTTAATGTTTATTTCTCAAGCACATGCAGCAGCAGAAGGTGCGCCAGCTGGCGGCGGTTTTGAAATGCTAATCATGCTAGGTATGTTCGCGGTGATCTTCTACTTCATGATCTACCGTCCACAAGCTAAGCGTGTTAAAGAGCACAAAAACCTAATGGCTTCGATGGGTAAAGGTGACGAAGTTCTAACAAGCGGTGGTCTGATCGGTAAGATCACTAAAATCGCTGAAGACAATGACTACGTTGCAATCGAACTGAACCCAAACAACGAAGTAGTGATCAAGAAAGACTTCGTTACAGCAGTGCTACCAAAAGGTACTCTGAAATCTCTATAAACAGCTAGAGGATCCTCGCTGTGCTAAACCGTTATCCGTTATGGAAGTACTTGATGGTGATGTTTACCATTGCCATCGCTGCGTTGTACGCACTTCCAAATCTATACGGTGAAGATCCGGCAGTTCAAGTTACAGGGGCGCGTGGCGCCTCTGTAGATATGTCTACGCTGGATACTGTCACCAAAGCTCTTGAAGCCGAGAGCCTTCCTACTAAATCCGTTGCTCTAGAAAACGGTTCTATTCTTGTACGCTTTAACGATACCGATACTCAAATCAGTGCGCGTGATGTGATCACTGAAGCTTTAAATGAAGATGTTATCGTTGCCTTAAACTTAGCGGCTTCAACTCCAGACTGGCTTGAATCAATTGGTGCGGCACCAATGAAGCTTGGCCTTGACCTACGTGGTGGTGTTCACTTCTTGATGGAAGTGGATATGGACGCTGCGATGGAAAAACTGGTAGGCCAACAAGAAGAAGCGTTCCGTAGCGAACTTCGTGAAGAGAAAATCCGTTACCGTGCAATTCGTCCATCTGGTAAAGATGCGGTTGAAGTACTGCTACGTAACGAGGAGCAACTTGCAGCGGCGAAAACGTTGCTAGAGTCTCTGCACCCAGATATGACTTTCGTTGATTCTGAGTCGAACGGTCGTTTCTCTCTGATTGCTAACTTTACTGAAACGCGTCTGCAAGAGATCCGTAACTACGCTGTAGAGCAGAACATCACCATCCTTCGTAACCGTGTTAACGAATTAGGTGTTGCTGAGCCGCTAGTTCAACGTCAAGGCGCAAGCCGTATCGTAGTTGAGCTACCAGGTGTTCAAGACACTGCTCGTGCAAAAGAGATTCTTGGCGCGACGGCAACGCTTGAATTCCGTGAAGTTGATAGCTCTGCGGATCTGGCTGCAGCTGCGGCAGGTCGTGCACCAGCAGGTAGCGAAATTAAGCAAGACCGTGATGGTCGCCCTGTTGTTCTTAAGAAGCGCGTTATCCTAGGCGGTTCGAGCATTACAGATGCAAGCTCAAGTGTTGATGAATATGGTCGTCCTCAAGTTAACATCTCGCTAGACAGCGAAGGTGGTAGCAAGATGTCTGCATTCTCTCGTCAAAATATCGGTAAGCTAATGGCAACCGTATTTGCAGAGTACAAAGACAGCGGTCGTAAGACACCTGAAGGCAAAGTGATTCTAAGTAAGCACGAAGAAGTGATTAACCAAGCAACGATTCAATCTGCGCTAGGCCGTAACTTCCGTATTACGGGTATCGATTCTGCTGCTGAAGCACACAACCTTGCACTTCTTCTACGTGCTGGTGCTCTGATTGCACCTATCTCGATTGTTGAAGAACGTACCATCGGTCCATCTATGGGTCAGCAGAACATTGATATGGGTATCATGGCGATGATCTGGGGTATGGCTGCAGTAATGCTATTTACGCTTGTTTACTACCGTCGCTTTGGCTTGATTGCTAACGTAGCGCTAATGGCGAACTTGGTGTTGATTATCGGTGTGATGTCGATGATCCCAGGTGCGACGATGACGCTACCGGGTATCGCCGGTATCGTACTGACGGTCGGTATGGCGGTCGATGCGAACGTACTTATTTTCGAACGTATTCGAGAAGAACTACGTGAAGGTCGTAGCCCACAACAAGCGATTCACCAAGGTTATGCGAACGCATTCAGCACCATTGCCGATGCCAACATCACTACGCTACTAACGGCAATCATTCTATTTGCTGTTGGTACAGGTGCGATTAAAGGCTTCGCGGTAACGCTGTCTATCGGTATTCTGACCTCTATGTTTACAGCTATCGTAGGTACACGTTGTATCGTGAACCTAATGTATGGCGGTAAGCGTGTAAACAAACTGTCGATCTAAGGCTAGGAATTAATATGTTTCAGATTCTAAAAGCAGACAAATTGATCGACTTTATGCGTTGGTCAAAGGTAGCTTTTGTTCTTTCTATCTTAATGATTGGTACAGCCATCTTTACTCTATCAACCAAGTCGTTGAACTGGGGTCTAGACTTTACTGGCGGTACCCTGATTGAAGTTGGTTTTGAGCAACCAGCGAACCTTGAAAACATCCGTTCGGCACTAGAGGCAAAAGGCTTTGGTGACGCGACCGTTCAGAACTTCGGTTCTGCTCGTGATGTTATGGTTCGTCTACGTCCACGTGAAGGTGTAGCGGGCGAAACGCTAGGCAATCAGATCCTATCAGCTATCGAACAAGGTACAGGTGAGCAAGTTGAAATGCGCCGTATCGAGTTCGTTGGTCCAAACGTAGGTGATGAGCTAACAGAAGCGGGTGGCTTGGCTATCCTTGTTTCTCTTATCTGTATCTTGATCTACGTATCGGTACGATTTGAATGGCGTTTAGCTGCCGGTGCGGTACTCGCATTGGCGCACGACGTTATTATCACGCTGGGTGTTTTCTCTTTGATGCAAATCGAAGTGGATTTGACCATCGTCGCGGCCTTGCTAACGGTTGTCGGTTACTCACTCAACGATACCATAGTTGTATTCGACCGTATCCGTGAAAACTTCCGTAAGATGCGTAAAGGCGAAGCGCCTGAAGTACTGAACAGCTCAATCACTCAAACACTGAGCCGTACATTGATCACTTCTGGTACAACCTTGTTCGTAGTTATCGCTCTATTCGTTCAGGGTGGTGCGATGATTCACGGCTTCGCTACAGCACTTCTACTGGGTATCACAGTAGGTACTTACTCTTCTATCTATGTTGCTTCGGCACTCGCGATGAAGTTGGGTATCACGCGTGAGCACCTAATGCCACCTCAAGTGGAAAAAGAAGGCGAAGAGTTTGACGAAATGCCTTAGGCCTTGGCTTAATACGTTTCGCTAAACCAGAAAAACCGCTAGTCAGCTAGCGGTTTTTTTATGCCTGAATTTTGTAGGAAAACTCAATACAAATTAAGGTCGAAGTGAGTTGCACTTAATGTCATAAGCGCTATTCTGCTCGCATCTCGCATCTCGCATCTCGCATCTCGCATCTCGCATCTCGCATCTCGCATCTCGCATCCCTGAACCACAGATACTAAAAAACCCCGCAATTGCGAGGCTTTGAATCTTTTAGCTCTTAATTTTATAGAGGCTATCAACGTAAGGCTTAAATTACTTCAGCATGCCTTCGTTTGCATTCTCACGAACGTGTTTAAGAATTGCTTTAACACCGCGTGCGCTTGAAGCAACAACGTTACCAGACTTCATGTAGTCAGTACCGCCAGCGAAATCAGTTAGGATTGCGCCTGCTTCACGAGCAATTAGATCACCAGCAGCCATATCCCACGGTTTTAGATCTAACTCTAGGTAACCGTCAACACGGCCAGCTGCTAGGTAACATAGGTCTAGTGCTGGAGAACCAGTACGACGGAAGTCAGAACAATCTACGAATAGACCAGAGATGATCTTCATGAAAGATTCAGAGTGTTGCTTAGCTTTGAATGGGAAACCTGCAGCTAGGATAGAACCTTGTAGGTCTTTCAGCTGAGTTACACGCATACGAGCGTTGTTTAGTTGAGCACCAGCGCCACGTTGAGCTGTGAATAGCTCGTTTAGCATTGGGTCGTAAACACACGCTACTTCAGTACGGCCGTTCATGCGAACAGCGATAGATACTGCGAAGTGTGGGAAGCCTTTAACGAAGTTGTTGGTGCCATCTAGTGGGTCAACGATCCATTGAACATCAGAGTCTTTACCTTCAGTAAGACCGTTCTCTTCTGAAACAATGCTGTGCTCTGGGTAAGAAGCTTTGATTGTTTCAATAATCATGTATTCAGCTTCTTTAGCAATATTTACAACGTAATCGTTGTTGCCTTTCAAAGATGTTTCGATCTTATCAGTTGTTTCTAGAGATTTAGCAATGTGATTGCCTGCTTTACGCGCAGCGCGAATAGCAATGTTTAGCATTGGATGCATATGGAGATTCCCACAAGATGTTAAAGAACGATTTAAAGCGGCGGCGAGTATACCAAAGTTTTTGCAAAAGGGAAGTGGTTATTTTTTGAACTCTTGAAATCACATTCCTGTTAGGGTCTGACCATTTTACTTTGCGATGTGTTAATATCTCGCGATTATTTTTAAAGTGGTGTCATATAGCATGTTAGACAATGTAAAAGTCGTTCTCGTTGGTACTTCTCACTCGGGTAATATCGGCTCTGCCGCTCGTGCGATGAAAGTTATGGGTTTAAGCCAATTAGTATTGGTGGATCCTCAGTGTGAAGTCGATGAGCAAACAATGGCTTTGGCAGCAGGTGCTGGTGACATTGCAGAGAATGCGATCATCGTATCAACGTTAGAAGAAGCGGTGAAAGATTGCGGTTTGGTTGTAGGCTCTAGTGCTCGTTCTCGCACATTAGAGTGGCCGATGCTTGAACCGCGTGAGTGTGGTGAGAAGTTCGCTATCGAAGGGAAAAAACACCCGGTGGCGCTTATCTTTGGTCGTGAGCGTACGGGGTTAACGAATGATGAGCTACAAAAGTGTCACTATCATGTTTGTATTCCGGCTAACCCAGAGTACAGCTCATTAAACCTAGCGATGGCGGTTCAGACATTGAGCTATGAAGTTCGTGTTGCCCACCTAAATCAAGAGGCGAGCCAGTACCCTCCACAAGCTGAAGATGAGTACCCACGTCACGAAGAGCTCGAAATGTTCTACGAGCACCTTGAAAAAGTGATTACGGATACCCAATTCATCTCTAAGGACAAACCAGGTCAGGTGATGAATAAACTTCGTCGCCTGTTTAGTCGTGCACGTCCTGAAATCCAAGAAATTAATACATTACGTGGTATTTTGACTTCGGTTGAGAAGTCTCGAAAGGGTGAGTAAGTACCCATAAATTCCGTAAGGATGAATACCTGACTAAAATAGTCAACTAAATACTTGACCAATTTGGTCGGGTATGGGAAAATTCCAACCACATAAACAATGTGGATACGGTGTGATATGAAACTTACATCTAAAGGAAGATATGCGGTCACAGCTATGCTAGATGTAGCACTGCATTCGCAAAAAAGTCCTGTACCTCTGGCTGACATCTCTGAACGCCAAGGTATTTCGTTATCTTACTTAGAACAACTATTTTCTAAGTTACGCAAAGCTGGCTTAGTCGCTAGTGTTCGCGGCCCAGGTGGTGGTTACCGTTTGGGTGCTGAAGCGGGCGATATCGCTGTCGGAACTGTGATTGCAGCAGTGGACGAATCAGTGGATGCGACTAAGTGTCACGGTCGAGCAGATTGCCAAGGTGGTAGTCGTTGTTTAACTCACACTTTATGGCGTGACTTAAGCTCCCGAATCAGCAGCTTCTTAAATGACATTACGCTCGGTGAGCTAATGAAAGATAACGAAGTCTTAGAAATTTCTGATCGTCAAGATATCGATCTTGCGGTTAATAATGGTTTTGCACATAAAAATACGAGCACTACAACGATTAGTGCAGCACCTCACGGTGCTAATGCCCGCACTTAAGCGGTCAGTTTTTACATTGGAGTAGAAAATGAAACTGCCTATTTACTTTGACTATTCAGCTACTTGCCCAGTTGATTCTCGTGTTGCTGAAAAAATGGTTCAGTGTATGACGATGGACGGTAACTTCGGTAACCCAGCATCTCGTTCACACCGTTACGGCTGGCAAGCAGAAGAGTCAGTAGATAATGCTCGTGAGCAAATTGCCGATCTCCTGAATGCAGATCCGCGTGAAATTGTTTTCACGTCTGGCGCAACAGAATCTGACAACCTTGCGATTAAAGGTGCAGCGCACTTTTACGAGAAGAAAGGTAAGCACGTGATTACGTGTAAGACCGAACATAAAGCGGTTCTTGATCCATGCCGCCAACTTGAGCGCGAAGGCTACGAGGTAACTTACCTAGAGCCAGAATCAAACGGCATCATCGATCTAGACAAGCTACAAGCTGCAATGCGTGAAGACACAGTGCTTGTTTCTATCATGCACGTAAACAACGAAATCGGCGTTATCCAAGATATCAATGCAATCGGCGAACTATGTCGCTCACGCAAGATCATTTTCCACGTTGATGCGGCTCAGTCTGCGGGTAAAATTCCACTAGACGTACAAGAGACTAAAGTTGACCTAATCTCACTTTCAGCTCACAAAATGTACGGCCCTAAAGGTATCGGTGCACTTTACGTTCGTCGTAAGCCTCGTATTCGCCTTGAAGCTCAAATGCACGGTGGTGGTCATGAGCGTGGTTTCCGCTCTGGTACACTAGCGACACACCAAATTGTTGGCATGGGTGAAGCGTGTGCTATCGCTAAACAAGACATGCAAAAAGATTACGACCACGCACTAGCGTTACGTGAGCGTCTACTGAAAGGTGTTCAAGACCTTGAAGCAGTGACGGTAAACGGTGACTTAGACCAGCGTGTTCCGCACAACCTAAACGTGAGCTTCGCTTTCGTTGAAGGTGAGTCTCTGCTTATGTCTTTAAAAGACCTAGCAGTATCATCAGGTTCTGCATGTACATCTGCAAGCCTAGAGCCATCTTACGTTCTACGTGCTCTTGGTCTGAACGATGAACTGGCACACAGCTCAGTACGTTTCTCATTCGGCCGTTTCACAACGGAAGAAGAAGTTGACTACGCAATCGCACAGATTCGTGTAGCAGTAAATAAATTACGCGACATGTCTCCTCTATGGGATATGTATAAAGAAGGGATTGATCTGGACACTGTTGAGTGGGCACATCACTAATCTCACGGATATAGAGGATACGAGGTAACTATCATGGCATATAGCGAAAAAGTAATTGATCACTACGAAAACCCACGTAACGTAGGTTCGTTTGATAAAGAAGACCCAAATGTAGGTAGCGGCATGGTTGGCGCACCGGCATGTGGTGACGTAATGAAACTGCAAATCAAGGTAACACCAGAAGGTATTATCGAAGATGCGAAATTCAAGACATACGGTTGTGGTAGTGCAATCGCGTCTAGCTCACTAGTTACTGAGTGGGTAAAAGGTAAGAGCATCGATGAAGCAGCAGCAATCAAAAACTCTGAAATTGCAGAAGAGCTAGAGCTTCCACCAGTGAAAGTTCACTGTTCAATTCTTGCTGAAGATGCAATTAAAGCAGCCGTTGCGGATTACAAAAAGAAACGTTAATCGTACCCCGTAGCGAATCGTTGCAAAAAAATAGTAGTATTAGGGAGTGCGTCTTGCACTCCCACTGAGTTCTCAAATTATTAAAACAAGGTTGTAGTATGGCCATCACCATGACAGAGACGGCGGCAAGCCGAGTTCAAGCATTCCTAGATAACCGAGGTAAGGGTATCGGGCTACGTTTGGGCGTAAAAACCACTGGCTGTTCAGGTATGGCATATGTACTTGAGTTCGTTGATGAGCTTAACGAGGAAGACCAAGTATTTGAGCACTCAGGTGTTAAGGTCATCATTGATCCTAAAAGCTTAGTTTATCTAGATGGTACTGAGCTTGATTACGTAAAAGAAGGCCTAAACGAAGGTTTTGAATTCAACAACCCAAATGCGAAAGGCGAGTGTGGTTGTGGTGAGAGCTTTAATGTATAAGTGCTTCAATGGCTAAGCATTTATTGTAAGCGCATCGATTGTAAGCAACGTACAATTAGGCTCTGCATCAGGGCCTAAAATTAGGACCACCTTTACATGAATCATTTCGAATTATTTGGGCTACCACTTCAGTTTCAACTGGATGGTAGCCTTCTTGCTTCTCAGTTTAGAGATCTGCAGCGTCAATTTCATCCAGACAACTTTGCGACTGCCTCAGAGCGTGAGCGCTTGCTAGCGGTGCAAAAAGCTTCTCAAATCAATGACGCTTATCAGGTACTTAAGAACCCAATTAGTCGCGCAGAGCACTTGCTAGTGCAAAACGGCGTTGATATCCGTGGTGAACAGCAAACCATGCAAGATCCTATGTTCCTTATGGAGCAGATGGAGCTGCGTGAGGAGTTAGAGCATATCGCAGCAAGTCCAGATGGTGCTGACGAGTTGTACGACTTCGATACTAAAGTTGGCAAAATGTACAAACAACACCTTGCGCAGATCGAGCAACAGCTAGAACAAGCAGCATGGGAAGAAGCCGCTGACACTGTTCGTAAGCTGAAATTCATCGCAAAACTCAAGAAAGAAATAGAGCAAGTCGAAGATCACCTGCTCGACTAGCGACTAGACAAAAGGAATCCTCATGGCATTACTTCAAATTGCAGAACCAGGACAAAGCTCAGCACCGCATGAGCATAAGCTGGCTGTGGGTATCGATCTAGGTACCACCAACTCTCTTGTTGCCTCGGTTCGCAGTGGTGAAGCGACGACCTTAGTAGACGCTCAAGGCCGCTCAATTTTGCCTTCTGTGGTTCATTATCAAGCTGATTCACACACTGTTGGCGTAGAAGCTCGTGGCTGTGCACAGACTGATCCACAGAATACCATCATTTCAGTGAAGCGACTGATTGGTCGTTCATTGGCAGATATTAAGCAGCGTTACCCATCACTGCCATATCAATTTGAAGAGAGCGAGAACGGCTTACCAGTTATTCGCACGAAACAAGGTACCAAGAACCCAATTCAAGTATCGGCTGATATCTTGCGTGCTCTAGGTCAGCGTGCAGAGTCTACGCTCGGTGGTGAGCTTGCAGGTGCTGTCATTACTGTTCCAGCATACTTCGACGATGCGCAGCGCGCTGGTACAAAAGATGCGGCGCAACTGGCTGGTCTTCATGTTCTTCGTCTTTTGAATGAGCCGACTGCTGCTGCGATTGCCTATGGCCTAGATTCAGGTCAAGAAGGTGTGATTGCTGTATATGACTTAGGTGGTGGTACGTTCGACATCTCTATCCTGCGTCTGTCAAAAGGTGTATTCGAAGTATTGGCAACCGGTGGTGATTCAGCACTGGGCGGCGATGATTTCGACCATTTAGTCGCGAATCACTTCCAACAGCAAGCGGGTTTGACTGAGCTGACGGCTGAACAGAACCGTATTCTGCTAGACGCAGCAACGGACGCAAAAATTCGTTTGTCAGCAGATGAGCAAGTTGACGTCGAAGTCCTTGGTTGGAAAGGCACACTGACTCGTGATGAGTTTAACGACATCATCAAGCCACTGGTTAAGAAAACATTGATGTCTTGTCGTCGAGCGCTGAAAGATGCTGATGTAGACGCCGATGAAGTACTTGAAGTTGTTATGGTTGGTGGTTCAACTCGTACCCTGCTTGTTCGTGAAATGGTCGGTGACTTCTTTGGTCGCACACCACTGACAAGCATCAACCCTGATGAAGTGGTTGCAATTGGTGCTTCAATCCAAGCTGATATCCTAGTGGGCAATAAGCCAGATGCTGAGATGCTGTTATTGGACGTTATCCCACTGTCTCTGGGTATCGAAACTATGGGTGGTTTGGTCGAGAAGATTATTCCTCGTAACACCACTATTCCTGTCGCTCGTGCTCAAGAGTTTACTACCTTCAAAGATGGTCAAACGGCAATGACGGTGCATACTGTTCAAGGTGAGCGTGAGATGGTTGATGACTGTCGCTCACTCGCTCGTTTTGCTCTTAAAGGTATTCCTCCGATGGCGGCAGGCGCAGCGCATATCCGCGTAACTTACCAAGTGGATGCAGACGGTCTATTATCTGTGACAGCAATGGAAAAGAGCACGGGTGTCCAAGCGGAAATCCAAGTTAAGCCATCATACGGTCTAAGTGATGATGAAGTGGCTAGTATGCTCAAAGATTCAATGACATATGCGAAAGAAGACATGCAAGCTCGTGCACTAGCTGAGCAGCGTGTAGAAGCGGATCGCGTGATTGAAGGTCTAATTGCAGCAATGCAAGCCGATGGCGACGAGCTGCTTAACGAGCAAGAGAAACAACAGTTGCTGCAAGCGATTGAGTCACTGATCGAAAAGCGTAACGGTGATGACGCTGATGCCATTGAATTAGAGATTAAGAATACAGACAAAGCGAGCCAAGACTTTGCTTCTCGTCGTATGGATAAATCAATTCGTGCTGCACTGTCAGGTCAGTCAGTCGATAATATTTAATAGTTAGAGAATAGATAAACATGCCAAAGATTATTGTTTTACCTCACGAAGATCTATGTCCAGAAGGCGCAGTGCTAGAAGCAGAAACTGGCGAGACAGTACTTGATGTTGCACTAAAAGCAGGCATCGGTATTGAGCACGCGTGTGAAAAGTCGTGTGCATGTACAACGTGTCACGTTGTGATTCGTGAAGGTTTCGATTCATTAGAAGAGAGCGACGATCTTGAAGATGACATGCTAGATAAAGCATGGGGTCTAGAGATGGAATCTCGTTTAGGTTGTCAGGCGAAAGTTGCAGACGAAGATCTCGTGGTAGAGATTCCAAAATACACGCTAAACCTAGCTTCTGAAGATCACTAAAACTCAAGCCACATGGCGAAAATTTTAGTAAAACTGGCGCAGAATAACAGTGTATTAGAGGTGCATTAGTGCCTTTAACTAATAAGGAAATGATATGAGCTTAAAGTGGATTGACTCGCGAGATATCGCGATTGAACTATGCGACTTATACCCTGATACGGATCCAAAAACGGTACGTTTTACTGATCTGCACCAATGGATATTAGATCTTGAAGACTTCGATGATGAACCAAATCACTCGAATGAGAAGATCCTTGAAGCCATCATTCTATGCTGGATGGATGAGATGGACTAACGTCCTACACTCATTTTTGACTTGGAGATAGAGGTAAGCTCTCTGAAAACACAGCCAAGTTAACAATTCTTACTAAAAAAAGCGGACCTTATGGTCCGTTTTTTTATCAAAATGACATTTTACTCCTACATAATGCTAACATCAGTTCGCAAACAAAAAATAATCTGAATCACTAAGGTAACGTGGTTCAAAGACAAGGAGAAATCATGTCTACACAGATGTCAGTATTTTTAAGTCAAGAGCCAGCCCAGCCTCAGTGGGGAGATAAGGCTATCCTTTCGTTTTCAGAAGCAGGTGCAACAATCCACCTAGCAGGAGGCCACGATCTAGGCGCAATCCAGCGCGCAGGTCGCAAACTTGACGGACAAGGTATTGCTTTCATTTCACTGCAAGGCGAAGGTTGGGATTTGGAAAGCGTTTGGGCTTTCCACCAAGGTTATCGTGGTCCTAAAAAACAAACCACGCTAGAGTGGGGCGAGCTACCAGAAGCCGACCAATCTGAGTTAGAAGCTCGTATCCGTGCGACAGATTGGACTCGTGACATCATCAACAAAACAGCGGAAGAGGTTGCACCACGTCAACTGGCAACAATGGCTGCTGAATACATCAAATCTATTGCGCCAGAAGGCACAGTAAAAGCGAAAATCGTTAAAGACAAAGACCTGCTTACGGAAGGTTGGGAAGGCATCTACGCTGTCGGTCGTGGTTCTGAGCGTACATCAGCAATGTTACAGCTCGACTTCAACCCAACAGGCGACGAAAACGCACCGGTGTTTGCATGTCTAGTTGGTAAAGGTATTACTTTCGATTCAGGCGGCTACAGCATCAAACCTGGCCAATTCATGACTGCGATGAAAGCCGATATGGGCGGCGCGGCAACCATTACTGGCGGTCTAGGTCTAGCAATCGAGCGCGGCTTAAATAAGCGTATCAAGCTGATTTTATGTTGTGCAGAGAACATGATCTCGGGTCGTGCTCTTAAGCTTGGTGATATCATCACCTACAAAAATGGGACTACCGTAGAGATCATGAACACCGACGCAGAAGGTCGCTTGGTTCTGGCTGATGGTCTGATGTACGCAAGTGAGCAAAACCCAGAGCTTATCATCGACTGTGCGACGCTAACTGGTGCTGCGAAGAATGCTCTAGGCAACGATTACCACGCACTAATGAGTTTTGATGATGAGCTGTCTCACCAAGCGCTAACAGCAGCAAATCAAGAGAAAGAAGGTCTATGGCCACTTCCTCTTGCTGATTTCCACCGAGGTATGCTGCCATCAAACTTTGCTGATCTTTCAAATATCAGCTCGGGAGATTACACACCAGGTGCAAGCACTGCAGCGGCATTCTTGTCTTACTTCGTTGATGATTACAAGAAAGGCTGGCTACACATGGACTGTGCGGGTACATACCGTAAATCACCAAGTGATAAATGGGCCGCAGGCGCAACCGGCATGGGTGTTCGCACTCTGGCACGCCTGCTTATCGAGCAAGCAAAATAATTATAAAAATCAGGCAGCTATTGGCTGCCTGATTGTTACCTAAACTCAATTAATGAGGGCAGGTGTCGTTTTAGATAACAACAAAAATGAAGTGAAGGAACCCCCTATGGCTCTAGAAAGAACGTTCTCAATTGTTAAGCCAGATGCTGTTAAACGAAACTTGATCGGCGAAATTTACCACCGCATTGAAAAAGCGGGCCTACAAATCGTTGCAGCTAAGATGGTGCACCTAACAGAAGAGCAAGCGAGCGGTTTTTACGCAGAACACGAAGGCAAAGAATTCTTTGGCCCACTAAAAGAGTTCATGACTTCTGGTCCTATCATGGTTCAAGTACTAGAAGGTGAAAACGCAATCGCTCGTTACCGTGAACTGATGGGCAAAACAAACCCAGAAGAAGCGGCGTGCGGCACTATCCGCGCTGATTACGCGATTAGCATGCGTTACAACTCAGTTCATGGCAGCGACAGCCCAGAATCGGCAGCGCGCGAGATTGAGTTCTTCTTCCCTGAATCTGAAATTTGCCCACGTCCTGCTGAATAAGCATTGGGTTAGCGATTCTCAAGGCTTCACTACGGTGAGGCCTTTTTTGTAAGTGGGTTTTACGTAGTTGGAGATTTCAGACATCTCGTTCCTCGATTCTGGAATGACGAGTAGAGAATGGGTTAGTTGCAGCGTCATCCCCGATTGCGACGGAGGAGCGTAGTCGGGAATCTTGCTCTTATTTCGTGAATTGCGAGTAATGAAAGAGGGCTGTGTAAATTTTAATCACTTAACTTTGAATGTCTTAGTAAAGACAGGGTTTTACAACCCTTGTTGAAGATGCGTAAAGGCTGTATAATTCGCGCCCTTAATTATTGTTCCGTCATTGAGAGGCACCATGACCACAGCTAAAGTCAATCTACTCGATTTTGATCGTAAAGGTCTTCGTAAATTTTTCACAGAAGAACTGAATGAGAAAGCTTTTCGAGCAGATCAAGTAATGAAGTGGATGTACCACTTCGGTGTCGATGATTTCGAAAACATGAACAACATCAACAAGAAGCTGCGTGAGAAACTTCAACGTCGCTGTGAGATTGTTGCGCCTGTTGTTTCTGAAGCTCAACACTCTTCTGACGGTACAATTAAATGGGCAATGCGAGTTGGTGATCAAGACGTTGAAACGGTATACATCCCTGATGGTGACCGTGCGACGCTATGTGTATCATCACAAGTAGGTTGTGCTCTTGAATGTAAGTTCTGCTCTACTGCGCAACAAGGCTTCAACCGTAACCTAAAAGTTTCAGAGATTGTTGGTCAAATTTGGCGTGCATCTCGTGAGATCGGCCTTGAGAAAGAGACTGGTCGCCGCCCAATTACAAATGTTGTAATGATGGGTATGGGTGAGCCTCTACTTAACATGAAAAACCTAATGCCATCATTAGAAATCATGTTGGATGATCTTGGTTTTGCTCTGTCTAAGCGTCGTGTAACCGTATCGACTTCTGGTGTTGTATCGGGCCTTGACCAAATGACAGGTAACATTGACGTTGCTCTTGCAATCTCACTACACGCGCCAAACGACAAGCTACGTAGCGAAATCATGCCGATCAACGATCGTTGGGATATTGAAGACTTCCTAGCATCGGTACGTCGTTACATCGCATCGTCAAACGCTAACCGCGGTAAAGTTACCGTTGAGTACGTGCTGCTTGATCATGTGAATGACGATATGGACCACGCACGTGAATTGGCTGAGCTCATGAAAGACACGCCATGTAAGATTAACCTGATTCCATTTAACCCATACCCAGGTTCACCTTACAAGAAGCCAAGCAACTCTCGTATTGATCGCTTCCAGAAAACACTGATGGAATACGATTACACAGTAACAGTACGTAAGACTCGTGGTGACGATATCGATGCTGCATGTGGTCAATTGGTGGGAGATGTTATCGACCGTACCAAGCGAACTAAGCAAAAGGCCGCTGCGGAAACTATTCCAGTAAAAGCGCTTTAATCCTCTCTCCGTTTTGATAACAAGCCAGAAGTCTACTTCTGGCTTGTTTGTTTTTGACTGTTTATCACCTTTTATCTGTTCATCGCGCCACGCTTTATTACATTTTTCGTTAAATTTTGTACAAAACCATGAGCTAATGGTAAATTTTGTCGAAAGAGTTTTTGCCTTGTCAGGGCATTAGCTTATGATTAAAACAGCTTAGACTCAGTTTAAGTACTTACTTGTTACTCGAACCATCAATATGTCTATTTACTAGGTTGGCATTAAACAGATAGCTGCCTGAGAAGCCCTCCTGCATAGCAGGTCTTGGTTTTCGATTTCAAAAGGTTTTTGGTGAGAGTAGTAGGATAAATTTCACATAGAGTGGGTTGTAAGATTGAGCGTAAACGATAAGAAAAATGGCTCTCGACAACCGACTATAATATTTAGAAGTTCTACTTTATGGACACAGAACAAGATACACAAACGCCGCAAGCGGCAGCTCCTGTACTGGAAGCCGGTACTATCCTTAAAAATCGACGTGAGTCGCTAGGATTAACCCAACAACAAGTCTCTTCTCGCTTAAAGCTACGTGTTAGTTTGATTCAGCAGATTGAAGACAACCAATTTGACACCGACCAAGTCGCCACATTTATGCGTGGTTATGTTCGCTCGTACGCCAAGTACGTCAATCTAGATGAGAAAGTCGTGCTTGAGGCTTTGGAACACTCTGGTGATGTTCAGCATCAAGAACAAGAGATGATGAGCTTCTCGCGTAAAACCAAAACAGAGAAACACAACAGTCGTATTATGTTGCTAACTTGGAGCATTTTCGCGGTTATTGCTGGTATATCTTCACTTTGGTGGTGGCAGAATCAGCAGCAAGATACCCTCTCTCAATCCACTGTTACTGAAGAGAGTGCGGAAGAGGTTGTGGCTGACGAGCTCAATGACGACTCACTGACTACTTCTCTCGATCTGATTGAAGCTGAAGCACCAGCCGTTGAAGCGTCTCAAAATGTAGAGAGTGAAGCGACGATCGAAACCAGTGTCGCTGCAGATGCGATGGAAGCTGATATCACTTCTGAAGTCGGCGCATCAACGGAACCTGCAACTGCTACAGAGACGGAAGTTACTGAGACAGGCGTTGTCGCACCTGAAGCTGTGTCTAATGAGTTAGTCATGCAATTTAGCTCTGACTGCTGGATTCAAGTGAAAGATGCGACAGGCAGAACGTTGTCGACCGGCATTAAAAAAGCAGGTCAATCACTCAATTTGTCAGGTGAAACCCCGTATAAAGTCGTTATTGGTGCTCCAGAAGCTGTCTCAATGACATTTGCGAGTGAACCTGTCGACCTTTCTGGGTATACTTCAGGCAAAGTAGCTAGAATAACCTTACCTTAGAGTTAATATGCAACACGAATCTCCTATTATTCGTCGCAAGTCGACCCGTATTTATGTGGGCGACGTGCCGATCGGTGATGGTGCACCAATTGCTGTGCAATCCATGACTAATACTCGAACAACAGACGTTGCGGCGACTGTTGCTCAAATTAAATCGCTAGAAAATGTTGGCGCTGACATTGTACGTGTCTCTGTTCCGACGATGGATGCAGCAGAAGCGTTCAAGCAGATCAAACAGCAAGTTTCAGTCCCTTTGGTTGCAGACATTCATTTCGACTACCGTATCGCACTGAAAGTGGCGGAGTACGGCGTTGACTGTTTACGTATTAACCCAGGCAATATCGGTAATGAGAGCCGTATTCGCTCTGTAGTTGACTGTGCTCGCGATAAAAATATTCCGATTCGTATTGGTGTTAACGGTGGTTCTCTAGAGAAAGATATTCAAGAGAAATACACAGAGCCAACGGCAGAAGCATTAGTTGAGTCTGCAATGCGCCATGTCGATATTCTTGATCGTCTTAACTTTGATCAATTTAAGGTCAGTGTTAAAGCATCAGACGTATTCCTAGCGGTAGGTTCATACCGTCTATTAGCACAGAAGATCGACCAGCCTCTACACTTAGGTATCACTGAAGCTGGTGGTGCACGCGCAGGCGCGGTTAAGTCATCGGTTGGCTTAGGTATGCTTCTGTCAGAAGGTATCGGTGATACGCTGCGTATCTCTCTAGCTGCAGACCCAGTTGAAGAGATCAAAGTTGGCTTTGATATTCTTAAGTCTTTGCGTATTCGCTCGCGCGGTATCAACTTTATCGCTTGTCCAAGCTGCTCTCGCCAAGAGTTTGATGTTATTAATACGGTTAATGCATTAGAAGAGCGTTTGGAAGACGTAATTACACCAATGGATGTGTCGATCATCGGTTGTGTGGTAAACGGCCCTGGTGAAGCGGAAGTATCGCATTTAGGCCTTGCGGGTAGTGCGCGTAAGAGTGCGTTCTACGAAGACGGTAAGCGTCAGAAAGAGCGTTTCGACAACAACGACCTTGTCGATCAGCTAGAAGCGAAGATCAGAGCAAAAGCGTCTATGATGGATAAATCCAATCGCATTGACCTTAAGAACCTAGAAGATTAATACAACACGATAAGGTGAAGCGTTTAGGCACACCTTGTCGTGAAAAATGACGGAAAAAATTGTGGCTAAAAATATTCAAGCAATCCGAGGCATGAACGATTGCCTTCCAACTCAATCACCACTGTGGCAGAAAGTAGAAAACGCGGTAAAAAGCGTGGTAAGCGCATACGGCTACAACGAAGTACGTATGCCTATCGTTGAAGAGACGAACCTATTTAGCCGTGCTGTTGGTGAAGAGACTGACGTAGTTTCAAAAGAGATGTACACCTTTGAAGATCGAAATGGTGACAGCCTAACTCTACGCCCTGAAGGTACAGCGGGTTGTGTTCGTTCTTGCATCCAAAACAGCCTTATCAACCGTGATGAGCAGCGTCTATGGTACATGGGCCCAATGTTCCGTCACGAGCGTCCTCAAAAAGGTCGTTACCGTCAATTCCACCAATGTGGTGTGGAAGTGTTTGGTCTAGATGGTCCAGATGTTGACGCAGAACTTATCATGATGACGGCGCGTCTATGGCGTGAGCTAGGTATCGACAAGCACGTGCGTCTAGAGCTGAACTCAATCGGCTCGACTGAAGACCGTGCAAACTACCGTACAGCGCTTGTGGCTTTCCTAGAGCAACACATCGACGTGTTGGATGAAGATTGTAAGCGTCGTATGCACACAAACCCACTGCGTGTTCTAGATACGAAGAACCCAGACGTACAAGCGATTCTTGGTGATGCACCTCGCCTTTCTGAATATTTAGGTGAAGAGTCTCAGCAACATTTTGCAGGTTTGTGTGAACTTCTTGATGCGGTAGGTATCGAATACCAAGTTAACGAGCGTCTAGTACGTGGCCTTGACTACTACAACCGCACTGTATTTGAGTGGATCACTGACAGCCTAGGTGCACAAGGCACTGTATGTGGCGGTGGTCGTTACGACGGTCTAGTTGAGCAACTAGGCGGTAAAGCAACTAATGCAGTTGGTTTTGCAATGGGTCTAGAGCGTCTTGTTCTAATGATGGAGACTCTAGAGCTAACAGAAGTGCGTCGCAGTGTTGACGTATACATGGTTGCAGCAGGTGAAGGCACCATGATTGCGGGCATGCAACTGGCGAATGAATTGCGCGACAACATTGCAGGCGTTCGCGTAATGAACCACTTCGGTGGTGGTAGCTTTAAGAAACAGTTCAAACGTGCTGACAAAGTGGGCGCTGTAGTAGCACTGGTACTGGGTGAAAACGAAGTAGCAGACAACACGGTGGTATTAAAAGATCTGGTTGGTGGTGAACAAGAAGTTGTTGCCCAAGCAGAAGTTGCTGCAAAAGTAGCGGCGCTAATCTAACTCGCCCACAGAGCAATCAAACGCTCAATATGAATATTCAACGCCAGCTGCTTGCTGGCGTTTAAAAGAATCAAAGAGGACAGGAAGTGGAACTTTACGATAGCGAAGAGCAACAAGTTGAAGCCATCAAAGACTGGTGGAAAGAGAACGGCAAAGCTGTGATCTTTGGTGCTGTGATTGGTTTAGGTGGTCTGTTTGGCTGGCGCTATTACCAAGACTCAGTGACCCAGGCTCGTGAAGCAGCTTCTGAAAGCTACACCACAGCGATTTCTGCACTGGATGCAAAAGGCCTAGATGCACAAGCGGATATTCAAGCTTTCATCGATAGCAACAAAGACGCCGAGTACTCTGTACTTGCGGCAATGCAACTGGCAAAAGCACAAGTAGAAGCGGGTGATCTAGCAGCAGCGCTTGAGCAGCTTGAGTGGGCACAGTCAGCGACAAAAGACGCGGCATTAGCACCTTTGCTAGGCTACCGTGTAGCTCGTGTAAAAGCAGAGCAGGGCGAGTTTGACGCAGCGCTTAGCGAACTAGCGGCGATCACTGATGAATCTTGGAAAGGTCGTGTTGCTGAACTGCGTGGTGATATCTCACTGCGTAAAGGCGACAGCGATGCTGCATATGCGGCATATACTGAGGCACAACAAGCGGTTGACGCTAGCCAAACGCTTCAAATCAAACTTGACGACTTAGCTAAATAAGGCGCTTTGAATGAAGAAGATGTTTCCCAAAGCGACACTGTGTGCGATAGCTCTAGGGCTACTTGCTGGCTGTGCGGGTGAAGAAGACACCGTTATCATGGCACCAGTGCCAACTGTAACGAGTGAATTTACACCATCCCAAGAGTGGTCTACTTCAGTGGGTGATGGCGTTGGTCATTACTTCTCAAAGCTCACGCCTGAATACGCATACGACAAAGTATTTGTGGCTAGCCGCGATGGCATGATCAAAGCGCTTGATCCAGAAACGGGTAAAGAGATCTGGAGAAACGATCTAGAGAAAGACGTGATTGCGCGTATCTCTGGTGGTTTGACAGCAGGCTACGGTAAGGTTTTCGTAGGTTCTGAAAATGGCGAGATGATCGCGGTTGATGAAGAGACCGGGGAAGAGCTATGGCGTGTTTCTGTTAATGGTGAAGTATTAGCGGCACCTGCAACAGAGAACAACATGGTTCTGGTTCACACTAGCCGTGGCATGATGGTAGCGCTTGACCAAGCAACAGGTGAGGAAAAGTGGACCATCAGTACCGAAGTTCCTAGCTTAACTCTGCGTGGTGACAGTGCACCTGTGACAGTCTCTGGCGGTGTGTTCTGGGGAACGGCAAATGGTCGATTGGCTGCTGCTATCGTTGACCGTGGCCAGCTTATTTGGCAACAACCAGTAGGTACACCAAAAGGCGCGACTGAAATCGACCGTCTTGTCGATGTTGACTCTTCTCCAGTTGTCCTAGGTGGCACGCTCTATACTGTCGGCATTAATGGTCAATTGATTGCGATTGACCTACGTTCAGGTAAACCAGTGTGGAAGCGTAATTACTCTTCTGCTATTGACTTAGCGAGCGATGGCAGCCGTCTGTTTGTTGTGACAGATAACGATCATTTAGCTGCGGTTGATGCGCGCAGTGGTACAGAGATCTGGAGTACATCTCTACTTGAAAACCGCTTACTGACAGCACCTGCTATCATTAACGGATACGTTGTAGTAGGTGATACAGAAGGCTACTTACACTGGCTAGACCGCGCGACAGGAGACTTTGTGGCACAGCAGTTAGTGGATGACAGTGGTTTCGCTGTAGCACCGATTGAGCTAGCTGGCGGCTACCTTGTCGTTACTCGCAACGGCGATGTAAAGAAACTGACGATTAGCCAATAAAAGCGTGATATAATTCACAGTCGGCTCCTGGTTGGTAACAGCCAGGAGCCGTTTTGTTGTTGTAAAATTAATAAAGCGTGTGGTTATAGGTAAGAGTTTAAACTTGCGAACAAGTGTTTACCTATAACTACATTAAGAAAAGAAATTGTAGAGGTTGTTATGGTACCTGTTGTTGCTCTAGTAGGGCGTCCGAACGTAGGTAAGTCTACGTTGTTTAACCGATTGACTCGAACTCGCGATGCATTGGTTGCGGATTTTCCTGGCTTAACGCGTGACCGTAAATATGGCCAAGCTCAGCTTGGTGAACATGAATTTATTGTAATCGACACTGGCGGTATCGACGGTACTGAAGAAGGTGTTGAAACAAAAATGGCAGAACAATCATTGGCGGCGATCGACGAAGCTGATGTAGTACTGTTCATGGTAGATGGCCGTGCTGGTCTAACACCGTCTGATATTGCTATCGCGAAGCACCTTCGTCAGTTAGAAAAGCCTTCAATGCTAGTAGTAAACAAGGTTGATGGTATCGACCCTGATGCAGCAAGTGCAGACTTCTGGCAACTTGGCGTTGAAGACATGTACCAAATTGCTGCGGCTCACGGTCGTGGTGTAACGGCACTGATCGACCTAGCACTTAACCCATTTGCTGAAGCGCTAAAAGCAGAAGCAGGTGAAGTGAGCGATCTGACTGAGTTTGAAGATGAAGAAGCTGAGCAAGTTGATTTCACTGAAGAAGAAGCGGAAGCAGAATTCCAGCGTCTTCAAGATCAACCAATTAAGCTCGCGATCATTGGCCGTCCAAACGTAGGTAAATCAACGCTAACTAACCGTATCCTAGGTGAAGAGCGTGTGGTTGTTTACGATATGCCGGGCACAACGCGTGACTCTATCTACATCCCAATGAGCCGTGATGAGCGTGAATACGTTCTGATTGATACAGCGGGTGTACGTCGTCGTAAGAACATCAACGAAACGGTTGAGAAGTTCTCGGTTGTTAAAACGCTGAAGGCAGTTGAAGACGCTAACGTTGTTCTACTTGTTATCGATGCTCGCGAAAACATCTCTGACCAAGACTTGAGCCTGCTAGGTTTCGCTTTGAATGCTGGTCGTTCAATTGTGATCGCAGTAAACAAGTGGGATGGTCTGGATAATGACGTGAAAGAGCGCGTAAAGAAAGAGCTAGACCGCCGTCTTGGTTTCGTTGACTTTGCACGTATCCACTTCATCTCTGCACTTCACGGCACAGGTGTTGGTCACTTGTTCGAGTCTGTTCAAGAAGCTTACAAGTCAGCGACGACCCGTGTAGGTACATCGGTACTAACACGTATCATGAAGATGGCAACCGATGATCACCAACCGCCAATGGTTCGTGGCCGTCGTGTGAAGCTTAAATACGCGCACGCGGGTGGTTACAACCCACCAATCGTGGTTATCCACGGTAACCAAGTTCGTGAGCTACCAGACTCGTACAAACGTTACTTGATGAACTACTACCGCCGTTCTTTAGAGATCATGGGTACACCAATTCGTATTCAGTTCCAGAACAGTGAGAACCCGTTTGAAGGTAAGACTAACAAGCTAACTGTCTCTCAAGAGCGTAAACGTAAGCGCATGATGAGCATGATGAAAGGCCGTAAGTAACCTTTATAACTGATTTGATACCCGAGCCGAGCTCGGGTATTTTTTTAAGCAAAATTCATTAGAACTAAAGAACATGACTACACCGATTCAAATTCATCCAACTATCACTCAGTTTTGTCACCAAACTTGGAGCCTAACCGCTACTGCGCAATACATAGAGCAGCAAGCTGAGAAAACTTACCTTGTTGTTAATAAAACCCCATTTCACCCAGTTAGCCATATTTGGCCTGATCACCCTGCAGACCGCGGCTACATTGTCGCTAATCAACAGCAGATAGAGGTAGAAGACTGTCTAGTTGGAGCGATAGAACAATCGACTGGAAAACTCTTCGTTGCAGAAGATATTCCTGTTAAGCGAGATACAGAGGGTTGGGTGTTTGTTGTGGTGCATCAACTACCGACTTCTTCAGAGGCTATTGAAGTTGGTCAAGCTGTCGAGCTTCACGTTGACCAAGACTATCAAGATAGCCTTAGCCGTGGACACAGTGCCGGACACATCGCATATCTTGCTTTAAACCAAGTGCTTGCAGAGCAATATTGGCGTAAAGATGCAGACAGGAAAGATCCATTGGGCCACTATGATTTCAATAGCTATGCTCAAGTGACCAGCTTTGTAACCCCTGATTTATGTACCGATAAATACCGTTTGGGCAAAACTCTCAAGAAACGTGGTCTTAATGTTGCGGATATGCTCGAAAATCTTTCTGCAATTGAAATCGCAGTCAATCAAACGATCGCCGATTGGTTGGAGCAAAAAAGCTCAGTTGCAATGAAATTGGATGGTGAGTGTTTGACAGATTCCCGTTACTGGCAATGGCAGAAAAATGAAAGTACTTTAATTTCAATTCCTTGTGGTGGAACTCACATCAATAGTACAGCTGAGCTTGGCGGTTTGACAGTAAAATTGACCAAACTCGATGACCAACACATTGAAATGCAGACGCATGTAAATCAAAGATAATTGGTTTTAGATCGATTGATGATGTTCTGTTTAAGTGACGGTTTTTAAGTTTGCATGGATTATTACTCTGTTTAAAATCCAAATGCAGCACATGTAACTTATGCTTTCGGTGTGTGGTGATATAAATATTCTTTTTAGGGTAGATCGCTGATCAAAATAGATAAAGCAAAAGATCAAGCTTTGATCTTCGTGATATACCCTGCATAGTATTTTGATATCGAACCGATAATGACAAGAACATGTATCAAATCAAGCAATCGAAAATACACTAAGCGTAGAGTTAACTCTAGTTGATGATTTAGGAATGCGATATGAGTGAAAATACCTGCCCTCAGTGCCAGTCTGAATTAGGTTGGGACGGGCAATACCACTGCGAAACCTGTGCAATGCACTTCACTAAAATTGGTTACTGCCCGGATTGCCAAAGCCAACTCGAGAAGCTTCAAGCATGCGGTTCTGCCAGTTATTTCTGCAATGATAAGTGCAATGAGCTTAAGTCTAAGTCGAGAGTCACATTTGAGTTTAAGCCGACGGCTTAGTTTTGGTGTAATTCGTCCATTTTGTTTGTCTCGTCCTGAAATACATTTCTATTTTTAAGCCCAGTTCTCAACGAGCTGGGCTTTTTCTTATCGTCATGTTTCATATTGGTTCATTTCTAAGACAACTGCACCACCATGAATCAGCTTACATAGTGCACCTTGCACCATAGTGGTCTCATATTAATTTAAGTCATTAAGAATCAATCGTTTAATTTATTTTTAACTTTGTAGATAGCTTGGCACTCTTCTTGTAGTTCTGTAACTGGATAATAAAAAACAATTATGGAGTAACAACTATGAACAAGGTGTTCAAATTATCGTTAGCTGCACTATGTACTTCACTCTCTTTCTCTTCTGCAAGCGTGTTGGCTGCGGAAGATACGATTAAGGTGGGGGTTCTACACTCTTTGTCGGGCACTATGGCGATCAGTGAAACTACGCTAAAAGACACGGTTCTGATGCTAATAGATGAACAGAACAAGAAAGGTGGTCTACTGGGTAAAAAGCTTGAACCTGTCGTAGTGGATCCTGCATCAAACTGGCCGCTATTTGCTGAAAAAGCCCGTGAATTGATTGAAAAAGAGCAAGTCGATGTGGTGTTTGGTGGTTGGACATCGGTTTCTCGTAAATCCATGTTGCCAGTGTTTGAAGAGCTCAACAGTATTCTTTTTTACCCAGTTCAATATGAAGGTGAAGAATCTTCGAAAAACGTTTTCTATACGGGTGCTGCGCCAAACCAACAAGCGATCCCAGCAGTGGATTACTTGATGGAGGAGCTTGAAGTGAAGCGCTGGGTACTTGCGGGGACAGATTACGTTTATCCGCGTACAACCAATAAGATCCTCGAAGCTTACCTAAAAGAGAAAGGTGTCGCGCAAGAAGACATCATGATCAACTACACACCGTTTGGTCACTCTGATTGGCAGTCTATTGTTTCTGATATTAAGAAGTTTGGCGATGCAGGTAAAAAGACAGCCGTAGTCTCAACGGTTAATGGCGATGCGAATGTTCCATTCTATAAAGAGTTGGGCGCACAAGGTATCTCATCTGAAGACATTCCTGTGATTGCCTTCTCGGTGGGTGAAGAAGAGCTATCGGGCATGGATACTGAGCCATTGGTTGGTCACCTTGCTGCTTGGAACTACTTCATGAGTGTCGATACCGAAGCCAACGAAGAGTTTGTCGAGACATGGCAAGCATTCATTAAGAACGAAAAACGCGTGACTAATGATCCAATGGAAGCGCACTACGTCGGCTTCAACATGTGGGCTCAAGCTGTGACCAATGCGGGCACAACCGATGCAGAAGCGGTGCAAGATGCATTGATTGGTGTTTCGGTTCCTAACCTATCAGGTGGTTACTCAACCATGCTACCTAACCACCATATCACCAAACCAGTATTGATCGGTGAGATCCAAGAAGACGGCCAGTTTGAAGTTGTGTGGGAAACTACCGGTCTTGTGGCAGGGGATGCGTGGTCAAGCTACTTACCGGAATCAGCCAAACTTTACTCTAGTTGGTCGAAGCCATTCTCATGTGGTGCTTTCAATGTAGAAACGAAGAAGTGTTCAGGTAGCAATTAAGCACACCTAAATACGTGCGCTCTTGGCATTTCAGTCAACTTCGCCGAGGGCGCCTTCGTGAGTGCATCCAAATGTTGATGCGTCCAAATCAGGATGATTTTCCAAGCAGCAATAAGTTTCCAAGGAACTATAACAATAAGCTGCGTAAACGTGGCTTGAATAAAAATGTGCTTGGTGGGTTAAGGAACAATAAATGAAAAACGTATTAAACGTGTTTAAGGCACTGCTGCTTTTTGCAGTGAGTGCGCAGTTTGCGTGGGCCGATGTGTCCGACAGCGCAAGTTTTACCAAGGCGCTAATTGGTAAAAAAACGTCAGAGAAAGAGTCAGCTATTGAATGGATAATTGCTTCGCAACCGGAAGGCGTCGCACTACCACTCTTGAACAGTTGGCTTGACGGCACGCTCTACTATGTGAATGACAGAAAGAGCGACCACTACAAACAGCTGTATTTGATTGAAGGGATTAAAACAGCCACTCAGGCGCAATCTGCTTGGAGTGAAGAGACTCTGGCGATTGAGTCGACCAAGCAATTCAAAAAGGTTCGCGTAAACAACAAACTGCGTGGAATCCTACGTATCGAAATCGCCTCAATGGGACTTAATAGCGAAGATTCAGAGGTTCGCTATCAATCGGTCAACAACCTTCTTGGTACTAAAGATCGCGCCATCATAGAGCGCATCAGGCTAATGCAGCCTAGCGAAGAGAATGATCGTGTCGCTGATTTAATGACATTGCTATTGGCGGTACATACTTCGCAAGATAACCAAACCAATGCAGCGTCGCGTATCGAGGCTATCGAAACCTTGGGTGATTTTAAGCAATCTGTGGTGCTTAAAACGCTTAATACACTGCTTAGCAAAGAGAGTGAACCGGCAATCATTGATGCGGTTGAGCGCGCACTCGATCAATATCAGCAGAGCCAAGCTTTCTACTCAGGCGTTGAAACTGTCTTCTTTGGTTTGAGTATGGGTTCAGTATTGGTACTAGCCGGTATTGGCTTAGCGATTACGTTTGGTGTCATGGGCGTGATTAATATGGCTCACGGCGAGCTGATCATGATAGGCGCTTACACGACCTATGTTCTGCAACTGCTGATGCCAAACCATATTGGTACTGCGTTGCTATTGTCGATTCCGGTTGCTTTCATCGTTTCTGGGTTAGTTGGCATTGTTATCGAACGTTCTGTTATTCGTCACCTTTACGGTCGTCCACTCGAAACGCTGCTTGCGACATTTGGTATCAGCTTGATCTTACAACAAGCGGTTCGCAGTATCTTCTCACCACTTAACCGCTCTGTGAGTACACCAGAATGGATGGCAGGTGCGCTTGAGCTCAACCCAATGTTGTCACTGACCTATAACCGACTCTATATCATTTTGTTCTGTGCTTTGGTGTTTATGGCACTGCTTATGGTTCTGAAGAAAACGCCACTTGGCTTGCAGGTACGTGCTGTATCTCAAAACCGTGCAATGGCTCGTGCAATGGGGATTCGATCTGAGCGTGTAGATGCTATGACCTTCGGTTTAGGTTCAGGTGTCGCAGGCGTTGCGGGTGTGGCTCTTTCTCAATTGACCAATGTTGGCCCGAACATGGGACAAGCCTACATCATCGACTCATTCATGGTAGTGGTGTTTGGCGGTGTTGGTAACCTATGGGGCACTTTAGTTGCAGGTTTGAGTCTGGGTCTGTTTAACAAGGTTTTAGAGCCTTGGGCTGGCGCGGTTCTCGCCAAGATCTTAGTACTGGTTTTCATCATTCTATTTATTCAAAAACGACCACGCGGGCTATTCCCACAGCGTGGGCGCGCGGCTGAAGGTTAAGGAGAACATTATGCAGTCGAAATCTTTTGTTCTCTCAGCCTTGAGAGGTGATAAGGGCGGTCAGTTGACCATACTCGTGCTTCTTGCTGCGGTGATATTGGTACCTATGGCCAATACGCTGCTGCCAAGTGGACACCCACTTCATGTTGAGACCTTTACCATCTCTTTGATGGGTAAGTATTTGAGCTATGCAATGCTAGCTTTAGCGCTGGATTTAGTCTGGGGTTACTTAGGTATTCTCAGCCTTGGGCACGGGGCATTCTTTGCTCTTGGTGGTTATGCGATGGGCATGTACCTGATGCGTCAGATCGGTGACCGTGGGGTTTATGGTGATCCTATCTTACCTGACTTCATGGTGTTCCTTGATTGGTCTGCGTTGCCATGGTTCTGGCAGGGCTTTGATCAGTTTTGGTTTGCTTGCTTGATGGTTCTATTAGTGCCGGGCGCATTAGCCTATTTGTTCGGTTATCTGGCATTTCGTTCGCGCGTGTCTGGTGTTTATCTCTCTATCATGACGCAGGCGCTGACCTACGCGCTGATGCTGGCGTTTTTCCGCAATGAGATGGGCTTTGGCGGTAACAATGGCCTGACTGATTTTAAAGACATTATAGGATACAGCCTGCAGAGCGACGCGACCAAAATCGGCCTATTCGTCTGCACGGGCTTGGCGTTGATTGTTAGCTACATCGTTTGTCGTATGGTGGTAACAAGCCGCTTAGGTCGTGTTGCACTGGCTATTCGCGATACTGAGTCACGCACTCGCTTCATGGGGTATGACGTTGATGGCATCAAGTTGTGGGTATTTGTGCTATCGGCGGTTATCGCGGGTATTGCAGGTGCTCTGTATGTGCCTCAAGTCGGCATCATCAACCCAGGTGAATTTGCGCCGCTTAACTCGATTGAAGTGGTGGTGTGGGTTGCTTTGGGCGGTCGAGCGACTCTGTTTGGTGCGATTGTCGGTGCGCTCATTATCAATTATGCCAAAAGTTGGTTCACGGTCGAATTCCCAGAGGTATGGCTATTCGCTTTAGGTGGCCTGTTTGTCCTATCGACCATGTACTTCCCACAAGGTGTGATTGGCTTTATCAGCGATAAGTGGCAGCAGCTGCGCAAGAAAACCAGCGCGTCGAAGCCTGACTCTTCCAATAGTGATTCATCGAACAATACGCCTTCTAACCCTAATTCAGACAATACGGGTAGCTCATCAATCAAGCCGAAGGAGGTGACAGCATGAGTACATTGAACTCTCTAAAGGACTCGGTGAGTGCACTGACACGTCGCGATCAAGTTTTTGATTATCTTAAACCAGATGTGCACCCTGCGATTGATACTCGTCACAATATTTTGTTGTATGTGGAGGGGGTGAATAAAAGCTTCGATGGTTTCAAGGCGATCAATGACCTGAACCTGTATATCAAGGAAGGGGAACTGCGCTGCATCATAGGTCCGAATGGAGCGGGTAAAACCACCATGATGGATATCATCACTGGTAAAACCAAACCCGATACTGGAGAAGTATGGCTTGGCTCTAACATCAATCTTTTGAAGATGAATGAAGCCGAGATTGCCAACGCGGGCATTGGGCGTAAATTCCAAAAGCCAACGGTGATTGAGTGCCTGACTGTGTGGCAAAACTTAGAGCTAGCAATGTCTGGCGTGCGCTCAGTGTGGGGAACCTTCACCGCGGTGATGAAGGGTGAACAGAAAGATAAGCTGCTCTCTGTACTTGAACTGATTCACTTGCATGAAGAAGCAGCGAACCTCGCTGGGAATCTATCTCATGGTCAGAAGCAGTGGTTGGAAATCGGCATGCTGCTGATGCAAAACCCTAAGTTGTTGCTGGTGGATGAGCCCGTGGCAGGCATGACTCATCAGGAGATGGACAGAACCTCAGAGCTACTTAACTCTCTTGCAGGTAAGCATTCAGTGGTGGTGGTTGAACACGACATGGATTTTGTGCGTTCGATTGCCAGCCACGTGACGGTACTTCACCAAGGTCATGTTCTGGCGGAAGGCACCATGGATCAAGTGCAAGCACACCCACAAGTTAAACAGGTTTATCTGGGAGAGTAAGATGTTACAAGTGAAATCCGTTAATCAGTATTACGGTGAGAGCCACACCTTGTGGGATTTAGATATGCATATTCCAGAAGGCAAGTGCACCGTACTTATGGGGCGCAATGGCGTCGGTAAAACCACCTTGTTACAGTGCATTATGGGGTTGGTCAAAGTTGAAAGTGGCGATATCTCGCTCTCTGGAGAATCTCTGTTGAAGTCTGATGCGGAAGAGCGACCAAGACAAGGCATTGGTTATGTACCGCAAGGGCGTCAAATCTTTCCCATGCTCACGGTTCAAGAGAACCTAGAGGTTGGACTGCCCATCCGTGCCAAAGGCGATCGCAAGATCCCAGAGTTTATCTTCGATCTATTTCCGGTATTGAAAGAGATGCTACATCGTCGCGGAGGCGATCTGTCTGGTGGTCAACAGCAGCAGCTGGCGATCGGCAGAGCCTTGGTAGTCAATCCAAAGTTACTGATTCTGGATGAGCCGACCGAGGGGATCCAGCCGAATATTGTTCAGGAAATTGGCGACATTATCCGCATGCTTAACGAAAAAATGGGGCTAACGGTATTGCTGGTTGAGCAGAAGCTGCCGTTTGCTCGCAAGGTGGGAGACCGCTTTTGCATTCTTGACCGAGGCCGACAAGTAGCAGAAGGCGAAATGGAAGGTCTCGATGAAAAATTGATAAAGGAGTATCTCACGGTATGAGCGATGTACTTAACGCGATCTTGGAAGACGCGCAGCCACTTGGGAAGGCAATTGCAGAGGATGTGAGAGACGGCTGGCAAGCCAATTTGAATCTTACCTTTGCAGACCGTGGAGACAAAACCGTACTCAAACATCGTTATCAGCTGGGGCCTCTTGCAGTGCAAAGACCTCTGTATCCTGATGGCAAAACCTGTCACAGCTACCTGCTGCATCCACCGGGTGGTGTTGTGGGTGGAGATAGCTTAAATATTGATATATCAGTAGAAAGTGGAGCGCACACTCTGATCACAACACCGGGTGCCACCAAGTTCTATCGTTCTAACGCAAAGTACGCCAAGCAAAAACAGATGCTGCACGTTGCTAAAGATGCGCGCCTTGAGTGGATGCCACAAGAGAACATCTTTTTTCCCGATGCGCACGTCCGTTTAGACACTGAAATCTATCTTGAAAAAGGTGCACAGTTTTGGGGTTGGGAGATGCACTGTTTTGGTCGGCCTGCACAAAATGAGGGATTTGAGCAAGGACACCTGGTCGGGGAAACTGAAATCTACTTAGATAACAAGAAATTGCTTACCGAAGGTTTTAATTTTCATGGTGGTGATAAGTTAATGATAAATATGGGGTTATTAAACTATCCGATGATGGGGACCTTCTATATTACTGCGGATGAGCCACAAGATTTAGAGTTGGTACAGAGCTTGCTCTTATCTATTACACAGCAAGCTTCACTGCAACCTGTTCATTTTGGTTCATCGAGTAAGTCCTCATTAATTATGGGCGCGACACAAATTGAAGGGTTGATTGTGATCCGAGCTTTAGGTCATTGGAGTGAAGACATACTCCAAGCCTTTGGACAGATATGGCAAGCAACGCGCTCACACCTTTGTGGTTCCACCCCAGATTTACCAAGGATTTGGGCGACTTAGCGACCTGCCCATTTTTGTACCGAGGGTAGACTTCCAGCCCTCGGTACTTTTTTTCGCTTGCTGTGTGAAAAATTCACTTAGTTCAGAAGGAAAACGGGCTAAGTATCTAGACGATAAGTAGCTAGACGAACAGCGAGCAAATAAATGGAATTAACACCAAGAGAAAAAGACAAACTCCTCATCTTCTGCGCAGGTATGCTCGCGCAGCAGAGAAAAGACAAAGGCTTAAAACTTAACTACCCAGAGTCCATCGCACTGATCAGTAGCGCCATTCTCGAAGGTGCGAGAGAAGGAAAAACCGTCTCCGAGCTAATGGATTTTGGACGTACTCTTCTCACCGTCGATGATGTGATGGAAGGCATTCCCTCCATGATCCCCGACGTGCAAGTCGAGGCCACCTTTCCTGATGGCACCAAGTTGGTGACCGTTCACGAACCGATTGTGTAAGGAGAGTTCAATGGCCAGTTCCAACTCAAACTACAGAGGGTTTGTACCCGGAAAAATAGAGACAGCACCCGGCAGTATTACCTTGAATGAAGGGCGAGATACTGTCTCTGTGAAGGTCAACAACATTGGTGACCGTCCGGTTCAAATAGGCTCTCACTATCACTTCTATGAAGCGAACCCTTCTCTGATTTTCGAGCGAGAATTAACTAAGGGCTATCGCCTGAACATCCCTGCTGGCACTGCAACCCGTTTTGAACCGGGCCAGTCGCGTACTGTTGAGCTGGTGAGCTATGCAGGTGCAAGGGAAGTGTACGGCTTCCAAGGAAAAGTGATGGGCAAGCTTTAACGCTCAACAGTACCCGAAGCAGATAACCGTCAAAGAGACAAAATAACAAAGGATTGATAATGGCGACGATATCCCGACAGGCATATGCCGAGATGTTTGGGCCAACAATCGGCGACCGCGTGCGTCTTGCAGATACCGATTTATGGCTAGAAGTAGAAAAGGATTACACCGTTTACGGTGACGAAGTGAAGTTTGGTGGCGGCAAAGTGATTCGTGATGGCATGGGACAGAGCCAGCGAGTGAGCGCAGAAACGCCAGATCTCGTGATAACCAATGCCGTCGTGCTCGATTATTGGGGCATCGTAAAAGCCGATGTTGCGATTAAAGATGGCCGCATTCAGGCGCTCGGTAAAGCGGGCAACCCAGACGTTCAGCCAGGCGTTGATATCGTGATAGGCCCAGGCACCGAAATCTTAGCCGGTGAGGGCGCAATCCTGACGGCTGGTGGCATTGATTCACACATTCACTTTATCTGCCCGCAGCAGATTGAAGAGGCGTTGGCGTCTGGTGTCACAACCATGATTGGTGGTGGTACTGGCCCTAATACCGGTACCAATGCTACGACCTGTACGCCGGGGCCGTGGAACATGCACCGTATGTTGGAAGCCTTAGACGAATATCCAATGAACTTTGGCTTACTCGGTAAGGGTAATGCCAGCCAACCAGAAGCACTACGAGAGCAAGTGGCTGCGGGTGCGGTGGGCTTAAAGCTGCATGAAGATTGGGGAACCACGCCAGCATCCATTGATACTTGCTTAAGTGTTGCTGATGAGATGGATGTACAAGTTGCGATTCATACTGACACCTTGAACGAATCAGGCTTTGTGGAATCGACACTCGGTGCAATTGGTGATCGCGTGATTCATACCTACCACACTGAAGGAGCAGGTGGCGGTCATGCGCCTGATATCATTCGCGCTGCTGGCGAACCAAATGTATTGCCGTCATCAACCAACCCAACAAGGCCTTACACCGTTAATACCGTTGATGAGCATTTAGATATGCTGATGGTGTGTCACCATCTTTCACCGTCGATTGCTGAAGATGTCGCGTTTGCTGAGTCTCGTATCCGCCGTGAAACCATCGCTGCTGAAGACATTCTGCACGATCTCGGTGCGTTCTCGATGATTGCATCGGATTCACAAGCAATGGGTCGTGTCGGCGAGGTAGTCACTCGTACTTGGCAAACCGCGCACAAGATGAAAGTTCAGCGTGGCAGTCTAGAGGAGGATTCAGACTACAGCGATAACTTCCGTCTGCGCCGCTACATTGCAAAGTACACGATTAACCCTGCCATCACTCACGGCATGGCGCATGAAATCGGTTCGATTGAAGAAGGTAAGTTGGCGGATCTTGTTTTATGGAAACCGGCTTTCTTTGGTGTCAAACCAAGCGTGATTCTAAAGGGCGGTATGATCGCGATGGCTCCGATGGGCGACCCTAATGCCTCTATCCCAACGCCACAGCCTGTGCACTACCGCTCTATGTTTGGTAGCTCGGGCAAGGCAAGTCAAAACACCTCAATGCTGTTTGTTTCTAAAGAAGCCAAGGCGCAAAACATTGATAAGCAGCTTGGGCTGAAGAGCCTGATTGGTGTGGTGAGTAACTGCCGAAATATCAGCAAAGCAGATATGAAGCTCAACGATTGGATGCCAAAGATCGAAGTCGATTCACAAACCTATCAAGTACGAGCTGATGGTCAGCTGCTTGAGTGTGAGCCGGCCAAAGAGCTGCCGATGGCACAGCGTTACTTTTTGTTTTAAAGAGAAGTTGTTTTAAAGAAAAGTTGTTTTAAACAAAAGCTGTTTTGAGAAGAGCTGCTTCAGAGAACAGCGGTTTCAGAGAAGAATGGTTTTACGAAAAATTATTTTAGATAGCTCTTGATTTGAACACTCTTGTTTTAAGAGCTCGTATTTTAATTCTACGCCTTATTCAAGGTTATGAATCTCATATGGAGGTTGAGGTAATAACATGATTGAACTAACTCAAATTCAAGCAGAGCAGAGCACGACTCCCGATGGCTTTTTGCGCCTACCGATCGACAGTCGTATTAAAAGCCGTCTTAAAGTGACGCTCGATGATGGTCGTGACGCTGGTTTGTTTCTTCCTCGCGGACACATTCTACGTGGAGGCGAACAGCTCACCAGTGAGTGTGGCCTAACGGTCGAAGTTAAAGCAGCACCGGAAACCGTCTCTACGGTGTATTGCGATGATGCGCACCTGCTGACGCGCGTGGCTTATCACTTAGGTAACCGACATGTTCCCCTGCAAGTGGAAGCTGGCTGGGTTCGCTATCAGCACGACCATGTACTGGATGAAATGGTCGAGGGTTTAGGTGCAACAGTAACCACTGAAAAACAACCTTTTGAACCAGAAGGTGGGGCTTATGGTGGACGCTCTGGCGGTCATCACCACCATCACTAATACATCTATTCCTAGATACAACCACGATTTAAATAACAATAAAGCAAGGATTTCGCGATGAACTTTAAATACGCTACTGGCTTAACGACACTAACAATCGCTTCGCTAACAACACCAACATTGGCTTTCGCTCACCCTGGCCATGATCACGGCTCTCACTCATTTTTCTCTGGTCTAACGCACCCTGTTACCGGCGTCGACCATCTCATTATGCTGGTGGCATTCGGCATGTTGATTGGTGCGCTCTCTTATTCCAACAAGATTAAATCCGCTCTAGTCGGTGGCGGTCTTGTCTCTCTTATGGCGGGTCTATTGGTCGGTCAGGCAATGGGCTTCTCTGTCGTGGTTGAGCCTGCGATTATCGCTTCTCTGTTTGTCGTAAGCCTATGTCTATGGCATGTGTTTTCACCTTCAACAACTAAGGTCAACAGCGTACTGGCTGTTTCAATTGGTTTCCTATTCTTCCATGGTTACGCCCACGGCGTTGAAGCTGCGTCTGGTCTTGCACAGTTCGCGGCAGGCATGGGCGTAAGTGCTTTAGGGTTGATGGGCGTTGGTTATGTTGCAGGCAAGGCGCTGTATTCAAAATGGGCATCTTTGGGTGTGGCTTCGCTAAGCGCGCTGTTTTTAATGGCGGCTTAAATTGCCTCTAGGGAGATAAGCATGCAAGCAACAGCGAATGTCGCGAGCTATCGCCTATTTCAATTAATTAGCCCTTCATTGCCCATCGGTGGCTTCACCTACTCTCAGGGGCTGGAGTATGCCGTGGAAGCGGGTTGGGTGACCAACCGCGCTACGATGGAGCAGTGGCTGAATTACATGGCCAACTCAAGCGTCGCCACTCTAGAGCTGCCAATTATTGACCGACTCTATCTGGCACTAGAACAAGGCGAGCTCGATCAGATTGAGTACTGGTGTGATTTTTTGTACGCAAGTCGTGAAACTAGCGAGCTGCGCGCTGAGGAGAAACAGCGTGGGCTGGCGTTGTTTACTCTGCTTAAGCGGTTGGAGATTGATGTCTCTGTCATGGATTCAATCCAATCGTACCCAAATCAACTGTTGGGATTCTGTATAGCAGCAAGGCATTGGAAAATCAGTTTAGAGGATTTAAAGCAAGGCTACCTGTGGAGTTGGTTAGAGAACTTGGTCACTGCAGGTGTGAAGCTGGTACCACTTGGTCAAACCGATGGCCAGCTAGCACTACTGAATGTCACAGAGCGATTTCCTGAAGTGATCAATCAGGCGCGAAAAATTGAAGAGTGGATGATTGGCAGTTTCACGCCGTCGCTCTCGATTGCCAGCTCACTGCATGAAACACAATACACAAGACTATTTCGTTCATAGCGCAACGATGTAGTGAAAAGAATATAAGGAATAAGACTATGGAAAGTTATAAGCAACCGCTTCGAATCGGTATTGGTGGGCCAGTAGGCTCTGGTAAAACGGCACTGCTTGAGGTGCTGTGTAAGGCGATTCGTGACAAGCTGAATATCGCGGTCGTGACCAACGATATCTATACACAGGAAGATGCAAAAATCCTCACGCGAGCTGAAGCTTTAGAACCTGACCGTATCATCGGTGTGGAGACGGGCGGCTGCCCACACACTGCGATTCGTGAAGATGCGTCGATGAACCTTGCAGCCGTTGAAGAGCTGGCTAAGTTGCACAAAAATCTTGATGTGGTGTTTGTTGAAAGTGGTGGCGATAACCTGAGTGCGACGTTCAGTCCAGAGCTTGCTGATCTGACTATCTATGTAATTGATGTAGCGGAAGGGGAGAAGATCCCACGCAAGGGGGGTCCGGGTATTACACGTTCGGATCTGCTGGTGATCAACAAGATTGATTTGGCACCCTATGTTGGCGCGTCGCTAGAAGTGATGGAGCAAGATACGCAACGTATGCGTCCAACTAAGCCGTTTGTGTTTACCAATCTTAAAGAGAGTAAAGGGTTAGACACCATTATCGATTTCATTGTGACCGAAGGAATGCTTACGCTTAAAGAGCCCGAGAAAACAAGTTAGTCATTCGCAGCTTCTGATAATTCCCCCATAAGCAAAGCCCTATCAAATTTGATAGGGCTTTCTAATTGAGTGCGGCTAAGTTGATTATGCTTTTGCAATCTTTTGGGTGACTTGAGATTCAATCACGCCATCTTCAACTTGCGTTTTTATCACTTCGCCAACATTTACATCTTCAATCGAAGAGACTGTCTGTTTAGAAGCTGAATGAGTGATGCTGTAGCCACGCTTAAGTGTCGCGAGTGGACTTACTGTTTCCAGCTTCTCAGCGGCCATGGCCAACTGGTGGCGAGTGGTTAGCAGTGTTTTATCCATCGCATCCAATAGCTTTTGCTCAGAGCGTTGCAGGTGCAGCTTTTGTTCACCCAAGTGTTTCACCGGCGAGTGGAGTTGCAACTGGTGGTGTTTACGCTCGATACGTTGTTGGTGCTGTTTTAAGTATTGAGTTATACCACGACGCAAACGCATATCGAGATCATCAAGTTGCTGACTCTGCTTTTGTAGCTGGTAGCTTGGATGCTGCTTCTCTAAGCGGAATTTGAGTGCATGTGTTGTCTGTGCATGTTTCATCAATGAGTGACGAATCGCACTGATTAAACGCGCACGCTTGGCAGAAAAAGCTTGCTCTTTGTGGCTGTTATCACGGCTAACCAGTTCAGCTGCCGCTGATGGAGTTGGCGCGCGCATATCAGCAACAAAGTCAGCAATCGTCACATCTATTTCGTGACCGACAGCGCTGATGATCGGGATTTGGCTTGCCGCAATGGTGCGCGCAACGATTTCGTTGTTAAAGCACCAAAGGTCTTCCAGCGAACCACCACCACGGCCAACAATTAATACATCACATTCGTTGCGCTCATTGGCACGCCCAATCGCTTGAGCAATCTGAATCGCTGCTTCTTCGCCTTGAACCATGGTTGGGTAAACCACAACAGGCAAAGATGGATCACGACGCTTAAGTACGTCCAAGATATCGTAGAGAGCGGCACCCGTTTTCGAAGTGATGACACCAACACGCTTAGGATGCTCAGGCAGTGGCTGCTTATTGGATTGAGCGAATAGGCCTTCTGCAGCAAGGTTCATCTTGAGTTTTTCAAACTCTTGTTGAAGTCGGCCATCACCCTCAGGCTGCATGCTTTCAATGATCAGCTGATAGTCACCACGCGGCTCATAAAGAGAGAGGCGAGCTTTAACCAGCACTTGATTGCCGTTCTGAGGTTTAAATGTCACTCGACGGTTGTTGCCACGAAACATGGCACACTTTACCTGAGCGCGAGAATCTTTAAGAGTGAGATACCAGTGACCGGAGACAGGTGCTGAGAAATTGGAGATCTCGCCGACGAGCCAGACAATACCCATTTCATTTTCAAGAAGAAGTCGAACCTCTGCATTGAGGCGAGAAACAGTAAAGATGTTTGGATTGGTCATAGAGGCGCTATCTTTGTCGGACGGTCTTATGTCGTATCTCACAGGGCGTGAGTATGGAAGATAGCGGCAATATAATACATATCAAGGGGGTAAATGCAAATAAAAAATATAAAAATGTGTAGCCAAGCGATTTCCCCGTGCGTATAATCCCTCCGCAATATCTAATCCTAAGAGCTTCATTATGCGAAACGATGAAGCGGGATTTTTCTTTCTACCCCTCAATTGTGAGATATTGCAAATGCTAAGAATTGCCAAAGAAGCGCTGACATTCGATGACGTACTACTTGTGCCAGCACACTCCACTGTTCTCCCAAACACAGCTGATCTTCGCACTCAGTTGACTAAAAACATTTCACTGAACATCCCTATGATTTCTGCGTCGATGGATACCGTGACGGAAGCTCGTCTGGCTATCGCACTCGCGCAAGAAGGTGGCATTGGCTTTATCCACAAGAACATGTCTATCGAGAAACAAGCTGAGATGGTTCGTCAGGTTAAAATCTACGAAGCAGGCGTGGTTTCTCACCCTGTAACAGTAAGCCCTGATGCAACAATCGCTGACGTTGTCGCTCTAACTGAGAAGCACGGCTTTGCTGGTTTCCCAGTGGTTACTGAAACAAATGAACTGGTTGGTATCATTACTGGTCGTGACGTTCGCTTCGTAACAGACTTGTCTAAGAAAGTAGACGTAGTGATGACGCCTAAGTCGCGTCTAGCTTCAGTTAAAGAAGGTGCAACACGTGAAGAAGTGCAAGAGAAAATGCACGAAGCACGCGTTGAGAAAGTACTGGTAGTGAACGATGAGTTCCAACTAACCGGTATGATCACAGCAAAAGATTTCCATAAAGCAGAACGTAAGCCAAACGCATGTAAAGATGAGCGCGGCAGTCTACGTGTTGGTGCCGCTGTTGGCGCTGGCGCTGGTAACGAAGAGCGTGTTGCTGCTCTTGTTGAAGCTGGTGTAGATGTTCTACTTATCGACTCTTCTCACGGTCACTCTGAAGGTGTCCTAAACCGTATCCGCGAAACTCGCGCAGCTTACCCAGATCTAGAGATCATTGGTGGTAACGTTGCAACAGGTGCAGGTGCTCGTGCACTTATCGAAGCTGGCGTAAGCGCAGTTAAAGTAGGTATCGGCCCTGGTTCTATCTGTACAACACGTATCGTTACTGGTGTTGGTGTTCCTCAAGTAACAGCAATTGCAGACGCAGCAGAAGTGGCTAACGAATACGGCATCCCAGTTATCGCTGATGGCGGTATCCGTTTCTCTGGTGACATCTGTAAAGCAATCGTAGCTGGCGCATCTTGTGTGATGGTTGGTTCTATGTTCGCTGGTACTGAAGAAGCACCGGGCGAGGTTATCCTTTACAACGGTCGTTCTTACAAGTCTTACCGTGGTATGGGTTCTCTTGGCGCAATGTCTCAAGGTTCTTCTGACCGTTACTTCCAGTCTGACAATGCAGCAGACAAACTGGTACCAGAAGGTATCGAAGGTCGTATCGCATACAAAGGTCGCCTAAAAGAGATCGTTCACCAACAAATGGGTGGTCTTCGCTCAAGCATGGGCCTAACTGGTTCAGCAACTATCGAAGATATGCGTACTAAAGCAGAGTTTGTTCGTATCTCTGGTGCAGGCATGAAAGAGTCTCACGTACACGACGTTCAAATTACTAAAGAAGCGCCTAACTACCGTCTAGGTTAATCGCCTCCTTTAAACGTTTTATAGTGTGCCCGTTAGAGGCACACTGTTTTATCTAGCTCTGTTTTTTCTCTATCTATATAGTGATTAAACATTGAGTAAGAGAAAATTGACGAAAACGTTTGCTTTATTTCTTGAAGAGTTAATGAGAGGTGAGTAAACTCGCCTCCGTTTCATCACATAGCCAATAAGACTGCTTACAATGACTAAAAATATTCATGACCAACGTATTCTAATTCTAGATTTCGGCTCTCAATACACGCAGCTAGTTGCTCGTCGTATTCGTGAAATCGGTGTTTACTGTGAACTTTGGAGCTGGGACGTAGAAGAAGCGGATATTCGTGAATTCAACCCAGACGGCATCATCCTTTCTGGTGGCCCTGAAAGTGTAACGGAAGAGAACTCTCCACGTGCACCTCAATATGTATTTGATTCAGGTGTTCCTGTATTCGGTATCTGCTACGGCATGCAAACTATGGCTGAGCAACTTGGCGGTAAAGTAGCAACGTCTACTGAGCGTGAGTTCGGCTACGCAGCAGTACAAGTAACAGGTGAATCTGCACTGTTTGCTGATCTAGAAGCATCTCAAGATGTTTGGATGAGCCACGGTGACAAAGTAGTAGAAATCCCAACTGACTTCGTTAAAACAGGTGAAACAGACACTTGTCCTTACGCAGCAATGGCGAACGAAGAGAAAAAATACTACGGCGTTCAATTCCACCCAGAAGTAACACACACTAAGAACGGCATGAAAATGCTAGAAAACTTCGTTCTTAATGTATGTGGTTGTGAAGGCCTTTGGACTTCTGCTTCAATCATTGAAGATGCAGTTGCACGCATTAAAGAACAAGTAGGTGACGACGAAGTTATCCTTGGTCTTTCTGGTGGTGTTGATTCATCAGTCGTTGCGATGCTTGCGCACCGTGCTATCGGTGACAAACTAACGTGTGTATTCGTAGATAACGGCCTACTTCGTCTCAACGAAGCTGAGCAAGTTATGGATATGTTCGGCAACAAGTTTGGTCTAAACATCATCCACGTTAACGCTGAAGACCGTTTCCTAGAAGCGCTTAAAGGCGAGAACGATCCTGAAGCGAAGCGTAAGATCATCGGTCACGTATTCGTAGATATCTTCGATGAAGAGTCTAAGAAACTGAAGAATGCTAAATGGCTGGCTCAGGGTACTATCTACCCAGACGTAATCGAGTCTGCGGCATCTAAGACGGGTAAAGCGCACGTCATCAAGTCTCACCACAACGTTGGTGGTCTTCCAGACGATATGGAAATGGGGCTTGTTGAGCCTCTACGTGAGCTGTTTAAAGATGAAGTTCGTAAGATCGGTCTAGAGCTAGGTCTTCCATACAACATGCTCTACCGCCACCCATTCCCAGGTCCAGGTCTAGGTGTTCGTGTTCTTGGCGAAATCAAGAAAGAGTACTGTGACTTGCTACGTCGCGCTGATGCTATCTTCATTGAAGAGCTTCACGCTGCTGACCTTTACCACAAAGTATCTCAAGCGTTCACGGTATTCCTACCAGTACGCTCTGTTGGTGTAATGGGCGATGGCCGTAAGTACGATTGGGTTGTGTCTCTACGTGCTGTAGAAACGATCGACTTCATGACCGCTCACTGGGCACACCTGCCATACGATTTCCTAGGTAAGGTTTCTAACCGTATTATCAACGAAGTTGACGGCATTTCACGTGTTGTTTACGACATCTCTGGTAAGCCACCAGCAACAATCGAGTGGGAATAATCTCTCTCTGTTGATGTAATCGAGACAAATTTGTCTTAGATTCTAGAAGCCTCGAACTCAGTTCGGGGCTTTTTGTTTGTGCGCCGAGCATGGCGTTGATCTAGGAGGTGAAAGTCCTCTACGGGCTCAGTCGAGCGAGAACCGTTAGCCTATGCAAGGGTGTTCGCCGTGAGGTGAAATCTGAAGGAAGCAAATGGCAAAACTTGGTTGTGACGAACAGAAATCTGATAGTAGGCCTGTACAACTTGGGTAACCTAGCAATAGATAGAATAGCCCAATGCCTCGACGGGAAGTGTGTATAGGTAAATCAGGCACGACCAAGGGAAAGAGCAACGTCTTACCTCGGGAGATCTTATTGCTTGTCTCAGTTGAGACTAATACAGCAGTGATGTTGTGTGATGGGCAATGAGAAGTCAGCAGAAGGCATAGTACTTTGAGGAAGTACAACTCAAAGGAAGGCCTGAACTGAATATATCAAGAAGCAGTCACTATTTACTCAATGATGTGGAGTCATAGCAAGATGGAAAACATCTCTACGTCCCAATGGGCAATGCCGCAAGTAGAGCTCATGGTCACGAAGAATGACAAGCATGATCGGCGTAGAAAGGAGGACGAGTCTTGGTGACCCCAACTCCGCTGATGGAGCAAATCTGCTCTCCAGTGAATTTGAACCATGCTCTTCGACGCGTGAAGAAGAATAAGGGTTGTGCAGGTGTCGATAGACTCGATATCGAAGCGACTATCTGTAAACTTCGACAAGCTTCAAATGGGCAAGAGCTCCGGCAGAGTCTTCTGGACGGAAGCTATCAACCTCAACCAGTCCTTGGTGCAGAAATCCCTAAACCTAATGGTGGTGTAAGGCAACTAGGCATCCCCACGGTGCTTGATAGGGTTGTTCAACAGGCAATTACATCGGTGCTGACTGATATCTATGAGCCTAAGTTCTCCGCCAGCAGTTATGGGTTCAGGCCAAACCGCAGTGCGCATTATGCATTAGTGACCGCAAGCCGTTACATCAGAGAGGGTCGAGGTTATGTAGTGGATATCGATCTAGCGAAATACTTCGACACAGTGAACCATGATAGGCTGATGCACAGGTTATCTAAGGACATTAGTGATAAACGAGTATTAAAGCTAATCAGGGCATATCTACAGGCAGGCTTAATGCGAGATGGGTTAGTTGAACGAAGACAACGAGGAACACCACAGGGTGGTCCATTATCTCCGTTACTCTCCAATATCGTATTAGATGAACTGGATAAAGAGTTAGAGCGTAGAGGGCATAAGTTCTGTCGATATGCAGATGACTGCCAAATCTACGTTCGTAGTGAGGAAGCCGCCCATCGAGTCAAAGAGTCGATAACGGGGTTCTTGGAGCAGAAGCTAAAGCTCACGGTAAATCGTGAGAAAAGTGCAGCAACAAGAGTGACGGAGCGAGCTTATTTAAGCCATAGCTTCAAGAGAGACGGAACCATCCTGATATCAAAATCGGCACAAGCTCAAATGAAGAAGCGAGTGCGGAGAATAACGAAGCGAAATCGAGGTCGAGAGTTATCGGTAATAATCACCGAGTTAACCCAATACCTACGAGGTTGGCAGCACTACTTCAAGCTCGCCCTGCGTAAGAGCGCGATGCAGCGTTTAGACGAATGGATACGGCGTCGATTAAGATGCTACCGACTGAAGCAGCGCAAACGCAGATACAGCATAGCGACATGGTTACAGCGACAAGGTGTAACAGAGCGCAATGCGTGGAAGCTAGCGATGTCAGATAAAGGTTGGTGGCATCTGACGTTAACGCCTCAGGTGAATCACGCCATGCCAGTTAAATGGTTCAATGAGATGGAATTATACTCGTTACGAGACGGGTATGAGTCACTGAAAATATATTCGGAACCGCCGTATGCGACCTACGCTTGTACGGTGGTGTGAGAGGACGGAGGCCGTGAGGCCTCCTCCTACTCGATTTTTGAAGCCAATCGCCAGAATGATCATTTACTCAACCTAAGTTTTCGATAACTGGATTACCTCAAATACGGTTTATAGATTAAAATTTTATTATAATTTTTATTGGTTTTGTTTAACCCCTATTTGATAAAGGTAAATTCGCAATGTCGACCAAACTAGCTAACCCAGCGCCACTTGGCTTAATGGGTTTCGGTATGACCACCATTCTTCTTAATATTCACAACGCAGGTTTCTTCCCGATTGACTCGATGATCCTAGCGATGGGTATTTTCTACGGTGGTTTGAGCCAAGTGATTGTCGGCACTATGTGCTTTAAGCGTGGTGACACGTTCGGTACGACAGCGTTTACTTCTTACGGTCTATTTTGGTTGACACTGGTTGGTCTGATCGTAATGCCTTACATGGGCCTACCAGCAAGCCCAGCAAGCTTTATGGGTTGGTACCTACTGCTATGGGGCGTATTCACAGGCTTCATGTTCATCGGCTCTCTATGCTACCCAGTCGCGAAGCAAGTGGTCTTCGGCTCTCTAACGATTCTATTCTTCCTACTAGCAGCGCGTGACTTCACGGGTAGCGAACTAATCGGCACCATCGCTGGTTTTGAAGGTATCTTCTGTGGCGCTTCTGCTATCTACTTTGCAATGGCTCAAGTGATCAACAACGAATACGGTCGCACAGTATTGCCAATCGGTGAGAAGAAAGCACCGCAAGTTGCAACGCAAGAGATCGCAGCTTAAGACCGGTTTTTGGGAACAGGCTTAAGAGACAGGAAAACAAAACGGGTTAGCCGACATGGCTAACCCGTTTTTTATTATCTCTGAATAGACCTTACAGCATCTATCCAGCTTAGGCGTTTACCTACGCAGATGGCTGTTCAACTGGTTTGCTGTCAGCTGTTTCAGCTTCAGGTGATTTACCTGTTACACGCTTGTATTTACCTTCCCAGTAAGTTGCACCTTTAATGCCAAGTTTAACTGGGTTGAATGTGTACTCAGTCACGCCTTTCTTCTGTTGCTCTTCGTAGTCTTTCAGCGCTTTCAGAGCTGGCTTAGACATGAAGAAGATAATCAGAATACCGACAATATTTAGCCAAGCCATCAGACCTACACCCACATCACCCATTGCCCATGCAAGGTTGGCGGTTTTCACTGTACCGTAGAATACCGCAGTGATAAGAACCGCTTTCAGAGCAAACATCATACCTGGAATCTTAATCGTACGACGTAGGTACGCGATGTTCGTTTCTGCAATGTAGTAGTAAGCAAGAATAGTCGTGAACGCGAAGAAGAACAGAGCGAACGCAATGAATGGCTTACCAACGCCTGGTAGAGCACTTTCGATTGCAAGCTGTGTAAATACAGGGCCGTTCGCGCCAATATCTGCAGCTAGGTTCTGTACTAGGAATGCGCCTTCCGCACCACCGTGTACGTTGTATGCACCAGTGATAAGAATCATGAACGCAGTTGCTGAACATACTAGTAGCGTATCGATGTAGATAGAGAAAGATTGAACCAGACCTTGTTGTGCAGGGTGATCAACGCTTGCAGCCGCTGCCGCGTGAGGACCAGTACCTTGACCTGCTTCGTTAGAGTAAACACCACGCTTAACACCCCAACCGATAGCAGCACCAACACCCGCCATAGGCGTAAATGCATCACCAATAATCATACCGAAGATGCGTGGCACTTCACCAATGTTTAGAAGGATGATAACGAAAGCAATCACGATGTAAGCTAGCGCCATGAAAGGAACCACGATTTGCGTGAAGTTCGCAATACGCTTAACACCACCGAAGATGATGAACGCTAGGATGATCGCAATAACAGTACCAGTGAAAACTTTAGCAAAACTGAACGTACCGATAGCTGTTTCGATCATGTCGCCTGTGCCAAACGCTGCTTCTACCGCATTACCGATGCTGTTTGACTGCACGCCTGGTAGTAGAACACCACAAGCAAAGATTGTCGCGATAGCGAAGATCCACGCGTACCATTTCTGACCCATCGCTTTTTCGATGTAGTAAGCTGGACCACCACGGAACTCGCCTTCATCTTCTTCTTTATAGATTTGAGCCAGTGTCGATTCTGCAAACGCCGTTGCCGCGCCAAAGAAGGCAACAACCCACATCCAGAATACCGCACCAGGACCACCAAAACCGATTGCCGCAGCAACACCAGCAATATTACCTGTACCTACACGGCCAGAAAGCGAAACAGCAAGTGCTTGAAAAGATGAGATACCTTTACTTGAGCTTTTGCCAGATAACAACAAACGCCACATTTCAAAAAAGTGACGAACTTGAACAAATCGGGTCATTATGGAGTAGAACAAACCTGCGCCTAGACACAAGTAAATCAGTACCGGACTCCAGATTATTCCATTCAAAAAATCAACGAATGACTGCATGAGTATTTTTCCCTGTTGGTTGTACTTATGATTGTTTTTCGTACAACACAATACTTCACATGTAATGCTCTTGTTAAATTATTTGTCTATATAAGCTTAATAGTGTGATATATCGCATGTTATTGAGGGCTTTTGTTAACGATAAGTTCTATTTTTCCGTTCGCCATTCGACATACAGATGCATTTTATTGCATATCTAGTTATATTTCATGGATGCTTTTCATTGGTCGTTTGCTTAAAAACTACAGTTGATCATGGAGTTAGCTATCGTAGAGTCGGTGAAACGAATTTGCCACTGTGATACTCGTTTCGTCTTAAATTAGTCAGCTGACACGCTAAACCCACGCTCTTCAAGTCGTTTGGCAAAGGCGGTTTGAGCTTTTGGTTCACCGTGAATCAAATGGATAGATTTTGATGGGGGAGTGATGCCCTCGATAAAGCGCATGAGATCGCTTTGACCCGCGTGAGCCGAATAGCCCGACATGGTATGAATTTGTGCATTCACCGGAATATGAGCTTGGTCGATCTCTACAGACTCAACCCTTTGCTGCAACGCGCGACCTAATGTTCCGTGCGCTTGGTAACCCGCTAGAATCACATCCGTTCTCTTATCGGGCAGCAGTGCCGATAGGTAATTCATAATTCGTCCCCCCTGACACATCCCCGATGCCGCGATAACGATCGCAGGCTCTGCTGTTGATTTCAGCCTGTTGACCAGCTTTTTGTGGGTACGGTGATCATTAATCGTAATGCACTGCTCGAACGCCAATGGATTGCGGTGTCCTGCTAATCTCTGTTTCGCTTCCTCTCCCCATAGTTCTTTAAATTGACGATAGGAGCGGGTGATCTTGTGTGCCATTGGCGAGTCAAGAATGATGGGCAGTTGGCGACTCAGAGAGCGTTGCTCGATCATCTGTTCAATATCAAACAGCAACTCTTGTGTCCTTCCAACACTAAAGGCGGGAATAAGGATTGCGCCACCATTTTCTAGTGAGTGGTCAATAATGCGGTTTAGGGTTTCTGCACGCTCAGCGATATTGGAATGATTGCTCGCACCGTAGGTCGATTCAATAAACAGATAGTCGGCTCGTTCAGGTGACACAGGGTCTGGCAGTAGAGGAGTGTTACTTGGGCCAAGGTCCCCAGAAAACACCACGACCTCTTCACTGGGCAATTTAACGTCAATATAAGCCGAACCAAGTATGTGCCCCGCGGGTTGAAAACGAGCATAAAGAGTATTTGGCCTACTATGATCCTTTTGCTTGTTGAGATGAGGAACCCGTGGAATTGGAAACCACTGATGATAGGCTTGGGGCTGTATTAGTGAGTGAATTCTTTTGAGGATTTGCTTTCGTTGACTGTGGCTAACGCCTTGCAGTTTCAAGCCATCTTCAATCATTAGTGGCGCAATAGCGGCCGTCGCTTTGGTACATATGATGGGCTGATTAAAGCCAGTCGCTAGCAGCCATGGAATGCGACCAATATGATCAATATGGCTATGGGTCAGCAACAAAGCGTTTAGATGCTGAGTCTCAAACTCAACGTCTAATGGGCGAGTATCTGCACCTTGAAACAGACCACAATCAATCAGTATTGCTTGGTCTTCTACTCTTAGCTCATGGCAAGAGCCCGTAACTGTATGTTTACCACCGTGATGAATAACCTGCATTCGTCGCTCCTATTAAAGCCAACCTCAATTGTGCTAATCGGGACGGGCAAAGAAAATAGCAGCGACGAGAGTTGCGAGGCCGTGAGCGATAAAATGTAATTGAGCCTTCACTCAGCCCAACTGTCGCGAGATATGACTCTGCTATTGGGTCGAACTTTTATGTGTACCGAGCTTTGGACTGGCTTCAGCCTCTAAGCGCGCGACTTCTGCATCAAGCTGGGCGATTTTTTCCGCCATTAAAGCGTGGCAATGATCAGCAAGGGCTCTGGCATCACCCAGTTCGTAATCCGACACATCGATAGGTTCGAGCATTTCAGTGATCACTATACCGTTGTTGGCGCGATTCAAATCAATCTTGTTGTGAGTGGTACTGGTACACATTGGGGTAATAGGCACGCCTGCTTCAATTGCCATTCGGAATGCACCGGTTTTAAAAGGCAAGAGCCCACGGCCTTTGCTACGAGTACCTTCTGGGTAAACCCATACCGAAAGGTCTCTTTGATGAATCGCCTCAGCCACTTGTTTAATCGTGTCTCTGGCTTTGGATTTGTCTTCACGATTGATCAAGATGTTCCCCGTGATCCAATACAAAACACCAAAGAATGGAATCCACAGTAGATCGCGTTTACCCAGTGATACGGTGCGCGGCCTTAGCATTCCCGGATCGGTGACGAAATCAAATACACTCTGGTGATTCGAAATGTACACGCTGTTTTTCGGCGTTGGCGCGTTTTCTAACCCGCGCTGAATAATTGTAAGGCCAAGGATCTTTTGCAGTTGATTGAACCAGCGACAGAAGAAATACACATGCTTAGGGTTTTTAGGGCTAAACAGACAGAAAACAAGCGCACTCAGTGTCGTGGTAACCACAAACACCGTAGCCAAAATAAGACGAAGAACAGTAAGCACAGCCGACTCCTTTCCACTGCACATTGGCAGTATTCAAACCGTTGAAGAAGATTAGAGCTTCAGTTCTATTTAACCAAGTTGCAACATTTTGAGAGCGGCAGACATCAAGAGTGAGAGATGTATATAAAACCGCAGCCAAGAATCTAGGGTATCAGCACACACGTGTTCACTGGCTAGAGTGATATTGGGATCAAAGAAAGCGATCATGCTGAGGAAAAAACAGTAACAACAGCATCTCTAGATAGAAATCTATTAATCATCGACTTATCATTGAGTTAGAACTCACAACAACCGGCCGAGTATGTCTTCTACTATCGATTTCTATCACCACAATGCGCTTACCTTAAGTCATCAGTACAACTCGGTATCGTTTGAATCTGTACACCACAGTTGGAAGCCTTATTGGCCTCTAGCGGGCGATAAAGTGCTTGATGTTGGCGCTGGTAGCGGGCGTGATGCTCGTTGGATGCAACAACAAGGTTGTGAGGTGATAGCTGTCGAACCGAGTAATGCTCTTCGCGAGTTAGGAGCAGAATACACTGGGGTAGAGGTTACTTGGATTAATGATACACTTCCTGCATTGAGTCGAACTGAAAATCTCGGGATGCGTTTTGATCTTATCTTGGTGAGTGCGGTTTGGATGCATCTTCCAAGCAGCTACCGTGAACGAGCCTTTCGTAAACTCTCTAATCTACTTGCACCTAATGGCCGCTTGATTATCAGTCTTCGACATGGTGAGTTCGACGACCAACGACAAGGCTATTCGGTTTCTGTTCAAGAGCTCGAACAGCTGGCAAAAAATAGTGCCTTACAAGTCCGACATATTGACGAGAGTAAAGACAAACTCAATCGAAGTGAGGTTTGGTGGCAGACCGTTGTTATGATCTTGCCTGATGATGGTTCCGGTGATCTCAACAAAGTGCGCCATATAATCGTTAACGACAACAAGTCAGCGACTTACAAACTGGCCTTGTTGCGAACACTATTACGCATTGCTGATGCTCACTCAGGAGCGGTGATTGATAGAAGTGAAGGAAAAATACTGCTTCCAGTAGGACTGGTAGCTCTGTACTGGGTAAGGCAGTTTAAAAGGTTGATTGATATCGACATTGCAGGCTCGGGTATTCAGCAGAACAGCAATACCACCAAGGGGCTCGGTTTTGTTAAAGAAGATGGTTGGAATCAGCTCAAGCATTTGAGTGCCGACGATCTTGCGATTGGTGCGATGTTTTTAGGAGAAGAAGCGAAAGCGCTACAGAAACTGTTCTCACATACCATAAGTACCATCAAAGCTGGGCCTGTCACTTTTATCTACCAGGGAGCCAAAGACAACAAACTGTTCGAGATACTGCCTCCAGCGCAACGTCGGAAGTCACTCAGTTCTTTGGTTATAGACAGTGACTTCTTAGCCAGTTTTGGTTACTTCACTTTGGATGAGAGTTTGTGGGAGTGTTTTCGAATCTACCACTCTTGGATTGAACCATTAGTCGTTAATCAGTGGGTGATGGAAATGCAGCGTTTTGAGACAAACCGTGAACGCAACATTTCACTGCAAACCTATCATGACTGCTTGGTGTGGATTGACCACAACCACGATACGCGAGATGTCAGAAAGCGTGTTGAACAACTGCGCAAAGAACAAACTGAGATTATTAGCGTGTGGAGTGGAACTGTACTCAAGCAAGACTATCACGTTGATCACTGTCTGCCGTTTACCTATTGGCCGAACAACGATAAATGGAATTTATTGCCAACCACAACCAACGAAAACCTCAAAAAAAGTGACAAAGTGCCTACAGCGGAGAAGCTACATAAATCAAAGCAGAGGATCTTGGATTGGTGGCAATTGGCATGGGATCACTCTGAGCTATCCAAGCAGCGATTCTTTTCTGAGGCAGCGCTCTCTTTGCCGAACATCCCACCTCAATGCCGCGACTTTGAAGAGGTATTTGATGCGATGGGACTGCAGGTTCGTGGCGTTAAGAGTCGCCTGTTAATCAATGAATGGAGTTAGGTAGAGAGTCATGAAACACATCGGCATAGATGCCTGCAAAATGGGTTGGGTGGTTTGGAGTTGGCAGCAGGATGAGGTGCAGCTTGAAGTGGTCGCTGAGCTCTCTGAGATAACAGAACAGTTGCGTGATGCTCATACTCTAATCGATATCCCAATTGGTTTTAGTGATTCCGAAACGCCCGATAGGTTGTGTGACAAAGCAGCTCGAAAATACTTAACGAGAACTCGCGGAGCTTCGGTGTTCCCAGTGCCTTGTCGTGAAGCGGCTTATGCTGAAAGCTACCTTCAAGCTTGTGAGATTAACTTCGAGTTGTGTGGGCGTAAACTCTCTAAACAGGCTTGGTATATCCTGCCAAAAGTGCGCGAGGTGGATGCGTTACTCAATTTTTACCCTGAACTCTATTTGCGAGAATCTCACCCAGAGGTGGTGTTTGCTACTTTGAATGGTGCGCCGTTAGAGCATTCGAAAAAGAGCATTGAAGGCCAGCATCAAAGGCTCGGTTTGTTAGCGCGATATCTCCCTCAACATATCGATAAGCTCAAGCACCAAGTAGCAACCACCAAAAAATCGAAAGTCGCGCCTGATGATCTCATCGACGCGTTCGCTCTAATGCTGTGCGCTTTGCATTCTGATCAACTGAGCTCATTTCCTGAAAGTGAAGACAATGATCCGCAAGGTCGAACCCGCGAGATTGTCTACTGGCAGCCATAGTTTTTGGATAACCATCGCTCTAAAACTTAAAAGCCCCTCGTGGTAAAAATCACAAGGGGCTTATTTATGAACTAATAATTAGTGGTGATGTTGCATGTGTGCGTTCTCTTCAACCGCGAGTTCCACCTCTACTGTACCTGCATTTTCAAATTGCAGCGTCATTGGGAAGCGTTCGCCTTTTTTGTAAGACTTGTTTGGGTTGAAGATCATTAGATGATAGCTGCCCGGCTTGAACATCACCGTCTCCATGCTACCAATACGCACCTTGTCGATTTTGATCATCTTCATCATGCCGTCTGACATTTCATGAGTGTGAATCTCTACACGACTTGCGATAGGGGTTGATGCGCTGATCAAAAAGTCATCCTCTGCCGCCATGTTCTTTAGCTGGAAAAAGCCTCCAATCACAGTCGCATTCGGTGGAGCTTCACGACTCCAAGGGTGGTCAATTTGAATGCTATCAGCGGTGTACTCATGAGCCGCGACGTTGACACTAACAAGCGTCGCGATAAATAGAATCAAAGTGTTGAGCTGCTTTTTCATAATAGTCTCTCTTTTTTTAATAATAGATTACCAAGTCAAGTTACCTTAATACCCAAGTCCAAATTCAATAGTGGCACTCGCTGAGTTGCCGACGTTGATGGGTCAGAGCTTGAAGCGCCACCACAAACCGACAAAGCAGACAAGAGCAGAAACAAGCGCTTTTGTTGCTGGGATTGGGTTGAACATCGACTTTCCTTTCTTGTTTTTGTAGTGCACAACGGAATGAATGTGTGCAAATACGTCCCGCCAGTCGAATAAAAGGCGGTGAACTCGGTTTGTTAGACGTGGGTGTACGGCGAGATCGCCGAGTTACGCGACGAAAGTAGTGGGTGGAGATTGCTTAGGCGCTAGCGCGAGGTAAATCTTACGGTAGCTTTGAACGTGGTGATATGGCGTGAATGAGGCCGCGATTCGGCATAACCAAACCGCCAATGCCGCTAGCACCGTTGCGATCACGGTGATAGAAAATTGGCACATCTCTAGCAGAGGACATTGAAACTTGAGTGGGTCATGAATTTCACCGATTGGTAGTGGTGACATCGCGTTATCTTCGATGAGTTCGCTAATATCGACCCATTTAAACCCTTCAGCTGTACACAGTAGAATCTTCTCTCCCTGTGCTTCTGACAGCCAGTTTTTGTTATTAACTTGTGATGGGTTGAGTGCCATCGTGGCTAACAAATATATCTGAAACAGCAAAGCAGCAATGACGTAAATCGCCATTACTTTTTGTTTTATTTGCGTATTTCTTGATATATGCATCGCAACATTCAGTTAACTAGATTCGGCGCGGATACTACCAAAGAAACTAAGGTATTGTAATGCTAAGTTTATAAAATGGTGACATAAATACTTAAAAGAAATAATCATTTAGCTTCTATACTGTTAGTTGATTCGTTTAAAAAGGCTGCCTTACCTTCAATGAACTTAATGATGTATCGTTTCGAATTTTATCTAGATACGTTGCGAAAATACGCTGCTAAAAAGTCAATAATTGATGAGTTCAAACCCTGTTAAGTCATCGATTTGTCATTGAAAAAGCCACCACGTAAACGTTATGTGAGAACTACTGCTGACGAGGTAACTCTGAGCAAAAACGTCAGTATTATTAGTGAACTGATGACAACGGAACAACTAATGAAAAAGATACCTTTGGCTTTAACTCTATTAAGCACACTCGTTTTTTCACACTATTCCATAGCCACAACTGAGGCTTCACATACAACGCAAAACCCAACTTACGAGCTTGATGGTAAGTCGGTACTAGGCCGTACTGAGAATGTTTATCTCTCTAACGCGGAAGGGCTCAGTGATATTCCTTTTATCGGTAAAATCGATACGGGAGCCGAAACTACGTCGATGCACGCAGAAGATATTCACGTAACCAGCAGCCATCCAGATTATGAAAATCTCAAAGACCAAGAGCTGATGCTAGCGTTAACGGAAGAGGTTCTGGAGAACGGCGATGTTGCATACAGTGATTGGGATGGCAGCACTTTCGAACCTTTTAAAACAGAGGTGTCGTTTAAGGTTCAAAATCCTAGAACGGGAGATATGGTGCTGATCGAGGCACCTTTAGAGCGCGTCAGTATGATCCGTAGTCGTACGAGCAGCACGCCGATACTTCGTCCTACCATAAAAATGTCGCTCAAAATCGCCGGCAGAGAGCTGGAGACAGACGTCAATCTCACCGATAGAAGCCACTTCTCTGCGCCTATTCTGATTGGCAAAACCTTCTTAGCTGAAAATGCATTGGTGTTTGCAGGTTACGATTATTTACAAGAGCAAGAAAAGGCGACCGTTGTAGGCAGAAAAGAAGTGGTTACCATTAATGGCTTTGCTATGAATGCGAGCTTCTCTCTTGTAAACCGCTACAGCAATATGCATGCGGAAGAGATTGATATTGATAAGAAAAATAATCTAGTGACCTTTGATATCGTCAGTATCGATGGTCAAAAAAAAGAGATGAGCTTACCACTGGTTCGTATGCTCAACGTAAGTGGTAAACAAAGACCTTTGGTGTATGTCCCTGTTGAATTAGATAAAGACACCACGCGAAATATTTTAGTGTATCTGCGTGATCGCTCAGGCAGTGGTTCTCAGCTAAGAGTGGGCACCATGACTGCGAGTGAGCACTTTATGATCAACAGCAATGCTGAAAATCTATTGTCGCAAGGTGCTGAGAGCTTCCAAGAGGCGACGAAGTCTGACGAGCCTTTGATCCTTTCACCAGAAGAGAAAATTACGCTGGATAATTTCCCACTCAAAGCTGTTGCTTCATTTGCGGTGAGCACACCAGTTTTGAAAGTGGAAAGCTATGAAATGACGGGGGCGGGTGATGATGCCAAGGTTGAATTCTTCCTGATAGACGCTAACGGTGAGCAGCAAAGAGTGTCTAAAAAGGTGATTAAACAGTTAAGAGTCGGCAAAGATGTTCGTCCAGTCGTCAGCGCTGATCTTGTTGTCTCTGGCAAAGCTCATGAACGAGAGTTTGCACTAGATGTGCTAGATATGAGTGAAAAGGCGCCTTACTTCATCTTAGGCAAAAAAATGGCTAAAGAGGGTGTGTATATTAATACCCGTGCCGACTATCTTTTGAACGCGGAACCTCTGTTCAAAGTAGGGCATGTTGAGTTCGTCGAAGTCAGCGGCATGACATTCCCGGCCAAGCTAGATACTGGTGCCGATGTGAGTTCAATGAACGCGATAAACATCAAACGTTTCAAGCAAGACGGACAAGATATGGTGAGCTTCACGTATCAAAACAAGCAAGGCGATAAGCAAGACTTTGTTAAGCCCGTCATAGACGTGATGCGTATTAAAGCCAAGAAAGGGGAGAAGGTAAATATTCGCCCGGTGGTGGAAATGGAAGTCAAACTCGGTGATTTAAAGAAGAAGGTGAAAGTCAACCTTCAAGACCGCTCTCGCTTTGAGTACAGCATGATCTTAGGTAAGAACTTCTTGAAGTACGGCGCGCTTGTGAGTAGCGACGAAGATTATGTGTTGGGTAAGAAAAAGTAACCCGCACTAGATTCCAGACAAACAAAAAGGGCCAACTCTTGCGAGTTGGCCCTTTCCAAACGTTTGGTGGAGCTGTCGGGAGTTGAATGGCTGTCTCATTTGTTTTAACTTCAATAAGTTAAAACGATTGTTTGAATTTAGTGTTACATTGAATGTTACATCAATTTCCTACTGAAAAAGGAATTGAACCCGCGTCCGCTTATGTTGATTTTCCTGAGGATTCTGGTTTGATATAGCTAAATCTTCTTAACTATTTTCTGAGTATTCTCAAAAATTGAGCCCACGATATGCTCAGGAAATCCTTTAGGCAATGTAGCACTTACCTGTAACATCGCCTTAGGTAAGGCATCTTTCATTTCATCAATTATCTCTTGCATCGTGTCTTGATTAAAGTTTACAGCTTTAGCTGTATCCAAAAAGTGACGAGGCAGGATTTTACTGATTTCATACTTCTTGCCCTTTGTTGCTTTCAATCCCATCGCCACCTTAAGCTTTCTGATATTGAGCCCTTTTCCTCCCAGTAGTGGGTAGGCTGACAAAATATCGTAGAATGGAGTGAGTCTGTAGCTGCCTCCTTTATCAATATAGATAGAAAAGTTTTTTGCATGTCCATCTGTCGCGCCAATGAGCCATTGAAATACTTGGAACCTCATGAAGTTATATCGATCTTCTAGAGCATTACTTGACCCCATTAATAACTCCATGATCTGAGCTATGCCAGGGCCACCTTGAGATTCGTACTTAATGGATGAGGGCATACCAAATACTTGGCAGATATCTTCCTGAGGTAAGCGTAGCAAGCCTGCTTTGTCTTTTGTCCAGCGTCTATCAAAGCGCTCTACAGCTAAAGCTTTAATGTTGTCTGTTTGGATTATTTTGACGTTGGGAACTGCAAACCCCAGAGCTCTAGCTAACTCAATACAAAGGTACTCGTTTTCTACGCTGTCTTTGAGATCTAGGGTCGCGTTGGCTTGTTGTATTTCGCCTATTGGCAGTTTGATGATGTGAGTGGTGGGGGTGTTTCCTTTCGGTATACACCATTGCTCATCAACGAATAGGAGAGCCGTTTTCTCTTGAGCACCTGCCACGGAGATTCTAAAGTCTTCTTCTTCTTCGAGCATTCCGAGCGGAATATCAGACTTGTATGCAGAAAGAACAGTTTCTAGTTTTTTGTCATCAAGGACTTCGTAGCTAAGTGGCTCTTTTTTATAGGGGAGGTCTGGAGGAAGTAAAGCAATCGCACCAACACTGTCTTTTCCTATTTCTTTTAGGAGATCAAATGGTTGTTTGGATGACGCCTTGTACCTTGCAACTATTCTATCTCTGACTTGAGGGCTGTCTGGCAAGAGATTGTCAAAATAGTTTATAACTGCATCGGAAGTGATAGCTGGTAATTGAAGTTTTAAAGACAATGATAGTGGTCGAGTTACCGCATTGGTTAACCAGTTTTTATCATATTGAAAAGTGTGAGCACCATTCTTATGTTTCTCTAGAGTACCAATAAGTTCACCATTCATGTATGCGATTAGCTTCTGCATTACCAGCTCTCATCATCATTTTCATTTAACGAAGCTACCTGTGATTTCTCTTGGATACTCAATGTTAGATCCATTGCCTGGGCAAGCTTAAAGAAGGTAGCAAGTGTTGTTTTGTTAGGGTTGTTTTCGAAGTTCGAGATTGTAGCTTGCTTGATGCCGACTTTTTTTGCTAGTTCTGACTGTGTCCATCCATTCTTCTGACGTATCAGTAGCATCATATCTGCTAATTGTTTTGGACTATATATCATTTGTTCCAGTTCTCTATAGAATTAAGGTGCACCTTCAAGATATTTAATTATCCCTTAGTGAGGATAGGTGAAAGTATATCCCCACAAGAGGATAAAGTCTATGTTATCCCCACTAAGGGATTAGAAAGGGTTTATCCCTTTCTGGGGATATTGAGTAATTTTAGGGGCATTAGAAGCTGAGGAGCAGCAATATCTAATGAAATACTGAGTTATATGTTTAATACTGGTATTGGCCATAGGACTACTAAATTCTAGTAGTTTTTCTTGTTTGAGGGAGACGCTCTTATCTGGATGATCTGCTCCAGCAAGACTGGACACTACATTAAGCGACATTTTGCTGTTCAAAGTTAACTGGGCTTAGATACCCAAGAGCACTGTGCCTTCTCGTCCGATTATAATCAACCTCTATGTACTCGAAGATCGTTTGGCGCATCTGATCCCTCGTCGTCATCGACTCATATTGGATCGCTTTGAATGGGTTTACGTCAGTGAGTTCGTTCAATTGACACCATTCGAAGAACTCAGATAATTTTTGGCAGTAGTCCTGTACGGATTACTCACTTAGTGTTGGTAGCCCCATGCTTTTATTTAACTCGATGGCTTCATGACCTGATAGACCTTTAAATTGTTTGTGCTTTTTGAGGTTGGTCAGGTAGTTGCGTAGGAGTGATGCCACCGCCTCAGCATCAGAACATCGAATTGCTGTCAATTGATACTTGCCAATAAGCCCGAGAGCAATTTTGCACTTAGCTTCTAACATCGTTACTACCTTCGATGAGATGTGCTCTGCTTTGTACTTACAAAAGCGTTCTACCGCGTCATAACACGATACTTCGTTTGTTGATGGTTGCGAAATGGTAGGTGTGGAAGAGTGCTTATCGAGTGATGTTGCTGCCGCTGGCGTCAAGATAGTCTTGCGAACCTGAATTTCAAGCTCAAGAGCCATAATAGTGGCTTCAGCTTTATCTGAAGTCTTTAGTGAGCGTTTGATCTCACGGCGGTCACTAAAGAGGTGACGATGGTCAGGTGGCACTTGGTAACGAAATTGCCAAATTCCGCCTTTTGATATCTGTAGATAGCGCATGTTTTAGTACCAAAACTTAGTACAAACAGCCTAAATCCAAGTGTTGAAAATACAAAAAGGGCGATAAGTCAGTAACTTATCGCCCTTTCCAAACGTTTGGTGGAGCTGGCGGGAGTTGAACCCGCGTCCAGAAACCATTCATCCTTGGTACTACATGCTTAGTCGATCTTTAAATTCACCAGTAACCTGCGAACCGACACGCTAGTTAAAGGCTAACCTGAATTATAATTCGCCGTTCATCTCTCAGGTGGGAAAATCCGGGCTAGCGCGTTTGGGTTTGATCTCTCGTTATTCCCCGTCTTACGTGCGGAAGCTAGGGCGAGAGAGCTCTGAGCAGGTTATTAAGCTGCTAGTGCGTAGTTTTCGTCGTTTGCGACTATTTTTTTGCGGCTTTTTACGTGGCCAACCGCCCCACGGCATGCACCTCAGACTGCAAAATTCCTGTCGAATCCTAAATCAGCCCCAAAGTGTTCTTGCATAGTACCAGAAAAGCTATGCCTGTCTAGCGCTGTGCAGTTCAAGTGCTCAAGATTAACGCAAATTACTCTTCATAATTCGTGCTTTATCGCGAGCCCAATCTTTTTCTTTCATATCAGTACGTTTGTCGTGCAGCTTTTTACCTTTTGCTACGCCAATTTTGATCTTAGCCCAAGAGCGAGACCAGTATAGCGACGTTGCAACTAGCGTCATGCCTTCACGGTTAATACGACCGAATAAGTTGTCGAGCTCTTTTCTCGACATTAGGAGTTTACGGACACGTGTTGGGTTCGCGACAATGTGCGTACTTGCTTGTGTTAGTGGCGTGATAGTCATACCACTGATGAATGCTTCACCGTCTCGGATGTAGACGTAGCTTTCTGCGATGTTCGTTTTGCCTTCACGTAGGGATTTTACTTCCCAGCCTTGTAGCTCAAGCCCCGCTTCAATCTCATCGTCGATGAAATATTCGTGGCGAGCTTTCTTATTTAGCGCAATGGTATTACTACCCGCTTTTGATTTTGATTTTTTCTTTGCCATAATGGCCTCATTATACGGATTGCGCGAAAGATGGGGAATCCTTTTTATTTGCGCTCTGGCTCAATACCATTAAAATTGTGGTTCGTTTAATGTAACGCTGTCTTTAACAGGAGTCTATATGCCAAAGGTTACTCGTTCAGCATTAGTATCATTTAGTGCTGGCCAGATGTTTGACTTGGTCAATGATGTTGCTCGTTATCCTGAGTTTTTGCCGGGTTGTTCTGGTTCTCGTGTGATCGAATCTTCAGATTCAGCAATGGTGGCTTCGGTTGACGTATCGAAAGCTGGTATTAGCAAAACATTTACAACATCGAATCGCCTCGCAGAAGGTGCAGAGATTTTAATGGAGCTGGTAGACGGCCCATTTAAGAAATTGCAGGGCGGTTGGTACTTTACTCCTTTGGATGACCAAGCGTGCAAAGTAGAACTCAAGCTTGAGTTTGAATTTTCGAGTCGCATGATTGAAATGGCTTTTGGCAAGATCTTCAATGAGCTCACCAGCAATATGGTGAACGCATTTACTCAGCGTGCGAAGCAGGTGTACTAAGCATGAGCATTGAATCAGATATGATCCACGTTGAAGTGGTTTACGCTCTGCCACATGAGCAGCGTGTATTTACACTGGTGGTGAACAAGAACGCGACGGTAGAAGAGATCATCGGCCAATCTGGTGTACTTGAGCTTTATCCTGAGATCGACTTATCTAAGAATAAGGTCGGTGTGTACAGCCGTAATGTGAAGCTCGACGCTACGGTTCGCGATAAAGACCGTATTGAGATTTACCGAGCACTGCTGGCTGATCCAAAAGAGATTCGTCGTAAGCGTGCTGAGCAAGCAAAAGCGGCTGCGGCTAAGTAAGTCGTTATACGCTACATAGCAAAAAGCCTGCAGTTGCAGGCTTCAGATTGCTGACGAACCCCACTTTTTGAAGTGGGGTTCTCTTTTTCGAGCGGCCGTAGGCCGCGATCGCGATATTTTTTTATTATGCGAAGTTTGGAAGAGCCCAACACTTAAATTGGCATCTAGACGCCATAATTTGACGTATTTGGGACATATTTAGCCCTATTTTTTGTAAATAGCTCACCACCAAGGCTATCTTCTTGATGTTTTGAGCGGCAGCTGCCAACCAACATTGCATTTGCACTTTCGAGAGCCCGCGGAAGCGGGCATAACGGTGACCATGGTGCTGCTTAGCGTCGGCGAAGCTCCGCTCTACCGTCTCACTTCTTCGCCTATACGTCTTTTTTCCATAAGGTGAGAGCCGCATTTGGTTGGCTCTATCCATCGCGTCCGTATAGATGTGTCTTGTAATGACTTTCTTCATATTTTTACTTTGCGTACAGTCATCTCTCATTGGACAGAACGCACACTCTTTCGGGTCGGAGTGATACTCACGATACGCATCTCTAGACGTTGTTTTATAGATGAGCTCTTGACCGTTAGGGCAGCGGTAACTGTCTCGCTCTTCATTGTAGATGAAGTGCTTTTTCTTGAACGCATTCTTTGTTCTCGATGGTCTGCGATAACCGAACACGCCCAAGATATTTCGACGCTCTAATGACTCAGCGACTGGCGCAGTGAAGTAGCCCGCGTCGAGTCCAACGGCGATTGGATTAAGGTTAAATTGCTCTAGGGTATAGTCCAGACGCTTCACATAAGGTTGAGAGTCATTGATATTACCTGCTGTGACATGGGTATCTAAGATAATGCCATGCTGTCCATCCACTGTACGGTGGTCGAGATAGAAGAAGCCTTGGGGCTTATTATCTCGAGTCATGAAGCCACTTTCCGGGTCGGTAGTACTCGTTTTGGTGTTCTTAGTTTTAGGCTCAGCGGTACGTGACTTTAGAGGTTTCTTACCCTCTTTCTCTCGGTCTAGCGCGACATCTTCATCGAGCATATCAAGATAAGCACTGGCGCGAACCTTAGTCACTTTGTTCGTGTGCTTATTTTTGTTGGCATTGGCTTTTAGGTGCGTGCTGTCAGTAAATAGTTCTTGGCCTGCGACCAAACCTTTCGCCATTGCCTGCTCTACGATATTGATAAAGATACGCTCAAACACATCGGTACCATTAAAGCGGCGAATACGGTTTTGGCTGAGTGTCGATGCATGGATAACTTTCTCTGTCAGTGACATACGCAGGAACCATCGATAAGCGACATTGACTTCAATCTCTTTCACGAGTTGTCGCTCGCTTTTTATTCCGAAGAGGTAACCAAGCAGGATGATTTTAAACAGGCGTACAGGGTCAACAGGTGGGCGACCGTTGTCTTTACAGTAGAGGTGAGCGACTTCATTACGGATAAACTCGAAGTCGATGGCTTTATCTATCTTACGAACTAAATGGTTCTGAGGAACGAGCTGTTCCATGGTGACCATTTCGAGTTCATATTGTTGAGGTGAAGGCTCTTGAAGCATAGTGAGATATCCATATTTCGATACCCCTATTAGATCAAAGGTCTAGCTTGAAAGCTAGACCTTTGTCAGCAGTCTGAAGCCTGCAGTTGCAGGCTTTTTAGTATCTGGGGCATTTAGCGTTTTTATCGAAGGCTTTCGAAAAACTCATCACTCGCTTCAAAATCACCGTTGATGCTTACTAGTGTGCCGGTCGCATCAAAGTTAACAATCAGGTTTTTCTGGATTGGATCTTCGTGGCCTGTTTGGTGATGGTAAATGTAATACCAAGTGTCTGGGTAGCCGTTTTCAATCAGCATTGGTGAGCCCATAACGTAACGAACTTGTGTTTTGGTCATACCAAATTTCAGTTGGTCGACAGCTTCTTGTTCAACGTAGTTACCCTGGTTGATGTCAATTCGATAAACCAACTTTTCTAATAGAGAACAACCGGTCAACATTGTTAGTGCAAGTGGAACTGCAACTAACCACTTCTTAATTCGCATAGTCTGAGATCTTTCTTCGCTAAAATACTGCCTGATAATAAACAAGCTCCAGCAAGAAGTAAAAAGCTCCTTGCTCTTTGAACTTAATATGACTAGCAATTTTGAAATAAGTTGCAAAATTGCCAATCTTTTTCAGAAAACCATCAGGTATTTGGCGAAAGTTTAATCTAAGCCGCGACTAAGAGCTCTTTCGCGTTAGCGAGTGTTGAATCGGTGATCTGGCTGCCACCAAGCAATCTTGCAAGCTCAGAAATACGTTGTTGCTCATCAAGCGTGTGCATTTGCGTCTCTGTTTTACCTGCTTTAGTGCTCTTGGCGACGAACAGTTGTTGGTGACCACAACCCGCAACTTGAGGCAAGTGAGTCACACACATAACTTGTGTCGATTCACCTAGAGTACGCAGCATTTTGCCAACGACTGCAGCCGTTGGGCCACTGATACCCACATCGACTTCATCGAAGATCAGGCTAGGGGTGTCGACTTTCTGAGCGGTGATGACTTGAATCGCTAATGAGATACGCGATAGCTCACCACCAGAGGCCACTTTAGCAATTGGCTGCATTGGTTGCCCCGGGTTGGTAGAAACAATAAAGGTCACGTTGTCCATACCTAATGGGGATGGGTGAGTATTGGTGTTGTTTACCTCAATCGCGAACTGCGCTTTTTCCATGCTCAGCTCGTGCATGCTCTGTGTGATCAGCTTATTGAGCTCTTTGGCGTAACGCACGCGAGACTTATGCAGCTTCTCCGCTTTCGCAACAAAACTTTGGTAGTGCTGTTCAACTTCGTTAGCCAGTTCATCCAGTTTTTCATCAGAGCAATCTAGGTCTTCAATCTGCTGAAGCAGATCTTGGTGATGTTTATAAAGCTCTTCCGGCAATACATGATGCTTGCGTGACATCGACATGACTTTTGAGAAGCGCTCTTCGACAAATGCCATACGACCTGGGTCGACATCGATGCTATCAAGGTAAGTTCTTAGCTCGCTATTGGTTTCTTCAATTTGGATGATGGCTTCAGAGAGCATGTTCGGTAGCTCAGCCAGTCTTTCATCCAGTTCAGCCAATTGAATTAGGGAGTGATTGGCCGATTGCAAAATACCAAGCGCATTAACTTCTTCACCTTCGTAAATAAGCTCGATAGCTTGCTGACAGGTTGATGCAAGCTCGCCACTGTTGGATAGGCGTTTGTGCTCTTGTTCAAGCTCTTCATATTCTTCCTCCCCAAGTGAGAGCTCGTTCAGCTCTTTGATTTGGTACTCAAGCAGTTGTTTCTGTGCTTGGTTCTGTTGGCTGTTATCGCGCAGCTCTTTTAGATGGTTATCTGCATGACGCCAAGTTTGGTAAGCGTTGCGAGTCGATTTTAGCAGGTTAAGGTGGCCTGCATATTGGTCAAGCATCGCCATTTGGTAGTCGCTTTTCATCAACTGATGATGCGCGTGCTGACCATGAATATTAATAAGCAGTTGCCCCAATGATTTTAGTTGAGAAAGCGGAACAGGGCTGCCATTAATGAAGGCGCGCGAACGGCCTTCTTTCGAGATGGTACGGCGAAGGATACATTCGCTGCCATCCAGTAGCTCGTTATCTTCTAGCCAACGAGTCGCATGTAAGTTGTTATCCAGTAAAAATGCGGCACTAACTTCGGTCTTCTCTTCACCTTGTCGCACCATGCCAGCGTCGGCTCTACCACCAAGGCATAAGCCTAACGCATCGATAGCAATAGATTTACCCGCACCAGTTTCACCAGTGATGGTTGTCATGCCTTTAGAAAGTTCTAGCTGTAAAGACTTAACAATAGCGAAATTATTAACACTTAGATGAGCCAGCATTTTTATTTACCTGTATAACTGAACAATACTGTATATAAGCTCAGTATATACTGTTTCTTTATACAGTAAAGTGAGCGGGTGAATATTTTTTGTGAGCTCGATCAAATCAAACTTCGTTTGTAGGTCTCTGATATTGATGTCTATTTGTGAAAAGAGATTCCAGACACCTCGTCCTTCAGTTCTGGAATGACGATGTGAACAAGGCTCAAAAGGGGAGGAATTATATGGGGTTCAGGCAATAAAAAAGGTTGGCATTTCGCCAACCTTTTATTTTTTCGTAGTGTCTTTAGAACAACTTACTCGACCAACCGAGCTTGTTTCGTAGCACGTGATAGTAGCTGTAATCTTTAGGGTGGATCAGCTTAAGAACGTTGGGGCTTTGGTAGATGTGAATCTCGTCACCTGGTGAAACAGGGAGTGAGATTTGACCATCACAGCTTACCTCTTGAGTGCCACGATTGTCTGGAGAGACGATAAGTTTAATGTGGCGCTTGCTATCTACTACTAAAGGGCGGCTCGATAGGGTGTGTGGAAACATCGGTACTAAAGAAATAGCATTTAAACTTGAAGATAGGATCGGGCCACCGCCAGAGAGTGAATAGGCTGTAGAGCCTGTCGGTGTTGAGACAATCAAACCATCTGAACGTTGTGAAAAGGCGAAGCTATCATCGATGTAGACTTCAAACTCGATCATGTGAGCGACTTGGCCGGGGTGAAGTACCGCTTCGTTAAGTGCTGCATTGTGGCTTTTTATTTGACCATGACGATGGATCTCGGTTTCAAGTAAGAAACGCTCTTCCTCCATGAACTCACCATTCAGCACATCAGTTAGTGCTGACTGGAAATTCTCAGGGTTAAGGTCGGTCAAGAAGCCGAGGTTACCCCGGTTTACACCGATCACTGAGATATCGAATCGAGACAAGATACGCGCAGCGCCGAGCATGTTGCCATCACCGCCTACAACCACCGCCAAATCCGCTCGTTTTCCGAGTTCGACTAAGCTAGAGAATCGCTCTTTAGGGATGTCGTCTAAAATACTGGCTAACCTGTCATCAACAAACACTTGATAGCCTTCAGTACTTAACCACTGATACAGCTCTCTATGAGTCTGAATTGCTTGTTGATCTCGAGGTTTACCAATGATGGCGATGACTTCAAATGGCTTTTTCATAGGGTTTCCAAACGAATTAGGCTTGAATCAAAATTCTTCATCCCCATAATAAAGGCAAGTTGAATGACTATGCGAGTGTTTTATATCAAATTGGGCGCTAATACGCCGCTCACTGGCATAGAAAACTGAATTCTGGAGATATCATGAGCAACGAAGAAAACAAAGTAACGGAAGAAGAGCTAGATCAGATCATTGCTGAGGCAGAGAAAGTTGAAGCAGAAGCAGATGCCGAAGCGCAAGTTGAAGAAGCGGCTGACGAGCAAGAAGCAAAGATCGCTCAACTAGAAGCAGCTTTGTTGTCGAGCGAAGCGAAAGTGAAAGAGCAACAAGATTCTGTTCTACGTGCGAAAGCGGAAGTTGAAAACATGCGCCGCCGCACTGAGCAAGAGATCGATAAAGCGCGTAAATTTGCTCTAAACAAGTTTGCTGAAGAGCTGCTACCAGTTATCGACAACTTAGAGCGTGCAATGCAAGCCGCAGACGCTGAAAACGAAGTGGTTAAGCCACTGTTTGAAGGTGTTGAGCTAACACACAAAACATTTGTCGACGTAGTGGCTAAGTTTGGTCTTAAAGAGATCAACCCTGAAGGTGAAGCATTCAACCCTGAGCTTCACCAAGCAATGTCTATCCAAGAGAGTCCAGATCACGAGCCAAACACCGTTATGTTTGTGATGCAAAAAGGCTATGAGCTAAATGGTCGTGTGATTCGTCCTGCAATGGTTATGGTTTCAAAATAGATAACCGAATCATGTGAAATTCAGAGAGAGGCTTCGGCCTCTCTTTTTTTATGTTTTAAACAGTGGTGGTCTAATGAAAAAGCCAAAATAACACCATAAGTATGGCGTTCCCTTTAATCGGTGATTTCAAGTGTTTAGATTAATATATTATGAAACAAGTTGTTTTTAATTGATTACTCTGATGTCACATTTGTAATTAATATGTAAAATAATACTTTCAATTGTTATCTTGATATGTAAAATCTCCGGTCATATCGAGATATTACTCGTATATATAACTATAAAAGTACACATTTCAAACATAACAAACTGGAGATAAACGATGGATAAATCGCTCTCAAGTAAAATTTTTGTAGGTTTATTTGCCGGCCTACTTATCGGTACTGCAATTCAGTACCTATTCAGCGGTATTGCGATCTTTGATACCTACCTACTCGGTGCTGCGGAAGGCGCTGGTGGTATGTTCGTTTCACTTATTAAACTTCTTGTGGTCCCACTTGTTTACGTATCTATCGTTTGCGGTATCGTTGAACTGAAAGATATCCGTTCATTTGGTCGCCTTGGTGGTAAAACTTTTGCTCTTTACATTATCAACACCATCATTGCGATTTCTGCTGCGCTAACTATCGGTTTGATCTTCCAACCAGGTGCGGGTGCTAGCTTAGCGGGTACGGTTTCTGAGACGATTGCTCTAACAACAACGGAAACTCCAGATATCTTCTCTCTGGTTGTGAACATTGTTCCTAGCAACCCAGTACAAGCATTTGCAAGCGGCGACATGCTTCAAATCATCTTCATGGCGATTCTAACGGGCCTTGCTATTCAAGCACTTGATTCTCGTGGTGGCCCAGCTATCAAGACGTTCAAGATGGCGAATGAAATCATGATGAAGCTTATCGGCTTAGTAATGAGCCTTGCGCCATACGGTGTATTTGCTCTTATGATTCAACTGGGCGCAACGCTTGATGCAAACACGCTAATGTCTGTAGCAGGTTATGTCGCACTTGTTGTTGCAATGCTAGTGTTCTGGATTTTCTTCTTCTACCCAGCAATGGTTGGTGCATTCACAGGTGTTTCTCCAAAACAGTTCCTGCGTGCAACTCGTGAGCAAGTTCTATTCTCACTATCGACGGCAAGCTCTAACGCGACAATCCCTGTAACAATGCGTACCCTTACAGAGAAACTTAATGTTTCTAAATCTGTAGCGGGCTTCGGTGTACCGCTAGGTGCAACAATGAACATGTCTGGTGTCTCTATCTACATTGCACTAGCAACTATGTTCGTTGCTAACGCATTTGGTCAGCCAATCAATACTGCAGATATTTTTACTCTTGGTCTTACTATCCTGCTACTGTCTATCGGTGCTGGTGGTGTTCCGGGTGGTGGTGTAGTAATGGTAGGTGTTCTATTGCACCAACTAGGTCTACCACCAGAAGGTCTAGCAATCGTTGCAGCGGTTGACCGTATTTGTGACATGTTCTGTACTTCTTCTAATGTAGTTGGTGACACAGCAGTAAATACTATCGTTGCTAAGTCTGAAGATGAAATCGGTGTAGAAGCAGACAAAGAAGTTGAACTGAATAAAGCCGAAGCTTAATCAGAAAACTCTACATTAAATTGCTAAACGCGAGGCCTAGTGCCTCGCGTTTTTCGTTGTGCGCCGAGCATGGTGTCAACCTAGGAGGTGAAAGTCCTCTACGCGCCTTGTCGAGCAGGAAGCGTTAGCCTATGCAAGGGTGTCCATCGTGAGGTGGAATCTGAAGGAAGCAAATGGCAAAACATAGCTTTGACGAACAGAAATCTGATAGTAGGCATAATCAACTTGGGTAACCTAGCAACAGATAGAATAGCCCAAAGTCTCGAACAGAAGTGTGATTATGTAAATCAGGCAGAGCTATGGGAAAGGGTGACATCTTACCTCGGGAGGTCTTATCAATTGTCCGCGAGACTAGGCTAGCAGTGATGCTAGACGAAGATTGATAAGAAGTCAGCAGAGGGCATAGTACCTACAATGTGGGGAAGGCCTGAACCAAGGTTTTAAGGCTACAGTTAACAGATTCTCAGTGTGTATGGAGTCTCAGTCAAAAGTAGAACCCCTACAACTCCGCTAATAATGATGGTGAAGTCGGAAACGGATCTGTTGCTAGCGAAGAGAGACAAGCCACATTGGCGTTAAAGTTAAATAGTGGACTTAAGCTAACGTAAGTTAGTCTACCTTGGAACCGCCGTATGCGATACACGCTTGTACGGTGGTGTGAGAGGACGGAGGCCGTGAGGCCTCCTCCTACTCGATTGCAGGCAGTGGTCAATTTTGTGAATGACAACGTGAAAATTCTCTATGGTTCTGCAAATATTTAATATCGATCACATATAATAATACAATAGTATTTTATATTCGTTGGCAACCTACATTTAGACGACATTAAGGAAATTAAAATGAAGTTGTCCTACCTTAGCTTAATCACCGCTGCTGTTTTGGCGACACCAGCTTTTGCCGCAGATACAGATATAGCGACTCAATTCAATCTTGATCCTGCGAAAGCCCCTGCGCAGAACTTTGATTTGTCTAAATGGAAGATCAATCTGCCTGAGCTGACTAAAGAGGGCCCACGTAAAGGCAAAACGCTTGAGATCGCAAAGGCTGAGCTTGCTAATGTAGAGACGCCTTATGTCCACCCTGAGTGGTTCTACACAGATAAGGAAACGGGTGCGATGGTGTTTGTTGCTCCAAATACAGCGCCAACCACACCAAACAGTAAGAACACTCGAAGCGAGTTACGCGCTATGTTAGCTGACGACTACGCTGCGCCAGACAACAACTTTGCTGTGTCGAGCCATACTAATGCGAAGGAATATGGCTCGATTGGTGGCCAGATGACAGCAACTCTGTCGGTTGATCAAGTGAGCACCAGTGGTAACTATAACAAGACAGGCGCGTTCTCTGTGGTGATTGGTCAGATTCATGGCTCCGACAATGAACCGCTGAAGATTGTTTACCGTAAGTTGCCAGAGCACGAGCATGGCTCCCTTGCTTGGAACTATGAGCTTAACCCTGCACCAGAGCTGCAGAATGCGAAAGATGAGAACGGTAAGAAGTTGCGCAAAGATATTCGCCATGATGTGTTTGGCAAATACAACCTGAAGAAGGGCAGTGCAGACCCAGTTGATGGCATTAAGCTAGGGGAAGTTTTCTCCTACGATGTTGATATTAAAGATACGATGATGCATCTCACTTTCACCAAGAATCCAAATTCAGATTCGCCAGTGGTGAAAACTTATGAAGTGGATTTGGCGAAAGGTAACTACCAAGGTCACGATGTCGATTTAGGTTACGGTCAGGACTGGATGTATTTTAAAGCTGGCGCTTACAACCAGTGCAATACCAAAAAGTCGAGCTCAGCGTGTGAATGGCGAGGTATGGACGCAGGCGATTACACCAAAGTCAGTTTCTACCAACTGGATTTAAACCAATAATCATCGATAAATATTGATTTTCAAAGGCCTTCTATATGAAGGTCTTTTTTATGGGGCTAAGAATAAAGCAGAGGTTTTAATTGGGCGCTAAATGCGAGGTTTTCTCAACTGTGGAGCCTTAACTGGCAAGGGATCGCTCATATTTTACCGTTATGAAAAAAGATGGGAAAAAAAATAGATTTTTTTTACGTGTTCCCTTGAAAACCAATTTGTCGCCCTTATCTATGGTGCATACGAAAAGCAAATTAAATTTGCACTTAAATTTTGTGTGTCGGGGGTTGAATCCTCGGTAACCAGCCCCACATATGTGGGTATAGCAAAAACTAAATAGAATTATTTCGGAGATAGCCTGATGGGTAAAATCATTGGTATTGATTTAGGTACTACTAACTCTTGTGTTGCTGTTCTTGACGGCGACAAACCACGCGTAATCGAGAATGCGGAAGGCGAACGCACAACTGCGTCGGTAATCGCATACACAGACGGCGAGACGCTAGTTGGTCAACCTGCAAAACGTCAAGCTGTTACTAACCCTCAAAACACACTATTCGCTATCAAGCGTCTAATCGGTCGTCGTTTTGAAGATGAAGAAGTACAACGTGATATCGAAATCATGCCTTTCAAAATTGTTAAGGCTGACAACGGTGATGCATGGGTAGAAGCGCAAGGCCAAAAAATGGCTGCTCCTCAAGTATCTGCTGAAGTACTTAAGAAGATGAAGAAAACAGCTGAAGACTTCCTAGGTGAAGAAGTAACCGGCGCTGTTGTTACTGTTCCTGCTTACTTCAACGATGCACAACGTCAAGCGACTAAAGATGCTGGCCGTATCGCAGGTCTAGACGTTAAGCGTATCATCAACGAACCAACAGCAGCTGCTCTAGCTTACGGCCTAGACAAGCAAGGTGGTGACCGCACTATCGCTGTATACGACCTTGGTGGTGGTACGTTCGATATCTCTATCATCGAGATCGACGAAGTTGAAGGCGAGAAGACATTTGAAGTTCTTTCTACTAACGGTGACACTCACCTAGGTGGTGAAGACTTCGATAACCGCATGATCAACTACCTAGTAGACGAGTTCAAGAAAGAGCAAGGCATCGATCTTAAGACTGATCCACTAGCAATGCAGCGTGTTAAAGAAGCAGCAGAAAAAGCGAAAATCGAGCTTTCTTCTACTACTCAAACTGACGTAAACCTACCTTACGTTACTGCTGATGCGACTGGTCCTAAGCACATGAACATCAAAGTGACTCGTGCGAAGCTTGAGTCTCTAGTTGAAGATCTAGTACAACGTTCTCTTGAGCCTCTAAAAGTTGCTCTAGCGGATGCTGATCTATCTGTAGGCGAAATCACTGACGTTATCCTAGTTGGTGGTCAAACACGTATGCCTATGGTTCAAGCTAAAGTTGCTGAGTTCTTCGGTAAAGAAGCTCGTAAAGACGTAAACCCTGACGAAGCAGTAGCAATGGGTGCTGCAGTTCAAGGTGGTGTATTAGCTGGTGACGTTAAAGACGTACTACTTCTAGACGTTACTCCTCTATCTTTCGGTATCGAAACGATGGGTGGCGTAATGACTAAGCTAATCGAGAAAAACACAACTATCCCAACAAAAGCGGATCAAGTGTTCTCTACAGCTGAAGATAACCAAAGCGCGGTAACTATCCACGTACTACAAGGTGAGCGTAAGCAAGCGACTTACAACAAGTCTCTTGGTCAGTTCAACCTAGAAGGTATCCAGCCAGCACCACGTGGCATGCCACAAATCGAAGTAACTTTCGACCTAGATGCTGACGGTATCCTAAACGTATCTGCGAAAGATAAAGCGACGGGTAAAGAGCAGAAGATCACTATCCAAGCATCAGGCGGTCTGTCTGAGGAAGAGATCGAAGCAATGGTACAAGAAGCAGAAGCTAACAAAGAAGCGGACAAGAAGTTCGAAGAGCTAGTAACTGCACGTAACCAAGCTGACCAAATGATTCACGGTACTCGTAAGCAAGTAGAAGAAGCTGGTGAAGCTCTACCTGCAGACGAGAAAGAGAAGATTGAAGCAGCTATCGCAGCTCTAGAATCAGTTAAGTCTGGTGACGACAAAGAAGCGATCGACGCTAAAGTTCAAGAACTTATGCAAGCAGCTCAGAAGCTAATGGAAATCGCTCAACAGCAAGCTCAAGCTCAACAAGCTGGTGCTGAAGCAGGTGAGCAACCTAAGCAAGACGACGATGTTGTTGACGCTGAGTTTGAAGAAGTTAAAGACGACAAAAAATAATTTCGTCGCAGAGTAGCCTGATTTCGTTGTCGGAAGTGCTCACCTACTAGCGTAGGCTCCGCGCTTCCTCCTAGAACTCAAGCTATCTGCTTAGAAATTTGTCTCGAAGACTTATTAATACGGGCGTCAGAGGTAACTCTCACGCCCGTAAATTTGTATTTAGGCTGTCAATCTAGATAATGGCTCTCGAATCTCGAATCTCGAATCTCGAACCTTTATCTAGGTTGATACACAAGCTACTGAAAGATGTAATTTGGTAGTGGTAATAAATTTGGTGACTTAGAACATGTCAAAACGTGATTTTTACGAAGTATTAGGCGTCAGCCGTGATGCATCAGAGCGCGATATTAAAAAGGCGTACAAACGCTTAGCAATGAAGTTCCACCCAGACCGTAACCAGGGTGATGAAAGCGCAGCAGAAAAGTTTAAAGAAGTAAAAGTAGCGTATGAGATCCTTACCGATTCTCAGAAGAAAGCCGCTTACGACCAGTATGGTCACGCAGCCTTTGAACAAGGCGGTATGGGCGGCGGTGGCGGCTTCGGCGGCGGTCATGGTGATTTCGGTGACATCTTCGGTGATGTGTTTGGCGATATCTTTGGTGGTGGTCGTCGTGGTGGCGGTCAGCAACGTGCACAACGTGGTTCAGACCTGCGCTACAACATGGAACTGACTCTAGAAGAAGCGGTTCGCGGTGTATCGAAAGAGATTGAAGTACCTACACTCGTTGAGTGTGACGTATGTGACGGTAGCGGCGCGAAGAAAGGCTCTTCAGCTCAAACGTGTGGTACGTGTCATGGCCACGGCCAAGTTCAAATGCGTCAAGGCTTCTTTGCTGTTCAACAAACGTGTCCAACGTGTAACGGTAAAGGCAAGATCATTAAAGACCCATGTAACTCTTGTCATGGTCAAGGTCGTAAGCAGAAGACCAAAACACTTAACGTTAAGATTCCAGCTGGCGTGGACACGGGCGACCGTATCCGTTTATCTGGCGAAGGTGAAGCGGGAGAGCAAGGCGCTCCAGCAGGTGACCTATATGTACAAGTTCACGTAAAAGAGCACAACATCTTTGAGCGTGACGGCAACAATCTTTACTGCGAAGTACCAGTGAGCTTCTCTATGGCTGCACTAGGCGGTGAAGTTGAAGTGCCTACACTAGACGGTCGTGTAAACCTTAAGGTGCCAGAAGAGACACAAACGGGCCGTATGTTCCGTATGCGTGGCAAAGGCGTGAAAGGCGTTCGTGGCGGCGGTGTGGGTGACCTAATCGTTAAGCTAGTGGTTGAGACACCGGTTAAGCTAAGCTCTCGTCAGAAAGAGCTTCTACGTGAGTTTGAAGAGACATGTGGCGGTGAAGCGGCAAGCAAGCACAAGCCTAAGTCTGAAGGTTTCTTCAGCGGCGTTAAAAACTTCTTCGATGACCTAACTAAATAATTTAGGTGATTGAATCCTAAGTTATTGAGATTTAACTTAGTGACTAAACTAGAAAGCCTGCTCATGTAGCAGGCTTTTTTGTATCTCCAGTCTAACTTCATCCTTTTAGTTCATACCGTTTCACAGCCAACAAGCCTCTGGGTATTCAACATTGGCGTTGTTGAGAGTGAGCTTTTTTGGACTAACGCCATCAAAACAATCATCTTTATCTTGCCCAACTTCCGACTTTGGTGTGGCTGAAATCGTATAAGCAGTAGACGCCGAACTTACGACGCTGAATGAAAATCGCGAGCTGTCGGTATCACAAATTAAGCAGTTGCTTCCTGAGATGATATGACTCCAATCATAGCCGTCATCGTAACTCGCTTCTAACTCTAGTTGTATGCGTGCTATGTCAGCGATAGCTGTAGCTCGATGACCTGCTAAAAAATGATGGGTGTAGCTTGGATAGGCGATAGCACCCAAGATCCCGATAATGGCAACCACAATCAATAACTCGATCAATGTCATTCCTTGTAAACGTATGTTGTTGCTGTTGCATATATTTTTTCGAATCATCACGAGGACTTCCTTTTCACTAGTTAGGCTATTTTTCTCTGGTGATAGCATCGGTGCAAGATTAAATACGGTTACGCAATCTATTACATAGGGATTTGGGAAATGACTCGCGGGTTTACGCTTATAGAGCTGCTGTTCACGGTTGTTGTACTTTCGGTACTGCTGGCTACGGCTGCCCCGAGTTTTAGCTCTCTGCTTGCTTCTTCTAAACTCCAAAGACTCGCCCCAGAGGTTCATGGCTTTTTGGTTGCTGCGCGTTCTAAAGCGATTGCTCGCAACCAAGAATTGCACCTGCTATTTTTGGTTTCGAATGCGTTAGGTGCGATTGAGGATTCAGAGGGGGAGTGGGATTTGGTGGTGAGTACTACCGCTTGGTATGTTCCAGATAACGTGGTGATGCATCTTGATGGCTCAGCTTATAGAGATATCAAAGTTTCGTTTAGTTTTTTAAATCAGAATTCGATCTCTATTGACGGAGTAAGGGGACGTTTTATCAACGGCAACGTCACTATGGCTTCGGTGAATGCACCGTCTGAAGAACTCTCTGTTAAAGCATCAAACACAACCGGGCGTATTCGGGTCTGCAGTAGCGATCCAAACAGCGATGGGCGCAATAGTATTGGTCACTATGGTTATGAGATCTGCAATTAAGTCTGCTCAAGGTAGTACCTTGGTTGAGATGATGGTGGCCTCTGCAATCGGTGTGATTGTAATCGGGACGATTGGTAGTGTGTTCATCACCAATCAGCGCCTCAGCTCAGAGAAAAGCCTAGAGCTGCTCCTATCACAAAACTTATTCTCCACGACTCAAATGATGAAAGAAGAGATTTGGCGTGCTGGATATAACGCCGATGCTGGCCAATCGCTGAAGTTATCTGGGGCATCAAATACAATTTATACCCAGCAAGTCAGTGCGGATGAGGCTTACCTTGGCTTTGTGTATCTGCAAAATAGTGTCTCGTCCGCTTATCGTAATATTGTTTATCAGTTCAAAGACAACAAGCTCAACTATTGCCTAGGAGAGTCAACAGAGCTTTTGGCTATCAATGAAAAGCCATTTAGTAATATAAGCGGAGACGTGACGATGACGTGTCAAAGCTTGTTCTTCGAGAGACAAATTCAGGTAGATGCGTTTTCTGTTTCTGTCGAAGAGCTATCGAGTAGTCAGGCGAGTTCGCAAAGGGTTGACGTGACACTTGAGGCGTCGCTAGTGAACGCGGACCTGAGCCAGAAAGTGATGACATCAGTTGTACAAAGGAATTGGCAATGACGATCAATCAGCAACGAGGAGCGATAACGCTGCTATTAGTCAGTATTCTTTTAGTTGGTGTACTGATTGTTTCTCTCGGTTCACTTAAGGCGACCTTCTACCAAATTAAACGGGCACAAAATGAGGTTCAAGCACGCAAGGACCACTGGCAAGCAGAAGGGGGATTGGAGTGTACGTTTAGTTATCTACGCGAAGAGGGTAAACAAGTCTCAGACATAGTTGGGCCACCGTCTCAACCTTCGGAGTTTATCGATTGGTGTAGTCCCTACGATCAGCAACCAAAGATCACTACGCGCAATGGTACGCTAAGTGGTAGTCATATTGTCGAAGCTGCAATTGATCGTTATCGAGTCACTAAAATCCTACGCGATAGCTCTTTGCTTGGTGCTGGGGCGATTCAATCAACGGGGCCTATCGAGATCATAGGTACTTTAACCTTACAACCAACAGCCACAGAGACACCAATCAGTGGCAATGAACATGAATGTGTCAGTATTTCATTTGGCGACCTTTTTACCTATCAATATGACTCGACTCATGGTGACTCTGGGCAGGTATTGGGTTTAGAGGTGAAAGACCCAAGCGCGGATGGTCCATTTCCTGGCTTCAGCGGTGTTTGTCATCCCGACTACAAAACTGAAATCGTCAAAGGCGTTACGGGGGATGCTTATTCGATCTATGCGCCCGATTACTACCAAAAAAACAACCCAACCCCGTTTAAGAAAGACTTCAATCCAGATCCGAATCTTGACCTATTTTACTCGTTCTTTGGGATGCCTAAAACAGAGCAGAACATTATCGATCTATCGCAAGATTCGGACAAGTTTAGGCACATTCAACTGATCAACCCGACCGATTGCGGTAGCGAAATCATGAGCCATTTCACTGTCGGGCAAACAAAAGGGCTTTGGATTGAGGGCAACTGTCATATTAACGCCTCAGTCGCGGCTAATCTTAATACTGCTCAACTATTGGTGATTCATGACGGTGCTTTTGCGCTTAATGGCGCGATGACATACAACGGAGTGATCTATCACCTAGTGGATTACGCCAATAGCATAACCAAATCTCGTATTGATGATTTTTGGGAGTCGATTATCACTTCTTCAACACCCAGTGCATTTACACCATTTGTTAAACCACTAAATGATCCAGCTATAGAGAAAAAAACAGTAGGAATCCAATTTGCGTCAGGGTTACCTGCTGGTGGGCTTATCTTTGACGTAAAGGATGGGGTATCGACTATCGTGGGTGATATGGATCTCTACTATCGTTCAAATGCAAACCCGACAGATCCACCTTCAATCTATCAATGGAAAAAGGGCTCTTGGAATGACTTCTAACCAAGGCGGCTTTAGCTTATTTGAAGTGCTTATCTCATTTCTGTTGGTGGGCGTAGCGGCGTTAGGGATGGTTAAGTTACAGACTTATGCTGAGCAGAAAGCCGACTATGCGATTCAGAGTGTTGAAGCGCTTCACTTTGCTGAGAGGCAATTGGAGTATTACCGGACTCGGGCAAACAATGTCAGTGGGGCGGTTGGGTTAATTCGCTTTTCGGAACTTCATCATACGGATCATTGTCTCAATGCTGATAGTTCAAGTCCGTTATCCGGCCTATCGGGATCTGAATACTCACTCAGTTGTTCTGTAGTAAACGCTAATGGTGCTATGTCGAGTGCTCTACGTAATATTACGGTCACTGTTTCATGGCAAGATCGAATGAGTAAAATGCAAAGTATAACGCTAGAAACCATGCTTTCTAAATACAGTGAATTTGATTAATTCACTGTGTAAATGTTCACCCGAACCCTCTCTCTACCACTCCAATATTGATAATTTTCACTCCTCGGACATTGTTTACGTGCTAGTTAAAAAACTGTATACGGAATGGTGTTTGTTCTGTTTTTAGATTGTTGCTGTCACATGCGGTTTTTGCAAAATATGTCTCCATTTATGGAATTTTAGGTGGAATCTTGTGCTTTTTGTGGGGGCTTTGAATAGAATATGTGTTGTACGAAGAGGCCCTAAGCACAACTATATTAGGCCTAAATAAAACAACATCACATATGGAGTTACCATGAGTAACCAAGCCGTAAATAGAGCGCCTGCACCTGACAAAATCAGTAGTATGGATCGCTTTCTAAACTTCATTGAACGTGCCGGTAACAAGATCCCAGATCCTGCGCTGCTTTTCTTTTGGGGATTACTCCTAGTTTGGGGCTTGTCTGCTGTGTTATCACAGTTTGATTTTGGGTTGATCCACCCAGTTTCTGGTCAGGCTGTTGAGGTTAAAAACCTTGTGACAGGTGAGTCTTTTGCAAACTTCCTTGCAACTATGGTGACCAACTTTACTGGTTTTGCACCATTAGGCATTGTATTGGTTGCAATGTTAGGTGTTGGTGTTGCTGAAGCGTCTGGCTTCATTAACACAGGCCTTAAGAAGATGCTTAACGTTACACCAGCTAAGTTCATTACTCCTGTGCTTATTTTGGTTGCAATCGTATCCCACACTGCAGCTGATGCTGGTTACGTACTGGTTATCCCACTAGGTGCCATTATCTTCCACGCTGCGGGTCGTCACCCTCTTGCTGGTATCGCAGCGGCATTCGCTGGTGTATCTGGTGGTTTTGCTGCAAACTTCTTGCCTTCAGGTATCGATCCACTGCTAGCTGGCTTTACACAAGAAGCGGCAGCTATTCTTGATCCGACATACGTCGTGAACCCCCTTTCAAACATTTTCTTCACGGGCCTTTCTTCCATCTTAATTGTGAGTATTGGTTGGTACATCACTGATCGCATCATCGAACCACGTCTACAAAAGACGACTAAAATTGATGAAGATGCAGAAGAAGCACCGGATATGGGGTCATTCACAGAGCTAGAAAGCAAAGCATTCTCTCGTGCTGGTTGGGCAATGATGGCTGGTGTTGCGTTATTGATTGCAGCGTTGATCCCAGAGTCTTCACCACTGCGTTCACCATCAGGCGTAATTACTGCGTTTGATGCGCCGGTAATGCAATCTATTGTTCCGTTAATCTTTATTCTATTTATCATTCCTGGCGTAGTATATGGTCGCGTAGCAGGCACGTTTAAGGCGAGCGATGATATTATTAAAGCGATGTCTACAACGATGGCGAGCATGGCAAGCTTCATGGTTATGGCGTTCTTCATCGCTCAGTTCTTAGTCGCGTTTGGTCAATCAAACTTAGGTACGCTATTGGCATTGTCAGGAGCACAACTTCTACAAGCGATGAATCTGCCGGGTGAAGTGACGATTGTTGGTATGGTTCTACTTACAGCATTCGTTAACTTACTAGTGGGTTCTGCATCTGCGAAATGGGCTCTGATTGGTCCAATCATGGTACCAATGTTAATGGCTGTAGGTATTTCTCCAGAATTAACTCAGGCTGCTTACCGTGTTGGTGACTCTGTATCTAACATCATTTCACCTATGATGGTGTTCTTCCCTCTAGTTGTTGTTTACATGCAGCGTTATGTGAAGAGCTCAGGTATTGGTTCGTTAGCATCAATGATGATGCCGTACTCAATTGCAATGCTAATTGGTTGGACAATCTTCCTACTGGGTTACTGGGCACTAGGTATCCCGCTAGGTATTCAAGCACCATACACTTACACTATGTAAGTATGAATTAAGCAATATTAAGCTTTATTGATTCCTAAGCCCGCACCGATAAGTGCGGGCTTTTTTTTCGCCATGCTTTTGATATCCCGATAAAGGTACTCAGCTTTTAATCAGGCTCTCGAAAGCCATCTCAATAGCAGTCAGTGCTCAAATCTGACAATTCCATTTCGATGATCATCAAATAAAGGTATGCTCTGCGCTTACCTTTTTCGCTTTTGGGAGTTTCTTTTGTCTGACCATCAATTTACATCGCAAGATGAAGCCTTTATGCGCCGAGCTATGGAGTTAGCACATCAAGCTGAACTTGAGGGTGAAGTGCCCGTTGGAGCGGTCTTGGTAAAAGATGGTGAAATCATCTCGGAAGGGTGGAACCGTTCGATTGGTAGCCATGATGCGACCGCGCATGCTGAGATTGAAACTTTGCGTAAGGCGGGTCAAACATTAGAGAACTACCGTCTTCTCGATACCACCTTGTATGTGACGTTAGAGCCATGCCCAATGTGCGCTGGGGCTCTTCTGCACAGCCGAGTGAAGCGCGTTGTCTTTGGCGCGCCAGACTTGAAAGCGGGAGCCGCTGGCACGGTATTGAATCTTTTTGATAGCCAAGCGTCTTACCATTATGCTGACGTAGAGCACGGCTTATTGGAAGAGGAGTGCCGCTCTCAACTACAGGCGTTTTTCAAAAGGCGTCGTAAAGAGATTAAAGAGAAAAAGCAGCAACAGAAGTTAGCGCAAGCAAAAGACGATCAAGAAGGGATCTAGTTTAACGGCGCGTGGTTTTTAGGTAGATCTAATAAGCAGCTTTCGATTCTAGCAAACATCCAATACTGTTCGAATTGAGGTGTCAGAGTGACATTTCGAGATTGAATTAGATGCTTGCTGATGATGTTTTTCGGTTTAAAGCATCTGTACGAAAGCTCGGTTTCGCCAGATGATCTTCTTTTTGTTGTTGGCTAGCATGCGCTTACGGCGGTTAGCCGCGACGGTTTTATAAAGGCGTTTAGAGCGTAACTTACGTTTCATCTTTTTTAACAGCCTCCCACTATCAATATCAGCTCTATTAAACAGCTTAAGTTAAGTTGAATATACCCAATACAAGCTCTTTGAGTATGTTAGTTTGCAGCGCCACTTCAACGACACCCACCTTATAGGTCAGTTTTGTTGCAAATTAATGACAAGTGATGCCAGTTATTCTTCATATGTATGGTAATCAAAGAAGCTTTTCAAGTAGCAAAATCGGGTTGAGTGATTGTGATAGCAGACTGAATTGAGAGAATGGTTAGCTTTTCGCCAACGAGACAACAAACATCTCATCTATAAATAGAAACACCGGCCAATTAGCCGGTGTTTTTTTAGTTTTTTGGAGCGGGGGAGAGCTTAGATTGCTTCGCCGTTTACAGTCACTGCAACATCGATGTTGCCACGAACTGCGTTTGAGTATGGGCAAACCTGATGAGCGACTCGAGTCAGCTCAAGAGCTTGTTCTTGAGGTAGGTCTAGCTCGACTGCAAGGCTTACGGTAAGCGCAAATCCACCTGTTTGATTTGGAGCGATACCAACTTCTGCAGTCACTGGCGCTTTGGTTAGCGTAACTTTCGCTTCACGAGCAACGTGCAAGATAGCGTTCGAGAAACAAGCTGAATAACCTGCAGCAAATAGTTGCTCTGGGTTCGTTGCTAGACCAGTGCCACCCATCTCTTTTGGGTAAGCCAGTTCAAGCTCTAGTAAACCATCGTCAGTTTTCACTTGTCCATTACGGCCGGCAAGAGCGGTTGCTTGAGTTGTGTAGAGTGTTGTCATATCGTTTCCCTTTTCTTTTTTAAGTTGTGTGCAACTTAATTGCTTGCAATCTTATGTCGAAATACGCAGTGAATGCAACTATATTGTGCGCAATTTATTTTTAGTGCTCGCACCAATTAAACCAGAAGTAGAGAACGATATGAGTAGTGATGATCAATTATTGTTAGATAATCAGGTGTGTTTTCCGCTGTATAGCGCAGCGAATACTATGGTTCGAGCATATCGCCCGTTATTGGATGCGTTGGATTTAACCTATTCTCAATATTTGGTGATGATGGTGCTTTGGGAGCAAGATGGTGCCAGTGTGAAAGATATTGGCTCACGATTGCATTTAGACTCGGGTACTTTGACGCCACTTTTGAAAAGGCTAGAAGGTAAAGGGTTCGTCGAACGAAGCCGTTGTGAGCACGATGAGCGTGTGCGAGTGCTTAAATTGACAGAGAGTGGAGCAGAACTAAAAACTCAGGCGAGATCTGTTCCTGATGCGATGAAGTGCAAGTTGACCTTGGACTTGGATGAGTTGTTGGCTTTGAAGACTTTGTGCGAAAAGGTATTAGAGAAGCTCGGTTAACTTTTCCTTCAAGACAAACAACAAAAAGCCACACCGATGTGTGGCTTTTTGGTTGAAGGTAAACTGCGTTCTACTCTTCGCTCTGATCTTCGTCGCTCAACTCGTCGGTTGAGGCAGCATTACTGATACTTGACTCTGCTCCTGAGATTGCGAGTGGTGGAATCACGATCAGGTCTTCCATACTCTCTTCCAGTGCTTCCTCAGTGCGTTGGTTTACGTGGCCGATGATACTTTGGTAGTAACGGCGAATATTCTCTACATAGTTTTTGGCTTCGTCACCACGAGCATAACCGTAGCGCGTTTGGCTATAATACTTCTTCTGTCTTAGTAGAGGCAGTCTGTCTTTTACGTCACTCCAAGAGTCCGGATCGCCACCCTGTGCTTTGGTTAATCGACGCGCATCCATCATATGTCCATAGCCAACGTTATAGGAAGCAAGCGCAAACCAGATTTTCTCATGCTGCTTGATTGAGTCAGGGATTCTATTGACGATACGACGCAGGTATTCCACACCACCTTGCACCGACTGTTTTGGATCCAAACGGTTCGTTACACCCACACTCTTCGCCGTCGGAAGGGTTAACATCATCATGCCTCGCACCCCTGTCGGAGATTTCGCAACAGGATTCCAGTGAGACTCTTGGTATGCAAGGGCTGCAATCAAGCGCCAGTCAAACTCCTGTGAGTACTCTTGGAATAGTGGTGACCATTTCGGTAGCTTGCTGTCCAGTGCACGAATAAAAGCGCGAGTATCCACGTAATCGAAACTTCCGATGTGACCGATGTATTTCTCTTCCAGCGTTGCTAGCTCACCAGACTGTTTAAGGTTGCCGAAGAACTCAATCAGCAGCGCATAAAGGCTCTCATCTTCCGATTTTTTTAAGTACCAAGAGATAGGTTGATCTTCCGTTAGCTCGAATGCAAGCGCGAGATCTGGATAGAGGCGCTGTGCCAGCGATAGTTCAATGGAGTCTGCAACGGTAAAGCGCAGTTCGCCCTTAGACACTTGTCTCAAAAGATCATTAATGTCTGCATTGCCAACCGACTCGTAGATAAAGTCTGGGTTAGATTGCTGAAGTTGATTTAGAGTCGGTTCAAAGTGAGATTCTTTAATCACTACAAGGGCAGGGACTAATCTGTCATCGATAGTTGTTAGCTCGCTGCTTTCTTCATTCTGCTCTCTGTTCTGTTGCTCTATGAATTTCGCTTGGCGTTGGTTCTCAAACTCAATCAGTTGTTCTAGATTACGCGGGCGCCATTGACCTTTCTTGTAAACTACTTGTTGGCTTACGTAATAATAAGCTGGCGCAGCACGGTAGCCGCGGGTGTGCTCATTGTTCTGGGCCAAACCTGTTGCGATAAGGTCTATTTCACCTTTTTGTAAGGCAGGGAATAAGCCTGACAAACGGTATGCAGGTTTCATCTCTAATTGTACGCCAAGCTGCTCGGCAAACTCTCGAGCTAATTCATAATCCAAACCAGCAGGGCCGTCTGGGCCGATATAGTAAGAGAGTTGGTTATTGAGAGTTCCGACCCTTAACACGCCGCGCTCTCGGATCTGCTCCAAGTCGCTTTTCGGTTCCGACTCAATTTGGCATCCCGCTAAACCGGTAATGGTGATTGCGACGAGAAGAAGTTTGGATGAAAAAATGCGTGTAAGTGTATGCATCAAAATGAAATCTCAAAAAAGTAACGTCCCTTTATATCAAACCGTTTACTCTCGGCAAAGTGACTTTAGGTAAACAGCAGTAAAAGTGGCCAGAAATGCAGCAAAAGTAACAATTGCCAAGAAACATGAAAAAAATGACGCAAACGGTTGCTTTTTTGGTTACGTCACAAAAACAATTGCTATATAATGCGCCCGCAACAGAGAGGTGGAATCGGCATAAGTTCGAAGAAAACAGTTAGGTTACTCCTAAAACCCACTGAATTTATACCAATATCACCTTAATCAATTGCATAAGAGACCTAAGCACATGAGAATTTTTCGTGGCTCCCCAGCTCTATCTGAATTTCGTGTTAACAAGCTTTTAGAGCTTTGTCGTGAACTTGGCTTACCTGTTACAGGCATCTACGCTGAATTTGCGCACTTTGCCGATCTAACAGCAGACCTAAATGATCAAGAAGTTGAGAAACTAGAAAAACTTCTGACTTATGGCCCGACGATTGAAGAGCATGAACCGCAAGGTCTTCTTCTATTAGCAACTCCTCGCCCTGGCACCATTTCGCCTTGGTCTTCAAAATCGACGGATATCGCAAACAACTGTGGTCTAGATAAGATCGCACGTCTTGAGCGCGGTACCGCTTACTATATCGAATCATCGGTAGAACTTTCTGAGCTACAACTGGTTGAGCTTAAAGCGATCCTGCACGATCGTATGATGGAAGTTATCTTCACTGATTTCGAATCTGCAACGGCACTTTTCCAAGTGGCAGAGCCAGCTCCGGTAGCAGACGTAGACCTGTTAAAAGGCGGTCGCGCTGCGCTTGAGAACGCAAACGTTACCTTAGGCCTTGCACTTGCGGACGATGAAATCGAGTACCTTTACGATGCGTTCGTAAACAAGCTAGATCGTAACCCAACCGACATCGAACTAATGATGTTTGCACAGGCGAACTCAGAGCACTGTCGTCACAAGATCTTCAACGCAGACTGGACTATCGACGGCGTTAAGCAAGAGAAGTCTCTGTTTAAGATGATCAAAAACACATTCGAAACCACGCCAGAAAACGTGCTGTCTGCATACAAAGATAACGCAGCAGTCATGGTAGGTTCAGATGTAGGTCGCTTCTTCCCGAACCCAGAAACTCGCCAGTACGGTTACAACCAAGAGAAAGCGCACATCCTAATGAAGGTGGAAACGCACAACCACCCAACGGCTATCTCTCCTTGGCCGGGCGCTTCTACAGGTTCTGGCGGTGAAATCCGCGACGAAGGCGCGACAGGTATCGGTGGTAAGCCAAAAGCAGGTCTAGTTGGTTTCACAACCTCTAACCTACGTATTCCTGGTTTTGAACAGCCATGGGAAACAGATTTCGGTAAACCGGGTCGCATCGTTAACGCTCTAGACATCATGCTAGAAGGCCCACTTGGTGGCGCGGCGTTCAACAACGAATTTGGTCGCCCAAACCTATTGGGTTACTTCCGTACTTATGAAGAGAAAGTGAACTCTCACGCAGGTGAAGAGGTTCGTGGTTACCACAAGCCAATCATGATTGCTGGTGGTATGGGTAACATCCGTGACGAGCACGTTCAGAAGAAAGAGATCCCGGTAGGTGCGAGCCTAATCGTACTTGGTGGTCCTGCAATGAACATCGGCCTTGGCGGTGGTGCAGCTTCTTCAATGGCATCTGGTCAATCAGCAGAAGACCTAGATTTCGCTTCAGTACAGCGTGAAAACCCAGAAATGGAGCGTCGCTGTCAGGAAGTGATCGATCGTTGTTGGCAGCTTGGCGAACAGAACCCAATCGCATTTATCCACGATGTGGGCGCAGGTGGTATCTCTAACGCACTTCCAGAGCTTGTAGACGATGGCGAACGTGGTGGTATCTTCCAACTGCGCGATGTACCAAATGATGAACCAGGTATGAGCCCACTAGAGATCTGGTGTAACGAATCTCAAGAACGCTACGTAATGGCAGTTGCGCCAGAGAACATGGAAGTATTCGATGCGATCTGTAAGCGTGAACGTGCACCATACGCAGTTGTTGGTATCGCAACAGAAGAGCGTGAACTGAAACTTGAAGATTCACACTTCGAGAATACACCAATCGACATGCCAATGGACGTTCTTCTTGGTAAGACGCCTAAGATGCACCGTGATGCGAAAACGCTTAAAGCGAATAACCCAGCGGTTAACCGTGACGGTATCGAGCTAAACGAAGCAGTGGATCGTGTTCTACGTCTTCCAACGGTTGCAGAAAAAACATTCCTAATCACTATCGGTGACCGCACGGTGACTGGTCTTGTTGCGCGTGACCAAATGGTTGGCCCTTGGCAGGTTCCAGTAGCAAACTGTGCGGTAACCGCAGCAAGCTACGACACTTACCATGGCGAAGCAATGTCGATGGGTGAGCGTACACCAGTTGCTCTACTAGATTTCGGTGCTTCAGCTCGTTTAGCGGTTGGTGAAGCAATCACCAACATCGCTGCGACAAACATTGGTGATATCAAACACATTAAACTGTCTGCGAACTGGATGTCTCCAGCAGGTCACCCGGGCGAAGATGCAGGTCTTTACGAAGCGGTTAAAGCGGTAGGTGAAGAGCTATGTCCAGCTCTTGGCCTAACTATCCCAGTTGGTAAAGACTCAATGTCGATGAAGACGAAGTGGGAAGAGAATGGCGAGCAGAAAGAAGTAACGTCTCCGCTATCTCTAATCATCACTGCATTTGCTCGTGTTGAAGATGTACGTAAGACAATCACACCTCAGCTTCGTACTGACAAAGGTGATACATCATTAGTTCTTATCGACCTAGGTAACGGCCAGAACCGTCTAGGTGCAACAGCACTAGCGCAGGTTTACAAGCAGCTTGGTGACAAGCCAGCAGACGTAGACAACGCAGCACAGCTAAAAGGTTTCTACGAAGGCGTTCAAACTCTTGTCGCGAACGACCAAGTAGTGGCTTACCACGATAAAGGTGATGGCGGTCTATTCGTTACTTTAGCTGAGATGGCATTCGCAGGTCACTGTGGCGTTAAAGCTGACATCGCTAACCTTTACTCTGAAGAGAAGGGCGAAGACGCACTAGCAGCACTATTTAACGAAGAGCTAGGTGCAGTACTTCAGGTTAAAAATGATGACCTAGATTCTGTACTTTCAACGCTAGCAGCGAACGGCCTTGAAGCATGCTCACACGTAATCGGTTCTGTAGAAGCATCTGATGAGCTAGTGATCACTTCTGGCGAGTCAGTCGTTCTTGAGCGTAACCGTACTGAACTACGTACTATCTGGGCTGAGACAACGCATAAGATGCAAGGTCTACGTGACAACCCAGCATGTGCTGACCAAGAGCATGAAGCGAAGAAAGACAACTCTGACCCTGGCCTAAACGTTAAGCTAAGCTTCGATGTAAATGAAGACATCGCAGCGCCATATATCGCGAAAGGCGCTAAGCCTAAGATGGCAATCCTACGTGAACAAGGTGTTAACTCTCACGTTGAGATGGCAGCAGCGTTCGACCGTGCTGGTTTTGAAGCAACAGATATTCACATGAGCGACATCCTAACGGGTCAAGCCGTGCTAGAAGAATACCAAGGCCTTGTCGCTTGTGGTGGCTTCTCTTACGGTGACGTACTTGGTGCGGGTGAAGGTTGGGCGAAATCTATCCTGTTCAACGAGCAAGCTCGCAACCAGTTTGAAGGCTTCTTCCAGCGTGAAGATACCTTCTCTCTAGGTGTGTGTAACGGCTGTCAGATGCTATCAAACCTGAAAGAGCTAATCCCAGGTGCCGACCTGTGGCCACGCTTCGTTCGTAACGAATCTGAGCGTTTTGAAGCTCGTTTCAGCCTAGTTGAAGTTCAGAAATCTGATTCTGTATTCTTCGACGGCATGGCAGGTTCTCGTATGCCAATCGCAGTGTCTCACGGTGAAGGTCGCGTAGAAGTGCGTGATGCCGACCACCTAGCAGCGATTGAAGCATCAGGTACGGTTGCAGTTCGTTACGTAGATAACCACGGTAACGCAACGCAGCAGTACCCGAACAACCCGAACGGTTCACCAAACGCAATCACAGGTCTAACAACTCAAGATGGCCGCGTTACTATCATGATGCCGCACCCAGAGCGTGTATTCCGTACAGTAGCGAACTCATGGTCTCCAGAAGGTTGGGGCGAGAACGGTGCTTGGATGCGTATGTTCCAAAATGCACGTAAGAATCTAGGTTAATCTGACTTAGGTTAATACACATCTTGGTTGGTATTGTACACTAGCTAAGTTGACGGGAAAAAGTTTAAAGCGCAGGTCGAAAGGCCTGCGCTTTTTTAATACTAAATGTGATTGGTATCGGCCGCTGAGAGAGCATAACGCAGCCCATTTTCTACAGATAAAAGAAAAGCCGCTGGAGTTTAATTCCAGCGGCTTAGTGTTTTCTAGTGACTAGTATTTAGATTAGTTGTTGCTGTGCAGCTCGCTGTTTAGTTCAACAGCTGATTTGTTAGCAAGACATTCAATTTGACCAGTCACTGAGTTGCGACGGAATAGTAGGTCAGAAACGCCAGCTAGGTCGCGAGCTTTAACTACTTCAACTTCTTGGCCAGAAGAGTCAAGCATACGTACTTTAGAGCCAGCAGTTACGTACAGACCAGACTCGACGGTACAACGGTCACCTAGTGGGAAACCAAGACCCGCGTTTGCGCCTAGCAGTGAGTTTTCACCGATAGAAACGACAACTGTACCGCCACCAGATAGCGTACCCATGATAGAAGCGCCGCCGCCGATGTCAGAACCGTTACCAACAACAACACCTGCAGAGATACGACCTTCAACCATGCTCACGCCAGTCGTACCTGCATTGAAGTTGATGAAGCCTTCGTGCATAACGGTAGTGCCTTCACCTACATGTGCACCTAGACGAACGCGAGACGTATCAGCGATACGAACGCCTGCTGGTACTACGTAATCCACCATTTTCGGGAATTTGTCTACGCAATCTACAGACAGAGCACGACCTGCTAGGCGAGCTTCGATTTGGCGATCTGCTAGCTCAGGAAGATCGATTGGGCCTTCGTTTGTCCATGCGATGTTGTGCAGTAGACCAAAGATGCCATCTAGTACCGTGCCGTGTGGTTGCACTAGGCGGTTAGAGATAAGTTGTAGCTTAAGGAAGCCTTCAGCAACTGAAGCTGGCTTCTCGTCTGTAGCAAGAACAACAACAACCAGTGGTTGCTCAGATGATGCTGCTTTTTCTGCAAAAGATGCGTTTGCAGCATCGTCGTTTGCTGCGAATGCTTTCGCCAGTTCTGCGCTTTGTGCAGCAGAGATTTCGATAGCTTGGTTGCCTTCAGTGTAACCTGCAACTTCAGCAACAGCGGCTACAAGCGCGTCGCTTGGGTTTAGAAGTGGGTTAGGGAAGAACGCTTCAATGATTTTATTGTCGCGGTTTTTGGTTGCCGTACCAAAGGCCAGTGAAAAGTAAGCCATGTTGAATCTCCATGTGTTGAGTCTTAATTTTGCTATATCTTCATTTGCTGTTCGTGTGGTGAGCAGCTTGTGTAGCAAACGTTAATTTAATTGCGTTTATCATAAAGAGAGCGCCCTCGTTATGAAAGGGCGCATGGGGAGAAAGTCTGTAAAATGATATTGCTTGTCTTTTAAGAGATATATTTCTTCAACCAGATAAAGTGAAACTTGCTCCTTTTTATGTCTACAAACTAACTTCGACCAAGTATTCACCAAACACACTTGACCATGCCGAGAACAAAAAAATAGCCAGCATGTTCGCTGGCTATCTGTTTCACGTTATTGTTGTTTTTTTATATTCGTTGTAGAGGCTAAGCGGCTTGGCTTACTGCGACGGCTAGCGCCACCGTTGCTCCTACCATAGGGTTGTTACCCATGCCGATGAAGCCCATCATAGCCACGTGAGCTGGAACAGAAGAGCTGCCTGCAAACTGTGTGTCGGCGTGCATTCTACCCATGGTATCTGTCATGCCGTATGAAGCAGGGCCTGCGGCCACGTTATCTGGGTGTAAAGTTCGACCTGTACCACCACCTGAAGCGACTGAGAAGTAAGGTAAACCTTGGCGAGTACGTTCAGCCTTGTAGATTCCTGCAACTGGGTGTTGGAAGCGAGTAGGGTTGGTTGAGTTACCCGTAATACTGACATCCACTTGTTCACGATGCATGATAGCAACCCCTTCACGAACATCATCGGCACCATAACATAGGATCTCTCCGCGAGGGCCTTGTGAGAAACGGCGGCGCTCGGTTTCAATTAGCTCACCAGTTTGGTAGTCAAATTGAGTGCGTACGTAGGTAAAACCATTGATACGAGAGATAAGATAAGCAGCATCTTTTCCTAAACCATTTAGAATCACTTTGAGTGGTTTAGTGCGAGATTTGTTGACGTTGAGTGCAATTTTGATTGCGCCTTCGGCGGCAGCAAAAGACTCATGACCCGCTAAAAAGGCGAAACAGCCACTCTCTTCATTTAGCAAACGCGCCGCCAATGCTCCATGACCAATACCGACTTGGCGCTGTTCTGCAACACTACCTGCCTTGGTATAGGCTTGGAGCGCTTCACCAATAATATTTGCGGCTTGTTCTGCGGTCTCAGCTTTACGATAAAGTGCTAGTGCCGTACCTAGTGTGTAGGCTTCACTGGCGCTGTCGAACGCAATAGGTTGGGTGTCCATCACCAATGCTTTTGGGTCAACATCATGCTCTAAACAGTATTGGTAGGCTTGGTCGAGAGACTCTAAGTTCATTTCAGCCAATACACGAGTTACTGATGGATTATTTAGTGTGTTCATAGTCAGGTTCCTCTTTGGCGATTAGTGTTGACGTGGATTGATGGTTTTCGCGGCTTCATCGAAGCGGCCATAGGTGCCAGTGGCAAGCTCAGCGGCTTCAGCAGCTGGTGTACCTTGATTCATGGCTTTCATCATTTTGCCAAGGTTGAGGTATTGATAACCGATGACTTCGCTGTGTTCGTCCAACGCGAGCTGAGTCACGTAGCCTTCTGCGAGCTCCATGTATCGCACCCCTTTCGCGGTTGTTGAGTAACTGGTGCCGACTTGGCTGCGTTGTGTTTGTCCTAAATCTTCCAATGCAGCGCCAATTTCGAGGCCGCCCTCAGAGAATGCCGATTGAGTTCGACCATAGACAAACTGAAGAAAGATTTCGCGCATCGCGACGTTGATTGCATCGCATACTAAGTCAGTATTAAGCGCTTCAAGGATGGTTTTTCCAGTGAGGATTTCAGCGGCCATCGCAGCCGATTGAGTCATGCCTGAACAACCGATGGTTTCAATTAACGCTTCTTCAATGATGCCGTTTTTGACGTTGAGGGTTAGTTTGGCGGCGCCTTGTTGTGGAGCACAAGCCCCTACACCGTGACTTAAACCAGAGATAGCAATCACGTCTTTCGGGCTGACCATCGCGCCTTCAACGGGAATAGGGGCAGATGCATGAAGATCGCCACGTTGAATCGGACACATATTTTGGATTTCAGATGAGTATTGCATAGTGTTTTCTCACTTATAAAGTCGATGAAGACCTCGAACGTTGAGAAAACAGGACATGTTGGAAGAGGTGTGGCTAATTTCACTACAGATCTTACGTATCGTGACACCAAGAAAAAAGAGCAAACAACGCTCGTAAAATGGTGGGTACAACGATACTACCAACAGGCTTACCTGTTTTCGATTCTGTAGGAGTCATTAGCACGGTTCGATATGAACGGGCGGTTGAAGCTAGAAAGCTTAGGTGGAACCCCATCACCTGATGGCGTATAGATTAGATCTCAATCACACTTTCTTGCAAGGGAATGTTTAGAGCAATTTTAACTATAAACTCGCTTCATTATATTTCGATAGATATAAAAAACGCCAACTACATACTCTGTTCAGAGTTGTCATTGGCGTTTTTAGCATAGGTATCAGTAAGTTATGCTGCGTCTTCTTCCGCGTCTTCAACCGCTTCAAGCTTTTTAGCTTTCTTAGGCGCTGGTTTGCGCTTGGCACCAAGAGCATAAAGAACTTCTTCTTTGTTCTTCGCAAGGTACATCGCAAGCTCTTCTTGCTTGCCTTCATCTTCTACTAATTCGCTTTTGCCTAACAGTTCAAAAAGCTCATCAGCCATATCCAGCATTTTGTCGTATGCGTCAGCTTCGGCTTTAGAGGTAAAAGTCATTTTCTCTTCTCCGTTGCGTTCCACCACGTACTTGACGATAACAGCCATGGTTAATCCTCTAAGTTTGATAAATTTTACTGGCTTTTTATACAGTTTTAGTGACTAAAAGTCCAGTTGCCAACCTTGATAGAAGTATCAATCTTGATGTGCCGCCCACTCTTCACAATAACTCATGAAGGACTTGAGAAGTGGACTCTGATATTTGTCTTTATGAACTAGCATCCAAAATCGACGCTTCATATCCAGTGGCACATTCAATGTTTTGACTCGACCATCTTTGATTGCAGGCTCTGCAGCAAGCTTAGAAAGGCAAGCCAAGCCTAATCCAGCGGATACCGAGTTGATGATCGCTTCTGTGGTATTGAGTTCGAATGATTCATACCAATGCTCAAGACGCGGCGCCACCGTACGTAAAAAGAACTCTCGAGTACCAGAGCCAGATTCTCGAAGTATCCAGTGACTGCTCTCAAGATCGCGCAATGGCACGATATCTAACGAGGTCAATGGGTGATTGGGGCTAGCAACAATGCACATCTCGTCGCTACTAAACTGATTGGCAAGCAGTTCAGGGTGCAAGGTTTTCCCTTCGATCAGAGCAATATCGAGCTCGTAATCGACCAGTTTTTGGCAAATCAAAGCAGTATTGGAGATAAATAGGCTCTGCTCTTGATGTTGGGTTTGCTGACGAAATCCTGAGAGAATAAATGGTGCAACTTGATTACCTATGGTGTCACTGGCACCAACCTTTAATAAACCACTCAAAGGTTGGTCGTCACTGAACAACTCATCAATGCTAGCCGCTCGATGTAGTATCTCATCCGCAAGAGGCAGTAATTTTTGTCCCTCTTGATTGATGATCAGTCGGTTGTTAACGCGATCAAACAGAGAGTGCCCAAGCTGTTTCTCCATTTCACCTAAAGCCATGCTGACAGCCGCTTTTGATAAAAATAGCGCCTCGGCTGCGGCAGTCATCGTTGAGTGTTGGGTGATGGTGACAAATACTTTGAGCTGTTTAATTGATATATTAGCCATCGAAATTTTATCAGCCTGTGATTGAGTGGTTTGATGTTTAGAAAACCTGAACAAGTGTTCTATATAATTGGATATAACTTAACAAACCGCAAGCGTATTATGGCCTCAACAAGCTGATGAGTTCACAGATAAGTGAATGGAATGAAGAGAGGCTGATATGATTCAACAACTCAAACATAGATTAACTGGCGCGCCGACTCCGATGGCGGGATTGGCACTTGCTATCGCTAGCCTTGGTTGGTGTTGGGATGGGGTACTCGTATCTCAAGGCTTACTGCAAACTCCGGGGCTCGTGCAGTGGGTGAGCGCTGGGATCGCGGGTGTGCTTCTCGCGATATTGGCAGTGAAATTTTTGATTCACGGTCACTTGCTGCGTGAAGATCTTGCGCATCCTGTCGTGGGCAGCGTTGTTCCGACTTTTGCTATGGGGTGCATGGTGGTATCCGCATCATTAGACCCGATTTCTGTGTTTTTAAGAGAGCTAGTGTGGATTCTCTCTGTAGGGTTGCACGTGATTTTCTTGGTCAGCTTCTTTTACCACCGAGCTAAAGAGTTTGAGATTCATCATATGGTACCAAGCTGGTTTGTTCCGCCTATTGGCATTGTGGTTGCGGACGTCTCTTTCTCGGGGAACCCTGCACTAGAGCCAGTGGCGAATGCAGTATTGCTCTTCGGTCTCGGTGTTTACGCTGTGATGCTACCAATGATGGTATATCGCTTGATGTTCCGCCACGAGATCCCAGACGCGGCCAAACCAACAATCGCTATTTTGGCTGCACCGGCAAGTCTTTCTTTGGCTGGTTATCTCACCGTAACGGCAAACCCATCACCTGTGGTGATTGGTCTGCTTTTCGGAATTGCAATTTTAATGACATTCATCATCTATGCGGCTTTCTTTAAATTGCTTCGTTTACCATTTAGCCCGGGCTATGCGGCGTTTACTTTCCCTATGGTCATTGGTGCGACCGCGTTGTTTAAGGTAGCGGATTGGATGCAAGATGTAGGTATTGAAGGTCAGTACATCAACCAAGTGTTCAATTTGGCTTACTTAGAGCTAATGGTCGCGACGCTCGTCGTAGGTTATGTCGCCGCTCGTTACTACATGAACTACAAACCACACCGTTTAATGAGCGTTGTAAAAGGCCGTTTATAACGGGTGGTCGTTCAAAAGATAAACAGACCTTAAGCTTTTGGGTTTTCATAAGCTTATATTGCTCATCCAAACTCGGTACTTATGCTAATCTGGCAGTATATTGTGGCAAGATTAGCGTGAGTGCACTTTGTTTACTGTTTACCATTCCAATAAAGTTGATACTTTAAAAATCCTTCTCGTTCACTTAATCAAAAGTGACCCTCTGGCTAACCCATTCGACAAAGAGCAGATCTTGGTACAAAGCCCGGGTATGTCTCAGTGGCTTAAAATGGAGCTGGCAAAAGAGTTTGGTGTTGCCGCAAACATCGATTTTCCTCTTCCTGCTACTTTCATCTGGGAGATGTTTACCCAAGTTCTTCCTGATGTTCCCAAGCGCAGTGCCTTTAACAAAGAGGCGATGACTTGGAAGCTGATGAGTATTCTGCCCGCTAAGCTCGACCATCCTGATTTCTTGCCGCTGCAGCGTTATTTGGAAAACGACACCGATAGCTCCAAGTTGTACCAATTGGCTGAGAAGATTGCCGATATTTTTGATGGTTATTTGGTGTACCGACCTGAGTGGATGGCGGCTTGGGAAGCGGGTGAGCCTGTGTCTGAGTTGCAAGATGCGGATGGTCAACAAGAGCATCCGTGGCAGCCGATCTTGTGGCAGGCTCTGTATGAGCAAACACTATCCCAAGGTCAATCAAAGTATCACCGTGGTAACTTGTACCATGACTTTATTGAAGCGCTCGCACAGCAGAAAGATCAGCTTTCCCACCTTCCGAAGCGGTTGTTTGTATTTGGTATCTCATCACTACCACCACGCTATATGGATGCCCTCAAAGCGATGGGTGAACACATTGATGTTCATTTGATGTTCACCAATCCATGTCAGCACTATTGGGGCGATATTCGTGATAGAAAGTATCTAGCAAGAGTAGAAGCTCAGCGTCGTAAGCAGTTTGCTTTGGTCGAGGGCTCGCCTCAGTTAGAAGGGGAGGTTTCGCCTCTCAAAGATGGCCTAGAAGCTAACGTTGAAGATGAACTGCATACTAGCCAGGCGGTGGGTAATAGCCTACTGGCATCGATGGGAAAACTTGGTCGTGACAATCTGTTTTTATTGTCCCAGTCTGAGTGTGAAGAGCATGAATTTTTCATTGATGTTGAGCGCGATAGCCTATTACATCAGCTTCAAGCCGATATTTTGGAGCTTGAGGAGCATCAAGATGATCACATCCTTGATTCGAGTGAACATAAGCAGAGTATTGCTGTTGGGGATCGTTCGTTAACGGTTCATGCTTGTCATAGCCCGATGCGTGAAGTGGAAGTGCTGCACGACCAGTTATTGGCGATGTTTGATAACGATCCCAACCTAAAACCACGCGACATTATCGTAATGGTAGCGGACATTAATGCCTACAGCCCTGCGATTCAAGCGGTGTTCGGTAATGCGCCGGGCGAGCGTTATATACCTTATTCGATCTCTGACCGTACTGCTGATCAAGAGAGCCCAATCTTAACTGCATTCATGCAGCTGGTGGCGCTGCCTAAGAGTCGTTGTCTTGCTTCAGAGCTGCTTGAACTACTTGAAATCCCGGCGATGATGGCGCGATTTGATATCGACGAATATCAATTTGAGCAAGCTAAACAGTGGGTTGAAGAGGCGGGTATTCGCTGGGGTGTTGATGGCAGTACCGCAACAGAGTTTGATCTACCCGAGACTCAACAAAACACTTGGCTGTTCGGTATCCAGCGGATGCTGCTTGGCTATGCGATGTCAGAGTCAGCAGGATTATTTGAAACCGCCGAATCATCGATTGCCGCATACGATGAAGTGCAAGGCATGAGTGCAGAACTTGCGGGTAAGCTCGCGCACTTTATTGACCGTATTGCCTATTATCGACAGCGCCTCAATCAGTCACAATCGATTGAACGTTGGCGTGAGACTCTGCTTAACTTGATTGATGATTTCTTCAGCGTCGAGCTGGAAGGCGAAGTAGTATTGAAGTCGATTCGCGATGCTCTAGGGCAACTTAACGAACAGCTCGATGATGCTTTATATGAGCAAGATTTATCACCAAGCATCGTTTATCAGTATTTGAATAATAAACTCTCTGGGGCACGCATCAGCCAACGTTTTTTAGCTGGGCAAGTGAACTTCTGTACTCTGATGCCGATGCGTTCGATTCCTTTCAAAACGGTATGTCTGCTGGGGATGAATGATGGTGTGTATCCGCGCTCTATGCCACCAGAAGGCTTTGATTTAATGAATGGCCGTACTCGTCCGGGTGACCGTTCTCGCCGTGATGATGATCGTTATCTGTTCTTAGAGGCGATGTTATCGGCGCAAGAGAGTCTGTACATTAGTTATGTTGGTCGCTCTATTCAAGATAACACTGAGCGCGTCCCGTCAGTGCTGGTGTCTGAGCTGATCGAATACTGCGAGCAAAACTACTGTCTGCAAGGTGACGAGGCTCTGGGAAGCGACGAATCTGGGCGTAAGCTGAGTCAAGCGCAGATGTTTGAGCACACCATGACGCCATTCAGTCCGAGTGCTTTCATGCCGGACCAAGACAATTCACAGGTTAGCTACGCTAAAGAGTGGCTGCCTGCGGCAAATCGAGCAGGCGAGCGCAGTGGTGAATTTAACCGAGCGTTAGAAGATTATCTTGGCGGAGCAACTTACCCACTTGAGCTTGATCTGGTCGAGTTACAGCGTTTTTGGCGTTTACCTGTTCAATACTTCTTTAATCGCCGTTTAAAGGTGGTGTTTGAGCCGCCGTTACCAGTGATGGAAGACGACGAACCGTTTGTGTTGAATGGTCTAGAGAGCTATCAACTTAAAGATGCGCTATTACAAGTATTGATTGATAACCCTCGATCACCCGATGAAGCCATTCGTCACTTTGTCGCTAAACAGAAAGCTCAAGGTCGTTTGCCGGTTGGGGCATTTGGTGACATTGAGTTTGAGACCAATCGTGTGCAAGCCGAGGAGCTAGCCAAAGAGATCCAGTTCGTGACTGGTGCGCCTAAAGAAGATTTAGAGGTCAATATTACGATAGACAGCCTCGGCGAAGGAAAACCGGTCAAGTTGATAGGTTGGTTAACGCACAACTATCAATCGGGCTTAGTCCGCTATCGCAGTGGTAAAATTCGCGCGCAAGACTATCTGGCCGCTTGGATCGACCACTTGTGTTGCAATGTGATGGGCAACCCGCAAACAACGCATATTATCGGCTACGACAAAAAAGAGGGCGTGGTGCATCTTACGCTTAGCCCTCTGAGTGATGTTCAAACTGCAAAGCAGACTTTGGGTGAGCTCGTTCGTCTGTTCTATCAAGGTATGACTCAGCCGCTTCCATACTTTCCTAAAACGGCACTGGCAGGGGTTGAAGCGGGCTTTAGTCGAGGAAAATGGGTTGATGATGAAGAGAAATCTTTGAAGAAAATGGCGGATACTTTCAATGACAGTTACGCGTTTACCGGTGAAGGACGCGACAGCTACATCTCACGTATTTGGCCGAAGTGGGATGAAACATTAGCGGCGGAAGCAAGGCTGTACTCGACGTTAGTGATGCAAGCCGCGCGTTTAGCTGCGGTTGATCCCAATGATCAGGAGTAATCTAGGGCGATCGTCAAGATCGCTCAACCCATACCAATTAGACCGATGCTTATGGCAAGCTTATTACGATTTTAGAATGAGTATAGATCGGATGAGGGAAGTGCTGAGAAGTCAGGGAGTGAAAAGCACAGGAATTAAAGTGGCCGCCAGTAAATCATTATTAGTGTAGGGCGTTCGCTGTACGGCCACAGGTCAGAGGGACCATTATTCTTTTGGTTCTTTAGCGGCGAAAAAGTAATCGTCTGCCTGAACTCGTGGGCGCATAGTAACGACGTGCACCAAATTGATCCGTGAGAGAGATCGCACTCCCTAATAAGATATTGGTACTAGACCAGATTTGTATGACGTTTTTGATACTAGGTCACATTTGTAACAGAATAATTAAGAAGAAGGCAGCTCGGTATGACTACCACAAAACGTGATCTCGTTATCACGCCACAAGCGCTTAATACCATGACGTTTCCTCTGCATGGGGCGCGATTGATTGAAGCTTCTGCAGGTACGGGTAAAACCTTCACGATAGCCGGCTTGTATCTGCGACTTTTGCTTGGTCACGGCACTTCTGAGATTGGTGTTAATGGTGAAGAGCCGAGTCGACATCGGCAGCCGCTAACGGTCGATCAGATTTTGGTGGTGACCTTTACCGAAGCGGCAACAGCAGAACTTAGAGACCGTATTCGTGCACGTATCCACGATGCGCGCATTGCTTTTGCACGTGGTCAGAGTAGCGATCCTGTCATAGCCCCTCTACTCGAAGAAATTGACGACCATACTGGGGCTGCCCAAATCTTGCTGAATGCTGAAAGACAGATGGATGAAGCGGCGGTATACACCATTCACGGTTTCTGCCAACGCATGCTAACGCAAAATGCGTTTGAGTCGGGTAGTCGCTTTGACAATGAATTTGTGACCGACGAAAGTCATCTAAAAGCGCAAGTGGTGGCGGATTACTGGCGTAAACAGTTCTACCCATTACCGCTGCAGTTGGCTGGAGAAGTACGTAATATCTGGGGTTCACCTTCTGCTCTGTTAGCGGATGTAAACCGCTACCTGACAGGCGCGCCGTTAAAGCTAACAGTAGAGGCGATGTCTGGTGATCTGCAATCTCTTCACAACAGCAACCTTGATAAAATCAGAGCACTCAAAACACAATGGCTGGCATCGCAAGAGGACTTTCTGCCCATTATCTCGGGCTCAGATGTTAACAAACGCAGCTACACCAAAAAGTCACTGCCGACTTGGTTAGAGGCGGTAACGACTTGGGCGCAAAGTGAGACACATGATTATCAGTACCCAGATAAACTCGAGAAGTTTTCTCAATCAACGCTAAACGAGAAAACACCGAAAGGCACGGCTCCTTGTCATGAGGTTTTTGAGGCGATTGATACCTTCTTAGCACAGCCTGCGGATATGAAAGCGCCGCTACTGGCACATGCAATTACCCATTGTCGAACCATGCTTGCCGCGGCTAAAGAGCAGAAGCAGTGGCTCTCATTTGACGATCTACTGACCCAGCTCTCAGCGTCGATTGATGTCGATGAACAGTCACTGTTGGTCGAACGCATTCGTACTCTTTATCCAGTCGCGATGATCGATGAATTCCAAGATACCGATCCGCTGCAGTACAGCATCTTCAGTCGTATTTATCTGGATAGCCCACAATGTGGCTTGTTTATGATTGGTGACCCGAAGCAGGCGATTTACGGCTTCCGTGGCGCAGACATTTTTACCTATATCAAAGCGCGTAACCAAGTGAGTGCCCACTACACTCTTGGTACTAACTGGCGTTCAAGTGCAGACATGGTGAGCGCGGTAAATCAGGTGTTTAGCCAATCTGACAGTCCGTTTATCTATGACGAAGATATTCCATTTCTTCCAGTCGCTTCGAGTCCCAATGCCGATTTGCGTCACTGGACACTTGGCGACCAGGTTCAACCTGCGATGACATTTTGGTTGCAAGAGGCGGAAGATAAGCCCTTACCTAAAGGGGAATATCACGCAGCGATGGCAGAAGCGACGGCGAGCCAAATTCAAACAATATTGACCGCTTCTCAAGACCAGCAAGCGTTTCTTGATAACGGCAAAAGCCAAAAATCGATTCAAGCGGGTGATATAGCCGTCTTGGTGCGAACCGGTAGTGAAGGGCGTTTAGTTAAGACGGCGCTTGCAGAGCAAGGCATCGCCAGTGTTTACCTCTCCAACCGAGACAGTGTATTTGTCAGTCTTGTTGCTCAAGACCTTCAACGTTTGTTGCAAGCGGTACTAACCCCAGAAAATGACCGAGCTCTTCGAGCTTGTTTGGCTTCTGAGTTGTTTGCCCTTGATGCGGCCACACTAGATCAACTGAACAACGATGAGGTTGTTTGGGAAAACGCAGTCAATGAGTTTCGTGAGTATCGAAAGCTGTGGCTACAACGTGGCGTGCTACCGATGTTACGTGCGGTGATGAGTAAGCGCCACCTAGCAGAACGATTGTTGGAAGAAGAGAATGGCGAGCGAGCACTGACGGATTTAATGCACATTGGTGAGTTGCTTCAGCAGGCGAGACAAGAGCTCGATAGTGACTATGGTCTGCTGCGCTGGCTCGCGGAAGCGATCATCGATGCGCAGAATGGCTTGGGTGGCAGCGAAGATGACATCCAACGTCTAGAGTCTGAAAGAAACTTGGTGCAAATCGTGACTATCCATAAATCCAAGGGTTTGGAATATGACTTAGTGTTCTTACCATTTGTAGCAAGCTACCGTGAAGCGAGCGAAGGTAAATATTACGACCACGCTACAGACACCACGGTTCTCGATATCACCGCCAGCGATGCAGCGTTAGCGCAAGCCGACAAAGAGCGTTTAGCGGAAGACTTACGTCTGATCTATGTAGCGCTAACCCGTGCTGTTTATGGCTGTTTTATTGGTATGGCGCCACTGCGTAAAGGGCGTTCAACCAAAGAGCCGACAGGGGTGCATTTGAGTGCGATGGGCTATCTGGTGCAAAATGGAAAAGAGTGTGGTACCGCTGAATTGCAGCAAGCACTGGCGAGCTTAGAGAGCAGTAATCAAAGTATTACGCTGAGCGAGACGCCAATAAAGCACGAGCAGCCTTTTGTGGCTAAATCAGAGCCTCAACCTGATCTCCAAGCTCAAGAGTTGAAGGCGTCAATTGACCGTGCGTGGCGTATCACCAGTTACTCTGGATTAGTTAAGCAAGGGAGTCATGGAGCGAGTCATGATGCGACGATGGAAGTGTCGGGTTTTGATATTGATTCTGCTGATGAGCAGGATGAAGGCGAACTGATTGAGCCAGAGCGCTCTATCTTTACTTTCCCTCGAGGTGCAAGACCGGGTACGTTTTTGCATACTCTGTTTGAAGAGGTCGAGTTTACCGAACCAGCCACCAGTGAGCACAATACCCAAGTAATTACTCACTTACTGGAAATTGAGCAGTATGAGCTTGAATGGTTGCCGGTTCTTCAGCAATTGGTTGATACCGTGCTTAACACTGCGCTAGATGGTAAAAAGCTTAAATTAAGTGAGAAAAATGCGTCTCAGCGACTTGTTGAGATGGAGTTTTTATTGCCCATTGAGGTATTAGCATCTTCAGAACTTAACCGAGTCATCCAGTATCATGATCCTCTTTCGGCGAAAGCTGGTGACCTCGGCTTCCACACAGTGCAAGGCATGTTGAAGGGTTTCATCGATTTGGTGTTTGAACACGAAGGCAAATACTACGTGCTTGACTGGAAATCAAACCACTTAGGCGATGATGTGGCGGTTTATCATGGCGATGCTCTTAAAGGCGCTATGGCTGATCACCGATATGATTTGCAGTATCAAATTTACGCCCTAGCTCTGCACCGTTTCCTACGCAGCCGAATCGCTAATTACAGTTACCAAGAGCACTTTGGTGGCGTTTATTATCTGTTTTTACGTGGTATGGATGGACAATCCCAGCAAGGAATCTTTTCCGCTAAACCAAGTGAAGCCATGCTTAATGAAATGGATCAATTGATTGACGGCAAGGTCGTCGATCGCCAAACAACCCAATCGAATGATGACCACGCTGGACAGATGGAGCTTATATAATGACACCCATTGATTTACACCAAGCGCCGTTAATGGATGTACTAAAGGTTTTGGCTGATAAGGGGACAATTCGCCAGCTCGATTATCAATTTGCTCGCTTTATCACCCAGCAAGCGAGTGGTTACTCACAAGAGGCCGATACTGCTCAGCAGCTTGGTTTTCTTGCGGGTGTGGTTAGCCATGAGTTGGGAAAAGGTCATATCTGTATGCAACTGACAGTGAGTGATCACTATCAGTCAAATACACCCGCTGACTTAGCGCAGTTGCTTGGGCTATATGGCGAAGCTGCACAGCAGCTCAATCAACGTCTATTGAATATCGATTGGTCTGCTATTTTGAGTAACTCAAGTCTGGTTGGCACCACTGCTGCCTGTGTTAAGCCACTCATGTTTGACGGGCAGCGTGTCTATCTACAGCGCTATTGGAATTATGAGGTGGTGCTTGCTGAGGCTTTAAATCGCTTGAGTCATCCGGTGGAATTTAATCTAGAGCAGAAGCGAGCACTGACACAAACGCTTAATCAACTATTTGCTCGGAGCTATCACTTTCTTTTTAATGCTTTGGCTAAGGCTGACGCGAATGGTCACAGCACGCAAGTGCTTCGCCAGCAGCTGGTTTGCGATCACTTAGATATTGTCTCTGAATCTGAACTCAATTGGAGCGAGATTGATAGAGTGGTAGCGGATGCACGTCAGGTTTCTGACCTGAGTGTGTTGGATGAGTTGGTGCCTTTGTCGGTATGCCTCAATTGGCAAAAAGTTGCGGCAGCGGTAGCACTCAGCCGACGTTTTGCTGTGATATCAGGTGGTCCTGGTACAGGTAAAACCACCACAGTAGCGAAACTGTTATCCGCGATGGTCGAACAGTCATTGAACATGGGCAAAACGCCGACCATTAAATTGGTTGCGCCGACAGGTAAAGCGGCAGCGCGTTTGACCGAGTCAATTGGTAAAGCGATCGATCAACTTCCAGTTGAACCTGTAGTGAAAGAGAACATCCCCACGGAGTCGAGCACCTTGCACCGCTTACTTGGTGCTATTCCAAATCGTGCTGAGTTTAGACATCATCGTCGAAATCCACTGCATCTGGATATTCTGGTTGTCGATGAAGCTTCGATGGTTGATCTCTCTATGATGTATAAGCTGGTGGACGCACTTCCTTCTCATGCGCGTTTGATTCTTCTGGGAGATAAAGACCAACTAGCCTCGGTTGAAGCCGGCGCTGTATTGGGCGATATTTGTGATTTCAATGCTCACGGCTACAGCGCATCTCAAGGGAGCTTGATTGCTGAACTGACGGGCTTTAACGCTTTGTCTAGCCACAACGTAAGACACAACAACATCAGTTCGGCTCCAGCCGTCGCTGATAGCTTGTGTATGCTGCAAAAGAGTTATCGCTTTGATGCGCGTTCCGGTATCGGTCAACTGGCTAAGGCAATTAATGCTGGGTCAGCCGCGCAAGTTGACTTGGTATTGAATAAAGGTTTTGCCGATATCGAGCACCACTCTCTTTCCAGTGACAGTTATAATTTGATGCTACGTACTTTGGTCAATGAGTACGGCGGTTACTTAAATTGTATTCACCAACCGTTAGCTGAAGGCGAGAAACAGGAGGGGCGCGCTAAACAAGCCCTTGATCTTTTCAGTCAGTGTCGACTTCTTTGTGCGGTACGAGATGGTGATTTTGGTGTTTCAGGATTAAACCACCGTATTGAGCGAGCTCTAGCGGCGAGGCGTTTGATTCAACCTCACAATGAAGAGCTCTGGTATCACGGTCGCCCAGTGATGGTAACGCGTAATGATCATGGTCTTGGTTTGTACAATGGTGATATTGGTTTGTGTATGCTGGATTCCACTATTACCGAAGATGGTTCATCGCCAAGACTTAAGGTTTATTTTGAGCTGCCTGATGGCAGTGTTAAGGCGGTGCTGCCTAGTCGAGTGCCTGAGCATGAAACGGCTTATGCGATGACGATTCACAAATCTCAAGGTAGTGAGTTTGATTTGACCTTAATGATTCTGCCACCGGAGTTCAGCCCGATTTTGACGCGTGAACTTATCTATACAGGCGTGACGCGTGCCAAATCTCGCTTGATGATGTTTAGCGATAACTCAGTATTTAAGCGAAGTATTAAGGTGAAAACTCAACGTGTGAGTGGCTTGGCGGTTCGTTTGGGAGGCGGTGAACGCTAAAGGAATAAAGAGATGACGATAGGAAGCAGCCGTTCGTGGTGGCTTCTTTGAGTAAAGGGTCTTACTCGTTACTGAGAAAGGCTTTTGTAAAAGAGATATGGTTTATCTTGTATTTTGCTTGGCAGTTCAAGATAAACTCTTTTAGGTTATCAGTGACTGGAAACACACAATGGACGTCGAGCCCTTCAAGAAATTGGTTGTCAGCCATATCCCAGAAGCTCTGTAGCGAATTACAAATAACGGTTCTCATATCAATATGCTCTTTTTGCTTTTTGTTATTAACGGGCATAGCCAAAGTTTAAGCCTGCGATGTTAAGTTTAAGCAATCCGTGCAAGTCCCCATGCGAAGAACGCATAGACGATTCCAATCAATGTTTACTAAGAATGTAAATCGGGTAAATTCTATACAAGTATTGGTGTGAATAAAAGTGCATAGTTTATAAATCTCATATAGTAATCGATTACATTTGCAATCAATTTCTATCGAAAGTGAGAAAAGGCACCAGATTTAAATTTTAGGTGCCGGAATTTTGCACAAAACATCAAGTTTTAGACGTTCAACGCCAGTATTTTCGATTTGCGTTGATAGTTGTACAGGCTTTGTTTTTCCATTGGCAGTTCATCGACTCCAATTTCATAAAAACCTTGCTCCCTAAACCAGTGAAGGCTGTGGGTGGTCAGTACGAAAATCTGATCAATATTTTGGGATTTAGATTGGTGCCTCATGTAATTGAGCAGCAGTTGCCCACGGTTGCCATCTCGGTAGTCTGGATGAATAGCAACACACGCCATTTCCGCCATATGATCTTCAGGGTAAGTGTAAAGTGCGGCGCAACCTATGATCAGTCCATCCTTCTCTATGATGGTGAAACGGTGAATCTCTTGTTCGAGTTGTTCACGAGAGCGACGAACCAAAATACCTTGCTCTTCAAGAGGACGAATGAGATCGAAGATACCACCGATATCATCGATTTGCGCTTGCCTTACTTGTTCGGCACTCGCCATAACCACTTGAGTACCGATACCATCAAACGAGAACAGTTCTTGAATTAGCGCGCCATCGAGTTTATAGCTGATTAAGTGACAGCGTGGTACACCAGCGTGGCAAGCTGCAATCGCGCCTTTTAAAAAACGTTGAGTGCCGCTACCCATATTGAGGGTTGGATCTTGCGACTCTGTGAGGCGATCAAGTATCTGTTTAGCGTCTTTTGGAAATAGCTCTGCAAGTACATTGCCATCGGTGTCTATAACCCCTTGTTCAGAACAGAAACCAATCAGTTTATCGGCCTTGAGGCGAATCGCGACTTGGGTAGCGACCTCTTCAGAAAGAAGATTAAAGCTCTCCCCTGTTACGGAGCTTGCAATAGGGCCGAGTAGAACAATCGAGCCTTGAGCTAGAGTACGGTTGATACCCTCGATATCAATACGGCGGATTTTTCCGCTATGACAGTAGTCAGTCCCATCATCGACTCCAAGCGGTTGTGCAGTGACGAAGTTCCCACTCATGACATTGAGCTGCGTGCCGGCCATCGGGGTATTGTTTAAGCTCATTGATAAGCGTGCGGTGATCGCAAGTTGTAATTGTCCAGCCGCTTGCATAGCTACGCCTAATGCATGCTCATCAGTAACTCGGATATTCTTGTGGTAAGGGGTATAGCAATCTTGCTTGGATAGCAGCTCGTTGATTTGCGGACGAGCTCCATGAACCAGAACAATTTTTACACCTAGACTATGAAGGAGTGCAATATCATTAATGATGTTACCGAAGTTGCGATCGGCCACCGCTTCGCCTCCCAGCATAATAACCATAGTTTTTCCACGGTGTGCATTGACGTAGGGGGTTGATTGTCTGAAGCCTTTAACTAAGGCGGTGCTTCTTAATTTCACAGAGAGAATCCGTTCTGGTTATTTATTCCCAAATTTAACATTTTTATTCAGTCGTAAACAAGAATATTTTAGGAATAAAATAGTGAGCCACCGTAAAGAATACTTTATTCTGTAACATTATTGAGTGTAGAATGTCAGTTGCTTAAAATTGAGTAGTAATGGTTATGCAAGCCCCAGTAAGTAAAAACAAAATTGATGACATTACGAAGAGCTTAATTAGCGATTCGGATAAGAGAAAAAACGCTAACTTTAAACATAAGTTGGTCGAACGTAGCTTAATGGTGCTAGCTTTAGTGGGTACGATCGCAGTGGTGATCTTGTATCAAGGGGTCTTTGCCCGCATGCAGGCTGCATCGACACCTAAAAGTATGATTTACGGCACATGGGTGGAGCAGAATGTTGCGCATTACGCAGCCGATGAGTTTGTGCTGAATGATAGAGGCGTGACGGTCGCTGGTTCTGTGATTGCGACTGATTTTAGCTTTGATGGCAACTATTTTAAGTATCGCTCTGCAGGAAAGACCTATCGTTTCAAAATGGTTAACTCGGATTATACCGAGATGAAGCTCGATTCCGATGCACACTACAACCCTGTCTTTCGTTTAAAGGGCTATAACGACCATTCAGTTCGTTAGGTTATCTTACTGTAAACTCTTACAAACTTAGATTGAGTTATTCAGCCGTTTTTGTCATCCTCGTTGCATAGAAAATTTTGGATGATTCTTGTGATTAAAAAATGGCTCCCTCTGGTTTCGGCCTCAGTACTATTCGGTTGTGCGCAACCGACAGACCGCGCTCAACAGTATCTTGATGATGAATTTCCTCGTACCTTAAATAAGGTTGAGCAGATCGAAACCAACTCCCCTAGAGACTACACGGCTTTTTATGAACAAGCTGCAATGGTGGTCTCTAAGTCTCCCTCTATGGCAAAAATCTATCAGCCACTTTATCAACAGTTGAATGAGTGGGCTCTGCAAAGTGGTGACCCTAAACAACTGTCCAATTACGGTGTTGAGGCTGCACAACTTGGTGGTGGAGACAAGCAGGGTAATGTTCTATTTACTGGCTATTTCTCACCTGTGATGGAGCTGCGTCATGAGCCAAATGAGGAGTATCGTTACCCTGTCTACGCATTACCAAATTGTGGTCAGGAGTGCCCAACGCGAGCTGAAATCTACGACGGTGCATTAGACGGACTAGGGTTAGAGCTTGGTTATGCCGCGAATCGTATCGATCCATTCATGATGGAAGTGCAGGGCAGTGGGTTTGTACATTTTGGTGATGATGACACCCTTAAGTATTTTGCCTATGCCGGAAAAAACAACAAAGCCTATGTCAGCATTGGACGTGTATTGATTGAACGAGGGTTGGTGCCTCGTGAAAAAATGTCTCTTAAAGCCATTAAAGAGTGGGTGATGGAAAATGATCCAGAAGTCGTGAAAGAGCTTCTAGAACAGAACCCTTCTTTTGTTTTCTTCCAAGCAAATGAAGATTTGTCGGTAATGGGCAGTGCAGGTATTCCACTACTACCGATGGCGGCTGTTGCTGGTGACCGATCTATCTTGCCGATGGGGACACCGATTTTAGCGGAAGTGCCACTGCTAAATGCTGACGGCACTTGGAGTGGGGCGCATCAGCTTCGTTTATTGTTGGTACTGGATACTGGCGGTGCGGTGAAGCAAAATCATCTCGATCTTTATCACGGTATGGGACCAAGAGCTGGCACAGAAGCGGGACACTACAAGCACTTTGGCCGAGTTTGGAAGCTTGGGTTAGACGGCAGTGCGACCGAAGCACCCTGGGCGTTGCCACCTGAAAAGATTGAGTAAGCTAGCGCATTGAACTACATCGGCTAATCCCCTAGACTTTTTATTCAAGAGTGCGTATAAAACGCACTCTTTCTTTTTCTAATGCAATAAATTGGCGGCAACAATGCGTGAATTGACCACACCAGCTTCTGAAAATTATGACCAACGATTCGGCGGGACTCGCCGTCTGTATGGCAATAGTGAAGTTGAAATATTAAGAGCAGCACATGTTTGTGTGGTTGGTATCGGTGGTGTTGGTTCATGGGCTGTTGAGGCTTTGGCACGTACTGGTGTTGGTGAGCTCACCTTGATCGATATGGATGATGTGTGTGTGACAAACATTAACCGTCAGATCCATGCAATGACTGGTACAGTTGGTCAAAGCAAGATTGAGGTGATGGCTGAGCGCGTTAAGTTGATCAATCCTGAGTGTAAAGTGAATCTAATTGATGACTTTATTGGTCCAGACAATCAAGCTGAATACATTACCAAAGAGTTCGATTACGTTTTGGATGCGATCGATAGTATGAAAGCAAAAGCATCTCTGTTGGCGTACTGTCGAAGCAATAAAATTAAGGTGATCACCACCGGTGGTGCTGGTGGTCAAGTTGACCCGACTCAGATTCAAGTTGCTGATTTAACCAAGACCATTCAAGATCCGCTCGCTAAGAAATTGAAAGATACGTTGCGTCGTCACCATAACTTCCCGAAAAATCCAGCGCGTAAGTTTGGTATTGAGTGTGTGTTTTCAACCGAACAGCTGAAATACCCACAAGCTGATGGCAGTGTATGTGCAGCTAAAGCGACGGCAGAAGGGCCTAAACGTATGGACTGTGCGACGGGTTTTGGCGCAGCGACTGTGGTAACCGCAACCTTTGGCTTTGTCGCTGTATCGCGCATTGTTGAAAAGTTGATTCAGAAGTATAAGAAGTAGGAGCACTAGATGCATTCATTCCCTAACTCTCCTTTTGGTTCCACAATTACCAGTGATGACATTGTCGAGAAAATGGCAACGTTTCGTGGCTGGGAAGATCGCTATCGCCAAGTGATTCAGTGGGGGAAAAAGCTTCCTCAAATGCCTGATGAATTGAAAAGCGAGCAAGTGACTGTGGCTGGCTGCGAGAGCCAAGTGTGGTTGGTGGCTCAGCAAGACGGGGATGTTTGGCATTTCTGTGCTGATTCTGATGCGCGTATTGTGCGCGGATTGATTGCCCTGGTAATGGCCGCTTTTGATGGCAAAACGTCACAGCAGATCCAAGTATTCGATATCGATGACTATTTTGCAAAGCTTGGTTTGATTGATCACCTTAGCCCTTCTCGTGGCAATGGCCTAAAAGCGATTGTTGAGCAGATAAAGCAGCTTGCTTCTTAGTTGAATTGCAACGAAAAAGGTTGGCCTTCTAAGCCAACCTTTTCTATATTTTACTCGCTAAAGCATGTCTACCGCTTTCTCTATAGCAGCAATCAGTCTTTCAACATCTTCAATATCGTTATAAATCCCAAACGAAATTCGCACCGTGCCTTTGATCCCTAATGCATCCATCAATGGATGAGTACAGTGGTGGCCGGCTCGAACCGCAATGCCTTGTTGATCGAGCAGCGTCGCGATGTCTTGATGATGCACGCCATCCATAATAAATGTGACCACGCTAGAGTTAGGTTGGTAGCCAATGACTTCGATGTCATCCAATTGAGATAGGGCTTGGTAGGTCATATCGACCAATTGATGAATGTGCGTTTCTACTTGCTGTTGTTCGAACTGGCTTAGCCATTGAATCGCCGAGTCCAATGCGATCGCACCAGCCACATTAGGTGTGCCTGCTTCAAACTTTCCGGGCAGTGCAGAGTAGGTCGTTCCCTCAAAAGAAACACGTTCGACCATCTTCCCTCCGCCATGCCAAGGTGGCATCGACTCTAGTAATTCTAGCTTGCCATAAAGCACACCGATCCCCGCTGGTGCATAAAGTTTGTGTCCTGAGAATACGTAGAAATCAGCGTTCAGCTCAGTCACATTGACAGTCTCATGAACAACCCCTTGTGCACCATCGACAACCACGATCGCACCGACAGAGTGTGCTTTTTCTATGACTTGTTCAATAGGTTGACGTGTCCCCGTGACATTGGTGACTTGCGCCAGAGCGATGATTTTAGTTTTGTCATTTAACAGAGAATCAAAAGCAGCCATATCGAATTGGCATGTTTTGGTCATTGGTACCTTAATCACTTTAGCACCGGTTTGTTCGGCGACGATTTGCCACGGCACAATATTAGCGTGGTGCTCAAGTTCACTGATCAGAATCTCATCCCCCGGCTGTAAAGAGCTTCGAGCATAGGTTTGGGCAATTAAGTTCAGTGCTTCAGTTGCGCCGCGAGTCCAGATGATCTCTTTGCTTGAAGCAGCGCCAATAAACTGAGCGACATTATCCCTCGCAGCTTCAAATTGACTGGTCGCTTTGGCTGTAAGACTATGACTTCCACGGTGGACATTGGCATTTTGCTTAGAGTAATACTCACTAATCGCATCGATCACCACTTGAGGTTTCTGGGTTGTCGCAGCGCTGTCTAAGTAGATCAGAGGCTGTTGATTAACCTGTTGGGTGAGCGCAGGAAATTGCTTGCGAATGTGTTGGATGTCTAGCATCTAAAATTACCTAAGGGTTGAAGATTGGATAGGGCGCCGAACGTAGCACTTCTATTTATTGTATCGTGAGTTACTTGATTGTGGAGACTACTATTTACACCACAGCGCTTCTTGCTGTTTTACTCGGTCAAAAAGTGCTTGATTGACTGGCGTTGCGATACCGTGTTTGCGAGCGGTATTAAGTAAGTGACCCGTAATGAAGTCGATCTCGGTTTTTCGCTGATAGAACATATCTTGCTTCATCGATGAGTTGTTGGCTGCAGTAGCCTGGATAACTTGCTGAACGATTGAACTGAGCGACTCGATAGAGGTTGGTAGATTCTCTGCAGCCATAATTTCAACGACTTCGGCAATAATCTCATTGATTAAAGATTGATACTTCTCCTCTGCGAGCTGACCATTTTTGACCTGTTCTAGACCAGTCAAAGGGTTAATCGCACAATTCACCGCAAGCTTATTCCACAGTGCTTGATGGATATTGTCGTTCCAAACAACGTCGGGAAGGGCATGATTTAGCACATCAACTAAGAAGTCACACTGGTTGCCGTTGCTGTTGTAGCCACCAAGTTGGGTATTGCCGTGTCCCGTGTGATGAACCTGATTTGGCGAGCTTTTATAAGCCGCTTGAGTTGTAGTAGCAAGAACAACCGGAAACGGTTCAACTTGTGAAGCGATGTTATCTACTGCGCCCATGCCGTTATGCATGAAAAGAAGAATCGCGTCTTTATGTATATGAGGAATAAGCGGTTGGATCGCTGATTCCACTTGCCAAGCTTTTACTGTAATTAAGATAAGGTCACTGGTGGCAAGCTTGGTTTTATTATTGTTGTCGAATCGCACTTCTGCTTGTTCGTCGAGTGATATTAGGCAGGCGGTTTGAGTGGAGCGGCTCCAGACTGATACGTTATGACCAGCTTGATGAAGTTTAATTGCCCACAGAGAGCCAACGGCTCCCGGGCCGACAACAGTAATATTCACAATACGACCTAGTTTTATCAAATAGGTGCTCAGGATAGCGCTGCAGAATATGAAAGCAATAAAAAATGGCACCCGAGGGCGCCATTTAGGAAGTTTTCTTAAAGCTCAGATTAGAACTTGTAAGTTGCTGCGATGTAGTGAGCAAAGCCAGATGTCTTACCAGCTAGACCACCGTCTTTAAGACCGTATACATCGTTGTATGCTTTTAGGCCGTAACCTAGAGCATAGCGATCGCTGTGCCAGTAGATACCATTGAACATTTGACCGCCGTGAGATGAGTTTAGAGCAGCGAAGTCATCGTTCACGCCGAATTGGTAGTCAATGTAGCCTTGGTAAGACACGAAAGAGCCGTTCTCGAAGAAGTAGAAAGGCTTGAACCAGTTAGCCGAGATTTGGTAGCCGTTCCAATCTTTTTCATTAAGGTCGTACATACCGTATAGGTTAACGCCAACTTTACCCAACCACGGCACTTCAACATCAGAACCTAGACCAATAAATGTTTGGTATAGAGGTTTGTTTGAAACAACAACGTTATCGCCTGTATTAGGGTCAATATCAGTTGTTTCGAAAGAGTACTCTGCGCCACCGTTGATAACAGTTTGGTTTGCAATGTATAGCTCTTTTACTGGACCGAAAGAAAGATCTTTACCAGTTAGTCCATCAAGAGACATACGAGGAGCGAATTTTGCAAAAATACGGTCTGAACCAGTTTTGTCGCTGCCGCTGTTATTTAGCACGTTAAAGAAATCAACGTAGCCGTACAGTTCCCAAATACCTGAGCGGCCGCCGAACTCCATTTCAATGTAGTCGTGTGACGACTCACCTGGAAGCTCATCGAACGCACCCATTAGGTTGAACTGCATCCATTTGTAATCGTTCTTGTGAGTATCGCCGTCTGTGTAGTCTGCTGCCATTACTGGAGCTGCAGTTGCTGCTAGAAGGCCAAGAGTTAGAAGTGATTTACGCATAAGGGAACTCTCTCTGTTAAAAATAAGTAACTCGCTAATCCATGCGTGTTAGTGATGTCCGAATGCCGAGCATGATAGCGATTTTGCTCTCAATTAAAAGTGAGAATGGATGCAAACTAGAAATAAAAGAGTGACTCTAGTCACACAAATGATCTAAATAAGGGAACTTTAAGGGTATAGTGCAACTTGATGCTGCCAGGTTTTTATTGATTTAGCGATTGCTGCACATTTTATAGATGAATTGAATAATTGGTGTACGAAGCAAACGTTTTTGCAGTATCTAGTGATCTAAATCTTGTTATCAACATGAATGGTACAAAATAATTTGACACCAAATCTTCAGTTATATTCGAGATTTTATTTCAATATAAATAATACAAATTGGTTGAGCCACAAATAAAAAGAGAACCAATAGGCTCTCTTTTATCACTGTGAGTTAACTGACTACTATTTCTGTTGCCGTGCTTCTTCAAGCAAGCGAGCGAAGAAGTGTCGAAGGGAGTAGAGCATCAACAAGCTAGGTATCACCATGAGCGCGGTAATAATAAAGAACAGCGACCAATCATTGAGGTAGTCGACAAGTTCTCCACTAAAAGAGGCCAACGTTGTGCGTCCAAAGTTCCCCAGAGAAGCAAGGAGCGCATATTGCGTCGCAGAAAATGCTTGCCCAGTTAACAAGGTTAAAAACGACACAAACGCTACCGTAGAGAAAGCGGTTGTAAAGTTATCGACAATAATAGTCGCGAGGAACAAGGTTTCACTTGGCCCTGCTTTAGCAATCCATGCGAACATCAGGTTACTGCCCGCCATCGCAATACCACCGATCATCAACCCTCGAACGATACCAAACTTCACGTTGAAGATACTGCCTAACAGAGTGAAGAATATTGTCGCTCCCCAGCCAATCAACTTTGAGTAGTGACCGATCTGTTCGTTGCTAAAGCCTATCTCTTTGTAGAAGGTGATAGACATACGGCCCAAAAAGGCTTCGCCAATTTTAAACAAGAACACAAACAAAAGTAGAGTGATTGCCACTTGTACGCCATTGCGCTTGAAGAAGTCATAAAATGGTTCAATCACAGTTACACTAAACCAAGCGACGATTTTCGAATCGATCACTTTATTATGACGTTGTTGAGCTTGCTCTTGCAGCCGTTCACGTTCTGTTTTCGGTTCTCCAACCAGTAATGTGAACAGCATTAAGACTACCACTACACCAGTCATACCGTAGTAGACACCATTCCATCCAATTGCGTCAGCGTTAATAAATGCGAGATAGCCCGGCAAGGAGTAACCTGTCCACCAACCGACCACTGCCATTGCAGAAGCTTGTGGTAGTTTTGATGCTTCAGATTTAGGGAAGGTATCGATACGAAACGCATCGATGGCGATATCTTGAGTTGCAGACGCAATCGCAATACCCAGAGCCAACATTGAAGTAAACATCAAATCGTTGGCAGGATTAACACCTGCGATAAAAAGGGTGGCAATCAATACGATGGATTGACAGAAAAATATCCAGCTACGACGTTGGCCAAGTATTGCATGAAGCACAGGTAGTTTGACGCGGTCTACTAATGGTGCCCACAAGAAATTGATCGCGTAAACGGCAAATACACTACCGAAATAACCAATCGCAGCACGGGTTAATCCGGCATCTTTCAGCCAGCCTGACATGTTGGAGCCGATTAATACCCAAGGAAAACCGCTGGAACAACCGAGCATAAACACCCAGAGTAGTCGTTTATCTAAATAGCTACGGAAAGTTTGCATCCATGAAAGTGAGGAAGAGCCTGAAGACATAGGGCGTCCTTGTATAGAAAAACGCCCTTAATGAGTTAAGGGCGTGAGAAGAGATTATTTGATAACTTTGACGGCTGTAATCACGATTGGGTCTACTGGGATGTCAGACATACGACCCACGCGCTTAGTTGGGATGGTCGCCATTTTCTGAACGACATCGAAGCCTTCTGTCACTTCACCGAATACCGCATAGCCTGGATTGCCAGCACCAGCATTTAGGAAGGTGTTGTCAGAGTAGTTAATGAAGAACTGGCGAGTTGCAGAGTGTGGCGCGTTGGTACGTGCCATCGCAATCGTCGCGGTTTTGTTCTGTAGACCGTTGCTGCCTTCATTTTTGATTGGCGCATAAGTCGGTAGACGGTTCATCTCTTCATCAAAGCCACCACCTTGAGCCATAAAACCTGGGATCACTCGGTGGAATTGGCTGCCAACATAGCTGCCATCTTCTACGTACTTTAGAAAGTTTTCCGAGCTGATTGGTGCTTGCTCTTCATTAAGTTCGATCGTGAAATTACCTAACGTAGTCTCAACCGCCACTTTGGGGCCAGCCCAAACGCTCGCGCTTAGCATTGCTAGAGTAATAGAAGTTAGAATACGACCCATTAGAAATGCTCCTTCATGTAAGTTTGAAGTTCTTGGTCGTTGGCGATTTCAGTCAGAACTAGATTGATAACGTCGTTTAGCACCAGAGCAATATCTTCGTTTGAAGCACTTAATGCTCCTGTGCGAACTGCTGTACCATTAAAGGTCTTGACCAGTTTGCCTGCCGGAGTTTCAGCTGTTACTTCCAGCGTTACCTTACCATCCATTTGGTTTTCCATGATGGTGTGCTTAACCGTCACTAAGGCTTCTTGGATTTCAAGAACAACAGAGTTTTCGCTATTAACGCTCGCTCGGAAGCCTTGAGATTCAAGCTGTTGAGCTAATACGTTCTCTAAAGAGATGCGCATGTTCTGCTTAGCATGAATAGGTTGAATGTTGGAACGGCCGCTATCCACGAGTGCGACGTATTGTGCCGCACGTACATCTTTACTGCTTAGAGTGTACGTTTTGCCTTGTACTAGGTTGCTATTACTGAGAGAAGCTTCTGGAGCTAGGTTGATCTGCTCTTGTTGAGGCGCAGAACACGCCGTCAAAGCCATAATAGAAGCTGCTAAAATCAGTTTTTTCATTCCAATATCCTTTCTAATTCCACACGAGACGCACGGCACTTTCCCGTACGCGCAATACCACAGCTACTTATTAAAGTTAGCGGGCTCTCTTGTTGCTTGTAATATCTCAAATTTTTGGTTCAATTCAAGCGTTTCGACGTTCGCCTTGCCAAATAATCTCGCTAACTTTACATCGTATCCGAGGTGTCGGTTGCCAATAACAATTAATTTGCCCCCGTTACTAAGAACATGCTTTGCATCACAAAACATCTGCCATGCAATATGGTCGGTGATCGCTTGTTGTTGATGAAAAGGAGGATTACACAGAACCAAGTAGGTGCTGTTCTTCTTGAATCCATCTAAACAGTTATTGGCAATGAACTGGAAGTTACCCTCGTCCCCGATGTTGTGATGAATGTTCTGCTTGGCAGATTCCACCGCCATAAAGCTCTCATCAACACAGGTAATGCGAGCCTGTGGGTTCAGTTGCGCCGCTTTAACACTTAATACTCCGTTGCCACAACCTAGGTCGATGATATGACGAAGCTCCGGATCTTGCGGGATGTGCTCAAGCATATAGCGAGCGCCCTGATCGAGTGCTTCCCCTGAGTAAACATTCGGTAAATTTTTCAGGCGGATATCTTCACCATCAACGTCCCACTCAACGTACGGTTCAACCTTGTGAATAGGCTGACAGTTTGGTGACGAGAATACCAAGCGGTGTTTTTTCTTCGCTAATGAGGTTTTGGTTTCACCGAGGTACTTTTCAAATAGATTGAGGGTAGAGGTGTGAATCTCTTTTACTTTATTGACACCAATCACTTGGCATCCTTCAGGAAGAGCCTGACGCAATTGACTTAGTTGCCACACTAAATGGCGATTGGTTTTTGGTAGCTGCATCAATACCAGATCAACACCAGCTGGGATATCATCCATGGTAGTGAGAAACTGAACGCGATTACATTGGTTACGTTGCAGGTTTTTGAGTGCGCCTCGATGAGAAATAAACGAGTCGCTCATCATTGTCACGTCGTGATCTTGTGAGAACCAAGCGGAGAGTGCACCAAAGTGATCATTGAGAATCAGGATGTGTTTTCCAGGCTCTAGATCCATCTCTTCGACATGATTGATAATGTATTCATCACCAGCATCCCACGCCTGCAGGGTTTCACTAGAACGTTTAGGGAAACGATGTAGAGTCAGGGCTCTGTCGTGTAGGGTAAGTTCGGTTTTCATGACTTAGATACTTTATGTGAGAAATAACGGCGGCATTCTCTCAAAAGCGGACTAAACAAGATAGAAAAAACTCTACATTCCTATGAGTGTCATGTATTAAAGACACTTACCCACTTTGGGTTTATACTGTTTTGATAGTGAATAATAAGAGTCCGATAAAGGAATCATGATGATCCAAGAAGTCATTGAAACTAAACTGCATAATGAGTTTGAGCCAACACATCTCAATGTAGTAAATGAAAGCTACATGCACAATGTTCCAGCAGGTTCTGAAAGCCATTTTAAAGTGGTTGTGGTGAGTGATGCATTTGAAGGTCTGCGTTTGATTGCACGTCACCGAGCTGTCAATCAAGTGCTGTCTGAAGAGTTAGCGAATCACATCCATGCGCTCTCTATTCATACTTATACAAAAGAAGAATGGCAGAAGCAGTTTGACAGCGTGCCAGACAGTCCAATGTGTATGGGTGGCAGCAAGTCATAAAGCGGGTAGATAAACAAAGGGTGGCATTGGCTGCCTTTTTTATCGCCAAATCTATCGGTTTTTCGTTGTTATATTGACCAGCTTGATGACACCTTAAACGATCTGAAATACCCATAAATAGTAATGTTTTTATTAACAGTGTTTCAACATAATCGGAAAAATATTACTTTGTGACAGAGTGTTAATCTCTTGTTTAAAACGCGATTAAAATGCCTTTTTATCTGTGCGGCTCGTCAAAATTATTCATATTTGAGAGTCCATATGCTTCAATTCTCACCAAATATAACCCTTATTCAAGTTATTGGTCATGGCATCAAGACGTCAAAAAATGCTAGAATACGGCACCTGATAAATCTCACCTCATTTTTGTGATGAGTTTATTAAGATAATGTTGCGATTTTGGTGCCTTAATTTTACCAAAACCGGACACTCTAATGTCGTGTCTAAGGGCGCATAAAAACCGTCCTGAATTTACGCAATTAAAAGAATCTTTTTCCCGATAAAGTAGTGCAAGTGCGTATGATTACAATAAAGAAGGGCTTGGATCTTCCTATTGCAGGAGCTCCATCCCAGGTGATTAATGATGGTAAGTCCATCACTAAAGTCGCCTTGCTTGGCGAAGAGTACGTTGGTATGCGTCCTACGATGCATGCTCGCGTTGGTGATGAAGTGAAGAAAGGCCAAGTTCTTTTTGCAGATAAAAAGAACCCAGGTGTTGTATTTACTTCTCCAGCAAGCGGTAAAGTTATTGAAGTAAACCGTGGTGCTAAGCGTGTTCTTCAATCAGTAGTGATTGAAGTAGCAGGCAATGAGCAAATCACGTTCAATAACTATGAAGCTAACCAACTAGCAGGTCTAGACCGTGATACGGTTAAGACTCAGCTTGTTGAGTCTGGCGCATGGACCGCTCTGCGTACTCGTCCGTTCAGCAAGGTTCCAGCTGTTGATTCTGAAACTCAGGCTATTTTCGTAACTGCTATGGATACGAACCCTCTAGCTGCTGAGCCAGAATTGATCATTAACGAGCAGTCTGATGCTTTCGTTGCTGGTTTAGATATTCTTTCAACTCTAACGAGCGGCAAGGTTTACGTTTGTAAAAAAGGCACAAGCCTACCTCGTTCGTCTCAGTCTAATGTTGAAGAACATGTTTTCGATGGCCCACATCCTGCAGGTCTTGCAGGTACACATATGCATTACCTATATCCGGTAAATGCAGAAAACGTAGCGTGGAGCATTAACTATCAAGACGTTATCGCGTTCGGTAAACTTTTCCTAACGGGTGAAATTTACACAGATCGCGTTGTTTCTCTGGCTGGTCCAGTCGTAAACAACCCACGTCTTGTTCGTACTCAACTTGGTGCTAGCCTTGATGAGCTTACGGACAGCGAGTTGATGCCAGGTGAAGTTCGTGTGATCTCTGGTTCAGTACTAACTGGTACTCAAGCAACAGGTCCTCATGCTTACCTTGGTCGTTACCATCAGCAAGTTTCTGTTCTACGTGAAGGTCGTGATAAAGAGCTGTTCGGCTGGGCTATGCCTGGTAAGAACAAGTTCTCTGTTACTCGTTCATTCCTTGGTCACCTGTTCAAAGGTCAGTTGTTCAACATGACAACGACAACGAACGGTAGTGATCGCTCAATGGTTCCAATTGGTAACTACGAGCGCGTAATGCCTCTAGATATGGAACCTACTCTGCTGCTTCGTGATCTATGTGCAGGCGACGTTGATAGTGCTCAAGCACTAGGTGCGCTAGAGCTAGATGAAGAAGATGTAGCATTGTGTACCTTTGTATGTCCAGGCAAGTACGAGTACGGTCAACTACTTCGTGAATGCCTAGATACGATTGAGAAGGAAGGGTAATTTTCATGGGCCTTAAAAAGTTTCTTGAAGACATCGAGCATCATTTTGAGCCAGGTGGTAAACACGAGAAGTGGTTCGCGCTTTACGAAGCAGCGGCAACTGTGTTCTACACGCCAGGTCTTATTACAAAGAAGAGCTCGCATGTTCGTGATAGCGTTGACCTAAAACGTATCATGATTATGGTTTGGTTCGCGGTATTCCCAGCTATGTTCTGGGGTATGTACAACGCGGGTGGCCAAGCTATCGCTGCACTTAACCATATGTACGCAGGCGCTGAACTAGCATCTGTAATCGATGGTAACTGGCACTACTGGCTGACTCAAATGCTTGGCGCTTCCTTGGGAGCCGATGCAGGTGTTGGCAGCAAAATGCTACTAGGTGCGACTTACTTCCTACCTATCTACGCAACGGTATTCATCGTTGGTGGTTTCTGGGAAGTTCTGTTCTGTATGGTGCGTAAGCACGAAGTTAACGAAGGTTTCTTTGTTACTTCTATCCTTTTTGCACTTATCGTTCCGCCAACACTTCCTCTATGGCAAGCGGCACTAGGTATTACCTTCGGTGTTGTTGTTGCTAAAGAGATCTTCGGTGGTACGGGTCGTAACTTCTTGAATCCTGCTCTTGCTGGCCGTGCGTTCCTATTCTTTGCATACCCTGCTCAGATTTCTGGTGACGTAGTATGGACTGCAGCGGATGGTTTCTCTGGTGCAACTGCTCTTAGCCAATGGGCTCAAGGCGGCGGTAGCGCTCTAGTGAACACGGTATCTGGTGAAGCAATCACTTGGATGGACGCGTTCATTGGTAACATCCCAGGTTCTATCGGTGAAGTATCGACTCTAGCACTTATGATCGGTGCTGCGATGATCGTATACATGCGTATAGCTTCATGGCGCATCATTGCGGGTGTAATGATCGGTATGATCGCTGTGTCTACGCTGTTCAACGTGATCGGTTCTGACACGAATGCAATGTTCAGCATGCCTTGGCACTGGCACCTAGTTCTAGGTGGCTTCGCATTCGGTATGTTCTTCATGGCAACAGACCCAGTATCAGCATCATTTACTAACAAAGGTAAGTGGTGGTACGGCATCCTAATCGGCGCAATGTGTGTAATGATCCGTGTTGTTAACCCAGCATACCCAGAAGGCATGATGCTTGCGATCCTATTCGCAAACCTATTTGCTCCTCTGTTTGACCACGTTGTAATCGAGAAGAACATTAAGCGGAGACTAGCTCGCTATGGCAAGTAATAACGATAGCATTAAAAAGACGCTGTTTGTTGTTATCGCGTTGAGTCTAGTGTGCTCAATCGTCGTTTCAACAGCTGCAGTTGTTCTTAAACCTAAGCAACAAGCTAACGCAGTTCTTGATCAGCAAACTAAGATCCTAGAAGTTGCAGGCATCGACCTAGCAGGCGACATTCCTGCGTTATACGCAGAGAACATCGAACCTCGTCTAGTTGATTTCGCTACTGGTGATTTCGTTGACGGCGATGCAGCTGCATACGACCAACGTAAAGCGGCAAAAGATCCAGCTCAGTCTATCAAGCTTTCAGCTGAAGAAGACGTAGCTAAGATCCTTCGTCGTGCTAACACTGGTACGGTTTACCTAGTTAAATCTGGTGAAGAAACGACTAAAGTTATCATCCCTGTTCACGGTAACGGCCTATGGTCAATGATGTACGCATTCGTTGCGGTAGAGACTGATGGCAACACAGTTTCTGGCATCACGTACTACGAGCAAGGTGAAACTCCAGGACTTGGTGGTGAAGTTGAGAACCCAACATGGCGTGCTCAATTCGTTGGTAAGAAACTATTCGACGAAAACCACAAGCCAGCTATCAAAGTTGTGAAAGGTGGCGCTCCTGAAGGTTCTGAGCACGGTGTTGATGGCCTTTCTGGTGCAACACTAACTAGCGTTGGTGTTCAACATACATTTGACTTCTGGTTAGGTGAAATGGGCTTTGGTCCGTTCCTAGCAAAAGTTCGTGACGGAGGTCTGAACTAATGTCTAGTGCAAAAGATATTAAAAAGAGCATCTTAGCGCCAGTATTGGACAACAACCCAATCGCGCTACAGGTTCTTGGTGTGTGTTCTGCTCTTGCGGTAACCACTAAACTAGAAACAGCATTTGTTATGACTATCGCAGTAATGTTTGTTACTGCTCTGTCTAACTTCTTCGTTTCTTTAATCCGTAACCACATTCCTAACAGTGTGCGTATCATCGTTCAGATGGCGATCATCGCATCACTTGTAATCGTGGTAGACCAAGTGCTTAAAGCATACCTATACGATATCTCTAAACAGCTATCTGTATTCGTAGGCCTAATCATTACTAACTGTATTGTAATGGGTCGTGCTGAAGCATTCGCAATGAAGTCTGAGCCAATCCCATCTCTAATCGATGGTCTTGGTAACGGTCTTGGTTACGGCTTCGTTCTTATCACTGTAGGTTTCTTCCGTGAGCTTCTAGGCTCAGGCAAACTATTTGGTATGGAAGTACTACCTCTAGTGAGCAACGGTGGTTGGTATCAGCCAAACGGCTTGATGCTTCTAGCACCTTCTGCATTCTTCCTAATCGGCTTCTTGATTTGGGCGATTCGTACGTTCAAACCAGAGCAAGTAGAAGCGAAGGGGTAAGGTAGTCATGGAACATTATATTAGTCTGCTAGTTAAATCGATTTTCATCGAAAACATGGCGCTTTCTTTCTTCCTAGGTATGTGTACATTCCTAGCGGTATCTAAGAAAGTTAAAACTTCTTTTGGTCTTGGTGTTGCGGTAGTTGTAGTACTTACAATCGCTGTACCTGTAAACAACCTTGTTTACACGCACATTCTAAAAGAGAACGCGCTTGTTGAAGGTGTCGATTTAAGTTTCCTTAACTTCATCGCATTCATCGGTGTTATCGCGGCACTTGTACAAATCCTAGAGATGGTTCTTGACCGTTTCTTCCCACCTTTGTACAACGCACTAGGTATCTTCCTACCACTGATCACAGTTAACTGTGCAATCTTTGGTGGTGTATCTTTCATGGTAACGCGTGACTACAACTTCGCAGAATCTGTTGTGTACGGCTTCGGTTCTGGTGTGGGTTGGATGTTAGCTATCGTTGCACTTGCGGGTATCCGTGAGAAGATGAAGTACTCTGACGTACCTCCTGGTCTTCGTGGTCTTGGTATCACGTTCATCAGTGTTGGTCTAATGGCGTTAGGCTTTATGTCTTTCTCTGGTGTTCAACTGTAGGGTAAGCACCCAGAAATAAGGAATAACAAATGCAAAGCATTATTCTTGGTGTAGCGATGTTTACCATCATTGTACTTGCACTGGTTTTAGTGATTCTTTTCGCTAAATCTAAGCTTGTACCTACAGGTGACATCACTATCGCTGTAAACGATGACCCATCTCTAGCAATCACGACACAACCGGGCGGTAAACTGCTTGGTGCTCTAGCTGGTGCTGGTGTATTCGTATCTTCTGCTTGTGGTGGCGGTGGCTCTTGTGGTCAGTGTCGCGTAAAAATTAAATCAGGCGGTGGCGACATCCTTCCAACTGAGCTTGACCACATTACTAAAGGTGAAGCGCGCGAAGGTGAACGTCTTGCATGTCAAGTTGCTATGAAAACTGACATGGATATCGAACTTCCTGAAGAGATCTTCGGTGTGAAGAAGTGGGAATGTGAAGTTATCTCTAACGATAACAAAGCAACCTTCATCAAAGAGCTTAAGCTGCAAATCCCTGATGGCGAATCAGTACCATTCCGTGCTGGTGGTTACATTCAGATTGAAGCGCCTGCTCACCACATCAAATATTCTGATTTCGATGTACCAGAAGAGTACCGCGAAGACTGGGACAAGTTTAACCTGTTCCGTTACGAGTCTAAGGTTGATGAAGATATCATCCGTGCATACTCAATGGCTAACTACCCAGAAGAACACGGTATTATTATGCTGAACGTGCGTATCGCTACGCCGCCGCCAAATAATCCTGATGTTCCACCGGGTCAAATGTCATCGTTCATCTGGTCTCTTAAAGAGGGCGACAAGTGTACTATCTCTGGTCCATTTGGTGAGTTCTTTGCGAAAGACACTGATGCTGAAATGGTATTCGTTGGTGGTGGTGCTGGTATGGCGCCAATGCGTTCACACATCTTCGACCAGCTTAAGCGTCTTAACTCAACTCGTAAGATGTCTTTCTGGTACGGTGCACGTTCTAAGCGTGAGATGTTCTACGTAGAAGACTTCGACGGCCTACAAGCTGAAAACGATAACTTCGTTTGGCACTGTGCTCTGTCTGATCCAATGCCAGAAGATAACTGGGATGGTTACACAGGCTTCATCCACAACGTACTGTACGAAAACTACCTGAAGGATCACGAAGCTCCTGAAGATTGTGAGTACTACATGTGTGGTCCACCGATGATGAACGCGGCTGTTATCGGCATGCTAAAAGATCTTGGTGTAGAAGATGAGAACATCCTTCTAGATGACTTCGGTGGTTAATCCACTTAAGTAACTGATATTATGGCTGGCTCTTAGGAGTCAGCCATTTGTTTTTCTAAGCTGTGTTCACCACACAACGGCTTATATAAGAAAGCACATGTGGCAACCATGCAGACACTGTTCTTTCTTATATAAATCACTAACAATAATGGGAGTAAGCAAGTGAGAATTTGGCTTGTTGCATTAACTTCTCTACTGTTTTTGGCTGGCTGTGAAAAGCCACGAGAGCAAGTACATTTGAACGGTCCGACTATGGGCACGAGCTACAATATTAAGTACATCAATAGTGATGATTTTCCTGCATCAGACAAGGTGCACGCAGAGATCGATCGTCTGCTTGAAGAAGTGAATGATCAGATGTCGACATACCGCAAAGATTCCGAGTTAAGTCGCTTTAACAAGTATGAAGGTGGCGATGCGTTTGAAGTATCTGAGCAAACTGCGACGGTTGTGAAAGAAGCGATTCGTTTGAACGGTCTTACTGAAGGTGCATTGGATGTCACAGTTGGGCCTTTGGTCAATCTTTGGGGCTTTGGCCCTGAAGCCCGCCCTGAAGTGGTTCCAACGGATGAAGAGCTGGCTGCACGCAAACAAAAAATTGGTATCCACCATCTAAGCGTAGAGGGCAACAAGCTGACGAAAGATCTGCCAAGTTTATACGTTGACCTTTCAACTATTGCGAAAGGTTGGGGTGTGGATGTACTGGCTGACTACCTAGACTCTATTGGCATTCACAACTACATGGTTGAAGTCGGTGGTGAGATTCGCTTGAAAGGTCTAAATCGTGAAAATGTTGGTTGGCGCATTGCGATTGAAAAGCCAAGCGTTGAAGAGCGTACGATTCAAGAGATCATTGAGCCAGGTGACATGGCTATTGCCACATCGGGTGATTACCGAAACTATTTTGAGCGTGATGGTGTTCGTTACTCACACATTATCAATCCAGAAACAGGTAAACCGATTCACCATAAAGTGGTATCAGTAACCGTACTAGACCCGTCTTCAATGACTGCAGATGGTTTATCTACTGGCCTTATGGTCTTAGGTGAGGTAAAAGGTATGGAAATCGCAAATCAACATAATATCCCAGCATTTATGGTGGTAAAAACAGCCGATGGCTTTGAAGAGATCGCCTCTGAAGCGTTCAAGCCATACTTAAATAAATAAGGTAGCGAGAGCATTATGAATACATTTATTATTACATTTGGTGTTTTTCTAGCAGTGATTGCAGCAATGTCGATTGGCTACATCATCCAGAAGAAAGTGGTAAAAGGCAGCTGTGGTGGTCTTGGTGCGGTTGGTATCGATAAGGTATGTAACTGTCCTGAGCCTTGTGATGCGCGTAAGAAGCGTGAAGCTCGTGAAGCTTACCGTGCTGAGAAGTTAGCTGCACGTGAAGAGAAGCTCGCCGCATGGGAAAAAGACCGTATCGCTTAATCAGACTTACCTGATAAAAGAAAAGCTCAAGGGGAAGCCTTGAGCTTTTTTGTTTGTGGTGGTTTTTAGTTGTTTCTTTCAAACACCAGTTTATTACGGCCTTGCTCTTTTGCTTGATATAAGAGTTCATCAGCCGCTTTTATTTGACTATCTAAGTCGGACTCAATATTGGTGACGCCAATACTCATGGTAACTTGAATTTGTTGATCGTCATGAGTTATGACCTGCTGTTCAATCGCCATTCTCATCTTTTCTAGACGCACGATAAAGTCTCTAAATGATCCGCAAGCCTGAATACAGAACTCCTCGCCGCCAAAACGAGCAGCCACGTCATCTTTGAAAAATGATTTAATGATTCGACCAACTGCAATTAGTACAGCGTCGCCACCATCATGACCATAGGTATCATTTACTTTTTTAAAGAAGTCGATATCCATCATCGCGATATTGCGTTTATCGCAACCTTTACAAGCCTGATTGAACAAGAATCGGCGATTCCATAATCCGGTAAGCGCGTCTTCATTGGCGTGACGGAAAAGTTCATTGTTGGCTTCTTTCATATCCAGTAATTGGTGAATACGACAGAAGAACTCTTCTTGATTGAATGGCTTATAGAGAAAGTCGTTAGCGCCCGCTTTTAGGAACTGTGCGGTTAATGTGCGATCATCACTTCCTGACAGTCCTAAGATGGCCAGTTCGTTGCGTGTGTAGTGTTGGCGAATTTCTCGAATCATGGTGATGCCGTCCTTATTGGGCATGTCATGATCGGTAACGACAAACGTAATATCGGGGTCGCTTTGAAGTAGAGCTAAGCCTTGTTCACCGTCAACAGCTTGAACAGTTTGGATGTATTGGTGTTCGAGGAGTTGCACTATGTAGTGGCGCACCACTGAGGAGTCGTCGACAACCAGAGCTTTGTGATTTTTGTTGTTAGTAATGCGTTGAATTAAAGGTAGCAAATACGTCACTGACGCCTTACTGTCTTTTAGAATGTAATCAATCACACCTTTAGCAAGTACTTGCTCACGTAGGGCTGCACTGAACATGGCAGTCAGTACGATGATCTTCTGTTGGTAACCAAGAACCAAGTCGACGATTTCGCCATCCTGTCCATCTGGCAGGCAATAGTCTAATACCGCACAAAGAAAGTCTGTTTCCTGTTCAAGTATCTCTTTAGCCTGCTGGACAGATTCGGCGAGCGTCACCGTAAAACCGCTAGTAGTTAGCTGTTGGTGAAGGTAATTTCTAAAGGCTCGACTGTCTTCAACAACCAGTATTTTTTCAGTCAACTGTGTTCCCTACATATTGAGTAAATACTTTTTAACTATACTACCAGAAGTGTTAACAACTGACTAAGCGAAAGATGGCTCAATCAATGATCACTTTGTTCTCGGCGAATAAATGATTATACTGTTTATTAATACAGTGTTTGGCGGGTGTTTTGGTCATGTGTGCTTCTGATAGAGAAAGAGTGCGGAAAATAATCCATGTTGATATGGACTGCTTTTACGCGGCTGTCGAAATGCGCGATAACCCATCATATCGAAATCGTCCGTTAGCCGTAGGTGGACACGAGAAGCAGCGTGGAGTACTGAGTACTTGTAACTATGAGGCGCGCAAATTTGGTATTCGCTCGGCGATGCCAACGGCTAAGGCGTTGCAGTTGTGCCCAAACCTGTTGGTGGTGCCAGGGCGGATGCAGGTCTATAAGGAAATCTCCAAGCAGATCCGAGCCATCTTTTCTCGATATACCTCCATCATTGAACCGCTATCACTGGATGAAGCCTTTCTTGATGTGACTGACTCAGAGCAGTGTCATGGCTCAGCCACTCTTATTGCCGAAGCTATCCGTCGTGATATTTGGAATGAACTCCAGTTAACGGCGTCTGCAGGTGTCGCGCCGATTAAGTTTTTGGCTAAAGTGGCTTCGGATATGAATAAGCCCAATGGACAGTTTGTTATTCCCCCTCAAGACGTTCAGGGGGTAATTGATGAACTGCCATTAGAGAAGATCCCTGGCGTTGGCAAAGTGAGTATCGAGAAGCTTCATCAAGCGGGCTTTTATACCTGTAAAGATATTAAGCAGACAGATTATCGTTCCTTGTTGGCTAAGTTTGGTCGACAAGGTGCCTCGCTTTGGAAGAGAAGCCATGGCATTGATGATCGAGAGGTTGTAGTTGAGCGAGAAAGAAAGTCGGTGGGTGTGGAGCGCACTTTCAGTGAAAACATCTCAACCTATCAAGAGTGCTGGAAAGTGATTGAAGAGCGCCTGTTTCCTGAGTTGGAAGCAAGGCTTGAGAAAGCGAGCCCGACTAAATCTATCACCAAGCAAGGCATCAAGCTTAAGTTTGCGGACTTTCAACAAACCACCATTGAACATATTCAACCCTCTTTGAATCTCGAGCACTTCAAAGAGCTGTTGAGTGAGATTCTAAAGCGTCAGCAAGGACGTGAGATTCGCTTGCTAGGGTTGAGTGTCATGCTGCAACCCAAAGATCAAATGCGCCAACTCAGTTTCTTCTAATCATAAGAAGCTAAGTTGGCGACTATTTTATTATCTTGGAGTTTGTTGAACTATCTTGGAATTCGTTGAACCAGAGCGAGGGTATCGCGGAAAGGGTGCTGTTCAAGCTTGCCATATCCAACCATCTTACTGGCTTTGAGCTTGGTAGACAGTGGCGTTGCAATACCCGATAAGAAGCGAGTAATTGCTTCATCTGTTACCCATTGTGGGCTGCTACTTGTGAATTCATTTATCCAAGCTTGAAGGTCACTCTCGTCAATCGCCGTCAACGGTACATCAGGTAGCTTGGCGGCGTTGCCACGACAAGCTGAGCAGTGTCCACATTCTTGTGGTGCATTAAGGTCACCAAAGTAGTTGGCGAGTTTTGAACTCAGGCAGGTGCTTGATTCAAAGAAATCCAACATATAATTGAGGCGGCCAATTTCATTGTCCTCTTTTTGTTTAAACAGTGCCGACAGACGCTGAGCAACCTCATTTGGGTCTTCACTGGTATTGTGTACTGCATACACATCGGTGATCTGCTTGCTTTCCAGCTCAATCCAACCTTGCTCATTAAAGTAGTCGATTGCCGCGATCACTCGCTGCCTGTCTGCTTGAAAGTGCGTCCACAATGCATCGAAGTCCACTTGGCACCAAACACGAGCTTGCGGTGAGCATTGGAAGATCGACTCCACAAACGCACGGCGCTCTCCCTGAAATTGGTCGATGATCTGTGGTTTTGGTCGAACAAACTTGAATTTGTAATCGGCGAAGAAACTGTATTTGGGTTCAATGATGCCCTCGATCTCAAGGTACACTAATAGTGTTTTCAGTGGCAGCTGACGAATATTGGATTCGCGAGAGAGCTGATTGAGTATGATTTCCCACTGAGTAGCGTAGGTATTGCCAGAGGGCTGACAAGCGTATATCTCTTGCAGCACGGTTTGAATCGCGATGTTATCGGGTGTATCACCAAAGACAAAGTTCTCTAGCGTACTGAGGCCGTGTTTATTAGCGAGCAGTATACACTCAGAGTTTTGTCCGTCACGACCGGCACGTCCAATCTCTTGGGAGTAATTCTCTATCGATTTAGGCAGATCAAAGTGAATCACTCGGCGAATATTCGACTTATCGACACCCATACCAAACGCAATGGTCGCAACGATGCAGCTGATTTCATCGCTCATAAACTGCTGCTGAATGGCATCGCGGTTTTCTGGCTTGAGACCGGCATGGTAGGCAATCGCATTAATACCGACATTTCTGAGGGCTTGCGCGACATTCTCTGCTGTCTGCTGAAGCGTCACATAAACAATAGTCGGCGATTGCGGCGCTTGATTGACCACATTACATAAAGTCTCTAACTTCGTCTCTTGCTCACAAGGTTGTATCGCTAAGTCGAGGTTTTTACGATAAAAGCCCGTGACTACGACACTCTCTGGAGCAATATTGAACTTGCTCTGCATGTCTTGAATCACTCCCGTTGTCGCCGTTGCGGTTAGCAAAAGGACTTGAGGAATGTTGAGCTGTTTCTGATAGTGGGGCAGCTTGAGATAGTCAGGTCGGAAGTTGTGACCCCATTCTGAGATACAGTGCGCTTCGTCGACCACTAGAAGCGAGATAGGTACCTGTGAGATGAATTGTCGAAAGCGCTCGTTCTTTAGGCGCTCAACCGAGATCATCAAGATTTTGGTTTCGCCATTGCGAACGGACTGCATCACTCGTTGAGTGGTTTGTCTGTCTTGGCTCGACTCGATGGCCGCGGCAGCAATCCCTTTACTGTGTAGAAAACTCAATTGATCTTTCATAAGTGCAAGTAAGGGGGAAATCACCAAAGTGAGATGGGGCAACTCTAGCGCCGGAAGCTGATAACAGAGAGATTTACCTGATCCGGTCGGAAAAATTGCCGCTGCCGATTGGCCTGCTAGAACATTATCGATAACTTGCTTTTGTCCATAACGCAGTGAGTCGAATCCAAAGACCTGTTTTAGCTTCTGTTCTATCATAAGTGTGCCCGGTTAATCTGTGTGGTGTGCCGCTAAGCCTGTTCAATTGGCAGAGAAACTCCAGTTTCAAAGCGCTTGCACCAGATTGTACCTAATTCTATTCTGTAGCTCCTAAAGAAAAGCACTTCAAAAGTATGAATAAATCCGAGTTTAAACAAATAATCCTCCAGCAGCTTGAATCTCGGCTTGCAATTGCACAGTCAGCAACGCAGCGAGCGATTGATGCTGCGACAGACGAAGAGACAGTTCCAGAACATAAATATGATACTCTGGCACTAGAGGCATCTTACCTCGCACATGGTCAGGCCGTAAGAGTTCAAGAGTGTGAAGAGGATATTCAATGCTATCGTGATTTAGTTCTGAGAGAAGGCGAGCGCGTGGCGATGAGCAGCTTTCTTTCTGTTATCGATGATCAAGATAAGGTTAAGTATTTCTTTATTGGGCCAAGAGTCGGAGGTTTATCACTCGAGTGGGGTGATAAAAATGTTTCCATATTGACGCCAAACGCTCCTCTAGGTGCAGCCTTGATGGGGAAAGAGGTGGGAGACGAAGTGGAATTTAGTGTTGCAGACAGCCATTTTCTCTATGAAATTGTGTCGGTTTGTTAAGTTCTAAACCTTTCCATGACATAGAGTGAATCACTCAATGTATAGTTAGTACAGCAATGTATGTGAGGATGTTATGAAAAAGAACGTATTAATTGCATCACTATCCTTGGTGTTGGCCGCAGCGAGTGTTCCTGTGTATGCGGCTCAGTGTCGTGTAGACCTGAAAAATGAACTGAGAATTGATCAGCAGACAGTTGAAATCCACCAAACCAATGGCGATACGGCCGTACTTGATGGTAACGAGCTCTATATTCATGGTGAAAAGGTTGAGCTCGATGCAGATCAGCAAGCGGCGATTGAACGCTACCGTGAAAGCATGAGTGAATACTTACCTCAAGCCAAGGCAATGGCGAAAGAGGGATTAGCATTGGCAAACGATGTTATTGATGACATTGCATTAAGTTTGGATGCGCCAGAAGCGTTTGATAATGTTAAAAAATCAATGAGTGATTTCTTTGCGGAGATGGAAGCACGTTACTATAAAGACGGCGACTTAGTGCTTCCGGCTGAGAGCTTTGAATCGATGGCGAATGGCTGGAGTGCAGACTTCGATAAGGCGATGGAGATCTTTAACGAAGAGTTTATCTCAAGCGCTTTCAATGCCATGTCTGAAAAAATGAAGCAAGAGGGCGGTCTTAACTTAACTGAGATGGCGGACAGTATGTCTGAACTGAAGTTGAAAATTGAAGAGCGTTTTAAAGAGCACTCACAACAGGTAGAGAAAGAAGCGGAAGCATTTTGTGACTCACTTGATGAGATGGCTGAGCAAGAAAAATCGTTGCATGAAAAGATCCCGAATTTGAAAGACTACCAAGTGTTTACCATTTAGCACCAGTTAGTATTAAATTGAACCTTCGATTGGGCACCTCGCGTGCCCTTTTTTGTGCTTGTTGTATAAGGGTGCGGAGTGGTGATTGTTAATGGTTTGTTGTTTATCTGTGGTTGGTAATTCCATGTATATTAAAATTTACAGTTTTACTGTTTGGTTTTTTCTTATAAATAAGCATTTTAATCATATATAGATTGCATGGGTTAGTGGTTTTGATTATTGTACTAGCAAACTAGTTCATTGGTATTTTGCAGGCAGTATGAACCAACAATCTTCTTCATCAAGAGAGCTGTTTAGTTCTCGTTTGGGTTTTATTTTGGCAGCAGCGGGCGCTGCAGTTGGCCTTGGAAACATTTGGGGTTTCCCAACACAAGTCGCAAGTAATGGTGGCGGCGCGTTCCTGTTAGTGTATTTGGTGCTGATCTTTGTGGTCGCATTCCCAATGCTGGTGGTTGAAATGGCGATTGGTCGTCATGGTCAAGCTAACCCAGTGGATAGTATGCGCTCACTAACGTCGAACCCACTGGCGAAAAAAGTCGGTGCACTGACCGGCTGGATTGGCTTAAGTGTACCAAGTGCTGTATTAGGCTTTTACAGCATTGTTGGTGGTTGGTTGATCTGCTTCCTATTTGGCGCGATTGCTGATGTGTTGGGCTTGGTTGAGATTGCAGCGTGGTTCAAAGGTTTTAGTGTAGAGCGCAATGTCTTTGGTACTGTTCTGTTTTACGTGCTGACAATCTTGATTGTACAAGGTGGCATCAAGCAAGGTATTGAAAAATGGTCGACTCGTTTAATGCCAGCGCTGTTCGTTCTGTTCGCACTTTTGTTCGTATACATCATGACTCAACAAGGTGCAGTTGAAGGGCTTAAGCACTACCTTGTACCTGATTTTGAAAAGGTATGGGATAGAAAACTGATTTTAGCGGCCATGGGACAAGGCTTCTTCTCATTGACCATTGGTGGCTGTTCAATGCTGATCTATGGCTCTTACTTAAGTAAGAAAGAGAACTTACCGAAGATGGCGATGAACGTAACCTTAGTGGATACCGCTGTTGCCTTCATTGCAGGTCTTGTGGTGATGCCAGCGATGTTTGTCGCGATGCAGAAGGGCGTACAAATCTATGCTGAAGATGGTTCATTGCTGAGCTCAGATACTCTGGTGTTTACGGTATTGCCTTTGATGTTCGATAGCTTAGGCTTCCTAGGTCAGATCTTTGCGATTGTCTTTTTCCTACTACTGACTATTGCTGCGCTGACCTCTTCTATTTCGATGCTAGAGGCTCCCGTTTCTCTTGTGAGTGAGCGCTTTAACACGGCTCGTACACCGACAAGTTGGGTTATCGGTGGTTTAATCGCGCTGTTCAGCATCGTTATCGTTTACAACTTTGGTACTCTGTTTGGCCTAGTGGCTATGATTGCTACTCAGTACCTACAACCTATTGCTGCATTGATGTTCTGTCTGTTTGGTGGTTGGGTATGGAGCCGTGCGTCTAAGGTAAAAGAGCTAGAGCAGGGCTGTCCTGACTTCCAATTAGGCTGGTTTGGTAAAGTATGGCCTGCATATGTTAAGTTTGTATGCCCTGTACTGGTAGTAACGGTTATCTGGGCATCTTTCGGCTAGTGTTCTAGCGATACTACAAACGATTAAAGCAACACTCTAAATATGAAAGCCGCTCTTGGTTAAGAGCGGCTTTTTAGTCTCGGTATGTTTGGATATGCAGTTTGTGCTTTTATCGAGAGTTGTGTGAGTTTGAACGTTAAATCACAGGTATGAAAAAGGCGCATAACCATAGGGTATGCGCCTTTCAAATATAGAGAAGTTAAGTCGCGAGTTACTTAATTTCCATACCTTGAGCTTGCAGGTCCGCGTGGTAAGAAGAGCGAACGAACGGGCCACACGCCGCGTGTGTAAAGCCAAGCTCTAGAGCGATCTCTTTCAGTTCATCAAACTCAGATGGTGGCACGTAACGCTCAACTGGCAAGTGGTGACGGCTAGGTGCTAGGTATTGGCCTAGAGTCAGCATTGTCACGCCATGTTCACGTAGATCTTTCAGTACCTGAATGATCTCTTCTTTTGTTTCACCAAGACCCATCATTACGCCCGACTTTGTTGGGACGTCTGGGTGCTGCTCTTTAAACTTCTTCAGTAGGTTCAATGACCACTTGTAGTTCGCACCTGGACGCGCTTTACGGTATAGGCGAGGTGCTGTCTCTAGGTTGTGGTTAAATACATCTGGCGGGTTGTCTTTTAGTAGTTCAAGCGCCACGTCCATACGACCACGGAAGTCAGGAACCAGAGTTTCGATACGAATATTTGGGTTTAGTGCACGGATCTCACGGTTACAGTCTGCAAAGTGTTTTGCACCACCATCACGCAGATCATCACGGTCAACGGAAGTAATAACCACGTACTTCAGTTTCATGTCTTGGATGGTTTTTGCTAGCTTCTGAGGCTCTTCCGCTTCAGGCGCGACTGGGCGTCCATGGGCTACGTCACAGAAAGGGCAACGACGAGTACAGATAGCACCAAGAATCATGAAGGTTGCCGTACCGTGGTTAAAACACTCAGCCAGGTTCGGACAAGACGCTTCTTCACATACCGAGTGAAGGTTGTTCTTACGCATTGCAGATTTGATGTCTTGGATGCGCTGGCTATCAGCAGGCAGCTTGATCTTCATCCAGTCCGGCTTGCGCAGGATCTCTTTCTGCTCGGTAGGCATGTTCTTTACTGGAATCAATGCCATTTTATCGGCGTCGCGGTATTTAACGCCTTTTTCCATTTGGATTGGTTTGCTCATGATTTTATGCTTCTGCTGTAGTGTTACGGTTGGCTTGAATGTCTACTTGGTCATAACCAAGTAATTCGACAAGCTCTTGTATTAGCTGTTGCTCAACGATCTCTAGATCCGAAGGACCACCTAGTTGGCTAACTTGAGCCATTTCCATACCTTGGTAACCACAAGGGTTAATACGAAGGAATGGAGACAGGTCCATATCGACATTGAGTGCTAGCCCATGAAAAGAGCAGCCACGTCGAATACGCAGTCCTAGAGAACATATCTTTTTGCCATCGACATAAACACCCGGAGCGTCAGGTCGTGCAGCTGATTCGATATTGTATGCTTTCAGAGTGTTGATTACGAGGTTCTCGATGTGAGTAACTAGATCTCGCACTCCAAACTTTTTACGACGAATGTTGATCAAGAAGTAAGCTACCAACTGGCCCGGGCCATGATAGGTGACTTGTCCGCCGCGATCACTTTGAATGACAGGGATGTCGCCAGCATTAAGTACATGCTCTGCTTTGCCTGCTTGCCCTTGAGTGAAGACTGGGTTGTGCTCGACTAACCAAATTTGGTCAACGTCTTCTTCTGTGCGTGTATCGGTGAACTCATGCATGGCCTTCCATACGGGTTCATAATCCTGGCGACCTAATTTTTTGACGATTAGCTTATTTTGCAAAGCAGGACTCCCTCAAGGGTTAATAAAGTGAACGCATTATAAACGCGAAATTTGATTCTAACTACAGACGGACTGCAAGGTTTTTCAACTTTCTTTGTATTTCTTGAAAATTAAGTTGAATAAAAGCGGCAAAAACGGAGTGCTTAAAACAAAAACAGCGGCTTTAAGCCGCTGTGATCCTTGTGTAATCCTAGATTACAGAACCATACGTACGATATCGATCTCGCCAAGCTCTTTGTAAAGTGTTTCTACTTGCTCAATCGACGTTGCTGTAATGTTGATCGAAACAGAGTGGTAGTTACCCTTTGCACTTGGTTTCACTGTTGGGCTGTAGTCACCAGGAGCGTGGCGCTGGATCACTTCCAGTACAAGTTCAGGCAGTTCTGGCTTCGCGTAACCCATAACCTTGTAAGTAAAAGAACAAGGGAACTCTAAAAGGTCTTTAAGTTTTGCATCAGAATTGATGTTCATGATTAGCTCCAAAATGGTAGGTACTTCGCTGCTGGGCAAAATACCGAGAAAAGCGTATTCGGTCAATTGACTCGATTAATAAGAGCGGAATATTACTGGTAAATATCACCGAACTCAAGATCAACAAAAGCCGCACAGTGCGGCTTTTGTTAGCTTGTTAGGCGACCCTAAAAAGGGTTATGAGTAAATAGTTAACAGGATCATGTGATTACTGTCACTCACTGTTACTCTAAGTCCTTAGAATAAACCTTTGAACAGAAGAACTAGGTAGTCCCATAGACGGCTAAATAGGCTGCCTTGCTCGACATCTTCTAGTGCCAGTAGTGGGTATTCAGCCACGTCTTGCCCATCGATCTGATAGAAGAGTTTACCAACTTGGTCGCCCTTGCTAATCGGTGCTTCAAGTTCTTTTTCTAGAACAAAGCTCGCTTTTAGGTTCTTCGCTTGGCCGCGAGGAAGGGTTACGAATGTGTCTTCATCGACTCCTAGAGCAACTGTGTCTTTGCTGCCCATCCAAATTTTCTCTTCAACGAACGTTTCACCAGCGTTGTGTGGTGCAACTGTTTCAAAGAAGCGGAAGCCGTAGCTAAGTAGCTTTTTGCTCTCTGTTTTGCGAGCGTTAGCATTCTTGGTGCCCATTACAACAGCAACCAGGCGCATCTTACCTTCAGTTGCTGAGCTTACTAGGCTGTAACCTGCATTACTTGTGTGACCAGTTTTGATGCCATCCACATTCATGCTCTTATCCCACAACAGGCCGTTACGGTTGTATTGAGTAATGCCGTTGTAAGTGAATTTTTTCTCAGAGTAGATGCGGTACTCTTCAGGAACGTCACGAATAAGTGCTTGACCTAGCAGTGCCATATCGTAAGGCGTTGAATATAGGTTCGGGTTATCGAGGCCGTGTACGTTCGCAAAGTGCGTGTCTTTCATGCCGATAGAGCTTGCCCACGCGTTCATTAGATCAACGAACGCATCCTCTGAACCCGCAATGTGTTCTGCCATAGCGACACATGCATCGTTACCCGATTGGATGATGATACCGCGGTTAAGATCTTCAACTTTTACCGTGGTACCCACTTCAACAAACATCTTTGAAGAGTCTGGGAAATTCTTCGCCCAAGCGTTTTCGCTGATTACAACGTCGTCATTAAGGTTGATGTTGCCACGTTCAAGTTCTTGACCGATAACATAGCTGGTCATCATTTTGGTCAAGCTTGCTGGGGAAAGCTGAGTGTTCATCTCTTTTTCTGCCAATACTTTGCCTGAATGGTAATCCATTAGGACAAAGCCTTTAGCAGCAATTTGTGGTGCGTCTGGAACAACGATAGGCGCGGCGAATGACGAAGAAGCTAGCGTTGCAGACAGCGCAACAGAAGTAGCAAAAATCGATTTGATAAGTTTGTTAGATTTATTCATTTTGAACGCAATTATTTAGTTAACTATCCATATCTTAACAGAATCACTATTTCAAACCAGTGCAGTGATTGTCATAAATTCCGTAAGATTCTAGCGAGTTAAGGTGTGCTTCTTTATATAAGCTGACGGGTAACCCATAAGCTTAACCTGTTCTAATTTTTCTTGAGTCAGAGCATAGTCATGAAATGGCCCAAGCATCAGTCGGTATTTGTCATCTACTGGCTGAAGAAAAGTTTTGACCGATAGTTTTCGGCTCAGTTCACTCGCGAGTTTTTCACTGCGATCTTGATGCTGGGAAGTCGCAACTTGAATAATATATTGTGGTAGTGCCGCTTTCTTCTTTTCGTCGGTTGGGATATCAACGGTTATCACTTCAATTTCGACATTAGCCGTCCCGGTACGAATCACGTCTAATTTGTATGCAGCTGCGTAGCTTAAATCAATGATGCGACCCTCATGAAAAGGGCCACGGTCATTAACGCGAACAATGGTGCTCTTATTATTGTCGGTATTGGTCACTTTCACATAGCTTGGAATTGGCAGTGTCTTGTGCGCGGCGGACATTGAGTACATGTCGTACACTTCACCATTAGAAGTCAAGTGCCCATGAAACTTCTTGCCATACCAAGATGCTTTGCCTTTCTCTGTGAACCCTTTGCTATCGCGAACGATTTTATAGTCTGCACCACGCAGGGTGTAATCACTGTTACCCCCTAGGCTGTAGGGTTCATATTTTGGGTGAGCATCTTCTAAATGCTCAACTGAAATGGGTGCATCAGGGGCGATGTCATCGTTAATGTCGTAGCGACCCGATTGTGAATCTGGTTGTGATGAACAACCGTTGATCAGCACGACTAAGCTCCCAACTAAAATCAGTTGTTTGAGATGCGATGATTTGTCGGAGGTCTGTGTACCGTTGTTCATTGTGTTAATTATCACTTACGTCGCCTTTGAGAATGCTTTGCGGTGAGTGTGGATTGACATCAAAATACCAAAACCAGCCATCAATGTAACCATCGAAGTACCCCCATAACTAACAAGAGGTAGAGGTACACCTACCACGGGTAGAATGCCACTAACCATACCAATGTTTACAAAAATATAAACGAAGAAGCTTAAAACAATACTACCGCCCATCATTCGCCCAAACGCGGTTTGAGCTTGGCTTGCGAGAATCAGACCGCGGCCAATAATGAACAGATAGATAGCAAGAAGAAATAGGATACCGATCATGCCCCATTCCTCGGCAATGACCGCAAAGATAAAGTCGGTATGACGCTCCGGAATAAACTCCAGCTGAGATTGAGTCCCTTGTAGCCAACCTTTACCTGAGATACCGCCAGAGCCAATCGCAATCTTACTTTGAATAATATGGTAGCCCGCACCGAGTGGATCGGATTCTGGATCAAACAGAGTACGTACACGAACCTTTTGGTATTCGCGCATTAAGAAGAACCACAGAATTGGGATAAACGCACCCAAAGCTACCGCTGCACTCGCGATGATTTTCCAACTGATACCCGCCAAGAAAATCACGAAAATACCAGACGCCGCAATCAAGATTGACGTTCCTAAATCGGGCTGCTTGGCGATAAGAATGGTGGGTACAAATACCATTACCAATGAGATGACTAGCGTTTGAAATGTCGGGGGGAGTGAACGCTTACCAATGTAACGAGCTAGCATCAGTGGTACAGCGAGCTTAAGTAGCTCCGAAGGTTGGAAGCGAACAAATCCGAAATTCAACCAGCGCTGAGCTCCCTTGGAGGCTTCACCAAAGAACAGCACGCCGAGTAGCAATATCACACCGCCAATAAACAGCACCGGAGCCAATGTCTCATAGGTGCGCGGGGAGATCTGTGCGAGGAAGATCATTACGCCAAGTGATAACGCCATACGCATCGCTTGACGATCCATCATCGCCAAACTTTGACCGCTTGCGCTGTACATTATCAGCAACGCAAACCCCATTAATACTAAGATGCCAAGCAGAAGCGGCAAATCAATATGGAATCGCTCAAATAGGGCGCGATTTTGACCAGTAGAGAGATCGAGTTTCATTATTGTGTTGCCTTACTCTTATATTCATCGCCCAGAACAATATGGTCGAAGATTCGTCTCACAACAGGACCACCGTTTGATGAGCCACCGCCTGCGTTCTCGAGTACGATGGTCACGATTGCTTTAGGGTCATCCAACGGTGCAAAGCCAGTAAAGAGCGCGTGGTCACGTAGGTGTTCTGCGATTTCATCAGCATTGTACTCTTCATCTTCTTTCAATCCGAAGACTTGCGCAGTACCGGATTTACCGGCGGTCAGGTAAGACATACCTTGGAAAGAGCGACGAGCCGTCCCTTTACGACCGTGGTTTACCAGTTTCATGCCTTCTTTACCTATGTCCCAGAATCGCTGCTTTACACCTGTAATTGGTGGATAAGTTTCGATATCAGACAGCGATTGTGTCTCAAGTGGCTGTCCATTTTCAATGGTGGCACGCAATAGGTGCGGAGCAATGACTTCACCTTCATGTACCAATACCGATGTTGCTTTCGCTATCTGCATAGGTGTCGCTGTCCAGTAGCCTTGTCCAATACCGACAGGGATGGTGTCCCCTTGATACCAAGGCACACGATGACGAGCCATTTTCCAATCACGCGTAGGCATGTTGGCTTTACTCTCTTCATGGATATCGATACCCGTGTAGTCACCAAAACCAAACATCATCATCCAGCGTGATAGGCGGTCAATACCCATATCAAAGGCGATTTGGTAGAAGAAGGTATCCACAGATTCTTCAATTGCTTTAACGATATCAACAGTGCCGTGCCCCCAGCGTAGCCAATCACGGAAAGGTTTGGTTTTTGAGTTCGGAATCTTCCAATACCCCGGGTCGTTACGGGTAGTGTTTGGTGTGATCACACCTTCTTGCAACGCGGCTACTGCGATGAAAGGTTTAATCGTTGATGCTGGTGGGTAGATGCCCAGAGTCGCTCGGTTTACGAGTGGACGGTTTTTGTCGTTGAGCAGGGCGTTGTAACCTTTGGACGAGATACCGTGCACAAAGGCATTTGGGTCATAGCTCGGGCTAGAGACCATAGCGAGTACCCCGTTGTCTTTTGGATCAAGTACAACGGCTGAGCCGCGACGTCCATCGAGTAATTTGTGTACGTAAAGTTGAAGGTCAATATCGAGGTTCAATACGATGTCTTTGCCTGGAATCGCGGGTACAAATTTTAATGTACGAATAATACGCCCACGGCTGTTGACTTCAACCTCTTGGTAGCCGGCTGTACCGTGTAGTATGTCTTCGTAATAGCGCTCGATACCCAACTTACCGATGTCGCGGGTCGCTTGATAGTTCGCGTCTTTCTCTTCACGAACCAGACGTCGCATATCGCGGTCATTAATGCGTGATACGTAGCCAATCACGTGTGTCAGTACATCACCATATGGGTAAAAACGCTTGAGAGTGCCTGTCACCTCGACACCTGGGAACTTGTGCTGGTTTACAGAGAAAACCGCCACTTGATCTTCAGTGAGTTGGTTGAGGATAGGAACGGACTTGAAACGACGCGTATTGCGGCGATCGCGATTGAATCTTTCGACGCGCTCTGGGCTGATTTCTAAAAGTTCTTGGAGACGCTTAATGGTGTCATCCATGTCCTTAATTTTTTCAGGAGTGATCTCCAGGTCGAATACTGGACGGTTTTCCGCCAGTAATACACCATTTCGGTCATAGATTAGGCCGCGAGTCGGTGCGATAGGAACAACTTTGATACGGTTGTCGTTCGAGCGGGTTTTATAGTCTTGATATTGGTTGACCTGAATGTTGTACAGGTTGGCAACCAAAATGCCCATCATGATTACAATGCCTATAAACGCAATAAAAGCACGACTAGCAAATAGTCGTGCTTCTTCTTTGTAATCACGGATTTGGCTACGTTTACGTAACATTAACGCTTATTCTCGGTGATACGGATGATTAGCTGTAATGCTCCAAGCTCGGTACAGGCTTTCTGCCATGATAACGCGCACAAGCGGGTGCGGTAGAGTCAGAGCCGACAGAGACCAACTTTGGTCAGCCGCCGCTTTACATGCTGGAGCAAGCCCTTCTGGGCCACCAATAAGGATAGAAACATCACGTCCATCCAGTTTCCAGCTCTCTAGTTGTTCAGCAAGTTGTGGTGTATCCCATTTTCTGCCTGGGATATCGAGCGTCACAATACGGCTGCCTTTTGGGACCGCTGCTAGCATCGCTTCGCCCTCTTTTTGCAGAATGCGTGCAATGTCAGCATTTTTGCCGCGTTTGCCCGCTGGAATTTCTACCAATTCCAGTGGCATATCGTGTGGGAAGCGACGCTTATATTCTTGAAAGCCTTCCTCAACCCATTTTGGCATTTTGGTGCCAACGGCAATTAATTGGATCTTCACAGATTAGCCCCACAGCTTTTCTAGTTGGTATAGCTCGCGTTGCTCAGCTTGCATCACGTGAAGCATGCTGGTGCCCATATCTAGGACAACCCATTCACCTTCTTGTTCCCCATCCATACCTAGCGGCTCGAGGCCAACTTTTTTCACTTCACTTGCGACATGTTCCGCGATAGAAGCGACGTGGCGCTTTGAAGTACCAGTACAAACGATCATGTAGTCTGTCACACTGGATTTACCTTCGACGTCGATGGTGATGATCGACTCTGCTTTCATGTCGTCGGCTTTATCTGCAAGAAAATCTCTTAGTTCTTCACGTAACACAGGGTGTTCCTTAAATCTTAATTTTGCGACTCAAAATCATATCACGCTTTTATGCGGGAAAGGGGATTGAAGCCGAGGGGATACAAAACTCAACACTCAATTGGTGAATGAGTGGCCAAGGTGATTGCTCATACTGGGTTTTAGAGAGCAATTCAGCTTGAGTAAGCAGTGCAAACAGAGAGTGTAACTGAGTCACTGAGACTCGTGTTAGCGCTGCGTTATAAAGGGGTTTCTTAGATTGCCAGATACGATGTTTCTCGAACACTTGTCCGATAGGCATCTGCTGCATCTGCTGTTGCATTTGAAGCAGCAGTGTTAGCTCTCGCTGAATACTACGCAAAAGAATCACTGCTTCCACACCTTCCGCCTCTAATTGGCGCAAAATACGTTGAGCTCGATTACCTTTACCTGCGAGTAGGGCATCTACCCAGTGGAAAGGGGTAAAATGATTATGACGACTTAATGACTCTTCAAGTCGAACTAAGGTCAGCTTACCATCAGGGTATTGCAGGGCTAGCTTCTCTAAGCTTTGGGTCAATGCGAACAAGTTACCTTCATGCCATTGAGCCAACATTTGCGTCGCTTCGGCGTCTGGCTGTAAACCAATTTGGCGACAGCGAGCTTGAACAAATTGAGGCAAGCGGCCAACGTCAGGGGTTAAGCAGCTTACCCAGTGACCTTGGCTTGAAAGTGCTTTAAACCACTTCGCGTTCTCTTGTGCCTTAGTTAGTTTGGTTCCGATCAACACTAACATGATGTCTTCGTGCAACTGATCTGATAGCGCCAATAGCTCTTTCGCGATAGCGGCATTTACACCAGACTCTGGCAACTCTAACTCGATCAGTTGACGGCTCGAAAACAGACTTAGGGCTTGGGTACAGTCGTAAACATCATTCCAATCTAGGCTGCTGTCGATAGCAAAGCGATGACGCTCTTCAAAGCCTTGCTCTTTAGCGGCTTTCTGAATCGACTCACGGCTTTCTTGAAGCAATAGCGGTTCGTTACCAAAGATCAAATAAACGCGGCTAAGCTGCTTATTTAATTGCTCTGATAAACGGTCTGCAAAAATACGCATCAGTTAACCTTATTGAGCAGACTCAGTTGAATCTGGAGTTACCTCAACATTTTTAATGTTGTACTGCTTCTCTAGCTCTTTAACTTGAACTTCTTCTAGGTCTTCAAGGTTCATGCTGTTTGCAGCAATGTTGGCTTTCAGGCGTGCCATTTGACGTAGGATTTGGCTTGCAGCTAGCTTGCGCATCTCATCTTCGATCATGTCGCGTTCAACCGATTTTGCGAGTGCTGTTAGCGGGTTATCTAGGTAACTACGAGTTACGCTGGTGGTAAAGGTTTTATCGCCCAGTTCAGGAATCGTCACACGATAAGAGGCATTGAAAGTCAGTTCCTTCTCAGCAGCACGTGTGTTCTGGTAGAGAGAGAGCGTACGCTCATTAACGCTTTCGCTTAGTAGGTGAAGGTTAGGCGTTTTGCTGGTTGGCGCAACAATTTCCACGTTACTCATACGTAACTGGCTCTTCACCATACGCGTAAATGTACTGTATTGGTCGTAACTGGATACTGAGATCTTGTTCAGTTCTTCGGGTACAGAGTAGTCACCACGCAGGTGAAAACCACAGGCTGAGAGTAGGCTGACAGTTAGAACAACGAAGGTAGCTTTTAACGAAGACAGTGAAATCAGGCGCATTATTTGATGGCTCTCATAAAATGGATTACTTATTTAAAGGCTTTAAGTTTAGGGGTAACCGTGCTGGGTATTAACCAATGTAAAAGCGTTTAAATAAGTAGACAGGGTGGGGTGCACCCTGTCTATTGACTGCGAAGTGGCAATTAAGTTCTTTAATTCCTATCGCATTGTGAGTGTTTACTCAACCAATCAGTCACGATGTGACGAATGATTAGTTAGCAACGATGTTCAGTAGCTTACCCGGTACGTAAATCACTTTACGAACAGTCTTGCCGTCTGTGAACTTAGTTACGTTCTCATCGTTTAGACCTAGCGCTTCAATATCTTCTTTCGAGATATCTGCCGGTACTGTTAACTTCGCACGTAGCTTGCCGTTTACTTGAACGATGATTAGCTTCTCGTCTTCAACCAGAGCTTTCTCATCGTGTGTTGGCCATGTCGCATTATCGATGTCTTCTTGACCCAGCGCTGTCCACATTTCGTAAGAGATGTGAGGAGTGATAGGGTAAAGCATTGCAACAACTGCTTTTAGTGCTTCATCAAGGATTGCACGGTCTTGTGCAGATTCTTGAGGCGCTTTCGCTAGCTTGTTCATCAGTTCCATGATTGCCGCGATAGCCGTGTTGAACGTTTGACGACGAGCGATATCGTCAGTCACTTTCGCGATTGTCTTGTGAACGTCACGACGAAGTGCTTTTTGGTCGCCAGAAAGTGCAGAGGTATCCACTGCTTCTGCCGCGCCTTTTGATGCGTGCTCGTTTACGAGTTTCCAAACACGTTTCAGGAAGCGGTTCGCACCTTCAACGCCAGACTCTTGCCACTCAAGAGTCATGTCTGCAGGTGATGCAAACATCATGAATAGACGAACCGTGTCAGCACCGTACTTGTCTACCATCTCTTGTGGGTCAATACCGTTGTTCTTCGACTTAGACATTTTGATCATGCCCGAGTGTGTTACATCACGGCCAGCGTTATCTTTCGCTGAAGTGATACGGCCTTTACCGTCACGCTCTACAGCTACGTCAGTTGGTGCAACCCACTCTTTACCGCCTTTGTCGTTCTCGAAGTAGAACGCATCCGCTAGTACCATGCCTTGACACAGTAGCTGCTTGAACGGCTCGTCAGATGTTACGTAACCTGCGTCACGTAGCAGTTTGTGGAAGAAGCGCGAGTACAGTAGGTGCATACAAGCGTGCTCGATACCACCGATGTACTGGTCTACTGGTAGCCAGTAGTTCGCTTTTTCTGGATCTAGGATGTCGTCAGCTTGTGGCGAACAGTAACGCGCATAGTACCAAGAAGATTCCATGAACGTATCGAACGTGTCAGTCTCACGTAGAGCTGGTTCGCCGTTAAATGTTGTCTTCGCCCACTCTTTATCTGCTTTGATTGGGCTAGTTACGCCGTCCATTACCACGTCTTCTGGAAGAATGACTGGTAGTTGGTCAGCGGGTACTGGATGAACCTCACCATCTTCAGTGGTTACCATTGGGATTGGTGCGCCCCAGTAACGTTGACGAGACACACCCCAGTCACGTAGACGGAAGTTTACTGTCTTAGTACCTTTGCCTTCTGCTTCAAGCTTGGCTGCGATTGCATCGAACGCAGCCTGGAACTCTAGGCCATCGAACTCACCTGAATCGAACAGTACGCCTTTCTCAGTGTACGCTTCTTCAGAGATGTTTAGTTCGCTGTCGTCAGCAGGCTTGATCACAGGGATGATGTCTAGGCCGTACTTAGTCGCGAATTCGTAGTCACGTTGGTCGTGTGCAGGTACTGCCATTACAGCGCCTGTACCGTAATCCATCAGTACGAAGTTAGCCACGTAAACGGGTACTTCACGACCGTTCAATGGGTGAATAGCAGTAAGGCCAGTTGCCATACCTTTCTTCTCCATTGTCGCAAGTTCAGCTTCCGCTACTTTGTTGTTCTTACACTCTTCGATGAACGCTGCAAGTTCAGGGTTGTTCTCAGCCGCTACTGCCGCTAGAGGGTGACCTGCTGCGATACCCACGTAAGTCACACCCATTAGTGTGTCTGGACGTGTTGTGTAAACTTCTAGGTCTTGTTGACCCTTAACTTCAAACTTGAGTTCTACACCTTCAGAGCGACCGATCCAGTTGCGCTGCATGGTTTTAACCATTTCAGGCCAACCGTCTAGGTTGTCTAGATCGTCCAGTAGCTCTTGTGCGTATTCAGTGATTTTAATGAACCACTGTGGGATTTCTTTTTGCTCTACAGGCGTGTCACAACGCCAGCAGCAACCGTCTTCAACCTGCTCATTTGCTAGAACAGTTTGGTCATTTGGACACCAGTTAACTGATGAAGTCTTCTTGTACACTAGGCCTTTGTTGTAAAGCTTAGTGAAGAACTCTTGTTCCCAACGGTAGTACTCAGGCGTACAAGTTGCGAATTCACGGTTCCAGTCGTAACCAAAGCCTAGAAGTTTAAGCTGGTTCTTCATGTATTCGATGTTTTCGTAAGTCCAAGGCGCAGGTGCTGTATTGTTCTTAACCGCTGCGTTTTCTGCTGGTAGGCCGAATGCATCCCAACCGATTGGCTGCATTACGTTTTTGCCTTGTAGACGTTGGAAACGAGATACCACATCACCGATCGTGTAGTTGCGCACGTGACCCATGTGCAGTCGACCACTTGGGTATGGGAACATGGATAGACAGTAGAATTTTTCTTTATTTGGGTCTTCACTTACAACAAAGGTCTTGTTGTTATCCCAGTGCTGTTGAACTTTTTGTTCAATTTCTTGCGGATTGTATTGTTCTTGCATCGATGATGTCCGGTTATCTTGGAATTTGTGAGTCTGGTTTGATCAGACTTCAATAGATCGTCATAGAATACCTAAAGGAACGAACTACAACAATAGCTATACCTGTCATACTCTCATTATCTCGGGTATTGATTTAGGTCTGCAATCTTGAGGAGGACTTATGCCAAAGAAAAAAGCACTCTATGAAGAGCTAGTGGAAGATGTCATCGAAATACTTAAGCATAGCCCTGAAGAGATCAACAATAAGCTTGAAACGTCAGGCAAGCTTGCAAAAGCGGCGAATGATATGACGAAAGATGAGTTGTCTTTGATCTCGGCTTACGTTAAATCGGATCTGAAAGAGTTCTCTGAAAGCTATGAGGAGAGCAAAAATGGACCGTTTTACTTGATGATTGCAGATTCCATCTGGCATGGCTTGCTGGAAATCACTGACCGCACCAAGGTCGAGTGGGTAGAGCTGTTCCAAGATCTGGAGCATCAAGGGCTCTATCAAGCAGGAGAAGTGATCGGTTTAGGTCGTCTGATTTGCGATGATTGTGGTCACCAAACGGAGTATAACCACCCAACCACCATCATTCCGTGCATCAAATGTGGCGGTAAAGGGTTTAGCCGAAAAGCGCTCAAGCCATAAAAGCTCGTAGACAGTAAATGCACTTAAACCATAGTGCTCTCTCCGACATCAACAAAAAAGGGTTGACCTATCAGGCCAACCCTAAAACGCTTTATCTCGAATCTCGACCCTAGCTTTTCTCTCTCAAACGCCAGCCAATGACTAAGCTCAATAGCACCCATACGTAGAGTGGCCACGTGCCAACAACGCGGTAAGGTGTTTGACCATCGGTAGAGATGAGCTCAGCCTTTAACACCGCTGTCTCGAACTGCGATACTTGCTCAACGATTTTGCCTTTGTGGTCAGTTACCGCGGTCACACCGTTATTGGTAGAGCGAATAACTGGCTTACCAAGCTCTAGAGCACGCATTTGCGCGATCTCCATGTGTTGCAGTGGGCCAATTGAGCGACCAAACCACGCGTCGTTGGAGAGCGTTAAAATGAAGTCAGTCTCTTCGGTCACGTTCTGACGAACTTGATCATTAAAGATGATTTCGTAACACAGCGCTGGCGCGAGGTGACGACCATTTGCCACGATGTTTGGCTGGATGAAATCACCGCGACTAAACGACGACATTGGCAAGTTGAAGAACGGTGCCAGTGGGCGCAAGATATCTTCAAACGGCACAAACTCACCAAATGGTAGTAGGTGGTGTTTGTGGTAGCGCTCACTTGGGTCGTAGCTGTACTCGCCGTATGGGTTTACCCCAAGCGAGAGAATGCTGTTGTAGTACTTCTTCTCTTCAGACTGATTAAGCACACCAGTGATGATTGAGCTGTTATTCATCTTGGCTGCGCTATCAAGGTTGCGCAGAAATGATGGAATTTCAACTTCAAAGGCTGGAATGGCGGCCTCTGGCCAGATGATGATGTCTGCGCCCCAGTTATCGCGGCTCATGTCGGTGTATTTCATCATAGTAGGCCAACGTTGGCTTGGTAACCATTTGGAGTCTTGGTCGACGTTGCCTTGAATGAGTACAACCGACGTGGTTTTGTCTGGATTCGGTGTCACCCAGTCGATGTTACGAATACCAAAGCCGGTACTCAATAAAACCACTGGAATCAACCCGACACTCCACGCTCTATTAATCGCAGTGTAAGCCAGTGCGCTCGCGGAAACGATAACGGCTAAGGTAATCAGTTCCACACCACCAATCGGTGCAAATGATCCAAGAGGAGACTCTATCTGGCTGTAGCCAAGCCATAGCCACGGGAAACCTGTCATAACCCAGCCGCGTAGCCAGTCTGTCACTAACCATAAGGCTGGTGCTGCAAGGAAAAAGCGAGTGAGGTTATTGTTCGGGAAGAAGCGGTTGAGCGCCCATGCGAACAGACCCGTATAAACGGCGAGATATCCAATAAGCAAACCCATTAGGAATAGGTTTGCGGCCAATGGCATGCCGCCGAAGCCGTCAATACTGACGTAAACCCAGCTGATCCCGGTAGCAAATTGACCAAAACCCCAGGCGTAGCCTGTCCACAGTGCACTTTGGGTACTTTGTTTGTGCAATAGGATTAACAGGATAGCTGGGCTAAGAATAGCGATAGGCCAGAAAGAGTAGGGAGCAAATGCAAGGGTTGTGATAGCGCCAACAAAAACGGCCGCAAGCGGCCGTAGTAGGCGATGAATAAATGGTTTAGTCATCTAAATTATGTCATCTCTTCAGAGAGAAGTTGTTATTCTTCGATAGTTGGAAGAGGTTGCTCGTCTGGGATAGTCACCTGTAATTGAATCACACGGCGGTTGTCTGCAGAGGTCACTTTGAAATGGTAGTTTTCAATTTCTACGATTTCGCCGCGGGTCGGCAAATGCCCAAAGGCTGTCATTACCATACCACCAACAGTATCCACTTCATCGTCACTAAAGCTGGTTCCAAATGTGTCATTGAACTCTTCAATAGTGGTTAAAGCTTTTACTGAGAAGGTATGCTTGCTCAGCTTACGAATGTCTAACTCTTCTTCATCGTCGAACTCGTCTTCAATTTCACCAACGATTTCTTCGAGGATATCTTCAATGGTTACAAGACCAGATACACCGCCAAACTCATCGACAACGATAGACATGTGGTAACGCTCTTCACGGAACTCCTTGAGTAGGCGGTCAACGCGCTTACTTTCAGGAACAACAACCGCAGGACGAATCACTTGCTCAATGTCGAATGGGGCGCTGTCTGAGCCCAAATACTTAAGTAGGTCCTTCGCTAAAAGAATGCCCTCTACATGGTCTTTATCTTCACTGATCACTGGGTAGCGAGAGTGTTGAGCATCAGTAATGAGCGCAATCAATGTATCTAAGTCATCGGTGCGTTCAACTGTGACCATTTGAGAACGCGGTAGCATGATGTCACGCACGCGCATCTCAGAGATTTCCATTACACCCTCAAGCATGTCGCGAGTGTCGTGGTCAATTAGGTCATTAATTTCAGAGTCGCGAATCACATCGACGAGCTCTTGGCGGTCTTTTACCTCGCCTTGAAATAGTTGGCCTAGGCGTTCAAAGAAGGACTTTCTACTCGGACCTTCAGATTTTTTACTTCCCTCAGAAGTGGGGGGGTTACCTTCGTTCATGATTTCTCAAAAAATAACGCTATCAGAAGTGTGATAGCACACATAACAACTCAGATACCTATTGTGTTTCCAGGTTCGTGGAGTTGTTGTTTCTCTGCAACCTATTTTCCTAGAAGCGGTTTACTTTTCTAGGATGTAAGGGTCTTCGTAACCCATAGCTTGCATGATTTCTGTCTCGAGTGACTCCATCTCTTCAGCTTCATCATCTTCGATATGATCATAACCTAGCAGATGCAGACTGCCATGTACAACCATATGAGCCCAGTGTGCTAACAGAGGCTTGTTTTGCTCTTCTGCTTCTTTTTCTACCACTTGGCGGCAAATGATGAGATCACCTAAAAGGTCAAGCTCAATGCCCGGAGGCGCCTCGAACGGGAAAGACAACACATTGGTTGGCTTGTCTTTTCCGCGATACTCATGATTCAGCTGGTGGCTCTCTTCCGTATCAACGATACGAATAGTCAGCTCCGCATTCTCTTGGAATTGAGGAATGGTTTTGTCCAACCACTGCTGAATATCTTGCTCAGTCGGTAAGCCTTGTTCATCTTCGACTGCTAATTGCAGGTCTAGTTCAATAGACATCTATTTATCACCTTGTTCTGAAACGACAGAGCTATTTTGTGTTGCTAATTGTTTCTCAGCTGGCTGTTGAGCTTCGAGTAGTTTGGCCTCACGCTCTTCACGCTTACGACGTTCAAACTCTTTGCGCTCTTTTTGGTCTTTCGCTTCCCATTTCTCATACGCATTAACGATACGAGCAACAACTGGGTGACGAACCACGTCTTCAGACATGAAGAAGTTAAAGCTGATGTCATCGACTTCACTTAGTACTTCTGTTGCATGGCGTAGGCCAGATTTCGCGCCGCGAGGTAAATCGATTTGGGTGATATCACCGGTGATGACCGCGCGCGAGTTGAAGCCAATACGAGTGAGGAACATCTTCATCTGTTCAACAGTGGTGTTCTGGCTCTCATCAAGAATGATAAACGCGTCATTAAGTGTACGGCCACGCATGTACGCAAGCGGCGCAACTTCAATCACGTTGCGTTCAATTAGCTTTTCAACACGCTCAAAGCCCAGCATCTCAAACAGCGCATCATAAAGAGGGCGCAAGTAAGGGTCGACTTTCTGACTTAAGTCACCAGGAAGGAAACCAAGCTTTTCACCGGCTTCAACCGCTGGACGCGTTAGTAGAATACGACGAATTTCTTGACGTTCCAGTGCGTCTACTGCCGCTGCCACTGCTAGGTAAGTTTTACCAGTACCAGCAGGACCAATACCAAAGCTAATGTCATGAGTAACCATGTTCATTAGGTACTGTGCTTGGTTTGGTGTGCGCGGCTTTATTACGCCTTTCTTAGTCTTGATGAACGCTTCTTTGCCGTGCTCAATACTTGACTCAGTCGTTTGTTCTAGAACACCAGACTCTTTGATAGCTAAGTGGATTTGCTCAGGTTCGATGTCTGGGATATTACCTTTCACCGGAGCAGACTCAACATAAAGGCGTTTAACGATTTCAAGCGCTGCTGCAGCCGTGTGAGGCTTGCCTACGATAGTGAAAAAGTTGCTGCGGTAGTTGATCTCGACACCTAAACGGCGCTCAAGGTGTTTGATATTGTCATCGAATGGGCCACATAGGCTTGCAAGGCGACGGTTATCTGCAGGTTCTAGATTGATCTCTAGGGTAACGATTTTATTGCTCAAATTAGCCTCTCATTTTGTGCCACCACTCTTTTCAATAATAAAAGAGCAAGAAGCCCGATTGAGACCGGGCTTCTAATGGCGATTTCCCTATTTCTAAGATGGTCACTTAGTTAGGTAATTTCAAGCTTTGCTGCTCAGCTTTGTGCTGAACTTAGATGTTTCGCTTATGGCGTAAATGTTGCTACACCTAGCTCATCTTCGTGTTTTGTTTTCGCCATCATCTGAGTTGGAGAGATGATAGTACGTAGGTCCATGTCTTTTTCTGTACGAACCAGTTCGCCACGTAGAGAGTTAGCAAATACGTCTGTGATCTTCACATCAACGAATTGACCGATAAGGTCTGCACTGCCTTCGAAGTTAACAACACGGTTGTTCTCGGTACGTGCACGAAGCTCCATTAGGTTCTTCTTAGACGGACCTTCAACAAGAACGCGTTGCTCTGTATCAAGCATTAGGCGTGAGTAACGCATAGCTTGAGAATTCACAACTTGTTGCAGTTCGTATAGACGCTCTTTCTTCTCTTGTTCTGGCACATCACAAGGGTAATCGGCCGCTGGCGTACCTGGACGAGGAGAGAAGATGAAGCTGAAGCTCATATCGAAATCAACGTCTTTGATTAGCTTCATTGTCGCTTCATGATCCATTGCGGTTTCACCAGGGAAACCAACGATGAAGTCAGAACTGATTTGAATATCAGGACGCGCTTTACGTAGCTTACGAATGATCGACTTGTATTCAATCGCTGTGTGAGGACGCTTCATCATCGTTAGGATGCGGTCACTACCACTTTGTACAGGTAGGTGCAGGAAGCTTACAAGTTCAGGTGTATCTTCGTATACAGCGATGATGTCGTCAGTAAACTCAAGTGGGTGGCTTGTTGTGAAACGAATACGGTCGATACCATCAATTGATGCAACAAGACGAAGCAGTTCAGCGAATGAACAGATGTCACCTTCGTGCGTTGGACCACGGTAAGCGTTAACGTTTTGGCCTAGTAGGTTTACTTCACGTACCCCTTGCTCTGCAAGTTGTGCGATTTCGAATAGTACGTCATCCATTGGACGGCTTACTTCTTCACCACGAGTGTAAGGTACAACACAGTAAGTACAGTACTTAGAACAGCCTTCCATGATAGAAACGAATGCTGTTGCACCTTCAGCGCGAGGCTCAGGTAGACGGTCAAACTTCTCAATCTCAGGGAAAGAGATGTCCATTACTGGTGCTTCATCGCTTAGAGATTGTTTGATCATCTCTGGTAGACGGTGCAGTGTTTGTGGGCCAAAGATAACATCTACGTATGGCGCACGTTCACGGATGTGATCACCTTCTTGAGTCGCTACACAGCCACCCACACCGATCACAACACCGTCTTTTTTGTCTTTCAGTGTTTTCCAACGACCAAGCTGGTGGAATACTTTCTCTTGCGCTTTTTCGCGGATAGAACAGGTATTCAGTAGTAGTACATCTGCTTCCTCAGGTACTTCTGTTAGCTCATAGCCATTTGCGGCATTTAGCAGGTCAGCCATTTTTGATGAATCGTATTCATTCATCTGGCAGCCCCAAGTTTTAATTAGCAGTTTCTTACTCATGTTTTGTTCGCTCGATCGTTAGTTTAATTTAAGGGAGCAAATCGCCCAGTGTTAATCCGCGGTTACGGTCTCTATTATAGCTTCTAAATATGGCTAAAATAGCGCTACCCTAACAGCAAGCGGCGTATTGTACTGGTTTCAAAACCGACTGACTAGTGGTCTAGCAAAATCTCTTATGTAGTGGTTTTTATTCTCGTTAAGATTGTTGGTTATTTCTAGAAACACTATACGCAGCAAGGGATTGTCCATTTTGAGATTAAGGTTTTTGGTTACAATTAAGTTGTGAAAACGTACAATCAAAAACAGTCATTGAATCAAACTGATAAGTACAAAATATGAACAGTTACGATATTGTGGTAGTCGGCGGTGGTATGGTTGGTGCAGCAACCGCTATCGGATTTGCGCAGCAAGGCATGCGTGTCGCAGTGATCGAGGGGTTTGCTCCGCAAGCTTTCGAAAAATCACAGCCTATGGATATTCGTGTCTCTGCGATCTCTCAAGCCTCTGTGGATCTGTTGGATTCGCTGGGTGCATGGGATGCGATCGAGAATATGCGAGTTTGCACGTACAAGCGCTTGGAAACTTGGGAACACCCAGAGTGTCGCACGCGATTTGATGCTGCATCTTTAGAATTACCTCGACTGGGCTATATCGTAGAAAACCGCCTTATCCAACTTGGGTTATGGGCACAGTTTGAATGCTATGACAATCTTGAATTGCTTTGCCCTGAGAAGCTAGACACCATTGAGTTCGGTGAAACGAACACAGTTGTGTTGCAGTCTGGCTTGCGCTTATCAACTAAATGGGTGGTTGGTGCAGACGGTGCGAATTCGGCTGTTCGCCAGCAAGCTGGAATAGGTATCACGGCTTGGGATTATCGTCAGCACTGCATGCTGATCAATGTTGAGACAGAACTTCCTCAGCAAGACATTACTTGGCAACAGTTTCTACCAAGTGGTCCTCGTTCATTTTTACCTCTAGCGTCGCTTACAGAAGAGGGCAAGGAAGTGGGGCAAGGCTCTCTGGTATGGTACGACAAACCATCACGCATTAAGCAGTTGTCTGCTATGAGTCCTGAGAAACTGCGTGCTGAAGTGTTAAGTCATTTTCCTGCGGAGTTGGGGGATATTAAGGTGCTTCAATCGGGTTCTTTCCCACTGACTCGCCGACATGCACAAAGCTACGCTCAAAATAACTGTATCTTGGTCGGAGATTCAGCACACACCATCAACCCTCTGGCTGGGCAAGGTGTGAATCTCGGTTTTAAAGACGTGTCCGCTCTAATCAACTTGACCAAAGAGCAGGGTGAATTAACGGATGCTGTCGCAAGAAGCTACGAGGTAGAAAGAAGAGGGGATAACCTCATCATGCAGAGCGGCATGGACTTCTTCTACAAAACGTTCAGCAACGACCTTGGCCCACTTAAGTTTGTTCGTAATGCAGCATTAAAGCTAGCAGAGAACTCTGGACCAATTAAAAACCAAGTATTGAAGTATGCTTTGGGGCTGTAGTTTAAAGTCTCGTAGAGCTGAAAAGTAGAGGAGAGCCACAGTGCTCTCCTTTTTTATGCACGTAACTTTATAGTTGTTCTGTAACACAAACGGGTGAGCCTACTTCTAACGAGTGTCCACTGTAGGTTAAAGACCCATCTAGCGGGTTGCGCTTAAAAGAGGTGATATTATTGGAGTGCTGGTTTGCAGTGATTAGCCACTCTCCATCATTGGTGATATGAAAATCACGAGGGAAACTCCCTTGTGTCTCATAACTATCAATAAAAGCTGGCTTGTAAGTTATAGGATCGAGTTTGAAGTGACTGATCTTTGATTGATGTCGGCAAGAGACATAAAGATATTCCTCATCTGGCGATAGCTTGATCGCCGCTGCAGCTTCTCCTTTTTCTGCATTAGGAAGCGCATCGATCTCCTCAACAATATGCCAACGTCCAACTGTCTTCTCTAACATTAGAATCGTTTCAGATAGCTCACAGACAACATAGGCTTTGTCTTCAGCCTTATTGAAAACCATATGACGAGGTCCATTGCCCGCAGGAACTTCAATAGACTGCATTGGTTCTTCTAGAAAGTCTTCTTGTTCTTCATCGAAGCAGTAGAAGTTAATGCGATCGGCGCCAAGATCAACGGTAACAAATTGTGGTGAGTGCGTTAAAAATAGGCACTGGTGAGCGTGTGGTCCAGTTTGTCTATCCTGATTAGGGCCTGAGCCTGACATTTTAAGGGTTTTGACTTTTCTATCGATATTCCCATTGATGTTCAAACTGAAGATATCGAATGTGCCTGAAGAGTACTGGGAGGTGATGGCAAACTTATGGCTAGGATCTATCGAAATGTGACAAGGGTGATCGCCAGAGATTGAGGCTGAATTAGATGGAACGTTTGAACCTGTCTCTGAGATGTGAAACAACTGGGGTTGTGACTGTTGATCGACTTCAGATACGGTATAGATGCCCAGCTTTGTAGAGACAACAAAAGAGGGATTCGTGCACTTTTTGATGAGCTGTGGAGAGTGCAGCTTGCCTGTTTCCAGATCTAACTGAATTTGATAAACACCTTGGCTTCCATTTGGATCTTCTGTGTAGCAACCGATGGTTAAAGGGAGAGTTCTCATAGCACTGTCATATCCGAGTAAAAGTGGAGCTGACATTGTCTTATAAAAAGATGACTAAGTGCTGAATCTGGGGGAAATACTTGGTGATACGGATAGCAGATTTGTACATTTTAGATAAAAGAAAACCCAGCTAAAAAGCTGGGTCTCTAATGATGGTGCGGAAGGAGAGACTTGAACTCTCACACCTTGCGGCGCCAGAACCTAAATCTGGTGCGTCTACCAATTCCGCCACTTCCGCATCAATTCTTTTAGCCATACTGATGATTGGTAAAATCAGTATCACGTTGTATTTGATTGTTTTACGTGTCAATCACACACTCTTCGTTTCCTAAGAAGAATAATGGTGCGGTCGGAGAGACTTGAACTCTCACACCTCTCGGCGCCAGAACCTAAATCTGGTGCGTCTACCAATTCCGCCACGACCGCAGCAAATCTTTATAGTCAAACTGAATATTGGTGATTCAATAAGACGTTTTAAATAGTGGCTGGGCTACCTGGATTCGAACCAGGGAATGCCGGCATCAAAAGCCGGTGCCTTACCGCTTGGCGATAGCCCAACTGTGATATCTATTAAGACATCTAAATAATGGTGCGGAAGGAGAGACTTGAACTCTCACACCTTGCGGCGCCAGAACCTAAATCTGGTGCGTCTACCAATTCCGCCACTTCCGCATCGCTAATTTATTCTCTCAGCAAAGAGTGTAGTCATACCGATAATTGGTAAAATCAGTATCACGTTGTATTTTTCATTCTAATGAAAGAATGGTGGCTACTGCGGGATTTGAACCTGCGACCCCATCATTATGAGTGATGTGCTCTAACCAACTGAGCTAAGTAGCCAACTTGTTTCTCTTTCGAGATCTCTTTGTTTCCAAAGAAGAATAATGGTGCGGTCGGAGAGACTTGAACTCTCACACCTCTCGGCGCCAGAACCTAAATCTGGTGCGTCTACCAATTCCGCCACGACCGCAGCAAATCTTTATAGTCAAACTGAATATTGGTGATTCAACAAGACGTTTTAAATAGTGGCTGGGCTACCTGGATTCGAACCAGGGAATGCCGGCATCAAAAGCCGGTGCCTTACCGCTTGGCGATAGCCCAACTGTGATATCCATTAAGATATCTAAATAATGGTGCGGAAGGAGAGACTTGAACTCTCACACCTTGCGGCGCCAGAACCTAAATCTGGTGCGTCTACCAATTCCGCCACTTCCGCATCGCTAATTTATTCTCTCAGCAAAGAGTGTAGTCATACCGATAATTGGTAAAATCAGTATCACGTTGTATTTTTCATTCTAATGAAAGAATGGTGGCTACTGCGGGATTTGAACCTGCGACCCCATCATTATGAGTGATGTGCTCTAACCAACTGAGCTAAGTAGCCAACTTGTTTCTCTTTCGAGATCTCTTTGTTTCCAAAGAAGAATAATGGTGCGGTCGGAGAGACTTGAACTCTCACACCTCTCGGCGCCAGAACCTAAATCTGGTGCGTCTACCAATTCCGCCACGACCGCAGCAAATCTTTATAGTCAAACTGAATATTGGTGATTCAACAAGACGTTTTAAATAGTGGCTGGGCTACCTGGATTCGAACCAGGGAATGCCGGCATCAAAAGCCGGTGCCTTACCGCTTGGCGATAGCCCAACTGTGATATCCATTAAGATATCTAAATAATGGTGCGGAAGGAGAGACTTGAACTCTCACACCTTGCGGCGCCAGAACCTAAATCTGGTGCGTCTACCAATTCCGCCACTTCCGCATCAATTCTTTGGTCATATTGATGATTGGTATAATCAATATAACGTTGTTCTCTTTGCTATTAGCAAGGAGTTTTAAATAGTGGCTGGGCTACCTGGATTCGAACCAGGGAATGCCGGCATCAAAAGCCGGTGCCTTACCGCTTGGCGATAGCCCAACTGTGACATCAATTAAGATATCTAAATAATGGTGCGGTCGGAGAGACTTGAACTCTCACACCTTGCGGCGCCAGAACCTAAATCTGGTGCGTCTACCAATTCCGCCACGACCGCAGCAAATCTATATAGTCATACTGAGTATTGGTGATTCAATATAACGTTGTTCTCTTTGCTATTAGCAAGGAGTTTTAAATAGTGGCTGGGCTACCTGGATTCGAACCAGGGAATGCCGGCATCAAAAGCCGGTGCCTTACCGCTTGGCGATAGCCCAACAGTGATATCCATTAAGATATCTAAATAATGGTGCGGTCGGAGAGACTTGAACTCTCACACCTCTCGGCGCCAGAACCTAAATCTGGTGCGTCTACCAATTCCGCCACGACCGCAGCAAATTTTTATAGTCATACTGAATATTGGTGATTCAATATAACGTTGTCTTTTCTTTCTTGAAGAAAGAGTGGTGGCTACTGCGGGATTTGAACCTGCGACCCCATCATTATGAGTGATGTGCTCTAACCAACTGAGCTAAGTAGCCATCTGAGAGCGAGACAATATAAACTAAACTCGCTTTCAATGCTATTACCTTTTAAAAGATAATTACACTTAATTTGTGGCTGGGCTACCTGGATTCGAACCAGGGAATGCCGGCATCAAAAGCCGGTGCCTTACCGCTTGGCGATAGCCCAACAATTGATATCAAAAGATATCTTAAATATGGTGCGGAAGGAGAGACTTGAACTCTCACACCTTGCGGCGCCAGAACCTAAATCTGGTGCGTCTACCAATTCCGCCACTTCCGCATATTTCCTAAAAACTCTAACTCATTAAAGAGAAAAGTATTTAGGAAATGGTGGCTACTGCGGGATTTGAACCTGCGACCCCATCATTATGAGTGATGTGCTCTAACCAACTGAGCTAAGTAGCCATTTCCAAATTGTTATTCCGTTTTGAAGCGTTGCTGCTTCGTTGGGAACGGGGCGCATTATGCGTAGTTGAGTGAAACCCGTCAACTTTTTTTTTAAATAAATCACGAATAAATGCCTGTTCGATTTCTTTTTAGACAAAGAGGCGTATTTGTGATCAAAAAATGGGGTTAAAACCCGATGTTTTGGTGAAGTTAATTTTTATATGGATAGAACTCATTGAATTGAGAAAACAAAAAAGGCCAGTGAGAACACTGGCCTTTGGCAATAAGTTGCTAATAAAACTTATACGTTGAAGCGGAAGTGAACAACATCGCCGTCTTTAACGATGTAGTCTTTACCTTCTAGACGCCATTTACCTGCATCTTTTGCACCGCTCTCACCGTTAAATTCGATGAAGTGGTCGTAACCAACAACTTCTGCACGGATGAAGCCTTTTTCGAAGTCAGTGTGGATCTTACCTGCAGCTTGTGGCGCAGTTGCACCAACAGGGATAGTCCAAGCACGTACTTCTTTAACACCAGCAGTGAAGTAAGTTTGCAGAGTAAGTAGTTCGTAACCAGAACGGATCACACGGTTTAGACCTGGTTCTTCGATACCCATGTCTGCTAGAAACTCTTCGCGATCTTCGTCTTCAAGTTCAGATAGCTCAGATTCGATAGCGGCACATACAGCAACAACGACATTGTTCTCTTTTTCTGCGTATTCACGAACGGCATCTAGGTACGGGTTATCTTCGAAACCGTCTTCGTTTACGTTCGCAATGTACATTGTTGGTTTAAGTGTCAGGAAGTTTAGGTAGCCAATTGCTGCCGCTTCTTCTTTTGAAAGCTCAACTGTACGCGCCATACCACCTTCAGTCAGAACTGGTAGTAGCTTTTCTAGAACAGTGATTTCGAACTTAGCATCCTTGTCACCGCCTTTTGCTTTTTTAGTGTTACGTTGAATTGCACGCTCACAGCTGTCTAAGTCAGCCAGTGCAAGTTCAAGGTTGATCACTTCGATGTCATCGATTGGTGATACTTTGCCAGAAACGTGAACGATGTTTTCGTTTTCAAAACAGCGAACTACGTGACCAATTGCGTCAGTTTCACGGATGTTTGCTAGGAACTTGTTACCCAGACCTTCACCTTTAGAAGCGCCAGCAACTAGGCCCGCGATATCAACGAATTCCATCGTTGTAGGAAGGATCTTCTGCGGATTAACAATTTTCGCTAATGCATCTAGACGTAGGTCAGGTACTGGAACGATACCTGTGTTTGGTTCGATGGTACAAAACGGGAAGTTTGCTGCCTCGATACCTGCTTTAGTTAGTGCATTAAACAGAGTTGACTTACCAACGTTTGGTAGACCAACGATGCCACATTTAAAACCCATGATATAAACCTTATTCTGCTTTGAACGTATGTAAGCGATTTTGTGCTTTTGATAGGCCATCTTTCAATAAGATGTCTAGGCTGCGTACTGACTCGTCAACAACGGCATCAATACACTCTTGCTCTTTTTGCGGAGCTTTGCCTAATACATAACCTGCAACTTTATCTTTGTGTCCCGGATGGCCTATGCCTAAACGAAGACGGTAGAATTCTTTATTGTTACCCTGCTTGCTGATGATGTCTTTGAGTCCATTGTGACCGCCGTGACCGCCACCCTTTTTGAACTTACCAATACCAGGTGGAAGATCGAGTTCATCATGTGCAACCATGATCTCTTCTGGCTTTATTTGATAGAACTTCGCCATTGCCGCAACGGCCTTGCCGGATAAGTTCATGTAAGTTGTTGGGATCAACAAGCGAAGATCTTCACCGTGAACCATAATGCGCCCAGTCAAACCAAAGAACTTTGCTTCATTCTTTAGCGTAACGTTGTGCACGCGTGCTAATTCTTCAACTACCCATGCGCCCGCATTGTGGCGAGTTTTGGCGTATTCTGGACCTGGATTTGCCAGTCCAACGAGAAGTTTTATTTGTTGGCTCAAGGTATGGATCTCTCTCGGGATTTCAAAAAGCGCCGTATGATATCACAATTTATGAAAAAGGTGCGAGCAGTGGGCAACTTGTCTCTGCTCGTGAACCTCAGTTATGACACTAACCTTAGCGCAATATAGGACAGGTATAAAAAAAGCACTTCAATTGAAGTGCTTTTTAAACGCATAACTCTATGGGTAGAGTAGTGAGTCTTAGTTAAACATCGCAGAGATTGACTCTTCGTTGCTGATACGACGAATCGCTTCAGCAAGCATGCGAGATAGGCTAAGAGTTGTTACTTTACCTGTCGCTGCCATCTCAGGAGATAGTGAGATAGAGTCAGTAACGATAACTTGGTCTAGAACAGAGTTCTTGATGTTGTCTGCTGCACCACCAGAGAATACAGCGTGAGTTGCGTAAGCGAATACACGCTTAGCACCGCGCTCTTTTAGCGCTTCAGCTGCTTTACATAGTGTGCCACCTGTGTCGATCATGTCATCAACGATAACACAGTCACGACCTTCAACATCACCGATTAGGTTCATCACTTCAGAAACGTTAGCACGTGGACGACGCTTATCAACGATAGCGATATCAACGTCACCTAGAGCTTTAGCGGTTGCACGAGCACGTACAACACCACCTAGGTCAGGAGAAACCACTACTGGGTTCTCTAGGCCACGGTTAGCCATATCTTCTAGAAGAACTGGAGTACCGAAGATGTTATCAACGGGTACATCGAAGAAGCCTTGGATTTGTTCAGCGTGTAGGTCGATAGTAAGAACGCGGTCAACACCAACGTTAGAAAGGAAGTCTGCAACAACTTTTGCAGTAATTGGCACACGAGCAGAACGTACGCGACGATCTTGACGGGCATAACCGAAGTAAGGGATTACAGCAGTAATACGGCCAGCAGAAGCACGGCGCATTGCGTCAATCATTACCACCAATTCCATTAGGTTGTCATTGGTTGGTGCACAAGTAGATTGAATTAGGAATACATCACTACCACGAACGTTCTCGTTGATTTGTACAGCGACTTCGCCGTCAGAAAAACGGTCTACAGTAGCATCGCCAAGAGAGATGTATAGACGGTCAGCAATACGTTGGGCTAGTTCAGGTGTTGCGTTACCAGCAAATAGCTTCATATCAGGCACGGTGGAAACCTCAGGGTTGCGTCCAGTTTTAATTAGATTGTGGGTGGGCTGATTGGTATTCAGCCAGCGCCTCTTTTAAAGGTGAAAAATTTCGACCTTTAGCAATAAATGCAGAAGCGTTGTCAGACAGTTTTTCCAGTACAGATTCTGCTTCGTTTTTGCTCGAAAATTCAGCAAAAACGCAAGAACCTGTGCCAGTCAATCTCGACGGCGCATATTGTAGCAGCCATGAAAGTTGCTTATCAACCTCTGGGTACAGCATTCGTACAATTTTTTCGCAATCGTTTACGTATTCTTGCTCTAGAAGCGTTGCTAGCTCTCGCTTCGGCGTGTTTCTAGTTAAATCTGGGTGAGTGAATATGTCTACAGTTGCAATGCTTACCTGAGGTTTAACCACCAAATACCATTTCTCTTCTGGATTTGCTGGATGCAACTGCTCACCCACACCCTCAGCAAAAGCCGAGAAGCCACGAACGAATACAGGGACGTCCGCCCCCAGTTTTAAACCTATCTCTGCTAATTGATCATCAGAAAGGCCGAGTTGCCATAAATAGTTTAATGCGACTAACACGGTTGCTGCATTTGATGAACCACCGCCAATACCCCCACCCATCGGCAAAACTTTCTTGAGTTCAATATCAGCGCCGAAGTCTGTATTGGTGTACTGTTGAAGGGCAGTTGCGGCTTTCCAGATTAGGTTATCTTCTGTAGCAACACCTGGGATTTGAGGCGAAATCGTAATGTGGCTTGAGCGTTGGTGTGCTGTGATGCTGAGTTCGTCACCGAAGTCGACAAACTGAAACAGAGTTTGCAATTCGTGATAGCCGTTATCACGACGACCGTTAATGTAGAGAAAAAGGTTCAGTTTAGCCGGTGACGGCCAATGAGTTTGCGTCGAAATCATTTATCGAGTGTCCATTTAGAGACCACAATGTTGATCTTATTTTCATCTTGTTTAAAGGAGAGTCGTGTTGGAAGAGGCAATACCTTTTCAACGGTATCATTTTGACTATCGAAATTTTGGCTCAGTGTGACATCGCGATAGCGGTCAAAGTTAAGTTGCCAAGCTTTGCCATCGATCTGCTTAGAAAGCGCTTCTACGGTATTGTTGGCGTTCAATAAGTAGGTGTCTGCTTGAGCGGGATTACCGAGTAGCCATTGTGGTAGATGATCAACGGGGATCGTCAGCCCAGTTAGTTGTTTAACCAGTTTAGATGCACTTCTATGGGTAAATACTTGATCATCATAAGTCACGACTTTAGCGCCGTACTCGTTGATTGTCAGGTTAAGTGCGGTTTGACCTAGGAATGTAGTCAGTCGCAATTGACTGAAGTTTGGTGAGTGTTTCCACAAAAAGTTGAGGCTTTGGCGCTCTTCAGGAGAGATGTAGGCCAACTTACCTGTAGCTTGATAATATTGGATCTCTTGCAGTTGTCGCTGATGTGCTTGCCATTCCACGCTGGTCGGCTGTTCTGGTGCAGAAACACAACCTGTTACGACTAGACAGAAAAAAATCAAAGAGGCAATTATACGAAATCTATCCATGTTTGCTCACAACTTGTTCAATAACATCGAAAAAACGCTTCAACTATAGCATTGAATTCACGAACTCAGGAAAACAAATACTGCTTACCCTTTAAATAGAGCCATGCATCAAGTAAAATTCGGCATCCTGTTTTTAAACCCTGATCGAGAACTTCTGATACATGTCTTTGCTTGCCGTAGGTATCAATCACAATACAGCGTCGGTTGAATTGCGAGAAAAAGTAGCGTTTGGTCCAGATAAATTATCTGATGCACTAAGGCAACTTAACGCAAATGCACACGTGAATGGAAGTGTCATACTCTCCACTTGTAACCGAACAGAAGTGTACTGTGACGTTAAAAGTGCGGCTAAGAATAAGCTGATTGAATGGTTATCAGTATTTCATGACGTTAGCCCAGAAGAGCTGAAACCCAGCCTATATATTCATGAAGAGCAAGCGGCAATTAAACACCTAATGCGTGTTGCTTGTGGCTTAGACTCTTTAGTATTGGGTGAGCCTCAAATTCTCGGACAGGTAAAACAAGCGTATTCTGATTCGCGTGAGCAGAAAGCCGTCGATGCATCGATGGAGAAGCTATTCCAAAAGTCATTCTCTGTTGCTAAGCGTGTACGTACTGAAACTGAAATTGGCGGTAGTGCCGTTTCTGTTGCTTACGCAGCTTGTACATTGGCGAAACACATCTTTGAGTCGATTGAAGATTCGACGGTGTTGCTAGTAGGTGCCGGTGAGACCATCGAGTTGGTAGCAAAACACCTCTCTGCCAATGGCTGTACTAAAATGATTGTGGCTAACCGAACGCGTGAGCGTGCTTTAGGTTTAGCCGAAGAGTTTGGTGCTGAGGTGATCAGCTTGAATGAGATCCCAGATCATCTCAATAAGGCGGATATTGTGATCAGCTCAACAGCGAGCCCTCTGCCGATTATCGGTAAAGGTATGGTTGAGACCGCACTTAAACAGAGAAAGCATCAACCCATGCTGCTGGTTGATATCGCGGTGCCTCGTGATGTCGAAGCGGAAGTGGGCGATCTTAACGATGCCTACCTATACACAGTGGATGACTTACAATCGATTGTGGATGGCAACATCGAGCAGCGCAAGGTTGAAGCGATTCAAGCTGAAGCGATTGTCAGTGAAGAGAGCGCCGCCTTTATGAGTTGGATGCGCTCCCTGCAAGCGGTGGATAGCATTCGTGAGTACCGAAAGTCAGCGAATGAAATCAGAGAAGAATTATTAAGCAAGAGTTTACAGTCACTGGCTGCGGGCGGTGATCCTGAGAAAGTCTTGCTTGAGCTGAGTAATAAGCTCACAAACAAATTGATCCATGCTCCAACACGCGCACTACAAAGTGCTGCTGAGCAAGGAGAACCTGCGAAATTAACGGTCATTAGACAGAGTTTGGGCTTAGAAGACCCTCAATAAATTTAGACCTCCAAAAAGATAAGACGAATATGAAAGCCTCGATTCTAGTAAAGCTTGAAACACTTGTTGAACGCTACGAAGAAGTTCAACACCTGCTTGGTGATCCAGATGTGATCGGTGATCAAAACAAATTCCGCGCACTATCGAAAGAGTACTCTCAGTTAGAAGAAGTGACCAAGTGCTTCCAAGCGTACCAGCAAGCGCAAGACGATCTAGAAGCTGCCGAAGATATGGCGCAAGAAGACGACGAAGAGATGCGTGAAATGGCGCAAGAAGAGATTAAAGAAGCGAAAGAGGCGATCGCGCGCCTGACTGATGAACTTCAAATCCTACTGCTGCCAAAAGATCCAAACGATGAGCGTAACTGTTTCCTAGAGATCCGCGCCGGTGCTGGTGGTGACGAAGCGGGTATCTTCGCAGGTAACCTGTTCCGTATGTACTCTAAATTTGCTGAGAAGAAAGGCTGGCGCGTTGAAGTAATGAGCAGCAATGATTCAGAGCAGGGCGGTTACAAAGAGATGATCGCTAAAATAAGCGGCGAAGGCGTTTATGGCGTGATGAAGTTTGAGTCTGGCGGTCACCGTGTTCAGCGTGTGCCAGAGACAGAATCTCAAGGTCGTGTTCATACTTCAGCATGTACCGTTGCTGTTATGCCTGAAATCCCAGAAGCGGATCTTCCAGAAATTAAAGCGGCAGACCTGAAAATTGATACCTTCCGTGCATCAGGCGCGGGTGGTCAACACGTTAACACCACGGACTCTGCAATCCGTATTACTCACTTGCCAACAGGTACAGTGGTAGAGTGTCAGGACGAGCGTTCTCAGCACAAAAACAAAGCGAAAGCGATGGCAGTTCTTGCTGCCCGTATTGTACAAGCTGAAGAAGAGCGTCGTGCTGCTGAAGTATCAGACACCCGTCGTAACCTACTAGGCTCGGGTGACCGTAGTGACCGTATCCGTACTTACAACTACCCACAAGGTCGTGTTTCTGATCACCGTATCAACCTAACACTTTACCGTCTGAACGAAGTGCTAGAAGGCGACCTACAAAGTCTAGTTGATCCAGTACTGCAAGAGCACCAAGCCGACCAACTTGCTGCGCTAGCTGAGAACAACTAAACCCTATGCAATCTGCCTATACGGTTGAAAGTGCATTAAAAGCAGCAATCGTACAGCTTCAAGAGGGCGAGAATAGTTCGCCCTCTATTGATGCCGCTGTGCTGCTTTGCCACACGCTTGATAAACCTCGTTCCTACCTTCTTACCTGGCCAGAAAAACATCTGACTCTCGAACAAGAACAGCACTTCAACGAACTGCTAACACGCAGGCTCACCGGAGAACCGGTCGCGTATATTGTCGGTGAGCGAGAGTTTTGGTCATTACCGCTGAAAGTTTCTCCTTCAACCTTGATTCCTCGACCTGACACTGAGCGTTTGGTTGAAGTCGCGTTGGATAAAACATTTGGTAAGACAGGTGACATCCTCGATTTAGGGACAGGGACAGGGGCGATTGCGTTGGCACTCGCATCTGAGATGCCTAACCGCAATGTGACTGGGATTGACCTGCGTCCTGAAGCGCAACAACTCGCTAGCGAGAATGCGGAGCGTCTTAACATCACCAACACCACTTTTTTAAATGGTAGTTGGTTTGAACCGTTATCTGAAAACAGTCGCTTTTCATTGATTGTATCGAATCCACCTTACATTGAGAAAGATGATCCACATCTATCTCAAGGGGATGTGCGCTTCGAACCTATTACAGCGTTGGTTGCGGAAGAGAAAGGTTTAGCAGACATCAAACATATTGCCGACCATGCTCGCCACTATCTAGAAGCCGATGGTTGGTTGGCATTTGAGCACGGTTACGATCAAGGAGATGCGGTTCGCGAGATCATGCAGGCCTTGGGTTATTTAGACGTCATGACAGAAAAAGACTATGGCGGCAATGATAGAGTCACTTTGGGACGCTATCTACCTTAGTATCGGTGTTAGATAAAACGCCAATAAAAGAAATTAAAGGGATATCATGTACGAAGGTTTAAAACATTTTCACTTATTGACGGTTGGGCTTAGTGCTCTACTACTGTCAGTTCGCTACGCGCTTATGATGGCAAATTCTCCAATGCTTAAGCACCCATTCCTGCAACGCTTCCCACATATCAACGACTCACTACTGCTGTTGTCTGGTATTGGTCTGATCTTTATTACTGGTTTTATTCCATTTACCCCAGCAGCGCCTTGGCTAACAGAGAAACTGACTTGTGTTATGGCATACATCGCACTGGGCTTCTTTGCGCTTAAGTTCGGTAAAAACAAGTTGCTTAGAACCTTTTCGTTTTTCGGCGCATTAGGCTGGTTGGCGATGGCAGGTAAGATTGCTGTGACTAAAGTGCCAACATTCTTCGGCTAATTATTTTCCTGTTTAGGTTAGTTATCTGCCTGTTTAGGTTAGTTATCTTAGTATTTCGGTTAATTATCTATGTACGAATTTTTTGACGAAGACTTTGACCAGCTAGAGCTGGTGGAAGGTGCTTTGATCTTAAATAAAGCGGTAAACCCTGAGACTCAAGACAAGTGGGCAGAGCTAGAACTGGCTCGACTGCTAAGCGATGCTGAGCAAGCATTGGTGCATGAGACAGATGAACAGCAAAAGTTTGAATCTTTTATCCGTCTGTTCTTTTATGAGTGGGGCTTTGCTGGAGATAAAGAGGCGTATTTCTCTTCAGATAATGCGTTTATTGATAAAGTTCTAGAGCGCAAAAAGGGTGTACCGGTGAGCTTAGGTGCCATCTTCTTATATTTAGGACGTAAGTTGGGTTTCCCTGTTGATGGTGTCTCTTTCCCAACGCAATTCCTACTCAAGGTTACTTGGTGCGATCAAGCTCCTGTCTACATCAACCCTTACAATGGCGAGTATGTTGGGCAACAAACCCTGCGCGCTTGGTTGATTGGTCATGATGGCCCACTTGCTCAAGTGAAAAGCGAACATCTTGAAGTTGCTGATCACCCAACTATTATCGGTAAGTGGTTAGCACTTTTGAAAAGCGCGTTGCTGCGAGAAGAGCGCTATACTCTTGCACTAAAGTGTACTGATTTGGCGTTAACTTTTGTGCCAGATGATCCGTATGAAATTCGCGATCGTGGTTTTATCTATCAGCAACTGGATTGTCACCAAATCGCTGCGACTGATTATCAGTATTTTATTGACCAATGCCCAGATGACCCAGCGTCTGAGTTACTTAAATCTCAAGTGAACGCGATGAACGAAAAAGTCGTTGTGGTTCACTAATTAATAATTATCTAGAGAGAATATGATGGAACAGAAAATAGTTCACATTGGCGATATGCCAATTGCAAACGACAAGCCATTTACGCTATTTGCAGGTATGAATGTTCTTGAGTCTCGCGATCTAGCGATGCAGATCTGTGAACACTACGTAAAAGTGACTGAGAAGCTAGGTATCCCTTACGTATTTAAGGCGTCTTTTGATAAAGCGAACCGCAGCTCTGTACACTCTTACCGTGGTCCAGGCATGGAAGAAGGTCTTAAGATTTTCCAAGAGCTTAAAGACACGTTTGGCGTGAAAATCATCACGGATGTTCATACTGAAGCTCAAGCACAGCCAGTCGCAGACGTTGTTGATGTGATTCAGCTTCCTGCGTTCCTAGCTCGTCAAACTGACCTTGTTGAAGCGATGGCGAAAACAGGCGCTGTAATTAACGTGAAAAAGCCACAGTTCATGAGCCCTGGTCAAGTTGGCAACATCGTTGATAAGTTTGCTGAGTGTGGCAACGAGAACATCATCCTTTGTGAGCGTGGCTCGTGTATGGGTTACGACAACTTGGTTGTTGATATGCTTGGCTTTGGTGTGATGAAAAAAGCATCAAACGGTAGCCCGATTATCTTCGACGTGACTCACTCACTGCAGATGCGTGACCCTTCAGGCGCGGCATCAGGCGGTCGTCGTGAGCAGACTGTTGAACTTGCAAAAGCGGGTTTAGCGACAGGTATCGCTGGTCTGTTTATTGAAGCGCACCCGAACCCAGATCAAGCACGTTGTGATGGTCCGTCGGCACTACCATTGGATAAGCTAGAACCATTCCTAGCGCAAATGAAAGCACTTGATGATTTGATCAAAGGTTTCGATCATATCGACATTAAATAGTCGTAATTAAAGAACTAAAGCCGGCATTTGAGTCGGCTTTTTTGTGTCTATAGTTTGTGTAGTTGTACTGAGGGACATTTGTCATTCCACACTGAAATGGTACTTATTGATGTGTTATATTATAACAATAAGTACTTGATAATAATTATAAATTTAACTTAAGTTACCTTAACTTGTTGATTGGTTAATCAATATCACAAATGGCGCGTAAATGCATGAAAACGTTTGCCTGTGATCATTTATTGAATGAAATGCAACTTCGTTTGTTTGTTACACAATCGAAAGCTGATTAAGGTGATCTATCCTACATAAATATGAAATCACTCTGTTAGGTTTACCTTCTTAATTTAAACTACTTCAAGTTTTACTATCCTTTAACGATGTTTGCCAAACAAGCGTCCGTTTAATTGCGATGGCTTTAAAGCAGTGGATTCCCCCTAAAAAGTTCAAAGGTATGACAATGAAGCAACGCCTTATTCTAAAGACAGCACTCAGTGCTGCGATCCTAGCAACTCTTGCAGGTTGCGCATCTCAACCTGCTCAAGAGTGGGAAAACGATAAAACTTACAAGCTAACTGTTCTGCATACTAACGACCACCACGGTCGCTTCTGGCAGAATAAATACGGTGAGTACGGCATGGCCGCTCGTAAGACTCTAATCGACGAGCTTCGTGAAGAGATTCGTGCGGAAGGTGGTAGCGTGCTGCTTCTATCTGGTGGTGACATCAACACAGGTGTACCAGAGTCAGATCTACAAGATGCCGAACCAGATTTTAAAGGTATGAACAAGATTGGTTACGATGCAATGGCGTTGGGTAACCACGAGTTTGATAACTCTTTAGACGTACTCGCTAAACAGATCGATTGGGCGAACTTCCCAATGCTATCTGCAAACATCTATGATAAAGCGACCGGTGAGCGCAAGTTCCAAGCTTACGAAATGTTTGAAAAGCAAGGTATTAAGATTGCTGTTATTGGTCTAACGACAGAAGACACCGCTAAGATCGGTAATCCTGAATTTATTGCTGGCATTGACTTCCGTGATCCAAAAGAAGAAGCGAAAAAGCTGATTGCTGAACTGAAAGAGACAGAAAAGCCGGATCTTATCTTCGCAGTTACTCACATGGGTCACTACGAAAACGGTCAACGTGGTGTTAACGCACCGGGTGACGTTGCCCTAGCTCGCTACCTAAACGAAGGCGACCTAGATATGATTGTTGGTGGTCACTCTCAAGAGCCTGTATGTATGGAAGGCCCGAACGTGGCGAAGAAAAACTTCAAGCCAGGTGACGAGTGTAAGCCGGATGTACAAAACGGTACTTACATCGTTCAAGCTCACGAGTGGGGCAAATACGTAGGCCGTGCTGATTACGAATTCCGTAACGGCGAACTAGAGATGGTAAGCTACGACCTGATCCCAGTTAACCTGAAGAAGAAGGTTAAGATCGACGGTAAGAAACAACGTGTTCTGATCCAAGATGAGATTGCACAAGATCCAGAACTACTAGAGTTCCTACGTCCGTTCCAAGAGCAGGGCCAAGCTCAGCTTGAAGTTAAGATTGCCGAAACGAATGGCAAGCTTGAAGGTGACCGTAACGTTGTTCGTTTCCAACAAACAAACCTTGGTCGCCTGATCGCAACATCTCACATGGAGCGTGCTAAAGCTGACTTCGCTGTGATGAACTCTGGTGGTGTTCGTGACTCTATCGAAGCGGGTGAAGTGACGTACAAAGACGTACTAACGGTTCAACCATTTGCAAACATCCTAACTTACACTGACATGACGGGTGCTGAAGTACTGGATTACCTAAACGTTGTTGCAACGAAACCAATCGACTCTGGCGCTTACGCTCAGTTCGCTGGTATCTCAATGACAGTAGAAAATGGCAAGGTTTCTAACGTATTCATCGGTGGTAAGCAACTTCGTCTAGACGAAACGTACCGTTTCACTGTACCAAGCTTCAACGCTGCGGGCGGCGACGGTTACCCTAAACTAACGGGTCACCCTGGTTACGTAAACACTGGTTTTGTTGACGCTGAAGTACTAAAAGAGTACCTAGAAGCAAACAGCCCAGTAGACGTAAACGCGTACGCACCATCTGGTGAAATGGTTTACAAATAATTAGGTAAATCGAGGGTTTAGATTGACTCTCAGCGCCTGATAATTTTAACTAAAGCGATGCTTCGGCATCGCTTTTTGTTTATCTGATATTTGGAAACACCATGACACCGGCCATCAATCTTGCAAAGAAGAAAAAAGTTACTCATACCATCCATCAGTATGACCACGATCCAAGCCACGACAGTTATGGGTTAGAGGCTGTGGAAGCGTTGGGACAAGACCCAAAGAAAGTCTTTAAAACACTGCTTTTCTGCTTGAATGGTGTTGCCAAAGATCTCGCGGTCGCCGTGATTCCTGTCGACCAGAAGCTGAACCTGAAACTGGCAGCGAAAGCGGCGAAAGGTAAGAAAGCTGAGATGGCCAACCCGGATATTGCGCAGAAGACAACGGGTTATGTCGTTGGTGGAATTAGCCCTCTTGGTCAAAAGAAGGCGCTACCAACTTTCATCCACTCCAGTGCAGAACCTCAAGATACCATCTGTGTCAGCGCGGGCAAACGAGGTTTAGAGATTGAGTTGGCGCCAAGCGACCTTGCCAAACTGACTCGAGCTCAGTTTGTCGATTTGTGTCTGTAGTCGACTCACATACTCTCTTCGAATACAAAAATGCCCACTAGAGTTAGTGGGCATTTCTATTATTTCAGTTTGCTACTTCTTGAGGGTTAATGTGCCGCCAACGCGTTTCTTCGGCGCTTGGTTTGTCTCTTGTCTGCGAACGTTTGTCGGCTTGCTATGAGGACGAGAAGGCGCTTTACCACGGTTGTTATTACGCTCTTGGTCTTGGCGATTCGCACGTTGACGTTCATCACGTTGCTGGTCGTCACCGTGAGATGGACGTTTACCACGCTTAGAGTTTGGCGCATGACGGAATTCGTCGGCATTATTACCTTTGAAGGTACGTGGGCGGTTCTCTTTCTGATTACGACGCGCTCTAGAGCCTTGGTTCTCTTCTCGGCTATCAAACAGTTTTGCATCGGTTGCTTTGCGAATGCGTTGACCTTTAGCGTTTAGTTTCGACGCTTCTTCTGTGCTCACTGAGCCTTCACACATTGCCAAGATTTCCGCGATCTCGTCATCACTTAGGTAGCGCCATTTACCGTTAGGAATACCATCAAGGGAGATGTTCATGATACGCACGCGACGCAGCTTGAATACCTCGTAACCTAAGGCTTCACACATACGACGAATCTGACGGTTCAAGCCTTGAGTTAAAGTAATACGGAAAGAGAACTTGGTCTCTTTTTCCACCTTACATGGCAGGGTAACGGTATCTAGGATCGGTACGCCTGACGCCATTTTCTTCAAGAACTCGCCTGTGATTGGTTTATCAACACGAACTACGTACTCTTTCTCGTGGTTGTTGCCGGCACGAAGGATCTTGTTGACGATATCGCCATCGTTGGTCAAGAAAATCAAGCCGTCTGAAGGTTTATCAAGACGACCAATAGGGAAGATACGTTTATGGTGGCCCACAAAGTCGACAATGTTCCCTGGGATATCACGTTCAGTAGTACAAGTGATACCGGTTGGCTTGTTTAGAGCGATATAGATAGGCTTCTCTTTCGAGCGAACAGGTTTGCCATCAATCTCTACGTCATCACCGGGTAGGACTTTTGTGCCCATTTCTGGAGTCTTGCCATTAATGGTGACACGGCCAGCATCAACTAGCTTGTCAGCTTCACGGCGTGAGCAAAAGCCAGTTTCACTGATGTATTTATTGAGACGTTTCGCTTGGGATTCTTGTGACATGATTTTCTCTTAGCGTTTCACAACGGAATATAGGTAAACAAAAAGCAACTACCGAGTAGTTGCTTTCTGAGTATGTATCTTTAACTGCGCATAATTTTAGCATCTAGTGTGAGCTTGAGCACGAATTAAATTTCCTGAGCTAACTCATGCGCTTTTGATGTCTTTCTCGGTTTTCTAACTTTTTATCGTCACTTTTTCTTAGCATCACATACACCGCGCCCGTGCCGCCATGGAACTGCTGAGCAGAGTGAACACATTGCACGTCATTAATCTGCGATAGCCAGTTTGCCACGTAGCTTTTCATCATCGCTGGTGGGTTAGAGCGTTCACCCTTACCATGAACAATAATCACAGTACGAATATCCATACGTAGACATTGACGCAAGAAAGAGAGGATCTCGTTACGTGCATCCTTAAGCGTTTTTCGGTGCAGGTCGAGCTTGGCCTGAATTGGGTATTTTCCTAAGCGCAGCTTTTTGTATACGCCATCTTGCACGCCATCTTTTTTGTACTCCACGATATCTTCAGGTTTCAACATCGGAGAGTAGTCTAGAGAGAGGTAATCTTTTTCATCGTCAGAGAGCCACATTGCCGCTTCGCGCTTAGCAAGGTGAGATTCGGTGACTCGGTGAACTTTTTGATGCTCCGCGGTATCTTGGTCAATACGCTTAACGTCGCCCATCATTTGTTGGAATAGATCTAGGTCGTCATCATGAGACATAGTGGTTATCTCAAGTTGGAGAAGGATAAAGAAAGTATACCTAAGTTATGGGGTGGTTCAAAAACGAAAAAACCGGAGCAGACAATATTAGTCAGCTCCGGTGCAAAGCATCTTTAAGTCCCAACTTAAACAGGTTGGTGATTAAGGCTTGGCGACTCTAGTGAGGAGATTTGTCGGTCATAACCTTGTAAATGAAGAAGCCTCCATAAAACATCATGAGACCAAGAGCCCCGAAGATTACTATCATTGAAGATAGTCCCACTGCATTACCAAATAGGAGATCTAGCCAAAAGTCCATGTGTATACCTCAAAGTTATGTGACACGTATAATTCTATTAACTGAACCTATCGGTTTACTGATCTGGATCAATCCTGTTGCATAAGTTAAATCTTTGTTGGTGAGTGTGTGTATTTGGTCACATTCTCATCGTGCTTGGTTGTCTTTTGTTCGAACGGTATAATATTGAAGGAAATAATGAAAAAAGCGCTTGCGGATAAACTCAGATTCCGTATTATACGCTCCATCGACAGGCAATGAGCCAGTTAGATATCTCGGTGAATAGCGCAGCTTGGTAGCGCATCTGGTTTGGGACCAGAGGGTCGGGGGTTCGAATCCCTCTTCACCGACCACTTTTAGAAAGCCTGCTCAAAGAGCAGGTTTTCGTCGTTTTAGGGTAAGGAAAAGGAATAGAACCCAAATGGGGTTCGCCTGATGTTCAAAACACGCTCTTCACCGACCATTTTTAGAAAGCCTCCTCAATGAGCAGGCTTTCGTCGTTTTAGGGTGTAGGAAAAGGAATAGAACCCAAATAGGGTTCGCCTGATGTTCAAAATAAGCTCTTCACCGACCACATTAAAGAAAGCCGTAGCCCTCCTTATAATAGATAGGGGCTACGGCTTTTTTGCATTCTAGCGGATATGTCATTCCCTAGAGCGGCGAAGGAGCGAGTAGGGAATCTTCTTCCATCTTCAAAAGAAAGGACTGACCCCTAAGGTCAATCCTTAACATAATTGGATACGAAATATCATCACTCGATGAATGACTTACGACAGCTGCTATTTCACTTCGCATTGCGTCTGTTCACTCTTCGACAACTGAACCACTTCAAAACCGCGTGCCTTCAACAAGTCGATAAGACTCTGTTCGCCAATAAGATGCATTGCACCAACCACAACTAAATACGTTGCCTCTTGTTTTAGCTTCCAATTGTTACTGCTCAGCTTATTAGCCCAGTCATGATTGCGATCGGTAAGAAACGCTGCGGTTAGCTCCGGTGACATGGCGGCCAGTTCTGCGATACGCTCTAGGTTTTTCTTGTCTCCCGCTTTCCAACTATCGATCAAGCAGCGGGTTGCCTCGCCCGTTTCATCAAACTCTTCAATAGAGCTCAGCAGTAGCTCTTTGCCTCCCTCTCTACCTTGAGCAATCAAATCAATCTGGAACTGCAATGACTCTAAGGTAATAAGAGGCTTATTAAGCTGTTGTGCAAGAGCAGCAACGTGAGCGTCGACACCAAACTGCGGCAGATAACCTAGTTGCTCAAACTGCTTCATTTGGATTGTGAGTGCTGTAGCCCACGGTGGTGAAAGTAACATTTGCTGAAGCGGTAAGTTGAGAGATTGGGTGATCTGTTTAAATTGCGCCTGTTGAGTGTCATCGAGCACATCAGCGGTTGTGATTGTTGTCGAAGGGTACTTTAAGCCTCCGGTCTGTTTGAGGTCTGCCTCCAAGATAAGTCCATTACTGCGTTTAAGTGCATTGTTGATTGGATTAGGAAGCGGATACATGGATTCATTGCCGGCATGCACAGAGCCAAAAATGATGAACTCAAGTTGACCTTTTTTCGCCTGCCAGAAGAGAGGCTCTGCGATTGCGGTCGAGCACGCTGTACAGAAGAGAACAATAAAGCTGAGTATTTGGCGCACATTGGCTCCTTAATTGATTGTAGTCGCTCGTTAAAATCCATTTTGACGTTGGTTTTTAACGTAATTTTATTAGAGATTAATCACGTTATAGCGATAAAAAATCCGCTCATTGATTTGACTTTAAAAATATCACAGCGAAATGCGGTGAGTAATCTATCAATTTTGTCTTAGAATCTGTGAAGTGATTCCCAATATTTACGTCAAAACAAAAATGACGGATTGTTCGTTGTATTTAAGTTTATGATTTAAAAGCTTTTATATTTTTGTTTCCCATCGGCGTTTGAAGTTGATCACCTTCTTGCTTCGATTTAATTCACGGCAAAAAATAACGTCATATAGTGAATTTATCTTTTGGAGGCGCACTTATTTGCTTCCACACAATTTTAACTTATGGGTGAATATGATGTTGAAGAGAAACTTATTATCAGTCGCAGTTTTAGCCGGGTTAACAGGATGTGCTGTTACACAATCGACAGAGCAACAAGTCGTGAATACGTTGGCGGACAATCTTGATGTTCAATATGAGGTGTTGACGAATCATGGTGCGAATGAAGGTCTCGCATGTCAGGACTTAGGCGCAGAATGGGCATCTTGTAACAAGGTAAACATGACGCTGGTTAACCAAGGTGACGCGGTTGACTCTAAAGATTGGGCTATTTACTTCCACAGCATTCGTCTGATTTTGGATGTTGAAAACGAGCAGTTCAAAATCTCTCGCGTAACGGGTGACCTACACAAACTAGAACCGACAGATAAGTTTGATGGTTTTGCTGCGGGTGAAGAGGTTGTGCTTCCTCTTGTTGCTGAATACTGGCAGCTATTTGAAACTGACTTCATGCCAGGCGCTTTCGTTGCTGCACCAAATGCAGAGCCTAAGATGATCGCTTCTCTTAACACAGAAGACGTTACATCTTTCGTGACTGGCCTTGAGGGTAACAACCTAAAACGTACGCCAGATGACAACAACGTATTTGCAAACGCTGTGTCTCGTTTCGAGAAGAACGAAGACCTAGCAAAACAAGACGTATCAACCACGTTACTACCAACGCCAATGTCTGTTGAAGCAGGTAAAGGTACAGTAGAGATCGCGGCGGGTATTGCGCTGCCTAAAGACGCATTCGATGCGACTCAATACGCAGCAATTCAAGATCGTGCAGAAGTGGTAGGTGTGGATGTTCGTGGTGATCTTCCTGTAAGCATCACTGTTGTTCCTGCAGACTTCACCGGTGAATTAGCAAAATCTGGTGCTTACGAAATGAGCATCAAAGGCGACGGTATTGCGATCAAAGCGTTTGACCAAGCAGGTGCTTTCTACGCAGTACAATCTATCTTTGGCCTGGTAGATAGCCAAAATGCTGATTCTCTACCACAACTGTCTATTAAAGATGCGCCGCGTTTTGATTACCGTGGTGTGATGGTGGACGTGGCTCGTAACTTCCACTCTAAAGACGCAATTCTTGCAACGCTTGACCAAATGGCAGCGTACAAGATGAACAAACTACACCTTCACCTGACGGATGATGAAGGCTGGCGTTTAGAAATCCCGGGTCTGCCTGAGCTGACTGAAGTGGGTGCTAACCGTTGTTTCGATTTGGAAGAGAAAAGCTGTTTACTGCCTCAGCTTGGCTCAGGTGCAACGACAGACAACTTTGGTTCTGGCTTCTTCAGCAAAGCAGACTACGTGGACATCTTGAAGTACGCGAAAGCGCGTAACATCGAAGTGATTCCTGAAATTGATATGCCAGCGCACGCTCGTGCAGCAGTGGTATCAATGGAAGCACGTTACGACCGCCTAATGGAAGAAGGTAAAGAAGCAGAAGCGAACGAGTACCGCCTGATGGATCCTCAAGATACATCGAACGTAACGACGGTTCAGTTCTACAACAAGCAAAGCTTCATCAACCCATGTATGGAATCTTCAACTCGCTTTGTTGATAAAGTGATTTCAGAAGTAGCAGCAATGCACCAAGAAGCGGGCACGCCGCTAACAACATGGCACTTTGGTGGTGACGAAGCGAAGAACATCAAGCTAGGCGCTGGTTTCCAAGATGTGAACGCTGAAGAGAAAGTAAGCTGGAAAGGTACGATTGACCTGTCTAAACAAGACAAGCCATTCGCACAATCTCCACAATGTCAGACGCTAATTGCGGACGGTACAGTAAGCGATTTTGCTCATCTACCAAGCCACTTTGCAGAAGAAGTGTCTAAGATTGTGGCAGAGAAGGGCATTCCAAACTTCCAAGCTTGGCAAGATGGCCTTAAATACAGTGAAGGTGAGAAAGCGTTCGCAACAGAAAACACACGTGTTAACTTCTGGGATGTTCTTTACTGGGGTGGTACATCATCAGTGTACGAGTGGTCTAAGAAAGGTTACGACGTGATCGTTTCTAACCCAGACTACGTGTACATGGACATGCCATACGAAGTTGACCCGAAAGAGCGTGGTTACTACTGGGCAACACGTGCAACAGATACTCGTAAGATGTTTGGCTTTGCACCAGAGAACATGCCTCAGAACGCAGAAACCTCTGTAGACCGCGATGGTAAAGGCTTCACTGGTAAAGGTGAAATCGAAGCGAAACCTTTCTACGGTCTATCAGCACAGCTTTGGTCTGAGACAGTACGTAACGACGAGCAATACGAGTACATGGTATTCCCTCGCGTACTAGCAGCCGCTGAGCGTGCATGGCACCGTGCTGATTGGGAAAACGACTACAAAGTGGGTGTTGAATACTCGCAAAACTCTAACCTAGTAGACAAAGCTGCGCTAAACCAAGACTACAACCGCTTTGCGAACGTACTTGGCCAACGCGAACTGGCTAAATTAGAAAAAGCGGGTATCGACTACCGCCTACCTGTACCAGGCGCGAAAGTTGAAGCGGGTAAACTGGCAATGAACGTTCAGTTCCCGGGTGTAGAACTGCAATACTCTGTGGATGGTGAAACTTGGCTAACGTACGACGACAATCAGCGACCAAGCACTGAAGGTGAAGTTTACATCCGCTCTATCTCAGAAAGTGGCGAGCGAGCGAGCCGAGTGACCTCGGTAAAGTAAACACATAACAAAGTTTAATGAAAAAACTCCCTTTTCATAGGGAGTTTTTTTGTTGCTGAATACTCGATCTGTTTAAAGTGGGGTTGCGAGGTTAGGCGGCAGTTGAAGATTATGATTTGGCTCTGATTCATCATCATGGTGATGAAGCTCTCATTATTTTCTCTAAAAAATAAGTCTGCTATAAAAAAGTCTCAAATCAGTGTGATTGAACGACTCAAAACCGTTTGAAGATCTGACATTTGTGTGATCTAAAGTGGTTTTTAGTTTATGAGTACGGTTTTTATCAATTTTTACTTTTTATAAGTAATTGAATACAAAGTTAAAAATAACTTGTTGTTTTTTGACGGTGAGGAAGATCACTGAGATGACTCTTTTATTTTGAAACGAAAATTAATTCGAGCAACATAGATTTCATGCCAGGGAGGCAACCCATTACTCAAGCGGCGAAGGTGAATGATGTACCAAAGATATGCCGCTGAAAAATCAAACTAAGGCAGTTTACTATGAAAAAAATTATCGCTCTAAGTGCTCTATCTCTTGCTTTCTCTTCTAGTGCTTTTGCTGGTTCTTCTTACGTAACAGGTAACATTCAGCTCCATGATGACGGTCGTATTCACGGTTCTGACATGACTTCAACACTCGAAGCTGGCCATACGTTTGATAATTCTCTAGGGGGCTTAACTGTTTACACTGAGTTTGATGGTATCCAACTGGGTAAACTTGAGTCTGAAAATGGCGGTGCAGGTAATACAACTCCGGGGATTACCGTAGGCGGTGAGCAATCTTTCAACATTACTGACAATCTATGGGTTGCGGCGGGTTACCAGCATCTATTCTCTGCAGGTGAAAGCATTCAGTACCGTCCTCTTGTAAAGATTGGCTATAACTTCGATAACGGTATTTCGATCAGCAACCGCACACGTGCTCATATTGATGCAACTTCTAACGATGATAAAACAGATTATCGCATGGACAACCGCATCGGCTACACAGTTAACGATGATCTTGCGCTTAGCTACAACAACGTTTACATGATCGAAGCTGAAGCAATGGACCACGAGTTGCGTGCAACATGGACTCGTCAAGGTGTCCAACCTTACTTTGAGTTCCGTAGCCAAGCTAACGGTGTAGATTTCGCAAATGGTGACTCTAAGCAGAACAATGCATTCGTATTCGGTGCTTCTTACGGCTTCTAATTGAGTTCTAGCGGCAAGAGGGTGCTCTTGTCGGCTCTTATGCACAGCCGAGTGCACAAGGGGGGATTTAGCATCAATAGCCTAGTTGGTGCTATAAAATTTGCTTTACTGTCCAAAGCAAAGAGCCTAGTTTGCAATCTAAGTCTTAGGTTAGTCTAATTCTTAGGTGTGTAGTGACTAGGCTCTATTTTTCGTTATAGGCTAACAGCGCTCAGTGTTACTCGCTTTAGCGCAAGGACGCTTAGTTGCCTTTGTAGTGGCGATACTCGAACACCTGACCTTTCTCATTGAAAGCGTATACCGAATACTCATCCTTTTGGTCGCCATACTCCATACCTGGTGATCCCATCGGCATACCCGGAACGGCAAGACCAATAGCATTGCGTGGTGGGTTATCTAAGAAAGCTTTGATGTCATCAGCAGGGATGTGACCTTCGAATACATAGCCATCGATCTCAGCTGTATGGCAAGAGGCGAGCTCTGGTGCTACGCCAAGTTTTTGCTTAACCGCGTTCATGTTGTCGTGGAGCTTTTCTGTTACTGTAAATCCAGCTTCTTGCATGTGAACGGTCCAATCTGTACAGCAGCCACAGTAAGGAGATTTGTGATTAAGCACGTTGGCAGCCAATGCTTGTCCAGACATAAAAGTAAGCGCCGTGAGAGTGAGAACTTTACGAATCATGGTGTACCTCATAAAGATAAAATTATTGGTTTTTATTGTCGGTGGTTTTGAATAGTCGTAAGCGGTTTGCGTTGCTTACAACGGTTATGGAAGAGAGAGCCATCGCAGCTCCCGCCACCACTGGGCTCAATAAGAACCCGAAAAATGGATAAAGCACACCCGCAGCAATTGGAATGCCGAGCGAATTATAAACAAAAGCTCCAAATAGGTTTTGTTTCATATTCTTCACCGTAGCTTGCGATAACTCAATCGCGTTGCTTACCGAAACCGGAGAAGAGTTAAGCAGTGTCATTTGTGCACTTTCGATGGCGACATCGCTACCACTGCCCATTGCGATACCGACATCGGCTTGAGCAAGCGCGGGCGCATCATTGATACCATCGCCAACCATCGCAACTTGATTATAGCGCTGTTGCAGCTTGACGATATGTTCTGCTTTTTGGTCAGGTAGTACGTCGGAGATGACATCATCAATTCCTAATTGAGCGCCAATTGCTTGAGCGACCGCTTGGTTGTCACCAGTCAGCAGCACAGTATGAACACCGCGATTTTGTAATTGTTGAATCGCTAACTTGCTGTCGCTTTTCAATGTGTCAGAAACGCCGATAATGCCTTCTAGTTGATGGTTTTTAGAGACAAAAATAGGAGTCCAGGCAGCTTGGTTACACGCTTCAATTGCGCTCACTGCTGTCTCAAGCTGGATACCGAGACTCTTCATAAAGCTGAGCGATCCCACTTGCACCCATTGGTCATCTATCTTGGCTTTGATACCTTGGCCGCGTAGGTTTTCAAACTCTGAAACTGGCTGGATCTCAAGGCTTAAAGACTGGGCATGCTGACATATCGCTTTAGCCAGTGGATGCTCTGAAGCAACCTCTAAAGAGTAAGCGAGAGTCATGAGTTCAGCTTCAGTGGTGTTGTAACTAAACACCTGTTGTACTTGGGGTTTGCCCTCGGTCAAGGTGCCCGTTTTATCAAACACTACTGCATCAACCTTGCTTGCAGATTGCAGAACATCGGCATCTTTAATCAGTATGCCTAGCTCGGCTGCTTTGCCTACACCTACGGTGACTGATAGAGGTGTTGCCAACCCAAGTGCACAAGGACAAGCGATGATAAGAACTGTGGTTGAGACAACCAGCATGTAACTTGCGCTGGGTTCTGGACCGAAAACAAACCAAACCCCAGCGGCAATAGCGGCAATAGCGACAACAACAGGCACAAATACTGCCGAAATAGAGTCGGCTAATTTGGCAATAGCAGGTTTAGTGCTCTGTGCCTGTCGAACCATCTGAATAATACGAGCAAGCATAGTGCTAGAACCTGTACCCGTCGTTTCTATTACAAGGGTGCCGTCACCATTAATAGTGCCCGCTGATACCTTGTCTGCAGCTTTCTTAATGTTCGGTAGAGGTTCGCCAGTAAGCATCGACTCATCGACATACGATTCGCCCGAGATAACAACACCATCGATCGGCATCTTTTCACCGGGCTTCACTCGAATCTGCATACCGACTTCAATAGCTTCCACGGCAATAGACTGCTCTTTGCCATCAATAATCGCGGTCGCTTGTTGAGGTTGAAGGTTAATTAGGGCCTGCAATGATTGGGTGGTACGAGCCTTAGCTTTGGCCTCAATATAGTGCCCTAGAGAGATAAGACCGATGATCATTGCGCTCGCTTCAAAATAGACATGACGTGACGCTTGCGGGAACCAGCTCGGTGCGATGACGACCAACATTGAATACAACCATGCAGCACCCGTGCCGAGAGCGACCAAGGTGTCCATGGTTGCTCGTTTATGCTGTAAAGATTGCCATGCATTGATAAAGAATTGTCGACCCGAGGTCGCAAGTAGTACCAAGCAGATGAACCCCATCAAGCCCCAACCGATCTGGTCATTAGTACTTTCGATCATCATGCTACCGCCGAATAATCCCCATGCCATCATAGGCACACCCAGAGCCAGTGCTGAGATCGAGTTGATCAAAAACGATCGCTGAAGCTTCGTATGCTGACGCTGCTGCTGTTCTTGCTGAGTCTGAGCATCTTCTACAAAGTCCGCTTGATAGCCAGCATCTTTTACGGCTTGCAGAAGCGGTTGTTCTATCTGATCACGGCTGCTCGAACTAAAGACGAGCGCGGTTTGCTCGGCGAGGTTAACTTGGACTCGTTCGATATGATTAACAGACTTAAGTGCTTTTTCGACTGAAGAGACACAGCTAGCACAGGTCATGCCCTGTAAAACTAGGTGATACGCGTGTGCTTGCTCCGTTGAATCCTGAACCGGAGTATTCTCTGAGTTGGCTTCTTTTCTATCTTCAACGGTGTCAGTGTCTTCTGAATATGGGCGTGCTTGATAACCTACTGCCTCTACACACTCGATAACCTCTTCCTCAGAAAGCTGGGTGGTTAGTATCAGTTCTGTTTTAGAGATATCAAACGTGCCAATTTGCGGGTGTTCTCGTAGCGCCGATGTGAGTTTGTTGACGCACTTGCCGCAGTTTAAGCCAGACAGAGATAAGTGCCACTGATGACCAATAGAATAACCCAGCGTACCGATTAGCTCTGAAATCTCGCGATAACTTAAAGGTGTCACCACATCAATATAGGTCGGAGACAAGTCGTTGATGTCGGTATTCTCGACGTCACTGAGTAAGTTACGCATTTTTTTTGCGCAACCCATGCAGTTTAAGCCGTTCAATGGGGTCATGTAGTGGTTCATAGTGATACTCCAATTCTCATCTATGGCTAAACATAAACCTTCCCGTAAGGGTAAGGTCAACATTATTTCTTAAAATGTTGCTGAGACGGACGTACTGAGGCGTGGAAGTGGGTGTCTGTTGCTATCATCACTCAACTTGAAGGTAAGGTTTCTATGAAGAACCGAGTATTTATCGCTCACTACTGATTGTAGAATTGAATGGGAGTGATAAAATAGCGCCCAAATTTTAGGACTGGTGAGTAGGGGTCTATCCACCAGACACTGAACTGATCACCTACACAATCAAGGTATTTAAATGACGGTTAAAACTCGTTTTGCTCCTAGCCCAACTGGCTATCTTCACGTTGGTGGTGCACGTACTGCACTTTACTCTTGGCTATTCGCTAAAAACCAAGGCGGTGAATTCGTTCTACGTATCGAAGACACAGACTTGGAGCGTAACTCTCAAGAAGCGGTAGATGCAATTCTAGAGGGCATGCAATGGATGGGTATGGAGTGGGACGAAGGCCCTTACTTCCAATCTAAGCGTTTTGATCGTTACAACGAAATGGTTGATAAGCTACTTGCTGAAGACAAAGCATACAAATGTTACGCGTCTAAAGAGCTGCTTGACGAAATTCGTGCAGAGCAAGAAGCAAACAAAGAGATGGCTCGCTACGATGCAAACCACCCTAAAGTTGTTGCAGCGAACGCAGCAGCAAAAGAAGGTGATGCGTGCGTTATCCGTTTCCGCAACCCGAAAGAGGGCAGCGTAGTATTTGAGGACCAAATCCGTGGTCGTATTGAAATTGCTAACAGCCAACTTGATGATCTAATCATTCGTCGTACAGACGGTGCTCCTACTTACAACTTCGTAGTAGTAGTGGATGACTGGGACATGGGTATCACACACGTTGTTCGTGGTGAAGACCACATCAACAACACACCTCGTCAAATCAACATCTATGAAGCACTGGGCGCGCCAGTTCCAACGTTCGCTCACTGTGCAATGATCTTAGGTGATGACGGTGCGAAACTGTCTAAGCGTCACGGCGCTGTATCAGTAATGCAATACCGCGATGAAGGTTACCTACCAAACGCACTAAACAACTACCTAGTACGTTTAGGTTGGTCTCACGGTGACCAAGAGATCTTCTCTCAAGAAGAGATGATTAACCTATTCAGCCTAGATGCAATCAGCAAGTCTGCGTCTGCGTTCAACACTGAAAAACTACTTTGGTTGAACAACCACTACATCAAGACTTCTGAGCCTGAGTACGTTGCAAAATACCTGCAATGGCACCTAGACGAGCAGAAGATTGATACAGCAAACGGCCCAGCTATCACAGAAGTGATCAAGCTAGTCGGCGAGCGTTGTAACACGCTGATCGAACTTGCAGAGCAATCTCGTTACTTCTACGAAGATTTCTCTGAGTTTGAAGCGGGTGCGGCGAAGAAGCACTTACGTGGTGTTGCTAAAGGCCCACTAGAGCTTGCTCTTGCTAAAGTTGAAGCGCTTGAAGAGTTCACAACAGCAAACATCAAAGACGGTGTGATCGCAGCAGTCTGTGAAGAGCTAGAGATCGGCATGGGTAAAATCGGTATGCCACTTCGCGTAGCAGTAACAGGTGGCGGTCAGTCTCCTTCTGTGGATGCTGTGATGGAGCTTGTTGGTAAAGAGCGCGTTATCGCTCGCATCAAGATGGCTCTTGAGTTCATCGCAGAGCGTGAAGCTAACGCTTAATTGAGCAATTATTAGATTCAAAAAAGGGTCAGTAACTTGGTTACTGACCCTTTTTATTTAACTGAAACTAAATTTTCTTAAAGATGATAGAGGTGTTGATACCGCCAAAGGCAAAGTTGTTGCTCATTAGGTATTTAACATCCAATTCGCGACCAGAGCCCGTGATGTAATCAAGCTTACCGCACTGTTCATCCACATTTTCAAGGTTAAGCGTTGGACTGAACCAACCGCTATGCATCATTTCTAGGCTGAGCCATGCTTCAATCGCACCACACGCGCCTAGTGTATGACCAAAGTAACTCTTGAGAGAGCTGATTGGCACTTCACCGAAGATGTTCGCTGTTGCATTACTCTCGGCAATGTCACCTTTCTCTGTCGCGGTGCCGTGTGCTGAAACATAACCAATTTTGTCTGCAGCAAGGCCTGCATCTTTGAGGGCTTTTTCCATACAGATCTGCATGGTTTCCATTTGCGGCTGGGTTACGTGGGCGGCATCACAGTTACTGGCAAAGCCGATGATTTCCGCGTAAATCTTAGCGCCACGTGCAACCGCATGCTCGTACTCTTCAAGAATCAGAGTACCAGCGCCTTCACCAATCACTAGGCCATCGCGTTCACTGTCGTATGGACTTGGTGATTTCTTGGGTGTGTCGTTTTTCAAACTGGTTGCAAAAAGGGTATCGAACACCGCAGATTCTGTTGGACAAAGCTCTTCACCACCACCTGCAACCATCACAGTTTGGTAGCCGTGCTTGATCGCTTCATAAGCGTAGCCGATGGCTTGGCTTCCGGACGTACATGCACTGCTGGTGGGAATAACACGACCACGAAGACCGAAAAACAGACCCACGTTAACTGCAGCTGTGTGCGGCATCATCTGTACGTATGTGGTAGCTGTAATTGCTCGTGTCGATTTCTCATTCAGCATCACACCAAACGCACCAACCGCATCGGTACTGCCGGTTGAAGAGCCGTAAGCAATACCAGTTTCACCATTGGTTAATACGTCATGCCCAATTAAGCCAGCTTGCTCAAGAGCATTCTCGGTCGCGACCGTTGCTAGGCGAGATACACGACCCATGCCACGAACTTGCTTGCGCTTGTAGTGCTTTGGCAGTTGGAAATCGTCAATTGGTGCAGCGAGTTTGGTGTTGAGGCCGTCATATTGCTCAAAGCTTGGCATGTACTGAGTCGCGTTCTCGCACGCTTTTAGTTTTGGTTCGATATCTTGCCAGTTGTTGCCAAAGGCTGTAACGCCTGACATTCCAGTAACGACTACACGGCGGGTCATACTAGACCTCCATTTACAGAGATCACCTGACGCGTGACATAAGCGGCGATATCAGACATGAGGTAGCTCACCAAGCCTGCGACTTCTTCCGGCTCGCCCATGCGACGTAGTGGAACTTGTGGTAGCGCGTGCTCTTTCACATGTTCATCAACCATACCTGTATCAATCAGACCTGGAGCGACGCAGTTCACGGTAATCTTGCGTTTTGCCAGTTCAAGGGCGAGCGATTTGGTTGCACCAATAACACCCGCTTTCGCAGCACTGTAGTTAGTCTGACCGCGGTTTCCCATGATGCCAGAGACAGACGCTAGAGTGACAATTCGGCCACCTTTACGTTTTTGAACCATCGGCATCACGCATGGGTGAAGTACGTTGTAGAAGCTATCTAGGTTAGTATGGATAACGCCATCCCACTCTTCTTCTGTCATGGCAGGGAAAGCCGTGTCACGAGTAATTCCCGCATTGTTTACCACACCGTAGTATGCACCGTGCTCTGCAATATCTGCTTCAAGTGTCTCTCGGCAGTGTTCACGATTACTGATATCAAACTGAATCAGACGGCCTGAGCCCCCTTCTGATTCAATTTGCTCTAGAGTCTCTTGGGCACCCTGCTTGTCACCCATATAGTGAACAGCAATGTGAAAGCCATCTTTGGCAAGTTGAATAGCAATGGCCTTACCAATGCCTTTGCTGGCACCGGTGACTAATACTTGGCGAGTCATGACTGATTCCTCGTTTTCATTTCTTGTAATTTTTGTTCTGTTGGCACGTAAACATTGAGTTGGCACTGAGCCACCAACTCTCCTTGGTGCTCTACTTTTGCTGTGAACACCGCCATGCCGCTATCTTCCATCAATTGTTCTGCATAGATATCTAAGGTTTGTCCCTTAGTAAAATGGTCGCAAAGCGATTTGTATCGACGCGAACCTAAAAGAAAACCGATGGGAGGCTGCTCGCCTTGATTCAATGCATGATACCCAGACCATGCAGCGACAGACTGCGCCATAAACTCAATGCCAACATATGCGGGCATGGTTTGAGATTCTGAGTCGTAGAATAGATGATGTTCACCAATATCTACCTGGCAGTGAATCGCTTGTTCTTCTATCTTGATCGCTCTGTCGATAAGAATCATCGGATCATCATGGGGAAGAAGTTGGTCTACCGAAGGGATATTAGTCATTTACTACACCAAAAATCAGGCTAATGTTGTTTCCACCGAAGGCAAACGAGTTGCTTAAGATGTTTTTTGATTTGAGCTTTTGGTAACAGTCTACCAAATCAATATCGATATCTTCAGCTTTATCCTGACATTTTTGTAAGGGAAGCGATAAATCGAAACTAAGGATATGCCATGCGATGGCGGCCTCGACTGCGCTGGCTGCTCCGAGAGTATGGCCGGTAAGTGGCTTGGTTGAGCTCACTGGCACTTTGTTTGGAAAGACGCGCGAGATAGCTTTGCTTTCCATTGAGTCATTGAGCGGCGTCGCTGTGCCATGCGCATTGACATAGCCAATCTGTTCTGGCTCTAGGTCGGCATCACGAAGTGCATTTCGCATCGCTTGCTCTGCTCCATTGCCTTCAGGGTGCGGTGCAGAAATGTGGTGAGCGTCAGAGCTATCGCCGCAACCGAGCAGCGCGACGGATGGCTGTTTCAACTTATTTTTACTTAGCAACATGAAGGCCGCTGCCTCACCGATATTGATGCCTTTACGTTGCGCACTGAACGGTTGGCAATGCTCGGTAGATAAGGCCTCTAAGCCATGAAAGCCGTTTAAGGTTAGTTTGCATAGGGTATCGACACCGCCAACAATGACAGCATCGACCATTCCTGAGTTGAGCAGTCGCTTGGCACTCAAAAACACACGGCCACTTGAAGAGCAGGCGGTAGAGATAGCGTAATTTGGGCCTTGCAGGTCGTAATAGTGACTCACGAATTCGCTGATATTACCAAGCTCTTGTTTAGAGTAGTGGTATGACTGTGGAAATTGTCCATTTTTCAACTTCTCGGTGAACGCGAGCTCACCATCTGAAATGCCGGATGTACTTGTCCCTATAATAACGGCTACTCGGTCATGACCATATTTGGCTTTAGCTTGCTCGATCTCTGACTCTATTTGCGACAACGCAGACAAAGCAAGACGATTGTTACGTGAGTTGTACTCCTCGAAAGGTGCTTGGATGCTCGGAAGCTCACCGTCAACTCGCCCGACGACTGTTGGCTGTCCATCATTTAATAGATCGAGTGCTTCCACCATATTTGAGCCAACACCACTTTGTAGGCGCTGGTGAATCTCATTGTGATTAGAACCCAAAGCGGAGTGAAAACCACAGGCATGAATGTAAATCGTCATAGTGTTTCGTTCTTCGTTGCTGGAGTGGTTAGGTTTGAACTCAGGGTTTGGATATTGATGCGATACCCCTGTGTGAGGTGCTCAAACACAATGTCTCCCTCTACTTTCTGTTGGTTATCTGTCGCAAAGTAGCGGATTTCGATGACCGGTGTATTGCTCTTATCGTAGACGACACGTTGGTTGGCTGTTTCAACAATGTGCCAACCTATGTCGCTCATCGAACTTTGCCATGCCTCGATTGGCCATAGCGTTAGCATGAGATTGAACAGTACTTGCTCTGGTGCTGGCAGGGTGTCATCGAGCCCAGTTAATACCTGCGTATCGATTGTATCATCTTGATACTGAAGAGATAAAATTCGGGTACCCCAAGAGGAGAAGCCTGCGAGCACTACCTTGTTTTGATTAACTTGCAGTTGTACCGGTAGCTGTTGTTGTGTTTCACCCCAGCTCGCCGTAATCAGTTGGCTTGTCGTCAATTCATAGCCAAGCTTTGCTGGTTTAGGAAGCGCAACTTGTGTATTTTCATCAATAGTGACCAAGGCTTGGCGAGTACTCTGCGGTCCGAGAGAGCAAGCACTTAACGTTGCAGCAAGCACAAAGGCTACTCCGATCTTTATCGAATAGCGCCATGTTTTAAGGTGTGCTAGAACCATTATTTTGTCCTTCTTTTCGCTGAATTACCTTCAGCTCCTATCGCCATTGGAGAGAGCAACCACGCCACAAATATACCAGTGAGCACGGTGACACCAAAGCTATGGATAGCGTGAGTCTGGCTTAGGGATAGCAACCCAAAGGAGAGAAGCGTTGTGATGCCGGAGAGCGATATCGCGAGTAGGGTGCCAAGCGACCTCTTCTGTTCGGCAAAAAATAGCGTGTAATCGATACCGATACCTAAGATCAGAATAAGGCCGAGCAGGTTAAAGAGATTGATGCTTGAGCCTACAGTGGCTGTAACGCCAAGCCCGGCCGCGCCCGCAATGATAGATGGCAGCAGCATGATGATGGCTCTTTTAGGGCCATAGCGCCAGCCTAGAACCAGCCCAATACCTGCCAGTGCTACCAGCAGTAGCTCCAGTACTTTGACGCGATATTCCGAAAATAGTGAAGAGATTTCATCCGCTTTGTTGAGGTACTTAATGCCTAAAAGCTGAGTCTCTTTACTGTTTAACCACGCCTCAAAACGCTGTGAGTCATCAATATCTTGGAGAAGCACGATTGCGGCTTGTTGACCATTGATGGGGTCAAGCCACAATGAACGCATGGGTTCTGACACTGGTGAGCGTAAGAAGTCGGTCACCGTGATCTCTCGATACACAGGGAGTTCAGGAACGCTCGCCCAGCCCAGTCCACTCTGTAGAGGTTGGCTTTGATTGCGATACAATTCACTGACGAGTTGGTAGTTGAGCTTCTGCTCATGAGTCGTTGGCAGGAGCTGGTGGATACTTCGATAACCAGAAAGCGTCCCGTTGCTGACCAGTTGATCCAGCTCGTCGCCTAGTCGATGCAGTGATTTTAGCAGAGCTTGATCGTTGCCTGCGGTGATTAGCAGCATCGACTGACTATTGCCAATCCCTGATACTGATGTAATGGTCTGCTCTTGCGCCTTCAATGTCTCAGGCATCGCCTGCAGTTGACGAATGTCATCATCGTATTGAATTTGGGTCAATGCGACGATGCTAGCGGCAGCAATGAGCGTTGGCAAGGCGTAGCGCAGGGCAGGCTTGCTCCAAAGCTGGAGCCATGCGTTCAGCAGGGAAGCAAGAGGTAGCGGTCGGTCTTGACTTGGTCGCTTCGCTAATATCGGATACCAACAAACTACAGTCGCGTAGGCCGCAAACAGACCAATAGACGAAAACATCGCCAATTGTTGTAGGCCGGGGAACGGAGCAATCAGTAACCCTAAGTAACCGATTAAGCTGGTCACTAAACCAAGACTTATCGCCATTAAAATATGTTTTAGCCCTTTGTCACTTTGCCAGCGAGACCCGGCAACTAGCCGGTCAGTAAGATAGTGGAAAGAGTAATCAATAGAGACACCGATTAAGCTCGCGCCGAACACTAAGCTGAATAGGTGCACTTGGCCAAAAATCGCGACCGTGCTAGCCAATGCCACCAACAATCCGGTGCCGATCGAGATTAATGATAAGGCGAGGGGAAGGGCGCTGCGGAATGTCATCCAAATCAAAATAATGACCCCAGCTAAGGAGCCAAGGCCAATGGTATTGATTTCAGATTTAGCACTCTTGGTCCCATAGTCGGCATAAAACACGACGCCAGTATGTGCAATTTCAACGCCGAACTCTTGCTCGATATTTTGCTCAATCGACTCTATGAGCGGCAGCTTCTCTTGAGTACTCAGATTGTAAGGAGAACCAGCCAAAGTAGCGGTGATCAACACATGAGTGCGCCCTGCGGACTGCGTTGTTAGGTAGTGCTCTTGCAGGGTGAAGTTGGTGCTGGTCTTGCCGACTTCACCAATGTAATCACGGAACAGCAGAAATGGATCCAGTGACAGCTCTGTCGCTGTGACTCCTGAAAACGGGTTATAGAGAGACTGGATTACGTATTGAACTTGGTTCTCTGGCGCATGCTCTAAGGTCTGCTTCTGCTGTTCTGTGAGGAGCTGGGCTCTATGCTGAAAATAGAAATCACTCCATTGATTTTGCGTGTTGGCACTGACCTTCCCCTGAACTTTAGAAAACAGCGGGGACTCGTTGGCAAGCATGTCACGATTTAAACCACGTTCAAAACTTGCGGCAGCAGCGATCGTTTGCTTAGCCGATTCGGAGGAGACTAGAAAAAGTACCTGCTCGCTCATTGAGTTAGAAAGTTGCTCGAAAGCCTGCTCTGCCAAAGGATCTTGCTGATTCTTTGGAAGTAACTTCAGAATGTTGGTTTCAATCGGCACTGCAGAAGAAAAAGCGAATTGTTTGATTAACAATCCGCTAAAAAAAATGACGAGGATTAGCCAGGTTAAGGCAAATTTAGAGTTGGAACTGCTGTGCTTCGTCATCCGTGAGTCTTTGCGGTTGGTGGTTGAAGTTAGAGAATTCGATGAGCGTACTATCGCCTCGGATCTCCTTGAGCTCGATGCGTTCAATGTCGCTCTTGCCTTGCAAAATTATGCGCTCAAAAACAGCATTCATCGGTGCATGCTTGGGCGTGAGTGAGAGAGTCCAACTTGTCGTTGCGTCGCTTGGTGAAAAATCCAACGAAAATTGCTCTGTCAGTTTTTGAGTATCGCCATGAAACACCGAAAGAAAAATATGGCTGAAGTAAAAGGCCATTGGGTTCTCTTTGTCAGTGATCACTTGCGCAGGTTGTTTACCAAAGCGTTGGCTAAGCTTATTGTCAGTCAATACTAAATGCACAGGGAAAGGTGTGGTTTGGTTCCACAATAGACCATTGGCTTTATCAAGCAGAAAGGAGCCTTGCGATAACAGCGGCTGATCGAACATTTCCATCGTGCGAGTTTGAGTGAAGTCGCCACGGATGATGGATTGGTGACTCAGTGTTGTCTGTAAATCAGTAAGTGTCTTTACTTCTCCTTTTTCTGAGTCAGCCCAAACATGAGAAGCAACGAACAGGCTCAGAAAGCAGCACAACAGCACTCGGGAGCAGGTTGCTAATGAGGTCAGCGAACGAAAGCTAAGCAGATTCATGGCAAGACTTCTCTTTGTTAGCGGTAAAGGCGCGATCTTCACTCAAGCAACCATGTTGATGCCAGTGGTTCACCTTTTCGGTGAGGGCGCTTGGAGAGGCAAAACACATCTCTTCTGTTTCAATCGCCACTGCAACTTGCATTGTGTGAGCACGGGTCATTCTTTGGCCTGTCTTGGCATCATGAATCTCGTAGTCGACACGCAGTCGGTTTTCCCACTCAGTGAGGCGCGCAGTCACTTTTATCTCATGGTTGAATGGGATCGCTTTTACATACTTCACTCGAGTATTAATGATTGGCCACATGTAGCCTGAGTCCTTCATCTCAAGGTAGTTGTACTTTAGCTTGTCCATCATGACGCGTCTTGCTTCCTCAAAAAATCGGAAGTAATTGCCATGATAGATAACGCCCATTGGATCGGCGTCTTGGAATGAGGTCACAATGGTAACCTCGGCTGAAAGTGGATAAAGGATGTCAGACATAGTTGGCTCTTTCGTCAATACAGTTAGGCGGCTTAATACAGTGTCCAGTGCTGCTGTTGAATACGCTGAATAAACAGACGCAGATCGCTTTCCAATGGGCGGTCTTCAACAACAAACTTAAACTCTTGCATCACTTGATCACGGATCTGCTTCAAGTTGTCGCTCATGTGGTGCTCGTCGAGCTCATTAGCACGCTTACGTAGCTCCAGAGCTTGCGTTGCTGCTAAGAGTGAAGCGGCGGCAACTTGCTCAGTTAGCTCTAGCACTCGCAAGCAATCACGAGCGGCGATCGTACCCATGCTGACTTTGTCTTGGTTATGGCATTCGGTCGAGCGAGAGAACACACTTGCTGGCATGGTGTGTTTTAGCGCTTCTGCGGTCCAAGCAGAGATACCAATCTGAACCGCTTTGAAACCGTGGTTGATTGGCTTACGCTCACCTTGAGCACCTGTCAGGTTGAACGGTAGACCATTGTTGAATTTGTAATCCATCAACTGCGCCATTTGACGATCAAGCAGATCGGCAAGGTTAGCGATTGCCGTTTTTAACGTATCCATAGCCATTGCGATGTGACCACCGTAGAAGTGACCGCCATGCAGTACACGCTCGTTATCACCATCAATGATTGGATTGTCGTTCGCGCTATTGAGCTCATTTTCAATCATTTGACGTAACCACGGCAGTGAATCTTCCACTACACCGATAACGTGCGGTGCGCAGCGCAGTGAATAACGGTCTTGCAGACGGTCGCTATTGCGCGGCGGACGATCAGCTTGCAAGTCATCACGTAACCAAGCGGCAACCTGTTGTTGGCCCGGATGGGGTTTCACGGCAAACAGTGCTTCGTCAAAGTGGAAGTCATTGCCGTGCATGCCGACAGACACCATAGCGGTGATTTTAGTTGATAGCTGAGACAGGTATTCAGCACGCTTGTAGGCGATACATGCAAGAGCTGTCATTACCGATGTCCCGTTCATCAGCGCTAAGCCTTCTTTTGGCTTCAGCTTAATCGGTGTAATGCCTAGTTCGTTGTATACATCGCTCGTTGGTCGCACTTCACCCTTGTACAACACATCGCGTTCGCCAATGAGCGCAGCCGCTAGGTAGGAGAGTGGTGTTAAGTCACCGCTTGCACCTACAGATCCTTCTTGAGGAATGCGTGGTGCAATGTCATTGTTGATCAGAGTAACGATTTGGTTGAGCAAGTCATGGCTAACCCCTGACACGCCTTGGGATAGTGAACAAAGGCGTGTCGCCAATACCGCACGCGCTTGATCATGAGTGAGTGTCTCACCAAGGCCACAACCGTGGAAGCGAGTCAGGTGCAGAGGTAATTCATCCACCAAGTTAGGTGGGATAGCAACGGTACACGAATCACCGTAGCCTGTTGTCACACCATAAATCACCCCTTCTTCTTTGAGAAGGCGTTCAAGAAATGCCACACCTCGATCAATCTTCGAGGTGAAGGCAGGGTCGGTGTTCATGCTTGCGTTAGCACCTTGAGAGATCGCGACAACGTCTTCGATCGTTAGGCGTTCTGCACCAAATGTGATGCTATTTTGAATCTTTTTCGTCATGGGGCTGATTGCTCAATGTCCAAAAATTAAAAAAGTTATACCATTGAAGGGGGGCCTTCAATGTGTAGTGCTGAAGTCGGTCAGCGTACTGCTGAACCACTTGTTGCAGTGTCTGTTCACGCGTCTTTCTTGGTAAGACTATCTTGTCGCTAAAATGTTCAAAGTAGACGTTAAAATGAGGCTTTTTACTGCTATCGTCACGAAGCCCAAAGAGCAAGAATACTGGGGCTTTAAGAACAGAAGCTAACATAAATGGCCCCTGTGGGAATGGCGCTTGTTGTCCTAAAAACTCCGCCCATACTGAGCGGCTCTCTTTGCTGGTGGAGGTACGATCGCCAACAATCACGATCCACTCACCTTGTTCAAGTTTTTGTTGAAGCAAGATAGCGGTATCTGGTCCCATTGAGCTGACTTGGATAAGGTTTAAGTCTGAGTTTGGATTTACCGCTTTCATTACCGAATTAAAGCGTTCGGCATGCTCCGTAAAGACCAGTGCGTTGATCTTAATATTTGAGTGTCTGCGACCGAGTGCGCGACAGAGTTCGATATTACCAAGATGCGAGCCTAGGATAACCACGCCTTGCTCATTGTTGACCATATTTTCAAACTGATTTTGGCCATGAATCGTTAGGTTCTCAACCGAGAAATCTCCTTTCCAAGCGGCGAGTTTGTCCAACATAGTGTGACCAAACGAAAGCAAATGATGGTAGCTGGTTAGGTTACTTGGCAGATCAATATTGTGTTGCTCGGCATACAGCTTGAGTGTGTGTAGATAATGCTCAGATGCTTCGCGGGCGCGTTTTCCTGTTAGGTGGTAGTAGCGCATCACGCCTTTGAGGATCAGATTGAAGACACCGCGTCCAAGCAGGGTGTAGATCATCAACAGCAGTTTGATACCCAGCACTGTGCCGCGCTCTTGAGTGCGTGACCAGTGGGGTTGATTGCTGCCGCTTTTTTCTGTTTTGTTGAAGTGGCGGGCGATCAGTTTCGGAGCGCGTGGTAGCATGCCGAAAAACAGTCGAGTATGCATCCAGCTGATTTTGACATTGTCCCACAGCGCATCGAAGTGCGAGATACCGCCCTCTGGGTAGATCACGCGAGTGTCGATAAAATCAATATCACAACCTTCCCAGTACAGACGCACCAACACTTCGATATCGAAATCCATACGCGAGCCAACATCGTACTTGTTGAGTACAGCTTGGGTTGCAGTAATCGGGTAGGCGCGGAAGCCACACATGCTGTCTTTGATTGAGAAAGACAGGGTCTCTATCCATACCCAAATATGCGTTGCGTAACGCCCGTACAGACGTGATTTAGGCACGCTCTCATCATAGATTGGTTGCCCAGAAATAAGGTGGGTTGGTGCTGCTTGCGACTTTTCTAGAAGCTTGGGTAGAGCTTCTAGATCATGTTGACCGTCGGCATCAATTTGAATGGCATGGCTGAAACCCAGCTGTTGAGCGCGTTCAATTCCCGCTTTAACTGCGCCGCCTTTGCCTTGGTTCTCGATTAGAGTCACCAAAGTCACGTCATCAAGCTCAGTCAATGGTTTTAGGTGCTGCTTGGTTTCGCTATTGCTCCCGTCATCGACCAAGATAATTGGTAGCGCATAGCTTTTAAGGGATTCAATCACCGTTGCCACGGTTGAGCCGTGGTTATAGCAGGGGATCAAGAAACAGGCTTGATAGCTCGTTGTATTCTCAGTGTTCACCACACTATTCACATTTCTCTCCCAGCTTCATTTTGCCTGAAGAGTGCGTGCAATTGCCGTTATCTGAGGTGTAGCTAAACGCCAGTTTTTGTTTATCTGAGTCCCATTTTAGCGCCAATGTGACCGTCGCATCGGGCAAAATGGGTTCTTGGAACTTGATCACTTCCATACCTTTAAAGTGAGGCGGTACGCCCAACTCTTGGACTGCATAGGTGAGTGCCCAATCAATCTGAGTGACGCCGGGCAGGATAGGAAAACCCTTAAAGTGCCCTTTAAAGTCAGTTAAGTCGGCATCCACCTTAAGCGTGAGTGTCGACTCATTTGTTTGGGTCTCAATCTGTAAAATGGTTGGCTTTCTTTTGTCCATAGCACTGGCTTTACTTTATTGTTTTAATGACGTCGCTTAAGGCGAATTATTGCGTGTTTATGATTTTTTCTATTTGCGGTGAGAGCCGCTTGCCTTGGCTATTGAGCGGGATCTCTTCAACCACTCTAAAACGCCTTGGTATCGCAATCGGTTCAAGCCACTTTCTAAGCTCATTGCGTAATAGTAACCAAAACTTGCCTTTACCGACACTGTTAAGCGTCTGTTTTCCTTCATCGGAAAGCACGATCACAGAAGCGAGAATCAAACGATTTGGCTCTTCAAATGGGATAACGGCGCATTCATTAATCCACGACAGCTGCTCAAGGCGCTTTTCTACTTCAACCAGAGAGATACGTTTCTCTTCAATCTTGATGATTCGGTCAGTACGACCTTTAAGAATAAATTGGTTGTCAGAGACCATTTCACACTCATCAGCCGTTTGGTACCAGTTGTCTCGGTCAATATAAGGTGACAGTAATTTGATGCAATTCTCTGGGTTTAATTCAGCTTGGATACATGAAAAGAGTTGCCAAGGGGTTTGAGCATCTAGCTGTTGACGGTAAGCGATTCCGCCCGTTTCTGTGCTGCCAAAAACTTCGATGGGCAGTTCACCAAATAGAGCGCGAGCTTGTTGGGCGGCTGCTAATGGCAGAGGACCACCAGACGAAAAAACGCCAACCAGAGGTTTCGCACTTTGCTCTTCAGAAAGACGCTTCAAGAGAGCTGGGCTGCTTACCAATACCATTTGTGAGTCGGCATGCGAAACGATTTGCTCTGGATACTCCAAATTGAAACGAGAAAAAGGTACTGACGAGCAGAGCGGCCATAAGATACGAAATAGCAAACCATAGATATGCTGATGCGAAACCGTGCTGTGAACACGGCTGCCTGTCAGCATCGATTGCCAGTTTTTACTGAGCTCGGCAATCTCAATATCAAGCTGCTCTAGTGTTTTGTGTATCGCTTTCGGTGTGCCGCTTGACCCTGAAGTAAATAGAATCAGTTTTATTGCGCTAAGATCGATTGACTCATTGATCGTATCGCCTGCTTGAGTATCAAAGAGTTGGTTCGATAGGAGCAGAGTGTTGGTGTTGCTCACCACTTGAATACTTTCATCAACCAACAGCAGGTCATATTCACTACTGAGCTCAGATAGCGCTTCCGGTTGATAATTACCGGGCAGGACAATCTGCTTGTTTGATAAAGCACAAGCCATGAATGCGACTGTAAAAAAGTAGCTGTCTTGAGTACAGATAGCGGTACGTTGCGTCGAGGCATCGGATAATAGACGACAAAGTTTCGCTACATCATTTTGAAACTCTTGCCAGCTGATCTGTGACTTGTCATCAAAACAGAGAACGGAATCTAGAGATCGATTCACCAGGAATAGCTGAGCGAGAGAAGTATAGCGAGGGTGTTTGTTCATAATTTTAGTTTTGACGTACGCGTTGTCGGATTACCCACTCGACGGCAAACAAAATACCAGCTAGTAGATAACTGATTAAACCGTTGTAAAGTGTCCACAACTCAAGAGATTGGAAACAAGTATAGAGTGCGATGGCACCATTGAGCACAAAGAAGCCACACCAAACTTTGGTTACTTTTCTTGTGTAGTCGATGCCGCTTTGTGGTAGCTCTGGCTCTTGTAATCGAGCCAGGCGTTCAATGATCGTTTGAGGCTGAGTGAGGCTCAGTGCAAACACTGTGAACATACACAGATTGACGACAACCGGATAGTAGGTGAGCCAACCATGTTGTTTAAATATCATGCCTAAAAGCAGTAGCAGTAAACCAGCACCACCACTCACCCACGCAAGGTGTTTAAGTTCTTTGATCTTAGCCTGACCACCGGTCACGATTCGTACCAGAAACACGGTGGCCAACACTCCTCCTACCGCTTGCAGGCCAAACTTATTGAGCCCAAAGTAGACGGCAATTGGGTAAGAGAAGATGATCAGTGCCGACAATAGGGTCAGCAGGGGGCGCACTATGCGTCCTTGAGAAGTTCAACGACAGACTCAACCACATCATTGACGGTGCGTACTGTTTTGAACTCTTCAGGCTTGATTTTTTTGCCCGTTACATTTTGCAAGTGAACAACCAGATCCACAGCATCAATGCTATCAAGGTCAAGATCTTGATAAAGATGTGCTTCTGGTGTGATTTCTTCAGCATCTAGCTCGAATAGCTCGATAAGCGCATCTTTAACCTGATTAAATACTTCTTGTTGGTTTGCTTGTGTCATAAGGAAATCTTTCTAATTGTTCGTTTGCGATGTGATGTAGTTTGCTAGATTAGCAACAGAAGCGAAGTGCTGACGTGTGTTTGAATCATCAGCGTCAATCACGATGTTGTATTTCTTCTTAATTGCCAGGCCAAGCTCAAGTGCATCAATCGAGTCTAGACCTAAACCATCACCAAATAGTGGAGCTTCAGTTTCAATTTCATCAATGCTCATATCTTCAAGGTTTAAAGCATCAATGATCAGCTGTTTTAGTTCGTTATGTAATGTTTCCACTTTGGCCTACTTGTCTATATACATGCGAGTCTGTGCGATCGAATAGAAGCACATTTACTCAAATCAAAAGGGTGATGAGAGGCTTATTGTTCTTGCTCGGGAAAAATGTTTTCCGCAAGATGCCGGTTTAAGCGCCTTGCCGCAGAAGTTAGATTATTTGAGCTCTCAATAAACGGTGTCACCTCTATTTTACCTTTGACTGAGACATGAAAAAAGGGTTTCGTTGAAGGAACTTGGTACCACTTCTTCTCTTTTGTGAGAAATGAGGGCGTGACCGTGATGTGAATGACGCGTAGATCCGTCTCTGTTCGAGTGGCGATTTGCGCGGCACCACGCTGTAAAGAAGGAGTGACGCCGGGCGTAGTGCGTGTTCCCTCTGGAAATATCAACAACACGTTGCCACGAGAGAAACGCTCTTCACAACGTTCAAGAAGGTCATCAGGCGCTTGGTTAGGGATGTAACCTGCAGCCTTTACAATTCGCTTCATGAACGGGTTTTCCCAAATCGCGGCCTTAACTAGACAATCACACTGTGGCAGTTGAGATGCGATAAGGACATAATCAATTAAACTTGGGTGGTTAGCGACAATGATGCAGTTGCGATCTTGCTGTAGCGTTTCAATTCCATCAATGCGGTAGTCAATGGCGCCAGTGAATTTCATGATTCGGCAGAACGCATTAAACGTGAGACAAATTAAACGCTGTGCTTTGAGTTCACGTTGGATGGTATTGGATGTGGTGATCGCAAACAGCGGCAGAATGATAAAGCTCAGAACCAAACCGCCCAAGCCAAAAATCGAAAAGCACAGCCCAGTGGCGAATACTCGCCAGTATTGATTCAGTTTATTCGCCATGTTTATTCCACAACCAAGTTTGACGTTTACCTGGGATTGTCCAATTGGATTGTTTTTTTAGGTAGTGCTGGAGAAACAGCAAACCTTGTGGAAGCGCGACTTCCTGTAACTCAATATCTGAGGTCTCTCTGCTGAGAGAGTATTCAGTTCCTTGGCTCAACACCAATCCTAGTGCGTAGTCAGAATAAACCTGGGTTTCGTACTCTTTATATAGCTCAGGTAGAGGTTGATCGAAATCGATGACCATCACTTTATGCTCAGGATGCTGACTCAAATAGAGATAGGCTTCAATGAGTGCATTATGGAATGTATCCACACCAGAAGCGATCGAGCTCAGAGGAAGCGGCGCTTTCGCGGCAATTGTTGTCAGCCCGGCAGCGGTGTTGTGCACGGATTGAGAAAAGGCCATTGGAGAGGCGTCTTCACCCTCTAAAATTGATTTAACCAATGTGACGGTTCGGTGCAGTTCGCCATGACGGCTGGCAAAGACTAAGAAATGGATATCGTTGCCTTCAAGTAGTGTTAGTGCGGTTTGCACAGCAAGCTTGCTTTGAACACTCATGCGGCGACGCATCATCGGAGGAATTGTTTTGAAGTCAGTGGTCGTCTCTTGTGGCCACTGCATTATTGCACTCCATGCCTGCCAATCCTGTTGAGTCGTGAGCCCAGGAGAATTTGCACACCATTTTTCAATATTGAACGACATTAAATGAGATTGATTTGACATAGAGTATTGATTTGAATTGGGTCTAATTAAATACTATGCGAGTTAAACACAAATATAGGTAAGGAAATACAATGAAATTATTCAAAATTGCCGCTTCAATGTTATTCGTTTTGGTTCTCGCAGGCTGTGGTCGTGTACAGCCAGTTATGAACGTTGAGGATACTCCAGTTGCACATAATCTTCAAAGTAAACAGGTAAGATCAGCGATTTATGAGTCGGCAGTTGATCGCGGCTGGTTGGTTTCTGAGGTGAAGCCTGGTCTTATTCGAGCAGAGTTATATGTTCGCTCTCACCATGCGGTTGTTGAAATTCCTTACAGCGATAAATTCTATTCGATTCTGTATGTCGAGTCAGAGAACTTAAAATACGACGACGGTGAAATTCATCGCAACTACAACCGTTGGGTCAATAACCTGAACGTTGATATTAAACGAAAGCTAGCGCAAATGGCCGCTGAATAGTTTTATAAAGAATAAGTTAAGGTTTTTTGTGTCCAATTATAATTTAGATCCATTCAATGCACTTGAAGCAAAAACAGAGGCTCAGAAGCTCTCTTTCGCGCCGATAGTGTTCCACACTGCACGTACACTGCGTGATTTAGGGATACTTAAAGCCCTTGATGACGCAGGTGAACAAGGTTTAAACGCTAATGATATTTCGACTAGAACTGGTGTATCTGAATACGGTGTTAAAGTCCTACTCGATATGGCGTTAAGTGCGCACATTGTGCTGTGGGATAAGCCAAATTATCGAATCGCAAATCTTGGCTTTTATCTGCTGCATGATGGTATGACTGAAGCGAATATGGATTTTACAGCGGATGTTTGTTACGCCGCTATGATGCATCTGACTAAAGCCATCCAAAAGGGCACCCCGGCAGGGCTGAAAGAGTTGGGCCAGTGGGAGACGATCTATCAAGGGTTGTCTCAACTGCCTCAACAAGCGAAAGAGAGTTGGTTTAAGTTTGATCATTTTTATTCGGATCGCTCATTCCCAATTTTGCTGGAAAAAGTCTTTCAAAAGCAGCCTAAATCGCTGGTGGATATTGGTGGAAATACCGGTAAGTGGGCACTGCAGTGTTGCGGTTATGATTCGGATGTTGAAATCACGATTGTTGATTTGCCGCAGCAGTTAGAGATGGCGATGGCTAATGTCAAAGAGCAAGGCTTTGAAGACCGAATTACCCCTTATCCTGCCAATATGCTGGATAAGCAACAAGCGCTGCCAACGGGGGCGGATGTGTGGTGGATGAGTCAGTTCTTAGACTGTTTTTCTCCGATGGAGATCTTAAGCATCTTGAAGCGAGTTCGTTCACATATGTCAGAACAGGCGACAGTTTATATTCTGGAGCTATTCTGGGATGCGCAAAAATACGATGCAGCCTCTTATAGCTTGAATGCGACATCGCTGTACTTCACCTGCTTAGCCAACGGAAATAGCCGCTTCTATCGCAGTGAAGATTTCTTAGAGATTGTCGCTGAAGCAGGGTTTGAAGTGGTGACTCGCACCGATGATATCGGGCTAGGACATACGCTCCTTGAACTAAAAGCCGCTTAACATTTAATTTTGGTGATGACAGTAATGAGAAAAATAAAGACTCAAGTAGTAGTTATCGGTGCCGGCCCTTCAGGTTCAATTGCCGCGGCTCTACTCCATAAAAAAGGGATAGACGTTCGCGTGATCGAGAAGAGTGTTTTCCCTCGCTTTTCTATTGGCGAAAGTCTATTACCAGCGTGTATGGAAGTCGTTGAACAAGCCGGAATGACAGAAGCTGTCAAGTCCGCCCAGTTCCAATACAAAGATGGGGCTGCATTTCGTAAGCGCGGTGTGTATACCGCCTTTGATTTCCAAGATAAGCTCTCGAAAGGCCCAGGCACCACGTTCCAAGTTCAGCGCGCCACTTTTGATAAAGTACTTGCCGACGAGGCGCAAAAGCAAGGCGTGGCTATTGATTACCAGCACGAGCTTATCGATATTCGTTTTACTGACCAGCACGCTATTTTGGATGTTCAACCAGAAGACGAAGAGTTGTACCAAATCGAGGCTGACTATGTACTAGACGGCAGCGGCTTTGGTCGTGTGCTGCCTAAGATGTTAAATCTAGAGGAGCCGTCGTGCTTGCCACCTCGCAAGGCAGTGTTTACCCACATTCACGATAACATCGAGTCGGCGGAACATGGCTTAGAATACGACAGGAACAAAATCCTTATTTCTGTTCATCCAACTAACCCTGACGTATGGTATTGGTTAATCCCATTCAGTAATGGTGTCTCTTCATTTGGTGTCGTGGGCGAACCAAGCTTTTTCGAAGACTACCCAGAAGATAAGATAGCGCTGCTTAAGCAGGTAGCTCGTGAAGAGCCGGGTTTGGCCAATATTTTAAGCCAAGCCGAGTACTCTAATCCGGCAGGTGAGATTGGCGGTTACTCAGCCAACGTCAAACACCTAGCCACTGACAGGTATGCTCTGCTCGGGAATGCAGGTGAGTTCCTTGATCCGGTGTTCTCTTCTGGTGTGACAATTGCGATGAAGTCTGCCGAATATGCCGTAGATTGCGTGGCTAGACATGTCAATGGCGAAGCAGTGGATTGGGACAAGGAGTATGCCCAGCCTTTGATGAAAGGGGTGGATACATTCCGAACTTATGTCGAAGGTTGGTATTCGGGTTCGCTGCAGGACGTGATTTTCTATGAAAAACCGAACCCTAAGATCAAGCAGATGGTTTGTTCTATTTTGGCTGGTTACGCGTGGGATGAGTCGAACCCATATGTCAAAGAGTCTCAGCGACGCTTGTCTGCTCTAGCGGAGTTGTGCCAAGAGGCTTAGTGATTTACCTCGATACAAAAAACAGCGATCCCGGTCGCTGTTTTTTTATGGCTGGTTGCACATTGCCCTGCTTCTGGTAAGACATCGCGTTAGGAGAGGTATCATGGTTTGCAGTGGTGTGTGACTACTTGAGGTCAATGCTGTTTAGGCGTCCCATGAATACCAAGAGATCAATTACGTCTTTGTGTGCTTCCAGTAACGCTCGCTTGGTTTGGCTGTATGCGGCTAGTCGGCCATGTTTTCTAATTGAGCAGACTTTAGTTCGATATTTATACTCACCGTTTTCGGTAAACACGCGCCACTTAGCAATATAACATTCGTCGCGATGTTCAGGGTCGCTTTGAGTTGGATTGGGTTTGAATACGATTTTAGGTTCTAGGCTGTGTGGGAGTCGCGTCATTAGGTATGGGTCTTTGAGCACCTTGCCCCAGAATTTCCCCCATAACTGTTTACCGAGTTCATCACGTAGTTTGATGGTTTTTTTAAGTGCCTTCTCTTCTCCAAGTCGCACAAACCCAACCGACCGATGCAGAACTGTATCGTCAGGCGTGTGGATATGGATTTTGTATGCCGTCTTGCCTTTTGAGATGAAGCGGTAACCGGTGGCTCCAATCAGGTTATTCTCACTCATAGCTTACTAATTGATGGTTATGTTATTAGTAAGATTACGCCAAATATCAGAAAAACAGAAACCGATTGAGCGGAAAAAATAAAGCCCTGAACTCTACTTCAGGGCTTTGTTATATATTTTAAGGTCTTACATTAACTTCTGCATCACGTCGCCAATTTGAATGCTACCCGTTAAGCTAGGTTGATCAATGGTCAGTTCAGCTTCGTTCTCGTAAACACGAGTCACAGTAAGGGTGATGTCACTCTTAGATACCTTGTTGCGAGGCAGGCCATTTTGATCGATAAACGACCCAGTGTGCCATAGTTGAAGCTTGTCGCCGTTTTGAACGCCATGTAAACGACCTAAATCCATTGTCACGGTATTGCCAAATACGGCAGCCACCTCCGGAAGAGTGATTTTACAAGACACTTCCGACTCTAAATCGAGCATAATATTTCGGCTTACTCGCAACATCATGCTGCCATAGGTTGATGCCCAGAAACGTGCACTCTTGGTATCCACCTCACTGGTTTTCGGGAAAGGCCATTTTGCCACTTCACGATAACTGCGGTTGTAAACTTGATGGCCAGTTTTGCCGTCATACACCTGCATCTCTAAAGCAAACTGACGGTTAATCACATCGTCTTGCAGGAGTTTAGACTCGATGGTTGCCGTTAAATCGGTGATGGTGCCGCCGATTACGTATTGCGCTCCATGGTCTTGCGCGATCATTTTCAGTGTCTCTGGCTGGCGTCGGTCTATCTCGTAATCGGTGGTACCAACGGAAACAAAACTGCGAGACTCTTGAGATAGCTGGCGATTAATGACGTGGCTGAAGTCGTCGCCAATGTTATAAACTCGACCCATTACCGCTTGTTGCGGAGACGCGAGGTCAACGTTGCCGACCAAAAATGTCTTCTTATACTGACTTTCATGGCAACCATTTGCCGAAGGGTAAATGTCGATGCGGGCGGTGATCATGATGTTGCCGCTGCGCTTTCTCTCTTTTTCGACGAGGATGTATCTCACTTCGTGGTTAGTGAATTGATACTCTTTTTGCCCTGGCTGTAGATAGGGCGTTAGGTTAGCGATACTACCAATATCACCTCCAGAGAACTGCATCGCTTTATAAACGGCATCTTCAAGGGCATGAACTCTTGCCGCATCCTCAGACGCGACTATCGCCGCTGTACCGGTAACTTCAAACCATGAAGCATGAGCACTGAAAGTCATGGTGAGCAGCGAACCTATTGAAAATATTGTGGAAAATATTTTTTTCATCTATTTGTTACCAGTTGGGTATAAATATTGCTTAACAAATTATCAGAAGCGAACTGCTGATTTGAGTGCTGCTTTTATTAATCTGAACAATTAATCAAAAGCAAAGACTGTTCCAACATTGTAATCCATTAGAGGAAAGAGTGGTGAGAATAGGTTGCACAGTCTGGTACTAAAACATCTGGAGAGAACACGATGAAAAAATGGCTTGTAGTAATCAGCGTAATGCTAATTACATCATGTGCTTATTCGCCTATCTATAACGGTAAGACTGAGTATTCGGGTAGTCAGTTTATGTTAATGGATAGTCCGCGTCATACAATGGACTACTTTGTAGAGAGTATGACCGAAGATTTGATCCTATCCAACACCAGCGTATCGGCACGTACACCTATCGCCGTCACCTCGTTTGTTGATTTGCAACATATGGACTCGACCAACTGGTTAGGAAATTCCGTCTCTGAAGGTTTTATCCATCAGTTTCAGCGTCGTGGCTTTAAAGTGGTAGACTTTAAAACAACGGGATCGATTCAGGTGACTCAGCAAGGGGATTTTGCTTTAAGTCGAGATTGGAAAGATTTGGCGCAAGAGCAAGATGTTCAATATGTTCTGACAGGTACTATGCTGCGTCAAGAAGGCGGTGTGCTAGTTAATGCTCGTGTAGTCGGTATGCAAACGCGTATTGTTGTCGCGTCGGCGCAAGGTTTCTTGCCTGCAGACCGTATTGGTCGTGACTTAGATACATTGAATAGTATCCGCACTCAAGACGGTGTAATCATTCGTTCAGATCCAACAATTAAACAACCGTACACGGTTATTCTTCGCCCATAGGAGCCTGTCATGAAGAAGGTGATGTTTTTACTCGCGGCTTTATTACTTGTTGGCTGCCAACCTTTGCAAAGTATGCGACCAGACGATTTCTTGGTAGCGGTTGGTTACGCAAGCATCAGCGAACAAAAAGGGCGTAACGATGAAGAGAAGCGCATTCGAGCGATGCGTGCGTCAAAGATTGATGCGTATCGTGAGTTGGCAGAGCAGGTCTATGGTATGCGCGTTAGTGGTCGTGCTGAGCTTGAAGACCAACGTTTAGGTACTGAACTGACTTCAGGCGCGGTGGATGGTGTTATTCGAGGTGCAGAAGTGGTACGCAGTTACCCAGTGGGCGACAGCTACGTGACTGAATTGCAGCTTGATATCAAGAAAATGGATAAACTGCGCGATTACGGTGAGGTTCAAGCCGTACCAGAAAAGAGACAACAAACACTTTTCTAGCGTTACTCGACTGATAATGAACTCTGCTGCTGGCTTTCCAGATGGTAAGCGGCAGAGAACCACATTCAGTTTCACGCAAAAAGTAAGTTTCACGCAAAAAGCGGCAAGTATTGGATACTTGCCGCTTTTCTATTTTTAGTGGCTTTAGTCAATTTGATAGTTGAGACTAAGCTCAATGATTGAAGCGGTGAGTGTGTCACTCGAATGGAAAAGTAGAGCTACGCTTTTACGTTGGTTCCTAACGTAGATATGGTGTGCGTCTGTCCTCCGGCATTGTATGTCATGCCTATTTTTCCGTGGCTTTGCTGCATCATGTTGCTAAGTTTGTTGAAGCTCAGGTGTGCACGGTTGAGTGCTTCACCATTAACAAGGTTTGCTTGTTGGCAATCGTGAATAATAGAGCGGATTTGGGCGACGAGTTCGACAAGCTCTGGCTTCTCGCTTAGCTCGGCTACATTAGTGTGCGCTGCGATTCTCTGGTCGGTATTTTTTAACTGTTCAACCAGCACGACTTTTTCTTTAGCAATACGTTCAATCTCGCTTGATTTTCTACTGGTAATAGCGCTCTTTTCCGAACTCAGTAGTTCAGAGAGAGCTTGGGCGCTTTGAAGTTGAAAATTAACTAAGTCTGCGAGTGCTGCCATACTAAAACCTAATCACGCTTAATAGTCAGTTGAACGCAAAACGGACTTATAGGCCTTTAAGCTCGTTTTCGAATTTGATCATGTTGTCAGCCAGTTTTTCTGGGTCAACAGTATACGAGCCGTTTGCGATAGCTTCTTTAATCGCTGCGACTTTTACTTGGTCAAAGCTTGGTTGTGCAGCCATATCTTGGTGCATTTGACCAATAGCTTTACTTTGTTGGCTTAGCGATACCGCATCTTTACTTGCGGGCTTTGCCGACACTTCAGAGCTCGAAGCTTGCGAACTGCTAGTATCAGTACGCGCCGCTGAGCGGTTAGTTGTCGTTAGGGTTTGGCCTGAACGAATATTATCAATGCCTGCCATAGTTGAGCCTTTATCTACGAATATGGGAACCTGTACAGTCGCTATCGGCCGCCGGTTCAATTACTTTAGAGATTTTTAACTCGATTGTTGCATTCTCTAATAGAGTATCATTTTGGCAGGGCGGCGTGTTAACAAAGCAACAAATCTTCTATGCCGAGATGGGCTGCATCCTGCTTATGATATGAGCGTCCGATTTCACTCATTAGAAATGAACGGTCACTTCCGACATATCGGTAACAATACCTTCAATTATACGCTGTGATTTATCATTTTTCACTCTCACTTGATCACCGGTTGAACCATCTGTTAAGGCAGTGCCTTTGGTTGTAATGGTCATGCCACCTTTAACCGCTTGTATGATAACCTTCTCATTACGACAAACGACGCAAATATCACCTCTCTCAATAACATCACCAGGGCGCAGGTTCTTTTTCACTTTGGCTCCGATGACCTGTTCCGGAAGGGTATAGCCTTGGCGACGAAATTGGTGAAGTGAAATCATAGCGGTAGTGACATCATATTGGCCGATAATCTCACCCCGTGCGATGGTTCTTGTTGCTGTGACCAGCGGTGCGGAAATAGAGAGTCGAACCGGGATATACACTCGCCATTCATCAGGGATACACTGCACAAGGACGGTGATGCTACTACGAGTGTTGGCAGCGGTAGAGGCGCTAGTTTCTAAAGGGGTGGGGCAATCTGTTGCCTTGATCCTAGAGTCTACATTGGCGGATTGAACCAAGAGCTCACCGCCCATAGGTTGCTCAACTGTGTCGAGAATATGCTGCTCAGCCGCAGTTTGAATCGCCTCAATTTGTTCTGATGTCGCACCTTGTACAAAAAAACTAAACAATATTGATATAATGCCGATAAACTTAGCGACAATTTTAAAAAAAGCTCTACATGTTGTTATGGAAAATGGTTGCAGATTTGAGTTATGATACGTCATTCTGTTCCTCTAATGGTTCGTAGCCTGTAGTAGACTAACACTTTTTAATCAAAATAGTTTGATATGGAGATGCGCTCATGACGGGTATTCTTGATTCAGTGAATCAGCGTACGCAACTCGTCGGTCAAAACCGATTAGAATTACTAACCTTTCGCTTAATGGGGCGTCAGCGCTATGGTATTAACGTATTTAAGGTTAAAGAAGTACTACAGTGTCCTAAGTTGACTTTAATGCCGAACTTAAACCCATTGGTCAAAGGGATTGCGCACATTCGTGGTCAAACCATCTCGGTTATCGATTTGAGCTTAGCGATTGGCGGTCGCCCAACAACAGACGTAGAAAAGTGTTTTGTTGTAATTTCTGAGTTTAACCGTACTATTCAAGGCTTCTTGGTAAGCTCTGTTGAGCGAATTATCAATATGCACTGGGAGTCAATCTTGCCGCCACCTGATGGCGCAGGTAAGGCGAACTACCTGACGGCGGTAACTAACATCGATAACGAATTGGTTGAAATTCTGGATGTCGAGAAAATTCTTGCAGAGATCTCTCCGGTTGACGAAACAATGGACAGCAAAATTGCTGAAGAGATTGCAGAAGTTGAGCAAGAGAAACCACTAGTTAGACGCATTCTGATTGCGGACGATTCGACAGTTGCCCGTAAGCAAGTACAGCGAGCTATTGAATCGATAGGCTTCGAAGTGATTGCTGTTAAAGATGGTAAAGAAGCTTACGAGAAACTGATGCAGATGTCGGCAGAGGGCAGCATTTACGACCAGATCTCTCTTGTTATCTCGGATATCGAGATGCCCGAGATGGACGGTTACACACTGACTGCAGAAATCCGCCGTCATGCAGAATTAAAAGACCTATATGTAATTTTGCACTCGTCTTTGAGTGGTGTATTTAACCAAGCAATGGTTGAGCGTGTGGGTGCGAACTCATTTATCGCGAAATTTAACCCAGATGAGCTTGGTTCAGCGGTTAAGTCCGCGTTAACTGAATAAAAAAGAGACATTAATGACTGCTATAACAATTAGTGATCAAGAGTATCGTGATTTTAGCCGCTTTTTAGAATCTCAATGTGGCATTGTACTCGGTGATAGCAAGCAATATCTTGTACGCAGTCGCCTTAGTCCTTTAGTTACAAAATTTAAATTGGCGTCTCTGTCTGATTTATTGAGAGATGTGGTAACGGGTAGAAACCGCGAGTTGCGCGTGGCGGCAGTTGATGCCATGACGACCAACGAGACACTTTGGTTCCGAGATACTTACCCGTTTGCGGTGCTTGCGGATAAACTTCTTCCGGAAATAGCGGCAAACAAGCGTCCTATCAAGATTTGGTCTGCGGCAAGCTCTTCTGGTCAGGAGCCGTACTCAATGGCAATGACTGTGCTTGAGACTCAAGCTCGTAAGCCAGGTATGCTGCCAAATGTTTCGATCACAGCCACAGACATCTCCGCGAGCATGCTCGATATGTGTCGTGCTGGTGTGTACGACAATCTAGCGTTAGGTCGTGGCCTGTCGCCTGAACGTCGCCGTACTTTCTTTGAAGATGCGGGTGATGGCCGTATGAAGATTAAAGATAATGTGAAGCGCATGGTTAACTTCCGTCCGCAAAATCTAATGGATAGCTACGCACTGTTAGGTAAATTCGACATTATCTTCTGTCGCAACGTATTGATTTACTTTTCGCCAGACATGAAGTCTAAAGTGCTAAATCAGATGGCTAATAGCCTTAATCCTGGTGGTTACCTACTGTTAGGTGCTTCGGAGTCTTTGACTGGTCTGACTGACCGTTTTGAGATGGTACGCTGCAACCCGGGCATCATTTATAAGCTTAAGTCATAGCAAGCATATAGACCCGCCAGTTTTTCTTATCAAACCCAGCTATCGCGCTGGGTTTTCTTTTTTGCCCCGCTCGGTATATCTTTAGAACAGAGTGACATTCCAATTTACTCTACTCTTGGCTTGTAAATTGCAGGCTAAACAGCGAGTAACCGATAAAAAGCATTCATTGTTCTATTGGCTTGAAAAGTTGGTATACATATTGCTTTGGTTATTTCATAACAGTCAGTTCTTGAGTTGAGGTTTACATGGCTATTTCTTTTGACAACGCATTAGGCATTCATCAACACACAGTTGGTGTACGTGAGCGCAACGCTGAGGTGCTTTCCACCAATATCGCGCAAGCAAACACGCCTGGTTACAAGGCAAAAGGATTAGACTTCAAAAAATCACTGCAGGCGGCAAGTTCTGGGGCAAGCATTGGTCTTAGCCGCACGGACGGTCGGCATATTTCTGCCTCAACGACGGTGAATGGGGAAACTAAGTATCGTATTCCTACTCAACCTGATACAGGAGATGGCAACACGGTGGATTTGGATTTGGAACGAAACCTTTTCATGCAAAACCAAATCAGGCATCAAGCCTCTCTAGACTTCTTAGGAAGTAAATTCAAGAACTTAACTAAAGCGATTAAAGGGGAATAATTAGATGAGCTTATTTAATGTATTCAATGTGACTGGTTCTGCGATGAGTGCTGAATCTGTTCGTCTAAACACGACCTCAAGTAACCTAGCTAACGCGGACAGTGTAAGCAGCTCAGCTGATGAGACTTACAAGGCGCGCCATGCAGTGTTCGGCGCTGAGTTAAGTAAGGCACGTAACAGCGGTCACACCGTGCCGGTGAAAGTATTAGGTATCGTAGAAAGTGATAAGCCGCTTAGCGCGGAGTACAACCCTGATCACCCATTAGCAAACGACGAAGGCTACATCTACAAGCCGAATGTCAATGTTATGGAAGAGATGGCAAACATGATTTCAGCTTCACGTGCGTACCAAACAAACGTACAGGTTGCTGACTCAAGTAAACAAATGCTGCTGCGTACGCTGCAGATGGGTCAATAAGGATAAGGAGGTAGCATATGGCCGGAATCAATAATGTTGGTCAAAGCGGCTTGTCCTATGTTGATCAGCTTAAAAATCTTCAAGACAGCAAAAAGCCTGATGAAACAACAGGTAAGCAAGATCTTAAACAAGAAGACTTCTTATCGTTATTGACCAAGCAGCTTGCTCAGCAAGACCCTTTTAAGCCGGTCAGCAATGACCAGATGATTGCGCAAATGGCTTCATTTGCGACCGTAGATGGCATTGGCAAAATGAATACACAGTTTGAAAGCTTGAATTCATCGATGACATCTAACCAAGCACTTCAGGCTTCTTCGTTAGTAGGGCGTGATGTGCTGGTTCCTGGTGCGGCAGGTGTCAAAGCCGGTGATGGTGGCATGGCGGCAATGGTAAAACTTCCTCAAGCTATGGATAACTTAATGATCCGTGTTGAGAACGAAGTGGGCCAATTGGTTCGTACCTTTGATGTCGGCTCTAAGCCTGCAGGTGACACACGTGTTGAATGGGACGGAAAAGACGAAGACGGCAACCCATTGCCTGCTGGTAAATACAACGTGAAAGCGGCTGGTTTACTGGATGGAGAGAGCGCAGAGTTCCAAGTATCGACGTATGCGAACGTGAACAGTGTGCTTCTTGGCAAAGGTGATGGCAACGTACTACTCAATCTGGCTGGTTTCACATCGCCAGTACGACTTGCTGAAGTACTAGAAGTTGGCAAAGCGTAGCTCAAGATAGAGTGAATATGCTGGCTAGATAGATTAGGAGAATATTGGAATGTCATATGTAGCTTTAAGCGGTCTATCCGCAGCTCAATTAGATCTGAACACAACAAGTAACAACATTGCCAACGCAAACACATTTGGCTTTAAAGAGTCGCGTGCTGAGTTTGGTGATGTTTACTCAAGCTCTCTATTTACGAACGGCAAAACCACTCCGGGTGGTGGTGCTCAAGCGAATAAAGTTGCTCAGCAGTTCCACGAAGGTTCAAGTATTTATACCAACAACCCAATGGATTTACGTGTAAGTGGCACAGGCTTCTTCGCTGTGGCAAAAGACCGTATGGTACCTGAGATCAACGAACTGACACGAAATGGCGCATTTCACCTAAACAAAGATAACTACATGGTTACTTCTAACGATGAGTTTCTTCTAGGTTACGATGTTGATCCAACTTCGGGAGAAGTTCTATCTTACGCACCGAAGCCGCTGGCGATTCCAGCTGAATTTGGTAAGCCAAAACAGACTGAAAATATTGAAGTGGGTGTCAACTTACCTGCAAACGGTGATCTAAAAGACCCGGCTGCGTTTAACTTCAATGATGCAGATACTTATAACCGTGCGACCTCTTCAACGGTCTACGATTCTATGGGTCAGTCTTACAAGCTAACTACTTACTACCTGAAAGACCAAACCCAGCCAAACACATGGCAGACTTACTACACTATGACAGATAGTGAAGGTGAGAAGCCATTGAACATTGCTGGTGGTGATGCGACAAACGCGACGGGTCATATCGGTCATACGATGCGCTTTAACAACGACGGCACTCTAGCAAGCCTAAACAATGGTCAGCCAATTGTGTCTGAAGCGTTAGGCGCGGGTGCCGTACCGGTGAACCTAAATGGCGCGGATGTAACACAAACACTGAACTTTGGTTTAGACTCTTCGACGCAGTTTGCAGCACCGTTTGAATTGACAAAATTCGATGAAGACGGCGCAACAACAGGCTTCCTAACTAAGGTTGACTTCGATGAGTACGGTAGTGTTCTAGGTACATACTCAAACGGTGAAAACGTAATGCTAGGTCGTGTTGGTCTAGTACGTGTTCCTAACGAGCAAGGTCTAGATAAAAAGGGCGGCACTCAGTGGGATTCTACTAATTACTCAGGTGATAAAATCTGGGGTGAATCTAACAAGGGTTCATTTGGTGGAATCAACAATGGCTCACTTGAGCAATCGAACATCGATATGACTCAAGAGCTGGTGGATCTGATTTCTGCTCAACGTAACTTCCAAGCGAACTCGCGTTCTCTAGAAGTTCACAACCAACTACAGCAAAATATTCTTCAGATTCGTTAATACCTTCTTGGTCTGAATCATCTGCGAATACCCAATTCAATCCGTTTGAATTGGGTATTGTTGCTTGCCTATCTATTTGCCGCCTCAATTGCCGCGCGGTAACGTTTGTTCTTGCCACCCCCTGGCAGAAAGGATCACTTTGATCTTTGTGATTCCTTATTATCGTATTAACCCTCTGATTATAAACGCTATTTAATAGTTGGCACAGTGATTGCTTTATTGGCTCTAGATAATGATTTTTGGAGCAAAATTATGGATCGCGCACTGTTTTTAGCCATGAGTGGCGCAAAGCAAAATATGCAAGCTTTGCAGCTACGTGCCAACAACCTCGCTAACGTAAGTACAACAGGCTTTCGTGCTGACCTAGCACAAGCTCGTTCAATGCAAGCGTACGGTGAAGGTATGCCAACACGTGTTTTCAGCATGACAGAGCGCCCGGGCCATAATTTTGAGCAAGGCAGCGTTGTGACGACTGGCCGTGATTTAGACGTCACTATTCAAGGTGATGGTTGGATTTCGGTAATGGACAATTCTGGTCGTGAAGGTTTAACCCGTAACGGTAACCTTAAGATTGATCAGAATGGTCTACTGACTAACGGCAGTGGTCATCTTGTTCTTGGTGAAAACGACGCACCGATTACCTTACCAATCCCACTAAGCAAAGTTGAAATTGGTACAGACGGTACGATTTCGGTGATTCCTCAAGGCGCTCCAGCTGAAGAACTTGCCGTTGTCGATCGCATCAAAATGGTTCGCCCAGATAATCAAACCCTATTTAAAGATACGAATGGTCTTTTCCGTTCGAAAAACCCAGATCAGGCATACGAAGCTGATGCAGCCGTTACGCTGCTGACTGGTGCCATCGAAGGCAGTAACGTGAATGCCGTCGGTGAAATGACAAGCTTGATTGACCTACAGCGTCAATTTGAAATGCAAGTCAAGATGATGAGCACAGCAGAAGAGATGGACAAGTCGTCTGATTCACTGCTTCGTATGAGCTAATAGAATTTAAAGGAAAATACTATGCATCCAGCATTATGGGTAAGTAAAACGGGTTTAGACGCCCAACAAACCAATATTTCAACAATTTCAAACAACCTTGCTAACGCATCAACGGTTGGCTTCAAAAAGAGCCGTGCCGTATTTGAAGATTTGTTCTATCAAAATATCAATCAGCCAGGCGGTCAATCGTCTCAAAACACTGAACTGCCAAGTGGTTTAATGTTGGGTGCAGGTTCTAAAGTGGTCGCGACGCAAAAAGTGCACACTCACGGTAATGCGCAAACGACAACCAACAGCCTAGATATGATGATCGAGGGTGACGGCTTTTTCCAAGTTGAAATGCCAGATGGTGAGACAGGTTACAGCCGCAATGGTCAATTCACATTGAATGGCGACGGCGCAATCGTCACTTCAGGTCAAGGTTACCCGTTACAACCAGAAATCGTTATTCCTGAAGATGCAATTTCGATTACTGTCGGTAACGATGGTGAAGTTTCAGTGCGTATTCGTGGTGAGCAGAACAACGTCGTTGTTGGTCAGATTACGATTACTGATTTTGTAAACCCAGGCGGTCTTGAACCTGTTGGTCAGAACCTCTATCTGCCGACGGGCGCGAGTGGTGATCCGCAAGAGGGTGTACCGGGTTTTGATGGCTTAGGCAACATTCGCCAGTCGATGTTGGAAACGTCTAACGTAAATGTAACCGAAGAGCTGGTCAACATGATTGAAGCTCAGCGTGTTTACGAAATGAACTCAAAAGTGATCTCATCAGTAGACAAGATGATGAGCTTTGTTAACCAACAACTTTAATCGTTAGATTAAGTAACGTGTAATTATCCCTGCTGCTGACTGAGAGAGGATCACCATGAAACGTATTTTTTGTTTAGCCCTGCTAGCTTCGATGACTGGCTGTAGCATGCTGGAGCCTATCGAAACGCCAGAACAACAAAATGCCACCACTGTGGTCGATGCGGTAGAGGGTGATAAGTCGAGTGAAGAGAGCTCTGGTATCGTAGACACATTACGTGGTCGTACTGATCCAATAGCGGGTGATCCGGCTTGGGCACCAATCCATCCTAAGCAGAAACCCGAACATTACGCAGCAGCGACGGGGTCGCTATTTAATGTCAACCATATTGGCAGTATGTACGATGACTCTAAGCCACGCGGTATCGGTGACATCATTACTGTGGCGCTTGATGAAAACACGCGTGCGACTAAAAAAGCTAACGCGGATATGTCTAAATCGAACGACTCATCAATGGAGCCATTGGCTGTCGGTGGGCAAGAGCTGACTATCGACAAATACAACTTCTCTTACGATCTAAGCAACACCAACACCTTTGCTGGTGATGCGTCGGCTAACCAAAGTAACAGTATCAGCGGCTACATTACCGTTGAAGTGATTGAGGTGTTGGCTAATGGGAACTTGGTGGTACGAGGTGAAAAATGGATGACGCTGAATACCGGCGATGAATACATCCGATTAAGCGGCACGATCCGTCCGGACGATATCGGCTTTGATAACACCATCGCTTCTAACCGTGTTTCCAATGCTCGAATTCAATATTCCGGTACTGGCGTACAACAAGATATGCAAGAGCCTGGATTCTTGGCACGATTTTTTAATGTAGCTCTATAGCGATAATCACAGTGCCGATTGTTTGACCATCAATAAACGGTATTGGATTTAGAAGAAACTTAATGTAAATCAGAGCAATAGAGACAGGTTACTCCCATGAAAAAGCTAGCACTTGTACTTTTCGGCATGTTATTTCTTGCCACCACTGCTCATGCCGCTCGTATCAAAGACGTGGCAAAAGTTGCAGGTGTTCGTAGTAACCAATTGGTTGGCTATGGTTTGGTAACGGGTTTGCCGGGTACTGGCGAAACAACACCTTTTACAGATCAAACGTTTAACGCGATGCTGCAAAATTTTGGCATCCAATTGCCACCCGGCACTAAACCAAAAACCAAAAACGTGGCAGCGGTTATTGTTACTGCAGAGCTTCCTGCTTTCTCTAAACAAGGTCAAACCGTTGACGTCACCGTGTCTTCTATCGGCTCAGCAAAAAGCTTGCGTGGTGGTACGCTACTGCAAACTTTCCTGAAAGGTCTTGATGGGCAAGTGTATGCCGTAGCGCAAGGTAACCTAGTCGTGAGTGGTTTCAGCGCACAAGGTAACGATGGCTCTAAGATTGTCGGTAACAACCCGAACGTCGGTATTATTTCGAGTGGTGCGACGGTTGAGCAAGAGATCCCAACACCATTTGGTCGTGGTGATTACATTACGTTCAATCTAATTGAGTCTGACTTTACAACTGCTCAGCGTATGGCTGACGCGGTGAACAACTTCCTTGGACCACAGATGGCATCCGCTGTAGACGCGACTTCAGTTCGAGTTCGTGCACCGCGTGAGATTAGCCAGCGTGTCGCTTTCCTATCTGCGATTGAAAATGTTGAGTTTGACCCTGCAGAGGGCTCAGCAAAGATCATTGTTAACTCTCGTACCGGTACCATTGTTGTTGGGAAGCACGTACGTCTTCGTTCAGCTGCTGTGACTCACGGTGGTATGACGGTAGCAATCAAAGAGAATTTAAGCGTTAGTCAGCCAAATGGTTTCTCTGGCGGACAAACCGTTGTTGTTCCTGACTCAGACATCGAAGTCACGGAAGGTGACGGTAAAATGTTTAAGTTTGAACCTGGTTTGACTCTGGACGACCTAGTAAGAGCGGTCAACGAAGTGGGTGCGGCTCCTTCTGACTTAATGGCAATCCTTCAAGCCCTGAAACAAGCGGGTGCGATTGAAGGCCAGTTGATCATTATCTAAGGGGGGGGGGCATGATTAAGAACAACAACGACATCGGCTTTATTCACGACATCGGCAGTCTTGATCGACTTCGTCAACAAGCGGTCAATGGTGAAGAGGGCAGTGAACAAGAAGCGCTTAAAGCCGCAGCAAAACAGTTTGAATCCATTTTTACTTCTATGCTGTTTAAGTCGATGCGTGATGCCAACTCTAGCTTCAAGTCAGACATGCTCAACAGTCAGAATGAACAGTTTTATCGTCAGATGTTGGATGATCAGATGTCGAGTGAGTTGAGCGCATCGGGTTCATTGGGCTTGGCAGATATGATTGTTGCTCAGCTTAGTGCTGGACAAGGTTCTGACAATCAAGAAACTAAGGTTCGCCAAGAAGGGTTTGATCCTGCACTTGAGCGTCCTAAATACTCTAAGAAAGTGGATAGAACAGAACGTCCAGAGACAGTGGCAAACGTGACGGCACAGCCTGTTTCGTTCGACTCACCAGAGTCCTTCGTTGTCTCAATGAGTCCGTATGCTGAAAAAGCAGCGCGTGCTCTGGGTGTTGATTCATCACTACTTCTTGCTCAAGCCGCTCTCGAAACAGGCTGGGGCTCTAAGATGGTGAAAAACTCTTTGGGTAACAGTAATAACCTATTCAACATCAAGGCTGATCGTAGTTGGAAAGGCGATAAGGTTGCGACTCAAACGATAGAGTTCCACGGAAAGACAGCGGTAAAAGAGCAAGCTTCATTTCGTTCATACGCTAACTTTGAAGAGAGCTTTAACGACTACGTGAAGTTCCTAAATGAGAATCCTCGTTACCAAACCGCGCTTCAACATCAAGGCAGCTCAGAGAACTTTATCAAAGGCATTCATAGCGCTGGATACGCAACTGACCCGAACTACGCCGACAAAGTGTTGAGAGTTAAAGCCAAAATCGATCAGATGAACTGATCCAATGATTCATAGAGAGCTCACCAACTGGTGGGCTCTTCTTTTATCTGTTTCTCTTTTCCTATCTATTTATCACCTTTTATCTTCCAGCTCTCTTCTTTTAACGCCGTTTAGTTAGCTTGGCACGTAAATTGCTTTTTAGACGTAAGGTTAATCAGTTTTACTGATTTTATTAGGTTTTTTGGGGGCATTATGGCGTCAGATCTGTTGAATGTAGGTACACAAAGTGTGCTTACGGCTCAGAGACAGTTAAACACCACAGGTCATAACATTTCTAACGCGAATACAGAGGGTTATAGCCGACAATCTGTCATCCAAGGTGTTAATGATCCGCGCCAATATGGTGGTCAAACCTACGGCATGGGTGTGCATGTGGAAAATGTTCGCCGCTCTTGGGACCAGTTTGCCGTTAATGAGTTAAACCTATCGACAACGAATGCCGCTAATAAGAACGACACCCAAAGTAACATCGACATGCTCTCGGGTATGTTGTCTTCGACGGCCTCTAAAAAAATTCCTGAGAACATGAACGAGTGGTTCGACTCGATCAAAACGTTATCCGATACGCCAAATGATATCGGTGCGCGTAAAGTGGTACTCGAGAAGGCGGGTATCATTTCTCAAACCTTGAATGAATTTCATGAAACGATTCGCCAGCAGTCGGATGTTGCCAACAAAAAATTAGATATGGGTATCGAACGCGTTAACCAACTCGCGATCGAAATTCGTGACGTTCAACGCCTGATGATGCGCACTCCTGGTCCACACAATGACCTGCGCGACCAGCATGAAAAACTGATCAATGAGCTATCTGGGTACACCAAAGTAACGGTGACACCCCGTTCGAATGCTGAAGGCTTTAACGTTCACATTGGTAACGGTCATACCTTAGTTTCCGGTAGTGAGGCGAGCCAATTGAAATTGATTGATGGATTGCCTGATGCCCATCAACGACGTTTAGCGATTATTGAAGGTAAGGCGATAAAGCCGATTACGAGCGCAGATATTGACGGCAAAATTGGTTCGATGTTGGATATGCGTGATGAACACATTCCTGAGGTGATGGATGAGTTAGGCCGTATGGCCACAGCGCTCTCTTATCATGTCAATAAGCTACAAAGCCAAGGTCTAGACCTTAACGGTAATGTCGGCCGCAATCTATTTACCGATGTGAATTCAGAGCTGGTGGCGAAATCGCGCGTCGTGACGAGCGGTCAGTCGCAAGCCGATGTTGCGGTGTTCATTGATAACACCAACGCGCTTAAAGGCGGTGAGTACGGCTTAAAGTACGACGGCAGTGATTATGTGGTCACGAAGCCGAGCGGTGAAACCGTAAAAGTCACCACAGACTCGAGTGGCAGTGCTTTCTATCTAGATGGCATGCGTGTTGAGATTCGTAATCCACCTGAATTGGGTGAAAAGATTCTATTACGACCAACGCGCAGTTTTGCCGCTCAGATGCAAATCGAAAGCAATGATCCTAAAGATATTGCTGCACAGAGTTATGAAGCCTCGACAACCTTTGCTCAAGGAAATGCGGAATTTAAGATCCTTGCTGCAGGGCAGTTGCGTGAATTTGAAGTGATTGTCTCGCCACGTGGTGAACAGTTTGCGGTTACGGATACGAAAGGCAACGTATTGATGCAGCCACAGCCGTATCCACCATCTGGCCCTGTGACTGTCATGGGGACGACTTTCGAGTTGACACCTGGCGCTATTGCGAACGATAAATTTACCGCCAACCTTGTTCCGTCTGAAGGTGATAACGGTAACCTGCGAAAAATGCAGGATATTCAGACGAACAAGTCACTCGATGAAGGTGAATCGACGCTGCTGGATACCTACCATAACTTGAATACTAATACAGGTTTGAAGGCGTCGACCGCCAATCGTCTTAGCGAGATTGCAACGTTAGAAAAGCAGTCAGCGCAAGAGCGAATCGCTTCAATTTCTGGGGTGAACCTCGATGAAGAAGCGGCAAATATGATGAAGTTTCAGCAAGCCTACATGGCATCGTCGCGCATTATGCAGGCGGCCAATGAAACCTTCGATACCATCTTGGCCTTAAGGTAATAGGAGGAAGTCATGTTAACTCGTATCTCCAGTTTCCATAATTACCAGTCGGTGCAAAACGACCTACGCCGTCAAGAGAACAAGGTTCATCATAACCAAGCGCAATTGGCGTCGGGTAAAAAATTGCAGTCGCCTAGTGATGATCCACTAGCGACCCACTACCTACAGAATATTGGGCAGCAGTCTGAACAACTTAAGCAGTATGTAGATGCTATTACCTTGGTAAGAAACCGTTTGGAGCACCATGAAGTGCTGATCTCGAACTCTGAAGGCTTTGCCGATGAAGCAAAGCGCACAGTGATGGAGATGATCAACGGTGCATTGTCTCCAGCAGATCGCTTGGCTAAACAACGTGAGCTGCAAGAGATTGCCAATAACTTCCTATATATGGCGAACTCGCAAGATGAGTCGGGCAACTACACTTTTGCTGGAACTAAGCTGAAGAATCAGCCTTTCTTTCGTGACAACGAAGGTAACGTGATTTACGGCGGTGACGACTATCAACGCAAGATGCGCGTTGCCAGTAGTTTTGAAATGCCAATGAACGATCCGGGCAGCAAGCTGTTCATGGAGATCGACAACCCGTTTGGTGATTACAAACCTACGTATGAGTTGCAACCTGCCTCTGAACTGCTTTTAGAGCGTGCGACAAACAGTGAGTTTCAAGATCCTGCAACCTACAAAGTCACATTCGTCGATATGCAGAACGGCAAATACGCATATCAGCTAGAGAAAGATGGCAGTGTGGTAGCGGCAAAAGATTTTAACCCAACAGAAGGGATTAAATACGAGGGTCTGCACATTGAGCTGCGCGGTCAAATCACTAAGGGTGATTCGATTGTGCTAGAGCCAAGAGAGAGCTTTTCGATATTTGATACCTTTCGTGATGCAGCTGCGTTGGCGGAGGAGTCGGTCTCTGATTCATCTGCAACCGCTCAGCTGCATCGGGCAACGGAAGAGTTTCATGCTGCCTTTATCCATTTAACTAAGGCTCGTACAGATGTTGGTGCGCGTTTAAACACATTGGATATTCAAGAGCAGCAACATGAAGACTTCAAGTTGTCGCTGGCGAAAGCCAAAAGTAACTTTGAAGATTTGGACTATTCAAAAGCGATCATTGAATTCAATGAGAACTCTCGTGCACTGCAGGCTTCTCAGCAAGCCTTTGGTAAAACGAAAGATTTGACGCTGTTCAATTACCTCTAACACTTTGTTGTATGAAATGAGCTCTGCTTTATGCCTTATGTGCAATGCCGTAAGTGCGAGAGGGTTCTAAAAATTGCCGCTTTCTTACCCGTTTTGAAATGTAAGTAACGTAAGCGGCAAAAAGCGGCAACACACCGGTTAGAGAGATTACACAGTCGTAATCTATCGATTGAAAGAACGGTGGTATTGTTTTTAACTCATTGTTTTTGAATGATATAAATTTATTTTTCGTCAATTTAAAAATTGGCACACAACTTGTATCTATATAAGTTAGAAATGATTTATACAGGTCTTAAACCCTAGCTTAGGGTTTAGCAAGTAATATACGGTCAGTGCTTATCCATATGAGAGTAAAGCTGGCCGCTTCGCAGAAAGCTTGCGAACTCATAAGGAGAGCAAAATGGCAGTGAATGTAAGTACTAACGTTTCCGCAATGACAGCGCAGCGTTATTTGAATAAAGCGTCTAATGACCTCGCAACCTCAATGGAGCGTTTGTCATCAGGCCATAAGATCAACAGCGCAAAAGATGATGCGGCAGGTCTGCAGATCTCTAACCGCTTAACGGCACAGTCGCGTGGTCTTGATGTGGCAATGCGAAATGCTAATGATGGTATCTCGATAGCGCAAACGGCTGAAGGTGCAATGAATGAGTCTACCAACGTTCTACAACGTATGCGTGACTTGGCAATTCAATCTTCAAACGGTACTAACACCGCTGCTGAGCGTACAGCACTGAACGAAGAGTCTATGGCGCTTCAAGATGAACTTAACCGTATCGCGGAAACCACTTCATTTGGTGGTCGTCGACTATTGAACGGTTCGTTTGGTGAGGCTTCTTTTCAGATCGGCTCGAACTCTGGTGAAGCGATGATTATGGCGTTGACCAGCATCCGTGCGGATGATTTCCGTATGGGTGGTACAACGTTTGATTCAGAAAACGGCAAAGACAAGAACTGGGAAGTACCAGCAGACGCTCGTGACCTTAAGCTTGAGTTTGTGACCAAGTCTGGTGAAGAAGTGAAGCTGGAATTGATGACAAAAACAGGCGACGACATCGAAGAGCTTGCGACATACATCAATGGTCAGTCTGACATGATCAATGCATCGGTTACCGATGATGGTCGCCTACAAGTGTTTGTTGCTGAACCGGATCTACAACAAGGCTCTATGTCTATCTCTGGTGGTTTGGCTTCTGAGTTAGGTCTCAAGAGTGAAGGTCGTCAAACAACGGTACAAGATATTGACCTAACGTCGGTCGCGGGTTCACAGAACGCAATCAGTATTATCGATTCAGCGCTGACTTACGTTGATTCACAGCGTTCAGATCTGGGTGCGAAGCAAAACCGTCTAAGCCACAGCATTAACAACTTGGCGAACGTACAAGAAAACGTAGATGCGTCTAACAGCCGCATCAAAGATACCGACTTTGCGAAAGAGACAACGCAAATGACGAAATCTCAAATTCTGCAACAAGCAGGTACTTCAATACTTGCTCAAGCAAAACAGTTGCCTAACTCTGCAATGTCACTATTGCAATAGTTATTAGTTGACCTTGCTGTTCGTGTCCAGACGTGGGCCATATAGCAAGGAAAACTGGCAAGCATACTTACTATTGAGTGTTTAGCTCTCTCATCTCTCACCTGCTTTACATTTTTACGGTAAGGATGCAACGGTAAGTCAGAATGTGTTCATTTCTCGATGATCTCCACACAGGCTCTGACCGCCACTTAGCCCCAGTTCTCTCAAAGGAAAAGGGGCTTTTTCCTTTCTAGCGTTCCTGCTTTTTCCCTTCTAACTTTCCTGCTTTTCAACACGCTCACTTATTTTATTTCTCAGTTTCATTGTCAATCCTGGCCTTGCCAAAATTTTCTCTAATCAAAAGTTGCGCAATTATTAAACATCTCTTTTCTTAAATTTGCTCAAAATTCTCCGTTGAAGAGCCTAATAATTGAACTCTTCTAATTTTCAAACGTCAACTTTAGAAGTTTGTAGAATAAAAAGATCTTTAATAAGTGTTTGTATTTATTGGTTTTGTTAAATTAATTGGTTTTTTTTGAAGTTTTTTCTAAAGCTCTAGAAATCTAAGCCGTTATTAAAGGTAACTTTGAGAGAACTACTTGGTTTTCCGAGACGTCGGAAACCGCAACACCGGAAAATCAATTGGAGAAATCACCATGGCAGTGAATGTAAATACCAACGTTTCAGCGATGACTGCGCAACGTTACCTAAACAACGCAAACAGCGCTCAGCAGACCTCTATGGAGCGTCTATCTTCTGGCTCTAAAATCAACAGTGCAAAAGATGACGCAGCAGGTCTACAAATTTCTAACCGTTTGAACGTACAAAGCCGCGGTCTAGACGTAGCGGTACGTAACGCGAATGACGGTATCTCGATTGCTCAAACCGCTGAAGGTGCAATGAACGAGACGACAAACATCCTGCAACGTATGCGTGATCTTTCTCTACAATCAGCAAATGGCTCAAACTCCAAAGCTGAGCGTGTAGCAATTCAAGAAGAAGTAACAGCACTGAACGACGAGCTGAACCGTATCGCAGAAACGACCTCTTTCGGCGGTAACAAGCTTCTGAATGGTACGTACGGTACTCAGTCTTTCCAAATCGGTGCAGACAACGGTGAAGCCGTGATGCTTGAGTTGAAAGATATGCGTTCAGACAACGACCAAATGGGTGGTCAGAGCTACCAAACTGAGAACGCAAAAGACAAAAACTGGAACGTTCAAGAGGGCTCTAACGACCTGAAAATGACGTTCACAGATAACTTTGGTCAAGCTCAAGAGATCAACATCAATGCAAAAGCGGGTGATGACATCGAAGAGCTAGCGACTTACATCAACGGTCAACAAGACTCTGTGAAAGCGTCTGTAACAGAAGATGGCAAGCTACAAATGTTCGCAGGTAACAACAAAGTAGAAGGCAAGGTAGATTTCTCTGGTGGTCTTGCGGGTGAGCTTGGTATTCAAGGTGGTAAAGAAGTAACGGTTGATACCATCGACGTAACATCGGTAGGTGGCGCTCAAGAATCAGTAGCTATCATTGATGCAGCACTAAAATACGTAGATAGCCACCGTGCAGAATTGGGTGCATTCCAAAACCGCTTCGACCACGCTATCAATAACTTAGATAACATCAACGAAAACGTAAATGCATCTAAGAGCCGTATTAAAGACACAGACTTCGCGAAAGAGACGACGCAAATGACTAAGTCGCAAATTCTTTCTCAAGCGTCTAGCTCGATTCTTGCTCAAGCGAAGCAAGCACCGAATGCAGCACTGAGTCTTTTAGGTTAATCAAATAAAAGTGGCATTGCATTTGTCAGTGCCTCTTCCACAAATTAGCTCGTGGTGAGAGATGAGCGCTAAACAAACCCAGCTTCGGCTGGGTTTTTGCCATTTATAAATCCATCAATAGTTGAAAATTTAGCGAATATCGCCCGATTAATTGGACTGCGATCACACTTTCCTTTGTTATTGAAAATAAAACCAAAAAAAACGATTTTTTTGTTAAAGCTTCTAATCAAAGGGCCGTTAAAGGGATTGAGAGAAATGAGATGTGCCAATGTGAGGTGAGAGACGCAGCGGTACATCAGACAATATTGATGTGTGCTTTATGTGAGGTGAGAGTCACAGGCGTGCATCAGAAATGCCTAAAGGAGATCAACTATGGCAATTAATGTAAACACTAACGTGTCTGCAATGACGGCTCAGCGCTACCTAAATGGCGCAGCTGAAGGTACACAAAAATCAATGGAGCGCTTGTCTTCTGGCTATAAAATCAATAGCGCAAAAGACGATGCTGCAGGCCTACAAATCTCGAACCGCTTAACGTCTCAAAGCCGCGGCCTAGACATGGCTGTGAAGAATGCGAACGACGGTATTTCTATTGCACAAACGGCTGAAGGTGCAATGAATGAGTCTACAAACATTCTGCAACGTATGCGTGACCTTTCTCTACAATCTGCAAACGGCTCAAACTCTAAGGCTGAGCGTGTTGCAATCCAAGAAGAAGTAACGGCGCTTAATGACGAGCTAAACCGTATCGCTGAAACAACATCTTTCGGTGGTAACAAGCTTCTAAACGGTACTTACGGTAGCCAATCTTTCCAAATCGGTGCAGATTCTGGTGAAGCGGTAATGTTATCAATGGGTAACATGCGTACTGACACTCAAGACATGGGTGGTAAGAGCTACACAGTTGAAGAAGGCAAAGACTCTTCTTGGACAGTAGCGGCAGGTTCTGATCTAACAATGAAGTACAAAGACAAGTTTGGTGAAGAGCAAGAAGTTAATATCTCTGCCAAAGCAGGTAACGATATTGAAGAGCTTGCGACTTACATTAACGGTCAAAGTGAAGACGTTAAAGCTTCTGTTGGTGAAGGCGGTAAACTACAACTGTTCGCAGCAAGCCAAAAAGTACAAGGTGACGTTGAGTTCGGTGGTAGCCTAGCGGGTGAGCTTGGTATTGGTGACGGTAAAGATGTGACGGTTAACGATATCGACGTGACTTCTGTAGCGGGCGCTAACGAAGCGGTATCTATCATTGATGGTGCGCTTAAGTCTGTAGACAGCCAACGTGCTTCTCTAGGTGCTTTCCAAAACCGTTTTGATCATGCAATCAGCAACTTAGATAACATCAACGAGAACGTTAATGCATCTAAGAGCCGTATCAAAGATACTGATTACGCGAAAGAAACGACAGCTATGACCAAGTCTCAAATCCTGCAACAGGCGAGTACTTCAATCCTAGCTCAAGCGAAGCAATCTCCATCAGCAGCGCTAAGCTTATTGGGCTAAGCTTACTTAGTAAGCGGCAATAGAGGTCGACTTAGGTAGAGCTCTAATGCCACAGCTCATATGAGGTCGGAAGGAGAGTGTTATGGAAATATCATCCAGCGCATCGAACGTCCAGCCTTATGGCTCACCTAATGGCATTAAATTTGCATTCGATGAAGGTAGCAGTGCGCCAAGTGTTTCTAAACCGTTAGAAGTGGCACCCAAAGAGAAGGTAGAGAAATCGCAAGAGGATGCTACCCAAGCGGCGATTCAATTAGCTCAAGATAGACAAGAGCTGAATAAAGAAGAGCGCGTTAAAATGGTAGAGAAGATGAATGAGTTTATCTCTTCTATCAACAAGGGGGTCGCCTTTAAAGTGGATGAAGAGTCGGGTAGAGATGTGGTGACCATATACGAAGCCACAACAGGCGATATTATTCGCCAAATACCTGACGAAGAAATGCTCGAGATTTTAAGGCGCCTAGCGGCCCAAACCTCAAATAGCGGGCTATTGGAGGCGAAGGTTTAAGTCGTATTATTGAGGTGATTTAATGAGTTTAGGCCCACTTGGGATGTCGTCTGGCATGGATATCAACTCCATGGTCAGCAAAATTGTCGATGCGGAGCGCATACCTAAGCAGCAACGTATCGACAATGAAAGAACGCGAATCGATTCCAGCATCAGTGCCTATGGAAGACTCAGAGAATCGCTTGATTCGATGAAAAACTTAATGACGAACTTTCGTCAGGAAAAAGCTTTCGCTGTGAGAACAGTTGAAAGTACCGATGACGGAGTTGTGTCTGCAACCGCGACAACGGATGCAATTGCAGGCAAATATGCCATCGATGTGTTGCAGCTTGCCCAAAGCCACAAAGTGGCTTCTGATGTGTTATCGGAAGACATGAAGTTTGGCCCAGGTAAGCTGCAGGTTTCGCTTGGTGAGAAGAGCTTTGATGTACAGGTCGGTGAGCGTTCGAAACTTATCGACGTTGTACGAGGCATCAATGGTGCAAGTAATAACCCAGGTGTTCGTGCCTCGGTCATTAATGACGTTGAGGGTCCTCGCCTTATCGTTGCGTCAAACCTGTCTGGCGCAGAACAACAGATCAGCATCAATGTTGATGCTTCATCGGATAACCCCCTCAAAAAACTTGAATACAAAACTCTTGAAGAGCGTGTAAAAGCCTTAGAATCGGCACGCCTAGCCGCTCAAGAGATCCTCTCAGTGCCTGCTCCAGGGCAAGATGTTGCCCCTATAGAAGCGGCAATCGAAACACCACAAGAGGTGGATGCTGCAGGCAATCCTGTGCCACAGGAGGCGTCTGAAGCTGAAAGCCTACCGCTTGATTCAGAACTCGCTCAAGATCCAAGCAGCCAAACTTTTGGAGAGGCAGCCGCGGCAGCTGGCCAAGCCGCGATAGATGCAGCGAAGGCATCGGCTTCTGTTATGCCAGAAGACAACATTCCAGGTTGGACCGAGACGGCATCAGGCACATTATTAGATTCTTATTACACACCAGAACTCGAACTGGATGAGAAAGCCATCGAGAAGGCGCCAGATGTGCCGGGGTGGAGCAACACCGCGTCGGGTACACTGACGGACTCTTACGTAACACCGAAAGAAGCTCAGCAAAAGCTTGAGGCTGAACAAGCTCGTATTGAAGAGAAAACCACTCAAGAAAAAGCCGTACTCGCAGAGCGTGTTGCCAAGGGTGAGATTACTGAGCAACAAGCCAAAGATATTGAACGCTCAAAACTTTCTCCAGAAGAGCGAGAGTACCTAGAAAAAATCGATAAAGCTCAAGCAGATTTAGAGAAAGCGCAGCAATCTTTTGATACTTACAGTGGTATGACTGAAGTTCAAGCGGGACAAGACTCTATGGTTGTACTCGATGGTGTAGCCCAGCTTTCGAGTAACAATAATGTGATTGAAGATGCGATTGAAGGCATTGATATCACGGTCAAAGGCAAAACACCGAAAGATAAACCCCCTGCGGAGATCGGGGTTGAGTATGACCGAGGTAGCGTGCGTCGAGATATTGAAGCTTTTGTGGCGTCATACAATCAGTTTTATCAAGTTTCAAAAAGCTTATCAGGTGTCGATCCGACCACGGGTCAAAAAGGACCACTGGCCGGTGATAGTACCGTGAGAAATGCAGACTCGCGTTTAAAAAGTGTATTTTCAACTAGCATCAAAGGTGCACCACCAGACATCAGATCCCTAACTGAATTTGGTATTACTACAACCCGTCAAGGTACGCTTGAAATCAATTACGATATGTTGGATCGCCAGTTGAACAACAACTTCGACAAGTTGGGAGACTTCTTTGGTGGCAACAATGGCTTTGCTAAGAAGGTTGAAGATGCCATTCAAGGTATTACAGGTGTAACAGGCTCAATTCGAACACGTGAGCGAAGCCTAGTTGAACAGAATTATCGACTAGCGGATGATCAGGCAGCACTTGATCGCCGTATGGATGGATTAGAAAGCCGCACTCACTCTCGCTTTACTGCGATGCAAGAAGCAACTGGTAAAATGCAGTCCCAACTGGGCAGCATGATGAACGCGTTAGGTTAATAGATGAAGGACGAACTTCAGAAGCTTTGTGAACTAGATCAACAAATTATGGCTAAGTTCGAAATAAGTGAAATTAATACTGAAGAAATAATGGCGCTTGTCGATAACAGGGAACAGTTGCTGAAAAACGTGCTTCATTTATTGGATTCACACCCCGACGTTAAGCAAAGCTCCGAGTGGTATAATGCCATTACGAGGACAAGAAAATTGGTTGAGCTGATGCAAGCGGAAACGACACGAGTCGGCAAAGACTTACAGAAGTACCGTCACGGTAACAAGTCAGTTCAACAGTATAAAAAGTTTTTATAGAAGAGGTTTACTATGCGCGGTTCTTTACAGGCATATAAAAAGGTATCAGTGGATAGTCAGCTTACTGCTGCCTCACCCCATAAAATTGTTCAAATGTTGATGGCAGGTGCTATCGAGCGTCTTATTCAAGGTAAGGCTGCGATGCAAGCAGGGAATATTCCTGTTAAGGGTGAGCGTTTGGGTAAAGCGTTAGATATCATTATTAGCCTTCGTAGTTGTCTTTCAATGGACGATGGTGGTGATATCGCAAAAAACCTAGATCAACTTTATGAGTTTATGATCACGCAAATTTCTGCAGCAAATCACAAAAATGACCCTCAACCTATTGATGATGTGATTGATATTATCCGTGAGATTAAGAGTGCTTGGGACCAGATCCCGAATGAATATCACAATTTAACCTCTGCTGAGGTGGGTATTTAGAGAAAACTCAAAGTTCTAACCGATCTCACATGAGTTAATTGGTTGGTTGCCTTATTTTTTTAATCAAATAAAATAGAAGCCATTAGACAGCCTAATGGCTTTTTTCGTTGCTGATTTTCATAATTTGTCTATCGTTAATCTTATCAATGATACTTTTTCTGTTTTATAGATTACGTTGCTAATGTTTTCCGCATCACACCAATAATAAAGGCAATACATCCTACTTATGCAAGGTTTGTCAAAACTGCTTGTCGTAGACGATAATGCTCAAGAGCGTCACAATTTAAGCACCATATTAGAGTTTGTAGGAGAGGGCTGCGAAGTTGTCAGCTCTGAACAAGCACATAAAGTCGACTGGTCTCAACAGTGGGCTGGGTGCATTATTGGCTCCATTAAAGGTAACGGCTTCACTTCTTTACTCAATCAACAGCTGCTCAAGGCTAACCATATCCCTCTGTTAGTGATGGGTAAGCATAACTATTCTGTGGATGAGTTAACCAACTATGTGGGTGAGCTAGAACTGCCGCTCAATTACCCGCAACTGAGTGATGCATTGAGGCATTGCAAAGACTTCTTAGGTCGCAAAGGCGTTAATGTCGTCTCATCTGCACGCAAAAATACTCTGTTTCGTAGCCTAGTCGGTCAAAGCTCAGGCATTCAAGAGGTCCGTCACCTCATCGAGCAAGTCTCTGCTACTGAAGCTAACGTGTTGATCTTAGGTGAGTCAGGTACAGGCAAAGAAGTTGTAGCTCGTAACATTCACTACCATTCAAAACGCCGTGGTGGACCTTTCGTACCTGTTAACTGTGGTGCCATTCCTCCGGACCTGTTAGAAAGCGAACTCTTTGGTCATGAAAAAGGGGCCTTTACCGGTGCGATCACTGCACGTAAAGGTCGCTTTGAACTGGCGGAAGGTGGAACTTTATTCCTCGATGAAGTTGGCGATATGCCGATGGCAATGCAGGTAAAACTGCTACGTGTACTGCAAGAGCGTTGTTTTGAGCGTGTCGGCGGTAATGCAACATTGCAAGCTAACGTTCGTGTGATTGCAGCAACACACCGCAATCTGGAGAGCATGATTGATGAAGAAGCGTTCCGTGAGGATCTTTACTACCGATTAAACGTGTTCCCAATCGAGATGCCAGCACTGCAAGAGCGTAAAGAGGATATACCGCTATTACTGCAAGAGCTGATGACACGTATGGAAGCGGAAGGCAGTATGCCGATCTGTTTTACTCCACGTGCTGTTAACTCTTTAATGGAGCATGACTGGCCAGGCAACGTCCGTGAATTGGCGAATCTGGTTGAACGTATGGTCATTCTGTATCCAAACAGCTTGGTTGATGTAAACCATCTACCCACCAAGTATCGCTATAGTGATATCCCTGAATTCCAGCCAGAGTTTAATAGCTTTGTGTCGGAAGAAGAGCAAGAGCGCGACGCACTAGCGGATATATTCTCTGAAGACTTTAGTTTTGATCAACAAGATGATCTCAATGATAACGCCAATGCTCCACAAGAACTGCCACCAGAAGGCGTAAACTTAAAAGAGCTGTTGGCTGATTTAGAAGTGAATATGATCAACCAAGCTTTGGAAGCACAAGGTGGTGTGGTTGCTCGTGCGGCAGACATGTTGGGTATGCGACGTACAACCCTTGTAGAGAAAATGCGCAAATACAATTTGCAGCGATAAATCGGACTGAGGATGGTAGCTCATACACAACCCTGATCTACCTTTTAATCAGAGATAGTCGAGTTGTTGACGGCTTAACTATGTGATAAATATAGCGAATAGCCTGATGTGTGTGGTGCATGTCAGGCTATTCTAGTATTTGAGGCCAATTTTTTATATGCACGCATCCGACCAACCAGAAAACCAATCACACTTAGACTCTGTTGAGCAGCAAGTTGAGCGATACAAGCAAGTACTCGATGTGATGCCTGCTGGCGTTATCTTGTTGGATACTCAAGGTGAAGTGAGAGAAGCCAACCCAGAAGCCCACCGTATATTAGGCGTCGAGCTGGTGGGAGAAAAGTGGTTCTCAGTGATCCAGAGTGCATTTGATCCCAAAGATGATGACGGCCATGAAATCTCACTGAAAAATGGTCGCAAAGTGCGTTTGGCGATCTCTGCATCAACTACTGGTCAATTGATCTTAATTACCGATCTGACAGAAACTCGACTGCTTCAATCTCGAGTGAGTGATCTTCAAAGGCTCTCTTCATTAGGAAGAATGGTTGCTTCGTTGGCGCACCAAGTTCGTACTCCTTTATCCAGTGCGATGCTTTATGCCTCCAACTTAGCTGCGCCAAACTTGCCTCCTGCCACAAAAACGCGCTTTCAAACTAAGCTTATGGATAGACTGCATGACCTAGAGAAGCAGGTTAATGATATGCTGTTGTTCGCTAAAGGTGGCGATAACAAAGTCGTGAAGCCATTTACGGTCTCGGAATTGATTGCGGAATATCAACCGATGGTCGAGACGGCACTTAAGACCAACAACATCGATTATTGCCAAGAAGTTGAAGGTGAAGATACGCAAATGTTTGGCAATGCTAACGCCATCGCTTCTGCGTTAAGTAACTTGGTACTCAATGCCGTACAGATTGCGGGTAAAGAGTCACAAGTTGACGTATTTTTCCGACCAGTGAATGGTGAGCTTAAAATATCGGTACAGGATAGTGGTCCTGGTGTGCCGAAAGAGCTGCAAGGGAAAATCATGGAGCCGTTTTTTACCACTCGCTCTCAAGGTACTGGCCTTGGTCTAGCCGTGGTGCAGATGGTGTGCCGCGCTCACGAAGGGCGATTAGAATTAATATCAGAAGAGGGCGATGGCGCATGCTTTACCATGTGTCTGCCATTGGAACGCCCTTCTACTGCTGAAAGTATTTAAGTTTTAACCGAATTTACACGGAGAATCACATGGCTCAAAGCAAAGTGTTAATCGTAGAAGACGATGAAGGTCTACGTGAAGCCTTGGTCGATACGCTCGCGCTCGCTGGCTACGAATGGCTAGAAGCGGACTGCGCGGAAGATGCTCTGGTCAAGTTAAAGTCTAACTCCGTTGATATCGTGGTATCCGATGTTCAGATGGCGGGAATGGGTGGATTAGCTCTGCTAAGAAACATCAAGCAAAACTGGCCAAATTTGCCAGTGCTATTGATGACTGCTTACGCCAACATTGAAGATGCCGTTGCAGCGATGAAAGAAGGCGCGATCGATTACATGGCTAAGCCATTTGCGCCAGAAGTGCTGTTGAATATGGTAAGTCGCTACGCACCGGTTAAGTCGGAAGACAACGGCGATGCGGTGGTGGCTGACGAAAAGAGCCTTAAGCTGTTGATGTTGGCCGACAAAGTCGCCAAAACTGACGCAAACGTGATGGTACTTGGGCCGAGCGGTTCAGGTAAAGAGGTGATGTCACGATACATCCATAACGCCTCTAACCGTAAAGATGGCCCATTCGTTGCGATCAACTGTGCAGCTATTCCTGACAACATGCTTGAAGCAACCCTGTTTGGTTATGAAAAAGGGGCCTTTACGGGAGCAATCCAAGCGTGTCCAGGTAAGTTTGAACAGGCACAGGGTGGTACAATCTTGCTCGATGAGATCAGTGAGATGGATCTTAATCTTCAGGCGAAGCTATTACGTGTACTGCAAGAGCGCGAGGTAGAACGCCTTGGTAGTCGCAAGAGCATCAAACTCGATGTGCGTGTGTTGGCAACCAGTAACCGTGATCTGAAACAGTATGTCTCGGAAGGCAATTTTCGCGAAGACCTGTATTACCGACTTAATGTATTTCCTATCTCTTGGCCACCACTGTGTGAACGCAAGGGAGATATTGAGCCACTTGCTAAGCACCTTATTGAGCGTCACTGCACCAAGCTTGGGATGCCTGTACCGACGATTTCCGCTGAAGCTGTCGGTAAGCTAATCCACTACCCTTGGCCTGGCAACGTTCGAGAATTAGATAATGTAGTGCAACGTGCGTTAATATTAAGCGAACAATCTAACATCACTGGAGAGCATATTTTGCTTGAAGGTGTCGATTGGCAAGATGCTAGCAGTCTGCAGCAGATTGTCGAAGGTAATGACGTCGCAACTCCTGAAGTTAAGCCGATTGCGGAAGTTAACCCCGTCACTAAAGTCTCTTCCGCCAGCGAATGTCTAGGGAATGAGCTTCGTGATCAAGAGTACGCTATCATTCTCGAGACGCTGATTGCTTGTAATGGTCGTCGTAAAGATATGGCTGAAAAACTGGGTATTAGCCCTCGTACACTTCGCTATAAATTGGCGAAAATGCGCGATGCTGGGATAGATATCCCAAACTAAATACGAGTAATTCTGCATTGATTGTGGACATAGAGTACGATAGCTAATCACTCTACCACTGTCTTTTATCAGCAGTGGCACATTAATTGCTCAATCAATAGTAAAGCGACAAAGAAAGTCATAATTTTGACTCTGAGGTAGTAAATGAGAATAGATGGTTTACAAGGCGAGATGCAGGCAATGATGGTCGAAGCTGCAAATACGCGTCCGGCAGCGACTGGACAAACGGTTGGTGCGGATTTCGGCAATATGTTGACGCAAGCCATCAATAACGTGAACTCGTTACAGAAAACCTCAGGAGATCTTCAAACGCGTTTTGACAGAGGTGATGAGAGTGTCTCTCTCTCCGACGTAATGATTGCTCGAAATAAATCTAGTGTGGCTTTTGAAGCGACGATTCAGATCAGGAACAAACTGGTTGAGTCGTATAAAGAGCTGATGAATATGCCGGTATAGTGTTAGGTAGTAGATAGTGGCAGAAAATAGTCAAACAACAGATTTAGCCGTTAGTGATGCGAATGACCATGCACTCGTTGCAGGGGCAGACGTGGACAACGAAGGGCAAAACCCTGATCTAGGTGAGCGCAGTTCATCGAAGTTCGACATGGCGGTAGGTGATCTTGATCTCCTGCGTCAGGTCGTACTTGTTCTTTCGATCTCCATCTGTGTGGCGCTGATAGTGATGCTGTTTTTCTGGGTGAAAGAGCCAGAAATGCGTCCGTTAGGTGCGTATGAGACTGAAGAACTGATCCCAGTGCTTGATTACCTTGATCAGCAAAAAATCGAATACTCATTAGAAGGCAATACCATTTCGGTTCCGGCCAGTGAATATAACTCACTGAAGCTGGACATGGTACGTGCCGGCCTGAATCAAGAAAAAAACGCAGGTGACGATATCCTAATGCAGGATATGGGCTTTGGTGTATCTCAACGCCTTGAGCAAGAGCGTTTAAAACTGAGTCGCGAACGTCAGCTAGCGAAAGCGATCGAACAGATGAAGCAGGTGCGTAAGGCGCAGGTTTTGTTGGCGTTACCAAAACAGAGTGTGTTTGTTCGCCACAATCAAGAAGCATCAGCATCGGTATTTTTGACGCTTAAAACGGGGACTAACCTCAAGCAGCAAGAGGTCGACTCTGTTGTGGATATGGTCGCCAGTGCTGTCCCTGGAATGAAAACATCACGAATTACGGTGACCGACCAACACGGTCGTCTACTAAGCTCTGGCTCTCAAGACCCTGCTTCAGCGGCTCGCCGGAAAGAGCATGAATTAGAGCGAAATCAAGAGCAGGCGCTTCGTGAAAAGATTGACTCGGTACTGATCCCAATTCTTGGTTTCGGTAATTACACCGCGCAAGTAGACATCCAACTTGATTTCAGTGCGGTAGAGCAGACTCGTAAGCGTTTTGACCCTAATACGCCAGCGACGCGCAGTGAATACACACTAGAAGATTACAACAACGGTAATACCGTCGCAGGCGTACCGGGTGCGTTGAGTAACCAACCGCCGGCGGATGCCTCGATTCCACAAGATGTGGCGCAAATGAAAGATGGCTCATTAATGGGCCAAGGCTCGGTTCATAAAGAAGCAACACGAAATTTTGAGCTGGATACCACCATCAGTCATGAACGTAAGCAGAGCGGCACGGTTAACCGTCAAACGGTGTCAGTCGCGATTAAAAATCGCCAGTCTATGAACCCAGATACTGGTGAAGTCGTTCACACACCGTTGAGCGAAACAGAGATTAATGCGATCAGACAAGTTCTGATTGGCACAGTTGGCTTTGATGAAGGCCGTGGTGATTTGTTGAATGTGCTGAGCGTTCAATTTGCTCCGCAAGTGACCGATGTGCTGCCGGATGTGCCTATTTGGGATCACCCGAACTTCAACGATTGGGTTCGATGGTTTGCAAGCGCCTTGGTTATCATTGTTGTCGTTCTTGTATTGGTTCGCCCAGCTATGAAGAAACTGCTTAACCCAGCTGAAGACAGTGATGAACAAGCGTATGGTCCTGATGGATTACCGATTGGTGCTGATGGTGAGACCAGCTTGATTGGCAGTGATATTGAAGGTGGTGAACTGTTTGAGTTTGGCTCAAGCATTGACTTACCAAACCTTCATAAAGATGAAGATGTATTGAAAGCAGTACGTGCTCTGGTCGCAAATGAACCAGAGCTAGCGGCTCAAGTAGTTAAGAACTGGATGGCAGATGGCTAATGAAATTGTTCCACAAGGTGAAGGTGGAGAAGTAGCAGAAGTTGCGAACGTTGATATCGCATCAATTTCTGGTGACGAACGCGCAGCGATCTTGTTGTTAAGTCTTAACGAAGAAGACGCCGCGGGTATTATCCGACACCTTGAACCAAAACAGGTTCAGCGTGTAGGTAGTGCTATGGCGCGTGCCGCTGACCTTTCTCAAGAGAAAGTAGGCGCAGTACACCGCGCTTTCCTAGACGATATTCAGAAGTACACTAATATCGGTATGGGTAGCGAAGACTTTATGCGTAATGCGTTGGTGGCTGCTCTGGGTGAAGATAAAGCGAATAACCTTGTTGACCAAATCCTTCTAGGTACAGGCTCGAAAGGTCTTGATTCATTGAAGTGGATGGATCCTCGTCAGGTTGCGAGTATCATCATCAATGAGCACCCGCAGATCCAAACAATCGTACTATCGTACTTAGAAGCGGATCAGTCGGCTGAGATTTTGTCGCAGTTCCCTGAGCGTGTTCGCTTAGATCTGATGATGCGTATTGCCAACCTTGAAGAAGTTCAACCTTCAGCACTGGCTGAGCTGAACGAAATCATGGAGAAACAGTTTGCGGGTCAAGCTGGTGCTCAAGCGGCCAAGATTGGCGGCCTGAAGGCAGCAGCAGAGATCATGAACTACATGGACAACAACGTCGAAGGCGTGTTGATGGATCAAATCCGCGACCAAGACGAAGACATGGCAACTCAGATCCAAGACCTCATGTTCGTGTTCGAGAACCTTATCGAAGTCGACGACCAAGGTGTTCAAAAGCTGCTGCGTGATGTACCACAAGACGTTCTTCAGAAAGCGCTTAAAGGTGCTGATGAAGGTCTGCGCGAGAAGATCTTCAAGAACATGTCTAAACGTGCTGCCGATATGATGAGAGACGATATCGAGGCGATGCCGCCAGTGAAAGTATCGGATGTTGAAGCCGCTCAGAAAGAGATCTTGGGCATTGCAAGGAAAATGGCCGACAGTGGCGAGATTATGCTGTCTGGTGGTGCCGACGAGTTCCTATAAGTTAGAAACGACCAAGCCCCACACTGATGGGGCTTTTCTTTATCGATTTCATTGTTATTTTTGGTTTGCATAAGCGGTGTGCTCGAACGGTTGGTTCTGACTAGTTTCCACTGGATGATTGAGCTCTTACAGGGTGAAGTAAGGTTATGTAAACTTTTGGTCTATTTGATAGGTATTTATTATGTCAGGTGATAGAAAGCGCGGCTTTTTCCGTCCCGATGAGGACAACACGGTAGCGGAACCTCAGAAGTGGGGGCTGCCTGATTACACGTCTGAGACACACCAACAGGCGAAAGAGACCGCTTTTAACTACGACCCAAGCTGGATGCCAACCGTTGAAGAAGCGATTGAAGACGAAGAGCTAGTGTTGACTGAAGAGCAGATCGAGCTGATTAAGCAAGGGGCTTATCAGGAGGGTCTACACCAAGGTCAAGAAGCGGGCTTTAAACAAGGTTACGAGAAAGGCAAAGAAGAGGGTTTCGCGGCGGGCCATGCTGAAGGCACAGAAGCAGGCAAGCTAGAGGGCGTAACTGCTGGACAAGAGTATATTCAGCAACAAGTGGCTATTTTCATGGGGCTTGCCAATCAATTTGCTCAACCATTAGAGCTGATGAATGCTCAGGTTGAAAAACAGCTTGTCGATATGGTGCTGACCATGGTTAAAGAGGTGGTGCATGTTGAGGTGCAGACCAACCCTCAAATTATTCTTGATACCGTGAAAGAGTCGGTTGAGTCTCTGCCTATCTCAGGGCATGCGATCACGCTTAAGTTGCACCCTGAAGATGTCACAATCATTCGTTCATCCTATGGTGAAACAGAACTGGATTGCCGCAACTGGACGCTTGTTGCTGAACCTGCATTGAATCGCGGTGATGTTCAGATTGAAGCGGGAGAGTCGAGCGTCAACTACCGTATGGAAGATCGTGTTCGTCAGGTTATCCAAAATTTTTGTGGCGTGAATCGTCACCAAGGTAACGAATAGTGCTTGAGCTTGCAGACCGCCTTGGGCAATACAAAGTTGATGGTCTTAAGTCTCGACCAATTGCGTCGGGAAAACTGGTGCGAGTGGTCGGTTTGACGCTAGAAGCGACGGGATGCAAAGCGCCGATCGGCAGCTTGTGTTTGGTCGAAACCATGTCAGGGCAGATGGAAGCAGAGGTAGTCGGCTTCTCTGGTGACAACCTATTTCTAATGCCGAGCGAGCAGATTACCGGTATCTTGCCGGGCGCGCGAGTGACCCCGATGACAAGTGAGAGTGGCATTCCTGTTGGTATGGAACTGCTTGGTCGCGTGATTGACGGTGTGGGTAACCCTCTGGATGGCTTGGGACCACTCTATACTGAGCATCGCGCCTCTTTTAATGCTGAACCCATCAACCCATTGGCACGCAAGCCGATATCAGAACCTCTCGATGTTGGTTTAAAGGCTATCAACGGCTTACTTACGGTAGGTAAAGGTCAACGTATTGGCCTGTTTGCAGGTTCTGGTGTGGGTAAATCGGTGACACTTGGCATGATGACTCGAGGTACAACCGCGCAAGTGGTGGTTGTAGGTCTAATTGGTGAGCGTGGACGAGAAGTTAAAGAATTTATTGAAGAGATCCTAGGCGAGGATGGCCGTAAGCGTTCGGTTGTCGTAGCCGCGCCTGCCGATGCGTCACCTTTGATGCGACTCAAAGGCTGTCAAACGGCGCTGACAGTAGCAGAATACTTCCGTGATCAAGGTCTTGATGTACTGTTATTGATGGATTCACTGACCCGTTTTGCGCAAGCTCAGCGTGAGATTGCCCTGTCTGTAGGGGAGCCGCCGGCAACCAAAGGTTACCCACCGTCGGTGTTTGCTAAATTGCCTGCACTGGTTGAGCGTGCCGGTAATGGCAGTGATGAACAAGGCTCAATTACCGCTTTCTTTACGGTTTTGACCGAAGGTGATGATCTTCAAGATCCGATTGCCGACGCGTCGCGAGCGATTCTTGATGGTCACGTCGTGCTGTCTCGTGAGATGGCGGACGCGGGTCACTATCCTGCGATTGATGTAGAGAAGTCGGTGAGTCGTGTTATGCCGCAAATCACCACCGAAGAGCATGTACTGATGTCGAAAGCGGTAAGACAGGTACTGTCGATTTGTCGTAAGAACCAAGATTTGGTCTCTATCGGTGCCTACAAGCCGGGGACAGATCCAGCGATAGACAGTGCCTTTACGCTTAAGCCGAAACTTGATGAATATCTGCAGCAGAAAATGAAAGAGACGGTACCTTACGATATGTGTGTCAATATGCTGAAACACGTGTTGGGAGGTTAGCTCTGTGACGATCTTTAATGATATGACAGTGTTTAATAAGCTGAGTGTTTGCTGATGGATAACGCACTTGAATTTCTGCTAGAGCAAGCAAAAGAGAAAGAGAATCAGGCGGTGTTGGCACTCAACAAAGCCAATGCTGAGCTGCAAGGTTATTACGAACAAGTCGCGCAGATTGAGAAATACCGTCTGGATTATTGTCAGCAGTTAGTCGACCGCGGTAAAGCGGGGCTAACAGCAAGTCAATATGGACACCTGAATCGATTTCTTACTCAATTAGATGACACGCTATCCAAACAAAAAGAGGCAGAAGGTCACTTCAAGAGCCAGGTTGATAACTGCCAAGAGTATTGGGTGGAGCTGCGCAAACAGCGTAAGTCGTACGAATGGTTAATGGAAAAGAAGCAGAAAGAAAAAGCGAAGCTGCAAGACCAACGTGAGCAGAAACAGATGGATGAGTTTTCGACTTTGTTATACAGCCGACAACGTCGCTAGTTTTTCCCTCGAAATCACACTTTATTGACCTTTCTCACAGTATTGCTATCTCAGGCATGTTTTTTGCTTCATTAGCTCTGTTATTACGCTCTTGAGTCTTTAGGGTTCGGAGCTTCACTTTCTTTTTGCCGCTCCAAGTATCTTGGCGTCAAAGTGATTAGATAGAGCTTGTACATATGAATGTTAGTCCTTCTTCAAATTCAGTCACTAGCAAAGCCACTTCACTGTTGGAGACGAGTGGTTCTTCAGCACAAACAAGCGAAAGCAGTGAAGGTAAAGGTTTCTTCGCTTCCCTGAAAGACGCACTGGGTTTTGGTGAAGAGGTAAAAACCCAGGTAGCTAAAGGCAACGAGTCAGGCGATGCCGAGCAAGTAACCGCAGACTCTGATAATACTGAAAAGTCGGAGAGTGTCGCCGGTACCGCTAAGAAAGTGGCTAGCGACGGACAAGCGTCAGACGGCCAGACGGCGTCACAGAGTGAAGATGCGCTTCTAAAAAGCGAGAGTGCCGACAATACCTCGGCCTCAGATGATAAGTCGGTTAAAAAGAGCAACACTGCAGACGCAAACAAAGCTGGGGCTCTTGAAAATGGTGTGCAAAAACCGGCAACACAGGATGTTATTGCTTCAGACAAATCACAGGCCCCTGCAGAGGCATCATCTGCAGTAGAAAAAAGCATTTCACAGCCAAATACGGCGGCAGAGCCAATGGCTGAAAACAGGTCTCAACCAGTTCAATCGAATGGGCCAGAGTTAACACAGGTTGGCCGACAAACGACGGATGCGAGTAAGGCGTCTGCCGCAATGAGTGAAGGCAATAAGCTGCTAGGCCAACTGGATGAGGCAAATAAAACCTTACAAACTTCAGCAAACGGCAAAGACTTGCCTCAAGTCGATTCGACACCAGTTGCGATGATGAGTGACGATGTGCCTGTGCCTCAACTTAAACAAGCACAACTGCAGCAATTGAAGCAGCAGGGTGTGGCACCGCAGCAGATCGAACCATCAGTCAAAGTCGAGCAAAGTGCAGTGACTTTTGCTTCTGAGCCAGTTCAACCGTCGCAAGTGTTGACGCAAGCAGAATTGGAATTGGCGGCTGAGGTAGAAATGCATACTCAAGCCATTAATCAATTGAACACCCAAATTGAAGCAACCGAAATGGTTGTGAATGAGCTAGAGACGAAACAGTTCAGTGGCGAGGATCTTTCCGATGCTGAAAAGGCGACTTTAGCAAAAGCTTCGTCTGAACTGGTCGTGCTTCAACAGCAGCGTACGCAGTTAGTTGAGCAGGCGAGTCAGCTGGTTAGCCAAGCGCCTGCTGAGATCAATTGGGATGCACCATTGGAAGCATCAGACGTTGCAACGGATAATCCCGAAGAGTGGGCCGCAGCAACGACGATAGCAGCAGGAGCAAGTCAGCAGATAGTGCAACAGAATGTGGCAGTGGATAAAGCTCAAGCGGCACTCGCTCAGTCAAATCACGCCCAATCTGTTCAAATGCAACAAGTTCAGCAAGCGGCAGCCCAACAAGCATCGAGTGCTTCGTCGGGAGCTTCTTCAGCACAGGGCTCGTCGCCAGATTTGAACCTCGCAGCCACACATAGCGCCGCAACCAATCTAATGGGTACGGAGATGTTAGCTGCTAAGGCTGGAACTAAGGACGTAATGCTTAAAGCAGGCGCAGGAACGGCAGCGCTGGCTGGTTTAGGACGAGCAACGGGCAAAGAAGACAGTAAAGAGAGCAGTTTTGCACAGCAAATAGCCTCAGCAGCAGGCGTGCAAGGGACGACACCTGTAGGTTCAGCACCGACGCGAGCTGAGATTCAAGCTGCGCAACAAGCACCGCTTCAGCTAACCAAGGAGCTCGCCAACGAGCAAGTAGCTGAAAAGGTGCAGATGATGATGTCCAAAAACTTAAAGAATTTGGATATCCGACTGGACCCGCCAGAGCTTGGGCAGTTAAAGATCCGCATGACAATGAATAATGACGTGGCGAATGTGCACTTTACGGTGACTAACCAGCAAGCTCGCGATGTGATTGAACAGACATTGCCAAGACTGCGTGAGATGCTTGCACAGCAGGGTATGCAGCTTGCGGACTCCTCCGTGCAGCAACAAAGCACAGGGCAAGGACAAGCGCGCTACAATGGCGGTGACGGGGTTGGACAATCAGGTTCAGGAGGTGCAAATGATGGGCAAGGTGACGAAAACCTTGATAGCAACAGCAATCTTGAATTGAATGTCGCGTCAAAGCGTGATGGAATTAGTTATTACGCCTAATATTAGGTGCACATCAAACAGTTAGATGGTTTTAACGACGAATTAGAGATAAGCATGGCAGAAGAACAAGAAGCACCCAAAGGCAAAAATAAATTACTGATCATTATAATTGCAGTTGTCGTGTTACTACTGGGCGGTGGTGGTGCAGCATTTTTTTTAATGGGCTCTGACAGCGATGCTGCGGAAGCAGAAACCAACGCGCAAACACCAATGACAGCAGCCGAACCTGTCGCTTATGTCAATATTCCACAGCCGTTCCTATTTAATGTCTCTGGCGATAAAAAGGATCGCCTTGTTCAGATTAAAGCGCAATTAATGGTGCGTGGCAGTAACAATCAAGAACTTGCTCGTTACCATTCACCATTGGTTGAAAGCACTCTTTTGGCTACGTTTGCGTCCGCGACGGTAGACCAACTACGATCGCCAACAGGACGTATCGAGCTGCGAGATAAAGCGACAGAAGATATTAAAGCGAGCTTGACTCAGGCCGTTGGGCAACCTGTTATTGAAAAAGTGTTATTCACTGACTTTGTGATTCAGTAGGTAATCCGTGACCGATTTATTAAGCCAAGACGAAATTGATGCGCTGTTACATGGTGTAGATGATGTTGAAGAGGTAGAAGAAGTCTCAGAAACGGAGTCCGACAATGCCGTTAACTTTGACTTCTCTTCTCAAGATCGAATTGTTCGTGGTCGAATGCCGACCCTTGAGCTTATTAACGAGCGTTTTGCGCGTCATATGCGCATTAGCTTGTTTAATATGTTGAGAAAAACGGCGGAAGTTTCGATTAACGGTGTACAAATGATGAAATTTGGTGAATACCAAAATACATTGTACGTACCGACCAGTCTTAACATGGTGCGTTTCAGACCACTGAAAGGTACGGCACTGATCACGATGGAAGCACGCTTGGTGTTCATTTTGGTAGAGAACTTCTTTGGTGGCGACGGTCGATTCCACGCCAAGATTGAAGGTCGTGAATTTACCCCAACGGAACGCCGTATTATCCAGCTACTTCTTAAAATAGTGTTTGAAGATTACAAAGAAGCGTGGTCGCCAGTGATGGGCGTTGAATTTGAATACTTAGATTCAGAAGTAAACCCAAGCATGGCAAACATCGTGAGCCCAACTGAGGTTATCGTGGTGAGTTCGTTCCATATTGAAGTTGATGGCGGTGGGGGCGACTTCCACGTTGTGATGCCGTATTCGATGGTAGAGCCAATCCGTGAATTACTCGATGCTGGTGTTCAGTCAGATAAGATGGAAACCGACGTGCGTTGGAGCACGGCTTTACGTGATGAGATCATGGATGTTCCGGTTAACTTTCGTGTAAACCTTCTTGAGCAAGATATCTCACTACGTGACTTAATGGAGCTGCGTCCGGGAGATGTGATTCCAATGGATATGCCAGAGCACGCGACGATGTTTGTTGAAGAACTCCCTACGTATCGTGTGAAAATGGGGCGCTCTGGAGAGAAGCTGGCTGTTCAAATATCCGAGAAGATTGAACGACCGCATGTGGTTAAAACAGACCTAGCGTTCTTGGGTAAAGACTTGATGTCTGAGCTTGAGAATGATGAAGACAATGAATAATAAGTACGAAAATAGGATTTGGTAATGGAACCTAGTGAAGATCAAAAGTTGGCAGACGAGTGGGCTGCCGCGCTTGGTGAAGATCCGTCGGCACCTTCGATGGATGCGGATGATGTGTTAGCCGCACCACTGGATGAGCTGACAGATTCATCCTCGCCTATCTCTGAAGATGAGCGTCGTAAGCTCGACACCATCATGGACATTCCGGTGACTATTTCGATGGAAGTAGGGCGTTCGCAAATCAGCATCCGTAACTTGTTGCAATTAAACCAAGGTTCTGTTGTAGAGTTAGATCGCATTGCGGGTGAATCTTTGGATGTGATGGTTAACGGCACCTTAATTGCTCATGGCGAAGTGGTTGTGGTCAATGACAAGTTTGGTATTCGTTTGACCGACGTAATCAGCCAAACAGAACGTATTAAGAAACTGCGTTAATGGCAATACGGACTCAAACGCTGGTGGCGATGGGGGTAATCATGGCGCCATCTTATGCATTCGCTGCCGCGCCAGACCTCGATTTAGCGACCACATTTGGGTCGCTAATTTTGGTTATAGGCTTCATCTTATTTCTTGCTTGGTTACTCAAACGTATGCAAGTGCCAGCGATGAGCAACCAGCAAGGTTTGTCGATTATTCGCCAAATTCCAGTAGGTACTAAAGAGCGTATCGCGATTGTTCAAGCGGGTGAAGAGCAGTTCTTGGTTGGCATTACCAGCCAATCGATTCAGCTGATCTCTAAGCTGGAAGAGCCCTTATCAAAAGAGATGTTGGAAAAAAGCACCTTTTCAAATCAACTCTCTCAGCTAATGAAGAAAGATGCCAACAAGTAACCGACTTACTCATTCAACGAGTCAACATTTCATTTCAGCTCTGACATCGGTATGCATTACTCTCATGCTGATGGTGTCGTTGTTTTTGAGTCAATCGGTGATGGCGCAAGCTGAAGATGGGCCGATCCCGGCGAACATTGCCGGGTCAGAGTCCGTTACGGTCAGCACGATGCAGCAAGATCAAGCGTCAGCTCAAACCATTACTACAGGCAGTCTCACTGGCAGCGGTGGAGGTATTCCTGCCTTCACCATGACCACCAATGATGAAGGTGGCGAAGACTACTCGATTAACCTCCAGATTCTGGCGTTAATGACCATGCTGGGCTTCTTGCCGGCTATGGTTATCTTGATGACGTCGTTTACGCGTATCGTAGTTGTGATGTCTATCTTGCGTCAGGCGATGGGTCTACAGCAAACGCCATCTAACCAGGTGATTATTGGTATCGCTATCTTTTTGACCTTCTTTATCATGTCTCCGGTGATCAATCAGGTGAATGAACAGGCCGTTCAGCCATACTTGAATGAACAGATCTCCGCTCGACAGGCGTTTGACGTGGCTCAGGAGCCGATCAAAGCCTTTATGCTAAAGCAGACTCGAATTAAAGATCTAGAGACCTTCGTGCAGATCTCAGGCGCTGAAGTGCAAAACCCAGAAGATGTATCGATGGCGATTCTGATTCCTGCGTTTATCACCTCTGAGCTCAAGACGGCATTCCAGATAGGTTTTATGCTGTTCTTACCATTTTTGATCATCGACCTCGTGGTTGCCTCGGTATTGATGGCAATGGGTATGATGATGCTCTCGCCAATGATTGTATCGCTACCATTCAAACTCATGTTGTTTGTATTGGTTGATGGCTGGAACTTGATACTCTCCACCCTCGCCGGCAGTTTTGCCTTGTAGCTGGAGGACACATGAATCCAGAGATATTTGTCGAGTTATTTAGGGATGCACTTTGGATGGTACTCATCATGGTATGTGCCATCATTATCCCGAGTTTGTTAATCGGTCTGGTGGTGGCGATTTTCCAAGCCGCGACTTCGATTAACGAACAGACCTTGAGTTTCTTACCCCGTCTGATTGTGACGCTTTTGGCTCTGATGCTGTTTGCGCACTGGATGACGCAGATGATGATGGAGTTCTTTTTCGAACTCATCGAGCGTCTGCCGCAAGTCTTGTATTAACACCTATGGAATACCCGGCGTCCGTTGTTCTCGATTGGTTAGCGAACTATTTTTGGCCTTATACGCGTATCTCATCGATGTTGATGGTGATGACGGTAACCGGGGCGCGCTTTGTTTCACCTCGAATTCGCCTTTATCTTGGTCTTGCGATCACATTCGCTGTGATGCCAGCCATTCCTGCGGTCCCTCAAGATATTGAACTGCTCTCCTTTCAGGGCTTTTTAACTCTGTTTGAGCAGGTCTTAATTGGTATTGCGATGGGGATGGTAACCCAGTTTATGATTCAGACATTCGTTATGCTGGGTCAGATATTGGGTATGCAGTCGAGTTTGGGTTTTGCCTCAATGGTCGACCCCGCCAATGGACAAAACACCCCAGTTCTTGGTCAGCTATTTATGTTCCTCGCGACTATGTTCTTCTTGGTGACCGACGGGCATTTGAAGATGCTTCAGCTGGTGGTGTTTAGCTTTAAAACCTTACCGATTGGTAGCGGGGCACTGACGGCTGTTGACTATAGAGAACTGGCTCTGTGGCTTGGTATTATGTTTAAAACCGCGTTGGCTATGTCACTGTCGGGTATTATTGCACTACTCACGATTAACTTGTCATTTGGTGTGATGACGCGTGCCGCGCCACAACTGAATATCTTCTCGCTCGGTTTCGCGTTTGCGTTATTGGTTGGTTTACTATTATGTTGGTACATCTTGGGCGGCCTATACGGTCATTATGAACTCTTCTGGATGCAAGGCGAACAACAAATTTGTCGCTTGATCCGGTTGGATTGTTAGGTCAATAGACCCTAAATAGCAGGAGGCTGAATTGGCAGAGTCAGACGGTCAAGAACGCACAGAAGAGGCCACGCCCAGACGCTTGCAACAGGCCAAAGAGAAAGGGCAGGTTGCAAGGTCAAAAGAGCTCGCGTCAGCGTCAGTACTAATTATTGGAGCCGTCGCTTTAATGTGGTTTGGTGAGTCTATGGCCAAAGCACTGTTTGAAGCGATGCAGCGTCTGTTTTCTCTCAGTCGTGAAGAGATCTTTGACACCACTAAATTGCTAGAGATAGCGGGTGGTGCGTTGGTGAACTTGCTATTTCCGCTGCTGCTCATTCTGGTTACGCTGTTTGTTGCTGCCGTTATTGGTGCTGCGGGTGTGGGCGGGATCAGCTTCTCGATGCAAGCGGCCATGCCCAAAGCCTCTAAGTTAAATCCACTCAGTGGTATCAAGCGAATGTTTGGTATGCAGAGCTGGGTAGAGTTGATTAAGTCGATCCTCAAAGTGACTCTGGTGTCGGGGATGGCCATCTATCTGATTCAAGCCTCGCAAGGCGATCTCATGCAGCTGAGTATGGATGTTTATCCACAAAACATCTTCCACGCGCTCGATATTTTGCTGAATTTCATCCTACTGATCAGTTGCTCTCTGCTCATCGTGGTGGCTATCGATATTCCATTTCAAATCTGGCAACATGCTGACCAATTGAAAATGACCAAGCAAGAAGTGAAAGACGAATACAAAGATACGGAAGGTAAGCCAGAGGTGAAAGGGCGCATTCGTATGCTTCAACGCGAAGCGGCTCAGCGTCGTATGATGGCGGACGTTCCACAGGCCGATGTTATCGTCACCAACCCTGAGCATTTCTCTGTTGCGCTGCGTTATAAACAAGACCAAGATAAGGCACCTGTTGTGGTCGCTAAGGGCGTCGACCATATGGCAATGAAGATACGTGAAGTTGCACGCGAACACGACATCTACATTGTACCAGCGCCACCGCTCGCACGAGCTCTCTATCATACAACAGAGCTTGAACAACAGATTCCTGACGGCTTGTTTACGGCAGTGGCGCAAGTTCTTGCGTATGTTTTCCAGCTCAAGCAGTATCGTAAACGTGGCGGTGAACGCCCGAAATTACAACAATCTAATATGCCGATCCCACCTGAGTTACGTCATTAGATCAAATACTTGAGATGAGTCGAGTGAATGCGGATAATGACGGTTTACCAAAATCAATATCGTCATTATCCAGTGTCGATAAATTGACGACTCGACACTGGTATAGTGTTTGCTATACCAATGCTGATTTGATAACCCTGATGTGGCTGGAATAAGCAGCATCAAATATAGCGATGCAGCCCTGATTTATGAAATTCTCCTTACCTTTCTCGGATAAGCTACCCAAACTACCAAACCGCGCGATGCCCGCTATAGGTGCGCCAGTTATGGTCTTGGCGACGCTCGCTATGGTGATCTTACCGATCCCAGCTTTCCTATTGGATATGTTTTTCACCTTTAACATCGCATTGGCAATGGTGGTGTTACTGGTAACGGTTTATACCCGTCGCCCTCTCGACTTTGCCGCTTTCCCTACCGTGCTGCTTATCGCCACGCTATTAAGACTTGCCCTGAACGTGGCATCAACACGTGTGGTTCTTCTCTATGGTCATGAAGGGGGAGATGCAGCCGGTAATGTGATTGAAGCGTTTGGTAACGTGGTAATTGGCGGTAACTATGCCGTCGGTCTTGTGGTCTTCCTGATCTTGATGATCATTAACTTCATGGTTGTAACCAAAGGTGCAGGGCGTATTTCAGAAGTAAGTGCACGTTTTACCTTGGATGCGTTACCGGGTAAGCAGATGGCGATTGATGCCGACTTGAATGCCGGATTGATTGACCAAGAGCAAGCGCGCACTCGTCGTTTTGAAGTGACCAAAGAGGCAGACTTCTACGGCTCAATGGATGGTGCGTCAAAATTCGTTAAAGGTGATGCCATTGCCGGCATCTTGATTCTCTTTATCAATATTATCGGTGGTTTGAGCATCGGTATGGCGCAGTTCGGTCTGGGCTTTGGTGAAGCGATTGAGATCTACACTCTATTAACCATTGGTGATGGCTTGGTTGCGCAAATTCCATCGCTATTGCTTTCGATTGCCGCGGCAATGATGGTAACTCGTCAGAACACTGATGAAGATATGGGGCAACAACTGGTCTTCCAGATGTTCGACAACCCAAAAGCTTTGATGATCACTGCGGCGATCCTTGGTGTAATGGGTATTGTTCCGGGGATGCCTCATTTTGCGTTCTTAACTCTAGCAATAGCTGCAGGGGCAGGCGCTTATTTCATTGATAAAAAGCAGAAACAAAAAGCTAAGGAACCAAAACTTCCTGCTGCGATGGAGCCAGGAGGCGAAGCGCCAGCACAGAAAGAGTTGTCATGGGATGATGTTCAACCTGTCGATACTATCGGCCTGGAAGTGGGCTATCGTCTAATTCCACTGGTTGATAAAGACCAAGGCGGTGAGCTGCTTGAACGCGTGAAAGGTGTACGTAAAAAGCTGTCTCAAGACTTTGGCTTCCTGATTCCAGCGGTTCATATTCGTGACAACCTCGAACTTACCCCTAACAGCTACCGGATTACCCTAATGGGTGTGGCGGTAGGTGAAGCGGAAATCAAGCCAGATATGGAACTGGCGATTAACCCTGGTCAGGTCTACGGCATGATCGATGGTGAGCCAACCATTGACCCTGCGTTTGGCCTAGAAGCGGTTTGGATCCGTGAAGAGCAACGTGAACATGCGCAAGCACTGGGCTATACCGTAGTCGATTCATCCACAGTATTAGCAACTCACTTGAGTCAATTGCTGACGAACAACGCGTCACAGCTACTTGGTCATGAAGAAGTTCAAAATCTACTGGAGATGCTCAGTCGCTCTGCACCTAAGTTGGTGGAAGGCTTTGTACCAGACCAACTGCAACTGGGTGTGGTGGTTAAAGTGCTTCAGAACCTGCTCAATGAAGCGATACCGATTCGAGATGTTCGTACCATCGTACAAACTTTGGCGGAGTATTCAGGCAAGAGTCAAGAACCTGACATTCTCACCGCCGCTGTTCGTATCTCTTTGAAACGCTTAATTGTTCAAGAAATCAATGGCATAGAGCCCGAACTGCCGGTAATAACGTTAATCCCTGAGTTGGAACAAATCTTGCATCAGACCATGCAAGCCTCCGGCGGTGAATCTGCAGGGATTGAACCTGGTTTGGCCGAGCGTCTACAGACATCACTGAGTCAGGCAACACAAGAGCAAGAGCTTAAAGGAGAACCAGCGGTACTGCTTACCTCTGGTGTATTGCGATCAACATTAGCCAAGTTTGTTAAGAACACGATCCCGAGCTTACGAGTCCTCTCTTATCAAGAGATTCCAGACGAAAAGCAGATCCGAATCGTACAAGCTGTTGGAAACTAATCCGCGTAATTAGAACGGACTATTGAATTGAAAATTAAACGATTTTTTGCGAAAGATATGCGAACAGCGTTGCTCCAAGTGAAAGAAGAACTTGGCTCTGATGCTGTGATCATGTCTAACAAAAAGGTCGCAGGTGGCGTTGAAATCGTTGCAGCTATAGATGGTGAGTCCAATCAACCAGCAGCGCCACGAGTCAACAAGCCTCAGCCTATGCAGAGCCAGTATACACAAATGGCTGCATCGAAATCGGGCCAACGTCAGTTGGATGATGACAGAGTGAGTATTGGCGGTTCGGGAGCAGAAAGTGGTCGCTCAATGACGAAGCGCTTTGCGAACATGCTTAAGCAGTATAGTCATGGTGCAGAGGAAGAGTCGCAACACCGAGCTGAAAACGAAGATTCACTATCGGCTTTGTTAAATCGACAATCGGGCAGTAAACATAATGTTGACACCGCATTCTCTTCTCATGAGTCTGGCCTTGCTAAATTAATAGCAGAAGATCGCCGAGTTGAGCGCCCACAACATCGTTTAGACCCGACGCGTTACGATCGTGGGCGTGAGCCTGAGTCTTCACATCGCTCTGATTCTGAAATGGAAACGATGCGTGAGGAGATGACATCGATTCGCCGACTACTTGAACATCAAGTGTCAGGGTTGATGTGGCAAGAAGTAGAGCGTCGTGAACCACTACGTGCAATGTTGATCAAGCGTCTTGAACGTATGGGCATCTCTCCAGAGCTTGCTGACCAAATGGCTTGCTATATCCCTGAAGACACCAAACCAGCCCGAGCGTGGAAAGCATTGTTGGCGCTGGTGGCAGATCAAATCTCAGTTACCCAGAAAGATATTCTTAAACGTGGTGGCGTTGTGGCTCTGTTAGGGCCAACGGGCGTTGGTAAAACCACAACCGTTGCTAAGCTCGCAGCTCGAGCTGCAATGGAGTACGGTGCCGACAATGTCGCACTCGTTACAACCGATACCTATCGAATTGGTGCACATGAGCAACTTTCAATATACGGCAGAATTATGGGTTGTCCCGTAAGAGTTGCTAAAGATTCTAAAGAATTGGCCGATGTTATATATCAACTGCGTAACCGTCGCCTGATTCTGGTGGATACTGCAGGTATGGGACAGCGCGACGTGCGTCTGTCTGAGCAGTTAGACACATTGATGCAAGAGAGTGGTTCCGTCATTCACAGCTACTTGGTGCTGCCCGCGACAGCGCAGCGTAAAGTTCTGCAAGAGACGATAGAACACTTTAGAAGAATCCCGCTGTCGGGATGCATCCTAACTAAACTTGATGAATCACTAAGTTTGGGTGAATTCATCAGTGTAGTAATACAAAATGCACTACCAGTTGCGTATATCGCAAATGGTCAACGAGTTCCTGAAGATATCGTTATTGCTCAACCTAAGTACATGATTGCTAAGGCGAATGAGCTACTCGAAAAATCAACAGAGAATGAACCTCACTACTGGAATAGCGATTCTGAAGGACTCTAGGCGGCGGATAAATATGACTGAAAATATGATACATGACCAAGCTAGCGGCCTCCGTCGCTTAACAAAGCCTTCTTTAACTAAAGTTATTGCAGTAACTGGTGGTAAAGGTGGTGTGGGTAAATCTAACGTCACTCTTGGACTGGCAATCTGTATGGCACGTCAGGGCAAGAAGGTAATGGTGCTGGATGCCGATTTAGGTCTGGCTAACGTAGACATCATGTTGGGTATTCGTTCAAAACGAAACCTAGGCCACGTGTTGGCGGGTGAATGTGAGCTAAAAGACGCGATAGTGGAAGGCCCACACGGAATTAAGATTATCCCAGCGACGTCGGGCACACAAAGCATGACCGAGTTATCGCATGCGCAACATGCCGGTCTGATTCGAGCGTTTGGTACGTTAGAAGATGAAATGGATGTCTTGCTAATCGATACGGCAGCTGGTATATCTGACATGGTTGTGAGTTTCTCAAGAGCGGCACAAGATGTGGTAGTGGTGGTTTGCGATGAACCAACATCAATCACTGACGCCTACGCCTTGATTAAGCTTTTGAGCCGTGAACATCAGGTTCAGCGCTTCAAGGTTGTTGCAAATATGGTCAGAAGTTACCGTGAAGGGCGAGAATTATTTGCAAAATTGACGCTTGTCACAGAGCGTTTCTTGAATGTGAGCCTTGAGCTTGTGGCATGTATACCGCTAGATGATAAAGTACGTCAATCAGTTAAGAGACAGAAAATCGTAGTGGATGCGTTCCCACGCTCTCCAGCCGCGTTAGCAATTAGCTCATTGGCGAATAAAGCGTTAACTTGGCCAATTCCGAAAACCCCAAGTGGTCACTTGGAATTTTTTGTGGAACGTCTGTTAAATCGCAGTACATATGCAGAGGAACCATTTGGTGAATAAAGCGCTTACCTACAATCAACGCGGCAACCTCGACGGGCAGCAAGCCTTCTTCGAGAAGTATTCTGTGTTGGTTAAACGTATCGCTCATCACTTGTTGGGGCGATTGCCGCCTAATGTATTGGTGGATGACTTGATTCAAGCTGGTATGATCGGCTTGATTGAAGCACAGCAGAACTACGATGGTTCAAAAGGCGCAAGCTTTGAAACTTACGCTGGTATTCGAATCCGTGGTGCAATGCTGGATGATATCCGACGAGGCGACTGGGTGCCGAGGTCGGTTCATAAAAACAACCGCGAAATTAGCAATGCCATTGCTGAACTGGAAGCGAGTTTAAACCGAGACCCTAGCGATTCTGAAGTCGCGAAGCACATGGGACTGACTTTAGAGCAGTATCACAGCGCTTTAACGGATATAAATTGCTCAAAGTTGGTTGGAATCGAAGATTTAGGCGTCTCAGATGATGTAATATCTCCGAATGAAGACTCTCAAGATAACTTACCTTTTCAAGGAGTTGCTGATGAGTCGTTTCGACAAGCTTTGATCGATTCAATAAAACAACTTCCAGAAAGAGAGGGCTTAGTCCTATCTCTTTACTATGACGAAGAACTCAATTTAAAAGAGATTGGGGAAGTATTAGGTGTCAGCGAATCTCGTGTCAGCCAGATATTGAGCCAATCTATGCAGCGTCTGCGCACTAAATTAAGTGCTTGGACACAGAACGACTAACAACACTGATTTTTATTCAGTGGAGGCTAATTTGAACAAAAACATGAAAATTCTCATTGTTGATGATTTTTCAACGATGCGCCGTATTGTTAAAAACCTACTTCGTGACTTAGGTTTCAATAACACTCAAGAAGCAGATGACGGTCTAACCGCACTTCCTATGCTGAAAAAAGGCGAATTTGATTTCGTGGTAACTGACTGGAACATGCCTGGAATGCAAGGTATCGACTTGCTTAAACACATTCGTGCTGATGCTGAACTCAAGCATTTGCCTGTACTTATGATCACTGCAGAAGCGAAACGTGAGCAGATCATTGAGGCGGCGCAAGCAGGCGTGAATGGTTACATTGTTAAGCCTTTCACTGCTGCAACGCTAAAAGAAAAACTAGACAAGATTTTTGAGCGCTTATAAGCCTCGGAGCAAAAGATTTAGGCGCTTCTAGGGGAGGAAGAACTGTTTAGTTTCCCCGTTATCCCAAAAATTGAAGCGTCGCAGTATATGCGGAGTAAGGCCGAATTCAGGATGATTTCATTAGAACAAGCAAAAAAATTAGTAGAGCTGCTTGAAAACGATGAGCAGCAACAAGCTGATTCTCTTGTTAGAAGCATGTATGAAGAGAATGTTGGTCTTCAAGACAACCCAATGCTTCAAGAAATAGGTTCTCTGACCCGCGATCTCCATGACTCTTTGACACAATTCAATTTGGATGAACGCATTAGCGTTATCGCAAATGATGAAATCCCAGACGCTCGGGATCGCCTTCAATATGTCATTGATAAAACGGAAGTCGCTGCAAATAAAACGATGGACGCGGTCGATCGTTGTATGCCAATTGCAGACAACCTACACGAGTGTTTACTTCAAGTAAGGCCTCAATGGAATGAACTGATGCATGGCCGCATTGAGCTGGCACAATTTAAAGCTTTATGTCACCGCATTGATGGACTACTTGTTCAGGTAGAGGGTGATAGTACCGAACTGCGTGGACAACTGACAGAAATCTTGATGGCTCAAGACTTCCAAGACTTAACCGGCCAGATCATTGGTAAGGTTATCACTCTTGTCAATGAAGTCGAGGGTCGCTTAGTTGAGATCCTGACCGTGTTTGGTGCGGATCAAGCTAGCCAGAATAATGAGACCGATAAAAAAGCGTCAACCGCACCTGAAGGGCCAATCATGAACCCTGAAGAGCGAGAAGATGCAGTGGCATCTCAAGATGAAGTCGATGACTTGTTATCCAGTCTTGGATTTTAAAGGTAACGTATGAGCTACGAATTAGACGAAGACATTCTTCAGGACTTTTTAGTCGAAGCGGGTGAGATTCTCGAACTACTTTCAGAACAGTTAGTAGAGCTTGAGAACAACCCTGATGATAAAGATCTACTAAATGCTATTTTCCGAGGTTTCCATACCGTTAAGGGTGGTGCAGGTTTCCTTGCACTGACTGAACTGGTTGATACCTGTCATGGCGCCGAGAATGTGTTCGACATTCTAAGAAATGGCCAACGTAGCGTAACATCAGGCTTGATGGATACCATGCTTCAAGCACTGGACACCGTTAACGTGCAGTTCCAAGCTGTTCAAAATAGAGAGCCTCTGGAGCCTGCTGAACAATCTCTACTTGATGAGTTGCATCGTCTATGTAAACCAGAATCAGAGGATGAGATTGTTGCTCCTGCAGCTGAAGCTCCTGCACCTGTAGTCGAACCTGTTGTTACACCTGAACCTGTAGCACCAGCGGATACGAATATTAATGCAGCATCTGTCGATGAGATTTCTCAAGATGAATTCGAAAGACTGCTAGATGAACTGCACGGTAAAGGTGGGTCACCGACAGCCGCAACAGTAGAACCGACACCGCCTCCAGCAGCGCCAGCGCGAACGGCAGATAGCGGTGACATCACTGACGATGAGTTTGAAAAACTGCTTGATGAGTTGCACGGTGCAGGCAATAGTCCATCTAACGCGACCTCAGCGCCACCACCTCCACCGCCAGTAGCACCCGTTACCTCTGTTTCTGCAAGTGCAGATGGCGACGACTTAATGACGGATGAAGAGTTTGAAAAGCTGCTAGACCAACTGCATGGTTCAGGTAATGGCCCATCAGCAGAAGAGTTAGATGTCGCGACCAAGCCTGCTGAAGTGAAACCAGCTCCGGCACCAGCAGCTGCTGCTGCAGCGCAGCCTGTTTCAGCACCTACAGCGGTACAGACACCAGAGCCAGTGAAAGCGCCTGTTAAATCTGAAGCGAAAGCACCAGCGGCTAAGAAGCAACAAGCAGAAGCGACCGTACGTGTAGATACATCAACACTGGATACCATCATGAACATGGTTGGTGAGCTAGTATTGGTACGTAACCGTCTTGTGAGCTTAGGTTTGAACAGCAACGACGAAGAAATGTCGAAAGCGGTCTCTAACCTAGATGTTGTTACTGCAGACCTACAAGGCGCGGTAATGAAAACGCGTATGCAGCCAATTAAGAAAGTATTTGGCCGTTTCCCGCGCGTTGTCCGTGACTTGGCTCGTAGCTTGAAGAAAGACATTGTGCTTGAGATGCGCGGTGAAGAGACCGACCTTGATAAAAACCTAGTTGAGGCTCTTGCGGATCCATTAATTCACTTGGTTCGTAACTCGGTTGACCACGGCATTGAAATGCCTGAAGCTCGTGTAGCTGCGGGTAAGCCTCGCACTGGTAAAGTGATTCTATCGGCTTCACAAGAGGGCGATCATATTGAGCTAGCTATCGTTGATGATGGCGGTGGTATGGACCCTGACAAGCTTCGTGCAATTGCGGTGAAACGTGGATTGATGGATGAAGATGCAGCCTCTCGTCTATCAGACAAAGAGTGTTTCAACCTGATTTTCGCTCCGGGCTTCTCAAGTAAAGAGCAAATTTCAGATATCTCTGGCCGTGGCGTTGGTATGGATGTCGTAAAAACGGCGATTAACACGCTGAATGGCTCTATCGATATCGACTCTGAAATGGGTAAAGGAACTAAGATCACTATCAAAGTTCCACTGACGCTAGCAATTCTACCAACATTGATGGTAGGTGTAGCCGGTCACCCATTCGCATTGCCATTAGCATCCGTGAATGAAATCTTCCACTTAGATCTAAGTCGTACCAATGTCGTTGATGGTCAGTTGACGATCATTGTTCGTGATAAATCGATTCCGCTGTTCTACTTACAGAACTGGTTGGCACCGAAATCAGGCATCGTTGAGCTACGTAAAGGTCATGGTCACGTGGTTATTGTACAGCTAGGAAGTCAACGTGTTGGCTTTGTGGTTGATACTTTGATTGGCCAAGAAGAAGTGGTAATTAAACCTCTAGATAACTTGCTGCAAGGCACACCAGGTATGGCAGGGGCGACGATCACCAGTGATGGTCATATCGCTCTTATCTTAGATGTACCCGATCTACTGAAGCAGTACGCAGCAGCGTCTAGAATTTAATTTAAGGATAAATATGGCGATTAAAGTATTAGTCGTTGATGATTCGAGCTTTTTCCGTCGTCGAGTAAGCGAGATCATTAATTCAGAGGCGCGCCTAGAGGTCATTGATGTTGCTGTAAACGGCAAAGAAGCGGTCGAAAAAGCCAAAAGGCTAAGACCTGATGTCATCACAATGGACATTGAAATGCCCGTTATGGATGGCATTACTGCCGTCCGTGAAATCATGGCAGCAACACCAACGCCAATTCTGATGTTCTCTTCACTGACACACGATGGTGCGAAGGCGACGCTGGATGCATTGGATGCAGGCGCCCTAGACTTTTTGCCGAAAAAGTTCGAAGACATTGCTCGAAATCGTGATGAAGCCGTATCACTGCTACAGCAGCGTGTGATTGAGATTGCATCGAAGCGTGCATTACTAAGACGCACCGCTTCGATTACTCGCCCCGTGACGCCAGTTGCTTCAACGACAGCATCTACAGTCTCTTCATTGCGCCAACCTGCTGCGTTAGTTAAGCCTGTAGCAGCTAAGTTCCGTGCATCGGGCAAGAAATATCAATTGACGGCTATTGGTACGTCGACTGGCGGTCCAGTGGCACTTCAGAAGATTCTGACGCGCATACCTGCCAATTACCCACATCCAATTGTGTTGATTCAACATATGCCGGCAACCTTTACCGCGGCATTTGCGAGTCGCTTGAACACCTTGTGTAAGATTGAAGTGCGTGAAGCTCAAGATGGCGACATCTTAAAACCAGGCGTTGCGTATTTGGCACCAGGCGGTAAACAGATGATGATAGATGGTCGTCCGGGTTCTGCTCGACTGCGTATCATCGATGGTGGCGATCGTATGAACTACAAACCATGTGTGGACGTAACTTTCGGTTCTGCTGCAAAGATCTATCACGATAAAGTGCTGTCTATGGTGCTTACCGGGATGGGTGCAGACGGTCGTGAGGGTGCACGCATGCTTAAATCTGCAGGTTCAACTATCTGGGCACAAGATGAAGAGAGCTGTGTGGTGTATGGTATGCCTCAAGCCGTTGCTAAAGCGGGCATTTCAACTGAAGACCTTCCTCTTGAGCGAATCGCCGAGAGAATGTTGGTTGAAGTTGGCTTAGCTTAGGTAGCGCATCATGATTGTTTGGAGTGTTGCAAACCAGAAAGGTGGTGTAGGTAAAACTACAACAACGGTGACTTTAGCTGGGCTTTTGAGCCAAAAAGGTCACCGCGTTTTGTTGGTCGATACCGATCCACATGCATCACTGACAACGTATCTGGGTTACGACTCAGATACCGTTGAATCCAGTTTATTTGACCTGTTTCAGTTGCGTGAATTTACGCCTGAAACAGTCGCACCTTTGACTCTGCAAACAGAGGTTGAGGGTATCGACATCATTCCCGCGCACATGTCTTTGGCCACCTTAGACAGAGTGATGGGAAACCGTAGCGGTATGGGCTTGATTTTAAAGCGCGCACTAGCAGCGGTGAAAGATGACTATGATTACGTGTTGATTGACTGCCCACCTATTCTTGGTGTGATGATGGTGAACGCGTTAGCAGCCAGCGATCGCATTTTGATCCCAGTGCAGACAGAGTTCTTGGCTATGAAAGGTCTTGAACGAATGATCCGAACACTGACCATCATGCAGAAGTCTCGTAAAGCGCCATTTAAAGTTACGATTGTTCCTACTATGTACGACAAACGCACCAAGGCGTCGCTGCAAACATTAACTCAGTTAAAAGATGACTATCCGAATCAGGTGTGGACATCAGCAGTACCGATCGACACCAAGTTTAGAGATGCAAGTTTGAAGCGTTTACCAGCGTCTCATTTTGCATCTGGCAGTCGTGGCGTATTTGCGTATAAGCAGCTGCTTATTTATCTCGAGAGGCTGGGTATTAATGAGCTCCAGTAAAGAATCAACTATCGAGCAAGGTAGCTTATCAAGCGAACAAGCCCTGGATGATTATTTCACAGCTTTGCTTGATGAAAGCTTTGAAACCGAAGAGATTTGGGTTGACGACGAGGTCGTAGAACAACAACCTAAAGAGCCAGAGCCAGAGCCAGAGCCAGAGCCAGAGCCAGAGCCAGAGCCAGAGCCAGAGCCAGAGCCAGAGCCAGAGCCAAAATTGGCGGAATATTCGAGTTATTCTGAGATTCGCTCGGCGGAGTTTGAAGTCCCAAATCTTGAGGACGTTCAAAAGCTACTCAGCCAGCTGGAATCAACCAATCTTGTTGAAGAGTTAAATCTCGACGACTTAATGGATCAGAACACGCAGCAAATTGCGCTCCATTCAACGACCACGGTTGATATGCCTGTGGAAACGGATTTGGCACCTAAGATGGAAGTGGCTTCGCCAACTCTAGAATTGGAAACGCCAGAACCACCAGTGGTAGAGCAACAAGCTGAAGAAGAGATTCAAAGCTGGGACATCGAAGAGCCTCAAGCCTTCACAGAGCCTGTCTATCAGCCGAGTGTTGAAGCTGTTGAAGAGACGGTTGCCGTAGAGGAAGATTTAGAAACGACAGAACAAGAAGTTGAGCTTGAAACTCAAGCGGGTGGGGCTAATCACTTCACTTCGTGGGAGAGCACAGTTCGTAGTGAAGATTTCCAAGTTCTCTACTTTGATGTGAATGGTGTGACTTTCGCTGTCCCACTGGATGAACTTGGCGGCATACACCGTCTAGAAGAGTTGAGTCACCTAATTGGTCGCCCAGCTTGGTATTTAGGCCTTCAATCTAATAGAGATAGCCAATTAGATGTGGTGGATACCGCAAAATGGGTGATGTCTGAGAAGTTAACCAGTGACGAATACAAAGAAAACTATCAATATATAGTGATGCTTGGTGAGAGCATGTGGGGGCTGGCGAGCACAGAGCTCAAAGGTACCGAGCTCTTAAATACAGATAAAGTACGCTGGCGAGAAATGGCGGGTAAACGTCCGTGGCTCGCGGGTATGGTTAAAGAAAAAATGTGTGCTTTGATTCATGTTGAAGCATTGATCGCCATGCTAAATGCAGGGTTAGATGTAAAAGCATTAGATTAATAATAGTGAGCCGGTAACGGCGGCAAGAGGATTAAATATGTCTCAATTGAGTGAAGTTGAAGTAAGAAAAGATCAAACGAATGATGAAGTACTTCAATGGGTGACATTCCAACTTGAGGAAGAAACTTACGGCATCAATGTAATGCAGGTGCGCGAAGTTCTTCGTTATAGTGAGATTGCTCCAGTACCAGGCGCTCCAGACTACGTACTGGGTATTATCAACCTACGTGGTAACGTGGTAACCGTTATCGATACACGTTCACGTTTTGGCCTAATGCAAGGCGAGATCACTGACAACACTCGTATTATCGTTATCGAATCAGAACGCCAAGTGATTGGTATCCTAGTGGATAGCGTGGCAGAGGTTGTTTACCTTCGTTCTTCTGAAATCGATACTACGCCAAGCGTTGGTACTGATGAAAGTGCTAAGTTCATTCAAGGTGTGAGTAACCGTGACGGCAAGCTTCTGATCTTGGTTGACTTGAATAAGCTACTAAGCGAAGACGAATGGGATGAGATGGCTCACCTGTAATGTTTGAAGCGCTTCCTTTAAGCCCAGCTGCTCTGATTATTGGCGTTGGGTGTTTTACGCTATTTATCGTCGTGCTACTGGGCAAAGTGAAACGTGTCCTTCAAAAGCAGCTCGACCACTCTCGCGCGCAAGTTCGTAGCTTGGAAAAAGAGCTTCAAAAATCGAACAAGCAGTTGCTAGAGGTGCGTTCTGTTGTGGTTGGTCTTGGCCAGAAAGTGACAGAGCAAGAAGATGTGATTAAGCATCTAAATGAGCGTATTGTTGAGTTAGAGCATGCTGACACTGACGGCAGGCTCTACACTCGAGCGACAAAAATGGTTCAACTTGGGGCTGGAATAAACGAGCTTATTGAAGAGTGTGAATTGCCAAAAGCAGAAGCTGAGTTAATGATGTCTTTACAGAATAAATTAGCGGGCAAAGAGAAAATTCCATCTCTTAGTAGCAACCCATCCTCTTACGATGAGCAACGTAAGCCTTACGACCGTCGTAAGCCACCACGTCGCTAAAAATAAGTTAAGCGCGAAATCGCGAATCCAAAAAAGAAGCTCAGGCTTCTTTTTTTGTTTCTGAAGTTTACGAATTGTGAAATTTTACTTATAAAACGCTGTGTCTAAGTATTTGTATCTCTGAGGTATTATGATTTAAACATAATATATGTAAATTTTGACACAGCGTTAACAGTTTCTTACTGAGTTTGTTCTTTCGCAAAGACCTATACCTATTTTGTCACCATAATGGTGTGCTACTATACCCCTCTTATTATTGGACCTATATTTCCTATGTTAGAAGTCTCAAATTTAACCGCTATTCGTGACGAAAGAGTTCTCTTTGAATCTCTGTCTTTTCAACTTAAAGCTGGCGAACTCGTTCAGGTTGAGGGAAGGAATGGTACAGGCAAGACGACACTACTTAGGATCATCACCGGATTAGGCGATCGAGACGAAGGCACCATTTCATGGGATGGCCAGTCCATAGAGTCCAATCGCGATGCTTACCATCAAAACCTACTGTTTCTTGGACACCAAACCGGTGTCAAGCGTGAGCTCAGCGCTTACGAGAACTTAAGCTTTTACCAATCTATTCATAGTGGTAAGGCAAGCAAAGAAGAGCTGTATGGTGCTCTTGCTCAGGTTGGTTTGGCTGGGCGAGAAGATGTGCCAGCAGGACAGTTGTCCGCAGGTCAGCAGCGCCGCGTTGCATTGGCTCGTTTATGGTTAAGTAAACAGATGTTGTGGATCTTAGATGAACCATTGACAGCAATTGATAAGCAGGGTGTGAAAGTTCTCGAGAATTTGTTTTCGCAACATGCAGACAACGGCGGAATTGTGCTTCTCACAACGCACCAAGATATGTTCGCTGACAGCCCGAAACTAAGAAAAATAAAGCTGGGTGAATAATATGATCACTTCAATGACAATGATTATCCGACGTGAGCTTCTTATTGCGTTTCGTCGTCAGGCCGATATTTTCAACCCGTTGTGGTTCTTTATTATCGTCATCACCCTATTTCCTTTGAGTATTGGTCCGGAGCCAAACCTTCTTGCGCGTATCTCTGCAGGTATCGTTTGGGTGGCTGCTCTGTTATCAGCGCTGCTCTCACTTGAGCGTCTTTTCCGTGATGATTTTCAGGATGGGGCACTAGAGCAGATGATGCTCATGCCCATCCCGTTGCAGTTGGTAGTATTGTCCAAGGTCATAGCACACTGGTTATTGACTGGTTTACCATTAATTTTAATTAGCCCACTTTTGGCTGTTCTACTATCGCTGGATTTTGATACATGGCTTTCGGTGGTGTTGACTCTGTTGGTCGGCACGCCCGCGTTGAGTTTTATTGGTGCTATTGGTGTTGCACTTACGGTTGGGTTGCAAAAAGGGGGCGTGTTGTTGAGTTTGCTCATTCTCCCGCTGTATATCCCAATTTTGATTTTTGCGACCTCGGCAATTGATGCGGCAGCACTAGGTGTTGCGTATAACGGTCAACTGGCCGTGTTAGGTGCAATGCTCATGGGTGCGATGACGTTAACGCCTTTTGCTATTAGTGCCGCATTACGTGTGAGCGTGAACTAATTAAACAGATTGCGGTGTGAACTAATTGACACCATTGGACTCATAGAGTCGCCATGCACCAAGCAACCATAAATAAATTATAATAATTATAGCTCTTATAGCTGTAAGTAATATGAAGTAAAAGTGAGATTACAACATGTGGAAATGGCTCCATCCCTATGCTAAAGCGGAAACGTCTTATCAGCTTGCTGGTAAACTTCTGCCTTGGTTCTCAGTTCTAGCACTAGTGTGTCTATCCGTCGGTACCGTTTGGGGGCTTGCATTTGCCCCTTCCGATTATCAACAAGGCGATAGCTTTAGAATTATCTACATTCACGTACCATCTGCGATTTGGTCGATGGGTGTCTACATGTCGATGGCGATTGCAGCCTTTATCGGTCTTGTATGGCAGGTGAGATTGTCGGATATGGCATCTCTGGCAATGGCGCCAATCGGTGCTGTGTTTACTTTTATTGCGCTTTTGACTGGTGCAGTTTGGGGTAAGCCAATGTGGGGCGCTTGGTGGGTATGGGACGCGCGTTTAACATCCGAACTGATCTTACTATTTTTGTACTTGGGCGTTATCGCTCTACACCACGCTTTTGATGATCAGAAAACAGCGGCAAAGGCAGCAGGTATTCTTGCGATTGTCGGTGTGATTAACCTACCTATTATTCACTTCTCAGTAGAGTGGTGGAACACACTGCACCAAGGTGCAACGATCACTAAATTCGATAAGCCATCGATCTCAAGCGATATGTTGTGGCCACTGCTTCTCAATATTTTCGGTTTTGCATTCTTCTTCGGCGCTGTGTTGATGGTTCGTTTCCGTAATGAAATCATCAGCAAAGAGGGTCATCGTCCGTGGGTCCGCAAACTAGCGGCCGAAAAAGCGTAATCGGGGTAGGTAATTATGTATTTTGAATCTCTTAGTGATTTCTTTGCGATGGGCGGTTACGCCTCTTACGTTTGGAGTGCATTCGGAATCACTTTTCTTGCGATGATCATCCTGCTGGTAGTCAGTGTTCGTCGTGGTAAACAATTGCTCAATGAAGTACAAGCTAAAGTTGATCGTCAGGCGCGAATCGACGCAGCGAAAAAAATGGAGAACACTCTATGAACCCAAGGCGTAAAAAGAGACTGGGGATTGTCCTAGCTATTTTTATTGGTATTAGTGCAACTGTCGGCTTGATGGTTTATGCACTGAATCAAAACATGGATCTGTTCTACACACCAACGGAATTGGTAAACGGTAAAGGTGGTCATAAGCCAGAAGTAGGTCAACGCCTGCGTATTGGCGGCATGGTTGTTGTTGGCTCTGTTAAGCGTGACAACGAATCTTTGCGTGTGAGCTTCGACTTAGCGGATGTTGGCCCTAAGGTAACCATTCTTTACGATGGTATTCTTCCTGATCTTTTCCGTGAGGGACAAGGTATTGTTGCTCAGGGCGTATTAAAAGATGCGACGACTATCGAAGCGTTTGAAGTTCTAGCGAAGCACGACGAAGAGTACATGCCTTCTGAAGTTGCTGAAGCGATGAAAAAGACACATGAGCCTTTGCAATACTCGACTGAACAAAAAGAAGGAAGTGCTAAATGATAGCCGAGATCGGCCACTTTGCCATGATCCTATCGCTAGGATTGGCATTGTTGCTGAGTGTGCTCCCACTCTATGGAGCCGCTCGCAACAACACTTTGTTGATGAACAGTGCTCGCCCACTTTCTTGGGGCATGTTCATCTTCCTAGCGATTTCGTTTTTTATCCTATGTTACGCGTTCTACACCAACGACTTTACGGTTCAGTATGTCGCGAGTAACTCAAATAGCCAGCTTCCTTGGTACTACCGTATTACGGCAGTATGGGGGGCACACGAAGGCTCACTGCTGCTTTGGGTGTTAATCCAAGCAGGTTGGACTGTTGCGGTAGCGGTGTTTAGCCGTGGTATGCCACAAGAGTCGGTAGCGCGTGTTTTGGCGATCATGGGTCTGATTACTGTCGGCTTCTTGCTGTTCATCATTGTGACCTCGAACCCGTTCCTGCGTACTTTGCCATTCTTCCCAGTTGACGGTCGTGACCTAAACCCGCTTCTTCAAGATCCAGGTTTGATCATTCACCCGCCAATGCTTTACATGGGCTACGTAGGCTTTTCGGTTGCATTCTCTTTTGCTATTGCATCTCTAATAAGTGGTCGTTTGGATACGGCATGGGCGCGTTGGTCTCGCCCTTGGACAATTGCGGCTTGGCTCTTCCTAACGCTAGGTATCGCACTAGGTTCATGGTGGGCTTATTACGAACTAGGCTGGGGCGGCTGGTGGTTCTGGGATCCAGTAGAAAACGCATCATTTATGCCTTGGCTAGCGGGTACTGCACTAATGCACTCTCTCGCTGTGACAGAGAAGCGCGGTACATTTAAAGCTTGGACAGTACTGCTGGCAATCTCAGCATTCTCATTGAGCTTACTGGGTACTTTCTTGGTTCGTTCAGGTATCTTGGTATCGGTTCACGCCTTTGCATCGGATCCTGCTCGCGGTATGTTTATCTTAGGCTTCTTAGTCTTTGTTATTGGTGGTTCTTTACTCCTGTTTGCTGTGAAAGGCGCAGCAGTACGAGTTCGTGGTAACTTCGACCTTGTTTCTCGCGAGAACTCACTGCTTGCGAATAACGTGCTACTTATTGCCGCGCTGGTGGTGGTACTCGTCGGTACATTGCTACCACTTGTGCACAAACAGATTGGTCTTGGTTCAGTCTCTATCGGTGCTCCATTCTTCGATATGCTGTTCTTCTGGCTGATGATTCCATTCTCATTCCTACTTGGTATCGGTCCACTGATCCGTTGGAAACGCGACAACTTGTCTAAGCTCGCGAAACCGATGGTTGTATCCGGTGTGCTGTCACTTGGTTTGAGCTGGTTGATGGTAAGCTTACTGGCTGAATACTTCAGCGGTACGGCGTTTGCTGGTTGGCTAATGGCGTTCTGGATTATCTTCATGCACGGTTTCGAGCTGCATGAACGAGCAACGCACCGCCACAGTTTCTGGACGGGTGTGACTAAGATTCAGCGCAGCCACTGGGCGATGATGTTAGGTCATCTTGGTCTTGCTGTAACTGTTATCGGTATCGCTATGGTGCAAAACTACAGCATCGAGCGTGATGTGCGTTTGGCTCCAGGTGAGTACTACCAACTTGAAGAGTACGATTTCTACTTTGCAGGTGTTCGTGACAAAGATGGTCCGAACTATGATGGTTACATCGCTGATTTTGAGATCACTAAAAATGGTAAGTACATCAACACATTGCACGCGGAGAAGCGTTTCTACACTACCGCTAAGTCTATGATGACAGAAGCTGCGATTGATCGCGGCGTGACTCGTGACCTGTACATTGCGATGGGTGAGCGTCTAGACGACAACAAATCGTGGGCTGTGCGCATTTACCACAAACCGTTCGTTCGTTGGATCTGGGCTGGCTCTTTGATCATGTCGATTGGTGGTGCGATTGCGATCAGTGACCGCCGTTACCGATTCCGCAAGCCAGCGAAAAAGACAGCCAAGAAGCAGGAGGCTTAATGAATAAGAAGATACTTTTCATTCCATTGATTGCTTTTATGGCATTGGCTGTCATTTTTGCAACTCAGCTTGTTCGCAACCAGTCGGGTGATGACCCGACTAAGCTTGAATCAGTATTGATTGGCAAAGAAGTGCCTGAGTTCCGTCTAGAAGACCTAGCAGAGCCGGGCAAACTGTACGACCAAGCTATATTCAAAGGTGAACCTCTACTGCTAAACGTTTGGGCGACATGGTGCCCAACGTGTTATGCAGAGCACTCATATCTGAATAAGCTAGCGGCGCAAGGCGTTAAGATCATCGGCTTGAACTACAAAGACGATCGGACCAAAGCGGTAGGCTGGCTGAATGAGCTTGGTAACCCTTATCTTATCAGCTTGTTTGATGGTAATGGCATGTTAGGTCTAGACCTAGGCGTGTATGGCGCTCCAGAGACTTTCCTAATTGATGCGAACGGCGTTGTTCGTTATCGCCACGTTGGTGATGTAAACCCAACTAACTGGGCATCGACCCTTGAGCCTATGTATCAAGACTTGTTGGAGGAAGCAAAATGATGAAACACGCACTGATTGCGCTGTTAGCAACGTTTGCTATCTCTCTGACAGCGACTGCGGCTATTGAGGTTCATGAGTTTGATAACTTGCAACAAGAGCAGCAGTTCAAAAATTTGAGCAACACGCTGCGTTGTCCAAAATGTCAGAACAACACCATTGGTGATTCGAATGCTGAACTGGCAGTCGACCTGCGTCAAAAAGTGTATGAGATGACGAAAGAGGGCAAGTCTGAGCAAGAGATCATCGATTACATGATCGCCCGCTACGGCAACTTTGTAACTTACAATCCACCACTAACGCTAGCAACATCAATTCTATGGGTTGGGCCATTTGCTGTTGTGGTATTTGGTTTTGCACTGATTGTACTGCGCAGCAGAAAGTCGAAAGCGAAAGCCGTAGAGTCAAATGACGACTGGGATGCAGATAAAGAAGCACGTTTAAAAGCGTTACTCGATGAAGAGAACGACGGAGACAAGAAGTAATGACTCTATTTTGGATTTCTACAATTATCCTTTCATTCGCTGCTGTCGTGTTGATTGTCTTGCCATTTGTGAACAAGAAAGCCAACAATGATGAAGCGCTTCGTGATGAATTGAACAAGGCTTTCTATAAAGATCGTCTTGATGAGCTAGAAGTTGAAGCGGAAGAAGGTTTAGTTGATAACCAACAAGAGCTGATTGCTGATCTTAAGCAGTCTCTTCTTGATGATATTCCAGCAGAAAAGGCGACCAAGAAGACGCAGATTTCAACCGCTGTTGTGGTTGTGCCGTCTGTGCTGATGGTAATCGCGCTTAGTTACGGTATGTACTTTCAATTTGGTGCGATGGACAAGGTTCAGCACTGGCAACAAGTGAGTGCAAATCTACCGGCTCTGTCTAAGAAGTTGATGTCTGCAGAGGGCAGTGCGCTGACGGATGATGAGTTGGAAGACTTAACGCTTGCACTTCGTACCCGTCTGCATTATCAGCCTAAAGATTCGACGGGTTGGTTATTGTTAGGTCGTATCGCACTAGCAAACCGCGATGCGCAAACGGCAATCGATGCAATGGAGCGCGCTTATAAGCTTGAACCAAATAACGAAGATGTTCAGTTAGGTTTTGCACAAGCCTTGATGCTATCTCCAGATGAAGCGGAACAGAACCAAGCTCGCCTACTACTGAGCCGTTTGGTACAGAAGGACTATGTCGACTTGCGTGTGTTCTCGCTACTAGCGTTTGATGCATTTGAGCGTCAAGACTACCCGTCAGCGGTGAAATACTGGAGCATCATGCAACAGATGATCGGTCCGCAAGACAGCCGTTACGAGATGTTATCGCGCAGCATCGAAAGTGCTCAGAAAAAAATGGGTAACTTGATGGGCGTAGCGGAAGGTAAGAGCGTTGCTGTCACTCTAAATCTGGGTGAGCACGTTAACGCCGATCCTGATGCTGTCCTTATTGTATCAGTACACAGGGCAGATGGTTCTCCTATGCCGGTAGCCGCAGCTCGCTACCCATTAGGTGCATTCCCTCGTACCGTTGTGCTGGACGATGGCAATAGCATGATGGAAGGCATCAAGCTTTCTAGCCTTGAAGCTCTGATGGTTCGCGCTAGGCTTGATACAGATGGTAACGTGGCAACTCGCGAAGGCGATTGGTACGGTGAAAGTGAAGTAGTAGAGCTTGGCTCGCCAGTCACACTGAGCATTGATCAACAGTATTAATCAGCGAATTGCATAGGCGTGGCTATTCCGATTTCTTTTGAAACGTTATAGACTTACGCAAACAATTGAGGCCAGCGATTGCTGGCCTTTCTCTTATTCCTTATGGAAAAGGTGTTATGTCTATCAGCGCTTTAAGACTTTCTAGCTTAATTCTAGCGGCCAGTATTATGGTCGGGTGTTCTAGTGTCCCCGATGAAGAAGTGGCCCACTCAGAAAACCAAGCAACCACAGAGTATGAAGCTGAATCGCATCCTAATGACCCTTTTGAAAGCTTCAACCGCGCGATGTGGGATATCAACTACGAGTATCTTGACCCATATCTAGTGCGCCCTGTGTCTCTTGCTTATGTTAACTACACGCCAGTTCCTGTGCGTACCGGTATCTCTAACTTTCTAGCCAACTTGGATGAGCCAGCCAGTATGGTCAATAATCTGATCATGGGTAATGGTGAAAAAGCGCTTGATCACTTCAACCGCTTTTGGATTAATACCACCTTTGGTTTGGTTGGTCTGATCGATATTGCGAGTGAAGCGGGTATCACTAAGTATGACGATAAGTCTTTCTCTGATGCTATCGGTCATTATGGGGTAGGTAATGGTCCGTACTTCATGATTCCGGGCTATGGTCCTGTCACCACACGTGAAGTAACAGAGCAGGTTGATGGTCTCTACTTACCGCTCTCGTTATTGAATTTTTGGGCAAGTCTAGGGAAGTGGGCGTTCGAAGGTATGGAAACACGTGCTCAGTTAGTATCGCAAGAAGCGTTACTCGATGACTCTCCAGATCCTTACGCTCTGACACGTGATATCTATATACAGCGTCGTGATTTTAAGGCAGAAATTGAGCCTGAAGCGGTTGATCTAGAGGAAGAAGATTTAATTGATGACTATTTGGAAGATTTTTAACGCATAGTCTAATTAAGTTGATATAAAAAAGCTCGGAAACTTCCGAGCTTTTTTGATCTTGCTTTGTATTAGAGTAGCTTAGAAGCGGTAGTTCGCTTGAACACCGACTAGCCAGATGCTACCGGAGACTTCGCCTTCGAATGAGCCGCCGAAAGGTGCTGACGCTGCATCGTCCTCTAGCATCTTCGCATCTTTCGCTAGGATATAAGTGAAGCCCGCATCTAGAGTAAGTTGCTCAGACCATTGGTAACCAGCACCGATACTTAACCAAGTACGATCCGTCTCAGGGATTGTCGCTGTACGGTGCTCTTCGCTTACAGCTGACGTGTCGTAAGCAATACCTGAACGCAGAGCTAGCTTTGGTGTCATTTGGTAAGTAGTACCGATCGCAAATCGGTAGTTGTCTTCCCAGTTTTCTTCTTTGATTAAGCTCGAAGGCTCGCCAGGGAAGTCTGCTACTAGCTCTTTGAAGCTACTCCAGTCTGTCCAGTTAATGCTTGCGTGTACTGCTACTGTGTCTGATAGCTGATGGAAAGAAGCGATTTCAGCTGTCGCTGGTAATGCGAGATCCATAGAGCCAGGTTTGTGCGCATTTGAGTCTGCTCTGTTAAAAGCAAAGCCTTTCGCATATCCCTCAAGCGTCAGGTCAACTTCAGATTTGTAGGTAAAGCCTAGGCGGTTGTTTTCATTGATCTGCCATGCAGTACCAACTTGCCAGCCCCATGCCGTGTCATCACCTTCCATGTACTTTAACGTTGTACCTACAGGTAAGGTAGCAGCTGCTGTAGCACCGAAGCTACCTTCAGCCATTACATAACGAATACCACCGCCTACAGATACATTATCTAGGACTTGGTAAGCTGCGTTTAGGTTCAGCTCCATGCTGATTACGCTTGCTTCGTTGCCGTGGTTAGCGCCAGCAAAATCTTTACCTAGGTCAGTTTCCATACCGTAGTTAGTACCCGCAGCGAAGCCGATTGCTAACTTTTCTGAATACTTGTGAGATACGTAAAAGTTAGGAATCACAGCGCTGTGGGCAAAATCTTTGCTGCTTGCTGGAGTATTTGCGCCAGACGTACCTTCGAGATCGATGTTCGGATCAACATAGATTGCACCAACAGAAACTTGTGTGCCTTCTAGGTATGTCAACATTGCAGGGTTGCGCCATTGTGCGCCAGCATTGTCTGCCATTGCTGCTTCACCTGCGTATGCACGACCAAGTCCAGTTGCAGAGTATTCTGCGAGTTGGAAGCCTGCAGCCTGTGTTACGCCAGATGTAGAAAGTAAACCAACTGCCACTGCAGTAGATAGAAGAGTCTTATTCATTTTCATTATTATGTTCGCTGAATCATAAGTATCAAGGTCAATGATTTTACTTTTAGAGCTATTACTTTAAAAATGAAATTCGAATAAAACACAGTTTTAGGTATTAAATGATTAAAATTTAACTATTGGCAGTCAAAAAAACTGAATGTTTCGATGGTGTTACGGATTTTGAGCGTACACTTGTAGTGATATAACGGTGATAGAGGATACAGGTGTAAGCTTAATTGGGAGAGAATTGAGCTGTTTAGACAATAAAAAAGGGTCGCTAGTCGCGACCCTTTGAGGTTTTTAAGCTTAGCTTTGATTAGAAGCTGCGGCTGTATTGTAGACCCATTAGGATCGCATCTGCATGTGTTGTTGCTGAGATAGAGGAAACAACAGAGGTTGATTCATTCACTTTCACATCATCGCCCATTAGGTAGGTGAAACCAAAGTCTACGTTAGACTTCTCGTTGATGTGGTAAGTGAAACCTGCTGAGAACCACTGACGATCTGAATCAGGAACCGAGATTGAAGTGATTTCGTCTTGCGCGCTTGTGTCGTACATGTAACCCGCACGTAGTGTCCAATCAGTGTTTAGGTAGTATGTACCACCAATAGAGTAGTGCCAGCCATCTTGCCATTCGTAATCATTCAGAACACCGGCATCTTTAGCTTCTAACTTGTCGAACGAGCTCCAACCGATCCATTGAACAGAGTAGTGAACAGCAAACTTGGTGTCTTCAATTTTGTGGTAACCAGAGAATTCAAGAAGGTCAGGTAGAGGCATATAAAGAGTATCGTTCTTATACTCAGTGCCTTGGTAGCTAATATCGCCTTCAGCTTCAAGTTCTGGAGAGTAATGGTAAGCTAGACCAAAACGGTTGTTTTCGTTTAGTTCGAATACCGTACCTACGTTGAAACCAAGTGCCCAACCATCAGCTTCCGCATCTAAAACTGTTTGGCCAGCTTGTGGAACACCAGGTAATGGTGGGGTTCCTACTTGAGAGCTCATTGTACGCTTTAACTCACCTTTACCGTAGATTAGGTCTAGGCCTGCACCAAAGCTCCACTGCTCGTTCAAACGGTATGAACCAGCTAAACCAAAGTTGACACTTTTCACGTCTGTCAGGCCGCCGTACTCACCACCAACGTAATCATCACTGAACTCAGTTTTAGTACCAAAGTTTGAGTATGCGTTAAAACCAACTGCAAACTTTTCGTTGATTGGAACAATAAGGTGGATATTAGGTGCAATAGAAGTATCACCAGCATCGTCATAATCAGCATTGCTAGGATTGCTTCCCATAAAACCTTTGTAAGTCGCATCTTTTACTTCGATCATTGAAGTGATGCTTTCAAAACCTAGAGAAAGAGATGTTTCATCAAATAGCGCCATTGCTGCTGGGTTACGTGCCATTACTGACGCGTTATCTGCGATTACTGCATCACCAGCGAAAGCACGGCCGATACCTGTTGCTGATTGTGCGTTAAGTTGAAAACCTGCTGCCATTGCTTGTGAAGAGGCGAGTGTAATTGTCGTAATTGTCGCTGCTAAGAGAGACTTTTTAAACAGACGCGTGTTGTTTGTCATTTATTAATTCCTTTATGTATCCGCCTCTACAGGGCGATTTATTTGAGCTTTTGCTCAATGGGGCTGATCCTAAGCGTAAGTATAGAGTATACAAATCCGACCATTGAAAAATTTGAGCATAAAATTACGGAAATGACGCCTATCTGACACGAAAATGGTAGGAAACGCTGTTTTTTAGAGTTTTAACTCTAGCGTTATATTTTCTGTGAATGATTGAGGTTTTATCTACAAAACAAAGCCCAGCAATATCAGTGATATAGTGCTGGGCTCAGTGTTTACGGGCGTTTGACGAGCAGGTTAGCTCATCGGTTTGATCATTTTAGATAACTTTTCTGCAATTTTGTCGACATCTTCACCTTCCATGCCAACGAGTATCAAACTGCTGTTATCGATAGGGGTAATAGAACCAGACATACCATCTTCTTCGAAGTTTTGGCTTTTGTCTGAAGGTATCCCCGTTAAAAACAGCGTGACTTTGCCTTTTTCGCCTTGGAATACCATGTGCATGGCATTGGATTTACCAAAGCCGCAGTGGTTTAGGTAATAGACGTGATATGGGAAAGTATCATCAAATTGGAACGCGAATGGGTTCATCTTAGTATTGATTTGCTCAGACGATACATTCTCATCCAATACTTCAACAAACGGTTTTTCAGTGACCACATGTTTCAGAGCCGTATCCGCTAAGCTCGCTTGAGCAGGAGACACAAGTGCATTGCCCCAATTTATCTGTCCCACGAGTAACCCAGCGACAAACGCAACCGATGCGGCCATTGCCATTGCACGGCGAGCAAAAGTAGGCTTAACCACTTTACTCTCTTCATAAGAGGTTTGATTGAACAAGATGCGATCGGCAAGATCGTCAGGCACATCGACGTTCATGGCTGAATGAATTTGCTTATCGAGAGCAAGAACATCATCCAAAAATTTACTGTTTGCCTCACTGTTTGCTGCAGCATCCATGATGTCTTGATTTCGTTGTTTCGGTTCCGACAATATACGACGACGGAATTCTAAATCATCCATTATGTTGCCCCCTTTCTGCCTCTTCTGAATCCAACATCTCTTTGAGCTGGTTTCGCGCCCTAAATAATCGTGTCATTACCGTATTTTTATTTAGCTCCAAGACCTCTGCGATCTCTTCACCACTGAACCCACCGATCACCTGAAGAAAAAGAGGTTCACGGTAATCAACGTCTAATTTCATGATCTGGGCTTGAAGCCACTGGTGCTGGTGATGTGGGTCATCACTGACTTTAGCATCGTTGCCGTGGTCATCAATATCAACCAGATCAAACTGTTTGCGCTCAAAACGTCGGGCGTTTTCACGGCGTAAAATCGTGATTAGCCATGATTTCGCTGCTTTTTCATCTTGTAGGCTGTCTAATGACTTCCAAGCCCTTAGGCAAGTTTCCTGCACTAGATCCTCGGCAATGCTTTTGTCTTTACATAACCAATAGGCGTAGCGAAATAGGTCTCGATGATAAGCACGCACGAGCGCTTCGTATTTTCTTTGTTTGTCCATATCAGAGTTGACCGGACGCTTGGCAGTTTTCTTTCCAAACATATTTATTATCGACACATGAGCCTCCATATTCGCTCTGTGGATAGAGTGTCTTTGTTCGTTGTGCTTTGTTTTCTATGCTGTAATCAATTGGAGGAGGTAAAATCACATTAAAATTGATCTACTTCAAAATCTGAGACTTCGAACAGGCTATAGTACATCTTGTCGTCTAGTTAGCCTTATGGCTAGCATGTTGAGCAAGACGACACTTCCTTTTGAAGGCTGACTTTACTTTCTCCTAATCAGGAAACTGATTATTTTCAATTGGCGTAATGTTAATTGCTTTAAAACATTCCAACCACACAGTTCTGTGTGGTTTTTTTTTGCCTCAACAACTCAATAAGCAACACAACTCTTATGTTTCGCAAATGGTTGTTCTTGCATTTAGTTTAGCGCTTATTTGAGCCTTAATAATCTGAAAGGTTCGATTCAACATCACACTTCTTGTCAATGCCCGCTTTCTACCCGTGTCACGTTTATTTAAACGGCCGTTTGATTAAATTAACAACTTCTTTACAATGTGTCAGGTCAGACCTCTTACACTTAAGGAGAAACCATGGGCAAACAGGAAGTCAAAACTCGTTCGGGAGAGCGTGTTGCCGTTGTCGCTGGATTACGAACCCCATTCGCTCGCCAAAGTACAGAATTTAGTCAAGTGCCTGCGGTAGATCTAGGAAAAATGGTCGTGAGCGAAATGCTTGCGAGAACAGATATTGACCCTGCGCTGATTGAGCAGGTGGTATTTGGTCAAGTGGTTCAAATGCCAGAAGCGCCAAATATCGCGCGTGAAATTGTGCTGGGTACAGGAATGAACATTCACACAGACGCTTACAGTGTGACGCGTGCTTGTGCGACAAGTTTTCAAGCCGCGGCTAATGTTGCAGAAAGTATCATGGCAGGCACCATTGATGTGGGCATTGCGGGTGGTGCAGATTCGTCATCTGTGCTGCCGATTGGTGTGTCGAAGAAACTTGCGGCTAACCTACTTGCTCTGAGCAAAACCAAAACGCTAGGCCAAAAACTAAAAATACTAAAAAGCCTATCAGTGAAAGATTTAATGCCAGTTCCACCAGCGGTCGCTGAGTATTCTACCGGCTTGTCGATGGGACAAACGGCTGAACAGATGGCAAAAACGCATGGTATTTCGCGTGAAGAACAGGATGCGCTCGCTCACCGTTCACACTCTCTAGCTTCTCAAGCTTGGAAAGACGGCAAGATCCAAGATGAAGTGATGACAGCTTTCCCTGCACCTTATAAGAAGTACATCTCAGAAGACAACAATATTCGCCATGAATCAACGCTAGAGGGCTACGCCAAACTGCGTCCAGCCTTTGACCGTAAATACGGCAGTGTGACGGCAGCAAACGCGACACCACTAACCGATGGTGCAGCAGCGGTTATGTTAATGCGCGAAGGCAAAGCAAAAGAGCTTGGCTTAGAAGTGATGGGCTACATTCGTGGTTTCGCTTTCTCAGCAATCGGTGTTGAGACCGACATGCTCATGGGGCCAACTTACGCGACTTCAAAAGTGCTAGAGAATACAGGGTTAGAGCTGTCTGATCTGACGCTTATCGATATGCACGAAGCGTTTGCAGCACAAGCTCTAGCGAACGTGAAAATGTTTGCAAGTGATGAATTTGCTCAGCAAAACCTTGGTCGAGGTAAAGCGATTGGTGAAATCGATATGGACAAGTTCAACGTTCTCGGTGGTTCCATCGCTTATGGTCACCCATTTGCCGCAACTGGGGCACGTATGATGACGCAGACTCTGCGTGAACTAAAACGTCGTGGCGGTGGTTTAGCGTTGAATACAGCGTGTGCCGCTGGTGGTCTAGGTGCAGCAATGATCTTGGAGGTAGAGTAATGTCTAATAATGCTGAAGTGAACACAGAAAACGAAGTTGCTATCAATAATGAGTCAGCTCCAGCGTCAGCAGAGAAGGCGTTCTCGCTGAGCATCGATGACCAAAACATCGCTTGGTTAGCGATTGATGTTCCAAATGAAAAAATGAACACGCTACAGGCCGCCTTTGCTGAAGAGATGAAGAGCATCTTTGAACAGCTCAAAGAGAAGCAAAATAGCGTTAAAGGTTTGATTGTTCACTCTTTGAAACCTGACAACTTCATTGCCGGCGCCGATGTTCGAATGCTAGACGCGTGCACCAGTGCCAGTGAAGCTGAATCGTTAGCAAGACAAGGTCAGGAGATGTTCCAAGAGCTGTCTGACTTGCCATATCCGGTAGTGGCTGCGATTCACGGCCCATGTCTAGGTGGTGGTCTAGAGCTCGCTCTGGCGTGTGACTACCGAGTTTGTACTGATTCCGATAAAACTCGTTTAGGTCTTCCAGAGGTGCAGCTTGGTTTGTTACCGGGCTCTGGCGGCACGCAACGTTTGCCTCGTTTAATCGGCTTATTACCATCGCTGGATCTTATTTTAACGGGTAAGCAGTTACGTGCGAAAAAGGCGAACAATCTAGGTGTTGTTGATGCTTGTGTGCCTGAAACTATTCTATTGAAAGTCGCGCAAGACTTCGTTGAGAAGAACTCAGGTAGCAAGAAGGGCAAACGCCTTGCGTCGAAGAGCCAAGCTTCGACCAAAGAGAAATTGATTTCGCGTAACGGTTTGGGCCGTAAGGTTATTTTCGAACAAGCTGCGAAGAAGACCAACCAGAAAACACGCGGTAATTACCCAGCGGCTGACGCGATTCTTGACGTGATTCGTTATGGTCTAGAGCACGGTTTCGATAAAGGTTTGAAATACGAAGCGCAGCGTTTCTCTGAACTGGTAATGAGTGAGGAGTCTAAAGCGCTACGCTCTATTTTCTTCGCAACAACAGAAATGAAGAAAGAGCATGGTGCCGATGCTGAGCCAAATCGCGTTAACCGTGTGGGTGTGTTAGGTGGCGGCCTAATGGGTGCGGGTATCAGTCACGTAACAGTTGCCAAAGCTAAGGTGCCAGTTCGTATTAAAGATGTATCGAACGATGGTGTTCTGAACGCTCTGAATTACAACTACAAGTTGTTCAACAAGCAGAAAAAGCGCCGCATCCTGAGTCGCGCAGGTCTGGAAAGCAAAATGCTCCAACTGTCAGGTGGGATCGATTTTACTAGCTTCAACCATATTGATGTGGTTATCGAGGCTGTATTCGAAGATCTGGATCTTAAGCAGAAAATGGTCGCGGATATCGAAGAAAACGCCAAGCCTGAAACCATCTTTGCCACTAACACCTCGTCTCTACCGATCCATAAGATTGCAGAGAAAGCAGCGCGTCCTGAGAATGTTGTCGGTCTTCACTACTTCAGCCCAGCAGAAAAAATGCCGTTGGTTGAGGTTATTCCTCATGAAGGCACGTCAGATCAGACTATCTCAACAGTGGTTGCTTTAGCTAAGAAGCAAGGCAAAACGCCTATCGTGGTAAAAGACAAAGCGGGCTTTTACGTAAACCGCATTCTGGCGCCATACATGAACGAAGCGGCTCACCTTCTGCTAGCGAATGAGCCTATCGAAAAGCTCGACAGTGCGCTGCTTGATTTCGGCTTCCCTGTAGGGCCAATTACTCTGTTAGATGAAGTGGGCGTAGATATTGGCGCGAAAATCATGCCGATCCTTGTCAATGAGTTGGGTGACCGCTTCCAAGGTCCTGATGTGTTCGATGTTCTACTGAATGATGACCGTAAAGGGCGCAAGAGCGGCAAGGGTTTCTACACTTACAAAGGTAAGAAGAAAGAGGTCGACAAGTCAGTCTACAAACTTCTGAAACTTCAGCCTGATCCTAAGTTGAGTGATAACGATATCGCGATGCGTTGCGTGTTACCAATGCTAAATGAAGCGGTTCGCTGTCTCGATGAAGGCATAATTCGCAGCCCACGTGATGGCGACATCGGTGCTATCTTCGGTATCGGTTTCCCTCCGTTCCTAGGTGGTCCGTTCCGTTACATGGATCAAATTGGCGTGAAGTCGCTGGTTGAGATGATGAACGACTTTGCTGTGAAGTACGGCGATCGTTTCGCTCCGTGTGATGGTCTACTGACTCGCGCCGGTCTGGATGAGCCGTTCTATAAGTAGAGTGGTATAAATTTATGACAAAGCCCGCATCCATTGACGATGCGGGCTTTTTGTTTGGTGTTCGCAATAAGCATATTCCCGACTTAATCCTTCCTCCGTCTCGGAAATGACGGTAAAAGTTCGAGAAAAAATGACGTCATCTCCTAAAGCGACGAAGGAGCGTAGTAGGCGATCTCTTTTAGCGCGAGATAGTTTAAAAAAGGTTGATACGTTGACATCAACCTCTGTATTCACTGGCTATGAATTAACCGAGTTCTGTATCTTTCGGGCGCAGCTGGAACTCTTCAATAGAGCCAATCTCAACGCCCATAGACAGCGGTGGTTCTTCTTGATGAGCGTTGCCCTGAGCATGCATAACCAAGCGGTTAGCGGTGCGTGGTTTGAGTTGGTTAACCACAAAACGAATCATGTCGCTACGTGTTAACTCTTTTAGCTCTTCCAGTACACGTTCACGCTGGTTGAAGTCGGTATCTTTATTGCCGATTGCGACCCATAGGCGCTGAGCACGACCACGTAATGTTGTGTCAGGTGTCGATATCTGATTCCAAAGCCCGCGCTTACTGCTGTGCCATTGATAATCATTGAGCTCTAACAGCACCATGTAGAAAGCATTAAGAAACTCGTCGATGGATGCAATCAGGTCAATAGGGGCGGCATTAGGTGATTGTACATAGAGCACGATACCGGGGTGGCGGTTGAGTGGCATGTTGCCAGTACCAACCATATACCCAAGCTGCTGCTTGGTGCGAATTTCATGGAAGAAGGTGGCCGACATCAAATGGTTAGCCAAAGAGTAGAGCGCGATGCTTTGTGGCGAAATGTCAGGACATTGGTAGTAAACCACAATCGCAGAATCGTCTTGGTTGCACACTACTTCGCGTTGGAAACTGCCATTTTCCCCAAGCATAATCAGTGGTCGCAATGACTCTTCGTACGCTTGGTCTTTGACTCTTAGCGCATCTTTCAGTGATTCTGCCATCTGCAAGGCATCGTCTTGACGCCAGTCACCGTAAACAAACATTTCGACATGCAGTTCGGCTAAGATGGCTTGCACGAATGAGGAGAGCTCATCCACTTCGATGGTTTCTAACGCTTCAATTAACACTGAGTAGGGTGGGTTGTTCGGTTGCAGCAACCCAGTCATCGCGTTAAATAGCTGCGAGATAGGGCGATCTTGCGACGCGTTGCTCCAGCTTCTAAGCAGTTGGCTCTTAATCGTTTCAAAGCGAGTAGGGCTGAACTGGCGAGATGCAAAACGCTCCAGAATCATATTCAGAAGCTGCGGTTGCTTACGGCTAAAGCCAGAAATCGTCAGTGTTACGCCGCCTTGATGGGTATACATGTTGTATCCCATTCCGGCAATTTCAGCTTGATATGTCTCTTTTTCGAGCGAATCTAAGAACATTTCGACGCACAATCGCGTCTTAACAATGTTCCTAGGACTTGCCACAGAGTGAGGGCTATCGATCGCGACGTAAACCACACCTTTAGGAACGCGAAATTCGGTGTCTTGTAGGTGCCACAGTTTAAATCCGTCTAGCTCTTGCAGAAGAGTTGGGTGAGTTTTGTGCTCTTCAAGCTCTGCAGGATCTAAGTCATAGCAGATGAATGGGTTTTTCCCCGGTAATTCAAACTCCCATCCAGGGTTAATGCGTTGGAAAGCTTGTTTCTGCTCCTTAGTAAAAGGCCGCACCGAGTAAGGAGTGAAATACCATTTTGCTTGACGATCGTACTCAAGCCCATGAGCAACCAAGGTTGAACGCATGTTTTCAACAGTGAAATGCTTGAGTAAAGAGAGCTGTAATGCTTCATCGTAACATTCCATTTTGTAGTCGCCGTAGACTACGTCCTGTTCTGGATAGTGTTGCATGTTCATCACAAGGTGGCTAACAACATCCATTGGACGAGCAGGCTCTTGGAAGCGGAATGCTGATTCTAGAACCGCGCGTTTTTCAAGGTAGCGCCACTCCTGCATACCCTCTTTTTCAATCAGCTTAATGTATTGAAATACCGCTTGGGTGATCTCATCAACTTTGGTTAAACCTTCGACAGAGAGTGAACAGCTCACCGTGAAATCACGATAGTTACTGCCACTGGCTCCACCGCCGGCAGAAAGCGAAGTGATCCAACCCTTCTCTTTCAACTGCATCATCAGGCTGCCTTCGCCCTCATAGCCGAGTAAATGTGCAAAGAAGGAGAGGGGCTTAATGCTGTAATGCTCATCCATGCTTGGCATCGGGAAGGTCAATATCAGTTTGCGGATCTCTTTAATTGGTTCGACAAACACCTGAACGCCCGTGCTCTCTGGACCTACAATTGAAATGTCGACTTTTTTCCCTTGTCGCTGATGATTGACAATGCTGCTGAACCTTTTCTCAACCCAACTCTGCATGTGATCAAGAGGTTGATTACCCGACAAGGTCAGCGTCATTAAATCGGCGGAATATTGTTGCTGGTGGAAGTCCAGAATCTCTTGGCGAATGGTTTGTCCATTTCTATCTCCGAGCGTTTCAATGTTACCGACCGAAAACTTGGCGAAAGGGTGAGCCGGGTTGACTAACTCTTTGGTCACTTGATAGAGGCGTCGTGAGTCGTCATTGAGCTTCATTTTGTACTCAGAATCAACCGCTTGGCGCTCTTTATCCAGCGCTTCCTCATTGAATAACGGCGCGGTAAAGAACTGGCTGAAGCGGTCGAGCGCATTTTCAAACGCATCGAGTTCAACATCGAAAAAGAAACAGGTATGTTCGGTACCAGTCCAAGCATTATTGCTGCCACCATGTTGGCTAATAAAACTTTGGAACTCTCCGACCTTTGGATACTTTTCAGTTCCTAAAAAAAGCATATGCTCTAGGTAATGAGCCAAACCTTCTCGATCATTTGGGTCATCGAAGTGCCCGACATTGACCGCTAATGCGGCGGCGGCTTTTTGAGCGTGTTGGTCATGAACAAGTAACACTCTTAAGCCATTATCAAGCGTTAAATAGCGGTATTGGTGTTCGTCGTTTGGGCTTAGATGCACACGCGTGTCTCCAGAGAAGGTAGTGTTTAAATTATGTACCCGATGTAAATCGGTGCAAACCTTGTAATCCTATTTTGGGATATGAAGAGCTTTTTGTTGTTTTTGAACTCGATTTTATCGATTTTTATCAGTGATTTATTATCTTTTAATAAGATTGTTAAGAAAGTCGAACTCTTTGGCAAGTGACTTGGTATAATTATTTACAACGAACAAAGTTTCCATAACTTTAGAGTCACCCCTAAGTAGCGTTCAGGCAGTCAATTGATTGCTCAGCTTTTAACGGCTACATAGACAGGATAGAACATGAAAGTATTCATTATGCGTCACGGTGAAGCAGAGCATTTTGCAAACTCAGATGCAGAACGAGCGCTCACTAAGCGTGGTAAGAAGTTATCGCTTGCAGTAGCCCAAGCTGCCGCAGAACAAGGCGTAACTCATTTTGATAAAGTATTGGTCAGCCCATACTTGAGAGCGCAAGAGACTTGGTTAGAGATCTCGGAAGTGTTTTCTGGCAATAAGGTAGAAACGAGCGAAGACATCACGCCTTACGGTGATTCTGCACAGGTCTTCGATTACACCATTGCGATGGCTGAGGTTGAAAATCTGGAGAGTGTGCTGTTTGTGTCGCACTTGCCACTGGTGGGCTATTTAACAGCAGAGTTTGCCACTGGTATGACGCCACCTATGTTCCCAACGTCGGGATTGGTCTGTATCGACTTTGATTTAGAGACCAAAAAAGGTGAGCTAGCTTGGAATATTAACCCTTAATCGGTTATCTCTAAACTAAGCCATTCGCCAAAAGTCGAATAACGAAAAGGCACATCGTCGGATGTGCCTTTTTCTTTGTATCTCAATGTGTGTGACTATGCTTATCTGCACCCTTGCGTCTTAACGCTGATTGCAATTGGAGGCGTTATTTCTCAGGAATAGAGAGTAGAACGAGTAGTGCGCCATTACCACCGAACTCCAATGGAGCTTGGTGGAACGCAAGCACATCTGGATGCTGAGCAAGCCACAATGGTACTTTCTCTTTTAGAATGTGCTTACCAATACCGTGCTGCACAGAAGCACAAGAGACGCCCTCTTTCACACAGTGAGCAATCATCGCGCCTAATTCACGTTTGGCTTCTTGTTGAGTCATGCCATGCATATCGAGATAGACATCCGGTACATAGACACCACGACGCAGTCTTTTCACTTCGTACTTAGACACATCATCACGCGCGTAACGTGTCGGGCCATCTTCACTTAGGTGAGGGATGAACTCGTCCGAAAAATAAAACTCGCTGTCACTGGCTTGTCTGGCTGTTCGCGTAATTTCTTTTTGTTTGGTATTTCTTTTTGGCTGCTGGATTATGGTATCCTGTTGCAACTTTTTAACGCCCTTTACTGCTTCACTGAACAGGGCGAAATCGTCATCGAGATCGGTGTCTTTTTTTGCTCATCAGGTTATAATTTCTAAATTGAAATGTAATTAGCAGTATTGTAGCGCTTTTCGGAGATGATTTTGGATAAGATTTTTGTAGAAGAAGCGGTATCAGAACTACACACGCTTCAAGATGTGATTCGTTGGACTGTTAGCCGCTTTAATGCAGCGGGCCTATTTTATGGTCACGGCACAGATAATGCGTGGGATGAGGCGGTACAACTTATTTTACCAACCCTTTATCTGCCGATTGACGTTCCTTCGCACGTATTGAACTCTCGCCTAACCAGCAGTGAGCGTCTACGTATCGTTGAGCGCGTTATTAAACGAATCAATGAGCGCACACCGACTGCTTACCTAACCAACAAAGCGTGGTTCTGTGGCCTTGAATTCTTCGTTGATGAGCGTGTACTAGTGCCGCGTTCTCCAATTGGCGAGCTGATCGAAGCGCAATTCCAGCCGTGGCTGACTGAAGAGCCAACTCGCATCATGGACCTATGCACTGGCAGTGGTTGTATTGCGATTGCTTGTGCACATGCATTCCCTGAAGCGGAAGTGGATGCGATTGATATCTCAACTGACGCACTGCAAGTGGCTGAACAGAACGTTCAAGATCACGGTATGGAGCAGCAAGTGTTCCCAATCCGTTCAGATCTGTTCCGCGATCTGCCAAAAGAGAAGTACAACCTGATCGTATCGAACCCACCATACGTGGATGAAGAAGATATGAATAGCCTGCCAGACGAGTTCACTCATGAGCCTGAGCTAGGTCTAGCTGCGGGTACTGACGGTCTGAAGCTGGTTCGTCGTATTCTCGCTAACGCACCAGATTACCTAACGGACGAAGGCATCCTTATCTGTGAAGTGGGTAACTCTATGGTTCACATGATGGAACAGTACCCACACATTCCATTCACTTGGATTGAGTTCGCAAATGGTGGTCACGGCGTATTCATGATCACACGCGCTCAGATGCTTGAGCACGCTGATGAGTTCTCTATCTACAAAGATTAATTAACAGAACTCACGAATCTAAAGCCGTGCTGAACAGTGCGGCTTTTTTGTTTTTGGCGAGTCATGCTTGGTTTGTTTCTATCTTTGAATAAAAGCTTTGTTATTTTTCTATGGGGCGGATGATTACACCGTATGGCGATGGCTTTTACGAAAGTAAGCCCCGCGCAGTGATAGAGAAAGCAACGTGGTGAAGTTGATCAAGTTGCACATCTGATTCATATTGGAGCTCAACATTTATATTTAAGATCAACACGCCCTAGTGAGTTACGGAGGATTCACGATGAGTTTTGATATTTGGGTTTATTACTTTCTTGCCGTATTGGTGCTAACAGCATCACCAGGACCAAGCTCTTTGTTGTGTATGACGAAGGCGGTGCAATCAGGATTCAGGCTGTCTGTTTTTACCGCTCTTGGTAGTTTAACGGCGATTACTTCAATCTTAACCCTGTCTTTTACCGGGCTTGGCGTCATCATCGCTTCATCTGAGGTCGTGTTTAACATCATCAAATGGACGGGTGCTGCCTATCTGATTTATCTAGGTTGGAAGTCACTGCGCTCAGATCAGCAGAGTTATCAGCTTGATGAACAAGGAGAAGAAGGCAGTAAGCAAAACAAAGGCACTCACCTACAGCACTACTTAAGCGGGTTTATTGTAGGCGCGAGTAATCCTAAAGCTATCTTGTTCTTCACCGCTCTTTTTCCCCAGTTTATTGACCCTACAGCGGCACTGTTTCCGCAGTTTGTCGTATTTGCGACGACTTTCGCAGTGATGGAGCTGTCGTGGTTGTTGATGTACTCCTATCTTGGGGCTAAATCATCTAACTGGTTATTTGCTAAGGGTAGAGCCAAGATGTTTAACCGAGTGACTGGTGGTGTATTTATCGGTGCAGGCGCACTTTTATCCACGACCACCCGTGCTTAAAGTAAAAGAAATCTCAATTGTTACGAAAATTTCTTGGTGTTGTAATAAAAAGTTAATATTAATGTGCTTGCCGATTTTGGCTGCTTGTCGATATATTGTATATACACGGTATATATAGTTAAGGAGCGCATTTATGCAGCATCAAGAAATGATTCAAAACTCTCATTTTGGCGTTATCGGTCGTACTTGGCTTTTCGCATCGGTTTCTCTAGTCGCTATTCTCGCTTTAATCTAATTAGGTTTACGCAACTCGAAAATTGTTATGAATAACTCTTTTTCACGATCTTATCGTTCAATCTTTTCTAAACATTAAACGTGGCTTTCTACCTCAGCAAACAAACCGCCGAGACCCAGTAGTTAGCCATTCAACCTTTTCAGAAGTTGTTACCAAACTGTGATAATCTGACACTACTATTCAATTAAAGTGTGTCGTTATGTCTATTTGGGACCATCTCTCTTTTAACAATCGATTCGTCGAACTGCCTCAGACCTTTTATTCTCGTGTTGATCCAACACCACTGTTGAACCCGCGTTGGCTTGCGTGGAATGACGCTTTGGCAACGGAACTTGGTTTTCCTTCTGTGGACGGAACTCAGAGCCTCGATCCAGATCTCTTGAATTCATTGTCCGGTTTGGTCGATAACGAAAACTTTGACCCGATAGCGATGAAGTATGCGGGTCATCAGTTTGGTGCTTACAACCCAGATCTTGGTGATGGAAGAGGGCTACTCTTAGCTCAAGTTGTCGCTAAAAGTGGTGAAACGTTCGACTTACACCTTAAAGGTGCAGGTAAAACACCCTATTCACGGATGGGCGATGGGCGTGCGGTTATCCGTTCGACTGTGCGTGAGTATCTATGTAGTGAAGCGATGGCGGGACTGAATATTCCAACCACACGTGCACTCGCCATGATGATCAGTGACACGCCGGTGTACCGTGAAAAGCAGGAGAAGGGTGCGCTGCTATTGCGTGTATCTGAATCTCATATTCGCTTTGGCCATTTTGAATATCTGTTTTACACCAATCAACTTGCAGAGCAAAAGCTATTGGCTGATAAGGTGATTGAGTGGCACTTCCCAGAGTGCTTAGATGAAGAAAAGCCATACGCGGCGATGTTTAACCAAATCGTTGACCGCACTGCGGAGATGATTGCGTTGTGGCAGGCGAATGGCTTTGCTCACGGGGTGATGAACACGGATAACATGTCGATCATTGGCCAGACGTTTGATTACGGCCCGTTTGCCTTTATGGATGAGTATAATTCTCGCCTTATTTGTAATCATTCGGACTATCAAGGTCGCTACGCATTCAATCAACAGCCTCGTATTGGTATGTGGAACTTGTCTGCACTAGCGCATGCGTTGTCTCCTCTGATTGAACGAGCAGATTTAGAAGCTGCGCTTGAGATGTACGAACCTCAAATGAATGGCTATTTTAGTCAGCTTATGCGTAGAAAGCTCGGGCTGCTATCGAAACAAGAGGGAGACAGTCGCCTGTTCGAGTCTATGTTCGAGCTGATGTCACAAAACCGCGTCGATTATCCTCGCTTCTTCAGAGCGCTATCGGATCTCGATACGCAATCTGAGCAAGAGGTCATTGATCTGGTTATCGATCGCCAAGCAGCCAAGCTTTGGGTCGATAGTTATCTTAAGCGCTGTGAACTGGAGCAGGAAAGTACAGAGCAGCGCTGTCAAAAGATGCGTGCAATCAACCCTAAATATGTACTGCGTAACTATCTGGCTCAATTGGCAATTGATAAAGCGGAAGAGGGCGATAGCAGTGTGGTTGATGCATTGATGGTCGTGCTTGCCGATCCATATGCTGAACATCCTGCCTATGAATATTTGGCTGCTTTGCCTCCTGAATGGGGCAAAGAGATGGAGATCAGCTGTTCGTCTTAGTGCGAGTCATTAGCAAATGCAGGTAGAGGTTATCTAGTTGTGATCTCTATCTGTTCATTGTTCTAATTTTATAGACATATCAATAATCAAATACTCGACCTGCCTATACACTATGTGAATAAGTTGTAAATTTTATGGGTTTGGGCGATGCCAACAAATACTCGAATTCTCGTGGTGGATGACGATCAAGAAATCCGCGAGTTGCTGGAAGAGTACCTTTCAAAATCCGGCTTCGATGTCTCTTCGGTTGGAGACGGGGCGGAACTAGACATTCACCTTCAGAGTCAAGGTTACCCTGATCTGATTCTTCTCGATGTAATGCTGCCTGGTGACGATGGTTTTACCTTGTGTCAGCGTGTTCGTAAAAACTCCAATGTGCCTATCATTATGCTGACTGCGGTATCAGATGAAACTGATCAGATTATTGGCTTGGAAATTGGCGCGGATGACTATATCGCCAAGCCGTTTAGCCCGCGCCAATTAATGGCTCGTATCAAAGCTCTGTTACGCCGTGTTCAAGTGGTTGATGACAAGCCGAGTGATGCATTGCCTAAACAGATCATCTTTGGTGATTGGACGCTCGACACACTTGCGCACCGAATCTCACACAATGAAAGCGCCGAAGAGATGGACTTGTCGGGCAGTGATTTCTCATTGTTGATGCTGTTCCTTAGTCGCCCAAACGAAGTGTTAGACCGAGATACCATCTCTTTTGCAACCAGAGGGCGTGAAGCGTTGCCTTTTGAGCGCGGTATTGATGTTCAGCTCAGTCGTTTGCGAAGCCGACTCGGTGATAGTGCTAAATACCCGCACTACATCAAAACCATGCGTGGCAACGGCTATATATTGGCTGTACCTGTACATTATGAGCACTGAGTAAGAAGAACTGCGTATGAAGTGGTTGAGAAGTTTAAAGCCAAACTCCTTGGTTGCTCGAACCTTGCTTTTGACCTTGCTCGCTGTCGTGATCGCACAAGGTATCGCAACCTCGATTTGGTATAGCGAATCCAAACAAAAAGAGTTAGAGGGGATTCGTTCTGCTTCATCAAGCATGGCTAATATGTTTGCTTCGACGGTGACTTTCTTTCAGTCTTTGCCCGTCAAGTATCGCCACATCGTGTTAGATCAGATCCGCAATATGGGTGGGACGCGATTCTTCGTCTCTTTCAATAAAGAGGCATTGATTGTTGAACCGATACCCGATACCCGTTTAAAAGCCGCATCGATTGAAGCGATAGAGAGTGTCTTGAGTAGCAAACTCAATAAAGTGGAGTCGGTGCGCGTCGATTTCTCTCGCCCAGAACATCTTAGGTTGCTGAAAAATGACATCTACTTGAGCGACCTCCCGCGATCTTGGGCGCATCATACCTTAACCTTAGAGCCGCTTAATCCGCCGATTCTGGTTGTTCAGATAGAGTTAGCCAGTCATGAATGGGTTTACATTGCAGCACTGTTGCCAGCACCCTACGTCAAACTGGATGACACCATTCTTGGCCGCGAGCAGGTGATCTTCTTGCTCTCTTCAACGCTGATTTTGCTGGTGTTGACTTACTTAATGATTCGCCGCCAAGTGCGTCCGCTTAAAAAGCTAGCAAGGGCAGCGAATGAGATGAGTATGGATATTCAGCAGCCGCCACTTAACGAAGAGGGGGCGACTGAACTGGTGACTGCGACTCGGGCATTTAATCGGATGCAGCAACGTATTCGTCGTTATGTGGCCGATAGGGAGCATCTTTTCTCTGCTATTTCTCATGATTTAAAGACACCGATCACTCGACTGAGGCTCAGAGCTGAGCTATTGGAAAGCGAAGTTAAGAAAGAGAAGTTCAACAAGGATCTGGATGAGCTAGAGATGATGGTTAAAGGTGCCCTGCAAGCGGTAAGAGATACAGACCTTCACGAAAACAACGCCATTATCGACCTTAATGACATGGTGGCTTCGGTTATTGAATCGCATAACCAGCATCAAACCTTAGTAGAGTTTGAGCCCATTGTGGTGGAGCCTTTAGTCGCCAAACCATTAGCGATTAAACGTGTGCTGACCAACCTTATCGACAATGCGGTGAAATACGGAACGTCCGCTAGAGTCGACATCAGTAGCGACTCTGTGTGGGTAATCATAACGATTCAGGATCATGGCAAGGGTATTCCTGAAGACAAACTTGAGTTGGTGTTTGAACCCTACTTCAGGCTTGCGACCGACGATCAAGGACACGGCTTAGGGCTCGGAATCTGTCGAAATATCCTACACGGACACGGCGGAGATCTCATTATTTGCAACTCCCCTCAGGGTGGTTTAGAAGCCAAAGTCTATATCCCACGCGGCCTAGAAGTGTAATGTAACAATTGTGTTACATTGGGCTTACCTTTTGTTTCAATCCTAAAAATCAAAATAAGTAGACTCTTTATTGAACCGGGCGTCGAGTCCGCTAAACATGGAAGATTATAATGAAAATCAATAAAACCCTACTTACTCTATCTCTTCTTGCTACCTCAACATTTTCTCAGGCTGGTGAAGTGGAAGTGCTTCACTGGTGGACTGCTGGTGGTGAAGCTAAATCCGCTGCAGTGCTTAAAGAGATGATTGAACAACAAGGTCATACTTGGAAAGATTTCGCTGTTGCTGGTGGCGGCGGTGAAAGTGCAATGACCGTTTTAAAAACACGAGCAGTATCTGGTAATCCGCCATCTGCCGCGCAGATCAAAGGTCATGATATTCAGGAGTGGGGTGGTTTAGGTTTTCTAACGTCTCTCGATGCAACCGCGAAACAAGAAAAGTGGGATGACATACTGCCCGCTGTTGTCACCAAAGTGATGAAATGGGACGGCGAATACGTAGCGGTCCCTGTGAACGTTCACCGTGTTAACTGGCTTTGGGCAAACCCAGAAGTACTCGAAAAATCGGGTGTGACGGTTCCAACTACCTTAGATGAGTTCTTTGTTGCTGCAGACAAAATCAAAGCAGCAGGTTTCATTCCTCTGGCGCACGGCGGTCAGCCTTGGCAAGACGCGACCGTTTTCGAAGCGGTAGCGCTTGATGTACTTGGTAGCGAAGATTACAACAAAGCGTTCGTTGATTTGGATATGGATGTACTGTCTGGCGACAAAATGGTCGAAGTGTTCACAAAGTTCAAAAAGATGCGAGACTACATCGACAGTAACTCTCCGGGCCGTGACTGGAACGTAGCGACTTCAATGGTTATCAATGGTGAAGCGGCGATGCAAATCATGGGTGACTGGGCGAAGGGTGAGTTTACGGCTGCGGGCAAAGTGCCAGGTAAAGACTACATCTGTGCACCAGCTCCGGGTACTGACGGCCAATTTACTTTCAATATCGATAGCTTTGCTTTCTTCGAGCTAGGCGATAAAGAGAATCAAAAAGCGCAACAAGATCTTGCGAAAACCATTCTTACTAAAGACTTCCAAGAGGTCTTCAACCTAAACAAAGGCTCGATTCCAGTTCGTCTTGATATGGATATGTCTAAGTTCGACCAATGTGCGTTGGACTCAATGGCAACCTTCAAAGCGAGTGCGGAGTCTGGTGACCTTGTACCGAGTATGGCTCACGGTCTATCTACAACAAGCTACGCCCAAGGCGCCATCTATGACGTTGTGACTAACTTCTTCAACGAAAAAGATGCCGATCCTAAAGAGGCAGCAGCTAAGTTAGCAAAAGCGGTAAAAGCGGCTATCTAACCTAGCTTGATACGCAACATGAACAGAACGCGACGTGCTGACTATGTTGCTTATCCCTAACCCCCAGGGTGGGTAGGTTCGTAGGGAACCTATCCGCTCTTCACCTCAATTCTGATATACGTGATGCTGATGTGGTGCCGAGAGGTAAGCCATTGGCTCAATTGTGCAACAAGGAAAAGTTATGGAGCATGTTTTGACTAAGTCGACTCCAAAACCGACAAGGAGCCAGCCTGCACCCAAGCCCAGTTTTGCTGACAGGTTACAACATTGGTTACCTAAGATTGTGCTGGCACCGACCGCGTTGGTGACCGTGGTATGTATCTACGGCTATATATTCTGGACGGCAGCGCTGTCGTTTACTAACTCTCGATTTCTACCGAGCTTCAATTTTGTTGGCTTTGCTCAATATGAAAAGCTGATGGAAAACGATCGCTGGATCACCTCAATCACCAACCTCGGTGTGTTTGGGATCCTATTCATGGTGATTGCTATTGTGTTGGGTGTCGGTTTGGCGATTCTGCTTGACCAGAATATCCGACAAGAAGGAGCGATTCGTACTATTTATCTCTACCCAATGGCACTGTCATTCATCGTGACGGGTACCGCTTGGAAGTGGATTTTGAACCCGGGTCTGGGTATTGAAAAGTTGATGCAAGATTGGGGCTTTACCGACTTTAAATTTGACTGGTTGGTTGACTATGAAATGGCGGTCTACACCTTAGTGATTGCCGCGCTTTGGCAGTCGTCAGGCTTTGTGATGGCGATGTTCTTAGCTGGCCTGCGTGGTATCGATTCTTCGATTATTAAAGCGGCGCAAATTGACGGTGCAAGCTTACCGACTATTTATCTCAAAATCATTTTACCTTGCTTGCGACCTGTGGTTTTCAGTGCGGTGATCATCACTTCACACATTGCGATTAAGAGCTTCGACCTTGTGACAGCAATGACGGCAGGTGGCCCGGGTTATTCATCGGATCTTCCAGCACTATTCATGTACGCACACTCATTTACACGCGGACAAATCGGCCTCGGTGCTGCCAGTGCGATGATGATGCTAGCCGGTATTTTAGCGATTCTCGTGCCTTATCTTTACTCTGAACTTAGGGAGAAAAAGTCATGATGAATAACATCAACTTTGCTCGAATGTTTATCTATTCGGCGCTGCTCTTCTTCTGCTTGGTTTATCTCATGCCGCTGTTCGTCATGGTACTGACCTCATTCAAAACCCTACCAGATATTAAGGCGGGTAACTTGATGAGCTTACCAAAAGAGTGGGTTTTCGATGCTTGGTATAAAGCGTGGGATAGCGCGTGTACTGGCGTGAAATGTGAAGGGGTGAAAGGCTATTTCTGGAACTCGTTCCAAATGGTGATTCCTGCGGTCGCTATCTCAACACTACTCGGTGCATTCAATGGCTATGTTGTCACCAAGTGGCAGTTCCGTGGTTCAAACCTGTTCTTTAGCTTGCTGCTATTTGGTTGCTTCATTCCATTCCAAGTGGTGTTGTTACCTATGGCGACCGTGCTGGGCAAGATGGGCCTAGCAAACACCACAGTTGGTCTGGTACTTGTGCACGTTATCTACGGCATGGCGTTTACGACGCTGTTCTTTCGTAACTTCTACATCTCGATTCCAGATGAATTGATCAAGGCGGCAAAACTGGATGGAGCGGGCTTCTTTACCATCTTCTTCAAGATCTTATTACCAATATCCACACCCATCATCATGGTGACGGTGATCTGGCAGTTTACCGCTATCTGGAACGATTTCTTATTCGGGGTGGTGTATTCCGGCTCAGAGACTCAGCCAATCACCGTAGCATTAAATAACTTAGTCAACACCAGTACGGGCGTTAAAGAGTACAACGTCGATATGGCTGCTGCGATCATCGCCGCACTGCCAACATTGTTGGTGTATGTCTTTGCAGGAAAATACTTTGTTCGTGGCCTAACGGCAGGATCAGTAAAAGGATAATTACCCATGGCAACATTAGATTTAAAACAGATCCGTAAAACCTATCGCAACGCGGACAACGAAACGTTAAAGGGCATCGACATTAGTATCGATTCGGGGGAATTCTTGATACTTGTCGGCCCTTCGGGGTGTGGAAAATCCACCTTAATGAACACCATTGCTGGGTTAGAAAATATTAGCTCGGGTGAGATTGTGATTGATGGTGTCGATGTTGCTCAGGTTGAACCCAAAGATCGCGACATTGCGATGGTGTTTCAATCTTATGCGTTATACCCAAACATGACAGTACGCGGCAATATCGCCTTCGGCTTGAAGATCCGCAAGATGCCGCAGGACGAGATCGATGCTGAAGTGAATCGCGTCGCTGAAATGCTGCAAATCGAGCAATTGCTGGATCGCAAACCCTCACAGCTATCGGGTGGTCAGCGTCAACGTGTCGCGATGGGGCGTGCACTGGCGCGTCGTCCTAAGCTGTACTTGTTCGATGAACCGCTTTCTAACTTGGATGCCAAACTGCGTGTGGAAATGCGCCACCAGATTAAGCGCCTACATCAAAAGCTTAATACCACGATTGTTTATGTAACCCATGACCAAATCGAGGCGATGACGCTGGCTGATCGCATCGCAGTAATGAAAGATGGCGAATTGCAGCAGTTAGGCACACCACAAGAGATCTACACCAAACCAAGTAATATGTTTGTGGCAGGCTTTATGGGCTCCCCATCGATGAATTTCATCAAGACCATGGTGGATCTCGATGAAGAGCAGAATCCGATCATTAAGGTTATTGGTACCGCTGATCAGGAGCACCATATTCGACTGCCGCAAAGCATGCGTGAACAAGACGGCAAAGAAGTGGTGATTGGCCTGCGCCCTGAACACATTACTGAGCAACAAGGTGATGATCTGTCGGCAACCACTAAATTGGACTTGCAGTTGGAAGTGCTAGAACCGACCGGGCCAGATACGATTGCGATGGTGAAGGTAAATGACCAAGAAGTGGCGTGTCGCTTATCACCGGAATTTGAAGTCTCGGTAGGGCAGATGGCACCGCTGCATTTTGATTTATCGAAAGCGGTATTCTTTGATGCGCAGACTGAAAGGCGAATTGATTTCTAATTGATTTAGCGCCTTAGCGTAAACAGAAGCAGTCCTAGGTAGGGGCTGCTTTTTCTATTTTCTCGCCCCGATAGCAGCGACACTAACATTGAGTCTCTCGGTGGCTTTCCACCCATTTACAAATATTCGATGTGTCATTTTCCACCCATTACTTACGCGTCGGTTTCTCTACAGATTCGTCCAATCATCCGCCAAGCCTTGCGGTTAAAGGGTTGTTAAATAATTGTAGCGAGTTGGCGCGCTAATTGCCTTAGTGATGACATGCAGTTCCCATTGATGGGCTGCTTTGTTTACTAAGGAGAATAATAATGTTTAAGCCTCTTACCCTGCTATCTGTATCTGCGCTTGCGCTTACAAGTTTTAATGCTGCTGCGAACTGTGACCCTGGTGAAATTGTTATCAAATTCAGCCACGTAACAAATACTGACAAGCACCCGAAAGGCATTGCTGCTTCTTTACTTGAAGAGCGAGTAAACACGGAAATGAACGGCAAAGCTTGTATGCAAGTTTTCCCTAACTCAACGCTATACGATGACAACAAGGTACTGGAAGCCCTGTTAAACGGTGATGTTCAAATGGCGGCACCTTCGCTGTCTAAATTTGAGAAGTTCACTAAGAAATACCGCATTTTTGACCTTCCGTTCCTGTTTGAAGACGTTGACGCAGTTGACCGTTTCCAAAACTCAGAATCTGGTGAAAAGCTGAAGAATGCAATGAAGCGTCGTGGCCTACAAGGTCTTGCGTTTTGGCATAACGGCATGAAGCAGATGTCAGCAAACAAGCCTCTTATCAGCCCTGCAGATGCAGAAGGTTTGAAGTTCCGTGTACAAGCGTCTGATGTACTGGTTGCTCAGTTTGAGCAGTTAGGTGCTAACCCTCAGAAGATGTCGTTCAAAGAGGTATACGGTGGCCTACAAACTAAGGTTATCGACGGTCAAGAGAACACTTGGTCTAACATCTACGGTAAGAAATTCTTCGAAGTACAAGACGGTGTAACAGAGACCAACCACGGTATTCTTGATTACCTAGTGGTAACGTCAAACGACTTCTGGAAGGGTCTACCTGAAGATGTACGTGACCAGCTAAACACGATCGTTAAAGAAGTCTCCGAGACACGTAACGCTGAGTCTGCAAAAGTTAACCTAGCGAACAAAAACAACATCATCGAAGCGGGTGGTGAAGTTCGTACTCTGACACCTGAACAGCGTCAAGCTTGGGTAACAGCGCTTCAACCAGTATGGAAGAAGTTTGAGAAAGACATCGGCTCTGATCTAATCGAAGCTGCACTGGCTTCTAACCAGTAATACCGCTATTGGGTGGCGGACCCCTACCGCCGCCCTTTATTAAAACAATTATAAGCGGAGCATTTTATGGAACAGTCTCAAATGGAACAGTCTTTATTTTCCAAAGTCGGAAGAGTTACCGATTTAATTGAAGAGTCTTTAATCGCCTTTTTTTTGGGCGCAATGACCCTATTAACTTTTGCAAACGTGGTCTTTCGATACGCGTTCAATGACAACATTTTATGGGCATTGGAACTCACCGTATTCATGTTTGCATGGATGGTGCTAGTTGGCGCTTCTTACGGCGTTAAAAAGCATTTTCATATCGGGGTTGATGTGGTGATCAACCTAGCGCCAGAGAAATTGAGAAAAGTGTATGCCTTAGTCGCTGTCACTTGTTGTCTCGCTTTCTCGATTCTACTTTTGATTGGTTCTTGGAACTATTGGTATCCGTTTGCAACCGAGCGTGCATGGTACGAAACCGACGATATTCCAATGCCAGAGATGTTGCAGTTCTTGGCTGACTGGCTCAATGAGGGCGAGCGTTACGAAAAGCTGCCTCGATTCATTCCTTATATGGCACTACCGATCGGCATGGCACTTCTTACCTTCCGATTTGCACAGATCGCTTATCAAGTCGCGACAGGCAAGATTGATCGCATGATTGCAGGTCATGAAGCGGAAGAAGATCTTGATGCGCTTAAAGCACAGGTAGAAGCGGGAAGTGACGAAGACGCAACAGCGATTTTGGATTCACAAAACTCCGTGAAAGCGGAAGACTCAAAGCCATCTAATCAACAATCGAAAAGCAAGGACGACTAATCATGGCGATGTTATTTCTATTCTTGATGGTAATTGCTTTCATGCTGGTGGGCGTGCCGATTGCTATCTCACTGGGTCTATCCAGTATTCTGTTTTTGTTGATTCACTCTGATGCGTCACTCGCGTCGGTTGCGCAAACCTTATTTAATGCGTTTGCAGGGCACTACACTTTGCTTGCAATCCCATTCTTCATTTTAGCGTCTAGCTTTATGTCTACGGGTGGTGTGGCGAAGCGTATTATCCGTTTTGCTATCGCGATGGTAGGTTGGTTCCGCGGTGGCTTGGCAATGGCGTCGGTTGTGGCGTGTATGATGTTTGCGGCACTGTCTGGTTCCTCTCCGGCGACTGTGGTGGCAATCGGTAGTATTGTGATTGCCGGTATGGTGAAAAATGGCTACTCAAAAGAGTTCGCAGCAGGCGTTATCTGTAACGCGGGTACGTTGGGTATTCTGATCCCACCATCGATTGTAATGGTTGTTTACGCAGCAGCAACGGACGTGTCTGTTGGTCGTATGTTCTTAGGTGGTGTTATTCCGGGACTACTGGCTGGCGTGATGCTGATGATCGCTATCTACATTGCTGCTCGTATCAAAAAAATCCCGGCACAACCTTTTGTTGGTTGGGGCGAAATGTTTGATGCTGCGAAAGACGCGAGCTGGGGCTTGTTACTTATCGTCATCATCCTTGGTGGTATTTACGGCGGTATCTTTACACCAACAGAAGCGGCGGCGGTAGCAGCGGTGTACGCCTTCTTTATCGCGAACTTTGTCTATAAAGACATGGGACCATTCGCTGATAAAGAAAACAAAAAGCCGATGTTAGTGAAAGCACTGCAAACCTTTGTCCACAAAGACACGAAAGATACTCTGTACGACGCTGGTAAGCTGACCATTATGCTGCTGTTTATCATTGCGAATGCCTTGATACTAAAGCATGTACTCACAGAAGAGCGCATCCCACAAATGATCACCGAGTCGATGTTATCGGCAGGTCTAGGGCCTATTACCTTCTTGATCGTAGTGAACTTGTTGCTACTGATTGGTGGTCAGTTTATGGAGCCTTCTGGTCTTCTTATCATCGTTGCACCACTGGTTTTCCCAATCGCGATTGCACTGGGTATCGACCCAATTCACCTAGGTATCATGATGGTGGTGAACATGGAGATAGGGATGATAACCCCACCGGTGGGGCTCAACTTGTTTGTGACCGCTGGGGTTGCGAAAATGTCGATGATGAACGTGGTGAAAGCGGCACTGCCGTGGGTTGGTGTTATGTTCCTGTTCTTGATAATCGTAACTTACGTGCCTTGGGTATCAACATGGCTACCGACCACCCTGATGGGACCGGAAATCATCACTAAGTAACACGATTAAGTACAACTTTATCCTTAACGAATAGATGAAGAGTTAAACCTCTTCATCTATTTTTTTGCCTGGCTCTCGACGAGAAGTTCTGCTCCTTCTGTCGTAACCTTTCCAGCGAACATGCCTTTTACGTCGCTCTCGCCCTGAACGTTTCTCTTCTTCGTAATGTCCGTCGATTAGGACGGTATCGGATATCGCGGGAACTGTGATTTTTTCGTTCATGGCTCGATTGGGTATGCTGAACACTGGAATATTGACAGTATGGTCGAGCTTATCCGTCTGTGCCAATCCAGTACCTAAATCGGCAGCAGATCGTTTACTGTTTAAAATCGTCTTTGTCGATTTGGTAGCGTTGCATCTTGTCGTAAAGCGTTTTTCTTGGAACATTGAGTTGCTCCATTGTTAGCTTGATACTGCCTTCGTTGTCGATCAAAGCTTGTTCAATCACAGACTTTTCGAAGCTTGCGACTTGGTCAGCTAAACTCGAACATGTCTCTTGTTCTATAACATCCCCTAGTTGAGCCAGTTTACCCAGCAGAATAAAACGTTCTGCGGTGTTTCTAAGCTCTCGAACATTACCGGGCCAGTCGTGAGCCATTAACTTGTGCAGATCGCTACTTGGGAGGGCTTGCGCCGTTTTGCCATAACGTGCCGCAGCAACCAAAAGGAAGTGATGGAAGAGGGCGGCGATGTCCTCTTTTCGGCTACGTAAAGGGGGTAAATCGAGTGTGACGACATTGAGGCGATAGTAGAGATCTTGTCTAAATGTGCCTTCAGCAGCGGCTTTCTTAAGGTCAACCTTAGTAGCGGCGATAACGCGAATATCCAAGGGTTGAAGCTGGTTAGAACCAATACGCTCGATAACGCGCTCTTGAAGAACGCGAAGCAGACGAATCTGCGCCTGCATTGGCATTGATTCAATCTCGTCTAGAAATAGGGTGCCACCTTGAGCATGTTCAAACTTACCAATCCTCTTGGTTTCAGCGCCAGTAAAGGCGCCTTTTTCGTGACCATAGAGTTCGCTCTCAATTAGGTTCTCCGGTACGGCACCGCAGTTTACTGCGACGAAGTTCTGCTCACGTCGGCTGCTCTGTTCGTGAAGCGAGCGCGCCACTAACTCTTTACCCGTTCCGGTTTCACCAAACAGCAAGATATCGGCGCTAGTGTCCGCAACATGAGTAATGGTTGAACGCAGCTCTTGGATAACTGGTGTGTCGCCGATGATGCGTGGTCCGAGGGTTTGGCTAGCTTTGAGTGACTGTTTGAGCTCGCGGTTTTCGAGGATTAATTGACGTTTCTCGATAGCTCTCTTAGTGGTCTCAATCAACCTTTCGTTGGCAAATGGCTTCTCGATAAAATCATAAGCGCCATCATGAATTGATTTAACCGCCATTGAGATGTCACCGTGCCCTGTAATCATGATAACTGGCAGCTCTTTATCTTTGTGGATGACGGTATTCAGTAGGTCATGACCAGACAATCCCGGAAGGCAGATGTCGGTGATGATGACGTGGGGCAGTCCATGCTCTTTGATCGCAATTAATGCGGATTCCGCATCGGGGAAGAACTGAGCATCAATGTCCGCCAGTTCAAAGCTCTGTTCACTGGCTAGCCGCAGATCTGGCTCATCATCAATGAAATAGACATGGCACATAATGGTTCCTTTACTCGTTATTGTTATTTTGTTGTTCTGTAATTAACGGCAGACAGATAGTAAATCTTGCTCCGCCTAATGGACTTTTGGCGTGTGTGAGCTCGCCGTTGATGCCTCTAATAATCTGTTGTGATATCGATAACCCTAGACCTAAACCATTCTTCTTGGTGGTATGAAATGGTTCAAAAAACTGTTGTGGCGTGTCATGTACAAAGCCGGGGCCATTGTCGTCAATATGCAGTTGAATACATCGTTCTGAGTTGGCATTGGTATGGTATTCGAACTCGAGACTAAGTTGCTTGTTCTCTTGCCCCTCCATCGCCTGCATACCATTAGTGATGAGGTTAATGATCACTTGCTCAAGCTGGATTGCATTGGCTTGAATGAGTGCATCTAGCTTGTCCGGAAGGGGGGATATCGTCACTCTTTCTGCTTTTAGCTGAGGTTTCATTAATTCAATGGAAGAGTGAATAAGCGGGAGCAGTTGCAGTTGCGATAGGTCTTCCGCGTTTGATTTTTTAGCAAATGATCGAAGTTGATGGCTGATCTTAGCCATACGGTCAGTCAGTGATGAGATGCGAGATAGGTTGTCATCAACACGCTCGAACTTCTCTTTGGCTAAAAATAGGCGTCCGTTATCGGCATAGCTACGAATTGCGGCAAGTGGATTGTTTAACTCGTGACTGATACTGGCGGACATCTGCCCCAAAACCGCCAATTTCGCGGCTTGGATCAACTCGTCTTGGGTCTGTCTCAGGACCTTTTCTGTCTCGGTGCGTTGCAGCACCTCTGCGTGTAATTCAGAGGTTCGTTCTAACACTAAAAACTCGAGCTTCTGTTTGGCTTCTGATTGCAGTCTATCTATCTGTACTCGACGATGGATACGGTTGAGGTTGAGCTGCAAGGCGAGATAGATGATGGCAAAGACTAAGCTCAATACCACTAGATAAGAGATCAGATCCCACCACACTAAATGCGTAGGGGAGAGCACCCTTACCGTTAATCTCGGCTGTTCGACAAAGCGTGATGAGACAAAAAACTGCTCATGAACCAGAGGATGAAGAGACTGAATGGTGCTGGTGGATGAGCCAAGGTCGCCGTTGAAGTTCAGGCTCTTAATATCAGTATCAAGAAACTGCCTTCCCTCTTGGATTTTACGTTTACGTTCACTGTCCAACGGTTTCAGACTTTTAAATAGCCAGTCGGGGTTACTCGACATAAACACCACATGATCTTTATCGTCTGCAACGAAGTAACTCTGTTTGCCTTTCCAACTGGCTTCGATCAGTGATAGATCCATTTTGACAACGATCACACCGATGATTTCGGCGGCGTAAGAGACAGGGTAAGAGTAGTAATAACCGCGCTTTCCAGAAGTCGAGCCTAGAGCGAAATACTGATTCTCTTTACCGCTAAAAGCGTGCTGAAAATAGGGACGAAAAGCAAAGTTACGGCCAACAAATGAGTGGCTTTGATTCCAGTTGCTGGCTGCAATCGTGGTACCGATATGGTCGAGCAAATAGGTGTCAGAGGCTTGTATTACTTGATTTACATGAGCCAGATAGCGATTGGTTAACTCAATCTGCGCAGAGTTATCAGGCGCGTGCAGCGCATCGATTAACTCTTTGTCTTTGGAAAGCAGTTCTGGAATGTGGGCGAATTTGTCCAGTTGACTGGCGATATGTACGGAGAAACGGTCAAGCTTTGATTGGTGATCTTCGAGCAAACCTTGATGGCTTATTTTCCACACCCAGTGACCGCCAAGAATCATCAGCAACCCATAAGTGATGAGCAGCAGAATGGGTAGGCGGGAAGGTTGAAGCATAAGAGATCTCGCTGTGTATTACGGTGTCGAAAAGCGTGTCATGTGCCTGAAACGCTCAAAGTGTCATAAAAAGTTCAAAAAATGAGGGCTGACAGGTAGTTATAGGTTAAGGCTTTGTAACGCAGATTGTTGAAAAAGTTATCGACTCTGAGGGGTAAAACAAGAGCAAGATCTCTTTTTAAGCTTTTTCGGAAAAAAAGCCCTCGATTCCCTTGAAAAAGCCGCTATTGTCCCCATTTCCGATGTGTCGAGTGGTGTTTTGATTGAATATGACCCTCTCAGGCGGACGAATTTAGAGCATTCATCATCAAGCTGAGGTGATTGGCTCGACAGAGATTAAACAGATCGCTAGAATGTCGCGTCTAAAATTTCTGTCCAGAGGCTAATCGGAGATACCTTTCCTTGTTGTAAAACAGGCTATGAACTTCACAAAAGAACATAGAAAAAAGATATCGCTGATTAGTCTGGTGTTTGATTGAATAGTCACTCAGACATCAATGCTCAATTTTAAATTAGGTGTTCGGATAGAGCACTACACAAGGATGCAGCCAACAACACGCTTTCCAAAAGAATGCACGTTACGGCTCATATGCTCAGATTATCTGAGCCAGTTTTGAGGTTTTATATAATGCAAGTTACTGTTGAAACGCTAGAAGGCCTAGAGCGCCGTCTTAATATTACTGTTCCTGCTGCTAACATCGAAGATGCAGTTACAGCTGAACTACGCAACATCGCGAAAAACCGTCGTTTCGATGGTTTCCGTAAAGGCAAAGTGCCAATGAAGATGGTTGCTAAAATGTACGGCAAAGCAGTACGTCAAGACGTGATGGGCGAAGTAATGCAACGCCACTTCATCGAAGCGATCGTTAAAGAGAAGATCAACCCAGCTGGCGCACCAACTTTCGCACCAGTAGAAAACAAAGAAGGCGAAGATCTAGTATTCAACGCAACTTTCGAAGTTTACCCAGAAGTTGAGCTGAAAGGTCTTGAGAACATCTCTGTTGAGAAACCAGCAGTAGAAGTTAAAGACGCTGACGTTGAAGAGATGATCGAAACTCTACGTAAGCAACAAGCAACTTGGACTGAAGTTGATGCAGCTGTAGAAGACGGTTCTCGCGCAACTATCGATTTCGTTGGTTCTATCGACGGTGAAGAGTTCGAAGGCGGTAAAGCTGAGAACTTCCCACTAGAGATGGGTGCTGGTCGCATGATCCCTGGTTTTGAAGACGGTATCGTTGGCAAAACTAAAGGTATGGAATTCGAAATCGACGTAAACTTCCCAGAAGATTACCACGCTGAAAACCTAAAAGGTAAAGCAGCTAAGTTTGCAATCAAAGTAAACAAAGTTGAAGCTCGTGAACTTCCAGAACTAAACGAAGAGTTCGTTGCTAAGTTCGGCGCGACTGACGGCGTTGAAGGTCTTAAAGCTGAAGTTCGTAAGAACATGGAGCGTGAGCTTAAGCAAGCTGTTAAGAACCGCATCAAAGAGCAAGCTATCGACGGTCTAGTTAAAGAAAACGACATCGACGTTCCAGCTGCACTTATTGACCAAGAGATCGGTACTCTACGTCAACAAGCTGCTCAACGTTTCGGTGGCAACACTGAAGCTGCTGACCAACTTCCACGTGAGCTGTTCGAAGAGCAAGCTAAACGTCGCGTAGTTGTTGGCCTTCTACTTGGTGAAGTAATCAAGTCTGAAGAGCTAAAAGCTGACGATGAGAAAGTAAAAGCAATCATCGAAGAGATGGCAACTGCATACGAAGATCCATCTGAAGTTATTGCTTACTACGAGCAAAACGAGCAAATGATGAACAACATGCGCAACGTAGCTCTAGAAGAGCAAGCAATTGATGCAATCATCGCTAAAGCTCAAGTTTCTGAGAAAGAAGTTAGCTTCAACGAGCTAATGAATCAGCAACCTGCTTAATATAGTAATATCTGACGTAGAAGGTTGACGTACGGTCAACAATTCTGCTAACAATGGTCCGTATGATTTAATCATTCGGGCCATTTATTTTAGGGACATAAGAATATGAGCTACCAAGAAAAAAATACAATGCCATCGATTATGGATGCACTCGTTCCAATGGTGGTTGAACAGACTTCCCGTGGTGAACGTTCTTACGATATCTATTCTCGTCTTTTAAAAGAACGAATCATTTTCTTAACCGGTCAAGTGGAAGACCACATGGCAAATCTTGTCGTGGCTCAACTGCTTTTCTTGGAATCAGAAAACCCAGACAAAGATATCTATCTATACATCAACTCACCTGGCGGCAGCGTAACAGCGGGTATGTCTATCTACGACACAATGCAGTTCATTAAGCCAAACGTGAGCACGGTATGTATGGGTCAAGCTTGCTCGATGGGTGCATTCTTACTTGCTGGTGGTGAGCCAGGTAAGCGTCATGTGCTTCCAAACTCTCGTGTAATGATTCACCAGCCACTTGGCGGTTTCCAAGGCCAGGCGTCTGATATTCAAATCCACGCGCAAGAGATCCTAACGATCAAACAGAAGCTAAACAAACTATTGGCAGAGCACACAGGTCAGCCTCTAGAAATCGTTGAGCGTGATACCGATCGTGACAACTTCATGTCTGCAGAACAAGCTGTAGAATACGGTTTGGTGGATTCAGTACTAAATCATCGCGGCGAGTAATTGCACAAGCAATTGTTTAACGCAAATTGATGCAAATTGATATACACTCAAATCATAGAGAGTAAAGGCTAAGAGGTTAGCGAATGACAGATAAAAGCAAAGAGGGTGGTAGCGGTAAACTACTTTACTGCTCTTTCTGTGGCAAAAGCCAACACGAAGTTCGCAAGTTAATCGCAGGCCCTTCTGTTTACATTTGTGACGAATGTGTCGACCTTTGTAACGACATTATTCGTGAAGAAATCAAAGATGTTCTTCCTAAAAAAGAGTCTGAAGCGTTACCAACGCCTCGCGAGATTCGAGAGCACCTTGATGACTATGTAATCGGTCAAGAGTACGCGAAGAAAGTGTTAGCAGTTGCAGTATATAACCACTACAAGCGTTTACGTAATGGTGATACAACAGCTGAAGGTGTAGAACTTGGTAAGAGTAATATTCTTCTTATCGGTCCTACTGGTAGTGGTAAAACACTACTTGCAGAAACATTGGCTCGTTTCCTAGACGTTCCATTTACCATGGCAGATGCAACCACACTAACCGAAGCCGGTTATGTGGGCGAAGATGTAGAAAACATCATTCAGAAGCTGCTACAGAAGTGTGATTACGACGTTGCGAAAGCGGAACGCGGCATTGTTTATATCGATGAAATCGACAAGATTTCTCGTAAAGCTGAAAACCCATCGATCACTCGTGATGTTTCAGGTGAAGGTGTTCAGCAAGCACTTCTAAAACTTGTAGAAGGCACAGTCGCTTCAGTTCCACCACAAGGTGGCCGTAAGCATCCACAGCAAGAGTTCTTGCAAGTGGATACATCTAAGATTCTGTTTATCTGTGGCGGTGCATTTGCCGGCCTAGATAAAGTGATTGAGCAGCGTGTAGAAACAGGCTCTGGTATTGGCTTTGGCGCAGAAGTGCGTTCAAAAGACGAAACCAAAACTATTGGTGAGCTATTCACTCAAGTTGAACCTGAAGATCTAGTGAAATATGGTCTAATTCCAGAGTTCATTGGCCGTCTACCGGTAACAACCACACTGACAGAGCTAGACGAAGAAGCACTGATCCAAATTCTGTGTGAGCCGAAGAATGCACTGACCAAACAGTATGCTGCGCTATTCGAACTAGAAGATACAGAGCTTGAGTTCCGTGAAGACGCACTGCGTGCCATTGCGAAGAAAGCGATGAGCCGCAAAACAGGTGCTCGTGGTCTACGTTCTATCTTAGAAGGCGTGCTACTAGAAACGATGTACGAACTGCCATCATCGACCAATGTGAGCAAGGTTGTGATTGATGAGTCTGTGATTAACGGAGAGTCTGAACCTCTTCTAATTTACAGCAATTCAGAGAACCAAGCGGCGGTAGCAGAGTAGGTCTTTTTTAGACTAGTGACTCAAATTCCAAAAGGAGGTAAGCAATTACCTCCTTTTTTTTATTCTTCCATTGAATCCAGTCGTTTAAGCCCCATATACTGCTTTATAAGTTAAAGCGGAAGAGAGAAATATATGAACTTGGAACGTTCCGAGCGTATCGAGATCCCCGTACTGCCTCTACGTGATGTAGTGGTTTACCCACACATGGTTATTCCACTGTTTGTTGGTCGTGAAAAATCGATTACTTGCCTTGAATCGGCAATGGAAGCCAACAAACAAGTGCTACTCGTGGCGCAGAAAGAAGCGGATACTGATGAGCCTTCAATCGACGACCTATTCGAAGTAGGTACTGTTGCTACGATTCTTCAGCTTTTAAAGCTACCTGACGGCACGGTAAAAGTGCTTGTTGAAGGTCAGCAGCGTGCGAAAATTCACCAATTTAAAGAAAGTGAATTCTTCCTTGCAGATGCAGAATACGTTGTCACCTCAGAACTTGACGAAAAAGAACAAGAAGTGGTTGTTCGCAGCGCGATCAATCAATTCGAAGGCTTTATTAAGCTAAACAAAAAGATTCCACCAGAAGTATTAACTTCTCTGAATGGGATTGATGAAGCCGCTCGTCTAGCGGATACCATCGCAGCACACATGCCACTTAAACTGGTAGACAAACAGCACGTACTAGAGATTCTAGATGTGACTGAGCGTCTAGAGTTCCTGATGGGCCAAATGGAGTCAGAAATTGATATCCTGCAGGTAGAAAAACGCATCCGTGGTCGTGTTAAGAAGCAGATGGAAAAATCTCAGCGTGAGTACTACCTGAATGAGCAGATGAAAGCGATTCAGAAAGAACTTGGCGAGATGGACGATGCTCCAGATGAATTTGAGGCTCTGAAGAAGAAAATCGAAGAGTCGAAAATGCCTCAAGAAGCGCGCGAAAAAACCGAACAAGAGCTGCAAAAGCTGAAGATGATGTCGCCAATGTCGGCAGAAGCAACAGTGGTACGTAGCTACATCGATTGGATGGTTGGTGTGCCTTGGGCGAAGCGTTCTAAGGTTAAGAAGAATCTAGCGAAAGCAGAAGAGATCTTAAACGAAGACCATTACGGTCTAGAGCGTGTTAAAGAACGTATTCTTGAGTACTTGGCGGTACAAAACCGTATCAATAAGTTGAAAGGCCCTATCCTTTGTCTTGTTGGTCCTCCAGGTGTCGGTAAAACCTCGCTAGGTCGCTCTATCGCTGCTGCTACAGGCCGTAAGTACACGCGCATGGCGCTAGGCGGCGTACGTGATGAAGCAGAGATTCGTGGTCACCGTCGTACCTACATCGGCTCTCTTCCGGGTAAGCTAATCCAGAAGATGTCTAAAGTTGGCGTGAAAAACCCACTGTTCCTATTGGATGAGATCGATAAGATGTCTTCTGATATGCGTGGCGACCCATCTTCAGCACTGCTAGAAGTACTCGACCCAGAGCAAAACAACGCGTTTAACGATCACTACTTAGAAGTAGACTACGATCTGTCTGACGTTATGTTCGTTGCGACGTCTAACTCGATGGACATTCCTGGCCCACTGCTGGACCGTATGGAAGTTATCCGTCTATCTGGTTACACAGAAGACGAGAAGTTAAACATCGCAAAACGTCACCTTGTTGATAAGCAAGTGAAACGCAACGGTCTTAAGCCTCATGAGATTGAGATTGAAGACTCTGCAATCATCGGCATTATTCGTTACTACACGCGTGAAGCGGGTGTACGTAGCCTAGAGCGTGAGATCTCTAAGATCTGTCGTAAAGCGGTGAAGAACATCCTGCTAGATAGCGATCTTAAGTCTGTGACTGTGACTATGGACAACCTAAAAGATTACCTAGGTGTTCAACGTCATGACTTCGGTAAAGCAGACGAGAGTAACCGCATTGGTCAAGTAACTGGTCTAGCGTGGACTCAAGTTGGTGGTGATCTATTAACGATTGAAACTGAAGCAATGCCAGGTAAAGGTAAGCTAACGCAAACCGGTTCTCTTGGTGATGTGATGAAAGAGTCGATTCAAGCTGCGATGACCGTAGTTCGCTCTCGTGCTGAAAAACTGGGTATTAACTCAGATTTCTACGAGAAGCGTGACATCCACGTTCACGTACCTGAAGGCGCGACACCAAAAGATGGCCCGAGTGCGGGTATCGCAATGTGTACTGCACTTGTTTCTAGCCTGACAGGTAACCCTGTAAAAGCAGAAGTGGGTATGACAGGTGAAATCACTCTTCGTGGTGAAGTTTTACCTATCGGTGGCTTGAAAGAAAAGCTACTTGCAGCGCATCGTGGTGGTATCAAAACAGTACTGATTCCAAAAGATAATGAGCGTGATTTGGAAGAGATTCCAGACAATGTCATCGCTGACTTAGAAGTCATTCCTGTTCAATGGATTGATGAAGTATTGAAAGTTGCTCTAGAACGAGATCCGTCAGGGGTCGAGTTTGTCGCTAAAAAATAGTGATGCGTAGCAAAAATAAGTAAAGATTTACGCTGATGAGTCTAAAAAGGCTTGTCAGCGTTTTTTTTGGGCGCTAAGTTAATTGACTAAAGCCGCAAGCCCTTTTGCAATAAGGCTTTCGGCTAAATTAAAACCAAAATGGAACGTACCGTCATCCTAAATTAGTCGCAGATGACAAAGAGGGGAAACACAGTGAATAAAACACAACTAGTAGAATCAATCGCAGAAAACGCAGATATCTCTAAAGCTTCAGCTGGCCGCGCACTAGACGCATTCATCGAAGCAGTTGGCACAACACTTCAATCAGGTGACCAAGTAGCACTTGTTGGTTTTGGTACTTTCAGTGTTCGTACTCGTGCAGCTCGCACAGGTCGTAACCCTAAAACTGGTGAAGAAATCCAAATTGCAGAAGCAAAAGTACCTGGCTTTAAAGCGGGTAAAGCACTAAAAGACGCATGTAACTAAGATTGCGTTACCTCGGTTTTCGTTAAGCCAAGGTAGCAAGATGCGTTAGCTGTTTGAAAAATGATGTTTCATCCTTAAGCAGTGATTGTGTAAAGCACATTGAACTAATTTAAATTATGCGCATCCTACTGATGCGCATTTCTTTTTCTGATAATATCGCGTGAATAAGATTTTTATGTTGAAGCCCATGCTTCATATCCGGAGAGCACTTAAATTATGATGGATCGATTACGCGAAGGCGTGAACAGCATCGCGGTAAAAATTATCCTTGGGTTGATTATCCTGTCATTCGTATTCGCAGGTGTAGGTAGCTACATCACAGGTGGTGGTAACAACGCCGCAGCGAAAGTTGGCAATACCGAAATCGGTCGTGGTGAGTTTGAACAAGCTTATCAAAACGAGCGTAATCGCATGCAATCTCAACTTGGCGATTACTTTTCTCAAATGCTTGCAGACCCTGCATACGTAGAGTCTTTCCGTAAATCAGTACTTGATCGTATGATTAACGATGTACTGCTTGAACAGCAAGCTGAATCTCTAGGTCTACGCATCAGTGATTCACAAATTCGCACTATGATTCTAGAGATGCCACAGTTCCAAACTGCGGGTCAATTTGATCAAGAAGTTTACCAAGCAGCACTTCGTCGCGCTGGTTTTAGCCCTGAAAGCTTTGCAGAATACATGCGTCGTGATCTAATGCGAAACCAATTGGTGACAGCGCTACAAAGCAGTGAGTTTGTTCTTCAAGGCGAGATCGATACTCAAAGCAAGCTGATTGCTCAGACTCGTGATATCCGTACTGTGACGCTATCGGTTGCTGAACTTGCGAAAAGTGTTGAGCTAACGGAAGATGAGATTTCAGAGTACTACCAGCAAAACCCATTAGCTTACACTCGTCCAGAGCAAGCGAAGGTGTCTTACATTGAGCTTTCTGCAGAAGCGCTGAAAGGTCAAATCCAAGTCTCTGACGAACAAGCTGAACAGTACTATCAAGAACACCTAGACAAGTACTCGACTGAAGAGCAACGTAAAGTAAGTCATATCCTTGTTCAAGGTGATGATGAAGCTAAAGCGCAAGCCATTCTTGATGAGCTAAATGCAGGTGCTGATTTTGCTGCACTAGCTGAAGAGAAATCTGACGATTTCGGCAGCGCGGATGTTGGCGGTGATCTAGGTTGGATTGAACGTGATGTGATGGATCCAGCGTTTGAAGATGCGGCTTTCGCTCTCGAAAACGTCGGTGATACAACAGGCCTAGTTAAGTCTGAGTTTGGTTACCACATCATCAAGCTAGACGAACTGCAAGCTTCTAAAGCACAGCCTTTCTCTGAAGTAGCGGTTGAGATCAAGCAAGAACTATTGGATCAGGAAGCCGTAGACCAGTTCTACGAGCTACAAACTGAACTAGAGAAGGTTGCGTTTGAGTACCCAGACTCACTAGACGACTCTGCAGAGGCGATTAACGCTAAGATCCAGACAACAGACTTCGTTTCTCAAATCGACGCTCCTGAGCTACTGAAAACGCCTGCTGTAATGCAAGCGATTCTAAGTCCTGAAGTGAAAGAGGATGGTCTAAACTCAGAAGTTATCGAAGTTGCGCCTGAACACGTAATTGTGGTTCGCGTTGAAGAGACTCGTGATGAGACAGTTCTTCCTCTTGAAGAAGTGAAAGATCAAGTCGTTGCTGCGCTGTCTGCTGTTAAAGCGGAACAACAAGCGATTGAGCTAGGCGTATCACTTGTGAATGAACTAAAAGCAGGTAACGAAGCCGTACTAGCGGAAAACAACCTGACGTTTAGCGAGCTTGAAACGATTGACCGTAGCTCACCACTAGCAAGTTCTGTATTTGCTTTTGCTAAGCCAGAAGCGGATCAACCAGTGTTTGGTCAAGCGAAAGACCAAAACGGTAATATCGTCGTTGTCGAACTGTCTAAGGTTACTGCAGATATCAACCCAGATTACAGCACTCAAATTGGTGCGCAGCTAGAGCGAGTTGGTAACCAGCAAGACCTAACCAACGTTCTGAACGTACTTCGTAAGAACGCAGACGTTGAATACTACATCGTAGGTCAAGGTCAATAATAGCAAGCTCAGTAAAAGATAGCTTGAAGAGTAGGTTTGCGAGTTAGCCTACACGACGATGAAAATCAGTTGTAACTCAAAGCGGGTCACTTAGGTGGCCCGCTTTATTTTTGTCTCAATAAACTTCGGTAGTCGGTTTTCAAAGAGTAATGTTTATACCAATCGTAGTAAATAATTGCTCACCCTAGCTTGTTAAAATGCTCGATAACTGCGTTAGAATTTTTGATTGTAGAATAACTACTTATCAGAAACTCTCTGTTGCAAAAAAGCTGCCTTGTTCTCAAGCCTTTTTCCTGCGCGATTTTTGATCACTTATTTACTGTGATTGGTATTAGTTTTCACAACATGGAACGGAACGAGAATGAAAAGTTTATACACTCTTTTAATGTCTTTTATGATTGCTTTTAGTGCTTCAGTTTGGGCCGATAGTCCGTCTAAAGCAGAACTTTATGAAGGGATTGAGGTAACGGTAAATATCAACACGGCCACAGCGGAAGAGCTGTCAGCTTTGTTAGTTGGTATCGGTGATAAAAAAGCTGAAGAAATCGTGCAGTATCGCGACCAACATGGCGCGTTTCAAAAGCCTGACGACTTAGCGAATGTCAAAGGCATCGGTGTTGCCACTGTTGAGAAGAACCGTAAGAGAATTGAACTCTAAATAGGGTCAAAACAAAGATAGCAATAAAAAGGGAGTGACCGCCATTCACTCCCATCCTCGTTTGAATTTATGGCTAAGCCACATTTCGGTTTCACTCATTTTGATAGAGTTAAGTCCACCTCTTTAGTCTCAGCCAAGCCAAGATAAAGCCACCAACGGCACCCAACAGGTGAGCTTCAATCGCGACGCGTGCATTGATTAACGCGCCAGTCGTGGTGGAAGGGCCAACAAACTGTTCCCAAGCCACTTTCACTATCAGACCACCTACGAGCAACCAGCTTGAACGACGCCCAGTCAGCGCCTCTGTCAGCGCAAAGAAACCAAATAACCCGTGCAGTGTGCCAGACAGCCCGACATAGCTCTGGATATTGGTCAGTAGCAGCCCAGTACCAGTGAACAAGCTGATAATCAATAGTGACGTAATCAGTCGAATAGCATTAGGTTGAAATAGATAACTGATTACCCATAATCCAATTAGGTTCATCGCCAAATGCGAAAGGTTGGTATGGGAAAAGTTTCCTGTTACGATTCGCCACCATTGTCCATCGGCGATTGCATTGTGATCCCAAACGACCCAAGCTTGAATCGGGTCAAATTGGAACAAAACACACATCAGTGAAGTAAAAACTAAAGCAGGGTACACCGTAAATCCATGTCTCGTTATTGCCCCCAGTGCCGCAAGGCTTTGAAAGCGTGTATTTGTCAGTGGATCACTCCACTTGAATCGGACGTTGAGCTTATCATTCTTCAGCACCCATCAGAAGAGCATAGGCCGATGGGTACAGCACGGATTTTATCCTTGTCATTGGAAAACAGCGTTACTTTCATTGGCGAAGACTTTTCTGAACACGAAGAACTCAATCTTCTGTTGAGCGACCCCAACTATCAATATGCAATCTTGTACCCAGGTGAGAGCTCGGTGTCAGTTGAGCAGTTATCTGAGTCCAGTTGGAATGGTACGGATAAGCCAAAACGGAGAATCATCTTGCTCGACGGAACGTGGAAGAAAGCGTTCAAAATGTGGCAAGTTTCCAGCAATTTACAGCAGCTCGTTACCGTTCATTTACCAAAAGATTTGAAAGGGAACTATCGGATTCGTAAAGCGCCGAGTGAAAACAGCCTATCCACCGTAGAGGCGGGTTATCATTTGCTGAGCTTACTGCAACCCTATCATGAGTTTGCTCCGCTACTTGCGGCATTTGATCGAATGATTCAGTTTCAAATCGACCAAATGCCACCAGGCGTGTTTGAGAAAAACTACTTAAGTTGAGTACTCTTCAACGAAGCTCAGCCAGTCAGAACTCGGTATGCGCTGAGAACAGCTGCTGGTGCATCTTTTGAGCGAGGTCATCGGTCATGGACGAGATGTAATCAGCAATAACCCTCATCTTACGACACTCTTCAGTGTGGCCTTGCCACTGCTTTTTAATTGCCAGAGGTAACAAACGCTCAGGGTCGGCACTGAAGGCTTCAAACATATCCATAATGATCTGTTGTCCTTTGTACTCAATGACTTGAACTTGAGGCACCTGAATCACAAACTCACTCACAAAGTGCTTCAGCTTATCTAGGGTTAAATCCATGCTCGGTTCTAGGTAGGCATTATATGAGAGCAGTGGGTTTTCAAAACCCGCATCCACTGGCTTGATTGAGATGCTGGTAAGTAATGCGTTAACAATGCCACCAATGGCATCTTTGCGACGGTATTGTTCTCCTGAGAACAACATTTCAGTAATTGAGTCGAGGTGGCCTACGATCCAAGGATCGTTAGCTTCCAACAATTGCGGGTAAGCTGATTCCATCCACTGCGCTTTAGTCACCGAGCCAAGCACAATCGCATCTTCCAAATCATGTACACCATAGGCGATGTCATCTGCCAACTCCATGATGGAGCAGTCGAGTGACTTGAACTTGGTCTTATTGTGTTGAAATGGCTCGACGTGCGCTTTTCTTGGTTGTTGAAAAAGAGTTTGGTCGTGCTCAGATAAGGGTGAAAGTACCCACTCAAACAGTGCTTTATCGTGGTCGTAGATGCCTTTAGCGGGCATCCAGTCTCGGGCTCGCAGTTGCCTTTGATGTTTAACTGGTTTTGGCATTGATGCCGCTCTGATTTTGCTGATTGGCGACGGGTACTTGATCAAACCAAGGAGAGTGCGTCTTGATAGGTTCATGCCGTGGTGCTCTGTATAAGGCTCCAACTGAGTCACAATACGAAACGTTTGGGCATTGCCCTCAAAGCCTCCATGATCTCGCATCATATAGTTCAGTGCGACTTCACCGCCGTGGCCATAGGGCGGATGACCGATATCGTGGGCAAGACACAGAGAGTCAATTAAGCTGTCTGATGGCAGCAGTTCTCGGAACTCAGGTTGCTTCTTTTTAAGCTGAGCAACGATCCCAGTTCCCAGTTGTGCGGCTTCTAGAGAGTGAGTCAGACGTGTCCGGTGGAAGTCGTTGATTGCGGTTCCATGAACTTGGGTCTTGGCTTGTAATCGTCTAAACGCCGCAGAGTGAAGTACGCGAGCACGATCGCGTTGAAACGGACTTCTGTGGTCATCACGGCGAATTTTGTGTTCATCGTCGTTACGAGCTTTCCATTGCTCGGCAAGCAATAGATTAGGTGAGTTTGAAAGCGTCAAATGAGCACCTACATTGGTTGAAAGTAAATATCACAACTTATACCCGGCTAACTGATTTCGTCTAGCAATAATTTGAAGCTTCGGGAGAAAGTTGTTAAAAAACAGTTCATTTCTAGCCTGACGCTCTGAGAACGAGATAGTTTAAATGGCGTTTGGCCGCTGCAAATTCGTGATTTCTTGTCCTCGCTCGAAAAATAACCAACCCAACCGTCGGTAGATGTATGTCCTTTCAATGATTGCAAGTGGATAGTGCTCTATATTTATCTAAAGAGACTGGTCGCAATCAAATATCGACCATTACTGAGCTTTAACGCCTAAGTCATGATTGGAGGAGGTACTATGCGTATCGCAATTTTATCTAGAAATGAAAACCTGTATTCGACCCGACGTCTAAAAGAAGCTGGTGAGATGAAAGGCCATGAGGTAGATATCATCGACACTCTACACTGCTACATGGATATTACCAGCAGTCACCCTAAAGTAAGATATCAAGGCCGAGATTTACCTTTGTATGACGCTGTTATCCCAAGAATTGGTTCGTCAATTACTTTCTATGGAACTGCAGTCGTTAGACAGTTTGAGATGATGGGAACCTTTTGTGTCAATGAATCCATTGCCATCAGCCGTTCGCGGGATAAGTTACGCTCGTTACAGCTACTGTCGCGCAAAGGTGTTGGGCTTCCGAGAACTGGATTTGCTAGTAAACCCGATAAAATCCAAGATCTGATTAAGAATGTCGGTGGTGCCCCGCTCGTTATTAAGCTCCTTGAAGGCACACAAGGTATTGGTGTTGTCCTAGCAGAGACAAACAAAGCGGCTGAGAGCGTATTAGAGGCTTTTATGGGGCTAAAAGCTAACATTCTTGTTCAGGAGTTTATTAAAGAAGCAGGTGGGGCTGATATACGCTGTTTTGTTGTGGGTGGCAAAGTGATCGCCGCGATGAAGCGTCAAGCTGAAGAGGGCGAATTTCGCTCTAACTTACACCGTGGAGGAACCGCTCAACTGGTGAGGCTTTCTAAGGAAGAACGCTTAACTGCCGTCAACGCTGCCAAAGTTATGGGGTTAAATTTATGTGGCGTCGACATACTGCAATCAAACAACGGACCTGTGGTGATGGAGGTTAACTCTTCTCCCGGTTTAGAAGGTATTGAAAATGCTACAGGTAAAGATGTAGCAGGGATGATTTTCGACTTTATTGAGAAAAACGCAAAACCTAATGCAACTAAAACGCGTGGGAAAGGCTAATGACAGACGATACCATCCTCATAGCGGGTCAAACTATTGTTAGGGGTCAAAGTTGCCAAATTAATATTCCAGTCGCAAAGCTTTATACTGACACAGAACTCTTCATTCCTGTTCATATCCAAAGAGCTAATAAAGCTGGGCCTACGGTTTTTGTTAGTGCTGCAATTCATGGTGATGAACTCAATGGGGTCGAAATAATTCGCCGCCTTATCGCATCAAAGCTCAATATCATAAAAGGAACCCTGATTTTGGTGCCTATGGTTAACGTTTATGGTGTTTTGAACCAAAGTCGCTATTTGCCGGATCGACGGGACTTGAATCGATGTTTTCCCGGCTCAGTGAAAGGCTCTTTGGCCTCTCGACTCGCCCATACTTTTATGACCAATATCGTTCAACACTGTGATTATGGTATCGACTTACATACTGGTGCCATTCATCGTTCCAACTTGCCTCAAATCAGAGCTAATCTAGCTGATGAAGAAACCTTGTCTTTGGCGAAAGCGTTCGGCGTTCCTGTTTTGATGAATGCCAATCTGCGTGATGGATCACTAAGAGAAGCGGCGACCTCCAATAACACTCGAATTTTACTCTATGAAGCCGGAGAAGCGCTGCGCTTTGACCCTCTATCCATACAGGCGGGTGTAAAAGGGGTTAAGAATGTACTAATGAGCTTAGGGTTGTTAAGAAAATCTCGACGTAAAAAGCACCCTATTGAGCCTTTTGTGTCGAATAAGAGTGAATGGATTCGAGCCGCGGGCAGTGGGTTTGTCAATGAAGCGGTCAAGTTAGGAGAAAGAGTAGAAAAAGGTCAGGTTCTCGCGGAAATCAACTCACCTTTAGGTGCGCCAATACAGAAAGTGACCTCAACGCGATCAGGAATCATTATTGGCAAACAAAATATCCCACTGGTTCAAGAAGGTGATGCCATGTTTCACGTTGCTTATTTTGGCAAAGATGAAGATGATGTAGCAGAGCACATCGAGTTATTGCATGACTTAGTAGAGAATGATCGAGGTGTGTGAAATGGACAGATTGGTTATCGGTAAGCATACTTAACCAATGAATAACAATGACTAACCGTATGGAGACGAGTCATATGATGCTGCTTGGCCGTGAGGGAATGGGCGAACTTATCTACATAGAACCTAGCCGTTTATTTATCGTTAAAGGTGACCCAGTACAAAATGATAAGGGGTCAGGAAATGACTGAACTACAACAACCCCAGTCTATAGAGACGCCGCCAAATTTACTTGCGGATCTTATTAAAGCGATCGATGCAGGTGATGACTTAAGTGGGCTGATAAATCAATCTAAGTCAGACATTGCGAACGTTTTGGAGTCCGTCAACCCACCAAAACGTAAAGCCATAATTGATGTCGTCCCTGCGGAGAAATACTGGCCAATATTACACCTGCTAAAGTATGAAACGGCTCAACATGTACATTCATTATTGAATGAAGCAATGTTGAGTGAACGCCTAGCTCATATTTCCGAGAACGATGTCATCAATTTTGCTGACTTTCTACCTGTGGCATTTGTTGATGAATTTCTCTTACAGCAGAGTGATGCAAGCGCAGCATACATTCAACAGGCGCTCTCCTATAAAGATGATACGGTAGGGCGTTACATGGAGTCCTGCTATATCACGGCCAATAAGCGAAACACGATCGGTAGGGTTAAAGGTGAAATGCAGCGCCGCTCAAATAGCCCTGTACGTTTAATTGTTGTACGTGATGGCACTGAAATCGTTGGGTGCGTTTCTCCAGAAGCCTTGTTGACCGCATCCGACAGTGAGGTGCTGTCTTCAATATTGACGCCAACTCCGATTCTCGAGGACACTCAAAATATCTACGATGTGGGCAAATTAGTTTCTATTGATGGTAAGAGTCATTGGTTTCCTGTTTTGTCTGGGGGGAAGGTCGTTGGTGTCTTGCCCATGAGTGCTTTAGCGATCGCTTTAAGGGAGTTAGGATTACAGGCGGTGGTCCCTGAAAACGTAAAGAGCGAGGAAGACCTTTTTATGCCTTTAGGGGTTGCAGCTCGACTTAGAGGGGTATGGCTTGTCATTAACCTCATTACGGCATTTGCGGCCTCAGCAATCATTGGCGTGTTTGATACTGTTGTTGAACAAGTTGTCGCCCTTGCTATTTTAATGCCTGTTGTTGCCAGTATGGGGGGGATTGCGGGTAGTCAGACCTTGGCCGTCTCTTTACGTGGCATCGCGCTCAATCATTTACATCAAAGCAACCTAAAGCTACTTGTCAATAAAGAACTCAAGATCGCTGCTGTTAATGGCTTGGTGATGGGGGCCGTCATTGGTGGGATCGTTTATTGGGTGTTTGATTCAGTAGGCTTGGGTATCATCATTTTTTGTGCAATCAGTGTGAATAGCCTTGCAGCTGCATTGTCAGGTACGCTTATTCCCTTTACACTCAAAAAACTTAACATAGACCCTGCTGTAGCGGGCTCTGTTGTCTTAACGACGGTCACTGATGTGGTCGGGTTCTTAGTATTTCTTGGACTAGGAGCTCTTTTCTTAGTTTAAACATGAATAAACGTATTCTTTTTTAATCAATATACTCACCATTTTTTGTTCGCTAACTCGACTTGGAGATACATATGAGCGAATTTCTAATTTCCTGTTGGGATTTTACTTCTGGGCAGGCGACTTCTGTCGTAGACCGGGGCAGTAGCATTAAAGAAAATCATTGGTATCACTGCCAGAGGGATGCTGATGGTTTGAAGGAGTGGTTAGAGTCACACCCTTTACCTGAAGCGTTAATTAATTCGCTTCTTGCTGATGATACGAGACCGCGCTTTGAACAGTATGGTTCTGATTGCTTCCTATTGATTTTAAGAGGTATAAATTTAAACGAGGGCGCTGAACCTGATGATATGTTGAGCTTACGCATGATGTGGTATAAGGGGGCATTGGTCTCGACACGTAAAGTGCCTTCAAAGGCCATCTCTTGCTTGTCTCAACAACTCCAGGCAGGTAAAGGTCCCGACAACATTCCTTCTTTGCTTGTTGCTATTTCCAGTGGTATCAGCGAGCTGATATCGAATTTTCTTTCCCCTATTGATGAGCAACTTAATAATATGGAAGCGCCGACCGTTGATGATCTCACTTCACTCAATGCTCTTCACGCTCGTTTACTTCGTTTGCGTCGCTATTTGAAGCCGCAAAAATACGCTTTTGAAGATTTACTTGAGTCGGGCATACCTCTTATTGAGTCGCAGAAACAGCACTTTAAAAACTGCCTAGACACCATTACGCGTATCAATGAGTCTATTGAGTTCTATCTGGACCAAATTAACCATTTACTTGCCCATATTGCACAAGAACAAGCTCAAATCATGAATCGAAATACCTACTTATTTTCTGTCATTGCAGGTATTTTTCTTCCAGCAGGCTTCTTTACTGGTCTACTCGGTGTGAACATTGGTGGTATTCCTGGCGTCGACAATCCGCTCGCATTTTTATTGTTTAGTATTGGACTTGTGGTCATAATTGCGCTGGAAGTTGTTTTACTGAAAAGGTTGAAGTTTATTTAATGAGCGAGATATTGTTTAAGTCACAATTGTTACATCAACTCATGCTTGGAGCTGTGTTGGTTGTAATGTACGTGCTATTGAGACGAGTCGGTGAGAAGACTTTGTTATCATTGGCTCATAAAAAGCAGGTCTCTAGTCAAAGAAAAGTCTTTGTGGTTAAGGCGTTCAATGTATCGACCTTTTTTGTCTTTATTACCTTACTTACCCTATTACTGGATCTAGGGTACGGTGATATTTCGTTGTTCCTCTCCTCGATTTTTGCTGTTCTTGGTGTCGCACTGTTTGCTCAGTGGTCGATCTTAAGTAACGTTTCGGCAAGCGTGTTGATTTTCTTCGCGTTCCCATATCGAATTGGTGACAAGATTAAGGTTTGCGATAAAGACGAAGATATCAGCGGTACTATTAGTGATATCACCATGTTTCACGTTATTATTCGCCACGAAAATGGCAACATGATCACCTATCCCAATAGCCTTATGCTGCAAAAGGGTGTCATAAAAATAACTGGAAATACAGTCAAGCCACTTACTTCGGATTCTACCGAACAGGTTGTTGACCAATAAGAGCAATGAAAGGCGGGATAAAACTTGTTGGGAACTTTAATTTGTCACATACTTTAAATAGAAAGTGATAGGAAGCTAAGGTTATTGTTAGTTCTTTTTCCCTCGACCAGTTTTTCAAGTTAAACGCCATTTATTAACGCAGCATTACTCAACAGATGTGGAGTACACAGATGAACGCTATTTGTTTGTTAACCCGAGTCTCTACCACGCCATCAAAGCGCGTCTTGAAGAAGGCTTTATTGCTTGCGCATTCTTTCAATCAACCATTGAAGCTTTATGCCGAAGATTATCGACGAAGTGAAGATCATACCTTTTTAGATTTTTTACTCCAGGGTGAGGGAAACTCGGTTCGATATAATGATTACTACGTTCAGTGGTGTAGCTCGATTCTTGAATTGATTGAAGATATTAATTCAGAACTCGAATTACTCCCTGTCGAGGTCGATTTTGTTCATTTGCCTGGGTCACAATGGCTCAAAGGGTTAACGGACGAGTCGACAGGTGCTTCTAAGTTACTTTGTATCGACTATGCGTCTGGCGTAATGTCACCTCAAGTTCTTAGAGAGCTGACGCGCCACAGGTTTGACGTTCTGTTAATGACAGGGCAGAGTTGGAAAAGTGACTTGCGAATTGCCGTCGCTATTGACCCTCTGCATAGACAAGACAAAGAGGCGGACGTTGACCAATTACTTGTAAAACGTAGCCAAGCATTAAAAGAAGCATTAGATGCGGAAATGTCTCTGGTTTACTGCCAGTACGTAGCCCCATACCTGTATAAATACACCAAAGAGATTCTGGATAACCAGAAGTTTGCGATACAAGAATTTCTCGTTGAGAAGAAGTTGCATCAAGTTGGTTTGACCTTTGTTAAAGGTAACCCTGAGCAAGGGTTACCAAAAGCGGTGAATGTTCTGAAAGCATCAATTTTAGTAATGGGGGCGTGCAAACGGGGCGCTCTCTCCCGTTATTGGGCTGGTAGTACAGTAGATGTTTTATTAAAAGAGCCACCTTGTGACTTACTACTAGTCGGAAGTCATATAGATTAGTCTCCCATTGACCGGTTTACACCTCCTAACCCAACCTTAATTTAGTAGATGAATAAGTAAGGCTAAAGTTGTTGTATACATCTTTAGCCTTGTCTGATTTTTATCTACGCCATCTCTGATTATTTCGCTGCCTCAACCTTTACTTATTACTTATTACTGAGTAATCAAACCTCTACGGCAAGACTGTCTGCGTGCAACCTTGGTCATCAAGCGATTCTGAGCGACGAGAGTAACGCTTGTTTTGCAGGCCCTAGCTGGATCTCTTCACATCCCTTTAGTGACGAAATGAAGCTAACTATGCCTAATATCCCTAGGCTTTCTCATTAAAAAATAAATGAAAAGCAATCATAAATTATCGTTTTACGATAATTTATGATTGACATGCGTTTCTGTTATCCTTACGATAGACACACATGAGGACACCAAGCTAACCAATAAAATGACTGTATAGGCATTCACATGAGTTTAGGAATTGCGCTTTCTGTAGCACTACAGGCACCAATAAGTGTTGAACCTATTGTGGTATCTGAGTCTCGATTTAAGACTCACAGTGAGAATGTCATTGTGGTTGATAGTTACTACGATGATGTATTTATTGATGACTATTATGAAAGCATCATTCTCGAACAAGGGAGCTTTTTATATGATGAATTAACAGATGAATTTATTATATTTAGCATTGATGGTAGAGAAAGAATCTACCGAGATTATTTCTAATTTAAAAAATACAATTTGTGAGATATAAAGTATGTCAAGTTTAAATTCAGTTGCGTCTTTAAGTAATAAAGTTTTGATTTCCCTTTGGCTTATAATATTTTTAAACCCTATAAGTCATGCGTTCTTATGGTTTTATGGTGCATTCGGTGGTAATGATGGAGTGATATTAACCGTTAATGGGGAGCAGGATTATTTTAGTAATGAAGGCTATATTTACGGTTACTTTATTTCCAATATTACAATGGTGGCTGCAACCTTAATTACATGGCAATTGATAAAATTATTTAAACTGTATAAAGATGGGTTTGTCTTCACTAAGAAAAATGCAGATCAATATACTAAAATATCTTATTGTATTCTTATCTATGTTTTATTCAGATTCATCGAAAGTATGGTATTTAGTTGGTTCTATTCACCTAACGGCTTTACGTTTAGTATTGAAGATATTGATGTTGCATTAATCGTAATGAGTGTAATTGTTAGACTTGTGGCAAAAGTGATGCATGAAGCAAATGAGCTTTATGAAGAACAATCGATGACTATTTAGGTGGTTGGGATGTCTATTGTTATTAATTTAGATGTAATGTTAGCTAAGAGGAAAATGCGATCAAATGAGCTCGCATCTTTGATTGGCATAACTGAACAGAACCTTTCGGTTTTGAAAAATGGTCGAGCAAAAGCGATAAAACTAACGACTTTAAATGCGATCTGCAAACACTTAGAGTGTCAGCCGGGCGATATTTTAGAGTATGTTGAAGAAGATTAGCTATTGATCCATTCATAAGATATTTAAACCTCCTTACTGGGTTAGGTTGCTCCCTGTTCAGATAGTGAGAGCTTCAAGGTATTTTCCATATGCGGCAGCACTTACTAAAGAAGTTGTTGCCGCTCTTTTGTGATCAGATCTGTGACTAGGGGGCTTTTGAGTTAAAGATACTCTTCTTTCGTCATAACCAGACTTTCGACTGATAAATCTAACCACAATTCGCACTTAATACACTGATTGTAAATGCTTATCGAGGCGATTCCTGCATATTTCGGAGCATTCCGATCAGTCATTTCGGGATTATCCGATCGCCCATTTCGGTTTAAACCGATCGCCGATTCCGCGATTATCCGATCACTTTTAGCCTAACTCCGAAATCAGCGATCGGAATAGCGAAAACCGCGATCGGAATGCCCGAAATCCCACCTTTTTCTCTTTTAAATCAATAGCTCGCTATTCTTTACTTCTTAAACAAGAAGGTAAGGAAGCGACAATGGCAAAAAAGAGAACTCCAATGAAGAAAATCAAAGAGGTATTACGCCTTAAGTACGACTGCGGTCTTTCAAATCGCAGCATCGCTTCTTGCCTTAAACTCGGCCCTTCCACCATATCGGAACTCCTGACTCGCTTTAGACAAAGTCAACTTGGTTGGCCTCTACCTGAAAGTTGTAGCGATACTGATCTCACTCAAGCTCTGTATCACGGCAAGAAAACCAGTCGCGATAAAGTCATGCCAGACTTCACGCAATACGCAGTCGAACTCAGACGTAAAGGCATGACGAAGATGTTGCTCTGGCAGGAATACCATGAGCAATATCAAGAGCAAGCTTACGCTTACACTCAGTTCTGCGAGCACTTTACTCGTTGGTTCAAAACCCAAAAGCGCAGCATGCGTCAGCTCCATGTTGCAGGTGACAAGTTGTTTATCGATTACTGTGGACCTCGACTTCAAGTAGTCAACCCTGATACAGGTGAAGTGCGCGAAGCAGAAGTGTTCGTGGCGACCTTGGGCGCGTCCAATTACACCTATGTTGAAGCCTTCCCAAGCCAAGGTAAGTCTTACTGGTTAGAAGCGCATGCGAATACGTTCGAGCACTTTGGTGGGGTACCACAGCTCTTGGTTCCCGATAATCTACGTAGCGCGGTCACCAAAGCTAACCGTTATGAGCCAAGGCTTAACGACAGCTATCAAAAACTGGCGAATCACTATCAAACAGCCGTAATGCCAGCCCGCCCCTACAAACCCAAAGACAAAGCCAAGGCCGAGAATGCTGTGCTCTTAGTGGAGCGCTGGATCATGATGCGGTTAAGACACCAAACCTTCCACACCTTCAAGGAACTCAATCTCGCTATCCGTGATCTTATGAACGACTTAAACCAACGTGAAATGAAGCAGTATGGTGCAAGTCGTAAAGCGCTGTTCGAGAAACTCGATAAGCCTGCGTTAAAGCCCCTCCCCAAACAGCGTTACCTATATACTGAAACCAAACGAGCCAAAGTCGGGCCTGACTATCACATCGAATATCGCCGCCACTACTACTCGGTGCCACATCAACTTGTTGGTCACCATGTCGAACTGGAAGCCTCCAACCGTCTGGTGCAGATCTATCACCAAGGCAACTTGATCGCTCAGCATCCACGTAGTCAAAGAGAGCGCGGAAACAGCACCCAACCAGAGCACATGCCGAGTAATCATCAACATCAGAAGTGGTCGCCAGGGCGCCTGCTCAACTGGGGTGCCAATATCGGCCCAGCCACACGAGAAGTCGTCAACAAGATGCTGAACTCCAAGCCCCATCCTGAGCAGTCTTATCGCTCTTGTCTCGGGTTACTCAACCTAAGCAAAGCCCATGGTGAATCGCGCCTAGAGCAAGCCTGTAAAGATGCGCTGATGCTGACAAAAACCAACTACACCTTCATTAACAACCTGTTGAAGCACAATCGTGAAGGCCAACTGAGCAAAGACAACACGAGCACACCGAACCTTGTTCACAGCAATGTTCGTGGCCCGAACTGTTATCACTAGGAGAAAAGATATGAACGCACTCAATGACCAACTAAAAACCCTGCGCTTGAGCCATGCCGCGAAAGCGCTAGAACAGCAACAAGAACAACTGACTACCTACGCAGAGCTAAACTTCGAAGAACGGTTAAGCCTGCTTCTGGAAAGTGAGATCTTGAACCGCAACCAATCCAAAATCCAACGGCTAAAACGGCAAGCCAAGCTGAGAGTGGATGCTCAGCCGAGTCAGCTCATCTACAAGGAGGGGCGAAACCTTAACCGCAAGCAGATGAGCGAACTTCTAACTGGTGGCTATCTGCACAAGCACCAGAACATCTTGATCACAGGCCCAACAGGCGCAGGCAAAACCTATCTTGGTTGCGCATTGGCGACCAACGCTTGCGACCAACAACAAACGGTGAGGTACTACCGATTAACTCGCTTGCTTGATGACCTAACCGCAGGTCGTCTGGATGGTAGCTATCAAAAACAGCTTCAATCACTGGCTAAGAAAGGCTTACTGATCCTAGACGACTGGGGGATGGAAAAACTGACTCAAGAGCATGCAGGTCACTTGTTAGAAGTGCTTGAAGACCGCTACCAAAACAGCAGCACAATCGTCATCAGCCAATTACCTGTAAAGGAGTGGTACAACATGATCGGCAACGCTACTGTCGCAGACGCTCTCATGGATCGGCTAGTACACAATAGCCATCGAATAGAACTGGGAGGTGAGTCAATGAGAAAACTGGCGCAATCCGATCACTTAGAGTAAAAATAGGAAGAGAGAAAAACGGCAGGATCAGGTGATCGGAATAAACCGAAACGAGCGATCGCAATCACCGAAATACGCACGATTCCCTAAGAATTGACATATAACCAAATTGAATATTAAAGTTTTAAATTGATTTTAAATCGAATATAAATTTTAAAAAACTCCTCTTGAAGTCACTTTTTGTTGTCCCTATCTTCCTAATCGGAAGAGCACTACATCGGTTCTATCCATCACTATTATGTCTTTTATGTTTAACAATTGTAGGAGGCTAACCTCATGAATATTCGTCCTTTAAATGACCGGCTGATCGTTGAGAGACTTGAAGCAGAACGCTTGTCGGAAGGAGGAATTGTACTTACGTCTCAGTCAGTTCATAAATCCAATCGAGGGAAGGTTGTTGCCGTTGGCTTGGGCAAGCGACTGGAAAATGGAGAGCGGGTCTCAATGGACGTTAAAGTCGATGATATCGTCATTTTTAATGACGGCTATAGTGTCAAATCAGAAAAAATCGATGGTTCAGAGTACCTAATTCTTTCTGAATCTGATGTGTTGGCAATTGTTGAGTAATTTAGTTTTCACTGTTTTTTGAGGAGATAATCATGACTGCAAAAGAAGTTATATTTGCTGATGAATCGCGTCAAAAGATGCTTAAAGGGGTAAACCTGTTAGCAGACGCTGTTAAGGTTACTTTAGGTCCGAAAGGTAGAAATGTTGTACTTGATAAGTCATATGGGGCACCAACCATTACAAAAGATGGGGTCTCTGTCGCCAAAGAAATCGAGCTTGAAGATAAGTTTGAAAACATGGGCGCACAAATGGTAAAGCAAGTCGCATCGAAAGCTAATGATGAAGCAGGTGATGGAACAACAACAGCAACCGTATTGGCGCAATCATTGATTAATGAAGGGTTGAAGGCGGTTGCGTCTGGTATGAATCCGATGGATTTAAAGCGCGGTATAGACAAAGCAACCGAAGCGGCTGTCGAAAAACTTCGTGACATGTCTGAACCTTGTAGTGACAAAGAGTCGATCACGCAAGTTGCTAGTATTTCAGCCAATAGTGACAGATCGATTGGTGACATCATAGCGGAGGCGATGGACAAGGTAGGGCGTAATGGTGTCATTACGGTTGAAGAAGGTCAGGGCTTGGACAATGAACTTGCGGTTGTTGAGGGTATGCAGTTTGATCGTGGGTATCTTTCCCCGTATTTCATCACCAATCAGGAGAGCGGCGTTGTAGAGCTGGATAACCCTTACGTACTGCTTGTTGATAAAAAGGTAAGCAATATTCGAGAGTTATTACCTGTACTAGAAGAAGTCACCAAACAGTCTAGACCGCTACTTATTTTGGCCGAAGATATTGAAGGTGAAGCGTTAGCAACACTCGTCGTCAACAATATGCGTGGTATTGTTCGGGCTGCAGCTGTTAAAGCTCCTGGGTTTGGTGATAGTCGCAAAGCGATGATGGAAGATATTGCGGTTCTGACCGATGGTACTTTGATTTGTGAAGATCTAGGTCATGAACTAGAAAAAACGACGCTAGAGCAATTGGGTAGTGCCAAGAAAGTAACAGTAACAAAGGATACGACCACTATTGTTGGCGGTGTAGCGAATGAGCAGATCATCAAAGATCGAGTGAAATCGATAGAAAGTCAGATTGAGTTATCGACTTCTCAATACGATAGAGAAAAACTTCAACAACGAATAGCGAAGCTCTCTGGAGGTGTTGCAGTTATTAAGATTGGTGCTGCGACAGAAGTTGAGATGAAGGAGAAGAAAGATCGTGTTGATGATGCGTTGCATGCCACAAGAGCGGCAGTTGAAGAAGGTATTGTTTCCGGAGGAGGTGTCGCGCTTGCTAAAATAAGTCAAGAGTTGGCTGACCTTACTGGTGATAACGAAGATCAAAATGTTGGTATTCGTGTTGCTTTGAGAGCGATGGAGGAACCACTTCGTCAAATCGCTACTAATGCAGGCGATGAAGCGTCTGTCGTCGCAAATAATGTTAAAGCTGGTGATGTGAACCACGGTTTTAACGCTGCCACAGGTGAATACGGCAACATGTTTGAAATGGGTATTCTAGATCCTACAAAAGTGACGCGTTCAGCGCTTCAATACGCGGCGTCTGTAGCTGGATTAATGATTACTACTGAAGCTATGATTTCCGAGAAAGTGGCGGACAAGCAATCAATGGAACATATTTAATAAAACTAAGGCACGTAATGAGGCTCACTTAATCATCACTTATAGAAGATTTAAGCTAAGATGATCCTTATTATTAAATAATATTTCACACGTATTTTTATAAGTGAATATTATGAGAATAGACTTGAAAACGTATTTGTAAAATACTATAAAGTGATTGTAAAAGTTGTCTAAGTAGAAGCTTTTATATTCGTTGTTTTTATTTTGTATTGCTTCTTATGGAGGATATATTATGAACTCAATCGACCTAACTCCACTATATCGAAATAGTGTAGGATTTGACCGTCTAGCGTCACTGTTAGATCATGCGTTAACCAGTGAAACAACTGTTGGTGGTTACCCACCGTATAATATTGAAGTTCTCAGTGACAACCGTTACGCCATAACATTAGCTGTAGCGGGGTTTGTTCAAGAAGAACTCGATATTCAAGTCGAGAAAGGCGTACTGACCGTGCGTGGTAATAAGAGCTCTGAGTCAGAAAGTAAATATCTATATCAGGGTATCGCTAATCGCGCATTTGAGCGTAAATTTAACTTAGCGGATTATGTTGAAGTTACCGACGCTGATCTCTCGCATGGGTTACTGACAATAACTTTAGTTAAAGAAATTCCTGAAGAAATGAAGCCTAAATCCATTGCTATTAACCAGGGTGGTAATGTTCTAGAGCATAAATCCGAAGGAATTAGTAACACTAAATCCAATAAAAAATAGATAATTAGAGGGTGCGTAATGCACCCTCTATATTATTCATGGATGTTATCCATATTTTAGTGTGTTCTAAACATTGAACAGTGAGCTATTGAAGTGGAACTCCAGCTTATCACCTAACAGCATGTTGAAATACGTGGCTCTTGGCTTGGTTAGAGTTGACAGTAGCTCTGGTGATAGATTGAAAAATCTCGTTTCCGACTTGAAAACCGCATAGAGTGATACAGCGATCTACTAGGTTATTTAAGCAATCTTATCCAATGTGGTCGTACAGCTGCCCATAAAGATATCGATGAAATCTCGAACTTCGGGCATTGAGTCGGCGAGATCTTTAATACGCTCATCGAGACCATCTTTAACATGAAGAAACTCTTCGTTTTGGAACCTCAGCTCGTTCATGGCTTTTATGTAAGCTTGCAGAATGTCAGCGGCCTTAACGATCACCTTATATTCCGGCTCCACTTTTTCCTGTACTAGCAAGTTTTCAAATTCATCTTGTAAGTCATCTGGAAGAGTCTTCAAACACTTCTTTTCTGCCAAGTCCTCAAGATATTTTACTGCTTTGGTTATTTCTGGATTGCTGTATTTCGTCTTATGGTTGATGTCCTGTACGAGCGTCTCAGAAACTTCGTGATAGATGGCAACAGTCGCCGCTCTTTCGGGGATAAGGTTGCCGCCGTAGCGTTTATTTTTTATTACCGCAAGCAGATGTGCGATAGCGGCGACTTGGTGGCTGTGCTCCGAAATGTTCTCAGCCTGAAACGTGTGCATGAGTGCCCATCTTTGAATGAAGGACATACGTGTAATCCATGCTAGGAATGTGCTCTCTTCGTGCTTCACTATGCTCCCTTATTGTTATTTATCTTACAAAGTAACTATTCGTCAGATTCGAGCTTAAGTCAAATAAGGAGGGTATAGCTTATGAATGCTCATCATCTTCCTCTTTTAAATGACAAAGGCTCCTAGTGGATAGGAGCCTTTGAGGGCATCTAATTTAAAGCGTTGTAGTCTAAGATTATTCTTGGCTGTAGGTCGACAAGAAGCGTTCGAGTCTACCAATAGCCGTTTCCAAGTCTTCGATATGCGGCAGTGTCACGATACGGAAGTGGTCCGGTTTCGGCCAGTTGAAGCCAGTACCTTGTACTAGCAGTACCTTCTCTTGCTTAAGGAAATCGAGCACGAATTTTTGGTCATCTTTGATGTTGTACATCTCCGTGTCGATTTTCGGGAACAGGTACATTGCGCCTTTTGGTTTCACACAAGAGACACCCGGGATCTTGTTGATCAGCTCCCAAGCTCGGTCACGCTGCTCAAGTAAGCGACCGCCCGGCAAGATAAGCTCATTGATACTCTGATAGCCGCCTAGTGCTGTTTGAATCGCATGCTGCATGGGTACGTTGGCACACAAACGCATCGAGGCAAGCATTTCGAGGCCTTCAACATAGCCTTTAGCCAAATGTTTAGGACCCGTTAAGAACATCCAGCCACCACGGAAACCACAGACACGATATGCCTTCGAGAGGCCGTTAAAGGTCACCATTAGCACATCTTCTGCTAGGGTTGCAATAGACGTGTGTACGGCACCGTCGTAAAGCACTTTATCGTAGATCTCATCGGCGAAGATCATCAGTTTATGTTCACGGGCAATTTCGACCACTTTTAGCAAAAAGTCACGGCTGTAAACTGCACCGGTCGGGTTGTTCGGGTTGATAAGAACAATACCGCGAGTCTTCGGTGTGATCTTAGCGACCATGTCATCTAGGTTTGGATACCAGTCGTTCTCTTCATCACACATGTAGTGAACGGCTTTACCACCAGAGAGTGCAACCGAAGCTGTCCACAACGGGTAGTCAGGAGCGGGAACTAAGATTTCATCGCCATTATTTAGCAGAGCTTGCATCGACATTACGATAAGCTCAGAAGCCCCGTTGCCAATGTAAACATCTTCGACATCTAGGTTGCGCAGACCTTTCTTTTGATAGTGCTGCACGACGGCTTTACGGGCAGAGTAGATCCCTTTTGAATCACAGTAACCTTGAGATGTCGGCAGGTTACGAATTACGTCAACTAGGATTTCATCTGGGGCGTCAAAACCAAACGGGGCGGGGTTACCAATATTTAGCTTTAGGATTTTATGTCCTTCTTCTTCCATGCGCTTAGCATGTTTTAGTACTGGTCCTCTGATTTCATAGCATACACTGTTGAGTTTTGACGACATCCCGATATTTTGCATTGCCGATTTCCTAAAAATTATTTAAATACTTTATTAAAGTACCTTAAATTGACGTTTTTTAGAATAAAAATCTGAACAATCAGCGAATTCCGAATAACCTTTAACCAAAGGCTGTTCAGTCACGGTCGTGAGGGATTTCGTAAACTCGGATTGTGTTTAGATAAACTGAGGGGTGAAACGTGCAAAATCACAGGAATACTGAAAAGATTTTAGACATTCTTGATCTAAGTAGGTGCTACCCATAAAGTATCAAACTAATATAATAATAAATTAGATGTGAACGAGGTCGATTTGTCACATTTCCAACAAACCATCTCCACTTTGATTGAGCGAGTTCAAAATGCGCAAGCTGGCGAAGTTCGTTGTGTTGAAGTTCTTAAGCAGAAACCACCGTTTGCATTTATTGAATGGCTTCATGCTCAACCGCTGTTTCCGAAGTTCTATTGGCAATCTCGAGACACCCGAGAAGAAGTCGTTGCGTTAGGGCAGATCCACACTTTTTCGGATCCTGCACCGGCGTATACGATTCTTGGCGAAGACCAACGTATCTGGGGTGGGCGCTCTTTCGATGGTCACACAGAGAAGAATCGACGCTGTATGGAGTCTTTTTTCTTCCTTCCACAGGTAGAGCTGATTCGATTTGATGACAAATGGTCTTTAGCCATCAACTTGACGCCAGATCGCGTCGCTTCAATCAATGCGCTTAAGAAGTTGTCAGTTGATGCCGCAATACTTGCCCCAATCAGTGCGCATATTGAAGAGATTAGCCATCTTCCAGAGCAACCAGAGTGGAACGCTTTAGTAGAGAAAGTGCTGACTGGCATCGATAACGACGATTTCAAAAAAGTGGTGCTTGCGCGTAAAACGACAGTTCAGTTGGATGAACCGATATGTGCTGCTCAGCTATTAAAAGCCAGCTATCAAAAAAACCACAACAGTTTCCATTTCATGTTGGTGCTGGACTCCAAGCACAGCTTTATTGGCTCGACACCAGAAAGGCTCTACAGTCGCCACGGCACGGAACTCGATACAGAGGCTCTCGCTGGCACCATTGGGCGCGGCAAGAATGCATCGTCTGATATGGAACTTGCCAACTGGTTGACTCAAGACCAGAAGAACCTCAATGAAAATCAATACGTTGTCGACGATATTGTTGATCGCTTAACAGCGTATTCTCACGCTGTGAACGTCGAGAAAGAGGCACGTTTGGTTCGTCTTCGTAAGGTTCAACATTTAAAACGCCATATTCATGCGCAGTTGCACGCAGGGGTCAACGGAGTGCAACTACTCGGTACACTGCAACCGACCGCAGCAGTCGCTGGTTTGCCTCGCAAAGAGTCAATGGAATTTATTTTAAAACACGAGCCTTTTGCACGAGGCTGGTATGCAGGATCGGTTGGTTTCATTAGTCACCAACGCGCTGAATTTTGCGTAGCGATTCGCAGTGCTTTGATCGTTGGCGATCAAGTTCAGTTGTTCGCAGGAGCGGGGATCGTTCCAGGATCGGTTGCTGAGCATGAGTGGCAAGAGCTGAATAAGAAAATGTCGACTTTGCTAAGCCTTATCTCTGAGCACCCACCATTGGGTGTAGCATCATGAATTCACCGTTATTGAAGCATGACCAAGCGGTGTTGAATCGAGTTTGGTCATCGACGCTGCTTGAGGAGTTGGCGCGCACCGGTGTTGAGCATGTTTGTATCGCTCCGGGCTCACGTTCAACGCCTTTGACTCTTGAGGCAGAAGCGAACAAAAAATTCACCATTCACACGCATTTTGATGAGCGTGGCTTAGGCTTTTTTGCTTTAGGCTTAGCTAAAGCAACCAAGAGCAAAGTCGCGGTGATCGTGACTTCTGGAACTGCGGTGGCGAATCTTTTGCCTGCAGTGGCTGAGGCGGGACTTACTCGCGAGTCATTGATTCTTTTGACCTCAGACAGACCCGTTGAATTAGTTAACTGTGGCGCAAACCAGGCTATACAACAGCTGGGAATTTTCTCTCAACATGTTGAAGGTGCATTGAATTTACCGAGCCCAAATACCCAAGTGTCACTCAACTGGTTACTGTGTTCGTTGGATGATCTGTTAGCGCAGCAGACTGCGAAGGGCGGGGCTATTCACATTAATTGCCCTTACCCAGAGCCGCTTTATTCCAACGAGAGTTCAGATATTTATCATCAGTACCTCTCTTCGATTGCTGCATGGAAGGTAAGCGACCAGCCATATACTTCCAAGTCGTACCATATAAGCACAACTCGCCCTTGCATCTCATCGAGTGATTACTATCAGCGTCGTGGGGTGGTTGTGATTGGCTCTTTGGAACTAGAAGAAGCAAAGGCAGCAAAACAGTTTGCCCAGTCGTTAGGTTGGCCTGTGTTTTGTGATGCCCAATCTGGCGTCGCGAGCGATTGGCAGCACTACGACCTTTGGCTTCAGGTGCCTGAAACCGCTGAGCAATTGAGTGATTGCGACTGTATCGTGCAGTTTGGTGAGCGCATTGTCTCTAAGCGTTTAAATCACTGGATCAAGCAACAAGCGATTCATTTTTCGCCGCAGCAGTATCTCGTAATATCGCCCGATACGCACTGTATCAATCAAGACCACCTGCCTCAGACTCATATCGTTGCTCAGCCTAGAGCGTGGTTGGCTGGTCAATCGTTACCAAGCCTGCATGCGCAGAGTGCGGGTTGGGCAGATGGTCTTAAGTTAGCCTCACAAAATATCGCTCAACTGTCTCGCGCACAGTTGATGAATGATGATCAACTCACCGAGCTCAGTATTGCGGTCGATTTGTCGACTAGACTTAAAGAGCGATCGCTGTTTGTCGGAAACAGCCTAATGGTGAGACTGGTCGATATGTTGTCAGCAGTTCCTAATAGCCCAGTTTACAGTAATCGAGGCGCGTCAGGCATTGATGGGCTGGTGGCTACTGCGGCGGGGGTACTCAAAGCCCATCAGCACCCTATGATGATGTTAATTGGTGACACGTCGCTTCTATACGATCTCAATTCATTGGCACTGCTTAGTGACTCAAAAACACCAATGGTAATCGTGGTGACGAATAACGACGGCGGTGCGATTTTTGACTTGCTCCCCGTACCGCAACAGCAGAAACAATCCCTCTATCAAATGCCTCACGGGTACAGTTTTGCCCATACTGCTGCTCAATTCAGATTGCAGTATGCTGCCCCTGAAACTCGAACACAGTATCAAGATGCTATTGACTCACACTTTGAACAGGGTGAGGGAACACTGTTAGTCGAAGTAAAAACACCGCCAGAACAAGCCTCTCACTTGTTGAAGCAGTTCAATTCAATGTTAAAAGAGGCGCAAGCCTAAGGAGTCGACATGCTTTTCTCCACGTACTATCCCGCTGAGCAAACCTCGTTAGAGAAACCTTTGCTTGTGTTCCTGCATGGTCTTTTGGGAAGCGGAGAAGATTGGAGTGCATGTCACTCATATCTGTCTGAATATCCGCGTTTGTGCATTGACCTACCGGGTCACGGCAAGAGCTGTTTTGTCGATCCGATTGGTTTTGATCATTGCTGCGATAAAATCGTTCAGAACGTCCAGTTTCAGTGTCAGAGACAACAGCTACCTGATGACTATCCTATTGTTTTAATTGGTTACTCTCTCGGTGGTCGCTTAGCGATGTATGGAGTGACGAGTGGGAAGTTTGCCACGCTTAATTTGGTGAAAGTTATTGTCGAAGGAGGCAACTTCGGACTCGACGGTGATGATGCAAGAGCACAGCGTCTGGTCCATGATACGCAATGGGCAGTTCGCTTTGCACAGCAATCAATTGAAGATGTTTTAGACGATTGGTATCAGCAAAGTGTCTTTTCTTCACTAAATCATGAGCAAAGACAAACTTTAGTCATAAAGCGTAGTGGTAATCTTGGAGTATCCGTAGCAAATATGTTGTTATCTACATCACTTGCCAAGCAACCGGATTTACGTGCCACATTGAAATCTTGCGAGCATCAGTTGCACTATATCTGTGGAAAAAAAGATCGTAAATTCATTGAATTGGCAGAGAGTAGCGGCTTTGAGTGTAGTCAGGTCGATCACGCTGGACACAATGTCCATTTTGAACAGCCTGAACTATTTTCGAATTTGATCATCCAATGCATTAACAAGCACGATTGAACTCGCAGTCAACGCATTACGTAAAAACGCTTGATGTAAACCGATCTCGACATAGAGCACTTGATATAAACAGAGATTGCGACACTGCCGAATAACGGCTGTGATCATGAATATAACAATGGGAACCACCATGGCGAAAACAGTAGGCATCACCGAAGAAGAACTATACGCGGCAGTAAACTGGAGCGATGTAGGCAGTCAATATGAAGATATTCAGTACCATAAGTCAGACGATGGTATTGCAAAGATTACGATTGCTCGCCCTCAAGTTCACAACGCGTTTCGTCCACAAACCGTAAAAGAGATGATTAACGCTCTGGCCGACGCTCGTTATGACGAGAAAGTTGGTGTGATTATTCTTACCGGACTTGGTGAAAAAGCATTCTGCTCTGGTGGCGACCAAAGCATCCGTGGTGACTACGGCGGTTACCAAGATGATTCTGGCACGCACCACCTGAACGTACTGGACTTCCAACGTCAGATCCGTACCTGTCCTAAGCCTGTCATTGCAGCAGTGTCTGGTTGGGCTGTGGGCGGTGGTCATGTACTACACATGATGTGTGATCTGACGATTGCTGCTGAAAACGCTCAGTTTGGTCAAACCGGCCCGAAAGTGGGTTCATTTGACGGCGGTTGGGGCGCTTCTTACATGGCGCGTATTGTCGGTCAGAAGAAAGCGCGCGAAATCTGGTTCCTATGTCGTTTCTACGATGCACAAGAAGCCGTAGATATGGGCCTAGTGAACACAGTTGTCCCTGTCGAGGATTTAGAGAAAGAGACAGTACGTTGGTGTCGTGAGGTTCTACAACACAGCCCTATGGCGCTACGATGCCTGAAAGCTGCGCTGAACGCTGACTGTGATGGTCAGGCAGGTCTGCAAGAACTAGCGGGTAATGCGACCATGATGTTCTACATGACAGAAGAAGGCCAAGAGGGTCGAAACGCATTTAATGAGAAACGTCGCCCAGATTTCGACAAGTTCCCTCGTAACCCATAATCAAATCTACGCTCACACAGAGTCGCACAATGCGGCTCTTTGTGTTTTTGATGCTCTGTTCGCAAGGAAGACTTATGAACACTATGAATTGTTCACGTAGCGCTAAACTTTATCGTTATCAATTACCTATGGATAGCGGCGTGGTGCTACGAGATAACAAGCTGAGTCAACGTATCGGTTACGTTATTGAGCTTGAGTATGACGGTAAGCGAGCGCTAGGTGAGGTTTCCCCTCTACCTGGGTTTAGTGTGGAAGATACCGATCAAGCCGGTATTCAACTGCAAGAACAGTTGGAGTTATGGAGCCACAACAAACCTTTGGCGCCATATGAAGAACTGTATCCTTCGGTTGCATTTGGCCTGTCGATGGCAATGATGGAGTTGGAAGGGGAACTGGGAGAGCAAGGTAACTATCGCGCTGCTCCTCTGTGTACGGGAGACCCTGATGAACTCATTCCTGTACTCAATGAGATGGAAGGTGAGAAGGTCGCTAAAGTGAAGGTTGGTCTTTACGAAGCGATTCGCGATGGGATGCTGGTTAGCCTTTTCCTAGAGTCCATTCCAGACCTAAGCTTGCGATTGGATGCCAATCGCGCTTGGAAACCGGAAAAAGCCAAGCAGTTCATCAAATACATCTCTCCTTCTCTGCGCCAACGTATCAGCTTTATCGAAGAGCCATGCCAGCAACCAGAGGATAGTCTGGCGTTTGCCATAGATAACGGTGTCGCGATTGCGTGGGATGAAACCCTACAAGATGCGGTGAAGCGACCAGACTTTAACCTGAGCGACCTCACTGGTGCGAAAGCTGTGGTGATCAAGCCAACACTGATTGGTTCCGTAGAGCGCTGCGTTGCAATCATTGAGCGAGCGAAGCAATTAGGCATTAAGCCAGTGCTGAGCTCAAGTATTGAGACAAGTCTTGGTCTGACTCAGATTGCTCGTTTGGCGCATCAATACTTGCCTGAAGAAGTGCCCGGATTGGACACTATTGGTTTGTTCCAATCTCAACTTGAAATTGCTTGGCCAAATTGCGATTTACCGCTAGAGACTTTGGAAAGCCAGCAGTTGATTTGGCAGTCTTAACGGCTTTTTAGTATTCACATCTGTTCAGCTCACCCTAATGTGGTGGGCTGGCTCTGTCAGCATCAGGTACACTCGTGACCTTCACCAATTCATTATGGAAGCTGTGGGCAAATGCCTCACCAAACAGCCGCGCGTTAATTACCCCTTCGTACACGCTAAATTGGCGTGAACTTGATGGGCTTGTCGAACGCTATAGCGCCTACTTAAATACACAAGGTTTGTCCAAAGGTGACGTCCTAACCATTGTTGGAAAAAACAGTTGTGAGTTAGTGGTTGCTTATCTCGCTTCTCTTCACCTTGGTGTATTGGTGGCGATGACGATGCCTCAGCCGTCGAAGAAGCTTGAACAAAAACTAGATACCCTTTATCCAGAAGGCAAAATTCGTTTCGTTGCATTTACAGGCGAGCATGGCGAAGCGTTGAGTGCCAAAACAAAGCTTATCTCGCTCCCAAGCATCAAAGAGGCTTCAGGTATTACACCACACTCACTAAAACAATCTTTGGGTGAAACGAGTGATCTTGCCTCAATCGTTTTTACATCCGGCTCCACAGGTAACCCAAAGGCGGTGGCGCACACAGTCAAACAGCATATAGCGTCGGCTACAGGGTTATTAAAACACTTCGAGTTTGGTTCTGATGACACTTGGCTGCTCAGCCTACCTATGTACCACGTTTCAGGGTTAGCCATCTTTTATCGCTGGCTAGTGGCGGGCGCGACGCTCAAAGTGGGTAATCAGGGTATAGAAAAAGACATTGATGGTTGTACCCATGCCTCTCTGGTAGCGACTCAGCTTCGCCGTTTGCTTGATAGTGAGTGTCCACTTTCGTTGAGTCATGTGTTGCTTGGTGGCAGCCATATTCCAAATCAATTGGCACAAGAAGCCAACCAGCGTGGCATTACAACTTGGCTGGGTTATGGCATGACAGAAGCGGCATCAACGGTGACGGCGAAACCTGTTGATGAAAGCAATACAACGGGTTTTGTGCTTCCCCAACGGAGAGTAAAAGTCGAAGATGGTCGAATCTATATCTCTGGGGAGACGTTAGCTAGCGGGTACTTCTATCAAGGACAACTGGCGCCTTTGGTTGACGGGGCAGGTTGGTTTGACAGTAAAGATCTCGGTCAATGGGTTGATGATCAGCTGTTGATTATTGGTCGTGCAGATAACCAATTTATCTCGGGTGGAGAGAACATTCACTGTGAAGAGATTGAGCAAGCCTTGAGTAAACTATCAGGTATCAATCAAGCGATTGTCGTACCGGTAGAGGACCGCGAATTCGGTTTTCGTCCTGTCGCCATTGTTGATTGCGACGAGCTACCTACCAAGGACTGGTTTTGTGAAAAGCTGGTGGGGCGTTTGGAAAAATTCAAATTGCCGATCGAATACCATCGAATGCCAGTGCTAGATCAACAGGGTATTAAAGTTTCAAGAGCTGACCTTGCACGCTGGCTTAAGAGAGCGCGCTCTGGATGAGGTTAGTTGATTTGGAGATAAAATAGTTCAAAACAGAATTTAGTATCTTTATAACTATCCATCATAATAAAGCCTGATTTAAAGGAACTAGTGAATAAGGTTTCAGGTATGAAAATCGCGCTGATCATTGCGGTGCTGCTGCAAATAGGACAAGCAGTGACCTCTCACGGACTGACTCGATCGTTGGCTGAGTTCACCGCTTTTATTCTGGTGGTTGTACTAGTGATGATGAAAAAGCAAGAGAGTCAGGCTAGTACCTCAGTACAAGAGCAGTAACCAGATACAAAGAACCCTCACCAGTGTGGTCACAATGGTGAGGGTTTTTCGCTTGTGAATGAGGTGTTTTTAAGCTAACGGTTTTTAAGCTAACTGTTTTTAGGTTAAGCGAATAGTAGCCAACTTAACGATCCAACAGAGATCAACACCCACATTGTGATACCAAACATCAACGGCTTAGGCCCTGCAGCTTTGAGCTTCTCGACAGAAATTCCACACCCGATTAGGAATAAACAAACAACCAATGCGCGCTTGGAGATGTCAAAGATCCCTTGGTAAATCACGTCAAATTGCGGTAGCAAGTCGCTGACGGCGATAGCGGCACAGTAGAAGAAAATGAAGTAAGGAATAGTGATTTTCTTCTCTTCACTCTTGAAGATCATCGCGCTGACGAGAGCCACTGGAATGATCCAGAGCGCACGAGCAAGTTTCAGTGTGGTTGCTGTTGTTAATGCTTCTTCACCATAAGCAGAGGCTGCCCCCACCACCGATGAGGTATCATGAATTGCGATTGCCGCCCATGTGCCAAAGGTATGTTGGCTCAGTTCTAACGCATGACCAATCATTGGGAAGATAAACAGCGCAATGGAGTTGAGAACAAAAACCGTCGCTAAAGCTAAACCGATCTGCTCATCATCCGCCTTAATTGCTGGAGCAACGGCAGCAATGGCACTACCACCGCAAATCGCAGTGCCAGAAGAGATAAGGTAGCCTGTTGTGCGATCCAGCCCCATGCGTTTTGCTAAAAACCAACCAATCACTAGCGTACCGATAATGGTGGTCACGATAAGTCCAATACCATCACCGGTAACTGACAGTGCTTGCTCAAATTGGATCCCAAAGCCCAAGCCAACGATGGAGTAGGCGAGCAGCTTTTTAGTGATTTTACCGACTTCAAGGTGAGCGGGAACCCAGCCTAAACTTGCCAGCAAAAAGCCGATAACAAGCGCAGTAGGAGAGCTTACCCAAGGGGTAAGGCAAAAAAGGGCTGCAAGGTAAAAAGGGATACTTTTGTTGAAGCTCATGATGGCGCCAGTATTTATTATTAGGTTACGTTAGAGAGCACTATACGTATAAATAGTCGATAAGTAAGTCTAAATGAATTGAACAAACGTTTAGAAAAACTGAACGTTTGTTCGCAAGCCTTTATACTCTGACTGTTAAGCGTGTTATCTAGCGAAAATCACCGCGTAGTTCGACGACTTTCTGATGCAGTACATCGCATGAAGCTCGTCTTGGATCGATAGCGTCGCCCGCCTCAATCTCAAGCTTGGTCCAGAATCGAGTGGGTAGACCTTTGCAAGCTCGTCCCTTGTAGCGGCTGAAGTAGCTGCCCCAAAGTCCTTTCAATGCCATAGGGATGACTGGCACAGGAGAGCGCTTGATGATCAGTTCCATGCCTCGCATAAATTCGCCTACTTCACCGTCTGACGTTAAGCGGCCCTCAGGGAAGATACAGACGATGTGACCATCATGCAGAGCTTGTTCGACTTCATTGAAGGCGTTGCGAATAGAGCGGCGGTTGGTCGCTGAAATCGGAATCACCCCAGCGCGTTTTAGGAATCGACGGAGCGGCGGCAGTTTGGCGTAGTCCTCTTCCATCACAAACCGAATCAAACGAGGGCAAACCGCACTCAGCAGCAACGCATCCATATAGCTTACGTGGTTACAAATAATCAACGCACCGCCTTTCTCAGGCAAGTGGTGCAGATTCTTATGTTTTACACGATACATAGTATGAGTGACGATCCAAGTTAAGAACCTGCACGCGTATATAGGTACTTGATAGACAAGGTATATCACTACGAGCGTATTCATTGCTGCCAGTAAAATGAATAGATCAATAATGTCCATTTCAAGTAGGCTCAGGCAGATGATGCCAAGGACTGCACTGCCAACCATAAATAGAGAGTTGTAAATATTTAGCCCTGCAATCACTTGAGCTCGCTCGTTTGGTTCAGCCCTGAACTGCATTAAAGCGTACAGCGGAACAATGAAAATACCGCCGGAAATACCGAGAAGCAGTAGGTATGCGAATAGTGGCCAGAGATCAGAGTGAACAATAAACTGATCAAAGGATTCGAATTGAGGCAAATTCTCTGGGACTGACAAAGCCATCAGCAAACCAAACAAGGAAATACCTAAGCTCCCCATTGGCACGATGCCAATCTCAATACGATGGTTAGAGAGCTTGTCACAAGCTAATGAACCGATAGCAATACCAATAGAGAACATGGCGAGCAAGAAAGCCACAGCACTTTCAGTACCGTTCAAATGAACTTTGGTGAAGTTAGGAAATTGGGTTAAATAAGCTGCGCCTAGGAACCAGAACCAGCTAATAGCCATCAGTGCTTGGAAGGTCGGGCGGTCTTTTTTAGTAATGTTTAAAGTTTGGCGGGTTAGTGCAATTGGTCGCCATTTTATTTTTATATCTGGCGCATTACTCGGTGCATTTGGGATAAAGCAGCTAGCGCCATAGCCCATCACTGCGAACAGAACGATACATACCGAGGCGACGACCTTTGCACTCTCATGAGAGGCAATAAGTCCCGCGCCCAAAGTGCCAATAAGAATCGCCAGAAAGGTGCCTGTTTCGACCAAGGCGTTACCAGAAACCAGTTCTTTAGGTTCTAGTTGTTGCGGTAATAACGCGTATTTCACCGGTCCAAAGAAGGCACTCTGTGTTCCCATCAGGAACAATAATAGCAATAGAATACCGTAGCTTTCATAAATAAAGCCGATGGCACCTAGTGACATGATGACGATTTCGAGTAGCTTAACCTTACGAATGAACCACGACTTTTCGTATTTATCGGCGAGTACGCCTGCCAGAGCAGAGAACAGGAAGAACGGCAGTATGAACAGACCAGCCGCTAGGTTAATAAAGAGGTTACTGGAGATTGGCAGTGTATCGACACTCGCGAAAGCGACAAACAGCAGCAATACATTCTTGAAGATATTGTCATTAAAGGCCCCTAGAAACTGGGTGATAAAATAGGGTAGGAACCTTTGTTGTGTTAACAGCGAAGATTGGCTGCTGCTCTTCATGTGCGAACCTTGTTCATGCGAGACCTTATGCATTTGTTATTTTGATGGCTTACCAATTGGTTAAGTAATTTGATAATAGGTTATTAATCAGGTCTTTACCATCAATAGGCTCGGAAGCGAAGAACTTGTCATCGACACTTAGTAGCGTAATACCGTGTACACCAGACCATAATACGCGGCTGGCTTTAAGCACTTCTTTTTCAGTGTGATGAGGTGCGATAGCGAGTAACAGTTGCTCAAGCATACCTGTCATTTTTTCGATACGGCTCGATTGCCACTGAGGTAGGTTCTCACCATTCATATTATGCTCAAACACTAATTGCCAACGGTTCGGATGCTTAAGAGCAAAATCGTGATAACAGTAGGCTAGGTTAAACAGTGCGTCTTGAGGGGAGCTTGATTTTTCTACAGCAACGGTCGCTTCAGCCGACAGTTCATCAAGCGTTTTAGCCACGACGTGCAGAAGAAGTAAGTTGTAGTTGCCGAATACATTAACAAGAGTACTTGGCACATATCCAATCATATTCGCGATTTTTCGAAGGCTCAGCTCATGGTATGAGTGGTCTTCCAAAAATTGAGTCACGGTGTCTAGTGTAAGCTGAACTAATTGCTCGCGCGTGTGATCGTTTCTTCTAGCCATTTTGAATTTCTATTTTGAACTTCTATTAATGAACAATGTTCAATATTTTAGTCGCCCGCTCTAGTAGGCGTCAATGCTTTACTCAATAAGGGTTAAATTAATCTCAGCAATATTATGATACATGTGTAGCGGCTGTGAATATTTCATTGTTCATTGTTAACGAGTATGATTAAAGAGTCGAAAGATAACGAAACCTATAAAGGATAACAATGAAACGATTTTTCTCACTAATCGCGATAATGATGGTATCAGTCGCGGTGACACCAATCGCAGAAGCGAAAAAGTTTGGTGGTGGTAAGTCATTTGGTAAAAGTTTCAAAACGGCTCCCGCTCCTAAGCAACAACAGCAAAATACTAACTCGATTAAGCAAGACCAAGCTGGCAAAACAAATGCGGCAGGCTCTAGTAAAAAGGGTCTTATGGGTGGTCTACTAGGCGGTCTATTGGCTGGTGGTCTGTTAGCGGCATTCTTCGGTGGCGCTTTTGAAGGTATCCAGTTCATGGATATCTTGATCATGGGTCTGATTGCGTTCTTAGCATTTAAATTCCTACGTGGCATGTTGGGTGCTAAGCAGGGTTCAATGAACCAGCAACGCGGTCAACAACCTGCGTTTGGTGGTATGGGTCAGAATAAGTTTGAACAACCACAACAGCAGCCTAATGTACAGAGCTTCGAACAGGCACAACCTCAATCACAGAGTACAGCTGGTGGTTTTGGTTTTGGTGCACAAAGCGATGTTCCTCATAACTACCCACCGGGTTTTGACCAAGCAGCGTTCATCAACGGTTCTCGTGAGCACTACCGCACTCTACAAGGCGCTTGGAACCACAATGAGCTGAACACGATTGAAGAATACGTGTCTCCAAGCCTGTTTGAAGACTTAAAAGCAGAGCGCAGCAAGCTTGAAGGTGAGCAGCACACAGATGTAATGTACGTAGATGCGGAGATCGTTCGTGCTGATCATGATGGTAGCAAGGCGCAATTGAGCCTTCAATTCAGCGGTCGTTACCGTGATTCAGTAGAAGGTATTGAAGAAGATATTACCGATATCTGGCATTTAGAGCGTGACCTTACGGCGCCAAATGCACCTTGGTTGATCGTTGGTATCCAAGGCTAGTTAGTCCAGTTTCGTGATTTATCTAAGAGCCCTTGCTGTTATGGCAAGGGCTCTTTTTTATTGGTGGTAATTCAAAGCGAGCGTGACTCTGTGGTAATCACAGAAAGTCATGCCAATCACAGTAAACAAGTGATCAAAAATAGCGCAGGAAAAAGGCTTGAGAACAAGGCTGATCTTTTTGATTGGTAGAAGCGACTAATGATATTGGGGAATAAGGGAAGTATGAGTTCAATCTATGGTGATTTTGGTGCGGCTAGATACAAAAAAACCAACTCAGTGAGTTGGCTTTTCGATCTCTTAAGAGAATATGGTGGAGGGGGACGGATTCGAACCATCGAAGGCGGAGCCGGCAGATTTACAGTCTGCTCCCTTTGGCCACTCGGGAACCCCTCCAGGGTGTTTTTCCCAGTCTTTAAAAGCTAAAAGCCATTAAAACATAGGCTCAATTGAAGTTTTCCCAACGATTCAATTGAGGTTTTCTTATCTCTTAAAGAGTTAAGAAGAAATATGGTGGAGGGGGACGGATTCGAACCATCGAAGGCGGAGCCGGCAGATTTACAGTCTGCTCCCTTTGGCCACTCGGGAACCCCTCCAGGGTGTTTTTCCCAGTCTTTAAAAGCTAAAAGCTATTAAAACATAGGCTCAATTGAAGTTTTCCCAACGATTCAATCGAGGATTTCTTATCTCTAAAGAGTTAAGAAGAATATGGTGGAGGGGGACGGATTCGAACCATCGAAGGCGGAGCCGGCAGATTTACAGTCTGCTCCCTTTGGCCACTCGGGAACCCCTCCAGGGTGTTTTTCCCAGTCTCTAAAAGCTAAAAGCCATTAAAACATAGGCTCAATTGAAGTTTTCCCAACGATTCAATCGAGGATTTCTTATCTCTAAAGAGTTAAGAAGAATATGGTGGAGGGGGACGGATTCGAACCATCGAAGGCGGAGCCGGCAGATTTACAGTCTGCTCCCTTTGGCCACTCGGGAACCCCTCCAGGGTGTTTTTCCCAGTCTTTAAAAGCTAAAAGCCATTAAAACATAGGCTCAATTGAAGTTTTCCCAACGATTCAATCGAGGTTTTCTTATCTCTTAAAGAGTTAAGAAGAAATATGGTGGAGGGGGACGGATTCGAACCATCGAAGGCGGAGCCGGCAGATTTACAGTCTGCTCCCTTTGGCCACTCGGGAACCCCTCCAGGGTGTTTTCCCAGTCTTTAAAAGCTAAAAGCCATTAAAACATAGGCTCAATTGAAGTTTTCCCAACGATTCAATCGAGGTTTTCTTATCTCTTAAAGAGTTAAGAAGAAATATGGTGGAGGGGGACGGATTCGAACCATCGAAGGCGGAGCCGGCAGATTTACAGTCTGCTCCCTTTGGCCACTCGGGAACCCCTCCAGGGTGTTTTCCCAGTCTTTAAAAGCTAAAAGCCGTTAAAACATAGGCTCAATTGAAGTTTTCCCAACGATTCAATCGAGGATTTCTTACCTCTTAAAGAGTTAAGAAGAAATATGGTGGAGGGGGACGGATTCGAACCATCGAAGGCGGAGCCGGCAGATTTACAGTCTGCTCCCTTTGGCCACTCGGGAACCCCTCCAGGGGTGTTTTCCTATCTCTTAGTGGATAGGCTTAAGAAATGTTTTTCCCAACGCATCTCTCAAGTGCGGAGCGCATCATAGCAAACACGTTTAACCTGTAAAGAGTTTTTCTTATGGTTTTGTGTTGAATGCTGCCTTTTTGGGCAAAGATAGCGAAAAGTGCGCGTTTTGCTCGGTAAGTGAACATATGTTCTGGCTGTACCGTACTGCTGTCTTAAGTTACAGAGTACGTAATTATCGAAAGTAATTGTATTTACTTGCTCAACTACGTTGATTAGAACCACGATATTTTACCGAATGTCAGTATAATTTAGTGACATTTACACTTCTTGACGTTATTCACTGCTATCAATTGTTAGAATACGGTCAATTACTTTATAGAGATCTCGAATCTAACTTACAGACTATCGTTATGACACATAAATCCATTTTATCTCTACTTAGCTTATCTATTCTCTTGGCGTCTCCAGCCGTAGTTGCTAAGCGCATGGGACCAAGCGCAGTGACTGTCGTTACTGAACAGGTCGATATTCATCAAGTGAACCAGTCCCTTTCCCTTGTCGGTAAGCTAGAAGCTGAGCAATCAGTAATCGTCTCGTCTGAGATTTCTGGCAAAGTTGACTCTATTCACGTTAAAGCCAATCAAGAAGTCAAAAAGGGGCAGCTACTGGTTCAACTGGATGACGATAAAGCTAAGGCAGCTGTGGCAGAAGCAAAAGCGTATCTAAAAGACGAGCGTCGTAAATTGGCTGAATTTGAGCGTTTAGTAAAAAGAAACGCGATCACACAAACTGAAATTGATGCACAGAAGACCAGTGTCGAGATTGCACTCGCAAGACTGGCGGCAGCCAATGCCAATCTAAAAGACCTTCATATTTCAGCACCATTTTCCGGCACCGTTGGTTTTATCGATTTTAGTCGAGGCAAATTAGTCAGTTCAGGCACTGAATTGGTGACGCTCGATGACTTATCTGTCATGCAGTTAGATCTTCAGGTGCCAGAGCGTTATTTATCGAAGCTATCAAAGGGGATGACAGTCACAGCGCGTACAAGTGCGTGGGGTGATACCGAGTTTTCTGGCACTGTGGTGGGTATTGACTCTCGTATTAACACTGAAACACTGAACTTGCGTGTTCGTATTCACTTCGATAACCCGAACGACTACCTCAAACCGGGTATGCTGGTTTCTGCCGAGATGGACTTTCCACCCGTTGAAGCGCCGATTATCCCTGTACAGGCTCTGCAATACTCTGGCACTAAGCGTTACGTTTATGTCGTCGGTGAAGATAACAAAGCGACGCGCACAGAAGTATTCTTAGGTGCTCGTATTGATAATGAAGTGGTTATCGAAAAAGGCATCAACATTGGTGACAAGATTGTGGTTCAAGGCATTGTGAACATGCGAGATGGCGTTCAGGTTCAAGAGCTTGGTGTGACAACATCAGCAAAGCGTCAACCTCAGCAAGAGGAAGCTAACTAATGCTGTTATCTGATGTTTCAGTAAAAAGACCAGTAGCAGCGCTGGTTCTCAGTTTGCTGTTAGTGGTGTTTGGTATCGTTTCGTTCAGCAAACTTGCCGTACGAGAAATGCCCGATATTGAGAGCCCAGTTGTTTCTATTAGTACCCGCTATGAAGGCGCTTCTGCGACCATCATTGAAAGCCAGATCACCTCTAACTTAGAGGACCAGCTTTCCGGAATTAGCGGGATTGATGAAATCGAATCGACGACCCGAAACGGCTCTTCACGTATCACAATTACCTTTGAGCTAGGTTATGACTTAAATACGGGTGTCAGTGATGTTCGTGATGCGGTTGCTCGCGCTCAACGTTCTTTGCCTGATGAAGCGGATGATCCGATTGTTTATAAGAACAACGGTAGTGGTGAAGCGTCGTTATACATCAACCTCAGCTCCACTGAAATGGACCGAACCCAACTGACGGACTACACCGAGCGTGTGCTAATCGATAGGTTCAGTCTGATTTCAGGCGTCAGTTCGGTCGATATTTCGGGCGGTCTATATAAGGTTATGTACGTCAAACTTAAGCCTGAGTTAATGGCGGGACGCGGTGTGACGGCAACGGACATTACGACTGCACTGCGCAATGAGAACATTGAGAGCCCGGGCGGTGAGGTACGTAACGATGCGATTGTGATGTCGGTTCGCACTGCGCGCTCGTATACCCAAGCGGAAGACTTCGAGTATCTGGTTGTTAAGCGCGCATCGGACAACTCACCGATCTACCTAAAAGATGTCGCTGATGTCTATATTGGCGCAGAGAACGAAAACTCGACCTTTAAGAGTGACGGTATCGTCAATGTGAGCATGGGTATCGTGCCGCAGTCGGATGCGAACCCGCTAGAAGTGGCTGACCTTGTTCATAAAGAAGTGGAGAATATTCAAAAATTCTTGCCGGATGGTACTCGTTTAGCCATTGACTACGACTCAACCGTATTTATCGATCGCTCTATTACAGAGGTGTATAGCACGCTGTTTATCACAGGTGGTTTGGTGATCTTGGTGCTATACGTGTTTATTGGACAAGCACGTGCCACTTTGATTCCTGCGGTAACCGTGCCTGTATCTCTAATATCTTCATTTATTGCGGCGTACTATTTTGGGTTTTCGATTAACCTGATCACCTTGATGGCGCTAATTTTATCGATTGGTCTGGTTGTCGATGACGCTATTGTTGTGGTCGAGAACATTTTCCACCACATCGAGCGGGGTGAATCGCCTCTGCTTGCGGCTTACAAAGGCACGCGCGAGGTTGGTTTTGCCGTTATTGCGACCACGCTAGTGCTGGTGATGGTATTCCTACCTATCTCCTTTATGGACGGTATGGTTGGTCTACTGTTCACTGAATTTTCCGTGTTATTGGCAATGTCGGTAATCTTCTCGTCGCTGGTTGCTTTAACTCTGACGCCGGTATTAGGTAGTAAGATCTTAAAAGCTAACGTGAAACCGAATCGCTTTAACCACTTCGTTGAGCATGTTTTCGGCAAGCTAGAGAAAGGTTACCGCAGTATCTTGCGCCGCGCGCTGGGTTGGCGCTTGGCTGCACCAATCATCATTATCGCGTGTTTGGGTGGTAGCTATGGCTTAATGCAACAAGTGCCAGCACAACTAACACCACAAGAAGACCGAGGTGTGATCTTTGCGTTTGTTCGTGGCGCAGACGCAACCAGTTATAACCGTATGTCTGCCAACATGGATCTGGTTGAAGAGCGTTTGATGCCGCTACTAGGTCAAGGGTTCTTGAAGTCGTTTAGCTTACAATCGCCAGCATTTGGCGGTAACGCAGGTGACCAAACTGGCTTCGTAATCATGATTCTAGAAGACTGGAATGAACGTGAAACGACCGCTCAAGAAGCACTAGGCCAAGTGAGAAAAGCACTGACGGGCATTCCAGATGTACGTATTTTCCCATTCATGCCGGGTTTCCGTGGCGGTTCAAGCGAGCCTGTTCAGTTTGTGCTTGGTGGCTCTGATTATCCTGAACTGCAAAAGTGGGCTGAGATCTTAAAGCAAGCGGCTGAAGATTCGCCAATGATGGAAGGTGCCGACATCGATTACTCAGAGAAGACGCCTGAACTGTTGGTCACTGTCGACAAGCAACGCGCTGCTGAATTAGGCGTTAGTGTTTCTGACATCTCAGACACGCTAGAGATCATGCTCGGCGGTAAGAGTGAAACTACCTTTGTAGAACGCGGGGAAGAGTATGACGTGTATCTGCGTGGCGATGAAAACAGTTTCAACAACGCGAGTGATCTTAGCCAGATATACATGAGAACCCCGTCGGGTGAACTCGTCACCTTGGATACGTTGACTAAAATTGAAGAAGTCGCTTCGTCTATTCGTTTGTCTCACTACAACAAGCAGAAGTCGATCACCATAACGGCAAACTTGATGGATGGCTACACTCTAGGTGAAGCACTTGATTTCCTTGATGAGCAGGCGATTGAGATGCTGCCAGGCGATATTTCAGTGAGCTACTCTGGCGAGTCTAAAGACTTCAAAGAGAACCAATCGAGCATCCTTGTTGTGTTTGCTTTGGCAATGTTGGTTGCTTACCTCGTACTAGCGGCGCAGTTTGAAAGCTTCATCAACCCGTTAGTGGTGATGTTCACCGTACCTATGGGGATTTTCGGTGGCTTCTTAGGTTTGGTGCTAATGAGCCAAGGTTTGAACGTTTACAGTCAGATCGGCATGATCATGTTGATCGGTATGGTAACGAAGAATGGTATCTTGATCGTTGAGTTTGCCAACCAACTGCGTGACCGTGGCATTGAATTTGAGAAGGCGATTGTGGATGCATCTGCACGTCGCTTGCGTCCAATCATGATGACAGCGTTTACCACACTCGCTGGCGCCATTCCGTTGATTACTTCGACCGGAGCGGGTTACGAAAGCCGCGTCGCGGTAGGTACGGTTATCTTCTTTGGTATGGGTTTTGCGACACTGGTGACGCTGTTTGTTATCCCTGCGATGTATCGCTTGATCTCAGGTGCGACGCGATCTCCGGGTCACGTAGAGGCTGAATTGAACAAAGCCCTGAGTCACGACACGGTTGGTCGTACTTCACATGGTTGATCGTTAATTTAACTTAGCAATCTATAAAAGCCTGCGTTTGTTCCTAGCGAACAGCAGGCTTTTTTTGTATAACAATAGAGCTCAATACAAATAGAAAAAATAAGGAATGTAAAGTGGCTGAATTCAAATATAAAAATCTGTCTCAAGAAGAACAAGACAAGCTGGATGCGGCGACTTTTCGTCGTCTATTGGCACATCTAGATAATAACAAAGACGTTCAGAACATTGACCTAATGATTCTTGCGGGCTTCTGCCGCAACTGCTTCAGTAAGTGGTACAAAGCCGAGGCAGAGCAACAAGGCCTAGACATCGATATCGATGATGCTCGTGAGCGAGTGTACGGTATGACTTATGACGAGTGGAAACAGAACCACCAACCAAAAGCGACACCAGAGCAGCTAGCCGCGTTCGAAGCGAAGCAAAAGCCTGAGTAAACAACTCGATCCATATTAAAAAAGCGGCATGAACCTTTTCATGCCGCTTTTCGTTGTAAGCCTTCCTGCGTGATCTAAGCAATCGAATATTTACAGCTCGCCAGTTTGGTTAAACACTTTGAGTTTTTCCGCGAACGGCTCAATATCACCGATGTTTTCACGAATCCACTCGTTATCAAAGTAGGTGTCTAGGTAACGCTCACCGCTATCACACAACAGAGTTACGATAGAGCCTTTCTCGCCACGTGCTTTCATCTCGCTCGCTAACTGCAATACACCATACATATTTGTACCTGTTGAAGCGCCGACTTTACGGCCAAGCAGCTCTGACAACCAGTGCGTTGTCGCAATACTTGCTGCATCTGGAATAGTACGCATCTCATCGACGACACCTGTAATGAAGCTTGGTTCAACACGTGGGCGACCAATGCCTTCAATCTTACTGCCTTTGTCGCCAGTGAGTTCTACGTTGCCTGTCTTAAAGAAGTCGTGGAATACCGAGTTTTCTGGGTCTACCACACACAGTTTTGTTTCATGTTGTTGGTAACGGATGAAACGACCAATGGTTGCAGAGGTGCCACCAGTACCAGGGCTCATCACCACCCATGCTGGAATAGGGTGATCTTCCATTTGCATCTGGTTGAAAATCGAGTTGGCGATGTTGTTGTTACCACGCCAGTCGGTTGCTCGCTCTGCATAGGTGAATTGGTCCATGTAGTGACCATTTAACTCTTTCGCGAGGCGACGAGATTCAGCGTAGATCTGGTCAGAGCGATCAACGAGGTGAGCTTGGCCACCGTAGAACTCAATCTGCTCAATTTTTTTCTTGGCTGTGCACTTTGGCATCACCGCAATAAAAGGCAGACCGAGCAAACGAGCAAAGTACGCTTCTGATACTGCGGTACTGCCAGACGATGACTCAATGATCGTTGTTTCTGGGCCAACCCAACCATTACAAATCGCGTATAGGAAAAGTGAACGCGCTAAGCGGTGTTTTAGAGAACCCGTAGGGTGTGTACTTTCATCTTTTAGGTAGATATCAATGCCCTCGACACTCGGCAAATCAAGCTTGATAAGGTGAGTATCAGCAGAGCGTTGAAAGTCTGCTTCGATTTTGCGAATGGCGTTATTAATCCATTTATGGTCAGTACACATAGGGAATCTCCACGAATTTGACGTTATTCTTTTTATGTTTGCTATGCCATTAAATTAACGAGATCTGCAGAGAAAAACTTTGCTATATTTACTGTTTATTGATGACTTGATAGAAAAATTTTCTATTTGAAGGGGTTTTATTGAAAAATGCTTGATGCTACGGACAAAAATATACTGCGTTTGCTTCAGCAAGACAGCACGCTGTCACTTAACGATATTGCGGAAGCTGTGAACCTAACCACGACCCCTTGTTGGAAGCGTCTTAAGCGTTTAGAAGAGGAGGGGGTAATCGAAAAACGGGTCGCGCTGCTCAACCCTGAGAAGCTGGATCTGTCATTTACGGCATTTGTTTTGGTTAAAACCAGCGACCACTCACATGAATGGTACGGACGTTTTGTCAGCACAGTTTCGGAATTCCCGGAAGTGATGGAGTTCTACCGAATGGCGGGTGAATATGACTACATGCTCAAAGTTCAGGTTAGAGACATGAAGTGTTTTGATGAGTTTTATAAGCGACTTGTGAACAGTGTGGATGGCCTCTCTAATGTCACTTCTACATTTGCGATGGAACCTTTGAAGTACACAACCGCACTGCCGTTGTAATAAATAGAGAGATTTTTCGCCGTTTAATTAAGTAGGACAAAGTTGAAAAGGGCTTGAGTAGAACTCAAACCCTTTGTTTTATTGGTTTGTTAATGCAGGCTAAGACTTCACGAGAGTTATTTAGTAAAGCGCATCACACCTTCTTGAACGGCTGTTGCAACCAATTGACCTTGCTGGTTGTAGATCTCTCCTCGTACCAAGCCTCGGGTATTACTCGCTGTAGGACTCTCTATCGCGTAAAGCAGCCACTCATCCATCTTGAATGGACGATGGAACCAGATTGAGTGATCAATCGTGGCTACTTGGAAGTTAGGTGTCATTAAAGAAACTTCGTGAGGGTGAAGTGCCGTCACAAGAAAGCCCCAGTCAGAAGCATAAGCCAGTAAGTATTGGTGGATCAGATGGTTGTCTGGCATCTCGCCATTTGCGCGAACCCAAAGGTACTGCTTTGGTTCTGCTTTCTGAGGTTTGAGTGGATTGACAACCGTAACTGGGCGCATCTCAATTGGCTTCTCGCCACAAAAAGTCTTTCTTAGCTTCTCAGGTAAGAACTCAGCGATATGGCTCGTAAGCTCTGTCTCTGATGCAAAGTTTTCTGGCCCTGGAATGTCAGGCATGGTGTTTTGGTGTTCAAAGCCTTCAGCATCACCATGGTATGAAGCGGTGAGGTAGAAGATAGGGCGACCATTTTGAATCGCTTTAACACGGCGAGTGCTGAAGCTGCGCCCGTCTCTTAAGTTCTCTACATCATAAATAATTGGCTTCTCCGGATCGCCCGGATACAGAAAGTAACTGTGGAAAGAGTGGACACTGCGATCTTCCTCTACCGTGTAGCGCGCAGCAGACAAGGCTTGTCCAAGTACTTGTCCACCGTAGACTTGTGGCAGCCCAAGGTTTTCACTTTGTCCTCGGAAGAGACCCTCTTCCAGTTTTTCTAGCTGAAGTAAACGTAGTAATTCTTTTAGTGGTTGACTCATTGCCAGAGTACCTCTTAATAAAATGAGAGCAGGTTAAAGGGTTAACCAGGCTGCTCAGTCAAATATCTGTCAATAAATCATAGGGTTTCAAGACAGAATATGAAAGCTCTCTTATAATTAGCATACAGTTTTGCTAAATCCTGCAAACACATTGAGAGAAATATCTTATGAAAAAGGCTTTATTAATTGCAACGTCTTTAATCTCTTTTGGCTTCCTATCGGGCTGCCAAACTACGGAACAAAGTGAGGCTCCCCAAGAAGTTGTCGCAGAGAACATCAAAATGGTGACGGGTACGGTAAGTTATCGAGAACGCATTGCTCTTCCTGAAAATGCACTGGTAACAGTAACACTGGAAGATATCTCATTGGCTGATGCACCTTCAAAGGTATTGGCAACTCAAGAGTTTACAACCGATGGTAAACAAGTGCCGTTTGCGTTTGAATTAAAGTATGACGCGAGCCAAATTGCGGATAATCATCGCTACAATGTACGTGCAACCATTCATGTTGATGACAAGTTACGCTTTACTACAGACACGATAGCTCCAGTGATCACTGATGCAGCAAATACAGAGTCACTCAATTTGCGTTTGGTTGGCGTGCGTTAGTTCGCTGCACCAGATAATGATTAAATGAAAAGCAATGGCAGCGTTACGGCTGCCATTTGTATTTTTTGAGCTTGATTCTTCCCGCCTCACTCACTTCAACGCCCTCCGCCTCTAAATGACGCTTTTGTCGTTCGAAGTTCTCGCCTTTTAGCGAAATCTCGCCTTTACTATTAATGACCCTAAACCAAGGGAGCTGACTTCCCTCTGGTAAATTGCCCAAAGCTTTGCCTACGTGACGCGCATAACCTGGAAAGCCCGAAAAACGTGCTATGTCTCCATAAGTTGTTACTTTCCCATAGGGAATTTGGTGAATTACAGCAAAGATTTGGGGTAAAAATTGGTCCATACTAACTATTCCTAGTTCATTAATACCACGGATCGGTAGAAGGAGAGAGCTATGGTATTTTCAACGTTTCAGTTCTTAGTGACAACCCTGTTGGCGGTTGTTTGTGCCCGAGCCATTAGCCTAAGTGAAGGCGATATTCCAGTGTTAGCTATGGTTATCCCTGCGTTATGGATATTACCTCAAGGAGGAGTCGCTGGCTTAGCTCTACTTGCCTCAATGACCGTCTATGGCCTGACACTTCCAATGCAGCCGATAACCTTATCAGTCAGTGCTTGGGTGTTGTTCCCTCTGCTGATGGTCGTTTTCTCTCGTCGTAGCAGCTTGTCAGTGGTTATGGTATCCGGATTAATTGTCACGACTCTACAAGTCGGCATTATGGTGACTCAATCTGCAGGCAAGCTTGATGGTACGCCTTGGGTTACGGTTCTTCAAACCCTATCAATCATAGTTATCTGGTGGGCAGCGAATCACCTCAAACCGGCCAGTCGACACAGCTGGTGGTCACTGTTTCTAATATTGCCACTCTGGATAGCAGACTTACCTTACGCGGCGCTAGTAGCCTTATGCGTAACGGGCATCATGGCGTCAATGGAGGCGATGACTAAGCTCAAAACCTTCCGTTGGAATAAGCTGTTGTGCTGGACACTGCCCACTGCCGGTTTTGCTGCATTAGTGGTCACACCAAGCATTGAAGTACCGAGCCCAGTATTTGTGGTGTGGTTGTGTCTGTTAGGCACGGCATGGATGACCGACTACATCATTCGCACAGAAGATAACGAAGACATCGATATATAAGCGAGTGACTCGTGCATTTGTTATGACTATTGCTCCACCTTAATCGTAGGTAAATGACCAATTTCCCTGCGATTTACTCGTGGTTTGAATAAAGGATAAGCACTTAGACCACAATTGTTCAAAAATAGGGTGGAAGGGCTTGCAATGGTTGCGGGGATGCTTAATAATCCAGTCACTCTTTGAGGCAAGCCTCTTAGAAAACGAATCTATGGGGGCCTGGTCCTCTCGCAACAATAGCTCGTGAACTCGGTCAGGTCCGGAAGGAAGCAGCCGCAGCGAGTGACTTGTGTGCCGGGATGTGGCTGGGTTCCCACCCTTTATGAAGCCTGCAATATATGTTCGCATAAATTGCAGGCTTTCTTCATATTTGCACCATAAGTCTTCATAGTCTATTTTTTGTTGTAGGTTTACAACAAAAGTGATTTTGCTATGTTCGACCAAACCAAGAAATCATCTCACGTACACAACATCTGTAAGTTCATGAGCTTGAAGAATGATGCGGTTGTTCGTACTCTCTCCATTTTAGAGTTCGATTTCTGCTTTCACCTCGAATATAACGCAGACATCAAAAGCTTTACGTCCCAACCTTTTGGTTTCCACTATCAATTTAATAATCGAAAGTGCCGATATACCCCCGACTTTTTGGCGACAGATCACGATGATCATTCAACTTTCTTCGAAGTAAAACACTCCAGTCAGATTCTCAAACCTAACTTCAGGGACCGATTCGAAGAAAAACAAAGAGTTGCGTTCAGTGAGTTTAACAGACGCTTGGTTTTAGTTACTGAGAAGCAAATTAGAATGGGACCAACTTTAGATAACTTCAAGCTACTACACCGTTACTCCGGATTGCGAACCGTGACTGAGTTTCAAAAGTTAGTGTTGGCGTTTATTCAACGTAAACAAATGGTGAAGTTACAAGAAGTGTCTTTGTATTTCGGTTTATCGGAGCAGGACACACTTATCTCTACTCTACCTTGGATCTCTTCAGGGCAAGTTAAAACAGACCTCAATAATATTGGCTTTGGGCTCGAAACTTACGTTTGGTGTTAACTATGTCATCGGACTCTAATAACATATTTGGGTTCTTTGATGAGTTTGAAGCTTCAGAGGGAGGGTCTCAGCCGCTTCCAATAGAGCTAATTCAAGAACCTATTGAAATCTCTTCAACTATTGATTCTCAATCACCGAAGGTACAGAAAGAAGTTATCCGTCGTATTAAAATTATCGATTTCGTGGAGAAGCGTTTAAAAGGTGGATGGACCGAGAAAAACTTGAACCCTATTTTAAGTCTCATTGAACCAGAATTACAGCTCACTCCCCCGAGTTGGCGAACTTTAGCAACTTGGAAAAAATATTATTTTGAAGCGGGTAAAGACCCATGTGCACTTATTCCGAAGCATACGTTTAAGGGCAATCGCCAAAAAGAAATGGATTCGCAATCCTTGATTGACGAGGCAATTCAGAACGTATACCTGACACGTGAGCGACTTAGCGTTGCAGAAGCATACCGATACTATAAGAGTCGAGTGATTCAAATAAATCGTGGGATTGTTGAGGGGAAAATTAAACCAATTTCAGAGCGCTCTTTTTACAATCGAATACACGGCTTACCTCCATATGAGGTCGCGATCGCAAGGTTTGGCAAACGATACGCAGACCGAGAATTTCGTTCGGTTGGTCAGCAAGTAGCTGCGACCAAACCAATGGAATATGTCGAAATTGACCATACCCCAGTACCAGTGATTTTGATTGATGATGAGTTGGATATTCCTTTGGGGCGCCCCTACCTGACTATGCTTTATGATCGTTTCAGTAAGTGTATCGTAGGGTTGAGTGTGAATTTTAGAGATCCCAGTTTCGACTCTGTGCGGAAGGCTTTGCTTAATACTCTAATAGATAAAAGCTGGTTAAAAAATAGCTACCCTTCTATAAAGAATGATTGGCCATGTCACGGAAAGATTGACTACCTAGTTGTTGATAATGGCGCTGAATTTTGGACCGATAGCTTAGAAGATTCTTTAAGACCATTTGTAACTGACATTCAATATAGTCAAACTGCTAAACCTTGGCGAAAGTCAGGGATCGAAAAACTCTTTGACCAGATGAATAAAGGGTTAGTGAACTCACTACCTGGAAAAACATTCACCAACCCTACTCAACTAGAAGATTACAACCCAAAGAAGGATGCGGTGGTTAGAGTTTCTGTATTTCTAGAACTACTTCATAAATGGATTGTCGACTATTACCATATGGCACCTGATTCAAGAGAACGTGACATTCCATACCACAAGTGGAAACAATCGGAGTGGACTCCCTCTTACTACAGTGGTGCTGAGAAGGAGCAGTTGAGAGTTGAGCTAGGTTTACTTAGACACAGAACCATTGGAGTGTCAGGGATCAGGCTTCATAACCTCCGCTATCAGTCCTCAGAACTTATTGAATACCGTAAATATTGGGCGTCCAACAATGGCAAAAAGCTGTATGTTAAGACCAAAACAGACCCTTCTGATATCAGCTCTATTCATGTTTATCTAGAATCGGAAAAGAAGTACATAAAAGTTCCAGCGGTAGACAACACCGGATATACAAGTGGTCTATCACTTTTTGAGCACGAACGCATACAGAGAGTACGCAGGCTTAACATCAGACAACTTGCTGATGATGAGTCGCTTGCAGATACATTTTTATATATGAAAAATCGTATTCAGGAAGAAACTGATAGATTCCGCAATGCAAAAAGTAATAAGGCTAGCTTGCCTAAAACGGGCAATACTTCGAAGTTAGCAAAGTTTAATGATGTAGGTTCTGAAGGGCCAAGCTCAATTAATACGACTCCAGATAAACAAGATACCACCTCAGTGTTCGATGCCCCAGAGCAGTTATTTGATGATGATTTCGAAGATATTGAGGGGTATTAATTTGAACTTAACATCTAGTCAGTTTGAGCAGCTAAGATCTTTCGAAACCTGTTTTATCGAATACCCTGCAATAACTGAAATCTACTCTATTTTCGATCAACTTCGTTTTAATCACTCCCTTGGCGGTGAACCAGAGTCTTTCTTGTTAACAGGCGAGGCCGGAAGTGGAAAGACGGCTTTGATTAATAATTACCTATCACGCTTTCCGTCGAGTTCAACTTGGAGCAAGCAACCTGTTCTTAGCACCAGAGTGCCGAGTCGCATAAATGAACAGAGTACGCTTACGCAGTTTTTAGTCGATTTAAATGGAAAGTCCGGCGGAAGAGGTACCCGTCGACTTAATGAAATTGCCCTTGGTGAGGCAGTCGTAACGCAACTTAAACGTAAATCTGTTGAGCTGATTATCGTCAATGAAATTCAAGAGCTTGTGGAATTTTCTACAGCAGAAGAAAGGCAAGCTATTGCTAATACGTTCAAATATATAAGTGAAGAAGCAAAAGTCTCGTTTGTGTTGGTTGGTATGCCTTATGCCGATGTGATAGCGACAGAGCCACAATGGAACTCGAGGTTAAGTTGGAGACGAAAGATTGAGTATTTCAAGATCTTGAAAGCTAACAGTTATTCGAGTGGAACGGCATCTTATGCTTTTGACTTGGAACAAAAAAAGCATTTTGCGAAATTTGTCGCGGGTTTGAGTGCGAGAATGAGTTTTGATGAACCGCCAGTGCTTACAAAAAATGAAGTTTTATATCCTTTGTTTGTTATGTGTAAGGGAGAATGCCGAGCGTTGAAGCACTTCCTGAAAGATGCACTACTGATGAGTTTCAATGACAACGTTGATACGATAGACAAAGCGATATTGTCGCGCACGTTTTCATTTAAGTTCCCCTATTTGGATAACCCATTTGATGCTCCTGTAGAGGAGCTTCGTCTTCATCAAATTGACTCTGGCTCTGCGTACAACCTAAATGCTATTGCCGCAGAAGATAAAATACTTGCCCCGCGATTTACAGATGCAATTCCGTTGAGCATGTTGTTGAGTAAAAGCGGACTTAAAGCTTAGAGATTACTTTCGCCATTTAGGTTTTCCAGTAGCGCCTTTTTCTCTTCATCACTCATCTTATCAATGGCACACGCCAGTTCAGCACTTAATTCGTTCCTACAGAAAAAATAGTTCAAGGGAACATTTAACTCTTCAGCCATTCGTTCGAGTGTACCAATATCCGGTACGTGTCTACCTTTCTCATAATGGTTCATTCGCCCACTAGCAGAACTTGGTTCCATGCCGATTTTCACCCCTAAATCTTTTTGGGTGATCTTGGCTTTTTTACGCGCAGCTTTGAGCCTCGCTGGGATTGGGTTGTCTTTCTGCACTTACACATTTCTTTTCAACCTTTAGATAACTTAGATTGTCTAAGTTTTACTGATTTTTGTATACTTAGCAATCCTAAGTTTTTATTGCATGTAAGAGTCACATGAAGAAAGTAACCAGAATTAACCCTCATATGTTTAACCTATTGATTGAAAAAGGGATGGACAATTTCTCTGTTATAGAAGCTAGGGATGCTTTGTTAAATGGTACTTCAACCTTTACGAGCAGTGACGAAGCTCGAAAGTATGTTTATAAGCAACTTCTATCACTTGAGGAGAAAGGCTGGCTTTCTGCCATTGGGGCTCGTAGAGGGAAGCGTTACCATCAAACTAATGAATTCAAAGCGCTCACAATTGAGCCTCGAGCAGCTAGAAATAAGAAAGCAAACGTTGATTCAATAACTGTTCAAACTCCGGAGTTCTCTCTAAATGCACTAGAACAAGAGAAAAAACAACATGAAGGTGAGTTAGCGATTACTTTGGGCGAGATTGAGGAATATCAATCTTTGTTAACGCGTTTTCCAAACAACAAACATGATATGGAGCCGTTATTCAATGCAGCGAGAGAGCGATCAGCTAAGCTATTGGGCAAAATCAATGCACTAACCAACTGGATGCAAGTAGCCCAAAGCAAGGCTTCCCAATGTTAAGAACATGGCAAGCTGAATGTGCAGCTCAAGTTATCGATAAATTCACTTCAAACAAACGTTCACACTTCTTCTGTCAAGCGACTCCAGGAGCAGGTAAAACTGTTATGGCTGCAGAGGTTGCTAAGCGTCTTTTTCAAGAAGGTATGATTGACTTAGTGCTCTGTTTCTCACCATCACTTTCGGTCGCTGAAGGAATGAGAAAGACCTTTTCATGGAAACTGGAATGTTCCTTTAATGGAGGCTTGGGCTCTTTAGGTGGGTCTTATACCTATCAATCCATCCGTTTTTTAGATGAAAACTTCTGGAACACTGTCAGTAAATATCGGGTACTAGTCGTATTTGATGAGACCCACCATTGTTCGTTTGATGACGAAGGGAGGTCAAACTCATGGGGGCTAGAAATTGTCTCGAAGATCCAAGGCTTTGCTCATTATACTTTGGCGCTGTCCGGCACTCCTTGGCGTTCTGATCGACTGCCGATTGTTATGGCCGAGTATTCTGGTCCTGATGGCAAGGTTGTTTGCGATTACCAATACGGCTTGCAACAGGCCGTTGAAGATAAGGTATGCCGCCGCCCTAAAATCGTTTTAATCGATAATGAACACCTGAGCGTTAAGGCTGGCAGTGACAATCAACACTTCGCCTCTATTCTTGATTGCCTTAAACAATCCGATGTCTCTTATCAAAGCGTCATCCACAACGAAGACGCTATGAATTACATACTAAATAACGGTTGCCAAAAGCTAGCCCAAATAAGACAAGAGTCCCCAAATGCAGGTGGTTTAGTCGTCGCTGCTTCTATCAAGCACGCTAAACATATTCAAAAGCGACTGATTGAGCACTTTAATCAGTCAGCATGCATAGTGACTTATCATCATGATAATCCGTTGAATGAAATTGAGTCTTTTCGTCATTCGAATGTTCAGTGGATAGTCAGTGTTGGAATGATCAGTGAAGGCACGGACATCCCTCGGCTGCAGGTTTGTTGTCATATGAGTTCGGTCAAAACAGAGCTTTACTTTAGACAAGTCCTTGGAAGGATATTGAGAGTTAATGATTCACCCAACCAAGAAGCATGGTTGTATACCTTTGCCGAAGAAAGTTTGATTGGGTTTGCTGAACGAATTGAACAGGATGTTCCAGAAGTTTGTATGTTAGTAGAGTCGAATCTACATTTTGTTACTTACGAACATAGTGAATTAAAATCGGATCATCAAAGTAAAGAGCTACGTGGCTTGGTTTCTACTAAGGTGGATAATACTGTTGCTTGGGGTGACAGATTAGATTTTAGTCTAGACCCCCTCTCGTCGCTCAACAGGGAGCTTTGCTTTGGAAGTTTTAAGAAAAGGGTATTGTCAGCTTTTTTGAACTGAAGAATATTCGTCCAAGTACTAATTTGATATTCGTACTTGGACAAAACAAATCAACTAGTAACCTCGTTAACTTGTAACTGAAAGCTCACCGAGTGTGGTAATACCCCATAACTTGATTGAACTTGTTATTGGCACGTGACCAATATGCTACAAGAGACAATTAGCTTGCTTTATCTATTGCTTTAACCTGATTGATATGTCGAGAAAGTGCTTCTATGAGATCCTTTTTTATCAGAGGCTTAGTTAATACTTCGTCCGCTCCAGCCTCTAAGAAAGCATGCGTTGACGTTTGCATAATATCTGCAGTCCACCCCATGACTACAATGTTACCTTTAACTGCTTCTCGTATTCTCCTAACCGTTTCCACACCACTTATTTTCGGCATGTGATTATCAATGATTACAAGGTTGAAGTTACCTGACTCCAGATGACTCAAGGCCTCAAACCCATCCCCACAAGTAACACATTCAACGTTCAACTTATCTAAAAAACCTTTGGCGATAATCCGGTTCATCTTGTTGTCATCAGCAACAAGGGCTTTAAATTGGGATAGGTCTACTACCTGAGATTCTGTATTCTTCTCATCCGAGTGGGCAATTGTAGGGAGGTCAATGACAAAACTGAATCGACTTCCTTTAGAAAGCTCACTTTCCACACTGATTTGACCATTCATCAATGTTACAAGCTTGTGGCAAATTGCTAGCCCCAGCCCGGTGCCACCGTAGTTTCGCGTTGTTGATATATCAGCTTGTTCAAACTCATTAAAGATTGATTGCAACCTATCATTAGGGATCCCAATACCCGAGTCCTGAACAGCAAACTCCATTTTAGAATGACTTAATTGTTTAATATCAATATCAATCGAACCACTTTCAGTAAACTTCATTGCGTTTCCAGCCAAATTAAGTAGTACTTGCCGGATTCGGACAGAGTCACCGTAGTATGTTAACGACGGATCGCAATGATCGGTCAGATTGAACTTAAGGCCTTTCTCCGAACACAAAGTTTGGTAAGTGTTTAATACTGGACTAATAATTTCAGACATTTTAAATGCGTGCTGATCAATCTCAAGGCTATCGTTTTCTATTTTAGCTAGGTCCAAAATATCATTTAGAATTGCTATCAAATGTTCTCCTGAACCTAGGGCTAATCTCAGAACCTCTCTCTGTTGTTCTTGCTCTAATTCGTCTACAAGCATCTGTAGGAGCCCAAGTAAACCATTCATAGGGGTTCTAATTTCATGGCTCATCGTTGCCAAAAAGAGTGATTTCGCTTGATTGGCCTGATGTGCTTTGCTCGCTTGCTCTTCAAGCTCAATCTCAAGCTTTTTGAAGTCAGTAACATCACGTTCAATCGCGATAAAATGTGCAATCTCGCCGTCTTCGTTACGTAAAGGCACGATGTCAATATCCACCCAATAAGGCACTTTATCAATTGTATAATTCAAAATTTCAGCTTTAACTTGTTTACCTTTCTTCAGTGCAGAGCCAATTCGGCTTGCTGTTTCATTACATGTGTCCTCACCTTGAAGAAATGAACCTGGCGTCAAACCTTTCACCGAGTCTAATTGATGCCCAGTCATGACCTCAAAAGCGTTATTGACCCACTCAATACGCCCTTCTTTATCAGTAATAACAACGGCATCTCTTGCAGCTTTGACTACTGTTGCAAGAAGGTGGCTATCATGCTCTCTTTCTGCTAGTAATTTGTTAGACTCTTCTAGTAGTTTCTTTGATCCTTCTAACTCCTTATGGGGGTTTACAAATAGCTTTTGGCCCAGTAAAAAGACCAAAATAGAACTAGTGATTAGAACGATCAAAAGTCCATTCAATAGTTCTCTTTTAAGAGTTGATAGTTGTTCTTTAAGAAAAGAGCGACTGATACCTTGGGTTAACACTAAGTTGCCTCTAGCGAGGGGGGTTTGAGTTAGCAACCAGTCCTTTTCATTGTATTTACTTGCGTGTGAGCTAAATGAGTGATGGTTGTGCTCAAGTTTACGGTTTGTCTCTACTAGAGAAGCAACTGGAGGCTCCGTCTGGCTCAATTCATACCAACGTTCCCTATTTGTTACAAATGATCCAAAAAAGTCATCGTAGTCAACGGCAGTTTCCCCATATATAACACCAGTAAACTCACCGGATTGATACAAAGGCATAAACAGTTTTATGCAAATATGGTTAGTATCGTCATGCAAAAGATACAATATACGTTCATGCACGTTTTGATTTGCGATTGCAGAAAAGATTGCTTGTTCTTGTTTAGCTGCAGGGTGGCGAAAAGTATCTTCAAACAATAATTTCCCTGTACGGTCTCGGACTGCAAATTGCATCGATTGGTTTTGCCCTTTGAAGCGCTCTAGGTGATAAGAAAGGCGTTCTATGTTCGATTGTGATGCGGCGTCAATCACTCCTTGATGTTGAGAGGCTAATACAATGCGGTCCTCCGCCACCTCTAGATACTTTTCCATAAAAATTTTAGCGGATTCAATCTCGAAACTGCTGTTGCCTTTTTGTAACTGTTTGGCAGTCGATTGACTATGATTAGAAAGCACATAGAGTGATATACCACCGAATGTTAAAGATGTGAGTAATATGAAAAGAAATAGCAACACTTTAGGGCTAACTGAGGATAGTTTGACCATATCAAATGACTTCTATGTGGTTCCGATTAATTCATATGAAAACTATAGAATAGATAACGTTGCTAAAGTAGTGAGGGAGTCCATTTTTATCAAATTGCTCAACTAAAAAGTATTTCGTTACGAAATTTTTAGAAAGCCCTATCAGTTAGGCAGAAATGCATCATCACAGCACAAAATAAATATTATGGTTGCAATATACGAAAGATCTTCAATACTAAAACTTAGCAATTCTAAGTTTTAGTGGTGGCATGTGAAAACGGACATTCAATTTTACCTTGACGAATCGCTCGAAAGCTTCTTGTTGCGTTTATCGCAAGAGCAAGGTTACGAGCGATTTTCTCATTTTGCCGAAGATATCTGGTTCGACACCATGGATCAGCATAAGGCGATTGCTGGTGCTTTCCCCTTAGAGCTCAATCGCGTCAATATCTACCACGCTCAAACGACAAGCCAAATGCGAGTGCGGGTTCTTATCCACCTTGAGAACCAATTAAAGCTCAATAACTTTGGCGTACTTCGCCTAGCGCTATCACATTCAAAAGCTCAATTCTCTCCGCAATACAAAGCTGTGCATAGATTTGGTGCTGACTACCCTTATGCTTTTCTCCGCAAATGCTTCACGCCTATTTGTCCTCTGTGTATTGACGAAGCTCCCTACATTCGCCAGCAGTGGCAATTTATCTCTCACCAAGCTTGTGAACACCATGGCTGTAAACTGGTTCATCACTGTCCTGAGTGTAAGTCGAGACTTGAATACCAAAGCACCGAGAGTATTAGTCAGTGTGAATGCGGTTATGAACTCCGAAACTCGCCAGTAGAGGATGCGCAAGAGGTTGAGGTATTGGTCGCTCAATGGTTGTCAGGAAGCGATTCAAAACTCTTGGGATTGTTAACGGGGAAAATGACGTTATCCGAGCGCTATGGCTTTTTACTTTGGTATGTAAATCGTTATGGTGATATCGATGACCCTAGCTTTGAGTCATTCATTGAATATTGTTGCGCTTGGCCAGCGGCACTGTGGCAAGACCTCGATGTTTTGAAAGAGAAGGCAGAACTTGTTCGAGTAAAAGATTGGAAAAAGGTGTTTTTCAATGAAGCTTTTGGTGCTCTGCTTAAAGATTGTCGCCAGTTACCTAGTCGGCAGTTGAGTCACAATATCGTGCTTACTCAGGTGTTAGCTTACTTTACACAGCTGATGGCAGCAGTACCTTCAAGCGTGAAAGGAAATATTGGTGATGTACTGCTCAGTCCCTTAGAAGCTTCTACATTGCTCTCTTGCACCACAGATGAGGTATATCGGTTGTATGAGTTTGGTGAGATCAAAGCCGTTATTAGGCCGAGAATGCATACAAAGATAGCGAGTCATGAATCGGCGTTTACTTTACGAAGTGTCATCGAGACAAAGCTGACTCGAATGAGCTCTGAAAGTGATGGCTTAAATGTGTATTTGCCAGAGTGGTAATTATGACGAAATTAAGTGACTTATTGGCAATTGAAGACGAAGCGGTAAAGCAGGTTACGCTAAAGAAGATGTTCATGCCCTATACGGAAGATGTCTGTGTCAAAGGGTGTGAAAAAGAAGCGTTAACGATCTTGCTCAATCTCAGCTCAAGCCATCAATCAGATAGATGCTCGGATTGGTTGGATGTTGCCCGTGCTAAAAGGCATTTAAAAGCCGCAGAGAGCCTAGAGGCATCCCTTGATGAAATTAAGTGGTTCCACACTCATAATCTCAAGTTTCCAGACTGCCGAGTTAAAGTTCAGCGAATAATTGCACAGCCTCTTTTGACAACCGAGGCATTGATTTCAAGCGCAGTATTAGAGCAACGCTTAGGGTGGGCGCATAATTCTGCAGTGTATCGCCATACATTGTGGTTATTGAATCCTTTCCGCTGGCAATCACAGTCCGAGTGTCTTCTTTTACTTGTTCAGCAAGAAACCTCTGTTTGGGTTGAGCTGCTCAAAGAATTTGGTTTAGGCATTAAGTCACTTGCTCGCTTAAAACATACAATTGAAGAACAACTTCCTGAAAATAGTTTTCCTGACAGTGTCAGCACTTACAGCAAGCAACTGCGGTTTCCATGGGGGGGGGATTATGTTTCGGTGACCCCAGTGGTCAGTCATGCCATCCAAAGAGAATTAGAAGTGAGATCGAGAAGTCGAGAAAGTAAGCTCAGCTTTGTGTCTTCATCGCTGCCAAACTCGGCAAGTATCGGGAATCTGTGTGGCAGTTTAGGTGGGCATATGAAAGTCCTAAACTACCCGTTAGACGTCAAACCAGCGCAGGGTGGGACGTTAACTGAAAGTCGCAAAAAGAGTGGCCACTACTTTGATGACCATCAGGTAACTAACGTTAAAATCTGTCAGGTGTTAAATCATCTAATTGGTTCAGAGCCATCAAAAACACAGAAGCAAAGGGAGAGCGCTCGTAAGGTTAGAAGTAAGATATTGCGAAAGCAGATAGCCCTGTGGATGCTTCCATTAATTGAATTAAGAGATATCGTTGATGTTGACCCTAATCAACAGCAATTGGAACATGATGACACTTTGGCTCAAGCCTTTTTGACCCAACCAGAATCGGATTTGGGCTCTTTAGCTAGCGAGTTTAACCGTTGCTTACATCTCGCGTTTCAGAATAACAAGTATGCCGCCAAGTTTGCCTATCATCCTAAGCTAATGCAGGTCATCAAAGCCCAAATCGTATGGATACTTGAACAGCTCAGTAAACCAAATGGCAATGAAGATAAGGTAACGGGTGAGCAGTATATCTATTTGTCATCAATGAGAGTGCAAGATGCGGTCGCAATGAGTAGCCCATATCTGTGTGGTGCTCCTTCTTTGGCGGCTATTTGGGGGTTCATGCACCATTACCAAAGAGAGTTTAATAAGCTAGTTAATTGTGATTCCCCGTTTGAGTTTTCGAGTTTCTCTTTTTATGTTCGAAGCGAGAAGATTCAACCGACAGCGAAGCTTACCGAACCCAACTCTGTCGCCAAAGCACGAACGGTTTCGAACGCTAAGCGACCAACCATTCGTAGTGAACGATTGGCGGACCTAGAAATAGACTTAGTTATCAGAGTACATAGCGACAGCCGAATTTCAGATTTTAAGTCCGCGCTTAAAACGGCACTTCCCGTTGCTTTCGCCGGAGGGGCATTATACCAACCACAGCTTTCGACACAGGTTGAGTGGCTTAAGACGTTTACCAGTAGGAGCGAGCTCTTCCACGTCATAAAGGGGTTACCCGCATACGGGCGATGGTTATACCCAAGTGAGAGCCAACCGAGTAGCTTTGATGAACTAGAGCGTTTAGTGACTAAAGATGCCGATAATTTGCCAGTTTCTATTGGCTACCATTTGTTAGAACGTCCAACTAAACGGTGCAACTCGATCACTGATTGTCACGCGTATGCAGAGAACGCCATAGGGTTAGCTAAAAAGGTGAATCCAATAGAAGTACGTTCTAGTGGAAGAGATCACTTTTTAAACCATGCCTTTTGGTCGATAGAATGCAGTAGCGAAACTATTCTTATAAAAAAACTATAGGGATTAATCGTTTATGGAACTTTGCACTCAGTTAAACTACGTTCGATCACTCTCTGCTGGCAAAGCATATTTCTACTATCTATCTAAAAGTGGTGAGATGTGTCCCCTTGACATTGATAGGACTAGGTTGCGTGCGCCAAAAGGTGGTTATTCAGAAGCCTATAAAGGAGGTAAGTTCGTAAAAAAGAATGTTGCTCCACAAGATTTAGCTTACTCCAATCCACAGTTTATCGAAGAGTGTTATGTAAAACCTGGTGTCGATGATATCTACTGTGCATTCTCCCTTCGAATTCGAGCCAATTCTCTAACTCCAGATACCTGTAGTGATGACGAAGCGCGCTCTAAACTTTCGTTACTTGCGAAAACATATCAAGAGCTCAATGGGTATCAGGAACTTGCTCTTAGATACGCGAAGAACATTCTGCTTGGTACTTGGCTTTGGAGAAACAGAGAGTGTCGAAAATTGTCGATAGAAGTGGCCACCAGTGATTCACAAACCTTGATTGTAGAAAACGCAACAAGGCTTTCTTGGTATGGTCATTGGGATAAAGCTTCAGCAGAATGCCTAGAAAAGCTCACAGCCTATTTGATGCGAGCCCTATCTGACCCGACCGAATATTTCTACATGGATGTCAAAGCTAAAATTGGAGTTGGTTGGGGGGATGAGGTTTACCCAAGCCAAGAGTTCTTGGATGATCGAGAAGATGGTGTTCCTACCAAGCAGTTAGCTACTGTCGAACTATTAAACGGAAAGGAAACTGTTGCATTTCATGGTCAAAAAATTGGTGCAGCGTTGCAATCGATTGACGATTGGTGGCATGAAGATGCAGATAAGCCCTTAAGAGTGAATGAGTATGGAGCTGACCGAGAGTACGTTATAGCAAGGCGACATGTTTCCTATGGGAATGACTTTTACCAGTTAGTCAGAAATACAGAGAATTGGATTGAGACAATGATAGCTTCTCAGACCATCCCAAATGACGTGCACTTTATTATGTCGGTCTTGATTAAAGGTGGTCTCTTCAATTGTTCCAAAGCGAAGTAAGGGATAGATATGACTAAGCGTTACTATTTCTTAATACGTTACATGCCTGCACAAGCCGACCATGAATTATTGGCAGGGCGGTGTATATCTCAAGTGCACTTGTTTATGGTCAATAACCGACAAGCGATGAATAGGATTGGTGTGAGCTTTCCTGATTGGAATGAATCGACAGTCGGCCAAACTATTGCCTTTGTTGCCGAAGATAAAGAGATGATGGTTGGGCTCTCTTTTCAGCCCTATTTCTCTGTGATGGTAAATGAAGGTTTATTTGAGATCTCTAGTGTATGTGAGGTTCCAGCCAATGCTTTAGAGGTAAGGTTTACCCGTAATCAAACGATTGGGAAAAGCTTTTTAGGCTCTAAGAAACGCCGAATCAAACGTAGCATGGCGAGAGTGGAACTATCTGGCGCTGGAACATCGTTACCAGCCACTAATGAAGAGCGAGTCATCGAGAGTTTTCATCGAATCCCAGTTTCTAGCGGCTCCTCAGCGCAAGATTATATTTTGTTCGTGCAAAAGGAGTTTGTCGATGAGCGCGTTGCAGCAAACTTTAATAGCTATGGTTTAGCCACCAATCAAGAAAGAAAAGGCACGGTACCTGAGTTACGCTTTTTACCTTTTTTCTAAAGCTCTTTTTTAGAGAAGTAAAAACAAGGGCTACAGAAGTAAGAAGAAAAAGGGTATTTTGGTGAATTGTGACTTTAAGCATACAGAATGAGATAGTTAAAGACTATATTCTACAGTGTCCTGCCGAATAGGCAGCTAAGAAAATTTCCGGCGGTACTGCATTTCCGATCATCATGTGTCCTGCCGAATAGGCAGCTAAGAATAGGTCAGGAAGAAAGCAACCTACCTGCTGAACAAGCAGTAGATAATCAAAACCATCATGTTTAGGCTTGATGGTTTTTTATTAGTTGGTCGATTTTATCGGGGGTGATTTTTAATACGGAAATAAATTTATCTTTGTCCCCACGTCAGTTAAAAAATACTCGTGCGATTATCATATTAGTTGTCCCACAACTCTTGCACTCATCAATAAAACTCCTCTTAGATTTTTTCTCAATATGCTTGACCTATGTCTAACACATAGGTTTTAAGCTACAACTAATACATCATTAATTACGAATTGGAGAGAGTTATGAGTTGTTGTAACAAAGCCCCAAATGGTGGGAGCAGTGACCCTAAGTTGTTGTTAAAACTGTTCATCGGGTTGTTTGTGATTATATTTTTAGTCGCCTTTATTTTTGGCTAGCAACATAAAACGAACAAAGTCTCATGTGCATTAAACCTTCAGAGGAGTTGGTTATGTTGACAACTGAAATTGCGAGAGTAGCGGGTGTGACCGCTGAAACAGTCAGGTTTTACACTCGAAAAGGTCTTCTTTATGCAGAGAGAGATCCTAACAATGGCTACAAGATATACCAGCAAAGTGCGGTTAATCGCCTGAAGTTCATTTCTCATGCAAGAGCTATTGGTTTTAGCCTTAGTCAGATTCAAGAAATCATTGATTACTCTGAGCAAGGGCAGACTCCTTGCCCTGCTGTGAGGCAAATGCTGACTGATAAAATCGTAGAAACCAAGCAAAAGATCGAAGAATACCAACGACATTTAGCGATGATGGAAGCGACTTATACAGAGTGGGATGAAAAACCGGATATGGAGCCCAACGGCAACGCATTGTGTTGCCTAATCGAAGACTGGTCCGAGAAACACCATCAAGTATTACCCGAGGAAAACTAACATGAACACCACACAGTATTCTCTAGCACTTTCCGGCATTAATTGTGGCCGATGTGTCGCTAAAATTGTAGATGAGTTACGTGAAAGAGACCCGGATGTATCTTTCACTATTAATGAGACAAAACACAGAGCAGAGCTTATTACCACGTTAATGCCGGAAAGCGCGATAGAAGTCATTGCAAAGTTAGGATATGTGGCTTCAATACCTACGCAACAAGAGTATCGTACATCAGTATCCAATGTTACTTGTCAACACTGTGTAGGTAAAATCACTAAAGCAATAGTTGAACTGGACGCTACCGCTCAAGTAGTTGTTGATTTAGACAAGCAAACATTGGTGGTGAATAGCAGTTTGAACGGCGATGAAATTGAAAGCGTATTAGTCGAACAGGGCTATAGCGGTAGTACTGATGGCACACAACCACAAACTACGGATGTTACTAAATCGAATAAAGTGAAAACAACACAGGCGGTGGATGTCAGTATTGAGCTGTCATTAATCGGTGTCACTTGCGCAAGTTGTGTCAATACGATTGAAGGTGCGCTTAGATCGGTGTCAGGAGTCGACTCTGTTGACGTGAACTTTGCGAATCGTACGGCGACCGTGGTTTCAAGTCAGCCTGCCAGCGTACTCATTGAGGCGATACAAGGCGCAGGATATGACGCAGAAGAAATTGTCGATCAGGCGTTAGCAAGCGACCTAAAAGAAGAGCGTGAAGCTGAGGAGTATCGCTTTAAAGTAAAACAAAGCGTTATTGGTCTTGGTCTCGGCGTGCCGTTGATGGTATACGGTCTGTTCGGCGGACCAATGAATGTTAATACGCAATCTGAGCAGTTGCTATGGTTGGCCGTAGGTTTAGTGACATTTTTTATTTTAGTCCGTGCGGGCAAGCACTTTTTTACTGGAGCTTGGAAGACCTTTCTGAGCCGTAATGCGAACATGGATACGTTGATAGCGTTGGGAACGGGTACCGCCTGGCTCTATTCAATGGTGGTCGTAGTCGGGCCGCAGTGGCTTCCAGAAAGTGCAAGGCATCTCTACTTTGAAGCTACTGCCATGATCATTGGTTTAATCAATTTAGGACAGGCGCTTGAGTTAAAGGCGCGAGGCAGAACTTCGCAGGCCATCAAGCGTTTGCTTGATTTGAGAGTCAAAACTGCCATGGTGATTCGTGACGGCAAAGAGATGTCTATACCGATTGAACAAGTTATCGCACGCGACTTGATTCGCGTTAGAGCCGGTGAAAAAGTCCCTGTTGATGGTGTGATTACAGAGGGGGAGACAACCATTGATGAGTCTATGCTCACTGGAGAGCCAATTCCTGTTGTTAAACAAGTGGGCAGCTCAGTGTCTGCCGGGACGATTAATGACCACGGAAGTTTCGTTTTTGAGGCACAGAAAGTGGGCAGTGATACTGTTCTTGCTCAGATCATCAGTATGGTGTCGAACGCGCAAAACTCAAAGCCACCAATCAGCCATCTAGCCGATAAAGTGTCTTCAGTGTTTGTACCAACTGTGATGATTCTATCGATTCTGACAGCGCTGGCTTGGTATAACTTTGGCCCTCAACCTTCCTTAGTTTATATGATTGTGGCAGCAACCTCGGTGTTGATCATCGCATGCCCATGTGCACTTGGTCTCGCAACGCCGATTTCTACTATGATCGGTGTCGGTAAGGCCGCCGAGTTTGGTGGGCTAATCCGAAATGGTGAAGCACTGCAAAGAGCCAGTGAATTGGATGTCGTTGTATTGGATAAAACTGGCACGATTACTCAAGGTAAACCTGAAGTAACAAATTTTGTCTTGTTGTCAGAGGACTCAGAGCTTCTGCCTTTGGTCAATGCTTTGGAGAAAGGGTCTAACCACCCGCTAGCTAAAGCGTTAATCGCATTTACTCAAAGTGAAGTGAGTGATGAAGCGAATCTACTAGAAGTGTCAGACTTCGAGTCATTAACCGGACTTGGTGTTCAGGCTCAGTATGCGAGTCAACGCGTGTTGCTTGGCAATCGCAAGCTGATGAACCAGTTTAAGGTCAATGTTGAATCGGTAACAGAGCATGCGTTGCAGTGGGAGCAAGAAGCTAACACAGTGGTGTATTTTGCGATAGGCGATCAACTGAAAGCGCTGTTCGGTATCAGTGATCCGATTCGAGATGATGCTCGAAGTGCGATAAATCGTTTTCATCAGCAAGGCATCCATGTCGTGATGCTAACGGGGGATAACCACAATACAGCGAAAGCGGTGGCATCACTCGCGAATGTTGATGAATATCACGCGCAATTGATGCCTGAGGATAAGCTTCACTGGATCAAGCAGTTGCAAGCGAAAGGGCATGTTGTTGGCATGGTCGGTGATGGTATCAATGATGCGCCAGCACTTGCTCAATCAGACGTTGGCTTTGCTATTGGCAGTGGTACGGATGTCGCGATTGAAAGTGCCGATATTACCTTGATGCGCAGCTCACTCCACGGTATCTCAGATGTGATTGGGATCAGTACTGCCACAATGAAGAACATTAAGCAGAACTTGTGGGGGGCGTTTATCTATAACAGCTTAGGTATTCCCGTGGCTGCAGGGCTTCTGTTTCCGTTCACAGGGTGGCTATTAAGTCCGATCATCGCTGGGGCAGCGATGTCACTGTCCTCTGTTACCGTCGTAACCAATGCGAACCGCTTGCGCTTATATACCCCACCTTCAGCCCCTACAACCAATGAGGAGTAGTACCATGTTAGTCAATTTTTTAGGTCTTACAGCAATCGTATTTATCGTCTGGTGGTTTTGGGGTAAGAAGAACGGCTAAGATGACAAAATTGTCATGAACCCCTCCCCATTACTGATCTAAGTGCTGCGATAAACTGAGTCTAAGTTAAACGAGTTCAAGTAACTTTGGAGAGCAAGAGAATGAAAAGCAAAAAGCCTGATTGTCACAAGAATGGTCATCACAAAGGTCATGGATGGATGATGATTCTATGTGCGTTATTAATGGTAGGTATTCCATTGTTTATTCTCACTTCTAGTCAAGAAGTGTTTAGTTGGGCATACCTGAGTAGTGCGATTGTTCCGTTAATCATCTGTTTAGCTATGCACGGTTTAATGATGAAGATGATTATGCCGAGTGAAAAGAAAGATTCAGAAACTAACGATCAATCGATGGCAAAGATTGAAAACAATCCAGAGTTCAAAGCATAAGTAAGGGTTTAGGTGATTTTATGAAAAAGTTATATGTATCAGTAATTCTTAGTAGTTTGATAGCTGCACCAGTGTTTGCGACTAGTACTAGTGAGCAGCATCTCAAGAGTTATACAAATCAAGATGTTCAGACACACATGAAGCAATCTAAGATGAGCAGTCAACAGGAATCCAATAGTATGATGGATGGTAAGAGTATGGAGAATATGCTTAACGATTGCAGAAAAATGATGGATAAGGTCTAAACATGGAAATGTAGGATTAGCGAAAGGACTTCAATTCTTCCAATTAAGTAAAGAGCTACTTTTGAAGTAGCTCTTTTTTTAATGAACATCAAACATAGTGCTGAAGCTTTGAAAGGTGTAGGACGAATTATAAGAACTGTTGATATTTTTGGCCAATTGAGCTCCCAGCATTTACGTGATCTGTATCTATTGGCTAACGGCCCTACCAGCCCCAACCTTGATCTCCTGGATTGATAGACACAGCTAACTAACGGTTCCATATATAAAATACAAATTAGTTTTAGGCGATTTCGAATTGCGGATTAACGATAAAAATGAAGGGCTCATCCAATTATGACAAAAATGTCATAATTGGATACCAATAGAGTCAGACCTGACCTGCTAAATTAAATTCGTCAACAACGAGAAAGGAAAGACGAATGAATACTCTTAATAAGATTTTGTTATCAGTTACTTGTTTATTGGTTAGTTCAGTATCAATTGCACAGCCATTACATTCCTCTGGTAATTATGTGAGCAGAGTAGACCATAAAACTGTTTCTATCGATGCGGTTAGCTCAAAACAAAGAGCATATATGTTAGGGGCAAAAAAATTGTCAGAGTTTGAGGGGATGAGTGGCAGAGAATTAAGTACGACTCTTATTCCTGTAACAACCAATGGTAGCCGACGAAATTCTACTCATCTGAAAGATGGAGGGTACGTAACTGTTCAAGAAAGGCTGAACAGTCAAGGGCAGCTTGAGTACGTAGCCAAAATCCACATTAATGTCCACTATCAGGAACGAGATAGTAATAACTAAACTGGCAATGTTCTTAGAGTTCTATACTACTTAAGGAGCTAAGGAGCTAAGGAGCTAAGGAGCTAAGGAGCGAATTATGATTGATAAAGTATCAGTAATATTTCAGGAGCATAGACTCGAAGAAATCGAATCTATTCTTATGGATGAAGGTGTTCGAAAGTTCACTATCTATCCAGTGCAAGGTCGCGGGACTCAAGCCAACTTAATTGATACACATGTATTGAGCTCGTACTACAAACTGGATGTGTTTATTGGTCAAAATTACACTAGGAGATTAACAGAAATATTGCTTAATACCGTAAGTGTATCGCAAGAAGGCAATGGGGTGACCTCTGTAGAAAGAAATGTTTTAGTATATGATAACAACACGAAACAGCAGATTTCATTATCCTCATACAATCACAAGCCGTGAGTCAAATTTGAGATCTGAAAAAGGTTTAATGTTATATGAAACTACTAGTGGTCGAAGACGAAGAAAAAGCAGGAGCTTATCTTAAGAAAGGGCTAATTGAGTCGGGCTATAGTGTAGATTTGTCAAAGGATGGCGTCGACGCATTATACTTAGCTACGTCTGGTGATTACGACCTCATCATCTTGGATATCATGCTTCCAAAATTGAATGGTTGGCAGATATTACACACACTTCGAAGCAGTGACATTTCGATCCCAGTAATTATTTTATCGGCAAAGGATGAAGTTGAAGATCGAGTTAAAGGGCTTGAACTGGGGGCGAATGACTATCTTGTTAAGCCTTTTGCATTTGTAGAGTTACTTGCGAGAGTAAAAAACGTATTGCGAAATCAAGCTAGTACAAGCCGAGAGGTATCCACTTTAGATATTGCCGATTTGAGCTTTGATCTACTCAAACGTAAAGTTACACGTCAAAGTGATACGATTCAGTTGACGGCGAAAGAGTTCTCCTTACTAGAATATTTCTTTTCGAAAAAAGGACAAGTTGTGACTCGTACACAAATAGCGTCCGCTGTTTGGGATATGAACTTTGATAGTGATACAAATGTTATTGATGCAGCAGTGAAAAGATTGAGGTCGAAAATCGACAAGCCTTATCAGAAAAAACTTATCCAGACCGTGCGAGGTATGGGGTACAAGCTTGATGACGCCGTAGAATGAATAAATTACTAAATCAATCAATTGCACGCAAACTGGTGTTTATGTTTGTCACAGCCTCTTTTGTTGTTTTAATCGTTTTTGCTTTAACGATCCAACACGCTATCAAGAATCACTTTAATGAACAAGATTATAAACATCTAGAAACAAAACTCCGCCCTTTGATGGGCACTATCGAGCGAGATTTAGATATTTTTCATTCTTGGGATATCTCGGCTTGGATCTTAAACAACAAACAAGTGGTTCAAACGAATAATGGAACTATTGACTTTCCACCTGAACTGATAGACGGCTCCTCATACGAATGGAGTGTAGGCAATAATCATTACCAAGCTTTTAAGTTTGATTATTCAGAGGTAGAAGGTGGTGCTATTGTTCTTGCAATAGATGTGACTCACCACAAGCTGTTTTTCGACAAGTTAAATACTATCCTATTTTGGACATTGGTTTTGACTGTAAGTTTATCTGGTGCTTACGCTTTAATTATTGTTAGAAATGGCCTGCTACCTCTAAAAACATTGAAGAAGTATATTGAGCAAGTGAATACGAGCAACCTCAGCATGCGTATACCAAGTGACTCACTTCCAAGGGAGTTAAGCAGCTTAATTGTTTCTCAAAATGAAATGTTAGAGAGGTTGCAAGAAGGCTACCTAAGGTTGAGTGAGTTTTCATCCGATATTGCTCATGAGTTAAGAACACCGTTGAACAATATCATGACCCAGACTCAAGTGGCACTTGGTATAGAACGTTCCATTGAAGAGTACCAAGATATTTTAGTATCGAACATTGAAGAGCTAGAACGACTTAGTAAGACCATTTCGGATACGCTGTACCTAGCTAAATCAGAGAACAAGCTTCTGCATAAGACCGAATCAGAGTTAGAGTTGAAAGAGGTTATCACACCCTTACTTGAGTATTATGAGGTGTTGGCGGAAGAGAAAAACGTTCGATTTACCCTAGATGGCTCGTCGACTCTGTTCGGTGACAAAGATATGCTTCAACGCGCATTTGGTAATGTGTTGTCTAATGCGTTGAGGCACTGCTTTAATAATACGGATATATCGGTAGTAATCTCCGAATCAGAAACGAGCAACAAGGTGACAATCAGCAATGTTGGTGAGCCTATTCCTTTGAGCTCTTTGCCCTATCTATTTGAACGGTTCTATCGTTCCGATAAGTCGCGTGTCCATAACGGAAGTGTTGGAGCTGGATTAGGGCTCCCTATAGCTAAGGCTATTATGAAAGCACATAATGGGGATATCTTAGTTAATGTGAAGGATGAGCGAAGTGAGTTCGTCTTTATTTTCAATAACCTTTAGTTCTAACAAATTTTAAATATCACTATTGCCCATCAGTTCTTATACTGTATTATGAATGCAAAGTGAAAAGGTACCACATGACAAACTCTTTGAGACAAACAAGCATTTTGATTATCAGCATCTTAGCGATGTTGATGTCGAACTACGTCTCAAGTATGCCAGTGATGGATATGAGTCCAATATCGACCTCTTCAGTTCAACCTTCTAATCATGACTCGATGGAAATGTCTGAGACTACAGCAAGCCATCATGCGATGATAGGCTGCCCATCGATGGAGATGACAAAGAGCGATAGTTCTATACATTGCGATAGCTCATCTACCTCTGGTGGGGACTGCTGTAAAAGTGTGTGTACTAGCGTATTTTTTCCACTCTCATTTTCTCGATTAATTAGCGTCTCTGAACCTGATCAAGCTCTACGTCACCCAATCAAAATAGGCGTTACAGTAACTCGTATTCAGAGTTTACTGCGTCCACCCTCTGCTTAATTCAACTATCATAACTATTTAGCTCTCAATTCTATCTGCTGGAAGGCAGAGGTTGAGGTATGTCCATATCGTTTTATCGTGGATAAACAACAATGAGTATTGAATTAAACGGTTTCAGGGCATTTAAACCCCTGAGCCTTGGGGTTGCAATTGCACTTTATGCAATGCCTGCCCTGTCACATTCGGGGTCGAACGCGACTCCACAAACTATCGCAGCTTCGACGCAGCAGTTGAATGCACTAATTGAAGCGGCTCTAACAAATGATACGAGTCGCTTTCAATATGCTGCGCAGTCACAGGCGATGCGTGAAACGGGCGTTGCAAGCTCTACTCTCATGGATCCAAAACTTAAAGTGGGCTTTGGCGGTTTACCTGTGGATTCATTTAAGTTTGACGAAGATCCCATGACGAACATTTCTGTTGGATTAATGCAACAGTTTGAACGGGGTGCAACGTTAGATCTTAACCAACGTAAAGCGAATCAACAGGCCGATGGCATGGCCTATCAGGTTCAAGTTCGTGAACGTGAAGTAGCGAATAGTATTACTCAACTATGGTTGGAGCTGGGCTACCTTCAATACGCAGAAACGTTGATTGAATCTAACCAACATCTCATGGTAGAGATGGAGCAGTATATTCAAACCAATTACTCAATTGGTAAGAGCGAAGCGCAAGATCTGCTTAACACCCAGCTTCAAGTCAACAAGCTTGACGAAAAGCTGCAATCGAATCAACAAATGCAAAATCGAGCCGTAGCTCAGTTATCAGAATGGCTAGGCTCAGAGTGGTTAAATCATCGTTCCATTGATTCGAATCAGGCAGGCTATCAATTAGACTGGTCGCGTTTGAATACGCTTTTAGAGCAGCAAACCAGCAACACCCAGTACTACTCACTGCTTAACCAACATCCTATGGCGCAAATGGCTGACGCCAACATCTCTGCCAATCGCACCCAAGTGGAGGTTGCTGAACAATCTTACACGCCACAATTTGGTGTTGAGGTGATGTATGCCTACCGTCAATCTGACAACATGAAAGGTGAGCCAGCTTCAGATTTACTGAGTGCCTATCTTACTATGGATATCCCTTTGTTCACTGATAACCGCCAAGATAAAAATGTAGCGGCCGCTCAATACCAAGTGGGCGCAGCGCAATATCAAAAAGATACGCTGCTCGCTCAAATGAACGCCCAAGTAAACGCATTAATGACGGACAGAATGAATCTCATTGAACGCATTCAGCGCTACCAAGAGCGCTTATTACCTCAGTCCAAAGCCCGCATTGAAGCGGTAGAGCGCGGTTATCAGAACAATACCGCTCAGTTTGGTGATGTCATCACTGCATCAACCGATGAATTGGCTCTTCAAATGGAGCTTGCTCGCCTAATCACCGATATGAACCAGGTCAATAGCAAGTTATCCATGTTACTTGGTGGTTTCGAATATCAAGTTTCTGCGCCAAACACTCAGTACAAAGAACAATAATAAAGGAATCAAGATGAGTACATTTAAAGTTGCAAGCCTAGCGCTACTGGTTGGTGGTGCATTGGGGTTCGGAGCGAATATTTACCTTTCAGGTATGGGCCATAATATGGCTGATATGGCGGTTTCGGAGTCGAAATCAAGTGACGAACCACTGTATTGGGTTGCGCCGATGGACCCAAATTACCAACGTGATAAACCAGGTAAATCGCCAATGGGGATGGATCTTATTCCTGTTTATGCTGATGACCTCAATGGTAGTAACGACAAACCTGGAACAGTAAAAATCGATCCTGCGGTTGAAAATAACCTCGGTGTAAAAACAGATACCGTAAAGCAAGAGGTCCTTGCACCACGCATCGAAACCGTCGGCTATGTCGCCTTTGATGAGAGTCAACTTTGGCAGACCAATGTTCGAGTATCGGGTTGGGTTGAAAAGCTTTATATCAATGCTGTTGGTGAAAAAGTGAAACAAGGTGACACGCTGTTCACTCTGTATTCCCCAGAGCTTGTAAAAGCACAAGAAGAACTGATCAGTGCCTATAAGAGCCAGCGTAAAGGAATGATACAAGGTGCTACCGATCGTTTGATCACTTTGGGTGTTGACCGCAATCAAATTAAATCCATCGCCCGTCGAGGCAAAGCGTCACAAACCATTGAAATTAAAGCACCGGCAGACGGCGTTATTGCAAGCCTCAATATTCGTGAAGGTGGCTACCTTTCTCCAGCTCAAGCGGTGATCAGCGCAGGTCCTTTGAATCAAGTATGGGTAGATGCAGAAGTCTTTGAGCGTCAATCTCGTTGGATTAAACAAGGCAGTCAAGCATCTATGACATTGGATGCATTACCAGGTGGAGAATGGAATGGTGAAGTGGATTATGTCTATCCCATTCTTGACCCTAGTACGCGTACATTGCGTGTCCGCCTTCGATTCGATAATCCACAAGGTGAACTTAAGCCGAATATGTTCGCTAACGTCGCACTGAAACCGTTATCAAGTGATGAAGTGTTAACTATCCCTCGGTCTTCGGTCATTCGATCTGGTGGTATGACTCGAGTAGTACTTGCTGAAGGTGATGGAAAATACCGTTCTGCTCGAATCGAAGTTGGTCGTGAAGCCGCTGACAAGATTGAGGTTCTAAAGGGATTACGACAAGGAGAGCGAGTTGTTACTTCAGCACACTTTATGTTGGACTCTGAATCAAGCCAATCTGCCGATCTATCAAGAATCAATGGCCTCGAATCAATTGATGAAACGGCGTGGGCAACAGGTGAAATTACTGATGCAATGGTTGGACATAGAATGCTAACTATTAATCATAAGCCTGTTCCTGAATGGGAATGGCCAGGAATGACCATGAATTTCATAGTGTCAGAGCACGTTGAAATGGAACCACTTTCAAAGGGTCAAACGATTGACTTTGAGATGAAAAAATCTGAATCGGGTCAATATGAAATCGTTGATTACAAAGTAACTGAGCTGAGCATAAATACGGAAATATGGATAGACGGTGATGTTTCTATGTTGATGGCGGATTTTGGTATGGTGACTCTAAATCATGTTCCTGTGGCTGATTGGTCATGGGACGCTGGTGAGCTCAACTTTTCAGTAGGTGGCGACATAGAACTCTCAAGTTTTCAGGAGGGTGACAAAGTTCGGTTTCTAGTGGAGAAACAAGGCTCTGATTATCTTCTCAAAGAGTTAGTTAAAAGAGAGGATAAGCAATGATAGGTGCAATCATCCGATGGTCTATCAATAATCGCTTTTTGGTATTGGTAGCGACTTTTGCTCTAGTCTTTGGTGGATTATATAGCGTAAAAAATACACCAGTTGACGCTCTCCCTGATCTATCAGATGTACAAGTGATCATAAAAACAAGTTACCCGGGTCAGGCACCCCAAGTGGTGGAAGACCAAGTCACGTATCCGCTGACAACGGCAATGCTTGCCGTTCCTGGTGCTGAAACTGTTCGTGGATATTCGTTCTTTGGTGATTCTTATGTGTATATCATTTTTAATGATGATACAGATATGTACTGGGCTCGCTCGCGAGTACTTGAGTACTTGAGTCAAGTAGCGCCAAACCTTCCTCCAAGCGCCAAGCCTACCCTTGGTCCAGATGCGACAGGTGTGGGCTGGATTTATAATTATGTATTGCAAGATAAAACTGGAAAGCACGACCTTGCAGAACTTCGCAGCTTACAAGATTGGTTCTTGAAATATGAGCTACAAACTGTTGATGGAGTGTCTGAAGTTGCGACTGTTGGCGGTATGGTTAAACAGTACCAAGTACAAATTGATCCGGCTAAATTACGTGCATATGACCTTACCTTACAACAGGTCAATATGGCTATTCAAAATGGTAACCAAGAAAGTGGAGCATCTGTAGTAGAAGTTGCAGAAGCTGAACATATGGTACGAACAACTGGTTACCTGTCTAGTATTGATGACATTAAAGCGCTTCCTCTCAAAGTAAGTAAAAAGGGGGCTCCTCTATTATTAGGTGATGTGGCTGATATTGATCTCGGACCTCAGATGAGACGAGGAATCTCTGAGTTAAATGGTGAAGGTGAAGCCGTAGGTGGCGTAATTGTTATGCGTTTTGGAGAAAACGCGAGCGAAGTGATCAGTGATGTTAAGGATAAACTAAGCGAACTTCAGCGTAGCTTACCGGATGGGGTTGAGATAGTTGCTACTTACGACCGATCTACGTTAATCAATGCAGCGGTTGAGAACCTTTGGAAAAAGCTCGCTGAAGAGTTCATTGTTGTCGCTATTGTATGTGCGCTGTTCCTATTCCATATACGATCTTCGCTAGTTATCGCATTGAGCCTTCCTGTCGGTATTCTAGGGGCCTTTATTGTCATGCACTGGCAAGGCATCAACGCCAATATTATGTCGTTGGGTGGTATCGCGATCGCAATAGGTGCAATGGTAGACGGTGCTATCGTTATGATAGAAAACGTACATAAACACATTGAGCGGACGCCATTGACTGACAAGAACCGATGGCAAGTTATTGGAGATGCGGCGCAGGAGGTTGGTGCACCGTTATTCTTCTCGCTACTGATCATCACGCTGAGTTTTGTCCCTGTATTCGCATTGGAAGGTCAAGAAGGCAAGATGTTCTCACCACTTGCGTTTACTAAAACTTATGCAATGGCGGCAGCGGCAGGTCTTGCGATTACGTTGGTACCGGTTCTCATGGGGTACCTTATTCGAGGAAAAATATTACCAGAGAACAAAAATCCTATTAATAAAGGATTAATTGCTCTTTATAAGCCCTTACTGAATATTAGTCTTAAATACCCGAAAAGTATGATTGTATTGGCTATTGCTCTCATGGGGTCTGCTTACTATCCAACAACGAAGCTAGGTAGTGAGTTTATTCCTCCTCTTGATGAGGGTGATTTGATGTACATGCCAACCACCTATCCAGGTATTTCCATTGGTAAAGCACGAGAGTTACTTCAGCAAACAAACAAGCTAATTAAGACCGTACCTGAAGTGCAGACAACATGGGGTAAAGTCGGTCGTGCTGACACAGCAACAGACCCTGCTCCCTTAACTATGATTGAAACGGTCATTCAGCTTAAACCTCGCGATCAGTGGCGTGAGGGTGTGACAACTGAGTCGCTAAGAAAAGAGTTTGATGACTTAATTCAATTTCCTGGTTTAACTAACGCATGGGTGATGCCTATAAAAACACGCATCGACATGTTAGCAACGGGTATCAAAACTCCAATAGGTATCAAGATCGCAGGGAGTGACTTAGCTGAAATTGAGAAAATAGGTGCTCAACTAGAACCTATTCTTAACAATATTGCAGGCACTGCATCTGTATATGCAGAGCGTGTTGCCGGTGGTCGTTATGTCACTATTGATATCAATCGACCAGCAGCAGCTCGATACGGTCTTAACATCAAAGAGATACAACAAGTTGTTTCTACCGCAGTCGGGGGTATGAATGTTGGGGAAACCATTGAAGGTCTCGAGCGTTACCCAATTAATGTCCGCTATCCACAAGATTATCGTGATTCAGTCGTTAAGCTTCAGCAATTGCCATTGGTTACACCTAGTGGGGCTAGAATTGCTTTGGCTGATGTCGCTGATATTCGCTATGAAGATGGACCACCAATGATTAAAACAGAAAATGCTCGCCCAAATGGCTGGGTGTTTGTTGATATTGATGGCCGAGACCTAGGATCTTACGTTGAGGAGGCAAAACAGGCAGTTGCAGAGCAACTTGATATGCCAGCAGGCTATTCAATTGCATGGTCAGGTCAATATGAATACATGGAGCGTGCGAAAGAACGCTTGGGTGTCGTTGTGCCGATAACAATTGCCATCATCATGCTACTGCTTTATTTCAGCTTCAGACGCGTAGGTGAGGTGATGATTATCATGCTGACTCTGCCCTTAGCGATGGTTGGTGGTTTGTGGCTCATGCATTACCTCGGTTACAACTTCTCAATCGCGGTAGGTGTTGGTTTTATTGCTCTAGCTGGGGTTGCTGTTGAGATTGGAGTCATCATGTTGGTGTACCTCAACCAAGCATGGCATTACACAAAGCTGGACGCCAAAGAGCAAAGTAAATCCTTGAATGAACAGGATTTAAGTAACTCGATTCAAGAAGGTGCTGGCTTGCGTGTTCGTCCGGTAATGATGACGGTACTTACTGTGATTATCGGTTTGATCCCAATCATGTACGGTGAGGGGACTGGATCTGAGGTAATGCAGCGTATCGCTGCCCCAATGATTGGTGGCATGGCCTCAGCTCTCTTATTAACACTCCTTGTACTTCCAGCGATTTTCAAGCTTTGGAAAACACACGAACTTAAACACGGCTAAAACACCTTCGGGCTAAGAATGAACTTAGCCCGTCAAACTCATAAATGAATTACTAAGGAACACAATATGAACATGAAAAAAACACTACTTGCCGCTCTTCTTTCGATTACAGCAACATCTGCAATGGCAGAAATGGACCACTCTAAAATGGATCATTCAAAGATGGATCACGGTAATATGAATCATGGTGATATGGACCATAGCAAAATGGATCACTCAATGATGTCTATGGAAGGGATGTCTGACGTTGGTATGCCAGCAACAGGTGCAAAGCCAGATAAAGTGGTCCATGTCTTGCTGGCAGATGACATGACAATCAAGTTCAAAAGAGAAGTACAAATTGAACCTAATGATGTAGTTCAATTTGTGGTTATGAATGTTGGCAAAATTGATCATGAATTCACTATTGGCTCAGCGAAAGAGCAACTTGAACACCGAGAAATGATGAAGAAGATGCCTCATCATATGCATGATTCTGGGAATGCAATTACAGTACAACCGGGTAAAGCTAAGCAGTTGATTTGGCACTTTCACGGTGATAGCAAGGTTGAATTTGCATGCAATATTCCAGGACATGCAGAAGCTGGCATGATTAAAAAGGTGAGCTTATAGGCAATAAAGGAATCTGATGATGCTAAAGCGTTCATTCATACTCGCGAGTATGTTTAGTGTGAGCTTATTCTCTTATGCTTCAGAAGACTCAATTTCGGTCGGTGAATCCACTTTTCGTACTGTAGGTGGATATGGATGTATTGCTTGTCATGGACTTTACGGACAAGGTGGGGGCAATGTCGGCGGAAATGTTAGGGGGAGCACTCTTGCAGACTTGGAATATAGCCTAAAGCATGAAAACACAATGAAGCTCCTAGGTGACGTATTGAGTCACCAAGATAAGGTAAATCTAGCGAATTACTTGGAATACCTTGGTGCGTTTCAATTAGTAGATTGGATTTATGAAGACTTTGAAGGTTCAAAGTTTTTTTTCTCAATAATGAATGGTGCAAAGAGCCAATTGGTAGTGTTCAATAAAACTTTTGAGCCAATGTCGATTGATCTTTCTTCTTTGGCTGGTGAGCATTTAATTTTGCGTGTTGAGCCTTACGAGACTCAGCTATTTGAATGGCTCCCCGAGAAAGGTGTCTATGAGCTGAACTATGGTAATGAAGTCATAAACATTGATGTAAAATAGAACTTAGTTAGGTAATTATTATGAATAACAAATTGAGAATTATTGCGCTTTCCTCTCTACTTTTTAGTTTTAATGTACTTGCTAAGCCAGTAATTGAGCTATACAAATCTCCTACGTGTGGTTGCTGTAAAGAATGGGCTGCAATTATGGAGAAGAAAGGCTACGAAGTTAATGTTAACCCTGCTCGTGATTGGAGTGATGTCAAGCAAGAGTTTGGTATGCCTAATCAACTTATGTCCTGCCATACAGCTGTCATTGATGGGTATATGATTGAAGGGCATGTTCCTGAGTCTGATATCAAGCGCTTGCTGGAGGAGAGACCCGAAAATATTTCAGGAATTGCCGCTCCCGGTATGCCGCAGCATTCGCCGGGAATGGCACGACCGGGGCAGGAGTACAAAGACTTTAACGTTGTGTCTTTTGATAAGACAGGTCAAATGAAACTATACAGTAAGTATTAAAGGACTTAGTTTCTACTATGCTCTTGGATCAGGCTCTTTCTTCGATATAGGGAAAGAGCCTTTTTCATGCAATCTCGCAACTCAGTATGTTCACCAACACAAGCGACTTTAATAATTTATTTTTATTAGATAGGTACACATATTACAACTATGCTTTTCGAACAGCTGACTTGAGTGTGGTAATTTTACAACCTTGAACTTAAGTTGTTGTTCAAATTTGCAGACTTTCGATACAGTTTTATGCGAACTTGTGTTGCAAATAGTATTTTAACTCTTTGAGAGTTGGTTCGCGTTATGAAGACTTATGTTGCAAGCATCACTTTAAAAAAGCCGTTACTGATGTAACGGCTTTTTGCTTTCTGGGACTTCTTAAATTCATTAATTTAACAGATTCACTGCTATTAGGCGCTATTCGTAGATGCTGTACGAGAAATACTTGCTGGCGATCTTGGCATGTTGACCGTTATCGATAAGTCTTTGAATTCCATCGTTAATCAGTAGTTTTAAATCGTCGTCTTGTTTACGAACGGCAACACCGATGCCACGTCCAAACCACTTCTCTTCTGTGAATTTTGGTCCGGTGAAATGGTAGTCTTTACCTTGTTCTGTCTGTAAGAATCCATTGTTTAGGCCCATAGAGCCACCAAATACGGTATCAAGGCGTTCATTCAATAAATCGGTGAATGCCTCGTCAAAGCTACCGTAGCGGCGGATATCCACGTTAGGGTAGATTTCAGAGAGGTACTTATCTCCGATAGTTGCTCGCTGCACTCCAATCGTTAGATCGTTTAAGCTGCCATCTTCCATGTTGATCTCACGGTCGTTCTTCATCACGAAACGAGTTGGCACCTTAGCGTATGGGATAGTGAAATTAACTTTCTTTTCTCGCTCTTCTGTAATAGTCATTGCAGCGATAATTGCGTCGTTCTTGCGACTAAGCAGAGAGGGAATAATGCCATCCCAGTCGGTTTTAGATATTACACACTTTACCTTGAGTTCATCACACAGTGCGTTAGCAAGGTCAACTTCGAAGCCTTCCAATTTACCGTCTTGAGTAGTCCAACTAAAAGGCGGGTAAGCGCCCTCTACAGTAAAGCGTATTTGCTTCCACTCTTTTGCGTAAGTGAACGCAGAAAACAGACTAACCAACGCAACCAATATCCACTTCATTTCATTATGTCCTTATATTAGATATAGATGCTCATCATTAACGATTCGTTAACAACTATCAATGTAAATGCATATCCCTGTGAAGTAAGGCATGAATTTTAATCAATGGATATTTTCATTTTTTGCGATTTGGTCGTGCTTGTTGATGGTTAAAGGGATTCATTTACAGGCAGAATTACGGCTGAGTCGTCACTTTCGGTCTGTTCGTCACTGTTATCGGCTTGTTGTGCTAGCCAGTTGAGGGCTTGGGTTAGATAGAGCTTGTTAGCTTCGGTGTCACACCAACTCTTAGACAGGCCTCTACGGTTGAACTCAGCACCAATCGCGGCCAGCGTTTGGTTACTTGGTCGGCCATAATAGAGGGTGTCGCACAACTGCATGTTCGACATTGATTGCGCATAAACGTTGACTGATGAGGTGTTAGCATTCAGCGCTTTTGATTGGTTATGAGTACAGCCCGTTAAAAGAACAAGAAGAGAAATAGAAATAACGGTTTTCATTCATTTGTCCGATGTTTGGTGGTTTTTATGAATTATGTCTACATTTTCTCCATTGATTGTCAATTTTGTCCAAAGCTATTCAACAATAAGGTATTTGTACACGTTGTGTAATTTGGATCCTTGTATAGATGGTAAATTAGGTGGGTTTGGAATGTTATAACGTTATAAATCATTGATTAGTATTGGTTTAATTCTGTTTTCTGTTTGATCTTATGCGCTCTGTCACATAAATAGTTATCGTTGAATGATAATTGTTATCATGTGTTTTTTTTTGAAAATGGAGAATCATATGAAAGCGGCGGTTGTCAGTGAATTTAAAGGGCCTTTAGAAATTAAAGACATTCCTCTACCAAACATCAAACCAAGAGATGTGCTTGTGAAGGTGCACGCTTGCGGTGTGTGCCATACCGATTTACATGCTTGCCATGGTGACTGGCCTGTAAAACCTAAAATGCCACTGGTACCTGGGCATGAAGGTGTCGGTGAGATTGTTGAAGTTGGCAGTGAGATTAAGCATTTGAACGTCGGCGACCGTGTTGGCGTGCCTTGGTTATACAGTGCTTGTGGGCATTGTGATTATTGTTTAGATGGTAAAGAGACACTCTGTCTTGATCAGCACAATGCTGGCTACTCTGTCGATGGTGGTTACGCTGAGTATTGTCTCGCACATGGTGAGTATGTGGTGAAGTTGCCAGATGAGCTTAACTATGTGGATGCCGCACCTCTTTTCTGTGCGGGAGTCACCACCTATAAAGCCCTAAAAGTGACAGAGGTTAAACCAGGCCAATGGGTTGCCATTGTTGGCGCAGGTGGTCTTGGGCATTTGGCGATTCAGTACGCAGTGGCGATGGGAATGAATGTAATTGCGGTTGATACAGGCGACGAGAAGCTGGCTCTTGCTAAAGAGTTGGGTGCGGTTCACTGTATCGACTTTATGAAAGACAAGCCTTCGCAAGTGATCGCTGAACTTACCCAAGGTGGTGTGCACGGTGTGGTGTGTACGGCAGTATCAAAGCCAGCCTTTGAAGAAGCTTATCGCTCAATACGTCGTGGAGGAGCTTGTGTGCTAGTAGGGTTGCCGCCAGAAGAGATGCCAATCCCAATTTTTGACACGGTACTTAATGGTGTGAAAATTATTGGCTCCATTGTCGGAACAAGAAAAGACCTACAAGAGTGCCTTCAATTTGCCGCAGAGGGCAAGGTCAAAGCGATCACCGAAACCAAGAAGCTAGAAGATATCAATGACATCTTCGCTGATATGGAGAAAGGTGAAATTACCGGCCGTATTGTGATGGAACTGGCTTAGAAAAGTTCTCTCGTATATCCAATGATGAAAGCTCCGCGTTTGAAAAAGTGCGGAGCTTTTTTTATTTCTTAGAGGACGAGTGGGATAATTTTTCATTTGTCTAAACCACAAACCGCAATTTTGTACAAAAGCTTCGTGAACTTATAGAGTAGAGTGATGGATTGAGAGGATGTCGATACCTAAGGAACGGCGTAATGAAGAAAGCGAAAAAGGAAAAGGCGGATTACAAAATCACAGAAGAGCTTGGTGGCCTTGAGATCCTGAACGCAGAATATGAGAAGCAGAATTTCTCTCGCCATAGCCATGAAGGGTACACGCTCGGAGTGATTGAGCAGGGCGCGCAACGCTTTTATCGCACCGGTGGACATCACATTGCCCCTCAAGATGCCATTATCTTGGTCAATGCCGATGAAGTGCATAGTGGGCATTCTGCAACAGAAGGTGGCTGGGCGTATCGTGCTATGTACCCGTTGCCAGAACAACTTGTGAAAATAACCCAGGAGCTTAACTTACCCAATTATGGAGCGCCTTATTTTCCGCGTGCGGTGGTTGAAGATCCTGAACTCGCCAATCAGCTACGTCTGGTCTTCAATACTATTGATGAATCGGACAATCGTTTACTGCGTGAGACTTTGATGTACGGCATGTTAGTCAAACTCATTAGCCGTCATGGTAAAAGCCCACTCAAACCTCAACTCGACAGCAAAACGCAGCGGCAACTTGTGTTGGTTAAAGAGTTTCTCGATGACTTTCCGCAAGCTGACGTCTCTTTGGAAGAGTTGTCAAAGCTAGCGGCTCTGAGTCCATACCACTTAGTTCGTTCATTCCAGAAAGAGTTTGGGTTGCCGCCTCATGCTTATCAAATCCAGTCTCGTTTGCGTCTTGCGAGAACTTTGCTCAAACGTGGTCACTCTATATCGGATACGGCTCAAGAGTGCGGCTTTCACGATCAGAGTCATTTTCATCGACACTTTAAAAAGGCTAATGGCTACACGCCCGGACAATACATTAAGATGTTATAAGGCATAATATTGAGCAAGTTTGTACAATCGCGAATAACATAGGCTGACTAAATTGTTCCCTAAGATTAAAAATGGAAGTTTCAATATGACGAGAAAATCTCAGCTTTGGAAAGGGGCGCTTGCCGGGATGCCGTTGAGTATTGCGGTGATTCCTTGGGGAATATTGGCGGGCTCGTATGCCATAGATGCAGGGCTCGATCCTCTTCAAGCACAAGCGATGTCTGCGATTTTGTTTGCAGGTTCAGCGCAGCTGGTTGCGGCGGGTATGTTCAAGGCAGGAATTGGCCTCGGCACCATGTTACTGACCACGCTGTTTATTACGTCACGTCACTTTTTATACAGCGTCTCTATGCGCGATAAAATCAGTGATTTACCGACGCGATGGCGTTTACTGTTGGGTTTCTGGCTGACGGATGAACTGTTTGCGATCTGTAGTGGTCAATCCAAACAAGAGTTCAATCGTTGGTATGCGGCAGGCGTTGGAGGTGTGTTCTATCTCTTCTGGAATCTGGCGAGTTTTGTCGGCATTGTCGCAGGTAGCCAAATTCCATCTCTGAATGAAATTGGTTTGGATTTCGCCGTTGCCGCGACCTTCATTGCGCTAGTCTTCCCGCTGATTAATACCATGCCAGTTATTGTGTGCGTACTTGTTTCATTGCTGGTGTCTGTGGTGTTGACGGTTAACCAAGTCGAAGGGGCGTTAATGGTGGCTTCAATTGCGGGTATGCTTTCTGGCTTCCTTTGTGAAAGCTATAAAGATGGCAATGTTTCAAGTCATTCGATCACAGAAGGAGAGTCATCATGATCTGGTTAACCATACTGTTGATGACGGCGATTGTGTTTGTGAGTCGTTATCTGTTTCTTGAGCCTGCGGTTCCACTTCGTTTGAACGCCTCAGCTCGTAGGTTACTGCGCTACTCTGGCCCAGCGGTATTGACGGCGATCTGGGGGCCCATTGTATTTGCTCCAGAGAAAGAGCTATGGGTGAGTGCAGAAAACCCTTACTTAATCGCAGCGCTAGTGACTTTTTTGCTGATCTGGAAAACAGGCAATGTGTTAGTCACCATTCTGCTCAGCATGGGAGTGTTTCTTTTGTATAACTTGGTGCTAGTCGATTATCTTTTTCACTAATAAAAACAGGGCTCATGTGAGCCCTGTTTTTTGTGTTCTCAGCTTACTTGTAGAAAGCTTCAACTGTGCCTTTCAATGTGATTAGCATTGGGCGACCGAAACGGTCTAGCGCTTTAGGTGAAGGAATTTTTACCCAACCTTCGCTAATGCAGTACTCTTCAACGTCAGTACGCTCTTTGCCGTTTAGACGGATGCCGATGTGGTGTTCGAAACACTCAGCTACGTGGTGTGGGCTGCGCGGGTTACCTGCTAGACGATCTGGTAGAGCTGGCTTTGCTGTGTTATCTGTCATGATGCTTACTTACAGTAAATAAAAAGTGCGTCATTGTAGACAAAATAAGACCTGAGCATCAAGAAAAGTTGTCATTATTCTGGGGTTATTTGTCAGGTTGGAGCGAACCGTGAACACGCCCTAAGCAATTCCACTCGCTATGCATAGACAGAGCGTTTACCATGTAGCATAAATTTGTATTTGGAAGTAACTACTATGTCTTTTCCTCCTTGTCCGAGCTGCAGCTCTGAATTTGTTTATCAAGATCAAAACCACCTCATTTGCCCTGAATGCGCTTATGAGTGGAACCCTGAAGAAGTCGCGAAAGATAACGAGCTCAACATCAAAGATGCGAACGGAAGCTTGTTGGCGGAAGGGGATAAGATCACTTTGGCTAAAGACCTAAAAGTCAAAGGCAGTTCTCTGGTGTTAAAGATTGGCACCAAAGGGGTTATCAAACGAATGAACGACGGCAAAGACCACCAGTTAGACTGCAAGCTTGATGGTGCTGGTGAAATGATGGTGACTGCTAAGTATGTGAAAAAGGCGTAGCATGTCGCTTTGGAGAGTTGGGTGAGACTGTGTATTACCCCTCAAAATCAAGATTTGTTTTGTTCGAAACTGCTAAGTATGCAAAAAGTCGACGTGAATACATGATATATACTGAAGTCACTGCTTTGTAACCATGAAGGTGACGAAATGTCGAAAACCACTAAGCTACAAAACGAAGACAAACTGTTTAAAAAGGCGATGGAAGTTGGAACTAAGCTAGCCGAAATGCAAGGCTTTAAGCTCAATGACCCGAGTATGTCACAGTCGGTAAAAGCAAAGGCTATCTATCTATTTTTAGTCGATGCAAAGCAAATTACGCCTCTCCCTGCTGACAAGCAAGAAGGTAAGGATATTAAAAAGCGCCTTGCCGTTTGGATTCACAGTGCCTTGCCAGAGGGTGATCCTCTTAAATAAGCAAATGAATATAAAAATCCCCAATCAGTCTAGCCTCTGATTGGGGATTTTTTGCATGTCAAACGTCTTGGGTTGCTTTTTAGTTCTGATTACGCTTTGCAGTAAACACGCGCGTCACGCGGAGTGTAGATGCCAAATGTTACTGTGCGCAGTAGACCGTTAACGAACGTCTCTTGAACTTCGACTTTTGCTACTTTATCTGCACTGCCACAAACTTTCGCAGCATCGATCTCTTTTTCTTGAGCCAGACCGTTAATAAAGAAGTGTTGTGGCGCTTCTGATGTTACTTCTGCTTCGTCTGGTGCCATAACAAATGTTTGTTGAGCACAGCCTGTTGCTACCATAGATAGTGCCGCGATAAGAATTAGCTTTTTCATAGTGTTCTCCATTGAGTAATCATGTTTCGGTTAACCAACGCTCAGCGGTGCTGGATAACGGTTGATGGAGTCAATTATTCCAAAGTTCTTATTTTGTTACTGTATAGGTTTGTCAGGTTCAGAATTACATTTAGGAAAGTGCAGTGTAAATTGTGCACCGCCCAAGAGTTTACTGCGATGAACAGTGACGTAACCATCGTGCTGCTCACACACTTTCTGAACAATGGATAGCCCTAAACCGTGCCCACTCTTGCCCTTGTTCCGTGCTTCATTGCCGACATAGAAAGGGTCAAACAGGTGCGCTATATGCTTGTTATCGACACCAGGGCCATCATCATGAATGTGAATCGCAAGGTAATTCCGATCGCCGGATGCATTTTCTTCCTCTGATAGCTCAATGAATACTTGCGCATCGGCAAACTTAAAGGCATTGCGAATCACGTTGTCTAATGCTCTTTTGAGGAGGTTTTCATCAGCGTTAATCTTCTCTTGAGTCAGTGTTGTGTCGACAGACAGAAGCACAAGATTGAGCGATGTTTCTCGATGCCAGCGCGGTAAGGTGACTTTGAGATAGTCACTTAAAACTAATTCTTCGCACTCTGGCTCTACTTTTTGACTGTCGAGCCTAGAAAAGTAAAGCAGTTCGTCTACCATGCTTTCCATCTCTTCAGTGTCTTCGACAATGCTCTCAATGGTCGTAAGTTGTTCGTCACTCAGCGTCGTGTCTTTAAGCAGTTCAGCCTGCCATTGGATTCTAAAAACGGGTGTGCGCAGTTCATGGGCGATGGCGTTGGTGAGTGAACGATTGGTACTAATCAGGTGTTCTATATGATCGGCCATAACATTGAACGATTGGTTTAATGTACCGATGGCACTACCACTGGAGGTTGTAACTCGAGTCGAAAAGTCACCAGAAGCAAAGCTCAATGTCGCCTTTTCAAGTTTTTTGACACGACGAAAAATGATAAATAAGTGACCCAGTGTGTATACAACAAAGCTGGCAATAAAAAATAGCCACAGCAAGTCATCTTCCAACTCAATCTTTTGACGGACTAGCGTCTTTTCATCGGGAGCATAACGATATAGCGCATCTGAACCCGCGAAGTGAAACCAAAGATCGCGCTCATCATCAAACAAGATAGATTTTTCTGGGTGGCGTGAAAAAAAGTCACTGATGGCAACGGGAGCCGGGTCATCGATTGAATAACGGCTGAGCGTATGACGAGTCGTCTTTGCAAACTGCTCAATGGCTTTTTCCGCTTCGGTCACGCCTTGATTTAAAGCGATATTCTCAACTAATTGTTGGTGGGCGCTTGCTTCATAATCTTCTAGAACAAACTCGTAATCTGTGGTCCATTGGTAGACTGAAAACTCGTAAGCAACCAAACCCGCCATAAAGCAGGCGAATAGGCCTATAATGGATTCCAGATAGATGCGTTTCATGATTCTCTCGCTATTAAAGTGGCTGTGTGAACTAACCCCAAGCGGTGGAAACAAATAGGTAACCTTTGCCTCTTAGCGTCTGTATTTTGTCTGCTGGGGAGCCGTGGTCACCAAGCAGCTTTCTAAGGCGAACTACTTTGTTATCTACGGTGCGGTCAAATCCGTCATACTCAATCCCTCTGAGTTCTTGTGTGAGCAGATCTCTTGAAAGGGCAGTGTCCGGTTTGTTAGCCAGTATCCACAGTAAGTCGAATTCACTATCCGTCAGAGGAATCGCAGTTTGCTCAAGTTCGCAGCGTTTATATTTGTTGTTTAACATCAGCTGACCAAACTGCAGCACATCTTCATCGTGCTCAATTGTTTGGCTCTCGCTTTGGCGACGCAGAAGACTCCGAACTCTCGCCAATAAAACGCGAGGTTTCGTCGGTTTGATAACATAGTCGTCGGCTCCGGTCTCTAGCCCCGCGACATGATCAAAATCATCATCACTTGCGGTCAGCATTAGAATCTTACCTTTGAAGTGTGCATGTGTCTGTCGGCAGATTGTAAGGCCATCCATGACAGGCAGCATCAGATCGAGTAGAACAATATCGGGTTGGTGCTCTAGCATGTGGTCAATCGCTTCACTGCCATCATCTAATGTCGTCACATCAAAACCTTGGGTAACAAAGTAACTCTTTAATAGCTGTTGAAGCTTCAAGTCGTCTTCTACGATGAGCATGGAATGTTGTGTCATAAGTTTATGGCCGTATTGTATAAAAGGTTAAGATTAAGAACGCTAGTCACAGTGTAAATCATGGGTGCAAAGTCTATAGTTCTATCCCATTAGCGTGCTGTATTATAAAGCATGGAAATGTATTGTAGTGATGTGGTACGACATTTCCATACATCACTCAGACAGCTAATGACAAAAATATTCCTTAGAATTTTCTTCAAACCAACATTGGAGAAAATTATGAAGCAATATCGAAATCTATTATTAGCCCTGCCTCTGATTGCTTTAGCTGGATGTAATTCGACTTCGAACGGTACTCATAAAGCTAAAGTCGCTAAGCCTGCGGCGGATTACAAGTTTACTGAAAGTGCGTTGGATGAAATCATCGAAGATAGAGAGGATTACTTTGAAGGCATGAGCTTAACTTATGATGGAAAATCATACCATAAAGTTCAGTTTGCAGAGGGTTTCGGTAACGTTTTACTTATAGCAAGATTGGCAGACGATCACGGTCAGACCCTTGACGTTGCTATCTACAACGACAGACCGGGTTGTTATATTTATTCTCCAAAAACACGGTTAAAAACGTTTGATTGTCGCGCCAATAAGCGTTCGGTAGGTGAAGATAAAACGCTGATACAGTCGGAAGTTGAGGGTTCACGCCAATCGGTAATGGTTGAGTACTATAATGAGGCATTTGAAGCGTTAGGCAGCATGGGGTCTACCATCTTAACGGCCTCAGAAGTCGACGGTAAGGTGAATATTGTCACTTCATTTGCGTTTGATGATATCTATCGAGAAATTAAACCGGTAGATGACCCTCGAAATCGATCGACATTAGGTGTGACGACGTTTCTACAACTAAAAGGTCTTGTGGAAAAGTATGTTGGAGAAGATATGACGATGAAGTTTGATAATCATATCGGTGGCAGTGGCGATGATGATATCAACATGTACACGGGCTTGTTGATCAATAAAACCAAGATGCACACGGTAGTCACACCTAACGGTTCGGTTTTTTCTGGCGGCACCGATCTATTCGCAGCAGGTCAAACGCGTACGCTTCAGCGAGCGAAGAAGATTGATAACTTTGAAACGCTTGAGCAAATCGGTGTTCACAGTTGGGGGAGTGAGGGTAAAACTGCGAAGGATTTCCCTTATACGGATGAAAGTCACCGCAAACAAGCCACTTATTTCAATACGGTAATGGGTGATAAAGGTGTCGACTTCTATCTGTTTACGTTAGATTCTGCTCCATTTAATGGAGAGCATTGGATAACCAAAGCGGATTCAGATAAGTATCAATTTATCACTCATATTGAGTAGTGGTACTTGACGGCAGTGACGTCATTTGGCGTCACTGTTAATTTTACAGCTTTTGTTATCACAACGCGCAACGCCTGTTAGCCAATACGATATTTTGTAGCGGTTGTTAGCGAAGCGTAAGTAGCACCAGTCGGCCAAAGGTTTAATGAGTGGCCAGCGTAGTGGTGCATATAACCATCCTTTACCTACCAAGTCCCAAGCCTTATGGGTTACGTCTAACCCGAGTATTAACTCCCCTTTGTCATTCAATGCATGCAAGACCGTGTTGGCCGCGTTAGCGTCAATGTTTGAGTATTGAGCAAATTCATCGCTATAAATGTCGACTGTCTTTATGCTGTTGTTGATGTTTTGTTTGGTGAGGGCATTCATCTCCTTTGAGCACAGAGGGCAGGTTCCATCATAAAATATCGTCAGTTGAGGCATTGCTTTTCCATTGGTTGCATTGTTTTTTCTGTTATAGACATACGCAAAGTGACTCCCGTTTGATCATCATAATCGGTTGTTTTTCAGTTAGATTAGACGCCGTTCTATGAAAAACTATACTTGTTCAAAGTGAGCCTAACATTGCTGTTTTGCATCTTCTAGGTAAACTCACGTCCCCAGTCATCATCTAGAGTGGATACTCATGATAAAAAGAGTCTCACAATTTTCCCTTCTTGCCGCCGCTTTTTCGATTCTAGCAGGCTGCGCTAGTTACAGTATCTCAGAGAAAGATATGACTCGGTATTTGCAAGATTCCATCAATATCAATCAATCCGTTGGTGTGGAGAGCATGATGTACGCTCAAGTCGCAGTCGAAGACTTACAAGTTAAGATTGGACGTGCAGATGCGGATCGCGTGTCTGTGTTTGCAAACACGAATGCTCAAGTGCAAGTATTCAATATGCCTAATATCGGACTGGATCTCGATATTGAATTTAGCGCGATTCCAGAGTACGACAAAGAGAATGGTGAAGTGTATTTGAAATCGTTGCGCTTAGAGAGCATTGATGAAAACGGTAAGCAGCTACCTGAGAATATCGCTAATCTACTGCGACCTGCAGTGTCTATGATTGGGTTGGCGCTGTCTCAACAGCCAGTTTATAAGCTAAGTGCGACAAAGGTTCAGGAGGCACTATTAAAATCGGCCGATCCGAACTTGGTTATCAAGAACAATGCACTCGTTATTGAGCTGTTCGATTAAACATAACTTAGCGAAAAGTTGATTTTGCAACTCTCTATTCAAAGGTATAACGGGAGCATTTGACGCCAATAACGCCCTCTGTGCGCTCGGCCTTCCCATTCATACATTCGGTGCTGAATCCCTTTTTTGGTTCAGAATCTGACTGAGCTGGTGGTTGTTTTGCAGAAATGGATCTTCCTTACCTATCGCAAACACAATGTCGCTATTTTTGATTTGGGTGAGTTGGTCAGAGGGGGACAAACCCGGTAGGAAGTGAGTCGGGGTGTGGTAATAAATTTCGTCGTTATACCATCCATCGAACAGGTCTTTAAATGACTCAGTACTCCAAGTGAGGTCGTAGCGACCAGAAAACGCGACCAATTTCTGAAATAAGTGAGGATGTCTAAAAAATAGAGTCGCGGCATGGTAAGCACCCAGTGAGCAGCCGTGTGAAATCGTACAAGGATGGCTGTTCTTACTCGCCATCAATGGCAGCACTTCTCTGAGAATATACTCTTCATACTGGCAATGACGGTGCATTCGGCCAAAAGGGTGCGCCCAGAAACAGTACATACTTTCGGTATCGACACTATCCACGCAGTAGAGTTGTAACTGCCCTGCATTGATCTTGTCGGCAATTGAATCGACTAACCCAAGGTTCTCATATTCGAAGAAACGGCCTGTACGAGTGGGGAAGACCAGAACTTTGGCACCCGTATGACCGAATATCAGTAGTTCCATGTTGCGATTGAGGTTGGGGCTCCACCATTTGTGATACTCACGTCTCATCACAGTCCCCCAAGGTTTTAAAGAACAACTCAACACTTTTACGTAGCTCACGACGCTGTTTGCCTTCGCCTCGGTAAATAAAGTGTCCTGCTTCTAATACAAACAGCTCTTTTTGACCTTTGCAGGCGTTGTAGGCGCTGAATTGCCCAGGAGGTGCGACATAAGGGTCGAACAGTGCTAAACCCCAGTGAGAAGGTTGAGAGATAAACTTGGCGGCGCATGAAGTATCAAAATAGGGGAGGTTACGAGCAAGCAGAGCTTGATTACCAAAATCGATGAGAGCTTGCGTACTGCCAATAGTCGGCATAGTTAAGCGTAGCGATACATTACCAAAAGTAGGCACATGAAAGTGACAGCGCTTGATGCGCCTATCAAAGGCTGTAGCAAAGATCGCAAGACCGCCCCCTAAGCTATTACCAATCATGCCAATTTTGTATTTGAGGTTGGGGTATAGAGTGAGCACCGCAGAAATCCCACACCACAAGTCTTGAACGCACCCACCTAAGATGTAGTGCTCTCTGTCTTGTACGTTATGCAGCACATGCCAGTACGGGTCGTCTGAGATGGGGTGATGGTGGCTGCGACTGATACCACGCACACATGGGACTAATATCGCTGTATGTTTTAGCTTCCAAGTTGTATCTGGTTCATCAAGTCCGCCGTAGCCGTGAGCCCAAACGACTGCGCAGTGAATTTCTTCTGTCTCAGGCAGTAATAGCCAACCACCGATTCGCACGCCGTCGGTCGAGTTGTAGTAGCAATCGAACACGCGCCAGTGATTTACAATACGTCCAGTATCTTGCAAGCTGACATAGGGCGTCACCTGCAGTGCTCGCTCATATTTCTGTTGCCAAAAATAGGCGAAGTCGGCTGGTGTAACGCTCGCGTCAACGCGCAAGAGCTGGTCTAGGTCATATCCGTAGGTTGGATCGAAATCGTAATTATGTTTAAAAGTCACTGGCATCTCGCTACTGATTTGAGCGTGGAAAGATAAACCTTATTGATCTCATGTTACATGCTTATTGCGAACACCGTGTTTGAGCTAAGCCACAAACTTGTTTAAATATCCGTCAATGAGATCTAGATGAAACGACGATGCTTCTTTATTTATAGACCGACAGATAGCATTCTATCCAGTTGAAATATAAGAAATGATAAAATAAACAAAAAGTCGCCACGGGGACGACTTTGTATATTGAGGGGATAAGACTGAATTGCTTATGCAATCTTTTTAAACGGTTTGAGCAACTGTTTTCCAAATACGTTGATAAGCGCGCCTGTCACAATCAAGCCACCACCTAGGTAAGTCCAAACAGATGGTATTTCGTTGAATAGCCAAACGCCAAGCAGCGCCGAAAAAACAATCTGTACGTAGGAATAAGCCGAAGCTTTACCGGCAGCTTGAGTTTGCATCGCTTTGGTTAAGCCATATTGTCCGATCTGGGTGAACACTCCGACCAATACCAACATGATGGTGATGAACAAGCTTGGCCAAACAAAGTCGTTCCAAATCAGGGCTATCGAGATTGGTAGCGCAACCATTGGAAAGTAAAGGATAATCACTGAGCTGTCCTCGGTTTGGCTGAGCTTTCGTACAATCACATAAGCAATCGAGCTACCAAATGCGCCAATCAATGCCACCAAGATGCTGAATAGAGGCAGTTCATTGGTGATATCGCTGTTCATATTTGGTTGAACCATCACAAATAGACCAGCTAGGCAGAAGGCAATACAGATCATGGTTGAGGTTTGAACTCGCTCTTTGAGAAAGAGAACACCAAGTAGAGCCGTAAACACAGGATGCACGTATTGAAGGATGGTCGCTTCAGCCAGAGGTAGTGTCGTTACTGCATAGTAAACACACATCAACGCTGCAGTACCCACGACACCCCGTACAAATAATAACGGTTTGTTGTTCCCCCAAACTGAGATTCCCTTACGCTTCACATCAACATAGCTGATGATAAGAGACACCAAGGCCCTAGCAGCGACAATTTCAAAGACAGGAATGCCATAGTTGCTCACGTACTTTACGCATGCTGACATCAGCGCGAACCCTAATGCGGATAGCAACATAAAGCGAACCCCAACGGGGATGAACGAGAAAGAGAGTGAAGGCATAGGGTTTCTTTGTGAGTTGAGTTAGAGCTGAATGTGAATCATACCTCAATTGCGAACGTCGAACGTAAGCGAATTGAAAATTATTCCACTTTACGTTTACAAAATCGCCGGACTGTTTGGGTATGATTAGTGTTTAAGTTGCCCTACGGTCAAAAGTTCGACCCACACCTATGATGTACAGGTCGAACAAGCTTGGACAAAAACTCTTGATATTGGACTTGTACCAATCGTAGTAAATAACTGCTCACCCTAGCTTGCTAAAAGGCTCGATAGTTGCGTTAGAACTTTTGATTGTAGAATAACTCATTGTCTTTAACTCTCTGTCGAAAAGAGTCGTCTTGCTCTCAAGCCTTTTTCTGCGCTATTTCTAATCACTGACTTACTGTGATTGGTATCAAAATTAGGCCGTAGGAGTGTTATAAAATAGGCCTCATATAAGGTAAGACTTAGAAGTAGGCAGCCCAACCGACTAAGAAACCTTGCGACGCAGTGTCGTAACTGAATGTTCCTGAGTTGTTATAGTCGACCCAGGTCGATTTGTAGGCGATGTTTAAATCGGACCAATCATTAATTTGATAGCGCGCCCCCAGTAGCAGACCCGATGTGAAGTCGGTATCGCTACCTAGACCGATATCAAGGCTCGCATGAGTTTGCCAGCTAGCATTGAGTTTTTGTGTCCAACGCACACCAATCAGATAATCGATCCAATCCTCATCCAATGATCGCGAGTTATTGAGCAGCCCTCCACTGGAATAGATCTTGGTATCGATGTCGTTGTCCCACCATCGAAAACCCACCATGTAATCGATCATACCGAAGTCGTACTGGTAGCGTTTAAAGCCCTTGGTTTCGAGTACGCCTTGCCTGATGTCTACTTCGCCTTTCAATAACCCAGAGTTCCCAACGATTGAGTCTGCTTTACCGCTTAACTTCATGAAACTGTAGTCGACATAATAGCCCCATTGATTGCCGTAGATACCCTCTAGTCTCAACATAGCGCCCATGTCTAGATGATCCATGATGAACGAAGGATCGACATCGACATCGGTTGAGAGGTTTGCAATCGAGGTATCGCCTCGAATGTTAAGAGCCAGTGCATAGATCTCTACGCTGTGTTGCCACTGTTTTGTTGAATCACGACCTTCGTCACTTTGAGCCTCGGTGACAAAGCCTGTACAGATAAGGGGAGTAAGCAAGTAGTTCCATCGAGTCATATAAATATCCTTATAACGTTCCAATGTGCGAATGATTAGTTAAATAACTATGACAAGAAACTTACTTGTTAAGTATGCAACTTGTTTAATTTTGATTGTAGGCTATGTTTTCTGAAATAGGTCAAATAAAGAGCAATCGCATGAATCCACAGAGTATTTTTCTCATTGTTGCAGCCTTCGGTCTGACGCCCATTGCCCTCTCATACGGTTACGCACCGACTGTATCTCTTGATTATCTTTTCGCTATCGATGCGACTCCGGTAAACGTCTCTCATATCTTTAGGGCTGTGATGGGGCTGTATTTGGCGTTGGTGCTGTTTTGGCTCTCTGGTGCAATGATTCAAAAGTATCGTCTTCCTGCTCTCTATAGCTTGGTGATTTTTATGCTGGGGCTCGCTGCTGGTCGTGTACTGAGTTTGGTGGTTGATGGTATGCCACATTGGTTGCTGATTGTGTATTTGGTGCTAGAGGTTGGCTTTGGCGTGGTGGGAATAAAAATGATTAGAAACGAACAGTCTAAAATGGCTTAAGGAAGGAACGATGAAAAGGATACTTCACTTGTTGGTGTTGGTCGTTATGGGAAGCTGGTCTTTGTCCGCTTTCTCGGCTCAAGATAAACCGAATATCTTTGTTATCTTTACCGACGACATTGGGATTTCAAACCTAAGTGCGTATCACAACGGGGTGATGAGCAGTGAAACACCGAATATTGATAGCATTGCCGAGAAGGGCATGTTGCTCACAGACTATTATGCTCAACCTTCATGTACGGCGGGGCGCTCAGCGTTTCTAACTGGACAATTGCCTGTTCGAACGGGCATGCATACAGTGGGCTTGCCGGGTGGACCTGTTGGGCTGCACGCGGACACACCAACGCTGCCAGAAATTCTCAAAACCATGGGCTATGTGACAGGCCAGTTTGGTAAAAACCACTTAGGTGACCGAGACGAATTTTTACCGACTATGCACGGTTTTGATGAGTATTGGGGGTGGTTGTATCACTTGAATGCGATGGAATACACAGAAGATCCAGATTGGCCAAAAGATGGTTCATTGGATGCATTCGCACCACGTAATGTGATTTACGCTAAGTCGGACGGCAAAGGCGGTCAAACCATTGAGGACGATGGCGCGCTGACCATCGAGCGTATGCGTACATTAGATGATGAAGTAAACAAACACGCGATCAACTTCATCGAAAGGGCGGTTGAGGCGGATAAGCCATTCTTCACTTGGTATTGTCCATCACGTGGTCACGTTTGGACGCATCTTTCACCTGAATACGAAGCGATGCTCGGCAAAAATGGTTGGGGACTTCAAGAAGTGGTGATGAAAGATCTTGATGATCATGTTGGTGAAATGATGGCGAAAATGGAAGAGCTTGGTATTGCCGATAACACCATCATCATTTTCACTGCGGATAACGGCCCTGAAATCATGACATGGCCAGACGGTGGTATGACGCCGTATCACGGTGAAAAAGGTACAACTTGGGAAGGTGGCGTTCGTGCACCTGCTCTTGTAAGTTGGCCAGGTAAGATTCCGGCGGGCAGTGTGGGCAACGGCATCTTCGATGGTATGGACTGGCTACCAACGCTTGTTGCCGCAGCTGGTGGCCCAGCGGATCTGAAAGAGAAAATGCTCAAAGGCTACGATGGCTTTAAAGCGCACCTCGATGGCTATAACCAAGTCGATATGCTGACTGAGAAAGGCGAATCCAACCGTAAAGAGATTTACTACTACGAAAGAGATAAGCTGCAAGCGGTTCGAGTTGGGGATTGGAAGGCGCACTTTGTGGTTCAAAATCTTGGTTGGAGCGGTCCTAAAGAAGAACTGAACGCGCCACTACTGTTTAACTTACGACGCGACCCTTATGAGCGAGCGGCGGAAGAGTCGGGTATGTACCTGAAATGGATGGGACAGAAGATGTGGGCATTTGGTCCTGCACAGGCAGCGGTACAACAGCACTTAGCGACCTTCGAAAAGTGGCCGGCAAAAACGTCGGAAACTCAACCCGAAAACACCGGTGGTGTCGGAAACTAACCGCTTTTAAATGTAAAAATCCCGCTCTCGATGAGCGGGATTTTTATAAGAATGTATCTATTTGTTGGCTTTACCTGAGCGTCGTTTTTCTCTCAATGAACTTAACCGGAACCATTAGCTTAACTAGGCTTGTGTCTTGCTCTTGGATTTGGTTTACCACGATTTTCACGGACTCACGAGCTAGGCGTTTGAAATCCTGCTTGAATGTCGAGAGTTGATAGTTAAGCCACTGTGTTTGCGGGATATCATCAAAGCCAATCACTTGTAGATCTTCAGGGATTCTGAGATTGAACTCCAAACGAGCCACATCCATCACCGCCATTGCGAGGTTATCCGTCGCACAAAAGATTGCTTCTGGTTTAGAAGATTCTGAAAACAGAGATCTGATCGTTTCTAGCGCATCAAGATAGTCATAATCCGCTTCAATCACGCGCGCTGGTTTACCGGTTAAGTCTTCGAACTCAGAACAAAAACCGGCCTCGCGTTCGTCATTGGTATACGTTGGGACGTTACCAGTTAGGTAAACTGCAGACGTGACGCCGCTGCTGTGAAACTGCTGTGCTGCAAGCTGCCCGGCAGCATAGTTATCGCTGACTACATGGCTGCTCTTCGTGCCTTCAACTACACGAGCATACTGAACAATAGGGATATCGAACTCTTCACACTCTTCATAGAGCGATTTGTTGAAGGTTGCAGATGCAGCAATGACACCATCAACTCGATATTGGAAGATATTAGGGATCGAGTGGTTGTCGTTTGCATCAACCTGCCACGGAATAAGTACGGCTGAGTAACCCTGTTTTTGCAGCTCTGTGGAAATGAGTTGTAGGGTTTTCATGTGGATAGGGTAATCGGCATCTGGGAAAACCAATCCAATCAATTTAGACTCGTTGGTAGTCAGGCTCCGCGCAAAAGCGTTTGGGCGATAGTTAAGAGCTTTCGCCGCTTCAAATACTTTTTGCTTGGTCTTTTCTGATACCGAACTGCCCGGCACAAATACACGAGAAACAGTAGATTGAGAAACGCCGGCAAGCTTAGCAACATCTTTTGAGGTTACGGTTGCTTTCGGTAAAGATGAGTGTTTTGGAGAGTTCATAGACCATGCATTATAAGCAGAATTGATGTCATATAGAGTACCATAAGTAGGTACGTATTCAAAAAATCAATTCGGTAAAGTCCTATGAAAATAAGGCTTAGATGGTGAGGTTGGGTTGTAGGCTGGGTATAACCCAAAAAGCTCCGCTTAGTTAGTGATTAACGTGGCAGAGCTTTTTTAGATCATCGTTATATCGTTTGATTGAGAATCCAAAGATTAGAAGTAGTATCGAATACCTGCAGCGAATTGGTCATCGCTATTTTCGTATTTCGCACCGTTGTATGAATCGTTACCATTATCGAATTGGTACTCGGTCCATACTAAGAATTTGTTTTTCTTAAAGTGGTATTCAAGACCAGGGATAATCAACTGACGCTCGTAACCATTGGCATTGTTATCTGTATCCGTTAAGTAGTTAACGTTAAGGGTTGGGCGAAGGCCATTCTCAAAGTGGTAGTAAGTAAAGAATTCAGCACCACGGTGATCGTAGAACTCTGACTGGCTGGTGGTTTCCCAGTTTGAGCCTTGGCTGTAAGTGAAGCCAATAAACAATCCGTTGTTGGTGTAGTTCACACCCAATAAACCGATGCGTTGAGTATCGCCATTTTTGATGTTCTGAACACCCGCATCAACATCGTCAAACTCATTCTGGTGGTAGGCTAAACCGATAGTTAGGCCATCCATAATTGTGTATAGCGTTGACGCGCCGATACCATTTTTCAACGTTACAGTATCTGATTCAGTCTGGTTGTATCTTTTAGAAACAGACACATCTTCGCGAGTGGTTTGGTAAGTGAAGCCGTACTTCCAGTTGTCGTTGATGTTGTTGCGGTAAGTAATTGAGTTTTCAGCCCGGCCTGTACCAGAAGCAATGCCCCAGTCAGACAGGTTGTAGTATCCTGAACCACGTGAACCAAATACACGGCCCATATCGGTAAACCAAGCGACATCGTAGAACGTCGACCACTGCTTAGTACCTGCTGCAATCTTGCCGTACTTATCGTGCTCTACGCCAGCGTATAGAAGTCGGTCATAAATATTGTCGCCGTTAGCACCAGAGTTGTAACCCCATTCGGCATGGCCAAAGCCAGTCCAACCGTTGTCTAAGCCCATTTGACCTTTTAAGCCAAAGCGAGAGCTACCGCTGTTCCATTCGCCATTATGATCGCCGCCCTTATCATGGTAACGAACGTCAAAACGACCATCGAGTGTCAGGCTATCGCCCGCGTCATTGGTAAAAGTGTGTGCAGCAAAAGCTGAACCTGAAGTCAGTGCTGTCAGGATCACTGCAGAAAGAATCGACTTTTTCATTGTAATTCTCTTTATTCAGGCCGCAGAAAGCCACCGTGCTTTCAAGCCCGTTAAATGTAGTGGTTCAGAGGGTGCACTCATCCGTGAGGCACAGGTTGGTTATTTTGAGCGGAGCAAGTTGCCGAGGGCGAGAAGGAGCCCTCGGCAGTCATGTCGACCTAGTGTAGGTATGGACTAAGTAGACAATAGGGCAGAGTTACAGCGTTGGGTTCATGATAGTAGAAGTGCGTTCGAACACGTCTAGACCTTGCTGTTTCAACCAGTAAGGAAGGTCGATCAGTACCCAGTTCTCAGATAGCTTGTCGCCGTCACGGTAGTAAACGTCAACCACTTGCATGTCTGCGCGAACTTCGCCACCAGTCATACCTAGGAAGCCACCTGTTGGTGTGTTTGATAGGTTTGGCCAACCGAAGAAGCAAGAGAAGCTGCCTTCAGCGAAGCGACAAACGTGACCATTAAACTTCTTGTCTTTCAGGTTATTACGGAAAGGAAGTTGGTGTTGCTTCTGGTAACGAGGAATGGTGTAAGATGCACCGATACCACAAGGGCCGTACCAGATCATATCTTTAGACCAGCTCTTCTCTAGAACCTCTGGTGGACAACCCATTGCGCCGCTGTCGTTAAGTGCAGATAGGTCATCAACCATCTTGTTCACTAGAGCAAGTGTAGCAACGCCCTCTTCTGGAGCTGCATCTTCAAACAGTAGACCGTCGTGGTTACGTGGGCCAGGGTATACGAAGTGCTTACCTGTCGATGGTGGTAGTGGGTAGCAACCCGCTTGGTCCATCATGCCTAGTAGGTCTAGGAATAGGCCTGTCTTAGTAATTTTGCCGTCAACAACACAGTTAAACTCTGCGTAACGAACGTTCATGATTTTGCCAGTAGGGCGCATGCCTAGGTATTCAGCGTCGAATAGACCCATGAAGTGACCCATGCTCATTACCCAAATCTCATCCGGGTTGATTTCGTTGTTACCACCGATGAAGATATCTTGACGACGCTGCATACGAGTCATTGATTTCATCATTGGAGCCCAGAATACGTCAGCTGCTGCTTGAGCGCCTTCTTGCTCACGGAATGGGTAAACACCGCGCCACAAGTAGTCTTCAGAAGTGTGTTCTTTTAGTACTTCAGCAACGTTCTCGTGAGTTGCATTTTCCATCGCATTAAAATATTCGCGAACAATGCGTTTAGCTTCTTGATATTTAGACATAATTCATTCTCTTTATGTTGTCGAGTCAACATTCGGAACAGGACTCGATTTGGATTTTGGTACCGGCTGATTGCTCAGCCGGAATGTTGTTTATTCGTAATATTGAAAGATCTTCAACGATAGGGGGATTAAGCTTTTGCCGATTCCACTTTTTTGCTCTTGTCGAAGACGCCGCCTTTCAGTGTTTCTGGTAAGGTGAACCACAGCAGACCTGCCACAACCCATACGATTGGTGAGCCCCACATCGCGGTTTGCAGGTCGGTACGCTCTTGGATGAAGATAAGCACCATTGGAGCCCACATACCGATAATACGACCACCATGGAATAGAGCTGCTCCGTAGCTGCGTAGATGTGCTGGGAACAGTTCTGAGAAGTAACCGCCCCAAACCGCTGATGAAGACAAGCCGAAGTTGTAGATAAGACCTAGGATTGCCAACATGTTTAGGCTGCCGATCATTACATCGCCCGGTGCGATGAAGAATATCGAAACCATGATACCTGCTAGAATGAAGCCTAGAGCGTTGAATTTACGGCCAAACTTGTCTGCCGCCCAACCCCAGAACCATGCACCAAATAGTGAACCAAAGGCCGAGATAGAGAAGATTAGGCCGACGGTTGCGCCATCGAACATGCGTACTTCACGTAGATAAGTGGTTACAAAGCCACCAAAGAACTGGAATCCGTAGAAGTTGAGACCAGACAGCAGTAGACACGTGATCGTAATCGTACGATAAGGCTTGCTAAGCATTTCGCCCCAAGAGCCTTTCTTTGATTCTACATTTTCGTCAGAGTTATCGTTTTGCTCTTCTTCACCATACGCAATGACTTTTTTATCGCTTGGTAGAACAAAGATCATTGCAGCAGCGGCTACTAGTGGTGGTATGCCACCAACCCACATTAGGCTTTCCCATGGTGCATCGATGCTTGTAATAAATGCTGCATAAGCCCCCATTGCAACAAGTGCGACAGAGAACATTGAAGAAGCAAACGCTGTAAGCTTACCTCGTACCGTTGGTGTGAATAGGCCAATCATTAGACTTACTGCTACTGTGAAATAGCCACCTAGTGATAGACCAATGATGAAACGCATCGCAGCCCAAGTTGCGTAGTCAGTAAACATCATGTTGATGATGGTTGCGCCGCCGTTTAATGCGGTGATCGCGATAAGGGTGTTTTTCTTACCAAATTTGGTCGCGAACCATGCACAACTTAGGGCACCAATTAAGGCTCCGACTGACTGCCATGTATAGAATTGAGCCGTGTCTGACAGGCTAATTCCGTCATATGCATCAACAATGTATGGGCGTACGTAGTCAATAATTACAAAGTTATAACAATAGAAAAAGTAGCCCACTAGAATTGCAAGATAAGCAGCTACCCTTTGAATCATAGGAACTTCGCTCATGTGTTTTTTCGTAGTCATGACCGATAAACCTTTATTTTATATAGGGTGTTATGAGTTTTGATTCCAGTGTAGTAGTTATTGGTGTTTACTACGCTGTCTTCGTTTCGGGAGAGATAATAGAGTTTTTGTGGTTATTAGATCCGTGATCAAAGTCAACTTTGAAATGAGTGCGTACCCATTTTGTCTATTTTGGTGATCTTGATCCCATTAGATCGCATTTTGGGCGCTTTATGCATGTTTTGAGTGATTATTCATCTATCTTAGTGACAATACTCACACTTACAGGGGGTTTTTGAGGGAAAATATCCAATTTTGAGTAATATTGGCAGCGAACGATTTGCGAAATATAATAAACGGAATCCCAGAATGGTTACGTACTCAAGCTTTGTGGTGATTGCTCTCTATGTGCTAACCACACTATTTATCAGCTACTTAGTGAATAAGCGCTATAGCGTTGGTGGCGATTTTTCAACTGGTGGGAAACAGTTTGGTTGGTTTACGGCAGGTGTGTCGATCCTAGCAACCTACATCAGTGCAATGACGTTCGTGGGTATGCCCGGCTGGGTTTATAGCTCAGGTATGGAAGCGATGAGTGTTCACCTAAATTATCCGGTCGTTATCTTTTTCGCTGTCGTTTTCTTTGTTCCTGTGTTTTACAAGCTAGGTCTGACTTCGATCTATGAATACCTAGAGCATCGCTTTGGCGTTGTTGCCCGTACTATCAACTCGATCGTGTTTATTGTCGTGCAGTGTATTTCGGCGGGTGTGATCTTGTATGCCGTTGCTTTGATTGTGGTGCAAGTACTACCGATCGGTATTTCCGAAGCGATTATTTACATCAGCTTGTTCACAGCGCTCTATACCTATGCAGGTGGTATCTCAACCGTAATATGGACCGACATGCTGCAGTCTGCGGTACTGATTATCGGTAGCGTTGCGATTTTTGGTTTGCTTCTAATGAAAATTGAAGCTGGCGAGATGCCGTCGCCAGAACAACTTAACATCATCAACCTAGATTTCGACTTGGGCGTTGATACCACTTTATGGGCGGGTTTGGTCGCAGTGAGCTTTTTGCATCTTAGCGTTTACGGCACTAACCAACTGATTATTCAAAGAACTCTGGCGACAAAAGATGTGAAAACAGCACAGAAATCCATGCTGCTGTGTGGCTACGGTGCGTTTTTCATCTACCTATTTTTTGCGGTGATGGGCGTACTGCTAAGCGTCTTCTATCAAGACAATAGCTTTGAAAACAGCAATGAAGTGATCCTCGACTTTGTGTTTAACCATACCAACCCAATCATTGTCGGTTTGGTGATTGCTGCGTTATCGGCAGCGGCTATGTCGACACTGGACTCGACTTATAACTCGATGGCAACCGTCGCAACGTTCGATTTTTACAAACGCTTTTTCCGCAAGCGAGCATCAGACGCTCATTATGAATCGGTTGCCAGAAAGATGAGCCTTGTTGCTGCTGCTTCGGTGGTGGTACCTGCTTTGCTCGCTGTTTCAAATGAATCTGTACTAAAAACCATTGCGAGCCTGACTTCAATTTTTGTTGGTATTCGTCTTGGGTCTTTCATTCTTGGGTTGTTTTTCAACAAAGCGAATGAGCAAGGCGTAATTGCGGGCAGCCTAGGCAGTGTGGTTGTGGTTTTTGTGGCTAAGTACAGCGGTGTTTCTTGGCCTTGGCTTGCACTGATTGGCACCGTCGTTTTTCTCATTCTTGGCGTTGCCGTGAGTCGTTTCTTTGGTGAAGTCACTCAACAACAAAATGAATTTATCGCTAAGCAAAAGCACTTGTTTGCCAAGCCGACGACAAGTCATTACGGCTTATTGGTATTTGCCGTAATCACCGTCGCTGCTTGTACCGTTATTCCTGACTGGCTTTATGCCGTTCTTTCTTAATTGACCGATTTTTACTGGTAGTTCTATGTTATCGATCTTTGATATCTACAAAATTGGTGTAGGACCTTCGAGTTCACACACCAACGGCCCAATGATTGCGGGCTTTCATTTCACTCAGTTAGTTGCCGATAAAATCACAGAGGTAGTTCGTGTTCAGGTCGATCTTTATGGTTCACTGTCACTCACTGGAATCGGACACCACACCGACAGAGCAACTATTTTGGGGTTGCTTGGCAACAAACCCGATACCATCAAAATCACCAGTGCTAATGAAGCGATGCGTCGAGCAATTGATAGTGGTGAGATGCAGTTAAGTGGCAGTCACACTATCGGTTTCAACTACAAAACTGACATGCTATTCCATGAAGACAATTTACCACTTCATGAGAACGGTATGATGGTCACCGCCTTTGACCAAGCTGGAAATGCCATTGTTGAGGAAACCTATTACTCGATTGGCGGTGGTTTCATTGCAACCGCTGACGAACTCCAGAACGGCACTCAAACTAAGTCTGTTGAAGTGACGTACCCGTTTAGTAATGCTGAAGAGATGCTTGAGCAGGCAGAAAAGAATGGCATGAGCTTAGGCGGCATGATCCTGAAAAATGAGTCTGCTTTCCAAGACGCTGATGCGATTGCAGAAAAAGCCGATCAAATCTGGCGCGTGATGTTGCGTTGCATGGAACGTGGTTTTGAAACTGAAGGCATTCTTGATGGCGGACTGAACGTCACTCGCCGAGCGCCAAATTTACTGAAGAAGTTGGAAGCGAATGCTGCGGTTGAGAACGACCCAATGGAAATCATGGACTGGATTAACTTGTTTGCCTTTGCCGTGAGTGAAGAAAATGCAGCTGGGGGGCAAGTTGTCACATCACCAACTAATGGTGCTGCAGGTGTGATTCCGGCGGTGTTGATGTATTACCATCGCTTCATTAAAGAGTTGGATACCAAGCAATTAAAAGATTTCTTAGCGGTATCGGGCGCGATCGGTATTTTGTACAAAACCAACGCTTCCATTTCTGGTGCTGAAGTGGGGTGCCAAGGTGAAGTTGGCGTGTCGTCTTCTATGGCGGCAGCGGGTTTAACGGCGTTGCGCGGTGGCAGTAACGAGCAGATTTGTATTGCCGCAGAAATTGCAATGGAACATTCGTTGGGCATGACGTGTGACCCAATTGGTGGTTTAGTACAAGTGCCGTGTATTGAGCGAAATGCGATGGGTGCAATGAAGGCGATTAACGCGTCTCGCATGGCACTGAAGAGAAATAGTAAATCTCTGATCTCACTTGATAAGGTTATCGCGACCATGTACCAAACGGGTAAAGACATGAATAAGAAGTATCGTGAAACGTCATTGGGCGGCTTAGCGCTTATTCATCTCGCACACCCTTGTGAATAGACGCCAACCCAGTCCCAAGCCTTTGTGAGACCGATACTCTTGTAAGAACAACAAAAAGCCTTGTCGCATTATCGCTGACTGGGCTTTCTTATTTTTAAATCCTCTAATCTTGCAGTGGCAGTTGGTAGCTGTTTTTAAGCTCTTTCACTGAGATGTTAGATTGAATTGCGCTGACGCCTTTTACTCGTCGAATAGAGCTGATTCGCTCAAAGTACTCTTCCAGATCTCTCGCCAACACTTGAATCATGTAATCGGCACCGCCTGCAATACAGTGACACATGGTTATCCAGTCTGTTACTGCAACAAACTCTTCAAAAGGCTCGGTGTTTTCGACCTCATGGTTGCCAAGTGTCACTAAGGTGAAACCTGCCACATGCAGCCCCAGCTTTTTGCGGTTCAGTTGCGCAGTATAGCCATCGATATAGCCTGTCTCTTCCATGCGCTTCCAACGACGCCAACAAGGTGTCTCACTTAGGTTGACCTTTTCGGCAAGCTTGCTGTTACTCATGCGTCCATCTTTTTGGATATGTCCAAGAATGGCAATATCTGTATCATCTAGCACTTCATTGGTGGATTCTTTCACTTTCATGGTTTTTTTAGAAAAATTCTGCTCAAATTTGATTTTATACTAGCGCATATAGCAATTTAATTCCTACTCAAATCGGTAAACTCTTCTCCCAATAACGTTTTATTTACTAGGAGAGAAAGAATGAGCGCTCAACTAATGCTGGCGTTCTTGTTGTTTTCAATATCGATTGGAATTACACCGGGAGCAGGAAACATCGCATTGCTTGGGATATCAAGCCGATATGGATTTGCGGCTACATTGCCTTTTGTCTCTGGTAACGCTTTTGGCATCATCATCATACTTGCGGGTTCCAGTGCTGGCTTGGTGAGCTTGTTTACCCTTTACCCAGAGATCTACACGGTAATGAAATACCTTGGGGCGGCTTATTTACTGTTTATGGCTTGGTCGATTGCCAATATGGAGATTGAACAAGAGGATTCTGTGAATCGCTCAGGATTTATGTCTGGTGTTTTGATTCAAGTTCTAAATCCGAAAGGGTGGATTGCTTCACTGACCGTATTTTCTCAGTTCATCACTACTCAGGCAGATTACCTGATTCAAGTAGTGACGATTACCACCATCATGGTGGTGACCGGTGTGTTGTGTATGTTGGTTTGGGCGTATTGTGGCACCATGCTGCAGCGTCTATTGCAATCACCAAAACAGATGGTGATGGTTAACCGTTGTTTGGGGGGAAGCTTAGCGATGGTAGTGGCATTTATGTTGTATCAGCCTGCTTAAGTTACCCTAAGTAATAGCGAGTTTTACAAGCAAGCAGAACAATCACAAGCTTCATAACAGATGACTTAGAGTAGAAAGAGCCAGCGTAGATGGTGGCTCTTTTGGTATGTGTGATTCCAAAAACTTATTCAGATTCGTAAACAACATCTCCACGAAGAACCGTCATCAGGACTTTGGTTTTGGCGATCTGTCTTGCTGTCAGCGTGGTGATATCTTTATCGAGAATGGCAAAGTCTGCTGATTTACCCACTTCAATTGTGCCAGTGATGTCATCAATACCGAGGCTTTTGGCTGGATAAAGCGTGTAGGCATCGATGGCTGTATAGATATCGGTGAGCCCTGTTTTACCCATGATCAAACTGTTTGAAATCCCGACGAGGGGATTAATGTCGTGCACATTCCAATCGCTGCTTAGAGTAATGTTGGCTTCGGTTCTGAGAATGGCATTGAGGTTCATCATGGCTTTCGCTCTTCTTGCTCCTAAGAATGCAATCGCCCACTCATGGTCATGTTGTGCAACGTAATCTGAGCCCACTTGAAAATCGGCTGAGACGCCTAGTTGGCGAAAACGTGGAATGTCTTGTTGGTCGATCAGCTCAACATGAGTCAGGGTGTATGGTTTGTCTGAGCCCAGTTTGCGCACATGCTCTACGGCATCGAGGGACTCGCGCACCGCCCCATCACCAATTGCATGGATATGAGCACTAAAACCGATCTTATTTAGCGCCACAAGCCAATCTTTCATCTGCGCTGGTGGAACGTAGTTAATACCATAAGGTGAGTCTTTTAAGTAGGTGTCCAGATAAGGGGCGAGTGTTTTCGCTGTACCATTAATTACGATGCCATCACTGTACATTTTGACTTGGTTGACCAAAAGCAATCGAGACTTATCGCTGGAATACATCTTCTCGAATACTTCAAGCTGAGAAGGCATCGCCATTTCAGGATAAACCCAAGGGCGAAGAGAAACTCGTGCCGTTAAATCCTTGTTCTCTTCAGCTTCTTGCCAAACCTCATACCAACCGCGTTTCCAATACATGCGCCCATCACCAATCGTGGTAATACCGTGCGCTGCGGCTTCTTCCAATCCTGCCATCAAACCTTCATAGCTCTGTTCAAACAGTTCGTTTTGGCTGTTCCAAGCGATTTCCATGACTTGGTCTCCGGCATTGTCTAGCAAGATGCCATTGAGCATTCCTGTCTGTTCATCTTTGAGGTAATAACCACCTTGAGGGTTGGGCGACTGTTCGCTGATACGAGCGATTTTTAACGCTTTAGAGTTGACCCACATAGAGTGCGAAGTTTGCTCCATGATCACGACCGGGCGATCGGGGAAGATAGAATCGATTATCTCGAGTGGAGTGTAATCAGATGGGTGGTTCATGACCGCATCGAGCGAGAAACCGTAGCCCATGAGCCAGCCTTTGGAGTCATCATCGGCGCACACTTCAAGATAAGGTATCTGCTCTTCTAGCGTTGCTTCTGAGTCGAGTTCACACACGCCACCCATTTCAGATGCAGCTTCAAATACATGATTATGGTTATCAATGAAGCCCGGCATAACAAAAGCTTGCTCCAGGTCGATTTCAGGAGCATTAGAGCCTGCAAAAGACAGAGCCTTGTCTCGATTACCTATAAAGGTGATGACGCCGCCTTCAGTAACTAAGGTGTCTGATTCGTAATGTCCATAAATAATGGCATTGGAGAATACTTGGAGGTCACTGGCTTTGCTCGCGAGGGAAACCAACAGAGCGGAAAGCAGTAGACCGAAACGAGCAATAACCGATGAAGATAGGCTCATAATGATTCGCTTATTTAATCCATTTTTCTAATTATAGAAACACCCTGAATGGGATGAGCGAGATTCTACGTTTTATAAAATGGAATGTGTGACTTTAATGAGATAATTGTTAGTTAACTCACTGATTAAATAGGTGAACGCTGAACCTTTTTCTATTATTAACGTATTAGTTGCTTGTCGTTGATGCATTTAAAAAGGACTAAGAATGAAAAGATTTTTGTTGCTGATGTCGGTCGTGTTTTTGGGAGGCTGTCTGGGTATGCCTCAGTCGGTGAAACCGGTTAATGGATTCCAATTAGATAGTTATCTAGGTACGTGGTACGAGGTTGCCCGTTTGGATCATTCGTTTGAAAGAGGGTTGAGTAATATCAGCGCTCAATATTCGTTGCGTGACGATGGTGGCGTGAAAGTGATTAATCGCGGCTTCTCAATAGAAAAGGGCGAGTGGAAGGAAGCGGAAGGCAAAGCGTATTTCGTGGAAGGGAGTGACCAGGGTTATCTGAAAGTATCGTTTTTTGGTCCGTTTTACGGCTCATATGTGGTGTTTGAGTTAGATAAACAGGGTTACCAATATGCGTTTGTCTCTGGCCCTGACACGGATTACTTATGGTTGCTGTCTAGAACGCCACAAGTCGCCCCCGAGGTACTAGAGAAGTTTAAGCAGATGTCGAAAGAGCGCGGTTTTAACACCGATGAGCTGATTTACGTCACGCACGACGCGATTAACTAATACGTAATTTGATAGGAAAAGGAGAGCGCAAATTTTACGCTCTCCTTTTTGTTTACGATTTTTGCAGCTGTAACTGTCGAATACTTAATATTGATAGGAAGCTAAAGAATGCAGGGTCACTCCATCCAAAGCCTATAAAGATGCCTGTGAAAGCAGCATACAAGGTGATTATGGCACCAAGTATGTTGGTCACAACCAAGGCTTGGATAAGTTTTTTAGCGCTTATTCCTGACTCAATATCACGTAGCAACCAGGTTATTGCTGCGATGCCACCAAGGAAGATACTGGTGTGTTGAGACAGAAAATAAGCGTACTTATCATTGATCTCCACACCGTACATTGGCCACATAACGGTCGGTAGGAAGAACAGGGCGATGGCAAAACCTGCGTAAATGATGCCGTGTAGGCTTAGAAACGTTTTATTGTTCATGTCGTATCTCTTCTTCTGTCTTTCAATATCTACAATTTATTGCAATAACGAGTCGCTCAATTAGCTGTTAACTGGACCTTTGTTAATGGTCGTTAGTGGCTGGTTGACGTCAAAAATCACCCCACGCACTTCCGAGACGCCCATCTCTTTTAAACGAGCACTGTGCATGGCTAGATAAGCTTCGGCACTCAATTGGTCTTCGAACAAGTAGACTCCGCCACCAAGCTTTTCTGCTTCGTTCTCTGTCCAGATTTTCCAGATCATGCCCGGTTCGTTGTTGATGGATTTCGCTAGGTCAATGAGGGCGTTTGACATCTCTTCACCAAATGGGCCATTAAATTCAAAATCGACTTGTAGTAGTTTCATGGTTATCTCTCCAAATAGTTATTTGGGCGTGTTGGCCTTTCGTGGTTAAGTTTTGTTCGAGATAAAAGCGTTTTAATCGCGGCGAGGGGGAAGTAGCCTAGTCATTCTAAGCAAATCCCCCTCAACAAAGAGTAAAACGCTTTTAGCCGAACCCTTTGGGCAGCGTTTGCTGGTCATTTCTACTGCGTTATCGGCTTTTCATGTAGGCTAGCTACACATCAAAACCTCTGCCTTGTCGAAATACCCAGCAACTCGCTGCAAAAATCAGCTCGAAAGATCAACACGCCCTAAACATTGCGTTAAGGCGAGCTGCCATTTCGCAAAAATCTTGAAGGCTTGACTGCCCGTTGAGATAGATATTACCTATAAAAATTCGACAAAAAAGTTCATAATATTGTCATTAACTGTCAGGATTTTAGACCAATGAGATTGAAGACAACCTTGGACCAATGGCAAACACTGTTCGAGATTGATCGTGCTGGGAGCATTCAAGCTGCGGCGTTACAACTGAACAAGAGCCATACCACCTTGATCTATGCATTGAGGAAACTGGAAGACCAGCTTGGCGTCTCTTTGGTTCAGGTCGAAGGTCGTAAAGCGGTGTTATCGGAAGATGGTAAGGCATTACTTCGTAGGGCAAGCAGTATGTTAGAGCAAGCCCGAGAGCTCGAATTGATTAGTGAGCAGTTAGCCAAGGGAGTCGAGTCTGAAATCGTGGTGGCGGTGGATCATCTATGTTGTCTTGAACGTCTATACGGGCCGATGGCTGCCTTTGTGGCCGAGAACAACACCACCTCGATTCAGGTGATAGAGACATCGTTATCTAAAACGACAGAAATGGTCACCCAAGAGCTAGCCGATGTTGCCATCATCAATTTGCCCGTGACTAACTACCCAGCGGAAGCTTTTGGTTTCACGGTGATGGAGCCTGTAGTTACTAGCTCGCATCCTCTAGCTAAGGAAGAATCTCTATCACTCAATCAACTATCGTCGCTGCCGCAAATTGTGGTGAGAGATTTAGGTTCAGTAGAGAAACTGGCAGATAAAAAAGACGTGGGTTGGCTTAAATCAAGCCAGCGGATTACGGTCGATAATTTCGACCATGCCTTTGGCGCGGTTGAGCAAGGAGTAGGGTACTGCAGGTTGCCTAAGCACATTGTTGATAGCCGAGGAAGTGATAAGCTGACCGTGCTTAATGTCGAAAACGGTCGTGGTTATCACGTCCCCCTTCATCTCACGCTGCCAAAAGGCGTAAAGACAGGCCCTGCAGCAAAACGCTTCTATGAACTACTGTTAGAGTCTGCCTCTCGCTAGCGCTGAACTTCAATCTCAACTTAGTGGCTCTTATTTCCATTCAAGAACAGTGCAACACATTCGCGAGTGTAGTTGAGCCTCTCTTGATCAGATTCTCCGCTGTCGTGCCCGAAGAATGACCAGTACGCGGACTTGCCATGAAACATCAGCAGCAACTGACGAGCAGCAATGATGGCCGAGCTAGAGGTCGACAACGTTAGATCTCCAGAATCGATTTTCGCCTGTAGATAATCAGCCAGTAGCTTGGTGGTCTTTTGAGGCCCCGTTTCCAGATAGATAGAGGCGATCTCAGGATGGGTACTGGATTGACTGACAGCGTTCTGAAAGGTTTGTCGTGACTGCTCATCTAACAGCAAATCTTGAAATTTCACACCAAACTTTACCAATTCATCTTCCAACGTGGCATTCATATCAAAAGCATCGGGGCTAAGTTCTCGCTCGGCGCATTTGGTTTGCATGCATGTTTCAAATAGTACGTCTTTGCTCTTGAAATGAGAGTAAACAGTCTGCTTCGATACATTAGCTGCTTTGGCTATCTGATCCATATTGATCTTGTAGCCGTACTCAGAGAAAAGCTCACTTGCTGCAGTTAAAATTTGCGATCTCTTCTGTTCACTTTTAATGATTTTAGTCACGTCTGTCTTCTCGTTGGTTCGATATTAGCCAGTCTTTGGCGTGCAAAATGCGGCGTCATTTGTCACAGGGTAAGCATTATGCTTTTTGTGACACTTTTATCAATCAATAACGATGAAACCTATTTTTAACATAACCAAACTAGACAGTCTAGTTTGGTTTGGTTAGTCTAAAAATAGGACAACTACATACTGCACAGGAACAGTATTATGTATAAATTGATGAAGAGCAGCGCAGTCGCTGTCGCGCTTTCTACTCTTCTTGTAGGGTGCGGTGAAACAACGCAAGCACAGCCAGCCGCTGAGCCAACCATTCTTACGGTTGAAACACTCGTTTTGGCACAGTCGGACGCTTACGCGGTGCAACGTGAATATGTTGGTGTGGTTCGAGCAGGTCAGCAGGCCAATCTCGGTTTCGAGTTGGCGGGCAAAGTTGAAGAGATCATGGTTGATGTTGGTGACAGAGTCACAAAAGGCCAACCTCTGATTCGTTTAGATACCCAGTTGCTAGAAACAGAACTTAGCCAACTCAAGGCACAAGCTGAAGAAGTCAAAGCTCAGTTGAATTTAGTGGCCGCGAACCTAAAGCGTCAGCGTTCATTGAAAGCAAAGGGCTTTAGTGCGGAGGCCGAAATCGACTCGCTGACCAGTGAGCAGCGCGTTCTTCAAGCCAACCTATTGCGTATTGATGCTTCATTGAAAGCCAACGATCTGCGACTGATTAAGTCGACAATTCTCGCTCCTTATTCTGGAACTATTGCCACCCGTTTTGTTTCTCTGGGTGATGTGGTCAATGTAGGTAATCCGACGCTGACCTTACTCGCTTCCGAGGGCAAAGAGGCTTTTATTGGTATCCCTGCTCACCAAATGCAGAAAGTGACGTCATTGTCACAACCTCATATTCGTGTCGGTGGTGAGTCTTACGGTGTGAGCCTCCTTAATCCGGGTGCGATGGTTGATACGCAATCTCGAAGCGTTGGGCTGCGTTATCTTTTTCCTGAACAAGCCTTGGTGCTAGAAGGTCAATTGGCTTATCTTCAATTTGAAGAGAGTATTGATGACCAAGGTTTTTGGATTCCATTAACGGGTTTGATTGATGGCTTGCGCGGAGTGTGGAATGTATTCGTGATTGGTGAGAATAACCAAGTCGAGCGACGCAGCGTACAAGTGTTGTTTGCTAATAATCAGCAAGCTTACGTAACGGGCGCCATCAGTGAAGGTGAACAGGTTATCGCAAGTGGTCTTCATCGTTTGGTTCCGGGACAAACCGTGAGTCCTCTTCAACTGGCGTCTAAGTAGGTTGCCCATGAAGATCATCGAGACGATTTCCAATACGCGACTGCTTATCTTAATGACGGCGTTGCTGATGGTGAGCGGTATCTCCGCTTTCATGACTCTGCCGCGTGCAGAAGATCCAGTCATCATCAACCGCTACGCTAACATCACCACTAGTTTCCCTGGGGCGAGTGCAGAGAGAGTCGAAACCTTAGTGACAGAGGTTATCGAGAATAAACTGCGTGAGTTAAGTGAAGTGAAGCTAGTCAGTTCAACCTCTCGTCCTAATGTGTCGATTGTGACACTTGAACTAGACGATACCATCACAGAGCCTGAACCAGTTTGGTCACAAGCGCGAGACAAGTTGTCCGACGTTGAACCGCTACTTCCTGCAGGTGCACAGTCCCCAGATTTGGATAGTGACCACACCTACGCGTTTACCACTATTACTGCATTGACTTGGACCGGAGCTGGAGAACCGGACCGCTTAACTCTAGGGCGTTATGCCAAAGAGCTTGCTAAGCGTTTGAGAACCTTGTCGGGTACTGAGTTCGTTGATGAATACGGTATGCCGCAAGAAGAGATTCAAATTAACTTGCGCACTGCCGATGCTGCTGCGCTCGGTCGTTCAAGTGCGAATATTGCTGAGTCTCTGGAAGGGGCTGATGCCAAGAACTCGGCTGGCGAGTTAGTGAGTTCATACTCTCGCTTTGGTTTAGAGATTGAGTCCGAGCTAGATTCCATTGAACGCATCAAGCAAGTACCAATTGCAACCGACGCTAATGGTCACATCGTTCGCCTTGAAGATATCGCATCGGTATCACGAGGTGAAAAAACGCCACAAGACCAGATCGCGATTATCGATGGTGAGCCGGGTGTGATTGTTGCTGCGCGCATGCACCCAGATTTGCGTGTCGATAATTGGACATCACGTGCAAACGCGGTAATTGAGAAGTTCGAGCAAGAGCTGCCGAGCAATGTTCACGTTAATGTGCTCTTTAATCAGCAAGGTTATACAGAGACACGTCTAAACGATCTCGGCGAGAGCTTGTTGATTGGTTTTGTTCTTATCTTGATTGTTCTGTTTGTCACCCTTGGTGTTCGTGCTGCAATCTTGGTCGCTATCTCGCTGCCTTTAACGTCTTTGCTCACGCTTTCCATCATGAAAATGACTGGTGTACCTATCAACCAGATGTCGGTGACGGGCTTGATTGTGGCTCTCGGGATTATGGTAGATAACGCGGTAGTGATGGTGGATACCATTCAAGCGTATCGACTCAAGGGCCAGCATCGAGCTGAAGCGACTATGAATGCATTGAAGCATTTGTGGGTGCCGCTATTGGGCTCAACACTAACCACGGTATTGGCATTCGCGCCGATCATTCTGATGCCGGGTGCTTCTGGTGAGTTTGTGGGTGGCATTGCGATTACCGTATCCTTCTCACTGATTGGCTCTTATGTGATTTCTCATACTCTGATTGCTGGTCTCGCAACTCGATTACTGCCGAAGCAGTTAAGCGATGTTGATAAGCGAGGAGAACATCATTGGTACATGACGGGGCTTCGTATTCCTGCATTAACTCGTTGGTTCTCGTCATCGGTGCGTTTTGGTGTTACCCATCCCATCATCACTATTGCTTTAGTTCTTTTGGTGCCATTTACTGGCTACTGGAGTATGTCGCAACTGACCGAGCAGTTTTTCCCACCTTCGGATCGAGACATGTTCGAGATTCAGGTTTACATGCCGCCACAAGCAAGTGTTTACGCGACCAAGCAAACCTCGGAACGAATTGATGAAATCATCCACCGCTACTCTGAGGTAGAACGTATCGATTGGCTGGTGGGTGCGAACTTCCCATCGTTCTATTACAACCTTCAAGCAAGGCAAAACAACGCGCCTTATTTCTCTCAAGCAATGGTGAAAACCGGGGATTTTGTCCAAGCCAATGCCCTGATCCCTGAGTTGCAGAAGGTGTTAGATAAAGAGGTGCCTGAAGCTCAAATTCTGGTGCGTAAGCTGAACCAAGGTCCTCCGTTTACGGCTCCTGTGGAGCTGCGTGTATACGGTGAGAACCTCGATACATTGAAAGCGATTGGTGAAGATGTTCGTCTAATCTTAGCGGGTATTCCGCATGTGACGCACACTCGTGAAACACTGCAGCCGGGCACGCCAAAAGTGTGGCTCAAAGTGGATGAAGACACCGCCAAGTTAAATGGCATTTCATTGAATCAGTTCGCAGGGCTTCTGCAAACCACACTTACTGGCCGTGAGAGTGGTTCGGTGATTGAGGGCAGTGAGTCCGTGCCAATTCGTGTGCGTGTTGCTGATGACGCTCGTGAAGACTTAACTCATCTAAGTAATATTCGTCTGCCGATTAACTCAGAGGTTTATTCGACGGGGATTAATGTCTCGACTTTGGCTGAGCTGGAGTTAACAACCAGTCGCGGCGCAATTACTCGCCGTAACGGTCAGCGAGTGAATACGATTGAAGGCTATATTGAGGCGGGTGTTTTGCCACAAACTGTGCTCAACGAGTTCCAAAAGCGTTTAGAGAGCTACGAGATTCCATCGGGCTACACCATTGATTTTGGTGGTGAGTCTGCCGAGCGTGACCACTCAGTGAATAGCTTGATCTCTAATGTAGCGGTGGTTGTGGTATTGATGGTGTTGGTGGTCGTGATGTCCTTCAACTCATTCAGGCTAAGTACCATTATCTTCATGGTAGCAGCCTTGGCTGGTGGACTCGGTTTACTGTCGGTTTGGATATTCGGCTATCCATTTGGCTTTACGGTGATCATTGCAATGCTCGGTATCGCAGGCCTTGCCATTAATGCGGCAATTGTGATTCTGACGGAATTGAAGTTAGACAAAGAGGCATCGTCGGGTAGTGTGGATGCAGTGGTGAACGCAGTCATGTCTTGTACTCGTCATATTAGCTCAACCACAATCACCACAGTCGGAGGCTTTATGCCGCTGATCATCGCTGGTGGCGGCTTCTGGCCTCCGTTTGCGGTCGCGATTGTTGGCGGTACGGTACTGACTACTTTAATCTCTTTCTACTTTGTGCCAGTGGTGTTCCACTTAATGACGCGTAAGAAGGGGTTACATACCTCAGCCGCATTAGCGCATTAGTTTTTCTGGAACGTTTGGAAAACACGAATAAAGAAAAGGTGGTGCTGAAAAAGGTCTAACGGATTATCCAGAATATACTGCCTAATCAATAAAGAAGCTTTATACTGCTTTACTTTGTAAATTAGCAACCTTGCTTATGTGAGGTTGCTTTTTTTGTTCTGGCTCAGGTAATTGTTAATCTGAGCAAGCTCTAGGGTTCGGATTTATGAAACTAAAAACACTCGGTGGTGAAGCTTATCTATTAGGTGCAACGCTATTAGCAGCAGTCGGATGGATTGCATCAAAGCTGGTAGTACTGGAGATGCCAGGCCCATTGTTCATCGGTGTTCGCTTTTTTATAGCTAGTTTGATTCTTCTACCATTCTGTTTTCGTTTGATTCGTCAATTGAGTTGGTCTCAATTGTTTGGGATAGCGGGTGTTGGTCTGATTCTATCGGGCTCACTGCAGTTGTGGGTATATGCCGTCTCAATTACTGATAGCCTGTCTGAAGGGGCATTCATTACCAGCCTCGCGATGATCATTGCGCCGTTCGTTTCTTGGCTTATTTTCCGTGTGAAGCCAAATCGTGCATTCTGGTTATCGTTTCCTATCTCAATCATCGGCATGTTGCTGCTCACGCTCACTAATGGCTGGGCGTTTGAAGAGAGCCAAATCTACTTTCTACTCGCTTCAATCATGCTGTCACTGCATTTTGTCATGAACAAACGAGTGACGAACAATGTTAAGCCTATCGCTTCGATATGTATTCAGCTGTTTATGGTGGGTATCAGCGGAATGGCATTTGCTGCAATGACGGGACAGCCTGAATTCGAAATTACCAGTTCGTTGGTTTTCTGGTTTACGGTGTCTGCGGTGGTAGCGACAGCGATTCGTTACTTGCTACAAACGGTAGGGCAACACTCAGTGAACATGGAAGTTGCCGCGCTTATTATGATCCTTGAACCTGTATGGACATTGATCTTAAGCGTGACCATGCTGGGTGAGACGGTTGAACTACAAAAGCTTGCGGGCGGTGCGGTGATTATTGGCGCGCTGTTTTGCTATATTCGCTTGTCGAGAAAGGGGTAGGCCACCACCGCTTGGTAACATCCAAGCGGGGATATCAGGGCTACCGGAAGGCGTTAGCCTTATTGCTTAACGGTTACTTTTGAAATGACGATATCTTCACAGGGTACATCTTCATGACCCCAGCGTGTCGTTGTTGGCGCAACACCAATTTTCTCTACAACATCCATACCAGCGATGACTTTACCAAACACGGCGTAGCCCCAACCTGCATTGGTGGTTGCTGTGTGATCAAGAAAATCATTATTATCGAGGTTGATAAAGAACTGAGCCGTCGCTGAGTGTGGGGCATCAGTACGCGCCATTGCAATTGAACCTACGACGTTTTTTAAACCACGGTTTGCTTCGTTGACGATAGGTGCTCGTGTTGGTTTTTCGGTCATATCAATGGTGTGACCGCCGCCTTGGATCATAAAACCTTCAATCACTCGGTGAAAAGTTGTCCCTTCATAAAAGCCGTCTTCGCAGTACTTCAGAAAGTTCTTAGAAGTCACTGGCGCTTTATCAAAGTTCAGTTCTATTTCGATATCACCAAAGTTGGTCGTTAAAATGATCATAGAGTTACTCGTTATATTGGTAGTGCTAGATAAATGATGAGAGGAAGTATACGTGAACCATGCAGAACAGCCAGCAGTGTAATGATGTGTTCGAGGTTTCACGTTTCTGTTTGTCCGGTATTTTTGAACAGTTATGAAAAACACAACTTAATCTCAGATTAACACTCCGTTCTATTGTTTTTCTCTAACTGGTTTGTTTTTTTGTATCAAGGATGGTGTTGTAACGCTTTGCATGACTGCTTGGGTAGTATAGAGTCGAAACAGGTTTCTTATTTTTTTAGTTGTTTAGAGAGAAGAGAATTAGACATCAATGAGTAGTATTTTAGAGTGTATTCGTACTGTTGGACGAGGAGAAAGAGGTCGTAAGCCTCTTACGTTTGAACAGGCCTATCGCATCATGGATGAGTATTTGAGTGGTCAAGTTGGAGACGACCAGATGGCGATGCTACTGATGCTAATTCGCGTACAAAACGAGACGAATGAAGAGATTGCTGGCTTTGTTAAAGCATTTCAATCTCGAGTTCCAGATTTGGGCGCAGACATTGATTGGCCTTGTTATGCCGGTAAACGCAACGATTCAAGTAGCGGTAAGCCATGGAATTTACTGGCGGCGAGAATTTTAGCGGACAGCGGCTATAAGATTTTAATGCACGGTTATATGGACAAACCGAGTGGCCGAACGCATGTAGAAACGCACCTCCATGATGTGAATGTGCAGTGTGCTGACAACCCTGAGCACGCGAGAGAGATTCTAGAGAAAGAGGGGATTGCCTATCTTCCTTTGGCAAACTTTGCCCCTGAAGCTCAAACCATGATTGGTTGGAAACATCGTTACGGTTTACGCACGCCAATTAATACGGTGGTTCGTGCTCTTAACCCTGGAGGTGGTCGATTGGGCGTTCGTGGTAGTTTCCACCCAGGTTTCCCTCAATTACACGCGGAAGTTGAGCATGTAATCGGCAATAAATCGCACTCAGTGATCTCTTTTAAGGGTCAGAACGGTGAGTCGGAATATAACCCTAAGGTGAGTCAAACTGTTTGGTTGAGCTCTCCTGAGAAGGTCGAGTCTTTTTATTGGAAAGGCAGTATGCATGAAGGACTATCGTTGCCTGATAGCTGCGTACTCGGTACACCAGAAGACGAAATGGAGATGATGGCAAACAGTGTCGTCGACACTATGACCGCGGTATTGTTTGCTGAGACTCATGACAAACCTGAGGCATACAAGCGAGCTTCAGAGCTTTGGGAAGCGTATTGTCGAACGTAGGGTTCGAATAAACTAGGTCAGCAGTGCTGGCCTTTTTAATATCTGCCGTTTATCAGAGAGTCGATGTTGACTGGCGTCTAAGCGCTGCTGAGGGTTACTTTACTCGCATCAAGCGATGCGAAATGTCGCCCAGTTGCAATTCGATGATTTGAGATATGCCCATTTTGTCGACACGTTCAAGCATATTCTCGCTATATCCGCGCTTTTTCATCCACTCTAAAGGTTCTTTAAAACCGTCTTCATTGATGACGAAAGATTGATCTGTGATTGCTTCTTCCACGATATGGATAACCCATATACGAGATTGAAAGTCTAAGACTTCGTTGAAGAATGATTTGATCGAAGTAAGCAGTTTGGAAGCCATAATGTGCCGAGGTTATGTGTTCAAAGTAGGTTAGACATGCGTCTTGTCGGCTAAGATACGAGAACTTGCCTGCTTTTTCAATTTCTACTCGGGCATCCGCCGTCAATAAGCTCTATCACTTTTGAACGCCACATTCATCGGCGCACCTTTCGATGCCGATCGATTCTCGAACATGACTCCACAAAGCAACTCAAGTCGATATTCTGTTTTTTTGAATCTTATCGAACGGTTTGTTACATCTCGCTTTATATGCTTCAGCCCTTGTACCGCCTCACATTTCTGATAAATGAGGTTTTGCCTATAAATAAAATTGTTAAAACCCATTTAGTAAAATCAAGATTTTAGACAACAATTAACGTATAGGTTCGATATAAGACCTAGCTGAGAAATTTTAGGGAGAAAGCGATGAATTCGATTAAAGTGAAAGATTACATGACGCTGCAGGTTGTGACGTTCACTCCTGATATGCCGCTAAGTCTCGCGTTAGACAAGGTAATGCGCAGTCACCATATGGGCGGTCCCGTGATTGATGAAAATGAGAGAGTGATAGGCTTCTTGTCGGAACAGGACTTGTTGGAAAAACTGGTCAAAGTGAGTTACTTCTGCCAAGACACGCACACTGTTGGCGATTGCATGTACAAAGAGGTGCTTTCAGTATCGCCTGATCTTTCAATTATTGAACTGGCAGATTTGATGAAAGTTGGCAAGCCTAAAGCGTACCCAGTTATAGACAATGACAGACTGGTTGGCATCATCACTCGTACTGATGTTTTGAGAGCCATTGGTAAAAACTTAGATGATTGCTTCCAGCATCCAGTATAACTTTTTTGTTCTAAACAGTTATTTCTACTCACTTCTCCTTGACCTTGGAGGCGACTCCAAGGTTTATACTTCAGGTGTACTGGAGGGGGACTTTAGCTTACCACAACTAGAAACCCCTTCAGCAGTCGAGACTTAAGGAGAATTTATTATGTGTGCAAAACATGCCGCGTGCCGCTCAACCAAAGCGGAGATTCAAAACAAACCTGTAGCTTCAAGCTGCGGTAGCCCTAAAATCACTAGTATTACAGCAGCTTCTACCAGCCCATCTTCGTGCTGTTCAACCTCTGAGCCCTCTGCTGGCGGCGAGAGTTGTTGTGGTTCAGACAGTGGAGAAGAAGACCGGCTGTCCTCAGTTGACGAACTAAAAAGCAAGCTCACTAAAAGCTGGCTCGTTTCAGGTATGGACTGCCCAGCCTGTGCACGAAAGGTAGAAAAAGCCGTTTCTTCTATTCCTGGTGTGATTGAAGCCAAGGTTCTGTTTGCGACGGAAAAATTGGTCGTGAAATACGATCAAGTTGAACTCACAGAAACCATTGAAACCACCGTTCAAAAAACGGGCTTCAGTTTGAGTGAAGTTGGCGTTAAGAAAAAGCAACAGCCAGCGACCTTCTGGCAATCATACATTCAGCCAAATCTCCAGATCATTGCGATTGCCGCTGCGATGTTATTCGCGGCCTTAATTAAAGACGTCAGCCCTGTTTTAAGTGAGCGATTGTTCATTGTCACCTGTTTGCTTGGACTTTACCCTGTCGCAAAACAAGCGGTGAAGCTTGCCCGCTCAGGCACTCCTTTTGCCATTGAAACCTTGATGAGTGTTGCTGCTCTGGGTGCCCTGTATTTGGGGGAAACAGTAGAAGCAGCCATGGTTCTATTGTTGTTCTTAATCGGTGAGCGTTTAGAGGCCTTTGCTTCATCCCGTGCACGCAGTGGTGTACAAGCATTGATGGCATTGGTGCCTGAAAATGCCACTCAAATTGTCGATGGTGAACGTGTCGAAGTTGCAGTTACGGAACTTATGCCTGGTGATGTTATTGAAGTCTCTCCTGGTGCTCGACTGCCAGCAGATGGCCAATTGATTACTTACGCCGCTAGCTTCGATGAGAGTGCACTCACTGGTGAATCTGTCCCTGTCGAACACATCAAAGGCAACACCATCATGGCGGGTGCGGTTGTGGTCGACAAGGTTGTTCGTATCACGATCACTTCTAAACAAGGTGAGAATGCGATAGACCGAATTCTTCATTTGATTGAAGAAGCAGAATCACGCAAAGCACCTCTAGAACGATTCCTAGATAAATTTAGCCGTTGGTATACGCCACTAATGATGTTTGTGGCCTTGATGGTCATTGTGATTCCGCCGAGTTTGTTCGCTCAACCTTGGGAAACTTGGGTTTATCGTGGTCTTGCGTTGCTGTTGATCGCATGCCCTTGTGCGTTGGTTATCTCAACGCCGGCAGCGATTACTTCTGGCTTGGCTGCAGCAGCAAAACGTGGTGCCTTGATTAAAGGCGGTGCTGCGCTAGAGCAGTTAGGTAAGGTTGAAACCATTGCGTTTGATAAAACTGGCACACTGACCGAGGGCAAGCCACAAGTTACTGACGTGTTACCGTTGCAAGGTTGGAATGAGCAACAGTTATTGCGTGTGGTCGGTGCGATTGAAGTGGGGTCAAGCCATCCACTAGCGCTATCTCTCGTCAATAAAGTTAAAGAGAAGGGGATTGATATCCCGGAATCTGACAACAAACGTGCCCTTATTGGTAGTGGTGTTGAAGGTGATGTCGATGGGCGTACATATCAAGTGCTTTCACCATCAAAAGTGACGTTTGATCTTGATTCGTCAGTACAAGAGCAGGTTATTTTGCTTGAAATGCAAGGTAAGACGGTAGTCGTGGCAGTAGAGTACTCTCAAACCGTCATTGGTTTGATTGCTTGGCAAGACACACTGCGTAGTGACGCCAAAACTGCTGTAGAAAGACTAAGTCAGCTGGGTGTTGAGTCGATTATGTTGACGGGCGATAACCCGCGCAGTGCCGAGGCAATCAGTTCTGTGGTTGGTATGCAATACAAAGCAAGTCTGTTGCCAGCGGATAAAGTGAGTTACGTTGAAGAGCTTACTCGCCATTCACATGTTGCTATGGTGGGCGATGGTATTAATGATGCTCCAGCAATGAAAACGGCAAATGTTGGTATTGCGATGGGTGGCGGCACCGACGTCGCTTTAGAAACCGCTGATTCGGCACTGACTCACAATCGTCTAACTGAACTACCAGCTATGATTGAGCTGTCACAGGCCACCATGAGAAACATTCGTCAGAACGTCGCTTTGGCGTTGGGGTTAAAAGGTGTGTTCTTGGTGACCAGCCTATTTGGTATTACTGGCTTATGGGTAGCCGTGCTTGCTGATAGTGGCGCAACCGCGCTTGTGACACTCAATGCTTTAAGACTACTGAGATTTAAGTCAAAAGCTGACTAAGGTCTTGTTTTACTAGTTTCAGAACGCTTTTGGTTTATTGAGCGCATGTTGTTTGATTTGCGTTTTATGAACTAGAGGCGTTTTTTTCGCCATTCTTATGCAACAAAGCTATACGATTACGGTGTAAATGTGATTGCGATCTGTTTTTTGTGAAAATGGATTACATGTTGCGTGGAGAGGTGTGATGTCTGTCACTTCATTTTGTGAATAGCTTGGTTAGAGTAAACACGTACCCCACAAACTTATAATGCGCTTAGATAAGGGTGATGAACACTCAATAAGCCACAAGGAGCAAACTATGTCTCAAGCTGTTTTCCACTTAGGTATTACTGAAGCTGATCTTCAAGGTGCGACACTCGCGATCATCCCAGGTGATCCAGCACGTGTACAAAAAATTGCTGACGAAATGGAAAACCCAGTATTTCTAGCAAGCCACCGTGAGTACACGCTGTACCGCGCTGAGCTAGATGGAAAGCCTGTGGTTGTTTGTTCTACTGGTATTGGTGGTCCATCAACATCTATCGCTGTAGAAGAGTTAGCACAATTAGGTGTACGTACTTTCCTACGTGTTGGTACAACTGGTGCAATCCAACCTCACGTCAACGTGGGTGACATGATTGTAACAACGGGTTCTGTTCGTCTGGACGGTGCAAGCCTACACTTCGCTCCAATGGAGTTCCCAGCAGTAGCTGACTTCGAAATTGCAACAGCGATGAAAGCGGCAGTAGAAGAGTCTGGCGCAACGGTTCACACTGGTGTTACAGCATCAAGCGATACTTTCTACCCAGGTCAAGAGCGTTACGACACCTTCTCTGGCCGCGTTGTTAAGCGTTTCCAAGGTTCTATGCAAGAGTGGCAAGACATGGGCGTTCTTAACTTCGAAATGGAATCTGCAACACTGCTAACTATGTGTGCAAGTTCTGGCCTGAAAGCAGGTTGTGTCGCGGGCGTTATTATCAACCGTACACAGAAAGAAATCCCAGATCACGAAACGCTAAAAGAGACAGAAGCTCGCTCAATCAAAGTGGTTGTAGAAGCTGCGCGTAAGATGCTTTAATCGCGAGATCCTAGTTAACTTAAGTTATCGTCCAAGATAGCCTGATTTAAATCCTCAAAAGCTGTACTTAATGGTGCAGCTTTTTTGTATTTGTCGATTAGGTTTGGGGAAAATAAAGACAAATAAAAAGGCGCATGATGCGCCTTTAGTGTGTGAGTAGTGAGCCTTTGACAGCTTATTTGCTTATTTTCTTAGTACTCTAGGTCTTCGTGACCGCCTGCAGCAGCAAACCAAGATGTTAGATGCGTTTTAAGATCTTTCAACTCATCAGGACCAATCAAAGCAAGTCCTAAATCCTCTGCACGAGTGATGTCGTTATGGCGCAGTGGACGGAAGCTGACCAGCATAGCACGAGCCTGAAGGCCGCCTAATAGGTCGCGCAGCGATTCCAGCTTATACAAGGTGTCATCACCATCGTCACGCATACCCTTGGTCTTACACTCTATGATGTGCAGTTTATTATTGACTACTGAAGCAACATCCAGCTCATTACGTACTTCGCGCTCACCAAGCTGGCGATATACCTGAACGTTCAACGAACGGTCTTGAATGGTTGGCATGTCATCTTGAATCTGTTTCACCGTGCTGTGTACCAGTGTTTCTAGCCACTCACCGTTCGAGAAACGACGCGCATCTTCGTTAGCAAAGGTCAAAATACCGTCTTGGTAGGTCGCAATCTTTGCTTCGACGAGATCGGTAAGCAGCATGTTCAGCTCACGATAGCCCTGTTGCTTCTCTGAAAGCTCAACATCCAGTTTCTGCTCTTTGCGGCATGTCGTTGCTAGGTAGTTTAGCGTTGCAAGGCCTGGCCCCAGTTCAAGGGCATTACTCGCCCAGCGTTCACCCAGTTCGTAGAGTTTTTGATCTAGCTGCGGCGGCAGTTCGAAGTCATTAAATTCACCGCGAGCACCAAATACGGTCAGGTAATCATCGATAGTAATACGATCTTGTACTTGTGTGTCTTCTTTGCCATTTGGGTATAACCAACACAGTTTGTCACTGTTTGGTTCAACCACGAAAATCGGCCAGTGATAAGTGCGAAATACTTCGTAAACCGAAAGCAGGCGATGTCTTAAACCGCAGCTTGCGTTAAGTTTTACTTCTTGTCCGCGTGCCTTGAGGTCTTCAGCCAAGACTTGAATTGATTCTTTGATAACAGAAGTATTAACGATGGTAGGAATTTCAAAAAACTCACTGGTGATATCGCGCTTTTGGAGTACGGAGTGAAGGCGCAGATACATGCCTTCTTGAGTCTTGTCACCGATAAAAACGATGTGTGAGCTGGTGGTTCGATTATCCAATAATGGGGTAATCAGCCTAATGGGGTCTTGATCAATAATGCCAACGTGAACAGCCATATAAATTCCTTAATATTGGCTCGCTCAAAATGGGAACGTAACGGAAAGCAGCAAGCCATAATACTCATATGATGACAATGGCTTAAAAAAACAAGGGTAACCTTTGACAAAAGTTACCCTGGTTCAGGTGGTTAACAAATTGATGCGAGTAAAGTCATACCTTTAGTCGCTTTAGTAAAGGTTTAAAGCTTGAACTGATGCACTAAATCACCTTGCTGATTAGCAAGAATGGTCAGGTTCTCACTTGCTTTAGCAATGGATGACATCGCTTGATAACTTGCGTCCGCAATGTGGTTGATGTCTTCAATGTTACGCGCAATGTCGCTTGATGTTTCGCTTTGTTCTGCCGCAGCCTCAGAAATATGTGTACTCATGTGGCTGATCTCTAGGATAAGTGCTTGAATCTCTTCCATCGCACTATTGGCATTGGAAGCCTGCTCAACGGACATCTCCATATCATTCATACAGCTCTCAATCACGTTACCTGCTGTCTTAGAGCTCGATTGTAGATTGCTGATCATAGTTTCAATCTCAGACGTAGATTGCGTGGTTTTCTGAGCGAGAACACGCACCTCATCTGCCACCACAGCGAAGCCGCGGCCTTGTTCACCCGCACGTGCTGCCTCGATAGCAGCATTGAGTGCAAGTAGGTTGGTTTGTTCTGCGATCCCACGAATGACATCTAGGATTGAGCCAATCTGACTGCTCATCTGCTGCAGTTCACCCACAGCGACAACTGACTCATTGAGGCGAGTCTCCAGTTGATTAATGGTGCTGATGTTGGTGTTCATGATTTGACGGCCAGATTCCGATGCTGACTCGACTTGCTGAACCATAGTTAATGAGCTCTGCGCACTGTTCGCCACTTCTTGTACCGAATGCGACATCTCTGTCATGGCGGTTGCCACATTTGCCGTTTGTTCGCGCTGATTGCTCAGTTGTCCTTGCGTTGTTGAAGAGGTCTTCTGGTTAATGCTGGCTGTTTCAGTTAGCTCATCAGATGCTTCATTAAGCTTAACTAGAATGTTATGCAGGTTATCGGCAAGCGTGTTGATGTGGCGACTTACACGGCTAAATTCGTTGTCGTAACGAATGTCGATACGTTTAGTCATATCACCCTGTGTGAGCCCTTCAAGTGCATGCAAAATGCGAGTCAAAGGTTCGCGCACACTGTGGGCAATGTGATAGCCAATCGCTGCTGCGAATACCGTCACTACAACACCAATCGCAATAGCTTTCATTAGGCCTTGGTCGTAGATTTGGCCGGCATCTGCTAGCGAGCTATTAAGCTGTTCACCCGCAGTGACGTTGAATGAGTCTAGAACGGCCATTGCTTGGTCAACGTCTACCGCTAGGTTAGCGATGTTGATGTAGAGCGCCTTCTTCGCTTGTAGGTAGTTATTGTGCTTATCAAGTACACCGCCTTTCTGACCAACGTCTTTGGTGAACTTTTGTACCGACTCATCGAACGCGCCTTTTAGCTCAGGCAGTTGAGTGGTTAAACCTCGGTATGCGTAGTTAAGGTGTGTTACCGCTTTTTTGTTTTTGTTTACTGCGCTTTGCACTAACTCAACATCGGAACTTGCTAGAGCATCAGAGGTGATCACTTCTGCGTCTTTCAACTTAATAAAGTAGCTTTTTGCCATGACCTTAACAGAGATGCTTTTCTGATCGGCAACATACTCTTTCATTCCAACCGTCAATTCCGAATGCAGACGTTGGAATTCGCGCGATGCTTTTTGTACTTGCTCTTGAGCTTCAAACATCGCGACGTAGTTGTTCATCGCTTCTTCTGCTTCAGAGAAGTAGCGCTCTTCGAGTTGTTTTAGTTGCTCAACACGCTCTACAAGTACAGGATTTGTCGCGCTAGCGATTTCAAGCTCTTTAAGTACAGAAGAGAATGCTTGTTGTGATTGGGTAAATTCACTGCGCATTGCCGTCATGCGTTCTTGATTTTGTGTAGTGAGATAATCTTTGAAGGATTTGTCTGCAGAGAGTAGCTGCACACTGGTTTGATTAGAGAGAGTAACAAGGGGCAGCGAAGATTTTGACACGCTTTCGAAGTTACTGTGTATCTGATTCATGCTGCTCATCATGATTGTAATCGTAATTGCAAACATGATGATGATCAGTGCGAAGCCCGCATACATGCGTTTTATCACTGAGCCTTTCATGGCCGTTCTCCCTAAAAATAAATACAGACCGAAAATCCGGTCCAAAACAAAGTAACAAAAGTGTCAGCATTCTATTGAGTTCCAGTAACACATTTTATGACGCACCCGTCAAAAATAGCTGTCAGCAATAGGCGACTCGGCATTCTTTTGCACTCGGTTGGGTTTTCTTTGATTTGAACACTGTTTTTTATTATGCTTTAGCTTAGGTTGATTGAGGTTTCTAGTGGCTTGACGCATACTCAAAGCTCTTAGAAGTAAATGTTTTATTGGAGAAAAACATGGCTGAAGAAACCATTTTTAGCAAAATAATCAATAAAGAGATTCCAGCAGACCTTCTTTACCAAGACGATCTCGTTACTGCGTTTCGTGACATTAATCCGCGTGCGCCAAGTCATATCCTGATTATTCCAAATAAGCTGATCCCAACAGCGAATGACGTTGAAGCAGAAGATGAAGCGATGATGGGTCGTCTGTTTACCGTTGCTCGTAAACTGGCGAAAGAAGAGGGTATTGCAGAAGATGGTTACCGACTGATTGTTAATTGTAACTCTCATGGTGGCCAAGAGGTCTATCATATCCATATGCACCTTGTAGGCGGTCGCCCTCTAGGTCCACTATTAATGAGCTAATAAAAATGACTTCTATACCAACTTTTTGCGTGAACTGTAGTCCAAAGCAATGGTTGGTATAGATAGGCAGGAGTTAATCTTTGAAACAGTACGTCAAGTTCGTTTCAGTCGCGATGATATCGGCATTAACCGTTGGGTGTGCAAGCATGTCTGCGGGGAATTTGTTTAGTCACTACAGCGCTCAAAATCAGAGTGTGTATCAAGCCTTGAGAGCGGGTGATTACTCAGAAGCGCAGCAAGAGCTACCTGATTATGCCGCAGGCGATATTTTGGATAACCTTGAAAAAGGCCGCGTATATTTACTAGACCAACAGTACGCAGAGAGTAAGTCTTGGTTTGAACAAGCAGACCAAGCAGTGAGAGTTCAGCAAGATAAAGCCGTAGTCTCGGTGACAGACAGCGCAGCGAGCGTAGGCGCGTTAGCGGTTAATGACAACATTACCGAATATACTCCAGCCGATTATGAATTAGGTTTTCTGCATCTTTATCTTGGTCTGAACTATCTCAAACAGAATGATTTAGAGGGCGCATTGGTTGAGATGCGTCGTGCTAACCAGGTTCAAGAGCAAGCGAAGAAACAGCGTGAAGCCGAATTGCAGCAAGCAGCAAACGATGCTCGGTCACAAGGTCTTTCGGCGAATGTCGGCAGTATTCTCTCGAACTACCCAGATGCGGGCAAAAAGCTGCAATCGGTACAAAATGCGTACCTAATGTTCTTATCTGGTCTTCTTTATGAAGCGTCCAATGACCTTAACAATGCGTATGTTGATTATCGACGTGCCTTGGCGGTGATGCCTGACAACCAGCAAGTTGTTGAACGCACCATGCTGGTGGCTCAGCGTCTGGGTATGCGTGAAGATTTGGCAAAGTTGAAGAAACGCTACTCAATGCCTGCGTCTCTGAAATCTGGTGAAGGGCGAGTGATCGTCTTAGATGAGCAGAGCGTTGTGCAAGCAATGGACAGCTGGCGTTTAGATTTACCGGTTTATGACAGTCGTGATCAAGGCGCCATATATTCTCTAGCTCTGCCATACTATTCAAAGCAGCCAAACGAAAGATTTGCGTCAATTCGTATCAATGGTACTTCGCTCAATGGCAGTTTGTTGACCGATGTAGACGCAATGGCACAAAACGATTTATCTGAACGCCTGCCGGGTATTGTGATTCGCCAAGCCCTGCGAGTGGTCGCGAAAGACCGGATTCGTAAAGAAGCGACCAAAGGTGATGATGTGGGTAACTTGCTGTTCAACGTCTGGAATACGCTAACTGAACAACCAGATACCCGCAGTTGGCAGTCGCTGCCTGCTCAAGTGAAGAGCAGCACCTATGTGGCGACTTCTGGTAACTACACGCTAGAAGCCGGCGGTAAATCATATCAGTTTGATGTGCGAGATGGACAAACCACATTAGTTTGGGTTTCTCGCCAAGGGAACAACGCCACCATGTGGCATAAGCAGCTAGGGAGGCTGTAATGAAAAAGTGGTTAGTGAGCTTAGCGGCTGTTGCAGCCTTAGCCGGGTGTGCTGAGAACACAGCAGGTGTACGTGTTGATGGCCTAACGCAAAACGTATTTTTTGGTGACAAGGTTCTAGGTAGTCGGCTGTTAGTTGATGATGTCAGAACTGATCAAGTTGATGGTCATACCCGTGGGCTTGTACGTCTCACGAGTGATTACAAGGGCGATCAGAATATCCTATATCGATTCTATTGGTATGACGATGCAGGTCTTGAGGTGAACTTGAAGCAAGGACCTTGGAAACAGGCCATCGTTCGTGGCTATGAGACCATCACCTTGTCAGAGATTTCAGTGAACCCGCAGGCAACGCAGTTTCGCGTGCAGTTTCGGGAACAGTAATATTTAACGGTTTAAGCTGAGCGTGACTATTTATCGGCAAGCTAAGCCAACCAAATTTATGAGTAGGGCGTGGTTCTGCTCGGATATGTGAGGAAATAAAATGAAAAAGAGTGTCATTGCGCTATTAGGATTGGCTGTAATTCTAGGCGGTTGTTCAAACAAAGTAAGTTATGGTGATGCGCAAGCTGTAGAGACCACAACCATCGATTTCGGTTCAACGGACCTTCAAACGATTGCTGGCGAAATGGTTGATAGCATGATGGCTTCTGGTTCGGTTTCTTACATCACCCGCGATCAGCGTCCGATCGTGTTTGTAGAGCGTATTAAGAATAAAACCAGCGAGCACATCGATACGGAATCCATCACAGATACGATCAGCACTAAGATGTTGAACTCAGGTAAGTTCCGTTTCGTGGACATGGACCGCGTTGAGTCAGTTCGTGAGCAGCTAAACTTCCAAAACAACGATGAGCTTGTAAACCAAAGCTCAGCGATTCAATTCGGTAAGATGGTTGGCGCTCAATACATGCTTTACGGCAACCTATCAAGCATCGTGAAGAAAGACGGCAGTGATCAAGACGTATACTACAAGATGACCATGCGTTTAATGGATCTTGAGTCTGGTCTTATCGAATGGGCGGACGAGACAGAAATCCGCAAGCAAAAATCTAAGAGCTTACTGGGGCTATAATTGAGCCTAAGGCGCGATATAGAGTGACAAGCGTGATGTGTTGCTCTTTACGCTATAGTAAGACTGAGTGAGAATAAAAGACACCTGCGGTGACGTTGGTGTCTTTTTTATGGGGAGAATAGAGAGTATGGCGATTTTTTGCTGGAGTGAGGCTAAAAAACTGGATGCGAGTTTAGGCTCACTTGATGACTATTTCGATCTCCCTCCTGTTAAAGCACAGACGTTAACTGGTGGTCTTACCAACCGTTGCTGGAAGATTGAAACCGCTGATGGGCAAGCTTTTGTGTGGCGACCAGCCACCTCAATTACTGAAGCCTTCGGAATTTCGCGCCACGAAGAGTATCAAATACTCTCAGCGATAGGGCAGCTCCACATTGCGCCTCAAGCGATGACCATCAATAAGCAAGGTTTGTTAGTCGAGTGGCTTGAAGGAGATACCATTCATGATGACCTTTCACTGCAGCAGTTAATGCGAACTCTGGTGTCTGTGCATTTAGTTAACACATCGCGACTACCCCTGCACCCTTTCTGTTTTACCGCTCGAGTGGACCACTATTGGTTACGACTTGATAAAGAGCATAGAGGTGAAGAGTTTGAAGCGATTTACCGACAATGGCGTTCAGCACCCAATCTACCTCCAATCGAAAACAGGCTCTGTCATTTTGATCTCGGTGGCTACAACCTTGTGCGCCAGCATGATGCGATTAAGATAATTGACTGGGAGTATGCTGTGTTAGCGGACCCTCGACTCGATTTAACATTGACGATTTCGGTGGCTAATGTATCGGTCGAAGAGGCCGTTCAACAATACTGCCAGTTTCGAGGTATCCATGATACTCAAGCATGGATAGATGGCGTCGAAGCTTGGCAACCCCGCAGCAAAATGATGGCGATGCTTTGGTATTTGCTGGCTCATCAATTGTGGGGAGATGAGCAATATATGGATGAAGCGCAAGCACTCAGTCGCACTTTCTGTAGTTAGGATCACGTTTAGGAGGGGAAAAATGCAAATTCAGTTATCTGTACTTTAAAACCTTATTTTTCGTGTTAGATTTATCAAAACGTACCAGCATTTTACCAGGGAGGTACAATGATTATTTACCTACACGGCTTTGATTCTACAAGCCCGGGCAACCACGAAAAAATACTGCAGTTGCAATTCATTGATGATGACGTTCGTTTCATTAACTACAGTACACTCCATCCAAAACACGACATGCAACACCTACTTAAAGAAGTCCATAAAGTGATTGAACAGTCAGATGACCCGCACCCACTAATTTGTGGTGTCGGATTAGGTGGATATTGGTCTGAGCGCATTGGTTTCTTGTGTGGTATCAAACAGGTGATCTTCAATCCGAACTTGAGACCTGAAAAGAACATGGTTGGCAGAATTGATCGTCCAGAAGAGTACGAGGACATTGCAACAAAGTGTGTCAGTCAGTATCGCGTGAAGAACAAAGATCGCTGTTTAGTTATTCTGTCTCGAGAAGACGAAATTCACGACAACAACAAAACCGCAGCTGCACTCGAAGACTACTATCAGATCATCTGGGATGAAAAAGAGAGTCACAAGTTCAAGAAGATCTCTCAACATTTACAAGCGATGAAAGCCTTCAAGAACGCTTAACTTTTTGTAAAATCTTATCGGCAAGAAGCAGTACTTTTCTAGTGCTGCTTTTTTATATTCAGCACCATACTAAATGGTATCTAAATGGTATCTAAATGGTATGAAGGTTAGCGATTTTTCTTCGAAACCTCATTCAAGGTAAGGATTTTAGTTGCGGTCACGTTTTTGCTATATATAATGTCCGGTAATAAAATATTTTGATAAATATCAAAAAAAATTGAGAGCGAGTCATAAACTTGCCCATTATTTGCGCTTTACCTCTCAGGTGAGCCTTTTTTCCGCGTGAACTTACTAAAGCAGATGACTTTAGTCTTCGCCCCTCTAAACACTCGGTGATCGGAAGTGAATCAAATTCCACACTGCGATAACGCAGGTTGCTGAGTAGAAAACAGAATTTATCGGTTGGAGTAATCGAGCCGAGCCCCATTTATTTATTTTGTAGAGGATTGTCATCGTGACAAAAATTATCGTAGTAGGCGGTGGTGCTGGTGGTTTGGAACTAGCAACCAAGCTAGGGCGCACCCTAGGCCGTAAAAAACGCGCAACGATTACACTGGTTGACCGCAAAGCGAGCCACCTTTGGAAACCGTTACTGCATGAAGTAGCAACCGGCTCTTTGGATGAAGGTGTCGACGCATTGAGCTACCGTGCACATGCAAAGAATCACTACTTTGATTTTCAGATGGGTAGCCTAAACGACATCGATCGTGAGCGTAAGGTTATCGCCCTAAGCGAACTTCGTGATGAACATGGCGAGTTGTTAATGCCAAGCCGTGAGCTGGAATATGACATTCTAGTTATGGCGATTGGCTCAACGTCGAATGATTTCAACACGCCTGGTGTTCGTGACAACTGTATTTTCTTAGACAGCCCCGAGCAGGCGCACCGTTTCCGTACCGAAATGAACAATGAGTTTCTAAAGCTACATGCTAAGAACGGTCAAGGTACAGTAGATATCGCTATTGTTGGCGCAGGTGCTACCGGTGTTGAGCTATCTGCTGAGCTGCACAATGCCGTAAAAGAGCTGCGTACTTATGGCTTTGGTGATCTAGATTCAAGCAAGCTGAACGTAAACCTAATCGAAGCGGGTGAGCGTATTCTCCCTGCGCTTCCACCTCGTATTTCAAGTGCTGCGCACTCAGAGCTGACTAAGCTTGGTGTGAATGTTCGTACTATGACTATGGTGACGCAAGCTGACGCGGATGGCTTAACAACCAAAGATGGTGAGAAGATCCCTGCTCAGATCATGGTTTGGGCTGCAGGTATCAAAGCACCAGATTTCATTAAAGATATCGGCGGTCTAGAGGCAAACCGTATCAACCAGTTGGTCGTGAAAGATACTCTGCAAACGACACGTGATGACGATATTTACGTCATTGGTGACCTAGCACAATGCACGCAAGCGGACGGCTCTTTTGTACCACCACGTGCTCAAGCTGCACATCAAATGGCTAGCTGCGCATTCAGCAACATCATTGCTAAGCTAAATGGTCGTGAGCAGAAGGCTTACATCTACAAAGATAAAGGCTCTTTGGTTTCTCTTAGCCGCTTCTCGACCGTTGGTAGCCTGATGGGTAACTTAACCAAAGGCTCAATGATGGTTGAAGGTCGCATTGCTCGCGTGGTTTACATCTCGCTATATCGTATGCACCAAATGGCGCTGCATGGCATTATCAAGACGTCATTGATGATGTTGGTAGGCCGTATTAACCGCGTACTGCGTCCAAACCTGAAGCTTCATTAATCTACTTAAAAACGGTTATGACTAAAAAAGAGCTCCGAGGAGCTCTTTTTTTATGTTTCGTTTAAATTATTGCGCGGTTATCGCTTAGGTTGCGCATCGATGCATTGGCCGTGCACATCAGTCACACTTGGATTCATCAAGTGTAGGTAAAGTGGCATTATGTCGAGCGGTGTCTTCAGCTGGTTTGCATCTTCACCTGGATAAGCTTTTGCACGCATGCGCGTTTGAGTCGCACCTGGGTTAATCGCATTGACACGTAATGCTGTGCCTTCTACTTCATCGGCTAGGATCTGCATCATGCCTTCAGTCGCAAATTTAGAGATAGCGTAAGAGCCCCAGAACGCACGACCAGAGTGGCCGACTGTTGAAGAGGTGAATACGATTCGACCCGCTTCCGCTTTCTTCAGTACCGGTAGAAGAGCTTGAGTCATTAGGAACTCGGCTTTTACGTTGATCTGCATAACATCATCAAACGTGTCTTCTTCGATTTGATCGAATGGACTCAGAGTACCAAGCACACCCGCGTTATGCAGTAGACCGTCTAAGCGACCGAATTGAGATTCAATGGTTTCAGCCATGTCGATGTAGTTCTGCTTGGTTGCGCCTTTAAGATCTAGCGGGATGATCGCAGGTTGTGGGTAGCCCGCTTTCTCGATTTCATCGTAAATAAACTCAAGGTTTTTTACGTTACGGCCGAGTAGAATTACGGTCGCACCGTGTTGAGCGAAACTTAATGCAGCTTGGCGGCCAATACCGGCTCCAGCGCCTGTAACCAAAATTACTTTATCTTTGAGGGCATCTGTAGAGATTGGGTAATCCACTGTGCTTATCCTTCTATTTTTATGTTCGTCATTCCATTGATGTTTAATCACACAGATAACCGCAGGAATGATTAGAAATTCTTGGTAATCGTGACAAGATGGTTACAATACACTAATTCGTACATTAGGGGATATGACATTGGAATTTTTGTTGGACTACGGCTTGTTTTTAGCCAAAATTGCGACTGTTGTGATCGCCATTATTGCTATTTTAGTGATTGCTAAATCGGTGGGCGGCAAATCGAGCGCGATAAAAGGTGAGCTGGAAATCACTAACCTATCTGATCACCATAAACAGACGATTGAGCAGCTAGAGCATCACTTACATGATGATGCGTTCATCAAGGCTCGTGATAAGGCTGAAAAGAAAGCGGAAAAAGAGAAAACCAAGTCACGCGGCAAAGAAGTGAAGAAAGCAGCGAAAGAGGGCGAGTTGGACAGCAAGCGCGAACCGCACCTGTTTGTTTTGGAATTTAACGGCAGTATTGATGCAAAAGAGGTGGCTTCTCTTCGCGAAGAGGTAACCGCTGTATTAGCGGTGGCTCGTGAGGGCGATGAAGTATTGCTTAAGCTTGAGTCAGGCGGCGGCATGGTACATGGCTATGGTTTAGCGTCTTCTCAGCTTGACCGCATTAAAGCAGCGGGTCTTCCTCTGACTATCTCTGTCGACAAGGTAGCGGCAAGTGGCGGTTACATGATGGCGTGCATTGCCGATAAGATTGTCTCAGCGCCTTTTGCTATTGTTGGCTCTATCGGTGTTATCGCTCAGCTGCCTAACTTCAATAAGTTACTGAAAAAGTACGACATTGAGTTTGAACAACTGACAGCCGGTGAGTACAAACGCACCTTGACTATGTTTGGTGAGAATAACGATAAAGCGCGCGAGAAGTTTAAGCAAGAGCTTGAAGAGACTCACGGCTTGTTTAAAGATTTTATTCGCGATCATCGTCCAGAGTTAGATTTAGAGAAAGTAGCCACTGGTGAGCACTGGTTTGGTACTCAAGCTCACGCTTTAGGTCTTGTGGATGAGATTCGTACTTCTGATGACATCGTTGTAGATGCATGCAAAGAGAAAACGGTACTTGCGATCCACTATGTTCAGAAGAAGAAGTTATCAGACAAACTTGCTGGTGTAGCGGGCAAATCGGCAGATAACATTTTACTTAAGCTGATTGAGCGTGGCCAAAAGCCGATCGTATAACGATCTGTTGCTGCGAAGAAAAGCAAAAGCGCATTGGTTTCGGCCAGTGCGCTTTTTTGCTTAGGTTAGTTGTTTTCTACATGATGTACTTTGGAACCAAGTTAGATCTTCGAGCCATAATCATTGCGCTTTGGACACGTCGCAAGGATTTCTCTATGTCCTGTGTCTTTGAGCTCTTCCAAGACCACGTCAAAGCCCCATAATCGGTAGAGGTGTTTCATTACTTCATCGTAGCCTTTATCAAGCGGTATACGGTCGTGAGGCACGTATTGCAGGGTCATCGAGCGGTCACCGCGTACATCTACATTAAATACTTGAATGTTCGGCTCTAGGTTACTTAGGTTGTATTGCGCAGCGAGCTTTTCACGAATCATGCGGTAGCCCATTTCGTCATGAATCGCACTCACCTCAATCACGCTCTTACGATCATCATCGAGAATTGAAAACAACTTAAAGTCTCGGATAATTTTCGGAGATAAATACTGGCTGATAAAGCTCTCATCTTTGAAGTTATGCATGGCAAAGTGAACCGCTTCAAGCCAATCGCTTCCCGCGAGCTCAGGGAACCACTCCCTGTCTTCATCCGTCGGATTTTCACAGATGCGGCGGATATCTTGGAACATTGCAAAGCCAAGTGCGTAAGGGTTAATCCCACTGAAGTAAGGGCTGTTGTAGGCAGGTTGCGCGACCACACTGGTGTGGCTATGCAGGAACTCCAGAATGAACTTATCACTGACCAAACCTTCGTCGTAAAGGTGGTTCAGAATTGTATAGTGCCAGAAAGTCGCCCAGCCTTCGTTCATCACTTGAGTCTGTTTTTGTGGGTAGAAATATTGACTGATTTTGCGAACGATACGAACACACTCACGTTGCCAAGGCTCTAGAAGCGGGGCATTTTTCTCAATGAAGTAGAGAATGTTCTCTTGCGGTTCACTAGGGAAACGTACCTGCTGCTCTTCCTCTTTATCGCGGTTCTTCGGTACAGTGCGCCATAGTTCATTTACTTGAGATTGTAGATACGCCTCTCGTTCTTGTTGACGTGCTGTCTCTTCAGCGATGGAGATCTTTTCTGGTCGTTTATAGCGGTCTACACCATAGTTCATCAACGCGTGGCACGAGTCGAGTAACTGTTCGACCTCAGAGACGCCATATTTTTCTTCACAGTCTGCGATGTACTTCTTCGCGAACAGCAGATAATCAATGATGGAGCTTGCATCGGTCCATGTTTGGAACAGGTAGTTGCCTTTAAAGAAAGAGTTATGGCCGTAACAAGCGTGCGCCATCACCAGCGCTTGCATAGTCACTGTGTTCTCTTCCATAAGATAAGCGATACATGGGTCAGAGTTAATCACGATCTCATAAGCAAGTCCCATCTGACCATGCTTATAGTTTTGCTCGGTTTGAATGAATTTCTTACCGAACGACCAGTGGTTATAATTAATCGGCATACCTATGCTGGAGTAGGCATCCATCATCTGCTCAGAAGTAATTACTTCGATTTGATTGGGGTAAGTGTCGAGTCGGTAGTGCTCAGCCACACGTTTGATCTCGACATGGTATTGTTCTAAGAGGTTAAACGTCCAATCAGGGCCGTCTGGCAGCATCTTGCCTCTGTTTTTTTCCGCAGGGCTATCTTTCTCTGCAACGCTTGATTTTGCTGTCATGAAAAGCCTCCTTACGCTGTCTCTTTCTGGAACAGTTCTCTGAATACCGGGAAAATATCGTCCACGGTTTTTATGTTTTTCATGGCGAAGTTGTCGAAGCTTGCCTCTAACTTCTCATACTCATGCCACAACGTTTGGTGTGAACGACGAGTGATTTCTATATAGGAGTAGTACTGACAGGTTGGCAGTAGTTTGTTAATAAGCAGCTCTTTACAGCGAGGGGAATCATCCGCCCAGTTATCGCCATCGGATGCTTGTGCTGCGTATATGTTCCACTCATTTGACGGATAACGCTCAGCAACGATCTCGTCCATTAACTTGAGAGCGCTGGATACGATCGTTCCGCCTGTCTCTTGTGAGTAGAAAAATTCATGTTCATCGACTTCTTTCGCTTGTGTGTGGTGGCGAATGAAAACAACGTCAACGTTCTCATAGGTACGGTTCAAGAATAGGTACAGCAACACATAGAAGCGTTTTGCGATGTCTTTTGTTGCTTGATCCATTGAGCCTGACACATCCATTAAGCAGAACATAACCGCTTGGCTAGATGGGATAGGGCGCTTCTCGTAGTTTTTGTAGCGCAGGTCAAACGTATCAATGAATGGCACGCTTTCAATTTTCTTTCTTAGTTCGGCGATCTCTTCTTTAAGTCGCGTCTCTTCGAAAGGCTGAGCCGGCTCTGTCATTTGAACTTTGTCGAGTTGCTCCATCAATGAGTTCAATTCACGGCGTTTACCTGCTGTCATTGCTGTTCTTCGTGCCAGCGATTGTTGCAGCGAGCGAACCACCGCAATGTTCGATGGAATACCTGCCGTTTGATAACCAGAGCGGTGTGTCTTCCACTCGGTGATTTTGTTTATCTGATTTTTCTCTAGATTCGGCAGTTCGAGATCTTCAAACAGAATATCCAAATACTCGTCTTTCGAGATTTGAAAGATAAATTCGTCTTGCCCTTCACCATCTGGACTCGCTTCACCCTGTCCTGAACCTCCGCCTTGTCCGCCACCTTTCGGGCGCTCAATTTTATCGCCAGTGATGAATTGGTCGTTACCCGGATGAACGCGCTCGCGTACGCCTCCTTGTCCTTGATGGAAGCTTGGCTCTTTGATGTCTTTATGCGGGATCGAGACATCCTCACCCGTTTCGGTATTGGTGATTGAGCGACGGTTAACAGCATCTGCTACCGACTCTTTGATTTGCTCTTTATGGCGTCGAATGAAGCGCTGCCTGTTCACTGCGCTCTTATTCTTACCATTGAGCCTCCGATCAATAAATTGTGCCATAAGAACTCCCTCTCAAATTTACGTCGTGAACCTACTTCTTGTGAGTAGTGGAGCTGCCTGCATTAGGCAGCTCTACACGTTTTGGCTTATGAGGACTTACGAACTCTTAGATACCATTCAGAGAGCAGTCTTACTTGTTTCTCGGTGTAGCCTTTTTCCATCATACGAGCGACGAAGTCATCGTGCTTCTTCTGGTCTTCAGAAGATGTTTTCGCGTTGAAAGATATAACCGGTAGTAACTCTTCGGTGTTCGAGAACATTTTCTTCTCAATCACAGTACGCAGTTTCTCGTAACTGGTCCAAACTGGGTTCTTACCATTGTTGTTCGCTTTCGCACGAAGTACGAAGTTCACAATTTCATTACGGAAGTCTTTCGGGTTACTAATACCAGCTGTTTTCTCAATTTTCTCAAGTTCAGCGTTGAGTGAAGCTCGGTCGAATAGCTGACCTGTTTCAGGATCTCGGTACTCTTGGTCTTGAATCCAGAAATCAGCGTAAGTGACGTAGCGGTCAAAGATGTTCTGGCCGTACTCAGAGTAAGATTCCAAGTATGCGGTTTGAATCTCTTTGCCAATGAACTCCACGTAGCGAGGTACTAGGTAGCCTTTCAAGAATTCTAGGTACTTCTCTGCGGTCTCTTGCGGGAATTGTTCACGCTCGATTTGTTGTTCAATGACGTAGAAAAGATGTACTGGGTTTGCCGCGACTTCGGTTTGGTCGAAGTTAAACACTCTTGAAAGAATCTTAAAGGCGAAACGAGTCGATAGACCTGACATACCTTCATCGACGCCGGCATAATCACGATACTCTTGATAGCTTTTCGCTTTTGGATCGGTATCTTTGAGCGTTTCGCCATCGTAAACACGCATTTTCGAGAATAGCGACGAGTTTTCAGGCTCTTTAAGGCGAGACAAAATACTGAATTGAGAGAGCAGCTCTAGCGTGCTCGGTGAACATGGCGCTTTTGACAGTTCACTATGCTCAAGCAGTTTCTGATAGATTTTCACCTCTTCAGATACGCGTAGGCAATAAGGAACTTTTACGATGTACACACGATCTAAGAAGGCTTCGTTATTTTTATTGTTGCGGAATGTCTGCCACTCAGATTCGTTTGAGTGTGCGAGAATCATACCGTCGAATGGCAGTGCTGATAGGCCTTCTGTACCGTTAAAGTTGCCCTCTTGGGTTGCGGTTAGTAGAGGGTGTAGCACTTTTATTGGTGCTTTAAACATCTCTACAAACTCCATCAGACCTTGGTTTGCTTTACACAGCGCACCCGAGTAGCTATAGGCATCAGGGTCATCTTGAGAGAAGTGTTCGAGTTTGCGAATATCGACTTTACCCACCAGTGACGAGATGTCTTGGTTGTTCTCATCGCCCGGCTCAGTTTTAGCAATCGCAACTTGGTCAAGGATTGAAGGGCGCACTTTTACCACTTTAAAGCGGGAAATATCGCCGCCAAACTCATGCAGACGTTTTGCTGCCCATGGAGACATGATCGAGCGTAGGTAACGTTTCTCAATACCATACTCTTGCTTAAGCACGTCACCGTCTTCGTTTACATCAAATAGGCAGAATGGGTGGTCGTTGACCGGGCTTCTCTCCCCGTCAGCACAAAGTACGTAAATTGGTACTTTTTGCATCAATGCTTTGAGCTTCTCAGCCAGAGAGGATTTGCCACCACCTACTGGGCCAAGGAGGTATAGGATCTGTTTACGCTCTTCGAGTCCTTGTGCAGCATGTTTTAGATAAGAAACAATCTGTTCGATAGCGTCTTCCATGCCGTAGAAGTCTTCAAACTCTCGATAGCGAGAGATCACTCGGTTAGAGAAAATTCGGCTGAGCTGAGGGTCTTGTGCGGTATCGATGACTTCTGGTTCACCGATCGCAAGTAACAGGCGCTCAGCAGCGTTGGCGTAAGCACTTTTATCGTCTTTACATAGCCCAAGGAACTCTTGCAGAGTCAGCTCTTCTTCCTTGGCTGCTTCATAGCGTGATTGATAGTGGTCGAAAATACTCATAGTCACATTCCCCTTGTTAACCTGTCAAAACTGACGAGCGATTGAAATTACGAACTCCCCACAACTTAAGACTAGACCCGCTTACACAATTTTGCTTAACAATTATGCATTTATTTACATTTTTGTCCGAATTGTGATGTCCGCTAATGTTGCGAACTCTAGGTTTATGCTTAAACCAATTATGTTTTATACGAAGCCTTTTTAAATAGAGTTTTTTAATTATGAGTTTTTGCTATTTGATCGATAAAAACGTGTGATATCTAGGGCGTGTTGATCTTTCGAGCTGGTTTTTGCAGCGAGTTGCTGGGTATTTATACAAGGCAGAGGCTTTGATGTGTAGCTAGCCTACATGAGAAGCCGATAACGCAGTAGAAATGACCAGCAAACGCTGCCCGAAGGGTTCGAGCTGGGCGCCCCCGCAAAAAGCGTTTTACTCTTTGTTGAGGGAGATTTGCTTAGAATGACTAGGCTACTTCTCCCTCGCCGCGATTAAAACGCTTTTGACTAGGCGTCCCCATCCGAACAAAATTTAACCACGAAAGGTCAACACGCCCTAGTATTGAAAAGGGGGTATGTATAGAGTCAAAGGGAACCCCGGCACATGCTGTGATTGCTGACGCCTTCTGGTCGAAGTACGCTTCTTGTTTGCGGGAACAGAAAGAAAAAAGGGTCGCTCACGAGCAACCCATTATAATTTTGCTTATCTATTATGCGTTGAAGATTTGAGAGAGTTCTGTCGCACATAGGTGGTATTGGCGAGGACAGTTGCGCCATGTCGTCAGCATACGGCGGTACTTATCAATCATCGGCATCTGGCTGTTGAAGTGGTGATCCGCTTTATCAAACTGCGGGTAAAGGCCTTCTGAATCAGTTAGGAAACGCACGTAATGTACGATCTGTGCTTCAGATGCGATGTCAAAACCTAGGAACTGTAGACGACGTTGGTCCACCTCTTTGCGCTCTTCATCTGCAAGCATCTTGTTTGATTCTTGCATCGCGTGGTACATCTCCATGATGTCGATAATTTCACGACACTCTGCTTCTGTTAGGCAACCAAACTCTTTGTCCAGTTCACGCATCTGTAGTTCGTAACCACGCTCTACAATCGTTTGTAGACGTTGGTATTTAGCTGAGTTCTCAGGATCCATTTGAGACATTAGGTAGTATTGATTTGATAGAATTAGACGCTGAGCATTGGTCATTTCCATGGGAGGAACCTCACTAAAAAACTAAATGTTGTAATTTGTTTGTTGAAGTAAGAGTAACAGCAATTCTACTTACCGAAACATGATCTCAACACGGATTTAATACGCTTTTTTGAAAAGATCAACAGAAGTTGTAACGAAAAATGAGAGGAGATGAATAGAAGCAATCAACCGGTGCGGGAGCAAAGCGTCGATAAAAAAGCGCCCCATTAAATGAAGCGCTGATAAAGAAATGTGCGGATTAGTATTTTACGTTTGAGTGGTACTCACTCAGTATTGATACGATCTCATCCATCGTCTCTTTGCTTGGTGGGTTCACGCCTTCTAGAGGGTATTCAATGCCTAGAGCTTCCCACTTGTGCGCGCCAAGTTTGTGGTACGGCAGTAGCTCAACCTTTTCGATGTTGTCCATGTCTTTAATGAATTCACCTAACAGGCGAGCATCTTCAGGGTTGTCTGTGTAACCAGGCACCACAACGTAACGAATCCAAGTCGTCTTGCCGATTTTATGCAGGTAGCGTGCGAAATCCAGAGTGCGTTTGTTAGAGACACCAATGAAATCTTGGTGAATTTCATCTCGCATATGTTTGAGATCGAGCATCACTAAATCTGCTGCATCGAGAACTTCATCAATCACTTCGGTGTGCTTACGGATATAGCCATTAGTGTCGAGACAAGTGTGGATACCTTCCGCTTTCGCCGCTAGGAAAAAGTCACGTACAAACTCTGGTTGAAGCATGGCTTCACCGCCTGAACATGTCACACCACCACCAGAAGCTTTCATAAAATGACGATACGATTTTGCTTCGTTGATGATCTCCTCAACGGTAACTTCTTTGCCATCATGCGTATCCCAAGTATCACGGTTATGGCAATACATACAGCGCATTAAACAGCCCTGTAGAAACACAATAAAGCGGATTCCCGGGCCGTCGACCGTACCACAAGATTCGAATGAGTGAATGCGACCAGTTGTAGACATGAGCTATTCTCGTATTAGTATTTATGTTGGTTATTTTATTACAAAAACGGTACATAAAATAGGGTCAATGCCTTGCGGACGCCTAAAAATAAAGGCAATCAACGGTGAAGTTGGTTGCCTTAATCTCTATGTTTCGCAAATGAATAATTTCGTTACTTTTTATCTAAAAGAATGCAAAGAAAGTTACACCGCCGGTTGTATAAATGGACTCTTGAGCCTCTTTGTAATCAGGCGTTTTCACGGTTAATGACAGTGCTGCACCCACATGTTGATTGTACCAAGCAACACCCGCTACTGCAGTCGCTTGAATATTCTCTAGGGTCACATCATAGATGGCTGGGTTCTCGCCATTTTCAAGCGCATATTTTTCAACACCGGATCGGTCTCCTTCAATCGTAATGTCATTGAAGCGGTAGCGACCTTCAATACCTGCATAGGTAAACCAACCTCTGTTAGAAGCCCCAATCATCCCGGGGCGGAATGGGTTTTCTGAAGTGATGGTGGCGGCACCAAAGTTTCCACCCAGGTCAGTACCCCAGCGCAGCATAAAACCTGTTGAAACATCGCTTCTAAAGTTACCTACGTTGATTTCCGATACGTTAGATACTTCGAAATCGGTGTTTGCAATAGAGCGAGCACGCATCATATTGAAGTGGCTGAGGTAACCAACACTGCCGACGAATTTATCATCAACTTGAAATTCCCAACCGTTTGGTTCGTCAGACTTGGTAATGGAATGCACGAGTTTTTGCGCTTGTTCCGAAAGTGCACTTTCACCTGTTGTACCCAGAGTGAGGTTGAATCGTTGAGCCTGTTGTGGATGAAGACTGATGTAATTAAATTCCGAATGGAGAAAACCAGCATACGGGCGATCATTAGCCAGCGGTTCTGTTACCTCAATATCCGATGGAGTGTACATCTTGTGACCGATGGTGATTTCCCATTTATCAAGCGAGCTAGCGCCCCAAGCCGAAAGGCTTAATGGTTTGGCCCAGCTGTAGGGGGTGATTCCCGATGAGGTGTAGCTTAAAAACAAGCCGTTTGTATAGTCTTGGTCAACGCCAAAAATGCCGTCGTTATCGAGAGCGAACGTAACGGTAGAACGTTCTGAGGCAATCGATGAAAAAGACAATAGAAGTAGAGGTAAACAACGGACAAGCTTCATTAAAAAGTACTCTTTGGTAACGAACCGAAATAGTACCGTAAATTGGCAATAGGTGTGGAAAAAAAGTGAAAGTAACAAAACAGTTTTTGCGCAACTTAACATTTCATTTTGTCGAGCAAGTACACGAAATATCTTGCAAATATAAAAAAGCCTCGCACATTGGCGAGGCTAATATTTTTACTGTGTTAGTCAGCTATAAGATTATAGAGATTCAGTAAATGTACGTGCGATTACGTCAGCTTGTTGCTCTGCAGTTAGAGAGTTGAAGCGAACAGCGTAACCCGATACACGGATTGTTAGCTGAGGGTATTTCTCAGGGTGCTTAACTGCGTCTTCTAGCGTATCGCGGTTAAGAACGTTTACGTTAAGGTGTTGACCACCTTCAATGCCAGCTTCGTGGTGGAAGTAACCATCCATTAGGCCTGCAAGGTTCGCTTTCTGACCTTCAACGTCTTTACCAAGAGCGTTAGGTACGATAGAGAACGTGTAAGAGATACCATCTTGTGCATCAGCAAACGGTAGTTTACCTACAGACGTTAGTGACGCTACAGCACCTTTCTCATCACGACCGTGCATTGGGTTAGCACCAGGAGCGAAAGGAGCACCAGCACGACGACCGTCTGGAGTGTTACCAGTCTTCTTACCGTATACAACGTTAGACGTGATAGTAAGCACTGACTGTGTAGGGATAGAGTTACGGTAAGTCTTAAGCTTACGGATCTTGTTCATGAACGTAGAAACGAGTTCACAAGCGATATCATCTACACGAGCGTCGTTGTTACCGTATTTAGGGTAATCGCCTTCGATTTCGAAATCGATAGCAATGCCGTCTTCGTCGCGGATTGGCTTAACTTTAGCAAACTTAATTGCAGATAGAGAGTCAGCCGCAACCGATAGACCAGCGATACCACAAGCCATAGTACGACGAACGTCACGATCGTGAAGAGCCATTAGAGACGCCTCGTAGCTGTACTTGTCGTGCATGTAGTGGATGCTGTTAAGTGCAGTCACGTACTGCTTAGCTAGCCAGTCCATGAATGTGTCTAGGCGACCCATTACGTCATCGTAGTTAAGAACTTCGTCAGTGATCTTGTCAGAAACAGGACCTACTTGAAGTTTAAGCTTCTCATCTACACCGCCGTTGATTGCGTAAAGCATTGTTTTCGCAAGGTTAGCACGAGCACCGAAGAACTGCATTTGCTTACCAACGATCATTGGAGATACACAACAAGCGATAGCGTAATCATCAGACTCTAGGTCAGGACGCATTAGGTCATCATTTTCGTACTGGATAGAAGAAGTATCGATAGATACCTTCGCACAGAAACGCTTGAAGCCGTCAGGTAGTTGCTCAGACCAAAGAACAGTGATGTTTGGCTCTGGAGAAGGACCCATTGTGTATAGCGAGTTTAGGAAACGGAAGTTAGTACGTGTTACTAGCGTACGGCCGTCCATACCCATACCACCCATAGACTCAGTAGCCCAGATTGGGTCACCAGAGAATAGCTCATCGTACTCAGGAGTACGTAGGAAACGAACCATACGTAGTTTCATTACGAAGTGGTCGATCATCTCTTGAGCTTCAACTTCAGTGATCTTGCCTGCAGCGATATCACGCTCGATGAAGATGTCTAGGAAAGTCGAAGTACGACCTAGAGACATTGCTGCACCGTTTTGAGACTTAACAGCCGCTAGGTAGCCGAAGTAAGTCCACTGGATAGCTTCTTGAGCAGTTTGAGCTGGCTCAGAAATATCGAAGCCGTATTTTGCAGCCATCTCTTTGATTTGACCTAGAGCGCGGTGTTGCTCAGAGATCTCTTCGCGAAGTTGCATTGTTTCAGCTAGGTTTTCGCCGCTTTCGAATTGCTCTTGAAGAGAAGCAAACTGAGCTTGCTTGTCTTTCATTAGGAAGTCGATACCGTATAGAGCTACACGACGGTAGTCACCGATGATACGACCACGACCGTATGCATCTGGAAGACCAGTTAGAACACCAGACTTACGACATTTTAGGATGTCAGGCGTGTAGATGTCGAAAACACCTGCGTTGTGTGTTTTACGGTATTCAGAGTAGATTTTTGAAACAGCTGGATCAAGAGTCTCACCGTATGCTTTACAAGAACCCTCAACCATGCGGATACCGCCGTTAGGGATGATAGCACGCTTAAGTGGCTTCTCAGTTTGAAGACCAACGATAGTTTCTAGGTCTTTCTCAATGTAACCAGCATCGTGAGAAGTGATGGTAGAGATAACAGAAGTATCGAATTCTACAGGTGCCTTAGTTGCGTTTTCCTGTTTGATACCTTCCATTACCGAAGCCCAAAGCTTGTTAGTTGCCTCAGTACCTTCAGAAACTAGGAAAGATTCGTCGCCTTCATACGGCGCGTAGTTCTTTTGAATGAAATCACGAACGTTTACTTCATTTTGCCACTCACCTGCAGCAAAACCTTCCCAAGCTTTAGCAAATTGCTCTGCCATGACATACCTACCTTTTTAGTAGAAAAAACACGTACTTTAACGCTGTTGAGCCAGCGCCCCTGTATAGGGTAGTACACTCTTATTAATAACAATATGTATTATCACATCGGGTTCATATGATTATATATATTGTCACTACCTTTCAAATCTTGTCTCGTCTCTATGTATTCAAGACTACGCTAAAAAAAATCTGCAAACCTTAAACTAAATCAATAAATGCTAAAAAAAGTTGAGAAAAAAGGGGTGATGACTTTCATCACCCAAACTTTTTTTGAATTTACTCTGTTTATTTGAATCTAGTTGTGATGACTAGATACGTTTGGTCAGAGTATCCAGACCAATTTATAGCCAAGCTTTAATGCCATATTGACCTTCAAGCATACCTACTGCAAGCATTGCAACAAGACAGATAACAAGAACGCTTACTGGAATAACAATCTTGTCTACAAAAGATAGACGCTTAGGACGCTCTTTGTCACCAATCAGACCGTTATTATCTAGCAGCATAGTTAGAGCCCAAGCTAGAACCGGGTTAACTACCGCCGAACCGAAGATACAGATACCCGCTGCTTGTGAATCTTTGCTGTCTTTAACCATCTGCATACCGGCTTCAAGTAGAGGAAGAGATACACCAACTAGAAGCGCAACACGCATCACTGGAGGCCATACTGCAACGTCCATTGGGAAGCCAAGAATCGCAACGATGATACATAGAGAACCAAGTAGGATTGCACCGCCCGGGATAGGACGTTTAGCGATCGCAGCTGGGATCATGTAAGTACCCCAAGATGAAGTGATGTTACCACCACCTACTGCTGTACCAACCATTTGACGAACTGAACACATTGTCATTGTGTCATCCACATCCATTAGTACTTTTTCAGATTTTTTAGGGTAGTTCAGCTCTTGGAAGATACGGTGACCTAGGAAATCTGGTGACCACATTGCTACTGCAAGGATTGCGAATGGTAGAGATGCAATGAAGTGTTCCAAGTTTGGAAGACCCAGCATCCAACCTTCTTCAGTAGAACCCCACCAGTAAACTGGGTTTAGGTTTGGAAGACCGGTTTCTGTTACGAATTTAATGTCGAAGCCCGCACCAAGTACTAGCGCAATCGCTAGACCAGTGAAAGCACAGACAGGAATCGCTAACCAACGCTTGTTCACTTTAGCAAGGAAAGCATATAAGCCGATGGTAACCGCAAGTACAACAAGTCCGATATAACCCATGCTACCAGCAGCAACCGTGTCAGACTCAAGGCCCACAGCCCACGCTTGGATCGAGTTGATCTGACTCATGGTTCCCGTTAGACCAAGGAAAATAAGTAAGCCGCCAGCAGTACCTTCGGAAGTGAGGTTAACCAGTTTAGAGCCACCTTTGAGCAGACTCAGGATTAAACCAAATACACCAATAAGGATAGCCAATGCAAGAGGGTGAGCACCTGCAAGAGCGATGGTACCGATAAGTGGGATCATTGGGCCGTGGTTACCGGCAAGGTTTGCTTTCGGGTTGAAGAAACCAGAGGCAAGAATACAGAAGAGCAGTGCTGGAATAAGCATCTCTACACGAGCAACTTCGATAGCGAAGTCTTTACCTAGGTTCACGTGATCCCAAGCTTGCGTCAGACCTTCAGCCCAAGACATCATAACCGCAGAGTACATCGCGATGATGCCGATAGTACCAGCAAGTGCCGGCACAAGGTCTTCAAGCTCAAAACGGAAGTCTCGACCAGGAAGGTTAAGGCCGAAGCGGCGAGGCTTCATGATTTGCAGCTCGTGATCTAGATAGTCGGAGCGGCTTTCGAATTCAGAAGCAGGGCGGTGTAGCTCTTGATAGCTCTTTTCTTCTACTTCAGAGTTCGCATTGTTGACAACGTCTGACATAGATTCCTCATATTTTTATTTGGTAGTAATTCTAAAAATGAATTCTATAAATGCGCAAAACTGCGTCATCTCTTTTGTTTATAACTCATTAACACAATGTTGCACGATTTTTGCGTGCCTTATGCAGCTAAGTTAAAAGAAACATCTGGCATTTTTATATGCCTTATTGTGTGTCGAGGAGTCTAACAAGCTTACCCTTTAGGGTGATTGATCTTGATCACTTTATGAGTTTATGTGAAAGAAAGCTACAAAATGACAATGCTCAATAAGTAATCTTTAAAAAAACGTGTAATTTGTTTTCACAACTTGACGTTTATCTCATCCCGTCACATTTCTATTAGAAAAACAAGTAAGCCTTTTAATGCTTGGCTTGTTTTTTGCTATATCATCCGTAGAGACTAAATTTTGGCGCGCTGTTGCCACAAACAGGACGGAAATAGATGAAAAAGACACAAATGTTGCCACTAGCGGCAATTATCTCAGGACTACTTGTTGGCTGTGGCGGCGGAGGCGGCGGCGGTGGTGGTGGTGGTGGTGGCCCCACAATAAAAAGTTATACATTTGAATTCGTGCAGATGGAAGTAAACAAGTCGACTTCAGAATGTACGAATACTAGTAGCCCAACTATTTTTAGAACCTACAGTGATGGCAACTTTGACTACGCAAAGATAGCTACAACGGTGTACGATATTCATAGTTACAATGCCAATGGCTCGTTCAATAAATCTTTGAAGGATAAATTATCTAACGGTAAGTTGACATTCACAGAAAATGACGTTGAAGACGGTGGTTTTATTACTGTAATTGATAGTGTAAGTTTCGCCGGTACTGAATTTGCTCATACGTTGTCAATTCAAAAAGAGCTTTTAGGAAACTATCTAATCAATATTGAAGCGACACAAGGTACAGCTGCGTGTTATACATCAAATCAGCTCTCGCGAGCATCTGAAGAAAAAGCGGTTATACTCGCAAGCACCAATAGTATCGCTTCATATTCGGTTGAAACTTATTGGAGTGGACAAAAACTAGGAAATTCTCTTATCAAAGAACTTAGCATTATTGATGGCAATGAGGATATTTTGGGGGCTGGGTATGATGCCAGCGGTTCAATTATCGAATACGCATCAATAAAGGGTGGTGATCTGTCGAATGATGACGGAACAACTCCGAATGCTGTGTCATTGAAAGAGCTAACTGATAGTGTGCCACTATCATGGAATTCCAATAGTTCATTGAGCTCGGAATCTGCAGTTGTCAATGCAAACGCGGCTACAGCACGGTACAAATGGCAAGCTGTAACTTCATTAGATCTTAACTTGAAATACTCTGATGATTTCACTTACTCAATATTGACGAGTGCCGACCACGATGAGGGATGGGCTATTGACAAAAATCAATATATCTCAAGCATGGGTAATGTTCTGAACGTTGATTTTGTTGATGCAGATGCGGTAATTACGAATAGTAACCCAAGGCTAGATTGTGGAATGAGTGGCTGCGAGGTTAGTAGTAACGGTGCAGTTGATTTAGATGAAGAGACAATAGTCAGAATTAATATTCCAGTGGATACTGTTGCTAAACATGCAGTATATGCAAAATCATCTTCCTCTGTTGTTGATGTAAATATCCCAGAATATGATGGTATTTCAAATAGTGCATTGCCTACCGACGGTAATACAATTGAAGTGACATATATGTCTTTGGATTCCGTTACTTCAACAGAGTTTGAGCTTTTAGCTAATGAGTATTCAAGCCCACAAAGCTCTGACAAATTCGTGGATAGAGTTTCATTACTGCTTCCTCCTACGGTAACAAGAAGTTCTATTCTCGACAAATCTGAGTTGAGTTATCAAAAAATCGAGAAAGAAATACCTGCTAGTTAATGTTGCGAACTTAACAAAAATAAAACATAAAAGCCCCGTCAATCGGGGCTTTTTTATAGCTGCTATTCATCGAATTGAGAGGAAAACGCTACTTAGTGCATAATAAATCAGAGTGAAGTGCTATTTATTCCAAAATGATAGGTTAATAATTTGTTGCATGTTGCTGCGTTGGGTGCTAGTTTGTATCGCATGAAAAGGTCGGAGTACCTTGCATTTACACAAACTTGGGAGAGAAAGCGCATGAAAGATGTACCAGCGCTGGATATAAAGGACTTACACAAAACGTTTGGTCAAAATGAAGTTTTAAAAGGAATTTCGCTTTCTGCACACAAAGGGGACGTGGTTTCAATCATCGGTTCCTCTGGCTCTGGCAAGAGTACCTTTCTTCGCTGTATCAACCTTCTAGAAACACCAACCGCCGGTGAAATTTGGGTAAACGGTGAACTTATCCAAATGAAGAACAACCGCCTTGGTGAATCCGTTCCTGCCAATGAAAAACAAGTTCAGCGAATCCGTTCTCGCTTGGCGATGGTTTTTCAAGGCTTCAATCTGTGGTCTCACTTAACAGTTCTTGAGAATGTTATTGAAGCACCTGTACACGTACTGGGTGTGCCTAAAGCACAAGCGATTGAAAACGCGGAGATGCTGCTTAAGAAAGTGGGACTGTACGAGCGTAAAGATTACTACCCTGGTCACCTTTCTGGTGGTCAACAACAGCGTGCCGCTATCGCGAGAGCACTGGCTGTTGATCCTGAAGTAATGCTGTTTGATGAACCAACATCGGCACTTGACCCTGAGCTTGTGGGTGAAGTACTGGGTGTTATGCGTGATTTGGCTGAAGAAGGTCGAACCATGCTGGTGGTGACGCACGAAATGGCGTTTGCGCGTGACGTTTCTAATCATGTGATGTTTCTGCATCAAGGTCTAGTGGAAGAGCAGGGCGATCCAGCTAAACTCTTTACTAATCCTGAGTCTGAACGCTTACAACAGTTTATCTCATCAATTTATTAACGTATTACCAGTATCGCTATCAAGGTATGAGGCGGTGCTAAGTAATGAACACAACAACCAAACTATAAACACAACATTGAAAATATCTAAATCACAGGAGTAGGGATATGAAAAAGTGGTTACTGGTAGCAGCACTTGCTGCAACTGCTGCAACTGGCGTAGCTCAAGCAAAAGAGTGGAAAACGGTTCGTTTTGGTATTGAAGGTGCTTACCCTCCATTTAGCTGGACCGAAGCTGACGGCTCTATTAAAGGCTTTGACGTGGATATGGCAAATGCACTTTGTACTGAGATGCAAGTGAAATGTAAGATCGTCGCTCAAGACTGGGATGGTATTATTCCTTCTCTACTTGCGCGTAAATATGATGCGATCATTGCGGCAATGTCTATCACTGAAGAGCGTAAGAAGAAAGTAGATTTCACTGGTAAATACGCGCAAATTCCTAACAAATTTATTGCTAAGAAAGGTGCAGGCTTAGACTTTGATAACTTAGACGGTGTGAAGATTGGTGTGCAGCGTGCAACAACGCACGATAAGTACCTAACAGATAACTACAAAGATGTTGAGATTGTACGCTATGGCTCTTTTGACGAGGCATATCTTGATCTGAACAATGGTCGTATCGCAGCAGTTCTAGGTGATGCATCAGCACTTGAAGAAGGTGTTATCAACAAAGCGGGCGGTGAAGCGTACGAGTTTGTTGGTCCATCACTCACTGATCCAAAATGGTTCGGTGATGGTATGGGTATCGCAGTTCGTAAGCAAGACAAAGACCTAACCAAGAAACTAGACGAAGCGATCATCTCGCTACGTGAAAAGGGTATCTACCAAGATATCGCAGCTAAATACTTCAACTACGACGTATACGGTCAGTAACATCCTGAGAAGACTCTAGGGAGAGAGCGCATCTCTCCCTATCTCTCCCAACTTTTTCGCTGTTCTGTTGGAATTCATTATGTTTGATTTACAAGGGTATGAAGCTTCGATACTTAATGGAGCTGTACTCACAATTCAAGTTGCGTTGCTTTCGCTATTTCTAGCTATGGTGCTGGGGATGTTAGGCGCATTAGCAAAATTAGCACCTTATCGATGGGCAAGAGCCATTGCCACACTTTACACCACCATTATTCGCGGCATTCCAGACCTCGTATTGATGATGTTGATCTTCTTTGGTGGACAGATCCTTTTAAACAACAGTTTGTATTCCATCAATGAGTGGCTCAATGAGTGGTTCACTTCTAGCGACCCGAACCATGAATGGACGTCATACCTACCTGATTATATTGATGTTAGCCCGTTTATTGCCGGTGTGCTGACCATTGGATTCATTTTTGGCGCTTATATGGCCGAAACGTTCCGCGGCGCGATCATGGCGGTTGATTCTGGAGAGATGGAAGCAGCAAAAGCTTACGGTATGAGCCCTGTTAAGGCATTTTACCGCATACTGCTTCCTCAGATGATTCGACACGCATTGCCGGGCTTTGGCAACAACTGGCTTGTACTGCTCAAAACAACCGCTCTAGTGTCGATTATTGGTCTAGAAGATATGGTACGAGTCAGCGCGCTAGCGGCAGGTTCAACGAAGATGCCATTTACTTTTTACATGGCAGTCGCACTGATTTTCTTATTCTTTACCAGTGTTTCAACCGGCTTATTAAAGCTCGTTGAACGTAAATTTAGTATTCACGCGAGGTAACTATGGACTTTTCATTGATTGTCGAAAGTTTTCCAATTTACCTGAGCGGTCTTTGGACAACGGCGTGGATGGTATTAGTCGCGCTAATTATCGGTCTTTTTGTGGCTATCCCACTGGCGATAGCGCGCAACAGCCATAACATGCTGATTAATGGGCCAGCGTGGTCATTTATCTACTTTTTCCGTGGCACGCCACTCTTGGTTCAACTGTATCTTATCTATTACGGTATGGACCAATTCTTCCCTGTAAAAGACACATTATGGGAGAACGCCTGGTTCTGTGCTTTGGTTGCATTCATTCTAAACACCTCGGCTTACACCGCAGAGATTATCCGAGGTGCGATTAATGGTTTGCCGAAAGGTGAAGTTGAAGCTGCGAAAGCGTATGGCATGAGCACATCGAAAACTTACCGCCGCATTATTTTACCAAGCGCTCTACGTCGTGCACTACCAGCATACAGTAACGAAGTCATCTTCATGCTTCATGGTTCAGCGGTTGCAGGTATTGTAACGATTATGGATCTAACCGGTGCAGCGCGTCTGGTTAACTCACGTTATTATGCACCATTTGAATCTTTCCTCACCGCAGGTCTGTTCTATATGGCGCTAACGTTTATCATCATCGCTCTATTTAAACATGCTGAGAAACGATTCTTGGCTTATCTAAGACCACTTAGTTAACGAAACGGCGCTTTTTAGCGCCGTTTCTATTTTGTTGTTCACTCGTTTTTAGGCTTTATCGCGATTTATCTAAAATCGTTAACTTGGTTCAGATCTCACCTTGGTATTGAGTTTATAAATTGATTTGACCAGATCGATAGATACACTCGGTTCAACTTTACTAGAGTGTTGTACAGCAATGAAAAAAAGCACACTATTTTTATACATGGCAGTGCCTTCTCTGCTACTCACTGCTTGTGGTGGAGGCAGTGATTCTAATGATTCTACTCAGCCCAAAACAGCAGTACAGAGAGCTCTTGAGAGTGGTGACGCCTCGTTAGTCTCTGATGCGAATGAGTTTATTGCTGCGAGCGAATCGTTCGTGTCGGAGCTAAATCGTCAACACAATCAGATCAAAAACCATCTGATGCAAGGTGAGGGTGGAGAAACCCTTAATCAGCTGTTCTGGGACCCTACCCATGACGCCGCTATCATCTCTTCTACTTATGGTTTTAACGATCCCATCCTTAAAACCAACAAAGCGATGAATGAAGATTACACCGACCAAGAGTTAGTTATCGGTGTGGCTGGATACACCGCTTCGCAAACTCGCTATGCAGCATTGGCAAGTAACCCTTTCCGCACTCTACAACGGTATCCTAGCTCGGTTAACAAGCAAATGGAGACATGGTTAAAGAATCTGGTTAACTGGGCGGCAGGATCGGATAAGCCCGCGAAGATCGTGTTAGCTCAAATGGATCAGTCCTACTACTTTCCTGATGATGGTGCGACCCGAAACTGGATTAAAAATAATATTAATTCACATGCACTGATCAACGATGATGATGCATGTGATGCCGGTAAGCTAAAGGCGTGCCTCGAAGAGAAACCCGAGCTCTTGATCATTTCTCAGCAGCTAAATGATGGCGACCGCGTAATCGATGTAGTTGAAGGCTTAAACTACGCATTTGAACATCAGATCCCTGTGCTGTATCTGCATTTAGACGGGGGGATTACGGAACTCGGGCGTGCTCTGTTTACTGAAATGCACATTCAATATGAGGGTGACAACTATTGGCGTAAATTGGGGCTATCTGATTGGGACCCAAAGCAACTTCTTGATCAAATCCCAGATTTTATTTTGGCGGAGCAAGCCTTGTTACAGCGCCTCAAAAACGACAGTTTTAATGTGGATCTGAAGCTATGTGATGATAAGTCTTGCGCTGATGAATCGTTGATGGATGCCGAGTTTTACCGGGCAGCTAATACCCTTCGTATGCACCTGAATGGCTTAGATAAGCAGAAAGTCGACTTGTTCGCTAATAGTGATTATGAGTATGAAAAGTTGATACTGCTGTTAGCTGACAGTTATCGACAAGATGTCTCGTACCCAATGGATAAGAACAACACTGAAAGAATCGATTTTCTAAGGTCCTATTTCAGTGATTACGTACAATACCAAAGCCGATCGGTAAATGCCGCGCAGCCAAACCTAGGTAACTTTAGCACCAAAACGTTTGAAGACGTTCCGCTGATTAACAAAACGGTGACGTTGGAATCAAAACGCAATTTCCGCTCAGCGGGGGTGTATGCACTTCCCGGTCAGACCATCAAAGTCACACGTGTTGATCGCAATGATGTGAGTACATCCATCGCATTCAACTCACTACGCAGTGGTGCCACTCACGAGTTCTCAAAAGACGGCGGTTATGCGAGGCCTAAGTTCTTAACATCGGTGGCTTATCCGGTTGAACCTGGAGAAACCATCATTTTGACCTCTGCGTATGGCGGAACACTGCAGGTTCATTTTGATAAGAATGATATCAACGTTGAGCTGAAGTTCGAGAATGTTGCTCAGCATCCGGTGTGGCGAAGTGAAAAAGACAACGAACGCTTTGTTGCCGAGCTCGAAGAAGCGAAATTTGATTGGGCAGAGCTGATTACACCTGGCTTTGAGGTGCACTCAAAGTTGGACAAAATGCAAACATCAATCGGTTCAAGCGATTGGAACCAACCGCATGACATGGCTTTGGCGACCGAACGATACATGCATAATTTTCCACATGCGTTGGCTGGCTTTAGAGGGCCGGGAATCGATGAAATCGCCGAAGTGCATGGGTATGGAGACAGTAAAGGTTGGCAAGTTGAGACGATTGACATCGTCAAACATATGAACGCCGACCAAGCGACTTGTGGCTATGGCTGCTCTGGCAACCCTTATGATGCTTATTGGGCTTTTCATCCACTGGGTCACGGTGACTTACATGAGTTAGGGCATGGCTTAGAAAAAGGCCGATTCCGTTTTAGTGGTTGGGAAGGGCACTCTACAACCAACTATTACTCCTACTACAGTAAGTCACGATATTACCAAGATACAGGCACCGTATCATCGTGCCAAAGTCTAGACTTTAAAGGTCAATATGAACTTCTTCAACAGAGTCGGACACAACCTGATCCTAATGCGTTCATGGCGCAGCAAAGCCAAACTCACTGGAGTTGGGGAGCCCGTGTTTTCATTCAAATGATGATGTTAGCGCAAGAGCAGGGTGTTTTGGATTACGGCTGGCATATGCTTGGTCGACTTCACTTGATTGAACGAGAGTTTAATAGACTTAAATCAAGTGACGATCTTTGGAACATCAATAAACAGACGATTGGCTACAATAGCTACTCAAGGGAAGAGGCAAATCAAATCACCAATGATGATTGGTTGTTGATTGCACTGAGCTACGTCAATGAGCGTGATATGAGAAATTACCTAGACATGTGGGGCTTTAATTTTACGGATAAAGCTAAGTCTCAAGTGGCTGCGCTCAGTTTAACACCAATGCCTCTGACTTATTTTGCCAGTTCCAGCAGAGGGTATTGTGTCGATGAGTTTGCGAAAGCGCCAATTAGTGTCGATGGAGTAACGGCTTGGCCGCTAAACTAAGATAAAGGGGGAGCCTCAGAGGTTTCCCCCTTTTACATATCAACTCATTACTTAAATGTTGACCAAATCGGTGCGTGATCTGATGGCTTTTCAATGCCACGCAGTTCGTAATCGATGCCTGATTCGGTGCACTTTTCAGCGAGTTTTGGTGTGGCTAGAACCACATCAATGCGCAGGCCACGATTGTCTACAAAGCCTTTTGAGCGGTAATCAAACCATGAAAATTGATCGGTCACGTCTGGGTGAAGTTGACGGAAAGTATCAACAAAGCCCCAATCCAATAGTGTTTTTAGCCATTGACGTTCTTCAGGTTGGAATGAACATTTGCCTGTTTTTAGCCAACGTTTTGCGTTCGGTTCACCGATACCGATATCAGCGTCAATTGGACTGATGTTGATGTCACCCATCACAACGATCTGTTCGTCATTGCTGTGGTGATCATTGAGGTAAGTCATTAGGTCTTGGTAGAACTGGCGCTTATAAGGAAACTTAGTCTCGTGATTGATATTGTCGCCTTGAGGGAAGTAACCATTAAGCACAGTAGTCTTTTCGCCAGCCTCATCTTCGAACGTGGCCATGATCATGCGCTTCTGATGCTCTTCGGTGTCTGTCGGGAATCCCTTTTGTACAGAAACAGGCTCTTGCTTACACAGCATTGCAACACCGTAGTGCGCTTTTTGGCCGTGGAAGTAGACCTTGTAGCCCATAGCTTCAACATCAGCGAGAGGGAATGCTTCGTCATGAACTTTGATTTCTTGTAGGCCAATCACATCCGGTTGATGTTTATCGATGACTGCTTGAAGTTGATGTAGACGAGCTCTAAGGCCGTTAATATTAAAACTGATGACTTTCATAAATTTCCTCAGGGGAGGTCAGTGGGGATAATAGCTAAATCTTAACACCCCAAGCTAAGGTGACAACACCGAAAGCGGTTGAAAATAAGCGTTAAAAAATAGAAGACACGATTTATTAACATTTATATAAACTTTCGTTTTATATGTGACCGATTTGTGCTGTAATTGCAAGCTAAGCTATTCGTCTAACAGACATAAGTAGAATTGCATTTTCGCTATCGGTATGTTGTTAGGTCTACGGAAGTCTTTTGGCTTAAATAAGGATATTCAATGCGCTCACTTTCAGTACAGTGGAAGATCACCCTTTTGTCTGGGTGTTGTCTACTTATCACTTCACTCTCTCTTATTGGTTTTTCGATCTACAACGCTTCAAGTAACCAACAGGTGATTAAGTCTCAAAGCTCAGATTCTGTTATTCACAAAACGGAACAGTTGTTGTCATCAGTTTCGCAGTTAAATGCGCAGGAAACCCAGCGCTATGTCGATGAAGCGATTTATCGAGCTGAAATGCTAGCCGCGAGTGCTAAGTTCCTAAAGACCAATGCGGAAGAGAACTTCACGCCAAGTGAAGAGCTACGTACTGCATTAGATGAGATGATTCGTCGTTCAGTTTTAGATTTTGATTCAATTCTTGGTGCTTACTTGGTATTTCGTCCTGAAATGCTCGATGGTGAAGATGGAAATTATGTGGATGCCGATTACGTAGGTTCAAACGAAGTGGGTCGTTTTGCGCCGTATTGGAAAGTGGCAGATAACGGAGAGAACGTACTGTCAAATGTTCTGTCTGAGCAAACTCTTAATGACAACTCAAACAGTGAACGTTTTTATTGTCCGCTATCGAGCGGTCAAACATGTATCAGCACACCTAAGGTTGTAACGAGTGGTGGCCAGTCACTGTTAACTTCGTCGATATCTGTGCCAATCATGATTGATGATACACCAATTGGTTTTTTAGGTATCGACCTTCGACTTGATTCCCTGACCCAGATTGTTGCTAAATCAGATGCGGATCTGTTTGACGGTAATGGTGCGCTCTATGTAGTGAGTCTAGATGGCTCGGTGATTGCTGCAGATGACACATCAATTTCAATTGGTTCTCAATTCGTAAGTACAAATACAAGTAATGACCAACTTACCGACTTTATGTTCGGCGGTGAGGCAATGACTCAATGGAGCGAAAACGGAGAATGGTTGCTTGCTTTTGCTCCGGTTGTTGCAGCGAATCAGACTTGGGGCGTGTTGTTAGAGATTCCACGCGACAGTGTCGTTGCGGATGCAGATCTGCTGGATGCAATTATCAGTGATAAATTGAGTGAAGGTGTTAAAACGGAACTGATTGCTGGTGGCCTGTTCATTGTTATTGGTCTAGGGGTCATTGCGTTTGCTTCACTTTCTATTGTAAAACCGATTCGTCAAGTGGTTGAAAGGTTGGACGATATTGCGTCAGGTGAAGGCGATTTAACTCAAAGACTTGAGGTCAAATCTCAAGATGAAGTAGGGCAGTTAGCACAAGGCTTTAATCGATTCCTCGATAAGCTACAGCCAACGATCAAAGAAGTGATCGCAACATCAGAGCAAGTGGCGAATACGACCAGTGCAGCAAAGTCGTCAGCTTCGAGTACGCGTCAAAGCAGTGAATCGCAGTTTAAAGAGGTCGACTTGGTCGCGACAGCGGCAGAAGAGATGACGCAGACTGCAAGTCTAGTTGTCCAGAACGCTGAAATCGCAGTAGGTGCGGCAAGTGAAGCTAACTCTTCTGCAAAACAAGGGCAGCAAGTCATTGAGTTGTCCGCTGGCGAGATGAGGAAGTTGGTGGAGCGTATGTCGAGCGCAGTACCGATTGTTGAAGAGCTTGCCAAGAACAACGCCAACATCACAGATATCTTGGGTGTGATTGAAGGTATCTCAGAACAAACAAACTTGTTGGCTTTGAATGCGGCGATTGAAGCGGCGCGTGCGGGTGAGCAGGGGAGAGGCTTTGCCGTTGTTGCGGATGAAGTTCGTAATCTTGCAAGCCGTACACAAGCATCGGTAGGCGAAATTCGTCAAGTGATTGATAAGGTTCAAGCTGGAACGCAGGATGTCGTTGAAGCCATTCAAGAAGGAAATATCTTAGCGAATGATACAGCTCTACACGTTCAGAATGCGGTTGAGGATTTAGGCTCTATCTTTACTTCGATTGAGGCTATTAGCGATATGAATAACCAGATTGTCAGAGCTGCAGAAGAGCAACAATCGGTCTCTGGTGAAGTAAATCAAAGCGTAGTGAACATTCGTGATCTAAGCGCACAGATTCTTGAGCAGGCTTCAAGATCTGAAGAGCAAGGCAATCAGATTGATACCTTATCTCAGCAACAGCAAGCGCTAGTTAATCAATTCAAGGTGTAATCTTTTCTTCGTTTTAGAACAACAAAGGGACACGTATTTGCGTGTCCCTTTTCGTATGCTTTGAGGTTTAGCTACTCTTCGATAAACCAATAGCCTTTGTTTACTAGGTCCGTAATAAGAGCAATAGCAGATGGGCTGAATGCTTGTTCTGGTGTGATGATGGATTCATTGCATAGTGATGTTAACAGGGTGCTGTCACCATCTTCGACTTTAATAATTTCACCATTGATATAGGCCACGTTTGGCTCTGCCTCATGGTAAAGGGCTTTGAGACCAGAAACTTTGTATATCTCACCTTGTGCCGCTAAATGATTAGACACCTCTTCTGCTTTCCACAATGGCTCTGGCGCTACGATATCAAGCTGATGGCGCGACTGGCTCAGTAGGCAACCCATAAAGTCACTTATCGTGTTTGGTCGTTCGAACGCGGAATGGAGCATTTTTGTCAGGTTTGCAAGGTCTGACTGACGGATTTGACCAAAGTTGTTTTGCGCCTTGAACTCCGGATCATGAAGATGTGTATCACCCATGTCATGCGCAAGCACGAAGTCAGCAAAATTACTGATCAGCTCTTGCTCTTTAGGTGAGCGGTAACCAATTGAGTAACTCATTGAAGGCTCTAAAGTTGTCCCTTCATGAGGGAAGCCCGGTGGAATGTAGAGAATGTCACCCGGTTCTAATACTTGATCGATGATAGGATCAAAACCTTCAATTTGACGAAGCGCAGATGCTTGAATGCTCTCTTTATATTGTCCCTGATCTTTAGCGCCCACTTTCCACTGACGTTTGCCGTGACCTTGAACGATAAATACGTCGTATTGATCAATATGAGGACCCACACCACCATGCTCAGCTGAATAGCAGATCATCAGATCGTCAAATAACCAGTTTGGCAGTTGTTGAAACGATTCTGCTAATTGAGCTGCACCTTGGTGCCAGTGGTTTGCTGCTTGAACGATCAGCTGCCAGTGGCTTGGTGGGAGTTGTGCAAACTTATCTTCGCTAAATGGACCGTGTTCCGCTGACCACTTATTATCTTGGTTAGACACAAAGCGCGAGTCGACTTCTTCTTCCATTGATAATCCCGCCAGCTCTTCTGGACTAATTGGGTCAACGAAATCCTTGAATCCGCCTTTGATGATGGTCGGTTGTTTGTGCCAGTATTGTTCAACAAACTCGGCCATAGAGAAGTTAAGTTGGTACATGTGTATCCTGTAATATTCGTTCTAGGTGCTAGGTGCTAGTTTAGCTTGAAGGTCGTTCTCAACGATCTTTATCGCCTTTAAAGCGACTTTTGGGTCAATCTCGTTGCTTTCAAAAAGGTAGATAAGGTCAACCGCAAGTTTGATCTCATCTGGTGCGCTATCAAGTGGTGGTGGGGCTTGTTCAGTGCTCATCTCTATTCGGGACCTCTAAATCTATTTGCCTATGTATCTTCTTCATTGACTCTTCGCAACGCTCTAGCCGTTCAATCGCCAGTTGCCAAGCTTGTTCAGCCTGATCTTTTTGATAAGCAGGGCAGGCATCAAACTGAGCTTTTTTTTGCTGCACGAGAGCGGTTAAACGCCGTTGCCAATCTTGATGCTGAGCTAGGGCATTATAAAGTTGATTGGTAGAGTGTGGTTGGTGCAGATTACGATCGTCACGCAAGTCGTAATTTGCGAGCTCTCTCTGGAGTGCCGCTATCTGGTTAGTTAACTTTTCCGTTAAGTGAACCGCTCTTGTTGCTGTTAGTTGGTTTTTTGCTTGCTCGGAGAGAATCCTATGATAGTTGGATTGTGCTTCTAGCGCATACGGCATCAGCACCTTAGCTCGAGATTTAAAGAGGGTACTATCAAATAGCGGTTGATGGTATGTGCCACGAGCGCTATCTACTTGTTTACAGTGCCCGATTAATGTGTCGATAATTTTGCTGAGTTGCTTAAAGTGAGACATTCTACATCTAAACTTTTTACAGGTTTACAAACCAAGCTTCATAAGCCAGCTTGATCGCGAGTACACTCACCACGGTAACAAATACCGGGCGAATAAACTTGGCACCAAAGCGTATAGCTGAGTGAGCACCAACAAACGCGCCAACCATCAAACAGACGCCCATCGTCAATCCGAGAACCCAATCGATATGCCCTAGAATGGCAAAAGTCACTAGGGAGGTGAAGTTACTGGTGAAATTCATCGCTTTCGATAAGCCTGACGCGAGCAAAATGTTCAAGCGATAAAGCGCCATAGAGCTTACAGTCCAAAATGCACCGGTTCCAGGCCCGGCAACACCATCATAGAAACCCAAAGTAAAACCTTGAGCAATCTGCTTCTTCTTAAGAACGGGACAAGGTTTTGGGGACACGTTTTGGTTAGCATTCGGTGTTTTATGGAAAATCGTATAGATTGCGGCGGCCAAAATCACTAGCGGTAACACTTTTTCTAACCATTGAGTACTGATGGCATCGACGACCAATGTACCTACCGTTGCGCCAATTAAAGTCGCAATAAATGCGTTGACCCAGCACTGAGGCTTGAATAGCTTCTTTTTGTAGTAGGTAAAAGCCGCGGTTGATGATGCAAAGGTGGCTGCGAGTTTGTTAGTGCCTAGCGCGATATGCGGTGGTAAACCTAAAGACAACAGGGCTGGCACGGTGAGCATACCGCCACCGCCTGCAACGGCATCGATAAAACCGGCAGCGAAGGCAACCAGTGCAAGTATGACCAACATGGTTGGTTCAATCATTTCCATAGATAGCTATTATTCTCGTTATATGCTGTATCAGCAGCGTTGTTTTTCAAATTTGCCGGAGTAAATCTAAAACAAAATTTAGCAGGAGCGCTTAACAACCCTACTCATTAATATTTAATTGTACGTTTAAAAGGCGGTAGGGAGTCTAACAAGGACTTGCCATAGCGCTTTGTGACAATGCGTCGGTCAAGGATCGTGACTTTACCAGAATCTCGCTCTTTACGCAGCAGTCGGCCAACAGATTGAATCAGTTTTTTACTCGCTTCAGGAACGGTAATTTGCATAAATGGGTTTCCGCCCTTGGACTCGATATACTCTGAGTGGGCTTGTTCTACCGGTGAGGTTGGAACACCAAATGGGATCTTGGTGATGATTAGGTTTTCCAATAACTCTCCAGGCAAATCAAGGCCCTCTGAAAAACTACCTGTACCAAAAAGCACGCTGGTTTTTCCTTTATCTACAAGGTTTTTATGTTTTTTTAGAATTTCTGAGCGGGAAGTATCCCCTTGTACTTGCGATGCCCACCCCTTTTTAACGAAATCTGTAGATAAACCTTCCGCAACCTGATTCATTTGCCAGTATGAAGAGAATAGAACGAGGTTAGCTTTGTTGTCCTCAATGACTTTAGGCAGAATCTCTATAAGATATTCTGTAAACTGCGGAGCCTGAGGTTCGTATTTCATTGCTGGCACGATTAACTCTGCCTGATTTTGATAATCAAACGGAGAGGCTAACGCCAGAAACTGCACGCCATCTTCAGGTTTTTGACTGATACCAGCTTGATGGCAGAAGAAACTGAATGAATTTAGTGCTCGCATGGTGGCAGAGACTAATACTGCGCCGACACAACGGCTCCAGATCTGCTGGTCTAATTGCCAGCCGACTTCCAAAGGTGAAACATTAACAATGAAATCGCCCTCATTCTCTTTATTAAGCTCCAACCAGCGTGCCAGTGGCGCTCCTTTGTCACGTTTAGGCTCAGCCATTAAACGCCAAACTTGGGCCAAATTTTCAGTTCTCTGTATGTAGAAACCAATTTCAGCAAGCGCGGGTTCTGCGAGTTTGGCTGAGAGCTCACCATCTTTTACTCTTTCGGCAATCAGGTCGGCTATCTTTGCCACGGCTTGACTGGCTTTCTGACTCAACTGCTTGAGGTCTTTTGATTCACTTTCAAGCCATTCTGGAAGGTCACCGTGTTCAAAGCGATATAAGCCGTCTTCAAATTGGGTAGCATCGAAGCGCTTACTCAGTTGAGAAAGAGTTGGAATAAGTTGTTGAACAGAATCTTGCAGTTCATTTCTAAATCGATAGACCCGTTTCTCTTCCGCAAGGCCCGAAAGTTTACTGATTGATTGATTCAAACGCTCCAACCATGAGGCTGCGCCTTTTAAGCTTGCTGCTGCTGAAGAGTGATCACGTGCTACATGAGGTAGATGATGTGCTTCGTCGAACACATAAATGCTGTTTTCTGGCTCAGGTAGAATGACGCCACCGCCTAGATCTGCGTCTGCCATAACTAAGCTGTGGTTAGCGATAATGACATCTGCTTTGTCGAGTTCAGAGCGTGCTTTTTGGAAAGGACAATCTCGGTGTGCGGGCATACTGTTATTGCAGCTATGCTTGTCACTGACAATCATTTGCCAAATCATATCGTCAATTGGCTTAGGCCATGAATCTCTGTCACCATCCCACTTACCTTGAGCTAGGCTTCGATACATGGTTTCCAGCTGTTCTATGTCTTTCTTCTTTGGCTTTGACTCAAACATCGCCATCTGACCACCATCAGCACCACACGCCACGGCCAGTTTTTCCGCACAGCAGTACCTTTGTCGTCCTTTTGCCAATATAAAGGAAAACTCTCTATCGGTAAGTCGTCTATATAGAGGGAGGTCTTTATTGACCAGTTGTTCTTGTAAAGCAACGGTAGCGGTAGAAATGACGATTTTTCGGTTATTCAATACAGCCACAGGAATAGTGGCCATTAAATAGGAGAGGGACTTTCCGATCCCAGTACCGGCTTCTGCCACAATTATGCGATTGCTTTTATGGTACTGACCACAAAGAGTCTTTGCTATTTCAGCAACAAGGTAATTTTGAGCACGCCTAGGTACAAAGTTTTCCAACTGAGATTGAAGGTTTTGATAACTGGTGCGAATAGAATTCTGTATTTTAGTGGTTAGCATACTGTGACCCAAGTAACGGAGTCGCGATAGTAGCACATTTCACTAGTCTGTTCATTTTCGACGAAATAGGTTGCTTTTGAATCAAAGCTAGATCTTGTTCACAAAAAAAAACTGAACCTTCATGAAGTTAGCGATTTTATTTATTGCGTAAAATATAAATATCATAAAAAACACTGCCAAAAGATTTTAATTCTGCATTGTGCGCAATATTGGTGCTATTTCTAGTATATTGTGCTGTATTTGTTGTTTTAAAGTGTATTATATTTTCACCATAACAGCCCGAGATACGTCTCGTAAAACCATGAAAAAAAATGTAAGTAATTGAATTTGTTTAATTTGTCTTTTTTTTAGATTTGTTTTTAGAAGATTTGACACGCAGAGGAATCTTTTGCAATCTAGACCTCGAAATTTGGTGACGGTGATTAACCAACAAAGAGTGGTAATGACCATCACAATAAATAAAAAGGGAACCGGGCAAGGATCTCCCATTCTTAGAAAAGGCAGTGGATTTATTATGAAAAAGACTCTATTAGCTCTAACAATCGCAGCAGTATCAACTTCTGCGTTTGCTGTAGAAACAAGCTCTCAAAACTCTAAGCCAGAGTTCGAATTTGACCCAATGCACAAAGACCAGTTCTCAGTTTCTGGTGCTTTCGGTATCGGTGGTTACTACGATACACGTTCTAAGGCACTGTACGATGACTGGGCTACTGCACTAACAGTTGCAACTAGCTACCAGAACAACCGTCTACGCGGTTACATCGAAGTTGACCTAGAGCTGAACTACAGCACGGATGAGTCTAAGAAAGACATCCAATCTGGCCCAGGCACTGACGTTGATAAAGCGTGGTTAGGTTACGAAACAGATTTCGGTCTAGTTTCTTTCGGTTGGGAAAACGACACAGCTCTTGATAAAGTAGATGGCGCTGGTGACCTTACTTACGAATTTGGTGCATCTGCAGGCGACACTTCTGATGCGTTCAACGTGTTCAAGTTCGAAGGTAACACTTCTGGTTTTGCATACGGTATCTCTACATTCGAAACAAAAGATGACCGTGAAGCTGCAGAAACTGGTTACAATGGTTACATTGGCCTAGAAAAAGAAATCTTCAGCGTTTACGCGGGTTACGAAACTCGTGAAAATGGCGACAACGACATCAACGTAACTTCTGTATCTGGTAAGACTAAGCTAGGTGATGCATTCACACTTGGCGCGAACTTCTGGATCAACGACGCAGAGAAAGTTGGTAAAGAAACAGGTTACTACGTATCTGGTGCTTTCGCAGCATCTGAAAAACTTACTGTAGCTGCTGGTTATGCTGCAAACACTACAGAGTCTGATGTTGCAAATACAGCTGACGTTGATCAGTCTTACATGAACGTTGCTCTAATGTACACTCTAAACGACCGCGTAGACATGGGTATCGATATCAAGCAAGAACTAGATACTGGTAGTGACGCTGTTGACGAAGAAACTCACATCTTCGCTGCTGCATTCTACAGCTTCTAATCATTACTTAATAAGTAATAGCTAGAAATTGATAAAAGCCAGTCTCATGACTGGCTTTTTTACGTCTATATGCGGTGAATAGTTGTAAATTTATATAAAAACAGCCGCATTGTGCGGCTGTTTTTTGGGGTTTGGGTGTATAGGAGGCGATGATTATCGCACTATACCTCTTTCCACTCTCCAGGCTGTAAATCACCTAGACTCATCTCACCCATTGAGTAACGAATAAGGCGAAGAGTAGGGAAGCCAATATTAGCCGTCATACGACGCACTTGACGATTACGTCCTTCAATGATCGTAATCGCAAGCCAGGTCGTCGGAATTGCCGCACGAAATCGCACTGGTGGATTGCGTTCCCAAACACTAGGCGCTGGCATAACTTCGACTTTAGCGGGCAGTGTCATACCATCTTTGAGTTCAACACCTTTTCTCAATTTATCTAAATCGCTTTCATTCGGCACACCTTCAACTTGAACCCAGTAAGTCTTCGGTGACTTTGAATTGGGTTGAGTTAATTTAGCTTGATAGATGCCGTCGTTGGTAAGCACCATTAGTCCTTCACTGTCGCGATCTAAGCGACCTGCCGCGTAGATATCTTTTACCGGAATAAAATCGGCTAGGGTTTTGCGACCTTCACCATCGGTAAACTGACTGAGTGTGTCGAATGGTTTATTGAATAGAATCACTTTTCTATTTTCAATGGCGACTCTAGGTTTTTCTGTGCGTGGTTTACGTTTATAGCGCTGCTTACTCGACGAATTGCTTTTGGTAGCAGAAGAGGAACGGCGTTCATTTCCCTTATGCTTGGTACGCGATGTGGTTGTGCTGCCTTGTTTAAATTGACCACCTTGTCGAGAGGAGCCATTAGAGCGCGAAGTGCTACGAGAGCGAGTAGACATGTTAACTACCTTGCAAAAATGTAAACGAAGTGTGCTGAAAAGTTTTCACTGAAACGGAATTGAGCTATCATTTGCGCGCCTAAAAGACACAAAATAGAACAAGTTAATGGACTATAAAGTCCAATTTGTTTAATTATACCAACGTGTTTTATTATAACAACGCACTCACGGATTTGGTTCATGCCGTCATAAAACGGTATGAAAAATAATACCAATCACAGTAAGTAAGTGATCAAAAATAGCGCAGGGAAAAGGCTTGAGAACAAGGCGGAATTTTTCGATAAGTAGTTATTCTACAATCAAAAATTCTAACGCAGTTATCGAGCATTTTAACAAGCTAGGGTGAGCAATTATTTACTACGATTGGTATAAGATAGAGTACGACTATCGAGTAGACCATCGTCGCTCTCAAGCACTGTCTACTGGTCAATTTAAACATTCTCACAACGTGTGAGCTTGTCAGAACTATAGGGAAATTTCATGCCTACTGAAAAACCAACCATCATCTATACCATTACAGACGAAGCACCAGCACTAGCGACATACTCTCTACTGCCTATCATTCAATCATTCACTGCTTCTTCTGGTATCAACGTTGATACTCGTGATATCTCACTTGCAGGGCGTATTATTGCTAACTTCCCAGAGTATTTAACTGAAGAGCAACGTATTGGTGATGCACTTGCTGAACTTGGCGAGTTGGCAAAAACACCGGAAGCAAACATCATCAAGCTTCCAAATATTTCAGCATCTATCCCGCAACTTCAAGCAACCATTAAAGAGCTTCAAGCAAAAGGCTACGCACTTCCTAACTACCCAGAAGAAGCAAGCACTGAGGAAGAGAAAGCGATTAAAGCAACCTACGACAAGATTAAAGGCAGTGCTGTAAACCCTGTACTGCGTGAAGGTAACTCTGACCGTCGTGCGCCGCTTTCTGTTAAAAACTACGCGAAGAAAAACCCACACTCAATGGGTGCATGGGCTTCAGATTCTAAGTCTCATGTCGCGAGCATGGACGGCAAAGACTTCTTCGGTAGCGAAAAATCAACCACTATTGATGGTGAAACAGAAGTAAGCATCGAGTTTGTTGGTCAAGATGGTGTGAAGAAAACACTGAAACCAGCTTTTGCTCTGCAAGACAAAGAGATCATTGACACTTCAGTGATGAACAAAGCTGCACTCGTTGCTTTCTTTGAAAAAGAGATTGCATTAGCTAAAGAGCAAGATGTACTGCTTTCTCTGCACATGAAAGCGACAATGATGAAGGTGTCTGACCCTGTGATCTTTGGTCATGCGGTTAAGGTTTACTACAAAGATGTATTTGCAAAGCACGGTCAACTGTTCGAAGAGCTGGGCGTTGATGTGAACAACGGCATTGGTGATGTGTACGCTAAGATCGCAGCACTACCACAAGAGCAGAAAGAAGCTATCGAAGCGGATCTACAAGCGGTATACGAGACTCAACCACCACTCGCTATGGTTGACTCAGATCGCGGCATCACAAACCTACACGTACCAAGTGACATCATTGTTGATGCGTCAATGCCAGCGATGCTACGTTCTTCTGGTCAAATGTGGGGTCCAGATGGCAAGCAGAAAGATACTAAAGCGATGATCCCTGATCGTAGCTACGCAAGCATCTATCAAGCGGTTATCGATTTCTGTAAAGAGAATGGTGCATTTGATCCAACAACAATGGGCAGTGTGCCAAACGTTGGCCTTATGGCTCAAAAAGCAGAAGAGTACGGTTCTCACGATAAGACCTTCATTCTAGATGCTGCTGGTACAGTTCAAGTTGTTGACGCAAATGGTGCGGTACTTCTTGAGCAAGACGTTGAGGAAGGCGATATTTTCCGTATGTGTCAGGTTAAAGACGCACCAATTCAAGATTGGGTTAAGCTTGCAGTAACGCGCGCTCGTGCTTCAAACACTCCTGCGGTATTCTGGCTAGACGAATCTCGTGCACATGATGCAGAGCTGATTAAGAAAGTGAACGCTTATCTACCTGAACACGATACCGACGGTCTAGAAATCAAGATTCTTTCTCCGCTAGAAGCGACTAAGTTCTCTCTAGTTCGTATCAAAGAAGGTCTAGATACAATCTCAGTTACTGGTAACGTTCTACGTGATTACCTGACGGATCTATTCCCAATTCTAGAGCTTGGCACATCGGCGAAAATGCTGTCTATCGTTCCACTAATGAACGGCGGTGGTCTGTTTGAAACAGGTGCTGGCGGTTCTGCTCCTAAGCACGTGCAGCAAGTAGAAAAAGAAAATCACCTACGTTGGGATTCTTTGGGCGAATTCCTAGCACTGGCGGCTTCACTTGAGCACCTAAGTACAGTAACGGGTAATGCAAAAGCTCAAGTACTGGCGGATGCGCTAGATAAAGCGACAGGTGAATTCCTAGACATGAATAAGTCACCATCGCGTAAAGTGGGTGAATTAGATAACCGTGGTAGCCACTACTACTTAGCAACATACTGGGCTAAGGCTCTTGCAGAGCAAACGGCTGATGCTGAGCTAGCACAAGAGTTCGCAAGTATCGCAGCTAAACTCTCTGAAAGTGAAGAAGCGATCATTAGTGAACTAAACGGTGCTCAAGGTGTTAAAGGCGAACTGGGTGGTTACTACCTATTTGATGATGCTTTGACTTCAGCTCTGATGCGCCCAAGTGCGACTTTGAATGCAGTGATTGATGCATAGTCTTTCTTTTTTAGATTAGTTTAAATCTCGCCAAAAACGCTCCTTCAGGAGCGTTTTTTTATTGCACCAACTAAAAACGCCCTGTTTGAAACAGGGCGTTTGTAATAAGAGCGGTAGATGAATAGCGACTACTTTGTTTGGCTAGTTTCTAACGGTACTACGGAGCTTGCGTGAGACCCCTTCGGGCCGCTTTCAACTTCATAATCAACTTGTTGCCCCGCCTTAAGTGTACGGTAACCCTCCATTTGTATCGTTGAATAGTGTGCAAAAATGTCACCTTCTTCACCCTCTGGACAAATGAAACCAAACCCTTTGGCATTGTTAAACCATTTTACTGTACCTGTAGCCATGCTATACATCCCTCATGCATTTTGTTACTGATGTTGTTATCAACCTTAAATGTGTCATTGTTACGATTCTGGAACCACGACACTTATCGTCGTTGTTCCGAACTTATACATTGCTGACATGAAATATCGCTGCCTTGCGTAATTATTCCGTGTTGTTAAATTTTAATGTAAAAAAACCTTTTAGCTCCAATGTAGCTAATGATTGCGCACAGTCAATAGCAAATTGGTATAAAATTGAACATTTTTAATAACAAATCACACCTGAGAATTTCAACTATCCATTAACTAATCTATAACTTAAGGGCGCAAATATTTGTTTTATGTACGTTTGTGCTGCCTTTTTAATCAATCACATATGTTAATCGAAGCAATAAGCATCTTTTATTTGCAGCAAGGTAAATGGTGGATTAGGCTCAATATATGGGTTGGATTTTTGGTCTCGTTTTCTAACACCGTTTCTTAGTACACCCCAAACGGTGAATGTGGTAGATTTAAATATCGCACATGTCCGATTTCCCAAAACAACCTTAGCAAAGCTAACATGAGTAGAAACTTTGAATGGGCGGCTCCAGGCTCTGATTTACTGGAGAAAGAAAAAACGAAAGTTAAGCCACCGGCAATGTATAACGTCGTACTTAATAACGATGATTACACGCCAATGGACTTTGTAATCGAGATCTTAGAGCGATTCTTCTCATTAGATATCGAGAAAGCAACGGAAATTATGCTCAAGGTTCATTATGACGGTAAAGCTATCTGTGGGACTTACAGCGCAGAGATAGCGGAAACAAAAGTAGCGCAAGTGACGATGTATTCAAAGGAAAATGAGCATCCGCTACTATGTACAATGGAGCAAGCTTAAAGACTTGTTCGGACAACACTGTTGTTCCCTTAGGAGGTACTTATGCTGAATAAAGAATTAGAATCAAGCTTGAATGGCGCTTTTGCTCGAGCGCGAGAAAAGCGACATGAGTTTATGACTGTCGAGCACCTCCTACTTGCATTATTGGAAAATGATGCGGCTAAGGAAGCGTTATTGGCATGCCAAGCCGATCTGGATGCTTTGCGTAACGAGCTCGATATTTTTATCGACCAGACCACTCCTCTTATCCCAGAAAGCGATGAAACGCGTGAAACTCAACCAACACTTAGTTTTCAACGCGTACTACAGCGTGCTGTTTTCCATGTTCAATCATCAGGTCGCAGTGAAGTCACTGGTGCCAACGTTCTTGTTGCTATCTTTAGTGAACAAGAGTCTCACGCGGCGTATTTGTTGAAAAAGAACGATATCAGTCGCTTAGATATTGTTAACTTTATTTCTCACGGCATCACCAAAGCAAGTAACGAAGGCGATAGCGCTTCATCGCCTGACTCATTCGGCGCAGAAAACGCCGAAGAGGCGAATTCAGAGGATAGACTTGAAAACTTTGCGACCAACCTAAATGAAGTCGCGAAGAACGGGAATATTGATCCACTGATAGGTCGTGACAAAGAGCTTGAACGCACAATTCAAGTGCTATGTCGTCGCCGTAAGAATAACCCTCTGCTTGTAGGTGAAGCTGGTGTAGGTAAAACCGCGATTGCTGAGGGGCTTGCGTGGAGAATTGTCGAAGGCCAAGTGCCGGAAGTGATTCAAAGCAGTGTTATCTACTCACTAGATATCGGCTCTCTACTTGCGGGTACTAAATACCGAGGCGATTTTGAGAAACGTTTTAAAGCGATTCTTAAACAGTTAGAGAAAGAAGAAGATGCGATCTTATTCATCGATGAAATCCACACCATTATTGGTGCGGGTGCAGCATCGGGTGGTCAAGTTGATGCGGCAAATCTAATTAAACCACTACTGAGTAGCGGTAAGTTGCGCTGCATTGGTTCAACGACTTATCAAGAGTTCAGCACTATCTTTGAGAAAGAGCGTGCATTGGCTCGCCGCTTCCAAAAAATTGATATTGTTGAGCCTTCACTTGATGACACAACTAAGATTCTAATTGGTCTCAAGCCTAAGTACGAAGCGCACCACGAAGTTCGCTACACCAATAAAGCTCTTCGCGCTGCAGTAGAACTATCGGCTAAGTACATTAATGAGCGTCACCTTCCTGATAAGGCGATTGACGTCATTGATGAAGCGGGTGCACGTAGTCGATTAGCACCTGCAAGTCGTCGTAAGAAAACGGTGAGTGTTGCTGATATCGAGTCGATGGTTGCTAAGATGGCTCGTATTCCTGAGAAGTCAGTCTCTTCTTCAGACAAAGACATTCTGCAAAACCTAGATGACCGTATGAAAATGTTGGTATTTGGCCAAGATACGGCTATCGACGCATTGAGTGAGGCAATTAAGCTTACACGTGCTGGTTTAGGTGCTGATAACAAGCCGGTTGGTTCATTCTTGTTTGCTGGCCCAACGGGTGTGGGTAAAACGGAAGTGACAGTACAACTATCGAAACTGATGGGTATTGAACTACTGCGTTTTGATATGTCTGAGTACGGAGAACGTCATTCGGTGAGCCGTTTGATTGGTGCGCCTCCAGGTTATGTGGGCTACGATCAAGGCGGCCTTTTAACTGATGCGGTTATTAAAAACCCGCACTCTGTCGTCCTACTTGATGAGATCGAGAAAGCGCATCCAGATATCTTTAATCTACTCTTGCAAGTAATGGATAACGGTACTCTCACGGACAATAATGGCCGTAAAGCGGATTTCCGCAACGTGATCTTAGTGATGACAACCAACGCGGGTGTGACTGAAACAGAGAAGAAATCAATCGGTCTGATCCAGCAAGATCATGCGCCAGATGCAATGGGTGCAATCAAGAAAGTGTTCACTCCAGAGTTCCGTAACCGTCTTGATAATATCATCTGGTTCAACAGCTTAGATCCAACAGTAATTAGCCAAGTGGTTGACAAGTTCATTGTTGAGCTTCAAGTTCAGCTAGATGCTCGTGGCGTCTCCCTAGAGGTATCAGAAGATGCGCGCCATTGGTTAGCAGAAAAAGGCTATGATAAAGCGATGGGTGCGCGTCCAATGGGGCGTGTGATTCAAGAGCAACTTAAGAAGCCTCTGGCAAACGAGCTGTTGTTTGGTAGCTTAGTTGATGGCGGTACTGTGAAGGTAACGCTGGAGAAAGATGAGCTGCAATTTAGCTATGTTGGTGCGAAAGAAGAAGTGATGCACTAACAGGGTGAGTAGTTACCTAAAAACTTAACTTTAAAAACGCATGACTCAGGTTGTGCGTTTTTTTATGTTTTGAAGATACGAGATATGAGATACGAGATATGAGATACGAGATACGAGATACGAGATACGAGATACGAGGAGTTGGGAAAGTGGATAGAACAAAATCCCAAGCGTTGGGCAATAAAAAACGGAGCACTAGGCTCCGTTTCTTATCGTATTCACTAATGAGACATTAACGAGCACGGAAGACGATGCGGCCTTTAGAAAGGTCGTATGGAGTCATCTCAACAGTAACTTTGTCACCAGTAAGAATACGGATGTAGTTCTTACGCATTTTACCAGAGATGTGTGCTGTCACTACGTGACCGTTTTCAAGCTCAACACGGAACATTGTGTTTGGTAGAGTATCAAGGACAGTGCCTTGCATCTCGATTACGTCTTCTTTAGCCATCTAATCCTCTTTCGACATTTGGCGGTTTTCAACGGCGCTGAATGTGCCGTCAAAATCAAATTATATAAAGTTGTGGCGTATTCTACCCTTGCCACACTTGATTTACTAGCCTTTGATGACGTTGAAATCGCACTTTATAGTTCATAGCGCGGCATTCGTCGATTTGATAACCCAAATAGAGCCACTGTTTTTGGGTTTGTTGAGCATGTTGAATTTGAAATAAAACACCAAGCGTACCTAATGATAGATCAATATCTGGGTCGAAAAAGGTGTAAAACGCGCTAGTGCTGTGATTCATCACATCAGTGACGGCGATCGCCACCAATTTTTCACCTTGATAGATGTGTAAATATTGGGTGTTTAGCCAATCGTTTTTTGAAAACTGCAAAAATTCTTCTTTTTTCGGCGGATACATGGTGCCAGAACGGTGACGAGCCGTAATGTAACGGCTATATAGATCAAACCACGATTCATCCATTTTCGGCTTCACTGTCCAATTAAAGGATTTGGCTTTGTTAAGAAGACGCTTTTGGCTTTTCGAAAGCTGTATGTCGGGAATGGGTAATCTTAAAGCGTGACAAGAAGAGCAATTATCACAATGAGGTTTGTATATGGTTGCGCCACTGCGACGAAATCCATTGGCTAACAAAATTTCGTAGTTATCTGGTGTGTGCATGTGTTCGTCAAGTGTGACAGCCACACGTTCTTGTCGCTCTGGTAAGTAGCTACAACTATGATTATCGGTTAATCCGATTCTGATCTGATGTAAGCCTGAACTCATTCCGAACAATCCTCGAGCCATTGTGGTTGAAAGCATGCAGCAGCAATAGAACGCTCTTTTAATAATGACAGAGATTCGAGAAAAGTCTCTCTTTCGATTTCCATCGCACCGAGCGACTCCAAATGAGGATTCATGACTTGGCAATCAATCAGTTGCCCGCCATGTTGTGAAAAATGGCGGCAAAAGTACCATAGGGCTATCTTCGAGGCGTTGGTTTTAGTACTAAACATCGACTCACCACAAAAAAGCTCGCCACGAAGAATGCCATACAAACCACCGATCAACTCGTCTTCATTCCACACTTCAACGGAATGACAATGGCCCATTTTCGCCAATTCGATGTAAGAGCGCTGCATATCTTGGTTTAACCATGTCTCTTCAGCGGGGCGTAGTGATGAACAAAGACTAATCACTCTGTCTGTCGCTTGGTTGATGCTTACACGATACTTGTGTTTACGCTGAAATTTTTTGAGACTTTTAGCCGGTTGAAATGTCTTAGGATTAAATACGGCTCGCGGAGCTGGGCTCCACCAAAGGATAGGTTCGCCAGGTCCGTACCATGGAAAAATGCCATAACTATATGCATTGAGAATACGGGCAGGAGAAAGATCGCCACCAAATGCTAGCAATCCGTTTGGATCATCCAGCGCTTCAAATGGTGAAGGGAATTCTATACTAGTAGTATCCAACTCTGTTAAGTATATAGTCATCGCTATCGCTTATAGATTTACTTAGACCAAAGGTCGTTAGGAGTGTTGTTATGAAGAAACTGCTTTGGATTTTACTGTTTTTGCCTTTTATAGCAAATGCAGCCTACAACAGGAATCAAGCTAGACCGGTCAATGAGGTGGTGTATGGAGAGATTGATACTGTACGTTATATCACCCAACAAGAGATTGTAGAGTCAAAAGCCAATGGTTGGGAAACCCTGCTCGGTGCGGCTATTGGTGGTTTGATTGGTAATCAGTTTGGTGGAGGCACGGGTAAAGAAGTGGCAACTGCAGTTGGTGCAGTTGCTGGGGCAGGTATCGCAAGAAATAGAGCCAATACCCAGTATCGGGTAGAGTACAAACTTGTCGAGTTATTGGTTAAAACAGAGGACAATAAGCTGGTCAATATCATTCAAGACGTGGACAGTTCGATGCTTTTCTCGCGTGGTGACGACGTTAGAATTTTATACTTTTCTGACGGTGTTCGTGTTGATCTTGTGTACTAGTTTGCTATTGCACTTTGTTTGGTGATTGATTGTGGTTTTTCTGGTCGATTTGCTCTGGAGTTCATCGAAAAAGTTCGTTAGTCTGCAAGTACGAAGAATTATTCATCGCCTGAAAATAAATCGAAGACGGTCAGTCAGGTGATACAAGGATTAAATAGATTAAATGGAAAGCCTTACGTTACAACCAATACAAAAAGTGAGTGGGGAAGTTAACCTACCTGGCTCTAAAAGTGTTTCTAACCGAGCGTTGCTACTTGCAGCGCTTTCAAGTGGTAAAACTCGCCTAACTAACCTTCTAGATAGTGACGATATTCGTCATATGCTGAATGCTTTAACTAAGCTAGGTGTTAGTTACCAACTGTCGGATGACAAAACGGTTTGTGAAGTTGAAGGTCTTGGCGGTGCGTTTGCGAGCCAAGAAGCGTTAGAACTGTTTCTTGGTAACGCTGGTACGGCGATGCGTCCACTTGCCGCAGCACTGTGTTTAGGTTCTGGTGAATACGTACTAACGGGTGAACCGCGCATGAAAGAGCGTCCGATTGGCCACCTGGTCACAGCACTTAGAGAAGCGGGCGCAAGCGTTGAATATCTTGAAAATGAAAACTACCCTCCGTTGAAAATTAAAGGTACGGGTTTGAAGAGCGGTACCGTATCAATTGACGGCTCGATCTCTAGCCAGTTCCTAACCGCTTTTTTGATGGCCGCTCCGTTAGCTGAAGGTGAAATCACCATCAAGATAGAAGGTGAATTGGTATCTAAACCTTACATTGACATTACTCTGCATATCATGAAGCAGTTCGGTGTTGATGTAATTAACAACGACTATCAAGAATTTGTTATCCCAACAGGCCAGCAATACGTTGCGCCTGGCGATTTCCTTGTCGAAGGTGATGCCTCATCTGCATCTTACTTCCTAGCAGCCGCTGCAATTAAAGGCGGTGAGATCAAGGTAACGGGTATTGGTAAAAACAGTATCCAAGGTGATATTCAATTTGCAGACGCGCTCGAGAAAATGGGTGCTGAGATTGAATGGGGCGACGATTACGTTATCTCTCGTGTTGGCCAGCTAAAAGGCATTGATATGGATTACAACCATATCCCTGATGCTGCGATGACAATTGCAACGACCGCGCTGTTTGCTGAAGGCACGACAGCAATCCGCAACGTATACAACTGGCGCGTAAAAGAGACAGATCGTCTTGCTGCAATGGCGACAGAACTACGTAAAGTCGGCGCGAAAGTGGAAGAGGGTGAGGACTACATCATTGTTCAGCCTGTTTCTGAGCTTAAACATGCGGCAATTGATACGTACGACGATCACCGCATGGCAATGTGTTTCTCTTTGGTTGCGCTGAGCGATACCCCAGTGACGATTAACGATCCTGGTTGTACGTCGAAGACTTTCCCAGACTACTTTGACAAGCTGAAAATGCTTAGCCAGTAGTACATTGGAAATCAAAAAAGCTTGCTCAAGGGCAAGCTTTTTATTTGGTAGTTTGGCGCCACTGAAGTCGATTTAACGCAAGTCAGTATTGCTGACAATCTCGCAGACTTCGCGTTTTTAAGTTGTCCCGACCTGAGCGTTATTGTTGCAGCGTAAACTCTTTGGAGAGGTGATGCGCTAGGTACTTGAACATATTGAACACCGCGGTGGTGTTTTCAGTAGGCAACCCATTGCTGTCCAAGAAATATTCGCCTTTGAAAACCAATACGTCATCTTTCTCTGTGACGCTATCTGCACGCATCCCCTCTATATAGTCAGCGTGAGATTGGATGACTTGGTTTGCGATAAGCAAAAGATCGAACTCTGTGATTACTTGTTTACTCATTGAGATTCTCTAATAACGATGGATAGATGGAGTTTAGAGCGACAGAGTAGAAATTCAATGACCTGACCCCAAGTCGAATAGGAGTTTTCGATTTTATGTTCGATATTTTGTGATTTATGACAAAAATAATTGAACAGGGCTCGCCATTGAAACATAGACGAGATTAGTATGACCTCGTTTATATAAGAAGCTTGAAAAACAGGCGTATTGAAGTACGGTTTGATTGTACTTTATTCTCAAATCCTATTGTGCCCCTTTTCTCAACTGAGTCGCTGAATTGTCGAGCGATCAGATCCAATTTTGAAAAAAGCGGTTGATCTTCTTTTAATCTCGCACAATAGTAAAAAAAGAAGCAATGAATTTAGAATATCATGCGTAAAAGCCCACAGTTGATTTGTTGGTGCTGAAGCATCGTGATTAAGGACGTTAGTGTCAATATGGGTAAATCGCTCGTTATAGTGGAGTCGCCAGCCAAGGCAAAAACTATCAATAAATATCTTGGCAAAGACTTTGTCGTTAAGTCGAGTGTAGGTCACGTACGTGACTTACCAACGGCGGGACAAAGCACAGGCAAGAAGGCGGCTGCTGTTTCAACAAAGGGTATGAGCCCAGAAGAGAAAGCTCGTATCAAGAAAGAAAAAGACCGCAAGGCACTCATCAAAAAGATGGGTATAAACCCATATAAAGATTGGGAAGCGAACTACCAGATTTTGCCAGGCAAAGAGAAAGTCGTGGCAGAACTGCAGAAGCTTGCTGAGAATGCAGACCATGTATATCTCGCAACCGATTTGGACCGCGAAGGAGAAGCTATCGCATGGCACCTTCGTGAGATCATCGGTGGCGATGAAGCGAGATATAAACGAGTAGTATTTAACGAGATCACCAAGAACGCGATTCAGCAAGCGTTCGAAACTCCGGGTGAGCTCAATATTGATGGCGTGAACGCTCAACAAGCGCGTCGATTCATGGACCGTGTTGTAGGTTTCATGGTATCGCCACTACTTTGGAAAAAAGTAGCACGTGGTCTTTCTGCAGGCCGTGTACAGTCGGTCGCCGTAAAGCTGCTGGTAGAGCGTGAGCGTGAGATCAATGCGTTCATTCCAGAAGAGTTCTGGGATATCCATGCTGATACGCAAACAGGCGACAAAACCGATTTCCGTCTTCAGGTCGCTCAGAAAGCAGGTGTTGCTTTTAAGCCTGAAAATGAAGAACAGACAAAAGCAGCACTGAGTATTCTTGAAAAAGCAGAATACGAAGTGTGCAAGCGTGAAGACCGCCCAACTAAGAGTAAACCTTCAGCACCTTACATTACTTCAACGCTACAACAAGCTGCGAGCACGCGCTTGGGCTATGGCGTTAAGAAAACAATGATGTTGGCTCAGCGACTCTATGAAGCGGGTTACATTACTTATATGCGTACTGACTCGACGAACTTGAGTTCAGAAGCTGTAGATATGGCGCGTGAGTACATTAATTCTGAATTTGGCGATAAGTATTTACCAGCTAAACCACTTGTTTACGGCAGCAAAGAGGGCGCACAAGAGGCGCACGAAGCAATCCGTCCATCAAGTGTTGATGTTAAGTCTGAAGACCTAAAAGGCGTTGATGCTGATGCTCACAAACTGTACTCATTGATCTGGAATCAATTCGTCGCGTGTCAAATGACGCCAGCACAATATGATTCAACAACAATCAGTGTCAAAGCAGACGAGTACACTCTGAAAGCTAAGGGTCGTATCCTTAAGTTTGATGGTTGGACTCGTGTACAACGCCCTATGGGTAAGAACGACGACACAATCCTGCCATCAGTTGAGCTAGGCGATAAGCTTAAACTTGTGACGCTTGATCCTAAGCAGCACTTTACTAAGCCACCTGCACGCTACACTGAAGCTGCTTTGGTTAAAGAGCTTGAAAAACGTGGTATTGGTCGTCCATCGACTTACGCATCCATCATCTCAACGATCCAAGATCGTGGTTACGTAAAGGTTGAGCAGCGTCGTTTCTACGCTGAAAAGATGGGGGAGATCGTTACAGACCGCCTCGACCAGAGCTTTAACGACCTGATGAACTATGACTTTACTGCTCGAATGGAGCAAAAGTTAGACCAAATCGCGGAAGGTGAAGCGAATTGGAAAGGTGTTCTGGATAACTTCTTTACTGACTTCACGGGTGACCTTGAAAAAGCGGATCTCGATGAGTCAGAGGGCGGCATGAAGCCGAACCATATCGTAGAGACTGATATTGAGTGTCCGACGTGTGGCCGTAACATGGGTATCCGTACTGCTTCTACCGGTGTATTCCTTGGCTGTTCAGGTTATGCACTGCCACCAAAAGAGCGTTGTAAGACAACGATTAACCTTGGTGACGAAGAAGGCATTATCAATGTGCTTGAAGAAGACGTTGAAACCGCTGCACTGCGAGCTAAGAAGCGCTGTCCTATTTGTGAAACAGCGATGGACGCTTACCTGATTGATGACAAGCGTAAGATGCACGTTTGTGGTAACAACCCGAACTGTGATGGTTATGTTGTAGAGCACGGTGAGTTCAAAGTAAAAGGCTACGATGGTCCTGTTGTTGAATGTGACAAGTGTGGTTCAGATATGGTTCTGAAAAACGGTCGCTTCGGTAAATACATGGACTGTACAAGCGACGATTGTAAGAACACGCGTAAGATTCTGAAAAACGGTGAGGTTGCGCCACCGAAAGAAGACCCTGTTCACTTCCCTGAGCTTCCATGTGAAAACTCAGATGCGTACTTTGTGCTGCGTGACGGTGCTTCTGGTCTATTTATGGCGGCAAGCAACTTCCCTAAATCTCGTGAAACACGTGCACCATTAGTGGAAGAACTGGTTCGCTTTAAAGACCGTATCTCGCCGAAGTTCCAATATCTGACGACAGCACCGGTTGCTGACCCAGATGGCAATCCAACCGTAGTTCGCTTTAGTCGTAAGACCAAAGAGAACTACGTACGTACAGAAGTAGATGGTAAGCCTTCGGGTTGGACTGCGCTGTTTATTGACGGAAAATGGGAAGTCACCGATAAGCGCAAAAAGCCAAAAGAGAAATAATTATCAAGAAAGCAGCCTAGTTTGGCTGCTTTTTTTTGTATTGAATATGCGAATTTTGTGCAACCCGATACAAAAATTGCCTCGAAGCTGAAAAATTATTTATTTTGGAATGTGAAATATACTGGAAAAGAAAGTATGATTTCTTTGCGAGCATTAACATTAATGTAACTGAATTAAAATATTGTAATTGGCAGATCACTATTTTGATGTAGAAGGCATGTGTTTTCATTGTTAATGTGATGTTTCTGAAAGTCTGTGTAATGTGAGCTGCTCTGAGACTTAGAAAAGCAATCGTTTCACACACCACAGAATGGCATCTTAAAAATTGAAATCGACGGAAAAGTCGATAACGTATATAAAACCAAGTGCAAAGCATAGTGCACATATAACAACGTTTGGCTTAGTATTTTGTCACTGAATATGAATGGATATGTACTAAGTGCCTAAAATAACAGTTGATACTTACCCCCATAGGCTTACCCCTAAACTAAGTACCAACATCGACAAGCTATAAGTATATGGAGAATAAAATGGCTGGTGTATTGGGAATGATTCTTGCTGGCGGTGAAGGCTCTCGCTTAAGACCTTTGACTGAATCTCGCAGCAAACCCTCGGTTCCATTCGGCGGAAGCTACCGCTTGATTGATTTTGCTTTAAATAACTTCGTAAATGCAGATCTTATGAAGATTTACGTTTTGACGCAGTTTAAATCGCAATCACTATTCCACCATATGAAAAAAGGATGGAATATCAGTGGGATAACAGATAGATTCATCGACCCAATCCCTGCGCAGATGCGTACGGGTAAGCGTTGGTATGAAGGTACAGCGGACGCAATTTACCAAAACCTCCGCTTCATGCAACTAGAAGAACCAGAGCAAGTTTGTATTTTTGGTTCTGACCATATCTATAAAATGGACATTAAGCAGATGCTTGATTTCCACAAAGAGAAGAAAGCGGCGTTGACGGTTTCTGCACTACGTATGCCTTTGGCTGACGCATCAGAGTTCGGTGTTATCGAGGTGGATGCGGAAGGGCGTATGATCGGCTTTGAAGAGAAGCCGGCGAATCCTAAGCCAATCCCTGGTGACCCTGATTCAGCACTCGTTTCAATGGGTAACTACGTCTTTGAAGCAGACGAGCTATTTGCTGAACTGGTAGAAGATGCCGATCGTGAAGGTTCTACTCACGATTTTGGTAAGGACATCATTCCAAATATGTTCCCGCGTGGTGACGTGTTTGTTTATGACTTTAGCACCAACCGTATTACTGGTGAAAAAGAGGAAGTGTACTGGCGTGACGTTGGTACGATTGACGCTTACTGGGAGGCACATATGGACCTGCTAGAAAAAGATGCGCCATTCTCTCTATATAACCGTAAATGGCCTCTTCACACTTACTACCCGCCACTACCGCCGGCAACCTTCACCGACTCTGCGAATGGACGAGTTCAGATCATTGATAGTTTGGTCTGTAACGGTAGTTATGTACGTGGCTCTCGCATCGAGAAGTGTGTACTTGGTTTCCGTAGTAATATTGCATCTGCTTGTGATATCAGCGAAAGTATCTTACTTGGCGACGTTAAAGTGGGTGAAGGCTGTGTCCTTCGTCGTGTCATCGTCGATAAAGATGCAGATATCGCACCGGGCACTCAAATCGGCGTGAATCTGAAAGAAGATAAAAAGCACTACCACGTTTCCGAAGATGGTGTGGTAGTCATCCCTAAAGGAGCAAGAGTTGGTTACTAAAACTCTCTCGGTACTTTTTGTAGCGTCTGAAGTTGAAGGTTTAATAAAAAGTGGTGGCTTGGCTGATGTAGCCAAGGCACTGCCTAAAGCGTTGCAAACACTCGAACAGGACGTTCGAGTGACCATCCCCGCATACAGCAAAATTCCAAACATTGAATCAGCAGAAGTGATTCTAACGACTGAGCTCGATCACTGGCCTCATACTGCTTATCAAGTTAAGAAATTAAGTGTTGAGGGCGTTCAAGTTTTTGGTATTGAATGTCCACAGTACTTTAACCGCGCCGAGATGTATGCTGAGCACAACCAGGCATACGCTGATAATGGTGAGCGATTTTCATTTTTCAGCGCCGCTTGTTTAGATATGCTGCCAAAGCTAGGTTTTCAACCTGATATTGTTCATGCCAACGATTGGCACACAGGCTTTGTTCCGTACTTACTCAAGTCTCGTTATCAAGATCATGATTTTTTTAAAGGGATGCGCAGTGTTATTTCGATACACAATGCTGTCTTTAAAGGTGTGTTTTCTTACGAGGAGCTGCAAAACCTACCGGAAATGCACAGTCGACATGTGCCTGAAGCCGCAGTCAGTGACACTCATGTCACAATGTTAAAGGCTGGTGTGATGTGCGCAGACAAGATCAATGCTGTTAGCCCAACGTACGCTGAAGAGCTCAAAACAGAGCTTGGAAGTCATGGCATGGCGCGAGAGTTCCAACAACGTTCTGATGACCTATTTGGTATTTTAAATGGTTGTGACTACGGTTCATGGAACCCTGAAACGGATGTGTATCTACCGCGCAAATATAAAGCGACGAAGCACAGTATGGTACAGGGAAAATCTGCCTGTAAGCAAAAGTTACAACAAGAAGTTGGTTTACCTGAGACTGATTGTGCTGTGTATGGCATGGTGTGTCGCTTAACCAATCAGAAGGGTGTCCACTATTTAATACCGATCATTGAAGAGTTTCTCAAAAATGAGCTGCAAATCGTGATTGTTGGTACTGGTGACCCTGTCTTGGCAAGTCAACTTAAAGAGCTTTCCGCGTTGCATTCAGAGAAGTTTTCGTTTGTTGAAGCTTACAACAATGAGTTGGCTCACTTAGTTGAAGCCGGTTCAGACTTTTTCTTAATGCCATCTGAATTTGAGCCTTGTGGTTTGAATCAGATATACAGCATGGCCTATGGCACATTGCCTATTGTTCGTTCGGTGGGTGGTTTGAAAGACAGTGTTAATCATTACGATGACAACCCAGAACAGGCAACCGGCTTCGCGTTCAAAGAGCCAACGCCTCAGGCTCTACTTTCTGTACTGCATCGCTCTCTGCTGCTTTATGCGCAAAAACCTGCAGAAGTTCGTCGAGTTCAGCTTTATGCAATGCAACAGAATTTTTGCTGGGAAGATGCCGCTAGATCTTATCTAGATATGTATCACACAGCATTTTAATTCGTTTATTTGCAAAGTAAGGTGTTCCATTGTGAACACCTTTATTTTTCCTGTCGCGTGAACAATCGCTCCGCCTAGTGCTTTAGGAGTAATTGTGGTCGAGCTATTCAGAACGTTGATAAGATGATTGACACTACCATCACTTAATCGGTTTAATAGCGTGCTATCATTACCGAGCACCTAACAGCGGTGTCCAAGCAAATAAGTAGAATTAAAGCGATAGGTATGTCTGAGAGTTTATTATTCCATAAAACATTCAATCACCCGACCAGTGATGAGTGGGTCGTTTTTGTCCACGGTGCTGGTGGGAGCTCGTCCATTTGGTTTAAGCAGATCAAAGCTTACAAACAGCACTTTAATTTGTTGTTGATTGACCTAAGAGGGCATGGCAAGTCTGACAATCTCTTAAAAGAGTTGATCAGCAACCGGTACACCTTTAAAGCGGTAACCCTCGATATTCTTAAAGTTCTCGATCACCTCAAGATCCGTTCGGCACATTTTGTCGGAATGTCTCTTGGAACCATTATCGTGCGAAATGTGGCTGAGTTGGCTGCAGAACGTGTGCGTTCGATGGTACTCGGTGGCGCTGTAACGCGTTTGAATACACGTTCTCAAGTTTTGGTTAAACTCGGAAACCTCAGTAAACATATTATTCCTTATATGTGGCTCTATAGCTTATTTGCTTACATTGTGATGCCGCAAAAGAGCCAGCGAGAGTCGAGACACCTTTTTATCCGTGAAGCGAAAAAGTTGTGTCAGAAAGAGTTTAAGCGCTGGTTTATTCTTACTGCTGATGTTAATCCGTTGATGCGTTACTTCAAAGAACGAGAGTTGCCTATACCAACTTTGTACCTGATGGGAGAGCGTGACTATATGTTCATTAAGCCCGTGAAAGAGATGGTAGCGGCTCATAAGTCGAGCGAGCTGGTGGAAATTGCTAACTGTGGTCACGTTTGTAACGTGGAGCAGCCAGAAGAGTTTAATCAGCGTTCAATCGCGTTTATTCAGAAGCAAATCAAATAGTGCGATTGTGATGGGGCATCCCTCACGACACCGAGCAAGATACAAAGACAGGAAGCTATGATGCTTCCTGTTTCTTTTTGGAGAATGAGCTTTTGGAGATTGGGCTTTTAAGCGCCTTTTGTTAACTCATGTTTCAGGGCAGGGTGAGCCACACTGCCAACATGAGCCAAATTGGGCTTCATTGATTTCATGACATTGGCTGCAACGCCACTCTTCATAGGTGATGGAGTCTTGTTGTTTCTTATAAGCGTTAATGAGGTTCAATGCCGCAGGCGCGTCAGAGGGCTCGTAGAGCCACACATATGGGTCTGTCTCCTCAGAGAAGGGGATTTCTCCTTTCAAACCAAACAACCCTTCTCCACGCACCTCACAGGCAATCTTTTCACTCTCTAGCAGCCCACAGATTATATGAGCCTCAGTTGGGTTTGCAGCACTGAAGATCTTCATCCACTTTCCTTGTCTATTCTACTATTGGTGCCGAACGAAGCTTACCCATAATCCATTTTGCGGCGATTGGGAACACCCCAAGTAGTGCAAAAGAGATGAGTACAGAAGGAGATACGATACCTGATAGAGATTCGATCTCTGCCAGTTGAGTACCTGCGTTTAAGTAAACGGCAGTGCCAGGAAGCATCCCTAACTGACTGGTTAAATAGTAACGTCCTACGGAGATAGGTGTTAAACCCATGAGTAAGTTAATTAAGAAAAATGGGAACACCGGAATTAAACGTAGAGAGAATAGGTAGAATGCCCCGTCTTTTTCTACACCTTGGTTAATGGTAGACAGCTTGTCACCAAATTTACTTTGTACCCAGTCTCGCAATAGAAAACGGCTGCTCAAAAACGCCAGTGTTGCACCTATAGTGCTTGCAAACGAGACGAGTAATAAACTGGTCCAGAAACCGAATAGAGCCGCACCGAGCAGCGTAACCACCGCAGCACCTGGAATTGAAAATGCAGTAATCATCACATAGAGAATGAAGTAAGTTGCTGCTGCTGCAACAAAATGACTCTCTATGTAATCGTTGAGAAGTGCTTGTTGAGCCTTGGCATTTTCAAGCGTTAAGTACTGGCCAAAGTTGACAGCCAGTATCACTATCGTGGCAACTAAAATTATGCCTAAAATCATTTTCTTACTCATGAGAGTGTCCCTAAATTTTTTGCTTGTAGTTAGTATAGTTAGACAGGAGTAGGAGAGATTAACTTTCAATAGAAAATAAAAAAAGCCACATTGATGTGGCTCAGATTGCTGACGAACCCCACTTTTTGAAGTGGGGTTCTCTTTTTCGAGCGGCCGTAGGCCGCGATCGCGATATTTTTTTATTATGCGAAGTTTGGAAGAGCCCAACACTTAAATTGGCATCTAGACGCCATAATTTGACGTATTTGGGACATATTTAGCCCTATTTTTTGTAAATAGCTCACCACCAAGGCTATCTTCTTGATGTTTTGAGCGGCAGCTGCCAACCAACATTGCATTTGCACTTTCGAGAGCCCGCGGAAGCGGGCATAACGGTGACCATGGTGCTGCTTAGCGTCGGCGAAGCTCCGCTCTACCGTCTCACTTCTTCGCCTATACGTCTTTTTCCATAAGGTGAGAGCCGCATTTGGTTGGCTCTATCCATCGCGTCCGTATAGATATGTCTTGTAATGACTTTCTTTATATTTTTACTTTGCGTACAGTCATCTCTCATTGGACAGAACGCACACTCTTTCGGGTCGGAGTGATACTCACGATACGCATCTCTAGACGTTGTTTTATAGATGAGCTCTTGACCGTTAGGGCAGCGGTAACTGTCTCGCTCTCCATTGTAGATGAAGTGCTTTTTCTTGAACGCATTCTTTGTTCTCGATGGTCTGCGATAACCGAACACGCCTAAGATATTTCGACGCTCTAATGACTCAGCGACTGGCGCAGTGAAGTAGCCCGCGTCGAGTCCAACGGCGATTGGATTAAGGTTAAATTGCTCTAGGGTATAGTCCAGACGCTTCACATAAGGTTGAGAGTCATTGATATTACCTGCTGTGACATGGGTATCTAAGATAATGCCATGCTGTCCATCCACTGTACGGTGGTCGAGATAGAAGAAGCCTTGGGGCTTATTATCTCGAGTCATGAAGCCACTTTCCGGGTCGGTAGTACTCGTTTTGGTGCTCTTAGTTTTAGGCTCAGCGGTACGTGACTTTAGAGGTTTCTTACCCTCTTTCTCTCGGTCTAGCGCGACATCTTCATCGAGCATATCAAGATAAGCACTGGCGCGAACCTTAGTCACTTTGTTCGTGTGCTTATTTTTGTTGGCATTGGCTTTTAGGTGCGTGCTGTCAGTAAATAGTTCTTGGCCTGCGACCAAACCTTTCGCCATTGCCTGCTCTACGATATTGATAAAGATACGCTCAAACACATCGGTACCATTAAAGCGGCGAATACGGTTTTGGCTGAGTGTCGATGCATGGATAACTTTCTCTGTCAGTGACATACGCAGGAACCATCGATAAGCGACATTGACTTCAATCTCTTTCACGAGTTGTCGCTCGCTTTTTTATTCCGAAGAGGTAACCAAGCAGGATGATTTTAAACAGGCGTACAGGGTCAACAGGTGGGCGACCGTTGTCTTTACAGTAGAGGTGAGCGACTTCATTACGGATAAACTCGAAGTCGATGGCTTTATCTATCTTACGAACTAAATGGTTCTGAGGAACGAGCTGTTCCATGGTGACCATTTCGAGTTCATATTGTTGAGGTGAAGGCTCTTGAAGCATAGTGAGATATCCATATTTCGATACCCCTATTAGATCAAAGGTCTAGCTTGAAAGCTAGACCTTTGTCAGCAGTCTGAGCCACATTGATGTGGCTTTTGACAATTAAGTGAGGTGGACTTAATTGATAGAGTTGATAAGCTCATCGCGTCGTTGTTGAGGTATGACCGACCAATGAGTACCGTTGATGGCACCTTCAAGTGCCCAAAGCAGCTCTAAGCTGACACTGGATGAGTGAGACTCTTTTATTGCTTTGTATGCATTAACAGAACCTGACTCATACAAGCTCTCGACGGTATCGATGCCCGCTTTTTTCAACATACGCTCTGTGGCAAGTCGAAGGTTGGGCAAATCTTTTAATCGTGTAGGCTTCGCTGATGATTGGATTTGCTTCTCTTTTTTGGCACAGTCAAGGGACGCTTTTGCCAGTTCGATAATACGTTCTTGAGTCTGCCAGAGATCTTCTGGAAGAGCAAAATACTTAGTAACGACTGGGAATCCGCGTTTTTTGTATACGTAAGGTTCGAAACCCTGTTGTTCAAATTTTGAAGTAGTATTTTTGTCAGCTCGAATGTGTAATTGATTGTTAACGACCAGTGCAAACATCGTGTCGTCGGCAAATAGGCCAAAACCGCCAAACATTGAGCGTGACTTAATCTTTCCAAGTGGCTCAAATAACTTCATTGAGTCCTTGAGTATCGGTTTATCCATATTGTTTATCTCGGTGTATTTGAATTACGCCACCAAATAAGCAGGTCCGAGAGATTAGCAAAATGTCGCAATAAAATTGTCAATAAGCCGTAAATTACTACTAAAGGTAGGAAATACTGCATTTTGCCATCGGTAACCCCGCTACCATACCAATAATGGGTTAGGCCGGAGGCTTTGCGTCTCACCCTTTCAAGTGATTTGCCCTGTGCGTGACTGTATAACGAAGAATAAAGTTTTTTGTTGAATGAGGTTCACACTTGTTATTCCAAAATGTGATCTTAATTCAGTTAATTGTTGTCTTTATATGCAACAAGGTTTTTACTTTGTCAGAATAAAAAAAACGCACCAAGCGGTGCGTTTTATTAGATTTCTCTAAAGTTTACGTTATTTTAACGTTTTAACTGTAGCTCGCTCAATGATCTCTGGATGCATTTCGAACACGCGTTTTTCGTGATCTTTGTCTTTAATGCGTTCCAACAAGATTTCAAATGCGTTTTTGCCGACACGACGCTTTGGCTGGTGAACAGTTGTCAACGGTGGTGAGAAGTACTCTGCCAGCTCAATATTGTCGTAACCAATCACTGAAATGTCTTCTGGGATCTTAATGCCTTGCTGCTGCAGACGGCTCATAAGACCAAGTGCCATAGTATCGTTAAAACAGAATACTGCTGTCGGGCGATTCTCCATTGAAACGATTTTATCTGCCGCGATAACTGCGGTGTCACATTCGAAGTTACCTTCAAGAATTAGATTGTCATCTGTTTGAATGTTTGCTTCTTCAAGAGCACGACGATAACCCGCGATACGCTCTACACATGCCGCTTTATCCAAATGTCCACTTAGACAAGCAATACGATCATGTCCTCGTTCAACCAGGTATTTAGTGGCGAGGTAGCCACCTTCTTCTGAGTTGTCGATGATTTTATCCGCTTGTGAACTCTCTGGGCCCCAGTCCATAACAACTTTTGGAATGTCTGCGTGGCGGTCAAGCATTTCACGCAGTTCTTCAGTCAAGTCAGAACACATTACCAAGATACCGTCTACGCGTTTTTCAGCAAGCATTCGGATGTAGTCGCGTTGCTTTTCGTAGATACCACCTGTGTTACATAGAATCAGCGTGTAGCCTTGACGGTAACAGTAGCTCTCTACACCATCGATCACTTCAGAGAAGAATAGGTTGGTTGATTGAGTCACTAGCATACCGATTGTGCGCGTAGAGTTACATTTCAGGCTACGAGCAACAGCACTTGGTGCATAATTTAGTTCATCGACGGCTTTGTTTACTTTTTCTTGAGTCGCTTCTGCGACGAAACGTGTCTTGTTGATCACGTGAGAAACGGTGGTTGTTGATACGCCGGCTAAGCGAGCGACATCTTTTATAGTTGCCATGGCTTTATCCTATTGATAGCTACTTCCTCAGCAGTACGGAGCAAGTAGCCGTTTAAAGCTACCAGAACAAGAGCTTAGAATATGGAGGGCTCTCTCGGTACTAAAGTGCTAAAAAACAAAAAACCGCTTATGAGAGCGGCTTGTCTTAACACCGAAATGCTCTTAGCTAATTTAAAGCATAGCATTTCGAGAATGTTTCATATTTTATCGTTTGCGGTCACAATTTTAGACTGACTAGAAAATACTCGCAATAAAATTCACCCAGAAATCTGGGTGAGTTGTCACATTCTACCTAAATTGTACCCTTAGTCATCAGTGAATTTATTCACCAGCTAAATATTGTGCGTCAAGTTTACAGAAAGCGACTAGCAATTCTGCAACACATGCGTAAAAACCAAACTCATCAAATTCACGGCATTTTACTGCGAACTGTGGAACCCAACTAAGGAGCTGTTGTTCAACAAACTCGTGTTGTGTAGCGAAAGCCGTTTCTAGATCTTGTTCACTCTCAAGGTCGTTGGAGCGAATAATGATGTTACCTAGGAAATCTAACTCAATGGCTAAGTGGTCAGCAGGCTCTTTTAGATCTTGGTTTACGGCGATGCCGTAAGACGCCATGATGGCTTCCATGTCTTGAGCTGGTTTCGCATTCAGTAGTCCACTTTTGTCTAGATAAATAGAAGCGTACGGCAGAGCACCGTACTTATCCGACTTTAAGAACAGCTCGCAAAAATCGGATGAAAGCTCTAATTGAGCATCTTCACGGTTCTGTAATCGGTTAAGTGCATCTACTAGGTTATTGATTGATGGCTTAAGCGTCTCGTTGTCGCCGAGGCCGGTTAAAAACGAACGAATCTCAACCGAGTGGTATTTCTCCAATTCTTCTTGAGTCAGTTCTTTCGCGAACAGGCTCGATAGCCACCAGTAGATTTCAGCTCGTTGTTCATTGAACGCTTTGGTTTCTTTCATCTCAATAATCCTAATATCGTCTTTCGTAATATCTGCGGTACGAAGGCTTACTAACCCTTGTATTTGCTAACTGCAAAGTCACTCGTTAGTAGTAATGCCTATATTGAATTGCGATGGGGGGTAAATAGCAAGGTTTAAGATTGTCTTGTATCAAAAAAAATTCAGGTTTCTGGCTTTTATCTTACCTACTACTAGAATTGTTACTAGTTATGAATAGAATGGTCACTGAAACTATTAAATAAGAAAAGTGGTGTAGATGAGCTATCACGTATTAGTCGTTGAAGATGATGTGGTAACCCGTAGTAAGCTGGTTGGATATTTCCAGAATGAGGGTTACACAGTAAGCGAAGCAGAAAGCGGCGCTCAAATGAGAAATGTTTTAGAAGAAAATAACGTAGATCTCATTATGCTGGACATCAACTTACCAGGCGAAGATGGATTGATGCTAACTCGCGAATTACGCAGTCAATCAGACATTGGGATTATTTTAGTTACTGGACGCACGGATAGCATCGACAAAATTGTAGGCCTAGAGATGGGCGCAGATGATTATGTTACCAAACCATTTGAACTTCGCGAATTATTGGTTCGAGTGAAAAACCTACTTTGGAGAATTTCTGCGGCTCGCAAGTCACCAGCAGGTGCAACTGAGCAGGCGGAAGACGCGTCAATCGTTCGCTTTGGTGAATGGACGTTTGATATTCCACGTCGCGCACTGAGTAAAAACGGTGAGCCAGTGAAATTGACCAAAGCTGAATATGAGTTATTGGTTGCGCTGTCGTCATACCCTAACCAGGTTTTAAGTCGTGAGCGAATCTTAAATATGATTAGCCACCGCGTTGATGCACCAAACGATCGTACCATCGACGTATTGATTCGTCGTATGCGTGCTAAGATGGAGTTTGATCCAAAGAATCCACAAATTTTTGTGACGGTTCATGGTGAAGGCTATATGTTTGCAGGCGATTAGCAGCCAGCATTGAAATGTTCAACAAGCGAAATTGAAAAAGCCGAGATATTCAGTATCTCGGCTTTTTGTTTATGAAATCAGCTTGAAAGGTCTAGGGACTTAAAGTCATTTCATACAGCATTAAATGGCTGGTTGTGCGCCACTTGTTGGTTGTGCATCAGAGGCGGCAGAGAGCTCTTCTTCAAGCATAGAAGGTTCGGGGATGATCATCGGCTCTTCTATTTCGGTGCTTTGGTTATCTAGCCAATCGCGCAATGATTGCCAAACTAACCCCATCGTTTCATGCCAATATCGTTCGGTCTGCTCTAAGTAGATCGCTTTTGGCATGTACTTGTTCCAAGGTTGCTCAATGCCTTCTTGAGCCAGAAAATTGGTAGGCGCTGGAATCGGCTTCATTCCTGCATCATGAAATTCGTTGAGAGCACGCTGCATATGGCTAGCGGAAGTCACGAGTACCATTCGTTTGTTTTTCACAAATGCAGCAGCCTGACGCGCTTCTTCCCACGTATCTTTAGCTGTCTCAAGTAGGATAATGTCAGGTTTAGACACACCCAAGGCCAAGGCAACCTTCGCCATCATGCGTGCGTTACTGACTTCAGTACCACCACCATAGCCAGATAAAATCAATCTAGCACCGGGATAGATTCGTTGAATGCGGATGCCTTCACTTAATCTCATCAGACCTGTTCGGCTGAGTTCAGATGTAGGCGGGATTTGGTCGTCTACGACATGGCCACTACCCAATACCATCACATAGTCGATAGATTCATTTGTCGGCAAAAAAGCGGTGTGTTGTCGTTCCATTGGCATAAGAAGTTGGCTAGAAACGGGTTGGAACGCGATCAGGAAAATACCACAGAGTGCAGACAGCGTGATAAGGCACCCTGTTTTACGTTTTGTAGTGAACATAACAAGGGCTAGGCCCAGAAAAGCGAGAATTAACATTGCTGGCAGTGGCATCAACAGTGAAGACACTACTTTTTTCAGCTCAAACATATCCGAATAGTCCGAAAAAACATCACTTAGTACTAAAAAGAGACATCGCCTCTTTATTCCTGAAATTCCTGTGACAGAATAGCAGGCACGATAGGACATGATAACCCAAGTAGCTGTGACTGAAGACCGTAATTTCGACGATATTGCCCACAAATTTGCAAAAAATATTTACGGCTCTGACAAAGGAGAGATCCGTCAGATCATCGTATGGGAAGATTTAGAGCAAGCGTTAAGCACATTTAAAACCGAAGAAACACCTTTGCACATTCTGGATGCAGGAGGTGGTTTAGCGCAGATGTCGCAAAAGATAGCTAGCTTGGGGCATAAAGTGTCGCTGTGCGACCTCTCTTCTGAAATGCTGAAATTGGCACAGCAAGATATTGATAAAGCCGGCTTGCTTGAACAGTATCGATTCATTCATTCTCCGGTTCAAAATATTGCACAGCATATAGAAGAGCCAGTGGATATGGTGATGTTTCATGCCGTAATGGAGTGGTTAGCTGATCCAAAAGAGGCTTTGGATATCCTGCTTAAGCAAGTGAAGCCGGGTGGTGTGGCATCAATTATGTTTTACAACCATCACGGATTAGTCCTCAAAAATGTGATTTGTGGCAATATTCCTCATGTATTAAATGGGATGCCACATCGAAAACGGTTTAAGCTGCAACCCCAAAAAGGTTTGAAACCTGAAGAGGTCTATCAGTGGATAGAAGAGGCGGGTCTTGAGATTAAAGGAAAGTCGGGTATTCGCTCGTTTAGCGATTACATAGGTAATATGGAGTACATGGGCGACTATCAATTCGAAGATGTGCTAGAGCTTGAAAAACAGCTATGTCGTCAAGAGCCTTACCTCTCTTTAGGTCGCTATATTCACGTTTGGGCGCAAAAACCAGAATAAAAAAACGGAGAGTGTGGTACAAGAGTTGCCATCGCATTCCTAGGCTACAGTCGATAACCTGATAGCCAGCGTTATAAAGAAAAGGCGTAACATCGACATCTGCTCGGTGTTACAAAGAACAGTAACAGGAACCACAATGAGTGAAATGACTCAAACTGCCGAAGAGCAGCCAATTGATGAGTTGGTGGGCTGGGTCAAGCAGCATGATTTTTCATTAAATTTGCCGCCTGAGCGATTGGCATTTCTAATTGCCATCGCAGTACTAAGCAACGAAAGGTTCGATGAAGAGTTAGGTGAGGGTGAACTGCACGATGCGTTTACCATTGTCACTCGTCTGTTCGAAGATACCGGCGAAGCCTCAGCGTTTCGCGCAAACAACGCAATCAATGAACTGGTAAAACAGAAATTGATTAGCCGTTTTACCAGTGAGATTACCGATGGTGCGAGCATTTATCGTCTATCGCCGCTCGCAATTGGTATTTCAGATTACTACCTACGTCACCGCCAATTCTCGAAGCTGAAACTCTCAATTCAATTATCGATGGTCGCGGACGAGATGGCGAAGGCTATTGAAGCCGCACAAAAAGGCGGAACGCCGGGTCACTGGCGCAAAAACGTTTACGGTGTCCTAAAATACTCAGTTGGCGAGATTTTTGACCAAATTGATCTTAACCAGCGTGTAATGGATGAGCAGCAACAGACGGTTAAACAGCAGATTGCAGACCTTCTTAATAAAGATTGGCGTGAAGCGATCAACAACTGTGAAGCTCTGTTATCTGAAACCTCTGCAACGTTGAAAGAGCTTCAAGATACTCTACAAGCTGCTGGTGATGAACTGCAGACACAGATTCTTGATATCCAGGAGATTGTGTATGGTGACGACGAGCTGGAGTTTGTTGGTGAAACCCTGTTCGGTTTGCAGATGAAACTAGACCGAATCACAAGTTGGGGCCAACAAGCCATCGACTTATGGATTGGCTACGACCGCCACGTACATAAGTTTATTCGTACTGCCATCGATATGGATAAGAACCGAGCGTTCAGCCAACGTCTGCGCCAGTCGGTTACTGACTACTTCGACGCACCTTGGCTACTTACTTGCGCCGACGCTGAAAAGCTCACAGATCTACGTGATGAAGCACTGGTTCTGCGTGATGACGAGGTGATGGGACAAGCGCCACTTGATGTCGAGTATGAAGAATTTGAACAAGTGAATGATTACCTCTCAGACAAAATCGCTGAGATGTTGAAGGTTCACAAACAGCAAGGGACGCCAATCGACCTTGGCCTAGTACTGCGAGACTACCTTGCAGAACACCCTCGCACACACCATTTTGATTTAGCCAGAATTGTTGTCGACCAAGCGGTGCGCTTAGGTTACTCAGAGTCTGACTATCAGGCGATCCAACCTGATTGGCAGGCAATCAACGATTTCGGTGCAAAGGTACAAGCAAATGTCATTAACAAGTACTGATGATTACATGCCAGAGAAACTGGTAAAAGCGATTGCGAACCCACTGTTCCCAGCGCTTGATAGCATGCTGCGTTCAGGTAAGCATATTTCAACAGAAGACCTAGATAATCACGCACTGTTGGCGGACTTCGAACTGGAACTTCAACAATTTTACCAGCGCTATAATACTGAGTTGGTAAAAGCGCCAGAGGGCTTCTTCTACCTTCGTCCTCGTTCAACCTCTTTGATTGGTCGAAGTGTACTCTCAGAGCTTGATATGCTGGTGGGTAAGGTGCTGTGTTTCCTTTACCTGAGCCCAGAGCGCTTGGCTCACGAAGGTATCTTCACTAACCAAGAGTTATTTGAAGAGTTAATGACTCTGGCTGATGAAAAGAAACTGATGAAGCTGGCAACCAATCGTGCTTCTGGTTCTGATCTAGATAAAGAGAAGCTTTTCGAGAAAGTGAGAACGTCTCTGCGTCGTCTGCGTCGTATCGGCATGCTAATTTCTATCGGTGAAACGGGTAAATTCCGTATCAGTGAGGCTGTATTCCGCTTTGGTGCGGACGTACGCGTTGGTGACGATATGCGCGAAGCGCAACTGCGCCTAATCCGTGATGGTGAAGCCGTAGTTCATACTCAAGAACCAAATCAAGGTAGCTTGCTTAACGAAGAGCAAGAAGAGACAGAACAAGATGCTCAACAAGACATTTTCGATGACGAGATCATGAGCAACGAACAGACAAAAGAAGAAGGTGAAGCATGATTGAAAGAGGTAAGTATCAATCGCTGACCATGGTTAACTGGAACGGCTTCTTCGCACGTACTTTTGACATCGATGGTTTGGTGACAACCCTTTCTGGCGGTAACGGTGCGGGTAAATCGACTACGATGGCCGCGTTTATTACGGCATTGATCCCTGACCAAACGCTTCTTCATTTCCGAAACACAACGGAAGCGGGTAGCTCACAGTCATCTCGTGATAAAGGCTTATACGGTAAGCTACAACCGGGTGCGTGTTATGCCGCTCTTGATGTGGTGAACTCGCGAAATCAGCGCCTATTGTTTGCGGTTAAGCTTCAACAAGTAGCGGGTCGTGACAAAAAAGTAGACATCAAGCCATTCCTAATTCAAGGTCTTCCAAGCCATGTGAAGCCAACGGATGTACTGATTGAAAACGTATCGGACAGCCATGCGCGCGTATGTCAGCTTAATGATGTAAAAGCAGCGGTTGCTCAGTACGAAGGTGCTCACTTTAAAGCGTTCTCTTCTATCGTTGATTACCACGCTCAAATGTTCGAGTTTGGTGTTGTACCTAAGAAGCTGCGTAACAGTGGCGACCGTTCTAAGTTCTACCGTCTGATTGAAGCATCTCTGTACGGTGGTATCTCAAGTGCAATTACGCGTTCATTACGTGATTACCTATTGCCACAAAACGGTGGCGTAAAGAAAGCCTTCCAAGACATGGAATCGGCGCTACGCGAAAACCGAATGACACTAGAAGCGATCAAGACAACGCAGTCTGATCGTGATTTGTTCAAACACTTGATCACAGAGTCAACTAATTACGTGGCAGCAGACTACATGCGTCATGCGAATGATCGTCGCAATAAGCTTGATCAGACGATGAAGCTACGTGGTGAGCTGTTCGGCTCTCGTGAAACCTTGCTTGAACAGAACAACTTACTTAATCGAGTGCAAGAAGAGCTTGAGCTGCTAGTTGAACAAGAGTCTTCGCTTGAACAAGATTACCAAGCGGCTTCAGACCATCTACAACTTGTACAAACAGCGCTGCGCCAACAAGAGAAAATTGAGCGCTACAGCGAAGATCTTGAAGAGCTTAGCGAGCGTCTTGAAGAGCAGATGATGGTCGTTGAAGAGGCGCAAGAGCGTGTTCTCCTTGCGGAAGAGCAGGCGACCATTACTGAAGAAGAAGTGGATAGCCTAAAAACCCAGCTTGCTGACTACCAACAAGCTCTAGACGTTCAGCAAACGCGTGCACTTCAATACCAGCAGGCTGTACAAGCGCTAGAAAAGACTAAGCATCTTTTGGGCGATGATTCCATCACTGCAGAAGGTGCGTTGACGCTGGTTTCTGACCTTAAGACGCAAGAAGAACAGAGCACGCAACACCTTCTAGCAACGAAGCATAAACTGGATATGTCGTCAGCGGCGTCTGCTCAGTTTGAAAAAGCACTGTCTCTTGTAAAAAGCATTGTAGGTACAGTAGAGCGTAGCGAAGCATCACAAGCGGCTAAGCAAGCGCTTGATAAAGGTCGCAACGCAAAACATATTGTTGAAAACGAACAGCAATGGCGAGCTCAGCATCGCGATATGGCTCGTGATGTTGCACAGCAGCGTCAAGCAAAAGAGCTGGCTGAAGCGTACCAGAAGCAACACAACACTCAGCTGAATGATGAAGTGGTCTTTGAAGAAGAGCGCGAGCGTCATGCGATGCAGATCGAAACGCTTGAGTATGCTCAAGAAGAGTTGCGTGAAGCGAAGAGTGAAAAGCGTCGTGTACAGCATAATTATGATCAAGAGATTCAAAAACTTGAAGCAATTGCTCCTGCGTGGATTACAGCAAACGACGCCTTAGACAACCTGCGTGAGCAAACGGGGGCTGAGCTAGAAGACAGCCAAGCGGTGATGACTCAAATGCAGCAAGTGCTTGAAGATGAAAAAGCACAGTCTGTTGCGAAAGATCAATTGGCGAAACGTCGCAGCGAACTCGAACTTGAGATTGAGCGTTTGGCTTCACCTGGTGGCTCAAACGATCCTCGTTTGAAAGGCCTGGCTGATACTCTAGGTGGCGTGCTTCTGTCAGAGATCTACGACGACATTACCATCGACGATGCACCGTACTTCAGTGCAATGTATGGTCCTGCTCGTCACGCGATCGTGGTATCGGATCTTGACGGTATTAAAGAGAAGTTGGTGGATCTTGAAGACTGTCCAGAAGATCTGTACATCCTTGAGGGTGACGTTGACGCATTCGACGACAGTTCATTCAATGCCGATGAACTGGAAGGCGCAGTGTGCGTTCAGTTAAATGATCGCCAAATGCGTTACTCACGCTTCCCAGACATCCCGTTGTTTGGTCGTGCGGCTCGTGAACAGCGTCTAGAGAAACTGCGTGAAGAGCGTGATGTCGTCGTTGAAAATCATGCGAAAGCTGCCTTTGACTCTCAGAAGCTAAACCGTCTGTACCAAGCGTTCAATACGTTTGTTGCGAAACACCTGCATGTCGCGTTCAATGCGGATCCTGAGCAGGCGTTGGCATCGGTACGAGATAAGCGTAACCAAGTGGTTCGTGCCCTAGCTGAGTTGGATGCGAAAGAGCAGCAGCAACGTAGTCAGCTTGCACAAAGCAAACAAGCATTAGCCGCTTTAGATAAGCTTGCCCCTATGGTTCGTATTTTAGAAGACGAAACCTTAGCAGAGCGTTTGGCTGAGCTAGAAGCGCAACTGGAGCGTCTAGGTGAAGCGAAATCTTACCAGAGCAATCACGGTAAAGCGTTGCAAAGCCTAGAGCAAATCGCGACTGCTCTAGATGCAGACCCAGAGCAGTTTGATGCACTGGAAACGGAATACAAGCAAGCAGACAAAGCACTGCAAACCTTAAAGGCGAAGGTGTTTGCACTGTCTGATCTGATTGAACGTCGTCACTATTTTGCTTACTCAGATTCAGTAGACCTACTCAACAAGAGCAGCGAGCTGAGCGAGCAACTAAAAGCGAAACTGGTTCAAGCTGAACAAGCACGTGCTAAAGGTCGTGATGGCTTGAAGCAAGCTCGTGAGCAAATGAACCAATACAATCAAGTATTGGCGGCGCTGAAGAGTTCACACCAAGCGAAACTAGAAACGGTGCAAGAGTTCAAACAAGAACTTCAAGAGTACGGTGTGAACGCCGATGAAGGTGCTCAAGAGCGCGCGGTTCGTCGTCGTGATGAACTGCAAGAGCGTCTGCATACGTCACGTAGCCGTAAGAGCGAATACGAGCGTACCATCACTTCAACTGAGCTTGAGATGAAGTCGCTGGCTAAACGTCTGAAGAAGGTACAGAAAGAGTACGTTGAGCTACGCACTTTTGTGGTTGCAGCAAAAGCGGGTTGGTGTTCAGTGCTTCGTTTGGCTCGTGAAAACGATGTTGAGCGTCGCCTACACAAGCGTGAATTGGCTTATCTATCGGCTGGTGAACTGCGTTCTATGTCGGATAAATCACTGGGTGCACTGCGTTTAGCTGTTGCCGATAATGATGATCTGCGAGATGCACTGCGTCTGTCGGAAGACAATGCACACCCAGAGCGTAAGGTTCTATTCTACATCGCTGTGTACCAACATCTGCGTGAGCGTATCCGTCAAGACATTATCCATACGGATGATCCTGTAGAAGCGATCGAAGAGATGGAAGTGGAGCTTGCTCGACTAACGGAAGAGCTAACACAACGTGAAAACCGTCTAGCGATCAGTTCTGAGTCGGTAGCAAGCATCATCAATAAGACGATTCAGCGTGAGCAAAACCGTATTCGTATGCTCAACCAAGGCTTATCGAATATCTACTTCGGTCAAGTTAAGGGCGTGCGCTTGAATGTGAAGATCCGTGAAAGCCACGAGATCTTGCTGACGGGTCTAGCTTCTCAACAAGAGCAACACAAAGACTTGTTTGAAAGTTCTCGCTTCACTTTCTCTGAAGCAATGGCGAAGCTGTTCCAGCGTGTGAATCCACACATCGATATGGGCCAACGCTCGCCACAAGTACTCGGTGAAGAGCTGCTTGATTACCGTAACTACCTAGAGCTAAGCGTGGAAGTAAATCGTGGTTCTGACGGTTGGCTACAAGCTGAGTCAGGCGCGTTATCAACAGGTGAGGCGATCGGTACTGGTCAATCTATCCTATTGATGGTTGTTCAAAGCTGGGAAGAAGAGTCACGTCGCTTGCGTAGTAAAGACATTGTTCCATGTCGCCTGCTGTTCTTAGATGAAGCAGCGCGTCTCGATGCGAAGTCCATCTCTACTCTGTTTGAGCTGTGTGATCGTCTAGGCATGCAACTTCTGATTGCAGCACCGGAGAACATTAGCCCTGAGAAAGGGACAACCTACAAACTGGTTCGTAAGGTCTTTAAAGATCATGAACACGTACACGTTGTGGGATTGCGCGGCTTTGCTCAAAACCGAACAGAGTCATCCGTTCAAGAATTGATTGAAGAAGCGTAACAAGCGCGAGTGAATAGCAAACAATAGATAACCAAGCCCCTTTTCGAAGGGGTTTTTTTGTGCCCGAAACAGCCCTCATTAATTCCCCTTCATACTTTATGGTTAATATCAATGGAACGAGTTTGCGGTCACACGCACAAAACCACAATTAATGTATGGTAATAGTAACCATGATGAAATATTAATAATATTGTATTACTTAATTGTTCATTTTAGATGCTGTGTAAGGAAGGTTCACTATGATTCAGATTGTGATTGATGGGAAATACCGCATTGTCGAGCAGGGGCAAACAGTGCTCGAAGCTGCGAATACATGTGGCGTAGATATTCCATCGTTATGTGGGTTGAACCGCTCTGGTGAAAAGATCCCTTGTGACCTTTGCGTTGTTGAGGTTGAAAGTGAGGGTATGCAACGAGCTTGTGAACTGGAAGTCTACCAAGGTTTAACCGTTAACACGCAATCTGAGCAAATCAGTCAACATCGCCATCGCGCGCTAAATCGAATCATGTCTGATCACTACGCCGATTGTGAAGCACCGTGCCAGACGGCTTGTCCTGCTGGCGTAGATATCCAATCTTACCTGCATCACATCGCGCAAAACGATTCGTTGAAAGCGATAGAGGTCATCAAACAAACCTTACCTATGCCATTGTCGATTGGCCGCGTATGCCCAGCTTTTTGTGAAACTGAATGTCGCCGCAACTTAGTGGACGATTCAATCGCGATACGTCAGTTAAAGCGCCACGCTGCAGATATCGACTTAGAAGCGCAACAAAGCTATACGCCCCCGAAGAAACCGGACAATGGAAAGCGAGTCGCGATTGTGGGAGGTGGGCCTGGTGGGTTGACGGCAGGCTACTATTTGGCGAATGAAGGCTATCAAGTTGTTGTCTATGAATCGATGCCTAAAGCGGGTGGTTGGCTGCGTTATGGTATTCCTGAGTACCGTCTACCAAAATCGATTCTAGACAAAGAAATTGAGTTGATGTGCCGCAATGGAATGGTGATTGAATGCGATAAGAAGTTGGGTGAAGACTTTTCGCTGTCGAGTTTATCACAAGGTTTTGATGCCGTTTGTTTAGCGGTTGGCGCTTCCAGTGCAGTAGAGATGAATTATACGGGTAGCGATTTAGAGGGTTGTTACCTCGGTGTCGACTATCTAAAGGATTACGTCACTGACAAGCAATATACAACTGGCAAAAAAGTGGCGGTTATCGGTGGTGGTAACACCGCGATTGATTGCGCTAGAACCGCCGTCAGAGCAGGTGCTGAGACAACACTTATATATCGTCGTACTCGAGACGAGATGCCAGCAGAAGATTATGAAATCGAAGAAGCTGAACACGAGGGTGTTAAATTTCACTTTTTGACCAATCCTGCAGAAAATCTCGCAGATGAAGATGGCCGTGTCAAAGCGATTCGTCTAGAGCGAATGGAACTCGGGGCACCAGATGCTTCAGGGCGACGTAGCCCGAAAGCAACCGGAGAGTTTTTCACAGAAGCATTTGACACAGTGATTGCAGCGGTATCCCAAAAGCCAGACCTGAGCTTCATGACTGATGAGCTTTTAGAAATTCCACTTACTCGTTGGAATACAGCGGATGCCGACCCCGATACCATGCACACAGGTGTGGGCAATATCTTCAGTATTGGAGATTTCAGACGCGGCCCTGCAACAGCGGTTGAGGCGGTGGGAGATGGTCGTATTGTTGCACAGGCGATTGACCGTTTCTTTAGCGGCACTATGACACAGTTACCAGTGAAGCCTTTCAATTCACGCAAAGAGAAGCAATTAAAAGCAGTTGAACGGCAACAATATCAAGCGATTCAAAGTGTCGCCCGAAAGATTATGCCTGAGCTCAGCGCAGAGCAGCGTGAACAAAGCTTCGATGAAGTTGAACTCGGTTTCACCAACGCTGATGCGATTGAAGAAGCGCAACGTTGCCTAGAGTGTGGTTGCCAAGCGAACACTCAGTGTGACCTGCGAGACTACGCGACAGAATACCAAGCCGTGCAAACATTCAATGATTATAAGGTCGATGTTACGGATGATGCGGTCTGGCAAGCAGTAAAAGCTAAACAAGGGAATAGTAGCCAGCAACCAAGACATAAATTCGAAGTGGATGCGAGTTCAGAGTTCATTGTCTTTGATGCCAATCGATGTATCAGCTGTGGTCAGTGCATTCAAGCTTGTCGAGAGCAAAATGTTCATGGTGTTTTAAGTTTCATGTGTGCACAAAATGGCAAGCCAAGCTCTAGACCAGAGCTTAGACCGAATTTTGGTCCGAATCAGACACGAATGGGCGACTCTAACTGCGTTCAGTGTGGCGCTTGTGTTCAAGCGTGCCCTACGGGTGCAATGGTAGATGCCAGATACAAACAGCAAGGCTCTGTAGAACAACTAAAAAAAGTCGATACCATCTGCACCTATTGCGGTGTGGGTTGCAAGCTCACTATGCATGTTGACGAGTCGGCGAATAAGATTCGTTACATAGAAGGGGCTAACTCGCCAGTCAATGAAGGAATGCTGTGTGTGAAAGGGCGCTTTGGTTTTGATTTCGTTGCTAGTGACGAGCGACTGACAACACCTTTGATTCGTAAAGATGGTTGGTTACAGCCTGCTAGCTGGGATGAAGCCATTCGTTTGGTCGCCGATAAGTTTTCCGCTATTAAGAAAGGGGTTGGCAGTCAGGCGCTAGCGGGCTTCTCTTCAGCAAAAACCACCAATGAGGACAACTACGTCTTTCAAAAATTCATACGTCGAGAGCTAGGCACGAATAATGTCGATCACTGTGCACGCCTTTGTCACGCTTCGACCGTCACTGGGCTTGAAGCGTCACTGGGCAGTGGTGCAATGACTAATGATATTCCGAGTATCAAACACTCCGATGTTATCTTTATTATCGGCTCGGATACTACATCGGCACACCCTATCATTGGCTCTCACATTAAGCAGGCTGTGCGACATGGCGGCGCACGGCTGATTGTGGCTGATCCTAAGCGCATTGATATTGCCGATCACGCCGAGCTTTATCTAGCGCATAGGCCGGGCACTGACGTTATGTTGCTTAATGGCGTAATGCAGCAGATCATTAAACATGGCTGGTACGATCAAGAGTATATCGAAGAGCGGGTCGATGGCTTTGACACCCTATTGCAAGAGGTGATGTCGCCAAGCTATTCGCTGGAAAAGGTAGAGCTCGTAACCGGCGTTAAAGCAGAAGATATTTTTGCGATGGCGCGATTGATAGGCACAGCTGAACGTACAGCTGTCTATTACTCAATGGGCATTACCCAGCACACGACAGGACACGATAACGTTCGCTCGATTGCCAATTTGCAGTTGCTGTGTGGCAACATTGGGATTGAGGGAGGCGGCATTAATCCGCTGCGTGGTCAGTCAAATGTGCAGGGAGCTTGTGATATGGGGGCGTTGCCAAACAATCTGCCGGGCTATCAGAAAGTCTATAATCCTCTGGTTCGTAAGAAATTTGAGATGGAATGGGATGTTGCTGAATTGCCTGCTGAGAGCGGTTTAACACTGACTGAAATCATTGATGGTGCGTGCAAGCGTGAAGTTCGTGGACTGTACGTGATGGGGGAAAACCCAGTACTGAGTGATCCAAACCAAGCCCATGTGATTGAAGGTCTTGAAGCACTCGATTTTCTGGTGGTACAAGATATCTTCTTGACCGAAACGGCTCAATACGCAGATGTTGTCTTGCCGTCATGCTCGTTCGCAGAAAAATCTGGGCATTTCACTAATACGGAGCGTCGTGTGCAGCGTATCAACCCTGCGGTAAAACCGCCAGGTGAGGCGAAAGAGGATTGGGCAATCATTCAAATGCTGGCGAATGCGATGGGCAGCGATTGGCAATATCAGTCAGTCGCGGATATTACCAATGAGATCGCTCGTGTCACGCCACAATATGGCGGATTACGTTGGGAGAACATTACAACCTACGGCATTCAATGGCCGAGTAACAAGAACAACCCTGATGGCACTCGTATTATGCACCAAACTCAGTTTACACGTGGGAGAGGGCAGATGGAGGCTATTCCATTTAGATACGCTGCAGAGTTGCCAGACGAAGAGTATCCTCTAGTACTAACTACAGGACGTATCCTTGAGCAATTCCATACTGGGACCATGACTCGCAAAACCCAAGGGTTGGATAATTTGGCGGGGCCTAGAGCTATGATCAGTGTGTATGATGCTGAGGCGCTCAATATCAACAATGGTCAGATGCTGAAGGTATCAACACGTCGTGGCGAAATTGAGATCGCTGCATTTGTTACTAAGCGTATGCAGAAAGGTGTAGTGTTTATTCCGTTCCACTTTGTGGAGTCACCAGTGAATCGTCTCACAACAACAGCAACAGACCCACATGCGAAGATCCCTGAGTTTAAAGTCGCAGCTGTTAAGGTCGAGCCCGTATTCAAAGAGCAGAGTATTCACGCGTGATGTTTGAAAGTACCTAAAAGTCCAGAACACAAAAAAGCCGCATAGTCTGACTATGCGGCTTCAGACTGCTGACAAAGGTCTAGCTTTCAAGCTAGACCTTTGATCTAATAGGGGTATCGAAATATGGATATCTCACTATGCTTCAAGAGCCTTCACCTCAACAATATGAACTCGAAATGGTCACCATGGAACAGCTCGTTCCTCAGAACCATTTAGTTCGTAAGATAGATAAAGCCATCGACTTCGAGTTTATCCGTAATGAAGTCGCTCACCTCTACTGTAAAGACAACGGTCGCCCACCTGTTGACCCTGTACGCCTGTTTAAAATCATCCTGCTTGGTTACCTCTTCGGAATAAAAAGCGAGCGACAACTCGTGAAAGAGATTGAAGTCAATGTCGCTTATCGATGGTTCCTGCGTATGTCACTGACAGAGAAAGTTATCCATGCATCGACACTCAGCCAAAACCGTATTCGCCGCTTTAATGGTACCGATGTGTTTGAGCGTATCTTTATCAATATCGTAGAGCAGGCAATGGCGAAAGGTTTGGTCGCAGGCCAAGAACTATTTACTGACAGCACGCACCTAAAAGCCAATGCCAACAAAAATAAGCACACGAACAAAGTGACTAAGGTTCGCGCCAGTGCTTATCTTGATATGCTCGATGAAGATGTCGCGCTAGACCGAGAGAAAGAGGGTAAGAAACCTCTAAAGTCACGTACCGCTGAGCCTAAAACTAAGAACACCAAAACGAGTACTACCGACCCGGAAAGTGGCTTCATGACTCGAGATAATAAGCCCCAAGGCTTCTTCTATCTCGACCACCGTACAGTGGATGGACAGCATGGCATTATCTTAGATACCCATGTCACAGCAGGTAATATCAATGACTCTCAACCTTATGTGAAGCGTCTGGACTATACCCTAGAGCAATTTAACCTTAATCCAATCGCCGTTGGACTCGACGCGGGCTACTTCACTGCGCCAGTCGCTGAGTCATTAGAGCGTCGAAATATCTTGGGCGTGTTCGGTTATCGCAGACCATCGAGAACAAAGAATGCGTTCAAGAAAAAGCACTTCATCTACAATGAAGAGCGAGACAGTTACCGCTGCCCTAACGGTCAAGAGCTCATCTATAAAACAACGTCTAGAGATGCGTATCGTGAGTATCACTCCGACCCGAAAGAGTGTGCGTTCTGTCCAATGAGAGATGACTGTACGCAAAGTAAAAATATGAAGAAAGTCATTACAATACACATCTATACGGACGCGATGGATAGAGCCAACCAAATGCGGCTCTCACCTTATGGAAAAAGACGTATAGGCGAAGAAGTGAGACGGTAGAGCGGAGCTTCGCCGACGCTAAGCAGCACCATGGTCACCGTTATGCCCGCTTCCGCGGGCTCTCGAAAGTGCAAATGCAATGTTGGTTGGCAGCTGCCGCTCAAAACATCAAGAAGATAGCCTTGGTGGTGAGCTATTTACAAAAAATAGGGCTAAATATGTCCCAAATACGTCAAATTATGGCGTCTAGATGCCAATTTAAGTGTTGGGCTCTTCCAAACTTCGCATAATAAAAAAATATCGCGATCGCGGCCTACGGCCGCTCGAAAAAGAGAACCCCACTTCAAAAAGTGGGGTTCGTCAGCAATCTGAAGCCGCATAGTCTGACTATGCGGCTTTCGTTTTATTTGATAACACTAATGTCGTTGATACTTTTGACTGCGGCTACTCTTATTCGACGTGTACACCAAACTGCTTAGCAGCATACGCAACACGCTCCGCAGGTTTTGGGTATTCTGCAGGCGTGCCAAGGCTTTCAATATGATGAAGGCGTGGTAGCAACCCAGCGCCGTTAGCAATCTGAATCGCCAATCCTGGACGAGCATTCAACTCAAGTACCATCGGACCTTCTTCTTCATCAAGCACCATGTCGGTCCCCATGTAACCTAGACCTGTCATCTCCCACGCACTTGATGCCAGAGTTAGCAGCTTTTCCCAGTGAGGTACTTGTAATAGGGCAAGCTCTTTTCCCGTATCTGGGTGGTGAGTAACGGGTTGGTCAAATTGAACCGCTCGTACCGCTTTACCGGTCGCAATATCAATGCCCACACCTACCGCACCTTGGTGAAGGTTAGCTTTACCATCGGAAGCCGATGTTGACAGGCGCATCATTGCCATCACAGGATAGCCTTTGAATACGATGATACGTACGTCAGGCACCCCTTCATAACTGAAGCCATCAAAGCAGCTGTCGAACTTAATTAAGTTCTCAACCACAGCCACATCGTTTTTACCACCTAACGAGAACAGACCCGCAAGTGCGTTACTGATGTGACGCTCAACGTCCTCTTTACCAATCGTCGAACCGGATGGTTTGGTATAAACGCCGTCTTTGTGAGAGGTGATAACCAAGATACCTTTACCACCACTGCCTTGTGCAGGTTTGATGACAAACCCAGGCCAGTCTTGAACCATCTTGTGGATAGTCTTCACTTCTGCTTGGTGACTAATGACACCAATCAGTTTAGGTACGGTAGCACCCGCTTGTTCAGCGATGATTTTGGTTTTTAGCTTGTCATCCACCAAAGGGTACTTGGAGCGATCATTATAGCGACCAATGTAGCTATGGTTACGCTTGTTCATCCCCATGATGCCTTTGTCTTTCAACTTAAACGGCGATGTAAACTGTTCAAACATAACTTAATCCTCCGCTAGCGGTTTAAAGCGACGTAGCTCAGTCAAGCGGTAACCTGTGTAAGTACCTAGTAGTAAGATGCCGCCTAGGACAATAAGTTGTAGGCCAATAAAGTTAAACGTTAAGTGCTGGATGAATGGGTTGGTCATTGCCAAGTAAACAAGAACAGCAGTCAGTAGCGAGCCACCACCTTGCAGCACCACCTCTTTTGCACCTTCTTCTTCCCAAAGGATAGACATACGTTCGATAGTCCAAGATAGGATGATCATTGGGAAGAACGTAATCGATAGACCTTCAGTTAAACCCACCTTGAACGCGACTACAGTAAAGATAGAAATGATCATGATTACCGTAATAATCACCGCGGATATCCGCGCCACCAGCAGAAGGTTAAGTTTGGATAGATAGCTACGAATCACCAGCCCCGTACCAACGATAAGTAGGAAACCGACAATACCGGTGACCAATTGCGTTTGTACGAACGCTACCGCGATCAGAACAGGCATGAAGGTGCCTGATGTTTTCAAACCGACGATAACACGCAGGAACACAACGATGAGCGCACCAATTGGAATCAGCATGATGGTCTTAAACATCGCCTGTTCTTCAAGTGGTAAACTGTGGATCGAAAGGTTCAGTAGTTGGTCTGCTGAAATCTTGCTGTTTGTCGCTTCAGTCGGTGTCACCTCTTGTGCAATCATAGAGAAGTGAACTTTACTGTTCTGACCGCCGACAACGTCTAGTAGTGAAACGTTCGATTCATCCCAGATCAGTAGGTTTGGCTGAACTTGTTTTTGACTAGACTCTGTAGAGAAAAGTACCCATTGGTCTTTATCCCAAATCTGAATCATATGTTGGATAGATTGGCGACGACGGCCATCTTCTAACTCGATAACACCAACAACTTTACTGTGGATTCCGGCAAAGGAAAGTAACTTGTGTGCTGCTTCCACTTTGTCCATGTTGTTGAGGATAAGTGCCGAGTTTTGGCTGTCTGGATCATTGAGTGTTTTAACGAGCTCACGAGTGAAAGTGAGGTTGTCTGCAGAGCGCTGAGTTGCGCGGTCGATAAGAGCCTTTGCTGCCGCTTCTTCAGGGCCGTCAAAGCTTGGCGTGGCGACTTCGCCTTCCGGTGGAATCGCGTTAACCTGCGCTTGAGGGTCAACTAAGAACTGGGTCTTATAATAGATGGTTTGGGCGCCGCTAGCGTGACGGATAGACCACTCTGCACGTCGACCCGTGTCAGTATTTACGTAAGAGATACCGTAGCCTGGTGAAGACGCGGATTCGCCGATGAGTGTGTAATTTGATTGTGTGTGAGGAGCGGCCAGAGAAACTTTCGCTTCTTGGTCCATTGCGTTGAACTCGATTCGAGCCTCAACGTCCCAAACTTGTCTGGTCTCACCTGGTGTCCATGGCACACCGTAAGTCGTGTGTCTGAACACACTCAATGCAATGCCAGCTACGATGAGCAGCACGATCGAAACATAAAATGGGATTCTTGACGTCATAGCTTACCCTACTATTTGTTATTTATTTTCCGTTTGTACGTACTTTTTACTTACATCCACAAGGGCAATGTCTTTGATAAACTCACGCCCCAGTAATACAGGGTGACTCATTTGCGAGCGATCCGCCAATGTAAATTGCGCTTTTTCATGGATTTTTCCAACTTTCACCCATAATTCGATCACAGCTCGACGTTCTGTCTCGTCACTGGTCGATTGGCGAATTTTCACGTAGCGTACAACGGGGGCTTCAATCCACTTTTGGTCTTCTTCTGATTGTGACTTGTCAGCTAGATGAAACTTAACCCAATTGTTGCCGTTGCGTTCGAATTCTTTGATATCTACCGCATTCAATGACGATGTTGTCGCGCCTGTATCTACACGCGCATCAAACTTTTGTTGGATTGACTCAATCGTGACCTTTTCAATGGCACCAAGAATGGTTGGCTGATCGTTTGAAACAACTGGGGCTTTAGTGGCAACCACTTCTTCCTCTTCGATCTCTTCGATCTGTTGTTTTTCGAGAGTAGTAAGGTGGACTTCAACTTCATTGGATAAGGCAATGATTTCTTCTTCTAGACTTTCGATATAGTCACTTTGATTACTAAGTTGAAGTTCTAAGTTTTGAACTTTATTTGCGATGTTTGTTTCTGATTTTGCGATAGCATCCAGAGTTTCTTGATGATAAGCGGCACCGTTAGTGAGAGTGCAGCCAGAGAGCAAACCAACCGCCAGAATAGGCGATAATCGCTTAAACATATATAAACCTTTGAAATTAGAAAATAGTTCAGACTATTGAATAGTTTAGCCCACAAAAAAGGATGCGTGAAGCATCCTAATGTTAGCGTCCGGTCATATTGACAGGCTATGTTTGCATAGAGCCAATTATCATTCGACGAAATAGCTCATTCATTGAGCACTCTTCGGATTTTATCCAATTTCGAGCCTTCTTTCGTCAAATGCTTGTCAGCGTCTGATGTTTTTGAAAGATTAGACCTTTTAGCCGTCTATGGCTTAGTTGCCACCAAAACTGCACGGCGTGGCGCGGGATGCCCTTCAACCGTTTTACTTGGGTCATTCGGGTCTAAGTAATCAGGCAGTGAGTTGTGTGTCATCCATTCGGTGGTGCGTTGTTCACCGACCGTAGTTACGTTTTCATCGACAATACGTACGTCTTTAAAACCCACTTGTTCTAGCCAGCGCTTTAGAGCTCGCGCCGAAGGGAAGAAATAGACATTGCGCATTTGTGCATAGCGGTCAACAGGCACAAGTACCGCGTTTTCATCGCCTTCGATGACCAGAGTCTCCAGCACTAGCTCACCGCCTGACACTAGCTGGTCTTTAAGTTGAATCAGATGGTCAAGTGGAGAGCGGCGGTGATATAAAACGCCCATGCTGAACACCGTATCGAACGCTTCTAGTTTTGGTAGCTGCTCAATGCCGAGTGGCAACAAGTGAGCACGCTGGTCGCCCCCCATTAGTTTGCGAATGGCTTCGAACTGAATTAGGAACAGATGAGAAGGGTCGATACCAACAGTCAGTCGAGCACCTTCACCCAACATACGCCACATGTGGTAACCATTACCGCAACCCACATCAAGAACGCTGCGGTTTTTCAATGGTGTAATGTGTGGAAGAACACGATCCCATTTCCAGTCGCTGCGCCACTCTGTATCAATATGAATGCCGTGAACCGTGTACGGGCCTTTGCGCCATGGGTGGAACGTCTTAAGCAGGTTTTCTAACTTCTTCAATTCACCGTCATGAAAAGGGGTATCGTTAGTCAGCGTTACTGAGTTCTTCAGATCAACTTGATCCGGAGCTCCTTGTGGGATCTTGTTTAAAGCGCGTAACCAGCGGTCGAAATCACCGTGCTCCGCATTTTGCCAATCCGTTAACTGTTGAGGAAGAATATTCAGCCAAGGTTGCAGGCGCGTATCTTGAGCAATGAGTTGGTAAAAATTGGCAAAGTTAAACATAGTTTTTCACTGAGTTAATTAGGGACGATAACCCTAAAGTAAAAATTAAAATCGTCACTCCCTACAGTGAGGGACGAACATGATAGGGAATCTCGGTTATATCGTATTGGGTTTGAGATCCCCAACTCGCTCGTTCCTCGCTCTTGAGGATGACACTTTGATACGAGTTATTTGTGTCGCTCTTATGATTCCAAGATTGTAGCGTTAAGTTGACAACTACTTAACCGCAAACATCGAGCCAAAGTTAAAACACTGGAACCAAACTTCGTGGCTAGAGAAGCCAATTTTATCGAAGCGATTTTTATGTACTTGAATTGAATCTGGGCGCATCACGTTTTCGATGGCACTGCGTTTTTGGCTCACTTCCAACTCGCTATAACCGTTCGCACGCTTAAAGTCGTGGTGCAGGTCAATCAGCAGCTCGTTTGCGTTCTCATCTTCAAAGACATATTTTTCAGACAAGATAAGCACACCACCAGGACGAAGACCAGCGTAGATCTTCTCTAGTAGAGCGAAGCGATCTTCAGGCGAAAGAAACTGCAGCGTAAAGTTGAGTACCACCACGGAAGCATCCGTAATTTCAATTTCGCGAATGTCCGCTTCAATCACTTCTACAGGGGTGTCGCTACGGTAAGCGTTAACGTGAAGCTTACAACGTTCGACCATGGCTTCTGAGTTATCAACGGCGTAAATTGTACAGCCTTCTTGTTGAATGTGACGGCGCATAGACAGCGTCGCAGCACCTAAAGAACAACCTAGGTCGTAGATGTTTGAGTGTGGTTTGACAAAGCGTTCCGCCATCATGCCGATCGCAGAAATGATGTTGCTGTAGCCTGGAACTGAGCGTTGAATCATATCTGGGAATACTTCAGCGACCCTTGCATCAAAGGTGAAATCACCGATTTTATCAATAGGAGCGGAAAAGATAGTGTCTTTGTTGCTCATAGCGTTCTCTCTCGACAGTCAGCAAATTAGCGCACTTTCGCGTGCTAAATAAAAGGGGGCGTATTTTACGTAAAAAATGTCACTGTGTCACGAAAACTCAGGTTTCACTGCCAATGGCTTGGTGTAGGTGAGTTAGAACATGCTGATTTGCGTATCCCCCTTATTAGCCGGAAATTCGGAGAGTGGGGGCAGATTGATATTGTGATGCTGCTGACATTGCTCGATTAGCTGTTTGTATATCGTGGCTGCCAGTTCTGGAGCATGGTCATTATCTGGAGTGTGGATCATTAAATAAGGCTGTTTTCCTTCCGCTACCCACGTCGGAAGCTTGGATAACCAAGGTTTGAAAAACTCAAGATTGGGCTTCTCGTCATGCTGACCAATAAAACGAATCATCGGGTTGTTCGATGTCGCGATTGCATGCACGGGTACGCGTGGTTTTTTCTTGTGTGCATCAATAATGGCTTCTGTTGTTGGTGCTGCGGCAAACACAGGGCGACTATCCATAATGATGCGGTTGATGTTCTCTTCAACTAACCAATGATTAAAGCGCTTTTCGTCGTCGCTTTTATCAAAAAAGCCAAGGTGACGTACTTCTACGCCAAGTTTCATCTCTTTTGGGAAGAGTTTACAAAACTGTTGCAGCACAGGCAGTGATTCTGGCTCGAACTGGTGAGGCAACTGAATTGTCCATTGACCAATACGTTCATGCAGCGGTGACATGATTTGTAGGAACTCTTTCAACTCTGCTTGGCAGTGTCTGAGCTGCTGTTGATGGGTGATGAATTTCGGCAACTTAAATGTAAATCGAAAGTCATCATGGCTTGCGCTGCGCCAATTGTTTACCGTAGTGATAGAAGGGGTTGCATAGAAGGTAGTATTACCTTCAACGGTATGAAAAACATGACAATATTTCTCTAGTCTTTCTGCAGGTTTGGTGCCTTTTCCATAGAATTGGCTCTGCCACTCTGAGTGTGACCACATAGTCAGTCCGAGTCTTAAAGGTAATCTTGTCATGGTATCTAAAAGTGCTTTGGTTGCTTTAATCAAAAACACTCTACGAGACTTTTGCTGACTTGGGTACTTTCAATATATAATTAGCGCAATTTTTTCAGTGTTGATGAATATTTGTGCGAGATTTGTGCCGCTTTGGCTGTTTCGTGAGCTATAAAGCGTCAAAGCTGAATAAAACACAACAAATAGGCGTGGGAAAGGTCGATTTTAGATAAGTTTCCGCGTATAAATGGATCTTTGAATTGTAATTAGATTCGGTCTAGTTACAGCATAGAAATTAGTAATTATTAAGAGATTGGGAAATTCATTATGCGTACCCATTACTGTGGTAACCTGAACAAGTCCCTGGCGGGACAAACTGTAGAACTTTGCGGCTGGGTAAACCGTCGTCGTGATTTGGGCGGTCTTATTTTCATCGATATGCGAGATCGTGAAGGTATCGTTCAGGTAGTTGTAGACCCAGATATGGCAGATGCGTACGAAGTAGCTAACCAACTTCGTAATGAATTCTGTATCAAACTAACGGGTGAAGTACGCGTTCGTCCAGACAGCCAAGTAAATAAAGACATGGCAACGGGTGAAGTTGAGATCATCGCTAAAGGTCTTGAAATCATCAACCGTGCTGACGTTCTGCCGTTAGACTTCAACCAGAAGAACTCAGAAGAGCAGCGTCTAAAGTACCGTTACCTAGACCTACGTCGCCCAGAGATGAGCGACCGCATCAAACTACGTGCTAAAGCGTCTAGCTTTGTTCGCCGTTTCCTAGATGACAATGGCTTCCTAGACATCGAAACACCAGTACTAACGAAAGCGACACCAGAAGGTGCACGTGACTACCTAGTACCTAGCCGTGTTCATAAAGGCTCTTTCTACGCGCTTCCTCAGTCTCCACAGCTATTCAAACAGCTGCTAATGATGTCTGGTTTTGACCGTTACTACCAAATCGTTAAGTGTTTCCGTGATGAAGACTTACGTGCTGACCGTCAACCAGAATTCACTCAAATCGATATCGAAACATCTTTCATGAGCGCGGAAGAAGTCCGTGCAACAACTGAGAAGATGGTTCGCAACATGTGGCAAGAGCTTCTAGACGTTGATCTAGGTGAGTTCCCAATCATGCCATTCTCTGAAGCGATGCGTCGTTTCGGTTCTGACAAGCCAGATCTACGTAACCCACTAGAGCTAGTAGACGTTGCTGACCTAGTGAAAGACGTTGAGTTCAAAGTATTCTCTGGCCCTGCTAACGACGAGAAAGGTCGCGTTGCAGTTATCCGCGTACCAGGTGGCGCTAAGCTAACTCGTAAGCAGATCGACGGTTACGGTGAGTTCGTTGGTATCTACGGTGCGAAAGGACTAGCATGGATGAAGGTTAACGACCGTGCTGCAGGCATGGAAGGTATCCAATCTCCAGTGGCTAAGTTCCTAAACGAAGAAGTGATCAACGGTATTCTTGAGCGCACAGGCGCTGAGACTGGCGATATCATCCTATTCGGCGCAGACAAAGCAAACACTGTGTCTGAAGCGATGGGCGCACTACGTCTAAAACTGGGTATAGACCTAGAGCTGACAGACGAGTCTGCATGGGCTCCGCTATGGGTTGTTGACTTCCCAATGTTCGAAGAAGACGACGAAGGTAACCTACACGCGATGCACCACCCATTTACATCGCCTCTAGGTGTGACTGCGGAAGAGCTTAAAGCGAACCCAGCAGCTGCAAACTCTAACGCATATGACATGGTTCTTAACGGTTATGAAGTTGGCGGCGGTTCTGTACGTATCCACAACGCTGAAATGCAATCTGCAGTATTCGATATCCTAGGTATTGAAGCTGATGAGCAGCAAGCTAAGTTTGGTTTCCTACTAGACGCACTTAAGTTCGGTACACCACCGCACGCAGGTCTAGCATTCGGTCTTGACCGTCTAGTCATGCTGCTGTGTGGCACAGAGAACATTCGTGACGTTATCGCGTTCCCGAAAACAACCAATGCTTCTTGCCTACTAACAGACGCACCAAGCCTAGCAAATCCAGCTGCACTTGAAGAGCTAGCAATCGCGGTTAAAGCTGCTGAAAAGAAAGAAGAGTCAGCTGAATAAGCACACTACTTTCTTTAAATGACACTTTCTTTGGTGTGATTTTTGTTTATGTAAATTGAAATGCCCGTTAATTTAACGGGCATTTTTTTTATGCTCCTATATACTAAGCTCATAAATAAAGTATGTATAAATAATCAGTATTTTAAGTTATGTCTATTATCCTTGGGATTGATCCCGGCTCTCGTATCACTGGTTATGGTGTTATTCGTCAAAATGGTCGCCATCTACAATATTTGGGTAGTGGCTGTATTCGTATGTCGGAGAAAGAACTTCCTGGTCGTCTGAAGCAGATCTATGCCGGTGTAAGTGAGATCATCACTCAGTTCCAACCTGATGTATTCGCCATTGAGCAGGTGTTCATGGCAAAGAATGCTGACTCGGCGCTTAAGCTCGGGCAGGCTCGTGGTAGTGCGATTGTTGCTGCGGTAAACGCGGATCTTCCAGTACATGAGTACGCTGCACGTCTTATCAAGCAAGCGGTAACTGGCAATGGTGGTGCAGACAAATCACTGGTGCAAAACATGGTGATGAGCATGCTTAAACTCCCAGCAAAACCGCAAGCCGACGCTGCCGATGCATTGGGCGTCGCAATTTGTCATGCCAATACCAACAAAACACTGATCGCACTAGCAGGTAAAGCAACCACAGCAAGACGTGGTCGTTATCGTTAATCTCTCCAACTGATATTCCAATCGCCATCAATTACTTATCTTTGATATGAAATGAGACTTCAAAAACAGTTTTTGTTAAATAGGTTCGCATTCCATTTAACAATTAACTAACATTGGTCGGAGGTCTTACAAGTCAATCAAGGATGATTATCGATGAACCCAATTACATGGTGGCGATCGCTCTTTCTACCCAAAACTCATCAATGGGGCAGCAATGAGTCGCGACAGGCGGACATTTTACTACTGTTTACTTTCATTGCTTTTATCGTTGGACTTTACAGTCTGATTAAATGGAGCAAACACGGTGAGCAACTGCTGATTGCAACCTCTATCTTCCTCATTGTCCTTGAGCTGGTTTCGGCCATCGTTTTGAAGCTATCGAAAAATCCAATCTTGGCCCTTAATTTTGGTTTTGTCGGTATGGCTGTTCATGCACTGAATATCATCTATCAAAGCGGCGGGGTCGTCGATTCTACTCAAGCTTATTGGGTGCCATTGCTGGTTGTTGCTTTCTTCCTGTCAGGAACCAGAATTATTGCTCTTGCATGGAGTGCCCTAGTGATAGGCGTGGCGGTAGTGATGACTTCTATGCACCTGAATGGCGCGGTATTCCCCAATATTACGTTGGATGAGCAAGCAATGGTGGTGGAAACCTGGTCTGGAGTGGTGATGCCTCTAGTGGTGATATGTATTGCACAAGCGTTTACCGCGAAGCAGAAAGAGATTGCGATTGAGCAAGCAGAGACTGCGAAAACACAAAGCCAAAGCGTTGCAGCTCAAGCTACTCAAAGTGAAGCACAACTCTCTGTTGTTCTAGACCAAGCCAACAATAATTCACAGAGCTTGCAAGGCGTCTCGGTACAGCTTGATCAGCAATCAAAAGATCTTCACGCTCAAGTTGAAGTTCTAAACATGAACTGTGAGTCTCAAGCGAGTGCTGCTGAACAAATGAGCCAACAGCTTCACCAGATGACAGAAGGGCTTGAAGAGTCCAACTCTTTCGTCAATGAACTGAAAGAGCGCAGTGAAGCGGTTGGAGTGAAAGCGCAGAAAAGTTCAGAATCTTTAGAAGCGTCGACCAATGCCATTAGTCAAATTATCCAAAGTAACCAAGAGATCATGAAAGTGGCAGACTTGATTACGTCGGTGGCAGAACAGACTAACTTACTGGCACTCAACGCAGCAATAGAAGCGGCGAGAGCAGGGGAGCAGGGTCGAGGCTTTGCGGTGGTGGCGGATCAAGTCCGTGAACTATCTGCGAAAAGTAGCCATTCTGCGATAGAGATCAGAACACTGCTTGACCGAAGTAAAGAAGAAGTGGAACACGGGCGCACTATTATCGAAACCACGGAAGCTGAAATGAGTGGCATTATTTCCGAGGTTCAGACCATATCTTCAGATGTTAATCAGCTAACCAATATCATGGCTATGCAGATGGGATCTTTGCATGAGCTCGATCAGGCTAGCACTGAAGTTGCAAAGAGTGTTGCAGAGACCAAAACCGTATCAGGGCAAGTTGCATCAAACGGTATTCAATTGAATCAACAAGTCGATCTCGTTAAGCAATTAGTCGCAAGCCTGAATAGCGCGGTGTCAAACGCCAAACATGCCTAATTAATTCCCCAATCAAATAGAAAGAACTGGATAAGCATCCAGTTCTTTTATATTCTGTCCATCAAATCATTTTCCATCAAGAGAGTAAGTTGTGATCGGACGTCTTCGCGGTATTTTAATTGAAAAACAGCCACCAGAATTGTTAATTGAAGTGAGTGGCGTTGGCTATGAAGTACAAATGCCAATGAGCTGTTTCTATGAACTACCTGCTGTGGGCGAAGAAGCGATTATTTATACGCATTTTGTTGTGCGTGAAGATGCCCAACTGCTTTATGGATTTAATACTGTTAAAGAGCGAGCTCTGTTTCGAGAAGTGATCAAGGCTAATGGCGTTGGTCCTAAACTTGGTCTTGGTATCCTTTCGGGAATGACGGCAAGTCAGTTTGTTCAGAGTGTTGAACGTGAAGATATCTCAACGTTGGTTAAGCTGCCGGGGGTTGGTAAGAAAACCGCTGAGCGTTTGGTTGTGGAAATGAAAGATCGACTCAAAGGTTGGGGCGCGGGTGATCTGTTTACACCAGCGACGGATGCAGCTCCAATTGATTCAACACCGAATGCACAAGATGCTGAAGAAGAAGCGGTAAGTGCACTTCTTGCTCTCGGTTATAAACCGACACAAGCTTCTAAAGTGGTGTCGCAGATTGCCCAAGATGGAATGACAAGCGAGCAACTTATTCGTGAAGCACTAAAATCGATGGTATAAACTCGGTTTACCTAGATACATGAAATGCACTCCGTAACACTGAGTTTTCAAGCTAGTGTCGTGAGAGTGCAGTAAAGAACTCAAATAGAATAAGAGCTTGTCACTCTTAAGTTGGAATAACCTATGATTGAAGCGGATCGCCTAATAGCGCCGGACAACCCAGTATTTAAAGACGAAGACGTCATCGATCGCGCGATAAGACCAAAAGCGTTAGCAGATTACCAAGGCCAAGATCACGTGCGTGATCAGATGGAAATCTTCATCAAAGCGGCACAACTTCGTAGTGAGGCGCTTGACCATCTCTTGATTTTTGGTCCTCCGGGTTTGGGTAAAACCACACTAGCGAACATCGTAGCGAACGAAATGGATGTGAATATCCGTACGACTTCTGGGCCTGTATTGGAAAAAGCGGGTGACTTAGCGGCGCTGTTAACGAACCTAGAAGAGAACGATGTGCTGTTCATCGATGAAATACATCGATTGAGCCCAATGGTTGAAGAGGTACTCTATCCGGCGATGGAAGACTACCAATTGGATATCATGATTGGTGAAGGCCCTGCGGCACGTTCTATCAAAATCGATTTGCCACCTTTCACCCTAATCGGTGCAACAACGCGAGCAGGCTCTTTGACATCGCCACTGCGTGACCGTTTTGGCATTACGCAGCGCCTTGAATACTACAAGGTCGATGATCTACAAAACATTGTACAGCGCAGTGCAGACTGTTTGGGGCTCTCTATGGACCCTGAAGGCGCTCTTGAAGTGGCGCGTCGAGCTCGTGGCACGCCTCGTATTGCTAACCGTCTGCTGCGTCGTGTGCGTGACTTTGCAGAAGTGAAGGGCAATGGTCATATTTGTGCAGATGTGGCTGACAAGGCGCTGAACATGCTTGACGTTGACGCCAAGGGTTTTGACTATATGGATAGAAAGCTTCTACTGGCGATCATGGAGAAGTTTGGTGGTGGCCCGGTTGGTATCGACAACATGGCTGCAGCGATTGGTGAAGAGCGTGACACCATAGAAGATGTGTTAGAGCCGTATCTGATTCAGCAGGGGTATCTACAGCGAACCCCTAGGGGCCGAATCGCCACTGATCGAGCATATCTTCATTTTGGAATAGATAGATCAAGTTAATTGGTTGTTGTGTTTTATAAACCCTGGTTGCATAAGCGCCAGGGTTTTTAGTTATTTATAGAATAACAACTCTTTGCGCAAGTCGATATTAGTCTCCGATATGCCATTCCAAAACTGAAAACATTGATTTCAAATTTGACGTCGCTAACAAAAAATGAAATAAGTTGTCACAATCCTTGTTAATACTTTATGGGTAGTTGTAATTCAAATGTTGAGTGAGTGATAGCGGCATGTCACAGATATCATGCATCGTTATTACCAACCCAATAATTGGTGTGATTTTAATCATGTTTGGTTAAAAATAACTCTAAATTGCTCGTAGAAATTTGATACAAATCAACGCAGGCTTCTCCTATAAACCTTTTGAAACATACTGATTTTACCAGTAATATTAGCGCTAGCTATATTAGCTCATGCTTAACAATAATCTAACTATAACGGTACGTTTTTGCTACAAATTTCAACTTGTAATAACAATTACGCTAATTGTTTTAACATGGATTTTTGCGGTGAATAATCACACAAGTGTCATTCAGCCGACACAAAGGAGTTACCATGATTGATGTTGTTGATCTGTCGCGATTGCAGTTTGCACTGACAGCGATGTATCACTTCTTATTTGTTCCACTGACTCTTGGTATGGCGTTTTTGCTTGCCATCATGGAGTCTCTATATGTAATGACCGACAAACAAATTTACAAGGACATGACCAAGTTCTGGGGAAAATTGTTTGGTATTAACTTCGCTCTAGGTGTAGCAACCGGCTTAACTATGGAGTTCCAGTTTGGTACTAACTGGTCTTATTACTCTCACTATGTTGGTGACATCTTCGGTGCCCCTCTGGCAATCGAAGCGCTTGTTGCATTCTTCCTAGAGTCTACTTTTGTTGGTCTTTTCTTCTTCGGTTGGGATAGATTGTCAAAGCGTCAGCACTTAGCAGTAACATGGTTGGTAGCGCTTGGCTCTAACTTCTCTGCGCTGTGGATCTTGGTTGCCAACGGCTGGATGCAGAACCCAGTGGGTGCTGAATTTAACTTTGAAACAATGCGTATGGAAATGGTGAGCTTCGCTGAAGTTGTCCTAAACCCAGTAGCGCAAGTTAAATTCGTACACACAGTGGCTTCTGGTTACACAACGGGTGCAATGTTCATCCTAGGTATCAGTTCTTACTACATTCTAAAAGGTCGTGACCTTGCTTTTGCTCGCCGCTCTTTCGCGATTGCAGCATCATTCGGTATGGCTGCGATTCTATCTGTAATCGTTCTAGGTGACGAATCAGGTTACGAGTTAGGTGAAGTTCAGAAAGTGAAGCTAGCAGCGGTAGAAGCTGAATGGCACACAGAAGAAGCTCCAGCTGCATTTACTGTGTTTGGTGTTCCAAACCAAGAAACGATGCACACTGACTACGCGATCAAGATTCCTTACGTTATGGGTATCATTGCGACGCGTTCTTTTGACAAAGAAGTAACAGGCCTGCGTGATCTACGTGACGAGCACGTTGAGCGTATTCGTACGGGTATGTATGCATACGAGCTTCTAGAAAAATTGCGTGCAGGCGATAAGTCTGAAGCAAACATGGCAGCATTTGACGAAGTGAAAGGTGACCTAGGTTACGGTCTGCTTCTTAAGCGTTACACAGACGAAGTCGTTGATGCAACAGAAGAGCAAATTCAAATGGCTGCGGACGACTCGATCCCAACTGTTTGGCCTCTATTCTGGTCGTTCCGTATCATGGTTGCATGTGGCTTCATCATGCTATTCGTATTTGGTGCAGCATTTGTGCAAACATGCCGCCAAAAAATCGAACAGAAGCCATGGATTCTTAAAGCAGCGCTATTCTCAATCCCTCTACCTTGGATTGCGATTGAAGCAGGTTGGTTTGTTGCAGAATATGGTCGTCAGCCATGGGCTGTAGGTGAAATCCTACCGACCAACGTTGCAGCGTCAGCTCTGACTATTGGCGAGCTTTGGACATCACTATTTGCAATTCTTGCACTGTACACAGTGTTCCTGATTGCAGAAGTTTACCTAATGCTTAAATTTGCTCGCAAAGGCCCAAGTAGCCTTAAGACAGGCCGTTACCACTTCGAACAAAACGACAACTCTGTTGAAGACAAAGTTAGCCGTTCAGTAGAAGTATAAGTGAGGGAATATTATGTTTGATTACGAAATCTTACGACTTATTTGGTGGGTCCTAATCGGTGTTCTACTGGTAGGTTTCGCCGTGACTGATGGCTTCGACATGGGTGTTGCGGCTCTGTCTCCTGTTATCGGTAAGAGCGACACTGAACGTCGTATTATGCTGAATACTATTGCCCCTCACTGGGATGGCAACCAAGTTTGGTTAATCACAGCGGGTGGTGCACTGTTTGCTGCATGGCCTCTTGTTTACGCAACGTCGTTTTCTGGATTCTATCTAGCGATGTACGTAACCCTAGCGGCACTTTGGCTTCGTCCACTTGCTCTAGACTACCGTTCTAAGATTGAAAATCCTAAATGGCGCAAAGCATGGGATTACGCGCTTTGCTTCAGTGGCACAGTGCCACCAGTTATCTTTGGTGTTGCATTTGGTAACCTACTGCAAGGTGTTCCATTTGAGCTAAACAGCCTGCTGATGTCTGAGTACAAAGGTTCGTTCTTTGCTCTATTAAATCCATTTGCTCTACTGTGTGGCGTACTAAGCTTGATGCTATTTGTTATGCAAGGTGCGACTTGGCTGCAAATGAAGACCACTGAGTCACTGCACGAGCGTGCACGCGGTGTTGCTCAAATCACAGGTCTAATCGCTGTAGCACTATTCGTAGCGGGCGGTCTCTGGGTTCAGTCTATCGATGGCTACGTGATTACAAGCACGCTAGACACAATGGCTGATTCAAACCCACTAAACAAAGAAGTAGCAGTTCAAGCTGGTGCTTGGATGGCAAACTTTGAAACCTACCCAGCAATGTGGGCTGCGCCTATCCTAGGTGTGGTAATGCCATTGCTAGCAGTGGTTGCGTCTCGCTTTGAGCGTGGTGGTTTTGCATTCTTGTTCTCAAGCTTGTCGAACGCTGGTGTTATCCTAACGGCGGGTTTTGCGATGTTCCCATTCGTGATGCCTTCTAGCCTAATCCCGAACCACAGCTTAACAATGTGGGATTCAACAGCGAGTGAACTAACACTTGGCCTGATGACTGCAGTTGCGGCGGTAATGGTACCTGTGATTCTTGCTTATACGACTTGGACTTACTACAAAATGTTCGGTCGTCTGGATAAGAAACACATCGAAGATAACGACGTTTCAGCTTACTAAGCTAGAAGTTAAATAACTTAGGAGAAATTTTATGTGGTATTTCGCATGGATTTTGGGTGTACTTCTAGCATGTGCATTCGGCATCATTAACGCTCTTTGGTTAGAGCACTCTGAAATGATGGATAAAGACAGTGAGTAATCTCACTGAGCAAGTGACTAAGCTGCATCAACCTATGGACAAGACTCTGCTTCGAGTTTTGTCTCTGGTACTGGGTTTTGTGCATGTTGGCTTGGTTATGTGGAACCCAGAAGCCTACGCTGAGAGCATTGGCGGCTTTAATGCTGTCATCGGCCCAATGTTTATTTGGGCTGTGTGTTCAAGCATGGTTTTCGGGGTTGGTTTTAAGCCTAGAGCATGGGTATGGCAGCTGCTGTTTAGCCCATATGCTTCACTCACAATTTTGCTCTACTTAACAGTGTTAAGGTTCATATAGTGGCGTCAATGCCCATGAATACAGGCTTTATTGCACTGTTTGGTTTTTAGCCGAAAAGAGGTCATCTTATACAGATGGCCTTTTTTTTCACCACACAAATCAAATATTTCATGCCGTTATAGTATTAATGTCAAAGAGTTGAGTTATAGTGATATCTTTAACGTTTTTGTATTGTGGTATGAGTTTGCAGGGATCATCTAAGCCATTTACTTGGCCTATCACCGTCTATTATGAAGACACCGATGCGGGTGGCGTCGTTTATCATTCCAACTACCTGAAATTTTTTGAACGCGCTCGAACCGAGATGCTGCGCTCAATAGGGGTATCTCAGCAAGTCCTTTTAGAACAAAATATCGGTTTTGTTGTCCGACACATGGATATCGATTTTATCCTAGGTGCACGCCTTGATGATGCTTTACAAGTCATTACAAAGATTTATGAACTGAAACGGGCTTCCCTAGTATTCTGTCAGGAGATCGTAAATCCTGATGGCAAAGCATTGTGTAAAGCAATGGTTAAGGTAGCATGTATCGACAATCAGAAAATGAAACCTAAGGCTATGCCGACTTTTATTCTTACGGAGCTGACAAACAGTGACTGCTGAAATCTCAATTTTAGGCCTTATTTTAGAAGCCAGCTTACTGGTTAAACTGGTAATGCTTACCCTAATGGGTATGTCTGTCGTCTCGTGGGCGATGATCATAAAAAGAAGCAAGGTGCTTTCTCAAGCGGCGAAACACACAGAGACCTTTGAAGATAAATTCTGGTCAGGTGTTGATCTGTCTAAGCTATACCAAGAAAGCAACAAGCGTAAAGATGAGTTGTCTGGTACAGAAGAGATCTTCTATGCAGGCTTCACCGAATTTGCACGTTTGCGTAAATCTAACGCGACGTCACCAGATTTCATTATGGAAGGCACTGGTCGCGCGATGCGTGTTGCTGTCGCCCGTGAAGTCGATGAGCTGGAAACCAACTTACCATTTCTTGCAACGGTAGGCTCAATCAGTCCATACATTGGTCTTTTTGGTACTGTATGGGGGATCATGCATTCATTCATTGCATTAGGTGAAGTGAAGCAAGCTACGCTAGCAATGGTGGCACCGGGCATCGCAGAAGCACTTATTGCAACCGCAATGGGTCTATTTGCCGCGATTCCAGCGGTAATGGCGTACAACCGATTCAGCAGTCGTGTAAGTAAGCTAGAACATAACTACGCGACATTCTCTGAAGAGTTCCACAGTATTCTTCACCGCCAAGCGATGGCTGGCAGGGAGTAATCAATGGCAGGATACCAACCTAAAAAGCGCAAAATGACTGCAGAGATTAACGTTGTACCTTACATCGACGTTATGCTGGTTTTGTTGATTATTTTTATGGTGACCTCGCCGTTTGTAACTCAAGGAGTGGATGTAGAGCTACCACAAGCCTCAACAGCAAAATCGGCTCAAGATCTTCTAGGTGACGATAATGCCAGCTTTATCATTGTTGAAGTAAATAAAGACGGTGAGCTAGGGCTAAGTGTGAACAACGAAGAAGTGCAACGTGGTCTGTCACTGCAAGAGATCATTGTGCGAGTGAAAGCGGAACTTTCAATTAAGCCCAATTCACCTGTGGCGGTTGGTGGCGATGCTGCAACGCCGTATGCTGAAGTGGTTTTACTACTTGATGAATTAAGCCGAGCAGGGGTGCCGAAGGTTGGCCTACTGACGGACATAAGGGAATAACTCCGTAGCATTCATGAAAACAAAAAAGACTAAATCGAATAGCTTAAGTACACCACTTATCGTGTCGCTAGCGCTGCACGTGGTGTTATTCGTTGTGCTGGTTGTGGGTGCAGATTTTACTATGTCTGAGCCCGAGCCAAGCGGCCAAATGGTTCAGGCTGTGGTTATTGATCCACAATTGGTTCGCCAGCAAGCGCAGCAGATTCGTCAGCAACGAGAAGCTGCGAGTAAGAAAGAACAAGAGCGCCTTGATAAGCTGCGCCGAGAAAGCGAACGCTTAGAGCAAAACCGCAAGGCGGAAGAAGAGAACATTCGCAAGCTGAAAGAGAAGCAAGCCAAAGAGGCAAAAGCGGCTCGTGAAGCAGAGAAGCGTCGCGTTGAGCAAGAGAAACAGCGTAAAGCAGAAGAAGTTCGTCTTAAGCAAGAGAAAGAGCGTGCAGCGAAAGCCGAAGCCGATCGTAAGCTCAAAGAAGCCGCATTAGTTAAAGCGGAACAAGAGCGTAAAGCGAAAGAGGCGGCTATCGCAAAAGCAGAACAGGAACGCTTGGCAAAAGAGCAGGCGGCTAAAGAAGCGGCAGAAAAAGCACGTAAAGAGAAAGAAGCGGCTGAACGCGCTGAAAAAGAGCGTTTAGCGAAAGAGAAAGCAGCGAAAGAAGCAGCTGAAAAGGCACGTAAAGAGCAAGAGCGATTAAAGCGACTTGAAGAAGAGCGTAAGCAGCAAGAAGCGGCACTTAACGACATCTTTGCTGGCCTTGAAACCGAGGCCTCGCAAAACTCTTCAGCAAGACAACAATTTATTGGTGATGAAGTTCAGCGATATGGTGCGATTTACACCCAGCTTATACAGCAAAACCTGCTGTTGGAGGATAGCTTTCGGGGAAAGTCGTGTAGGGTAAATCTAAAACTGATCCCGACTGGATCAAACGCTATTTTAGGTAATCTTTCAATTTTAGAGGGTGACAGCCGTCTGTGTGCTGCGACGAAACGAGCCGTAGCTCAGGTGCAGTCTTACCCACTACCGAAAGACCCAGATATCGTAAACTCTCTGAAAAACATCAACCTAACAGTATCACCAGAGTAAAAGGACGAACCCGTGTTAAAGAAACTATTACTAAGTTTTGTGTTTGTAATAGCGACCAGCAGTCAATTTGCACATGCTGCTTTGGAGCTCGTTATTACCGATGGTATCAACTCGGCACGACCGATTGCGATTGTGCCTTTTAAATGGGAAGGTAAAGAGAAACTGCCACACGATGTGTCTGCTGTGATCGCATCAGACTTACAGCGCAGTGGTAAATTCAGCCCAGTTGCAACCAGTAAAATGCCACAAACACCATACAGCGAAGCAGAAGTTGACTTCGATGCATGGACAAACCTAGGTGTTGATTCTCTCCTGACTGGCAGTATTACTCAGGATGCGCAGGGTCAGTATGTGGTGAATTATCAATTGGTCGATATTGTTCGTGGACAGCTTACTAAAGGTCAAAGCCGTGCACTGAGCGATGAAGGTCAACTGGTTCTTTCGAAAGACCACGTTCTTTTCAATAAGAAGGCAACTGTGCCAGGCCCGCGCTTGCGTGAATATGCACACCGTATTTCAGATCTGGTTTATGAAGAGTTAACAGGTGAGAAGGGCGCGTTCCTAACACGTATCTCTTACGTTGTGGTGAATGACAAAGATAAATACCCGTACCAACTGCGCGTAGCGGATTACGACGGTTACAACGAGCGTTTGGTACTTCGTTCTAAGCAACCATTGATGTCTCCAGCTTGGTCACCAGACGGTAAGAAACTCGCTTACGTGAGCTTTCAAAACGGTCAAGCGGAAATCTTTATCATGAACATCTACAGCGGTGAACGTGAAAAGGTGACGTCATACCCTCGTCACAATGGTGCGCCAAGATTCTCTCCTGACGGTAAGAAACTGGCATTAGTACTTTCGAAGACAGGCAGCCTGCAGGTTTACACGCTTGACCTACAAACTCGTAAGTTAACGCAAATTACTCGTGGCCGTGCTAACAATACGGAACCTTTCTGGCACCCTGATGGCAAGTCTCTCATTTTTACGTCTGATCGCGGTGGTAAACCCCAGATTTATAATGTAAATTTGTCAGATAATTCTACCCAACGAATTACTTGGCAAGGTAGCCAGAACTTAGGTGGTCAAATTACCCCTGACGGTCGATTCCTGATCATGGTGAATCGCAGCAACTCTGGATTTAACTTGGCCAAGCAAGATTTGGAAACAGGCGCAGTACAAGTATTAACAAAAACTTTGCTAGACGAGTCTCCAAGTATTGCACCAAATGGAGGTATGGTTATCTATAGCTCTATTTACAACCAAACAAATGTACTGTCGATGGTCTCTATCGATGGTCGTTTTAAAGCTAGATTACCGGCTACTAATGGACGCGTAAGAGCACCAGCGTGGTCGCCGTTTCTGTAGCCACGCCTAAAAGCAATTAGCTATTGATAGTAATAACTATTGTAGCAAGCAACTATCTATAGCAATTTATCAGCTGTAGAAACTAAGTTTGATAACGTAAGGAAAATAAGATGCAACTTAATAAAGTTCTTAAAGGCTTGATGATTGCACTACCAGTGATGGCAGTAACAGCATGTAGTTCAAGTGATGATGCAACATCTGCGACTTCTGGTACTGAAACTAACCAAGCAACTTCAGGTTCAGAAAACAACGTAGATACAACTGTTGTGACACCAATTGACGCGAACGGTCAACTGTCAGAGCAAGAGCTTAAAGAGCAAGCACTACGTGAAACTCAAACTATCTACTTCGCATTCGACAACGCTACAATCGCGGGCGATTACGAAGAGATGCTAGCGGCTCACGCAGCTTACCTAAGCAAAAACGTAGACATGAAAGTTACTGTAGAAGGCCACGCTGATGAGCGCGGTACTCCTGAGTACAACATCGCTCTAGGTGAGCGTCGTGCTCAAGCAGTTGCTAAATACCTACAAGCTCTAGGTGTTCAAGCTGACCAAATCTCTATCGTAAGCTACGGTGAAGAGAAGCCACTTCTTCTTGGTCAATCTGAAGACGTGTACGCTAAAAACCGTCGTGCAGTACTAGTTTACTAATTAGTAGACTTTTTAATTGAGGAATAGCCTCATGATCAGTAACAAAAAGCGTGTCATTATGCTTTCGTTACTGGTAAGTGCAGCGGGCACCGCGCTCGCTGCACCTGCTCCAGTATCCGATCTTAATAGCACCACAACCAATTCAACTTCCTCTTCTACTCGAGCGGCTTCCAATGAAACCGATATCGAGCGTCTAGAGCGCTTGCTACAAAATCGCAATCGCGTTCAACTTCAAATGCAGCAACAAATGGACGACATGGCTCTTGAGGTCAGTGAGCTACGTGGTCAACTTGAGCGCAATAGCTATGACATGAAACAGATGTTAGAGCGTCAGCGTGAACTGTTTATTGAACTAGATAAAGTAAGAAGTGAAGTGAAAACATCAGGCTCTGTAGCTGCGGTTGTTCCCGAAACAGACGCGAAAGGCGCCGAAGGAACCTTCAGTACTGATGTGGATGAGCAAACCGCTTATCAAAACGCTGTGGATATGATCCTAAAACAGCGAGACTACACGGGTGCAATCACTGCATTCCAGAAGTTTCAAACAGACTTCCCAGATTCTACGTTCACACCTAATTCACACTACTGGTTAGGTCAGCTCTACTTTGCTAAGAAGCAAGATAAAGAGGCAGTGAAGAGCTTTGCGGCTGTTGTAGCTTACAAAGACTCTAATAAGCGCGCTGATGCTTTAGTGAAGCTTGGAGACATCGCTGCGCGTAACAATAACTCTGAGCAAGCGAAAAAGTACTACGAACAGGTGGTGGCTGAGTACCCGAACAGTGCATCGGCAAAAGTAGCCAAGACTCATTTATAGTTCTTTAGTAAAAGAGGCGCATTAGCGCCTTTTTTTATACCCAATCCTTTTTGATCCCAATCGTTGTACTGTGTAGAATGCTCTAATTCTCGGAAGAAGTTGCGTAGAGCAGAAGCAATGAGCCATATATTAGATAAAATCGACACTGTTTACCCATTCCCACCGAAGCCAGTTCCATTGAACGATGCTCAAAAGCAGGCTCACATAGCGAACATCAAAAAGCTACTAAAAGAAAAAGACGCTGTTTTGATTGCTCACTATTACACGGACCCTGAAATCCAGGCACTCGCAGAAGAGACGGGCGGTTTCGTTGGTGATTCGCTAGAGATGGCTAAGTTTGGTAACCGTCACCCAGCGAGCACACTGATCATCGGTGGTGTTCGATTCATGGGCGAATCAGCGAAAATTCTGACACCTGAAAAGCGCATTTTAATGCCAACTCTAGAAGCTGAGTGTTCGCTTGATCTGGGCTGCCCAGCGGATAAATTCACTGAGTTTTGTGATGCGCATCCAGACCATACGGTTGTGGTTTACGCGAATACATCAGCTGCGGTAAAAGCGCGTGCTGACTGGGTTGTCACATCAAGTATTGCACTTGAGATTGTCGAAAGCCTAGATGCTGAAGGCAAACCAATCATATGGGGCCCAGACCGTCACTTAGGTTCGTACATCGCCAACCAAACAGGCGCAGATATGCTTCTATGGCAAGGTGAATGTATTGTTCACGACGAGTTCTCTGCAGATGCATTGAGAAAGATGAAATCTGTATACCCTGAAGCAGCAATTCTTGTACACCCAGAGTCTCCAGCAAGTGTGGTAGAGCTCGCTGATGCAGTGGGTTCTACTAGCCAGCTTATTAAAAAAGCGAAAGAGTTGCCGCACCCGCAAATGATTGTCGCGACAGACAAAGGTATCTTCTTCAAGATGCAGCAATTGGTGCCTGAAAAAGAACTGATTGAAGCGCCAACAGCAGGTGCTGGTGCAACATGCCGTAGCTGCGCACACTGTCCTTGGATGGCGATGAATGGCCTAGAGGCGATTGAAAATGCGCTTGAGAATGGTGGTGAGCAACACGAGATCTTCGTTTCTGAAGAACTGCGCGTGAAGTCTCTTATCCCATTAAACCGTATGCTTGATTTTGCTGAGCAGTTGAATCTGCAAGTGAAAGGTAACGCGTGAGTTCGCTCTCCGTCAGTATCTAAAATCTAGTCTCTATTCTGAATGACCCCCAATAGTTGGACACCAAGTATTGGGGGTCTTTTTTTTGTACCTTTTTTCGAGTTTTACACCTGATATCTTGTTGATATCGCAAATTTTTCCTAGCATGTAATTAACAAAAAACTTAATTGAGGTGTGGATGGTTATCTGGTTACAGCTTAAACGCTGGCTTCAAGCGAACTTATTTGTGTTAAACGGGAAGAACTTGTTGGTGGCGTTTGCAGGCTATGTGTTCACGGCGTGGCTACTGTTGTTCATTGCTGGTGAGCATGATCTTACGTCTTCATTGACTATCTTCGCTTACTATCTGGTCGTGACTGCTTCAACGGTTGGCTATGGTGATTTGTCACCAGCCACAGCGTTTGGCCAATGGATAGTGATTCTATTTGTGATCCCCGGAGGCTTGAGTTTGTTTGCCGCGTTACTCGGTAAAGTTGCGACTGAAGGTGTTGAATATTGGCGTGCGGGCCTGTTGGGTAAAAGGAGAATCCGAGTGGAAAACCACATTTTAATGTTAGGTTGGAATGAACAAAGAACGATTCATCTCATAAGAATGCTGCAACATGAAGAGACAGGTAAGCGACCAATTGTGTTGTGTACGCGTTCTGATATTGAAAACCCTCTGCCTGGAGAGATCAACTTCGTTAAAGTGAACAGTTATACCGATGGTAAAGAGATGAAAAAAACGGGGATTGAGTCGGCAAGCTGTATTCTTATCGATAACCCAGAAGATGACATCACTCTATCGGCGGCGCTTTATTGCGCCAATCGCAATCCAAATGCTCACTTGTTGGTTTACTTTAAAGACGAAGCCTTGAGTGACCTTCTCCACAAGCATTGTCCAAACTCTGAGTGTATTCCAGCCGTGGGCGCAGAAATGCTGGCTAAAGCGGCTGTTGATCCAGGCTCGAGCGCTTTACACCAAGAGCTACTGAGCTCCACTCGTGGCATGACGCAATATTCTACTTACTACCCAGAGAGTGCAGAGAAGACAACGGTCGCGCCAATCTTTAGTGTATTCAAAGAGCGTTATCAAGCAACGCTGATCGCGATTGATCACGGCAAGGGGCGGGGGATCGAACTTAACCCAGAACTGGATGTGGAAGTGACTGGAGGATCAAAACTCTTTTATATCGCAGACGAGCGTATTCCGGAGTTTAACTGGCAAATCATCACAGACAAATTGAGGAGTTAGACACTCCTGCGTCAATCAGATCGAAAAAAGGCTTCCGTTGGGGAAGCCTAGTACTTTTTCGTTCATTACACCTAGCGATGCAAGTTCGACATAAATCGTTATTGAGCTTCAGCTAGAGCGATACCACGTTGCGTTAAGCCGCACAGCATAACGGGTACAGCATTGAAGATCTCTTCAAACTGCTCCAAACCTTCAACACCTTGTTCTGCTAGTGTCGCGATCGACGTTTCTGGATCGTAAAGCATGCTAATAGATAGAAGAACGCCACCAACTAATGCGTTGTCTTCACTCTCTTCTGGCATCAATGTTTCCCAGTCATCACGAGCGATTTGCCAGCCTTGCAGCAAGCCTTCGCAGAAGTCACGCGTTGCTTCGTTCACTACCTCTTCTTCGTCTAATTGGCAAGCTTCTGGCCAAGTCCAGCTACCTTCCATCAAAGCTGGGCGAGTTTCATTCCAAAGCGCAATGATAAGCTCAATATAGCTCTCTAGTTGTTCGCCATCAGCGAAAGGAGCAACTTCTTCACCTCCCCATAAGAATGGAAGCCACTCGTGTGGCGTTAACACGTTTGGCGCGGCTGCCATTGCAGTCACAAAGCCAAGTGTTTTGTGTTCTGTGATAAGTTTGCCTTCCAACTCAGGAAGCGAAAGAATTTCTTGTAGTGTCAAACTGAAGTACCGTAGTAGGTGAAACAAATTGGTGCTTATAGTACCAATCTTGTTGTCGCAATCAAAACCCAATCTAAAAAGGCTTGATGTAACTGGATATAGTCGCTAGCTTAAACAAAAAAGCAGCAATAAAATTATATGCAGATACGTTCCTCTCTTAAGAAAAAAAGCATGGTTGCCCTTGGATTATACCTTGCAACCTTTATTGCCATTATCGGCAGTGTCACCTATTTCGTTGTTGAATCGCCGGTACGCGCTAAGCTCCAACAGAATTTAGACTTAAGGGCAGAAATCCTTTCATCATTAATTGAGGCACCGCTTAATAGCTCAGAGGGCTTTTTACGTAGCCTTGTCGGACTTGCACAAGCTCAACCTGACCCCAATTTATTGGCTCAGCATTTCAAGTCAATCCTCGCGGCCAGTGACGACACCATAATTAGTGCCGGCATCTGGCCTGAACCTTATGTATATAATCCTGAGCGAGAACAAGACAGTTACTTCTTCAATAAAGCTGATGATGGCAAAGTTGATCAGATCTTCTCGTACAACAACCCCAAATCCATGCTCTATCATCAAGAGGCTTGGTATAGGTCAGTTGTCGATAAACCGATGGGAACGGTGTCGTGGAGTGATGTTTACTTAGAACCATACACTCATATCCAGATGATTACGGCTTCCGCTCCGTTTTATCTGGACGGCGAGTTCGCGGGTGTTGCAACGGTAGATTTATCCCTCACCGAACTTCTCAACTTTATAAAGAGCCATGCTGAAGAGTATGACCTAGGCATTACGTTACGTGACCAAGATCAGCAGATATTGGTAACACACAACTATAACTTGGTTGATGGCATCTATATCAGCCAGCACAAATTTGGTCAGTTTGATTGGCAGGTCGATGTTGTCAATTCCAAATGGTTGGTTGCTGACGAAGTGTCTAGACAGGTCATCAGTATTGAGTGGGGTATCGCACCTTTCTTGCTTTTGTGCGTGATGGCTGGTTACTACTTATTAAACCGATATCTAATTAGCCCCATTACGACGATTGCAGCTGAGGTCGATGGTTCCAAGGCGGGAGGGGTCATAGATGTTAACTATCAAAGCCAAGATGAAATTGGCTACCTAATCAAAACATTTAATGAAAAAACGGTATTCCTAGAAGCTGAGAAAGTAAAAGCTCAAGCGTCGACCAATGCCAAAACTGCCTTCTTAGCAACACTTTCTCACGAAATACGAACGCCAATGAACGGGGTTTTGGGTACGGCACAAATTCTTCTCAAGACACCTTTAAACCGCGAACAAGAGAAACTTCTGCGTGGGCTTTATGAATCTGGCGATCACATGATGACGTTGCTCAACGAGATTTTGGACTTCTCGAAGATAGAGCAGGGCAAACTCGAACTCGATAATACGCGTTTCCCACTGGATTCACTCATTGGCAGTATTAATAGTGTTTACTACACCTTATCTGCTGAGAAGGGGCTTCAGTTTAAGGTCTACACTGAAGTGCCAGCAGGCCGTTGGTATTTTGCTGACAAGGCGCGTCTGCGTCAGGTTCTGTTTAATTTGCTCAACAACGCGGTGAAATTTACCTCACGCGGCTTTGTCGAAGTCTATTTCAAAGAAATTGCTAAGAATGGCAATACCTATCTGAACATTCGAGTTCGTGATACTGGTATTGGCATCTCCAAAGAAGCGCAAAAACGTATTTTTAATCCATTCGAGCAAGCTGAGTCGTCCACGACGCGTCGCTTTGGCGGCACGGGATTAGGTTTAGCGATTGTGAAGCAAATTGCCGAGTTAATGGGTGGTGATGTTCAAGTGACCAGTGAAGAGGGGATTGGAACCAGCTTTGATGTGAACTTAAAAATCGAACCGACAGAGCCTGGAGAGCTAGAAAGCGTGCCACACTCCAAGCTTAACTACTCAGGTTTAAAAGTCTTGATTGTGGAAGATAACCGAACGAACACTGTGATCATTGAAACTTTCATGGAAAACAAAGGCTTTACTTGTAAGAGTGTTGAAAATGGAGAGCTTGCGATTCAGGCTTTGGCGTCCGAGCGCTTTGACTTGATTCTTATGGATAATCACATGCCCGTTATGGATGGCGTAGAGTCAACAACCGCAATACGTTCACTGGCTGATGAAGTGTCATCGGTGCTTATTTTTGGCTGTACTGCGGATGTCTTTAAAGAGACGCGTGAGCGAATGATAGGGGCAGGGGTTGATTACATCATAGCTAAGCCGATTGATGAGCGAGAGCTTGATGACGCGCTCTTTAGATTCTCTAGCAAGCTTTATCAATATCATGACTCTCAAACAAAGAAGAGTGAAGAGCCGGTAAACAAAACGCCAGATAACACCGAGGAACTCTTGGTGACTTTGTACATTGCCCTGGAAGACCAAAACATAGAGTTGGCGACGTTTGCATTAGAGAACCTACTTATTCATATCGAGCCTACAGAGAACTCTTTGCTTCCATCATTATTAACTCAAGCGATTCAAGAGCTTTCAAAAGGGCGCTTCCCCCCTCAAGAACTCATTAACTCGATAACCGTCAATATTCCAGTCGAATAAGTGTACTTTAGTTACGGTAAATGAAATACATTTTGAGTAAAGCTTGAGCTAAATCTACTTTACTGGTGGAAGTAACTGGTTTTACTCTAAATTCTGGTTGTAAATTTACAACTTTATTTTAAATTCAAAATCTATCACTGCAAATCTTATGTTCTAATAGTGACATAATCTGGCTGGGTATTGATTTGCCCTTGTTATATGTTACTAAATCACTGGATTGGCAGTGGTATATTTTGGGTTTGGTGGAATGAAGTCTCGTGGACCATTTTGTATTCGTAACGCAGCGGCGGATACTTTTGCTATGGTAGTTTTCTGTTTTATCTCTGGCATGATTGTTGAGATTTTTATCTCGGGTATGTCGTTTGAGCAGTCTCTTGCATCACGAACACTCTCTATTCCTGTCAATATTGCAATCGCATGGCCTTACGGTGTTTTCCGTGATTGGGTACTACGCAACGGTGCGAAGCTGTCTGGCAGTTCATTGGCAAAAAACCTGTCTGATCTGATCGCGTATGTTCTATTTCAGTCACCAGTGTATGCTGGTATCTTGTTCGCGGTAGGCGCGTCAACAGATCAAATCGTGACTGCGGTGACGAGTAATGCCGTGATTTCGTGCGGTATGGGTGTGCTATACGGTTACTTCTTAGATATGTGCCGTAGATGGTTCCGTGTACCGGGTTACTATCAACAAGCATAATCCTGCTGATATTTGGTCTGTTTTCAAACGAATGAGTTAATTTGTAAGCGAACAGACCAATTAGGGTAACTTTTTTGATAATGCCCCTTGACCAAAGCGAGCAGAATCAATAAAGTAGCGCCTCGTTGAGCGACATAGCTTAACAACAAAATTTGGTGAGGTGTCCGAGTGGCCGAAGGAGCACGCCTGGAAAGTGTGTATACGGAAACGTATCGAGGGTTCGAATCCCTCCCTCACCGCCATATTTTTACGAATAAGCCCTTGTTTTACAAGGGCTTTTTTGTGTCTGCACCAAAATTCAATTGGCATGATACGTACAAGTGATACGATCATGTTTCTTCTTAAAGACCGCAATGCTAGCTACTATGCTCGCTACTACTTTTCCAAAGAATTAGTTGGGAGAGGTTTCCCTCCTGAACTTAGATTCTCTTTATCAACAAAGCAACGCGCTATCGCAAAAGAGCGAATGATAGCTGTCATCTCTGCGATTCAAATTCAAGTTAGTAAGTTCGATACTCTAAAACCTGCAAAGGAACAGCTTAGTGAGCTGAAAGGGGTGCTGTCAGATATGAGGACTCATGGGTTTAAGCAAAACTCAGTTGCTACGACGTCAAAGTCGAAATTTAAAAAGCCTGTGGCTAGACCTAAGAAAAAGAAGTCTCCGACACAAAGTAATTACCAGAGACATGTCGATGAGTTTTTGAAGGGTAAAAGTGCAGAGAGAATCTCACTAAGAAGTGTTAACCAGTTGAAGCTTCGCTTGGGTAGATTCTTTACGTTTGTCAGAAAGTTTGACGTACAAGAGGTGTCACCAAAAGATGGTATGGCGTTCAAACAGTATTTGCTTGAAGAGGGGAGTTCTGAGAAGACGACAAATGAATATCTTGCCGCCAACCGACAATTCTATTCATGGTTGAAAATACAAGAGGTTATCAAGGTGAATCCACTTGATAACATTAAAGTGAAGAAGAAGTCTCAACAAGCGTTTGAAGAGCGTAGTAGGTGGTCGCACTCTCAACTAAAACACCTGTTTAGCCATGAAAATTTTAAAGACTACAAAACTTTGAAATCAGGTAAAAAGACCATCCAATCTCAACTAGAAGACTATTGGATACCCTTATTACTCCTGCATACGGGCGCTCGAAGTGCTGAAATTTGCCAGCTTGATACGGCTGATGTTTTGCAAGTCGATGGGCACTGGTGTATCTCGATTAATGATGATGGCGACAACAAAACTCTCAAGAGTTTATCCGCTAGGCGCATCGTTCCACTTCACTCCAAACTGATTGAACTTGGTTTCGTCGACTATGTTCAAAATCGCATCCAAAGACGTGAAAAGAAGCTTTTCTCGCTCAACCCTATCGGAATGTACAACGATTGGGGGAAACAGTTTGCCCAACGATTCCAACGTGTATTGAAGTCGCAAGGCTTTGTTGGTAACTCTCGTCGTACTCTTCATGGTCTACGTCACACATTTGTCGATGAACTCAAACAAGTTGGGGTAGATGAGCACATTGTTGCGCAATTAATTGGGCACACTACGAAGGGCATTACTTTCGGAAGATACGGAAAGACAGCGTCTATTGAAAATTTATCTATGGCAGTAGAAAAATTAGATGTCGCAGTATTGTGCATTTAAATTCAATTATTTTGAATTAAATGATAATGGGTTGATTTGTGAGGTGCTTAATCAATGAGCGGAACTCACTTGGAATAAGTCATCTTTGACCGAGTTCAATGCTTGTGTGACTTATTTTAAGTGAGTTTTTGGGCTTAAGATCCCCAATTCAAGTCAGCAAAACCCTAAATGAAGTCAGCAGATCCCCAATTCAAGTCAATTTTTTGTGTAGGATCCCTAATTCAAGTCAGCAAAACCCCAAATGAAGTCAGCAGATCCCCAATTCAAGTCAGCAGATCCCCAATTCAAGTCAAGCTCACTCAGATTAAGTCTCTACTATCAATTGGTTAGGTGTCTTTTAGGCTTCTTATAGGTATTTATAGGTATTTATAGGTTACTCTATAGGTATGTTATAGGCCTTTTATAAGAAAAAAAATAATAAGAAAAAAAATAGGTCTCATAGGTTAAGTTGTAGGATTAATCGGTCTAGGTTTTTAAGTGGGATTGTCGAGGGTGTCTCTTCTTGCATATTTCTTCCATTGTTTATGCATAGTGAGATGGTGACACCATCTTCGAGGGCAAAGTTAATGGCTTTTCATCTCATTTTTTTATGGTAGTATCCTGCGCCACTCATGTTGTGTACGGATAACGCTGTTGGGGTGTAGTGGTGGTTTCTAGGTGGGGCAGGTGGGGTATTATTTCTATTTTGGTCGTGACATAAAACAATCGCAACACTTTGGTTTCTGGTACAATTCGGTCTAAATACAGATTGAACGTACATCAACAGGTAAACCATGGTTCAACAACACCAACAAGAACTTCAAAAACAGCTCTGGAACATTGCCAACACACTACGTGGCAATATGTCGGCAGACGACTTTCGTGACTACATTCTGGGGCTTATCTTCTACAAGTATTTATCAGACAAGCTAAACCGCTACTGTGATGAGCTACTTGCAGAAGATGGCATTACCTTTGTTGGTGCTGCTGATGATAAAGAACTGCTCAATGACCTTCGTGAAGAGTGTGTCGAGAACCTTGGTTACTTTATTGCTCCTAAGCAGCTTTTCTCTAGCCTAGCAGAGCGAGGCAAGAAACAAGAGTTTATTATCGATGAGCTTGAACGCACCCTTGCTGATATTGAACAATCCACTACAGCGGCGGATTCTGCTGATGACTTCAATGGTTTGTTTGAAGAGTTAGATCTTAACTCAAGTAAGTTAGGTAAAAACCCAGACGCACGTAATAAGCTAATCAGTCAGGTGTTGGTTCACCTAGATAACATCGACTTCCATCTAGAGAACACTGAAATCGATCTACTTGGTGATGCTTACGAATACCTGATTGGTCAGTTCGCTTCTGGTGCAGGTAAGAAAGCAGGCGAGTTCTACACCCCTCAACAAGTATCTAAAATCCTTGCTAAGTTGGTTAGCCTAGATGGCAACGTAAAGTCCGTATACGACCCTACTTGTGGTTCAGGCTCATTGCTACTGCGTGTTGCTCGTGAAGTAGGTAGCCACAATCTTGAGTTTTGTGGTCAGGAGCAAAACCCAAGCACTTATAACCTCGCTCGGATGAACATGCTGATGCACGGTGTGCGTTACGATAAGTTTGATATCAAAAACGATGACACCCTAGAACACCCAATGCACCTAGATAAGCGTTTTGATGCAGTAGTAGCGAACCCTCCGTTTTCAGCGAACTGGAGTGCTAACGAACTGCACTTAAACAGTGAACGCTTTGCTGACTACGGCAAGCTTGCCCCTAAATCGAAAGCTGATTTTGCTTTTGTGCTTCACATGATCCACCAATTGAATGAAACGGGCACATTAGCTGTAGTTGTCCCTCACGGCATTCTATTCCGTGGTGCGGCAGAAGGTCATATCCGTAAGCACCTTATCGAGAAAAAGAATTACCTAGATGCCGTTATTGGCTTACCTGCGGGTATCTTCTTCGGCACAAGCATTCCAACTTGTATCTTGGTATTCAAAAAGAACCGTAAGAACGATGACAACGTGCTGTTTATCGATGCCTCTAACCACTTCGAAAAAGGCAAAGCGCAAAACTTTATGCGCCACGAAGACGTTGAACGCATTGTCGTAGCTTACAGTAAACGTGAATCCGTCGAAAAGTTTGCCCATGTCGCCAAGATTACTGAGGTTGAAGAGAACGACTACAACCTCAACATCCCTCGATATGTGGATACCTTTGAAGAGGAAGAGTCGATAGATCTTAATGTTGTATCTGATGCTTTAGAGACATTACATGAAGCCACAGAATTTGTAGATTCAAAAATAAAACTATATACGGAAGAGTTAGGTATTCCATTCCGTAGCGGTGGAAGTTTACCCTTGTTAAGGCAGTACAAGAAAGGTGTGATGCAACAATTGTTTAATGGCAGGTGGGACGAACAAGATGGACAGCTAACCTTTACCCCACCGACACTACGCTTTAAAGCGGATGACGGTAATGAGTTTCCTGATTGGGAAGAGAGAACGTTGAAGAGTTTAGTGAATTTGCTAAAAGATGGGACACATGGCTCCCATCCTGATCAAGAAGGGGCTCCTAACTTTCTATTGAGTGCGAAAAACATAGTCAATAACTCTATCAGAATAACTGATTCTGAAAGGAAAATTTCACAATCGGAATTCGACAAAATATATAAGAATTACGAACTACATAAAGGTGACGTTCTTCTGACGATTGTTGGTACTATTGGACGAGTTGCAAAAGTCTTAGACACTAAGAATATTGCTTTTCAACGTAGTGTCGCCATATTAAGGTTTCCTACATCAAATACTGATTATATTTGTCAGTTACTCCAGTCTTCCTATGTGCAGAAGCAGCTAGAGACAAAAAAGACCATAGGAGCCCAGCCCGGTTTATACCTGAACGATTTAGGTAAAGTAAAACTATGTACCCCAAGCCTAGAAGAGCAAACGCGAATAGCTAACTTCCTATCAGCGATTGACCAGAAGATCGATCTAGCCAACTCAGAGCTTGAGAAAGCCAAAGAGTGGAAGAAGGGCTTGTTGCAGCAAATGTTCGTGTAGTTGGAACCGCCAGTTGGATTTATAAATAGAAGAATTATGAGCACACAATCAGAAGCACAACTTGAAAAAGAGCTAATCGATCAGCTTGTCGCTGCCGATTTCAAACCTGTTGATATTGGCAATGCGGAAGCGTTAAAAGCGAACCTCAAAACTCAACTTGAGAAAGCCAATGGTGTTACGCTAACCGAGCGTGAGTTTGAAAGTGTGCTTATCAAGCTAGAAAAGGGCAACATCTTCGATAAATCCAAGCGCTTGAAAGGAAAGGTGGATGTCACTCGTGAAGACGGCACCACCGATTACCTGACTCTGTTATTTGATGATGCAAGCAAGAACTTTTTCCAAGTGACCAATCAGATCACCATTCAAGGCACGTACGAGAACCGCTATGACGTCACCATCTTGGTGAATGGTTTACCGCTCATTCAAATTGAATTAAAACGCCGAGGCATTGAGCTAGCAGAAGCGTTCAACCAGATTAAGCGTTACGACAAACATACCTATGGTGCACAAGGCGGACTGTTCAACTACGTACAGTTGTTTGTTATCTCTAATGGCGTCAACACCAAATATTTCTCTAACAACCGTGAGCTTTCGTTTAAGCAGACTTTCAACTGGACAGACGTTGAAAACAACAAGATTAACGCACTGCCTCAGTTTGCTGATGCTTTTCTAAATCAATCTCACCTGACCAAGATGCTCAGCCGCTACATCGTACAGAACGAGTCTGGTAAGTTTTTGATGGTGCTGCGCCCTTACCAATTCTATGCGGTAGAAGCGATCGTTAATCAGGTAAAAACCAACAATAACCACGGTTACATTTGGCACACAACGGGTAGCGGTAAGACGTTGACTAGTTTCAAAACCGCTCAGATTCTTTCTACACTTGAAGATGTGGACAGAGTGGTATTCGTGGTCGACCGCAAAGACCTCGATTATCAAACCGCCAAAGAGTTTGATGCGTTTTTAAGAGGCAGTGTCGACAGCACGGGGGATACTAAAAGCCTTCTGAATCAGTTCCTCGGTTCACGACCACTTCCACTAAAGAACATGGCGAAGAAAGCGCTAAACACGAAAGATAGTAGTGCCAACGACGTTGAAGAGCTGCCACAAGTCGCAGAGTATGCGCCTATCTACAGTAATAAAGTCAATCGCATCAACAAGCTGACCATTACGACAATTCAAAAGCTTAATAACCTGATCACTAAGCCTCGATTTAAAGGGCAGGTTGAACACTTACGCCAAGAACGAGTGGTCTTTATCTTTGATGAATGCCACCGCAGCCAATTTGGCGAAACGCACCAAAACATCGTCGACTTCTTCGAAAACGCACAGCTATTTGGTTTTACGGGAACACCTATCTTCGCTGACAATGCGACCGCTAAAAAAGTGGAAGGTAAAGGCACACAAAAAAGAACCACAAAGGATCTATTTGGCGAACGCCTCCATAGCTATGTAATTGTTGATGCCATCAAAGACGATAACGTGTTGCCATTTGCTATTGAGTATTACGGCAAGCTGAAGCATAAAAACGATGGCATGGATGTCGATGTGAGTAGTATCGATGTCGCCGAGTTTTTTAGCTCTCCAAAGCGTATCAAACAAGTATGTGAGCACATCATTGGTATCCACGGTCATAAGACCAAGCGCAAGTTTAACGCCATGCTGTGTGTTGCGAGTGTGCCTGATCTCATCACTTATTACGACACCTTCAAAGCACTCAAAGAAGAGGGCAAACACAAGCTCAATATCGGCACCATCTTTAGCTATGGCGTAAATGAGGAAGAAGAGTTCGAAGGTGAGGTCAATGTTAAAGGCTTAGCGGAAGCCAATGCCAAAGTGCATAGTCGAGACAAGCTAGATGCTTACATCGAAGACTACAATCAGCAGTTTGGTACGAGCTACTCAACCCAAGATACCGACAGTTTCTACAACTACTACAAGGATCTATCGAACCGTACCAAGAACGGTGAAGTGGATATCTTGCTCGTAGTAAATATGTTCCTCACGGGGTTTGACGCTCCCGGCTTAAATACCATCTATGTCGACAAAAACCTTAAGTATCATGGATTGGTGCAAGCCTTCTCCCGTACTAACCGCCTAAATGGCACGGTGAAGTCGCATGGTAATGTCATGTGTTATCGCAACCTCAAACCACAAGCGGACGAGGCGTTTACGCTGTTCTCAAATAAACAGCCAATCGAGTTTATTGAAGTACCAGATCTTAACGGGCTGACGGAAGACTTTTCTAAAGCGCTTGAAGCGTTGAAAGCAATTGCTCCTGATGTGCAAAGTGTCGATGACTTGCCTGACGAGGACATGCAAGTAGGTTTTATTAAGCAGTTCCGCATCTTGATGCGTTTAAAGAACCAGCTAGAGACATTTAGCGACTTCGACATTGAAACACTTGGTATATCTGAGCAAGAGTTCGTTGACTACGCTTCTAAATACAGCGATTTAGCCCGTGAGCTTAAGAAAAGTCCTGCTGATAAGGAGTCTATCTTAGCGGATATCGATTTCGAATTAGAGCTACTCCAACGAGATGAAGTCAACGTTAGTTATATCCGTCACTTGTTGATGACAATGTTCGAAGAATCTTGTGACGAAGCGAAAGAGAAGAAGCGCCAAGTTATCGCTAACTTGCTGGCTACTGAACCGACCTTGTATAGCAAGCGCTCTCTCATCGAAGATTTTATTGAGAAGAGTATGCAAGGCTTAGTGCAAGGTGCTGAGTTTGATGAGTACATAGAAGAGCAGAAACAAAAAGAACTAAGCCAGATAGCAGAAGAAGAGAAGCTTGATACTGATAAGTTTAGCGAAATGGTGACGAACATAGAGAACGGTATGAGCGTAGACAGCTTGAAGTCGGATGATATCGCCCAGCTAACAACTGAGAAGATGACTTTTAGAACACGCCGAACGATCCTTCCTCGTATAGCTGAGCGGTTGAAAGGGTTTGCTGCGACATTTATCGAAGGTTTTCATTAACAACCTAGAAGAGGCAGCGAATACAAGCTGCCTCTTTTGTATAAATCTAGGATAGTACCCCACCTCCACCACCAAGATCGGATAGAAAGTCGGGCTAACTTCGATTAAATCGGAAAGTGGTATCGATTCACTCCGCCCGTGAATTTACGTTTGATGGCTTCTTCCTGAGTTAATATAGCCAATGCTTTTCCAACCATATTCGCTTTGCTTACATGGATACCGACAAGACTGCAGACTTGAGTGCTAGTACACCAACGTAAGTCATTGTCTTTAAAGTCAGCTAAGTAGTCTTTCAGCGTCGCATAGTAATCCCCTTTATCAACATACTTTTCAGTCTGTTTGCTGACTTTCGCTTGTTCTTCTGAAGTTAAATTCCATGAATAGCCTTCCTCCTCAAGGAGATGTCGCACCTCTAGCCAAAATTGGCGGAGTTTGTTCTCATCAACCAGCTTGATTTCACCTGTTGATTTGTACTCCCAACCTAACAACTCGTTGAGGGTGTCCATATCCGTTCGCTCAATCAACTCAATTACAGCGTAACGACTATTACCCGTTTGGTCTTTTAAGAAACTTGTACCATTCACCGTAGCGATTAAATTAGTTTGTCTTGGCTTTTTGATGTCAGTTCTTGCGTAGGGTGGGCGAACAGTATCAACCGAACGAGTTATGAATGCTTTAAGACCGCCCTGTGAATGCGCTGTCGTGCGCTCTAGCTCGCCCAATTCAACAATCCAACTACGAATGCAACTGAGGATAGAATCCTTGTTATCTGGGTTTAATTCTGCTCCTTCTAGGAAAGCATCTGTTAACACCGAACAGATACGTTCGACGAATGCGGTTTTTCTATAGGATTGAAGCCCCGCTAAGACAGGTACAAGCTTACTTTTGTAATTTGGGATTAGCAGAGAAGCAATACATCCAATGAACCAACGTTTGAGAACAATAGCTGTGAGCTCATCGTCCTTTGATTTAAGACAAGCGATTACTTTATCCACTCGGGACTCTTTGTCCCATTCATATCCATCAAGCCAGTCAACAACTGGGTGGTAAGAATTTGCCTGCGCAATTGCAGCTAGATGATCGTCAATGGCTGCCTTAGGCAAACCACAAACAGAAGACAATGAAATCAGCTTACTTCGAATAATGTCTGGGCTACCAATGTACACCCCACCATGGAAGAGCTCTGGTTCTAGATTCATTTTATTAATTCGCGCTTCATAGCCAGAAAGTTCAAGTAGTGCATTTAAGTTCTCGGCAGTGTTCAGCACAATAGATTGCCCATTCCCTCCAATTTTTATATCAGGAAACCGCATTTCAGTGATGTCATTAGAATTGCTCATAGAGGAAGTCTTGATTTAGAAGTTGGTCTAACGATTTACCCTCTGCAAATTTGTCCATCAGCGTAAAGACTCCACTGCGAGACTTTTTATCAGCATATAGAAGTAGTGAGCCCATTTCAGTGTTTGGGTAATCAGTCCAGTTGTGAATATTTCGAATTAGCATCTTCACTTCAAGTCGATGACCACAGGTTTCGAACAAATGTAAGATGTCGTTGATCTCATCAATAGAGAAGTAACGTGTTTCAATATATTGTTGAGCTTTGATCATCTGTTGCTTTGATAAGCCTAGACCCAATTCAAGTTGTTGTTCAGGTACAGGTTTAGAGTCTCTGCTGACTTTATAAGAAGAATTATTTTGCATTGTTCTTTTTCTTAAAGCTCGATCTATTTAAATAACAAAGCAATAGGAAAATAAAAACTATCGCATAATTTTTTGTATCTCATTGGTTTCTAAATGATAAAAATTTCGGGAGTTAAGAGGGTCTCCCTCTTACAAGATACGGGAAACCCGAGAACGAAGTTAGCGGTGGGTTTCCCTATCTTGACTACACAGCCTGCATTGCATGGTTTTGTTTTAACTATGAAAATTTGTATAGTTGATAAAAACATGCTTAAGAATTGGACGGTCATTACCGAAGCCACACGCGATGTGATAGCTCGTGAACACTATTTAATGAATGCGAGTCATCGTAATCATCGACAAACTGAAAATATCATCAACATACACGGCTCTGAGAAGCAATCGCTCAATATCTTGCGTAATTGTGAGCGTTATAAACTCAAACAAGCCACTAAACGGAAGGGAGGGCGTCCGCCGACTCAATCCGTAGAGTTCGTGTGTACACTGCCGAAAGGAGTACGCCCTGATGAAAATCAATGGCGGCAGATCTTAAAGATACTGATGGTCAACCTAGCTTCACATCTCAATTTATCAACAAATCAGCTGCCTTCTATTGTTAGAGCAGTAGTTCATCAGCAGAAACAAGACATGAGCGTCAAAGGTAGTGGTGATCACATACATATCATCGTCGGTAAATTCACAGACGACCTTACTTATCTAGCTGAGCTACAGCGTAAAAGTACAACTCGATTATTCAAAAGCGCTTTTAATACAGCAGTGCTTGAAGCTGTTGGTGTCGATCACCGTGCCTATAAACCACGAAAGCCATACAGTGGTGAGGCGAGAAAAAGAGTCCCCACTTGGCAAGTGAAATCAGCACGTAAACAAGAGGCTCTTAAGTTACAAGAGAAGCATCTGCATAAGATGATCAATCAAGCTAATAAATGGCTCCACGCTTATGAAGTCGGTGATACTAAGCAGATGAATAGACAATACAATCGATTAATCAAGGGGATGGATGCCATTGATGCTTCAAATGAAGAAACAGCTTCTCTGTATGATTTCATGCAGGATTTGGTTTGTAAGGTGGAAATGAAGGCTCAGAAAGGAGGGCGACTTACAAGTAGAATGCAACAGCTATCAGTTTGAGCTAACAGTCGCTCTCTATCCAGCTTTTGGACAAAACGGAGCCACCTACCGAACAAATAATTTGGCGCCATTCACAAATTATGTATGTTTAAGAAAAAACATGCGAAAAGTTCCTACGACTCCCTTGGGAAGGGCGCTACTCGGCGACAAAGAGATTAAACGTGCACTATTGCTTAAACAAGTTGAAGACATCTGCGTTGAAGTTGGATTGCTTACACAACTAGATGTGGTCACTAGCTCGAAACAATGGCACTGGGTGGAAGAGGTAGTTGATGATCATATTATGGGGTCTGGACTGCTTCGAAGGTTAATGTTCCAGCACGCCAAACCTGATGATGGTTGTGAGTTATTCAACTCGATTGTGCATGACATAGTTGAAAGACTTATGAGTGCACGCCCTCCTTTTCCTCGTCGACGCTAATTCTGTGGATTTGACGCGATAGAAAGATGCTATTACAAGCATCTTTTTTCATGCTGTTTAAAAAACGAGCACTTGAACATAAGTTGAAAAAAATTTTTTCAGGAAAAGTCACCGCTTTTTGTTCTAGTTTTCTATATCAATTATTCTTGTTAAAACATCAATATCCACCTCTTGATGTTTATTGTGCGGTTTTGTGAATTTTGGCTGCTAGTTGCTTGCTTTTCGGGTTTTTTAGCTGCACGTTTGCTTGATGTGGCTCTGATATATGGTTAGAGTGGCGGCATGAATAACGCACAGAATAGTGCCAGCATGGACGAATAAAGAGCTACATATGACATTAAAACGCCTAACTCGCAAACAGCTATATACAGTGATTAACCAGCGACAGAAGCAAATTAGAAATCAGCGTGATGCAGGGCTCATCGCACGATCAACAGAAAAGGGTATCCAGACGGCATTAGAAACATTTAAACGCACCTTTCCAACAGAGCGATTTGTCAAAGATTTAGAAGGCGTCGACTTTGATCATTACTTCAATACGACTTTGCTCAATATTAAGACTGAATTTGAGAACAAAGCAGACATGCGAGCTCACAAGCTAGGAGAGGCAGCGAAACCATCAAATTCAAATAAAAAAAGCTATGAAGGCTATGCAGATAAAACGCGTCAACATATTCGATCTGCTGTAAAGGATATGTTTGCTGATCTTGTAGCAAAAGGTGAGTTACGTGTGAATCCTATTGAAAAAATGTCTCAGCCAGTCCGTTCCGTTGGTAATTTCACAGCAACAAAAGCCTACACCACTGATGAAATTAAGCGGCTCATGGATGTCCGTTCAGAGGATGGTGTTGTACAAGCATTCCTTGTTGGCTGCGAAGAAGGGTTACGGGTTTCTGAAGTGCTTGCTCTTACAGCGGGTAACTATTGTAAGTCGGAAAGCACCTATAAGGTAACTCATGCAATTGTACTTGGCGAAATGAAAGAGACCAAAACAACGGAGTCAAAACGTCATATCACACTCAGTAAGCTTTCTTGTTTGATTTTCAATGAGATTATTGATAACGGTGAGCTACTGGAATACTCACACCCTATGGTGGTTGAAGGTGACGAAGTGGAGTGTACGAACCAGTTTTTCTTTTATAACAAGGACACAGATAAGTACTGGTGGGATAGCACTCATATTTACCGAGCGTTAAAGCGATATTTTAAACTCGCAAATGTTGAGTTTCGTGGCATGCAGCCCTGTCGCCACTCTTTTGTAAACCGTGCAATTGAGAGCGATCGAGAAGAGAAAGATGTCGCTGCTCATATTGGTCACACAAATGTGCATACACTGAAGAAACATTACTTATCATGGGAAGTAAACCTGCGAGGTAGTAAAGATTTCCGTGAATCTCGCAATGAAGAGTCGATGTATCATTTTTATGCTTAACTTAAGCAACGAGCACCAATTGAGGTGCTCTTTTTTTATCAGAAGGTGTCTAGACGGTGAGTCGATGGAATGCTACGATTTGGCACTAATTTGCCAATTCATTATGCTAATGAATTTTGATAAGTGCATGTTTATACAAGATTATTTGTGATTTTTTAGGTGGGAGAGAGAGCTTTCGAATCCCTCCCTCACCGCCACATTCAAGCCCCTAGACGAGTCTAGGGGCTTTTTTCGTTTTATAACTCATTGTTTTATATCGAAACCCAAGTCTCAAAACGTTCCATCCTTCCTCTACAATCCCAAGTACTGTTGTATGCCTAAGTGTATGCTTCTAAGGTTTGAAAGAAATCAGCATACATTTGCGTTAAAAATGCAGCATACAGTTTACGGAGGAGCAGGATTGCCAAGTTTCTTATTCCATTTTTATCTCTTTGAAAAATATAGATTCACCTGTTTTGCATACTTTAATTTTGAGGGAGCCGAATAGGTCAAAAATCTGCGTACTGTGTGATCAATTTCCGATAGAAAGGAGAGAGCAATGGCAAAACTAACGGCAAGAGAAGTATCGACAGCGAAACCCATAGATAAGGCTTACCGACTAGGGGATGGAGGTAAATTATACCTCCATCATGGATTAGCTGGTTACGTAGGGTGTATAGGCGAGAAAACAGTATAGATAGGACTTTCGCCGTATCATTTTGACTCAGTGCTTTGTTAGCGGCGACTTTGGCTTTGCTGCGTTCGCTCTTCCAGCTATCTTCGGTGATCCTACCGGCATGATAATCCCAATATGCCTGGAGGATAAATTCGTTATCCAAGATGACTCGAATCGTGTTGGAATACTCGTCCCAAACAAAATTGTGTAATTGCTCTCCATAGTGTTGCCGTTGGTCAAACTCTTGCGCGTAAGCGGAGTGGAAAGCGATCCACAGGTAGAGTCATCATCGTTACAAAGTTCGGATTTATTCAAACAACTTAAAGCGCGATGGACACGCAGGCCAAGATTCTGAGGATGGCCGTCTCGCTCAACGCTTTGACGCTGTTTTAGTACTTGGTAAGTTTGCATGTTGTCATCCAGAGCAATTTACTATTGTTCTGTTAGTATATAAGCAGTTTGATGCTTATAAATTGATGTATTATGCAACTTCTGCAAGTAGAGTCGATTAGAATATCAGGTTAGTTTTATTATAAAGAGTAGGTTTCAATGGCAGCCCCCAAAAGTCTCATCTTTCAGCTACATCAACACTGGGAAGTGGTTGAACAGTTAACTCGGCTTTCGAGAGAGTTTCCAGCGTTTGAGCTAAGAGCACTTGAACAGGTGATTAATCAGTACAAAAGTAAAAATGCGGAAAGTAATACTGTGCTCACCAGCCTTGTTAATGCAGACATATTGCAGCCTGTCAATCGCAGTAGCGACTATCAGCTAAACACGCTAGTTGTGGACTTTGTTAGAGGCTTAACCCAAGAGCATGAGTTAGGCTTATCAGCGGTACTTAAAGCGCGAGTAGATGCGATTAAAGACGCCACCAGCCAAGTGTTAGAGGGGCTTGATGTGGCAGACAACGATTTACTTCGTACTGGTGCGAACAGGTTGTCGGAATTGGTTCGAAAAATTACTCAACAGTTAACTCAGGACAAACAAGCCATCTTTGAAATAGCAGAATTGGCGAAGTCTGCGGACACCAGTGTCCCAATTGAACGGCGTTACCGTGAAGTGTTGGAAGTGTATGACCAATACGTAGAACCCATGAACGAAATGATGGATAGCGGTCTTGGAGGCAGTTTCTACCCCTTATTAGAAAAGGCAGAAGAAGCACTCGATACTGCTGTTGACATACTTTCCATGCGTGGATCTTTGTATCAACAAAGGTTGGTAATGCGTCAGATAGCTTATCAAGTCAAAGATCTTCGATACCAAGGACGAGTCATTGCTCAGCAATGTGCCGATACTTTGTTGCCATTAAGAGAGGAAGCCAGACAACACAATCAACTTTCAGCGGTGATTAGCAAGCAGCTAAGCCAAGTACGTAAAAAGGGTTTAGCGCGAGGACTGAATGCCGAAGGTTTGCCTATGTGGAAAAGTAGCCGCGTGACTAAAATTCAATTGGGTAATGAAGTACGTGAGTTGATAGCAGAATTCTTGGACTTTGAACCTAGCTCTATACCGTTCCCAGATGAAGAGGAAGCGACTGAAACTCCAATGATCAACTGGGTTGATGAAGAGCTTCTGAGGGAACAACTTGCTGACTCGCTGCCGGTCACTAATCTAATGACGTGGCTCAGAGGAAACTATCAACACCTATCAGATGCCGAACTGTTGCGACTCTATCACGAGCTTGTCCGTGACCCTCAGTGGCAAAGCACATTAGGGGTGAGCTCAAGTACTACAGCGCTCAATACAGTAGTCGTAACCTACCACCCTCACGAAATAAAGATGTTGACTGGCTCAACAAATGAAAAGGATGCTGATAATGCAAACTAGCAAAATCGATTTAAGTGAGCTAGCTCATCTGACTGAGCTATTTAATCTTTTTAACTCTGGTCGACATCTCAACCGCTCGACGGATGCTGCTCTATGGCATGAGCTAGAACAGCAAACAGAGCAGTATCAGTACCTATTTGCTAACTTAGGTTTTGACTTGCGCATTGATGGACGGGGTTTTGCTTGGTTTCATGATGAAGACAGTAACCATAATATTAATAAACAATCGCGCCAGTTAGCACTATTACTGATGGTGATATTTGACAATCAAGCTGATTACGGCCGCTCTCTTGGTCAGTTTTACCAATGGACAATTGATAATGCCTTTCTAGATGAGGTTTACAAAAAGCACCAAGAACTTTTAGATGCAGAAGAGCTCGACCAAGATGCACTAGCAAAGATACTCGATAATGCAGTGCGAAAAGGCTTTGCGGTTCAAGAGAACAATCATTGGCGTTTGCTGCCTTCGGTGTATCGCTACCTAGACCATTTCGAAGCTATTACTGAGCAAGAATCCGGCAGCGATGTGGCCGCTTATGAGGAAGATGAATCATGTTAAGTTACGGTTTTCAACGTTTAGCGTTAATTGGCAGTGCTGGTTACCAGCGAGCTGAACTTCCTCTTGACGACTCTGTGTCATTAATTGCGCCAAATAACCATGGCAAAACAAGCCTAATCAATGCACTCCAGTTTCTGCTCATCATCGACCAAAGAAGGATGGATTTTGGTTCTCATTCATTAGAGAAGGCTCGCCGTTTTTACTTCCCAAATAACAGTGCTTACATCTTGCTAGAAGTCATCCTGCCACAAACCGGCACCGTGGTGTTTGGCTGTGTTGGTAAAGGGGTAGGTTATGACTATGAATACTTCGCTTACAAAGGTGAATTAAACCTAGACGATTTTCGTTTGGATGATGGCAATATTGTTGCCCAACCAAAGTTAGTCAACCACTTAGCGACAAAGAAGCATCGAGTCTATAAATTCAATGATAAAGAGTTTCGACACTCGATTTATGGCGGTGCAAAAAGTAAGAAAAACAGCGACATCGATTTTACGGTATTCAAACTTGAGCATGTGAGTGATGCTCGCTCGTTCCAGCAAGTCCTCACCAAAACGCTCAGGCTCGACAAGCTAAACTCCAGTGATGTGAAAGACTACTTGTTGAAGATTTTTAGTCGAGAACTACCGAATTCCAGCATTGATTTTAAGCAAGAATGGGAAAAAGCATTTCACGACATCAATCTAGAACGCGAACAGTACCTAGCAGCCGTAAACAATCTCGAGACGATTCAAGGTCTCGAACAAAAGTATGAGCGCACCTTATCGTTACGAGGAAAGATCGCTGCATGCCAGCCTAAATTGAATGCGTTGCTGCAAGACTGGCATGGTCATGTACAAACTAAAAAACATAACCTGGAGCATAAGAGAGCAGAGCTGGACACAGAACAATCTAGCTTGCAAACAGAGGATAGAAATAACGTCGAAAAGAAGGGGCAACTTAACAGTAACCTGATAGAGCTTCAGAAGGCTGATGAAGAGCAGGAATCATTATCTATTCGCTTTGCTCTGATCCCCGATGATTCATATTTGAATAGACAGCTAGCATCAGCTAAGCGTGAATACGATATTCAAACAGCATTGTGTGTTCAATCTCAGAGATTCTCCTCAAAAGAACTGGAGAAGCAGCTGACTGAAAGTGAGGCTCAACTTGTTAGTTTAGAGTCACAACGAAAAACGTTGGGAGACAACCTGTATCTTAATCTATCTAAACAGCTCGATACTGCAGAGTTACAAAAGCTGAATAAAGTGCTTAGTTCACAAGTGATGCGACTATCACCAGAGCAGTATTCATTCGATATCAATCAGCTGCAAGAAGCGTTGAAAGAAGGACCAGTCGAGAAACTCTCTCTGGTTGGCTTAACGTTATCGCTTGATGAGCTTATTCCTCAATATGTTCAAAAAACAGAGCAAGAGCTGCTGGAAGAAATACACAGTGTTAATGAACATATAGAGAACCTCAAAGATCTGTTGGAAGCAAGCAAAGAAAGTGAGTTTGCTGAGAGCAAAAAGAATGAATTAAATCATGCAGTAAGGCAGTGTGAACAAGACCTTGAGGATTACCGACAGCTTCAACAGTTAATAAATAGTCAGCATCAGCGAACCGAACAAAAAGAGGCGTTAGAGCAAGAGTTAAATATCATTACTGCTGAGCTGGATAACGCAGGGCAAAGGCATAAATCGATAGCTGCCCAAATAACTGAAGTTGCAGCTAAGTTAGTTCAGCTTACAACGGATAGTGAAAGTGTTGAGAAGCTGAAAAAACAAAGAATTGATGATCAGGCCTTGTTCAGTATGCTTTCGGAGCGACCGCATACCCCTTGGATCGTGATGGACGAATGGTCTCTTGAATATCTACCTGCTCGCCTTGAACAATACATAGAGGATTGCAAAGACCTCGATAAGTTGTCCAAAGAATTGCGCCAAATAAAAAATGACTTATCTCAAAAGGGGCTTACCAAATTTCAGATGGCTCAAACTCAGGATGAAGAGTTAAAAGGCATTATTAAATTCAGCCATTGTTTGGATGATGAGAAGAAAGCGTTGGAAAGACGTGCCCGCTCGGCAGTGGTCAACGTCACTGCGAGTTTAAGAGAACTACGAAGTGGACTCTATGCACTACAAAGTAAGATGAAGGAATTCAACCGACTAATCAGTCACAGGCAGTTATCGGATCTCAAAACATTCAAAATTGAACCTGTTGAAGAGAGTCAGCTTGTTGATGCGATAAATGTACTCATTCAGCAAGCAGAGCAAACTGAAAGTGGTCAGAGTTTTGAACTGTTTGACCAAGGCAGTATTCTCGATGATGCGGAGTTAGACCGAGCGAAGAGCCTGTTGATTGAGGAAGGTAATGCTCGCCAAGGCCTAAGAGTAGCAGACTTATTCAGACTTGAATTTATCGTTGCCAAGCAAGGGCAGCAACCAGAGTCATTTGAAGATATTGATAGTGCGGCTTCTAACGGAACCGTATTGATGGCTAAGCTTGTGACCGGCCTTGCGATGCTTCACTTAATGCAAGACAAACGTCATCAAATGAAAGCGGTATGTTATTTGGATGAGGCGTTGGCCCTAGATACCAAGAACCAAGCTAACTTAATAGCGATTGCCGAACAGTTCGGTTTTGCATTGATTTTTGCCTCACCAGCACCGTTAACCACAGCTCGTTATTGTGTGCCTATCCACCAGGCTAATGGTAAGAACCACATCAGCAAAAATAGTTGGCAGATTTTCGAACCAGTAGAAAACCAAGAACTACTGCAGTCACAAGTGGAGCCATCATTATGAGTCAGGTATTAGTTAAAGCACTAACGCGACTAGTCGAGGCGTATCCTGGTTCTATTGCCGGAAGCACATTGACGCCATCTCAGAAGAGGCAGCTTGAAGAGTTCTGCCGCAAAACTCAGAGTGTACAAGTGACTCCTAAAGGGCGTGGCGTTGTCTACGGCATTCTAGATATGGATGTCGTTAAAGTCACACTGGAGCAACTGGCACCAAATCAAAACGTGCCTACATCTGCCCCACAAAGAGCCGTAAACATAGCCTCTACACGCAGCAGCAAACAAGGAACAGTAGGTCACGATGTCACCTACGTGCTGGCTAAAACGGTTGCGAATCCGCTATGGGAGTGTTCTGGGGGAGCAACTAAGCACTTAAATGTATCGACAGAAGAGTTTGGCGTTTTTTCCCTTGAAGTGGGTGGAGAAAGAAATAGGGATCTTAACACTCATCATTCTATTTGGCTGGTGGAAAACCAAGCATTGTTTGACCGTCTAGATTGGCTACCCAATAACGAACCCACTACCGTTATATGGTACCGAGGGCAGTTACACAACAAACTGATTGATTGGTTATCGGTACCCCAAAGGGCGCCGATGGTCTACTTTTTTGCTGACTATGATGGAGTCGGGCTGAATAACTTCCGACGCCTGAATGAGAGGCTTAAACAAAGAACAGAGTTTTGGGTGATGCCTAATTGGAAGGAACTTTTGAACCGTTACGGGCAAAACCAACTTTGGAATGATACTGTCCGTGAATTTGATTCTTTCGAGCGAAATAGCCAAAGACTTCTAGAGCAATTACCAACGTTGCGAGGGCTCGTGGCGGAAATGAAGAAACAAGGTTTAGCTTTAGAGCAAGAGGCTGTTTGGTTGAGTGACTCGGATCTGCAGTTCGAATAAGGTAAACAAGAAAAGGTAATATTAACTCGATTGCAACAAGCAGAGTGGCTATCGTTGAAGGCACCACGTTAGCGAAAGAGTGAGTGTATCTAACATTTCAGCTTAAAGTGATAACACCGCCATTTAATGCTGATTGTAATGGTGGCATGATGCAGAGCGAGTTTAGACAATTTACAGCAATTCAACGCAGTTACGGCCTCTCTCTTTCGCGACGTAAAGCGCTTGGTCTGCTCTCACCATCGTTTCGCCAAACGTTGCGTCTTGAGGTCTTACGTGGGTCACACCAATACTAGTAGTGATACCAATTGGTAGGTTATTGTGTTCGACTTTTAAGGATGCAATTGAATACCTGACAGTCTCCATTGCCTCAACAACTTCGGCCCAAGAATCTCGTTCGATTATAAATGCAAACTCTTCACCGCCTATTCGAGCAAGGAAGTCTTGTTTTCCGATAACAAATTTAGCGACATCTGCTGATTTTACCAACATTAAGTCGCCTGCATCGTGGCCGTGGTTATCATTCAGTAATTTGAAGTTATCGAGGTCGAGTATCGCGACGTAAAACCCTTTTCCTGTCGCTTTGTAGTTTTTAAATTTGTTTTCTATGGTGTTCATAAACTTGCGACGGTTCGGAACGCGGGTTAAGTCGTCAATGCTTGCTAGCTGCTCCATTCTTTGAGCTTGTGTATGCAGAGCAATATTTAGAGCTAGCCAGCTCGCAATGCTTTGTAATAGTGCAGCATGTTGTTCGTTGTAAAAGGCGCCTTCTTTATGGGCGATGTTTAATGTGCCGTAGCAGATGCCATTATTGATAAGTGGCGCGTCCATACAGCAAGACAGCCCATGTGAAGACAGTAGAGTGCAGTCTATTTCTAGCGACTGCTGAACATGATCACAGATAGTCAATTTTTGAGTTTGAAAGACTCTTCCAACGAATGAGTTTTCGATTGGAATAAGCATGTTGAGCGGTATCGCTTTGTTGCCATGAAAGGCGAATACTTTTAATTGGTGTGTGTTTTCCGGAATTGCCACACTGACTCTATCACAAGGGATGATGGTATCTACCCACTCCGCAGCAATGTCTAATACCTGTTGTAAGTCGGTAGCCTGTGTGAGAAGGCTAATAAAGGCTATCGGGAAGCATACTTTATTATTTGAATGGCTTTTTAATAAACAGTCAGGTTCAAATACTCGTTCTTGGTGCAAGAGATACCTCTTAATGCTCTTATCTTTTTTTTTGCATGTAGTAACTTCAATAGTGCATATAAAATCAAAACCCTCGATAGTCAGGGTAAGGAGTTAATGATTTTTTTGCGATATTGGAAGTGAATATGGATAAATACATACTCAATAAACAGAGGTTCAATACTGCTACTTATTAAGGGATAGTAATTATTTAGCTCAATAATCGTACCAGAGTAAGATAATTGTTGCAAATAAATTGGACGAGGTTCAAATAATTGAGAATTAACCATAAAGGATTATTGATTTAATTATTTTCCTTTTATTTTAATTGGTTGAATTTTGACTAAGTGACATTTGTAAAATAGTTAGATGTTTAATAAGTTCCATGGTTTATATTAAATTTTTGTTACTACCTTTCTTTGGCTATATAATGATCTGGTAACTGAAATCTCATTTTATATGAATAAATAGTCGGCCATGTCTTTCCGTTGATTATTGATGAGATGGAGCGATTTTGAGTATAGTACCTAAATTCAACACGTGAATATCTTTTTTGCATCGGTATTAGTTAACCCAATTCAGCATGTAGTGATTGAGTACTATTCTTGAAGTGGATACATTTTCGGGCAGAGGCCGTGGGGCCTCTTTCTAATGATTAGATTAGGGTTATTGGCGAGTTGCGGTTAACCGAAGTCGATAGTTAACCAAAGTCTACAGTCAGCAGCAGTCGATTTTCTTGTGCAGAAATCATTGGTGAGCGATGTACTAATGCTGTTTCTTCATTACCAATCCACGCACCGCCTTTTAACAGCGCGACGTCACCACACGATAACTGTTGAACGTCACTTTCATCTTGGTATAAGCCGGATAGGTGGTCGGGTTGTCCGTTGCTGCCATGTCCAAGCTTAGAGCGATCAAGCACATGGTTAGGTAGCCATTGTGTTGCTGTACCATGAAAAGTGGTGACTAGTCGGCAAGGGACACGGTCGACATGAAAGCGTGGGCACATAGCACTGTTTAATGTTGCTAGGCGTACACCAGCATCTTTGAGATCGAATAAGCAACAGAACATATCAACTAGCTCAGCAATGTTCTGAACTAAAGTTGGGGGCAAGTCGTCGAGTGATTTTTGTAATTCTTGATAAGCACTTTCAGAAGACACATTCACTGACTTACTGAAATCCGGGTTATTAGAAATAAACTCATCAATGGCTTGTGTCAGTTCCTCACTGAAAGCACGCTCCCAAACCACCATATTGAGATGATCTTTATAGATATCCGTCAGCACGGTTGGCAGCTTTCCTTTGTTGAACGAAGGTGTTTCGCTCGTTTTGTTATCAGCAGTGAATACTTCAGTAGTCTCGGTGTTCATTACGTGATCCTCAATTTCCCAGTCGGTTGACGCTATATGACATTTCACAGCATCAATAAATAATAGATTATAAGTGGAATGTTATATCATAACATTTATGATGATTGAACTGCAGTGACTAAACAGAGCTGGAATAACTTTTCGGTTTGGCAGTAGATGGTGACCTCAAGCACAGATTTTCCCCTTAACAATAGCAACAAGAAAATTTATTGAGATTAGATAGCCGTATATATGAGAATCTTGGTGAATTGCCGTTGTACAAGGACTTATCATGCATCACTTTAATATACGTGCTCTAGAGTATCTCAATGGGTTGTCTAAGTACGGCTCACTGCGCAAGGCAGCAAAAATGCTCAATGTAGACCCGGCAGCCATGAGCCGTATGCTTGGTCAGCTTGAAGCTCAAGTTGAAATGAAAGTGTGGGAGCGTAATAACCGTCAATCGTATTTGACCGAGGCTGGCAATGAGCTTCTTAATCACTATCGCAACATTATACGCAGTGAAGCGGCGGTGCTCTCTCAGCTAACGAAATTGAAAAATTTAACAGGCGGTAGTGTCAGTATCGCAATCGGAGAGGGTTTCATTACTAATCTCGTTTCCAAGCCAATGGAAACCTTTATGACTCGTTATCCTGATATCAATTTATCGATTGAAATCGCTGGAGCGTTAGATGCGGTTAAACTGCTTGAAGATCAGCAGATCGATTTTGCGATAACCTACGCTGCTGCGCCTCATCCTAAGCTACATACCCATGTTGAGCGAAGTCATCCGCTAGAGCTGATTGTTCCCAAAGGGCATTTGTTAACGTTGAAAGAGGAACCGACTACACTGCAAGATCTGCAGGCTTTGCCTCTCGCGCTCATCGATAACTCGACCGGCATGGGCAGGCTAGTCCATCATGCGCAGCAGATGTCTCACTTGAACCTTTCACCAAAGCTACAGACCAACTCAGTGAGTGCGTTGAAAAACTTCGTATCTGCGGGGCTGGGCGTTACTTTTATGCCGAAGCTAACGGTCTTGGAAGAGGTTGAATCGGGAGAGATTGAGATCGTGCCGACTGATCTTGAGATCTTGTCTAAAGCTCGAGTGAAAGTGCAGTCACTAAAAGGTCGGGCATTGAGCCCGCAAGCGAGTACATTGCTTGATTTCCTAGTTGAAAACACCCACTTCCTTCGTAGCGATGCAAGTGGGCTGGTTCGATAATCGACGGGAATTAAGCCGATACGGTATCGTCGATGAACTGAACGTTTAACTCTTCTGGGAGTTGACGATTATTAGTATAGATACGATCAAATTGATCTAGGGGAGCGACTTTTAGTGCAGCAAAACGACCCCATTTACTCGCGTCTGCGACTAGCCAGCATTCACGGCTGTTGTTGAGAATGGCTTTGGAAAGATCGGCCTCAACTTGCTCATGCTCCATCGCATAATGGCTCGTTGTTATAGAGCCACAGCCACAAATGCCAATATCAGCTTCGAAATCGGAGAAGAAGTTAACCACACTGCTGCCTACCATGTCTTGGTGTTCACGGCGCAGTAAACCGCCTGCTAAATAGACCTCGATTTGGTCGTTCGCTTCTAAAATTCGCGCAACTTGTAGGTTATTAGTGATAACGCGTAGAGCAGGCTTTGCAAGCAGATACTGAGCGATTCGAGTTACAGTGGTGCCAATACCCATCATCACTGTTGAACCTTCTGGTATCGCATCGGCTACTGCGAGTGCAATGTTGTCTTTGGTGTCGGATTCAACGCCAGTGCGAAAGCGATAGCTGGTGTTGGTTAGTGCGGTCGGCAGACTCACGCCACCATGTACACGTCTTGCTAATCCTTGTTCGCACAGTTGGTTTACATCACGTCGAATTGTTTGCGTAGTAACAGCAAACTGGTCAGCGAGATGGTCGATCTGAACATCTTGATTGGATTTAAGAGTGGCAAGTATCTGCTTTTGGCGCTGGTTTAATTCCATAGTGTTTCACTAAAATTGGTTCGGCATGTCGGTAATGATGTTGTCGACACCCATCTCATAGAATCCTTTCGCTTTCGATGGGTCGTTGAGTGTCCATATCTTGAGGATTATACCCGATTCTTTTATCTCATTGGCGATGGAAATATCGAGTAGCTGGTGGTCGATATGAATACTATAAAGGTCTAAGCACAGAAGGGTGTCTAAGCTGCTTTGATCCCACTTATCACAGATAAAGCCGCGTCGTACTTGAGGGTAGTGTGTTTTGCATTGAGCTAACACATCTTGGTTGAAGCTTGAAAACAGCAACTTATCTAGCGGGTAATTGATACGTTCAACCGTCGCAAGTACTTCATCGGTCAGTGCTTGTGTTGTGTGCTGGTTATAGACCTTTAATTCAAGGTTGAGGGTTACTCCAAGCTCCATACACTTGAGCATCGCCTCTTCCAAGGTAGGAATCGTAACCCCCTTGAATTCTTTACCAAACCAACTACCAGCATCTAACGCCTGAATCTCTGCGAGTGTCAGTTCGGATAATTTACCAGTGCCGTTAGTACAACGATCAACGGTTTCATCATGCATAACGACTGGGATTTTATCCGCAGTTAGCTGAGTATCAATCTCTACCCATTTGGCACCCGCTCGGGCTGCTCGTTCAATACTTACCAATGTATTTTCTGGTGCCAAAAGTGCTGCACCGCGATGGCCTGTGATCATATCAATATCTAATTGTTCATTTGAAATTTGAGTGAACATTATCTCTCTATTGTTACAGATTCATTACTAAGAATATGAAAATATGGCGGCCAAAGTTGGGTTTTATGGGCAAGATCATATTTTTGATAATGTTCAAATAAACATTTTTATGTTCATATGAATGTAATAATTGAATCGCATACTCAACCAAAATTTAGCCTTCTATACTCAATTGAAGTAACACATCCAAAACAAAGGATTCAAAATGAAAAAGCTAATAGGAACAGTAATGACAGCCGCGGCGCTTCTTGTCGGTTGTGGTCAGGCAGATGAATCAGCAACAGAAGCAAAGATTGAGCCGATTGATATCAATATGAGCTTGGTGTTCACTCAGAATGAGCTTCTAACGCAAGAACTAGTGAAGGTGACGGACAAGATTCGTGAACGCACTGATGGCTCAGTTAACATTAAAGTTTTCCCTGGTGGCCAACTACCAGTTTATAAAGACAACCTTGAGCAGGTCGTAAATGGTGCTAACTGGATTGCCGTGGAAGACCTGACTTACCTTGGTGATTACGTTCCTGATTTTGCAGCACTTGCGGGTCCTATGTTGTACAACTCTTACGATGAATACCTGGCAATGATGGACACAGACTATGTCGCAGGCCTCAAGCAGCAAGCTGAAGAGAAGGGCATTAAAGTATTAAACGCGGATTACATGTTTGGGTTCCGTCATATGATCACCAATAAAGAGATTGTTAACTCTTCAGACATGGCGGGGATGCGTATTCGTGTACCACAAAGCCAACTGTTTATTAGCACACTCTCTGCTATGGGCGCAGCGCCAGCTTCTCTTCCTTTCCCAGAAACATACGCTGGTGTTCAGCAAGGTGTTGTTGATGGTCTAGAAGGCTCTATCTTGACTATGTACTCGACGAAGATCTACGAAGTTGCTAAGAACATGTCATTGACTAAACACTTCCTTGGCTCTGTTGGTATCTACATTTCTCCAACGTTGTGGGATAAGTTCACGCCAGAACAGCAAGCCATTATCAACGAAGAGCTAGAAGCAGGTGTTGAATCTAATACTCAAGAACTGGTTAAACTTGATGAAGAATACAAGCAGAAGCTAGAAGAACTGGGTGTGACGTTCAATGAAGTGAACTCTGAAGAGTTTAACCAGCTGACGGCAGACGTTTACAACCAGTTCCCTACTTGGAGCGAAGGTGTTCACGCGACCATCATGAAAGAGCTTGAGACGATTCGTGCGGCTCAATAACGATTAGAATCCCATTTGTTAACACTAGCGACCCAATAGTTTTGGGTCGCTTGATTCCTATTTGCTCGCAGCATTCATAGCGAGTAAATCTAGGAGGAACTCTTGTTTTTATTAAGAAACCTTGAAGAAATCTTAGCGTCGATTGCTATTTCAATCACAGTGCTTGTTGTGATTGTTAATGTGGTTTTGCGTTATGGATTTGGCTTTGTTGTCCCTTGGAGCGAAGAGCTCTCAGTGATCTGTTTTATCTGGGCTGTCTATCTAGGCATCAGCTCATGCTACAAGCACAAACTTCATATGGGCGTGGATGTGATTGTGGCCATGTTACCAACGCGTCCCCAACGCATTTTTAAACTAGGGGTCTCGGTATTCCTATTGGGCATCAACATTTTGATGTCAGTTCTTAGTTATCAGTATTTGATGCTCTCTAGCAAAGTCACGCCAGTAATGGGGATGTCTTATTTTGCTATTAATGGCGTGTTGGTACTTAGTTTTTCTTTGATGGCTATCCACACCGTTAAGTTCATCGTAGACGATGTAGCTTGTTTAAAAAGTTCTAAGCAGTAGGTACTCTCAATGGAAAGCTATCTTCCAATTTTCATTCTTTTTGCTCTTTTCCTACTGAATATTCCGATTGCATTCTCCCTGATATCGTCTGCAATGGTCTATTTCCTATTTATCAATAATTCGATTCCCGTGACCTTGGTTATGCAGAGGTTCATCAGTTCGGCAGAGTCGTTTCCGTTACTGGCGATCCCATTTTTCATCATGGTGGGTTCGGTGATGAACTATGCGGGGATCAGTAAAAGTTTACTCGCGTTTGCCGATTCAATGATAGGTCATAAGACGGGCGGATTAGCTCAGGTGAACGTGGCATTGAGTACCTTGATGGGGGGTATCTCGGGTTCAGCCAACGCAGATGCGGCGATGCAGTCAAAAATCTTAGCGCCAGAGATGACCAAACGCGGCTACGACTTACCGTTTACTGCGGCTGTTACAGCAGCATCTTCAAGTATTAGTCCGGTAATCCCACCTGGTATTAACTTGATTATTTTCGCTCTATTGGCGAATGTTTCCGTGCACCAAATGTTCATCGCGGGTTATGTACCTGCGTTTTTAATGGCTCTGTCCTTAATGGTCACCATTTGGTTCATCTCTCGCAAGCGAAACTATAAACCTTCGCGTTCGAAGCCTGCGACTGCTAAAGAACGTCTTCATTACTTCTTTAAGGCTGTGCCAGCTCTGTTGATTCCGTTTGGCATTATTCTGGGAATGCGCTTTGGGCTCTTTACCCCAACGGAAGCCGGGGCTATTGCAGTTCTACTTTGTGTCATTATTGGTGCGTTTATCTACCGAGAACTGAGTTTCAAACACATTCCTCAAATTATGCGAGAGACGGTGCAGGGCACCAGCAGTGTGATGTTCATTATCATCGGTGCTATGGTCTTTGGTTATTACATGACACTGGAGCAGATCCCTCACAACGTTGCATCAGCTTTGATTGAGCTAACGGACAATAAGCTGGTTCTGCTGTTACTGATCAACGTTTTGCTGCTGGTGGTTGGCATGTTCATTGAGGGTGGTGCAGCAATGATCATCCTGACGCCACTGCTGCTTCCGGCGGTATTGAACTTGGGAGTTAATCCGGTTCACTTCGGCATTATCGTGATCGTGAATATTATGATTGGTGGTGTCACTCCACCATTCGGTTCCATGATGTTTACGGTCTGCTCAATATTAAAAGTTCGTATGGTCGACTTCGTTAAAGAAGTGGCTCCCCTGTTGCTAGCACTGTTAGCGGTATTAATGTTGCTGACGTTCTCAGAGAGCGTGGTGATGTTCTTGCCGAATTTGCTTTAACACTGTGTCGTTAATCATTATTTAGAGGTGTAAAAATGAATTCGGTATCGAATGAATTAAACCAGAATTGGAAAAGCATAGATTGGGTTTTAACAGATGTCGATGACACTCTGACTTGGAAAGGCGAACTGCCGCCCGAAACACTGATCGCATTGAAAAAGCTTCGAGATGCGGGCAAAAAAGTGGTTGCGGTAACCGGTGCCTGCGCAGGATGGTGCGATCATATTGCTCAACTTTGGCCTGTTGATGCAGTGCTTGGTGAGAATGGCGCTTTTATTATGGAAAAGAAAAATGGTTTCCTTACCCTTCGTTCAAGTTTGCCGTTAAGCGTGATCAGTGAGAAACAACAACAGCTCAAACAGCAAGTGCTAACAATCTTAAACCAATATCCTGATCTCGAGTTGACGTTGGACCAATCGTACAGACTGTGTGAAGTTGCTATTGATATCGGTCAGAATCGTCCACGTGTCGATGAGAACATTATTGAAGAGGTTGTTGCAAAAATACGTGCATTGGGCGCTCATGCCACAGCCAGCTCGATACATATCAATGCTTGGTATGGCGAACACTCCAAAAAAGCCACCGCGACGACTTTTCTCGAGGAGAAGGGCTTATCATCCGAAGAGATATTCAAACATAGTTGTTATGTTGGTGACTCTATGAACGATCAATACATGTTTGAAGCCTTACCAAATAGCGTTGGGGTAGCGAACATTAAGCACTATTGGCAACGCCTTGAACACCACCCAATCGTTGTGATGACTCAACCGGGTGGATATGGTTTTGCCGAGTTTACGGACAAGTTACTCGCGTTAAAGTAGTTAGATAGACAGGCTTGAACCCTTCATAGATGAAAGTGAAACTACCCTTAAGGTGGTATCGGTGTTTTTTATCTATGAAGGAGGTTTGAAATAGAGAAAATAGTCATTAATTAATTTTTGCAACGCCATCTAGTTTAGCTTCCATAACAGACAGTTTCTCTTAACCCGTCATTTCGCTTTATATTCCTACTAAGGGATAAGTTTATATAAAGAACCCACTTTTTATAAAATTGTTATTTTCATTTATATCAATATCGGAGTGAAAAATAAACAATTAACCCTTCTCTACTGCCAAGTTCATTATTTACAAAAATGTAAATAATGAACTTGGCGTTAACGTTTCAGTGATCGTATTACACATTTTTTAAAGCTCAGGTTCTAAATTTATCTGCAAGATTAAAGACGTTTTTAGAAAAAATGGATTTTACTGATTGGACAAATATCACTTTCTTAGATGAACAAATGTGCTTTTTTGAACTGATATTCAATTTTTTTAAGACCTTGTTCACGTTTTTATCAATGAAAATCATAGTGTTATTGTGAAGTTTCTATTTTTTACTAACTGTCTCAAAATCAAGACTTTGTATTGTTATTTTTATTAATTAATGAGGTTTTTGTATGAGTTTGATGCGGGAGAACGATAAAAAACAAACATATTTCGCCTGAAAATGAATCTAACTGCGAATTGGGTCGTTTGAATGTTTAGTTTTAAGAATATAACATTGCGACAAAATTTTTCGATGTTGGTTCCAAATGTCTTCAAATAAAAAAATAGTTCGCTTTTTCATTGCGCTATTCGCGTTGTTGGTTCTTTCTGGTTGTCAATCGACAAAGCCTGAGTGGTACTTAAAACCTCAAGCAGACAGTGGCGAGTATATTTATGCGGTATCTCAAGCACGAACGTTATCTCATGCAAAAAAAATCGCGGTAAACAACATTAACGAAAAGTTATGGACTCAAGTCGAGTCATCTTTCTACATGCGAGACACCGTTCGAGAAACCAATGGCAACGGGTTTTCAAATAGTCTAGTGGATAACAAAGTTAATACTAAGACAGAATCTTTGACTCTGAATGGAATCGAATATGTCCAGATGGAAGAGAACGATCTTGGTGCATTTGTTGAAGTAAGAGTAAAACGATCTCTTGTGACTCAACAATTGATGCGCGAAATTAATGACCTAAATCGAAAGTCTGAAATCGAGCTTGATGCGCTTGCACACGAAGATAAATTACTTTGGTGGTTGGATAATCGTAGTGTTTATAAAACTGAGCATGATGCTTCTGTGCGTATCGCCATGCTTTCATCTCTTAAGCCGGGTTATAAACCTGACATCAGTTCAATCGAAGAGTTGACGATTATTCACCAAAAACTAAGCAGTCAGATCAACATTCGCCTCTCATCAGATAGAGAATCAAGAAAAGCCATTGAACTTTTAGGAAACCAGTTATCAGAGTTCAACATTGCAACGTCTACTTCTAAGAATAAGAATCAAACTCATGTGTTGAAAGTGGAATCTGAGCGTCGAAGAAACAAAGTTGGCGATGCGTATATTTCAACCTTGGTCTCTAATATCAAAATCGTAAATAACAAATCTAAAACAGTCTCTCGTAGTGAAATCATCTCTACGGGTAACTCTGTCACCAGCTATAAATATGCCGACGAAGGGGCTGCACGCCACTTTGATAAGCAAATAAAGAAAAAAGGGATTTGGACTGCGCTTGGTTTAATCAAATAGCGATCTGATAGTCCTAAAAAATAAAATAAACATATTCGGAGAGAATAGATGTTAAAGAAAACGTTAATGGCTACTGCAGTAATCACTGGTCTAACTGGCTGTGTTATCAAGGAGGATGTTGTTTGTACTCCTGATACGCGTGTAGATATTGAAACTGCTGAAATTCAAATCCCATCTTCAGAGAATATGAAGGTTGTTGTTCTTCCTGTCGACATTGGGTTTGAAAACTCTGCTTCGAAAAAAATCCAGTCTGCAATGCGAAATGCACTAGAGACACAGGTTGATCAAACTGGTGCGAACCTTGTTGACCGCAAAATTGCTAATAAGGTAAAAGGCGAGATCAAGCTAGCGGAACAAAGTGGTCGTTTAAGCAGCAAAGGTGTCCCGATCGCTGATTATGCGATTATTACAGAGGTGACTCGCGCTGACTTGAGTACATCATTCAGTGAGCGCCGTACTTACGAGAACGATGACGGCGAAACTAAGGTTATTCCAGCATCATGTAGTTATGATTTTGACGTAGAGGCGATCGCTAAAGTCGTTGCTCTGCCAAGTATGGAAGTTGTTAAGCGAATCAAGCTTGAAGGCGACAAGTATTCGTCTAGCGAAACAAATAACTCACGTTGTCCTGTTAGTAACGCAACTTATGGGTCCATGGCGACTAAAGCTGCAACAGAAGCTGTAAACTACTCCGCAGAAATTAATAAAATGCTAGCAGCAAGTGCTCCAGTTCTTGAGATGCGCCAGTGTGAGGCGGGCACACAGGTACGCATTGCTATGGGCAAAAATCAGAAGATTAAACCAGGCGTAGATATTTTGTTCTCTAACGCTATGAAATCTATGGAAGGTGAAACTGAGATTCACCCGATTGGTGAAGGCTACGTTGTAAATAATGAGATCAACGCGGTAACAGATAAGTATTCTTGGGTAGTGGTAGACGAAGAAGTTTCATTGAAAATGAAAAAAGGCACCATTAGTAAAGTGGACGCAAGTTTAAGTTGTAACTTTTTAGACCCAGAATGTACAGGCAAGATATTAATGGAATCATTTTAATCTATGAAAAAACTACTTATTGCAACTTCACTTGTAGCCGTTCTTGCTGGCTGTCAGAGCAACAACGCAACGGTTAAGGAAGCACAAAACTTCGCACCATGTACTTTCCCAGATGCACCTACGGTATCAGCACCGGGTTGGATTTGTGATGTGATCCCAAGCGATATCGCTGCAGCGGCAAAAGGCTACTCTAAGAAGAGTGCAGCCGGTATGAGCGTTATGCGTAAAATCGCGGTAAATGATGCTCGTGTAAACCTTGCAGCTGAGTTTGAAACTGACGTGAGCAACCTTTTCCAAGCGGCTACTGAAGGTGTGACTTCAACATCAGCGGCGGAAGGTGTCACGCTTGTGACGGAAGATGTTCAAGAGACTTTCGAAAACATCACCAAGACAGTTGTGAACAAAACGCTTACTAACAGTCGCGTTATCGTAAGCCAAGCAAGCCCAACTGGTGGTCTTTATGTTCTAGTTGGTATGGACCAAGCGGCATACGACGCAAACATGAACAAAGTTATCGATGAAGTGGGTGGCGAAGATTCTGCTTTATGGGATCAATTCAATAATGAGAAAGCGGCTGCAGACTTAGCGGCAGCGTTCGAAGCATTGAAAAAATAACCGCCAACTGAATCGCGATTAGTATGAGTGAAAAAGGCCGCCATTTGAGTGGCCTTTTGTCTCTATATCCTATGGGAGTTAACTATGTATCAAATGATCAACAAGACTGTGCTAGCTGTAGTGATTTCAGCAGCGATCAGTTCTCAAGCGTTTGCTGTATCGGAAGATCAAAAACAGCAGCTAAATAGTGCCATTACCAAAGCTAGCCAATCACAAGAAGACAAGATCAAAGAGTTTCATGCTTACGTTAATGCTTACTTGGACGAGTACGAAGCGTGGCGTGATGAATACACTAATAATCTTGATGAGCGCAGAGCAGATTTAATCAAGACATGGGGTGAGGGTGAGGTTTCTTCCCAAACCAAACAGGTTGATTATTCCCAAGACGATCAAGTGAAAACTTCCATCGACTACGAAACCAATACGGCAACAGTATCTGTATTGGTGGATGAAGATAGCAGCCCAGAAGAGATCGAAGCACTTGTTAAAGACATTCCGGTTGAAGTTGCGGGTAAAAATGTTGAGCTAGCGGAACTGAAAGCAGAAGACCATGCAGTACTTTATTCGTTAGAGAAAGAGCAACAAGAGAAAAACTTCGTTATCCAACAGACGCAAAGCCAGATGAATGAGTTAGATGTGCAGGCTGAAAGACTGATTCTATCTAACACGGGTATTCCAGACTCTTTCATTTATCAGCGTGCCCACAATAAGAAGATGGCTCTTCTGGCAAAGGCTCAAGAGCGTATTGCAGCGCAAACCAAACTGTTTGATGAAATGCGTGCGAAGCATGGTATTGAGGTCAAACGACCAGAACCTGCGGCGGAAGTCGTAAAACCAGTTGAAAAGGTTGAATCGCCAAAAGACGTTGCCAAAGTAGAGCCAACGCCAGCAGAAAAGCAACCGCCAAAAGTAGTGGAAAAGGTTGCTGAAAAAGCTCCGAAGCCAGAGTTGGTAAAGCCTAAGCCTGTTGTTGAAGTTGCTGCGACCCCGGCTAAGCCAAAAAAAGTGATCAGTTATAAAGTGAAGCTCCCTGAGAACAGCTTAAAAGCACGCGCGAGCAAGTACAGTGCGCTAGCTGAGAAAGAGAGCAAAAACTGGGAAGTCGACGCTGCACTGATTATGGCAATCATGCACTCGGAATCGGCGTTCCGCCCGGATGCTAAATCACACGTGCCTGCGTTTGGTTTGATGCAAGTTGTACCAACCAGTGCGGGTCATGATGTTAATAAACAAGTCCGCAATATCGATGCGCCAATGAAAGTGGCAGATCTATATCAACCGGTTATCAACGTAGAAACAGGAACGGCTTACTTAGATATCTTGAATAGTAAGTATCTTCGCAAGATAAAGAACGACGAAAGTCGTTTGTACTGTGTCATTGCGGCATACAATACTGGTGCGGGTAATGTGGCTAAAGCGTTCAATAAAGATCGCTCTACCAGCATTGGTAAAGCATCGAAGATTATTAATCAAATGACACCTCAACAAGTTTATGACCATCTAGTGGTTAACCTGCCGTACGACGAAACCAAAAACTACTTGAAGAAAGTAAACAGTCGTATCGCTTTATATCAGTAATCAATCGGGCAAGTAAAAAGCCAAGCGCATGTCATTAGCATGTGCTTGGTTTACCAGTTAATAAATTGAGAGTAACAATGTTTAAAATTTTCGCTTTAGTCTTTATTGGTGTTGGCATCTATCTCGGCCTTAATTACAGCGATGAAATTGAAAGTATCATGGATACTGATGCTTTCGAGCGAGTGCAAGAGGCTGCTGAAGACGGTACAGATGCGCTGATGGATAAAATCGACGAGATCAAAGGTTAAAAATGTCTGAAAAGCAAAACAAGGATATTCAAAAAGATATACAGGATGAGTTGCAAGAGCTTCAAGACACTCAAGAGTCTCTGTTGGAAGAACAGAAGAAGGGCGGAATCGCGCGTACTATTGGTTTAGTGTCGGTTATTTCGATCGCTTTAGGTGGCTTTAACGATAGTTTTGACGCATTGGAGAAGATGTTTGACTTTGGCCTCTCTCAAATGACAGATATCCCGTCACACAGGAAGTTGGATAAAATCTACATTCGCTCATCGGCTGAGGTCTTAGACGAAACATTTGGTGCGCCCGTTTATATTAAGCGTGCAACAACGGATGATGTGATTAAGTACTATCAGGACGACAACTTCATTCTGTCTGCGATTACTCGAGACAATGCGATCGTGGCTTATCTTGTTTTCCCTGATGAAGGCTTTGCCCCAGAGACGCTAGAACATGCTGGTGGCTCGGAGTTCTTTTCACAGACATTCAGTTCCATTGAGAGTGTCAATGAGATACGTGCATCGTTTGCAAGAACAGGTAACTATTACATTGAAGAGAATAATGGTGGCGAGTTTGGCTACTTGTATTCATCAATCAGTGGTTCAAGCGAGTTCATTTCGCCGATGTCACAAGAGAACAGAAAGCTGCTTTCAGAGGTCGTCGATGCCTTAACAATGGATGAAAACATTGTTGAAAGCGTGCAGTCTCTGCGTAGCAATGCGAAGCCGAATTTTTATGGATACAGCACTTTGGGTGTTGGTGCATTAGAGGAAGCGATTCTTTCTAATACCGAGTATCGATTAATTCATAAGATTTAGAACACCTTATCTTCTCTAGCCTCTTCGGGGGCTAGTTTTTTATGAGCAATTTAATAATGGCAAATATTGAATTTGAAGCTTTTCTAGACAAGCTTAAAGCGAATAAAAGAGTGATTGTTCAAGCGCATGATTTCCCAGATCATGATGCGATCTCTTCTGCTTTTGCACTGGCATATCTGCTGAACACGCAAGGTTTGAACCCCTTTATTACCTTTAAAGGGCATATCGATAGAGTGTCACTACGAAATCTGATCGATTGGTTAGAGATTCCTGTGAGTAAGCCACAAGATCTGCATCTAAAGCCAGACGATAAGATCATCGTTGTTGATGGCTGTATTGGTGAGAAAAATATCACTGACTTTACCGGCGAAGAGGTCGGGGTCATCGATCACCATCAGGTGGAAGCACCGGAGTCGGTTTGGTATAGCGACATACGTTCGAATTACGGCGCGACGGCTACCATCATGGTCGAGTATTACCAATATTTTTCTATAAATATGCCTCAACGAGTCGCAACAGCGTTATTGGTAGGCTTGAGTTTTGATACCGCCAACTTTACTCGAAGTGTTGGCGCAGCGGATCTTAAAGCGCTTGCATACCTTCAAGCCAAAGCTGACAACGCAATCGTGAATAAGATTTGTCGAAACCAAGTTCAGTTTGAAGAGCTGCAACTGTTCAATTCGATGCTGGCCAGTATGCGACGCGAAAAAAACGCTGCTTTTGCTGTCTTGCCAGAAGGTTGCCCTAAAAACATGCTAGGGGTATTAGGTGATTTTCTTCTGAGTGTTGATGAACTCGATATTATTGTGCTGACTGCAAGAACCAGTGAAAAGACGTTTATCTCGCTGCGTTCAGAGTGCTCAGAAAACAATGTCGCTCAAATAATTAAGAAAACGTTGAATGAAAAAGGCATTGGTTTTGGGGGAGGGCATCCGCATATGGCAGCAGGTATGATCCCACGAAAGTTTCGTTCAGGTGAAGAGCTAGATTGCCTTTATGAGCTTATCCGACCAAATTTAGTCCTTGATGCTGCAGTATCGACGTAGGTGAATGCTGGTTCGTTTATTAGGCCAGTCTCTCCCCATTAGCCCTGCTGAATAATGTTTGATTCAGTGGGGCTTTTTGTTTGTCACTGCCTGTTTTTTAAACAAAACAATCAAAAAAGTGCCTTGCTGTCCAAAGTCGCGAGTGACAAATCTCTTTTGTTGACTTTAAGTCAATATATCTATGCTTGTTAAGTCAACGCTCGCTTCATAAAGTGTCTTAAAGTTACGAAGATGTTGCTAAATTCAGGAGCAAAGCAGTGGAAGTGATTGTTATTGGTAGTGGAGTGATTGGGTTGACCAGTGCTTGGTATTTAGCCAAGGAAGGGCATAAGGTAACGGTTATCGACCGTCAAGATAGCAGTGGTAAAGAGACCAGTTTCGCAAATGCTGGTCAAATCTCTTACGGTTATTCGTCGCCTTGGGCTGCACCCGGTATTCCCGTTAAGGCTCTCAAATGGCTGACGCAAGAGCACGCACCGTTAAAAGTGAAGCCTTCTCTTTCACCTGCTTTGATTCAATGGGCGACACAAATGTTGTCTAATTGCAGCCCTGCAAAATACGCCATCAATAAATCTCGCATGTTACGCATTGCGAATTACAGCCGAGATTGTTTAACCGAGCTTCGGGAAACGGAAAATCTTGACTATGAGGGTCGTCAGCAAGGAACGCTTCAAGTGTTTCGTGATCCTAAGCAACTGGAAGCGATTCAACAAGATATGAAATTGCTCAAAGAGAGTGGTATTGAGCACTCTTTGTTGGATGTTGAAGAGTGTATCAAAGTCGAGCCTGGGCTTGAATCAGTGAGAGATAAGCTTGTCGGTGGGCTTTATTTACCGGGAGATGAAACGGGCGATTGCCATAAGTTCTGTCTAGAGCTGACTGAAAGAGCCAAAGCCTTGGGTGTTGAATTTAAGTTTAATACCGAAGTGTACTCTTTGAATCGACAAGGCTCATCGCTTGTGAGCATCAACACGAGTGTCGGAGAATTGAAAGCAGATGCTTTTGTTCTGGCAACGGGAAGTTATTCGACAAAGCTTTTGAAGCAGATAAATATTGATATTCCAGTCTATCCTGTGAAAGGTTACTCATTAACACTGCCGATCGTCAACGCTGATAAGGCTCCAACATCTACGGTGATGGATGAGACATACAAAGTAGCAATGACACGTTTTGACGATCGTATTCGTATTGCGGGCACTGCAGAGCTGGCGGGTTTTAACTTTGATATTCCAGAAAAGCGTAAAGCGACCATCGATATGGTGATCAAAGATCTATTCCCAGAGGCGGGTGACCATGCGAAAGCGGAATACTGGACAGGGTTGCGCCCGATGACCCCTGACGGTACGCCAATCATAGGTAAAACGCCCGTGGGTAATCTCTATACGAATACTGGTCACGGAACTTTAGGTTGGACGATGGCGTGTGGCTCAGGAAAAATTCTCGCCAGTGTGGTGAGCGGTAAAGCGCCAGAAGTCGAAAGTGACGACCTAAGTGTTTCTCGATATCAGTAGAATCTTGAAGATATCAGCAGCAAACGGCAGTATTTAAATATCAGACGATGATTATCAATCTAATGTCCGCTTGACGGTCATCTCTGGATATTTACGTTGATAGCGAGGCAACATAGATTCATTGCCGAGCAAGCCACCTTGATGAATGTAGATAAGTGTTTTGTCTGGGTTGTCGCGTTGCCACTGTTCCAAACATTGCCACATCAAAGGGTCGTAGAGCAGATCAAATTCAACATCGGTCTCTTCTAGAAGGTCGAGCCACATTTGGTAATCTCGTCGATAGAGTTTGCCAAAGTGGTGTTTGTTTTCTTGAGGTAAAATTTGTGGATGATCGTCCTCGCCCAGCTCTTTAAACTGTTTGGTCAGGTAGCCACTACCGCCAACACAAGCACAGGTAATGACGGGAAGATTATGCACTTTCAGATGTTTGTGTAAATAAAGGGCGGTGCTGCCAGTGCCTGCTGGTAAGGCGACGACAAAGTCATGCTTAGATTCGAAACGTGTCCAGCTTAGGATCTCCATAGCGAGCTGCTTGACCCCATACTCTGACATCTTACTGCGTCCACCTTCTGGTAGCACAATGCACTCAGGGCCTGGCTGCCTGACTTGCTCGATGTAATCTCTTGGGTGCAGTTCACTGGCGACCAGCTGCATACTGATGACTTTGGCGCCAAGGTCTAGCGCACCACGATAGTTTCCTATTGGTTTATCAATCAACCATTGAGGTAAGTGGTCAACGTAAAATTCAAAATTCCAACCCTTTATCTTCGCCAGCGCAGCAAGTGATAAGAGTGAATTTGCTTGAGCCGAACCATAGCAGATCAATGTCGTGATGTTCGAGTGCTCTTGTTCAAGCAGCTGCATGAATTTCCGGGCTTTGTTGCCACAAAAATGGGAGTGCAATTGGTCATCGCGCTTTAAGAAGAAAGTTCGACCATTGAACTGGTGTTGGGTAATAGGGCTGTTGTTGAGTTTCATGTTGGGTAGATGCCACGAGGCATATGTTGAACATTGAAGACGCAGTATCGGGTAACTGGTAGTTCAAGTAAACCGTTTAAATCAATGTTTGGTCATCCAAACATCGGCTCTTGAGCATTTAGGGTGAGAGAGCCCTCACTGTGGTTGTGGGTCAAACACCACCTGTGCAACGCAGCCGCCATCTTGATGGTTAATGAGCTCAAAATCCCAGTGGTATCGGCTACACAGATCTTCCACGATTAACAACCCCAAGCCGTGCCCACTTGGGTTGTACTGCTCAGTCAAACCTTCCCCTTGGTCATGGATGCTGATCAAATGTTGGGTCAAAGTGATTTCCACTTTGCCACGGTTGGTAGCAGCAATGGCATTTCTCAGGAGGTTACCAATCAACATGTTAAGTATCGCGCTGGTGGCTCGAATGCTTGGCTCACCATTCACTTCGAGTGTCACATCCACTTGCTTTTCGCTCGCTTGTACAGAGTTCTTAGCAATGATCTGTTCCAGCTCTTGTTGGCTGAACAGGCGAATTGGTGCGTCGTCTTGATTTCGCTCATAACGTACTAGCCCAAGTAGCGCATCAACCATCTCGGACATTTGAGAAACTGCATCGTCGACACGTTTCACCTGGCGGTGTTGGAATTCCGTCATCTGGCTACGTAGAAGCAGTTTGTTCGAACCTCGCGCAACGGTAAGAGGTGTACGCAGTTCATGACTAGAGTAGCGGGCGAATGCTTGCTCACGCTTTACTAGCGCATTGATTTCACGACGGTATTCATTGAGTTGGTTGGTAAGTTGGCGAAACTCAATCGCTGCGCCATCTTGGACTGAAAACTCTTGATTGAGGTTGTTTTTATTGTTCTCCAACTGCTTTGCTAGTGAATTAAATGGCTCGATTAATCGTCGAGAGAGGCGATAAAGCAGTGCCCCAAAACTGAAGATTAGAATGGCTAACAACGTCAAGACAGAAGAAGTCGCATAGAGAATCTCTGTGACATTAAATTCTATTCGGTCTATTTCGGAGAGTAGGATAAGAGGATAGGTTACCCCTTCGTGAGAGTACTCTCCGATATACACCATGCGTGAATGTGGTTCTTCGCCAACTTCGCCAATGAAACTCTCTTTACTATTTATATATTTTTGATAGCGATCAGGCACCAGAGAAGGGTCATTGAAAGCGATAGTCAGGTCATCAATCCGCACCTCACCTTGGGCTCCAGCTTCAAAGAGGGTGACAGCGTAGTTTCTGTCAATCAGGATGCGTCTTTCACCGACTCGGTCTTCTGACAGGTACAGAGCAGCGATAAAGACCGCGTAGACAAAGGCTGTGATGATAACGGCCATCAACCCAAAGAACAGAGCGAGTCGACCGGTTAGGCTCTTGGTGCTGCTCAGTACATTTAATATCACGAGTTAGACTCCAATCTAAAACCGACTTTAGGCACGGTAATCAGCATCTGTTGATCGAAAGGTTTGTCCAATTGATTTCTTAACTGATAAATATGGCTGCGTAGAACATCATTGTTGGGTTCGTCTTCCTCCCAAAGCTTGTAGGAGATGTCTCCGCGGGTAACCACATCGGGCGCGCTCTTACATAACATCTCAAGGATGGTATAAGTGGTTGGATTGAGAGCCAATAGCTTGTCTTGTCTGTAAGCTTTACGTGTCTTTTGATCAATGCTGATTTCACCAAATACTAACTTACTTGATGCGACGGTGCCGTGATATCGACGAACTAAGGCTTTCATTCGAGCTTCGAGGATATCGAGGTCGAATGGCTTGGTCAGATAATCATCGGCACCATGTTCAAAACCAGCAAGCATGTCGTCTCGGCTATCTAGTGCAGTAAGCATCAGAATAGGAGTGGTGTTGCCGTTCTCTCGCAGTTTGTTGCAGACTGTGAGTCCATCCATGCGAGGCAGCATCAGGTCTAGGATAATGATATCGAATGAGTTATCCGTTGCGAGTTGCAAACCGAGTTCACCGTTATCAGCGTAATCGAGTTCCATGCCAATACATTCGAAGTAATCGAACAGTACACCTGCAATCTCACGGTTATCTTCTACCAGCAACACTCGCTTCATCTTATTACCCATTAGAACTTATTCGTTACTCCGATCATCCTGAATTGACGTGAAAAATATGTCAACAACATAACTTTCATGGCGCGTTAGTTAGTCTGCTTACGGAATCAAAAAAATAGAAGACCGTATTATGACTGAACTTCACATCAATTCGCGCCGCTCAAGCGAACCTCAAATTAGCCCAGTAATTTCGCTGTCCATCATTGTGCCTTTTTTTAATGAAGAGGGAGTACTGCCCGAGTTCCACTCGCGCTTAACTAAGGTGCTTGATGAACTGCCCATATCGAGTGAGATTGTTTATGTCGATGATGGTAGCAAAGACAATAGCTTGGCTTTGGTGGAGTCTTTTACGTCAATTGCGAGCTCTATTTCAGTCATTGGTCTCTCACGTAATTTTGGTAAAGAGTCTGCAATGAGCGCAGGTTTAGAACATTGTCGTGGTCAAGCGGTGATCATATTGGATGCGGACTTACAAGATCCGCCAGAACTGATTCCAGATATGGTTTCTAAATGGCGAGAAGGTTATGACGTTGTCAATATGCAGCGCAGTCAGCGTGATGGCGAGACTTGGTTTAAGAAGTTTTCAGCCGCCAGTTTCTATCGCGTAATGAACGCTGCCGCAAAAATTGATGTACCTGAGAACGTTGGAGATTTTCGTCTGTTAAGCCGTGAAGTTGTCGATCACATCAATCAGCTTCCAGAGCGTAATCGTTACATGAAAGGCATCTTCTCTTGGCCTGGCTTTAAACAAACCACAGTGCAATTCAAACGCGATGCACGCTTTTGTGGTGAGACCAAATGGAACTACCTCAAGCTACTTGGCTTGGCGATGGATGGCATCACCTCTTTCTCTATTAGACCACTGCGTATCGCAACCGCAATCGGCAGTATGGTCGCTCTCAGTGCCTTTGTTTACGGCATGTTTATCATCTTTAAAACCTTGATGTTTGGTGAACCGATTACGGGTTATCCGTCGATGATGGTTGTCCAGTTGGCACTTGGTGGTATCCAGCTTCTTAGTATTGGTCTGATGGGTGAATACATTGGCCGTATCTTCATCGAAACCAAGAATCGTCCTTTGTATCTCATTCAATCTGTTGTCGATAAACCGGCACTCAAAACAACGTATAAATTAGAGGAATCAGCATGAGTCTGAACAGAACGCACCTGTGGTATTTATTAGCCTTCGCGCTAATTCTTAGGTTGCTGTCACTGGCGACGTACCCGTTGATGGATACGACTGAAGCACGTTACGGCGAAATGGCTCGCCTGATGGTTGAAACCGGCAACTGGCTCACACCTCAGTTTGACTACGGTGTGCCTTTTTGGGGTAAGCCGCCACTGTTTACATGGATGAGCGCCGTTGGCATCGAGCTGTTTGGGTTGACTGAATTTGCAGTGCGAGCTCCTCACTGGCTAGCGGGTGTTTTCACGATCTTATTGATCGCCTATTTTGCGAAACGTACCGAGCAGAGCGCATTGGTTGCAGCTGTGGTATTGGCAACATGTGGCATTTTCTCGATTGCTGCAGGCGCGGTGATGACGGATATTGCTCTTACACTGGCTATGACCATCGCTATGCTTGGCTTTTATCTGTGTTGGAAAGGAGAGGGCAGCAAGCGTATTAATAATGCTTGGGGCTACGTCGGTTTTATTGGCCTTGCTTGTGGTCTGCTTGCCAAAGGTCCTGTCGCGATTGTGATCATGGGTATCGCGGTTTTCCCTTGGCTTGTTTTACAACATGGATTGATTGGTGGATTCAAAGCCCTGTGGCAGCGTTTTCCAATTGTCTCTGGTTTGGCGTTGATGATGGCGATTGCGCTGCCTTGGTACATCATGGCAGAAATGGCGACACCGGGTTTTATCGATTACTTTATCGTCGGCGAACACTTCAAGCGTTTTGTTGTAAGCGGTTGGGAAGGCGACCTCTATGGTTCAGCTCACAATGAAGCTCGAGGCATGATCTGGGTGTTCTGGATTCAAGCTGCAGCCCCTTGGTCGATTGTACTGCCGATATTGGCATGTGCTCGTCGCCAAAAAATCAAAGAGCAAAACCAAACTAACACAGGCTTATTCTCGTTCCTAATTTGTTGGTTGATTTCACCAGTGTTGCTGTTCACTATGGCGGGAAATATTCTCCCTGCTTACGTGTTACCGGGTATTCCAGCGTTGGGTCTGCTTGTGGCAATGCTGGTGGTAGAGAAAGATAAGAAATGGTTCTCAAGTGTCGCGCTAGTGTTGCCTGTATTGCTGATGATAGCCATGGTGTATTTGAATTTAGGCAAGGCGAACGAGAAGAGTGACCGTATTATCTTCAATCATATTCAAGACGACGCCCCAAGTTACTACATAGGCAAGCGTCCATTTTCGGGGCAGTTCTATAGCTTAGGACAAGCCAAGAAAATCACCGATATCTCAGAGGCAGATACGAGTGATAAGTTCTACTTGATTGGCAAGAAGGCAGAAGTTGAGTCGGTCATTGCACAGAATGCATTGAGCTGTGTGCGAGAACCCGTTGATAAACAGAAGCGGGCGCTATTTAGTTGTAAGCCAATGGGTTCGACAGGAGTTTCTGAGCCCGTTGCCGTAAAGATTCTCGATGAAAATGCCATTTCACTTTAGAACGATGACATCAAGCTGTGAGAGAGTATTGAGGAGTTATGAGCAGCTGATTAAGTTTGCATGTGTTGGTGCTGGTGGATTTGTCGTTGATTGTGCCGCTTTTGTACTGTTTCATTATGTGGGTGATTTGTCGGTGATGTGGGCAAGGGTGTTGGCCTTTCTAGTTGCGGCAACCAGCACTTGGTTTGGTAACCGACTGCTAACGTTCGAATACCAAGGGACAGGGTCACGCAGGGATGATTTTAAGCAGTGGCAAAAATTCATGACCTCGGCAATGATATCGGCCATACCCAACTTAATCTGTTTCAAGGCTCTCACATTAATACTGCCGGAGTTTTATGGCTCGCTGTTTTTGGCTATGGCGGTCGGGGTGTTGGTTGGAATGGTCAGTAACTACTTACTCAGCAAGGCTTGGGTGTTTAAACAAACTCAAGCCTAGCCTCTCAACTTAGTTACAGAAACGAAAAAGTCCAAGTGGTGGATCACTTGGACTTTTGTCATTTAAAGCGAAGGGTTGTCGCTTGGCTACTTAAAATTAACGTGGCTACTGAAAGCTCGCGTTGTTACTAAGAGTTAGCGTTGCGCCGCACGTTGGCGGTTCTTTCCGTTACCAGAAGGTTTGCCACCTTGACCATTGCCTGCTTTGTTGCGGTTTGGTTTGCCGTTTCCTTGAGATTGGGCGCCCGGACCTTTCTTAATGAAACCGCTCGCTGGTTTACGACCGTTGCCGCCGCCATTTCCGTTGCCCTGATGACCATTACTTTGGCCGTTGTTACTGTTAGGCTTCTTACCACCTGGCTTCTTGCCTGAATGGTTACGTGGCTTCTCGCCGCCCAGACCCGGTTGAGACTTGCTGTGCTTGGTCGCGAAACGGTGAGCACCGTGACGACCAGACTTACGACGTTGTGCTGGTGTTTGTGCATCAAAGTCTTCTTCTGGCACCAAACAACCTGGCTTATCACCGATTAGGTGCTTCTTACCCATGTCGATCAGCGCTTCACGGATCAGTTTCCAGTTCTCTGGATCATGATAACGTAATAGTGCTTTGTGCAGACGACGTTGACGGTCACCTTTTGGCACAGGAATATCTTCACGCTTCTTGTATTTAACGCGCTTCAGAGGGTTGGTCTCTGAGTAGTACATCGACGTCGCGTTACACATTGGTGAAGGGTAGAAGTTCTGTACTTGGTCACACTCGTAGTTGTGCTTCTTCAGCCAAAGCGCAAGGTTAAGCATGTCTTCATCTTCTGTACCCGGGTGCGCCGAGATGAAGTATGGGATCAGATACTGTTTCTTACCTGCTTCAGCACTGTACTTCTCGAACATCTCTTTAAAGCGGTCGTAAGTGCCCATACCCGGCTTCATCATCAGATCAAGAGGGCCTTTTTCAGTATGCTCTGGTGCGATTTTCAGATAGCCACCAACGTGGTGTGTAACCAACTCACGTACGTATTCTGGAGACTCAATTGCTAGGTCGTAACGAACGCCAGACGCGATCATGATCTTCTTAACACCTTCCACTTTACGTGCAGAGCGGTACAGGTCGATAGTGTGTTTGTGGTCTGTGTTTAGTTTCTCACAGATCTTAGGGAACACACATGATGGACGACGGCAGTTCACTTCCGCTTTCGGGTCAGAACAACCTAAGCGGTACATGTTTGCTGTTGGACCACCCAAGTCAGAGATCGTGCCCGTAAAGCCAGGTACTTTCTCTTTGATGTCCTCGATTTCATCCAAGATAGACTCTTTTGAGCGGTTCTGGATGATACGACCTTCGTGTTCGGTGATAGAACAGAAAGAACAACCACCAAAACAGCCACGCATGATGTTAACTGACGTTTTGATCATGTCGTAAGCAGGAATCTTCGCTTTGCCATACATAGGGTGAGGGACACGCTTGTATGCAAGACCAAATACATAGTCCATCTCTTCTGTTGTCAGAGGGATTGGCGCTTGGTTTACCCAAAGTTCGCGGTCACCGTGACGCTGAATCAGAGCACGACCAGAGTATGGGTTCGTCTCTAAGTGCAGAATACGGCTAGCGTGAGCGTAAAGAATACGGTCATTGTTTAGCTTTTCAAACGCAGGGATACGAACCGCTGTTGTTTTCGCATCATGGCGAGAAGGGCGGATCGTAATCGGCTGCGCTTTTGGCTCTTCGTCTTTCTTCGTATCGCACTGGGTTTCAACCTCGTATGGGTTAACCGGTACGTAGGCTTTATTTGGCTTTTCGATACGAGAAGAGTCAATGATCTTGTAGCCTTCTGGTGCAGCAGGCAAGTTGACGGCAGTACCACGAATGTTGGTCATGTTCGCGATCTCTTCACCATCGGCTAGGCGGTGCGCCACTTCAACCAGAGCGCGCTCTGCGTTACCAAATAGAAGAATGTCTGCTTTTGCATCGAAAAGAACAGAACGACGAACTTTGTCAGACCAATAATCGTAGTGCGCTACGCGGCGAAGACTTGCTTCAATGCCACCTAGAACAATCGGCGTGCCTTTGTAAGCTTCACGACAACGCTGTGAGTAAACCAGTGTTGCACGATCAGGACGCTTACCACCTTCGTTATTTGGCGTGTAGGCATCATCGTGACGTAATTTGCGGTCAGAGGTGTAACGGTTGATCATGGAGTCCATGTTGCCCGCAGTGATGCCGAAGAATAGGTTTGGTTTACCTAGCTTCATGAAAGCATCTTTATTGTCCCATTTTGGTTGAGCAATAATGCCTACGCGGAAGCCTTGTGCTTCAAGCAAGCGGCCGATGATCGCCATACCAAAGCTAGGGTGATCGACATAAGCGTCGCCCGTTACGATGATAATGTCGCAGCTGTCCCATCCAAGAGCATCCATTTCCTTTCTACTGGTGGGCAAAAAGGGCGCTGTGCCGTAGCATTCGGCCCAGTATTTTTTGTGTTCATGAATAGGAGTGATATCGCTGTACATATTTCGACCTCTGATTTTTGAGGCGGGAATTATAGCGGCATGCGCCCTGACTAGCCAGTAGAACATGCCCCTGTTAATTCTACTGTCTTTACCCCGGCTAACCCTATATTGCTATGTCGGGAAGAGATTCTTGGGAAGAGCATAGACCAAGGATAGGAGACAATGAGCAAATTGATGATTTTGATTAGTGTTCCAAGCAGTTTTTGATATCATTCTGCCAAAATAAGTCCATATAAGTAGATCCCAATGATCGAATCTGTATTACTTCAATTCGCGCCTATGTTGCTGGGTGCACAACTTGTCCTGACGCTGATCTTAGTGAAAGGTGACATCTGCCCAGGCCAGCGCGGTCGTATTCATAAGGTATTGCCGGCTATTGGTGTACTTTGGTTGGCGGTTGCATCACTTAAGGTCGAAGCTTTCTTAGTGGTATTTGCCATCTTCTATTTCTTCTCCCAAGTTCAAACTAAGAAGACTCGTGATGCAGGCCCTATCTGGGTAATGTATCTGGCTTGTGGCTTGGCACTCTCCTATGTGGGTATTCAAGCGAGCGAAAAGGCCACATTAGTTGGCTTAATTTCCTCTCTGCTTTTGACCGTTCTACTAGGTAGCGCCTTCTCTCATCTCCTGTTGACGATTGCGCGAACACGCCTTCAGGCATTTCATCGTATCTTGCCGGTTGCTGGTATCTTGAGCGGTATGCTGGTGGTACTGACTACTGTGTTGGGTGTCTATTCGCTTTCTGAAGAAGTATTGGAACCTATGGTGCCGTCATTACTGTTCAGCTTTGCTTTGTTGATCTCTTCGATTGTGGTTTGGTGTTGGCATCTGTTATTTGCGAAAACACCTGAAAAAATCCAGCTTGCGGTAGCTCTGCTGATGCTGATCGCGTCGGTTGTGGGCTTAGAGCCAATCTGGGCACTATAGCGCTATAGTAATTCAGGCACTAAAGCAATTTGGGAACTTTATAAAATTGCAAACTGCTCTTTGATTGAATGAGAAATGTGATCTGTTAATAAGCGGATTGACTATTGTCGTTCTAAACTTAAATCAATCGATGTGTTCGTAAGGAGTACGAGATGGATTTAAGCAACGTCAAAAGCCTAGATAGCATTATTTTATTGGGAATCGTCAACGAAAAATTGCGTCTTGAATGTGATAGTTTTGAAGAGCTTGTCAGTATGTATGAAATGGATATTGAAAGCGTGGTCGGTAAGTTGGATATGCTCGGCTACCAGTACGATCCATTGACCAATCAATTTAAATCTTATCCCAGATAACTGCGTAGCAGAGGGGAACAGTTTAAATTGTTTAATCGTTACAAATGAAAGCCACAGATGCTCAGTCTGTGGCTTTGCTTTTAAAACGGCACTTTGTATCGAAAACAAACTTAACAAAGTTAGACGACTTTGATTCCATCTAGGTGACTCTTACTTTGTTGTCTTGCAGTGCTGAAGAAGGCTTGTAAGTAGCGTTTGTTTCTATCTGAGTTTCTGACTGCGGCAAATAGGCGGCGAGACAACCCTTTGCCTAACGGCTTACTCGCGACCAATCCTTGCCTTGAAAATTCACTGATTGCCCAGTTGGGCAGTGCCGCTACACCTAACCCAGCTGAGACCATTTGCACCAACATCAAGGTGTTGTCGGCCTGTTTCCACTTCTTAGGTTCGACTCCAGCCGGCTGAAGAAAGTGTTTTACTACATCAAGGCGTTGTTTCTGAACCGGATAGGAGAGCATCGTCAGCTCGGCCAAGTCTTCAGGTAGAATCGTCTCTTTTTCTGCGAGAGGAGATTGAATTGCCGTGATCAATCTCATCTCAAAATCAAACAGGGGTTCATAGTGAACTTCGGATCTCGGTTGGATATCCGAGGTGATCACTAGATCAAGTTCTCCTGCCATCAAAGCCGGTAAAGGCTCGAACCCAAAGCCAGAGGAGAAATCGAGAGTCACGCTTGGCCAAGTCACTTGGTACTCTTTGAGTGCTGGCATCAACCATTGAAAACAGGAGTGGCACTCAATCGCCATATGAAGTCGCCCGTTCACATCTTCTTTGAGGCTAGCCAGTTCATTCTCTGCCTTCGCCAGTTTTGGCAATATTTCATCCGCTAGTCTTAGCAGTATCTTTCCCTCAGAAGTGAATTTAACTGGGCGAGTTTTACGCAGAAAAAGTTGCCCACCCACGCGAGCCTCAAGATCTTTTAATTGATGCGACAAGGCAGATTGAGTCAGGTGTAGTGATGTCGCGGTTGCGGTCAAAGAACCACTATCACGCAGTGTGGTCAATGTTCGCAGATGTTTGAGCTCTATCATGAGTAACCCTCATAGTTCCTAAGCTGATGTTCAATATTTCTTAATAACTACCCTACGTCGTTTTTGTGGATGTGTAAACATCTAGACGTCTAATTGTTTTCGGTTTTCTCATATGTGAATTCATCAACATGAGGTTTTCTAATAAACAAGTTGAATATTTGGAGATTGTTCACAAACACATTTGGCGAGATAGTTTAGCCATCCAGACGCCTTTTAAAAAATTATTCAGCGTCTGACCGGATTAAAAAATAGTGATTAAGGAATAGGCTCATGACAACAACGACTCATATTTTAGGCTACCCACGTATTGGCGAAAAACGAGAACTCAAATTCGCTTTAGAAAAGTATTGGCGTGGGGAAATCGATCAAACGGAGCTAAGAGCCGTCGGTAGTCAGTTGCGTGAGCGTAACTGGCAAGTTCAATCAGACGCCAATCTAAGCTTTGTCACGGCTGGCGATTTCGCTTGGTACGATCATGTTCTTTCTACTACGTTACTTCTCGGACATGTGCCAAAGCGTCACAACCAAGGGTTCCCTGATTTGGATACACTGTTCCGTGTTGGTCGCGGCCAATCTCAGAGCAGTTGCTGTGGCTCAAATCATAACCATGACCAAGATGGCGCCGCGGCATCAGACATGACCAAGTGGTTTAACACCAATTACCATTACATTGTGCCTGAATTCAGCAAGGATGATTCTTTTGAGGTGAGCTGGCCGCAACTGTTTGACGAAGTCAATCAAGCGATCAAAGCGGGTCATAAAGTGAAACCAGTATTATTAGGGCCGTTGTCCTACCTCTACCTAGGTAAGGAAGTGGAAGAAGGGTTTGATCGTCTAAGCTTACTGCCTCGTTTGCTAACTGCCTATCAGGGAATCTTGGCGAAGTTAGCGAAGCTGGGCGTGGAGTGGGTACAGATCGATGAACCGATTCTTGCCTTGGAGCTAGAAACCAAATGGGCAGAATCATTCAAGCTTGCGTACCAAGTGATTCAGGGCGATGTAAAGCTACTACTAACCACCTACTTTGATTCCGTGAACGATACGCTAGATAAGATTATCGACCTTCCGGTAAACGGACTACATATTGACTTGGCTGCTGCTCCTCGACAGTTGAATGACGTGGTTGAAAAACTGCCTCAAGATTGGGTTCTTTCTGCAGGTGTTATTAATGGTCGCAATGTATGGCGCGCTGATTTGGCTACGCTACTGGCGTCGCTTCTACCTATCAAAGAATCTTTGGGAGAAAGACTGTGGGTGGCAAGTTCTTGTTCTCTACTGCACAGCCCGGTCGATTTAGAGCTAGAAGAAACCTTAACGGAAGAGGTGAAGAGTTGGTTCGCATTCGCCAAGCAGAAAGTTGCAGAAGTGAGCTTACTCGGTGCTGCGCTAGATGGTGATCAGAAAGCGATATTAGCTTGTGAGACTTACAGTTTGCCGATTGAGGCTCGTAAGCAAGCGGCTCATGTAAACAAGCCACATGTTCAGGCGAGATTGAAAACACTAACGAAAGCGATTGGTGAGCGAAGCGCTCCTTATGCAGAGCGAGCGGCTCACCAAGCTGAAGTATTGGGCTTACCGTTGTTGCCGACAACAACCATAGGTTCTTTCCCGCAAACTGGCGAAATCCGAGTTCAACGCAGTGCGTATCGCGCAGGAAAATTGAATGAAAGCGAGTACAAACAAGCATTGAAAGGGCACATTGCAGACGCGGTCAAACGTCAAGAGGCACTCGATCTTGATGTGCTTGTTCATGGGGAAGCGGAACGTAATGACATGGTGGAGTACTTTGCTGAGAACTTAGCTGGTTTCCAAACAACCAAGTTTGGATGGGTTCAAAGTTACGGCTCTCGCTGCGTGAAACCAGCGATCGTTGTTGCTGATATTGAGCGAGAAAAACCCGTCACTGTTGAGTGGTCGACTTACGCCCAGTCGCTGACTTCTAAGCAGATGAAAGGCATGCTTACGGGGCCGGTGACAATCTTGTGTTGGACTTTCCCTCGTGAAGACATCTCCCGCAAAGAGATCGCAAACCAATTAGCGTTTGCACTGCGTGACGAGGTGTCCGATCTACAAGATGCCGGCATTAACATTATTCAGATTGATGAACCGGCAATTCGTGAAGGGTTGCCTTTGAAGAAAGCCGATCATGCGGAGTATTTAGAGTGGGCTGTTGATGCGTTTAAAGTTTCTGCTGGAAGCGCGAAGCCAGAAACACAAATTCACACCCACATGTGTTACAGCGAATTTAATGAGATCATCGAGTCAGTGGCAGCACTGGATGCAGATGTTATTACCATCGAAACCTCTCGCTCAAACATGGAATTGCTGAAAGCGTTTGAAGAGTTCAATTACCCGAATGAGATTGGCCCTGGTGTGTATGATATCCACTCACCAAACATTCCTTCAGAGGAGTGGATTGTGGGCTTGCTTAAGAAAGCAGCAGAGAAGATCCCAGCAGAACGCTTATGGGCAAACCCAGACTGCGGCCTTAAAACTCGCAATTGGGAAGAAACCGAAGCGGCATTAGCCAATCTTGTTTCAGCAACTAAAACGCTGCGCAAAGAGTGGCAAACCGAAACAGTTTAAGGTACGTAAAGCTTGGATAAGGCTTTGTATCTGAGACCTTACTTGCACAAAAAAGCCTCGCACTCGCGAGGCTTTCACTCCTAATTTTGCTCGAATCTCGAATCTCGAATCTCGAATCAGCTACCGCTTTGGCAGGTTTGCTTGCTGATCGGCTGTTCTACCATCAACTGACCGCGCGTATTGCGAATCTTGATGTTGTACACTAAGCCCATATCTAGGTTTGCTCGTACGTCTGAGCTTGTACAGTAGCTATTGACACTGCTTTTCAGCACTTGATTGAGCGGCTTTGCTCCCTGAGCATCTTGGTTGTAGATCATCATGATTTCAATCACGGTGTTCTTTGCCAAGACACGCATTATTTTCAATGGGCCATATTCGATAGGCAGGCCTGCTGAAAGCACACCAGCTCGGTGTTGCGCCATCATTTCTAATTGACGTTGTTTGTCTTGGTCACTTGAACTACAACCCGCAAGGACGAGCGCAGCCAGTGATCCGATAATCCACTTCTTCACGTTAAAATACTTTCTTAAATGGTTTTACAATCACGTTAGCATAAACACCAGCTTCAATATATGGGTCTGCGTCGGCCCAAGCTTGCGCTTCTTCTAGTGAATTAAACTCTGCAATAACCGTTGAGCCAGTAAAACCAGCTTCACCTGGGTTATCTGAGTCGATTGCAGGCATTGGGCCAGCAGTCAATAAACGGCCTTCATCGTGAAGTGTTTGTAGGCGCTCTAGATGTTGAGGGCGAACGCTTAAGCGCTTTTCCAATGAGTTTTCGACGTCTTGAGAGAAAATCACGTACCACATATTGGTATATCCTTATTTATACTTCACAAAAAAAGAGGCTCGATGAGCTATGTAGCTAATTTACGCGAACTAATCCTATTTGGAAGAGGGGAAAAGAAGAAAGTGTGAATTGATGCGCGTCGAAGAGGCTGGGTCTTTAAAAGCTGCATAGAAAACGTTCTAAAGACCCTAAATTGATTGGTTATGAGGTGGTTGAATTATTTCGCGATAGCGCGAGGTTTGCCGTCAGAATCAATAGCAACATAGTTAAAGGTTGCGTCACAGACCATAAAGCGGTCTTCGATACCGTGGTCACGAACGGGTTTAACCCAAACCGCCAAATCGATGCTCATTGAAGTGCGACCGATCTTGGTACATTCGCCATAAACACATACCACGTCTCCCACCTTGACTGGTTTTTTGAACGTGATGCTCGAAACCGATACCGTTACGATGCGACCGCATGAGATTTCTTTCGCTAGAATGCCGCCAGCTAAATCAAGCTGAGACATGATCCATCCACCGAACACGTCGCCATTGGCGTTGGTGTCGGCAGGCATAGCAAGAGTGCGAAGAAGAAGTTGGCCTTTTGGCGCATCAGAAGTGTGACTCATTATAAGGGATTCCCAAAACATCAATAAGTCAGTGGCCAGCGTTTATCCTAATGACCACTGTGAACGAAATAATGTGCAAGATTGTAACAAAAAATGAGATTGAGATCTCATTCGACCATTACTCCTTGTCTCGATTTTTCTCAGAATATTGTTGTTTGTCGTCAGGCAAATTTTTGTAGATGTATAAACCGGTCAATAAAGTCAATGTAATGGTCGCGATCAATAGACCAAATACTTTGAAATTCACCCATACATCGAGTGATAAGTTGAAAGCAACATAGACATTTAAAATCGCACACAACACGAAAAACAGCGTCCACACCCAGCTAATATTGCGCCATACAGAGTCAGGCAAAGAAATCTCTTTCCCAAGCATACCCTTTATTACCGGTTTGCCTATTAGTTGGCTCACCGTTAAACCAATGGCGAATAGCGCGTAGACAATGGTGACCTTCCATTTAATAAAGTTATCGTCATGCAGAAATATCGTCATACCACCGAATATTGCAACCATCGCAAAGGTAATGAGCTGCATCTTCTCGACTTTTCTGTAGAGGAGGTAGGTGAGTGCAATTTGAATGGCTGTAGCTGCGATTAGCGCGCCGGTCGCGGTGTAGATGTCATACATCTTATACAGAGCAAAGAAGATGATAAGCGGGACAAAGTCGATAATTTGCTTCATGTTAGACCGAACATCCAGTTGAGATTGTTCCTTTCAGTCTAGCTAAAAGTGCTCCGATGCAAAATAGCTCGAAGCACATGAAAATGAAATGTTTGATTGAGTGAAGTTGTTATCGTGTACATGCAGTTTGATAACGTGGAATAAGTTGTTTGATGTCTTCCAAGTAACCTTCACTTCTTAGGTTGTCTAGTGTCTGTTCGAGCTCTTCTTCGCTCATCATGAAGCATGTTGATTTGCCCGTCGTAAGATCCAGATATTCGTGATATTCACGCTCTGTGAAGTGGCCAATGCGATCCATGAGTAGTGTTTTAATCCCGTGGTGAATTAAGCCGTAATATGTGTGTCTTTGTAAGGTCATAGCCTATCCTCCGCTGCAAGTCACAATAAGATAAAAGTGCAACCTGCTTGATATTGGTTGGGTTATCTATGACAAAGCAATTCGAATGCCATTTTCATGTCGAGGATGGATCTTTTTAACTTGAAAGAATGATTTGTTTCATATTTTCATTCAGTTAAAAGATTGCTTCGCCTGCTTTCACAAAAGCAATACGTGTAGCGCGAAGAATCGTATTAATTTGAGAGGTAATTTTGCACATCAATTTGAGAATATCTCGATTCTCATTTTGACAAATTTCACCATCTGTTCTTATCTGATCAAGCTCAATCCACTAACCAATCGACCAGAGCTGAGAGTGAGGTATTTTGGCGATTCTTTGGTTGTAGTAGGAAGTAACCATTTCCTGAAAAGACACTGCCTTCACTCACTTTCACTAATCGACCCAAATCGATGTCTTGCTTCGCAAGCGTAATGTCACCAATGGCGATACCAAAACCTTGAATCGCTGCGTTCATGGCTTGATCGAGCGTTGCGAATTGCTGGTTATTTTTGCTTGAAAGTTCATTACTACCGATATGCTCTAACCACAATCGCCAATCACTCTGCTCATTGTTAGCGTGTAGCCAAGTGTAGTGGGAAAGCTTGTGTGGCTTGATAATGCTCGAGCTAATGTCCGCTAGGTGATCTTTAACAATAATCTGCGATTGGCATACCGGAGCCAGTTGTTCGTTGAACAATAGTTGGCTCACGATTGAGTGTTGATTTGGCTTCTTACCATAGATAATTACCGCGTCAAATGGGTCAAAACTTGGCTCAAAGACGTGTTTGATGGTGGAAGTGAGTTCCACATCAATCTCAGGAAAAGCCTGTTGAAATGACATCAGTTTGGGGAGTAGCCAAGAGGTGATACAACTTGGGGCATTAAGCTTGATCTTTGAGGGAGAGCTTGACACTTGATTAAGCGCGGATTGCAGGTGCTGAATGGTTGCTTGAATAAGCGGAACGAGCTCTTCGCCTTTTGGCGTTAACGACAGACCACGAGCATGACGATAAAAAAGATCACACCCTAAGCTATCTTCAAACGCCAAGATCTGGCGGCTAACAGCGCCTTGCGTGACGTTGAGTTCATGTGCGGCACGGGTAAAATTTAAGTGCCGTGCGGTAGAGAGAAACGCAAGTAAAGTTTTGGTTGAAGGTAGTGTATGATTCATATATTTACCTATGACTTTTTATCATGGCTATTATGTAATTATTTCGATTCAATTATCAATAGTGTTCTGTTTGAATGTAAATACTTAATCATCATTTATGATTCAATATGTGTATATCTCTCATAAATTGAATATGAACGCGATGGTGATAACATTCTGATTAAATGGAAAGGATCGCCTCTTGATATCTTTTATCGATAGCTTAGTGCCACAGGCAGTAAAAAAATTAATACCTTACCAATCGGCGAGAAGAATCGGTGGTGATGGTCGCGTTTGGTTAAACGCAAACGAACTAGAGAGCCCACTGTTTCCGGAAGAAGTTGGGTACAACCGCTACCCAGATTTTTTGCCGCAAGATATAGCGAAGGCGTATCAAGCATATTGTGGAACAGATGCTGAGACGGTTGCGGTGCGTGGTGCAGATGAGGCGATTGATCTGTTAGTCAGAACCTTCTGTGAACCCGCTCAAGATAAGATACTGATTTGTTCTCCAACCTACGCAATGTATGAGTTTTGCGCTGATGCGTTGGCGATCGAAACGTTAGATTCGCCGCTCAAGCAAGATTTCAGTTTAGATACTGCCGATGTGATAGAGAAAGCGGAACTAGCTAATATCGTTTTCCTCTGCTCTCCCAACAACCCAACTGGTAATGTGATTCCTAAACCAGATTTGGTTGAAGTGCTTGAGGGTACTCAAGGTAAGTCGCTGGTGGTTGTCGATGAAGCGTATATTGAGTTCGAACCGCAGACATCGGCTGTAAACCTGATTGAGCGCTACCCACATCTAGTCGTAATTCGTACCTTGTCTAAGGCATTTGGATTGGCTGCAGTACGCTGCGGATTTCTGTTAGCGAGCCCTAACGTGATGCAGTATGTAGTAAAACTGATTCCGCCATACCCAATGCCTGATTGTTCTTCGCAAATCGTATTGGAGGCACTGTCTGACGAGCGTATTTCTGTAATGCAAGACGCGACATTAGATCTGATTCAAGTTCGTAACCGCTTTGCAGTTCAATTGGCACAGTTTGATTTCATTGAACAGGTTTATCCGTCGTCAACCAACTTTGTGTTGTTAAAGCACAAGCCGGAACACCAACTGTTTAGCGTGTTGGCAAAAAAGGGCATTGTGACAAGGAATCAACATCATGAACCTTCGTTGCGTCACTGTGTACGCATCAGTATTGGCAGCCAAGAGAGCATGGATGAAGTGATAGCGTCACTAAGCCACTATCAGAAAGAGCTGCATCAGAAACAACAAGCCCAGAATAAAGAACCTCAATTTCAACTTGATAAAGATCATATCTAGGATGGCAATGATGAAAAAGATACTACTAGGATTTACTTGCGCGGCCGCTTTACTTGGTACTTCTGTACAGGCGAAAGAGATTCGCTTGGCGTCAGATTTTACCTATCCACCTTTTAACTACAAAAATAGTGAAGGTGTACCGGTTGGCTTCGATATTGAAATAGCCGATGCCTTATGTGAGCAAGCGAAACTGGACTGTACTTGGGTATCGCAAAGTTGGGACTCCCTTATTCCAAGCTTACTGGCGAGAAAGTCAGATGTGATCATGGCGTCGATGCGTATTACTGAAGAGCGCAAGCGTAAGATCTTGTTTACCAATAAATACTATCAAACCCCAGCAGTATTCGTTGCCGCTAAAAGTGCAACATTTGAGATCGATCAAGAGGGTTTATCGGGTAAAACCATCGGTGTACAACAAGGAACTATTCACGACCGCTATGTGACGGACAAGTTTGGCAGTGTCGCCACCATCAAGCGCTACACTGGTCAAGATGAAGTCTACCTTGATCTTCAGAATGGCCGTTTAGACGTCACCTTTGGTAATTCAGATCAGCTGTCTCTCGCGTTCTTAGATAAGGCTGAAGGAGAGGGTTTTGAATTCAAAGGCAAAGCGGTAACTGACAAAGCGTATATCGGTGAAGGCACAGCACTGGCGTTAAGAAAACAAGACTCAAAATTAGCGGAGCAGTTCAATAATGCCATCGAAGAGATTCGAGCGAACGGCACTTACGATAAAATTGCGGCGAAGTACTTCTCTTTTGATATCTATGGCAGTGATTTGTAATTTTGCCTAGCGCCTAAAACTAAATTACTAAAAAAATCCGAGAGCAATGAGGCTTTCGGGTTTTTGTTACAAATAAATTCTATCTAGTGATTCTATCAACGTTCTTCATACCAGTTTGTTCATCTTTGTATCTAAAGCTTTCCCACGATCTATTCTCCAGTCATAGTTGATACGACGAGTTTTCAATCGGTTAATCCTTCCTAGTTCACGCATTTGTATTCACATTAAAGTATTAAAATAGCACAAAAAAATAAATTAATTTTGGCTTAACAACTTGTTCTCAAAATAAATTAAATTTCAAAAATGCCGTGGCACTGGCCATTTAATGGCTTAATTAGTGACAAATATGATTGATATCACAATCAAATAAAACATAAGACTCACATATAAAACTTATCTCACAAAATATACAAATGTTATTGTAATACAAATTTGTCAGGGTAAAAATGTTGTAATGAAACGTTACAAGGGCGAGTAGTGTGCGATGGATTTTTAGATTTCAAGCCCGGCTTTAACGTGACATAGACAACTGTACCTCTTACTAAAATGGATTCTGGAGAAGAACATGAAAAAACACCTACTAACGATTGCTGCGGCATCAGTTCTCTTGGCATTTGGATCTCAAGCCAAAACGTTAACCCTAGGACATGCGATGTCATTAGAAAGCGCTGCTCATCAAGGCATGGTGATAATGGCTGATAAAGTCAAAGAAAAATCGAATGGAGAACTGACTATTAAGATTTTTCCAAACGGTCAGCTTGGATCTGAGCGTGACCAAGCTGAGCAGGTTGTTACTGGCGCGATTGACATGGCAAAAATCAATGGCGGACTAGCCGAATCTTTTGAACCGACGTTTAAAGTGAATGCACTGCCATTCCTATTCCGTGATGTTCAACATATGAGGACGTTCATGCGAAGTGAAGCGGCGCAAGAAATGCTGCTTTCAAGCCAGGGGAAGGGCTTTATTGGCCTCACATTTTATGATTCAGGTACACGTAGCTTCTACGCTAAAAAAGCGATTAACTCTCCAGATGATCTAGCCGGTATGAAAGTTCGAGTTCCTGGCTCTCCTACAATGATGGAAATGGTCAATTTGTTAGGTGGTAAAGCTACACCTGTACCTTTCAATGAGGTATACACGGCACTGCAACAAGGTGTTATTGATGGTGCTGAAAATAATATTTCTAGCTTGGTTGAGATGAAACACAGTGAGGTTGCTAAGTTTTATTCCATGGATCAACACATGATGACCCCTGATGTAATCATTATTTCGGAATACAAATGGGGATCACTCACGCCGCAAGAGCAAAAAATCTTAAAAGAAGCAGCAGCTGAATCTCTTGAAGAGCAGATTAAAATCTGGGACGCAACAGATGACATGAACAAAGAGAAAGGTATGAAAGCAGGCGTAACGTTTGTCAATGTTGACAAAGCACCGTTCCGCGCGGCTGTGAAACCAATGATTGATGATGCGAAAAAAGATCCTAAATTAGCTTCATTCATTGAAAAAATTGAAGCTCTTTAACCCGTCTTAGTGAAAATATAATTTTGCCTTGGTTTTTCTAAGGCAAAATTTTTTGAGGTATCACACAATGTTAGCCACTTTCAGAAACTTACTTGATAGATTGATTCTTATTGTCTCTTCTTTTGCACTAATGCTACTCGTTGTTACCGTTACTTGGCAGGTTTTTAGTCGATATGTTTTGAACGACCCAAGTAATTGGACTGATGAACTTGCTCGTTATGCGATGGTGTGGCTTGGCCTACTAGGAGCAAGCTACTTGTTTGGCACCAAAGGCCACTTAGCAATAACACTATTGGATGGAGCTCTTAAGGGTAAGGCACACATAGCATTACATATACTCATTAATATAATTTCAGGCGCATTTGTTTCTCTTGCAATGCTTAAAGGTGGCATTGCACTAATGGGAAGGACGACACAGCAATTATCTCCAGCATTGCAACTACCGATGTCGGAGGTTTATTCAATACTGCCGATTTCAGCCGTTATTATCCTCATCTATTTGATCATGAATACGTTGGATCTTTTTTGTGAACCTAATAAAAAGTAAGTTATAAAAGGACTTTATATTATGGATTTGTCCATTGGTGTTTGGCTGCTAGGCCTCTTCTTATTAATGATCGCGATAAGCATGCCGATTGCAATTGCAATTGCTATGTCATCTTTAACGATCATGTATTTTATTTTACCGTTTGAAGTTGCAAGTATCACTGCGGGTCAAAAAATAATTACCGGTATCGATAGTTTCAGTTTATTAGCTATCCCTTTCTTTATTCTTGCTGGAAATATAATGAATGTGGGTGGCATCGCGAGTCGACTAATCAACCTTGCAAAGCTTTTAGTTGGTTGGATCCCTGGGTCACTTTTTCACGTGAACATATTTGCAAATATGATGTTTGGCGCAGTTTCAGGATCAGCCGTTGCAGCAGCGGCTGCTGTAGGTAAAACCTTAGGCCCTGAATTAGAAAAAGATGGCTATGATAAAAACGTAGCAACGGCGGTGAACGTGGCATCTTGCCCCGCGGGTTTATTGATACCACCGAGTAATTCACTGATCGTGTTTTCAGTGGTATCGGGTGGGACATCCGTAGCTGCACTATTTATCGCAGGTTATGTCCCAGGTATTTTAATGGGCTTAAGTTGTATGGTCGTAGCCTATTTCATCGCTAAAAAGAAAGGCTATAAAACAAGTGCGAATGACGGCTTCACAACAAGAGATGTTCTGAATGTTGTTTGGCAAGCAACACCGAGCTTAGGACTTATTGTCGTTGTTATCGGCGGTATTATTGGAGGTGTGTTCACCGCAACAGAAGGGGCGTGTATAGCGGTACTGTATTCTTTTGTATTGTCACTCTGTTACCGAACCCTCAAGTGGGCACACTTCCCGGTAATTTGTAGAGAAACCGTTCAGGTTACTGGTATTATGCTGTTCTTGATTGGTGCTTCTACTATTATGTCATGGGCTATGGCTTTTACAGGGCTACCGACAATGATCAGTGATTGGATGCTCTCTATTTCAAATAATCCGATTATCATCTTTATTCTGATGAATCTGATTCTGCTGATTGTGGGTATGTTTATGGATCTGACGCCAGCTGTATTGATTTTTACCCCTATTTTTATGCCGATTGCTGAACATTTAGGTATGCATCCTATTCACTTTGCGATGATGATCATCTTCAACTTATGTATTGGTATTGCAACTCCACCCGTTGGTACTGCGTTATTTGTAGGTTGTAGTGTTAGTGGCTCGAAAATTGAGAATGTAATAAGAAGTATTCTGCCGTTTTGTGCCGTATTAATCGTTACCTTATTGGCTATTACTTTTATACCCGCAATTAGTCTGGCTCTTCCTCGTGCTTTTGGATTAATTAATTAATGCCTTTAAGTTCAGGGCTTATTGACTTGAAAAAGAATGACCAAAAAAAACCGCCTATATAAAGGCGGTCAGATTGCTGACGAACCCCACTTTTTGAAGTGGGGTTCTCTTTTTCGAGCGGCCGTAGGCCGCGATCGCGATATTTTTTTATTATGCGAAGTTTGGAAGAGCCCAACACTTAAATTGGCATCTAGACGCCATAATTTGACGTATTTGGGACATATTTAGCCCTATTTTTTGTAAATAGCTCACCACCAAGGCTATCTTCTTGATGTTTTGAGCGGCAGCTGCCAACCAACATTGCATTTGCACTTTCGAGAGCCCGCGGAAGCGGGCATAACGGTGACCATGGTGCTGCTTAGCGTCGGCGAAGCTCCGCTCTACCGTCTCACTTCTTCGCCTATACGTCTTTTTTCCATAAGGTGAGAGCCGCATTTGGTTGGCTCTATCCATCGCGTCCGTATAGATATGTCTTGTAATGACTTTCTTTATATTTTTACTTTGCGTACAGTCATCTCTCATTGGACAGAACGCACACTCTTTCGGGTCGGAGTGATACTCACGATACGCATCTCTAGACGTTGTTTTATAGATGAGCTCTTGACCGTTAGGGCAGCGGTAACTGTCTCGCTCTCCATTGTAGATGAAGTGCTTTTTCTTGAACGCATTCTTTGTTCTCGATGGTCTGCGATAACCGAACACGCCTAAGATATTTCGACGCTCTAATGACTCAGCGACTGGCGCAGTGAAGTAGCCCGCGTCGAGTCCAACGGCGATTGGATTAAGGTTAAATTGCTCTAGGGTATAGTCCAGACGCTTCACATAAGGTTGAGAGTCATTGATATTACCTGCTGTGACATGGGTATCTAAGATAATGCCATGCTGTCCATCCACTGTACGGTGGTCGAGATAGAAGAAGCCTTGGGGCTTATTATCTCGAGTCATGAAGCCACTTTCCGGGTCGGTAGTACTCGTTTTGGTGCTCTTAGTTTTAGGCTCAGCGGTACGTGACTTTAGAGGTTTCTTACCCTCTTTCTCTCGGTCTAGCGCGACATCTTCATCGAGCATATCAAGATAAGCACTGGCGCGAACCTTAGTCACTTTGTTCGTGTGCTTATTTTTGTTGGCATTGGCTTTTAGGTGCGTGCTGTCAGTAAATAGTTCTTGGCCTGCGACCAAACCTTTCGCCATTGCCTGCTCTACGATATTGATAAAGATACGCTCAAACACATCGGTACCATTAAAGCGGCGAATACGGTTTTGGCTGAGTGTCGATGCATGGATAACTTTCTCTGTCAGTGACATACGCAGGAACCATCGATAAGCGACATTGACTTCAATCTCTTTCACGAGTTGTCGCTCGCTTTTTATTCCGAAGAGGTAACCAAGCAGGATGATTTTAAACAGGCGTACAGGGTCAACAGGTGGGCGACCGTTGTCTTTACAGTAGAGGTGAGCGACTTCATTACGGATAAACTCGAAGTCGATGGCTTTATCTATCTTACGAACTAAATGGTTCTGAGGAACGAGCTGTTCCATGGTGACCATTTCGAGTTCATATTGTTGAGGTGAAGGCTCTTGAAGCATAGTGAGATATCCATATTTCGATACCCCTATTAGATCAAAGGTCTAGCTTGAAAGCTAGACCTTTGTCAGCAGTCTGACCGCCTATATAAAGGCGGTTTTATATTCTCGTCTAAAATTAACAACAAGGCTACGCTTGCTGTTTTTGTAGCTCAGCTTCTTTCTCTTCATCCTTGATTAGAGAGTCAACAATAACCGCACACGCTGCATCACCAGTGATGTTCAGAGCTGTACGAATCATGTCGAAGATACGGTCTAGAGCGAACAGTAGTGGTAGACCTTCGATTGGAATACCCGCTGCTAGTAGAACGGCTACAACTAGGAATGATGGACCTGGAACACCCGCTTGACCTACAGCACCAAGAGTTGATGTTACGATGATAGCGATGTACGCGCCCATTGATAGGTCAATGTTGAATAGCTGTGCGAAGAAGATAGCCACTAGGCCGTAGTAAATCGCGTTACCAGACATGTTGATTGTTGCACCCAGAGGCAGAACGAATGATGCCGTTGAGTTACGAACACCTAGCTCGTTCTCTACCGTATCCATAGTTACGGGTAGTGTTGCCATTGACGACGCTGTTGAAAGTGCAACCGCTTGAGGTTTCTTCATTGCTGTCAGGAATTTCTTCGCTGATGTCTTTGTGAAGATTTGAATCATCAGTGGGTACGCAACGAAGCCGAACACTAGGATTGCAGCTACGTAAACAACAAACAGTTTGAACACAACCATTAGTGCGCCAAAACCGAACGTACCTACCGCTTCAGCCATCAGACCAAATACGCCAAGAGGAGCGATGATCATAACTTTGTTGATCATCCATACCATAGCGTCAACGATAGCATTTACACCATTGATGATTGGCTCGCGTTTCTCTTTCGCTTGCTTAGAGATTGCGATACCAAAGAACAGGCAGAATACTAGAATCTGAAGGATGTTTGCTTCGTTTAAAGACTGGAAAACGTTGGTTGGGATCATACCTGTGATGGTCGCCCAGAAAGTTGGAAGTTCGCCTTTCGATGCATACTCAGATGAGAACATACCTTCAACACCAGAAACGTCGATACCGCGTCCTGGTTCGAATACTTCACCCATGATCAATGCAAGGGCAACAGCCAGTGCAGAAGTCAGTGCAAAGTAACCTAAAGTAGTGATACCTACTTTTCCTGCTGATGAGCTATTGCCTAAGCCTGCTGCACCAGAGATCAGTGCAACGGCTACTAATGGTATAACCAGCATCTTGATCAAATTGATGAAGATCGCGCCTAGAGGAGCAAACATAGTTGCGCTCTCACCCATCATGGCACCGACTACAGTACCCACGATCATAGCAATAACGACTTGAATGCCGATATTACCTAGTAAACTCTTTTCTTTTAACACTTCCGTTACCTCTGTGCTACAAAATGTAAAATTCCTAGAACTACATGCCAATGTACTTCGTACAATTGGATAAATATTTCGCGATGAGTTTTACACGTATCTGTTACATTTATCAATATGAGCAAAGGCGAAATACAACTAAAAATAGGCGTAGAAAGTGATTGTGATTAGATTTTGCACAAAAGCAAACGTTTGCTTGTTGCCTTATTATGACATTCTATAAATTTTTAGTATGAGTATTTGCTTTGTATTATTGCGCTGAAAGGGGAAAGGATTTTGAGGTTGTTAACAAGTGGTTAATAGCAGGGTGATTTTGCTCGTTAAAAATAACACCCTCTGGCCTTAAAGCAAGCGGCCAGAGAGCGTGTTATGTTACTTTTGCGTAGCCGCTTTCATTGGTGCAATAAAGTCAGCCAGCTTATCAAGCATGATCTGTGGTTGCTCTATATTTTGTTCGATGATTTTTACCACAGCAGAGCCAGAAATCGCGCCCGCAGCGCCTGCTTCAATGGCTTCTTTCACTTGTTCAGGTGCCGAAATACCAAAACCTAGTAGCGCTGGTGGTGCGTTGAATTGGTTTAGACGATCAAGCATGTGTCCGACAGGCATGTTTGCTTTTGTCTCTGCGCCCGTTACACCGGCACGAGAAAGTAGGTAAGTGTAACCACCACCGAGCTCCGCCACTTGCTTCAATGTTTCATCGCTTGCCGTTGGTGGTGCGATGAAGATTGGATGGATACCGAACTTCTCAGCAGCCGCAACAAACTCTGCGCTCTCGTTAGTTGGAACGTCAGCAATCAGAACAGAATCAATGCCAGCTTTTGAACAGCGCTCGTAGAAGTCTTCAATACCGCGTGAGTACACAAGGTTGGCATACATTAGAAGGCCAATCGGTAGCTCTGGGTATTTCGCGCGAATCTTACCAATCTGCTCAAAACAGATATCAGGAGTTGCGCCTGAATCTAGAGCACGAATGTTGGCTCCTTGGATAGTTGGGCCATCTGCTAGCGGATCAGAGAATGGAATACCCAGCTCTAGTGCATCGGCACCAGCTTCAACTAGGGTTTCCATGATCTTGTAAGACTGCTCTGCGTTTGGATCGCAAACCGTTACGAACGGTACAAATGCGCCTTGGTTTTTCTCGTTTAGGCGTGCAAACATCTTCTCATAACGGTTCATTAGATAGCTCCTTTTTCTTCTAAGATGGCGTGTACGGTGAAGATGTCTTTGTCACCACGACCTGATAGGTTTACAACCAATAGTTGTTCTTTCTCTGGGTTCTCACGAGCCATTTTCAACGCGTGTGCTAGTGCGTGAGAAGACTCAAGTGCAGGGATGATACCTTCGTTGCGCGCGATCTCTTGGAAAGCCTCTAGAGCTTCATCATCGGTGACGTTGTCGTACTCTGCACGGCCAATCGCATTAAGGTGTGCGTGTTGAGGACCAACAGAAGGGAAGTCTAGACCTGCTGATACTGAGTAAGACTCTTCTACCTGACCATTAGGGTCTTGCATTAGCGGCGCCTTCATACCAAAGAAGATGCCTGTTTTACCATGCTTAAGCGGTGCACCGTGCTGGTCAGTATCGATACCTTTACCCGCTGGCTCAACACCGATTAGGCGAACACTCTCTTCTTCGATGAAATCAGCAAACATACCGATTGCATTTGAACCACCACCCACACAAGCGATAACTGCGTCAGGTAGGCGACCTTCACGAGCTAGAATTTGGTTCTTGGTCTCTTCGCCAATCATGCGTTGGAAATCACGAACGATGGTTGGGAACGGGTGAGGACCAGCTGCCGTACCCAGTAGGTAGTGCGCGTCTTCGTATGTTGCAGACCAGTCACGTAGCGCTTCGTTACACGCATCTTTTAGCGTTGCGGAACCTGAGTGCACAGGGATAACCTCTGCGCCCATTAGCTTCATGCGGAATACGTTCGGGCTTTGACGCTCAACGTCTTTTGCACCCATGTATACACGACACTTAAGACCAAGCAGCGCACAAGCCAGAGCCGTTGCCACACCGTGTTGACCTGCGCCAGTTTCAGCGATGATCTCTTCTTTACCCATACGCTTTGCAAGCAGAGCTTGACCAAGCACTTGGTTGGTTTTGTGCGCGCCACCGTGCAGTAAGTCTTCACGCTTTAGGTAAAGCTTGGTCTTAGTGCCTTTCGTTAGGTTACGAGTTAGCGTCAGTGCCGTTGGACGACCTGCGTACTCTTGAAGTAGTGTCATGAACTCACTGCGGAATTCTGGATCCGCTTGAGCGTCGATAAACGCTTGTTCCAGTTGCTCTAGGGCTGGCACTAGAATCTGTGGTACGTATTGACCACCGTATTCACCAAAGTAGGCATCAAGTTTAGCCATCGTGTTATTCCTTCAATTTGCTTGGTATGTCTGGATACCAATGTCTTTAATCTTGTAGAGCACCTCATTGCGATGCTCTGAAATAGGGTCTGTAGACTATCTACAGTGAATCATCTGTTCTTAAGTTGGACTAGTCGCTCAGTATTGGCGAATTGCAGCAAACGCTCTGTTGAGTTTGTCTGCATCTTTCTTACCCGGAGCACTCTCAACACCGGAGTTAAGGTCGAGCCCTAAACAGCCTAATGCGGCCGCTTGCTGTGCATTATCTGGGTTCAAACCACCCGCTAACATCACAGAGCTCTGATCGTTGATCAGTTGCCAGTCGAAGACTTGACCTGTTCCACCAGTCTGGGAGCCTACTTTTGCATCAAGCAGGTGGCGAGACACATTGCTTTCTAACAGCGTAGGCAGCGAATCTTCAACGCCGTAAGCTTTCCAAATCTCTACGTGTTCTGGTAGCTGGTTTGCTAGTTCAGTCACGTATTGCTGTGACTCGTCACCATGCAGTTGAACACCGTATAAACCAAGCTCTTTCACGGCATTGATAACGCTAGCTTGGTCATGGTTTTGGAATACGCCAATGTACTTAAGCGGAGCGCCGCTCATGGTCAAGCGTGCTGCCTCTAAGTCAACACAACGCTTAGACGCCCCAACAAAAATTAGGCCACCGAATACTGCGCCTGCTTGGTACGCCTTGGCTGCATCGTCAGGGTGAGTTAAGCCACAAACTTTGTTTTCACCTAATGTTACTTTGCGAACGGCAAGCTCTAGGTTCTCTTCTGCCATCAATGAGCTACCGATAAGGAAGCCGTCTGCAAATGTCGCTAAGTCACGCACTTGCTGATGAGTGTAGATACCAGACTCTGATATCACGACTGCGTTTGGTGCTAACTCACGAAGCAGAGGTGCTAGCTCTTTGGTACGGTTCAGGTCTGTACTTAGGTCACGAAGGTTACGGTTGTTGATGCCAATCACTTTCGCGTCTAATCCGACAGCACGGTGCAGCTCTTCTTCGTTACTAACCTCAGTTAGCACGCCCATGCCTAACGAGTGAGCAACTTCAGCGAGAGCACGGTACTCATCATCGTTTAGTACAGATAGCATCAGTAGGATAGCGTCTGCCGAGTAGTGACGAGCTAAGTAAACCTGATAAGTATCGACCATGAAGTCTTTACATAGGATTGGTTGCTTAGCAATGCTGCGTACTTTAGGTAAGAATTCGAAATCACCTTGGAAGTACTTCTCGTCAGTCAGTACCGAAATCGCGTTCGCATGGTTGTTGTATACCGATGCAATGTATTCAAGGTCGAAGTCATCACGAATCAAGCCTTTAGAAGGAGACGCCTTTTTACACTCAGTGATGAATACGGTTTGCTCTTGGCTTAATGCATCATAGAAGCTACGGTCTGATGCGGTTAGCGCATCTTTGAACTCATTTAGCGGTTGTTGCTGTTTACGCGCTTCAACCCATTGATACTTGTCGCGAACAATTTTTGCTAATACTTCTGCCATTTCTGCTTCTTTTACAGAAACGTGAGTTGATAACTTTTCGTTTGTCTGTGTCATCTTTCTAGTCTCAAATCTCGTTCGTTATGCGTGGTCGGCAAGTTGCTGTACAAGCTCATACGCTTTGCCTGAGTTCATCGCTTCCATTGCCTTCGCTGCGTTGGCTTTTAGATCTTCATGACCAAATAGACGCATCAGTAGAGCAACGTTAACCGCTACTGCACCCGCCTGAGCTTCAGTACCTTTACCTGTTAGGATATTGGTCGTGATAGCTTTGTTCTCGTCTGGCGTGCCGCCTTTAATTGCTTCTAGCGGATGCTGATTAAGACCGAAATCTTCAGGAGATACAGTGTATTCATGTATCTGACCATCTTTGATCTCTGCAACGATGGTTTCACCGTGAATGGCGACTTCATCTAGACCGCTGCCGTGAACCACTGCTGCGCGCTTCATGCCCATTTGCAGCATGGTTTCCGCGATAGGGCGCACTAGCTCCTTGCTGTAAACACCCATCAGTTCGATGTTAGGACGTGCAGGGTTAATGAGTGGACCAAGGATGTTAAAGATGGTACGAGTTTTCATTGTTTGACGTACTGGCATCGCGTGACGTACACCACCGTGGTATTGCGGTGCAAATAGGAAAGCAACGCCAAGTTTATCAACGGCAGAGCGAGTGTCTTCTGCGCTCATTGCTAGGTTGATACCAAACTTATCAAGAAGATCTGATGAACCCGATTTGCTCGATACGCTGCGGTTACCGTGTTTCGCAATTTTTAGTCCACACGCGGCTGCAACAAATGCTGAAGTTGTGGAGATGTTAATTGTGTCATGACCATCACCACCTGTACCTACGATATCTGCAAAATCGTAATCAGGGCGTGGGAAAGGGTTAGCGTTTGCCAGCAGTGCTTTCGCCGCACCAGCAATCTCTTCAGGTGTTTCGCCTTTGATCTTTAGTGCAGTCAGTACTGACGCCATCAAAATAGGATCAAGTTCGCCTTTAATGATGATGTCGAAAAGCTGTTGGCTTTCTTCTTGAGTAAGAGACTTTTGGTCGTAAAGCTTATTAATAATCTGTTCCATGATCGTGTCCTATTTTCCATTCTTCTCAAGAGTTATGTTCTTTTCTAACGCCCACTCAATAGCGTTCGCCAATAGCGTTGCACCGTATGTTGTCATGATGGATTCAGGGTGGAATTGGAAACCACACACTTTGTCTTGCTCTTGGACAACCGACATCACCAAATCATCGACTTCAGCGGTAATCGTTAGGCTTTCCGGTACGTGAGTCGCAACCAAAGAGTGGTAGCGCGCAATTGCAAGCGGAGAAGGCAAGCCTTGGTAAGTCGCGTGATTGTCGTGTTCCATCATCGAAACCTTACCATGAATGATTTCGCCAGCGCCTGCAACCTTACCGCCGTATGCTTCAACAATTGCTTGGTGACCAAGACAAATACCAATCATCGGTACTTTGCCTTTTAAGCGTTGAATTAGCTCTGGCATACAGCCGGCGTCAGCAGGAGCACCTGGGCCTGGAGAAAGCAACGCAACTGGGTTTTCTAGCTCGTTAATTGCTGCTTCTACTGCTTCTGCAGGGATGTTATTACGGTAGATCTTCACGTTGTGGCCAAGTGAACGGAACTGGTCAACAAGGTTGTAAGTAAACGAGTCGAAGTTATCAATAAATACGATATCAGCCATGATTAAGACTCCTGCTTACTTGATGTTTGCTTAGGTGAAGTATGTGCTGCTTGAATCGCAGAGATGACGGCTTGCGCTTTGCCGCGTGTTTCATCGGCTTCGGCTTGTGGGTCGGAATCGAAAACCACACCTGCGCCAGCTTGGACTTGAGCAATACCGTTTTCAACATACGCTGAACGAATCACGATACAGGTATCGAGCGTGCCTTCACCCGTTAGGTAGCCCACTGCACCGCCGTAGCTGCCACGACGAGTCTGTTCAACATCACGAATTAGCTGCATCGCACGAATCTTAGGTGCGCCCGTTAGCGTGCCCATGTTCATACAAGCTTGGTAAGCGTGCAGAGCATCAAGGTCTTCACGAAGTTGGCCCACAACGCGAGAAACGAGGTGCATTACGTGGCTGTAACGGTCTACTTTGAGTAGGTCCGCTACGTGGCGAGTGCCTGCTTCAGAGATACGTGCAACGTCGTTTCGTGCTAGGTCAACCAGCATCATGTGCTCAGCGTTCTCTTTTTTATCGGTGCGCAGCTCTAATTCAATGCGGCTATCTAGGTCGAAGTCGATCTGACCATTCGGACGCTTACCACGACGGCGAGTACCGGCGATAGGGTAGATTTCTACTTGGTTAGTCTCTTTCTCGTATTTCAGAGCACTCTCTGGTGAAGCACCGAACAGAGTAAACAGCTCATCTTGCATGTAGAACATGTAAGGGCTTGGGTTGCTCTGCTTTAGCTCTTTGTACGCTGCTAGTGGTGCAGGACAAGGAAGAGTAAAGCGACGAGAAGGAACCACTTGGAATACATCGCCTTTTACCACGTACTCTTTTAGGTCACGAACCGTCTGGCAAAAATCTTCGTCGGAAACACTTGGTACAGCTTCAACGTCATCAAGAGGAGTAACTTCAGCAATCTCTTTTAACGATTGGCACTGAGTTTGGATATCCGCTAAACGTTCAGTCAGGCGAGTTTTGATAGTTTGATCTTCTGAGAAAACGCTTGCGTGAAGCAGACCGTCGTTCTGTTGATGGTCAAAACGAAGTAGCGTTTCAGCCACGTAGAAGACAAAGTCAGGGCAGTTATTGGTCGCTTCTGCATCGCCAAGTGGCTCGAAGTTTGCCACGATGTCGTATGCAAATAGACCCGCCATGAAGAGCGCGTGCTTGTTGTCTGGGTCTTGTGTAAAGCTGTGCTGGACTAAACGAAGTGCATCGAATGAAGAGGCTTCTCTTAGGCGAGAGTCTTCGTCTAAGTTAATGCTTGGTTGAGTGAAGCTCAGAGTCATTACATTGTCTTCTAATGCAGATTTAATGTCTGATTTCACGTTCGCACTTAGGTGTTCGATCAGGTGTTGACCGTTATCCGTTAGAGCTTGGAAAGTGACCTGATGGCCTTCGCATACGATACGTACGGCAGAATCGATAAGCAGCAGGCTAGTGAGGTTTTGTTTAGACTCAATCTCAGCAGATTCTAGCAACAAGCTGTCTGTTTTATTTTCACACAGTGTGTGGAACACGCTTGTTGGATCTTGCGAGTAAGGAACTGTTGCATTGATAACGTCAATCGTTCCCAGCTTTTTGATTTCAATGGCCTTGTTCACAAGACCTCCTTTATGATTCTTTAAATTTCCTGCCGTACATAGTCGCATAAAGATACCGCTTGCCCAATCTAGAATCTGTTCAATTCGTTGATTTGTTAGTCAGTTGAATGTGAGATGTCCGACAAATTAAAAAGCCCGCTATGAAAGCGGGCTTAGTGATAAACTTTTTATAAACAATCTGTTTAATTAGAAGTACACGTTAGCCCACCAAGAACCTGTCCAAGTGCGCCACCAATTCAGCTCTGAACTTGCTTCTACTGAAGAAAGTTCTAAAACTTTATCTTTATGGTATCGGTTAAATTCTTGTAACATAGTGAGCCTATAAATAAAGGTACTTCGTATTTGTGTACTAGTTAACTAGTTCATGGCTCGCAAGTCAAGCCCAATAAAGCAAATATCGTGTTAAATACAAAAAATAATGAATAGAAAATATGAGAATTGATCTACATAGCCATACCACAGCTTCAGATGGTCGACTTACACCACCTGAACTGATTGACCGTGCGTTGAGCTTCAATATTGAAGTTCTGGCTATTACCGATCATGACACAGTTGATGCCCTTGACGAGGCGCATCGTTATATCCTTGATAATGAGCTGCCAATTCAATTGATTAACGGTATCGAAATCTCAACCGTTTGGCAGAACAAAGACATCCACATTGTTGGTTTGAATGTTGACCCACAATCACCAGAGCTCAATACGTTAATTGAACAGCAGAAACAGCATCGTATCGGCAGAGCAGAGCTGATTGCCCAACGACTGGAAAAAGCGACGCGCGAGGGTGTGTTAGAAGAAGTGAAAGCGATCGCGGGTGATGCTCCCATTACCCGAGCGCATTTTGCCAAGTGGCTAGTGGATAATGGCTACGCGAAAACCATGCAGCAGGTGTTTAAGAAGTTCTTAACACGCAATAACCCAGGCTATGTGCCACCAACGTGGTGTAGCATGAGTGATGCGGTCACGGCAATTCATGCAGCTGGCGGACAAGCGGTACTTGCTCACCCGGGGCGCTATGGCTTTACCGCTAAATGGGTGAAACGTCTATTGACTGCTTTTGTCGAGGCGAACGGTGATGCGATGGAAGTGGCTCAACCGCAACAGGCGCAACAAGAAAGACGCACTCTTGCCGATTATGCTATACAATACAAACTATTAGCCTCTCAAGGCAGTGATTTTCATTACCCGTCTCCTTGGATGGAGTTAGGGCGCAATCTTTGGCTGCCTTCTGGAGTCGAAGAAGTATGGAAAGATTGGGAGTTTCAAACGTTTTCGTCATCTGAAACATCATCAGACGAACAAGCTCCTTCTGAAGATAGAGTCGAGAGACTCGATAATGAGGAAAAACAATGAGTCAGTTTTTTTATGTACACCCAGATAACCCGCAAGCTCGTTTGATTAATCAAGCGGTTGCTATTGTCCGTAATGGCGGTGTTGTGGTTTATCCAACAGACTCGGGTTATGCTCTTGGCTGTCAGCTTGAAAACAAACAAGCATTAGATCGTATCTGTCAGATTCGTAAAATTGATGATAAGCACAACTTCACGCTGCTTTGTCGTGATCTTTCTGAGCTTTCTCTTTACGCACGTGTTGATAACACGGCATTTCGTCTATTAAAAGCTCACACGCCGGGCCCATACACGTTCATCTTTAAGGGAACGAAAGAGGTGCCACGTCGTCTAATGAACTCGAAGAGAAAGACTATTGGTATTCGTGTTCCAGACAACAAGATTGCACTCGATCTCTTGGAAGCACTAGGCGAGCCTTTGATGTCAACGTCTTTGATTCTGCCAGGTAACGAGACAACGGAATCTGATCCTGAAGAGATCCGTGATCGCCTAGAGCACGCCGTTGATGTGATTTTAAATGGCGGTTATTTAGGTGAGCAACCAACCACGGTAGTTGACTTTAGCGACGATGATCCAGTGGTGGTTCGTGTCGGTTCAGGCGATCCAGAACCGTTCGAGTAACCGTGAAACTCGTTCACATCATGTTACTGTGCATTCGACGGTAATGTGTAAATAACGAGTGATTTTTCAAAGGTTCTTTGCGATAATGCGCGACCGCGATTTTGGTCGCGTATATTTCATTCGACGTCTGTGAAGACGACAATTAGGTAGAAAAGAGTAAATGAGCGAAAAATTACAGAAGGTTTTAGCGCGAGCTGGTCACGGCTCTCGTCGTGAGCTGGAAGCTTTAATCAGAGCAGGTCGTGTAAGTGTTAACGGCCAAGTCGCGAAATTGGGTGAGCGTCTAGAAGACGAAAACTCAGTGATTCGTATTGATGGTCACACTGTATCAGGTAAAGCGTCTGAAGAAGTGGTTTGTCGCGTACTTGCTTACTACAAGCCAGAAGGTGAGCTTTGTACTCGCCACGACCCGGAAGGTCGTCGTACTGTGTTTGATCGTCTACCTAAAATCCGCGGTTCACGTTGGATCTCGGTAGGTCGTCTTGATGCAAACACATCTGGTCTACTACTGTTTACAACTGATGGTGAACTTGCAAACCGTCTAATGCACCCAAGCCGCCAGGTTGAGCGTGAGTACCTAGTACGTGTATTCGGTGAAGTGACTGAACAGAAGGTTAAAAACCTAGTACGCGGTGTTGAGCTAGAAGATGGTATGGCTCGATTCGAAGACGTCGTTTACGCTGGTGGCGAAGGTATGAACCATACTTTCTACGTAGCGATCAACGAAGGTCGTAACCGTGAGGTTCGTCGTCTTTGGGAATCACAAGAAACGACAGTAAGCCGTCTAAAGCGTGTTCGTTACGGTGATATCTACCTAGACAAGAAACTGCCTCGTGGCGGTTGGAAAGAGCTCGATCTTCAAGAAGTAAACTACCTACGTCAATTGGTAGAGCTTAAGCCTGAGAAAGAGACGCTACTAGATCTTGACCCTTCGAACACGTCACGTAAACGTGAGCGTTCTCGTAGCCAGAAGATTCGTCGTGCTGTTAAGCGTCACGAAGAGCGTGCAAACGCACCAAAAGGTCGTAGCAACCAACCTAAGCGCAAGAAGCCAGCAACTCGCGGCACAACAACGCCAGATGCAGGTCGCAGCGCACCGAGCAGCAAGGGCAAGCCAAGCAACTCTCGTTCAGGAAATGGTTCTCGTGGCAACAACACGAACCGCCCGAACAAGCCAGCTAAGCCAAGAACTCGTCAGTAATTAACGACTTCTTTTGAATACTAAAAAACCTGCTAAGTTAGCAGGTTTTTTTGCATCTGGAAGAAGGGAAAGATGCGGGATGAGAGTCATCGAGCAGCGAACAAACTGACTCAATCGGCAGTATGTGCGCTCTTCGCATCTCGTTTACGCGCATCTATTAATCTCTTCGCAACTAGTATTTCGCTTAAGCGAGTCTACAACTCTTTTCGCATCGCGTAACTCGTCTCTCGCATCTGATTTTTTATTTATGATTCGAGAAGTTATCGCCTTTTGCCATGCGATCATAAAGAATCACGTTCACCGCTGCAGCCAAGTTCATACAACCATTGGTTGGAACGTAAATCGTCTCGCGACAGAAATCGGTGATCTCTTTCTTCAATGTGCCATCTTCAGGGCCGAAAATGTAGAACGCGCGAGGAGGGTGCTTGTATTCAGGCAGAGGCTTAGCGCCTTCAATCAAATCTACAGCAACAGGTACGCACCCTACCGGAATAATGTCTTTTAGGTCTTCAACACCAATCAGTGGTAGCTCTAAGTGCTTCTCTTTAGTGTCGGTATGGAATTGACGTGCGTGGTCGTAGCGCGTGCCTGTATAGAACACAGAATTTGCGCCGTAACAGCCTGCTGCACGCATAACTGAGCCTACGTTTTCTGGTGTTTTGGGGTTTACCAAGCCAATACAGGCATAGCCTTTTGACTGAGTATCAGTTTTTGCTTTGGTCATAATTGGTAATGGTGAAATCGGTAACAAAAATTAGCCGAGCATAAAGCCCGGCTAAGATATTGGTGTACTCATTGAACTGAGCAGCACAAGCTTAAGTTCTAGTCACGCTTCCACAGCATGTGGCAGAACTTATGGTCTGGGTCTCGGCTGATCAGCATACGCGCGAAAACGTCATCTAAAACGTCGTCCTCTTCGTTTACTAAACCAATGCGAATTTCAGCGTAGATCTCTTTGTCGACTTCAAAGCCAACATGACCGACCCAATCGTCACCCGTTTCAACAAGTTCAGCAGCGCCGCGATCTTCGAACTGTGCAGTGAATAGAATCACGTCTGCAGGCTCTAGGTTATCCGGTGCCATCTCTAGGAAGATGTCGTATGCAGTGTCGATTGCATCATCATAAGACATTAAGTCATTAGCTTCAGTCATATCAGCATCTTAGCTTGCGCGGTTCATGTATTTACGTTCAGCAGTGTTAATCACAACTTTATCACCCGTTGCGATGTACTCTGGAACTTGAACGGTTAGGCCTGTTGCGAAACGAGCTGGCTTAGTGCGAGCAGAAGCAGAAGCGCCTTTGATTGACGGGTCTGTCTCTTCGATAACAAGCTCAACCGAAGTTGGAAGTTCAAGTGTTGCAGCGTTACCATCGATTAGGATTGCGTACATACCTTGAGTTTCTTCGTTGATGAATAAAAGCTCGTCTTCGATCATCTCGCCGTTAAAGATGTATTGCGTGTAGTCTTCGTTGTCCATGAAGATGTACTCGTTGCCATCAACGTAAGAGAACATGACAGCGCGCTTAGTCACATCGATAGTTTCAACGATTTCGTCAGCCTTATGGCGAACTTCAGCTTTTACGCCTGTTGCTACGTCGTTACCACGGAAACGGTAGATCTTTTGACCACCACGACCGCCTGGTGTTGTGATCTCGATATCTTTAACTAGAAGCGTTTTGCCATCTACGTCGATCGCAAAACCTTTTTTAATTTCACTTGCTCTAGGCATTTTGTGTTTATCCTTATTGGTTCTATCCGGCGATTATATCTCGGAGAACCTATAAATAGGAATAGCTTGAATCATAAAGTCTCCTAAGCGATCATAGAGAAATAGTTAAATCATTCAATTTATTGACGAACTCACTTATGCAGCTACCTGTTATTGACCCGAAAGCGCCTTTCCAGCCTGAGTTTCAACCTGTGGTAAACGACCTGATTACATTTTTGAAAAGTGGCTTAGGTTCGAATCTTCATAGCATTTACATTTATGGCAGTGTAGCGAGGAAAACGGCAAAACCTGGGCAGTCTAATCTTGATGTTGTTGTAGTCACGCACCGTTCGTTTTCTGATCAAAGAACCACACTACTCAATACGATTAAGTGGCGCTTCCAAAAGAGCTTTCCTCAGGTAACGCAAGTCTCTATTAAAACTGCTTTAGTCAGTGACATTGTCGACTTTGAGAATATCTTCACTTGGGGCTTTATGCTTAAGCACCTAGCGGTATGCGTACATGGTGAGGATCTTTCAGATTGCTATGGAGACTTCGAAACCAGTTGGGAGATTGCTAAGCACTGGAATATGGATGTCGAAAACTGGCTAGCGGTTTACCGCAACAGGATTGCCAGAGCTGCCACGCCTAAAGAGCAGGTTGCCGCGCAAGTTATTATTGCTAAAAAGCTACTCAGAGCCAGTTATTCGCTGATCATGTACCGAGACAAGTATTGGTATGACGATCCACGCGAATGTGGTCAACAGTTTCTAAAATATCATCCGGATCGAGAGGTTGAGATTCAACGCTTAGGGATACTTCTTGCAGGCAAACCGGTACCGAAGCGTTCTGTAATAGGTATTCTCGATGGTTTTGGTGAATGGTTGGTCAAACAGTACGAGAAAACCGAGTTTAGGATTGGTTAGAAGCCAGTGGATGAAAGAGAGCAGAAGCACGGCGCTTCTGCTTTTTGTTATTAGGAATAACTGGGTCTAAAACAATCCTAATTGTTGACCACTGACTTGTTCAAAATCGAGTCCGATAAACGGCAATATCGCTTCCGCGACAGGTTTCAACTGCTTATCGATGTAATGTTGATAGTCGATGGCACTCTTCAAGTATTCTTTAGGTTCAGGGCCGTTTAAGGTAATCAAATATTCGATACGCCCTTTGTTTTGATATTGAAGAGGGCGCCCTAGCTTTTCGTTTATCTCATCCGCCATGCGTGCAGCACGAACTTGTGGAGGAATGTTTTTTTGGTACTCGTGCAGCTTTCGTCTTAGCCGTTTTTGATAAACCAGCAAGTCGTCGTGTTTGCCAGCGGCTGTTTCATCGACAAAATTACGGACGTAGTCGGTTGGGTCCTGGTCATGAAAAACCATCTCATACAAAGTTTGCTGAAAACGCTGTGCCAGTGGTGTCCAATCGGTACGGGCACTTTCTAGCCCTTTGAAGACAATCTTCTCATCGCCTTCTTCGCCAATTAGACCAGCATAGCGTTTCTTTGAACCTGTCTCTGAACCACGAATAGTGGGCATCAAGAACTTGCGATAGTGAGTTTCGTACTCCAGTTCAAGAATAGAAGTCAGGTTGTATTTGTCTTTGAGGTGTTGTGTCCACCAAGCGTTGATATACGCGACGAGTGATTGCCCGATCTCATCCGCATCTTCTTGACTGTAGCTACCATTCAGAGACACGAATGTGGAGTCAGTGTCACCATAGATAACCTGATAACCTTTCTCTTCGATAAGTACCTTGGTTTGTTTCATGATCTCATGCCCGCGCATGGTAATCGATGACGCCAAACGAGTATCGAAGAAGCGGCAACCGGATGAGCCCAAAACCCCATAGAATGAGTTCATGATGATTTTGATCGCTTGCGAGAAGGCCTTTTCATTGTTCTTTTTTGCAACATCACGCGCAGCCCACAAGGTTTCAATCATCTCGGGTAGAAAATGTTTATTTCGATGGAACTGTCCACCCCGAAACCCCTCTACGGCTTGGCCATCATCGCGGCCAATCTCTTGCTTCAACCCTTCAATCAAGCCCATTGGGTCGATGAGGAAAGATCGGATGATAGATGGGTATAGGCTCTTAAAGTCGAGCACCAGCACTGAATCGTAAAGGTTCGGGATGGAATCCATCACATAACCGCCGGGACTAGCAATCCAGTTCTCAGGCTGTAAGTTTGGCGCAATGTAGCCAGCTCGATGAATCTGAGGTAAGTAGAGATTAGTAAAGGCCGCCACAGAGCCACCAACCTTATCAAGCTCAACACCAGTTAAGCGAGATCGTTCAATAGCAAACTCAATAAGGTGTGTATGTTCAAAGATGCGATTGACTAAAACACAGTCTTGGAGGTTGTACTTGGCAAGTGAAGGTTTATCGAACTTAAACATTCGATTAATTTCATCCATGCGGTCGTGCACATTGTGGATGTCTTTACCTTCACCGAGTAGCTCTTGAGAAACCGACTCTAGAGACCAAGACTTGAAGTGGTAGGTTGCGGTTTTGAGCATATCGATACCGTCCAAAACCACACGCCCAGGGATAGTGATAAACCCATGCTGGCTTTGAGCAGAACTGCGAAAGAAGCTAGGTTGATTATCGCGACCGATATTGAGTTTTATTTTGTTCCATTCAGCCCGCTTGTGAAGCAGTCGGAAATCAAAATCAATCACGTTCCAACCGATAATGACGTCGGGGTCATAACGTTTAAACCAATCTATCATGGCTTCTAATAGTGCCGCTTCGTCTTTAACCCATTGAATAGCGGTTTCGGCTGCCTGCTCTGGACCCACCATGATAACGCGACTGTCCATTGGGCTATCTAGACCAATAGAGTAGAGGATACCTTTCTCTGAGCACTCGATATCTAATGAGACGACAGATAGGGTCGGTAAGTAATCGCCGGCTCGACATTTAGTGTTAGTGACACGCTGGTGCTGAGTTCGAGAAGTGACATTGCCGGTAAACTCAATGCTGCCTTTAATGAATCTTTCCATTAGGAAGCGATCGGCGAGACGAATATCAGCCTCGAACGTCACGATAGACTCTTGATTGAAGACTTGGTTTAAGGCGCTGCTTTCACGAATTAATCGTGTATAGCAACCTGCTAGCGGTGTGTGCGAGAAGTTGGTCAGTTCCAGGGCTTTTATTTCGCACTCAATCCCTGCTTCCTTAGCGAGTTTGATACAGGTGTCGATATTCGATTGCTCGATGAAGAAGATTGGGCGCTCGCCTTTAACAGTAAGCAAAGTTGGCCCATCCGGAGTACTGACCCAAATATCAATTTGAGTCTGGCCAGAAAAATCTCTTGCTTGTCTTGTCAGCACAAAGCCTTGCTGAATATCCAATATTGTCGCCTGTAATAATTTTTGGTGTTAAAACAAGATGCGATTCTAGCACTTAGTGTCGAAGCTGAGACAAAAGTGATTAAAAATAGCCAGTTTTTTTTGCTTTTAGCGACTCGATAACGGGACTTACCGAACAAAAAGGTGAATTTGTAACAATTGTTCAAATCGCGGTATTGAAAATATATTTATCTTGTGTAAATTAAATGATTGGCATCTTAACTGATTGTTTTTTAATAAAGCTTAGCTGAATAACTGTGGCTCTTGTAAATAAGTACTTGCTAAAGTTCGCGTTTCAGCACATATTCAACAGAGCTTTTTTTAACGATTTAAGTTAAGATGAACAGCAATGCTGCGATCCACTGTTCCTTTATTCAATTGTTTCAATTAGATGAATCAATACGGTGGTTGCAGAGCCAATTAATAGTGTGGAGATACAAGTTTGATAAATGTTTTCCTTGTAGATGATCACGAGCTGGTTCGCACAGGGATACGACGTATTATTGAAGACGTCCGTGGAATGAACGTAGCAGGGGAAGCTGAAAGCGGTGAAGAAGCAGCAAAGTGGTGTCGTACTAATAATACCGACGTCATTTTGATGGATATGAATATGCCTGGTATTGGTGGCTTAGAAGCAACCAAGAAGATTTTGCGCTTTAACCCAGACATTAAAATCATCGTTTTAACTGTTCATACGGAAAATCCGTTTCCAACTAAAGTGATGCAAGCTGGAGCTGCTGGTTACCTTACTAAAGGGGCAGGTCCGGACGAAATGGTCAATGCGATTCGCGTGGTAAACAGCGGTCAGCGTTACATTTCACCAGAAATTGCGCAGCAGATGGCACTGAGCCAATTCTCGCCTGCCTCTGAAAATCCATTCGCTGATCTTTCTGAGCGTGAACTTCAAATTATGATGATGATCACCAAAGGTCAGAAAGTAACGGACATTTCAGAACAACTTAATCTAAGCCCTAAGACAGTGAATAGCTACCGCTACCGACTGTTTAGTAAACTAGACATCAGCGGTGATGTAGAGCTTACTCACTTAGCGATTAGACACGGAATGCTAGACACCGAGACCCTCTAGCACTGAGATTATATAGTGACATCCTCATTTGACTCAGTCTCATTCCTAAAGACCGTAACAGAACAGCCCGGCGTTTATCGTATGTATAACGCCGAGGCTGTTGTTATCTATGTCGGCAAAGCAAAAAATCTAAAGAAACGCCTCACTAGCTACTTTCGTAAAAAAGTCGATAGCGAGAAAACGCGTGCCTTGGTTAGCAATATTGCCAAGATAGACGTAACGGTTACACATACCGAGACAGAAGCCCTAATCCTCGAGCACAACTACATTAAGCAGTACTTACCTAAGTACAACGTTTTGCTGCGCGATGATAAATCTTACCCTTATATCTTCATCAGTGGTCACAAACACCCAAGACTGTCGATGCACCGTGGTGCAAAAAAGAAAAAAGGGGAGTATTTCGGACCTTATCCTGATTCTGGGGCAGTGCGAGAAACCCTGCACTTGCTGCAAAAGATATTCCCAGCTCGACAATGTGAAGATACCGTTTATGCGAATCGTACTCGCCCTTGTCTGATGTATCAGATTGGTCGATGTGCCGCGCCTTGTGTCAGTTCAATCATCTCCGATGAAGAGTATGCAGAACTGATTGGTTATGTGCGCTTATTCTTGCAAGGGAAAGACAATCAAGTGTTGGAAACTCTGGTCCAAAAAATGGAGCAGGCAAGCCAACAACTTAAGTTTGAACAGGCAGCGACATTTCGCGACCAAATTCAGGCGATTCGTCGAGTACAAGAGCAACAATACGTATCTGACGATTCAATGGAAGATATGGACGTACTCGGCTTTGCGCAAGAAAACGGTGTCGCTTGTATTCATATCTTGATGATTCGTCAGGGCAAGGTGTTGGGTAGCCGTAGTCATTTTCCAAAGATCCCAAACAATACGGTTAGGGAAGAGGTGTTTTCGAGCTTCTTGAGTCAGTATTATCTAGCACATAATGAAGCGAGAACCATCCCAACTCGTTTGATCCTCAATGCTGACTTGATTGAGGATGTGACTCCGATTCAACAAGCTTTGTGTGAAGTCGCAGGTCGAAAGATCCACTTCAATACCAACCCTTCCGGAACCCGAGGTCGTTATCTCAAGTTGTCGAACACCAATGCGTTAACGGCAATAACGACCAAGATTAATCATAAAATGACGATTAATCAGCGCTTTAAAGAGCTTCAAGATGTCTTGTCTATGGATGCCATCAAGCGTATGGAGTGTTTTGATATCAGTCATACCATGGGTGAGAGCACTATCGCGTCTTGCGTCGTATTCAACCAAGAAGGTCCAGTGAAGCAGGAATACCGTCGTTATAATATCACGGGTATCACCGGAGGCGATGATTATGCTGCGATGGGTCAAGCGTTAGAGCGCCGTTACTCCAAGCAACTGGATGTGGATAAGATTCCAGACATTATCTTTATCGATGGCGGTAAAGGGCAGCTGAACCGTGCTCATGAGATTATTTCGCAATACTGGGGTGATTGGCCTGTTCGACCAAGAATGATGGGTATTGCAAAAGGGGTTACTCGTAAGCCCGGTCTTGAAACCCTAATCACTCTGGAAGGCGAAGAGTTTAACTTACCAACGGACGCGCCAGCTTTGCACCTAATCCAGCACATCCGTGATGAGAGCCATAACCATGCAATCGCTGGTCACCGAGCGAAACGTGGTAAAACACGTCGCACGAGTGCGCTTGAAGGAATCGAGGGGGTGGGGCCAAAACGTCGCCAAGCTCTGTTGAAATATATGGGTGGACTGCAAGAACTTAAGCGTGCAAGTGTTGAAGAAATAGCCAAAGTGCCGGGCATTAGTCATTCTTTGGCAGAAAACATTTATCAAGCATTGAAACAATAGTAAAAATCCCGCACCATAAACGCGCAATGGATAAGAGCCTAATAATATGCGTTTGAATATACCCAACATTTTGTCCCTACTGAGACTTTTCTTAATCCCAGTATTCGTTATCGTTTTCTACCTACCTTATCAATGGGCTCCTTTTGCAGCTGCGATGGTTTTTTGGGTGGCCGGATTTACTGACTGGCTAGATGGTATGTTAGCGCGTAAGCTAGGCCAAACTTCTCGTTTTGGTGCCTTTATCGACCCTGTAGCCGATAAAGTTCTCGTAGCAACGGCTCTGATTCTGATTACTGAACACTACCACTCAATTTGGGTGACGATTCCAGCAGTAACCATGATTGCACGTGAAATTATTATTTCAGCACTTCGAGAATGGATGGCAGAAATTGGTAAGCGCGCAAGCGTTGCGGTTTCTTGGGTAGGCAAGGTTAAAACTGTTTCTCAGATGTTTGCGCTTTGGGTGTTAATCTGGCGCTACGACGACTGGATGATTTGGGTCGGTTACGCCGCGCTTTATATCGCAACTATCCTGACATACTGGTCAATGGCTCAATACTTAATGGCAGCCAAAGATGACTTGTTGGATGAACAACATCATTAATTGAGAAAAGCGAGCTTAGACTCGCTTTTTTGATCTTTGAATTTCATCATTGACGTAATCATATGACGTGACAGTGTGATGGTGATCAACTTTAATCGCCTATTCCTTCGACCTTTTTGTACATTAAGTTAGCTATTTAGCCCTTTTCGTATAAATACTATTCAAACGAATTAAAAATACAAAAATAGTGTTGACTCAATCGTGTGATTCCGTAGAATGCATCCCGTACCCAAGAGGATGGCAATGAGCGATTCGGTTGGAGTTACTAAGGCGCCTTGGCAGAGTGGCTATGCAGCGGATTGCAAATCCGTGGACCTCGGTTCGACTCCGGGAGGCGCCTCCATTCAAACCTTGAGTTTGAATACTATGCGACACTAGCTCAGCTGGTAGAGCGCAACCTTGCCAAGGTTGAGGTCACGAGTTCGAACCTCGTGTGTCGCTCCAAATTTTGTAATGTCGATTAGCATCGACATTAAGATGGTGTTTACGAATCGTAACGGCATCGCAATAAAGAATTGCGTGCCCTGGTGGTGGAATTGGTAGACACAAGGGATTTAAAATCCCTCGGCGTTCGCGCTGTGCCGGTTCAAGTCCGGCCCGGGGCACCATCTATAAAGTCTAAACTTAGTTTAGCAAATGCGACACTAGCTCAGCTGGTAGAGCGCAACCTTGCCAAGGTTGAGGTCACGAGTTCGAACCTCGTGTGTCGCTCCAAATCGAATAGCCCGAACAGCAATGTTCGGGCTATTTTACATTTGGGATGTCGTAAAGTTATTTGAGTTATTAGGTCACGAGTTGACCCCGTGTCCTAGCCGGCCGCGTCGCTCCAAATTGAAAAAGGCTCACCGGAAACGGTGAGCCTTTTTTTGCATCTGTGAGATCGTAAAGCTATTTGAGCCATTAGGTCACGAGTTGACCCCGTGTCCTAGCCGGCCGCGTCGCTCCAAATCAAAAAAGCTCATCAGAAATGATGAGCCTTTTTTGTATTCCGATGTTTGAAAAATTCACGCGCTGTTTGAGATTCCCTGTGCACTCGTCCCTCGTTTTAGGGAATGACGGTCGACTGGAGTTATTTTCGTCATCCTCGGTCGTGTGGATCAAGCGAGCCGGGGATCTATTCCGTTTCGCGACGAGTTTACCTATCCCTCGTATTTATAGTCCTAATATTAAAAACTATTGCTAGTGTGTTAGAAACTATGTTACTTTCCCGCCCAATCTCGGATTGGACAACGATTGCTTCTGGGGGATACGCGCAGTGACCATTCAGGCTGATTGTGACACTGCGTAGGGTAGGTATCAGTTAGTTCTTTAACTGATAGACGGGATACTTATGGCGCTTGGTGCCATGTTAATGGGAAACCCAACATTGAACTCACTTAACACAACACTGCGAATCAGCTTTTCACATCCAATTGGGCCGGTACTTCACCTTTGCCCGATCCTTCAAAACAGTAGTATTACTGAACCTTGATTTTACGCTAAGTAAATTTTGCTGTCGTTAGGCGGCGCTTGGTCGTGTTTGTCATTTGACTTGCACGGGCGTACAACTATACCTCGCTTCTAGCAATGTGCTGTTAGGAGGGAGTATGAATACATTCAAGGGATTTTTTATGACTACCGCCTTTGAAGTCGATACAAATACTATCGCACACTCGTTTTCAACTTCAGTTCCAGTCGTTGAAGGCACTTATGATCTTACACCAGACGCTATTTTGCTTGAACAAGAGCAAAACGAATCGGCAGTTCGTTCTTACCCAAGACGTCTACCGATTGCAATAAAACGCGCCTATGGTGCTCTGGTGGAAGATACTCGCGGACAAATCTTCCTAGACTGTCTTGCAGGAGCTGGGACGTTAGCGCTAGGTTACAACCACCCAGAGATCAACCAAGCATTAAAAGCTCAGTTGGATTCAGGTCTACCGTATCAAACTCTAGATATCACAACTCAGGCGAAAGAGACCTTTATCAATCGCGTTAAAGGATTCTTACCACAAGACTTTGCTGAAAATTCAGTGATTCAATTCTGTGGTCCATCGGGTGCTGATGCGGTTGAAGCTGCTATTAAGTTAGCCAAACAGACTACCGGTCGTAATACTATGTTTGCTTTCCGTGGCGCATACCACGGGATGACCAACGGTACTATGGGCATGATGGGTAACTTAGGCACGAAAGCGCGTCGTAGTGGCCTGATGTCTGATGTGCACTTTATGCCATTCCCATACAACCTTCGTTGCCCATTTGGTCTTGGCGGTGAGCAAGGTGCGCAAGCAAGTCTTCGTTACATTGAACGTCTATTAGCCGATGACGAAGCGGGTATTATGAAGCCTGCCGCGATGATTGTTGAGCCAGTGCAAGGTGAGGGTGGTGTTATTCCAGCGCCTGCATCTTGGTTACGTGGTTTACGACGCATCTGTGATGAGTACGGCATCCTACTGATTTTTGATGAAATCCAGTGCGGTGTGGGCAAAACAGGCCACCGCTTTGCATTTGAAGAGTCTGGCATTAATCCAGATATCCTATGTCTGTCTAAAGCGATAGGCGGCGGCCTACCAATGTCACTGTTGGTTTTCGATAAGAGTATTGATACTTGGAAAGCGGGTGAGCATACCGGCACTTTCCGTGGCAACCAATTGGCAATGGTGTCAGGTGCGAAAGCACTAGAGATTATTGAGCGAGACAACCTTGTTGAACATGCGAATATCGCGGGTCAATATCTTCGCCACGGTTTAGAAAAGCTACAGCAACGTGTTGATTGTATTGCTGAAGTTCGTGGTAAAGGCTTGATGTTAGGTGTTGAGATTCAAAGCCCTAACGGTGAGAAGAACCGTTTTGGTGAGCCCGTTGCTGACGGCGATCTGACTCTGAAAATCCAACGAGCAGCTCTTGAGCGCGGTTTGATGGTTGAAAAAGGTGGACGTGAAGGCTCTGTTATTCGTTTCCTTCCTCCAATGATCATCACCTTTGAACAGATTGATTTTGCCCTTCGCGTGATGGAAGAAGCGATTCTTGCTGCAGGTGGTAGCCATGTTGAATCTGGCAGTGCAAACGGTGAATGGAAGAAACACTTCATCCATACAGGTGTAGGTGGCAGCGACGAATTTGAAAAGGTTCTTAATCAAACCACTCAAGCAATGAAGTCGGTGTTCGAACAAGTAGATGCCCCATATTCGGGTCTCGAGCCTAAACTACTAGAAGCTGCAATTACCGCAGTCGATCTTGATAACGTTCAAGGTTCACTGGTTGATGTGGTGGAAGATACGGCTGACTTGGTTGCTAAGAACTCCATCTTTGTTCAACACCCTGACTGTATTGCACACCTTCACACACCACCATTGATGGCATCGGTTGCTGCTGAGTCTATGATTGCGGCACTTAATCAATCAATGGACTCCTGGGATCAAGCGTCTGCGGCTACCTATGTTGAGCAGAAAGTGATCGACTGGATGTGTGGCAAGTACGAGCTTGGTGAAAAGAGCGATGGCATTTTCACAAGTGGTGGAACCCAAAGCAATTTAATGGGGCTGCTACTGGCACGCGACTGGATCGCGAACAAAATCGATAGTCACTCTATTCAAAAATTGGGTCTTCCAGAGTACGCAAAAAAATTACGTATTTTATGCTCTAAAAAGTCGCACTTCACTGTCCAGAAATCGGCTTCTTTGTTGGGACTTGGTGAAAATTCGGTGTGCTGTGTTGATACCAACAGCAATGGCACCATCAAAACCGAATTGTTAGAAAAAGCGATTAAGGAACTGAAAGATGAAGGCCTGATTCCGTTCGCAGTTGTGGGCACGGCAGGTACAACCGATCACGGTGCGATTGATGACTTAGAGTCGATTGCGCAGATCGCTCAGCAGCAAGAGTTGTGGTTCCATGTCGACAGTGCTTACGGTGGTGCTTTGATCCTCAGCAGCCATAAATCACGTCTTAAAGGCATTGAGAAAGCGGATTCTGTCAGTGTGGATTTCCATAAGCTGTTCTATCAAACGATCAGCTGTGGCGCGCTGTTGCTGAAAGATAAGCAAAACTTCCAGTTCTTATTGCATCATGCGGACTACTTGAACCGTGAGCACGATGAACTACCAAACTTGGTTGATAAGTCGATTGCAACGACCAAGCGTTTTGATGCGCTCAAAGTCTTTATGACGATGCAGAGCGTAGGGCAGGCACAACTGGGCGAGATGTATGATCACCTGTTAGCGCAAACTCTTCAGGTCTCTGCCCTTATTCAAAATCATGAAGGTTTTGAGTTATTGGCGGAACCAGCATTGTCAACAGTGCTATTTAGAGCAGTTAACAGCAACGTTACGGATTTAGATACGTTTAACCAAACATTAAGATTAGAAGCACTAACTCGCGGAGTCGCAGTACTGGGTGAAACTATGGTCGATGGCAAAAGCGCGTTGAAGTTCACCATCCTAAATCCATGTTTAGACATGGCAGACTTCGAATCTCTAATTACAAAAATTCATAATCTAGCGGCTGAGCTAGCAGAACAACAAGGGTAATAAATATTATGGCAATTCTACAAATTGGTGCAGGTGGCGTAGGTTGGGTTGTTGCACATAAAGCGGCACAAAACAACGACGTTCTGGGTGACATTACTATCGCATCTCGTACTATCGCGAAATGTGAAAAGATCATCGAATCAATCAAAGGTAAAAACAACCTTAAAGATTCAACTAAGAAACTAGAAGCTCGCGCTGTAAACGCAGATGACGTTGATGCACTTGTTGCTCTAATCAAAGAAGTTCAGCCTGATCTAGTGATCAACGCAGGTCCCCCATGGGTAAACATGGCGATCATGGAAGCGTGTTACCAAGCAAAAGTATCTTACCTAGATACGTCAGTAGCGGTTGACCTATGTTCTGAAGGTCAGCAGGTTCCTCAAGCTTACGATTGGCAGTGGGGTTACCGTGAGAAGTTCGCAGAAGCGGGCATCACAGGTATTCTTGGTGCTGGTTTCGATCCAGGTGTGGTTTCAGTATTCGCTGCTTACGCGGTTAAGCACCTGTTTGATGAGATCGACACTATCGATGTCATGGACGTTAATGCTGGCGACCACGGTAAGAAGTTCGCAACTAACTTCGATCCAGAAACGAATATGCTTGAGATCCAAGGCGATTCTTTCTACTGGGAAAACGAAGAGTGGAAACAGGTTCCGTGTCACTCTCGTATGCTAGAGTTTGACTTCCCGAACTGTGGTTCTCATAAAGTTTATTCAATGGCACACGATGAAGTTCGTTCAATGAAAGAGTTCATCCCAGCGAAACGCATTGAGTTCTGGATGGGCTTTGGCGACAAGTACCTAAACTACTTCAACTGCATGCGTGATATCGGCCTACTGAGCCCAGATCCACTAACGCTGCACGATGGAACTGTGGTTCAACCTCTGCACGTCCTTAAAGCACTGCTACCAGATCCAACATCACTTGCACCGGGCTACACAGGTCTAACGTGTATCGGTACATGGGTACAAGGCAAGAAAGACGGTAAAGAGCGCAGCGTGTTCATCTACAACAACGCAGACCACGAAGTGGCATACGAAGATGTAGAGCACCAAGCGATCTCTTACACAACTGGTGTGCCAGCAATCACAGCTGCACTTCAGTTCTTCCGTGGTGAGTGGGCAGACAAAGGTGTGTTCAACATGGAACAGCTAAACCCAGACCCATTCCTAGAAACTATGCCGAGTATTGGTCTAGATTGGCATGTTCAAGAGCTTGAAGCAGGCCAAGGTCTTCCTGTGATTCACGAGCTGAAAAAATAAGAATCTGTTTCTTGTTTTGATTGTTAATTAAAGGGGACATGGATTGTTCCCTTTTCGATGATGATCTCCTTAAAGCTTTGGTATCATTTATTTTGATTTTGTAACTCACTGCGTTCGAACAGGACAAAATCAAAATAAATCACACCAAACTTGTTTAATTTACCTTTCCATCTTTAGATGCTGCTTGAGCGCGTATAGAAAATGACATTTAAGAAAGAAGAACTTAAAACCCCATATTTTATGATCAACGAAGATAAGTTGATTGAGAACCTAGAGAAAGCAAAACAGCTTAAAGAAATTTCTGGCGTTAAATTGGTATTGGCCTTGAAATGCTTCTCTACGTGGGGCGTATTCGACATCATTAAGCCTTACCTAGACGGCACAACAAGCTCTGGCCCGTTCGAGGTAAAACTTGGCCACGAGACCTTCGGTGGCGAAACTCATGCATACAGTGTGGGCTACAGCGAAGATGATGTACGTGAAGTAGCGGACATCTGTGACAAGATGATCTTCAACTCGCAGTCTCAGTTAGCAGCTTACCGACACATCATCGAGGGAAAAGCGTCGATTGGCCTTCGTTTGAACCCGGGTGTCAGCTACGCAGGTCAAGACTTGGCTAACCCTGCTCGTCAGTTCTCTCGTCTAGGCGTTCAAGCAGACCACATCAAACCAGAAATCTTTGAAGATATTGATGGTGTGATGTTCCACATGAACTGTGAGAACAAAGATGTGGATGCGTTTATCGGCTTGCTAGATTCAATTTCTGATCAGTTCGGTGAATACCTTGATAAGCTAGACTGGGTGAGCATGGGCGGCGGTGTCTTCTTTACCTGGCCAGGTTATGACATTGAAAAGCTAGGTGCTGCACTAAAAGCATTTTCTGAGAAGCACGGCGTTCAAATGTACCTTGAACCCGGTGAGGCGATCATCACTAAGACAACCGATCTTGTGGTGACTGTGGTCGACATCGTAGAGAATGTAAAGAAGACTGCAATCGTTGACTCTGCAACCGAAGCTCACCGCTTAGATACGCTTATCTATGACGAGCCAGCATCTATCTTGGAAGCGTCAGAGAGTGGCAAGCATGACTACGTCATTGGATCTTGTTCTTGTTTGGCAGGCGATCAGTTCTGTGAAGCAAGTTTTGATGAGCCGCTAGAGATTGGTCAGCGTCTGCACATCTTAGACAGTGCTGGCTATACAATGGTGAAGCTAAACTGGTTTAACGGTTTACGTATGCCTTCAGTCTACTGTGAGCGCTCAAGTGGCGAAGTACAGCAGCTAAACGAATTCGATTATTCGGACTTTAAGCGTTCATTATCGCAGTGGTCTGTAAAATAGATTGAAATAAATAGAGCAACCGATGGGTTGCTCTTTTTGTATGGGATTAGAGAGTCTTAGTTAAACTCTTTTACCAAGCGCACCAATGGCGAAGGCACACTACTAGGATCAGTAATCACTTCTAGGGCTTCGTCAAAGTCGATAATAAGACCTTCATAATGGCTATTGATACTATGAGCATCTGGCGTATTAGTCCAATAAGGCTCATTGGTCGTTGTTGGGAAGAAAGTTAGGTTGATCGCTGGTCGAGTGCAGCGGTAATCTACGATTGAACTCAACTCTTTGATGTTTGGAAGTCTAAAACCGGATTGCTCCGCAATTGTTGTTAGCGTGGTGTCCTCAGTTACAATCAAAGCATCGCTCCAATTTTGGTACTTTAGCGCGGTTCCGTCACAAGTATCTGTAGACACGTTGTAGGTTTCGCCTAAGTTACATTTTGACCACAATAAGTTCGTTGTTACGTCTAGCAGAGTGCCATCCTTACGATCGATAAACTGCCCTTCTTGATGAGAAGCGGTTTGCGTCGTGACACATGTTTGAGCGATAGCATTTGCACTTAGTAGAGCGGCAATAGCGCCAAAGCATAATTTCTTTTTCATTACTCGATTCCTCCACTTACCGCGACGATTCCTGTTGAGCCTGTGATGTTCTTGTTACACAGTTCCAATTCACCAGTTTGAGAGTCGATACATCTCGCACTACCGTCTTGCTTTACAGAGCTTGAGTGAGTGAACAGATGATCTCCAAGGTTAGGGAAGAAGTTCACTGAGCCACTAGGCGATGTGCCAACGTTGAAGTTAATGAATGAACGCGCCTCCACTGGTGAAGGTAAACGCCAATCAGTGATACCGCATATCGCGTAAGTATTTAGACTTGAAACATAGCTGCTGGTGTTACAGTTGCGAGTACCTGAGTTATCATCTGGGTATGCGCATTCAGACGAAATCGGCCCTTCACTATATAGTGCGTCGTTGGGTGCTCCTGCGTATCCACCATTAGTTGTGCTATCTGCGTCGTACCAAGTATACGTATACGATGAGCTGCGCCACATTGAAGACTCTGCATCATATGGATAAGGGTAAGCGTCTGGGTTATTTTTATGGTTTTCAACCCATGTGTCGATATCAGATTGATTTGGTAAAGCTGTTGGGGCTTGTTTTGCTTCGATGTAAAGGCCAGTGTGTTCATCCTTTACACAGCGCCAGCTTGTTGCACTTGGATCCATTGGGTTGCCGTGAGAATCGATTTTGGTATAACGAAAACCATATTCGCCATCTGAGTGCTCTGTACCATTGGTTTTATCCAAACCATAGTCCGCATCTTGATTTGGATGACTGGCTGGTGGGGTAGTGCTATCGAAAGCGGTACCGTCGTAATAGGTTACGTAGCCAGTGTCATTGAAATTCTTCTGGCCTGGAATATAGAAGGCTAGCGTGTTTTTCGCAGAGTCAATCGTAGCATTCCCAACTTCTGTCATTGTGTAAATGACAGATTCGCCACCTTCGTTAAAACCATCATCTTTAGCAGAGAACGTAATGTCTGACGTCAGCGTTTCAGCAGGGAGCGTAACGTTGAGGCTCGCCATATCAACAGTGTAGTCGTCTGATGCCGCAATACCGGTTTGAACCAAGGTAATTGTGATGTCTTGGCTTGAATAATTACTTAGCACCATTTGTTGTACAACGCTATCACCCTCAACGACGGTACTTAGGCTATTGCTAAACCCGATAGTAGGTTGGCTGTTCGCATCGTTGATCGTTACGGTAGTTTGGTTATTGGTAATGGTGTACGACGAACTTGAAGGAGCAGTAATCGAGTATTGGAGCGTTTTAGCGCCTTCAAAGACATTATTGTGCAATACATTAAGCGGTAGCGTTGCGGTTGTTGAACCTGCTGGAATAGTTACGACGGAGCTACTTAGTGGGTCGTAGTTCCTAAAACTACCCGCTGAACGAGTCGATACGTCGGAAGTGGTAACGGTTAGGTTTACATCGTTAGTAAGCGCGGCTGAAAGAGTGACGGTCACGCTTTCCGTGCGAGAACCTGAGCTTGGCTCGGTCACGCTATGTGTCTCTGGGATGGAAATGCTGACGGCTGTCGGGTTTGTGGACCCATCACCACTATCTTCATGGCCACTTTGACAGCCTGTAAAAAGTGAAGTTAGAAGGATTACTGAGACGGCATTAAGAGGCCAACTCGGCTTGTTTCTATCCATGTATGAACCTAAGTGACTAAGTTAATGAAAGTAGCCGTATGGTAACAAAAAATGCAATCCGATAATCCTATTTCACTAGCTAAAATTATGATTTAAGTAGAATTTATACATAAAATTTGTAAGTAATGTAAGGATCCAAAGTGGTTTATAGGATGGAGTGGAAGAAGGAGGGGAGGTTTTGCTCCTCCGATGATTTGCTTCACCGGAGGAGAAAGTGAATCAACTCTCAATCATAACGCGTGTGTCTTCGCTCAGTGTCTCAAGTTCGTTTGCTACGTCTTGGATTGGTACTTCAAGAGGAAGTTTTACAGCAATTTTGGCGGTAAACAGACTTGAACTGACACCTCCGCCACCTGCGATAAACACTCGGTGACAGTCCATATCGAGAATTGTAATGCCTTGGCCATCTAACACGTGAGTGACTTCGTTGACGATACCGGCGCGATCGTTCGAATCTAAACGTAGATGGTGGATCGTATCTTGAACTTGCGGAGAGTGGTCGGCATCAACAAATTGGACGATTAAGTCTACATTGGCGCTAAACGCCTCTTTGACCGTGGACTCATTCATTGCAGGGAGCTCTATTTTGATAACACCGGCGACTTGATCCTCAATGAAATTCACTTTACTAATAAGCCACTTACCCCCGTTTTCATGAGTGACTGCAGCGAGTTGTTTGATGGTTGCAGGTGATGCTTTACCAATAAAGTTAACGATAAATGTGCTATTCATATCAGCCCCCAAAGATTCAATTGAACGCTATTAATAAGCGTTTGAAATAACGAGATAATCTGTCTTACTTACAGTTTAGAAGCTGGATTAGAACAATATTTGACCTGCGTCAATTTTTAAAAATAAGCCGCGGCGCGAATCAAGTTAATGAAGACTGGGGCACAAAAAAAGCGACTCGTAAGTCGCCTTTTAGAAAGATTTGCATTTAATGAGTGACTTAGAAGGTCACTTTGAAGTTCATGCCGACAAATTGCGAGTCGTATGCTGCACCAGCATCGTATGCAAATTTAGCGGCATCTTGGTTACCCCACCAAGGGTTGGTGTTCAGATTGACTTCGGCATCACCACCCCAAGCATCACTTACCCAGTAATGAATATGACCAACAGGGTTCAAGAAGAACAGAGAGACATCACCAACGGTTTTAGAGCCCATCACTTCGCCGCCACTCATTACGATGTCCTGCTCAGCTTCTAGCATAAGCTCACCGACAACGGCGCCGAAAAAGGGAGTGATGAAAAGGTCTTGCCAAGATGGGATTTCTGCAAACGCTTCTACACCGTACTCCCAGAAGAAGGTTGACATAGTCCATGAATACATGAACGATTCAAACTCGTTGTAACCTGCATGGCGAGCCGCAGTATAGTAAACGCCGCCGAAATACGGGTGCATTATATAGTTCAAGAAGTGCTCGTCTCGGTCCCATACTGGGCCATCAGAGACGTTATCTTTCCACTTTTGACCAAGCTTACTTAAGTCACGCTGGTCATCATCCCACTTGGTAATGGATTCTGGTAAAAACGTCATTAAACCTACAGTTGCAACACTAAGACCAAGAATAGTGTAGGTTTGGCCCATCAGGTAATCCCAATCTTTCTCGTCGCTTACGGTAAGATACATCGGCTGTTGGATACTGAAATCGTACTCGTCGCTTGGTTCACTCAGCGCGTAATTGGTATTAGGTTTGTAGGTATACAAGTTATCATTTACGCAGTACTCTTGTGCGCAATCATCCGAGTATGAAAGGTTGAATGGTTGGTCAAAGTCGTATTGGTTTGCAACCGAATTTGCTGACATTAGTATTGAAAATGCAGCAGTAACCTTTGTTAATAACGGGGATTTGGCCACAAGGGTCTCCATGAAAAATGATAAGTTGAGCAGAGTCACAATTATCCATTAATTGTCTGATTTTTGGAACTAATAATTGTGAACATACTTAAAGATAATCTTAAATTTCACATCATTAATACTTGTGAAATGACTTGAATGCCTAAACATTGAAGATAGACCACTTTACAAATAATGCCGCGTCTCAACATGACAACAAGGGATAAAAATATGACCAAAATCGCAATGTTAAGTACAGGTGAAGAAGTTCTTCACGGAGACATTGTAGACACGAATGCCGCTTGGATGTCCGCTGAGTTCTATCAACACGGCTTTGCATTGGCAAAACGTTCCACGGTAGGTGACCAAATGGGTGCGCTGGTGGAAGAGCTTTTGATGCTGAGTTTTAACTACGATGTGGTCATTGTTAATGGTGGATTAGGGCCAACGACGGACGACATGAGTGCCGCTGCTGCTGCGAGCGCAACTGATCAAAAATTGGTTCTATTCCCTGATTGGTTACAGCGTATGGAGAGCATGTTCGCTGCGCGTGGCGCTAAAATGCCAGACAGTAACCTCAAACAAGCAATGCTGCCTGAAAGTTCACAGATCGTCGATAACCCTGTTGGCACGGCTTGCGGTTTCAAACTTAAAATTAATGACGCGACTTTCTACTTCACTCCTGGTGTTCCGAGTGAGTTTAAAAAGATGGTGAAGGACCAAATCCTACCAGACCTCTCTCGAAGCTACCCAGAAGCCAGCGCGTTTGAATGCAGCAAGCTCTTCACCTTTGGGCTCTCCGAATCCGGTATCTCAGATATTCTAGATCAACTCAAGCTGCCAGAAGGGTACGAACTAGGTTACCGTTCTTACTTACCTTTTATTGAAGTGAAGCTATTCGGGCCTAAAGCGGGCCTTGAGGTTCGTGTAAAACTGCTTCAGATGGTTTATAAGCTGCTGGAAGGCAATGTAGTGAGTGTAGACGAGCCAATGGTTGAGCATTTGGGGCATTTGTTGAGCGAAAAAAAACAAACCTTATCTGTGTCAGAAGTGTCGACTAAGGGGGCTTTATCTGCTTGGTTACAGTCCGACGAAAATCTTGAAAACTGCTTTGGTCATTCTTGGGTGATGGCGGAGAGTAAAGGGAGCGAGATTGATAAAAGCGATCCTTTGGCTGCAACATTGGCCTTAGCCGGAGCGACAAAAGAGAAGTGCGCCACTGAGCTCGCAATTGTCACCGGCAAACTTGAAGGTAAAACCTTCAGCGTAGCGTTGTCGACGCCAGCGGGTGAGTGGGGGCAAGTGTTTGAGTTTCATCGTTCATATAGCAGAGAAGACGCCAGAACCGTGATAAAAACAGTTGCAGCGGACATGCTACGAAGACACTTAGAAAATAAACCTATGTTTGGTCAGTTCACTTCGCTTAAGCGCATCAAAGAGCTGTTCATTCCTAATTCTGTGTTATGAAAACAGGCTTGTAACGTTAAAATCAATATAGGAAAAAGGGCCCGATAATATTAATTATCGGGCCCTTTGTGTTTTGATACCTTTGTCGAGCTATCGCATGATTAAGCGCGTTTCTGCTTGTTGCGGTGAATCACGTTGCTCAATGACAACTCTGTTTTGGCTTTACAAATACAAGGCAAGATCTCGTCGCTTTGTGTGTACGCCATAGCAAAACCAACATACTCGACTTCACCAGACTCCAACGTGCAGCGGCAAGCACCACAGTGACCATCTCGGCAGTTATACTCAGGTTCAAGTCCTGCCTGCTCCATCGTCTCTAACAGAGTATTAGATGGGTTAGATTCAATCGTGATGAGTTTGTTGATCTTCAGTGTTGGCATTACAGTTCGAAACCTTCGAAGTCGTCCGCACTTACTTCATTGTCGATTTGACCAACTAGGTAAGATGAAATTTCTGCTTCCTGTGGTGCTACTTGAACGTTATCAGAAGACAACCAAGCGTTGATCCACGGGATAGGGTTAGACGTTGCTTCTGGGTAAGCTGTGCCTAGACCAACCGCCTGCATACGAATGTTCGTAATGTACTCAACGTATTGGCAAAGGATGTCTTTGTTTAGACCGATCATAGAGCCATCTTTGAATAAGTATTCTGCCCATTCTTTCTCTTGCTCTGCCGCATCTTTAAATAGGTCAAAACACTCTTGCTTACACTCTTCGGCAATCTGCATGAATGAGAAGTCATCTTGACCGTTACGTAGCAGGTTAATCATGTGCTGAGTACCAGTTAGGTGAAGTGCTTCATCACGAGCGATTAGCTTGATGATTTTCGCATTACCTTCCATTAGCTCACGCTCTGCAAACGCAAATGAACATGCAAAGCTTACGTAGAAACGGATAGCTTCTAGAGCATTAACAGACATTAGACATAGGTACAGCTTCTTCTTCAACTCGTATAGAGATACTTTGATCTCTTCGCCGTTGATGTTGTGCGTACCTTCACCGTAACGGTGGTAGTCAGAAGTCAACTTGATTAGCTCATCGTAGTAATGTGCGATGTCTTTCGCACGCGCTAGGATGTGTTCGTTCTCTACGATGTCGTCGAACACAACGCCTGGATCATTCACGATGTTACGGATGATGTGCGTGTATGAGCGAGAGTGAATTGTCTCAGAGAAAGACCACGTCTCAATCCAAGTTTCTACTTCTGGTAGTGATACCAGTGGAAGTAGGGCAACGTTCGGGCTACGGCCTTGAATTGAGTCAAGAAGCGTTTGGTACTTCAGGTTTGAGATGAAGATGTGCTTCTCGTGCTCCGGCAGCTTGTTGTAGTCGATACGGTCGCTAGATACGTCAACTTCTTCTGGACGCCAGAAGAAAGACAGTTGCTTCTCGATAAGCTTTTCGAAGATTTCAAATTTCTGTTGGTCGTAACGCGCTACGTTTACAGATTGACCAAGGAACATAGGTTCTTTTAGTTGGTCATTTTTTGTTTGGGTAAAAGTACTGTAAGCCATGAATGCCTCAAATCCTTTCCAGACCTATATAACAGGCCTCGTTAATGCTTTAGACCCAGAGAAGGAGGCTTCTCTGGGTTCTTATGTTTGTTACTTGTGCTTAGATCTTACAACCGCCGCCTGCACAATCATCTTCTTGTGCCACTGCGCCTTGCTCATCTTTCGCACCATCACGAGTGTTATGGTAGTAAAGCGTCTTCACACCGTATTTGTATGCAGTCAGTAGATCTTGAAGAAGTTTCTTCATTGGTACTTTACCGCTTTCGTATACGTTTGGATCATAGTTAGTGTTTGCTGAAATCGCTTGGTCTACAAACTTCTGCATGATACCCACTAGGTGTAGGTAACCGTCGTTAGAACCGATGTTCCAAAGTAGCTCGTAGTTGTCTTTCAGGTTTAGGAAGTCAGGCACAACCTGCTTCAAAATACCGTCTTTCGATGCTTTTACAGAAACGAAACCACGTGGTGGCTCAATACCGTTTGTCGCGTTAGAGATCTGAGAAGATGTCTCAGAAGGCATTAGCGCTGTTAGTGTTGAGTTACGTAGGCCGTGTTCAACGATCTCTGCACGTAGTGCATCCCAGTCGTAATGAAGTGGTTCTTCACATACGAGATCAATGTCTTTCTTGTAAGTGTCGATTGGCAGTAGGCCTTTCGCGTAGTTCGTTTCGTGGAACGAAGGACACTTACCTTGTTCTTTCGCAAGCTCTACCGACGCTTTCAATAGGTGGTATTGGATAGCTTCGAATGTACGGTGAGTTAGACCGTTTGCGCTGCCATCTGAGTACTTAACACCGTTTTTCGCTAGGTAATATGCGTAGTTGATAACACCAACACCCAGAGTGCGACGGTTCATTGTTGACTTGTAAGCCGCTGGCAGTGGGTAATCTTGGTAATCAAGAAGTGCATCAAGTGCACGAACCACTAGGTCAGACAGCTCTGCTAGGTCATCAAGAGACTCAATAGCGCCAAGGTTGAATGCAGAAAGCGTACATAGTGCAATCTCACCTTCGTCGTCTTCTACGTTTGTTAGCGGCTTGGTTGGTAGCGCGATTTCAAGACATAGGTTTGACTGGCGAACAGGTGCAACTTCAGCATCAAATGGGCTGTGAGTGTTACAGTGGTCTACGTTTTGAATGTAGATACGTCCAGTAGAAGCACGCTCTTGCATTAGTAGAGAGAATAGCTCTACCGCTTTTACTGTTTCACGCTTGATTGATGGATCGTTTTCGTACTTAACGTACAGCTCTTCAAAACGCTCTTGGTTTTCGAAGAACGCATCGTATAGGCCAGGTACGTCAGATGGTGAGAATAAGCTGATGTTACCGCCTTGAACCAGACGAGAGTACATAAGCTTGTTCAGCTGTACACCGTAATCCATGTGACGAACACGGTTTTCTTCTACACCACGGTTGTTTTTCAGTACAAGTAGAGACTGAACTTCACCGTGCCATAGTGGGTAGAATACTGTTGCTGCACCGCCACGTACGCCACCTTGAGAACAACACTTAACCGCAGTTTGGAAGTATTTGTAGAATGGGATACAACCAGTGTGGAATGCTTCACCACCACGAATCTCTGAACCTAGAGCACGGATACGACCAGCGTTGATGCCAATACCTGCACGCTGAGAAACGTAACGTACGATTGAGCTTGCTGTCGCGTTAATTGAATCTAGGCTGTCACCACACTCAATCAGTACACAAGAGCTGAATTGACGTGTAGGAGTACGTACACCAGACATGATCGGTGTCGGTAGGGAAATCTTAAATGTCGACGCTGCATCGTAGAAACGCTTGATGTAATCAAGACGAGTTTCTTTCGGATACTTAGCGAATAGACAAGCAGCAACCAAGATGTACAGGAACTGAGCGCTTTCGTAGATCTCTTTCGTTACACGGTTTTGCACGAAGTATTTACCTTCAAGCTGCTTAACCGCTGCGTAAGAGAAGTCTAGGTCGCGTTTGTGATCGATGTATTGATCCAACTCTGCAAACTCTGCCGGCGTGTAGTCTTCCAGAAGGTGACTATCGTACTTACCCATATCAACCAGTTTTGCAACGTGGTCAAATAGTGCTGGCGGCTCGTATTGACCGTACGCTTTCTTACGTAGGTGAAATACAGCTAGGCGCGCAGCTAAGTATTGGTAATCAGGAGTCTCTTCGGAGATCAGATCCGCAGCTGACTTGATGATTGTCTCATGGATGTCAGTTGTGGTGATGCCATCGTAAAACTGAATGTGAGCTTTCAATTCTACTTGTGATACAGAAACATTGTGCAAGCCTTCTGCTGCCCATGTGATCACGCGGTGGATCTTTTCTAGATCAATCGTTTCTTTGCGACCGTTACGCTTAGTAACAGTAAGTTGTTGGTTCATTCTGCTTAATTTCCCTAACAAAACTGATTAAAGCCGTGTTTTTGTCTATTTCTGTGTAATTTTTGTAAATTACATGTCGGCTTTGTGATCTTGGTCTACCCATATATTGTAGTTCAAACACAACATATAGGGGTCATTTGTTTGTTGGGTTACAAGATAGTGCTAGGCCGGAGATTTTTCAAGGCAAAGAAATGGGAGTTCTTGTGGATAACTACTGAATTGAAAAAAATCTGTAAGTAACCACTAACTGATGAGGATAGCTCTCACTTGATTGCAGAAAATTGGCTTTTCGATGATGGTTTAATTTTGCGCGCTCATAAAAAAAAATTCCTTGATCTTTGGCTAAAAGAGGAGGCGGATTTTCAAAGGTTAAAATTGAATCTAGATGGTTAAATTGGAATCGAGAGCACGAAATTTAGACTGAAAAAAGTCGCAAACTTATGGTAATTGCAACCTTTTTCATTAGTCTAAATTAAATTATTTTTTATGGGGTTATTGATAGGATTTACGCAAAATTCTTTGTGTGAACAATGTAGTTAACATCTACGTTACTTCCCAAGCGGTAGGTGTCTGTCAATGGGTTGTAATGCAAGCCCGTAATGCCTAATTCTTGTAGAGGCGTGTTATCTATCATCTTGATAAGTTCAGCAGGGCGAATGAACTTTTCGTGCTCGTGAGTCCCTTCAGGAACGATCTTCAATAACTTTTCTGCGCCAACAATCGCAAACAAGTACGACTTAAAGTTGCGGTTTAGTGTTGAGAAGAAGACGTGGCCGTTTGGCTTCACTAACTTAGAGCAAGCGGTGATCACCGATTGTGGGTCCGGCACGTGCTCAAGCATCTCCATACAAGTGACCACATCATATGTTTGTGGGTTTTGCTCTGCGTGATCTTCAATGGTGCTTTGAATGTACTCAAGCTCGGTGCCAGTCTCTAAGGCGTGTAGACGAGCCACTTCGAGCGGTTCTTTACCCATATCTAAACCAGTAACAACTGCGCCTTCTTTTGCCATGCTCTCAGCGAGAATTCCGCCGCCACAACCCACGTCGAGAACTTTCTTTCCGAACAGGCCTTCTGTTTTCTCTAGCACGTAATTTAGGCGTAAAGGGTTGATTTGGTGAAGAGGCTTAAACTCGCCTTCGAGATCCCACCAGCGTGACGCCATGTCTTCGAATTTTTTGATTTCTGCTGGGTCGACGTTCTGTGATTTGGTCATAATCGGCATTTCCAAGTTAAATAATGCATCCATGAAATTGAGAGCATTATAACTTGGCTTTTTTCTCTGACCAGAAGATCTACAATTTTGCGTATTTGTTGGACGCAAAGTAACCACCTTTCAGCAAGATATGATGGTGACGTGCAATTTCTCATCAATTGATTGGCTACTAGGCTCACAAGATGATAAAAGGATAGGGAAAGTGATGCCTCACAAGGTAAATTTGTGTTATATTTTTCGGTCTTATACGTATTCAAAAATACGATCTGACTATAGAGGGAAAATGGCTCTATGAGCGATCTAGCGAAAGAGATCACGCCCGTAAATATTGAAGATGAGCTTAGAGGTTCATACCTAGACTACGCGATGTCCGTCATCGTTGGTCGTGCCCTTCCTGATGTGCGTGATGGCCTAAAGCCAGTACACCGCCGCGTTCTATTCGCGATGAATGTACTTGGTAATGATTGGAACAAACCATATAAAAAATCTGCTCGTGTAGTAGGTGATGTAATCGGTAAATATCACCCGCACGGTGATAGCGCTGTATACGACACTATTGTTCGTATGGCTCAGCCGTTCTCACTGCGTTACATGCTAGTTGATGGCCAAGGTAACTTTGGTTCTATCGATGGCGACTCCGCGGCTGCAATGCGTTATACCGAAGTTCGTATGGCGAAAATTGCCCACGAGCTTTTGGCTGACCTTGATAAAGAAACGGTGGACTACGTACCTAACTATGATGGTACTGAACAGATCCCAGCGGTTCTACCAACGAAAATTCCTAACCTATTGGTAAACGGTGCTTCTGGTATCGCAGTAGGTATGGCGACCAACATCCCACCTCATAACCTAGGTGAAGTTGTTGATGGCTGTTTGGCTTACATCAATAATGAAGAGATCACGATTGATGAGCTAATGGACTACATTCCTGGTCCTGATTTCCCAACAGCAGCGCTGATCAGCGGTCGTAAAGGCATCGTCGATGCTTACAAGACTGGTCGCGGCAAGATTTACATGCGTTCAAAAGCGGACATCGAAGTAGAGAAGAATGGTAAAGAGACCATTATCGTTACTGAGATCCCTTACCAAGTAAACAAAGCACGTCTGATCGAGAAGATTGCTGAACTGGTTAAAGATAAGAAAGTAGAAGGCATCAGTGCACTGCGTGACGAGTCTGATAAAGACGGTATGCGTATTGTTATTGAATGTAAGCGTGATGCAGTGGGCGAAGTGGTTCTAAATAACCTTTACGCACAAACTCAGCTGCAAACAACTTTCGGTATCAACATGGTTGCTCTAAACAACGGCCAACCACAGTTGTTCAACCTGAAAGACATGCTTAAGTGCTTCGTAGACCACCGCCGTGAGGTTGTGACTCGTCGTACTATCTACGAACTAAGAAAAGCACGTGATCGTGCACACATCTTAGAAGCGTTATCTCTGGCTCTAGCGAACATTGATGAAGTTATTGAACTTATCAAGAACGCTCCAACGCCAGCAGAAGCAAAAGTTGGCCTAGTTTCACGTGGTTGGGACTTAGGTAACGTTGCTTCAATGCTTGAGCGTGCAGGCACTGATGCGGCTCGTCCAGATTGGTTAGAAGACCAATATGGCATCCGTGACGGTCAGTACTTCCTAACGGAAACTCAAGCGCAAGCAATCCTAGAACTTCGTCTACACCGTCTAACCGGTCTAGAGCACGAGAAGATTCTAGACGAATACAAAGCACTTCTTGATGAGATCGCTGAGCTAATGCACATCCTTGCAAGCACTGAGCGTCTAATGGAAGTGATCCGTGAAGAATTAGAAGCAGTTCGCGATATCTACGGTGACGCACGTCGCACTGAGATCACCGCAGCTAGCCACGATATCGACATGGAAGAGCTGATTGCTCAAGAAGACGTAGTGGTGACACTGTCACACGAAGGTTACGTTAAGTACCAAATCCTAAGCGACTACGAAGCACAGCGTCGTGGTGGTAAAGGTAAGAGTGCGACTAAGATGAAAGATGAGGATTACATTGAGCGTCTGCTTGTTGCTAATACTCACGATAACATCCTATGTTTCTCTACTCGTGGTAAGACGTACCGTCTGAAAGTTTACCAACTACCACTAGCAAGTCGTACTGCTCGTGGTAAGCCAATCGTGAACATTCTTCCTCTAGAAGAAGGTGAGCGCATTACGGCAATTCTACCTGTATCTGAGTTCTCTGAAGATAAGTTCATCTTCATGGCGACTGGCGACGGTACTGTTAAGAAGACATCACTAGATCAATTCGCAAACGTACGTGCTAACGGCCTAATCGCGGTTAACCTACGTGATGATGATTCGCTAATTGGCGTAGACATCACGAATGGTGATAGCGATATCATGCTGTTCTCGAAGTCGGGTAAAGTGGTTCGTTTCAACGAAGATAAAGTTCGCCCGATGGGTCGTACAGCGGCAGGTGTTCGCGGTATGAAGCTTCCAGAAGATGACCAAGTTGTGTCGCTGATTGTTCCTTCTAACGAAGGTGACATTCTAACTGTGACTCAAAATGGTTACGGTAAGCGTACTGAGCTTGCGGAGTACCCAACTAAGGGTCGTGCAACTCAAGGTGTTGTATCTATCAAAGTCTCTGAACGTAACGGCCCAGTTGTTGGCGCAGTTCAAGTTGAAGAAGGCGATGAGATGATGATGATCACCGACGCAGGTACATTAGTACGTACTCGCGTAGCGGAAGTAAGCCAAGTTGGCCGTAATACGCAAGGTGTAACGCTAATCCGTACTTCTGAAGACGAAAACGTAGTTGGTCTACAGCGCATCGACGAAGTTGAAGAAGCAGAAGTCGTTGAAGGTGAAGTTGCAGAAGGTGAAGCGCCAGAAGCAACAGCTGAACAGCCAGCTGCAGATGCATCTTCAGATGAGCAAGACACAGAATAAAATCTATCGTTAAACATGATTTTATGAATAAAAACCGAGCCTTAGTGCTCGGTTTTTTTATGTGTCAAATTTAGCACCAAAGTCAGGAAAGTTCGTAAACTCGATCAAAGTATATTGTTGAAGAAAGGGGTAAAGTAAGGCTTCTACTCTAGGAGATATGCATGGAAAATTGGTTGTTGATCTCGATCTTACTTACAAGCCTCTTTATCGTCTTGATGATCTTTAGGAGTAGTCGCAGCAAAACGGCACGACGCTTTAATTTAAGCTTGGCAGTGTTCGCTGTTCTAGGGACAGCGATTTTATGGTATCTGATGAAACAAGATCTGCCACAGCCTGACCTTTCTGAGTCACAACCCGTTACCTTCGCTAACTACCAAAGTGAACTGCAGAGCAAGCTTGAACAAGATCCAAACCAAGCAGAACTGTGGTTTAAACTCGGCAGTGTCTACCTTGAACAAGGGGAGTTTGCAGCCGCCGTAACAAGCTACGATTACGCTATCCGACTAGAGCGCACGCCAGTAGCACGCTTGTTTGCTGCAAAAGCTACGGCGTTATACTACGTGAATAAGCAGTCGATGGGAGAGGAGGTTAATGCACTTCTTAAACGATCGTTGGAGCTTGATCCTAACGATCGTACAGCATTAATGCTCATTGCGAGCGATCACTTCATTAGCATGCGATATGAGCAAGCGATCGAGGTTTGGACTCAGCTGCTAGACTCGAACCAGCAAGGGCTCGATAGGGCTTCAATCATCCACTCAATCAATCAAGCTAAGCAGATGCTGTAGTAAAACGCCTTTTACTGATTAGCTTGTTAGGATCAACCAACGATCTTGCTTAAAGACTCTGTTTTCCTATCAAGACGAATAAAGTCCAGAGCTTATTTACTTTGCTGCATCTCTACCAATCCACCAGCGTTATGCAAATTGGTGAAGCCTTGCCTCTCTAACCATTGATAGGCTTGACCTGAGCGATTGCCACTACGACAGTAAAGAACGATTTGAGTGTCCTTGTCGAGTTGCGCGAAATGCTGCTCTATCTCAGAGAGAGGATAGTTAATCGCATTGTCTAAATGACCATCTGCGAATTCTTGAGGCGTTCTTACATCAACAATCAAAGCGCCTTGCTCAATCCATTCCCACCCCGTTTCTGCACGCTCAGAGGCTTGAGCGATGCCACAGGTTAAACTTGCACACAATGCGGTGATGACTAATGTTGTTTTCATCGGTTCTCCATTGGCTCTCGAGTGGGTGAATAAGATAAAAGAAAGCCACACGTAGAGTGTGGCTTCAGACTGCTGACAAAGGTCTAGCTTTCAAGCTAGACCTTTGATCTAATAGGGGTATCGAAATATGGATATCTCACTATGCTTCAAGAGCCTTCACCTCAACAATATGAACTCGAAATGGTCACCATGGAACAGCTCGTTCCTCAGAACCATTTAGTTCGTAAGATAGATAAAGCCATCGACTTCGAGTTTATCCGTAATGAAGTCGCTCACCTCTACTGTAAAGACAACGGTCGCCCACCTGTTGACCCTGTACGCCTGTTTAAAATCATCCTGCTTGGTTACCTCTTCGGAATAAAAAGCGAGCGACAACTCGTGAAAGAGATTGAAGTCAATGTCGCTTATCGATGGTTCCTGCGTATGTCACTGACAGAGAAAGTTATCCATGCATCGACACTCAGCCAAAACCGTATTCGCCGCTTTAATGGTACCGATGTGTTTGAGCGTATCTTTATCAATATCGTAGAGCAGGCAATGGCGAAAGGTTTGGTCGCAGGCCAAGAACTATTTACTGACAGCACGCACCTAAAAGCCAATGCCAACAAAAATAAGCACACGAACAAAGTGACTAAGGTTCGCGCCAGTGCTTATCTTGATATGCTCGATGAAGATGTCGCGCTAGACCGAGAGAAAGAGGGTAAGAAACCTCTAAAGTCACGTACCGCTGAGCCTAAAACTAAGAACACCAAAACGAGTACTACCGACCCGGAAAGTGGCTTCATGACTCGAGATAATAAGCCCCAAGGCTTCTTCTATCTCGACCACCGTACAGTGGATGGACAGCATGGCATTATCTTAGATACCCATGTCACAGCAGGTAATATCAATGACTCTCAACCTTATGTGAAGCGTCTGGACTATACCCTAGAGCAATTTAACCTTAATCCAATCGCCGTTGGACTCGACGCGGGCTACTTCACTGCGCCAGTCGCTGAGTCATTAGAGCGTCGAAATATCTTGGGCGTGTTCGGTTATCGCAGACCATCGAGAACAAAGAATGCGTTCAAGAAAAAGCACTTCATCTACAATGAAGAGCGAGACAGTTACCGCTGCCCTAACGGTCAAGAGCTCATCTATAAAACAACGTCTAGAGATGCGTATCGTGAGTATCACTCCGACCCGAAAGAGTGTGCGTTCTGTCCAATGAGAGATGACTGTACGCAAAGTAAAAATATGAAGAAAGTCATTACAAGACACATCTATACGGACGCGATGGATAGAGCCAACCAAATGCGGCTCTCACCTTATGGAAAAAGACGTATAGGCGAAGAAGTGAGACGGTAGAGCGGAGCTTCGCCGACGCTAAGCAGCACCATGGTCACCGTTATGCCCGCTTCCGCGGGCTCTCGAAAGTGCAAATGCAATGTTGGTTGGCAGCTGCCGCTCAAAACATCAAGAAGATAGCCTTGGTGGTGAGCTATTTACAAAAAATAGGGCTAAATATGTCCCAAATACGTCAAATTATGGCGTCTAGATGCCAATTTAAGTGTTGGGCTCTTCCAAACTTCGCATAATAAAAAAATATCGCGATCGCGGCCTACGGCCGCTCGAAAAAGAGAACCCCACTTCAAAAAGTGGGGTTCGTCAGCAATCTGAAGCCACACGTAGAGTGTGGCTTGATTTGATGGTGACGTCTATTTTAGGGCGTTAAAAAGCAGCCTTTGATCATAGTGAGTATGGATACTCACGGTTTTGGCTGAAATTACCGCCCTTGGCTGTCACGATTAATAGTCGTAATTCGCTTCGCGTTTTTCAGCCGCTTCATCCCATTTTGGAACGACAGTATCTAAGAAGTGCTTCTTATCAGCGTTCATCTTATCAATATCCATGCCTAGCGCTTTCTGTGCAGCCGCTTTGGTTGAGATATCTGGGATCACGATAGGCTCTGTGATTCCTTTTTTCGCTAGCAGGCGAACCAGTTTGGTACGTGCATCTGCTGCTCTATCAACCGCTGTGCCTAGCACTTCTAGTGCAACTTCAGGAGCGTGCATATGTACACCGTGAGAGGCAATCGCATAGTCCCAGCGCCATTGTGCATGACGAATATCTTGTAGGATAGGTTGCATTTCATCTTCAGTCGCACCAGCATCCCAGGCTGCGCCCGCTTCAAAGTGTGCTGCCACAATCTGTTTCTCTGCGGTTAGCTTCATGTTAAGCACTTGCGCTTTACGGCTAGAAACGATGTTCTGCATGGTCTCTTTGCTTTGTGTATGACAGTTTGCACAAGTGTCTTCGAAGCGGTCGAATGGGTTTCCGACTTTATGATCGGTATACACAGTTCCATCTTCTTTAGTCACTTTCGGCATGTGGCAGTCGACACAAACCACTTTGTTCTTACCATGGATGCCTTCACGCCATGTTTCATAGCCTGGGTGCTGTGCTTTTAGCATCGGCGCTTTAGAGACTTTATGTGTCCAATCTTTGAAGTTCAGAGCGTCGTAGTAACGCTCCATCTCTTCGACGGTTGTGCCTTGATCCCAAGGGAATTTAACGCTTTTGTTTGGGCCGGTGAAATAGTATTCAACGTGGCACTGCGCACATACAGAAGCTTGTTGATCGAGGCGGCTCTGCTCATCAAACTTCTTGCCAATCGCTTCGAATGCACGCTCAACATAAGGTCGAGTCACTTTCAAAGCGGGTTCGCCGTTTTTAAAGCCGTCGCTTTGCGTATCATGACAGTCTGCACAGCCAATTGGGTTGACGATCTCTTCGCCTAGGCGTGCCCATTTGCCTTCGAAGTAACCATCTTCGCCACGCTCTTCGATAACACGAGCTACATCTGGGCTCTTACAGCTCCAACACGCCATTGGCATAGGGCCAGATCCTTCGTCCATTGGTGCGCCCGTACGAAGCGTTTGTCTGACATCGTCAAGTGCATAAAAGTGGCCTCTGGCCTTGTTATAGTCTTTTGCAAAACCATAACCCGCCCACATGATCACCATATTTGGGTCTTCATGTAACGCGTCTTCTATATGTTCACTCTCCGATGTTTGTTTCCAAGAGTGGTATTGGTCAGGGTGGTTCTGCTCGAATTGCTCGTTACGAGGGTCACCAATTGTTTTTTGTTCTGACGCAGCAAAGCTAGCTGCACTTACTAGTGAAGTGCTGACCAGCAATAAGGCTGTGACGGAATTACGTATCCAGTGCTTTTTCACAGTGATATCTCCAATATACTGATTTTTATACCAAGCGTTGTGAGTTTGCTATTTCAAATTAAGAATTGGAGAATTCCTGTTTATATTAATTCATAATCAAACACATTTTGTTACGTGTTGAGGCATTGTTGTTTTAGATCAATTATCACTAGTGATGTGAATCACGCTAGTTCAGTAATAACCCTAAAGGGGTAGGTTGGGGCAGTGTGAGTAGGTAAGTATAAGAATTATTCTCATTAAAGAACAATAACTTATGGATATAACCATTATTTAAATGTGGTGACTATGCTCACATAATCATCAATGCAAATTTCAATTTAACCCATTAGGGGTATATCCTTATTAACAGAAAGCGTTGTGGCTTTTCCAAAATAAGAATTGATATCATTTAAACGGTAATAGTGCTGTTTAAGGATACTTTTGTTTAATCGGATTTTTATTTAGTTGAGAGTTAAATAAATCCGATATAAGGAAAGGAAAAATGGGCAATATAAAATTGGCCATAGTCATAATGCTTAAATCCCTTCTAGCATTCTGCCTCTATGGTTATTCCATTCATACTGTTGCCGAATCCGTTGAAATAACGCCAACGGAATCAAATAGGCATGCAGTCGAATTAATTCGCGATAAAGATTATAAGTGCGTTCAATGTCATAAAGATTCCAAAGAAACATTATTGGGTTCACATGGTATAGATGCACATAATATTGTTGGACGAGAAATTAACTGTACAGATTGTCACAGTAATATAAGTCCGGATCACCGAGAAGGGGCACCAGAGGTGATCAAATATCGATCCGCACAATCGCAAAAAGGAACAAATAAGGTATTTCTGGATCCTCAAAAGATCTTACAAGCAAATAGTGGATGCACAGATTGTCATAAACCAGAATATTTACAAGAAGATAACTGGACACATGACGTTCACGCTAAAAACCTAACTTGTTCAAATTGTCACGATGTACACGCTAATAAATCTAAGGTTCTGAGTTTAGATAAGAAACAAACGATCAAACTGTGTGTTGATTGTCACTCAGACTTTAACCAGAAGAAAGAGGAGGAGTAATCTATGAGCTGCTCTAGAAGAAACTTTTTAGCTGGTGCCGGTGCAGTGATTGTGACAACCGGGATCGCTGGCACATCGGTTGTTACTAGCAGAAAAACACTGGCTAGTGTACAGACTGATGGCAATAAGCGCTATGGAATGATCCACGATGAAACCGCATGTATCGGTTGTACAGCCTGTACAGAAGCGTGTCGGGAAGTGAATAAGGTTCCTGAAGGCGTTTCAAGGTTGGAAATTGTGCGCAGCGAGCCACAAGGTGAATACCCTGATGTCGATTATCGCTTTACACGAAACTCCTGCCAGCATTGCGACAACGCCCCGTGTGTCATGGTGTGTCCAACAGGTGCGGCATATAAAGATGAGAAGACTGGCATTGTCGACGTACACAAAGAGAAGTGTGTTGGTTGTGGCTATTGTCTACTGGCTTGCCCTTATCAAGTACGCTTTTTCAATCCAAAAGACGGTTCGGCCGACAAGTGTAATTTCTGTCGCGATACGAACTTAGCACAAGGAAAACTGCCTGCTTGCGTGGAGTCTTGTCCAACAACAGCACTGATATTCGGCGATCTTAATGATCCGAACAGTACGATCAATCAAGTGCTGAAATCCGAAGTGGTTTACAGAGATAAAGTGCACTTAGGTACTCAGCCTAAGCTTTACAAAGTGCCACATCAGAAAGGGGAGATTTGATTATGAGTGCATGGGATACAGCTTTCCAATCTGGAACCGTGGTCTGGGATTGGATTATTGCTATCTACTTGTTTTTAGCAGGTATGTCAGCGGGTGCAGTGATGATCTCTATCTACCTCAAGAGAAAGGTTATCGAAGGTGATGCGTCGAAGAACGGAGTGATGAAGGCAACGGCTTTTCTTGCGCCATTTGGCATCATTTCGGGCCTGCTTATTTTGGTGTTTCACCTTACGAAGCCACTCTCTTTCTGGAAGATCATGATCTTCTATAACCCAACATCTGTGATGTCGATGGGTGTGATCCTATTCCAAGTCTACATGGCGATCTTGTTTGTATGGATCGGAATCATATTCAGGGATCAGATCACGCTGTTTTTGAGTGAGCAGAGCTGGCTTAAAGGACGTTTAGATTTTGTTGGGAAACTCATAAGCAAACTTGAACCTCTTGAAAACGCAACAGAAATCTTTTTGGCAGTGCTAGCACTCTTGCTTGCGGCATATACCGGTTTCCTACTATCAGCGCTCAACACATTCCCAATGTTGAACAACCCAGTATTACCGATACTGTTCTTGTTCTCGAGCTTGTCCTCGGGTGCCGCAGCTTGCATTTTGTTTGGGGTTCTGGTGTTTAAAGAGTCTCCTCAAGGCCCGAGTATCTCTTGGATCCATGGTTTCGAACGTCCAGTGGTGATGTTTGAACTGTTCGTTCTCGTGACCTTCTTCACTGGTTTGATCTTCGCTGGTGGTCAAAGCGAGCAAGCGGCGTGGAATGCCATTGGCAGTGGGTTCTGGGCGAGTTGGTTCTGGTATGGCGTGATTGGTATCGGCATGGTTCTGCCTTTGCTGCTCAATGCTTTTACCCCGAAAGCGGTTCGTCATACTGGAGTCTACATTTTTGCTGTGACTTGCTTAAGTTTGGCGGGCGTTTTAATGCTTCGTACCTTTGTACTTTATGCAGGTCAACTAACTCTAGCGTAAGCGTGAGTGACGTTTGTTCTATCCGGCCCCTTCGTTGGGGCCATATCGAGGTGATATGCTAGGTTCTTTAGGGCTATTCAATCTCATTGGCGTCGCAATCCTCAGCAGTTTGGTGAGTATTGTTTATTTGGCTGGTAAGTATACTCAGTCAAAGCGCCATTCCGCCTTCATTGGCAGTGCGACTCAAGCGGCCACTGTTCTATCGATTGCTGCTGTGAGTATCCTCGCTTTGGCTTTCTGTCAGGACGACTTTTCGATTCTCTACGTCGCTGAGCATTCAAATACCCAACTACCAAGCGCCTTTAAAATAGCAGCTGTATGGGCAGGACATGAAGGCTCGTTGCTTTTTTGGGTGCTTACCTTAAGCTGCTGGGCAGGGCTTATCGCCAGACGAGATCATTATCGAACGGACTATTGTGATGCAGTCCTTTGGGTAATGAATCTACTTATCACGGTGTTCGCTTGGTTTACCTTGATTGCTTCCAATCCATTTGAACTTAATTCAGTGTTTGTTACTGAAGGACGCGATCTGAACCCTATGTTGCAGGATGTTGGGCTGATTTTTCATCCGCCATTGCTCTACCTTGGCTACGTCGGTTTTTCTGTTGTTTTGGCGTTTTCAGTTGCGGCCTTGATGGTCAAACCTATTGAATTTGATTGGGTAAGACATTGCCGAACATGGTGCTTAGTGGCTTGGTGCTTCTTAACCGCGGGTATTGCGCTTGGCTCTTGGTGGGCTTACTACGAGCTAGGTTGGGGCGGCTGGTGGTTCTGGGATCCGGTTGAAAACGCGAGCTTGTTGCCTTGGCTAACCGCGACGGCGTTACTGCATATTTTGGGCGTTGCCAATGGTAAGAAACAGTTATTGAAGTGGTCTTTCAGTTTAGCTTTTATCACGTTTAGTCTAAGTATCTTAGGCACTTTCATTGTTCGCTCTGGAGTGCTTACTTCAGTACATGCATTTGCGGTTGATCCGACCAAAGGAATGTCATTACTTTTGATCCTAGTTTTGGTATTACTGAGCTCTTTCTCCCTGTTAATCATTAAAGGGGAGCAATTCGAATCGCAAGCGATTGTTAGTTTTAAAAGTAAAGGCTTTATGGTGTTGATCGCCGCACTGATGTTGATATTGGCGATGTCGATTGTTCTGTTTGGTACTTTCTACCCAATGGTTTTCGAATTGTTAGGTCTAGGGACAATTTCTGTTGGCGCGCCGTATTTCAATCTGTTGATTGCACCATTAGGGCTATTGGCTCTTGTGATGATGGGTATCGCACCACTAATGGTGTGTAAGCCACAATGTTCGCTCAAGTTAGCGATGTTATTGGCAGTGGTTTCAATGGCAAGTGGCGTACTTCTATACGTACCACAAGTGTTAACTAGCAACGTGTACTCAATCTCAAGGATGGTATTGGTTACTTGGTGCTTAGCGTGTTGGGTCGTTTTCACCCATGGCTATGGCCTGTGGCGCGCCCGTAACACGCGTTATCAGCGTAAGCTATTTGGAATGTCGATAGCGCATCTTGGTGTGGCTATTCTCGCGGTAGGAGCTGGGATGAACAGTTTTCACTCTTTTGAAGCGAGCTACCGTTTGGCACCGCAGAGCCAAGTTGAATTTATCGACTGGACGTTGGCCTATCAAGAGACAGAGCTTTATGTAGGAAACAACTACACAGCAGAGAGAGGCGTTATTGAGGTCTCAAACGAAGCGCATCGTTTCGTTATCGCCCCCGAACGTCGCCATTACCCTGTACGGGTGATGAATATGAGTGAACCTGCGATGAAGTGGTTCTGGCATGGCGACATCTACATCACAATGGGAGAGAAGGTCGATCGTCAAGGTTATGCATTTAGAGTGCAGTACAAAGCGTATGTGCGCTGGATTTGGTTGGGTGCGTTACTCATGATGTTAGGAGGTTTAGTGTTAGTCGTGCAAAGGTATCAGCGACGAATCAAGGAGACAGGTTATGAAATCCAATGTTCGCAATAAAATGGTGATGCTGTTTGCCATTACTGCTGTAGTGATGGTCGTCTTTGGTTTGGCTTTAGGTAAAAAACAACAAGTCAGTGTCACCGAGCAACATACAAGAGATTTCCCTGAGTTTTCGCTTGCGAGTCTATCCATATCTGTCGGAAGTGCGGTAGGCGGAAATGCCCCTATTACTTTGACGAGAGAAGATGTGACTGCACATCCATACCAATTAGTGAATGTATGGGCTTCGTGGTGCGGAATATGTAAGCAAGAGCATCCAGTCTTATTAAAGCTTGCAGATAATGATGTTCCTATCATTGGCTTGAACTATCGTGACACGGCTGCAGCGGCAATTAAGGAGCTTCAAACTTCCGGTAATCCGTACTATCAAGTGATAAGCGACCCTAATGGCAAATTGGCGTTGGATCTAGGCGTTATTGGTACACCAGAGACATACTTAGTTGACCAACAGGGGAGAGTGATTAAAAAGCTAGTGGGAGCAATGACACAACAAGTGTGGCAAGAGGAGTTTGCTGACTATTTTACGAATAAGGCAACGTTATGAAGTGCTTAGTATTGGCATTGTTGTTCTTGAGTGCGTTAGGTGTCAGCCCACTAATAAAAGCGAATGAGCTGTTTGTTTCTAATAACAAACAGGTTGCGATAGAAGTTGAGTTGTTTGAATTTGATAATTTAGCTCAGCAGCAACAAGCAATATCATTAGCGAAAACATTACGTTGCCCTCAGTGTCAAAATCAAAATTTGATTGAATCAAATTCGCCAATAGCGAAAGATTTACGACTTCATGTATTTAGCATGGTTAAGTCTGGAAAAACCGATACACAAATCATTGAATATATGACTGAGCGATATGGGGAATTTGTTTTATATAAACCCGCGTTCAAAATGACAAATGGGTTACTTTGGCTCTTCCCGCTTCTCTTATTATTGCTATTTGTATATTTGCTAATTAAAAGTGTTAAGGCGAGTCCATAAAAAATTAAATTAATTGTTTACCTCAAGATCTGTATTTTGTAACATATATGACTCGTATATGACTTGGCACTTCAATATAAGGACGTATTGGTGGAAAACGTAATCTCAAATCTAAAAAAAGAGTTTTATAGCCATGTCCAGTCTGAACAGTGGGCAGATAAGTACAGTGCTAAGTCAACCGTCTCCATTTTGACGCAAGAAGAGCTGGCTGAGTTGGAAAACGCTTGGATTCAACTCGTGATCTGGAAGCAGAAACAGGTCGGTTAAGTCAATCTAACAGCCTAATTTATAACCCCATGTCAACCTAGTTGGTGTGGGGTTTTTTAATACTGCTAACAAATAGTGTTATATTATAACATTTTCTTGGTTCGGAGCCTTGAAAAAAGTGATCAACAGCGCCATAGTGTCTATCATTAGATTGTTCGCTACAAAATTATTACTGAAATGAATAACGTAGCGCTGTTAAATACAACGAATTGCAAGTGAGTGTAGATATGGCGGAAGTTCGTGCCAGAGTAGATTTTAAAGTTGGAGCAAGCAGCAACATTGATGCAGAGCTTCTTTCATTCCACGGCTTAAAAACAGACAAAGAACACGTTGCTGTGATTTTCAGAGCAGCAGACAAAACGCAACAAATCCCTCTCGTTCGCATGCACTCAGAGTGTTTGACTGGGGATGTGTTCCACTCGTCACGTTGTGATTGTGGTGAACAGTTAGACGAGACGATTCGTCGCATGGGGGAGTCTGGCGGTATTATTCTTTACCTTCGTCAGGAGGGTCGAGGTATTGGCCTTTACAACAAAATTGACGCCTACCGTTTGCAAAGCGAAGGTATGAATACGTACGAGGCGAATAATCACCTAGGTTTTGGTGATGACTTACGTGATTTCACTGAAGCTGCAGAGATGTTGCGTGCATTAGAGGTGACTAAAATCCGTCTAATTACTAACAACCCTAAAAAAATCAACGAGCTGAAGTCTTACGGTATTGAGATCGAAGAGGTCGTAAACACCGCGGCTCATATCAAGTCTGGTAATGAAAATTACCTCAAAGCAAAAGTGTCTCACGGTAAGCACAACTTAAACATCGACTGATGTAACATGTTGCAGTTAGCATAAAATGAAGAAAAAACCTCACATTTGTGAGGTTTTTTTGTATTTGCCTTGCAAATAAATTGTAAATTTGTATTATTGCAATAAGTAGTGCAAATGATAATGGTTTGCACTACCGATATTTATAATAATTCAAGCTCAACAAGGATGCTTCATGACCATTAAATCTTTAGTGACTAAAGCGGTTACTTCGTCACTCATTTTTGCTTCTGCTTCATCTTTTGCAGCAGTGACCCAAGATCAAGTTGTCGAGCACTACGCTGACATCGCGCACGCGGTATTTGCTGACTCTGTGATTACAGCGAAAGCTCTTAACTCTTCTATCGACACATTTTTAGCTTCGCCGTCTGCGAGTAACTTTGAACAGGTAAAGCAAGCTTGGTTGGAGTCTCGCGTTCCTTACCAACAGTCTGAAGTGTTCCGTTTTGGTAACGCTGTGGTTGATGATTGGGAAGGTCAACTAAACGCATGGCCACTAGATGAAGGTCTAATCGACTACGTTTCAACTGACTACCAATACGAGCTAGGTAACGAAGGCGCGAGTGCAAACATCGTTGCAAACGAAACCTTCCAAATTGGTCAAACTAAAGTTGACGCATCAAACATCACACCAGAGCTTATCGCTGACCTAAACGAGATCGGTGGTTCTGAAGCGAACGTTGCATCGGGTTACCACGCAATTGAATTCCTACTTTGGGGTCAAGACCTAAACGGTACTAACGCTGGTGCTGGTGCGCGTGCATACACAGATTTTGTGGTTGGGGCGGAATGTACAAATGGCAACTGTGAGCGTCGTGGCGCTTACCTTAAAGCGGCGGCAGAACTTCTAGTTCAAGATCTTGAGTGGATGGAAAAGCAGTGGTCTGCGGATGAGAAGGGTAACTACCGTCAAGAGCTACTCGCAGAATCTAGTGACAATGGCCTACGTAAGATGCTATTCGGCATGGGTTCTCTGTCTCTTGGTGAGCTTGCTGGTGAGCGTATGAAGGTAGCATTAGAAGCTAACTCTACTGAAGATGAGCACGATTGTTTCTCTGACAATACGCACAACTCTCACTACTACAACGAGCAAGGCATCTACAACGTCTACACAGGTCTGTACAAGCGTGAAGACGGTACATTGCTTTCTGGTCCAAGCATCTACGATCTTGTTGAGCAAAAAGATAAGCAAGCGGCAAAAGAGATCCAGAAGCAGTTTGACCTAGCACGCGCACAAGTTGGTGAGCTTGTTTCTTCGGCAGAGAAGAACAACGAGTATTTCGATCAACTGATCGCAGCAGACAACGCGGCGGGTAACGCACTTGTGAATAAAACTATTGTTGCGCTGGTATCTCAAACGGCTGCAATCGAGCGTGCAGCGGGCATCATTGGTATCGATAGCTTAAACCCAGATACAGCTGATCACGAATTTTAATCTTTCGTGATGTCTCGATATTTATAAGGGCTCGTTTGAGCCCTTATTTGTTGAGCCTTAATCATCAAAGCTAACCCAATCTAATAAATCTAAGTATTAGCCAATAAAAAGTACAACGAAGCTAACTACTCACTAACTTAGCAAAGGCAATGTATGAAGTCGTATCTTTCCGCCTCGTTTTTAACCGCTCTGTTTTTCGTTCCTCCATTACACGCCCACGATGTTTACTCTGGCGGTAAGACTACCGTCAAAAAAGAGGGAGCGAACGCATTCTCTCTTCCTGCAGCAAACCTGCCCATGACCAAGCGTCTGGACTTTAGTGTCGGTAATAGCTTCTTCAGAAACCCATGGGTTCCGGCGCCTTCATCGACAGATGCTCGTGATGGCTTAGGTCCACTATTTAATACTAACGGTTGTCAAAACTGTCACATCAAAGATGGACGTGGACACGCGCCTGAAAAAGGCGATGAGAATGCCGTTTCGATGTTGGTTCGCCTCAGCATCCCTGCAGAAACGGCAGAGCAGAAAACCGCTTTTATTCGTGATGGTGTGATTCCTGAGCCAACGTACGGTGGTCAACTTCAAGACTTTGCAATTCAAGGTGTTCAGCCTGAAGGCAAGATCAATATCTCCTATACTGATGTGCCTGTGACGTTTGCCGATGGCAGTGTTGTAACACTTCGCAAGCCAACATTAACCATCACCGATTTAGCCTTTGGCGAGATGCACCCTAAAGCACAATTCTCAGCGCGTGTCGCACCACCGATGATTGGTCTTGGCCTATTAGAAAGTATCCCAGAAGAGACCATTCTAGGTTTTGCTAAGCAGCAACAGCTAGAGAACAATGGAGTGTCTGGTAAAGCAAACCAAGTGCTCGATGTTCGCACTAATGAAATGTCTCTAGGTCGCTTCGGCTGGAAAGCGGGGCAACCGAACCTCATGCAGCAAAATGCTGCGGCGTTTAATGGTGACTTAGGTCTAACAAGTAACCTATTCCCAAATGAAAACTGCACTTCGGCGCAATCAACGTGCACTGATTTCCCTGATGGCGGTAAACCGGAAGTGAGTGACAACATTCTCGACTTTGTCGAGTTCTATTCTCAACACTTAGCAGTACCAATTCGCAGAAATGTAGAGGATCCACAAGTCGTTAAGGGGCAGGCACTGTTTGCGCAATCGGGTTGTCAAAGCTGTCACCAAACCGATATCCGTACTATGGAGCGAGAAGGGCTACCGGCACTGTCTAAACAACTTATCAGTCCGTATACCGATATGCTTTTACATGATATGGGCGAAGGCCTGGCAGATAACCGTCCTGAATACTTGGCGAATGGCCGTGAGTGGAGAACGACACCACTTTGGGGCTTGGGCTACACGCAAGAAGTTAACGGCCATACGTTCCTATTGCACGATGGACGAGCTCGTAACGTGATGGAAGCTGTGCTTTGGCACGGTGGTGAAGCTGAGCAAGCTAAGCAGAACGTGCTCAAGTTGAATAAGTCTGAACGTGACGCACTTATTGCGTTCTTAAACTCGTTATAATCGACGTTCAGGCTCTATATCTTTATCAGAAATTCACAATGTTTATTAAGGTCAATAGACCTTAGTCTTGTGAATTTTCTTTGCTATGCGTGACGGAAACCAATAATCAAACGCGCAACAATGCTCAACATTAGGTAATAACATGAAAAATAAGCTATTCATGAAAAACAAATTGTGGGCTCTTCCGCTTTCAGCTCTGGTTGTGGCGGGGTGTCAGTCTTCGGGAGAATCCAGCGTTTCACGAGAGACAAATCTTGGTTACTCTGCCGATACGACTCAACACTTGAGCACAAATGTTTATCTGACTGAATTCAATTCAGCGGTAAATTTTGCGAAACAAGCGTCTGAGCTAGAAGCAGCGGTTGAATCTTATTGCCAAAGCGATGCAGTAACATTGGATCAGCTAAAGTCGGAGTGGCAGCAAACTATGACGGCTTGGATGGCGTTGCAAGGGCAGGAGCGTGGCCCTGCAAAAGCACTTGAAGAGAGCTGGAATGTACAGTTCTGGCCAGATAAAAAGAACACCACTGGGCTGAAAATGAGTCAGCTTAACCAGCAGGATAAACGTTGGACGCAGCAAGATATCGCGCTTCAAAGTGTGACGGTTCAAGGCCTAGGCGCACTTGAATGGTCCTTTTACGACAAAGCTTCCCCATTACTGACTGACAAAGAGTCTGGTTGCAAAAGCGTTGCAGCCATTGCACAAAATTTAGCTGTGAAGTCGTCCACCATTGTATCGGCTTGGCAGGTTAACCCGTGGACCTCTCTTGATGAGAAGCAATGGGAATCTGAGTACATTGCGCTTATGACGAATCAACTCGACTACAGCATGAAGAAGTTGAGCCGTCCACTCGCTAAAATTGGTAAGCCAAGACCATACTTTTCTGAATCATGGCGCGCGCAAACTTCATTAGCTCAACTAAAAGCGAATGTTGTTGCATTGGAGGCGCTATATTTGGCCGATGGCAAAGGGTTAGATGCAATTCTACGAGAGCAGGGGCATCAGGACCTTGCTGACCGTGTTTTCACTCAGTTTGAGCAAACCATTGAAACTTGGCCAGAGCAAGAGAGCTTGTTTGACTTGTTGCAAAGCAAAGAAGGCTACCGTTTAGTTTTGTCTCAATACAACAAACTAGAACAGCTGAAATATTTGATTCACGAAGAAGTGGCGATCGAACTTGGTGTGGTAATAGGGTTTAATGCAACCGATGGTGACTGATTCTACACGTAGAAACCTGTTGAAGGCGGCGCTCGGTTGTGCCGCTGTTCCAGTGCTGCCGTTTGGTTGTGCTTCCAATCAATCGAATCAAGTAACAGATGGTTCGCCTAAACTGATTGGTTGTGCACTGAACGGTAGAGCTCGCTTCTCTGCGGTGGTTGCCGATCAATTTGGTCAACCAATGAGCCAGTTGCCGATCCCAGAACGTGGGCATGGTGTTGCCATCAGTCCCAAGCAAAACCATGCTGTGGTATTTGCTCGTCGTCCGGGTAACTTCTTTATCGTGTTTGACCACATGACTGGGCAACAGTTGAAAATGACGGTTAAAGGCAATAATCGCCACTTCTACGGACATGGCGTTTACTCGCTAGATGGTCGTTATCTGTATGCGACCGAAGGTAAGAGTGACACCAGTGAAGGGGTGATTGGCGTTTACGACGTAGAGCAACACTACGCCAAAGTTGAAGAGTTTAGTGGTTTTGGCATTGGCCCTCATGAAGTGATCATCATGCCAAGTGGTGATTTAGCGATTGGTGTTGGCGGGGTTCATACTGATGGCCGCACGCCGAAAAATCTCGATACCATGATGCCAAGCCTGACCTACCTCTCTCCTAAGGGGCAAATTCTCGACCAAGTGGGATTGCCTGATAAGAAATTGAGTATTCGACATCTAGCGCATGATGGCGCAGAGACTGTGTTATGCGGACAGCAATATCGCGGTGAACCAGACGAGTACCCATCTCTACTCGCGATGCACACTAAAGGGGGAGAGTTTGTCAGTTTGAACGCTGAGCCAGAACAGTGGGCGAGGTTTAATCACTATATTGCGAGTATTGCCGCATCTGAAGAGTGGATACTAGCGACATCTCCGCGCGGTAATTGCTACGGAATTTGGTCGAAACAGACGCGTGAGCTGGTCGAGCTTTCATACCTAGCTGATGCTTCTGGTGTGGTCCTATTTGATGATGAGTTTCGGCTGAGTTCAGGCGCTGGTGGTGTGATCAGTCAGTCTAAACCAAACGATAAATCGATACTTCAATCGGGTATTCAATGGGATAACCATTGGAGTGCAACCTAATGCATAAAAATCTTTAAAAAATAACATGCTTGCTCCATTTCTTTGCCATACTTAAAAGATGATTTGGCATCAGGAGCATCGCATGTTAGTGAAGTATATTTTCGCCATATTACTGGTGGTCTCCACGCATTCGTGGGGCTCCGCCGGTCATCATATGGGACAGGATATCAAGCCCGGCTCTGATCTGTCATTTTCTCTCCTGTATCCAGAGCTGACTCAGCGTATCTATCAAGAGACCTCTTATCCCGTGGTTTGGGCGTCATTAGCAGCATCTAATGCTTTTGAATTTCAGCTGTCGCTCATCGACAAAGCGCAATTTGCCCCTCTTTTTAGTAAGCAATTTAAGCAAATCGCAGAGCACAAAGCGTCAGGCGAATGGGACAAAGTGGATATCCTCACCACAGATGCGCTTCTGTATTATTTAAGCTATGTAGAGAAGGCTCCGCTGGTTGGTAAAGAGTGGTACTTCTCGGAGAAATTGCGAGATAGGCTACCTGAGCCTACCCCAGAGACCATCGCACGCTTACTGGACAGTATCAATAACGGCTACCTGCTGGAATTGGTGCTTTCTTATGCGCCGCCTGTGGGTAATTTCGATCAGCTTAAAGAGTCGTACGCTGTCCTATCTCAAGCGATGAGTGAGACTGTCCCTATGTACGACCAAATCGGACTCAAAAGGCTTGACGATGAGATTACCCAAAAGCCCATTTTATTGGAGCGAATGGCTTTGGTGGGCGTCGATACCTCGCACGTTGACCCAAATATTCCGATGTTCGATCTCGAGTTAGAGATTGCAGTCAAATCCTTCCAAAAGATTCACGGAATAAAACCTGATGGGATCATAGGCCCCAATACATTGAAGTGGATCAATATGCCGTTTGATGATCGTTTACGAGCGATTGCGTTGAATGCGGAGCGTGCACGTTTGTGGCCGAAAGATAGAGACTCACTGATTGTGGTTAACGTGCCTAGCTTTGATATGAAGTATTGGGAGGGAGGCAAAGAGGTCTTTGAATCTAAGGTTGTTGTGGGCAGAAAATCACGCAAGACCCCGTTGTTAGAGATTAATCTCGACTCCGTGATTCTCAATCCGACTTGGAACGTACCGTGGAAGATCATGGTAAAAGATATTTTGCCGAAAGTACGTGCCGACGAGAGCTACCTAACTAGCAACAATTTTCGAGTTATTGATGGCTGGAGAACGATGGAAACCATAGATCCCGAGCTCATTGATTGGCAGAGCATCAACTTCAACTCCTTCCCATATCGTATGAGGCAAGAAGCGGGTTCGCGAAACGCATTAGGTTTGTATAAATTCAATACACCAAATAAGCGGGCGATTTATTTACACGATACGCCGAGTAAGGGGCTATTCAATGATGATTTCCGTGCTTACAGCTCTGGTTGTATCCGTGTAGAACATGCCGAAGAGCTCGCAGAGTTGTTGTTTGCAACTAAAGTTAGAAAGGCACCACAACAAGATGGTTTGCTTGGTCCGAACACCAAAGTGAGGCTAAAAAAACGAATCCCGGTGCATATTATTTATCAAACCGTTCTGTTTGAAGAAGAAGGAATTCAGTATCGCGGTGACGTTTACCAATACGATAAGGAAGGTGGTGAAGGGTGATCTTAACCAAAAGTTTACAAACAAAATTTTATAGATGATTTTGTAAAGCCTATCAATAACTAAGAGTTTTAAGGCATCCAAAATAGCGTCTTTGAGCAAGTTTTGCGCATTGACGTCGCTATACCCATTATGTATCGTGCGTTTTTTGTTCGATTTAATGGGATTTTTTGCTGTATGTCTCAAAATGTATTCTCTCGCCGTCAGTTTCTCACTATTGCTGGTGGCTCTGTGGTCGCAGCTTCGCTCACTCCTTCTCTCGCGTTTGCTTCTTACCCAGACCAACCTAGAGTCATTAGCATGAATAACCTTCATACCGGTGAACGATTGGAAAGTTGCTACTTCGATGGTAAGAATTACGTGGGTGATGAAATGGCGCGCTTGAGTAAGTTGTGTCGCGATTTCCGTCGTAATGAAATTCATCCAATGGACAAAAAGCTGTTTGATCAAATCACCCAAATTCAAAATATTCTTGGTATTCAAAAAGAAGTACAGATCATATCGGGTTACCGTTCTCCAGCGACCAATGAAGCGCTTCGCTCAAACTCAAGTGGTGTGGCGAAAAAGAGCTACCACATGTTGGGTAAAGCGATCGATTTTCGTATCGATGGTGTAAACCTGAAAGAGCTACGTGATGCCGCGAAAAGTTTGCAAGCGGGAGGTGTAGGTTATTATGCGCGTAGTAATTTCATTCACATTGATACTGGCCCTGTGCGTAGCTGGTAACCAACTCCTCGGTTACTGGATTCGGTTGTACCAAGCTCAAAACTTGTCAAAATAGACATCAAATGTCATAGTTTGCGCCAGATTATGTAATGGAACGCTAAATTAGCCATTATTAAGTTTGCTTTCTAAGGTTTGTATATGTCTCTCAAGTATCAAGTTGTACCGGTTACCTCTTTCTCTCAAAACTGTTCGATTGTGTGGTGTGATGAAACCATGGAAGGCATTGTTGTTGATCCAGGCGGTGACGTTTCACAGTTAGCAGTAATCATCGAAGAGTTGGGTGTAAAGGTGGTGAATTTGGTACTTACTCATGGTCACTTAGATCACGTAGGCGGCACGGTTCCACTGGCAGAAATCTTAAATGTTGAGATTGTTGGACCGCATAAGGCAGATAACTTCTGGCTTCAAGGTCTAGAGAACCAAAGTCAAATGTTTGGTTTCCCTCTGTGTAAGGCATTTGAACCTAATGCATGGCTAGATGAAGGGGATAAGGTGACGTTTGGTAATCAAGTGATCGATGTTATCCACACGCCAGGTCATACCCCAGGTCACGTTGTCCTATTCAGTGAAGAAGCGCGCATGGCGTTTGTTGGTGACGTACTGTTCAACGGTGCGATTGGTCGTACAGACTTCCCTCAAGGTGATTTCAATACGCTAATCTCGTCGATTAAAACTAAACTCTGGCCACTGGGTAACGATGTGACGTTTGTTCCGGGTCATGGCCCTGAATCGACATTCGGTCGTGAGCGTGCATCTAACCCGTTCGTTGCTGACGAAATGCCTCTTTACTAAACGAGCGGTATAACTGATTTCTAAATAAACAGCTCGCTCAAGAGCTGTTTATTGCTTTTATTACTCACGTTCTGCCGCTGCAAGGTAACGTCTAGCAAGCCCCACAAATTCTTCTCCACTCATTTTCAAGTCATTGGTTGATATAAAGATATCGTAGCCATGATACTCTCGTTGATAACGCATCCGGTTGGCCAACATCGCTTGTAAACCTGAATATTGCCAACGCTTGTCTCTCTCTTTTGTTAGAGTCTGTACCTTTGAAGCATTGAGCGCGTCTTGGTCGATAAAAACATTATGGTCATCTTCGCTGAAGTGCATCTTTCCGTTGAATTGCGATGAGTCCAAAACAATGTCTTCAAACTTAGATTCATGCCCCGCTTGCTTAGCACCAAGGTAGAGCAGTGCTCGTTGGTTTAGTAGCAGTTCAGTTGTGATCTTAGGGCAGATGGAATCAAGGTAAGGGGCGTAGTCTCGAATTTTGATGCCAATCCAAGGAAGAGGTTGATGCCATCCATCTTGTTGATAGGTGCATAGGCCAATCTTTTCTATATTTGACCATTTCAGCACCCAACCACCTTTGTAAAAGTGTTGTTGGAAATGAGTTGGTGTTAACGTAAACAGCACTCTGCTACGCAGCATTAAATAGTAGCCTGCGACAAGTAAAACGATGACTAAAAAGGCGCCAACAAAAAGCAAGCGTGGAGCGTCATAATAGAGAGCAACTAATAAGCAAACGAAGCCCAAGATGACAGCAACATAACGATAGGCACTTTTGAATTTAGGCAGTGAAAAATTTGCAATATGACGTGTTTCCATAGGGTTCACCAAGTTTCATATTTTGGGTCTGGATGGATAACCAGTAGATATGACCTCGAATTAATAATGCCCTGTCTAAATAATAGACGTTGATAGACAATATCGTTATTTTTCGTCGACTTTCGACGCTCCACTCTACAAATAGCTCCCGTTTTTTGGTATAAATCGCGCTTCAAATTTTCACCACTGCGAGTTAGAGCAGTGAACTGGAGAAATATTCAATGAGACTTGCTCATAAGCGTAAGGTGCAGGCGAAGCTGCAAAAGCGCATTAAAGCGGCTGTAGCAAAAGTAGAAGCAACGCCAAAAACAGCAAAGCCTGTCGCAGAGAAAGTTGTAGCAGAAAAAACTGTAGCAGCAAAACCAGCGGTAGAGAAAACAGTAGCAGCACCAAAAGCGGCGTCTGTATCACTGACTCCTAAACAGCAACAAGTTCTAGACATCGTTGCTAGCAATGCCGACGGCATCAACCCTAAAGGTATCGGCCTAGCGGCTGGTCAAGAAGATGCGAAAGCTGGTTCATGGGCAACAGGCGCATTGAAAAAACTTCTTGAAGAAAACCTAGTAGCGAAAGAACAGCTTGCAGGTAACAAGGTTGTCTACAAAGCAATCTAATTCCTTTGGAATTAATTCGCTTTCTAAGTTTTAAGCCTCGATTTTATCGAGGCTTTTTTGATCTGGTGCCGATCAGACTATCTTCTGCCTCTGAACATAGCAAATCTACAAGGGCTTTCTCAGTTCTCAATAAGAGCTTGGGCTCATATGTGCATTGCACTCCATACGATGTCTGTCACGTTCTCGTAAAATGTTATTAACTTTAGCCCTAGATTACTACGTACGAAGTTTTCTTGGCGAGCTCTTGCTCATCTCTTCTCTGTCGCTTTAACTGGCGTCATATTGGTAGAATTCCTACGTATTACTACGTAGTTCTTTGGTCTAATACTGAATTTATTCGCGGAATAACCTGCGTGCTCATTCCCATTTCTTATTAACGGATGTCGATGCATTCTTTTGTTGAATCATAAAGTGCTCATAGAAAGAGTATTGAACCCAACAAAGGACGTGAACATGAGTCTTATTTCTAACTCCCTCACTCGAGTGTTTAAAAACGTGGCGGTTACCGCAACAGCTTGTTTAGCAATGGTTGCGACTGGCGCAACAGCTGCTGAGAAGGTCTATCGTTTGAAACTGGCGGAAACTTGGGGACCAAACTTCCCAATTTTCGGTGACACCACTAAGAATATGGCCAAGATGGCTGAAGAGATGTCGAACGGTCGTCTACAAATTCGTATCGACTCTGCGAATAAACACAAAGCGCCATTAGGTGTATTCGATATGGTGAAATCTGGTCAGTACGATATGGGTCACTCCGCATCGTATTACTGGAAGGGTAAGGTGCCAAACACACTTTACTTTACTTCTATGCCTTTCGGTATGCTACCAACAGAGCAGTATGCTTGGTTCTACTACGGTGGCGGTATGGAGCTGATGGAGAAAGTTTACTCTCCACATAACCTACTTTCATTCCCAGGTGGTAACACAGATACTCAGATGGGTGGTTGGTTCCAGAAAGAGATCAACTCAGTAGAAGATCTACAAGGTCTTAAAATGCGTATCCCAGGCTTCGCTGGTGAAATCTTAGCTGAGCTAGGCGCTAAGCCTACAAACATCGCACCGGGCGAGCTATACACGTCTCTAGAGCGTCGTACGATTGATGCACTGGAGTGGGTAGGTCCATCTCTAGATTTACGTATGGGCTTCCACAAAATCGCACCTTACTACTACACAGGTTGGCATGAGCCAGGTACAGAGCTTCAGTTCCTAATCAACAAACGTACTTGGAACAAGCTACCAGATGACTTGAAAGCGATTCTACAAGTAGCGATGAAGACGGCGGCTTACGATATGTACACACAATCTAAGCACGAAAGTGGTAAGAACTGGGCTTCAATCCAGTCTGAGTACCCAAATGTACAGGTAAAGGACTTCCCAGTTGAAGTAATGAGTGCACTTCGTGAAGCGAATGACCGCCTATTGAAAGAGCATGCTGACAAAGACGCAACAGCGAAAGAGATCCAAGCTTCGCAAGCGGCTTACATCGAGCAAGTTCGTCCATGGTCAAACATCTCACACCGTGCTTACCTAAACAGCCAAGCGCAATAATTGGTTTGTGTAGTAAGACGTAATCCAAAAAATCGGTAGCTTGGGAAAGTCTTAAGCTACCGAGAAGCCCAAGAAAACCTCTTTGCAGTTTCACCTTAAATAATAACGAAACGCCAAGAGCCTCTAATACAGCTCCGCTGTTGCATTGAGCGGAGCCATTTCAAATTCCATGGAGTAGGGAATGAGAAGTCTAATTTATATCGAACGAGCCTTTAATCGTTTTGGTGATTTCCTTGGCTGGTTATCCAGCATCCTGTTCATCATGTTGCTGGCCAATGTGGTGTACGACGTTGTGATGCGTTATGTATTTAACGACGTGTCGATTGCGTTTCAGGAGATGGAATGGCACCTATTCTCGGCTGTATTCCTACTTGGTGTTCCTTATGCTATCAAAGCGGGCGGCCACGTACGTGTTGACCTGTTCTACGAGCGCCTTTCCAATCGCGCTCAAGCTATTATAGATCTACTAGGAACAATATTCTTCCTGTTCCCGTTCTGCCTGTTGGTAGCTTGGTACGGTATTGATTTTGCCAAAGAGAGTTACTCACTAGGTGAAACATCGGGAGACCCGGGCGGCTTGCCTTATCGCTGGATTATTAAAGCGATGATCCCATTGTCATTCCTATTTATGGCAATCAGTGGTGTTGGCCTGATGCTGCACTCGCTGAACAAAATATTTAATCCACACCTGATTCAGTCACACGAGCAAAAGTAAGGAGACAAAAATGATCGGTATTGTAATGTTTTTTGTAGCCTTATTTGCGTTGCTACTTGGCTTCCCGGTTGCGTTCACCTTTGGTGGTATCGCGTTGATTTTTGGTGTGTGGGCCGAAGGCATGGATATGTTTGCCTTCATGCCTTATCGAATCCAATCCATCATGGAAAATACGGTATTGATGGCGGTGCCACTGTTCGTGTTCATGGGTTTGGTATTACAGAAAACTCGTCTTGCTGAGCAGTTACTTGAATCCATGGGTAAGCTGTTTGGTGGTGTACGAGGCGGTATCGCTATCTCGACGGTTTTAGTTGGTGCGTTGCTAGCAGCCTCGACAGGTGTAGTAGGGGCTTCAGTGGTAGCTATGGGCCTTATTTCGCTCCCTGTTATGCTTAAGTACAACTACGATAAAGGATTAGCGTGTGGCACCATCTGTGCTTCAGGTACTCTGGGGCAGATCATTCCACCTTCTATCGTACTTATTCTATTAGGTGATGTGCTTGGTGTACCGGTTGGCGACCTTTTCCAAGCGGCAGTATGGCCTGGTTTGGTATTGGTTGGCGCTTATGTGCTGTATATCCTCATCTACGCAAAAATGAACCCTGAAGCGGCGCAAGCTATTCCAAGTGACGATAACATCAGTCGTAAGCAAGAAGTTATCACCGCGCTAAAAGCTGTAATTCCGCCGCTAGCTCTCATTGTTGTGGTACTAGGTTCAATCTTTGCGGGTGTTGCGACGCCAACGGAATCAGCCGCGCTTGGTGGTGCCGGTGCTATCGTATTAGCGCTGCTTTACCGTCAGTTTAGTTGGACAATGGTATACGAAGCGTCAAAAGAGACAGTGAAAGTGACAGCAATGGTATTTGCTATCCTGCTGGGTGCAACAGCCTTCTCTATGGCGTTTACTTACACCGGTGGTGATTATCTAGTTGAAGAGTGGATGCTACAAATTCCGGGTGAGAAGTGGGGCTTCCTGATCATCACGATGTTGGTTATTTTGATTCTTGGTTTCTTCATCGACTTTGTTGAAATCTGTTTCATCATCGTTCCAATCATTGCACCCGTTGCTGAGATCATGGGCATCAACATGACGTGGTTTGCAATCTTGATCGCAATGAATCTACAAACCTCTTTCTTAACACCACCATTCGGATTTAGTTTGTTCTACCTGAAAGGGGTAGCGCCAAAAGGTGTGACGACTCGTGATATTTACCGTGGTGTAATGCCGTTTATCGGGATTCAGATACTGGTGCTTGCATCGCTATTGGTATTCCCTGAATTCTACGGAATGTGATCGCCTGATTACATAAAATTAACAAGTCTTGATAAAGTAAAGCTGCTCTTAGGGGCAGCTTTGTTTTTGTACTAAGCTGCAAGGAGATTGGCCGTTTCGGCCAAAGAGCGAAATAATTAAAGCATATAGAGCTGACGTATCCAAGGAGTGGAAATGCCTCTAAAAGCGAAACTGATTCTGTTAAGTCTATTACCCTTGTTGTTGGTAATGGCTCTCACCAGTTGGATCTCTGTTTTCCAAGCCAAGACCTTGGGTGAAAAAGAGGTGGAGCTATTCCATGCAAGCCTGATTAAATCCAAAGAGTCTGCGTTGAAAGATCTGGTTGATCTGGCGTTTGATGCTATCTCTCACATCTACAACGATCCCGATATGGACCAAGACGAAGCTCAGCAAACCGTCAAGGCGATCATCAGTAAATTGAGTTATGGTTCAGATGGTTACTTCTTTGTTTATGACGAGTTTGGCACCAATCTGGTTCATCCTGTAATGCCTGAGCTGCAGGGAGAAAACCTTCTTCATCTTCAAGACGAAAACGGCAATTATCTGATTGAGTCGTTGTTGGCTCAGGCGAGAAGTGGCGGTGGCTTTCACCATTATTTGTGGCAGAAGCCGTCGACTAATGAGATTGTTCCTAAACTGAGTTACGCGTCATGGCTAAGTAAATGGAATTGGATGATAGGAACCGGGCTATATATTGAAGATGTCTCTCAAGAAGTGACCAATATGCAGTCTGCGGTCAATAACAATATCGAAACCACTTTCTTCACCATGATAGTTATTGTGACGGTGACGGTAGCCGTGATTGTGGTGCTGACACTTGCGGTTAACCTGCATGAACATCGTATTGCAGACAAGAGCCTGAAAGAGCTTGCATATAAGACAGTGATGTTCCAAGAAGACGAGAAAAAGCATTTGGCTCGTGAGCTGCATGATGGGATCAATCAATTACTTGTATCGAGTAAATGTCACCTAGAGCTGTTAGGGACTAAACTGGATGATGACACCCAGAAACGACATTTGGAGAAGTGCCAGAACTCATTAATGACGGCAATTAATGAAGTTAGGCATATTTCTCACAATCTGCGGCCAAGTGCTTTGGATGATTTAGGGCTTGAAGCGGCGCTGAATTCACTGTTGATTGATTTCAAATCACACTCTGAGATAGAGACGGAAGCGGTAATCAGTTTAAACGGTTTAAAGTTGAAATCGGAAGTGACAACAACACTTTATCGTGTTGCTCAGGAGTCACTAACGAATATAGAGAAACACGCAAGTGCCAATAGTGTGAGTGTTGCACTTCAGCCTTTGGGAAGCATGTTGCAGCTGATTATACGCGATGACGGTGTCGGTTTTGACGTCAGTGCAACACTACGCAAGTCGGGCATTGGACTGCGCAATATGCGTGAACGTGTTGAGTTTATCGGCGGTGAATTTGAATTGGAAAGTGAGCCGGGGTTCGGCACTGAAATCACCGTATTATTAAAATTAGATGGATTAGTTTATGGATAAACCAATTAAAGTGGTGATCGTCGATGATCATCAAGTGGTATTAGATGGATTTATCGCGCGCTTGCACTTGGAGCCTAAGATCGAAGTCATTGGGTCAGCTAGCAATGGTTTGGAAGCGGTTGAAGTGGTGAAAGACCTACAACCTGATGTGGTGCTGATGGATGTCAGTATGCCGATCATGAATGGAATTGATGCCACTCGCTTGATCAAAGAAGAGACGCCGGATATCAAAGTGCTGATGCTAACCATGCACGACAACCGCGAATACATCATGAAGGTGATGCAGTCGGGGGCGGTGGGCTACATGCTCAAAGAGATCTCAGCAGAGAAAATGGTGCAGGCGATTAAGACGGTTAATCAAGGCTCGACCTACTTCTGTGAGAAGGTGACTCAGACTCTGTTTACCCAGCCTATCACTCCTACTCAAACAGCAAAGAATCCGTTGAGTCGGCGGGAAGAGGCGGTATTGAAACTCGTTGCGAAAGGGGAGAGCAGTAAAGCCATCGCCAAGACATTGGATATTAGCTACCGAACGGTAGAAACGCACAGGCAAAATATAAAGCACAAATTGGATATTCACTCGACTGCTGAGCTGGCGAAATTCGCGGTCAATTCAGGCCTTGTTGAATGAACCTTCTCTTGTTTCTGCTCTTAAAAAAAACTGCGTTTAAAAAATAGAAATGCTTCGACCTAAAAGTATTTTGGTTAAATTAGAAGGATGTAATTGGCTTATTTTTATTCATTTGATAGGGTGGTTTATTATTATTTGAATAAAAAATCATCGAACCGCCTCTGGTTTACTGAAAACAATATTTTAACCTGCTAAACTTCAGACATCCAAGTATTTGAATTGCTGTGACAACGAACTTGCTCTACTTGGATTGAATGTTCTGGTTTGTTTTATTTAGTCACAATATGGTTAGGGATATTAGTAGTATTCCGTAGAGAGGGATAATGACTAAAGGTATAGATAAATATAGTATCGATAGTACCGACTACACGGTAGGTCAAGATAATGTACAAAAATGGGGTTTTGATGTTCACAACCCTGTTTTTGGTATTAGTGCGGGTCTTATTGCGCTGTTTTTAATTGCGATCTTGGTTACAGATACCGCGTCGGCTAAGGCGGCACTGGATGGTGTCAAATGGCAAATCATTAACTCGTTTGATTGGCTATTCATCTGGTCTGGTAACATTTTCGTGGTGTTCTGCCTAGCTTTGATCGTCTCACCTTTTGGTAAGATTCGTTTGGGTGGTAATGACGCAACGGCTGATTACTCGTTCATGTCGTGGTTGGCAATGTTGTTCGCCGCAGGTATGGGTATTGGCCTAATGTTTTGGAGTGTGGCAGAGCCAGCAGCCTATTTTACCGGCTGGTATGAGACACCTCTTGGCGTTGAACCTAACACTCCAGAAGCGGCGCGTTTGGCAATGGGTGCAACCATGTACCACTGGGGTCTACACCCTTGGGCTATCTACGGTGTGGTTGCATTGTCTTTGGCGTTTTTTACTTACAACAAAGGTCTTCCGCTATCAATTCGCTCTATTTTCTATCCGATCTTAGGCGACCGCGCGTGGGGCTGGGCAGGTCACCTAGTTGATATCTTAGCGGTACTGGCAACGCTGTTTGGTCTTGCGACATCTCTTGGTTTAGGTGCACAGCAAGCCGCTTCAGGTATCCAGCATGTATTTGGTATTGAAGCAGGGTTGTCACTGCAAGTCATCGTTATCAGCGTTGTAACTTTGCTTGCTGTGGTATCAGTACTGCGTGGTATTGATGGTGGTGTAAAAGTCATCAGTAACATCAACATGTTGGTGGCGTTCTTACTACTGATCTTGGTTGGTTTGATTGGCTACGCTGTTACTTTGGGATCTATTCCAACTACCTTGATGGCGTATATTGAGAACATTATTCCATTGAGTAATCCGCATGGTCGTGAAGATGAAGCTTGGCTCCACGGTTGGACGGTATTCTATTGGGCTTGGTGGATCTCTTGGTCACCATTTGTAGGTATGTTCATTGCGCGCGTTTCTAAGGGGCGTACTGTTCGTGAATTTATCACAGCCGTACTGATTGTTCCGACGACAGTAACCATCATTTGGATGTCAGTGTTCGGTGGTTTGGCGATTGACCAAATTATGAATGGCGTTGGCGAACTGGGTACTGAAGGCCTCACTGATATCTCTTTAGCGATGTTCCAAATGTTTGATGTGCTGCCGTTTGGTACGCTGCTGTCAATTGTCGCAGTGATTCTCGTACTGGTGTTTTTCATTACTTCGTCGGATTCAGGTTCATTAGTTATCGATAGCATCACCGCGGGTGGTAAAGTTGATACTCCAGTACCGCAGCGCGTATTCTGGGCTTTCCTTGAAGGTGCAATTGCGGTAGCACTGCTTTGGGTTGGTGGTACAGAAGCGGTACAAGCACTGCAAGCTGGCGCGATTTCGACGGCTCTTCCGTTTACACTTATTTTGTTATTGATGTGTTTTAGCCTGCTAATGGGTATGCGCACAGAGAAACGTTAATAAGATTGTTTAGTCTTCAGGTGAAATAGACTTGAAGCAACCCAAATATGAGGCGAAAGAGTGATGCTCTTTCGCCTTTTTAATACACAAAATTTAAAGGGTTTATAATACCAATCGTGTTAAATATTTGCTCACCCTAGCTTGTTAAAATGCTCGATAACTGCGTTAGAATTTTTGATTGTAGAATAACTACTTATCGAAACTCTCTGTTGCAGAAAAACTGCCTTGTTCTCAAGCCTTTTTCCTGCGCTATTTTTGATCACTTACTTACTGTGATTGGTATAAGCAGAAAAGAGAGCAATTTGAGTGTTGTAAAATTGGCGAAGTGACAAGCTTTTGTCATTTTATAAAGTTATGAATTTAGTGACGTTAGGTTGCATATTTATTTGTTAATAATACTCGAATTTGGTTATTAATTTGGTTAGTATGCGCGGGTTTTCCAACCACTTGTGTACTAAGTATGAAATTAACATTAAAGCAAAAGTTGATAGGCGCAAGCTTATCAGCAGTGGTAGTTATGGCAACTGTGTTGACATGGCTCTCTGCAAACCAACTATTTGAACAAACTCGCAGCGGTATTTACACCCGAGCAGAAAGTGTCTCGGAAGCAGCTTCTGAAGGTATTAAAAATTGGATTGATATTCGTAGAGACATTGCATCTGCATTTAATGATTTTTCGCAAGAGAGCGATGTTGTTCCCTATCTAAAACAAGCTCGCATTGCAGGTGGCTTTGACGATATTTTCCTTGGTACACCAGAAGGTGGTATGTACCGCTCTCATCCAGAGCGCAACCGCGCAGGTTATGACCCACGCCAGCGTCCTTGGTATCAAGAAGCAAACGCTGCAGGTAAGCAGATCATCACAACGGCGTACACGGATGCGATCACTAAAGCGCTTCTAGTAACAATCGCTGAACCTGTGCGTAAGAACGGTCAATTCGTTGGTGTTGTTGGAGCCGACGTATTGATTGATCAACTGGTTAGCGATGTAATCAGCCTTGATGTAGGCGACAACGCATACGCAATGTTGATCGATGCAACAGACGGTACATTCTTAGCACACCCAAATTCAGCATTGAGCTTAAAGTCAGTGAGCGAACTGTCTAACGATATCTCGATGTCGACTATTGAGAACGCAGTTCGTACCGGTAGTATCGAGGTCATTAACGAAGGTGGCAAAGAGAAGCTGCTTTACTTCACTAAAGTACCAGACACGAACTGGATCTTTGCAATTCAAATGGATCGCACAACAGAAGAAGCGAGCCACTCAACACTTCTTACTCAGTTAATCACGACTGCTGTCATCATCACTTTAGTGGTTATCGCACTAGTGTCTTGGTTAGTAGGCTTCTTGTTCCGTGACCTAAACCGTGTATCTCTTGCTCTTGAAGAGATTGCATCAGGTGAAGGCGATTTAACTCAACGTCTTGAACCTAAGAGCGATGATGAGATTGGTCAACTGGCTGAAAACTTTAACCGCTTTGTGGGCAATATGCATACTATGGTGCTTAAGTTGAGTGAAGTATCGGCTTCTTTGGCGAACCAAGCTCGTCAAACAGCTTCTCAAGCGGAAGAACGTAGTGCTCGTATCCAGATGCAACAAGATGAGATCAACATGGTTGCGACTGCTGTAAATGAAATGGCAGCTGCTACTCAAGAGATCGCAGGCAACGCAGATCACACCGCACAGAACTCATCAGAAGCGGTAGGTGCATGTGAGCACGGTACGGGTCAAGTGACTCAAACTCAAAACTCGATTCAGAACCTTGCGCAAGAAGTTCAAGTAGCAACCAATGTTATTATTGAGCTAGAAGAACACGGTAACAGCATCAACACGATTCTTTCGAACATTCAGGGTATTGCAGAGCAGACTAACCTTCTGGCATTGAACGCAGCTATTGAAGCGGCACGTGCTGGTGAACAAGGTCGTGGCTTTGCTGTCGTAGCTGATGAAGTGCGTGTTCTAAGCCAACGCACACACGGCTCTACGCAAGAAATCCAACAAACTATTGAACTGCTTCAAGGCACAACGGGTAAAGCGGTTAGCATTATGAACGATAGCCGTTCGCTCGCTGAAACCAGTGTAGATGATGCAAACTCTGCTGCCGCGAGCCTAACGCAGATTCACGCTGCGGTTGAACGTATCAGTGACATGGCGACACAAATTGCTTCTGCGGCAGAAGAGCAAGCATCGGTAACGTCTGAGATTACTCGCAATACTGAAGGTATTCGTGACGTGTCAAATCAACTGGCTGATGAAGCGCACCAAGCTGCAGAGCAAGCGGCTCAGCTGTCTGAACTTTCTCATGAACTAGAGAACGAAATCAGCCGCTTCAAGCTGTAAACGAACTCAATAAAACGAAGCCCCAACCTGGATTTAGGTTGGGGCTTTTTAATATCTACTTTGGGAATCAATTTCGAAGCGGATTATTTGAACTCAAACTTACCTTTCATAATCGCCCAGTGGCCTGGGAAAGAACAGATAAATGAGTAGTCACCACCGGCTTGCATTTTCTCAGTGCTGAACGTAACAGAAGCTGATTCGCCCCCACCAATAATGCGCGTAAAGGCGTACACACGATCATCGCCCGGCTTTACGTAGTTGTTATCTAGACCAGCAGACATGCCATCAATACCGACGGCTTGAACCGATGCCGTATCAGTGATGACAACGTTGTGCCCCATTGATTGTGCAGGTAAAGAACCAGTGTGGTTCAGTGTTAGCGTCACTTCTTTGCAGCTAGCAGGAACGCTTAGGGTATCTGTTGAAAACTTCATTTGATCACTGGCATCAATTGATATTTCACAATCAGAAGCCGCTTGAGCAGTAAAACTCGCACCGAGAAGAGCGACGGTGGTTGCGATTAATCGTAAAGACATACTTTGTTCTCCATTATTGTTTTTGGGGGAGGTCTTTCCTTAAAAACGATCGATACGTATTATCTTCGAGAGTTGATCATAGAAATGTGCTGCACCCAGAATTATAAGCAACTCGTTGCGTTATATTTGTTAGTAAATCATATTCGTAGAAAGTGAGGGGGTAGTGTTGAGCTGCCTTAGTCGTGGGCCAATTGTCGTTGCTAACTTTTTCATGTGTATAGTGGCTTCAGAGTGTGAGAATAACACTACAGAGTAGTTGAAGGTGAGACACTAAAAAGCCCGAGTACAATGTGCTCGGGCTTTGTCGTTGTATCTCGATAGTAGAGACTCTGTTTTAGATGGCTTGTCGAAGTTGGAAGTAACGACCTTCACCCGACAGAAGCTCACTATGAGAGCCTTGCTCGACAATCTCACCCTGCTCAATCAAGACGATAGAATCCATCTTCTCTAGTCCAATCAGACGGTGAGTAATGAAGATAACCGTCTTGCCTTCGAAGTGCTGCTCAAACAGCGCCATGATGCTTTTCTCTGTCTGCTTATCTAAGCCTTCGGTAGGCTCATCCAACAGTAGGATAGGGGCATCGTGAAGAATGGCACGTGCAATGCCGATACGACGCTTCTCGCCACCAGAGAGCTGACGGCCTCCGTCACCTAACCATGCATCGAGTGCATTGTCGTCAAGCAGTTTCTCAAGACCAACGCTCGACAGAATGCTTTTCAGCTCTTCGTCGCTAGCTTGCGGCTTGGCAATAAGTAGGTTGTCACGCAGGCTACCATTGAGGATATCAACACGCTGGCTTACCACACTGATGGATTCACGTAGCTGGCTCTCATTCCATTGGGTGAGGTCGATACCCGCAATCGAAATCACGCCACGTTTTGGATCCCAATAGCGAGTCAGCAACTGAATCAAAGTCGACTTGCCTGAACCTGTTTGGCCGACAATCGCCACTTTGTTGTTCGCTGGAATCGATAGGTCGACCGAGTTCAATACCGTGCGCTCAGAGTCTGGATATTGGAATGACACCGCGTTGAATTGAATATCCAACGGTTGGTCAATATCAAGCTTGCTATCGTTGAATTGAACTTCTGGCTCAGACAAAATTACTTCATTCAAGCGACGCGCCGAAGTTAACGTTTGACCCAAGTGTTGGAACGCGCCTGCGATAGGCATTAGCAGTTCAAAGCTCGCCATGGTAGCGAACGCCATCAATGCGATCAGTGGGTCTGGTGCGTTGCCACCAACACCGTCTGCAGCAAGCCACAACATCAGCACTAAAGTTAAGCCGTTGAACAGCATCAATGCCGCTGACGCCATACCCGTTAGGTTGGCATTGACGAACTGATTCGCCATTAGCTTTTGTTGCGTGTTCAGAATCGCATTGCGGTAGCGTTCTTCAGCGCCAAACAGGGTTAGCTCGCTGTAGCCTTCAATCCAGTCCAGTGTGGTAACACGTAGTTCGGCTTTGTTTTGGGTTAGCTCGCCACCATTGCGTTTGCCCAGCTTGTAGAACAATACCGGCCAGATGATCAACATGATCAATAGGATAGAGCCTAAAATTAAGCCTAGAGAGCTATCAAACCACATCAAAAATGCGGTTAGGAAGAAGATGCCTAACACACCGACTGTCACCGGGCTGACCAGTCGTAGGTAAACATGGTCCATTGCATCGACATCAGCAACTAAGCGGTTAAGTAGGTCAGCATCACGCAGATTTGAAATACGACCTGGGATAAGCGGTGCCAGCTTTTTGAAGAAGAAGATACGTAGATCAGTTAACAGCTTGAAGGTCGCATTGTGGCTCACTACACGCTCACCCCAACGGCCAGCGGTACGGCTCATTGCAAGACCACGCACGCCGCCACCTGGCAACATGTAGTTAAAGGTTTCACGAGCGATCGTCAGGCCAGCAACGGCAGAAGCGGAAATGAACCAACCAGACAGGGTCAACAAACCGATAGATGCAGCTAAAGTTAAGAAGGCTAGGAGCATGCCCAAAGACAGCCCAAACCAATGTTTCTTATACAGTTTCAGGTAAGGCAGTAAATCACGCATCTAAATTACCTTTATTATCTTGTTGAGCCAAATTCGCGCTTAGCATCTCTTGAAAAAGACCGCCAGACTGAGACAGCTCATTGAAACTGCCTTGCTCGACGAGCGTACCGTCGCGTAAAACTAAGATGTTATCTACCGATTGAAGTGGCGCAAGTTGGTGCGTCACGAGTAGGGCAGTGTTGTTTTGGATGCGGTTGTTGATGCCTTGCATGACCAGTTTTTCACTGCGTGTATCTAGGCTGGCAGTCGGTTCATCCAGTAACCAGAATTGACCATTTTGAATCATCGCACGAGCAAGCGCTAAACGCTGTGACTGACCGACAGACAAGCCGCCAGAGCGATCCGAGATCATGTAATCCAGCCCGTGCTCTTGAACAAACTCATCCGCGAAAGATTGCTCTAGCGCTTGTTGAACAGTTTGATCACTGATGTCCTGTTTACCTAGCGTGACATTGTCACGGATGGTGCCGTGCAATAGTAGCGGGTTTTGACCAACCCAGCTGATCGCTTTACGCCAAGACGCAAGATCAAGCTCCCTTAACTCAACACCATTGATTTTCAAGCTTCCTTCATATGGCATGAAACCAAGAATGGCATTGATCAAACTCGTTTTACCCGCACCGCTTGGGCCTACAAGGGCCGTGGATTGCTGAGTATTAAGTGCAAAGCTGATAGGGCCAACTAACTGAACACCCTCTGGGCTCAACACTTTAAGGTCTTGAGCTTCAATGGATATTCCAGCGTCGCTGTTTAGCTGCGTATCACCTGATTTTACTTTGTTGATGTCTGTTTCTAGGAACTCAACAATGCTCTCTGCAGCACCTACCGCTTGTTGCTTGGCGTGGTAGTAGGTGCCCAGATCGCGCAGGGGTTGGTAAAACTCAGGCGCGAGAATCAAAATAAACAGGCCAGCGAATAGAGTAACCCCAGCACCGTAGTGACCGAAGTTCAGCTCACCAATGTAAGTAAAACCGAAGTAAACCGCGGTCATTGCGATAGAAAGCGACGTGAAGAATTCTAGAACCGCAGAAGATAGGAAAGCGATCTTCAATACATCCATAGTTCGAGTACGGAACACTTCCGATGCACCGTGCAGCACTTCTGTTTCCGCTGATGTACGGTCAAACAGGCGAATCGTCGTCATTGATTGTAGACGGTCATAGAAGTGACCAGACAATCGTTGCAGCGCCTTAAAGTTCTTGCGGTTGGCATCGGCTGCCTTCATACCCACCAGTGCCATAAAGATAGGAACCAGCGGCGCAGTGATAAGGAAGATAAGACCGGCTGCCCAGTTTACTGGGAAAACTACCACCAAGATAACAAACGGAATCATCACCGAAAGAGACATCTGAGGCAGGTAACGCGAGAAGAAGTCTTGCATGTCTTCGACTTGCTCTAGCAATAGCGTTGCCCATGTGCCTGCAGGCTTGCCTTTGATGTAAGCAGGGCCAAGCTCTCGAAGCTTATCGAGTATCAGTTGACGGATATAAACACGAACTTGCTCACCACAACGGTAACCGGCGATCTCTCGCCCCCAAGTACAACCAGCTCGACCAACCACCGACAGAGCCAGACCTGCAAAATGGCCGACTAGCTCAGATTTATCGACATGTTCGATAATCAGTTGATGAAGAATAGAGGCGAGAAGGGCAGCTTGCGCCACCAAGAACACGCTTGAAAGTACGCCAAGGCCGATAGCAATCATGAGCCAGCGCTTTGCGAGGCCGCTTTGTTGCTTAAGCCATTTATTCAAGCTGCGTTGTTTTTTCTTATCCATTATGAAGGCTTAATGATAATTATTATTCGGTTGAGGGCGGCTAGTATACAAAAGAAAACCCCGTGGATATACCACGGGGTTCTAGGGAATTATAACAAAGTGTATTTAAACTCAGTATTTAGCGTGCCAATCGGCAAAATTGAAAACTGAGGTTTTACTTATCGGTCAGTCCGTCTAGGAAACGTTCCGCATCAAGTGCCGCCATACAGCCTGTACCCGCTGATGTGATCGCTTGACGGTAGTTGTGATCCATTACGTCGCCCGCAGCAAACACACCTTCGATACTGGTTTGAGTTGCGTTACCTTCTAAGCCAGATTGAACAACAATGTAATCGTCCTTCATTTCTAGTTGGCCTTTGAAGATGCCAGTATTTGGCTGGTGGCCGATAGCGATAAACGCGCCCATTACGTCGATATCTTCTGTCTTATCAGACTGAGTATCTTTAATGCGAACGCCTGTTACGCCCATGTCGTCACCAAGAACTTCATCTAACGTGCGGTCTGTGTGAAGTACGATGTTACCGTTCTCAACTTTGTCCATTAAACGCTTAACCAAGATCTTCTCAGCGCGGAATGTGTCACGACGATGGATTAGGTGAACTTCAGACGCGATGTTTGAAAGGTAAAGTGCTTCTTCAACGGCTGTGTTACCACCACCCACGACGGCAACTTTCTGGTTACGATAGAAGAAACCATCACACGTAGCACAAGCGGACACGCCACGACCTTTGAATGCTTCTTCAGATTCAAGACCTAGGTATTTCGCTGAAGCACCCGTTGAGATGATCAATGCATCACAAGTGTACTCACCCGAATCACCTTTCAGTGTGAAAGGACGCTTCGATAGATCCACTTCGTTAATGTGGTCGAATAGGATTTCAGTTTCAAATCGCTCGGCGTGCTCTTTCATACGCTCCATAAGACCCGGCCCTGTTAGTCCTTCGGCATCACCAGGCCAGTTTTCAACTTCAGTGGTTGTTGTTAATTGACCACCTTGCTGCATGCCGGTAACAAGAACTGGATTTAGGTTAGCACGAGCTGCGTAAACAGCAGCAGTGTAGCCGGCAGGGCCAGAACCAAGAATCAATAAATTACAATGCTTTACGTCGCTCATGAGGACTCCGAGGTTTAATTCGTTTTTATTTATAATCGCTGATGATTGTATGGAAAATATGAGGGCAATTAAAGTTTTAACAAGGGCGCAAATGTAATTAATCGTTATAGGTTAGAACTTAACCGAGACAAACGTTCTCGTGGCTGAAAAGGCAGTGAGAACATCGCTAGGTTTAAGGTGTAGCGAGGGGAGATAACATTGGCAGAGCATTTAATGAGTGGTAGCCGTCCCTTCGTTTGCTAAGAAACCTTAAAAACGAAGTTTGGGATCCCGTAAGGGCTTTGGGTAGTGATATTGTATAATAGATTAATACTATAGGAAGATAAAAAGACAGCAGCAACGCTGTCTTTTCGTAGTATCGCTAGTCTCTAAACAGGTCGCGTATAACGTGAGCCGTGTAGATTAAACCTTTGACAAAGAGATCCGGTCGTAACTTAAACACAGTTACGCTTGTCTCTAAGACCTTACGTAGTAAGGACTTAAGGTTATCGTAGAGCATTTTGGCTTCCTCATAGTTGAGTGATTATTGTTGTCAAGCCAGTGATCACGATCTATAGTCTCGATTGTCGGTATCAATACAAAGATACTCATTGGTCACTTTTCGAGTAGCGTCAACTACTCTAGACTTGGCTCCGAATTCGAACCCTGCCTTTTGGTGGGGTTCTTTCGTTTCTGTCGGAAGAAACAATTCTATTCTGTATAACTCCTTCATACATTGTGGATTAAAAGCCACTATATCTTGTAGGTATATGGCAGACGAGTTACAAGATAAAAGGTGCCAAAGACTTTTTCAAGGCAAAGAAATAGGAGTTCTTGTGGATAACTACTATATTGAAAAAAAACTGTAAGTGGCCACTTACCCATTGAACTAGTATCTGATTATCAGTAGAAAACTTACTTTTTAATGATGATCTAATTTTGTCCGCTCATAAATAAAATTTCTTGATCTTTGGTTAAAATAAGAGATGGTATTTTTATACTTAAATAACTAAACATAGCTTTAGGGCAACACATTGTCGCTAATTCGCTTCCATTTCCATTTCGAGCACTATCCTAACCCCAAAAAGTGAATTACTAGTTAACTTTAGTTTGCTCACGTATCTTCTCATTCAACAAATCAGCCATACATGTATAGATTCAGAGTTTGGGCTTTCGTTGCTCTTTTCGAAGTTTAAGTGTTCCTATTCAACTCGTGAGTTAAATCACCAGTTAATGTGGAGTATTTAAATTCTAGTAGTTAATGTATATCGCCTTGATTAAAACGCGTTCCTTATCATTCTTTTACAGTCTCATTAATGCAATTGATTTGATTCCAGCGTAAATCACTGCAACATTACCTCTTTAAGAGAGTGGATATGTTACACAATGACAAAAAACGAAGAATTGCGAGACGCCTACTTAGATATCCTCAAAGACGTTGATGATGCCTACCTTATTGCGAATAAGTCAGATGACCCAAAGGTCAAAGGGTTATCTGGATTGTTTCTAACAGCTGTTAGTCCCAATTATCATCGAGCACAAAATAAGATAATGATCATCGGTCGGGAGACAAAGGGTTGGAAGTGGAATGAGAAAGAAGACGTTGATTTAAGAGATAGGAAAAATTGTGTCGAGCAAGCATTAAAATGCCATAGCTCATTTTTTTTCAATCAGTTAAATAAGAAGAATTCCCGAGGTAAAGCGTTCCATAATTTCACTAGAAGTGTGGCGGAAAAATCAGGAACGGAAGGGTTGATTTACTCCAATCTATTCTGTTTTGCGCTAAATAAGACTATCCCTAAAAAATCTCCAATTTACGAAGAAATAGTAGCTTTATCAGAAAGGTTGTTATTTGCTCAAATAGAGATCTTAAAGCCCGATATCATCTTATTTGTGAATGGATTCGATAAATCTTCCGTATCTGCACGCAGACAGATTTTTCCCATAGATGGAGATAGCAATGTATGTATAAATCGGAAACACTATTTTCAAGAACATGGTTTATCAAGCAAACAATTGTGGAGCTTTGATTTAAAGTTTGGAGATCGACTAATTAAGTCTTATCGCACATATCACCCAAGTGCAGTATCCAAAAAAGCGAAAGAGGGGCGTGATTTTCTCATCAGTTTATTGCCTGATAAGGACTTAAAACGACAGCAACATTAATCATTGGTGTGGATGATACGGGTACAAGTATTGGTCAGTACCTTTTAGAAGATTTGCATGATATCGCGAAGCGCGTTTCCTCCACAACTTTGATTTTGGGTACTTACTAGGCCGAGAAGCAAGCTAATTTTTCTCTTACTAAGAAAGCAAGTGTAACACTGGGGCGGCCGAGTTCCCCCCGAACTCGACCTGTTCCAGACGTGCAAGCAAAGGCGTTTGGATACTTACCGTTGATAAACTAACCAATGTGCTATCACTGTGTAAGAGATTAATAGCTGTTGCTTCGTTAGGTGTGTCGCATTTCAATCTGTACCGTTTTTTCTGGCAATCATTATGATGTTTGTCCATTTCTGCTCACCCAAATTCCTCATTCATTCCCTTCAAAACACAAAGCTCCGCAGAAAATTAGAGAATAGCGTGCCAAATTAAACATTGCCTTTTTAATTAAAAATAGTGAATTAAACTAGCCAGTGAAGTGTGCTGAATTTTAAAGGTGCCCAACTTTTGAACTGGTTTTAATCACTGGTTTTTGAATTCAAGTTGGCATTAAGTTTTAAATTTATCTCTACAGCAGAATAAATGGTTGTTTAAAGTTGATTTAACCAGATCTTCACGTATCATTTATGTAAACAAAAGGTTAAATAAAATAAGTAAAGTGGACATTCATTAAGGAGTCGATGATGTTACATGCTCACGAAAACACCCTACATATTACCCACCTCAGCAACCATGCCGTTGAAGAGTTGTCACCTTCGTTTGAAAAGCTACCAAGCACTGAACATGCAGATGGCAAGTTTCGTCTAAGAAGATACTCGGTAATTCGTTTTTGCGGTGGTAAGGTTGTGGAACAGGACAAGCACAACTTTGTTCAATCAGAAGACATTAATCACTTTCAAGGCGACGTAGTACGCGAATTTGAACCTGTTGAAGCCAACATTCTACAGAGTGAAGGCATGCAAGAGATGTGTGAGCTCTTCATCGAGACGAATGGTTTGAAAGACGGTCAAGAGATCGAAATTCATCAAATCCGCATCTCAGCAATTTACGAAGAGACGCAAGTAGCCCCTGAAGGCGTGCACCAAGATGGTTTTGACCACATCGCACTGATCGGTATGAACCGCCACAACATTGTTGGTGGTGAAATCATGCTTTACCAAGACTCCCACGAAGCGCCATTCTTTAGAAAAGTACTTGAAGATGGTGAAGTGGCGATGCTCGCAGACAGCAAGCTTTGGCACAATGCTCAACCGATTCGAACGATTGACCATGATGAAGTGGGTCATATGGATGTATTCGTACTAACAGCAAAGGATGAGCGTAATGTCCTTCACTCTTAATGAAGTTCGCCAGCAATTTAGCGCGTTAAGCCAACATCATAATGGCAAGCCTGTTACTTTTTTTGATGGGCCTGGTGGTTCGCAAGTCCCTGAAAATGTCCTAGCCTCAATGACTGAGTATCTTGGCCATTTTAATTCAAATCTAGGTGGACACTACTTTTCGAGCCAGAAAACAACAGGGTTAATGCAGCAGGCGAGAGAGTCGGTTCAAGCATTACTGAACGCAGAGTCTTCTGGCAACATCGTTTTTGGTGCCAACATGACTTCGCTGACGTTCCAATTGAGCCGAGCAATCAGTCGTGATTGGAACGAGGGCGATGAGATCATTGTTACCGCACTCGATCACTACTCTAACGTATCAAGCTGGCAGCAAGCGGCGGAAGATAAAGGCGTGGCAGTACATCAAGTGCGTGTAGACGAATCAGACTGTAGCCTAGACATGGCGCATTTTGAATCTCTACTGAGTGATAAGACTCGATTGGTTGCGGTGACTTTTGCTTCCAATACAACAGGCTCAATTGTTGACGTACAGAAAGTCGTGGAACTGGCGCACAGTAAAGGTGCGCAGGTTTATGTGGATGCCGTTCACTATGCACCTCACCACTTGATCGATGTACAGAAACTTAATTGTGATTTTCTAGCGTGTTCTGCATACAAGTTTTTCGGACCTCACGTTGGTATCGCGTATGTCGCTCCTCAGTGGTTACATACATTGAAGCCTTACAAAGTGGAACCTGCCACCAATGTTGGCCCAGGTCGTTTTGAAACCGGTACTCAGAGTTTTGAAGGGCTAGCAGGTGTGATTGCCGCGGTTGACTACCTTGCACAGTGTGGTGACCCAGCAGAGAGCCTAAGAACACGTTTGGAGCAGAGTTACAAACTGTACAATCGCCATGAGAGTCAGTTAAGTGAGTATTTCTTACAAAGGTTGAGTGAGCTAACTGGAGTTCACCTCTACGGTAAAACGACTTATGATTCGAACTTGCGTACACCGACGTTCGCAATTACGTTCGATGATCACTCACCAGAATCGATAGCTAGAGCGCTAGGCGAGCACAATATCTGTGTTTGGAATGGACACTTTTACGCACTTGGTTTAGTTAAGCAGCTGGGTATTGAAGAGACAGGCGTTGTTCGAATCGGCTGTATGCACTACAACACAATCGAAGAGATCGATTTACTGTTCAATGTGCTGGAAGGCATTCTTCGTAAAGACTAATCTGGATTTACAATCCAATGAAAAGAGCGCACTCGAAAATAGTGCGCTCTTTGTTTTTTTATCCTCTCGAACTGAGGTTTTGAGCCATTGTTTTAGCCACTCGCTCAAAGGTTGCGAGTTCATCGCTATGGATACCTATCTTCATCTTCTCAAACATCTCGCTATCAACCTCAGTTAGCTGATCAACAATGGCTTTACCGTGCGCGGTGATAGCCAAATATTGACTGCGCTTGTCTTCAGGGTTGGGCTCTTTAACGATCAATTCTTGTTTAATTAAGGCACTGAGAAGGCGAGTCACTTGCGCCTTATCTCGGTCCAAAAAGTTCGCGATATCAACAGCAGTACACTGCGGCTTCTTGGTGATGATCTTTAATACACGCACGTGCATGGGTGCGATATCGAGGTCCAACGCCTCTATCTTTTCATGCACATTTCTTTTGACGGCATGCACCAATTTAAACAGGCTATCCAGTGACTTACCTTGCGACATAAAAACGCCTCAATCAACGAGTTGCTATTGAAAATGAATTATAGTTGATATTATCAACTTAATGTGGACCTAATTCAAGACTGAGGGCGAGAATAAAGGGTCAAACTGCGATCAATCAGCAGTCGCTGCAAAAACACCGAGTAAACAAAAACGCCCAGTGAAAGCTTTCACTGGGCGTTTTTATGTGGAATGTTACTAAGCTGAGACTTCTACTTCGTAAGAGCCGAATTTACGAATGTTGATCACGCCCGTATCAAGAATCAGATATTGGCCTTTAATACCTTGCAGTACGCCACTTACTTCTGGGTTTTTGTCGAAGTTGTGTGATGTGATCTTCACCGGGTGTTGTTCAACAGGGTAGCTCAGTGGTGTGATACTTTCATTCAGAACCTCAATGGCATCATCACCAAATGTAGCTTTGATTTCCTGAATTTTGTCTTCCACAAGAGGCAGCAACTCTTTCGCGCGTTCAACCAATTCGATGTTGTCGCCATCACCTTTCAAAAGTGTGCGCCAGTTGGTTTTATCTGCGATATGTTTTGCCAATTCAACTTCAATCAGTCCAGAAATCTGACGAGTCTTCACTTTCAAGATGGGTAGGCCTTGAGTAGCACCTTGGTCAATCCAACGTGTTGGGATCTGAGTATGACGAGTAATCCCTACCTTTAGACTTGAGGTATTTGATAGATACACGAAGTGATCAACCATACAGTTCTCTTCACCCCACTGCGGCTCGCGGCAGGTTCCTTGGTCGTAGTGACAAGTCTCTGGCTTCATGATGCACATGTCGCAGCTGGCTAGCTTCTTCATGCAAACAAAGCAGTGGCCTTGAGAGTAACTTTTCTTGGTTTTCTTACCGCAAGAGCAGCAGAAAATATTGCCTGTGTGGGTAAGGTTAATGGTTTTGCCGATCAGAGGGTTTAATTCTACAAACTCTTCGCCGACCGGTAGACGATACGTAACTGTACCATCAAGAGAAGCACTCATTTTTTTGAGTGTTCCTTTCGCTAATAAAGACATGACATTACTCGTGCGTTTTTGATTATATTTCGCGATCTAGCCGTAGCCTTTGCCGCATTGATTATCCAGTCAGTATACCAAATAGAGATGCTCTAGGTACGTAATATTGATACGAGACAAGGTGTTCGAGCTTTTATTGAGCACCTTCTAAATTAGAGTATGACATTTTGAAAAGCCGTGTTATAACGATGGGAGCGAGCTGCGACTGTTTGGCGTAGAGCGTAGAATGTTGTAAGTGTCGTAAATAAAGCGCCATCAGAGCGTAGAAAATTGGGAACAAAACCAGTGAAGTGGATACATAAGGTTGTCATATTTTTGGTTGTGGCGACTTTAGCGATTGTTCTGCTATATCAAGTCAGTGGAAATCGCGTCATTACGGCTATAACGCCTGACAAATACGAGTTTATTGCGACCAGCGACAAGGTGGACAGCGGGAAAAGTTCATCGGTCTTAAATTTAAAAGGTGGTCGCTATGTATTGGACTGCGAACTAATAGAGTCTGAATACCCGTGGCCTTATTGTGGCCTGTCTATCAAAATCAACTCAGATCCCAGCATCGGGCTCGACCTTTCTCAATATCATACTTTCCGAGTCAATATCGATTACCACACTAGTGAAGCGTCCAGCGGTCGGCTGAGAACTTATCTGCGCAATTACAACGCTGCCTATTCAACACCAGATGACGAGTACTCCTTTAAATACAATGGTATGGAGTTTCAGCCAGGTGTCGATGGTGGTGTTATTGACATCCCGATTGCAAACTTGCAAGTCATGACCTGGTGGTTAGCGGATAACGATATTGCAATGGAACACTCGGCACCGGAATATTCAAATGTCAACTTGGTGGAGTTTGCAACGGGGTCAGGAGCCAAACTCGGTCATCATCAGATTGTGATAAAGAGTATCGAATTTGAAGGTTCTTACATCCGTGCAGAAAGTTTGTTTCTTATTCTGCTGTTTGTGTGGGTTGGAACTGGTACGGTATTTTTATTGTCGGAGCTACACAGCTCTCGCAAGCGAATGATGATTGCGGAAAAGCGTCATGCACATCTAAAGAACGTAAACAAATCTCTTCGTGAACAGAACTTTGAATTCTCAGAGCTTGCCAATCGCGATGAGCTGACTGGAACACTGAATCGTCATGCTGTTCGTGATTGGCTGAAAGCTCAATCTCAAGACGTAAAGCAGGGTTATGGTCTGTTCAGCATGCTCTATTTTGATATCGACCATTTCAAGTCAGTGAACGATCAGTATGGCCACCAAATGGGTGACCACATTCTGCGTGAGTTTTCTATGGTAGTGGGGAGCTTAATCAGCTCAACCGACAAGCTAGTCCGATGGGGTGGCGAGGAGTTCATCGTTTTTTGTCCGGAGACTTCTATTGCAGAAGCCCAAGCCAAAGCTGAGAAAATTCGAACTATTGTGGGTCAACACTTATGGATTCATGGAGATCCTTTGACCTGCAGTATCGGCGTTGCTCAAATGAAACAGGAGCGGATGACAGAAACTATTGCTAGGGCAGATGAGGCACTTTATCAAGCCAAGCATTCAGGCAGAAACCAAGTGGTGGTGAGTCAGTAACACTAGAGTTTTGACTGGCTATTTAGCGGGGGGATGTAACGAAGGGAATCGAAAAAAGAGGTGGCGCGTGAGGCCACCAAAGGGAAAGCATGCCTGCCTTATTTTCAGTCTGTGGCAGGCTATGATTATGGAACGGGTTGCTAGGGGGAATCACAACCCGTTAGTGTGGAGCAGGAGTGTGAATTACCAGAAGATCCAAGCGAACAGTGTTAGTGCCATAATACATACAATGTTAAGCACCATACCGATACGCATCATCTCTTTCTGTTTGATGTGACCAGAGCCGAACACGATTGCGTTTGGTGGTGTCGCAACAGGCAGCATGAAGGCACATGATGCGGCTACTGCAATCAGAGCAGACAAGATAACTGGTGACATACCTAGTGCTTCAGCAATCGTTGCGAATACTGGAACCAGTAGTGCTGCACTTGCTGTGTTACTTGCAAACTCCGTTAGGAATACCACAAAAGCCACAACCGCTAAGATAGTCAGAAGCACGCCAGCCTGCTCTAGGAAACCACTTAGAGAGTGAGCTAGGAAAACACTTGTGCCTGTCGCTTTAAGGATGTTACTTAGACAGATACCGCCGCCAAACAGGATCAATACGCCCCAGTCTGTTGTTTTCTCAATATCTTTCCATTCGACAGCGCGAGAGGCACCAAGCAGAACGATAGCGCCAATAGCAACTAAGCTATCGAACTTCGAAAAGCCACCGATCATTGCGTTGATTGGTTTACCGAAAATCCACAGAGTGACAGTAAGCAAGAAGATGGATAGTGTGATTTTCTTGCTGTTGGTCCACTCCACTGGCTTATGGTCTAGCTCGAAAGTGTGGTTTAGTTTCGGCTTAGTCATCACATATAGGATCACCATTGCAGTTGGTAGAAGAATGAGAGAGATAGGAAGACCTAACGCCATCCACTCCGTAAAGCTTAATCCAACTTCTGCCGCTGCGATTGCGTTCGGTGGGCTACCTACTAGTGTTGCGATACCACCAATTGAAGCACAGTAAGCGATACCAAGTAGAACGAATACATAAGTATTGCGGTCTTCACTTTGGTCGACTTTGTTCATCACACCCAAAACTAGAGGTAGCATCATTGCTGTGGTGGCGGTGTTTGAAATCCACATTGATAGGCCCGCACTTACACCGAACAGCATGAAAATTGCCACTGACATTTTACCTTTAGCAATCAGAAGTACTTTGTCCGCGATCGCTTTGTCGAGCTCTTGCTTATTCAATGCTGCAGCTAACGCAAACCCACCTAGAAAAAGAAAGATAATTGGGTTGGAGAAGTTTGCCAGTGCCGCAGGGGTATTAAAGACACCAAATAAAACCGCGAGCAATGGAACAAGCAGTGCTGTGACGCTGACGTGAATCGCCTCTGTAAGCCAAAGTATGGCAACAAAGATCAAGATACTCAGACCAGTGTTGACCTGCGATTCGAATGGCAGGGTATTAATCAAGGTCGCAAACAACAAGAAATTCCCGATTAGGATCATGCTGTTGCGGGTGAACAACCAGTGTTTCAGTGTAGTAACAAGTGCCGTCATAGGGCGCTCCTTTTGTTTCACCTCTGTTATTAGGCGCGCCTATTTTTTATGTGGCGCTTATTGTGTTCGAGGTGTTTGACTTGATGTAGGGTCAGGCTTTGTTGACAGAATGTTACTCAAGTTAATAAAGGAGTGTTGATGTGTTTTGTTCTTGGTGTAGCAAAGTGTGAGGCGACAAATCGAAAATGTGTAGATTTCTACACATCGGTTTGTGGATTACTGTTTTCAGGGGTTGCGCTTGGTTGAATCGGCTCTTTAGGGCCTAAAAATTTCGGTGCGGTCCCTATGATGTAGAGGTCTAAAAATGCTTTGGTTCGTGCAAAAACTTCACGCAGTCGAATAGAGAAACCAGAGTGTTTAGTTGGCCCAGAAACAGCCAAGCACTGTGCATGAATATCGTAAGAGCTCGCGATGAAGAGCGCGCGTTCACAGTGAAATTTTTGAGTGATGATCAGAAAGTTATCGGTATCAAAAATCTTTTTGGCACGGACAATCGAGTCAAGGGTACGAAAACCTGCGTAGTCGAGATTGATGCGATCTTCAGGTACTCCAGCTTTAAGCAGATCGCGCTTCATGGTCCAAGGCTCATTGTAAGAGCGGTGTGCATTGTCACCACTCAGAAGAAATTGATTGATGGTACCTTGGTTATACAGATCGATAGCGGCGTCGATTCGGTGCTTATAGTATTCGTTGAGAGTACGACCTAGGTACTTACTTGTCCCTAAAACAACCGCAACCTCTCGTTGAGGAACGTCTTCAATCTGAGTAATGATACGCCCTTTAGCTTGCCAAGAAACCCAGTAATCAATGGCAATTACTGTCGCTGCCCCAATTAACACAATGATAAACACGGAAAGTAGGGTGGTTTGGATCTTTTTGCTCGCCTTGTTTAAAAGTGCAATCAAATTTGAAGAACTGAATTTCACTCGAGGTAGGGTCCTTGCGCCTGAGCATCGTTAACGAATAGTCGATAGTACCAAAAATACCTTATAAAAATGAACGATTAAGTGATCTCTAGATAAAGAAAAAGCCTCTGCTGGGCAGAGGCTTTAGAGATGATCTTCAATCTGACTTAGAAAGCAGTACGCTTATAGCGACGGTACACTGGCTGCCAGAAGTGTTGGTCGATAGCTTGCTGTAGCGCTTCTTCTGTGATCTCTAGTGCAACACCTTGCTCGATCGCTTTCTTACCAACGGCAAAAGCAATCTTTTTCGATACCGTGTGGATCTCTTCCAATGGCGGTAGAAGAGCACCAGAACCATTGATTGCTAGTGGAGAGCAAGTCGCTAGCGCACGGCTTGACTCCATCAGCATTTCGTCTGTGATGCGAGAAGCATTAACCGCTAGAACACCAAGGCCGATACCTGGGAAGATGTAGCTGTTGTTACACTGTGCGATTGGGTAAACCGTGCCTTTGTGAGTCACTGGCTCAAACGGGCTACCTGTTGCAACAAGTGCTTGGCCTTCTGTCCAGCGAATGATGTCGTTTGGCGTCGCTTCAACACGGCTTGTTGGGTTCGATAGAGGGAACACGATTGGGCGTTCACAGTGAAGGTTCATCTCTTGGATAACTTCTTTGCTGAACAGACCCGGTGCCCCAGATACACCTACAAGTACAGTAGGCTTCGCGTTACGGACAACATCTAATAGAGAGAAACCAGTACCTTCTGTTTCCCAACCTTCAGTGTTCTTTTTGGTTTGAACCAGACGTTGTTGGAAGTCGAGTAGGTTTGGCATGCCTTCTTGTAGAAGACCCCAACGGTCAACCATGTAAACTTGTGAGCGAGCTTGCGCATCGCTGATACCTTCAGACACCATCTGAGCGATAATCGCTTCTGCGATACCACAACCCGCTGAACCTGCACCAAGGAATGTCACACGTTGCTCAGATAGCTTGCTACCTGCCGCTTTACAAGCCGCCAATAGTGAGCCAACTGTTACAGCAGCAGTACCTTGAATGTCATCGTTGAAGCAGCAGATGCGGTTTTTGTAGCGCTCAAGCAGTGGCATTGCGTTCTTCTGAGCGAAGTCTTCGAACTGAACCAAAGCATCTGGCCAACGGCGTTGAACTGCTTGAATGAACTCTTCAACAAATGCGTTGTAGTCTGCGCCTGTGATACGAGGGTGGCGCCAGCCCATGTACATTGGGTCTGCTAGACGTTGAGGGTTGTTGGTACCAACATCAAGAACGATAGGTAGCATGTAAGCTGGGCTGATGCCGCCACACGCTGTGTATAGAGAAAGCTTACCAATTGGAATACCCATACCACCGATACCTTGGTCTCCCAAACCAAGAATACGCTCACCGTCCGTTACCACGATCACTTTTACATTGTGGTTAGTCGCATTGTTCAGTAGGTCATCGATACGATCGCGGTTCGGGTAAGAGATAAACAGACCACGACCACGACGGTAAATGTTAGAGAAGTTTTCACATGCTGCACCTACAGTTGGTGTGTAGATGATTGGCATCATTTCAGAGATATGATTCTGAACTAAACGATAGAAGAGTGTTTCGTTAGTATCTTGGATGTTGCGCAGATAAATGTGCTTATCCATGTCGCTTTCGAAGTTGCAGTACTGCTTGTAAGCACGACCAACTTGCTCTTGAATCGTTTCTGTATTTTCAGGCAGAAGGCCTTCTAGGTTAAAAGAAGCACGCTCTTCAGCGGTGAATGCACTGCCTTTGTTTAAAAGAGGAGTACTTAGTAGTGCAGGACCCGAATATGGGATGTACAGAGGGCGTTTGTCGTTGTTCATTGGAAGCCTAATATGGGAGAAAGAAAAACAGAAAAATGATAACGGTTTAGTTATTCAATTGTAAACTGTTTATCCCTGATATAACCAAACAAAATGATGATCTCACTGCTTTACCACACTTGTCGAATATCGCGTGAAGATTTAGGTATACTTAGCTCACGTTTTTTATCTATTAACACCTTTTATGTCTCTACTACCCATCGATTGTTATGAACATGCATTTCATCAAAGCCTTCCTTCAAGTCATCTCGTTGTAGAAGCTGAAACTGGCTCTGGTAAGTCGACGCGTTTACCTGTTTGGGCGGCAAAGCACGGTCGGGTATTGGTGATTGAACCAAGGCGTATTGCATGTACTTCACTGGCTGAGTATTTGGCGACTTCCTCCGGTAAACCATTGGGAGAAGACGTAGGATATGCGATCAAGTTAGACGCCAAATACAGCGAATCGACTCAGGTGACCTTTGTCACTCCCGGCGTCGCTTTGCGATGGTTAGTAGAAGATGGGCTAAAGACGTTTGATATCGTGGTCGTCGATGAGTTTCATGAACGTCGCTGGGACATTGACTTGCTGGTTGCGATCTTAAAAGCGCGTAGCCAACATCGATTAATTGTAACGTCTGCAACAATCGAAGGAGCCAAGCTTGCTCACTATCTTGATGCAGAGCGTATCACTTGTGAAGGTCGAAATTATCATGTCTCGATTGAACATCGCGCGCTGGACTCTCGTCACTTACCTGATAGTCGTAATATCGAACGTCGCGTTGCTGATGAAGTGAAGCAACAACTAGAAGCGTGCATGGGTGACATTCTTGTTTTTCTACCGGGCAAGAAAGAGATCCTACAAACGGCTCAAATGCTGCATGCCATCGAAGAGGTTGAAGTCTGCCCGCTTTATGCGTCGGTCTCCGATAGCGAGCGCAATCGCGCATTGTCCGATATTCCACTGGATACACCTCAGCGTAAGACCAAAGTCATTTTGGCGACCAACGTAGCAGAGACCTCGTTAACCATCCCGAATATTGCGTTGGTGGTCGACTCTGGTTTGGAGCGCCGAACGGTGCAGCGCAATGGTCGAACAACGCTAACCTTGAAAGCGATATCTCGTGCCAGTGCGAAACAGCGAGCAGGTCGTGCAGGGCGTGTTATGGATGGCCAGTGTGTACGTCTATTTGGTGAACATGCCGCATTGGAGCTTGTTACACCACCAGAGATGCAACGTGAAGAGTTGATTGAGCCGATGTTAGCGGCAGCTTGTTGTCAGATGACGTTTGAAGGTTTAGACCTATTAGATGAGTTACCAGAAAAATCATTGCTGAAAGCGAAGCAGGCTTTGCTTTTGATGGAGGCGATAGATGAAAAGGGAATGGCGACAGAGCATGGTCAACGCATGTATCCTTTGCCGATTGATGCCTTGCATGCCGACATTGTTACTCGGATAAAATCTAAAGCGCTTAAAGAGGCGATGATAGATCTTACCGCAGCGCTTTCCGTTCCCGCTCGACTTTATCAACTGCCGAACAATCCAGAACATTTGGATGCTCTGTTTAAAGAAGAGAGAGAGGGGTGTGACATTGCTTTACTAATCGGTCTCGTCCGAGGTAAACAGTTCCCTCATGTTACGGTTGATAAGCAAGCTCTGTTGGAGGCTCAAGGTTTAGCGGAACAGATGCGCGAACTGTTTGAACTTCCTCAATTGGAGGTTGCTTCTCGATTCAACAGAGTCGATTTACTCAAAGAGATTTTGCGTCTGCACCCTGAGCTGGCTTTTGTACGGCGAACAAAGCGGCGTGAGGCGTTCGCCAATGGGCAGCTCGAAGTGATGTTAGGTCGGGAAAATCGAGTGCCAGACGGCAGTGAAGCTTTGCTTGTGCTCGATACCTATAGTTTACCGGGAAGAGGGGTAAAGCAGACATTGACCTTAGCAACTACGGTTGCGCCGCTCCCGCTTTCGTTGCTTGTAGATCAAGAGCTGGGAGAGTGGAAGCAAGGTGACACGGTCGTTGAAGAGCAAGCAGACCGTTCTGGGCAGGTGTATACGATTATGTCTCTGGTTTACGCGGGTCGTGTGATCGACACCAAGCAGATCGAGGCGCAAGGTCAACTCTCACTTAAGCCTGTCATCGATATGGTTGTAAGCGAGCAGTATTTGCGAGGATTCGCGAAGCAGAGAACTCAGGAGATCAAACATTGGCAGCTTTATGTGCGAATGGGGTTGAGTGAAAGTCACGAACACTCACAAGAAATTGAAAAGCTCAACTTTGTTGATTGGTTTGCTGCGCAGTTAGAAGAGTTGGGTGTAAGCCAAGTGGATGAATTAGAGATGTTCAACGCAGAAGATATCCCGTTTGCCGGTATTCCTTATTGGGAATATGAGGAGTTTGCAGAAAAATACCCTTTCCATTTATCATTGGCCGATCTTCATATCGATGTTGAATACCTTCCTCAAAGAAAGCTTGTGTATGTTCATTACTCGAGCGGTGGACGTAAAACACCACCTAAGCGTTGGGAGCTACCAGTTTGGTCTGGTTGGCGCATTCAATATAAGAAAGCAAGTCGTATTGTGGATGTGAAATAAGAGGAATTACTTCAATTTGTAAAATATTAATCAAATAGGCGCATATATGAGTTTTCAGTTCGTCTTTTGTTACAAAATTGATTTTTATATGCCATTTTAACCAATCAAAAGGTCATAAAAGACCATTCTTCTATATCCTATTGCTATATAGAAAGAGTTGGTGGATATTAAAAGTATATTGTGTTGCCAATGTGTCGGGGGACATCATGGATAAACAAAAAGAGACCTGTGTAGAATTTGATTACACAAACTTTCTTGGCGCGTCATGCGATAAAAAATGGACTTTTCTAGAAGCACTCACCACATTTGCCCCTGTGTTCGGTACAGTATGGAAAGATAGCATTAAAGATCTATCGACTCCGGAAGATCGTTTATGGGAAAAGGCACTCAAATCACTCTCTACGAGGAAGAGTGACGAATCAAATATCGTAGTGTTACTTAAATTGGCAAAGTTGGAAGGTATCAACGAACTGAAAGTTGTAATGCCATATTCGTTGGAAGATGAACAGATCGAGTACATTGAATCACGAAGCCACTTGGTGATCACCGGAAATTCGGCTGAAGAGTTCACAATCAAGTTATAGATAGCAAGGCGTTATCTCAACGCGGAATTCGATGACGAATTAAGTCTAATGCTGATAAAGGGCCGCTTATCTACTTCATTAATTCATTTATTTGATTAATAAAGTGGTAAGTGGCCCTTTGAGTAACAAACCTTATTGATAAAAATGAATGTTAGTCGATTAGGTCGTACTCAGCGCGTAGGATGTCGACGATCTCTTGTTTTGGATTCTCGCTCAGTTCAATCTTACTGCCTGTGATCTTTTCAGCAATATCAAGGTAGGTGCGAGACAGGGACATTAAGGCATCAAGCGGCAGTTCGTTATCACGTGCTAATGCTTCGCGTTCAGGCATACGCTCTTTGTTAAGTAGAATATCAGCATCTGGGAAGTGGTTTAACAAGAACTGGCGGAAGCCTTCTTTCGAGTTCTCTACGATGTTGCCTTTGTTGTACTCTTGAGTATCCCAAATACGTGATGAATCTGGCGTGCCAACTTCATCCATGTAAATAAGCTTTTCATTGCCCTGAGCATCATTGACGTAACCAAACTCAAACTTGGTATCAACGAAGGTCTGATCAACCTTGCTCAATGCTTCGCGAATCACGCTAAAGCCTTCTTTGAGTAGCTTCTCGTAGTGAGCAATATCGCTCTCTTTAGTGAAGTTAAACGCAGCGAAGTTCTGCTCGATGTTCTGACGAGTGATGTTGACATCATCTGCTTCTGGTACGCCAGGAATGCCTTTAAGAATACCCTTGGTCGATGGCGTGATCAGTAGCTCAGGAAGCTTCTTATCTTTCTCTAAGCCTTCTGGCATTTCGATGCCACAGAATTCACGTTCGCCATTAGCGTATGCGCGCCACATTGAACCGGTAATGTATTGGCGACAAATCGCTTCAATCATAACAGGGCGTGCTTTTTGTACGATCCAAACGAATGGGTGAGGGATATCTAGAATGTGGCTATCAGCCAGTCCGTTGTCTTTAAACAGCTTAAACCAGTGATTAGAGATAGCGTTGAGCGCGGCACCTTTACCAGGAACACCTTTCAAGCCACCTTCGCCATGCCAAATACAGTCAAATGCAGAGATACGGTCACTAATTACCATAATGGCTAACGGCGCATCAGGCGCGACATCGTAGCCTTTCTCTTTGATTAGTCTTTGACTATCTTCTTCGGTTAACCAGTAAACTGAACGAACTTTGCCACTGTGGACAGGTTTATCAGTACGGATGGGTAGATCATCATTTACGGCTAGAACTTGATCAGCGAGGCTCATTTAGACATTCCTATCTTTTATCAAACGTCGTACAGAGAAGTGCATAACACACTCGATTAGGTGGGCATTATACCCAATCTAAATTCAGCTTCCAGAGAAAAAGCAAACGTTTGCCTTTTTCTTTGAAATCTCTTTTTTATCTGCACTTTCCTAGCACTGAATTAATTGCAAAAAAAACTGCTCAATGCTGTCAGTGGTTTCAACAGTAAAGAGCAGGGCGGACAGTGTTTGATTAGTGGACATGATGCGTTGTGTTGTGCTCGACAAAGAAGACTTCACATTGGTATTGGATCGCAAGCTCACGTAAATACTGTTGACCAAATGAATCGATTTGGTTGCTTGCGATAATGGCACTCGCGTTTCGAGAGCGAATCGCTTTCTCTACAGTCTCCATTTCGCTCATTTGGCGAGAAGGTTTCATGTGAATGATGCGCTCACAGCAAATGTTGAACTGAGAGAGTTCTTTTGCTGATGGGCGAGGGGTTTGAGCAGTAAACAGTAACCACTGTTCTTGATTGGACAGCAAAGCCATACGCGCTAGCAAGTTTGCTTGGTGGCGATATTGATTAGAGCTTTGCGGCAGGTGTGATGCTGAAGAAAATGCGCATTGAACTAGCGGGCTAGAGTGTTGTGCTTTTACGTGAGCTTGAATCATTTTGCTGTCCTTATATACATGCTGTATGTGTATACAGTAGTTTTAGTGGTGCATAAGATCAAGCAATTTTTTGAGGGAATATTGAACAAAACCTCGAAATCTGACTCGAGGTTTATATTAAGCTATTGTTTTAGATTGTGTTTTTAAATTCGACTGAAATATCAAAATTTCTCATGATTAAGAAGGTTTGAGATCCATAGCACCTTTTCTATACAGGTTTATACAGTGGTTTGATAAAAGTACTGTATAGGCACTGAGGTGACTTGTTTGGATAGAAGGTCTCTTTAGAAGCTAAAGAGGGCTTAAGGACAAAGGCGAAAGGGAGGTAATGGTGTATCGAATAGGGATGGTAGATGCGGTAAGTGAGCAGGATCAAAAAAGCGCCTTGATGGCGCTTTTTTACTTCCGTGTTGAGACTACTATCTTCTCGTTGCCTCGGAGAGTTTTGCTCTCATTTCCATTTCGCCGATATTGAACTGGCGAACGTCCATGGTTGCAATGTCATTGCACTTTTCGCATGAACTATGAGACTTACCATCAAGGTAGTCATGTTTTTTTACTAGGCTTGGCTTTTTACACCAATCACATACGCCTTCAATTGTGAACATATCCTCTCCTCACCTGTATCGTCAGGTGTATTTTCGGCGTGAATTATGACACAAGTAGTACTAATAAGTTAATTGTTTGTTACCTGTTTTTGAGAGGGAGATCGTTTGCGACACCAATAGAAATGGGTTTCCGTGCACTAAGTCATCCCTGAAAGATTTTATTTGTTACGTTTTGGTAACATTTTGTAAAATTGTTTTCAGGGCTGCATTCAACCTTTTCATCTCTTCATCACTTCCTTGGCCATCAGGGTGATAAATTTTAGAGAGTTGCTTGTAGCGAAGTTTGATCTGCTTTTGTTCAGGGATCGCCGAAACATTGTATCCGAACACAGCACAGGCAAGCTGAAGGTTGTGGTGACTCTTACTGCCTTGTCGTTTCTTCAGCTCTTTGTAGAGTGTGGCGATTTGGTGCTTTTGTTGTTTAAGCTGAATATCTTTGAGCTTGATTTGCTCTCGACTGATGTCTTCAGTTTTTGTACTGTCACCTTGACGCAACTTAGCGATGAGAAAGCCTGTTAAGCCAAGCAGCAAGGTAATTACAATAGCGAAACCAATGGTCAGATTTTGAGAAGCTTGGCTTTGTTGGCTAGTCGACGACACATTTACGGGAGATGAATGAGTTGGTTGTGTCGTGGCCTGCTCACTATATTGCTCATCTAGTGCTTTAAATGATGAAACTTGTTGTGAGCGTCGCTGATTAAATTGTGCTTGGAGTACTCGTTCATAAGCTTGCTGAGCTTGAGGCAGTTGAGAGCTTGCCAGACGATACCACAACCCGGCTTGGTCAAGTCCATCAAATGACTCGGGTTTTTGTTCATAAAGCTCGCCCAAGTTGAATGCCGCTTGATGATTGCCTTCTATAGCAAGTTGCGTATACCAAAGGGCAGCAGCGTTAATATCCTTATGAGTTCCAAGCCCCGTGAGCAGCATATCAGCAGTTTGCAGTTGAGCTTGCTGGTGACCTTGTTCTGCAGCTTGAGAAAACCAATAAAAAGCCTCTTCTTCGTTTTTGATGCTCGGCTCATTCAAGTAGATCTGTGCCAGACGAAACTCGTCTTCTGAGTTGCCTTGATTAGCCTTCTCTTGAAGCTGAGTCAGTTCTTGCTTTGTTATCTCTGCAAATGATTGGGCGCTAAGAAGACAAAAAAGTAGGGGAATTAAAATGACCTTGTGCAACATAGATCCATCTTTCTTGGTAGTTCCTATAAAAAAGCCCAGCGATTGGCTGGGCTTAATCGAGATTATTTCAACGGTAGAATTTGTATTTCTACGCGACGGTTACATGCTCGACCTTGTGATGTGCCATTGTCACAGATTGGGTAGCGTTCACCGTTACCACGAGCAATAGCACGGCCTGCTGCGACATCTTGAGAGATCAAGAATGCACGCACAGATTCAGCACGACGCTCAGATAGGATTTGGTTGGTAGATTCGCTACCAGTACTATCTGTGTGACCATCGATCACTAGGCTTGTGTCAGGGTACTCAACCAGAATACGGGCCACACCGCGCAGTGTTTTGTGGATGCTTGGCTCAAGAGCGTAAGAACCCGATTCAAAACCGATGCCGTTTTCTAGGCGAAGTAGCAGTTGGTTTTCGCCAACACGCTCAACCTGAACACCAGAGTTAAGTAGCTCTTGGCGTAATGCCGCTTCTTGTTGGTCGAAGTAGTAACCAATACCCCCACCGACAGCCGCGCCACCTGCAGCACCAATGAGTGCACGTTTACGACGATCTTTAGAGTCATCCCCCGTTGCTGCGCCCGCTACGGCACCAGCGATAGCACCGATCAGAGCACCTTGTGTCGCAGAGTTTGTTTCAGATTCACCTGTCGTTGCGTTTTGACGCTGAGTCGCCTGACAGCCGGTTAGAGCGATAGTCAGCGCAAGTGCTAATGTGATTTTTTTCAACGTGTTGTCTCCATGTTGTACTTCAGTCATACAGTCGATGTGTATGACAAACATATTGTTCTGTATATCCGTCGAGGAAACTTCTATTAGCGGTTTAATTTTTAAGTATATAGCCAGTCTTAAGACTTTGTTATCCGCTTGGCCGCCTGTGCACCAGCGACAGGACGGTTTACAGATAACTTACGACCCTTCTTTAACCCTACCTCATAATCAGCAGTAAGGTTTTTCATTGCTTCTTTTAGTTGTTGCTTGAAGGTTTCGCGGTCGATGTTTTTAAATTCTTTATCAATGTAGTTATTGATTTTGTTGTTTGACTCATCATCAGGCGTGATAGTCGGCAGTTTTTCCAATGCGCCTTCAACCCAGCCAGAGACAAACGAGTTTACTCGGCGAGTCACTTCAGGTGAACTCGTGCCTGAACCCGCAAAACTATTACGGAACTGGCCAGTGTGCTCATTCATTTCACGGTAGATAATGTCAAAAGCGAAGGCTGCGAATATCGCACGGTCGGCTTCACCGATGAATTCGGCGCGCTTCAGGCCTTTGTGATTGAGAAGCACTGCTTCCACACCAAATTTGGTATTGATACCACGAATGACACGTAGAAGGGTTGAGCTAATGTTAGCGGGCAGAAGATGTGTTGATTGAGTTTTCCCCATCTTGATGAATTCAATATCGTCCTTCTTGAGGCCGTATTTGAGCATCAAGTTATGTGCCATTTTGATCGCGTTAGCGGCTTCGTTAACGTTGGCTGAGTTTCCAAGCTCTAAGCACTTGGCAATTTTTTTGAGGGCTCTTTTCTTATCCATCGATCGACTAATCATTACCACATTTTTTTAAAAGTCCGATATTTTACCCGTTTTAGTGAGCAACAGAAAGTAAAAGTCTTGTTAGCAATGGGAGTGCTTGATCTAAAAGTCATCTTAGAAATGAAAACACCATCAAATTATTGATGGTGTTTTGAGAAGGTGAAAGCGAGGTTTCGATTACTAGATGCCGAGTTCGTCAAGCAAGTCTGCTGCGGCGTCGTTGTCAGACAGTTTGTTGTCTGTCTTGCCATCATTCATTTTCTTTTGAGTTGCTTCTAATATGCTGTCTGGGCACTCATCTTCAGAAATTTCAAACTCCTCAAGTTGGATAAACTCGGTTTTGTCCATTGCCAGCTCTAGGTAGAAAATGTTGTTCTTTTCAGTAGAGAAAGTCACACGGCGCGCTTGTGGGCGGTCCAAGTTCGTATCTACTGATAGGTTAACTTGCTTGTTCAGTGCTAACATTTTTGGCTGGTTTTGGGTGATGTTAGTTTGCAGCTCTTTACGTACTTTGTTGGTAAAGTCGCCAACCAATTGGTTCATCAGCTCTCCCAAAACATCACCCACTTCGTCAGAGGTGTGCAGTACAGCAAGCTCATCTTCCGGCATGCCCATGTTGCGCATGTAGTTGGTGTAGATCTCTAGTGCGGCCTTTGAAGTAAAATTAATAACAACAAGGCCAGAAAATCCGCCATCGAACAGAACAAAACAACCAAAATCTGGTTTAAGGCTGGTCTTACTGATCTTTTGAACCATCGCTGAGTATTGAACAGAGGAGGCAGTTGCAGAAGTCAGTACGCTTGATACCGATTGGCAAAGTTTTAGAAGAATGTCTTCTGTTGTGACTGTCTTATTTTTTCTCATTATATTGCGCTCATGGGTATCTTTAATAAAACACCATTCAGTATACTGGTGCTGAATGAATAGAAAAGTGACTATTATTGCATTCTTGCACTGAGATTCTTATTTGATCACCTTTTTATATGAACTTATTAGTAGTAAAGTGACGAAATTCAAAGAAAATTATTAAAATTCTAATTTAACCCATTGCTGATAGGATCAGCGAAGTAGGGGCAGGAAGCAAATGTTACCAAGACTTCAACTCAATGCTGATGTCGATCCAGTTGTTGTTCGCTTTTTAGAAGAGTTAAAAGCGGCCGGTTTTACTGGTGACATCGAATCTCATTATTCAAGCCGCTTAGCCGTCGCAACCGATAATAGTGTTTATCAACAGTTGCCACAGGCGGTGGTACTCCCTAAGACTACTCACGATGTTTCGTTGGTCGGAAAAATAAGTGCCAAATCCACGTATGAAAGAGTGACTTTTTCGCCACGTGGCGGTGGTACTGGTACGAATGGGCAATCCTTGACGAAAGGTGTGGTGGTCGACCTCTCTCGATACATGAATCAAGTCATTGAGATAAACGAGAAAGAGGGTTGGGTGCGTGTTCAAGCGGGTATCGTCAAAGATCAATTGAACGATGCGATTCGACCTTATGGCTATTTCTTTTCCCCCGATCTTTCGACCAGTAACCGCGCCACACTTGGCGGTATGATCAATACGGATGCTTCTGGTCAAGGCTCGCTGAAATACGGCAAAACGTCCGATCATGTGTTATCGCTACAAGCGGTGTTTGCTGACGGTTCTATTCTGGAGTCAGACCTTTCAAATGGGTTACCTAACGTTGGTGAGTACGCCCATAAAGCGTTAGAAGTGACGGAATCTGTTTGTCGTGAAAAACGTCAACAAATCCTAGAAAAATTCCCACCATTGAACCGCTTTCTTACGGGTTACGACCTAAAGAACGCGTTGAATGAAGAAAACGACCGTTTTGATATCACTCGCGTCTTGTGTGGTGCAGAGGGGTCGTTGGCTTTTATTACTGAAGCCAAGCTAAATCTTACTCCTATTCCCAAAGCTCGAACGCTCGTCAACGTGAAATACAACTCGTTTGACTCTGCATTGCGTAATGCGCCATTTATGGTGGAAGCGAATGCTTTGTCTGTCGAAACCGTTGACTCACGAGTATTGAATCTCGCTAAGCAAGATATTGTTTGGCATACAGTGAGTGATTTGCTGACTGATGTGCCGAATAAAGAGATGCTCGGTATCAATATGGTTGAGTTTGCTGGTCAGGATGAGGCTGAAGTTGAAGCTCAAGTGAGTGCACTGACTGAACGCTTGAACCAAATGCTAGAAGTGGAAGAAGCGGGTATTATCGGTTTTCAAGTGTGCAGTGACTTAGCGAGCATAGGTCGTATCTATAACATGCGTAAAAAAGCCGTAGGCCTGTTGGGTGCCGCAAAAGGACGAGCTAAGCCTGTTGCATTTGCTGAAGATACTTGTGTGCCACCAGAGAACCTAGCTGACTTTATTGCGGAGTTCCGTGAACTGCTTGATGCTAAGTCTTTAAACTATGGCATGTTTGGCCACGTGGATGCGGGGGTTCTGCACGTGCGTCCAGCGCTGGATCTTTGCGATCCGAAACAAGAAGCGTTGATGCATGAAGTCTCCGATGACGTCGTTAAGCTGGTGGCGAAATACGGCGGCTTGATGTGGGGTGAACATGGTAAGGGTTATCGCTCTGAATATGGTCCAGACTTCTTTGGTCAAGAGCTGTTCACGGAGCTTCGTCGAGTAAAAGCGGCGTTTGACCCGCACAACAAGATGAACCCAGGTAAGATCTGTACACCGCTTGATAGTGATGCAGAGCTGGTTAAAGTCACCGACACTAAACGCGGTTACTACGATCGTCAGATTGATGTGCAAGTCCGTGATAGCTTCAAGCAAGCGATGGAGTGTAACGGCAACGGTCTATGTTTTAACTACGATACAAGCTCACCGATGTGCCCATCGATGAAGGTGACGGCTGATCGTCGTCATTCTCCAAAAGGCAGAGCGGGCTTAGTGCGTGAGTGGTTACGTCAATTGACCGAGCAGGGTGTCGATATCCTCGATTTGGAGCAACAAGCACTTAGCGACTCAACACCCGTTAAGACCATGATTGAACGTGTTCGTAACTCGCTGAACAAGCGTCACGAATACGACTTCTCTCATGAAGTACATGAAGCGATGAATGGCTGTCTTGCGTGTAAAGCGTGTGCGAGCCAGTGTCCGATTAAAGTTGACGTTCCAAGCTTCCGCTCTCGTTTCTTAAATATCTACTACTCTCGTTACCAACGTCCGGCGAAAGACTATTTGGTGGCGAACATTGAAACCATGTTGCCGTTAATGGCAAAAGCGCCAAAAGTTGTCAACGCGGCTCTGTCTCAGAAGTGGGTGAAAAGCGCGACAGCAAAAACCGTAGGTTATGTTGATGCACCTTTGATGTCTGTGCCTACGCTGGATAAGCGACTATCTGAAAAGCAGCTCAAGGCGTTTGACTTACAGTACTTAGAAGGTCTGTCGAAGGAACAAAAACAACAGCACGTTCTGATCGTTCAAGACCCATTCACCAGTTATTACGACGCAGACGTGGTTGAAGACTTTGTCTCGTTACTTATTAAGCTTGGGAAAACTCCGGTTGTTCTACCATTCAAACCAAATGGTAAGGCTCAACATATAAAGGGCTTCTTGAGCAAATTTGCTAAGAACGCCAAATCGACCGCTGATTTCTTATCGCTTATTGCGGATATCGGTATACCACTTGTGGGTGTTGATCCGGCTCTGGTACTTTGTTACCGCGATGAATACTTAGAAGTTCTCGGTGATAAGCGTGGTGATTTTGATGTACTCACCGTGCATGAATGGATGCTGCCACGTCTTCAAGAGTTTGCTACTCGCGAGTCTAGCGAAGAGATGTGGTACCTGTTTGCTCACTGTACTGAAAAGACCAAAATGCCAAATGCAGAGAAAGAGTGGGGCGCAATATTCGCTCACTTTGGTGCCGGGTTAACGACGGTGCCTGTGGGTTGTTGTGGTATGGCCGGTACTTTTGGTCACGAAGTCGATAAGCTACAGATGTCGAAAGATATCTATGGATTGAGTTGGAAGCCACAAATTCAAGATCTTCCGAAAGATCGATGCCTTGCAACCGGGTATTCTTGCAGAAGTCAGGTTAAGCGCTTCGAGGGAGAGAAACTTGCTCACCCACTACAAGCACTTGAAAGATTGATATAAATGATGAAGCCCAGCAATGACTGGGCTTTTTAATATCTCAATATCGCATAGGGAAGGCTATGAAGTTCTTGGAATTAAAAGTACCACCGCTCGCGCTATTTGTTGTTTTTTTGTTGTTGTCGTATTGGCTAGCCAATAGTCTGACGTCAGCCTCGTTCTCTCTTCCTTATCATCAGCTCATATTATTCGTGGGTATCTTGAGTAGCGGTGTGATTGGCCTTTCTGCGGTTTGGGAATTCAAAAAATATAAAACTACCGTCAATCCAATCAAAGTGGACAGTGCCTCATTGGTGGTTGATTCAGGTATCTTCGGATACAGCAGAAACCCAATGTATCTTGCGCTCTTCATCCTGCTCTTTTGTTTCGGATATTATCTTCAAAATCTATTTAGTCTTGCGCTTAGCTTGTTGTTCGTTATCTATATGAACCGCTTTCAAATCCTTCCTGAAGAGCAAGCATTGGAATCGCTATTTGGGGCTGAATACGTTGATTACAAACAGAAAGTTCGCCGCTGGATTTAAAAAGGTGATCTGTAAATGAGAATAAATCTCACACCTTAATGTACGTCACAAAAATACAAAACTCATGTTTCATATGTTTTATTTATAAATTAGCCTGCGCCAACTAATAGAAGTATTTAAGGCTAGGTAAAATATGAAACAGACTAAATTGCTGTCCGCTGTTATTGGATTGGCATGTTTGTCTTCGACATCAGCGTTCGCTGACGTTTCTTCTCGAATAATTAATGGTGAGCAAGCTGCTACGGATAGCTGGCCATTTATGACGGCACTTGTATTTAAAGATATTGATGCGTACAACGGACAATTTTGCGGTGCAAGTTATATAGGAAAGCGTTATGTCTTGACAGCTTCACACTGTGTTGACGCTATGAGTGGTAAAGATTTCGATGTAGTTATCGGGACATCGAATCTCGCTTCAAGTGAGGCGGAGAGCCATCGATATTCTGTGAAAAATATCTACATGCATGCCGATTACAACCGCATTCGATTGAACAACGATATTGCTATATTGGAATTAACGGAAGAGCCTCAAGAGAAACAGGTTTCTTTAGTTGATCGCTTTACACGCGGGAATCTACAAAATGGTCAAACCTTAACGGTCATGGGATGGGGAGATCAAGACGCCTCAGACCGCTACGCTTCAAATAGTAACTTGTTCCAGGTGAATGTACCTCTAGTCGACCAAGCTATATGCCAAGCTGCGGGTGATAATAACTCGAACTATGGTTTTATTGGCGATGATGCGTTCTGTGCGGGCTTTCCTGCTGGTGGGAAAGACTCTTGTCAAGGTGACAGTGGTGGCCCCATCATTTTAGAAACCAATGGGAGTTACGAACAGTTAGGTATTGTTAGTTGGGGAGATGGATGTGCCCAAGCTAATGCTTATGGTGTTTACACCAACATAAGCCATTTTGAATCATGGATCGCTGATAAAACAAAAGGCTTTAGCTATCGTGAAAATGAGTACCTTGGTATGCGTACTCCTGGAGAGCTTACTCATACCTTTGAGTTTGCAAACTACAGTGATCAGGTAATTACGGTTTCTAATGTCACTCCGTTGAAAGGTGCTGTCATCGTTAACAACGGTTGTAACAACATTGCGGTTGGTGAAACTTGTCAAATCCAAGTGACCAAAGAGATTAATTTAATCGGCAAGGACCCATTTGGTGTCCAGATAAATACCGATTTGGCAGGGTCTGAGGTGGTAACAAGTAATGTGAATGTGATAGGTGCTCGTGAGTTAAATCAAAATGCCGCCTCTCTGATTAATATTCCAAACAGTGAAATATTGAGCACCGAAGCGTGGAGAGTGGAAGGCAGTGAGATCGTTTCACCATCACTAAGTCATGCTCAAATAGCTCGTATCAGTATCCAGGGTATTCCAAGAGGTACAGTATCGTTAGACTTGAATGTGTCGACTGAGCAAAACTACGATTATATGCTTATTTTTGTTAATGGACAGTTAGAATACTCTAAGTCGGGTACTGGATCAGATACTGCTCAGCTTAGATTAGTCCGTGAAACTGGCAATAGCATAATGATTGCTTATGCAAAGGACGAAAATGGTATTGGTGGCCAAGATAAAATTAAGTTCAGCAACCTTAAATACACTAATGAGGTTGTGATCTCTAAATCAAGTGGTACTCAAGTCGCTAAGTCGGGCGGCGGCGGTGGTTCATTTAGCTGGCACTGGTTGCTAATGTTAGTGGGCGTTGGTTTACTAAGAAAACGCCACTAATTTCCCAGTGTTTTGATTTAAAGAGCTTCATAGTGTGAAGCTCTTTTTGTTGAAACCTTACCTGTCGTCAATTAGGTTGCAGACATCAAAAAGCCCAGCTTATCTCAAGCTGGGCTTTATAATTTTTGCTATTGCTTTGCGCTATAGAGAAGTTTGACTCATTAAGCGGCTGCAGCGAACTGTGCTAGAAACATATCTTTGCGCTCGTTGAAGCGGTTTACTAGGTCGTCAACTGACGCTTGGTCGTATGGCTTAAGACCACTTGCTACCATGCGTTTAACGCCTTTACCAACCACTTCGCCATTTTCTTTAAAATCGAAGTTAAGAGTTACCACACCGCGCTTGCCTTCAACGTCGAATGTTGCGCCAGAGAACGCAACTTCTGGGTGAGTTAGGTCTAAACGAGAAAACTCTACTTCCATGCTTTCATAGATAACCAGAGGACGTTGGCAGTTGATCATCATCTGTTGCTCTTCCATAAGAGGAACCATGATGTGCGGGAAGTTCATGCCCGAGAACTGAACGTAGTTAGTCACGACATGCTCGATGAAGGCTTGATCTTGGCTTGTTTCACCTTCACATGTCATGTGTAGGTACTCTTTGCCTTTCTCATCAACAACAGCACTTTCTTTATCGCATTTGTTTTCTACATCTAATGCAATGCCATCGCTTACCATGCCTGAAAAATCAAAACGCATCTTTTGGCTGATGCCTTGCTTTTGCAGTAGAACCGCAAATAGTAGGTCGCCAGGTACACAGAAGCGTTTGTTATCTTCATCGTGAATTGGGTTGAAATCACCAGCAACCTTTTTTGCGAAGTGACTAGCTTGTTCACGAGTGAATTGAAATTTGTTTTCTTCAGTAGAAACGTATGGTGTTAGAAACATAATACCGCTATTCATTATCAAAACTGGGGCGATTATAACGGACTAATTCGAATCTAATGGTCTATCCAGTTAGTGACTGTGTTCATATTCTACTGATCGACCGTGTAGGTTTTATGTGATCTTGATTGTTATATTGATGCTGCAAATGGCAGGGGTGACTAGGAAGGTAAAGGGGCAAATTATTAAAGCCTGCACTCGATACTCGGGGTAATGAAGTGCAGGCTTAGTCGGTTAAGCAGCTAATTTATTAGCTTAGAAAATTGCTACTTAGAAACTACATAGAATACCGTCAGGCATTAGATGGTTGTGTACTGAAAGCTTAAGCAGCAAGTTAGCTTGTTCAATGTCTGGCGCGAAATAGCGGTCTTTGTCGTAGAAGCTGACTTTCTCTCGTAGAATTTGCTTCGCTTCTTCCACTCTAGCTGAAGACTTGTTTGGCGCTCGGAAATCAAGCCCTTGCGCTGCTGACAAGTATTCAACGGCAAGGATGCCACGGGTATTTTCGGCCATGTCACGTAAGCGACGGCCTGCGAATGTTGCCATTGATACGTGATCTTCCTGGTTTGCAGAGGTTGGCAAACTATCAACCGAAGCAGGGTGCGCGAGTGTTTTGTTTTCACTTGCTAGTGCCGCAGAAGTTACCTGAGCGATCATAAAGCCTGAGTTCACACCACCGTTATCGACCAAGAATGGAGGTAGTTTGCTTAATGCGCTATCGATAAGCAGAGCCATGCGTCGCTCTGACAAGCTACCGATTTCTGCAATCGCGAGGGCTAAGTTATCAGCGGCCATTGCCACAGGTTCTGCGTGGAAGTTACCACCAGAAATAATATTGCCATCGTCTGCAAACACTAATGGATTATCAGACACAGAGTTTGCTTCAATATTTAGGATATCCGCTGCATTTCTAATCTGTTGCAAACAAGCACCCATCACTTGAGGCTGACAACGCAGTGAATACGGATCTTGAACCTTTTCACAACAAGTATGAGACTCACCAATTTCACTGGTTTGATCGAGTAGGTGACGGTAAGCCAGTGCAGCGTCCATTTGACCACGGTGGCCACGTACGCGGTGGATACGAGGGTCGAAAGGTCGACGGCTTCCAAGCGCCGCTTCTACTGACATCGCACCACATACTGTTGCAGACGCAAATAGATCTTCTGCCGCAAACAGGCCTTCTAGTGCAAATGCTGTAGAAGCTTGAGTGCCGTTGAGTAGTGCTAGACCCTCTTTCGGTGCGAGGGTAATTGGCTCAAGCCCTGCAATTTGCATCGCTTCTAGGCCAGTAATGATCTTGCCGTTGTGACGCGCTTGACCTTCACCCAGTAGAACCGTACTCATATGAGCAAGGGGTGCCAAGTCGCCCGATGCACCTACAGAGCCTTTTTGTGGCACACAAGGATAGACTTGCGCGTTCACTAGGTCGATAAGTGCATTGATGACCTTAAGACGAATACCTGAATAGCCACGTGACAAGCTGTTGATCTTTAGCACCATCATTAGACGAACGGTTTCGTCAGACATGAACTTGCCGATACCAGCCGCATGCGAAAGCACGATACTTTTCTGTAGTACTTCTAAATCTTCAGGTGCGATTTTCGTGTTTGCGAGTAAGCCAAAACCAGTGTTGATGCCATACACGGTACGATCTTCGGCGATCACTTGTTCAACGACCTGAGTGCTTGCTTCGATATCCGGAATGGCTTCAGGGTCCAACGATAGGTTCACTGGGCTACGGCTGATTTTACGAAGCTCGGATAGGCCAAGTTGTCCTGGTTTCAGTAATAGGTTCAACATATCTTCTCTCACTCTTAAAGCTTACGTAGTTCAGCGTTTAGCATAGGTAGGTCTAGTTTTTGGTCTTTCGCGCACTGCTTCGCAATGTCGTAGCCTGCATCAGCGTGTCGCATTACACCAGTCGCTGGGTCGTTGTGCAGTACGCGAGCAATACGACGAGACGCATCATCACTACCATCACAACAGATCACCATGCCTGAGTGCTGCGAGAAGCCCATACCTACACCACCACCGTGGTGCAGAGATACCCAAGTTGCGCCGCCAGCTGTGTTCAGTAGTGCGTTGAGTAGTGGCCAATCTGATACAGCGTCAGAGCCATCCATCATGCTTTCTGTTTCACGGTTAGGGCTTGCTACTGAGCCTGAATCTAGGTGGTCACGACCAATAACGACGGGTGCTTTTAGTTCGCCATTTTTAACCATTTCGTTGAACGCCTGACCTAAACGCTCACGGTCTTTCAAACCAACCCAACAGATACGAGCAGGTAAACCTTGGAATTGAATGCGTTCACGAGCCATATCTAGCCAGTTGTGAAGATGTGGGTTGTCCGGAATCAACTCTTTTACTTTCTGGTCAGTTTTGTAGATATCTTCTGGATCACCAGACAGTGCAGCCCAACGGAATGGACCAATACCTTCACAGAAAAGAGGGCGGATATATTGAGGAACGAAACCTGGGAAATCGAATGCGTTTTCGACGCCTTCTTCCAGTGCCATTTGACGAATGTTATTACCATAGTCCACGGTTGCTGCACCGCGTTCTTGCAGATCTAGCATCGCTTGCACTTGGATCGCCATAGATTGCTTCGCAGCTTTTACTACTTTCGCTTCATCGGCTAAGCGCTCTTCCGCTGCTTTCTCCATTGACCAACCTTGAGGTAGGTAGCCATTGAGTGGGTCGTGAGCAGAGGTTTGGTCTGTTACGGCATCTGGGGTGATGTTGCGTTCAACAAGTTCTGGGAATACGTCGGCTGCGTTACCAAGTAGACCAACAGAGACGGGTGTTTCAGATTCTGTAATGATAGCCATTGCTTCATCTAGGCTGGTAGCTTTTTTGTCTACATAGCCAGTACGCAGACGGTAATCGATACGAGATTCGTCACACTCAACCGCGATCATAGAGAAACCTGCCATGGTTGCCGCTAGAGGTTGAGCGCCGCCCATCCCGCCAAGGCCGCCAGTTAGGATCCAGCGACCTTTTGCATCACCATTGAAGTGCTGTTTAGCCATTGCAACGAAGGTTTCGTAAGTACCCTGAACGATGCCTTGTGAGCCGATGTAGATCCAGCTACCTGCGGTCATTTGGCCGTACATCATCAAGCCTTGTTTATCGAGCTCGTTAAAGTGCTCCCAGTTTGCCCAGTGCGGTACTATATTTGAGTTGGCAATTAATACACGTGGTGCGTCTTTATGAGTTGGGAAAACGCCCACTGGTTTGCCTGACTGTACCAATAGGGTTTGGTCGTCTTCTAGGCGCTCTAGTACTTCAACAATAGTATCGAAGCATTTCCAGTCGCGAGCAGCGCGGCCAATACCACCATATACAACCAGCGAGTGAGGGTGCTCAGCTACGTCTGGGTCTAGGTTGTTCATTAACATGCGTAGTGGCGCTTCTGTCAGCCAAGATTTAGTACGCAGTGTCGTACCATGCGGAGCGCGAATCTCACGTGAGGTATCTAGGCGAGGGTCGCTATTGTGATGTTCCGTCATGTTGGATTTCCTTATGTTCACGTTATCTTTTGTTTTTATTAAAGTTATGCGTTTGCCATAGCGTTGGCGATATCCCAACATAGGCGCGCAGCAAGTCGAGCCGTTTGTTGGTCTATGTCGTAATTTGGGTTGTACTCAGCAATGTCAGCGAGTAGCAATTTATCAGGGTGTTGAAGTACTAGTTCTAACAGCGGCGCGAGATTGTCATAGCTGACTCCACGTGCTGCTGGAGCACTGACTCCGGGTGCAGTAGCTGCTGGGAAAACATCAAGATCGATGGTTAGGTATAAGTAGTCGCACTGTTTGATAAATTCAGACAGCTTTTCTAAGTTACCGACTAGGTTAGGGTAGGTGATCTGGTGGTCGTTCAAATACCACACATTGAGCGCGTCTGCTTTTTTAAACAGAGCTTGCGTATTGCTCGCAGCGCTCACGCCTAAACAAGCGTAATGAAACGGCCAGCCATTATTTTGGCACCATTGGTGGATCTGATTGAATGGCGTGCCAGAGCTTGGTTTTACATCGGCAATCTCGCTTTCATGTTCACGCAAATCGAAATGCGCGTCGAAGTTGACGATGCCGATACGAGGTGGTTGGTCTTGTGATCTCTGATCAAGGTGGTTGGCTAACCCCTGAAATGATGACCAAGCAATCTCATGTCCACCCCCCAATACGATAGTGCGTGTTTCCTTAAGGGCTTCAGTCACAACCTCCGCACACTGTGTTTGTGCGTGAGTCAGATCATCACCTTCACACGTTACATTTCCGAGATCGTAAACATTCGCTTTGTTATGCCAAGCCATATTTGCGAGTGCTTGGCGAATGAGGTTCGGTGATTGCTTAGCTCCGACGCGTCCTTTGTTTCGTGCGACGCCAGCGTCAGTTTCAAAGCCGATAAGGGCAACGCCTTGCTCAGAAGGGATATTCTGACAATCAACGATCTGCGTGATGTGGTGAACTCGTTTACCATCCACTCCATCTTCTAGGTCATCACGACCTGTCCACTTGTGATTGTGCTGGGTTAGATTAGAAGCTGTCATGACATAGCTCTCCTGCAACGATACGTTTGGATAGACGTGGTACACCGACCTGATAGCTAAGATCCGCTGGGTGCTCAATGTTCCAGATTGCGAAGTCTGCGTCGTAACCTTCTACAATTTTCCCGCGAGAACCGGCTTTGCCAATGGCTTGCGCTGCGTGGCAGGTAACGCCTCTCAAAGACTCTTCCGGAGTTAAACCAAAGAGAGTGCAGCCCATGTTCATCATCAACGTGAGATCAGCAAAGGGTGAAGTACCGGGATTTAAGTCGGTAGCAAGAGCCATTGGTACTTTGTATTCACGTAGATGTTCGATAGGTGGTAACTGGGTCTCTTTTAAAAAGTAGAAAGCGCCCGGTAGCAGGTTTGCGACGGTATTGTTTTCATTTAGTGCTTGCACGCCAGCAAGGTCGAGATATTCAATATGATCGACAGAGGTCGCTCCATAGTTTGCGGCTAATGCACTGCCGCCCATATTAGAGAGTTGTTCAGTGTGACCTTTGATAGACAAGCCATGCTTTATGGCCGCTTGAAAGATGCGCTCGGTTTGCTCTAACGTAAAGCCAATCGACTCACAAAACACATCGACTGAATCTGCAAGCTTTTCCGCAGCGACTCGTGGGATGATAGTGTCACAGATAAGGTCGACATACTCATCGGCGTTGTCTTTAAACTCAGGTGGAACGGTATGTGCCGCCAAAAGTGTAGTTGTGATACGCACACGACGATGGTTTTCTAAAGCCTTAGCTGCTCTGAGCATCTTTAACTCGTCTTCGAGTGTCAATCCATAGCCGGACTTAACTTCAACCGTGGTAACGCCACTACTTAGCAGACCATCGAGGCGTGGTAGCGCTAGCTCAATGAGTTCTTCTTCACTCGCGGCACGTGTTGCTCGAACTGTCGATAAGATTCCGCCACCTTGCGCTGCGATGTCAGTGTAGGCTGCACCTTTTAATCTCATCTCAAACTCATTAGCACGATTACCCGCGTAAATAAGGTGAGTGTGGCTGTCGATCAACCCTGGGGTTACCAACTTACCTGAACAGTCAACAACCTGATGATCTGACATTGATTCTTGTGTGGCAAATGCGTTTGACTCTGATGGGACAATTTGAGCAATTTTGCCATCTACGATTAGCACGTCTTGAAGCGCAGATATTGCGTAGCCGCTCTCGCCAACTTCCATTGAGCAAATACTGGCATTTTTGAGAATCAAGTTTTTCACCATTTCCATCGTTAACCTTGGTTGTTTAAATGTATATACAAATAAATAGGCTAAAGCGATTAACTAATCAAGTTGATGTTGCAAAATTGTGATCAATAAGCAGGATGATGTGCTTTAATTGAGCAGTATTTTGGAGCTTAATTTGTATTTGGAACCAGGGTGATAAAGCAGTGCAAAGCTAACCAAGCGTTCGGCACTCCAAGTACGGCGATTGAGGAGTAAGCAAGGCTCGTTAGCTGCCATTTCTAGGCTCTTCTGAACTCTAGCGTCTGGCACAATGGCTTCTACAGTGTGCTCTATGGCACTCAATGGGCAGCTGTTTGAGAGGTATTCGTTCGGAGTAGCGTGAGTGAAATCTTGGTCAAGGTAGTGAGGAACAATGTCCGAATTCACCCATCGGCATTCTAACTGGGTTGGTGTTTCGTTAGAAAAGTGGATGATTTCGCTATAAAAAATAGGTGTATTTATCATGACGCCCAGTTGCATAGCGGTCTTTTCATCCGCGTTGATTTGCAGGTGCTTCAGCACTTGGCTTCGATGATCTTGTCCACGTTCACGTATCTCTTGAGCGATGTTATTGATGTCGAGCAGAGGAGATTGCGCCTTTTCTGTCGGCTCGCAGACGAAAGTACCGAGACGAGGCTTACGCACCAACTTCCCTTCACTTACCAGATCTCTGATAGCCTTATTCACCGTCATTCGACTTACGTTAAACTGTTCGGTCAGCTCTAACTCTGTGGTAATTCTGTGACCGGGCGGCCAGTGCCCCTTAGAAATTTTGTCATCTATAAACTGCTTGATCTGCAAATATAACGGCGCGTTCGACATACTTAACCCTCAATTGACTATACAAATAGAGTACCTGATTTGCGAACGATTACAATATTTACGCGAAATGTGGGGTGTGATGACTCATGGATGGGGCAAATTACTTGCTAATATGATGCAACTGCAGCAAATTGGTCGTTTGACCCTCAAGTCATTAGTCATTCAAAAACGATAATTCTAAAAAGGGAAAGTATGTTTAAAAAACTAAAAGCCTCGTTGGGTATAGGTGCGGCTAAAGTTGACACAGTTTTGGATAATATCGAAGTGTTCCAAGGTGGGGAATTATCCGGAAACGTCCATATTCTCGGTGGTGATGTAGAGCAGCAGATCGATCTGATTAATTTGGTGCTGAATACCGAAGTCAAAGTGGAAACGGAAGACAGCACAAGTTACGAGACCTTTTCTTTAGGAAGAATTCAAGCAGTAGAGCCATTCACCATTCAACCTGGTGAAACTAAGAAAGTCCCATTTCGCTTAAAGTTGAATGATGAAACGCCAATCACAGCACTCAATGCGAAAATGAATCAGTGCCATGTATGGGTAGAAACGAACCTAGATATCGGTTTCGCAATTGATCCTAAAGATCGCGACTTTATCGTTGTTAAGCCTCTGCCGACGGTTGAAAAGATCATCCAAGGTGTTGAGGCTGCGGGGATGACAATGGTCAAAGCCGACGTTGAAAAGGGCTACTTAAAAGGCAACACCTTCTCGTCTGTGTCGGGTTGCTACCAAGAGATAGAATTTAGAAATGGCGGTTTCATCAACAACAAAGAGATTGAGCTTTCATTTATTATCGTGAATGGTAATACGGTTCACTGCCTAGCTGAAATCGATCGTTCATTGAGTTTCCGTGGTGACCAGTACATCTCATTTAGCCTGCCAATCAATGCGTCTGATAGTGATATCAATTCTGCTGTTTCTCGTATCATGAGCTCATAAGTAAGTAGTTTATGTAGTCACTAAGCAAGAGTAAGCCGTGTCGATGCGCGGCTTTTTGTCTCTGGCCCATTCAAGTGAATGGATTGGTACATTCTATTGAGCAACTTACTCACTGCTTCTGATTCGATGACGATAAGCTATTTGAAAGCCAACATCGGTCGAGTTATCCATATTGATGATGTTTTCAATAATCGATAGCTCAACCGCGCCAAACGGCAATTTGTAGCGGTAACCGAAGAGAATTTCGTTGGCAGACTCTGAAAACTCGGTAGGGCCATTCTCTGCACCTTCATAAAGTCGATATTCCAAATGAAGTTCATGATTGGTGAGCAACTCCAAGCGATACCCAACCATAAAAGAGAGCAGGGTACTTTTGTGCGGAAAGTCATTCTCTCGTTCGTAGTCGGATTGGTGAGTGATTGCGATAGAGGAGTAGATACTTTGATCCGTAAATGCATAGCTGTAATTTAACTGCGCACTCTGCTCAAAACTTTCCCCTTCAAAGATACCGTTATTAACGTTGTTTTTATAAAGAGCGATACCCAATGACAGGCCGTGAGATGGTGTATTGATGAATTGGTATTGGCTATATAGCGTAAAGGCGCTGGTCAGAGTGTCCCCAGAGAAGTTGGAAATGTTGACACCATGTTGCGGTGCATAAATGTCGAATTCGTGTTTGTTTTTTTGGTCGCGCCCTGCTTGGTCAATATTAAAGAAGTCGTGAAAATCGATAATCAAACTATCAAGGTGATTATTGCCGGCATATAGCCAGCGGTAATTGAGTTCAAATTGCCAATCACTGTTGACTTGCCAGCGTAGTCCGGTGTGGAGTTGGTTTTGATAATAGTCGAGATGATAGTCATAGGAGTTAGCCCAGATACTCGCTGCAGTAAAGCTGGTAAAAAGCTCAATATCACCATCACTAATAGGGAAACCTGAACGTAGGGTTGGCGTATGACGCGTTGAATGCAGAGGGGACTGGACATAACTCAATAGCGGTCCATATTCATCGCTAGCAAAGCTAGGCGCAGTATGAAAGAGAGTCACAAAGCTCAGCGTTTGAATCAAAACTCTGTTTTTCATTCCCACCCCCAAGGTTAACTAGCGATAGTAAGTTAAGCTTAGTGGTAAAAGTGATATTTAACATTTTATTAACCTTTGTTTTTTGGTTTGAATTTTTGGCTTTTTGTGCTTACTGAAAGTGCATGGGAGAAAGCGATCATTGTTATTTAATATGAATTCGTTACAATGCCTGCTCGCTTTTTAAAGAGGCATCTGTATTTGTTTCTTGAAAAGTGAATTTTACTTATGCATATATCCCCAACCAACTCCGCTTGGTTGACCGACATATATTAAACATTTTCATGTGTTGCTTGGTGTGCAACACCACTGTAAAGGACAAATAATGCCAATTATTACTCTTCCTGACGGCAGTCAGCGTCAATTTGACAACCCTGTATCAACTCTAGATGTTGCCCTATCAATCGGTCCTGGTCTTGCTAAAGCAACCATTGCTGGTCGTGTAGATGGCGAGCGTGTTGATGCTTGCGACCTAATCGAGAACGATGCAAGCCTAGAAATCATCACCGCTAAAGATGAAGTTGATGGTCTTGAAATTGTACGTCACTCTTGTGCTCACCTTCTTGGTCACGCTGTTAAACAGCTATTCCCAGAAGCGAAAATGGCGATCGGTCCAACGATCGACAACGGCTTCTACTACGACATCGATCTAGAGCACTCTCTAACGCAAGAAGATCTTGAGAAGATTGAAAAGCGCATGAAAGAGCTGGCTAAGACCAAGTACCAGGTTGTTAAGAAGAAAGTTAGCTGGCAGGAAGCGCGTGATGCTTTCGAAGCTCGCGGCGAAACATACAAAATGGAAATCCTAGACGAGAACGTTTCTAAAGACGACCGTCCAGGTCTATACCACCATGAAGAATACATCGATATGTGTCGTGGTCCACACGTACCACATATGGGTTTCTGTCAGCACTTCACTCTACTTAACGTAGCGGGTGCTTACTGGCGTGGTAACAGTGATAACAAGATGCTACAACGTATCTACGGTACTGCATTCCACGATAAAAAAGCGCTTAAGGCTCACCTAGTTCGCCTAGAAGAAGCTGCAAAGCGTGACCACCGTAAAATCGGTAAAGCATTGGATCTATTCCACATGCAGCAAGAAGCACCAGGCATGGTGTTCTGGCACCACAACGGTTGGACTATTTTCCGTGAACTAGAAGTATTCATTCGTCAAAAACTGAACGAATACGAGTACCAAGAAGTGAAAGGTCCTCTAATGATGGATCGTGTGCTTTGGGAACGCTCTGGTCACTGGGACAAATACGCAGAAGCGATGTTCACAACATCTTCAGAGAACCGTGAATACGCGATCAAGCCAATGAACTGTCCAGGTCACGTACAGATCTTCAACCAAGGTCTTAAATCTTACCGTGATCTACCACTGCGTATGGCTGAGTTCGGCTCATGTCACCGTAACGAGCCATCTGGCGCGCTTCACGGTATCATGCGTGTTCGTGGCTTTACTCAAGATGATGCGCACGTATTCTGTACTGAAGACCAAGTTCAACAAGAAGTTAAAGCTTGTATTGAAATGGTTTACGACACTTACACAACATTCGGTTTCGAAAACATCGTTGTTAAGCTGTCTACTCGTCCAGAGCAACGCGTAGGTTCTGATGAAATGTGGGACCGTGCTGAGGCCGACCTCAAGCAAGCACTAGCAGCAATGGACATTGCATACGAGATTCAAGAAGGTGAGGGCGCGTTCTACGGTCCTAAGATTGAATTTACTTTGCATGATTGTTTGGACCGTGCATGGCAATGTGGTACAGTGCAGCTCGATTTTGCATTACCAGAGCGTCTAGGTGCAACTTACGTTGGTGAAGATAACGAGCGTCACACGCCAGTTATGATTCACCGCGCGATTTTAGGTTCACTAGAGCGCTTCATCGGTATTTTAATTGAAGAATACGCTGGCTTCTTCCCAACGTGGTTGGCGCCAGAACAAGCAGTTGTAATGGGCATTACCGATAAACAGTCGGAATACGTACAAGAAATTACGAAAAAACTGCAAAAAAGTGGATTTAGAGTCAAAGCAGACTTGAGAAATGAGAAGATTGGCTTTAAAATTCGCGAACACACTTTGAAACGTGTACCGTTCATGCTTGTATGTGGTGACCAAGAAATGGAAGCCGGTGAAATTGCAGTACGTACACGTAAAGGTAAAGACCTAGGCAAGTTTAAAGTGGATGACTTTATTTCTTACATCCAAGCCGAGGTTTCAAGCCGTAAGCTCAATCTGGAGGAATAAGCTATTAAAGGCGGAAGACGTGGCCAACAACCGGCCAAACAAAACCAGCATCGTTTAAACGGTGAAATTCGTGGCGTTCGTGAAGTTCGTCTAACAGGCGCTGACGGTGAAGCCGTTGGTATCGTTTCTATCCAAGAAGCGCTTGATGCAGCTGTAGAAGCTGGTATGGATCTTGTAGAGATCAGCCCTAACGCCGAGCCGCCAGTTTGTCGTGTGATGGACTACGGTAAGTTCCTCTTCGAGAAGAGCAAAGCTGCGAAAGAGCAGAAGAAGAAGCAAAAGCAGATTCAGATTAAGGAAGTAAAATTCCGTCCTGGAACTGATATTGGAGACTATCAGGTAAAACTACGCAACCTGACGCGTTTCCTAGAAGACGGCAACAAAGTGAAGGTAACAATTCGCTTCCGTGGCCGCGAAATGGCTCACCAAGACATCGGTGTCGACGTTTTGAATCGTCTGAAAGAAGATACAGTAGATTTAGCTGTTGTAGAATCTTTCCCGACTCGAATCGAAGGCCGCCAAATGATCATGGTATTGGCCCCTAAAAAGAAGTAATTAACGGCTTTGCAAGTAATTGAACCCTGCAGCCTCAGGTTGCGGGGTTTAATTCGCCCTAATTACTATGTTATTAACAACTCAACAATGCGGAGTTATTCATCATGCCTAAGATGAAAACCAACAAAGGTGCTGCTAAGCGTTTCCAGAAAACTGCTGGTGGTATTAAGTTTAAGCACGCTGGTAAACGTCACATCCTGACTAAGCGTACTACTAAGAACAAGCGTCAGCTACGTCCAAATGCAATCCTTCCTAAGTGTGAAGTGGCTGCAGTTGCTCGTATGATGCCATACGCTTAATTCTTTTTAGTTTAATAATCGTTTAGTTTAGGAGAAGCATAATGCCTCGCGTAAAACGTGGTGTACAAGCTCGTGCACGTCATAAGAAAGTTCTAAAACAAGCTAAAGGTTACTACGGTGCACGTTCTCGTGTTTACCGCGTAGCTTTCCAAGCAGTTACTAAAGCTGGTCAATACGCTTACCGTGACCGTCGCAACAAGAAACGTCAATTCCGTCAACTATGGATTGCACGTATCAACGCTGCATCTCGTCAGAATGGTCTATCTTACAGCCGTTTCATCAACGGTCTTAAGAAAGCATCTATCGAGATCGACCGTAAGATCCTTGCTGACATCGCGGTATTCGACAAAGCTGCATTCGCAGTTCTAGTTGAAAAAGCAAAAGCTGCTCTTTAATTAGAGTTTGCATTTAGGATTAAGAGAAGGAGAGCTTAGGCTCTCCTTTTTTATTGCCCGCTATTTTGCCTTGTCATATTCTCTCGCATCTCGCATCTCGCATCTCGCATCTCGCATCTCGCATCTCGCATCTCGCATCCAATTTTCATTCGCTTCGTTAGATATTCTGGTATATAAACAGGTATCTAAATCTTTAATGACAAGTGATTGAAATCCATGACCGCACCAACCACTATGACGTTCTTTGAGCGTTTTGAAGCTGACATCCTTTCCGGCAAAAAGACCATCACCATACGTGATGAATCTGAGCGCGATTACCAACCAGGCAGTGTGGTAGAAGTATCAACGTTAGAAGAGGGGCGTGTATTCTGTGATCTTAAGATCATCAGCGTAGAACCGATCCTGTTCGATGAACTGGGCGAGTTCCACGCTCAACAAGAGAACATGACGCTGCCAGTGCTTAAAGATGTGATTCAAGATATCTATCCAGGCATTTCTCAACTGTACGTTGTCTCTTACGAGCTTGTTTAATCGTTAACAACATATCTTTAGTCCTTGAAAATTAACTTCAAACCTTGAAACTGAAGTTCATGCTACGTTTACACTTCGAAGCTCGCAAGGCGCGAGTACAGTTTACTCTCAAGGTCTTGCTTGGCACAGATTGTCAGCAGATCATCTATAAAGTGTTTCAAAGCACGGGCTTCAATACGGCGAATACCTTGCTGTTGTTCTGCAGTCAGATATCCGTAGATGGTCGCAGCACCAAAGTCGCCGAAGATCATCTGACCCTGCTTATTGACCAAGGTGTTGTGTGCGTATAGGTCGCCATGACAAACCTTGTTGTCGTGCAAGTGGTTAAATACGTCAATCATCTGAGTCACGATCTTCTCGATTTGCGAGATCGGAAGCTCGAAACCTTCAGGGAAAGTATCACGCGTGCAGGTCTCGAGTGTTGGTGGTAGTCCTAGGTTGTAATAATTGTCAGGGATGAGCTCCATAACCAATGCTAGGTCGTTGCCATCATCTACCTGTGCAATGGACTTAACGAGATTATCGTGATGACCTGCTTGTAGACACGCTTCTAATTCATCATGCGGATAACCATCACTGGTCACTTCGCCCTTAAATACTTTAACTGCCACTTCTTTTGGAAAATCAAACTTGTCATCAATCCAGTTTGCATGAGAGATAACGCCGCTCGCACCTTGCCCTAATACCTGATTCAAACGATAGCTTGTCGTTTTTACCTGCGGTACGCTATCAAGTGGCTTCGGGTGTTTGCAAAACGGGTTTCCAGCAAATGCTACCCACGCCAATTTGGGAAGCTTAATCAGCAGTTCCGGAAACTCGGTCAATTGGTTAGCCGATAGACGAACCAGTTCGAGGTTGGTAAGGTTTTCCATACTGTTTGGCAACGCATTAATTTGGTTGCCTGCTAGCGCCAGCTTTTGCAGTCTTGGGCGGTGTCCTAGGCTTTCTGGCAATACCTCAATCGCGTTGTCAGTCAGAATCAGCCAACGTAACTTGATAGGTAATGCGTGTTCACTAACCGTCTTAATCTGGTTCGTTTTAAAGCCAACCATTTCTAGGTTTGGTAGTTCTCCCAACACCTCAGGAAGATGTGTGAACTTGTTGTTAGAGGCAAAGATAATGCGTAGCTTGGTCAGTTTTGCCAATTCTTGTGGAAGTTCAGATAGTAAATTGCCTGAAAGGTCGAGCACTTCGAGAGTGTCTGCAAGCTCTATGATTTCCATTGGGAACGTTTGAAGGCCTTCAGCCAATTTTAAATGTGTTGAGCCCAATAATTGTCCGGATTGTAATTGTTCTAGAGTTTGCAAACCTAAGCCTTCTGATTGTGTTTCGTTTAGGCGGGTAGTGTACGTGTCTTAACTAGTGATTGCGAGGGCTGCGCTGTATTGGATCCACCTAAATGACTTGATAAAACATTTGTCGTATCTAAAGGGTAATATGAATCTAATCAGGCTGTTTACCACCAATAGCGCGCCAACACATATCAAAACTTTGTTGAACGTAATTCTGTTGTTCTTCAATCGAGAGCTGCTTTTGGTCTAGCAGCCAGTTAACCGATATCAAGAAGTGGCTATGAATGAAGTGACGAACGAGTTCAATATCTAACGTCAACAATTCACCGGACTCTTGACCTGCTCTAATATTCTCGTCCAGTGTTGTAAACAACTCAGTGACGATGCTTTGCCTTTTTTCAGTTGTCGGATGGAAGTGAATATTGGAGAAAAACTTCATGGCGTCTGGATGAACGGAAGCCCAATCAATCCCACCCAACCAAAGTTGGTTCATTCTCGAATACAGTGGAGCTGAAGATGAACCTATCCCTTGAAAAATCGTATTGAACAGAGTTTGCTTTAGCTCTCTAAAAAGCTCGTCAACCAGTAGTGATTTGTTTTCAAAATGGTGAAATAGAGTCGCCTTTGCCACACCTGCTGTTTTAGCAATTTGCGCGGTTGATGTCCCTTCAACACCTTGTTCTGCAAAGAGTTGAAGGGCGGAGTCTAAGATTTGCTGTCTTTTTGTAGTCATCGGTTAATCACTTTAAAAATCAATTTCTTAAACGCTTTTGTATAAGGAGGATGTAACAATTTTGTGTAGTTGATTTTACCTCGGCTCAGAACCGTTTTGGCGTGACTAAAGGTTTTAAACCCTTCGATACCGTGATAGTGACCCATACCTGACGGACCAATTCCACCAAATGGTGCATCGTCAACGGCAACGTGAACCAGAGAGTCATTAATACATACGCCACCAGAATGAGTTCTGTTGAGGATTGCGTTCTGCGTTTCGCTTTCGTGGCTCATGATATATAGCGCCAATGGGCGAGGGCGCTCATTGATGTACTCAATCGCTTCGTCTAGAGAATCATAAGGGACAATAGGCAGAATAGGACCAAACAGCTCATCTTGCAGTGCAATCATGTCGTCACTTACATCTGTCAATAAGTGAGGTGTCATGCGGTGATTCACATCGTCTTGAGCTTGCTCGCTCACCGTATGAACGGTTGCGCCTTTTTGCTTGGCATCGTCAATCACGCTTTTCAGTCGAGCGTATTGACGTTGATTAATGATCGATGTCAGATCGTTACTCTCAAGCCCTGCCGGGTAAAGCTTTCTAAAGTAGCCCTTGTAAGCTTCAACAAACTCATTCACTTTTGTTTTAGGGAGTAAGATGTAGTCCGGTGCGACACAAATTTGACCAGCGTTTAGGCTTTTCGAAAATAGGATTCTCTGTACTGCGTCCATCACGTCTATATCGGGGGCTATGATGGTGGGTGACTTGCCGCCGAGTTCTAGAGTAACCGGTGTGAGGTTAGCTGAAGCTGCCTTCATTACATGCTTACCTACAGCAGTGGAGCCTGTAAACATAATGTGGTCGAAAGGGAGAGCGCTGAAGTTCGCTGCGACTTCTGCTTCACCTTCAATGATCGCGATTTGATCTTCACTAAATCCTTCGCTCAGCATCTTTTTCAAAACAAGGTTTGTTGTGGGTGTGAACTCTGACATTTTCATCATCGCTACGTTGCCCGCAGCCAATGCCGTTGCTAGCGGACCAATCGATAGGGTAATAGGAAAGTTCCAAGGAACAATGATGCCAACAACGCCTAGAGGTTGATAATGAACACTGACTTTCGCTGGTTGAAGCATTAACCCAGCACCTCGACGCGAAGGTTTCATCCATTTCTTAAGATTCTTTCGATTGTAATCAATTAAGTGCAACGAAGGTGTGATATCGGCAATGAGAGAATCGTATCTTGCTCTTTGACCATAATCTTTTGATAGTGCGTCGATGATTTGATCTTGGTAACGCACCAGCAGCTCTTTTAGATGAGCTAGATTATTTTGGCGTGTTTGTAAGTCAGTATTCGAGTTAGCTCGAAAGTAATTTTTCTGCTGGGCGAATACCTTCGTCATGTCAGCGTTTGATACCGCTTCATCACTGGTCATTGGATTGTGGTTCATTATTTTTGCTCCCCATTCTACCGACTGACCGATCGGTCAGTTGTTCAAATTTATACCAGTCATGTTTGTTTTACAAGCTATCGCAAGAAAAAGTTTAAAAGATGAACAGCAGTGAGCACCAAAAACAAGTGCAGAATTGGGGATTTCTTATGGTTCACGAAAAAAATCTGAAGAAATGTTCATGCCGTATTGCTCACAGATCTGGCGATAAGCCCTGATGTACCGATATCTCACGCAGTCGTAAATCGACCATTGTCGACACGACAAATATCTATGATTGGACTCACTAGCCAGAATATCAGTTAATGCGCCCAACGAATCGTGACGTATCGATTTAGCTTGGGTAATGCCACTTGTTTAAACAGGGTGTTACTTGGTGATGGCCCTATACAGTAAGGTCTCTTGAAATGGAACAATCAGTTAATTTAGATCGCATCCGTGCAGAATATAACGTAAAGCACTGGAGCCAAGGTTTCTACGGTATTGATGATAATGGGGAAGTGTATGTCTCTCCAAGCAAAACGGATCATCAAATTCCTTTGAGTAATATTGTTAAGCAACTTGAACAGAAGAATGTCGGCTTACCAGCTTTGGTGCGATTCCCACAGATAGTTCATCAACGAGTACACAATATTTGTAATGCGTTTAACCAAGCTATCGATGATTATCAATACGACAATCGCTACCTTTTGGTATACCCAATTAAGGTAAACCAACAAAAGGAAGTCGTGGATGAAATTTTAGCAAGCCAAGCACAACTAGAGCAAAAACAGCTAGGGCTAGAAGCGGGCAGCAAACCTGAGTTATTGGCGGTATTAGCACTGGCTCAAAAAGCGAGCTCGGTGATCGTTTGTAATGGTTACAAAGACCGTGAATATGTTCGCTTGGCTTTGATCGGCGAGAAGCTAGGCCATAAAGTTTTCATCGTACTTGAAAAGTTGTCTGAGCTTGATCTTGTTTTGCAAGAAGCGAAAGCGCTAGGCGTAAAACCACGCTTAGGTTTGCGTATTCGTCTCGCTTCTCAAGGAGCCGGTAAGTGGCAAGCAAGTGGCGGCGAGAAGTCAAAGTTCGGCTTGTCTGCGTCGCAAGTGTTGACAGTGATTGAGCGTCTGAAAAAGGAAGATCAGCTAGAAGCATTAGAGCTCGTTCACTTCCACTTGGGCTCTCAGATGGCAAACATTCGCGATGTACGAAATGGTGTGAGTGAAGCTGCTCGTTTCTACTGTGAATTGCGCGATATCGGTGCTCAGTTAGATTACATCGATGTCGGTGGTGGTTTGGCGGTCGATTACGACGGCACTCGCAGCCAATCGGCGAACTCAATGAACTATGGTTTAGCTGAGTACGCACGTAACATCGTGATGACTGTCGGTGACATTTGTAAACAATACCAACAGCCGATGCCAGTGATTATTTCTGAGTCCGGGCGCTCATTGACAGCACACCACGCAGTTTTGATCACTAACGTTATTGGTACAGAAAGTTACTCACCAGAAGTGATTGCTGAACCAGACGAAGATGCGCCACTACTTCTGAAAAATATGTGGCGTAACTTCCAGTCACTGCGTGACGGTAGCGATGACCGTGCATTGATTGAGATCTACAACGATACGCAGAGTGATATTGCCGAGGCACACAATCAGTTCGCAACGGGTATGCTGGACCTACAAAGTCGCGCATGGGCAGAGCAAATTTCATTGCGTATCAATTACGAGTTGAATCAGTTGATGAGCACAAAGAACCGCTACCATCGTCCAATTTTGGATGAACTGAGCGATCGATTGGCCGACAAGTTCTTCGTCAACTTCTCGCTGTTTCAATCTCTACCAGACGCATGGGGTATTGATCAGGTGTTCCCTGTCTTGCCACTAAGCGGATTGGACAGAGTGAATGAACGACGAGCCGTGGTTCTGGACATTACTTGTGATTCAGATGGCACCATTGATCAGTACGTAGATGGGCAAGGTATTGAAACAACGTTACCAGTGCCTGCATGGAACCCAGATGAGCCTTATTTGATGGGCTTCTTCTTGGTCGGTGCGTACCAAGAGATCTTAGGTGACATGCACAATTTGTTTGGTGATACACACAGTGTTGTTGTCAATGTTGATGATGAAGGTAAAGCGAACCTAGATTATATCAATGAAGGTGATACCGTTGCTGACATGATGCGCTACGTGCACATCGACGTGGATTTTATTCGCCAAACCTATGAAGAGATGGTTAGCGCAAAAGTTCCAAGAGAAGAGCAGCAGAGTGTGCTTGCTGAGTTAGAACAAGGCTTAACGGGTTACACGTATTTAGAGGATTTTTAATGGACGATCTGTTTACTAAAAAAGATTATTCACTGTACTCCAATGCGATGACGTTTATGCGCCGTCCTTTGGTGCAAAATCCGGTCGATGCTGAAGCTGATGTGGTGGTGCTTGGTGCACCATTAGACATGGCAACGTCGGGACGTCCAGGAGCTCGTTTAGGTCCAGATGCGATTCGTCGTGCATCGGTTAACTTGGCGTGGGAAGGTAAGAAATTCCCGTGGGACTTTAATCTCTTCGACCATACTAAGGTCATTGACTCTGGAGATTTGGTCTTTGACACCGGTGATGCTGAAGATTTAACGGTACGTCTAGAAGCGGCAGCAACGGCAATCCTTGATAGTGGTAAAACGCTGTTGGGTCTCGGTGGTGATCATTTCGTCACATTACCACTTTTACGTGCTTACGCGAAAAAGTATGGCGAAATGGCGCTCATCCACTTTGATGCACACACGGATACTTACAGTCATGGCAGTCGTTACGACCATGGAACCATGTTCTTTCATGCTCCAAACGAGGGGCTAATTTCTAAAGAGCACTCTGTTCAAATTGGCATTCGTACCGACTATACAAAAGAAAAACACGGTTTCGACGTTATTAATGCAATGGAAGCCAATGATCTGAGCGTGGCTGATATCGTATCTCGTATCAAGCAGACTGTTGGCGACAAGCCAGTTTACTTGACGTTTGATATCGACTGCCTAGATCCGGCATTTGCTCCGGGTACAGGAACACCGGTTTGCGGTGGATTAAACTCCGACAAGATTTTGAAGATTATTCGTGGTCTCCAAGGAGTCAACATGGTCGGAATGGATGTTGTCGAAGTATCACCCGCATATGACCAAAGTGATATTACGGCATTGGCGGGAGCGACCATAGCGTTAGAACTTCTGTACCTTTGGACTGCAAACCGTCTAACTAACTGATTTTTCGATATCTCTTATTTTAAAAAGCCACTGTTTTAGCGAACAGTGGCTTTTTTGCTTTGGGTAGATCTGGCTGAAAACAAGTGGTTTGAATCGAGATAACTTCGTAGAAATGGCGCTTTACGTATGAAAAAACTTAGGTACTAGGGTTAAGTCGACGGTAAACAATGAGCAAAAATGGAGCTACTTGGGGACTATTTCTTATTACTCAAAATAAGTCCTTATTTGCTCACGCTTATTTCGAAAAATCTTGTTCATAAAGCGGATGTAGTTCGATATGCAATCAATTACCTCTGAAAATGGAATTTTTCTAAGGAAATACTAGCCTTAAAAGTAAATGAGTTCGAAAAGAATAGAGTAAAAACAATATCGAACCAACTCTTAAATATGAGAAAACTTGATAACAAAGTAGTGGTTGAAATTGAAATTGAATTTGAGTTTCGGATCACTAAGCGCTTACAACAATATATATACGATGATGAGAACCATTAGTATCTGTATCTAGGAGGACATATGGATGTCGAAGTTTTGCGTAATGCAGCAGTAGTTAAGCAGGTGAGTGGCGATGTTGTCATCATGGATGCAGATGGGACAGCGCGCAAAGTTAAAGTAGGCGATACGATTCGTGAGAACGAGATAGTATTGACACCGAAAGGCGCGAAGTTGGTATTAGTTGACACTTCTGGAGACTTACAGGTCGACGAAAACTGCGTCGGTTGTATTGATGAAGTGTTTGCATGGCGAGATATACCACTACAAGGTGATATCGAAATAGATTTGAGTCAACTTGGCGATAATAGTTTTGGTGCCGATGATATTGCTGCGATTCAAGAAGCAATACTTGCTGGAGAAGATCCGACTCAAATTTTAGAGGCGACGGCTGCAGGTGGTGCTGGAGGTTCAGCTAATGCCGGCTTCGTCACAATCGATTATAACTACACCGAAACTCGACCTTCGACATTTTTTGAAACTTCTGCTTTGACAGAAGAAGAAGTTGACGAAGATAACGACAATTTTAGAAGCGATGTTACAGCTTCTACCGGAGGTCAAAGTGTTTCTCAAAGCTTGACTGAAGGCTCAATATCTCAGGGAACCTATCCTCAAACCATTTCCACGAATCAACTTGTTCAAAGCGGTAGTCTTGATCTCGATCCTAACTCTTTTGTACCCGCTGCTGCTTCTCTCTCTTCTCTACTTAGCGAATTAAATAGTGACATAACATCGGGTGGTGTTGCGGTACAGTTTGTTTATGATGCCAACGAAAATGCCATCGTAGGCACTCAGAATGGTACGGAAGTTCTGCGCGTTGATGTTGATACCGTTAGCTCGGGTTCGAATGTCAACTTGACGCTTACCTCGACAATATCGGCTCCTATCGATCATGTTTCTTCAGTAAGTGACGGGCAAGTCTCATACATTGACAACCAGATTACCCTAACCTTTGAAATTGAAGGTGCTGACATCGGTGGCAATGCTATTGCGACACCTATCTCAGCCAGTATTGCAATTTTGGATGGCGCAGATCCAATTCCCCAGACTGTAACAGTTACCAACCAAGAAACGAACACGACATTAGTTGAGGGGAGCTTCGTTTCCATAGAAAGTGATCGCTTGGCCTCGGTAGTATTTGATTCATCGTCGTTGGCACAATTCGATGGCATTTTGAGTGACAATCAAAATACTATCGCACGAGTGTCGGACGATGGCACAGAGATCTCTCTCTCTATCTTAGGGAGCGGAGAGGCTGTTCTTACGATTTCGGTTGATACTGATGGTGAGTATCATTTTCAACAATTCAAACCAATAGAACAGAACAGTTCGGACACGATTGAATTTTCACTTCCTGTAACCATTACGGACTTCGATCAAGACTCGGTGGTGAGCACACTGAATATCGCCATCTCGGATGGTGACCGTCCAACAATCAATTCTGTTGATCCAATTTCAGTGCAAGAGAGTGGTCTTGTAGGTGGATCTGAAGAGGGCATCGGTATCCTAACGGGAACGGGTTCCGTTGATTCCGATACCTTTTCGAGCGACATTATTGACCACCATGAATTAGAGCCATTGCAGTTCAATACCGATAATAGCCTGTTGTCGAATGGTCAACCTGTTTCGCTGGAGTTAGTGGGTGAAGCAAATGGGGTAAGAACCTATGAAGGCTTCATTACTATTGAGGGGGTGAGAAACGTTGTTTTTGAAGTCATTGTCGATAGTCCAGCGTTAGGTTCTTATGAATTTACGCTATTTGATTCTTTAACGCACCAAGGTTCTCAAGATGCTGAGCTCAGTTTTGAGCTGCCTATTTATGCCGTCGATGCAGATGGCGACCGTTCCACTTTAGCTGGTGGCAGCGGACAGGAGCAACCAGCATTGATTGTTGTCACTGTGTCTGATGATGTTGTCGAGTTGAAAGATAATACTGTGGCACTTGATGAACCAACGCAAGACGGAGACTCAACGGTTTCTTACAACCTTTTCAACTTCACAGGTGGTGATGGAGCGACGGTACAATCGTTTGTTTATGACGGTACGACATACAATTTAGATCCAGACCAGGATGAGGCCGTTCAACAGGCGTTTGTGTTTGATGAGGGCACACTCAATGTTGCATTAAACGGTGATGTGACTTTTGTTGTTGCCAGAGATATTGATCATTCTGCAAGTGAGACTATCACTCAAGATATTACATTTAATGCCGTTGATGGTGATGGCGATACAGACTCAGCTTTGTTGCAAATCTCAATTACCGACGGTCAAATTCCTACCATTAATGACATTCCGAGTGTTTCGCTTTCAGAGCCTGAATTGGCATCGGGCTCTTCACCGACAGGTTCTGATGTTAGTTCAACGCAAACTATTGATTTCACGCAGGGTAGTGATGACGTCGTTCGTTTTAGGCTTGAGAACTCTGAGTTTAATACCGACGGTGCGTTAACATCGAACGGCTTAGTCGTGAGTTTGAAAGAAGAGCCAACGGACTCGGGAACTTACATTGGTTTCGTGACAGACAATTCGAACACAGATATCCCAGTGTTTACTCTTGCCTTTTCAGATTCCAAATTGGGTGAATATACTTTTACGCTATTGGGTTCTCTAGATCATGCTGATGGTTTACAAAATAACGATCTATCATTTGAACTTCCCGTTTATGCGGTGGATTCAGATGGCGATGATTCGTTGGGAGCTCCGCTGACTGTAACCATAGGTGATGACCTACAAACCATGCAAAATGGCGCGTTGACCATTCAAGAGCCAAGTCTAGAGGTATTGACTCAAAGTACTGTTACTACGGAAACGATTAATGTACTCCCAGTCCAAGGGGCAGATGGTGCATCGATCACTCAGTTTACCTACGATGGGGCGATTCGCACTTTAGATCAGAATATGACTGGGGAGCAGGAGTTTCAATTCTTAGAAGGCTCTCTGTTTGTTACGCTTGATGGTGATGTACGTTTTGAGCCAAATCGTAATCTTGATAACACTAGCGGGGATATTGTCAAAACGGTTGTGCTAACCTCCAGCGATGGCGATGTAGATTTGGATACGGCAACCGTAGTCTTAACGATCACCGATGGTGATGATCCGACCATTGATAACGTACCTAGTATTACTCTTAATGAGTCGGAATTAATGGATGGTTCGGCGCCAAGCGGTGTGTCTGTCGACTCAAATAATACTATTTCATTTACTGAAGCGAGTGATGACGTCGCACGTATCGAAGTAGTCGTTGGGCAGTTTAACCAAGATGACTCGCTAACTTCTAACGGGCTTATTGTTGAAATTCGTGAAGAGCCAACAGGATCGGGCAATTACTTAGGCTACACAACCGATGTATCAAACGCGGAAACGCCTGTTTTCACACTAACTTTTGATCAAACCAATATAGGTGAATTTACCTTCGTATTACTTGAAGCGTTCGATCATCGACCACTACAAGGTAATAACTCACTCTCATTCAATATCCCTATTTTGGCTGTTGATACGGATGGTGACAAAACCGCTGTCAGTCAGTTGGTAGTGAACATCAATGATGATGTTCAGGTAATGCAGGATGTTGATTTAACTGCTATTGAACCGAATCTAGCTGATGTAAGTGCTGGTACAGTGACGACTGCTGTGGTGGATGTTCTTACCGCTCCAAGTGCGGACGGTGCCAGTGTCACTCAGTTTACTTACGACGGTGCGACTTACACACTCGACCAAACGGACAGCTCTGAACAAGAGTTTACCTTTACAGAAGGCTCACTGTTTATCACCACTCAAGGCGATGTGCGCTTCGAACCAAATCGCGATCTAGACCACTCGGCTGGTGATATTGTGAAAAATATCGTGGTGACATCGAGTGATGGTGATGATGACGTTCTTACTTCGACAGTCACACTGACCATTACTGATGGTGATATTCCGACCATAGATGTAATTCCACCGGTCTCGCTTTCAGAGTCCAGTCTGGCTGATGGCTCTGCACCAAGCGGTATGGCCGTGAGTCAAACGGAAACCATCTCTTTCACGAACCAAAGTGATGATGTTGATCACTTCAGAATCGCGACCGATGAATTTAATCCATCAGGCACACTGACTTCGAATGGTTTAGCTGTTGAACTTAGAGAGTTCCCTGCAGATTCGGGTCAATACACGGGTTTTACAACTAACGCGCTAAATCAAGAAGTTGAAGTATTTACCATCAATTTTGATGATGTCGTGTTAGGTCGTTACACCTTCACGTTGTTAGAAGCGCTTGATCATGACGATGGCTTAGACAACAACACCTTAAGCTTTGATTTACCTGTTTATGCGGTAGACAGTGACGGCGATGATTCGGCAATGTCGCCACTGACGGTGACAATAGAAGATGATGTTCAAGGCATGAGCAACGGCATCTTGACCATCGAAGAGCCGACGGTCGCAGATCTGGCAGGCGGGGTGGTGACCACAACCACCATTGATGTGATGCCAGAGCAGAGTGCCGATGGTGCAACCATTACTCAATTCACCTATGACAACACTGTTTATGCGCTTGACCAGACGGCCACTGGCGAGCAAGAGTTTATCTTCACCGAGGGCTCGTTGTTTATCACTCTCGAGGGTGAGGTGCGTTTTGAACCAAACCGCAACCTCGACCATGAATCGGGCCCAATCGTCAAATCGATTGTGGTGACATCCAGCGATGGCGATGTAGACGTTGAAACTGCAACGGTTGTTCTGACGATTACCGATGGCGATATTCCAACCATTGAATCGGTACCAAGCGTATCACTGTCTGAAACGCAGCTTGCTGATGGCTCTGCGCCAAGTCTTAGTGCGGTGAGCCAAACTGAGACTATCTCATTCACTAACCAAAGTGATGATGTAGAGAAGTTCCGCCTTGAACCAACAGAGTTCAATACGGGTGGTGCATTAACTTCAAACAACATTGTGGTCGAGCTTAAAGAGGCCCCAGCAGACTCTGGCATTTACGTCGGCTTTATCAATGACGGCGGCACGGAAGTCCCTGTATTTACCTTGAGCTTCTCAGGTACAACTTTGGGTGAGTACACCTTTACGCTGCTTGAAGCACTAGACCACGAAGATGGATTAGACAATAACGAACTCACCTTTGACTTGCCTGTCTACGCAGTCGACTCAGACGGTGATAATTCATTGATGTCACCACTGACGGTCACCATTGGTGATGACGTGCAAATCATGGCGAACGGCACGCTTGATATCACCGAGCCTAATTTAGCCGATGGGACGGTGACTACCAACACCATTGATGTCATGACGGCGCAAAGTGCTGATGGGGCGGTAATTACTCAGTTCACCTATGATGGTGGGGCTGCGCAAACTCTAGATCCAACGATCACTGGTGAGCAAGAGTTTACCTTCACCGAAGGTTCCGTGTTCGTGACCATTGAAGGTAATGTGCGTTTTGAGCCGAACCGAGATCTTGACCATGAGAATGGCGATATCGTCAAATCACTGGTCTTCACCTCAAGCGATGGTGACGTCGATGTCGAGACGGCAACGGTAACTCTGACTATTACCGATGGTGACATCCCAACCATTGAATCGGTGCCAAGCGTCACGCTTGCAGAGGCAGGGCTTGCGGATGGCTCTTCTCCAATCATGGGGCCTGTCAGCCAAACGGAGACCATCTCATTTACCAACCAAAGTGATAATGTCGAGAAGTTCCGACTAGAGCCGGCAGAGTTTAATAGTGATGATTCACTCAAATCAGATGGACTTCCAATCGATATTAAAGAAGATCCTGTCGGCTCCGGTAATTACGTAGGCTTTACGACCAGCGCAACCAATGTTGAAACACCAATCTTTACGTTAAGCTTTAGTGCTGCGACTTTGGGTCAATATACGTTTACGTTATTGGAGAATATCGACCATGAAGGTGGTCGTGGTAACAACGATCTCACGTTCAATTTGCCTGTCTATGCCGTTGATAGCGACGGTGATGACTCGTTGATGTCGCCGTTATCAGTGACGATCACGGATGACCTTCAAGTGATGGCGAGCGGTGCACTTAGTCTCGAAGAGCCTACAGTCGCTGACCTAGTGGCGGGCACGCCAACGACGTCTGTTTTCGATGTGCTGACCAGCGCCAGTGCGGACGGTGCCAGTGTCACTCAGTTTACTTACGACGGCACGGCTTACACACTCGATCAAACGGACAGCTCTGAGCAAGTGTTTACCTTCACTGAGGGCTCACTGTTTATCACCACTCAAGGTGATGTGCGCTTCGAACCAAACCGAGATTTAGACCATTCGGCTGGCGATATTGTGAAAAATATCGTGGTGACATCGAGTGATGGTGATGATGACGTTCTTACTTCGACCGTCACGTTAACCATTACTGATGGTGAGGTTCCAACCATAGATGTAGTTCCACCTGTCTCGCTTTCAGAGTCCAGTCTGGCTGATGGCTCTGCACCAAGCGGCGTGGCCGTGAGTCAAACGGAAACCATCTCTTTCACGAACCAAAGTGATGATGTTGATCACTTCAGAATCGCGACCGATGAATTTAATCCATCAGGCACACTGACTTCGAATGGTTTAGCTGTTGAGCTTAGAGAGTTCCCTGCAGATTCGGGTCAATACACGGGTTTTACAACTAACGCACTAAATCAAGAAGTTGAAGTATTTACCATCAATTTTGATGATGTCGTGTTAGGTCGTTACACCTTCACACTACTTGAAGCGCTTGACCATGCAGATGGCTTAGACAACAACACTCTAAGTTTTGATTTACCTGTCTATGCGGTTGATAGTGATGGCGATGATTCGGCAATGTCGCCACTGACGGTGACGATTGAAGATGATGTTCAAGGCATGAGTAACGGCATCTTGACCATCGAAGAGCCAACAGTCGCGGATCTGGCCGGTGGGGTGGTGACCACAACCACCATTGATGTGATGCCAGAGCAGAGTGCCGATGGCGCAACCATAACTCAATTCACATACGATGGCGGTACGCCACTGACGCTTGACCAGACGGATAGCGGTGAGCAAGAGTTTGTCTTCACCGAAGGCTCGCTGTTTATCACTCTTGAAGGTGAGGTGCGTTTTGAACCAAACCGCAACCTCGACCATCAATTGGGTCCAATCGTGAAATCGATTGTGGTGACATCCAGCGATGGCGATGTGGACGTTGAAACTGCTACGGTCACTCTGACGATTACCGATGGTGATGTTCCAACCATTGAATCGGTGCCAAGCGTGTCGCTATCGGAAACACAGCTTGCCGATGGTTCAACCCCGAGTGGCAGTGCGGTGAGTCAAACCGAAACTATCTCGTTCACGAATCAAAGTGATGATGTCGAGAAGTTCCGTCTTGAACCAACAGAGTTCAATACGGGTGGCGCATTAACTTCAAATAATATTGTGGTCGAGCTTAAAGAAGACCCAGCAGACTCAGGCTTTTACGTCGGCTTTATCAATGACGGTGGCACGGAAGTCCCGGTATTCACCTTGAGCTTCTCAGGTACAACCTTGGGTGAGTACACCTTCACACTACTCGAAGCACTAGACCACGCTGACGGCCTGAATAATAACGAACTCACCTTTGACTTGCCTGTCTATGCGGTCGATTCAGACGGTGATAACTCATTGATGTCACCACTGACGGTCACCATTGGTGATGACGTGCAAATCATGGCGAACGGCACGCTTGATATCACCGAACCGAATCTAGCCGATGGGACGGTGACCACCAACACCATTGATGTCATGACAGCACAAAGTGCCGATGGGGCGGTGATTACCCAATTCACCTACGATGGTGGCAGCCCTCAAACTCTAGATCCTAGCCTTACCGGTGAGCAGAAGTTCACGTTCCCTGAAGGGGATGTGTACGTCACCATTGAAGGTAACGTTCGCTTCGAGCCGAACCGAGATCTTGACCATGAGAATGGCGATATCGTTAAATCACTTGTGTTTACTTCAAGTGACGGTGATGTCGATGTTGAGACGGCAACGGTAACTCTGACTATTACCGATGGTGACATCCCAACCATTGAATCGGTGCCAAGCGTCACGCTTGCAGAGGCAGGGCTTGCGGATGGCTCTTCTCCAATCATGGGGCCTGTCAGCCAAACGGAGACCATCTCATTTACCAACCAAAGTGATAATGTCGAGAAGTTCCGACTAGAGCCGGCAGAGTTTAATAGTGATGATTTACTGAAATCAGATGGACTTCCAATCGATATTAAAGAAGATCCTGTCGGCTCCGGTAATTACGTAGGCTTTACGACCAGCGCAACCAATGTTGAAACACCAATCTTTACGTTAAGCTTTAGTGCTGCGACTTTGGGTCAATATACGTTTACGTTATTGGAGAATATCGACCATGAAGGTGGTCGTGGTAACAACGATCTCACGTTCAATTTGCCTGTCTATGCCGTTGATAGCGACGGTGATGACTCGTTGATGTCGCCGTTATCAGTGACGATCACGGATGACCTTCAAGTGATGGCGAGCGGTGCACTTAGTCTCGAAGAGCCTACAGTCGCTGACCTAGTGGCGGGCACGCCAACGACGTCTGTTTTCGATGTGCTGACCAGCGCCAGTGCGGACGGTGCCAGTGTCACTCAGTTTACTTACGACGGCACGGCTTACACACTCGATCAAACGGACAGCTCTGAGCAAGTGTTTACCTTCACTGAGGGCTCACTGTTTATCACCACTCAAGGTGATGTGCGCTTCGAACCAAACCGAGATTTAGACCATTCGGCTGGCGATATTGTGAAAAATATCGTGGTGACATCGAGTGATGGTGATGATGACGTTCTTACTTCGACCGTCACGTTAACCATTACTGATGGTGAGGTTCCAACCATAGATGTAGTTCCACCTGTCTCGCTTTCAGAGTCCAGTCTGGCTGATGGCTCTGCACCAAGCGGCGTGGCCGTGAGTCAAACGGAAACCATCTCTTTCACGAACCAAAGTGATGATGTTGATCACTTCAGAATCGCGACCGATGAATTTAATCCATCAGGCACACTGACTTCGAATGGTTTAGCTGTTGAGCTTAGAGAGTTCCCTGCAGATTCGGGTCAATACACGGGTTTTACAACTAACGCACTAAATCAAGAAGTTGAAGTATTTACCATCAATTTTGATGATGTCGTGTTAGGTCGTTACACCTTCACACTACTTGAAGCGCTTGACCATGCAGATGGCTTAGACAACAACACTCTAAGTTTTGATTTACCTGTCTATGCGGTTGATAGTGATGGCGATGATTCGGCAATGTCGCCACTGACGGTGACGATTGAAGATGATGTTCAAGGCATGAGTAACGGCATCTTGACCATCGAAGAGCCAACAGTCGCGGATCTGGCCGGTGGGGTGGTGACCACAACCACCATTGATGTGATGCCAGAGCAGAGTGCCGATGGCGCAACCATAACTCAATTCACATACGATGGCGGTACGCCACTGACGCTTGACCAGACGGATAGCGGTGAGCAAGAGTTTGTCTTCACCGAAGGCTCGCTGTTTATCACTCTTGAAGGTGAGGTGCGTTTTGAACCAAACCGCAACCTCGACCATCAATTGGGTCCAATCGTGAAATCGATTGTGGTGACATCCAGCGATGGCGATGTGGACGTTGAAACTGCTACGGTCACTCTGACGATTACCGATGGTGATGTTCCAACCATTGAATCGGTGCCAAGCGTGTCGCTATCGGAAACACAGCTTGCCGATGGTTCAACCCCGAGTGGCAGTGCGGTGAGTCAAACCGAAACTATCTCGTTCACGAATCAAAGTGATGATGTCGAGAAGTTCCGTCTTGAACCAACAGAGTTCAATACGGGTGGCGCATTAACTTCAAATAATATTGTGGTCGAGCTTAAAGAAGACCCAGCAGACTCAGGCTTTTACGTCGGCTTTATCAATGACGGTGGCACGGAAGTCCCGGTATTCACCTTGAGCTTCTCAGGTACAACCTTGGGTGAGTACACCTTCACACTACTCGAAGCACTAGACCACGCTGACGGCCTGAATAATAACGAACTCACCTTTGACTTGCCTGTCTATGCGGTCGATTCAGACGGTGATAACTCATTGATGTCACCACTGACGGTCACCATTGGTGATGACGTGCAAATCATGGCGAACGGCACGCTTGATATCACCGAACCGAATCTAGCCGATGGGACGGTGACCACCAACACCATTGATGTCATGACAGCACAAAGTGCCGATGGGGCGGTGATTACCCAATTCACCTACGATGGTGGCAGCCCTCAAACTCTAGATCCTAGCCTTACCGGTGAGCAGAAGTTCACGTTCCCTGAAGGGGATGTGTACGTCACCATTGAAGGTAACGTTCGCTTCGAGCCGAACCGAGATCTTGACCATGAGAATGGCGATATCGTTAAATCACTTGTGTTTACTTCAAGTGACGGTGATGTCGATGTTGAGACGGCAACGGTAACTCTGACTATTACCGATGGTGACATCCCAACCATTGAATCGGTGCCAAGCGTCACGCTTGCAGAGGCAGGGCTTGCGGATGGCTCTTCTCCAATCACAGGGGCAGTCAGCCAAACTGAAACCATCTCGTTTACTCACCAAAGTGATAATGTCGAGAAGTTCCGACTAGAGCCGGCGGAGTTTAATAGTGATGATTCACTCAAATCAGATGGGCTTCCAATTGATTTGAAAGAAGATCCTGTCGGCTCCGGTAATTACGTAGGCTTTACGACCAGCGCAACCAATGTTGAAACACCAATCTTTACGTTAAGCTTTAGTGCTGCGACTTTGGGTCAATATACGTTTACGTTATTGGAGAATATCGACCATGAAGGTGGTCGTGGTAACAACGATCTCACGTTCAATTTGCCTGTCTATGCCGTTGATAGCGACGGTGATGACTCGTTGATGTCGCCGTTATCAGTGACGATCACGGATGACCTTCAAGTGATGGCGAGCGGTGCACTTAGTCTCGAAGAGCCTACAGTCGCTGACCTAGTGGCGGGCACGCCAACGACGTCTGTTTTCGATGTGCTGACCAGCGCCAGTGCGGACGGTGCCAGTGTCACTCAGTTTACTTACGACGGCACGATTTACAGACTCGATCAAACAGACAGTGCTGAACAAGTGTTTACCTTCACAGAGGGCTCCCTTTATATCACCACTCAAGGTGATGTGCGCTTCGAACCAAACCGAGATCTCGACCATTCGGCTGGCGATATTGTGAAAAATATCGTGGTGACATCGAGTGATGGTGATGATGACGTTCTTACTTCGACCGTCACGTTAACCATTACTGATGGTGAGGTTCCAACCATAGATGTAGTTCCACCTGTCTCGCTTTCAGAGTCCAGTCTGGCTGATGGCTCTGCACCAAGCGGCGTGGCCGTGAGTCAAACGGAAACCATCTCTTTCACGAACCAAAGTGATGATGTTGATCACTTCAGAATCGCGACCGATGAATTTAATCCATCAGGCACACTGACTTCGAATGGTTTAGCTGTTGAGCTTAGAGAGTTCCCTGCAGATTCGGGTCAATACACGGGTTTTACAACTAACGCACTAAATCAAGAAGTTGAAGTATTTACCATCAATTTTGATGATGTCGTGTTAGGTCGTTACACCTTCACACTACTTGAAGCGCTTGACCATGCAGATGGCTTAGACAACAACACTCTAAGTTTTGATTTACCTGTCTATGCGGTTGATAGTGATGGCGATGATTCGGCAATGTCGCCACTGACGGTGACGATTGAAGATGATGTTCAAGGCATGAGTAACGGCATCTTGACCATCGAAGAGCCAACAGTCGCGGATCTGGCCGGTGGGGTGGTGACCACAACCACCATTGATGTGATGCCAGAGCAGAGTGCCGATGGCGCAACCATAACTCAATTCACATACGATGGCGGTACGCCACTGACGCTTGACCAGACGGATAGCGGTGAGCAAGAGTTTGTCTTCACCGAAGGCTCGCTGTTTATCACTCTTGAAGGTGAGGTGCGTTTTGAACCAAACCGCAACCTCGACCATCAATTGGGTCCAATCGTGAAATCGATTGTGGTGACATCCAGCGATGGCGATGTGGACGTTGAAACTGCTACGGTCACTCTGACGATTACCGATGGTGATGTTCCAACCATTGAATCGGTGCCAAGCGTGTCGCTATCGGAAACACAGCTTGCCGATGGTTCAACCCCGAGTGGCAGTGCGGTGAGTCAAACCGAAACTATCTCGTTCACGAATCAAAGTGATGATGTCGAGAAGTTCCGTCTTGAACCAACAGAGTTCAATACGGGTGGCGCATTAACTTCAAATAATATTGTGGTCGAGCTTAAAGAAGACCCAGCAGACTCAGGCTTTTACGTCGGCTTTATCAATGACGGTGGCACGGAAGTCCCGGTATTCACCTTGAGCTTCTCAGGTACAACCTTGGGTGAGTACACCTTCACACTACTCGAAGCACTAGACCACGCTGACGGCCTGAATAATAACGAACTCACCTTTGACTTGCCTGTCTATGCGGTCGATTCAGACGGTGATAACTCATTGATGTCACCACTGACGGTCACCATTGGTGATGACGTGCAAATCATGGCGAACGGCACGCTTGATATCACCGAACCGAATCTAGCCGATGGGACGGTGACCACCAACACCATTGATGTCATGACAGCACAAAGTGCCGATGGGGCGGTGATTACCCAATTCACCTACGATGGTGGCAGCCCTCAAACTCTAGATCCTAGCCTTACCGGTGAGCAGAAGTTCACGTTCCCTGAAGGGGATGTGTACGTCACCATTGAAGGTAACGTTCGCTTCGAGCCGAACCGAGATCTTGACCATGAGAATGGCGATATCGTTAAATCACTTGTGTTTACTTCAAGTGACGGTGATGTCGATGTTGAGACGGCAACGGTAACTCTGACTATTACCGATGGTGACATCCCAACCATTGAATCGGTGCCAAGCGTCACGCTTGCAGAGGCAGGGCTTGCGGATGGCTCTTCTCCAATCACAGGGGCAGTCAGCCAAACTGAAACCATCTCGTTTACTCACCAAAGTGATAATGTCGAGAAGTTCCGACTAGAGCCGGCGGAGTTTAATAGTGATGATTCACTCAAATCAGATGGGCTTCCAATTGATTTGAAAGAAGATCCTGTCGGCTCCGGTAATTACGTAGGCTTTACGACCAGCGCAACCAATGTTGAAACACCAATCTTTACGTTAAGCTTTAGTGCTGCGACTTTGGGTCAATATACGTTTACGTTATTGGAGAATATCGACCATGAAGGTGGTCGTGGTAACAACGATCTCACGTTCAATTTGCCTGTCTATGCCGTTGATAGCGACGGTGATGACTCGTTGATGTCGCCGTTATCAGTGACGATCACGGATGACCTTCAAGTGATGGCGAGCGGTGCACTTAGTCTCGAAGAGCCTACAGTCGCTGACCTAGTGGCGGGCACGCCAACGACGTCTGTTTTCGATGTGCTGACCAGCGCCAGTGCGGACGGTGCCAGTGTCACTCAGTTTACTTACGACGGCACGATTTACAGACTCGATCAAACAGACAGTGCTGAACAAGTGTTTACCTTCACAGAGGGCTCCCTTTATATCACCACTCAAGGTGATGTGCGCTTCGAACCAAACCGAGATCTCGACCATTCGGCTGGCGATATTGTGAAAAATATCGTGGTGACATCGAGTGATGGTGATGATGACGTTCTTACTTCGACCGTCACGTTAACCATTACTGATGGTGATATCCCGACCATAGATGTGGTTCCTCCTGTCTCGCTTTCAGAGTCCAGTCTGGCTGATGGCTCTGCACCGAGCGGTGTGGCCGTGAGTCAAACGGAAACTATCTCTTTCACGAACCAAAGTGATGATGTTGAACGCTTCAGAATCGCGACCGATGAATTTAATCCATCAGGCACACTGACTTCGAATGGTTTAGCTGTTGAGCTTAGAGAGTTCCCTGCAGATTCGGGTCAATACACGGGTTTTACAACTAACGCGCTAAATCAAGAAGTTGAAGTATTTACCATCAATTTTGATGATGTCGTGTTAGGTCGTTACACCTTCACACTACTTGAAGCGCTTGATCATGCAGATGGCTTAGACAACAACACCTTAAGTTTTGATTTACCTGTTTATGCGGTAGACAGCGATGGTGATGACTCTTTGATGTCGCCACTCACCGTGACCATCGAAGATGACGTTCAAGGCATGAGTAACGGCATCTTGACCATCGAAGAGCCGACGGTCGCGGATCTGGCCGGTGGCGTGGTGACCACAACCACCATTGATGTGATGCCAGAGCAGAGTGCTGATGGCTCGAGCATTACTCAGTTCACCTATGACAACACTGTTTATGCGCTTGACCAAACGGACACTGGCGAGCAAGAGTTTACCTTCACCGAGGGCTCGCTGTTTATCACTCTTGAGGGCGAGATGCGTTTTGAACCAAACCGCAACCTCGACCATGAATCGGGCCCAATCGTGAAATCGATTGTGGTGACATCCAGCGATGGCGATGTGGACGTTGAAACTGCAACGGTCACTCTGACGATTACCGATGGTGATATTCCAACCATTGAATCGGTGCCAAGCGTGTCGCTATCGGAAACGCAACTTGCCGATGGTTCAACGCCTAGTGGCAGTGCGGTGAGTCAAACCGAAACTATCTCGTTCACGAATCAAAGTGATGATGTCGAGAAGTTCCGTCTTGAACCAACAGAGTTCAATACGGGTGGCGCATTAACTTCAAATAATATTGTGGTCGAGCTTAAAGAAGACCCAGCAGACTCAGGCTTTTACGTCGGCTTTATCAATGACGGTGGCACGGAAGTCCCGGTATTTACCTTGAGCTTCTCAGGTACAACTTTGGGTGAGTACACCTTCACGCTACTCGAAGCACTAGACCATGCTGACGGCCTGAATAATAACGAACTCACCTTTGACTTGCCTGTCTACGCGGTTGACTCAGACGGTGATAATTCATTGATGTCACCACTGACGGTCACCATTGGTGATGACGTGCAAATCATGGCGAACGGCACGCTTGATATCACCGAACCGAATCTAGCCGATGGGACGGTGACCACCAACACCATTGATGTCATGACGGCGCAAAGTGCTGATGGGGCGGTAATTACTCAGTTCACCTACGATGGTGGTGCTGCGCAGACTCTAGATCCAACAATCACCGGTGAGCAGAAGTTCACGTTCCCTGAAGGGGATGTGTACGTCACCATTGAAGGTAATGTACGTTTTGAGCCGAACCGCGATCTCGACCATGAATCTGGCGATATCGTCAAATCACTGGTCTTCACCTCAAGCGATGGTGACGTTGATGTAGAAACTTCAACGGTGACGCTAACGATTACCGATGGCGACATTCCAACCATAGAATCGGTGCCAAGCGTCACGCTTGCAGAGGCAGGGCTTACGGATGGCTCTTCTCCAATCACAGGGGCAGTGAGCCAAACAGAGACCATCTCATTTACTCACCAAAGTGACAATGTCGAGAAGTTCCGATTAGAGCCGACCGAGTTCAATACAGATAACTCGTTGAAGTCGGATGGTTTGAGTATTGAACTTCGCGAGGAGCCAACGGGATCGGGTCAATATATTGGTTTCACCACTGATATTTCGAATGTGGAAACGACGGTCTTTACGTTGGATTTCAGCTCAACTACGTTAGGCGAATACACTTTCACGTTGCTTGAAGCCATTGATCATGCACCGATTCAAGGTAACAACGATCTCACGTTCAATTTGCCTGTCTATGCTGTCGATACTGACGGTGATGACTCGTTGATGTCGCCGTTATCAGTGACGATCACGGATGACGTTCAAGTTATGGCGAGCGGTGCACTCAGTATCAAAGAGCCTACAGTCGCTGACCTTGTGGCGGGCACGCCAACGACGTCTGTTTTCGATGTGCTGACCAGCGCCAGTGCGGACGGCGCCAGTGTCTCTCAGTTTACTTACGACGGCACGGTTTACACGCTCGATCAAACAGACAGTGCTGAGCAAGTGTTCACCTTCACTGAGGGCTCCCTTTATATCACCACTCAAGGTGATGTGCGCTTCGAACCAAACCGAGATTTAGACCATTCGGCTGGCGATATTGTGAAAAATATCGTGGTGACATCAAGTGATGGTGATGATGACGTTCTTACTTCGACCGTCACGTTAACCATTACTGATGGTGATATTCCGACCATAGATGTGATCCCGCCAATCTCGCTATCTGAATCGAATTTAACGGGTGGTTCGGATCCAACAGTTGCTGCTGTTAGCGATACGAAAGTTATTCAATTTACTGACCAAAGTGATGATGTGGTGTCGTTCCGTATTGAGCCAACTGAGTTCAATACACTAGGCGCTTTGACGTCAAATAACTTGGCGGTTCAGCTGAAAGAAGATCCGATGAATCCTGGCGATTACATCGGTTTTGTTAAAGATGCGTCGAATGTTGAAACCAACGTCTTTACTATCAGCTTCTCTGACACAAATCTAGGTCAATACACCTTCACGTTGCTAGAACCGCTTGACCATGACGATGGCTTAGACAACAACACCTTAAGCTTTGATTTACCTGTTTACGCGGTAGACAGTGACGGCGATGATTCGGCAATGTCGCCACTGACGGTGACGATTGAAGATGATGTGCAAGGCATGAGTAACGGCATCTTGACCATCGAAGAGCCGACGGTCGCGGATCTGGCAGGCGGGGTGGTGACCACAACCACCATTGATGTGATGCCTGAGCAGAGTGCCGATGGCGCAACGATTACTCAATTCACATACGATGGCGGTACGCCACTGACGCTTGACCAGACGGATAGCGGTGAGCAAGAGTTTGTCTTCACCGAAGGCTCGCTGTTTATCACTCTTGAGGGTGAGATGCGTTTTGAACCAAACCGCAACCTCGACCATGAATCGGGCCCAATCGTCAAATCGATTGTGGTGACATCCAGCGATGGTGATGTGGACGTCGAAACCGCAACGGTTGTTCTGACCATCACCGATGGCGATATTCCAACCATTGAATCGGTGCCAAGCGTGTCGCTATCGGAAACGCAACTTGCCGATGGTTCAACCCCAAGTGGCAGTGCAGTCAGTCAGACCGAAACCATCTCGTTCACAAATCAAAGTGATGATGTCGAGAAGTTCCGCCTTGAACCAACAGAGTTCAATACGGGTGGTGCATTAACTTCAAATAATATTGTGGTCGAGCTTAAAGAAGACCCAACAGACTCAGGCTTTTACGTCGGCTTTATCAATGACGGTGGCACGGAAGTTCCGGTATTTACCTTGAGCTTCTCAGGTACAACTTTGGGTGAGTATACCTTCACGCTACTCGAAGCACTAGACCACGCTGACGGCCTGAATAATAACGAACTCACCTTTAACTTGCCTGTCTACGCGGTCGACTCAGACGGTGATAATTCATTGATGTCACCACTGACGGTCACCATTGGTGATGACGTGCAAATCATGGCGGATGGCACACTTGATATCACTGAACCGAATCTAGCCGATGGTACGGTGACTACCAATACCATTGATGTTATGACCGCGCAAAGTGCTGATGGGGCGGTGATTACTCAGTTCACCTACGATGGCGGTGCTGCGCAGACTCTAGATCCAACAATCACCGGTGAGCAGAAGTTCTCGTTCACCGAAGGGGATGTGTACGTGACCATTGAAGGTAATGTGCGCTTCGAGCCTAACCGAGATCTTGACCATGAGAATGGCGATATCGTCAAATCACTGGTCTTCACCTCAAGCGATGGTGACATCGATGTCGAAACCGCGACGGTGACGCTAACGATTACCGATGGTGACATCCCAACCATTGAATCGGTTCCAAGCGTGACGCTTGCAGAGGCAGGGCTTGCGGATGGCTCTTCTCCAATCACAGGGGCGGTCAGCCAAACTGAAACCATCTCATTCACTCACCAAAGTGACAATGTCGAGAAGTTCCGACTAGAGCCGACCGAGTTCAATACAGATAACTCGTTGAAGTCGGATGGTTTGATCATTGAACTTCGCGAGGAGCCAACGGGCTCGGGTAACTATATTGGTTTCACCACTGATATTTCGAATGTGGAAACGACAGTCTTTACGTTGGATTTCAGCTCAACCACGTTAGGCGAATACACTTTCACGCTGCTTGAAGCCATTGATCATGCGCCGATTCAAGGTAACAACGATCTCACGTTCAATTTGCCTGTCTATGCTGTCGATACTGACGGTGATAACTCATTGATGTCACCATTATCAGTGACGATTACTGATGACATCCAGTCATTGGTCGCAGGGTCTATGACCGTGAAAGAGCCAACTACAGGCGTAGAAACGTCGAATACTATAAGTCTAATGCCTGACAGCAGTGCGGATGGAGGAACCCTGACGAGCTTTAGCTACGACGGAGAACCACTACAAACACTCAATCAAAATGTGGCAGGTGAACAGTCGTTTACTTATGACGAAGGTACACTGTTTGTTTCTATAGACGGCAGTATGCGATTTGAGCCAGTGTCCGATTTGGACCATTCAAGTGGCGACATTGTAAAAACTATTACTGTCAATTCAGTGGACGGGGATGGAGATATTGTTAGCACTTCCGTATCGGTAACGATTGAAGATGGTGATGCTCCAGTTATCGACTTGATCCCTGATATTGACCTAAATGAAGCGAACTTGAGTGACGGATCTGCTTCAACAGGGGCGTCGGTGAGTGAAACCAAAGTTATCACTTTCACTGAGGGTAGTGATGATGTCACACATTTCAGAGTTGACACCGCAAACTTCAATCCATCAGGTACATTGAAATCAAACGGCCTCACGGTCGAAATTAAAGAGCAACCTACTGACTCAGGCAACTATGTTGGTTTTGTCACTGACGCTTCGAATGTGGAAACGAATGTATTCACACTCGAGTTTTCTGACAGCAACATAGGTCAATATACATTCACACTTTTGGAAGCACTGGATCATACTGATGCCAACCTTGCCAATACCCTAGACTTTGATATTCCAGTGATAGCGGTTGATGCTGACAACACGGACTCAGCTTCATCCTCTTTGAACGTCATGATTACTGATGACTTGCAGCAGACTCAAGATCGCACGCTAAGCATTGTTGAACCAGTCACAACATCAGGTGCTGGCGGGCCACCATCAACGGGTATCGTCGACGTGATGCCAACACAAAGTGCTGATGGTGCTACTGTTACTCAGTTTATGTATGGCACTGACGGACCGTTTACCCTAGATCAAACGAACTTCACTGAGCAAGAGTTCGCGGTTGCAGACGGGAAGCTGTTTGTTAAGTTAGATGGTTCTCTACGTTTTGAGCCTGACAGAGACCTCGACCACTCTGCTGGCGACATTGTTCGCAGTATTGTTGTGACCACTAGCGATTTTGATAAAGACGTACAAACCGCAACAGTGACTCTAACTATTACTGACGGTGTTGACCCTGTTATCAATATTGTGCCAGATGTGTATTTGTCAGAAGTTAACCTGTCTGATGGTTCAATGCCAACAGCGGGAGCAGTGAGCTCTACTCACACCATTACTTATACCGAGGGGAGTGATGATCTTAGCCACTTCCGTATTGCAACCAATGAATTTAATTTTGGTGGTTTGCTGAAGTCGAATGGTCTCGTTGTCGCGCTGAAAGAAGAACCTGCGGACTCAGGGAATTACATTGGATTTACGACAGATGGTTTAGGTAATGAAACGAATGTTTTCACGATAAGCTTCGATAGCGTTAACAAAGGTCAATTTACGATTACCTTGCTGGAAGCTCTCGATCATCTCAATGGCCTGAATTACAACGATCTTAACTTCCGTCTGCCGATCTACGCTGTCGATACGGATAATTCCGAGTCAACTCGACGTGATATTGTGGTAACGATTGAAGATGACATACAGCAAATGCAGGATGGCATTCTAACCATTACGGAGCCAAGCACGGGTACTCCTACAACAGCGACGGTTGATATCATGCCATTGCCAAGTGCCGATGGCGCAACCATTACTGAATTTACTTACGGTGGTGGACTTGCTATTTCACTCGATCAAACGGTTACAGGTGAACAAGAGTTTATCTTTACCGAAGGTTCACTGTTTGTCACGTTAGACGGTGATGTTCGATTTGAGCCCAATCGAAACCTTGATCACTCGGGTGGAAACATTGTTAAAGATATCGTGTTCACCTCATCAGATTTTGACAATGATGTCTTTATGTCGAGCGTTCGATTGACCATCATTGATGGTGAAGGACCTGAATTGAACGTAGTTCCTAGTGTTAACTTATCAGAAAGTAACTTAGCGGACGGTTCGACACCAGACTCCAGCTTAATCAGCGAAACCAATCTCATCACATCATTCGCCAGCAGCGATGACATCGCGAAGATTGTCGTCGATACCTCTCTGTTCAACACGGGCGGTTCGATTACATCGAATGGGCTGGCAGTTGACCTAAGAGAAGACCCTGTCGGCTCTGGTGATTATCTGGCGTTCACAACGGTGTCACCGGGCGTTGAAGTGCCGATATTCACCTTAACGTTTGATAGCTCAAATCCTAGTCTTTACACGTTTACTCTATTGGAGCGCTTAGATCATGCCCCTGGTGATGGCAATAATGACATTACCTTTGATTTATCGGTTTATGCACAAGATACCGATGGTGATTTATCTGCTCCGAAGCCTCTACAAGTTGTGATAGGCGATGATGTTCAGGTTATGCAATCTGGGGATTTACTTGTCACAGAGCCTACTTCGGGTGTCGTGAGTAGTAATGTGTTTGAAACAATGCCAGGCCCGAGTGCAGACGGTTCAACAATCACTGGGTTTATTTACGATGGAGGGGCCGAGCAGCCACTGAATCAAAACGATACAGATGAGCAAGCATTTGTGTATCCAGAAGGAACACTGTTTGTCAAAATCAATGGCGACATTCGCTTTGAGCCAAACAGAAACTTGGATCATGAAAACGGCGATATTGTTAAGAACATTGTTGTGAAATCTCAAGACCAAGATGTCGATCTAGAACAAGCAACCGTTAGGTTAGTCATTAGTGATGGTGCTCCACCTACGATTGATATTATTCCGCCAGTGAGTTTGAGTGAAGTTAACTTAGCCGATGGTTCTTCACCAAGTCTGCCTGTAAGTCAAACTGAGCAGATCACCTTTACTGCTGGTAGTGATGATGTTAGCTACTTCCGAATTGAGCCGACCGAGTTTAATGTCGGTGGTGCTCTTAAATCGAACGGTTTAGCCATTCAGATAAAAGAAGATCCTGCTGACTCAGGGAATTATATCGGCTTTACCAAAGATGCCCTCGATGTAGAGGTTGATATCTTTACGATTAAATTCTCTACTACTGTATTAGGAGAGTACACCTTTACACTACTGCAAGAGATCGATCATGACTCTGTACAGGGCAATAATGATCAGCTCTTTACTCTACCGGTTTATGCCGTTGATACGGATGAAACTGATTCGGCGAGCACACCACTCAACGTGACGATTACCGATGACGTACCAGAAATAACAGACACAGGCGTGGGAAGTACCTTTATCGTTGATGAGGAAGATATTGGTAACCCAACACAGGCAGCAGGATCTTTCGTCACCACAGAAGGTGCAGACCAAGTCGAAGCTTACGAACTGCGTAATATAGCGACAGTGGAAGCGATGCTTTCGTCTGGAAGTGAAGGTATTAAGATCACAGAAATTACAGGCGCTGCTAATACCACGACTTATCAAGGAGCCACAGATTCATCGGGTACTCCAATCTTTACTTTAGTATTGACCAATGACGGCGACTATACCTTTACTCTGTTAGGGCCTCTTAATCACGCGACCACTCCTGCCAATCTAGATACGCTAACCATACCTTTCGATGTGGTAGCGATCGATGGTGATGGTGATGATTCAAATCAATACCGATTACCAATAGAAGTGTTGGATGATGGACCAACGATGACCGCACCAACAGGAGAAACCGTCGTCGATGAAGATGATTTGACCGGTATAGGCTCGGATCAATCGGAAGATACGGTTATTAACGGTTTGTTTACGATTGATGAGGGTGCCGACGGAGTCGTGCTTTATGAGTTGGTAAATCCAGATGCTGTATTAACTGGGCTAACCTCGGAAGGAGAAGGCTTAGAGTGGCTGCCGGTCGTTGAAAGTGGCACCACATTTACCTATACCGCACAAACGGAGACCAGCAACGAAGCTGTGTTCGAGATTGTGTTTGATACCAACGACAATAGCTACCAGTTTGAATTGTTTAAACCGCTTAAGCATCCAGATGCGGATATGGAAAACAGTATTCCTCTGAACTTCTCCGTGGTAGCAGAAGATTTTGATGGGGATCAGTCAAACGCAATAGCGCTTAACTTATCGGTGACGGATGATGTTCCTCTTGTGACGACTCAATCTATTACCCGCCTCGAGGGTCAGAACTATAACGGCTCTAAAGTAAACATGTTTGCCAATGCAACAGATACGGGTGCTGATGGGGCTGTGCTTACCCAAATCGAAGGAGTATCTGATACCGATACGGCGATTGTATTCAGAAGAAACCCAAGCGACACAGAAAGTAATACCTATGATCTTACTTCTGGTGTTCAACAGGTACGTGTCTATGAACAGGAGTTTGATGCTGGGGGCAATGTTGTCGACGAGAGAGAGTTAGGTCGCTTGCGCATCAACTCTAACGGTGAAATTGAATTCAGAGCCAATGGTTATCTTGATCATGATGGGGATGAGATTAACTTCTCAATCAACGTAGTAGCAACCGATGCGGATTTGGATACCTCTGAAACGCCGTTGAATATCACCATCGTCGACCAAGACTCAACTGCCGTTTCATTGAAAGTCACAACCACAGAAGATATTGGCCGAGATCCATCTATTAACTACGCTGCGGGTAGCGAACCTGCAGAGCTAGAAAATACTTTTGATAATCAAGATGGTCTACCGGATGCTCCGGCTCAAGTTGCATTGCAAGTTAACTTGTACGACCAAGATAACGCTGAAGCGATCGGGCAACTGAAGATATTTGATAATACCAACCACAGAGGCACGTTTTACTACTTTAATGGTTCAGAGTACGTGAAGTTGTCGACAGATAGTGACGGTAATTTCATTCTGGATGGTGCAGATATTGTTCAGAGCTTTATGCCAGACCCAGATGACACCACAGATCCTAAAGATGTCATTGCAACTATCGACAATCTCTACTTTGTACCTGACCGCAACTTTAGCACAAATGGAAATGGTGTAAGGATCAACTATGAATTGGAGATCGACAATAACGGTGCTCCTGACCATACCGTAAGTTCAAACTTTAGAATTGAAATCGAAGCGGTGGCTGATGAAGCTGAGTGGAATGATGCCAATAGCACATATACCTACCTACCAGATACCGACGGCATGGGGGCAAATATACCGGTAACGGAAGACGGCAATACCATCACGCTTAATCTTGAAGCTGATACTCAGGACGCTTCTCGACCAGAAACAATCACGTATCAACTGACAGTCGAAGCGGGGGCTGGGAAGTTCACTCTATTGGATAGCTCAGGAAGCCCGATAGGGCCGGATGGTGGTCCATATATTATTGATGCGGCGGACATCAATAGCACAGTTGTCGATCCAATTGATAATTTCTCGGGCACAATTAGCTTCAAAGTGGTGGCTTTGACGGAAGAAACCCGTAATCCATTCCTAGATTCTGACAATAGCGGAGCCAACAGTAAAAGGTTTGCGACTTCTGAAGAAAGAACGATAGTGATTGATGTACTTCCAGATGCGGACTTAGGAACCCTAAGTGTGAGTCGTAAAACCATCAATGAAGACAATATCTTAGATCCAGATGTTGTTGGTGACCCAAATAATAGAGTTGCCTTCACCCTTGATGACGTGATCACGATGAAACCATCAGTTGATGCAGACGGTTCCGAATTGTTATACGTAAGAATCTACAATATCACTCAAGGTGCAGAGCTCTACGAATTAGGAACCAACACCGTTATCCCGACTGTGACGATTAATGGCGTCGATTACCAAGAAATACTTTACTCCGAACTCGCCAATGTTGAAGTGATCCCGAAAGAGCACAGCAATGAAGATTTCAGCTTTGATGTTTTGGGCGTCGTAAAAGACACAGCCTCGCTCTCGACTGGGCCAGAAACTGATGAAGTAACGTTTGGTCCTAAGAGGGTCAATGTTGAAGTGATTGGTGTCGCGGATGTGCCATTTGGTGGAACCAACGGCACTGATTGGGTGACGTTTACTGATGTAGGTGTGAGTGGGGTACAAACAACAATCCAAGAGAGCCAGAACGGAGACAGCTTCGCATTTCTTGATTTCACTGTATTGTCAGGTGAGCGAAGACCTGACGATCCTAATGACGCACCGCTTGTTGGTGATGGTTCAGAAGCGATAACCGTTATTCTATCCGGTATCCCAGAGGGTGTGGTTATCGAAGATGGAGATGGGACGGTAATAGATCTTAACTTTGTTGGTTATGAAGAAGACAGCAGTGGTAATCCTGATCTTGATAAGCCTATATATGAAGCGAACATTACAGAGGCTGGGAAAGCGTCGGGTATCATCATTCGTCCTGTTGACTCCTCTACTGAGAATATTCACATTCAAGGGCGTATCGTCGTTACAGAGAATGACGGTCATACCTTAACGTTCGATCAAGAAGTTCGAGTGCTTATCAAACCAAGGATCGATACTTCTGCAACCTACAGTAACACCACTATTGGAGACGAAGACACCGCCATTAATATTGATTGGCACCCACAAGGAGCGAATTACATTGATGACGATGAGCACTTTACTTCCATCACGATCAATGGAATACCAGCAGGTGTGACCGCGGTCGTTAATGGTGATGTTACTGTTGATGACAGCGTGGCTGGCACATTGGTTATTACCCCGAAAGATGCATCTCAAACTCCAGAGCAGTTTACTCAGATTGCGTTGGCCAATGATTTTATCCAACTAACACCTCCGGAACATTCCAGTGAAGATTTTACGATCACTACAATTCTGGAAGTTGAAGAGCGAGATTTTGAATACACACCAAGTGGCTTGCTGGGAGAAGATGGTGGCTTTATTGAAGCCAACCCACCGATTACAGGTACTATCACCGTGCAAGTGGTTCCTGTGGTTGAGCCAACAGATGCTGATAACTTGATTGTCTTCTCTAATGAGGACGGCACTGGACAATTGACAACCATTGCGTCAAATGCCGCAGGGCAGATTAATTTCACAACGAATAGCAATAACCTTACAACCAGTGGTGAGTACGTTATTCGTTACAAACAAGAAGATGTCTCACCAGAGTTTCCTGTCAATGAAGTCGTTAATGAAGCCATCATTGAATTGACGACCACGTCTGGCGGCGCTCTACCATACGAAGTGTTGAGTCAACTACTTGTGACTGGTGCGGTTTATGAAGCTAATGGTCGTTGGGTGATAATTGATGAAGATGCATTTACGATTAGTGCGCCTCAAGGGTTGGATCTAACTGCACCATATGATGATGGTGTATCGACTAACATCAGCAGTATAAAAATGACAGTCTTTACGCTAGTTGAAGACTTAGGCGATGAGCCGGGTGACCAACAATCTGCGATTGTTCAGAGACAGGGAGACGTGATATTAACCTTCCCTGAAGAGATAACTGGCAACGGAGAAATCGCTGCTGATATCGTTGTGACTCCGGACCAAACAATTGATGCCACTGAGGATACCCAACTCATGTTGGGTGATGCTCTTGAAAGCGTCATTAGTTTCACTGGTGGTGATGCATCTGATGACCAAATTACCATCGTGATTGATGAGACCGTCGTTATTAATCCAGGAAGCCCTGACGAAACAACCATTAATATCAGCGTTGGTGGCAGTGGTGCAATTGACTTTGTTAACGGGGAATACGTTTACCAGTCCACTTTGGTACAAGGTGTAGCGCCAGATTTCTCAGATTTGGTATTAAATCTCCCCGCGGATTACTCCGGAGACTTTGAGTTGCCATTTACGGTTATCACCAAAGATTTGACATCGGGCGATGAGAAAATGCTTGAAACCAGCGCCATCATCAAAGTTTCTGCGGTAACCGACGTAGCACCAAGTATTTCTGTCAATATCGCAGGTTCTTTGGACGATGCTTTGAATCCAGTCGATATCGATGGCAAGCCGGGAGCCGAAGCTGTTGGTTATGAAGATACTTATATTGTGCTCGACTTCTCTGGTTCTGTAGCGGACCAATTCAATGGTATTGAAGGTGGTAACGAACGCTTTACTGATGTGACCTTAACATTGGATGATACAACTAATGGTCAGTTTTACAGTGATACAGGAACCCCACTGGGCGCATCTATATCGTTCACCGAAAGTGAAATTGAAAGTGGTGCTTTATCTGGAGTGCTGTTTAGACCGAAAGAAAACTTCCCAACTTACGATGATGTAAACGGTGTGGATGTCAGTACCGTTAGCGTTACCGTGAGCGGCAACGTTTTAGATACGGCGACGTTTAATGAAGGGGGCTCGAGCACAACGGAAGATGCAACAAGCGAGTCCTTCTCAACGTCGGTCAGTTTTGATGTTGTTCCTGTCGTTGATGATGTTCAAATTACAGGGCCAGGAAGTGATCCTGATGTCGTAGAAATCACAGGCAACGAAGATCAAGAGATTTCACTTGCGGGTTCAAGTCCGATTTCTATCGCCTTGACTGATCTCGATGGTTCGGAAGAGTTTGTTTCTATCAAATTCACGGGTGTCCCTGATGGTTTCCAATTTAGAGTAGATAGCGGCTCTGATTTTACCGTAAAGAACAATGGTGGAGGTGTATGGAGTGTCCAACTGCCGTCCAGTGTCTCAAATTCATTTGATTTAAGTGAAATATCGGTGCTGCCACCGAAAAACTTCAGCGGTACATTTGATTTTGGTGTTGAGGTGTTCACGCAAGAGTCGCTATTAGGTATCCCAACTAACGCAGGCACTCTGCCAAAATTCCAAGTACATGTATTGCCAGTAGGGGATGATATTGATACGGATCCGACGGATTCTGTTTCAGGATTGGAAGGCCAAAATATTGATATCGAAATCAATGCGAGCATTCTTGATAAAGACGCTTCTGCGCCTGCGCTGACTACCGAGAATGAACCAGAGACTATCCGAGTGGTCGTTAGCAATGTTCCTTCTGATGCTTCAATTTTGTATCCAGATGGCACAACATTAGGTACCTATGATGCTAGCTCCGATACGTGGACGCTAGATGTTGATGCAACCGTACTCGATAAAATCGTCTTTAACTCTGGTGAACATAACTCCGATACTGGTAACGCTCTGGGTATTGATTCACCGTTGTCTATTTCTGTGCGTTCAGTCGATACGGATGCAGACAACACAGAGTATTTAGGTCCAGAAACGACCTTCAACGTGGACTTGATGATTGACCCAATTAATGACCAACCAACCTTTGTTAATATTGAAAACTTAGAGACACCGGAAGATACCTCGATTGCCTTGAGCGATATCTCTGGTTTCAAAATAGAGGACCCAGATGCGGTTTATGATGATCCAAGTGCGATATACACGCTCAAGTTGTCGGTGGATAAAGGTGAGTTGACCTTTACCTCTTCAACAGGGGTAAGCGTAGATCCTGTATCCGGCAATGGCATTGAATTGACGCTTACAGGGACCTTGGCGGATATCAACAATGCGCTAGATTCAGGCAGCGTTAGGTTTGAATTAGGTGCTGATGAAAACTACTTGAATCAGAGCGGGGTCGCTACCGTGACCGCGGAGGTCAATGACGGTGGTAACAATGGTTCACCGGGCCCACTGACTAACCAAACGACCTTTGAGATTAAAGTTACTGAGGTTAATGATGCACCAAATGCCGCCGACGTTATCGATTTAGGAACGATTTCTGAAGATGATCAAATCGTGATTAAAGCTGAAGATTTGATTGCCGCATCGAGTGATCCTGAAGGGGATAACTTGACCGTTATCGATGTCAGCCTCACTACAGGGCAAGGTCAGTTGCAGTACTTTGAAAACAGTGGCGGAGCTGACGACCCATCGATCACTGGACCTTATTGGGTATTTGATGCTAACGATGAATACGATGCGACCAGTGGAGACATCAGCTTCTCATACACCATTCAAGACAATGGGCAAACCAATGGGGTTGATGACTTCTTAACAGATAGCGGCATATTAAACTTAACCGTAACAGGTATTAACGATTCACCCGTGATTAACGGTGACAATGTCACGTCAGTTATTGATGAAGACGTCGACCAATTGGTTAGTGGTATTACCGTTGCTGACCCAGATTACGTCGGTGCCCACGCTGGTGACTTTATGACGGTCACCTTGAGTGTCGACTTTGGTACCTTGTCGGTAATTCCGCCGACAACTACCACTGTGACGGTTAGTGGGCAGGGCACTAACTCAATTATCCTAGAAGGGACACCGGCTGACATCAACGATATCATCAATACACCAGCCAATCCTGTCGGGTTGTTTGTGAACACTCAATACATTCCAACAAACAGTATTAATCTACAGGTGGTTGCGGAAGACAGTGGCAACCCGTCGGGTATTGTTATCACTACGCCACCGGAGAACTACCCAATTCAGGTAACGCCGGTCGCTAATACACCGAGCTTGTCGATTGATCCTGCTATGAACTATGTTCGCAACATTACTGCCAGTCAAACCGCAAGTGCGAGTGGTATTCCTTTGGTCGGTATTGTGGCGGCGTTGGCTGATATTAATGAGATCCTGACTCTGAATATCAAAGATGTGCCAGCGGGTGCTTCCGTGATAAGCAGTGCGGGTACGGTCGCTCTTAATAGTGGTGTTTGGGTCGCATCCGCTGATGCGATTGATAGCTTAAAGATTGTTGACCTTCCGCAAGATGCCACACCACATACGATTAAGTTGGAAGCGGTATCTTCGGAGTTAGACGATATGAATATGGTGATATCTCCAGGAGCAACCTCTTCAGAGATAGACCTCAACCTAACGATTGTGGCTGATGCAACAGACATTGATCTAAGTGCTACGGCGGATGATGTTCAGTTGTTTGGCGACGGAGGTAATACACAACTAGAGTCTGGCTCTGGTGATGACCGACTTGAAGGTGGTAGTGGAGATGATGAGCTAATTGGAGGTGACGGTAATGATACCTTAATCGGTGGCGATGGCGCTGACATCCTTACCGGCGGCGATGGGATGGACTCTTTCGTTTGGCTCAACATCCAACATGGTGTCGAAGACAAGATTACCGACTTTGATTTGTCAGAAGGGGATACTATCGATCTCAGGGAAGTGTTACCTGAACTACAAAACACGACGCTTGATATGGCAGTACTGTTACAACAGATAGATGCAAAAGTCGTGGACGGTAATGACATCGAGCTAACGATAAACCCAGATGGTATGGGAACCACCCAACAGGTGATAGTGGTAGAAGATCTTGCTCCGCAATTGACACTTGCTAGCAATATGTCTGATGACATCTTAGATGCGTTGGTGCAGCAGAATGTGATTATTCATGGCTAATGACTAACGTTTAATAAAGAGAGATGCCGACTCAATTGAGTCGGCGTTTTATTCGCTACTTGATAATAGCTTGTACTCTTACAAAGCGTGCTTGTTACGTTGCTCATCTGAAAACCTTTCTTCGGTTTCCAGAATCATGCTGAACCGAATTTTATTGCCAAAAGTAGATAATAGTCTGACTATTTACTGGCATATTGTCTGATTTATACCCCATTACAAGCCTAATACGTCTAGCTGATCACAGATTCTAACTCAAGGTCATTGCACAATAGGTTTTGCACCAATATAATATAATCATACAATAACACATTACTTGAGTTTAGGAGTTAGTTATGACAAAACCTGTCATTGGTTTCATTGGCCTTGGTCTTATGGGCGGCAACATGGTTGAGAACCTACAAAAACGTGGTTATGAGCTAAACGTTATGGATCTTAACAAAGACGCAGTTGCAGCTTGTGTAGCTCGTGGTGCAAAAGAAGCAACTTCTGGCAAAGAACTTGCGGAAAACAGCGACATCGTAATGCTTTGTCTTACAACGTCTGCTGTTGTAGAAAAAGTGGTATACGGTGATGACGGTATCCTAGCGGGTATCAAAGAAGGTGCAACACTGATCGACTTCGGTACTTCTATCCCAGCTTCAACTCGTAAGATTGGTGAAGACCTTGCAGCGAAAGGCGCTGGTATGATTGACGCACCTCTAGGTCGTACACCAGCTCACGCGAAAGATGGTCTACTAAACATCATGGCTGCTGGCGACATCGAAACATTCAACAAAGTTAAACCTGTTCTTGATGAGCAAGGTGAGAACGTATTCCACCTAGGCGCACTAGGTTCTGGTCACGTAACTAAGCTTGTTAATAACTTCATGGGCATGACGACAGTAGCAACAATGTCTCAAGCATTCGCAGTTGCAAAACTGGCTGGCGTTGATGGTCAACAGCTGTTCGACATCATGTCTGCAGGCCCATCTAACTCTCCGTTCATGCAGTTCTGTAAGTTCTACGCAGTAGACGGTGAAGAGAAGCTAGGTTTCTCTGTAGCAAACGCGAACAAAGACCTTGGTTACTTCCTAGAGATGGTTTCAGACCTAGGTACTGAGTCTTTAATCGCTGAAGGTACTTCTAAGAGCCTACAAGCTGCTGTTGATGCAGGTCTAGGTCAAAACGACGTACCAGTACTGTTTGATTACTTCACTAAGCTAGAGAAGTAATACAAATAAGCCCTGCTCATGAGAATTTTTCTTCCTTTTCCCTCATGAGTAGGGTTGCTCATTTGTCTGATTTATTTATCAGTAAGCACTCTCTTAAAGCACGCATATGCGTGCTTTTTTATCTTCGTATTTCTGCCTTCAATTGCTTCACCTCTTAGCACCAATTCGAGTGCAAGCCTGATCTCATAACCCTTAAAGATCTTAAAAACCATCAATTTATCCGTGTCTGATCTACGGAGACGGAAACTCCATGTTACTCTTAAGCCATAATTGAGTTGGAAACAGTGAATTTTCACTTGTGAATATCGGTATTAAGAGAGGTAGGCATGAAAGTGTCTAAGAAGGAGCGTAGAATCATTGGCAATGCGCTTGATGAGTGGCAGTCCCAAGGTGTCTTAACACAAGAAGAGCATGACAAGCTAGAGAGTACCTTCGAGGTCTCTGCTTTTGATTGGACCCAGATTGCTCGTTACTCGTTCACCATTGCGGTGACATGTGTGGTATTGGCAACCTTGTCCTTTGTGTTTGATGAATGGTTGATAGAGCTGTTCAAGAGCATCTTCACTGCACCAGAACTAGCAAAGAGTCTGTTCTTCTTCGCGGGAGCTATTGGCTTTTACGTGTTCGGTATTCGTAGAAGGAAACTTTACCCAAGCAAAGTCTTGGCTAATGAGGCGCTGTTCGTTCTCGGGATGATCAGTACTGCACTGTCGATCTTCTTCCTTGGCAAGGTTATAGAGACTGAGAACCTAGCACCATTGATTCTATTGGCTTCAGCGGTTTATGGTTTGATTGGGCTCTGGTTGCCGTCGCAAACGGTCTGGATATTCTCTCTGATAACGTTAGGCGCATGGTTTGGTTTTCATTCCTATCAAGTTCAGAGTGATGGTTACTATCTAGGTATGAATTACCCGTTACGATTTGCATTGTTTGGTGGAGTATTGCTGCTGGCGAGTCTCTACGTTTTGCCAAGAATCAGAGCGGCGATGGAATTTGAGAGTGTGACTAAGTTTGTTGGCTTGCTCTATTTCTTCTTTTCTCTTTGGTTGCTTTCGATATTCGGCAACCACGCTGATTTCAGTATTTGGTTAGATATAGAGCAGATCTCGATTCTGTATTGGTCTGTGCTGCTTCTGGTGGCTTCGTTTGTGGCACTCTATCTTGGATTGAAGCACCATGATGATATGACCAAAGGAGTCGCTTTGGTGTTCATCTTCTTGAATCTTTATAGCCGTTTCTTTGAGTACCTTTGGGAAGGTATGCACAAAGCCCTGTTCTTCGCGATTCTCGCGGTGAGTTTCTGGTTGTTAGGGACGAAAGCAGAGAAGATCTATCAGTTAAAGTTACCCAAGGCTTGATGTGTTAGGAAAACATGCCAGACAATATTGCTGATCATTAACCTTATCCCGAAACTCGCCACGATTAGTTTTTGATAGCGACTTATCAATGACGAAAGAAAAGCCTCTTGATTCTATATGACGAGAGGCTTTTCTATTTGTGATGTATTTTAGGAGAGAAACTTGGTACTCGCTGTTTATTCTGCGTTGACCAGTATTAGACCTTGGTACCCCCCAATTTGAACTTGGGTGACTGGATCTCCGAGGTTACCGTTAGCATCTACAGGTCTCATCGGCTTACCCAACTGAACCGTAATCAAAGGCTCTGAAAAATAACTCACATTTCGGCCATGAAAGTCGGTTCGATACAGCACTAAACCTTTTTCAAACTGACGTGCGAGAACCATCTCTTCTGGTCCGCCATTGACGACTTGATTCTCCGATTGGTAAGCGAAGTAAGTATGAGTAGGCATGACATGAGCTATTCCATTGGGTAAATCTTGATGAACTAACTCGGTCATCGCACTATCACCAATAATCGTGTAATCGGCAGCATAAGGCGTCGATGTTGATAGCATGAGTGGGATTGCATTGTGGTTACTCGGGATTTCCCCTGAAGGCGCACCTATGTCCACCTTCAATAACGAAGTAGGTTGGTAGGCAATGTTTTGAGCAATGCCACTGGTGTAGTAATTACCACTGGTGGTGTTATGACTCCCATACAGATAACTGCTATTCCACTGATTAAAGTAGGTGCGATCCGCGTGATGATTGAGGTAGTAGATGGCAAGGGCAGAATACTGATCTTGTTGCCAGTTTTCTTGCGTATTCTCAAAATATTGAACTCGACCATATCGTGTCGTAGCCTGGAAAATGACGCTACTACCAGACTGAGCTAACGCTGAGTTATCCCAGAATTTAGATATTCCCGCATAACCACTGAAGCCAGTAGTAGGGAAGAGATAATGCTCGCGTAGATACAGAGAGCCTGCATCGATGAGATGAGATTGCCCATTTCGGCCATACAGATTTGCCGTCCCGATATTTAAACCAACAAGTGTTCCGGGTTGATCGGCTGCAAGTCTGTTTAGGAACGACGAGATGCTTCGTCAGAGCCCGCTATCGCTTGTAACTCGGTAATGTTACCTCCGGAATATACGAAGAATTGATTACTGCCCAATAGTTTATTAGTGTCATCGTTGTAAGCCCCATTTAAGCCTTGTTCTGTCCAATTTGTTGCGTAGTAAGTCGACATAGCCTCTTGATAGTCGTTGTTAGCCAAATTTGTTAATGCCCAAGACGAAGACTGATTCCACATGCGACCGAAAGGGATAACCCGGGATTCCCAGCGAAAACGAGCAGTAGCGTTTTTGTTTGTACGAGCTTTGTATTCAGAGTTTGATAGATAGTTGTCGTTGTTGATGTCTGCTGATTGATCAAAGCCTCTGATCTTTCTCCATCTCTCGATTGTTCGACCATCTGGCGTTGTTTCTGCTGCGTCGGAAAGCTTCACCGTTGGGAAAGAGTTTTTCAGTTTTATTTCTTTTAAGCGTGGTCTGTGCTCTGGTTCGTTCCATCGAATGCGCACCACATACAGTAGGCCACCATCACGAAGATATTCAGAACCAAAATATTGCCCACCGCCATAACTGGCACCGCTGCCATCGTGCGTCGTTGCGCGCTTCCAATCATCCGGCATGTTCCAAATCACGGCTTGGTTCTTGGTCATGTTCAGGGTCTTATCTTTCTTGATCGAAATGGTTTGCCATTGGGTAACTTGACCGCGCTGGTCGATAGCATTTGGATACTCTATTGAGAAGCTTCCGCCGGTCGCAAATTGAGAAAATTTCAGCGTTAAGCGGTCAAACGGTTCTGAGTGATAGATGTAGAGGGCACCATTGTTTGCGGAGTGCTCAAAGACATCGGCATCCCAAGGCGGTTGTTGGTATAACCAAAACCCTGCGTGCGATTGATCGACTGTGTATCCAACAATCATAGGCTTTCGGTTGAGAATGGTGTTTTCACCGTGCGTAGAATCTACCTCCGCAATCACTGTGTCTTCAGAAAAGTGTAGGAAGAAATCCTCATAGTTTAGGTCGTTAGCTTCAGCGTAGTGTCTTAGTTCGTTTTCTACCCAACTTGAGTTGATCTCTAGTTTCTGGTTGTACATGTAACCCAATGTATTGCTGCGAGCGTTGTCAGAGGGCTCACTATAAGAGCCGAAAACAATATCACTATTGCTCAGCTCCCAATCAATGAGCTCTTGGGCTGTCAGATCAACACCATTATGATTGGTTGTAGATTCGTGCTGGCCTGGAAGGATAAAAGCGGTGCCTGCAGAAGGAAATTCAGTTGAAACCGCACTGAGTGAACTCGCCATCAAAGTGGCTGCCAAAATAGTTTTAGTCATTCCCACACTTCCAAATCCAAAAATTACAGCAAAAAACGATACGTCAAATTGACAATCAAATTAGGAAAAAGTATTGGTGATTGAACCTGTGGGATCAAGGTACAGCCAAGTACGAAAAGATATGCAATCAGTTTAATTTTAAGTAAATCAGGTATCTTGAGTGGTGATTTTTTGGTGTTTTCTGTAGTTCTTATCGTCAATATTGGAGGGTAGTATCGGTTATGGATTCTCAATTTGAGAATTTTGTCGAGGTTGAAATCGCCCTAAAAATGAATGTCACTGTCGCAAGTGATCACAACAAGGTGCGTTAATCTAACTGACGTTATGACCTCGAAGATAAAAAGCGCAGTGTTACTTCGCTTTGTACTTATGCAGTAGATCCCAAGGAATATGACACAAGTGGTGATTCTCTGGATGAAGTGACAGATGGTGCTGGTGGATATCGTCACTTGGAACAAAGTTTGTCAAAGGCAAAACCTCTAGAGCAATTCGATCGGCATCGTCTCGAGCTGCAATGATTTGCTTGGCTTGCTCAACATGGTTCGGCTGTTCACTATAAATACCGGTTCGGTACTTTTCGCCAACGTCATTTCCCTGCTTGTTTACACTGTATGGATCGATAATCTCGAAAAGGTGATGTATGAGCGTTTCTAAAGCGACCTTTGTCGGATCGAAAGTCACTTCTACACATTCGGCGTAACCGTCGTAATCGCCTTGAGTTGTCGTATTTGTACCATTAGCACGCCCAGCCTTGGTATCAATAACGCCAGGTACGTATTTAATAAACTCTTGGACTCCCCATAGGCAGCCGCCGGCTAGGTAAATTTTTTCCATTACACTTTGCTCATATAACTAAACCAGGACCATGTTAATGGCTCATAGTTGTTGAATCCAGTCAGCAGGTGAGGGAGACCTCACTTGGTAGCATGAATTAACTATTGCCACATCACCAAAATAGCGGCAATCACGATAAAGAATAGGGCAAGCATATCTTTGTGCTTAACTGGCTCTTTAAGCCAGAATATCGAAATCAACATGGTGAAAAACACTTCTATTTGCCCGAGTGTTTTTACATAAGGCACTGCCTGCAGCGACATTGCGCTAAACCAACCAAGCGAACCCACAAAGCTCGCAATACTGGTCATGATCACCAATTTGGGTTTATTGAACATTAGCTTCAATGTGTCGCGGTCTTTTAAAAGCAAATACGTTAATAGCAGTAGGGTTTGCGTCAGAATGACAATGAACAAAACCCACGCAGCACTGTGCGGAAATGGCAAGTTAAGGCTCAGGCTCGCTTCACGGATCCATAGTGAAGTAAGAGCAAAAGCGGTACTACAAGCAAGACCAATTGAAGCGGTTTTTAGAGAGACACTGCGAACACCATTGGCACAACTAAGCAGAAATACCGCGACCATACCAAAAGCGACGCCAATCCAACCGAGTAGTGTTAACGAAGTGCCAAAAAATAGAATCCCCAATATTGCTGAAACGGGGGCTTCGCTCTTTGCCAGTCCAGCACCAATCGCAAAGTTACGTTGCTTAAACAGTACCACCATTAAACCTGTGGCGACGATCTGCATAACAGAAGCGCCAGCCAAAAAGAAGTAAGAGTGCCCAGTAAACGTTGGCATTGGAGCATCTTGGTATTGGTACAGGCAGATCAAATAGAGTGGGGCTAGAGGGCTTGCCCAAAGAAAACGCGCAAGTGTTACGCCTGAAACGTTCAAGGTTTGACTTAAGCGGCTTTGAAAAGCGTTTCTCCATGCTTGGCTCGACGCCGCAAGCACAGTGAACAGGATCCATTCCATGGTTATCTTTCCTTGGGGAAGGGGAAAAGGAGCAGCGTATGATTCTCGCTGCTCGGTACTGTTTTGAATACAGTCTTATAGGTAGCGAGCTTTCAAGTGCTCTTGGAAGAACTTGGCGTTCAGCGTTTCACCTGTCGCGCCTTTCACTAACTCATCCGTTGTGAGTAGGCTTCCTTTGCTCCAGATGTTGTTCTCCAACCAGCTAAAGATCGGCGTCAGATCACCAGATTGAATTACTTGGTCAACATCGACCGTTTGCTTCATCGCTGCCATAAACTGCGCTGCATACATTGCACCTAATGTGTAACTTGGGAAATAGCCAAATGCGCCGTCAGTCCAGTGAATGTCTTGCATACAACCGTTAGTGAAATTACCTTGAGTGCTAAGCCCTAGGTAATCTTGCATCTTTTGATTCCATAGCTCAGGTACGTCGGTATGCTTGATGTTACCGTTGATCAAATCGCGCTCAATTTCATAACGTAAGATAACGTGCGCTGGGTAGGTGAGTTCGTCGGCATCAACACGGATAAAGTCTTTCTTAACACGGGTGTAGATCTTCTTGAAGTTCTCTTGTTCGAATTCTGGACCGTTGAAGTGGTTACCTGCCATATGAGCCAAATGTGCAATGAAAGCGTCGCTGCGGCCAATTTGCATTTCGAAGAACAGAGATTGAGACTCATGAATACCCATTGAGCGAGCTTCGCCTGCTGGTGTGCCCGCTAGTGCTTTTGGTAAACCTTGTTCGTAGCGTGCGTGGCCCGTTTCATGAACAATGCCCATTAGCGACTGTACGAATTCGGACTCATCGTAACGCGTGGTAATGCGGACATCTGAAGGTACACCACCACAGAATGGGTGAACACTTTCATCCAGTCGGCCATGTTCAAAGTCGAACTTGAGCAGTTTCATGACTTCAAGGCCAAGTGCTTTTTGCTTGTCTGTTGGGTAGTGACCTGCAGGAGCAATCAGCTGTTCGGTGGATTGCTTTTCGATAACTTGATCGATCAAACTAGGAAGCCAAGTTTTTACATCGCTGAAAAGAGCATCAAGAGAGGCTGAACTCGTTCCTGGTTCGTAGATATCCAGCATTGCATCATAAGGTGTTAAGCCTGAAGCATCGGCTCTGATTTGTGCTTCTTCACGAGAAAGTTCGACAACTTCGCGCCAGTTTTTCTCAAAACCCACCCAGTCATTATCGCCGCGCTGTGTTCGCCAAGCATGTTCACACTTCGAACCAGCTAGAGATTTTGCTTGCACCAGCTTTTCAGGAAGAAGGTTCGCTTGTTGCCACTGCCTTTTAATCTCACGCAGCGACGACTTTTGTTCTGCATTTAAGTTTTCATTCTCAGCATCAGCGAGCCAATCAGCCAGTTGAGGTTGCGTCATAAGACCGTGAATATGAACGGACAACTCTGCCATTGCTTCACTACGAGCTTGGTTACCCCCTGCAGGCATCATAGATGCGGCGTCCCAGCCACAAATTGCAGATAAATGTTGGAAGCGTGAACATTTTTGAGAATGTTCAACCAGTTTTTTGAATGCGCTCATCATAATTCCCTGAGAATAAAAGAATGAGTTTAGCAACCAATGGCATAGCGACCAATAGGTTTGTTCTACAAAGCGACCTCGGTTGTAAATAATTTGTAAACCATAGAAAAGGAATCAGACTTAGTGGTCTATAAAAGAAGTCAGTGGGAGTAATACAAAGCTTAACAAACGAGGATGAATTGAGTTAATCTGCAGCATATTAATTGTGCTTGCCTCTGTGTTGTTCATTTAGATATCAGCAGGCAAACTAAGCGTTTATTTTGCAAGGATGCGGTTATGATACTGAACTTTGAAGCCTTTGTTGTGGCGATCACCATTTTGACTTTGACTCCTGGGCTGGACACAGCTGTGGTGATTCGCAACACCACCCGTTCCGGAGTGAGAGATGGTGCCGTAACAAGTTTTGGCGTTTGTTTAGGTTTGTTTGTACATGCGACTTTCTCTGCGATCGGTATTTCCGCGATTCTTCTGCAATCAGCAGAGCTATTCCAAACGGTAAAGCTAATTGGTGCTGCGTACCTAATTTGGTTGGGAGCTTCTAGTCTTTATGGTGTAGTCAAAGGTAATGCAGGTTTTGAGGTGTCGGATGCGAAACACGATCAATTGAGTGTATCGCGCTCTCTTAGAGAAGGTTTTCTTTCTAATGTGTTGAACCCAAAAACAGCGGTCTTTTATCTAGCATTCTTACCGCAGTTTATAGATCCTCAAGGTTCACCATTTATGCAATCTATGCTGATGGCTGGAATCCACTTTATGATCGCTATGGTGTGGCAGTGTGGCATCGCTGGTGCAGTAGGCTCAGCCAAACAACTCTTCAAGAGTCCTAAAGTGATCGGTTGGATGGAAGGCGTCACAGGGGCAGTACTGATCTCATTAGGCATCAAATTGATTCTGGAAGAGCCGACAACGCCAACAGCTTAATTACTGAATTCTAAAGACAAAATGAAGCCGAAGTGTTCTACTTCGGCTTTTTTGTATGTTTGAGACTATCAATCTGATCGCTTAATACCAATCACAGTAAGTAAGTGATCAAAAGTAGCGCAGGAAAAAGGCTTGAGAACAAGGCGGCTTTTCTGCAACAGAGAGTTTCGATAAGTAGTTATTCTACAATCAAAAATTCTAACGCAGTTATCGAGCATTTTAACAAGCTAGGGTGAGCAGTTATTTACTACGATTGGTATAAATCATCGATGGTTTATCTGTTCTGCTTGGGTCGCTTTTCATCGTCATTTGGTTAAAGAACTGTTTGGTTTCTTCAATCACGACTTGGCGTAACAATATCAAACCGATTAAGTTCGGTATCGCCATCAAACCATTGACGATGTCTGCCAGTAGCCAAATCACGTCAAGCTTTAAGAAGGCTCCTGAGGCAACTAATGCAATGAAGATAACCTTGTACGGTAGAACTGCTTTAGTGCCAAACAGGAAAACAACGCAGCGCTCACCGTAATAGTTCCAACCTAAAATGGTCGTGAAAGCAAAGAAGATAAGACCAACAGACACCAGCATTGGACCAATTGTGTCGGCGTTAAGACCAATAGCAAAAGCGTGCGTCGTCATCGCTGCACCTGAAAGATCCGTTTGCCATGCACCGGTTAAGATAAGTGCCAAACCTGTCATAGTACAGATGATGATGGTGTCGAAGAAGGTGCCTGTCATAGAGATAAGACCTTGCTTAACACATGAATCAGTCTTAGCTGCTGCAGCTGCCATAGGTGCACTACCTAGGCCAGATTCGTTCGAGAATACACCACGAGCAATACCTGATTGAATGGCTAGCATGATACTTGCCCCTAGGAAACCACCGGTTGCTGCCGTATTAGTAAACGCCGAAGTGATCACCAAACTAATAGCATCTAATAGTTGGCCTGCGTTCGATATCAGGACACTCAAACAGGCGACAATGTACATAACAGCCATCGTTGGAACGACTTTACCGGCTACTTTCGCGATTGACTGGATACCGCCGAGTGTTACAACTGCAACAAGTAGGGTTAATACGATCGCAGAGAGCTCACGAGAAGCCCCAAAAGAGATTTCAGTTGCGTCTAGAATCGCGTTCACTTGCGGGAAAGTACCGATACCAAAACAGGCTACGCCAAGTGCAAATACAGCGAATAGAACCGCTAAGATACGAGAACCAACACCGTATTGCAGGTAGTACATTGGTCCGCCGACCATCTCACCTTTACTATCGACTTTGCGATATTTAACGGCAAGAAGGCACTCTGCATACTTAGTCGCCATACCGAACAGAGCAGCGAGCCACATCCAAAAAAGCGCACCCGGTCCACCAAGTTTAATCGCAGTAGCAACACCAACGATGTTACCAGTACCGATAGTCGCGGAAAGGGCAGTACATAAAGCAGCAAAGCTAGAAACATCACCATGACCAGATTTGTCTTTGGTGAACACCATTTTCAGAGCGGTTGGTAGGTGTCTAAACTGGAGTAAGCCCAAGCGAAAAGTAAAGTAGATACCTGTACCAACGAGCAAAGCAAGCAGCGGTGGTCCCCAAACAAGTTGGTTGATGGTTTGTAATGTTTCTTGTAGATAGTTCATAGGTTCCCCTTAATAAATAAAAATTTAAGGAGAAGAGTGAAAGGGCAGTACTGATCAATGAGATCGCACCACTTAATACATTATTACTGTAGTTAGTGTTCTGAATTAAGGTTGTTGCTTTCCACTCCTCTGTCCTTTTGCCTGAGAGTTTCACTTAGCGAAAAACTTACTGAGAAGTTTTGGTCTCTAAGCTTGCTCCTTCGGCGGCCGCTTGCTACAAAAATCGTAGTACGGCTCTCTCCAGAGGTTCCTCCAACGACAGTCCTCACTTTGCTGATTTTTATCAGCATAAAGCACCTGAAAGATTTACTTCTTCGGCGGGTCAATCTAACTAAATGTTAATATTTAGTTAAAAACCACTCTCCTGCAGTCTTCATAGGAACAATTACCCACATGAATAGGTAATCTGTACGCGTATCCTAGATCAGAAAAAGTGTGATGTCAGTAGTAAAATATCTGTTTGCACAAATCTTGTTCAACTAAATGATCAAACAACGTGACTCTGACGTAACTTGCTTATTTAAATGGTATAAAATGGAGAAACAAGGAGGAGTTATGACTCGACTAATCGCAATTGTTTTTTTATTGGCGTTGGCGTTTGTGCTGTTTCGTTATCGGACCAACGAAAAAGTGCAGAAAAGCGTAGTGATTGTCATCGTAGGTGGCTTTTTGTTGTATACCGCAAGCTTAATGTTTTCTGAACTGACGCGCTGAACCAAGAGTAGTACCCGTTACTGATAACTTTCCAGTGACATTGTAACCTTTAATGAATTGGAGTAACCCTGTGAGCCAACAATCTGGGCAAAATGAACAAGACGAAGTGGTTGTCATTGAAGAGCGTGACAAACGCAGTCAGCTATACATTGGTATTGCCGCCGTTATGGGTTTAGCCCTTGGAGGTCTGATTGGCTCTTCGGTTACAGCATCGAAATGGGAGTCAACTTATCAAGTTTTAGAATCTCGCTATCAAGAGCTGAACAACAGTAAGCAGCAGTTGGTCACACAAGTAGAAGCTAAGGTAGCTAAAGTCGACTCCGAAATTGGCAATCAAGTTGAAGCGGCTCTGCAAAAACAAGCAGAGGCGCACCAGAAAGAGCTGGACGAGATAAAAAAACAGACCGCTGTTCTTGAAAAGGCTAATTACTCTTTAGAGCAACAACTGAACGATCAGAAAATAGCACTAGAGCAGTCAGAACAAAAAAATCAAAAACTTAACCGCCAAGCAGACATGCAATCGACCATGTTTGAGCGCTCACGTGAACTGTTCCGCAAAGAGCTTCAAATCACACAGGCTCTTGAAGCGTTAGAGGCGGAACGTGATAGGCTAGAGCCAAATTTAAAGCCGCTTAAGAAGCAGTGTGATACGTTCCTTGAGGGGACATCTTGGGACGCTAAATCAGACTCTTGCGACAAGCTTGATGCTGCTAATTCTCGCTTGAGCGATATCAGACAGATGATCGAAGTTCATAAAATGGACCTTCAGCAAATTAAAGACCTGACTGAAGAGATTGGTTTGTAGTCTTCTGATCTTTTCTAAATTCTATTAAAAAAGTCCATATCAATGTTTGATATGGACTTTTTACTATTTTCTCAATAGGAACTTGGTGTTAAAACAAGCTTCTATTTTCCGTATGTTTTGATCTCGCCAGACTTTACTCGAGCTACGAATGAGTGAAGTTCTTTTTTCACCACAGGCATTAGGAAGTAAAGACCAAGGATGTTAAAGATAGACATCGCGAAGATAGCCGCATCTGAGAAGTCGATTACCGCACCAAACTGAATTGTCGCACCAATCACAACGAACACACAGAACATCACTTTGAACACAAGCTCAGTTGCTTTACCTTCACCGAATAGGTAAGTCCATGCTTTCAGACCGTAGTAAGACCAAGAGATCATAGTTGAGAAAGCGAACATGATAACAGCAAGGGCAAGAGTGTATTTGAAGAAACCAGCTGTCTCAGTAAACGAAGCGGCTGTGAGTGTTACACCAGTTAGACCTGAACCATCGAATGGACCTGTGTTTAGACCCGCGATAGTGATAACAAGTGCTGTCATTGTACAGATTACAACGGTATCAACGAACGGTTCTAGTAGTGAAACAAGACCTTCCGTGATTGGCTCTTTAGTTTTAACCGCAGAGTGAGCAATCGCAGCAGAACCTACACCAGCTTCGTTTGAGAATGTCGCACGTTTCAAACCTTGGATTAGGGCACCAATGAAGCCACCTACAACACCTTCACCAGTAAATGCACCAGTAAAGATAGCGTTGAAAGCAGGGCCTACTTGATCAAGGTTCGAACCAATAACAATAAGAGCCATACCGATGTATAGCGCTGCCATCCAAGGTACAACACGCTCAGTTACAGAAGCAATCGAAGGCATACCACCAACAATTACAGAGAAAACCAAACCAGCTAGAACAAAGCCTGTAATGATGCCGTATTCGCTTGGAATGTCGAATGCGTAAGTTAGCATTGCGTGAGCTTGGTTGGCTTGGAACATGTTACCGCCACCCAGAGAGCCCAGAATACACATTAGAGCAAAGCCGATAGCCAGTGCTTTACCTAGTCCGCCCATGCCACGTTCGCTTAGACCTTGGCTTAGGTAGTACATTGGACCACCAGACACAACACCTGAAGGTAAGATGGTGCGGTATTTAACACCTAACGTACACTCACAGAATTTTGATGCCATACCAAGAAGGCCACACAAGATCATCCAGAATGTTGCACCTGGACCACCAATTGCTAGAGCAGCACCTACACCTGCGATGTTACCAAGGCCGACGGTTCCGGAAAGGGCAGTAGCTAACGCTTGAAAGTGAGAAACCTCGCCGTCTTCTTTGGAGTTAGGGTCTGTGTATTTGCCTCGAATAATGTCGATGGCCATACCCACGCGCTTAAATTGAACGAAGCCAAAATAAACAGTAAAAATGAGTGCAGCGAGCAATAACCAACCAACAATGATTGGGAAGTTAGCTTCGCCAACTGGCACACTTTTGAATATTAATCCAACGAACCAACCAGTATATTCGTTGAAAAAACCATCAATACTTTGGCTTAAATTACTGATTGTTTGATTAAATGACCCTTCTTCTGCAAATGCTGTGGAACTGAATAATAATATAAACCCTAAAAATAATGCTTTTATGTTTTTCATGGTTTTCCCTGTCTTCTACTAAATTTTGTTTACTGCTGTTGAGCTTGCTTTCTATTAACTTTTATTTTCAATAAGTTATCTATTTACTTGGTTGACGACAAACGGCTTGTAGCCAACTCAATACTTCAAATAAATATAATTACTGAACAAGTTTTATATGGATATAGCGTCTCTGCGTGAATAAGGTCGCTCTATTTTTTATAACTGACCTTGCTGACAATCCTATACATAAAAATAATGTCATCAAAGAATTTTTTACAATTAATTTACATTTGTTTGGGGTTAGTCATCGTTTTTAGTAAGTCATTGTTTTAAAAATGCGACTCTTGGTCTTTTAGTATGTACATCAGTTTGCATGTTGACCAAAACGGATGAATTTGTATTGGGCATGTTGATAAAGAGAGTGTTTTGCGCTTTAAGTTGGGCTCTTGGCGCGGCAAAAATCTGGTAGTAGTGGTGGGGAAGTATGGGTAAGTTGAATCTTATATTTTTTCTGAAACACAGTGATAACTTTTTATTTGTGTTACTTTATATTTAACCGATAAAAAAGCCCTTTATCATAAAGGGCCATTCGAAAAGTAATCGTTAGTGTGCGTTATTTTTATAAATCACAAAGCCTATTGCTGGTCGTTATTCGCTATACCCTGAGATTCGTCTCTGAGATTTGTGAAACAACTTAATTGCTAACAACGAAGACCAAAGCACGATTTGTCCCCAAAGGAGCGTCCATTGTGGCGCTATATCTTGCCAAGTAGCACCCATCTGATTTATCCCAAGAAAGCCTTGAATTGCTGGGGTACTAGGAAACAGTTGCGACAGCCCTACCAACCAAGTTGGCATCATCTCTACAGGCCATATAAAACCTGAGGAGAAAATCAAAGGCATCGAACTGATCAAAACAACGACAGTGACCCACTCTCTTCTTGGCACAAATTCACCAATCAAGATACCAACTAAGCAGCTACCGACTAAGAATGGAAGCAGCAGTGTAAGCAATTGACCATGAGTTGCCAGTGAGTTAATACCGTAGAATTCGAAGCTCGCCCCAAAGTAATACATGGCGAGCAGGTAATAGATGCTCACGAGTACACAGCAGCGAGCGACAATCAGTTTTAAACCTGATACCCGAGACCAATACCCTTGAGTTGCTTGGCTATTTTGGGTCGCTCCGATCAAGCCAGATGCCATAGCGAGGGTTTGCTGAAGTATTAAAACAAATACCGCTGGTACAACGTAATCGATGTAGCCCATACGACTGTTAAACGTTGGTTTAAGGTTAAGACTGAATGCGTTATATCCATTGGCAGCACTCGCTAACGGCACGCCTTCAACGAGTAGGTGACTGACTTTAACCTGAGCGGCGAGTGTGCCACCCGCTTTAGCCAATCCCTCGATGATAGTACCGTACACGAGAAAGAATGAAGCATCGCCCGCATACGATAGTGTTGGGCTTTTACCTAGCAGCAGGTCTTTGTAGAAGTTCTCTGGAATCACCAAAAAGCCGCCAATTTCCTGATCAAGTAGTGCCTGCTTGGCATCTGCGAGACTAAAATCACGGCGAGTGATGTCAATTTGAGGTGTGGCATCGACCATACGTTCGAGTTGATAACTGCTCTTGCTTCCATCTAAATTCACCACAGATGCCTTTAATTGCTCAGGGGTTTGCTGCGCGTAAGGCAGAGGATAGAGAAAAGAGTAGAAAATCACCCCACCAAAGACGGTTAATAAAACGACAGGGTTTCGAACGACAGCTAAGATCTCGTGTTTAATGAGTTCGATGAAACTGATTGGTTTCATTATACGGCTCCATTCACAGGTTGTGCGTTCAAATGCTTGCGAATCAGAAGCAGTGTTACGATAGCTGGTATCACGTAGCCGAACATTGGCAGCAGCTGCATTATGGTTTGCGCGGTATTGATACCATAACTCGACAATGCGGTTTGAACTTCAATATAGTGACTGATTGGCAATAGGCTACGCCATGCTTGTGCGGCTGTATTCATGTCTGTTACTGGAAAGGTAATGCCCATAAACGCAAAGCTTGGTGCGGTAAAAGCACCTGCAAAGCTCATGGCTCTCGCGGGATCAAGTGTCAAAAAGAAGAAGGCACTACCCATGATCATGCAACAAATTACGGTGATCAGTTGTGCGAACATCAGAGCTATGAAACTCCCGTGATAAGGCCAATCTAAAAACAGGTAAAACCAAGTCATAAAGCCAATACCAAACACGAAGAACAGCAGAGTGTAAGGCAGCAGTGCAGAGGCAAGCGCTTTGACCGGTGATTTGCCGAGCCACTGTTTAAACGCTCTTTCACGACAATTGGCTGCTAAAACCAATATGGTCCCAACGACAATCATAATTTGCCACAGAGCTGGGATGATTGCCGACACTAAGAACTGTGAATAGTTGGTGTTTTTATTAAATAGGGGAGTAATTTGGCTTTGAACTGTCACGGCTTGGCCAAGTGCTGATTTAATCGTTTTGTCGCCGTGAGATAACTGCTTGGCCACTTCCACTTGAGCATTAAACGTTCCTTGTACTTGTAACAGAGCGGAATTGACCAGTTTTCCAATCAGAATAAATTGACTGTTGTAAAACCCAGACACTTTAGGGTTCATCCCAAGGTAGATATCGCGCTCAAAATGTTTAGGAATGATCACGTAGCCATAGATATCACGTTTGATCATGGCTTGTTTAGCTTGGTTAATATCCGTGTATTTTTGCGTGACCGCTAAGGTCGGAGATGCATCAATGAAACGGACAAACTGTTGTGAAAGTTGACTATGGTTTAAGTTCACCACAGCAACTGGCAAATCGCGAGCAATACCTTGAGAGAATATCAACCAGATACTCGCTACCAGAAGTAGTGGGATCCAAGTGAGGCTCGATAGCAACCATTTGTCTTTGCGCACGATTTGCCACTGGCGAGAAAATTCGTTGCCAGTGGTGTCAACATCGTTGTGTTGAGAAGAGTAAGACATAATTGCCCCTACAGCTCAACGACTAAACTCATACCCATGCGTAACGTATCTTTGTTATCGACGGGGCGAGCTTCAATTTCAAATGTTCTTAGGTCAAAGCCTTGTGCGGCATCCGTTGAGCGCCAAGTTGCAAAATCACCCATGACAGCAATATGGATAACTTCGAATGTCACTGTCTTATCAAGTGCAGGCAAGTAAGCGTCGAATTGAGTGCCTTTTTCAAAGTGCTTGAGGTGGTCTTCTCTTACATTGAGTACAGCCCAAGCGTCTTGGGTGTCGATCACTGTGACAACAGGGAAGCCTTGAGGTGCCAACTCACCACTGCTCAATAGCACTTGAGCAACTTCACCATTAAACCAGCTGTGGATTTGTGTATCTTTGGCGTAAGCTTCAACTTCAGCAACGGCGCCTGCAGCCATCAACGCTTTTTGAGCCGCTGCGACTTTGGTTTCATCACGAGCGCCTTCTTGAGCCAGTTTATACATTTGAAGAGCGGCACTTTCTGTGTATTTTGCTGCTTGCCATTGAGTTTCTGCTTCATCACGTTTCTGTTCTGCGACTACGCCATCTTTGTAAAGGTTGTTCACTCGTTGGTAAGTCTTCTCCATTAAGTCAGCAGCAGCTTTTGCTTTTAGCCACTGATCTTTCGCTGCTTGGATTTGTTGCTCACGTGCGCCTTTCTCAGCTTCTTGTGCAAGCGCGCCTGCAGCTTTCTCACCGGCTTTGGCTTGCTCTAGCTTCGCATCGATCTCAGGGCTCAATAATGAGAAGATCAACTGACCTTTTTCAACGATATCTCCTTTACGAACAAATACTTGGTCTATACGCCCTGGCACTTTGGAAGAGATGCTGTATTGCTGAGCTTCTATCTGACCTTGAATCCTAACAGGTTGCGGTAAATAAGCTTGATAGAAGCTATACCCAACCCATCCGATAATGCCAATACCGATGATTGAAGCGATAAGTGGTTTAACAGATTTCATGAATCATCCTTTTGTATTGGTGTTGTGAGTCTTTGGGTAAACAGCAGAAGTTGAATAGCTTGGGAATGCATTCATCTCACTGCTAAGCGCCAGTAGTTTGTTGAGAGAGACGAGATATTGGAAACGAGCGACCGATTGTTGGGTTTTAATGCTCGCTAAATAGAGTTCAGCATCTACCACCTCTAACGATGTAGAGAGACCTTGGTTGAAGGCTTTTTTACGTAGCGATAGGTTTTCTTGTGCAAGAGATAAGCTTGAATTCAGGCCTTGTACTTCTTCTATGGCTTGTTGAGCCTCAAGATAGGTTTTTTGAACTAATACGGTGAGATCTTGTTTTGCTTGAGACTTTAGGTATTGAACTTGTGAAACTGCACTGTGCGCAGCGGCTACTTTATCAGAGCGGCCAGAAGTATCGACCAGTGGCACATTAACACCAATTCCCACTAACCAGTCTGGTTTCATTTCACTTGCAAGCGAGTCATCTTCATACAGGCTGTAGTCGCCATATAGGTAAACTTCTGGGTAATATTTGCCTTTCTCCGCTTTAATCAGGCTGCTCGCTTGTTTCTCTTTTGCATCTAAAATGCGAAGACCAGGGTATGTCGTTAGTGTCTGGTCAACAAAGGTATCCATGTTTGGCAGATTATTGTTGATGAACAGGGATTCTGATGGCTCAACTTTCTCTGAAAGACCGAGAATCTGAGTTAGCGCTAGCTGGGCTATTTTTAGATCATTTTGAGCTTTGGTTCTTTCGACGATTGCCTTATCAAGAGAGGCATCCGCTTGCAGTCGTTCTACACGCGCGATCTGACCTTGCTCTTCAAGCTTAATCGCGAAATCTCGGTGTTGAGTTAAGCCCGCTTCAACGGCTAAACGGGTTTGGACTACGTCTTGCGCGAGAATTACCGAGAAGTAGTACTTGGTAAGGTCTTCGTAACGCGCTTGTTTCTCCATCAACAACTGACTTTGCGCTTCTTCACTTTGACCTTCAGCCGCCGTCTGAGCAGCCGTAATTCGACCACCTGTGAAGATAGGCCACACAGCACGAATAGAAGAACTAAAGATGTCTTGTTCTGTAATGGTTGAAGTAATGCCACCTAAACCGCTAATCAACGCTGGTGGAATCGGAATACCTAGGTTTGGCACACCACTCAAACTGTCCGCAAACTGCTCGCCATTGATAGTTATATCGCTATCGAGGTGGGTGTAGTTCGCACCTAAAGTGATAGAGGGTAAGTTGAGGCTGCCCGTTGCATTTTGAAGGTGCTGATAACGCTCTACATTTGCTTGCTGGGCGGCTAGAGAGTTATTGTTTTGCTGTAGTAGATCCCACGCTTCAGGAAAGGAGAGAGGCGCGGCAAAACTGACCGAACTTACACAACTTATTAGTAGTGCGGTCAGTGAAAATTTTGGTCTGAATTTTGGTGATGTCATCTTCATACTTACCAAATTAGAGTAATGACTCTAATGTTAACAGGCCGATCCAAATTTGTCTTGAACTGATTGAGCAATTATCTATTGCGATTGAGTATTACGTTCAGTCTAGATGCGGTGTTTCATTAGAAATAGAAAGGGCACGTTAGAACGTGCTCTTTTACTAAGTATAGAAGTGATTGTTTTAAAATGAAAATGTTCTAATCAAAGCCTGGGCAGTGGTGGTCTGCACGCCAAACTAGGTGACGCGAACCTTGCATTGTTTGAAGCAAATCTCTTCCGGACATTTGGGGGAACGCCAATAACACTTTTAGATCAAGTGGTGAAGTAGCATCTTTCTCATAAGCTCTGACGTGTGTAAATGTCGATTGTAAGTTTTTGAACAGCATAGCCTTAGTGAGGCAAATTCCAAAAGAATCGCGTTTCATTGCCTATTTTCCTTATCAACAATGTTGTTACGTTATGTTTTTAATCCGTTTCTGAAATCGACTGCGTCACTTTTGCCAATCAGCATTTGTTATTGGAGTGTCTGAGAACTAAAGACTGCCTCTTTTGTTATTGTGATTTCGGTGGAAAGCTTCTCTACATCACAAGATGATTTCCCACATTTACGTAGTTGAACACATTCGCTACGTGCTCGCGTGACACATACGATAATCGCCAATTGTTACCAGTGTGTTACCTGTTTCGTAGTGTCTGCTCTCAAGAGAAACGGTGTCTCTTAATTGGTTGCTTTATGACCACCCTGGTCATGTGCAACTAGTATAATTGTGTTTTTTATAACCAACCTAAAAAACAGCTAAAATCGGAGTGATCTAGGTCAACAATTAATCAGGAAACGGACTGCAAGAGTCCAGAATTTCTAAAAAATGATTTTTAGGTTTGTCTAAATCAGAAGTTAATCGGTTTTAGATGAAAATTTCTGTTAATAACACGCGCTTTAGTCACAAATCTGAACCTTTGAAGTCTTTCAGAATTAACTTGATGTTAACATTGTTGGATCGCATAGGGAGTAGGTGTCGATGAAGTGGAGCAGTATCAGCTTTAGGAAAAGATTGCTGATTATTATGACAGTGACAGGGTTAGTCGAGTTGTTGATTCTTAGCGCGGCTGGTTTTGCTTACATCAAACACTCCCAAGAAGAAGAGATGGGGCTTAAAGCCTTGGGTGTGGCAGAATTCCTTTCTGAATCGCCACGTGTTATCGACCTGATTCAACGTCATACAAGCCATCCCGATCTCTCGTCTCAGATAAATTCTGAACATCAACAACGTTTCCGTAACTTAACCCATTTGATTGGCGCAGCATTCATTGTTATTGGCGACCAGCAGGGGATTCGACTTGTTCACCCCGTTGATGAAAGGTTGGGTAAGCCGATGCGAGGTGGGGATAACCAGAAAGCATTGGTTTTCGGTGAGTCCTATGTGTCTACCGCCAAAGGTTCTTTAGGGCTTTCGGTTCGTGGTAAATCTGCGGTTAAAGACTCAAATGGCGAGATTATTGGCGTAGTCTCTGTTGGTTATCTGCTTGACTCTTTGCAAGATAGAATCGAACCGTATCTGGCGTTCTTGATCATCATGGCATTGTTGGTTGTCGCTGTTAATGCCTTGATTTCTAGTTATGTATCGAGACGTTTCCAAAGAGCAATTCTTGGTTTTGAACCTGAAGAGATCGGTCGTCTGTACGTCGAGCTTGATGTCACTATGAGCACGGTGAAAGAGGGTATTCTGAGTATCGACAATCACGGCGTCCTTCGTTCAATCAACAAGAGTGCCTGCGATATTCTCTCTATCGATAGAGAATCGTCACTTAACAAACCGTTTTCTCAAGTTGTGCCAAGCAGTGATCTTGAGCAATTACTATCGAGTGGACAAACGGATCACGACATTGAGCTTTATCTAAACAATAAGCGCATTATCGCAAACCGTAGCCCAATCGTGGTGGCGGGTGAGGTGGTTGGTGCGGTGTCGAGTTTTAGATTAAGGGATGAGATTAATGATCTCACCGAGCAGCTATCGCAAACCAAAGAGTATGCTGACCTGCTACGCTCTCAAACTCACGAACATCGCAATAAGCTCAACACTATTAGCGGCATGTTGCAAATGGGTGAGCTAGAAGCGGTGCAACATTTAATTGGCCAAGAAACCGCACACTATCAGAGCCTTATCGAGTTTTTGAGAGAGACCGTCAAAGAGCCTCTTGTGGCAGGTATGCTATTAGGTAAAACAGAGCGTGCTCGCGAGATTGGATTAGAGCTGGTGGTAGAAGAGGGCTCTCGATTAGAGACTCTACCAAAATGGTTAAACGCAGATGATGTCGTGACCATCTTGGGGAATCTGATTGACAACGCCTTTGATGCGACTCGAATGGCAATTAGCCAAACGGAATCATTCCCGCCTGCGAGACGTATTATCGAAGTTTCAGTCAGTGATTATGGTAATGAAGTGATTCTTGAAGTTGATGACAAAGGGTGCGGTTTACCAGAGGGACTGGCTATTGAAGATCTCACGCGCAAAGGGGTTTCGAGTAAAGCTAAGCAGAACCGAGGTGTGGGTTTGTATTTGGTTAAGCAAATTGCCGATCGATATCAAGGCCAACTCGACATGGTTGAAAACAGAGATTTTGGTACACGGACGACCGTTTACCTACCAAAAGAAGAACAAATATCGTTTAAGGAAGAGCGTTAAATGAATGCCGTCACTAAAGTCATGGTCATTGAAGATGATATTGCGATTGCAGAGTTGCACCATCGCTATTTAGAGCAGATTGGCGGGTTCGATGTGGTTGGGATTGCAACCTCCCAAACCGAAGCGATCATGCAGTTAGATATACTAAAGCCTGACCTTGTACTGCTTGATGTTTACTTACCAGACGGCTGTGGTTTGGATATTTTGAATCATGTGAGAGGCAACAACCAAGGCTGTGATGTCATCTTAATCACGGCGGCACGCGATGTTGATACGCTTCAGCAGGCAATGCGAGGTGGCGTTGTTGACTATTTGCTTAAGCCTGTGATGTTTCCACGCCTAGAGGCATCACTTAAAAAATATCGTTCGCAACAACAAGAACTCGAGAGTGTATCGGATCTCAACCAAGGCTTAGTTGATAAGATGTTGCAAGCGGCCAATCAAGCCGACTCTAAGCCAATAGCAACGCTGCCGAAAGGTATTGATGGCGTGACGCTTGATAAAATCCGAGCGCTATTTGAAAGTGCCGAAACGAAAGATCTGACAGCAGATGAGGCAGGGGAGCGTATTGGCGCGAGTCGTACTACTGCTCGTCGATACCTTGAATACTTGATCACGACTGGCGAACTGAACGCTGACCTTAACTATGGTTCAGTGGGTCGACCAGAACGTTGTTACAATAAAGCGACTCGGTAATCTCTTGAGAATGTCGCTTGAATCGACTTACTTTATTGGCCTCCTTTCCCAGCTTGGCGTTCGCGAATGAACTCAGGCACTGATTCAGAACATTACAAATTATAAAACCAGTTTAATATTTCACTACTAAACAGCGATTAAACTGGTTTTTCGTGCTACTCCACCGACCAGATCCCATTTATTTTTCACTACAATGATTTGGAATGCAGTTCCGTTGTCGTTTAATCATTTTTGTTCTAAGTAATGGCAAATTATTTGTATTAAATGAGTCAATATTTAATCGATTGCCCTCACAGTGGTTGATGTAAATCAAATAGTCATAGACAATACTGACCCGAATTGAGGTGATCTATATCACCCTCGTTTACCAAACGCATTCTCTAGTGTGATAGGCGCTCGCTATTTAACTAATAGCCAAGACCTATTATCTATTTTTGTATGTCGCTGATACCGTTGGCGAATACTGAAAACCTTGTTTTTATAGGAAAGATGATGGTAATACCTGAAAACAGCAGCATCGTTATTTTTGGTGCGTCGGGCGATCTCACGTATCGTAAGCTGATCCCCGCTTTATACCACTTGTATGCTAGCAATCAACTGCCGGAATCCTTTGCGATTCTTGGAGTGAGCCGTACTGAGTACAGCGATGAGTCTTACCGTGAAAAGCTGAAGAAATCCCTTCAGGAAATGGAAGAAACTGAGCCAGAGACGCTAGACGCGTTCATTAACCACTTGCACTACCAAGCGATTAATACCTCTGACACAGAAGATTATGCTCGTCTAGCACAGCGCCTAGACAAGCTAGAACAAGATTATCAATTCGAAAATCACAACACTCTATTCTACTTGGCAACACCACCAAGTCTATATGGTGTGATTCCAGCTAACCTAGCAGCACATGGCCTGAACGATGAGTCTAACGGCTGGCGCCGTCTTATCATCGAAAAACCATTTGGTTATGATTTAGCATCTGCCCAGGCGCTAGATGAAGAAATCCATCATCACTTCCAAGAACACCAGATCTACCGTATCGACCATTACCTAGGTAAAGAGACGGTACAAAACCTTCTCGTACTTCGTTTCTCCAACGCAATGTTTGAACCACTGTGGAACCGTAACTTTATTGATTACGTTGAAATCACAGGTGCTGAGTTCCTTGGTGTTGAAGAGCGTGGCGGATACTACGATGGTTCTGGTGCTGTGCGCGATATGTTCCAAAACCATCTGCTACAAGTATTAGCAATGGTTGGTATGGAACCGCCTGCACAAATCAATGCAGATTCGATTCGTGACGAAGTGGTTAAAGTATTGCAGTGTCTAAAACCTCTTGAAGAGGAAGACCTACGTAAAGACTTGGTTCTTGGTCAATATACGGCGTCAGATGTACGTGGTCAGCACCTAGTTGGTTACCGTGAAGAGCCGGGGGTTGCGGATGATTCTCGTACTGAGACATACATTGGTCTTAAAGCTCACATCAATAACTGGCGTTGGAATGGGGTTCCTTTCTACGTGCGTACAGGTAAACGACTACCAACGCGTGTGACGGAAATCGTGATTCACTTTAAGAACACGCCACACCCAGTATTTGGTCAAGATGCACCAGAGAACAAGCTGATTATCCGTATTCAACCGGACGAAGGCATCCAAATGAGCTTTGGTTTGAAAGAACCAGGCGCAGGCTTTAAAGCAAAAGAAGTGAAAATGAACTTCTCTTACTCTGACTTGCCTGAGACTCAAATGCTAACAGCATACGAGCGTCTACTTCTTGATGCACTGAATGGCGACGCGACTCTGTTTGCACGTACTGATGCGGTAGAAGCGTGTTGGAAGTACGTTCAACCTATCTTAGATTTCAAACAAGATCCTCAAGCTCTATTTGGCTATGCTTGTGGTACTTGGGGCCCGCAGGAAGCAGATGAACTTCTGCAACGTGATGGCCGCGCATGGCGTTTCCCATGCAAAAACTTAACAGACACGGATTATTGCGAATTATGATCAACCATAAGATCTTTGAAACGCCAGAGCTAGTTGTTGAAAACCTAGCAAACGAAATGAAAGCGTACAGCGAGCAGGGCAAACCTGTACATATTTCTCTTTCAGGTGGTAGCACGCCAAAAATGCTATTCAAACTGTTGGCACAGGCGCCATACGCAGAAGGTATTCAATGGAAAAACCTTCACTTCTGGTGGGGCGACGAGCGTTGCGTGGCACCAGATGATGCGGAAAGCAACTATGGTGAAGCAAATGCACTTCTATTCTCTCAGGTCAACCTTCCTGCTGAGAACATCCACCGTATCCGTGGTGAAGATGAGCCTAAAGCGGAAGCAGAGCGTTTTGCAAAAGAGATGGCAGAAGTCATTCCAACAGAAAACGGTACACCTGTTTTCGATTGGATCCTGTTAGGCGTTGGCGCAGATGGCCACACAGCATCACTATTCCCAGGTGCAACGAACTACCAAGATGAGAACCTGTCTGTACTGGCTTCTCACCCTGAGTCTGGTCAAATCCGTGTTTCTAAAACAGCTAAGGTTTTAGAAGCGTCAAAACGAATCAGCTATCTAGTACTGGGTGCTGGCAAAGTTGATATCGTTAAAGAAATTCATACAACTCCTGCTTCAGAACTGCCTTACCCGGCAGCGAAAATCCAGTCTAAAACTGGCGAAACAGAGTGGTTCCTAGATTCAAATGCAGCAAGTGCTATCGCATAATCGCGAATAGCCGCAAGGAGATATAAATAATGAAAGGTGATATCGGTGTAATTGGCCTAGCAGTAATGGGTCAAAACCTTATCCTAAACATGAATGACAACGGCTTTAAAGTTGTTGCTCACAACCGTACTGCTGCGAAAGTAGACGAGTTCCTAGAAGGTCCAGCGAAAGGTACAAACATCGTTGGTGCTTACTCTCTAGAAGAGCTTGTTGAGAAGCTAGAAGCACCACGTAAAGTGATGCTAATGGTTCGTGCTGGTGCAGTTGTTGATACTTTCATCGACAACCTAATTCCACTTCTAGACGAAGGCGACATCATCATTGACGGTGGTAACACTAACTACCCAGACACAAACCGTCGTGTTGCTCACTGTCGTGAAAAAGGCATTCACTTCATCGGTACGGGTGTATCAGGTGGCGAAGAAGGTGCACGTTTCGGTCCTTCAATCATGCCAGGCGGCGCAGCTGAAGCTTGGGAAGCGGTTAAGCCAATCTTCCAAGGTATCTCTGCAAAAACTGACGCTGGCGAACCTTGTTGTGACTGGGTTGGTAACGACGGCGCTGGCCACTTCGTTAAGATGGTACACAACGGTATCGAATACGGCGACATGCAGCTTATCACTGAAGCTTACCAGTTCATGAAAGATGGTCTTGGTATGTCTGCAGACGAGATGCAAGCAGTATTCGCTGATTGGAACAAGACTGAGCTAGACAGCTACCTTGTTGAAATCACGGCTGACATCCTTGGCTACAAAGATGAAGACGGTGAGCCTCTAGTTGAGAAGATCCTAGATACAGCTGGTCAGAAAGGTACGGGTAAATGGACGGGTATCAATGCACTAGACCTAGGCATTCCTCTAACGCTTATCTCTGAGTCTGTATTCTCTCGTTGTCTATCTGCGCTTAAAGATCAACGTGTTGAAGCTGAATCTCTATTCGGTAAGACAATCACTCCAGTTGAAGGCGACAAGCAAGAGTGGGTTGATGCACTTCGTCAAGCACTACTCGCTTCTAAGATCATCTCTTACGCTCAAGGCTTCATGCTAATGCGCGAAGCGTCTAACGAGAACGGCTGGGACCTAAACTACGGTAACGTAGCACTAATGTGGCGTGGTGGTTGTATCATCCGTTCTGCATTCCTAGGCAACATCCGTGATGCGTACGAAGCAAACCCAGACATCGCGTTCCTAGGTTCTGATGAGTACTTCAAGAACATCCTACAAGGTAGCCTAGCGGCATGGCGTAAAGTAGCAGCGAAATCTCTAGAATCTGGTATTCCAATGCCATGTACGATTTCTGCGCTATCTTTCCTAGACGGTTACACAACTGCACGTCTACCAGCGAACCTGCTTCAAGCTCAACGTGACTACTTCGGTGCTCACACTTACGAGCGTACTGACCGTCCACGTGGTGAGTTCTTCCACACTAACTGGACTGGTACAGGCGGCGATACTGCTTCTACAACTTACGACGTATAATCGTAATTAGTTGTTTTAAATTGAAAAAGACTGCTAACTGGCATAGTGCTTAATAGCAAAATATGGGTTTAGCGTTTTGTTAGAGGCCTTGTTACATTGTGACAAGGCCTCTTTTTTATTTTCTATTTTCTATTCACTGTTTTTTGAGAAGGTGCGTTGTCCTCACGTTGCCAACACTGTGTCTGGTTATTCTTCATGAAGGGAGCAACTTAAACCCTTCATATCGAATCAGGTCTTGCTGTTTTAATATCTCTAGGGCGAGTTTCTTTGGCATTGGTTTGTAGTAGTAGAAACCTTGGATGTAGGTTACCCCCAGACCTTTTAGCGTATTGACTTGTGATTCGTTCTCTACCCCTTCAACGATAACCGCCATTCCAAGCGAGTCGGCCAATTGAAGCATCGACTCAAGAATAGGGACCCCTAAGCTTGTTGAATCTGAGATATTTTTAACAAACACTCGGTCAATTTTAAGAACACTAAAAGGGAATTGACGAACAAAGTCCAATCCTGCGTAGCCTGTACCGAAGTCATCTATCGCGATCTCTACACCAACCTCTGCCAGTTTGTTTAGATTTGTTCTGATGGTGACCATGTCTTTTTCAAGGCACTCACCGTCTTCGGTAACCTCAAAGACAATTTTGTTCAACACATCCGGATTCTTACGGAACATTCTTAGAGTACGGTCTGCGAAATCTGGATTAGAGACAACATTGCGACTGATATTGACGCTGATGTATCTATTCTCAAAAAGCGCTCCATTTGCTTTTAGGGTGCTTAACACCTGCTCAAGCACAAAGTAGGTGAGATCTTCGATTAACCCAAGACTCTCCGCGAGGGGAATGAAAATCGCGGGCGAAACGCTGCCTTCGATTGGATCGTTCCATCGTAGCAGTGACTCGCAACCGACAACTTGGGAAGTGCGCTGGTCAACGATAGGCTGAAGGTGAACATGTAAGTGTTTGTTTTTCATGGCGTTAGACAGTGAATACTCCAACCCTCTTTGTCCCTGCCTTTTATGTTTGATGTTCAATGCAATGATGGTCGCGATACCAGCACCAAGAAAGCCAAACCAAGAGTATTTGAGAAAGAAATTGAGGTAATAGCCATAGCCTGCATAAGATATGACGGTTAACGGGTAGGTGTCAGACTCTATTTTTAGAGTTTTAATGTATGAGACTGGCTCTAGCTCAGAAATATCTCGGTGTATCACCTCAACTTTTGAATTTAATCCATATTGGGAAAGGTGGTCTTCAACTATGTCTGAAATGTAGTGAGGTGGAATCAAAAGGCTAACACCTTCTTGACTCACTTGATCTTTGAAGATCAGCATTATGGCTTTGGACTGGGAAATCGCAGAATTGGTATAGGAGAGTGTCGTTAAGTTTGGGTCTTTGTTTATTCGACTGCTGATGGTCTGATACAGAGGAAACCAAACGTCGCCTTCGGTTGTTGAACAATAAAAGTAGTCTTGATTATTATATATCGCTGCCTCTTTCACCCAGTCCGTGTCAAATACCGTTTGTCTAAGCTCTCGTACAAAGGCTTTACACGGAAGACTGGCATTTTGTGTCGTTAGAAAAGAATCGAACTTTGCCTTTATCTCATCCAACTTTGTTTCTGCGATTACCATCGACTTTTCACTCACGTCTTTGTAGTGAAATGGAGTAATGGGAAGGAGCAAAGCCATAGAAAAACAAAAAGATGCAATAAAATGGAGTGAAGTCTTGGCAATGCTTATGTAATTGTTGGTCATATTCTAATGGGCGCTTAAGCGGCGGGTTGATTATGTATTTTAATTTATAAAATCAAAACCAATTGAAACAGTATGATCTATCAATAATGTGAATAAAACCATAACTTTAAGGGTTATCACTGAACAATGACGGTTGGCACTTTACAGATTTAAAGCTCGCTGTCGCTTAATTGTTTTACTATTGCGCAATTCTGAATAATGAGTATTCGTTATTTTCGTCTTTCAGTTTTTATTTCCTGATGCAACCTTTATCAGGGTTAGTTAATCATTGAGGGGGCGGCCTGCAGTACTTTATCAGGCGTTCCGAAAAACTTCTGTGAACCATCTTTTTCTAACAGCAGACATCGGTCTGAAACGGCAATCATGGCTTTGCTAGTGGTGGTAAAGATTACCGTGCTGTACGCTAATCTCTCCTTAAACAACAGCGTTATATAACGACTGTTTTCATTTTCGGCGCCAACGAAGGGTTCATCGAGAATGAGAATCTTTTTGTGACAGTCTCCCAGACCGATTGCCAGTACCAGTTTTCGATAGACGCCATCAGGAAGTCGGTCAAGGAAATCGGTCGTTAATAGGGTGTCCTTGCCTTGAGGTAAATAAGGAAGTAGATCAAAGAAGTTGAGCATCTCATCAATGGTTTCCTCTTGTACATATCCGTTATATACCGTGTAGTTAGCGTGAACAGTAGACGGGTAAAGGTGCATATTAAATGGGATATAGGTCAGGCTGCTTCTCAGTCTGAAGTTGTTGAACTGAGCAACGTTATAGCCATCGTACAGCAGTTGGCCCTGAAAACGGGTTTCTATCCCTGCAAGTATATTCATTAAGGTGGTTTTACCGGCACCAGACGGTGCGCATACCGCCACTTTTTGCCCTGGAGTGATCCCAATAGATAGGTTGGTTAAGCCACCTCCAACTCCTGGATAACGGTGAGACAACCCCTTGATGTTAACGCGACCACCTAATTCTTGTATGGGCGGGCTTTTCTCCATTTTAGTTCTGTCATCGTCAAGCGACATTAAAGCATTGATTTGAGAAGAGGAAGCTTTAATCGTGTCGATTTTTGCGAGTGAATTGTAGATCCCCATGATGGGCGTTAGTGTCTTCCAAACTAGAATGATGATCGCAAGCATTGCACCTGGATTGGCTTCTCCGGCCATCACTGCAGATACCGCAGTGACGATGCTGGCGGTACCTATTACTTGAATCAGGCTACTGCCGAGTTGTTGAATTTTAGAGTTGGTGATTGATACTTTATGGGAGTCTTTCAAACGTTGGGTTAGTGCAGCGTTGAAGCGGGATTTGACGACGGAGAGCAGCGGAAGCTTTTGTATTGAGCCAACATTATTTAATAGTTCGTTCCATTGATAAGAGACCATCGCATTGGCACGAGAGCTTCGTGACGTCGCTTGTAGGTAGATGTAGCGGGCATAAATACAAAACACCACCATTATCGCAATACCAATTAGAACGGTAATCGCAGCACTGCCAGACATAACAAAAATCGCAACCAGAAAGATAAAAATAAAGGGCAGATCGAAGTAGCTTAGGCTCGACTCTGCTGTCACTAGCTGTCTAAATTGGTCGATGTCTTTCAATCGTGCTAACTGTGAAGAGGTGGTGGCACTGGAAGTCATCGCGTAGGGCAGCCACAATAATTTAGAGATGACATGGTAAGAGATATAGTGGGCAAGCTCCTGTCCTGATGTATTGAGAATACTCATTCTCTGCCGCTTCAAGTAGTGTTCCATAAGAGCGACGGCAATTGCGCCAGAGGCTAGCCAATACAAGGTTGAGGTTGAATCTGCGGTCAACGCAAAGGTATAAACGCCCATAATGAAAAACGGTTGTATGGTCCCAAATAGGGTGATGAAAAGACTCAATAGGGCGAGACTTTTGAACTCAGCACTGTGTTCATAGAAAATGTGTTTTACCCAATTACGTTTGTCTTGGGATTCAGGCGGCGGCTCTCGAAAGATCCGTGAGTAGCTCGATATGGCACAAACACGAGCCTTAAATTTTGCCGGCAGAGGACTCTCAATAGGGATATCATTTTCGTAGTCGTATAGATGCAGTACCTCTTTTTCGACACCCAGTAAAATGTAGTTCTGGCGATTAATGGATATAAACGCTGGGCAACTGAGTGTTTCTAGCTGTCTATGATGGGTGATCTTTTGGTGTAGACATTGATATCCAAGTCGTGAGAGTGTCGCATCAAAGGCTTTAAAGTGGTCTTTGTCGCTGATAAACGTATCTGATAGAAGCTCAGCAGTGCCTTCCCATTGAAGAGCGACCAGTGTGTAACTTAAACCGAGTAATAGTGGGTTCTCAGCATAACGTGTCGATAGGTGGCCTTCACGAAAGTGCAGTAGCCGCGCTTTTATCTCGTCAAAAGCAATCAATGTATCCATGCTAAGCCACCTCGCGAGCTTTGATGTGTTCTATGTTACGATCTTTGTGTTTTATCTTGTTACTAGCGATGACGAATAAATAAGAGTTGATCCTTGGACGTAAGCAAGAGAGCAAACTAGCTGAAAAGTCGACTTCATATGAGAGGTCGAAGTCATCGATGAGTACGATCTTCTTGTTGCTGAGTAGCGCACGGACAATAAGCAGTGCAAAGTTAACTTTACGCGAGAATGGTTTGATGCCTGTGGTGGTGATCTCGGTATAAAAGCCTTGCTTAAGGTCGTCGATATCTCCTTTGATCCCTAACGTTTCGCATAAAGAGTAGGCAGCTTTGTGCAGCTCAGGTCGAAAGCAGGTGATGTTATCGATGATCGTGCCATCAACAAAAGTGCTGTGTTTATTGACCATGATAATGTTATCGATGACATTGTCGTCGAGTTCTCCTTCCAAAGTTGGTTTGTCAGAATACTGGCTTAGACCTCGTAAAATAGAAGACTTACCGGAACCAGACTGACCTGAAAGAACAGTAATTTTATTGGCTCGAAACTGATAATGCTCCTGACCTTGGTAGCTGACAGATTCTGGCGGCATACCCACCAACTGGTTGGGTGTGTGCTCAGTTGCTATCTCTATGATTTCATTCAATCTCTTGATATAGCTCTTGTTAACCTTCCATTGGCTAATGGCTCGCATGGTTTGTTGGTAGGGGCCAAAAAAGCGATTGGTCAGAAGAATGATAGCTGCCATCACCCCTTGGCTGATATCGAGGTTAATCACCGCAACGGCACTGGTTACCACAGTTAAAATGACAGCCAGTTGCTGAATTAAGGTTAAGGTTAGGCTGAACTTTGATTCTTGTTTTTCAAATTCGCTAGTGTAGTACTCGCGCTCTTTGATCATGGTATTCATAAGGTTTTCTAGTCGATACTCCATCGAACGACCTTTGATATCGAGCGGGTTGGATATGATATCGATGATATTTGAGTTGGTGGTGCCATCGATATCGGATTTTTTCTGCATCAAAGCGACTTTACTATTTGATAAGTGGAGAGCTGTAGCCAGCAGAAAAACGGCACTGATCAGCAGGATAAGACCCGCTGGCGAGTTGATAACCGCAATGATCAGCAGAGTAACAAGACAAGTAAATGCGTTGATGACTGCGCCGATTAGCTCACCACTGTAGTAGGAGCGAAGCCCGAGAATGGTAGTGAGCCTTTCCAAGTAAGACCCAGTATCCAGTTTTTTAAATTGAACCGTGTCTGAGTGACATATCGCATTGAATATCTGATTGGTCGTAGATTGTTCAAATCGGTTGCCAATTCTTGATACCATCGACTCTTCAATATTTTTGATCTTATAGTCGAGCATGATTGCGACAAGGATAATCGCGAAGATGAAATAGAGAGAAGAACTGGATTCATTTGGAATGATTCGGTCAAAAATGATCAGTATCGAAAACGGCAGTACCAATCCGAGTATTGTGGTCAGTATGCTAGAAATCACCAAAAAGCCAGTGTCGCTTGCACTCAGTTTAGGAAGGTAATTTAGTTTGTCCATTATCCTTCTCCTTGCGCAGACAAGCTGTCGATGATCGATAAGTCAAAAGTGTCCTCGATAGGTATCATCCGCTCAGAAATACGGTTGAGCTCTTCTAGGTCTATCGCTCCAAATAGTGCTCTCAGTTTGGTTACATTAATGACGTAGTCATACTGATTGGTATAGTACTCGCGGATGCTATCAAAAAGGTCAGATTCAGAGTTGAGCAGGTCGGTTAACGTTTTCGTTCCGAGTCGATAAGCTTTCTTATTGCCTTGGTAAACGCGATAGTTTGCGATTACAGCCGCACGTAGGTAGGACATGGCTTCGATATTGGCATTTATGGTTAGCACTGTATCGTCGAGAGCAAACTGCGCGTCATTCAACGCTTGGTCATATTGGGCTGAGAACTGCTGAATGCGGCCCTTGTTTTTTTGATATTCGTAATAGTCGCTACCGCCTTCAAAAATCGGCAAATTGACGGTTAAGCTGTAGGTTGTGGTGTCGGTTTTAGAGTTGTCACGGTTACTGTCTTCGTACTCGTAATTGGCAGAAGCTTGAAGAGTTGGATAGAAGTCAGAACGCGACTTGCTCAGAGTGCGTTTGGACTTATCCAATAGTGACTTTGCAATTGCAATGTCGAAATTCGCTTCAACCAGTCTCCTCTTAAGTTGCGCTTTTTCTGAATCTGAGATGGGCAGATATTGATTGTTGAGCGCTAGGTCAAAAGAGGGAACGACTTGAGTCTGTGACGTTGATTGCAACTGATTCAACGACAAGTTTATCTGTTTGTTAATATCTGAAATCTGCTTGCTGGTGGTGTTCTTTCTCGCTTGAGTTTCGTAAACATCCGTCTTAGGTAGATTACCTAGCTCATTATTACGAGTTACCTGCTTTAGACGAGATACCGACGAACGATACTGAGCATCGGTCGCTTTTCTTTGGGCATGAAACTTTAGATAAGAAAAGTAGTTATCTACAACTTCAACCACTGTATCATTAACCAGTTTGTCGTGTTGCAGTTTGCTGATCTGAACATCTAGCTCAGATTCGCGGTAAGTGTTGTAGCGCGACACATCGAGCAAGGTTTGAGACAGTGACAGCGTATAACCATTGCTGTTGTAGTTTTGGTTACTTGGCTGTAAGGCACGTACGTCGGATTCGTTCCATGTGGTATTGGCGTTGGCATTGATAGTTGGATAGAAAAAGGCGGAACTGATGTCTTTATCAAACTCAGTACTTTGAATTTCATATCTTGAGTTGATGATACTGTAGTTATTTTCAATCGCTCCATTGATCACGACAGACAGCTCACCAGCATGGGAGTCGATACTACTTACAAGCGTGATTAAACCGATTAAGGGTAAACCTAAGGTCGGCTTTTTATACCTTCTTGAATCAAACGCTGATTTCATTAACCCACCTTCCTGATCGCCATGTATTTCTTGATGACCGAGTAAATCTCATCATTCTTGTATGGCTTACTGATGACGTAATCCATGCCTGCATCAACACAGCGTTTGTGTTCTTTATTACTGGTTAACGCTGTAGCACCGATAATGGTGGTGGGTGGTAAGTGGTTATCACGCTCGTATTGGCGAATATGAGTGGTTGCTTCGATACCGTCCATGTTTGGCATAATGCAGTCCATAAAGATGATATCGAACTGTTGCTCTTTGATAAGCGCAACGGCTTTGGCTCCGTCGTCTACCCCTTGACACTGGAAGTCAAAATTAGAGAGAATTTTGTTAAGAATGATCTGTTGTACTCTATCATCCTCAACAATCAAGAACTGCTTATCAGACTGGCTCTCTTTCTCACTTTCACTGTCCAATGTCTTAACAATGTTGTCGATGAAGTCGATAGGGGTGAACGGGTGGTAGAACACATAATCAACGTGGTTGTAGGTATCGTCTAGATCGGCTGAACTCGACATAGAGAGCATCAGTTTGATCTCTTTTGCCGCTAATCGTGCTTTCAGCGTTTTACAGAATGAATCGAGAGTGATCCCCTTAATGTGGTCAGTTAAGAATATACCGTCGTGAGGTTTTAAATCCTTCATCATCTTAAAGATGTCGTTTGCGGTGCTTGCTAAAACAACATTAGCACCTTCATTAACGAAGGTCTGTCTCAATATATCGAGCTGTAAGCTATCAATACCGCATAACAGGATCGTACGTCCTTCCAAACGGTTGGTCAGAGGTGCGTACTGAGAGGCATTGACATCAAAGTTAATCACCATCTTTTCAGCTTCGTCTAATGTTTCTGTTATCGCGGAGTAGTTTTTAACCCCAGTAAGCAGGTTGTTGGCTAGTTCGACATTGGTGATGTCTTTAGTTACCGCATCACCCCAGTTGAGTTTGTCTAGCTGCTCTATTTGGGTATAGGCGCTACGATAAAAATAGAGCGACAGCGTAATTCGCAGTTTATCGACTTGTGATGAGCTACTGCACCCAACATGAAGTAGTGCATTGGAGTGCGTAGGTGTCGCGATTTTGTTGGAAATTTGGAGCAACAATATCCAGAACAATCCAGTTTGACTGCCGTAAAGTTGGGCTGGGATAGCATTGTCAACGAAGCATTCGAGCGTTTTGGATTGTTGCTTTGATTTGGTGGCAGTAAGAACAATCAATTCGCTGATTAAGTCATAGAAATCGATGTTCTTGTCATCATTGAGTGCATCTACGTTCGATAGGCGGTTAAAGTTGTCTGCGAGGTTTTCTAACGTCCATGTAGCAGAGATGATCTCTTTAGCCAGCAGCGCACCGTTTTCATCACTGTCTTTAACCAATAATTTAATACCACCTTGAATGGTGTTGGTGATACCGCGCACCTCGTAACCGAGTAGGTTGTAAAGGCGTTGATAAAGGTCGGTCTGCGACTTTTGTTCCTCTAACTGCTCATAACTTGACAGCAACTTGGCGTAGATGTTCTTTTCAATGCTCGAGGTTTCGACACTTGATATTCGCGCTTTTACTGCCTCGTGATCGATGCTTTTTAGATTGCTCGATATCTGTTTGAAGGTTGCATGCGCTTGGTCTTTTTGTGCTCGGGTTCGACTTAAGAGTCGACTATTTTGGGTGACATAAACAAACAGCGCCAAAAAGAGCACTAGATTGAAACTAGCGATGGTATACAGCTGTAGGTGAGAGGTTTGCGCAGCTTGGTTGTGGTAGTTATTGATAAAGCTTTTCACCGTATTGATGCTTTTTTCGGATGCTACACGCAGCGAACGGCTTAGTTGGTTTAAGTCACCTGTCTCTTGGTATTTTTGGAAGTGAAGCTCTAACAAGTCGAACCCCATAACTCCAGTTAAAAGGGCTAGTGATTTCTCTTCAGAGATCAGTTGTTGCAACTCTGATAGTTCGCCCTGAAGTTTGGTAATCAGTAGGTTAACTTGCTCTTGTTCACAGCTTTCAATATTGTTGCTACATAGGTCTAACGTTGAGTTCAGTGTTGAGATATCACTGAGTACCTCATGAGATTTACCAAACATTAGCGACTGAGCGCTGCTCCGTTCATTGTTACTGTAGATGGTCTGAATGGTATAAACCGTACTCGTACCCAAAATGGCAACGATCACAATAAACAGTATGTGACTTAGTTTGTGAGTGTATCTATTTGACTGACTCATAGCCGCTACCTTTCATCAAATGATTCGTCGAGCGCGGTCATGATCGGCTTCAAGGCGTAATCGATCACTTTTCGGCTACCGGTTTTAATGTCTGCAGTAAACTCCATATAAGGAGCAATGTAATATTGGATTTGATTACGCGTTAGGTAATTCTCGGTAATCTTAATTTTGGCGATGTAATACTCTTGCTCTTTCTCTTCGTAAGAGCTGCGGGATATGGATTCGATGTTGCCGGATAAGATGCCGTACTTAGCAAAGTTATAAGTATCGAATTTGAGTTTGACCTCCTGTCCTTTTTCGATGAAGCCAACGTCTTTACGCGGGATTTTCACCTCTGCGTGCATCTCATTGTTGAGTGGTGTGATATCGGCAATGCTATCACCAGGAGGAATTACCGCTGATTGGTAATTAAAGTTGATTTTATCGACTTTGCCATCGACAGGAGAGAATACTAATAGCCTTTCCACTTTGTCGGTTAATGATGGGAGTTGCGTCTGTTTGATCTCAAGGTTGTTGTTCACTTCCGTCAGTTTGGCGTAGTAGTCGGTCCTGCGATTTTTTTGGTTATCACTTAACTGTTTTTCAAGCCGGGTGAGTTGGAACTTTTCGTTTAAGATGCCTTCATTGAGATTTTCTATTTCACGTAACATGTTTAGGTGCTGTACCTTCATGTTGAGTACATCGATATGCGATGCCATCTCTTCTTTATAGAGCTGATCTTTGATTTTTAGTTGTTGGTTAATCACTGCTAACTGTTGCTTTGATGATGCTACGCGGCGTTTCATTGACTCGATTAACCCTTTTTTATGCTGAATATCATGCAAGAACAGCTCATCATTGGATTGGTTTCGATTGTTCTCTTCAGTCCATGAGAGGGTTTGCGTTTCAACTAAAGCAGGGTAGTTTTCATAGCGCGAAAAATCCGGTTTTGTGTTGTTGATGAGCGCTTGGTATTTGAGTTTCTCTACTTGAAGTTGAGATATTTCATATCGAGTGGACTGCAATTCAGACACTCGGTCTTGAGAAGTTAATGTGGCGATCTTTTGACCTTTGTAAACAAGATCCCCAGGAGATACATAGAGCTCTTCTAGAATACCGCCTTCTAAATGCTGTACTTTTTCAACGTCTGAATCGAGTAAAACTTCGCCTCTTGTCGATACGGTAATATCAATAGTGGCTTGGGTTGCCCAGACCACAATGCCCAATATAAAAACAGTAATAATCACAAAGACTTTGTTTACTGTAACTCGGTCTTGGGAGTTGGACACATCGAGCGTTGATTGATGCTCTTGGTTGATTGAGCGCTCGATGATTTTATCTAATTCATTCATAAACCAGTCATCCTTGCCCTTCGCATTGAATGGTCTGCAATTCCGCAACATAGCGGGTTGTATAAGGCCTTAGCGAGTTTAGTGACGTTGTATTTTTGTTGTTCGACTAGGTGCTCCATATGCAACTTAGTCTTGTTTTATTTTTACTGTAGTACAGTTTCGTTAAAAAGAACGTCTAACTTGTTAATTTTTAATATGTATTAAACAGAATAAGCGTCGGATCATCTTTTTGTTCGATACGACTTTGAACAACTTGTTTTATGTGCCTTGTGTCCTATGCTACGTATAGCATAAAGGGTAATTAGAGTCAGACAAGTCATTGACAAGGAGTGCGTATGCCAGTTGGTCAGAACCCAGAAAACAACGAATTGAATGATGCAGTTGAGCAAGTTAAGACAGATGACAAGTCGCCTGCTTCGTCATCTCATCCCGGCAATCAAAATAATCAGCAATCGACGGCTGCAAACACAGTCGCCACTGGTTCTGACTCGGTTGCACCGCTAGAAGAAAACAGCGATCAGAAGTCAGAAGGCGGCGAACAAGCGACGGCCGAGCAACAAAAAGAGGGTGGAGAGCAGGGGGAACGAGCTGTTACCGAAGAGGGGCTTCAAACTGAAGATGGCGCAACGCTTTCTCAAGTACAAGAGGGGCCTCAAGAAAACGAGCAACGCACAGAGCAAAGCGGTGGTGCGCAACCGAGTGTCGGTGCCCAACAGGTCGGTGGAGACACGCCCTCTGGCCGTGATGATGCCGGGCAACCTGCTCAACAGTCAGTCGTGCCTCAAGTGCAAGATGGCGAGATTTCTAGCAGTAGCCGCTCCATCAGCCCAAGTGAGGTGAGTGACACCAAGCAGGATACTCAGAGCTTTGATGTCAATGTCACTCCTGAACGATCGATCTATTCTGACGAGCTTGAACACAGCGATACGACAACCGACAGTTTATCCTTTGATGTGAATGTCGAAGCGGTGAACGATCTCCCTGATGCAGCGCCGACTAACCATGAGATCAATGAAGATGGCGTGTTAAATTTCACGGCGGATGATTTACTTGCTAACTCTACCGATGTTGAAGGGCCTGTGAGCCTCCAGTCTGTCGAATACTCTGGTGATGATGGCGAGCTAGTAGAAAACCCTGATGGATCGTTTAGCTTCACGCCAAATGAGAACTTTCATGGTGATGTCGTGTTTGATGTTGTCATTGAAGACAATGAAGGCGCTATCGCTCAAACCACCGCCAATCTTCACGTAGTTTCTGTTAATGATCCGGTCATAGCTAATGATGACTCAGAGCTTGGTGCGGCGGAGCCAAGTATTCGCCTAGATGCTGAGCCGGAAAATGGCGTCCTGCAATACCTTAATGAAGATGACGTATGGGAAGATATCGTCGTCGGTGAAATATACTCTGCGGATACTGAACTTCAATTTGTGCCAGATGTCGATGCCGTCGAATCAGCGACGATTGATATCAAAGTAGGGAGCTTCGACAACGATACCAGTACGAATATCTTCGATGGAACAGCACAAGCGTCTGATTGGGGAGTGGTTAATGGTGATACGGCTGTATTTACGCAAGACGACGTCACAATAACGACTCAAGTGACAGGCGGTGACTTGACCGCTTGGAATGGTGCAGGAACGTCAGTGGGTGCGGGGATTGGCGATCAATCGAATAATGGTTTGTCTCACAACGACACGCTCGTTGTCACGATTGATGGTGAGGATGTGAATCAAATTACCTTCCAGCTCGATGGGCTCGGCGGTTGGTTTGATGAATCGCACAGCAACGCGACGGAAGTCATTATCACTGCCTACGACGCAGAGGGTAATGTCATTGATTCTCAAGGTGGATATAGAGAATCAGGTGAGTTCCAAGATCAATATGTCTTCACAACGGATCAGCCCGTGCATCACTTCGAACTTGGTACCACTGGCGGAACCGGTACGTATGTTGTGCAGAATATGACGGTATCGCGCACCCTTACAGAAGAGTTGCAACTGGTCACTATTCAAGGTGATGGCAGTGAGGTGACAAGTGCTACAACCTTAGACCTAAACTACGATACCGCTAACCAACCCATCGATGTTACTGAACAATTGATAGATGTTGATAACACCATTACCACGACACCTATTCAGGTATTGGAAGATGGTGTGCTTGTCCTGAATGTCAGCGACCTGCTAGCCAATGACACCGACGCCGATGGTGACTTGTTATCGATAGTCGAAGTGAGCATGGTCGATGATAGCCAAGGCGAAGTGGTGCTAGGTGAAAACGGCGCGATTACCTTCACACCAGCACCCAACTACTTCGGTGAAGCTCAATTTGAATATACAGTAACAGATGGCAATGGTTCGTTTGATACGGCGACGGTGTCTGTGGATGTTATCCCTCAACAAGATGCGCCAGTTGTCGATGGCGTGTTGACGGATCAGGTTGATGAAGATGGTTTAATTACACTGACGCAAGCACAACTTCTGTCTAATGTTACGGAACTGGACGGAGACGCTTTAACAGCGCTGAACCTGAATATTGATGGGAATGGGGTACTTACGGATAACCAAGATGGAACCTTTACCATAGAGCCAGCTGAGCACTTTAACGGCAACATATCCATCACCTATGAGGTGACTGACGGTATTGATACTGTTAGCAACGAGCTGCAACTCAATGTTGAAGCCGTGGCAGATGCTCCTAATCTTAATGTTACACCGAGTGCTGACAACCTAGATGGTGAAGTGGTCCGCGATAATCAGAATATTGTCGAATTTGATATCGATGCCTCTTTGGTGGATCAAGACGGTTCTGAAACACTCAGTGTTACGGTTAATGGCGCGCCTGATGGTAGTGTCATTCGTTACGACAGCGATGCGATTCTTAATGATCAATCGAGCGGCTTGACCAGTTTTACTGACTCTACTGTGACGGTGACGTTTGAAGGTGAGAATGCAGGTTACAAGAACTCGGTTGGTTACTATGTGGTGGAAGAGGATGGCTCCATCAACAATGTGAATATGGTGTATAGCGACGCCTCACAACAGGGCGCTGGTGGCTCTTTAATCCCGGGAGAATCTTCTTTCTCGTTCGAACTCGAAGAGGGTCAGAGCTTCAACCTATTCGTCATTCCGAACGGTGGTCGCTACAACGATTTTGAATCACTGGAAGGCGGTGAGTTTGTCTTTAGAAATGAGGATGGCTCTCCAGCAAGTATCACCTCGAATGATCCGCAATTAATCTACATCGCTGAAGATGGGACAGAAAGTGTCATTCGTGGTCAAAATGGTGATGCAGTATTCCATGGTGGCTCCAGCACAAACCTTAACCAAGATGGTGTAGAACATACCCGCGTCACGATGAACGACGACGGTGAATTAATCTATGGAATTGAAGATCTTTATGGCGGTGGGGACCGCGACTATGATGATTTCTCTTTCTCGATTGATTTGGGAGAAACCAACCAAGCGATCTATAGCGGCGAAATCTTAGTATCAGAAGGGGAGCCTGTCATCATCCCTTCTGTCATATTGGACCAAACATTGTCATTGGAAGTGCCAGAAGGCTTTAGCGACGATATCGATCTCGTGATTCAAGCGACCTCAACGGAGGGCTCGAATCAGGACTCAGCGATAGCAAGCCAAATCTTACATATTGATGCTAACGAGTATGCACCGCAAGTAACGCCGTTGTCTGACTCGGTCATTGAAGACAATGCTATTACGTTTACTCAAGATGACCTTCTGGCGAATGCAACTGACATCAATGGCGATGACCTGACGGCATTGAATGTTTCAGTCGACCCTGCGGTTGGCTCTGTGATCACAAATCCAGACGGCTCATTTACTGTGACCCCACTAGAAAACTACAGCGGCAATATTGAGGTGACTTATGATGTCACGGATGGGACACATACCGTACCTGCGTTACTCAATTTAGACGTGGAAGCGGTCGCTGACGCACCTAACGTTTCAGCCAGTTTGGGTGCGATGGTTGATACGGATTTTGATACTAGCGATCCCCTCGAAGAGTGGAACACGGACAATGCTCATGGCGGCTTGGAGATTCGTGGCGAACAAGTTTATACCGGCATTAGTGATAGCGACCGTGGTAACGTCATCGAGTTAGAAGTTCATAGAGGTGATGAATCTAATCTTTACCAAAATCTTGACCTTCAAGCCGGAGAAACCGTCACTCTTACCTTTGACTATTCAGCAAGACGTAACTGGGAAGATGATTCGGATATTGAGCTCTATTTTGATGGTGAGCTTATTGATACCATCAGCCAAGATACCGTGGGGTGGCACACTTACAGCTACGAGCTAACAGCGACAACTAATAATCCGCGACTTGAGTTTAACGCGCCTGATGACAACAGCCTAGGAGGATTGTTAGACAACATTCGAGTGACTGAAGTAGCGACAGAAGATAATGATATCCGTATTGATATCAGTACAATGCTTACCGATCTCGACGGTTCGGAAAGTATGCAGTCTATAGTTTTGGATGCTTTGCCAGAAGGGAGCACTTTAACTGATGGTGTGAATACGTTTGACGCGACTGCGGAAAGCAACAGTGTTGATGTAGTGGGCTGGAATTTAGATAATCTGCAGTTTACGCCGCCTCAAGACTTTAACGGTGAAGTCAGCTTGCAGTTGTCTGCGACATCGGTGGAAAGCTCGAATGGTGACACCTCGACCACAACCACAGATTTGACGTTTAATGTGGAAGCGGTCAATGATGCGCCAAATGCCCCAACCCTCTCAATGGAAGGTGTAGAGGATCAAGTTATTATCATTGATCCTGCTTTCATTCTCTCAAAAGTCACTGACGTGGATGACAGTGAGTTCACGCTAGAGAGTTTGTCTGTCAGAACGCCAATCCAAGCATCAATTACCCCTACTCAAGACGGCCTTTACCAAGTTGTGGTTCCGGAAAATTATAATGGCGCTATTGATCTTGCTTATGAGGTCAGTGATGGTGAAGCGACCACAGAGGGCACTGTAAACCTCAATATAATAGCGGTAGATGACGCCCCGTTCCAAAGTGGAAATGCGCACTTAGCTGTGGATGAAGATGGAGCAATTACCTTCAACAGTTCTGACTTAATTGACCTATTTGGTGACGTAGATAGTTCGTTGACTGTATCTCGCGTCGTTACCGCAACAGGTGAAGAGGCGGAAGGCACGGTTGTCGACAACGGTAATGGAACTTGGACGTTTACGCCAACCGAAGACTTTGCGGGCACTACGGGTCTTCAAGTGGTTGTTACTGATGGTAACACTGAAGCCAGCATGGATATGAATGTTTACATTCGTCCGGTCGCTGATGGTGTGGCAATTACCACAAGCTTTGATGGACCACTGGTTTTCAAAGAGGATACGACAGCCCACTTCGGTATTGATATCGAACAGCTTGATACGTCAGAAATCATGACCAGCGTAACAATGACAGGTTATCCTGTTGGGTTTACCGTGAGTGATGGTTCGAATACAGTGGTGATTACTGAAGAAAATCAGGCGATTGATATTGGTAAATGGGACCTTGATACACTGACCATGACACCTCCAGAAAACTACAACGGTGAGTTCTCTGTGACGCTAGCCGTGGTTTCATTGGATGAAGTTGAAGATCCTGCTGATTATGAGGTAACAACAGAGTTAGGCCGAGGTGATTCACAGCCTTCTCCGTTCGTTCTTGGTGATGAAAGCTATGCACTGATCGAAAGTGAAGATTTGCTTGAGTTGGTGCCAAATAGTGATGAAACCATTACTATCAGTGAGGTTTCATACACTGGCGATGGTGGTACGCTTATCGATAATAACAATGGGACGTGGAGCTTCTGGGGAGACCCGAACTACCAAGGTGACATTGATATCGATTTTACTACCTCAGAAGGTAGTCAGCACCAAGTGACATTGCTAAACCAAGACCCACTTGATGAGCCACAACCTGTGGATGCGATGGCAATGAGGGAGTCTGCACCTCAAACAAGCTCAAACCAAGAACCAGATTATACTGTGGCTCCGGGAGATACATTCGACGTTGATATTCCTACCAACATCACCGGAAATGGAGAGGTAGATCATCTGCTAATCACTGGGCTACCTGATGGAGTTGAGCCTATCCAAGGTGTTTCAGATGGTGAGGGCGGCTACAGCGTGAGCAATCTCGATTCATCAATAGCACTCAAAGTGAGCGGGTTATTTGAAGGAGAGATTGAACTAGAAATGGTGGGCATGGATGTTAACGATGTGCCTGTAGAAGGTACAGAAGCGAGAGTGTCTATACACATTGATGAAAGCTACGAAATGCAGGGAACCAGTGCCGATAGAGCGGTAAATCCAATGTCTGGTGATGACAGTTCGCAAGGTGATTGGACTACGCAAGACAACACCGATATGGGCGTCGATGTAATGGATGACAGCTCTAGCTTCGATAACCAAAACAACGAAAACTCGGTGGATGATGATTTGTCGATGTTGAGCGACTAACAACATAACGCACTAAAATCACCTCAATCACAGCCGTACTTACAGTGCGGCTGTTCTATTTTTAGAGCGTGTGTATTTTTATGTTCTTGTCGTTTTCCGTAACCGTTGTCTTTGCTACAAACTGTTACATTTTACCTAGATAACAAGTGGGTAATGCCATTGTGTTCATAAAGAGTAAGCTGCATTATTCTAAAACTGAATTTTCTGTATCTAAGTATCTATTTTATGAATCTGGCTCAAGTCGACCTTAATCTATTAGTCATCCTTAAGCACTTGTTAGAAGAAAAGCATGTATCCAATACCGCATTGGCGCTAGATATGAGCCAACCAACAATCAGTCGATCGCTGCAAAAGCTTCGTACGGTTTTCAATGATGATCTGTTGGTTCGTGGGACTTATGGGTATGAACTGACACCTAAAGCCGAATCTATTAAGCAAGATCTAACATCGGTGCTGGGCCGTCTGGAAAAATTGGTGGCAGGGGATGTATTTGAGCCAAAAAATAGTGACGCAACGGTTCGTTTCTTTGGTTTAGCGCCGCAGATTTCCCACTTAATGCCGAAAGTGATGGCGGAAATTCGTCGTCAGGCTCCGAACATGATTGTTGATATTGACTCAATTCCAAAACGTCACTTCGAGAGTTTAGTCTCCGGAGATGCACACTTTGTTCTTTCGACTCATGAACCGTCGAGTTCAGAACAGAATCTGTATCGCACTTATGTAACCAGTCGCGACTATCGTTTGCTGATGAGTAAAGATCACCCATTGGCAGAGAAAGAGATCACGGTTGATGACCTTTTAAATTGCCAACTAGGGCAGATCTCGCTTCAAGGCGATAAAAAGCTGTCGATTGAAAGTCGTTTCAAAGAACTTGGTTTAATTGATAAGCAACGTAAGTTATCGATTCCTGTCCAACTCTCTAATTTCAATGCCGCGCCTGACATTGCCGAAACGACAGATATCGTTTTTCATCTTCCGACTCCTTTTGCACAACAAGCCGCCAAGCAGCGCAATCTCGTTTGTAAAAGAGTTCCAAAAGCACTTCGTCATCCGTCAGAAGATGTTTACTTATATTGGCATAAGCGTTTTCATAATGATCCTATGTGTCAATGGATCCGACGTACTTTCAAAGAGTTATACAGTTAAGTGTCATAATGATAATTAATACACATATGCCAACCAATAAATTTATTGAATACGAAAAGAAATCTTTATTTAAAATATAAATAGTCAGAATAACCTAAGGGGATGAAACTTTCATTGATGTAAATGGTAACCAAATGTCTAATGAAAACCATTATCATTTGCAATCAAAGACATCATATTATGACAGATCGTTCTCTTTTTTCTCCTAAGCCTTTAGCCATTGCAGTAGCCTTTGTCTGTTCTGCTATTTCATCAACTTCTTTTGCCAATGAAGCGCCAGTAAAAACTGACGAGCAGATGGTTATCACCGCAACTCGTACAGAAACTTCGCTCAAACAAGCGCCAGCATCTATGTCGGTGATCACGGCAGAAGATATTGAGAATAATCCGGGTATCACGTTGGCGGATATTGTGGCGGATTCCACCAGTGTTGAGTCCGATTTCGATAGTACGCGTGCAGGCCGTCAGATGATCTCAATTCGCGGTATGGATTCAGACTACACTTTGATCATGGTAAATGGTCGACGTCTCAGTTCTGCAAGTGCAATCATTCGTGGTAATGATTTCGATCTTTCAACCATCCCAGCAGATTCGATTGAGCGCGTTGAGATCATTCGCGGTCCAATGTCGGCACTGTATGGCTCCGATGGTATGGGCGGTACGATTAACATAATCACCAAAGCGCCTGAGAATGATTGGAGCTCGACATTGAGTATGGATACATCATCGCCAATGGATGGCAATGGTGGTCAAGAGCATTCTGTAGGGCTGACGACATCAGGTGCCTTGATTGAAGATGAGTTGTTTGCTCGTTTCTCCATAAACCAAACCAGCCGTGATGCGTGGCAGCCTTATTCTGGTACTCACAACGCAGGACACGATCGCGAAGATGTCACTGCTTTAGAAGGGCGCGATACACTGAGTTTGCTTGCTACATTGACATGGCATGCCACTGATAACCAGACTATCGATTTAGATCTCGGTTACAGCGATGACAAACGTGATACTGCGGCAGAGCATGCGACAGGCTTGAACGTTTCAAATTCTAATGTAAAACGTAATAGCCAAGCGATCACACACAATGGTTACTGGAGCTGGGGTGACACCAAAGTTCGCTACTCTAGAGAGAACGTGATTGATAAAAACTCAGCAGATGTCGGAAATTCAACACGTGATGTTGAAGAGCTAACACAGATCTTTGAAGCGTCGGCGACAAGCTATCTCGGTGATAGCCATATTCTGACGGTGGGTGTGGATTACCAGTTGAGTGAGCTAACAAACGAAGAAAATGTAACGGGAGCTCCTGCGGAGGCGTATCAAGGCGCTCTATTCATTCAAGATCAATGGAACGTTACTGGGCAGTTGACGGCAACCTTGGGTGGTCGTTTAGACAAACACGAGAAGTATGGTGAAGAGTTCAGCCCTCGCGTGTATTTAGTTCATCAAACGACAGATGACCTCGTCATCAAAGGTGGTGTAGGTAAAGCGTTTAAAGCGCCAACACTGACGCAGAATCACTCAGGTTATACAGTTGTGAGTTGTAAAGGCTGGTGTGACATTGTCGGCAATGAAGATTTAAGCCCAGAAACGAGCTGGAACTATGAATTAGCGGCACTTTATACCCAACCGCGTTGGAACATTGAAGGCGCGTTGTTCCGAAATGAAATCCAAGACCTGATCGACCGTGGTGATACCGAATGTTTGTCTGGTGGCACATGGGGTGGCAATGGTATTGGTTGTGTTGAAGATGACGGCACTTTTGTAAGCAATGGTACTCGTACTTATGTAAACGTATCAGAGGCTGTTATTCAAGGTGTTGAGCTGGCTGGTGGATTCCAGATTTCAGAACAGTGGGATGTATCAGGGAACTACACGTACCTAGACACAGAAGACAAATCAACAGGCGAGCAGTTGTTGGAACGTTACAAACATTCTGGTTTGGTGAAACTGAATTGGAACCCAACGTACGACCTCACCGCATTCGTAAGTGCGAGATATCGTGGTGAACGTCAAATTGAAACAGATCTAGTTCAAGATGCTTACACGACTCTGAATATCGGTACTGTATACAACGTCAATGACTCAGTTCGTCTTCGAGCGGGGATTACAAACTTAACCGACGAGGCCGTTTCTCAAGAGCTTGAGAGCATGGGTTATGTTGAAAAACCGCGTACTTACTACGTGGGAATGACTGCAGATTTCTAAGGTCAAGTCAGATATACAAGTAAAATCGCAGGTCAGAAGGCCTGCGATTTTGTTTTTCTCGATTGATTGGTAACTCCTTGCTATAAAACGCGTATCTTGGCGCTTGAATTATAAATAAGGCTTCAGTTATGCTCAGGAGTTCGTTTTCTTGTCAGTAACAAGAAGACAACAATGACAAAACGGCAATACAAAGGAATGGATTCAATGGAAATTAGAAAGGATGATTTGTCGGGCGGCGATGTCATAGCGCTGCTTGAAGAGCACTTGGCCGATATGTACGCTACGTCACCACCCGAAAGCGTTCACGCTCTTGATGTCGATGCGCTAAAGGCCTCAGACATTACGTTTTTTAGTGCTTGGAAGGCTGATGTTCTACTGGGTTGCGTGGCAATTAAAGAGCTCGAACCAGAGCACGCAGAACTTAAATCGATGCGAACATCTCGCCACGCACGAAAGGGCGGTGTCGCTAGCAAGTTATTGCAGCATGTACTCGATGTGTCGTCGTCTCGCCAATATCAAACGCTGAGTTTAGAGACTGGTTCTGAAGAGTACTTCAAACCAGCTCGAAATCTCTATGAGAAATTTGGTTTTCGTTATTGTGAACCTTTTGCGGACTACAAGCTTGATCCTAACAGCCATTTTATGACGATAGACATTCAATCAGTATGACCACGTATTTATCAGGTTTCTCCCTTGGTTTGTCACTGATTTTGGCCATTGGCTCACAAAACGCTTTTGTGTTAAAGCAAGGTTTGAAAAATCAGCATGTATTCATTGTCTGTCTAGTTTGCGCTGTGTCAGACGCACTTTTGATCAGCTTTGGTGTGGCTGGATTTGGCGCAATTGTTGAGAAATTTCCACAGATAGAACAGATCGCTCGATTTGGTGGTGCGCTGTTTTTGGCGGTGTATTCAATATTGAGCTTCCGCTCGGCGTTTACCGAGAATCACGCGCTAGAAACGCACGTTCAAACCAAAGGCTCTTTGCTAAAAGTGGTGTCGGTATGTTTGGCATTTACTTGGTTAAATCCACATGTTTATTTGGATACGGTCGTATTGCTTGGGTCTATCTCCACCCAGTACCAACCGAATGAGATGCAATTTGCCGTTGGAGCAATTACAGCTTCGTTCGTGTTCTTCTTTTCTCTTGGCTTTGGAGCGAGATTTCTATCTCCACTATTCAGCCGTCCTAAGTCATGGAAAATACTAGAGTTTATGGTTGGTGTTATGATGGCAACTATCGCTGTCAGCTTAATAATCTAGTCACCCCATAGCTTTAATTCATTGAGCCCACTGAATCTTTTGATCAGTGGGCTTTCTGTATTCATTACATCGAACTTATTTGTCTATTTGAATACTCAGTAGCTTTCTAAGTTTGATATGTCTATTGATGTCTATTGATGTCTATGGTTTTGGTTTTTGTTCTACACTTAAGCTATTGAATATCGTCGATTAGCTAGGAATTACAAAGTGATACTACACAACCATAAAGCTCTGTTTGGGGGCGTTGCTGTATGCTTAATCGCTGCTCCTTGTGCGATTGCGGATCCTCCAGTTGAAGTCAATTCAGTTAATGAAGCGAAGACTTCTACCATTCCCTATTACTCAAAATGGCCGACATTAGAGAGTGCGATAGCAAAAGACCTTCAGATTGAAGCGCGTATCGCAGACATACTAAGTCGCATGACACTGGGTGAGAAAGTCGGGCAGATGATCATGCCTGAATATCGACAAGTGACGCCGGCAGAAGCCAAGCAGTACAAAATTGGCTCGGTACTTAATGGTGGTGGTGGCTGGCCGAATGAAGACAAATATGCGACAGCGCAAGAGTGGGCAAAGCAGGCGGATAGTTATTGGCTGGCATTGGATGAAGCCTACGCTGGGCGAGGATTCCGGATTCCTTTTATGTGGGCGACCGATGCTGTTCATGGGCACAACAATGTTTATGGAGCGACACTGTTTCCTCACAACATCGGGCTAGGAGCGTCGAACAATCCAGAATTACTACGACAGATTGGCGAAATAACCGCCATAGAAGTTGCTGCAACAGGCATTGACTTGACGTTTGCTCCTACGGTGGCAGTTCCAAGAGATTACCGTTGGGGAAGGGTCTACGAAGGCTACTCAGAATCCCCAGAGATTACTTATCACTACGCACCAGCAATTGTGCAAGGGTTACAAGGTAATCAACAACAGCTGCAAACTGAGTCTAAAGTGATTGCCACCGTTAAGCATTGGCTCGGTGATGGTGGGACTAACAATGGCGTAGACCGAGGAGTGAATCATTCAACAGAAGATCAGCTTCGTAATCTTCATGCCCCCGGCTATTTCTCAGCTATAGAGGCTGGTGCGCAAGTGGTCATGACGTCATTTAACTCTTGGCAGCAAATTGACGAAAATGGTACTAGCGACTCTGATGCGAACTCAAGGCATAGTGGCAAACTACATGGCAGTCGTTACCTTGTCACGGATGTGCTCAAAGGAAAGCTAGGGTTTGATGGCATTGTAGTGACCGACTGGAATGGGCATGGCGAGGTAAAAGGGTGTACCAATGCCAACTGCCCACAAGCTGTTCTGGCTGGTAATGACCTGTTTATGGTGACAGACAATAAAGACTGGAAAGGTTTTTATCGCAATGTCATAAAGCAGGTGCGAAGTGGCGAAATTCCGATGTCGCGAATCGATGATGCGGTGACTCGAATACTGCGAGTGAAAATGAGAGCGGGGCTATGGTTAAAACCGAGACCTTCTTATCGACTTTATGCGGGTGATGAATCTTTACTTGGTGCAGACACACATCGGCTGGTGGCAAGGCAAGCGGTCAGCGAGTCTTTAGTATTGCTCAAAAACAACAATCAGATCTTACCTCTCAACTCAAATAATCAAACCTATCTTGTCGTTGGTAGCGCATCAAATGACTTGCAAAAGCAGAGTGGTGGCTGGACGTTAACTTGGCAGGGCAATGAAAATAGACGCTCTGACTATAGAAACGGTGAAACTGTACTTGAGGCTTTCGTTGAGCAAGTTGGCGAGAAAAGGGTGTTTACCGACCCAGAGACAGCTCCGATGGATGCCATTGCAGTTGTCGTCATGGGTGAAGATCCTTATGCGGAGATGTTTGGTGATATCAAGGAACACCAAAGCATTGCTTATTCAGAACTTAAAACCAGTTATAAGCGTGATTTACGTTTACTGGAACAACTAAAGCAACAAGGTTTTGAGGTCGTTACCCTGTTTTTCTCTGGCAGACCTCTATACACCACGCCGGAACTCAATTTGTCTGATGCGTTCGTGGCAGCTTGGCTACCAGGAACCGAAGCGATGGGCATCACCGATGTGTTGTTTGGTGTGAATGGCAAAGATTTTACAGGGCAATTGTCGTTTAGTTGGCCACGTGATAAGTGTGTGAGCAATGTGAGCCGTTTTGAATCCCGTATTGCAAACTATGTGATACCAGAAAACGAGCGCTCTCCAGAAGAGAGTCCACCATTGTTTGACTATGGTTACGGCTTGAGTTACCAAACGCCACGGCATTTGAGTGAAATAGAGTCAGATAAAGAGAGACTTGGCTGTGGTAAAGAGCTCCAAAAAACCAAAGCGACCCATAATTTGGAGATTTTTGGACGACTGGCCAGTGATCAGTTTGTGCCTAAAGTGAGTGGTCAGGTGACGCAGTGGAAGGGTACGTTTGTATCTCGTTCTAAAGTGACAGAAATTGGTACCGCGCACACCACACCAATCAACTACAAACACCAACAAGACGCACTCTCAGTCAGTCTAGGTCAATCGTTGCCGATGCAATTTTACTTACAAACACCGGATAAGACAGGCGTTGATCTGACGGGTTATTTATTTGCAGGCGCAGACTTGGAGTTCGACATTGCGGTTTACGGCTCAGTCCCTAAGTCTTTAAAGCTCGCGAGTCATTGCGTTTACCCATGTGGTGCAATCGCGTCAATTGAGAAAGAGCTCTCACAAGCGTTGACGAACAGTGATAAGCCTTGGTTGACCGTTAAAGTGCCTTTGAGTTGCTTGGCTGAGAATGGCTTAGATTTTTCCGATTTGAATACTCCGTTGCTTCTTTACTCCGATGAACCGTTCGATTTTGATATAGGTGAAGTTCGTTACGTACCTGAGAGTCAGCAAGTTGATGACAAACGAGCACTGTACTTGTCATGCGGTTTGTTTAACAAGATTAAGTAAGAAAGAGTAGTTTCTAACCCTACTAATCGATAATAATGAGAAAGCCGCTATGTTGGGAGCGGCTTTCTGGTTTTAGTTGGGTAGAGTGTTAACTTAGAGGTTAAACCTTAAAACGACTCATTAAGGTGCTGATACTGTGGTTGAGCTGTTTGATCTCAACGGACTCATTCACTTGATTCACACTCAATTTATTGAGCTCAAGTACCATTTGGTCAATCTCATGGATACTCTTTGTGATGCTCTGTGTGACGGCGTTTTGCTCAGCGGATGCACTAGAGATATCACTGTTGAAGCGACTTACGACTTCCATCTTTTCACTCAATTTAGAGAGCATCTCTACGGCTTGAACCACTTGATTGCGTGTTTTTTCACAGTTCAATTTAGTGAGCTCAATCGATTTTACTAAACCTTCAGACTGGCCTTGGAGGTTAGAGAGTGCTTCCTCAATTTCTGACGTACTCTCTTGAGTGCGATTTGCTAATGCTCGCACTTCATCAGCGACCACAGCAAAGCCTCGACCATGTTCACCTGCACGCGCAGCTTCAATGGATGCGTTTAGAGCGAGTAGATTGGTTTGTTCAGCGATACCACCGATGACAGTCACGATAGATTGAATACTTTGGGATTCATTGGCCATCGCAATAATGTCATGAGACGTGGTATCAACTTGCTCTTCCAAAGAGTTAATGTAGGACTCGGTTAGCACATTGATTTGCTTGGTCTCATCACTGAATGTGGCTGCGTTGTGAGCGGCTTCGGCTGCAGACTGCGAGTTTCTCTCTACCTCAATGGAGGCGTGAGATAGGCTATCAATCGCTGTGACAACTTGGCTGGTCTCGTTGGTGTGAACTTGCAACACGCTGTTGGTTTCTTGGCAACAACTCTCGATGCTATCAACCTTACCTTCAAGCACCACGTTTTTCTGTTTCATTTCGGTGATCATGCTCTGAAGGCCACTGATGAAGATATTGATGTCTCGTGCAATCTTACCAAGGTCATCATTGGTTCTTTCTTCTAAGCGCTGGGTTAAGTCACCATTGCCTTGAGATAAGTCATGAACAATGTTACGTAGCGAGATGATAGGGTGGTATAGCATGTTGAGTAGTAAAGTCATCACAGCAATTGAGCAGATGACAGCGGCCACTATCAACATTTGAGCATTGAAGACCACCTTATCTAGAGTTCGCATAGCGATTTTAGGGTCGATAACCGAGATCATATGCCACTGGTTTGAATCACCAATATTGACGACTTTAGCCATTAGCATCATCTCTTTTTGGTCAATATTACCGCGAATAAACACTTCAGATTGACGTGTTGCAGCCGCTATCTGAGTTGTGGCAGGCAACGAACTAATCATGGTTTGAGGAGCGATACTTTCAATGGTAGAAGCGATGATCATGCCTTTGTCGTCAACGATTAAGCCGCGAGCTTGATAGATTTTTTCCAGTTCACCCAATTTATCCTCCAAATCATCAAAGCGAAGGTCGGCCATAAGTACGCTGTTTTCAAAAGAGTACATTACGCCAACCATTGGCGTTTGCGTGCTTTTGGTAAAGAACAGGTCACTAAAAGAGAGTCCAGAACGAGTTTTGGCCTGTTTGTACCAAGGGCGACTCGTTGGATTGTACTTCTCTGGAATACCAATGCCGTTTGGAAAAGATTCGGAAGGGCGTGATGTAAAAGAGCGACCATCATCGAAGCCAATGACCATCTTATCAATGCCGCCTAGTTTAGCCGAGTAGTGCATCAGCGCTTGATACTCGACCTCAAATTTTGCAGCGTTGAGCTCTGCTGCTGTTGAGTTCACGACGGCAATGGTGCGTTGTACATCTTGCTCAATCTCATTGATCTCTACAGAAAGAGAACGGTCGATCTCTTTGTAAATGGTCTCTTCAACCTGCTCTTTAGCTAGGTTGAAAGAAAACCAGTTTGATGCAATTAGCGAAACGGTGGTGACAGCGGCCACCATAAGGATGAGTTTGCCTTTAAAACCTAGTGGAAATAACGTTTTTATGTTTTTCATAGTTGTTCACGCAAATAGACAAGTGAATTTAGACATTGATTGTGTCGCTCTAAAACGGTTCTTAATAATCAATTATGTGTGATGTTATTGTATTATTTTTAGGTTATGCAATCTGTGAGAAAAATCCATCTGTCAAACGAAATAATCGCCAACTATGTGACTTAACTAGAATTTACAACTATCGTGATTTCCCTTCAAAACACCTCTTTTTATGCCACAAGTAGCAATACATTCACCGAATGGGTTATTACTCATTTATTGACATAGCTCTCTATTTCGCAATCAAAAACTAACCATTTTAAATTATTAATAATACAATAATTCTGATTGTGGCGTTTAAAGGCTCATTCGTTGTTGTTAAACACCGCAATCTATTGTTGCTTTTGAACTGACTTATGGTTGGTTCATAGAGGTTACAAATGAGTTATGTTCCCATTTTACTGAACACAGCAGTTAGCCGATTTTGGCGAAAAAGTTGAGTAACGCCAGCAACTATGAGGCGAACGTAGAATTCCGTGGGGGTATCGTTTGTCTTGCTGAACGTTCTCTTGCTGCTTTTGTTCAGGCGGTTTATCCGTTTTGCCCACGTCTTGTTCTCGGACGTGGGCTTTTTTATATGTATGACAAGAGCCTGGTTTTTATCTGTGGTGGAAAGAAGGATGATAAACAGACCACACAGGTGATTCATTAAACGCTCTAACCCTTTGTCAAAAAGGGTTTAACACCTCAAGTGACACTAGAAACCCACTAGGATCGACCAATTCACAAAAATAATATTAATCTGCCATTAATCACACTTTTGACTTATTGTAGTACAATACATTGGATTTATAGCTATGATGTACAGGTCGAAACTAATTATAGAAAAACAAAAGGTCTATTAGAATGGAACTCAATACAGCTATTGTAGGCATCTATTTCTTATTTCTTATCGCTATAGGATGGATGTTCAGAACGTTTACTAGTACCACCAGTGATTACTTCCGTGGGGGCGGTAACATGCTTTGGTGGATGGTAGGTGCTACGGCATTTATGACGCAATTCTCTGCTTGGACATTTACTGGTGCTGCAGGTAAGGCGTACAACGATGGTTTTGCCGTCGCCATCATCTTCTTGGCAAATGCGTTTGGCTACTTCATGAACTTTGCGTACTTTGCTCCTAAGTTCCGTCAACTTCGCGTTGTTACGGTAATCGAAGCTATCCGTATGCGTTTCGGTGCTGCGAATGAGCAAGTGTTTACTTGGTCTTCAATGCCGAACTCTGTTGTATCGGCTGGTGTTTGGTTGAATGCACTTGCAATCATTGCTTCAGGCATCTTCGGCTTTGACATGACAATGACAATCTGGATTACAGGTCTGGTCGTTCTGGCAATGTCGGTGACAGGGGGCTCATGGGCAGTAATCGCATCTGACTTTATGCAGATGGTTATCATCATGGCAGTAACGGTTACTTGTGCGGTGGTCGCTGTTGTTCAAGGTGGCGGTGTTGGTGAGATCATCAATAACTTCCCGGTCGGTGATACTGGCTCTTTCGTAGCGGGTAACAATCTGAATTACCTAAGCATCTTTAGCATTTGGGCATTCTTCATCTTTGTTAAGCAGTTCTCTATTACTAACAACATGCTTAACTCTTACCGTTACCTAGCGGCAAAAGACTCTAAAAACGCTAAGAAAGCGGCGCTTCTTGCTTGTGTGCTAATGCTTGGCGGTGTGTTCATCTGGTTCATGCCTTCTTGGTACATTGCTGGTCAAGGCGTCGACCTATCTGCTGCCTACCCTGAAGCTGGTTCTAAAGCGGGTGATTTCGCTTACCTATACTTCGTACAAGAGTACATGCCAGCTGGTATGGTTGGTCTTCTGGTAGCGGCAATGTTTGCAGCAACCATGTCGTCTATGGACTCAGGTCTAAACCGTAACTCAGGTATTTTCGTTAAGAACTTCTACGAACCTGTTGTTCGTAAAGGTCAGGCTTCAGAGAAAGAGCTAGTTACTGTATCGAAGATTACTTCTGCAGTGTTTGGTATCGCAATTATCCTTATCGCACAGTTCATCAACTCTCTAAAAGGTTTGAGCTTGTTCGATACTATGATGTACGTGGGTGCGCTAATCGGCTTCCCAATGACAATTCCAGCATTCCTTGGCTTCTTCATTAAGAAGACTCCTGATTGGGCAGGTTGGGGTACACTAATTGTAGGTGGTCTGGTTTCTTACATTGTTGGCTTCGTTATCAATGCAGAGATGGTTTCATCACTATTTGGTCTTGAAGAGCTAACTAAGCGTGAATGGTCTGATGTTAAGGTTGCGATTGGTCTAATCGGTCACATCACACTAACAGGTGGTTTCTTCATCGCTTCAACTCTGTTCTACAAACCACTACGTGAAGATCGTCAAGCTGATGTCGATAAGTTCTTCAATAACTTAGATACACCTTTGGTTGCTGAGTCTACAGAGCAGAAGAAACTGGACAACAAACAGCGTCAAATGCTTGGTAAACTTATCGCAGTAGCGGGTGTGGGTGTGATGTTTATGGCACTCCTATCTAACCCGATGTGGGGACGTATGGTGTTCATCCTATGTGGCGCGATTGTCGGTGGTGTTGGTATGCTGCTTGTGAAAGCGGTGGATGAAACTGTTGAAGAGAAGGGCGCAGTATCAGAACAAACGTCATAATGTCTGATGCACTCATAACTTCAAATAGATAATTTTAAAGCGGCTGATCGTTCAGCCGCTTCTGTCGTTTTTATTGTATAGCTTTCGACCCAAGAAGCGACTTGTTGTTTTTCGATAAATAAAACCCCGATATGTCACTCATATCGGGGTTATTTTTATGGGGTAAGATCTTTTTGTATTAACGGTTTTTACTTGTGACTCAAACTGTATAGCTTGGCGATGGGGACTGATGTCGTCGGGGAGAGACGTTTCTTTTGTGCCAAGAAGAGCTCGGCGGTTGAGACTGCATCGATCAGTGCGTTGTGATTGTTATACTCCGGCAACCCATAACGTTCACGTGTCGAAGACAAAGAGTAGTCTAAGTCGTGTTCGTTGCGCGCTTTCGCCATGTTCTTATCGATCGCTAACGTATCGATCCATAAGATGGGCAAATCTACCACTTGATAATAGGTATCTAGGTAACGGTCGATAAACGCTTTCTCTACACCACAGGCATGAGCAATGAGCACTTTACCTGCAGCAGCTTCGAAAAATTGACTCATAGCGTTCGGTAGCGAGATACCATCTCTAAGCATTTGCGGAGTGATATGGTTAATCACCGCGGTTTCAGGTACTACAGAAGACTCTTCATTGATGTAAAGGTGTGATGCGGAGTTTAGATTGATTTTGTCTGCGTTTATCTCAACCCAACCCATAGACAATATAAGGTCGCTTTCCGCTTGCAGTCCTGTCGTCTCTAGATCCAAAACAATATAGCTCAGCTCTTCAGCTTTGGTGTCGAGAGTACATTCTGGTTCAGACACCAAAGCGGTCAGTTCAGAAGCCTGATGGCGTTGCTCAATAAATAGCTCTCTCTTTTTATTTAGACGCATCAATGGGTGAAAGCGTTTAAATAGCATGTATTAGCCTCCGAATTTCATTTTTGCAGCATCTTGCAATTCCGCAATGATCCTAAAGGCATCTTTGAGGTGTTTACGTTCAAAGCTACCAAAACTGTTTGGGTTGATATGGTTGTTGGGCTCATCACCTTGTTTAAGCGCTTCGAGTTGATGACTGAAACGGAAAGAAAGAATGAAACGATACGCGTTGATAATGTTCTTGTACGAATCTTCGCTGAGTGAACCTTTCTCGAATGCAGTTCTAAATCGTTCATCTGTCGCTGACAGGTCACAAGATACGGCTAGCCCATAGATGCGTGCGAGATCGATGATCAGGTTAATCGCGTACTTCTTAATATTGAGTGTCTTCTTGTTTTCGCCGGTCTTTTCAAGAACCAAGCTATTGAAGATTCCTAAAGGAGGGTTGGTATTCACCGCATCGTTAACCAGCATAGTAAGGAAGCTTCGATTGCTTTGAATATTTTGATGCAGTTCGTCCCTTAGAATCTTCTCAAACTCGCTGTTGCCATAAACTGAGCGAATTTCTAGAAAAACGCTAATGTTGAGTAGGCGCTCGTATTCAGGGTTATCCACCCATTTCTTGTAATACTGTTTCCAGACCGACAATGGCTGACACCATTTCGGTGTCGCAGCCATGTATTTCCCTGGGCACAGTGGATAATGGCAGCTCTCCAAGCCTTTAGTGACAATCATTGCTAAGTGTTTGAAATAAATACGGTCGTTATCGGTTGCATCGTCAGACAATACAATGGCACTGTCTTGGTCTGAAAGCATGTGTACTTCATTACGCGCATGTGAACCGGCAACAATCCACGCGAAATCACAGGGTGGAGGACCTAATTTATCAATAGCAATCTGAATAAGACGGCGAGTATAGGCATCCATGATCATTGTCATCACCTTACCGACAACTTCTGGACTGACTTTACCCTCAACTAAGGCTTCAAAAATGGCCTGACGTTCTGGAGTAAACTTAGCCAATGACGATACGCTGCCTGCGTATTTAATTTTCTCGATAAGGAAGATAGCTTGAACACGGTGATTTTGAACGAGGTGGGTGGTCGTTAGAAGGCCAACCACCTTGTTATCTTGAACGACGGGTAAATTACGAATATTGAACTGCATCATCATCGATGCCGCTTGTAGAACAAGATCGTCTGGCGAAATGGTTAACGGTGACAGTGTCATAACTTCGGAAATTGGAAGAGATGTACTGACATCTTTCGCGATGACGCGCTTGGTCATGTCTCTGTCTGTAATCAAGCCGACAATTTCATCGTCTTCATAGACCACGGCACAAGGAGAGCGTTGAATAAGCATCTCTTTGGCAACCTCTTTGATCGGTTGTTCTGCGGTAACAACAGCCACTCGCCCGCTTGCGACATCACCGACTCTACGTATAAACAGACCTTTCTCTTTATTTGACCAAACCACATCCAATGCGGATTTTAGACGAACTTGCGCTTGAGACGCGAAGTGTTCAGCTGACTCTGGATGTTTGGTAAACAGTGTTTTGAGCGCAGAGTGGGGCACAGAGTAGATGAGTGAGTTCTCAATTGCGATAGCTTGATAGATTTCACTGCTGTCTTGCTGCTGACCCAGAAAGGTAAAGCCGAAGAGATCTTCAGGTCCTAACTTCGCTCTCAAAACACCATCTGACTTACGTTGCTCCAACGCGCCAGTTCGGACGATGTAGAGTGCTTTTTCACCTTTATTTGAGCAAAGATCGATGACTTCACCTTTGCCAACATAGCTTATCTGTATTTGAGAGGCGAGTTCCCTTAAGGCGTCTTTAGGTACCTTATCAAATGGGTCAATTTTATCGATAAACTGCAATATGTTGGGTAAAAGGGTATCAGACATAACGAATACTCATTGAGATATATTTGTATGATTATAGCGTTATTTTTTAGAATCTAAAACTAGAATAATGAGTCGAGGTGATAGTTGTTTAAAGTATTAACCATAAATGCAATGGTTGATAATTTTCGCGTCGCAATGAGTGTTAGATCTCGTTGTTACACTTCGTATATTGCTGCTTGTATGGTGGTATTGTATTATAAATAAAATTGAGGCAACAAAAGGTGTTCACTGATGTTTGATGATTTAAAAGGCAAGCGTGTACTAATCACAGGTTCAACGTCGGGTATGGGATTAGCAACGGCGAAGTATTTTGCTCAATGTGGGGCATATATTGGTTTGAATGGCCGCAGCGAAAGAACCTCAGAAATCGAAGCGATCTTAAACGAATTAAGAGAATTAGGGGGAGAGGCTGAGTTTTTCCAAGCCAACCTAATGCAATCGTCAGGCTGTGAAAAACTTGTTGCCGATTTTACACACCACTTTGGTGGGCTAGACGTGTTGATAAACAACGCGGGTGGTCTAGGTGGCAGGGAAAACCTAGAGGATATTGATGATGCGTTTTTCGATCGTGTTATTGATCTAAACGCACGATCTGCGCTGATGGTCACCAAGTTTGCGATTCCACATCTAAGAGCGTCAGCTGCGGAGTCTGGTGAAACATCTTGCGTTGTCAGTACTGGCTCGATCGCAGCACGTGAGGGCGGGGGTGTTGGAGCTGGTTTATATGCAGCATCTAAAGCTTGGCTTCATGACATCCATCGAAACTGGGTTAAAGAATTTACCAAAGATCGTATTCGTTTCAATATCGTTTCTCCAGGCACCATTGATACCGCTTTTCACGAAGCAAAATCTGAAGAGGTCAAAGCCGGTATAGCCAATTCAATACCAATGGGACGTTTTGGTCGTGCAGAAGAGGTTGCTCCGAGTTTCGCTTTCTTATCATCTCATGCCTGTGCAGGTTATATAACCGGACAAATTCTCGACGTTAATGGAGGTCAAATGGCGCCATAGTTTATCTCAATTCTTAATGTAAAAAATCTCAGAAGAGTCAGCGTCTTGCTGGCTTTTTTGATCAGATGACACCCAACATTAACAACAAATCGTATGCGCTAAAGAAAGAGGGTGACAGAAATCACATAATTATTGCTTATTTGTATGACAAGTTGAGTGTATCGACTAGAGTTCGCTTAATTAGTCATCACCTGATTAGATTTAGCGACAAGGACCGAACAATGAATCTCTTTTATGAAGCCGATAACCACCCTTGGGAAGATCTTGGTAATGGATTGAAGCGCAAAGTAGTGTCGTTAACCAAGGATTTGATGGCCGTCCACCTCTGTTTTGATAAAGGCGCCGTAGGTGCGGTCTACGATCACAAAGTACAAGAGCAGATTGGATATGTGGTCAAAGGAAGTTTTGAAGTTGAAGTTGATGGCAATACACAAATCCTGAGTGCGGGAGACGCATTTATGGCTCACCATCATCTTGAAAATGGTGCGAAATCTCTTGAGCACGGTAGTGTGTTGCTGGATTTAGTCAATCCCAGCTAATCGCCGATTCAATGAAGTAAGACATCCGACTTCTAAATCGATTCTGTACCCTACGTTTTCCTTACGGACTCAGTTCTGTTCGGAGGCACTGAGGCCGAGCGTCAATACCTGAACATTACAGACTCTCGGTTGGTGTCCACTCTTTTACCTTTCTATTGATTATCTCTTTATCTACTTATCTCTCTAAATTTACAATTTTCAGCTGAGTTAAGTCTTATTCCAAGGTTCTACCCATCAGCCAAAGTAGCGCTTATTGCCTTAGAATTAATGACCATTACACGCAATTACATATTCCACATATGTCATATCTTATACTTCAAATGTTCGGTCCGATGAGGTTGGAATCACATCATCTATAGTCGGTGTGTTGAAGTTAATTTGGCTATACCTTCCCAAATTCTATTTTTCCTGTTTATATTTGTATGCTTTATTTTTTCTGATTAATCCTTTTTAGAACTCATTTATCTTTATTGATTTTGTCTTTTATCCTTTTACTTATTGGTTTCTTGCCAATTTCTCTCTGTTTTTCTTCATTGGTTTTTATTTATTTGTATGAATAAATGTTTATGTTGACCCCAATGTTGCTATCGCTTCTGTGACTTATGTTTTAGTTTCGAGTTAATCATCGCAGTTATTGTGAGAGAGCTCATTCTATAGGCAAGGAGCATTTGAAGCTGTGTTTTATTTGTCTAACAATAAGACTTAATCCAATTGCGTAACAAAGAAGAGAAGGGAATATGAAAAATTCTAAAGTGGCTATTGCAGTGGTTACAACACTTTTTGCGGGTATGGCACCAGCCGCGTCTATTGATTACCGTTATGAGTACCGTGCAGCTACCGATTACACCTACGAAAAAGATGGAACGAGTGAAACTCGCCACGTTGATGCGCGCCACCAGCATCGTGTGAAATTGGGCGACAGCTTTAAGTTAGACGACAAATGGAAGCATTCAACGAGCCTAGAAATCAAATTCCATACTGACGATTCTTACTACGATGCTGACTCTGGCAGTGTTAAGAGTGGTAACAGTAAAAGTTTCTACAATGGAAACTGGTACGTTTACGGTATGGAGATAGACAACACAGCGACTTACACCGTAAATAGTAACTGGTACCTACAAGTCGGTATGCCAATCGCGTGGGATTGGGATGAGCCAAATTTCAACGATGGTGACTGGAAAATGAAAAAGGTCACTTACAAACCTCAATTCCGAGTTGGTTATAAAGCGGATATGGGTCTGACCACAGCGATTCGTTACCGTCACGAGTACTCAGATTTCCGTAATCACACACTTTTTGGTGACACAGATAATGAAACTGGTGACAAACTAGAATCTGCACAGAAATCAAAAATCACTTTAACAGGTTCATACAAGATCGAATCTCTGCCTAAGCTTGGTCTTTCTTACGAAGCTAACTATGTGAAGTCTTTAGACAATGTTCTTCTTTACGATAACGAAGACTGGGAATGGGATGCAGGTATCAAGGTGAACTACAAATTCGGTTCATGGAAGCCATTTGCGGAACTTTGGTCTTCAGACATTAGCTCTCGTTCTAGTGACCGTGAAGCTAAGTACCGTGTAGGTGTTGCTTACTCATTTTAATACGTAAAGAGGCAATAGTTTAAGGTTAGCTCTGCGCTGAGTGGAGCTATGTTTCTCTGTCATATTCCTCAATACGGATGAGAAAACCTTTTGTCTAAGAATATATAAAAGTTATAACGAACAAGAGAGTTTATTATGCAGATTTCTAAAGTGGCAACAGCGGTCGCACTGTCGACTGGCTTACTTTTTGGCTGTAATAGCGATGGCTTACCTGTACCAACAGACCCTGAAGTACCATCTCCAGAATTGAAAATTACCAGCGGTTATTGGCAACTAGGTACAGCGGCATCAGCAGCAAGTTTTTCAACGGCAGGTACAGATCTTCCAAATGTGTATGTATTTAGTGAAGATGGCAATCATAAGTACTACGACGATGATGCAACACCTGGTACGTACGTGATCAAAGACGCATCAGCATCTACTAACGATTACGATGAAGACGCCGGCACTATCTCATTTATGCTTTATGACGGTGGCACGACAATGGAAGTGTCAGGTGAGTTCACATTAACAGAAGCTTCAGGTGATACGCCTGCGTCGATGACATTCATTGACGAAGACCAAGGCGTTGATCTGTCTGGTTCAGATGAAGTTGATAACGACTCGGTTAAAGATGCTGTCACCAAAGCGAATGAAGACAATGGTATCAACAATGTGGTGCAAATCTTAGATACAAACTTTGGTGGCACTAAAAATGACGTTGGTGAACTGCGTCTAAAATTGTCTGAATCAGCAACAGTTTCTAGCATTGCTTCGGGTAAATTATCCGTTGATCTGATCTACCAAGTAGATACAGACACGAGTGAAGAAGCGAACGACAACGGTAACAACGCTTACATCTCTTTGTATGGCTCAGGAACTTCAAACACTAACCTGCATGGTGAAATCATCTTCAATGCGGGTGAGATTTTCTATCGTTCAACAGCGACTGACTCTAGCGGTAAACCACAAATCTCGGATCAGCCTGTTGGTACTTATGAGCTCGGGGAAGACTTAGCGGTTGAAGTGAGTTGGGCAAATGGTTACTACACATTCACTATCAATGACACTGTATACGACAATAATGGCAACGGCTTTGAATCATTCGATAAGTCAGCCGTAACGGTCATTTCATTGAAGTTGGGCGATACATCGAACACTACTCATTACGAACTTATCGCAGATAATTTAGCGGTTTATTCGAACGATGAGACTGATAATCAAGTCGTTTTCGAAGACGATTTTGATAGCTATGTTAACGGTGCTGTATTAGGTGGCTCGGACCCGTACAATAACAATAGTGCGGAAGCGACGGTTGTTACTGAAGGTGAAGGCCCGACTGACCCAACAGATCCTGTACCGGGTGAAGTGACGGATGACTTCGAGAGTTACACTGCGGGCATTCGTATCGATGCAGCGAACAGTGCTTATGTCATTAAAGGTGACAAAGACGGTGATGATGAGACAACGATTATTGCTGAAGTAAGTACTGAACAAGCGAACTCAGGTGATAAGTCACTGCTGCTGCATGACAACTCAACTGCAGGTAAGCCTGTCGTATCACGTACATTCAAGAATGGTGGTGCGGAGTCCGGTTCGGTGTCGATGTCTGTGTTCATTCCATCCGAAGGTTATGTGAAATCAACGTACCTGTTCTTAGGCTCATCAGACACTGCGTCTTCGAGCAAGCGATTTACTGAAGTGGCGTTTGGTAGCTCTACGCTCAAATTCCGTAACGAAAGTGGCAGCCAAAAAGACCTAGCCGATTATACTCATGATACTTGGGTTGATGTAACAATGGCATGGGAGCCAAATTCTGACAGCTCTGCTTATGATGTGACAATCACGGTTGACGGGAAAGAATACACGTCTTATGAAGAGGATGGCACAACCTATCCTTTAGTTGCTGAAGCTGATGAGGGTGCACCTGTTATGTTTGCAGCTTACGTAGGTGATAACTCTAGCAGTGGCACATACAGCTACTTTGACGACTTAGATTCTGAATTATTCTAAATCATATAATTTAGTGTAAAAGAGGCCATTTTGGCCTCTTTTTTTTTGCTTTCTATCGAGCAGAGTGACGTAGCCTACGCTTATCTTGAACGAAAAAATAGGGCATAAAACAGTGAGATCATGTTTGGTTCTTTGCTTCAATTAGACTCCGATCTCATTTATCTATGATTCGATGGCGCTGTATAAGAGCGCGATCTCATTTATGACTTTTTAAGGGTATTTGTATTACTTTATTATGTTTATACTTGTGTCATTAGCGTGAAGGACATAGGTAATACAACGCTTGGAGCGTGGCTTAATGGCTGGGTTTCATGCCGATAAGGTATCTTGTCTTCGTCTTATAATACAAATAATTCAAACTTAAGCATTAAAGGTAAAAGGTCTAATGAAAAGTATCTATCTAAAAAGCTTGCTTGCATCTTCTATCGTTCTAGCTGTTGGTTGCGCAAGTACCTCAGCGCCTGTAGCAGATCAGTTTCCAAACAACAAAGAGACAGGTGAGCCACTTCTAACGCCAGTCGCTGTTACAGCAAGTAGTCATGACGGTAACACTCCTGAACAGCTAATTGATGGCAACATCATGACTCGTTGGGCTGCGAACGGTAATGGCGAGTATGCAACATTGGATTACGGTTCAGTTCACGAGTTTGATGCGGTTCAAGCATCGTTCAGTAAAGGTAATGAGCGTGTTACTTCATTTGATATTCAAATGAGTGAAGATGGCGAGAACTGGGTTACAGTGCTTAAAGATCAGAAAAGTTCTGGCCGCGCTCTAGGTTTAGAGCGTTTTCAGTTTGAGCCGGCTGTAAAGGCGCGTTACGTACGTTACGTAGGTTATGGCAACACTAAGAACCAATGGAACTCAGTAACAGAGCTTGCTGCGGTGAACTGTGGCATCAACGCATGTCCTTCAAACCATATTATTTCTGATGCTGTAGTGGCGGCAGAGGTAGACATGATCGCGCAGATGAAAGCCGAACAAAAGGCACAGAAAGAGCTGTTGAAGAAGAACCGTAAGGGTGACTTTGGTGCGCCATTAGTTCGCCCTTGTGAGACAACGGTAGAGTGTGATCTTTCTAAGCCAATGCCAACCCCGACGTTGCCAGCAACTCCACTTGCAACTAATGCTCCGGGTGAGAACTTTGATTTAACTCGTTGGAAGCTGACAACACCTTATGACCACAATCAAGATGGTCGTGCCGATGACGTTGATGAGTGGGATCTAGCACACGGCTTCCAGAACGAAGACATCTTCTTTACGGCTGAAGATGGCGGTATGGTGTTTAAGAGTTACGTGAAAGGTGCGCGTACTTCGAAGAATACAAAATACGCTCGTACTGAACTACGTTCAATGTTGCGTGCAGGTGATAAGTCACACAAAACCAAAGGTGTGAACCCGAATAACTGGGTATTTAGCTCTGCTCCAATTGAAGATCAACAAGCGGCTGGTGGTGTAGATGGTACGCTGAAAGCAACCCTGAAGATCGACCATGCCACAACAACGGGTCAATCTCATGAGGTGGGTCGTTTCATTATCGGCCAAATCCACGACAAAGACGACGAGCCAATCCGTCTGTACTACCGTAAGCTACCAAACCAAGCAACAGGTACGGTTTACTTTGCTCACGAGAAAACCAAAACAGGTACAGAAGACTACTACGGCCTAGTTGGTGATATGACGGGTGAAATCGGTGATGACGGTATCGCACTGGGTGAGAAGTTCAGTTATGAAATTGATGTGAAAGGCAACATCATGACAGTAACGCTTATGCGTGAAGGCAAAGAAGATGCTGTTCAAGTCGTGGATATGAGTGACAGTGGTTACGACGAAGGTGGTCGCTACATGTACTTTAAAGCTGGTGTTTACAACCAGAACATGTACGGTGAGCCAGATGACTACGTGCAAGCAACATTCTACGAGCTAGACGCAACATACGGTGAGTTCCAAGGCTAAGCCAACTCTCTACATCGCAACTTACTCTATCTCATAGAAGAAAACGATAGAGACTAGTATTTTTAAGCCAGCAACCTTTGTTGCTGGCTTTTTTATGTGCGTACAAAAAAGCCATAGAGTCTTTAACAGATTCTATGGCTTTTGCTATTGGTTGCCTGGTGGAGAGCTTAATATGTCTAGCTCTCCACTGGTAACAGACGGTTACTGTGTATGTTCGGTCGATACTTCACTAAAGCTAACGTCGAAGATCTCGCCTTGATACTTGTCATCAGGCTTGAACTGAGGGTAGATGCCAGCTTTAAAGTAAAAGGCGATGTCATCACTTGCCCAGTCGCTGCTTAGTGTGACGGTGTCACCATTCATGTCGGTATACTTCTCGCCCCAATTGATTTGATGAGAAACCTTATTGCTACCATCTGGATCTGTCGTCGCTAGGAAAAGCCCATCCTGTGTGGCACGGATAATGTAGCGCCACTCTTCATTGGCAGCGTATTGACCTAAAGTTACGCTAAATGGTTCACAGTTGGTGCAGTCTTGGTTATCACGAGAAAAATTATTATTAAGGATGACTCGTACTGGCTTGTCATGGCCTTCCCAAAGTAATTTGACCAGCGCTTGCTTGATTTTCCAACCGTGAATTTGTCCTAATACCACTTTAGGACGCTGTTTACTGAAGTCGAGATCTGGGTACTCATTGATTTGCAATTGTGCTTCAAGAGTATGATTTTTTGCCTTCGTTCGAAGATCGTTGAGATACCAACTGGTGCCTTCGTCACTGGTGCTGCAGTCTGGGTTATCTGAGCTGGTGTAAAGCTCTCTTAGCTCGGAGCGAATATAGCTAGAGTTGGCTGTTGATGTGCCGTATCCCATATCCGCTCGAAAGTGCATCTGTCCATCCACCACATTGAAGTAAGAGACATCGATGTCATTGTCATAAATGTTGCTGTCGTTCGACAACACACCTTTGCTTGAATTACAGCGTTCTGGCTCTAACTCAGCGGCACTCGTACCACCACTTCCATACCAGTTATCCTTGCTGGGTGGGATGGTGATCTTCCAGTCTTCAATGTTCCATTTAGCCGAGGTATCAATAACCTCTTTGTTGTAGGTTAGTTGGCTAAACTGCGCTTTTCCTTCGCCGTTTTCGAATTGGTTATAGATACCGGCTTTAAAGTAACTGAGTAGGTGCGACCAGTAAGAGATATCGATAGTCGCTTTGGATTCATCGTTTACTTCGATAGACAGCGTATTTTCGAAAACTGAAACCTCGAAACGGGTAAAGTTCTTCAAGTCGGCCTTGCCTAAATCATAACGGTCGTAAGAGTTACCACAGTTGCTCGTATTCGAAGCTTGGCTGCAATCCAATGCGTTATTTTTTATAACCGCCCAGTAGTGACCGGTTAAACCATCTCTCTCTTGCTCCCAAACAATACGAACCAATGGGTGAGGGATATAACCTGTTCCATCTGAATGGGTACCTTTATTGTGGATCTGTAGAAAAGTGACTTCATCATGATCAGCGGGTGAGTTAGCCATAGCGAGGTCAATCTCAGGTAACTTAACTTCCGCATAGAAAGTGCGTTTAATGCCGCTTTCACTGACATCAAAATTCTCTAACTCGCGTACCTCTGAGCGCATCTTGTAATTCGACATTTTGAATACAAGATTCTCAGTGTCTTCCTCAGCGTAAAAGTAGTCACTCTGGTAGTCATCGAACGCTCCGTCTTTAACCTCGGAAGTTTTATTACCTTCGCTGCCATTAGGGTCTGATACCTGTAGATCAGAGTTGTCGAGAATGTTCTGATACTTTGCGATGCTATAGGGCGCGACGGTCTCGTGAACAGGGTCGGTTGGATCGATTGGTTGATCAGGCTCGCTTGATGAGGAAGAGCTGCTACCACACCCTGCTAGGAGTATCGTCATCACTGCAGCTGAAATGGGTTTGATTTTCATTATGTTGATTACTTTGGTTTATCGAAATCAGTATAGTGTCATTTGTATTATTTTAACTCAAATGTGCGGTGTGAAATTTGTGACTCGATAGAGTGATAATTGTGTCAATGAGGGCTGAGCTGCTCAAATTGCGGTCGAATAGTCAAATACGCAGGAATAGTTGCTTTTCATAAGCTTATTAAAGAGATATGAAAGAACGATTTTGATAGATTAAGAACATCCGATCCTCTTAGCGAGACACCATGAAAATCCTTCACACGTCAGATTGGCATCTTGGTCAAAACTTTTACAACAAAAGCCGTAAAAATGAACATCAGCAATTTCTAGATTGGTTATTGCAACAAGTCGTTGAACAGAGTGTCGATGCCATTATCGTTGCTGGTGATATCTTTGATACCAGCACACCACCGAGCTATGCGCGTGAGATGTACAACAAGTTTGTCGTAGACTGCAGCAAATTGAACTGCCAATTAGTTTTGCTTGGCGGAAACCATGACTCAGTTTCAGTACTCAAAGAGACACAGCAACTGCTCAAGTACATGGGAACCGATGTGATTCCAAACACCAATGAAGATTACTCAACACAGGTACTTCCTTTGAAAGGAAAGTCTGGCGAGGTTGAGGCCTTGGTGTGTGCGATTCCATTTATTCGTCCACGTGACGTGTTGACAAGTCAAGCTGGTGTCTCTGGTGTCGAGAGGCAGAAACAGCTGGGGGATGCGATTAAGCAGCACTACGCTAGCGTGTATCAAGCAGCGGTGGCGCAGAGAAAACAGTATGGTGAGTCCACTCCTATCGTTGCGACCGGGCACTTAACCGCTATGGGTGTTCAGCAATCTGATTCAGTTCGCGACATCTATGTGGGCAATCTAGATGGATTTGCTGCGGATGGCTTCCCACCAGCCGATTACATCGCTCTGGGTCATATCCATCGACCACAGGTGGTAGCGAAGCAAGAGCATATTCGTTACTGCGGCTCTCCAATTCCACTCAGCTTTGATGAACTTAAATCAACCAAGCAAGTGTGTATTGTCGAGTTCGAAAAAGGGCAACGTACTATTTCTCAACTGAACGTTCCCACCTTCCAACCACTCGCTGAAATTAAGGGCGATCTTGAAAGCATTGAGACACAGTTAAACCAATATATTGGTCTCGATGGTGAGCAGAGTGTGTGGTTGTCGATAGAAGTGCAAACCCAAGACTATTTGTCTGATCTTCAAGAGCGTGTCTCTCGATTAACACAAGATCTGAATGTAGAAGTATTGCAATTACGACGAGCGCGGGAAAAACGTAATCAGACATTGAATCAAGAGTCTGCAGAAACGCTGTCGGAGTTGAGCCCAATGGAAGTGTTTGAAAAACGTATCGCACTGGAAGAGTTTGAAACTGAATCAGAAAAAGCACGTTTAGAGCGTATGACTGTGACGTTCAAACAAGTGATGACAGAAGTGAATGACGGAGAGGTTGAGTAAGCTGCTATGAAAATCTTATCGCTAGAATTTGAGAATCTAAACTCACTCAAAGGCCGTTGGAAGCTCGATTTTACCCAATCTCCGTTTGCTGAAAATGGATTGTTCGCCATTACTGGGCCGACTGGCGCAGGTAAAACTACGATTTTAGATGCAATCTGTTTGGCCTTGTTCCACCGAACGCCTCGTCTAAAGAGCATTGCGAAAGGCAATAATGAGATCATGACACGCGGTACGGGCGAGTGTTTTGCTGAGATTGAGTTTGAAGTGAAAGGGAAAACTTATCGTTCTAATTTCCATCAGAAACGTGCTCGTAACAAGCATGATGGCGCACTCCAAACACCCACTTGCGAGTTTGCTGATGCGGACACCAATAAGGTATTAGAAACTCAGCTCAGTAAGAAGATTAAACTGGTTGAGTCGACGACAGGTCTCGATTTTTCCCGTTTCACTAAGTCTATTTTGCTTTCTCAAGGTGAGTTTGCAGCGTTCTTAAATGCCAATGCTAATGATCGCGCTGAATTGTTAGAAGAGCTGACGGGTACTGAGATCTACAGTCTGATCTCAGAGCGCATCTATGAGCACTACAAATCTAGTGAAGAAGGGTTAAACCAGCTGAAAGCGAAAGCTGAAGGTGTAAATCTGTTAACCGCTGAGCAAGTCGAAGAGCTCTCTCAAAACAAATCGAGTTTAGAGATCGCGTTAAAGCAGCTTAACCAAGAGCTGAAAGGTTGGTCAGAGCATTTGGCTTGGTGGCGAGAACTCAATAAAGCCAAGTTAGCGCTGGCGAGCAGTGAAAGTGAGTTGAAATCTGCTCAAGCGGAGATGGAAGCCAATAAACATCAATTGGAACAGTTAGCGAAAAGTGAACCTGCTGAAAAGCTGCGCCCACTTCATAAAGAACTTCATCGTGTGCAGCGGGAAGTCGCGTCATTAAAGACTCAATTGGATGATGCGAATAAACAGCTTGAAACTGGCAATCAAGATAAGATCCAAACGGAAACAGCGCTCAACGCGCAAACGGAAGCTACAAACCAACTTCGCAAAGAACAAACTGAGCTTGTGGCGACCATAGAAAAAGTGCGCCCACTTGATCAGCAAGTCGCTTTGCTCGATGAAAAACTGACAACTCAGAAGCAAACTCAATCACTGCTTAAAGCGGAACAAGAGACCAAACAGTCTTTGATTCAAAACGTGGAAAAGTCACTTGAAGAGTTAAAACAGAAAGAGAAAACGCTGGCTGAGTACTTATCGACTCATGAAAGCAGCAAATCTCTTGACCGCTATTTAGGTCAGTGGCAAACCAATGTTGCTCAGATCCGAACGCTTGAACAGCAGCAAACCCAGCAGCAACAGCGAGTAGAGCGTCTCGCGAATGAAATCAGCACCCAAGAGCAGCAAGTAAAGAAACTGACACTAGACCAACAAAATAGTACTCAAGAGTTGTCTGCATTAACGACGGCTGAGCAAGCTGCGAAAGCGTTATGGGAGCAGTCACAGCAGGTACACGGCGAAGAGCAGTTAAATGGCTTGAAACACGTTTTAGAAGCGTGGAACCGACAAACCCACGCGTTAACGGATGTTCAACGTCGTTACTTGATGGCGACCGAACAAGCACAAGTTAAGCGTAGCGAGTTGGAGCGTAAGACATCTGAAAACACAGAGCTGACAAAGCAACGTGAAGTCTTGGTTGAACGTTACAAAGAGAAAGAGCAGTCGCTAGAGCGTTTGCAGACCTTGATTGCTCAAGAGGGTGAACTCGCTAAGTATCGCGCTATGTTAGAGCCGGGGTCTGAGTGTCCTCTGTGTGGTTCAACGGACCATTCGGTCGAACAATCTCAAGATGTGAACGCGTTGCTCCAGCAGCAAAAACAAGAGTCGGAGGTTTTGGCTCTGGTTAAAAAAGAGGGACAGGATCTTCGTCAGAAGTTGGATTCACTCGCGCCAATCTTGAACCACCTTGAGGGTGAAATTCAAAACCTAACTTCGGATGCCGAGCAAGCCAAGCAATCTTGGGCGCTGTTGGTAGAGAAGTTCACTCAAACGGGTGCAAGTAGTTCATACGCGAATGCAGAGTTAGACAACCATACATCGTTGATGGAGTGGGTTGTTACTCAAGAGCAGATTGCAGATAAAGATGCTGTCGCAATGTTTGTTGATCGTTGTGAGCATGAACTGAATAAAGTCACTCAACTTCAACAGCAACAAATGCAAACCAAAGTAGATTACCAATCGGCAGAGAAACAGCGTATCAATCTTGAGCTAGCGTTGAAAGATGCGCTTAACAAAGTTGAAGCATTATCAGTGCGTATTGCAGACTTGCAAAAGCAGCGAGTGGATGCTGAAGAGCAAACTGCTCAATTGAAACTAACTCAGTCATCACAATGGCAGAGTCTACAACAAAGCATTACTGAGACTGGAAACAGCGCCCCCGAATTAGATTGTATTGATCAATGGCTTGAGGAGAAAAACGCGGCGTCGCAAGAGTGGCAAGCAAGCTACCAACAGAAAGCGGAGCTGGATAAAGCGCTGATCGTTCACCAAGAGAAACATCAGTCTTTGGCTTCATCCTTAGCTGAACAGGTCAATAAACTGGCGCAGCTTGAGAAAGATCTTATGTTGACCTCGGATGATCTTACTAAGGTTCAGCAGGAGCGTCAGGCACTGTTTGGCGACAAGCAGATTCAACAACAAGAGCAGTTGATGAGTGCTAAGTTGGAAGAAGCGACTAAAGAGTTAGAAACTTTGAAAGCGGCATTTAACCGCTGTGAACTGACACTGCGTGAGTGGCAAACCAAGCAAGCTTCACTCTTAAAAGAGCTTGCTACCAAACAGAACGATCTCACTCAGGCGAATGAATCATGGACTCGAGCGTTATCAGTCAGCCCATTTGAATCCGAGACTGAGTTTGAACAAGCTTTATTGGATGAGCAGCTTAGAGCCGATCTCGTTGCACTCAAGCAAAGACTTGATAACGCGATAGTGAGTAGTTCAGCTAAGCTCAAAGCCGCTAATCAAAGTGTTGACGAGTTGCTCGAACACGCTAATGCAGCTAAATGGCAAGAGGTTGAAATTGAGCAAGTAGAGCAGCAAGTTTCCGATTGCCAACAACAACAGCAAACGACAGCGAGTCAAATCGGTGCGATTAACGCAAACCTTGAGATGGACAAGAAGAATCGCGAGAATCAGCAACACTTGTTCAAAGAGATTGATGAAAAACAGCAAGCGTTTGATGATATTTCGCAGTTGAACTCATTGATTGGCTCAAAGAATGGCGACAAGTTTAGAAAGTTCGCGCAAGGGTTAACCCTCGAGAACCTGGTTTACCTTGCTAACAAGCAACTGCAGCGCCTGCACGGTCGTTATGAGTTAAAACGCAAAGCGGAAGATGGACTAGAGTTGCAAGTGCTGGATACGTGGCAGGGCGATGTGGTCCGAGATACCAAAACGCTCTCTGGTGGTGAAAGCTTCTTGGTGAGTCTTGCTTTGGCATTAGCGCTGTCTGATTTGGTGAGCCACAAAACCAGTATTGATTCGCTGTTCCTCGATGAGGGCTTTGGTACTCTGGATAGCGACACGTTAGATATTGCTCTAAATGCGCTCGATAACTTGAATGCATCTGGCAAGATGATCGGTGTGATCAGTCACGTCGAGGCGTTAAAAGAGCGAGTCCCCGTCCAGCTCAAAATCACTAAGCATTCTGGTTTGGGTGTTAGTGAGATGAGTAAAGAGTTTAAGGTCGCATAGGCGGTAAGTGATTTACAAACACAAAGGGGCAGTCAATCTGCCCCTTTTAGTTGTTTTCTTTTTTATTTCAACTGTATTTCAAACTCTTAGCAGCTGTTGACCGTATAGCTTTTAACAACCTCAAGTTAGAGAAATGCGATGCGAAAGAAACGCGACCTGCCCACTAAACTCTGTCCAGTGTGTTTGCGTCCATTTATGTGGCGCAAGAAGTGGCAAAAGTGTTGGGACCAAGTGCAATATTGCTCAGAACGTTGCCGCCGCAATAAAGGCAGCATCCACAAGTCGTAAATTACCAAGGTAGCTCTTCACCGTTGTATGCGAAAAAGCGACCACTCTCTTGTGGCGTTGATCTTTCAATAATATTCAATAACTGGCGCGCAACGTCATCAGCATCGAACAGTTTGCCTTCAGGAACATTGGTCTGAAACGGCTTGGAGAGTGGGGTATCGGTCGTTCCCGGATGTAGAGAGAGGATCGTTGCTCTCTTGGCAACACGACTCCACTCAATGGAGATGGACTTAATCAGCATGTTGAGTGCCGCCTTGGAGGAGCGATAGCTGTACCAACCACCCAAACGGTTATCACTGATGCTGCCAACCTTGGCTGAAATGGTTGCAAGCTTACCTGCAGGCGAATGTTTCAATAGAGAGGTAAAATGCTTTGCAAGCAGTAGAGTCGGAAGCGCATTGGTCGTCATATTCTCTAAGAAAAACGCTGGGTCGATGGTGTTTAGGCTCTTCTCTGGCGTATGTGTCGCTGTATGAAGTATCCCAACACAATTGATCACCCAGTCCAAGGAATTGAATTGCGAAGCGAGCTGCTGCACGTCTAACTCGTTGGTGATGTCGACTTTGTGCCAGGTGACATTTTTGATTGATGAGTCTGGCTTGCCGTTGCAGAAAGTTGTATGGATGTTGGCTGTGGGCTCGATTGTTTGTAACTGTTTCGCTACGGCTTTGCCGATACCACCAGAGCCTCCAATCACTAGCACAGTTTTGTTGGCATTATCCATTACAAATCCTCCAAATGTTGGAGGTAATTTTCAGCACGTTGTAGTGTCTTATCTTGCTCTTGCTTGTCCATGTTGTCCCAAGAGCGGTAGATCATCCCCATCCTTGGATTACGAGTGAGTTGCTCTCGATGTTTAGTCATGAAGCGCCAGTAAAGGCTATTGAACGGGCAGGCATCTTCATCACTTCGTGACTTCACGTTGTAGTGACAACCCTTGCAGTAATCACTCATCTTATTGATGTAAGCGCCGCTCGCAGCATAGGGCTTGGTTCCGACAATTCCACCATCAGCAAACAGAGCCATACCGCGTGTATTTGGCATTTCAACCCACTCTATAGCGTCGATGTAGATACCTAGATACCACTCATCCACTTGGTCGGGATTGAGCTCTGCGATCAAACTGAAGTTACCTGTCACCATCAGTCTTTGAATATGGTGGGCATAAGCAAATTTGTGTGATTGCACAATGGATTGTTTCATGCACTGCATTTTAGTGTCACTGTCCCAAAAATAGTGAGGCAGATTGCGATTTGCTTGGAAATGATTGATGGTTTTGTAGCGTGGCATGTTGGCCCAATACACCGCCCGAATATACTCGCGCCAACCGAGAATTTGACGCACGAATCCTTCGACCTGAGAAATGTCGATGTTTGCGTTACTGTGATAGGCAGCGAGCGCCGCATCAATGGTCTCTTGGGGAGTAATCAGTTTGCTGTTTAAGCTGAACGATAAACGGCTGTGGTACAGGCTCCATCGAGAACTATGTTCTTTGGTCATTGCATCCTGAAAACGACCGAATAGCGGAAGACAGGTGTGGCAGAAGTGCGCCAGTAGAGACAAACTCTGGGCGCGATTAATCGGCCATAACAGTCTTGTTTGATCGATTTCGCCGATGGTTTGAACATTGTGTCTGTCCATTCGCTCCACAATGCTGCTCACGTCATTGGCAAACATCAAGGGTGAGGGCAGTGTTTCGATATCTTTTGGCTTGAGCTTATTTCTGTTGTTGCCGTCGTAGTTCCACTTGCCACCGATAGGCTTTCCGTCATCCATTAACACAGAGAAGCGCTTACGCATTCGACGATAGAAATGCTCCATCATGATGTGCTTGCCTGCCGGAAACTGCGACTCAATCTCGTCAAATGGCAGCAGGAAGTGCTCGGTGCAGGTGCAGCGTTTTACCGCTTTCGTCAGCTTGAGTTGAGCTAACTGGCTTAGAAGTCGGTACTCATCTGGGCGTTGATACTCGAACTTTTCAGCGTCATACTCTGTTGTGTAGTGCTCTATCAACTCATTTAGAGATGGAAACTGTTTGGTATCATCCAAGGTCAGGTACAGCACCTGATGCCCTTCATCTTTGAGTTCTGAAGCAAAAGCTGTCATTGCACTAAAAAATGCTGCAACTTTTTGGCGGTGATGATTGACGTAGCCCGTCTCCTGATGAAGCTCTGCAATGATGTATAAGACACTTGAGTCTCGGGCAGAGAACCAAGAGTGTTGAATATTAAGTTGATCACCCAGTATTAGGCGTACAGTCTTGAATTTCATTCTCTATTCCTATTTGGCGATCTGGTGCAGTTCGTTAGTGGTTGTCCAACGTTGGATAAATTCATGTTGCGGGTCGTACATTTGTGTCTGCTTTTCAAGATCAAAGTGACGAGTCTGCTGCCCATTCATGCCTGCAATGTAAGACCAGTTTCCCCAGTTAGACGCAACATCGTAATCGACCAATTGAGTTTCAAAATACGCCGCTCCCCAACGCCAATCGCAACCTAACTCGTAGATAAGGCAACTCGCCACTAATTGTCTACCCCGGTTAGACATATACCCAGTGGCATTTAGCTCTCGCATACAGGCATCGACGATAGGGTAGCCGGTATTACCCGTTTTCCATCGCTTGAAAGCTGTCTCGTCCTTGGTACTTACATCGTGGGCCTTGGTACTTAAAGCGTGACTGTCTTGTGGGTTGGTAAACAGTGCATTTCCTGTAGCTCTGGCACGCCAATAGAAATATTCACGCCATAGAAGCTCAAACTGAATCCAGTACGTTGATTCGTTGGAGCCATACTGATCTTCGTATTGTCTTAGCATTCTGATAATCGTCTTTGGCGATAAACAACCCACAGCCAACCAGGGCGAGAATTTGGTTGAGTGGCTCATACCATCGAGCGCGTTTCGTGTCTGTTTATAGCGACTAGCATAGGAGTGCTGGAAATAGTTTGTGATGTGCGCGATCCCAGCATTTTCGCCACCTTCAAAAAGTGCCACACTGGTTTGACTTGATGCGCGCGAAATCTGATTATTTTCTGAGGTGTTTATGGCAAAAATATTAGGCGCGATGTTTATGTTATCTCTCAGCACAATTGGCATTTTAGGAAGCACGGGTGCGGGACTATGCTCTGTGATGTTTAACAGCTCGTTGTTTGCCTCAATCAATTTACGAAAACGGGTAAAAGATGTTGGAAGCTTGTTTAGCTCGAGCGGTAACTCTGCGTTGTTCAGCAGTGTGCTATTGCTGGTGGAGATAACTTTTATATGGGGTAGGGAATCCTGTACCTCTCGTATAAGTTCGTATTCATCACTGCCGGGATGTTGATTGCAATAGATGTGGCTCACTTGGCACGTTTCTATCAACTGAATTAAGTCGTTTGCTTCGCTAGAGTGCATTGTAAACAAGCTTTGGTTTTGGGCTTCGAACTGTTTTGCGAGATCCTCAACTGATTGCTGCCAGAACAACAATCTCTGCCCACTAACTTGGTCTTCACCAGAGTGATGTTGAACGAAAGGAGAGATTTGGATAGGCATAACGACACCGATCAGTTCATCAACTTGGTCACATGCCAATGATAAAAGCTCGTTGTGATTAAAGCGCGGGTCGTTAGTGAAATAGTAAAGGCCAATTTTTTTCATCACTGTGGTTCTCTTGATTGGAATCTCGTGAATAGATAACTAGCTGTAACTACGGTTTAGTATGGCTGATCGATCAGGTTAGCACGTTAAAAGAGCTAGAAAAATCAAAGAGGAAGGGACATCTACCGAGCGTGACTTTGGCTAGACCAGAGGTCTTATACTCGGTAGTTTTTTAAGTTGAGCCGTTTTTCGATTGGTAACTATTCGATAGGTACGACTAAGATATCGACCGGTGACTTATCAATAAGCTGTTTGGAGTGTGAGATGATTTTGCTCCAAAAGTCATGGTGGTGACCACAAATCAAAAAGTCGACTTGGTTAGCAGCAATGGTCTCTTTCAGCTTATCAGTCAAGTCACCAGTACCCATAAACAAGTGCTTAATGTTGTGCTTTGAATATGCTTCGAAATCTCTTAGCTGTTTGACGGCGTCTGTATTAAATGGAAGCTCGCCAGTGTGCTGTTTGATATCCACCAGTTCAGGATATATTTCACCATGTGTTCCATCGATATAAACGAAAGACAGATCGGCATCGAGTTTGTCGGCAAAAAATGTCGCTCTATCAATCAATATGTTTGTGTCTTGTGATAGCTCAATTGCGACGAGTATATGTTTGTATTCCATAGCTCACCTCTCTTATCTAGGGTCTATAAATAGCATAGAATTTCGCCAACAAAATTCCTTCGAACGGATCTCATATTAAACAAAATGCTCATATCTATTTGTTCTAAGGGAAGAACTTTCTATTACATTGATAGTTCACTCAGAGTTATCTGAACATCAGTGAATTAAGAATTACACCGTTTTGTACAAGCGCTTAAATATCTTGTAAATATGAGAACAAAAAACAAAAACGATCGGTTACTGGTTTTCAATATTGGTATAAATAACTATTCAATGGATAGCACGAGTTGTATTCAAGGTTTGTATCAATACTGGAAACGCATCACAAAATAGATATTCCACTGATTGCTTAGTATGGCGTCTGGCTTTAACTTTGAACCCAACATCTTGAAAGGTAAATATTATGATGAGTTGCAGCGATTATGATTACATCGAAATTGTCTGTATGTATCGCTACCCGATAGTGATTACTCTGGCGTCTGGTGTTCAACTTGAGTGTATTGCAAGGGACACGAAAAGAGACGAGCAGAAAAGAGAGTGCATACAGGTTGACAATCAAGGTAAGCTGCAACTCATTGTTCTGGATGAACTCAGAACCCTCGAAGTTTTGGTGGATAACCCGCACTTTACAAAAGTGACGTTTAACCGATAGCTAATGAGCATGCAAGTTTACCAATAGGCGAATACGTGACTGGGCGAGGAAGCGAACTGGTGAGCCTTTTGTGTTGATCCCAATGTTTTGCTAACACTAGGAGTTTACTATGCCAATGAGTCAAGAAGTCTGTTATTGCCCATCATGCCAAGCTCGTACGCAACATGTGGTGGTGCTAGTTAGAAAACCGAGCCCTTACGCAAGTTCACCTAATCAAACCCAAAAAGAGTTCCTTTCTGGATTTGTGAAGAGCATGTTCTTGGGAGCTTTCATCGCATCAATGGATGAGTTTTCTAGGCACGTTATTTGTGAGAAGTGCGGTAACAAAACCATTGAGGAATGATCAACTATCTACATAAAAGCGAATCAATAGGGAACGCAATGAAAGTTCAAATCATCGACGCAGTGGAGTTATCGGGTTTTAAAGTGAGAACCACTAATGAAAATGAGATGTCTTTAGAAACTGCAAATATTGCTGGACTGTGGCAGACGTTTTCGACGCAAGGTGGCCCACATTTGACTGAGAAGTCACAAGTGTTTGGTGTTTATACAAACTATCAATCTGACTATACCGGTGAATTCGATGTGCTCGCTTGCAGTGATGAGGCTGCGATAGCGGGTTTAGAGCAAACATCTCGTGTTCAAATTGAAGCGGGTAAATACCTCACCTTTGAATCTGAGGGAGAAATGCCTCAAGCGGTTATCGATTTATGGGGTGAGGTTTGGGGCTATTTCACTCAGGCAGATTGCCCACATACTCGTCGCTACACGACTGACTTTGAACGATACATCGGTGAAGACAGAGTCGAAATTTCGATAGCGATTGAGTGATTTAATTATTAAATGATTGGTAAGTGTTTCAAGTCGTTTTGGTAACTTTAAACGGAATCACCAAATACCATGTCTTCCTTACTCTCGTTCCAAAGAGGGTAAGCCTTCATGGTTTTGCTGTACAGGGCACTGTCTAAAATGTTTCTTAACCAAGCTTGAACGCCAATGTAGCGAGATTGGTTAAACCACTTTTTCTCGACACGCGCAAATTGGCTAATAAAAGGAACTATTGCATAATCCGCAACGCTTGGTGTGTCGCCAAATAGGTAGCTCTTGTTCGGATAACCGTTTCCTTGCTTCAGTCTGGTCTCAAGCTTGGTAAGAAATTCCTCACATAAAGTCCTGCGATCTACGAGATCTTCATTGTGATAACGAACTGCCGCACGATATTGCTCCAAATGTCTAATAAAGATGTTGTCGTTCTCTTCAATTAATTCAAAGACATTGCGATGGGCTTCATCATCGGATTGTCGAAGCAAATCTTGAGGGTCATTCAGCTCCAGCGCCCACACCATAACTTGCAAACTCTGTTCAATAACCTTTCCATCGGATAACACTAATACTGGGACTGTACCTTTTGGTGAGCATTCCAGCAGTTCCTCTGGTTTATCCTTAGTGACAATCTCACGGATTAAGACTTGTTGATTTGCAAGGAGAATTCCTAGCCTAGCGCGCATTGCATAAGGGCAGCGACGCAGTGAATAAAGGATTGGTAAATCTAGAGGAGTCTTTGTTGTCATTGGGTTTAAAGGTTGCTGTGCGGTGGTAAAGCAGTAGTGATGTGGGTAGAATACGCGGCTTAAAAATTATAAGTAAGTGAGCGACTTCAAAAATGAGCAGAAAAATTGAGTTATTAGCCCCTGGTGGCGATGTAGAGGCGATTAAAGCAGCTATCGTAGCAGGAGCTAATGCGGTCTACTGTGGACTGGGAACATTTAACGCCCGTAACCGCGCCTCGAATTTATCTTTAGACGAGCTGAACGGCATTATTCGTCTTGCTCATGAGTACGGTTGTCAGATCTTTCTGACTCTGAATGTCGTGTTACTTGAGAGTGAAATCAAGAACATCAGCAAGCTTTTGAACCAACTTGTGAACACTAAGGTTGATGGCATTATTGTCCAAGACTTGGGTCTGTTTGATCTGGTGAAGAAATACTTTCCAACGATCGATGTTCACGCGTCTACCCAGCTAACTACGCACAACGAAGGCCAAATCAAGTTCTTGGCTAAGATTGGTGCATCACGCGTGAACTTATCGCGTGAATTGAACCTGCCTGAGATTAAAGAGCTGACTCAAGTTGCGCATGACCATGATGTTCTAACAGAAGTCTTTGTTCATGGTGCTCTGTGTATCGCGTTTTCTGGTCAGTGTTACTCAAGCTCAGTGAGTGTCGGTAACTCAGGTAACCGTGGCCGCTGCTCACAGGCGTGTCGCGACGAATATGAGATTACTGATGCAGGTAACCGCTACCCACTTAACCTGAAAGACAACTCTGCTTACTTTGATTTACCAGAACTGGTAGACGCACAGGTTGATTCGCTGAAAGTTGAAGGCCGTATCAAAGGTGCTCACTATGTTTACACCGTAATCGATACATGGCGCAAGCAGATCGACAGCTTTATCGAGAGTGGCGATCTGATAGGTGATGATTCAAACCTACACAAGGTATTTAACCGTGATTTCACCAACTCTTTCTTGAAGGGTAACTTAACGAAAGACATGTTCATCGATAACCCGCGTGATAATAGTAAAAATTATGCGGTAGAGCAGGCTGCAAAACAGGTTCAACAGTTTGATCCCAATGCTGAAGATGCGATCTCAGTTGTTCAGATTGAAGATGTCAGCAAAGACCTTCACGCAGCGAAAGATGTGTTGGGTGATGAGATGCGTAGCAAAATCCAGTATCTGGATATCCGCAAAACACCAATCAAGCTTTCATTCAGTGCCTGTCAAGGTGAGCCTCTAGTGGTGTCAGTGATTTCTGACAAAGACAACTTTGACGTGAAGTCTCAATCTGTATTGATAGCAGAGGGTGAGAAACCACTGACCAAGGAAATCTTAGAAAAGCGCTTCAAATCACTTCGTAGTGGTATTCACTCACTTGAAGGTTATGATTTTGAGCAGTTCAATGAAGGTCTATTTGTCTCTTTGAAAGAGCTAACCCAGTTAAAAGAAGAGATCGACTTTATTCTGAATGGTTCTGTAGACGTTGTTAAGAATGTTGATGTTCCTGCGCTACCGAAATTTGGCAAAGTGAACGAGACACCGACACTGTCTATGTTGATTGCTGACACTGCCGATCTGCACCTTTGTGATGTGACGGAGGCAGACATCTACTTCAAACTGCCTGAGAGCTACAAAAAGCGCAACAACAAGTATATTGATATCTTGTCTGAGAACCCGAGTTTGATCCCTTGGTTCCCAGCAGTACTGATTGGCAAAGATTACATTGAAGCGGTTCGCATTCTTGAAACTGTAAAGCCAAAGCGCATTGTGACCAACAATACCGGGATTGCTTACAAGGCTTATGAGATGGGTATTGAGTGGGTGGCGGGTCCATTCATGAACACGACCAACTCGCACGCTTTGTACACGCTAAAAGAGCAATTGAACTGTTCGGGTGCTTTCCTTTCAAATGAGCTGAACAAAGGTCAACTGCGCCATGTTCGTCGTCCTGAAGGTTTCAAGCTTTACTACAGTATCTATCATCCAATTCTGATGATGACCAGTCGTCAGTGTTTCTTCCAAAGAACAGTTGGCTGTAACAAACCGGCTATTGAAGATGGTTGTATGCTGCGTTGTGAGAAAGCAACCACGATTACCAATGTGAAAGGCACCTCGTTTGCGGTCGATAAACAGAAGGGAGGCTACCCAAGCATTTACAACCATGAGCAGTTCTTAAACCAAGGTGCAGTTACGGATCTCTCAAACCTGTTTGATGAGTTCTTTATCGACCTGACTGACATCGGTTCAGGGTCAAAAGAGAAAGCGGACAAGGTGGAGTTGATTACGCAATTTGAAGCGCTGATAACGGGCGACCAAGCTGCGATAGACAACTTAAATCACTTAGTGCAAATTAGGACCAATAACCAGTATGTTCAAGGGCTTTAAAGAACCTAGTTAATCAAGAACTGGTGTTTATCAGAGACTAAAAGGCTCACTGCGATAGTGAGCCTTTTTAAAAGTTAACAAATTGAATTTTAACTGATTTGTTCTATTTTTCTTGATGGCTTAGAGCGTTTGAATGAGTAAATCATATATCCGATTATGCTTGTAGCAACAATAACAGAGCAAATTCGGATAAAGTTAATCAGCATTGGCGCATTGTCAATAAACTCGTTAATTCCCCACAGTAGTACGAGCGAGAATACAAACATGACCAACAGCCCCCAACAAGGTGCATCAATTTTGCCTGGAACAACATACCAACCATCTTCTTTGATCGGTTTGTTCAAACGCGCATATTCTGCTTGCTGACCTTTGATTGTGTAGAGGTGCATCTTTGTCTGTTTGCCGGTTAGCCACAAGCTTGCAGCGTATGCGGCAATCGTATTAACCAAAACACCGATTACGCAGTACCAAGGCCAAGCAATATCTGTTGCAACAGCTACATACCAAATCGCTAAGAAGCTTGCAGCAACACCAAGTAATAGTCCCTTCTCAGTAATATGTTTAGAGTAGAAACCAAGCACGAACATACAGAAATTAGCGCCGACAAAATAGGAACCTGCTTTACTCAATATTTCTAAAACTGAACCACTGCTGGTTGCAAACATGAAGGCTGGAATGATGATACATAATGCCCACATAACCGTGAAGAAACGTGATGCTTTGAGGTAGTGTTCCTCTGACTCATTTTTCTTGTAGAAGCGTTTATAGAAGTCAGTAACCGATACGGTAGCCATAGAGTTAAATGCGGAATCCAGGCTGGACATACTCGCTGCTAGAATAGCCGCCGCGATGATCCCCATTAGCCCTGGCATACCGTATTCACTGGCATAGTGAAGGATAATAGTATTGCCATTCTCAAACTCTTTGCCATCGTAATACGCGTTAAATAATACCCCTAACAGAATGAAAACGAAGTAGATGAAGAAAGCAACATAACCCATCATTAGCATCGCTTTTTTTGCATCCCCCATACTTTTCGCCGCCATACAACGCTGAACCATCATTTGGTTACCGCCATATACAGTAGTATGGAACATCGTCATCGCGATAACACCAGCCCACACAGTGGTGACTTGGCTTAAATCTAAATTAGTTTGCAACGCATTGGTCATTCCTTGTGACTTAAGATCTTGCATTACCTCTGTCATGGGCTGAGGCATACCGTTCCAGACAGCTTCAATGATGATGAATGCCCCAACAAACAAAATGATCGCTTGAATAACATCTGTCCAAATAACGGCGGCAATTCCCCCCATTACGGTATAAATCAGTGCGATAACCGTAACAATGATGATGCAGTAAGTAACGTCAATACCTGTAATGAATTCAAGAATTAGTGAGGTCGCGTACAAGACCGCCGCTGAGCTTATCGCCTGTTTAATTAAGAAAATCAGAGACAGAGTGATACGTGAAGCTTTACCAAAGCGTCGCTCTTGATATTCGTAAATTGAAGTGAGGCCGTTGTTGTAAAAAAACGGCATAAACACTGCAACGATAAAAAAGATCACGAGAGGGTAGTTAAGATGGATTGCGATTACCGACAAGCCTTCTTTATATGACCAAGCCGGCCCTCCTAGAAAAGACATAGCACTGACATAGGTACAGACAACAGAAATACCAATGGCCCACCAAGGAATATTTTTGTCGCCCAACGCAAATTGGTTAGCGGAGGTGACACGTCTACCAACAACGGCACCCATAATTAACGTTAGGACGATGTAAGTACCAAGAATTGTCCAGTTTAAAGCGCCAAACTCATACATACTCACGTCCTTTTAATTGTTCTTCCATTTGCGCAAACAGATCGTAGCCAAGCTGTTTTAATATGTGTGCTATATCGATAGCGACCCAGTTTTCCTTGAGTAATTCACCTTCTCGTCGCCAAATATCCATAACGCGAAGTTCAATGTGCTTGCCGGTTGCTGCCAGTCCTAACCAACCACTGCTGCCAGTATGTGTACCGTGCATGTGTGGCCAACCACCTGTGGATACGTAGTCATTTTTGGATAAAATATTGAGCTTAATATCAACACTTCTATCAGGGAAAGCGAATACAAATGGCCCTTGGTGGTGCTCTCGGAATCCTTGAATTCCACGTGTCGTACCGATCCCCGCAGGTCCATACCACATAAAATCACTGTGCCAATAATTTTCTAAATCCATTGAATCAAGGTGCTTTCCGTCAAATCGACCCAAGCAATCTAACATGTCTAGGACTAGCTTTTGGCTCTTTTCACTCGCTTCGATATCGATGTTACCTGCCTGTATTCCATCTTGAGTCGCTGGGGCAGGGACTAACCCCATATGACCTAGGCTTTTTCGCAGTGGATTCACGCCAACTTGGTTCATGGCATCAATAAAATCAGGTATTAAGTAGGATTCAGTAATTTGCCCATCTTGTATGCAAACCATCTCTGTATAGCGCAAGTAGAGTGTTTTACCTGTTGCTGGAATTCCAAACAGTGGTCGTGCAAATGTACCAACAAAATAACCTGTAGAATTTACCCAAGTTCGGCCTTGGTATTCACCTTGCATGATGATCGATGGACGTCGTTCAATGTCAGGTAACGAGTTTATTAGCGGTAATAGAAATGCTTGCTCAGTTGCATCGACACCGAAGACATCGTTAATCGGATGCGCGACACACCATTTAACATCAGCATTTAGCATCTCTTGAGCTACTTGATTCCGCTCTGTAGATTGAGCGTTAAAATAGGTTTTGTAGAAATTCTCTATCAAGCTGTTCATCATAATACTTCCTTATATACTTAGCCGACTTGGATTAGAATCTGTTTCCAAACAGCACTTTCATCAAGTAGAGTAAACTCTCTGCGTAAACCCCAAGGTCCAAACTCTGCATGGCTGATTCCCATGATGTAAACGTCTTTTCCTGTTGGCTTTCCAAACATACCGTAGCCTTCATGTTTGCCTTGCAACGACCAGCGGATAGCTGCACGAGGTGACATCATTTCGTCATTGCGACCAATACGATGATGAATTTTAAACTCAGCGTTTGGAAATGAAGATCGCAGTGACATCCAAAATTGGTCTATTTCATTATGAGAGAGTGCAGTTTTCCCGCCTGTGTACTCACCGATACATGCTCGGTCATACTCTTTCGGTATCACTGAGAATTCAGCACTCATTAAACGTCGCAGTATGTCCTCATAGCGTTGACCGTATTCATTGTCGTTACCCACACCGAGATAAGGGCCTTGGATATCCACTTGAGGAGTAAACGGGTATGAGCATTTTTCGACACCGCCTTCTGCTTCAATTTGTTGTCGAGCGTACTCTTCAGACGTCATACCAAGTTGGTTTGAAATGGCAGCGATGTCACGGATCATCCACTCGTCATTGATTTGATTGTTGATGGCATGGCAGTCTGCAATGATTCGAAACTTAAGTGTCTTATTCGTGGCTCTACCAAATACACCATCGTTAGTGTGAGTTGCCGTTGAAATGATTCGATGTGATGAAAGCAGGCCTTGCTCAGGAGTTCCTGACCAGATAACGTCTTCACCCAATAAGGTGCGGTTTGGGAACTCAGCCAATGTTCCCATTGTCGCGCTAATGACTTTTTCGTTACCGGTTGTGATTGCGAGTGGTGTGCGGACTATGATGTCAGGTGAATAATAATTATGTAGGGTACTCAGGCCTCGATCTTCCCAAATTTCTTTAGTAATACCTAATATGTAATCTGGAAAATCTTGCCATTTAGAATCAAAGCCAACCATAGCCATTAATCACCTCCTGATGCATTAAAAAAATAGTTTTTGAATTATTTTGGTTACGTATCCAATATTGCTGTTTGTTACCAATGTGTCAACGAGTTGTTTTGGGCGTGTTCGTTTATTGTGGTTTAGATCTGTTTTTTAACAATTTTAATAATATACTTGGTTAGTCGTAAATGGGTGAGAATGAACCATTGATTGGGTTTCTGTATAGAGTAGGGCTAGGCGTATATAAGAACATAATCATTATCAACTATCTGTATTTAAAGTATTTTTAATCTCAATGATAGTTATAGAATTAAATGAGCCGATAATCTGTGAAGATTCGTAGAAGTAAGGAAAGAAGAGTAAATACTCAAACTTCGGATGGTTGGTTAATACAACTGAAATTTAATTGTTAACCGCTTGTTTGATTTTGTTTGTTTTTTGTGGATTCGAATGCAAAACGAGTGCACTTGAGGTTAAGCCAAAAAGCCACTAGAAACGAATATCTAGTGGCTTCTTTTAGGACAGCACCTAAGACAGCAACTCTGGAAGATAGAGTGATATGGCTGGAATGAATGTAATGATCATCAAGGCGACGAGCATGGCACCAATCCAGCCTAGAATAGCGCGGGATAAGGATTCGATCGGCACGTTACCGACTTGGCTGGCCATGAAAAGGTTCGCTCCAAGCGGTGGTGTTACAAAGCCGATAGCTAAGTTGACAATCATAATGATACCGAAGTGGATTGGGTCCATTCCTAAGGCGGTCACAATAGGCAGCAGTATTGGCGTCAAAATAACGATTGCAGCCAATGTTTCCATGAATGTACCGACGATCAATAGTAATGCGGTAATGCATAGCAAGATCAGCAGTTTGTTTTCCGTGATAGAGAGAATGAACTGTGCGATTTCAGTCGGCAGACGTTCAAGTGTTAGGATTCGACCAAAAGTGACCGAAGCGCCTACAATCACAAGCACTGCCCCCACCAATAAAGAAGATTCTAAAATGATCTTCACGACCTTTTTGTAATCAAGCTCTTTGTAGACAAACATGCCGAAAAACAGGCCGTATAACACGCCAATCGCAGCAGACTCCGTTGGCGTGAAGACACCGGAGTATATTCCACCGAGGATGATCACAGGTAATAGCATTGCCCAGATAGCTTCTTTTAGTGCCGCCAGTCGCTCAGGCCATGTTGCTTTTTTATCGTTACCTTTGTAGCCGCGGATTTTAGATACAATCAAACAGTAGCCGATAAGAACTAGCCCGACGACTATCCCTGGGATAATACCGGCCATGAACATTTTTGTAACTGAGACTTCAGCAGTAATGGCGTATACGATCATTACAACCGATGGGGGAATAATTACTCCGATACCGCCAGAGGAGGCTATTAGTGCACCAGCAAAGCTTCGGTCATAACCTTTTTTAACCATAGACGGAATCATAGTCAAACCAATCGCGGCAACCGTTGCTGAGCCAGTACCGGAGATGGAGGCAAAAAACATACATGCGACAATCGCAACAATCCCCAAGCCTCCGGTGAAGTGACCAAAGAAGACTTCAGCAACATGCAGAAGGCGTTTAGATATTCCGCCTTGGCTCATTAAGTTACCAGCAAGTGTAAATAGGACAACAGCCAGCAGTGGGAAGGAATCAAGGCCAGTAACCAAGCCTTGAACCAAGAATTCGGTGTTTAGGAAAGGTAGGCTCAATATTGCCAGCATACTTGCGCCTGCGAGAGCAATACCAACCGGAACTCCAATCAGTAGTAACAGACCGAAGCTACCAAATAGAAGAGCAGAAGTCATAGGCTTAGATCCAATAAACGGTTAGACGTACGATGCTTCGCTTTCAAGTGACGATAGCGGCGCTGCGTAAATCGTGCTGATTTAGGAGAGTGCGCGACAATTGAGATACGTTTGTTGATACTGACAATCAAACGTATCGCGCTTAGAACGGCACACACAAGTACAGAGGCGTATAAGCAAGCGATTGGAATCTCCATAGCCGGAGCAATTTGTCCTAGCTTTAGGCTACGGCCTATCACTTTAAATCCAAACCAAGCGACCGTGCAGCTAAACGCCAAATATATAAGGTCTGATAAGATCAAACTGTAGTGGGTTAGGTTACCCGGTAACTTATCAACAAAAATACGGATACGAATGTGTCGGTCATCGCGTATGCAATAACTGATGCTTAAATACATCGCCCAAACAAATAGGTAGCGAGCGAGCTCTTCTGCCCAAGGGATGGACGCATCAAACAAGCGTAATGTTATCTGCAAGCACAATAGCGCTGTCATTAAAGTAACAGAGAACACGATAAGTGTTGGTTCGAAGTATCGGTCGAACAGGCGAAACCATTTCATACTTAACTCCAAAGAGAACTGAAAAGGGCGTCAAGAGCCAATGAATAAATTGTGCCTCAGACTTTAAGCAAAATGGCTCAAAGTCTGAGGTAGAACACTTTAAGGTTGCGATCGTGGTTTAGAGTTGCTCTATTTCTGCGATCACATTGTCAAAGAGGTCTTCGCCCGTTTTGCTGCGCAATTCCTGATAAACCGCAGCATTCATCTTCTCTTTCATTTGAGCACGAACGTCGGTCGGCACCACATTTACTGTCATACCTTTAGCTTCGAGCTCTTTGATCACTTCTTGGTTTTGCTTTGCTGCGAGATCACGTTGTACTGCAATAGTCTCTTGGCTGACTTCATTAATTAGAGTCTGCTGATCGCTTGGTAAAGAGTCCCAGAACTCCTTATTCATGAACAGAACATAGTTTGTGTAGATATGGTTCGTTAGAGAAAGGTACTCTTGTGCCTCATAGAAGCGCTCAGCATAAATTGAGTAAACCGCGCTCTCTTGTGAATTGATTAAGCCTTGTTGTAGCGAAGTGAAGATCTCACCCCAAGAGAGTGGTGTCGGTGCTGTGCCGACCGATCTCCAAGCACTAATTTGTGTTGGATTTGAAGCTGAGCGAATTTTTAGACCATTTAGGTCTTCAATGCTTTCAATGGGATGTTTGTTATTGGTAATACTGCGAAAACCAACTTCCATAAAACCAAGGCCGTGAAAGCCTTTGGATTCCATAGAGCTCAGTAGGCGTTTTCCGATCTTTTCACTATCGAGTGCTGTATGAGCTTGCTCTTCATCTTCAAAAAGATAGAACACATCGAGAACGTTAAATTCAGGAACATACGGTGAAAGAAGTACGGATGCACCAAATGTCATTTGTAGGTTGCCTTGTTGAACCAATTCGGTCGTTTCTCTTACGTCTCCCAGTTGACGTGCGGGGTAGATGTCGACTTCTAGTTCACCGTTCGAGCGAGCTTCAAGCTCTTTCTCAAAGTGCAGCATCGCTTTATGTACAGGGGATGTTTCTTGGCTGTCGTGAGCAAGACGAATGACATTACTTGCAAACGTATTCATACTGGCAAGCGTTAAGCTAAGGGCAGTTATTGAGGTAAAAATTGCGCGTTTCATTGTTCTTCCTTGTTCTTCACATGACTTCTATGTGCATTCATTTGAGTCATGTTGGTCAGTGGGTTGTTAATACGCACTTCATATCCTAGTTTTGCATACGAATCCAAAATTATAAATGCAAGGATAACAAGTCAATAACAAATGTTCATTATTGATAACATAATAAATGGCAATTGGTGATTTTATAAAGTGGATCACAGAAAAAAGCCCCAATATGAAATTAGGGCTTATAGTCTAAATCTATTGGATAGATGTTGGAGGAGTATCAATTTGACGACTATTAATTTCAAAGTCGCTAATTAATTTGTTTTCGTACTGCCACGCTCAACGATAGTGCCTGATTGGAGAAGATATTCGCCTTTTGCATCGACATTTTCGTTGATACGTTGCATTAGATCTTCGACCGCGCTTTGCACGATTTTGTCAACTGGCTGGGCAATCGTAGTCAGATCGTAGCTTGGCCATGACGCCATTGGGATATCATCAACGCCCATAACGGCGAAGTCTTGTGGAATACTGCATCCAAGCTGTCTCAAGCCGTCAATCACGCCCATCGCTAAGATGTCATTGGCACAGAAAACAGCGTCGGGTCTTGATGTGTGTTCCAGTAACGCTTTAGCGGCCTCTAAACCTGCTTCAAAACTGTATTTTGCATTGATGAAGATAGGAGGGACAGCTTCATGCGCTTTCACGGTTTCGGAAAAACCAAGCCAACGTTTATCACTGGTCATTGAACCGGCATCACCACTGACATAGGCCAATTGCTTATAGCCTTTCTCAAGTAGGTATTCTGCTGCTTGTGTGCCTGCTCTTTGGTTATCAAGACCGGCGCTGTTAGCATTAATGCCTTCTGTGTAACGGTTGATTAAGCTTAAGTGAACCCCAAACTTTTCACACTGGGCAAAGGCTCGCGAAGTCAGACGACTGGTCGCGATGATTAATCCATCTACCTGGTATTCTATCGCCCTTGAAATCGCGAGATCCAAGTCATCTTTATCAATCGGGCACAGAACAACCTGTCCACCACGTTTTTGAATTTCTATAGCAAGAGCACGGGATTGCAAATCGTACATTGGGTTAGATTCACTATCCAAAGCAATAGCGACCAGCCCCGAGCGGTTTGAAATCAAGCTTCTCGCAATTGCGTTTGGCGTATACCCAAGCTTAGCGGCGGCGTCCATAACCATTTTTCGTTTCTTTTCACTGATACTGGCAGTCGGGCTAAATGCTCGAGAAACGGTTGATTGAGAAACGCCGAGCATTTTGGCGACATCAATAGAGGTAACTTTGGCTTTTATGGTGAAATCTCCTTAATTCGCAGCCTTTCCAAGTGTGAGGCAAGACGAAATGAGCGTGGTTTGATAATTACAATACGTATAACTTTTCAAATAACAAAGAAAATTTATGATTTCATGACGGCATGCTCATTTCGAAAGCCGTCAATGATCATTTTGTGCTCAGATCCTACACAGAAGAAGTTAACGCCTAACTCACCCCATTCGCGAGCTAATTCAGCATTAGCGACAAACATTCCCACAGGTTTGCCAACCTGTTGAGCTGCTTTGATTATTTTTATGCTCGCTTCACGCACGCATTCGTCATTTACACTTTCAGCACCGTAAGACACAGCTAGGTCGACTTGGCCAATGAATAGGGCATCAATCCCTTCGACCTCAGCAATCGACTCTGCGTTGATAACACCTTCGGGGTCCTCGATTTGAGCAATCACAACGGTATTGTTCTTGCTGTCTTTTAAGTGATTTGCCATAGGTTTAGTGGCGTATTTTGCTGCGCGACTTGAACCTGCGTAGCCTCGGCCACCTTCACCATAATGGGACATTTTTACTAGCTTCTCCGCTTGTTCAGCGCTGCATACGTGTGGGATCTGGATTCCTGTTGCTCCGCAGTCTAACGCATTCAAAATGGTTGATGGCTGGCTGTCTTGAACTCGCACTACGCATGGGAGTTGATTGGCGCGAGCTGCAAGAATACAGCTGTCTAATGATGTCCTATCGAAAGGGGCGTGTTCCGCGTCTAGCACAATGAAAGAAAGATCCGCGAGCGCAAGCACTTCAATGATATGTGGGTGAGGCGTTTTAACAAAAGTGCCTAGTAGTTCTGTATTGTTAAGTGTGTTCTTAAAGTTATTCATTACGTTTACTCTTTTTTGCAAAGGTATGCAAAACTTAACATGTGTTTATGTAAAAAAAGAGTAAAAACAGTGTGACGAATGCAACATAAATGGATTGTTTTTCATTCCTTATATTTGGTTTTTTACCTTCTAATTGTGTGTGTTTTCAATAAAAACAGAAGTTTAAGTGAAAATTCAGGTCGTTGAAATATGATTTGCCAAGTGTTAATAAAATGTTTATGTTTGTTTTGCATTCGTATCCAAAATCATACATAAACTAATAATTCTGAGTTAATTGACCAATAAGCAAACACTAGGCATAGCGACAAGGAGAACTACGCATGGCTCGCATTCTAAAACACGGAATCACTGAAGAAGCATCAGCATCAAACAACGCGCAAGTACGTCAAACCGTTGAAAACATCCTTTCTGATATTGAAAAGAAAGGTGACAGTGCAGTTCGTGAGCTTTCAGAAAAATTTGATAACTGGTCTCCAGAGCAGTTTCGTTTAACAGAAGAACAAATTCAGGCATGTGTTGATGCTCTAGATGAGTCGACTAAACACGACATTGAGTTTGCTCAAACGCAAGTACGCAACTTTGCACAGATCCAACGTGACTCGATGCACGATGTAGAAGTTGAGACCATGCCGGGCGTTGTACTGGGGCACAAAAACGTACCAGTGAACAGTGTGGGTTGTTACATCCCAGGTGGTAAATACCCGTTGGTCGCTTCTGCACACATGAGTGTCCTTACGGCTAAAGTGGCAGGCGTAAAACGTGTTATTGCATGTGCTCCACCTTTCAATGGTCAACCAAACGTTGCGATTGTTGCTGCGATGGCGATGGCAGGGGCAGATGAAATCTACTGTTTCGGTGGCGTTCAAGCGGTTGGTGCGATGGCTCTAGGTACGGAGTCGATTGCACCTGTTGACATGATCGTTGGTCCGGGTAACGCATTTGTGGCAGAGGCAAAACGTCAACTGTTTGGTCGTGTTGGTATCGATTTGTTTGCTGGTCCAACAGAAACCTTAGTCATTGCGGACGAAGAGGGTTGTGACCCTGAACTCGCTGCTGCAGATCTACTTGGCCAAGCTGAGCATGGTTATAACTCTCCAGCGGTACTACTCACGAACAGCGAATCGTTCGCTGAAGAGACAGTAAAAGAGATTGAACGTCAATTGACTATTCTTCCTACAGCTGAGGTGGCGGGTAAAGCATGGGAAAATTACGGTCAGGTGATTGTGTGTGATAGCTACGAAGAGATGGTTGAAGTGGCAGATGAGATCGCTTCGGAACACGTGCAAGTTATGACCAAAGATCCTAAGTACTTCCTAGATAACATGACCAACTATGGTGCACTGTTCTTAGGTCGTGAGACCAACGTCTCTTACGGCGACAAATGTATCGGTACCAACCATACACTTCCAACAAACAAAGCGGCGCGTTACACCGGTGGCCTGTGGGTAGGTAAATTCATCAAGACTTGTACTTACCAACGAGTAACAGAAGCGGCCTCTTTGAAGGTGGGTGAATACTGCTCTCGTCTATGTGCATTGGAAGGGTTCGCTGGCCACAAAGAGCAAGCTGATATCCGTGTACGTCGCTATAAAGACAAATCAGTAGAGGCGTAACATGACAAAACTCGCCTTAGTTACAGGCGGCAGTGGCGGCATTGGAGCCGCCATATGTCAAAAACTGGCCAAGTCTGGTTACCGCATTGTATTTACTTTTAATAGCAACCAGAGTGCAGCAGAGCAGGTTTTGAACAGTCTTGAAGGCAACGGTCATGCTATGTATCAGCTTAATGTTGAAGACAGTGTCGCGATCAGCGCATTGGCGGAACAAGTTAGCGAAAGTTCGCAATCGTTGGATCTGTTGGTGAACTGTGCGGGTATGACAAAGTTTGTCCCTCACCATGATTTGAACGCCTTAAGTGATGACCTGATCGACAAGATTTTCCGCGTCAATGTTCGAGCCCCCTTTGCGATGGTTAGAGCGTTCGAACCAGCACTTAGAAACGCGAAAGGCTGTGTCGTCAACATCACATCGATAGCGGCACAAACTGCGATGGGAAGTAACGTCGCTTACTGCGCGAGCAAATCTGCGGTTGAGAACATGACGCGCTCGTTAGCAAGAGCTTTGTCTCCAGACATTCGAGTTCTTGCGGTTGCTCCGGGTCTTGTTGATACCGAATTTGTCAAAGGGCTGGATGATGAGTGGCGTGATACGCAGGAACAATCGACTCCGCTTAAACGACTCGCTAATGACGAAGAGGTCGCAAATGCGGTGTTCGCGGCTGCAGAGCTGCTTACATTCTCAACGGGCAATACCATCGCAGTAGATGGTGGTAGACCTTTAAGTAATTAAAACTAACAACCTGACTGGTGGCTGAGCTAAAAACTCGCCCCAACAGTTGGCGAAAGGAACGAATAATGACCCTACAAAATAAAATTAATAGTAATTTAGTTCGCTATATGGAACTGATCCCAGGTACCAGTGCATTCATTGATGCACGAACGCCTGGCAGTGACTTAAAAGATAACTTCTGCATTATCGGTACGGGTGTTGCCGAAAGTAGCCGCCAGCACGTTCATATTCGTGAAACGGCCGGTTTCAATATTGGTGCTGCGGGCCAACCGCCAGGTATTAAGAACTCTCTCCACTCACACCACACTGCAGAACTGTTTGTTGTATTTAAAGGTCAATTCCGCTTCTATTGGGGCAATGAAGGAGAGCATGAAGCGGTACTGTCACACGGTGATGTGATCTCGATTCCTACTAATCTATTCCGAGGATTCGAAGTGGTAGGTAGAGATTATGGCTTTATGTACTCTGTGTTAGGTGGAGATAATTCCGGTGGTGGTGTGGTTTGGCATCCTAAGGTGATTAAAGATAGCCAAGGTCACGGGTTATACCTAAAAGCAGACGGCACGCTAGTCGATACCATTGATGGTGATGCTGTGCCAAATGAATCTGAATTGATGCCATTGCTAACCGAGCAAGAGTTGTCTCAATTCGATACTTACACAGCAGAACAGATGATGCCTTTTGTGGCGCTGAAAAAAGATTATCGCGAGATCAAAGGGGATTTTTCTAACCCGAACGTGAAACAATACGCACTGACGGGTCACCCCGAAGCAGAGTACGACTTCCAAGTGAAGAGCGTCGATGACGTAAGTATTATGGCGTATGAGTTGACTGAAGGGGCAAGTATTCCGGTTCATCAGCGTAGCGAAAAACAGGTGCTGATTAATTTTGAAGGGGATACGTTACTTAACCTAGTTCAAGATGGCGAGCAGGCTCAGTTGGTGTTAACAACGGGTGATGTGTTCAGTGTGCCAGTAGGGGCATCTTATAGCCTTGAAAACCTACGTGGTAACAGCTTTACCTATGTAGTTCTTGGTTCTGATCAGCCACAAACCTTACAGGGCGACTAATAATGAAACCAGAAGTACCACTATTATGGTTGCCTGGTCTGTTATGTGATGAAGCCTTGTTTCATGAGGTCAATAGTGAGCTGCCCAATTGGGTGGCTCCTTTTACGAGTGACTTAGCTGCAGAAACATCCATGCAAGCATTGGCGAGTAAAGTATTAAAGGATGCCCCAGACACCTTTATTCTGGGCGGCTTATCAATGGGTGGCATCTTGGCATTTGAAGTTTTACGTCAAGCACCAACAAGGGTAAAAGGGTTAATCCTTATGGATACCAACTCTGCTGACGAAAAGCCTGAAGTGTCGGAAAAGCGCTATGCATTGGTTGATAAGGCAAAAGCTGGGGAGTTTGAGTCAATCACTCCTAATGTATTGATGCCAGTGTTAATCCATCCCAACCAATCGCACAACCAGCAACTTACAGAGCAAATCTCACAAATGGCGATTAATGTCGGTGTTAGTCGATTCGAAGCACATGCACATGCCTTAGCAACACGACCAGACTCTAGACCACTGCTAGCGGATATTAAAATTCCAACATTGGTGATTACTGGTAGAGACGATCTATTGTGTCCAATTGATAATCATCTACTGATGGCAAAGCATATCGAGAATGTGTCGCTACACGTCATTCCTGACTGTGGACACCTTTCAACAATGGAACAGCCTCAGCGTGTTGCTGCGCACATTAACCATTGGTTAGACGTTCATCAAGCCTTATTGGTTAAATGAACCTCAGTTAAAAAATGAAGGCCACTCATTCGAGTGGCCTTTCTTAAATCTATAAAGTGGATCTACTGTTGCTCAGCGACGGTTTCTTGCTTAAAGCACGGGGTTTTTAGCGTGCTCATGTTTTGAATTTCGTTTAGTAATCGGACAGACAGTAGCGCTTTTTGGTTGGATGCAAAGTCAAACATCACGATAGTGGCTGTACCAATAGTGGTGACTTTCTGTTGAGCCTTACTGACGATGGCATATTCCATGGTAAAGCGGTCGTCTTGAACCTCTGTTACTTTTGAACCTACTAGCAGTGTGTCAGGGTAGGTGACTGGGCGGAAGTACTTGCAGTAAGTATCACCGAGCACTGGACCAACCTTAGTGACTGCCATCTCTTCCATAAGCTCAACATGCTTGAAAAAGTCTAGGCGAGCGGTTTCAAAATAACGGAAGTAGACGGCATTGTTCACGTGATTGAGTGCGTCCATCTCTCCCCAAGCCACGGGGATTTCTGTGATTACAGGGTATTCAGATAATAGTGCTTCCATGCAGACTCTCTTATTGTGGTTAGAATGATCTTTGAGAAATCATGAGTTATTGGAATAAAAACACTATCGCCATTTTAACATCGCTGCAACATTGAAAATGGCGAGCTGTGACTTGTGACCAATGAGTAAAGACTCATCAACCGGCTTACCTATCCACGAACGTGTTTAAACTGCAACTCCACCAATCTTTGGTAAAGGTTGCAGCTCTGCATCAGCGACTCGTGATTTCCGAGATCTATCAGCTTACCTTGGTCAAGCACGGCAATTTGGTCGGCGTGTTTGATGGTAGAAAGTCGGTGAGCGATGATCAATGTAGTTCGGCCTTTCATAAGCTCTTCAAGGGCTTGCTGAACATGGTGTTCACTTTCACTATCGAGTGCGCTGGTCGCTTCATCCAGTAATAGGATGTTTGGATCTTTTAAGATCGCACGAGCAATAGCGATACGTTGACGTTGCCCTCCCGATAAGCGAACACCTAGCTCCCCCAAGAAGCTGTTGTAGCCTTCAGGTAGCGACATAATAAAGTCGTGAGCATGGGCTTTCTTCGCCGCTACAATGACTTCTTCATCGGTCGCACTTGGATTACCGTAGCGAATATTATGAAACACATCGTGGCTAAATAATGCGGGTTGTTGTGGTACTAACGCCATTTGCGAGCGTAGTTCCTTCGGGTCAAATTGGTGAAGCGGGACGCCGCCAAGTGTAACGCTGCCAACTTGTGGGTCGTAAAAACGTTGCAGTAGTTCGAACAACGTTGTTTTACCGGCACCGGACGGCCCAACCAGAGCCAATACTTTCCCTTCTTCTGCTGTCATAGTGAGCGCCGTTGTTGCAGGATCATCTGGGCGTGAAGGGTAGCTAAAGGTCACATCATTGAAAGCGATTTCTGCCGCTAATCCCTCGGTCGTTTGAGGATGACTAACTGGCGCAATAATATGACTCTCAACATGCAAAATTTCAATCAGCCTTTCAGTCGCACCTGCAGCACGTTGAAGTTCACCCATGACTTCAGAGATGGTGCCAAGCGATGAAGCAACCATGATTGCGTAAAACACAAATGCGCCCAAATCACCTGCCGACATAGTGCCATTAATCACATCACTCCCACCAACCCAGAGCATTCCTGAGATAGCGCTGAATACAATCAGAATCACGCCAGAGACTAGAATCGCACGCTGTTTAACGCGTTGACGACCAATTTCGTACGCTTTCTCTACTTCCTTACCAAATGAAGCGATCTCTTGTTGCTCGTGACTATAGCTCTGAACGGTTTTGATGTGCTCAATTGCCTCACCAGCGTAAGAGCCGACGTCGGCCATTGAATCTTGGCTTTTACGTGAAAGAGCTCTCACACGTCGGCCATAAACCAGAATCGGTACCAGAACAAAGGGAACGGAGGCCAATACGATTAGCGTGAGTTTGATATTGGTCGCGAACAGCATGATCACGGCGCCAATACACATCAATGCGCTGCGCATCGCCATGGAGAATGACGAACCAATAATGCTTTGTAGCAGGGTAGTGTCAGTGGTGATACGCGACATAATGTCACCACTGCCGTTGGTTTCAAAATAGCTCGGATGCAGCGAGACCACATGCTTGAATACTGCTAAGCGTATATCGGCACTGACACGCTCGCCAACCGATGACACCAGATAGAAACGGAAGAAAGTCCCGATGGAGATCAAACCAATGATCACCAACATAAATTGAATCGCATTTCCCAACTCATCGGTTGAGCGTTGGGTAAAACCTTGGTCGATAAGAATACGTACGCCGTGACCGACCGTAAGTGTGAGACTTGCAGTAAAAATCAGAGCTATCAGTGCAATAGCCACTTTGCCTCGGTATGGCTTAATGAACTGAAAGAGCTCTAGTAAGATCTTTAGGCTCTTTTTTGTTTGTTCCGGTGGCGGTGTGGTTTGATCTTCAAGTGTAGAAGCAGAGTCGGACATGAGACTACCTTAGTATAGATTGATAACCCATTAGAACACGTTATCGCTGATTGTAATGTGCGATACGAGCTGATCTTGGAGATTACTACATCTCTAACTATATGACTCACCGCGTTTATTTTAAACCATCTCGCACCTGATTAAGTGATTACTCATAACTCTTTTCGAGTTGATTCCTACAATACTTATTCATCGAATACCTCTATTTTTCTTAACGTAAAGAGAATGTCATTATCGAAGCCTTGTTTTATAAAACTGCGTTCAAACGTTTGCTAATTTGAGCACCTTATTTTTAATTCAATGAGATAGATCTAAAACTTGTAAGACCAGATAGATAGCCTGCATTTTATGCAATATTTGTTACAAAAATTCAACACAATAAATTTCTATACATTTTTCTTGCATAAAAATTGCCAATGAATAGAATAACTACCAAATGACAATTAATGCAGTATTTTGGCATGAGTATTCAAGTAAAGAGCATCAATAAATCGTATGGCGACACCCAGGTTCTTCACGATATTTCGTTCAATTGCGAAAGCGGTGAAACATTGGTTTTACTTGGCCCAAGTGGTGCGGGTAAAAGCTCATTGCTTCGCGTCCTAAACCTATTGGAAATTGCAGACGACGGCCAACTAGAGATTGCTAGTGAGTCGTTTGATTTTTCAAGCTCAATCCCAGATAAACAGGGGCTGCAACTTCGTCGTAAAGTAGGCATGGTTTTCCAACAGTACAACCTTTGGCCACATATGACGGTGATTGAAAACCTGATTGAAGCACCAGTCAAAGTTGCAGGAATGGATAAACAAGAGGCGATTACTCAGGCGAAGAAAGTGCTAGAGACACTTCAATTAGCGGACAAAGCCGACGCATGGCCGTTAAAACTTTCAGGTGGACAACAGCAACGTGTCGCGATTGCGCGTGCTTTGATGATGAAGCCAGATGTGTTGCTGTTTGATGAACCAACCGCAGCACTCGACCCTGAAATCACCAACCAAGTTGTCAGTATTATTAAAGAGTTAAGCGGAACCGGCATCACGCAAGTGGTTGTCACTCATGAAGTCGATTTTGCGAAAAAGATTGCTAGCCATGTTCTCTACCTAGAAAAAGGGTACATCGTTGAGCACGGCACGAGCGATGCGTTTATCAATCCTCAGACGCCTGAGTTTGCTGAATATCTTACTCACTAGATCTACCTACAGGATCAGATTTAGCTAAAACATAACATTGATTAAAACAATCCAATTATAAGAATGGCCGCAGGCTGCAACTACACATATTCGGAGTAACAACATGAAAAAGATTCTACTAGCTTCACTTATCGGTCTTGCTTCTTTCAACGCGGCAGCGCAACAAGAGATTAAATTCGCAATGGAAGCGACTTACGCACCATTCGAGTTCATGGATGAAAACAACCAAATCCAAGGTTTCGATGTTGACCTAGCAAACGCATTGTGTGAAGAAATGAAAGCGAAGTGTACTTTCCACAACCAAGCGTTCGATAGCTTAATCCCTGCACTTAAATTCAAGCGTTACGACGCGGCAATTTCGGCGATGGATATTACTGATGCTCGTCTAAAGCAGGTGAACTTCTCTAACGCTTATTACGATAACTCTGCTGCGTTCATTTCTATTGAGGGTAAAGTTGCTGATCAAGCAGCACTAGAAGGCAAGCGTGTTGGCGTTCAAAACGGTTCAACACACCAAAGCTACCTACTAGAGCAGATGACTGGCGTAACTGCAGTACCTTACTCAAGCTACCAAGATGCATTCATCGACATGAAAAACGGCCGTATCGATTCAGTATTTGGTGACACAGCAGTTGTGGCTGAATGGTTTAAAAAGCAAGACAACCTAACATACGTGGGTGATCAAGTTACGAACCAAGAGTACTTCGGTAATGGCTTTGGTATCGCAGTAAACAAGAGCAACCAAGAGCTCGTTGACCAACTAAACGTAGCGCTAGCAGCTGTGAAAGCGAACGGCGAATACGACGTGATCTTCAACAAGTACTTCGGTAAGTAATATGGAATTAACGGGTTACTCTCTAGGGCTCGTCGAAGCAAGCTGGATGACCATTCAGCTTGCATTTGTCAGCCTATTAGTCGGATTAGTTTTAGCAGTACTGTTTGCCAGTGGAGAGATGTCTCGACGTATCGCAATTAAATGGCCAACCACGGCGTTTGTAACCATGGTTCGTGGTTTGCCAGAGATCTTAGTGGTGTTGTTTATCTACTTTGGCTCGACTCAAGTGCTGTTTATGATCACTGGCGATTTCATTGAGGTGAGCCCGTTTTTATCTGGTGTTGTTGCACTGTCACTTATTTTTGCATCGTACGCTTCGCAGACTTTGCGTGGCGCATTAAAAGCAGTGAGCAAAGGACAAAGAGAAGCAGCAAGCGCACTGGGCATTCCTCAATCGCACGCTTTCTTCAAGATTGTTCTCCCACAAGCGGTAAGACACGCACTGCCGGGTTTAACCAACCAGTGGCTAGTTCTTCTGAAAGATACGGCTTTGGTATCGTTAATTGGTGTGACTGATCTATTAAAACAAGCACAGCTAACTTCAGCGGCAACACATGAAGCATTCACATGGTACGCAACCGCAGCAGCGATTTACCTAGTGATCACCTTGGTGACGCAAAGAGCAGTAAAAGTGATTGACGCGAAATACTCAATCCAAGGCTTAGGCGCTAAAGGAGCGATGGCATGAATGAACAGTACTTCTCCCAAATGCTTGAAGGCCTAGTGACCAGCATTCAACTTACAGGCGCATCGCTACTTGTCGGCTGCATCTTATCGCTTTTGATGACCGTGACTTTGGTGTTAAGGCTTTCAGCTATCCATTGGCTAACTCGTGGCATCATTACCTTATTTACTGGTACGCCTCTTTTAGTGCAGATTTTCTTGGTGTATTACGGTCCAGGTCAGTTTGATTGGATTCGTGAAAGCTTTATGTGGACTTGGCTCAGTCAGCCATGGTTCTGTGCAATGTTGGCTCTAGCCTTGAACACCGCAGCATACAGCACACTGCTATTTAAAGGCGCATTCAACGCGATTCCAGTGGGGCAGTGGGAAGCTTGTCGAGCGTTAGGTATGGATAAAGTGGCAACGCTTAAAGTGTTACTTCCTTATGCACTGCGCCGCGCGGTTCCAGCCTACTCAAACGAAGTGATTTTGGTATTCAAAGGCACGTCACTCGCGAGTACCATCACCATCATGGACTTAATGGGCTACGCACAGCGTATCAACGGCCAAACCTACGACACACTCACTGTGTTCAGCATCGCAGGCGCATTCTACTTAGGCGTAAATGGACTACTAACTCTGATATTCCGACAAGTAGAAAAGAAGGCCCTCGCATTCGAAGCTGCTTAACACGGCTCATTACAATAGATAGCAATTCTTAAGCCCGCGATCCTGAGAAGGATCGCGGGCTTTTTGTACTCTGTGTTTCGCTGTAAATACTAATGGCGATATATCATTCAACTGGCTACCCCTGAGAGCGTTTTCTTACCCAAATGATCCACATTTTGTGACCAAGTCAAAAGATGGGTGATTTAAGTTACTGAAAATAATAGCGATATGATGGTATTGTGTTATCCATATGAAACAGCGAAAGCTATTCAGTGATGAAATACTGAATTGTTCTCGAAGAAATAACATAAGGAAAATTTGATATGCAAGGTAAAAAGATGGAATGTCCTAAATGTAGCTCTGATTTTGAGCAACTGCAGACACCATTTGGCGATGTGGAAAGATGCGTGGACTGCAAAGGTTTATGGATTGACCGATGTGAAGTTGAATCAATGAAACCTTTAGCAGATGTTATCGATGATGGTGACGAAGAGGTAGGTAAGGCATTTAATGCCGTAGATCGTATTAGTTGTCCTGTTTGTCCGAATAACAAGTTACTGCGCTTAGTGGATCCTCAACAACCTCATATCTGGTTCGAGAGTTGCCCTACATGTAAAGGTCGCTTCTATGATGCAGGTGAATTTAAAGACTTGGCGACGCTCGATTTATCAGACTTTTTCAAGAAGTTTGGCCTCGAAGAGCGCGTTTAGAATTTAAAAAGCATATAAGTCAGCATTGTCGAGTTTTGTATCAGGATAATTACATGGAAGTGGTAGAAGCGAGTATTGGTTTAGCGCCATTGATGGAAAGCTATGCCAAGGAGTGCTCTGAATCGGGTATTCCCAGATATCAAGATGTAGAAAAGGATCCAGAAGGACACCTTTCTAACATCATCAGGCGTGAAAAAGACACCACGGGATTACCAGAAGGATATCTACTTAGTAAGACCTATTAGTGTGTATCAGATAATCAAATCTTGGGTGCGATTCGAGTCAGACAAGGTACCAATGACTATGTAGAAAACGTAATTGGGCATATTGGCTACGAAACAAGGCCTACAGCTCGAGGAAAAGGAGTGGCTTCCTTCCTATTGGCGTGGGTTCGAGACAACGCCATAACCGAGTCGGCGATAGTCACGTGTTCAGTTGATAACCCAGCCTCTCAAAAAGTGATTGAGAAATGTGGTGGCGAATATCTTGGTGAATACAACGATGAAATGGAAGGTAAGGTCAGGCGCTATCGCGTCACTCGCCAAGCTTCCATTCCAATAGCCTGATTCCGTAGCGTTGTTGTTTAACTAGCGACCACGCCCATCCACCATAACGATGATAGTTTTACTGATAATCGACAGGTCAGCAATGATCCATGACTTCATTGAGCATAAGCTAAGTGCGTAGCTGTGATCGAAACCGACTTTGCGTCTTACGTCTTCAATGCAAGTGTCATAACCTTGGTTAACTTGAGCTAAGCCGGTGATCCCTGGCATCACACCATAGGTGCGGTCTGCAAAGTACGGAATCTCAGTTTCAAGTTTGTTATAGAAGGTAGGGCGCTCTGGACGAGGGCCTATCAACGACATATCGCCTTTAATGACATTAAAAAGCTGTGGCAGTTCATCAAGACGAGTCTTTCTCAAAAAACGACCAACAGGGGTAATACGAGGGTCGTTCTTGGTTGCCCAAACAGCACCAGATCGTTGTTCAGCATCTTCGTACATGCTGCGGAACTTAAGAATTTCAAAAATTTCCATCTTTTCGGGTGTCGATTTTCCTACACGCAGTTGGCGATAAAAGACGGGCCCTTTAGACGTCATCACAATCGCAAGAGCAATGATTGGGAAAACCGGAGAGAACAAAACAATCGCGAACATGGACGCAAAGAAGTCGAAGCTACGTTTAGCGCGAGAAATCTTGTTTTGGTAAAGCATGTGTTTATGGTCTTGAGTAAACATAGTTGATCCTTAACGATTGACTCGTGTCCAAGGGGTATTCTCTAATCCAATTAGGTAACGGATGCCGCCTACAAAGTTGGCGTAGTGTCCCACCACAAGATAAGAAATTAACGAAATAGGTTTGATGCTTAGTTTTTTTGGTAATAAATACCCAACGATGCCAAGCGTATAAACGGCGATTTGTGCCCAGAATAAAAAGTTAAATAGAAAGTAATCACGTAGGAAGAATGAGCACACTAAGCTAACAATCATTAGGTACGGGGTGAGTAGTCTTAACCCTTTACCGGAGAAGAAAGCAAATGCTATCCCTTTGAATTTTGGGCTGAATAAACTAAACAGCTCAATGGCTTGCTGCATGTTCCCCGCCGAGATTCGTAACCTTCTTTTGAAATCAGCTTTGGTATTTGTCTCTTCTAATTCCAGAGCCACCATGCGTGTTTCGTACTCAGCAGTGTAACCCTGTTTGACGATTTGCATTGGTAGAATGAAATCGTCGTTAATTGTGTTGCTAGGCAGTGGTGTGAACAGGGTTGTTCTAAATAGATAGAAGGCACCGTGTGAACCTAAACTTGAGCCGAATGATGCTTCACACTCTTTAACGGCTGTTTGGTATTTCCAATAAACATCTTCACCCTGATTACCTGTTGGGCAAAGTTGATAAGTCGCGTTGACCACACCTACTTCTGGCTTCTTAAAATGTTCTCCCGCGATCAATAACGCATCTAATGAAATTAATGCCGATACATCACTCAGGGCCGTAATATCCGAGTCTATATTCGCGATTTCTTGATTAACGGTCGCTACTTTGCCTCGGTTGACTTGGTGATCATGAATCTCGAAATAGATGTCACTGCAGATCGCTTCTTGAATTGCCATCTGCGCTTTCACAACGGTTTTGTCTGTACAACCATCGCAGGCAATCACGACTTTCAGTTTGTCCTTTGGGTAGTCGAGAGATGCGAGGTTGCGAATCTTGTCCGCAATCCAAGCTTCCTCGTTATAAGCTGGAACCAAGATAGTCACGGTTGGCAGCGTACAGTCCTGTGCTTCTACTTTGTAAGCTCTTTGGTTTTCATGTACAGGTTGCTTAGGGTGACGCTTCGCATACCAACGAAGCAGAATTGGATAGCCTGCATGGTGATATACGATGAGCGTTCCAGCCAGTAGGCAAAGGGTAGCAAGTACCATATCGATCATACGTAACGCTCCTCTGACAGCTTGTTGTACGACTCAACCATGTCGCTGATGTTGAAGTTCTCAAGTACATAACGACGTGGATTAGAAAAGTTTTCTAAAATGTGGTTTTGTGATGTCTTGAATAACGAATAAGCTAAATGAGGAACGTTGTCCGGTTTTACTAAGTGCCCGGTCACAGGGCAAAGTGTCTCTTTTACCGCGCCTACATCCATCGCAACTGTCGGAATGTTACAAGCTTGAGCTTCTAGGGAAGAGAGTGGCAAGCCCTCTGAGCGTGATGGAAGACAAAATACATCTAACGAGTTGTAGAATGAGACCATGTCTTCGACCAAACCGAGGAACATCACGCGGTCTGCAACATTCAGTTTTTTAGCTAACTGTTCAAGGGCTTCTCTTTGTGAGCCGTCACCTGCGATCGCGACTTTAATACGTTTTGGAATCAGAGGGAGAGCTTGAATGAGTTGGTCTTGTCCTTTCACCTTTTCTAATCGCCCTGCGCAACCAACGATGAAGTCATTGGCGCTGAGGTTAAATAGACGACGCGAAGCTATTTTTGAAGTTGGGCGGAATTTTTCGCAATCAATTCCGTTGCGTATTGTTGTGATGTTTTTGTAGGAAAATGCTGAGCACAGCTGGTTATAAACTTTCGCTGCATCTGCGACTAGCATAGGTTTCGCAAATTGAAGAGCGATTGCTTGTAAACGTCTTCTCTTGGCATTTTTAAGATGCCAAGCATCGTGCTCTGTGTGGATTCGATAAGGAACACTACAAAGGCGAGCAGCATAGCCCGCGTAAAGAAGAGGCCCGATATGGTGGGTGTGAACGACATCGGGTTTGATGTTGCTAAATGCCTTAATCAGAGAAAGCAGAACGTTGAATTGCACACCTGGCTGTTTATCTAGAAACACAATTTGTGAGCGGTACTGTTCGAGCTTTGGCCAGTTGTTGATTGAAGAGTCACATTGGCCTTCTAAACTGACGATCAAAACTTGATCTTTTGGGTCTGCAAGGCGAAGCAGATCAAGTGTTAATGTTTCCAGCCCACCAGGAGCGAGGTGCTGAACGACATGAATTATTTTCTTTCCTTGTGCTTTCATGTGGTACTCCGCTTTCATTATTGTTAGTAAGTGGGTAAGTAAGGGATGTGATATTTCTTACTATTCTCAGCTTTTAATTTTCTACCGTTATAAACATAGCAGGTCGCGTGCCAATAAAATAATTCAATAAATACAACTGCTTAAGTGTTAATGGCTGATTTTTGACTCTTATTCTCAATTTGAAAATCAAAACGCTTGTCAAGAAACGGCTTTGTGAGAAACCGCTTGTTGAAAATGAAATAGCGGAAAATTGAATGGAGAAAGAAACCAAAAACCACCAGTTGAAGCTGGTGGTTTAATTACTCAAAAAGGTAGCTAGTTCATTTTGGGGATGACGGTAATCACAGGGATACCCAACACTTGTTCAACCTGAGCACTTCCTTTCACTGATGAGTCAAACAGTTCGAATAGAATTGCTAAGCCTATCCCAAAACCAACCCCTGCGATCAAGCCAGCAATGGCAAAGATGAATGAAGGCATGTTGGATGGGATGCTCGGCGTGTAGGGCAGATCTATAATTTTGACTCGTTTGTTTTGTTCAAAGACACCCAAAGAGCCGGTAAGCTGGGCCATTTCGTAACGCTCAACTAACTCATCGTAAAGCTGACGCTTGATTTGAACGTCACGCTGAAATCGGTACATCTCTTTGGCGCTTTGCCCAAAGTTGTTTGCTTTGTTCTCCAACTCAAAGATCATCGTTTTCAAGCTTTTAGTTTCTTCTTTTAACGATTCAAAACGCGCACGAACCAGTTGCAAGCTGTGTAATTGTGTTACCAACAGAGGCTGTAGTTCTGAGACGTCGTTAAAGGTGTTACTACTGGCAATGTCCCAAAGCTGGTCGCTGTTCATGTTAGGTTGCTTCATTTCAAGCAAGGTTTTGCGTTCACTCTCTAGTCTGTCTAACTCACGCAGTTTTGCTTGTACGGCGCTATGTTTGTTGGTGTACTTAGCTTGGAGTAAGGTGAGCTCGCTGCGGATATCAATGATCTGGTCCTCGATTTTGCCGATCACTGGATTGGTACGTGAAAGCTGTTGATCCATTGAACCTAAGCTTTTCTTAACACCAGCCATTTCCGCCTCTTTCTCAGACAGGCTCTGTTTGAGCGCCGCTAATCGGTTGAGACTTTGGCTCTGAATCTCTGGGGTCGATTCGATGTTGTTGTTGCGATAAAGCGCTAACGCTTGTTCCGCTTGGTCGAGTGCTTCACGACGTTTTTCAATATGAATAGCAAGAAAGTTACTTGAGTCCTCAATTGAAGAGCGCTCTGGAGCAAGTAATTGAGCGATAAAGTGCTCACTGACGGATTTCAAAGTCTCTTCCATTCTGTCAGGCGTGTGGCTAGTTAGACTTATTTTGAGAAAGTCTTTACCTAATTGAGTGACCATCAACCGTTGTGACAGGTCGTTAATGACCTCCTCTTGCTCAATATTCGACATACTTGAGTCTATTAGCTTGAGTTCTTCTGCTACTGAGTAGAGAACATGGCGACTGTGCAGCAGTGTTTTTAGAGCATTGATACGGTCTTTAAGCATGGTTGATACTGCGATGTCCTCAAGAAACGGATTCATTTTAGCGGTTTCTTGAATCAGCATACTGGTGTGCGAGTCGTATTTTTTAGGCGTCAGATTTGCGACCAATAAACCCACAATCGGTAGTATCAGCATCGGAATGACAATCACATAGCGTTGTCGCCATGCGCCATAAAGTATCTGTAGTAATCGGGTTTTTAGATTATTCATAACGACTCCAAAATAGAGTGAACAATCTCACCGCGAGTTTCCCAACTCTCTTTTTCTACGATCGTTGGAGAAACAGAGCACGATTGGCGAGCGTGAGTTAAGGCTTGCGATGCCTGTTCAGCGTTATTCACGGTAGTCACATACTCTTGATAAGGCTTGAGTGCAGGAAAAGGGGTAGTCACAATCGGTGTTCCAGCTGCGAGATACTCCATGAGTTTTAAAGGGCTGCAAGCTCTTATCTGTTCATTGTCGACAAATGGTAACCAACTCACATCCCAGTGTTGTGAATAACTCGGCAACTGATGATGTGCTCTTGGACCAAGATAGAGCACGTTATTGAGTGTTGGTAGAGCGAGCTGATCTAGTTCGTTAGGGCCAATGAAAACGAAGTCCCAATCCGGGCGTGCTAACGCTGTTTTTTCGATCAAATCGTAGTCGAGCCATTGAGATAAACTGCCGTAAAAACCTGCGATTGGACGATGATGGCTCGGTAAATCTGTTGCGCGTTTCGCTGGGTTAGAAAAGAGCGCAAAATCTACCCCATGTGGTAATAAGTGGGCTTTTTCAGAAGGGAATTTATCCATTAGCTTCTGACTAGCTGCAAAAATCACGTCAGCTTTTTCTATTAGAGCCTGTTCGTGTCGAGCGACGCAGCTGTGATCAACGCCGGCGAGTGCCGAGAAGTCATCGCCGCAGTAATAGACCACATGGGTTTCTCCCAAGTGACCACACAAGTCAGCAGCAGTTGGTAACGAAGTCCAAAGTACTGGGTTTTTCATTCCCAACTTCTTAATAAGAGGCTTTAGCTGAGCTAACATCAGCTCCTTAGCAAGCTTTCTAGCGACTAAAGAACGTGGTGCTGGTACGGTTTTAAGATTAACCACGGTAATGTTGTCGAATGCTTGCTCGGCTAACATGTTTTGAGTTTGTGCGTTACTTCTTCCTACTAGTTTGTTCAATGCACGAGTGATGTCTTTTAGGTTTAACTTTGGTTGTCTTAAACCTATCGAATTTACCCATAGCACTTTATGTTGCTTCGCTAAATGACGGATTAAGTGCTGCGTCGATGACGGTAATCCACCAAAGTCTTCCCCGAAAACAATCAAATCACGCATGACGGCCTCCTTTGTGTTCTTCAATATCGAACACAGCTGGCTCGCTTGGAATACTGCCAACGATGCGTGCTGGGTTGCCCGCAACAATTGAAAGTGGCGGAACAGATTTTGTCACGACACTTCCCGCAGCAACCACACTGCCTTCGCCGATGGTTACTCCACCTTTTACAGTGACATTGGTGCCCAGCCAAACGTCTCGTTCAAGAATGATATCGCCAATCTGTTCCGGATCGTCGCCTTCACCGAGAGCACGACGTCGTGCATCAAGAGGGTGACCAGAATAACCAAAGAGGAATGCGCCACTTGCAATACGTACATTGTCAGAAAGAACAACGCGGCGTCCAACCGCAATTGTCGATTGCCAACCGACATCAACGTTATCGCCAATTTCTAAGCAAGGTTGGCTACCATCAGCAGTCGGTTGGCTACAACCTGAAAATGTCGTGTGGCCTGAAATACGACACTCGTTACCCACGTTAATAGTGAGAGGGCCACTAACAAACGGTAAACCACCATAAAGGTATAGATGTTTACCACAGCGATTTAGACGACCTTTAAAAGCGGGTGTCCAATAGAAGAAGCGAATAATGCCTGAAATGACACCCGAGATACTGCGGTGAACATGGTATAGGCATTTACTGGCAAATTTAGGTACTGGAAGTTCGGCATTTCGTATGTCTTTCAAAATGAAAAACAGATTACGAATATGAGAATTAGGATGAAACTTCAACCAAGTCTTAAATTGATGAACTGATACTGACGTCATTTTGAAATCTCCATTTTTTGTTTTAATGGAGTACTTTCATTATATGTGCCATATAAATAGTTATTAATTTTCAGTTACTTAAGGATTGTGCTTGTTTGGCTTCTCATTTTGACATTCAGTTTGGGATATATGAGAAACACAAACCGTCAATGCAGAAAGGATATAAATAGGCCAGTTGAAGCCTTGAGTTAGGAAGGTACCAGACACAATTGTCCCGATAAGCCCGGCATAAACGGCGAACGCCGAAGAGTAGAGGATTGGGTTGACTGAATTACCAGTGGCTTTGATTTGTTTTAGGGTTTTGCGTGCGGTGATGAGCAAAGAGCCAATCAAGATGATAAATACGGTTAAGCCAAGGAAGCCAGTTTCGGCGAGTACCCCAAACCAAGTACTGTGTACAGCATGGTTGAGACCATCCCAGTGTGGGCTGTAGAAAAAGTAGTTCGAGTAAAAGTTATTTAACCCGACCCCTGTTAGTGGATTATCGAGCGCCATTTTAAACGCTGCTTCCCAAGCGTACAGGCGCCCCATAGCCGACGCATCGATACCGGCTTCTGCAGCACCGCCGGACGCTCTATCGGATATGCCGGCAGCGAAATAGAGTCCAACCGCTGCAATAGCGCCTAAGCTAATTAAAGTGACCTTCGAGCGAATGATGCTCAGAGCGAAGATTCCTAGAACAGCAATAGAGCCTAGAAGGCCGCCACGGCTTTGTGTTGCGATAACTGCATAAAGAAGGATGATACATGCAGCTGCTCCGATGAAGCGGTGCATTGTGGGTATGCCTTTCGTTGTCGCTTGGCTGATCGCAAAGGCCATAGGGAACATGAGTACAAGAGCGAGATCGTTTGGGTCACCGAGCATTGAGCCAATGTCTCGGCCAATGGTGACACGAGTACCTTCAACAAGACCAATTCCATTGATGGAGTTAGAGATGGCGATGATGCCAATTAAACAGCCCGAGAAGATAATGATAGTCGACGTTTTAGCGAGTTTATCCATGCTGTTTACCAGCCAAACAATCGCGAGTGTCATCACCATAATCTTCCAGTAAATCCCTTTAAATTCTTGGATAGCAACCCCTCGGTTCGAGGCAAATACCAGACCAATTGTGACAAGTAACCAAAACAGTGCTAACCACGATAGTGAGCGGTGCCAATAGGTCTTAAGTTCCTTGCTAATAAGCGTGTGCCACATCAAAGCCGACAAAGCTCCAAGTGAAAGAAACAGAGGCAGTTTAAATGCATAAAGTTGGGGGATCGCTTCATGGATGCGGAAAAATGAGAATACGACGAACAAAATGACCAGCCAATAGGTTTTGTTGATAACAAATAGGGCACCTAATGGGATGAAAGCTAAGCAAATTGCAACAATTGGATGTGGGACGATGTACCAAACGCCGCCCATCAATAGGCACAGCACGGATACTGTGACAATTGAAGGTAACTTGTGGGTAGCGTTAGTCATAATGAAAATCCTATTTGCTGAAATAATGATCTAGCAAGGCTTGTGCCCAGCTAAGATTCCTAATTTGCCAATAAGCTTCTGTCCCAACACTTGAACGTTGTGCCTTACTGCTTCAATTCGATAAGCGGGCAGACAACAGATCACTGGAGCAATGACTGCCATCGCTAGGCAGAACCAGACATTTTGTATAGAGAGAGCTAACAACAGACACAGTACTAGCACGTTAAACTCAAAGAGGAACAGTCCGAGCGAATAAGGTAGATGAGTCAGCCTTTGACTGTAGATAAACACAATGACAGCTTTAAATGCTTGAGCGATACACAAAGCGCCAATTATCCCCCAGACACCAAAGCCACTTAGTAACCACATCATGCTAAGACCAATGAGAGTGGCGCTTACCGAAATCCATAGCTGTAATCTGGTGGCTTTGCGATGAAGAATGCCGATATTGAGCAGTTCCGCGACCTCCTTGAACCAAGAAAACAGCAACGTTCCCAATACAAGTTGAGCCGACAATAGATAGGTTTCTGGCAGTGCTAGCAAGATGAAAGCTTTGGCTGCGAATGCGACGCCTACAGTGAGTAGAGTGATGTAGATAACTCCAAGCTGGGTAACCTCAACGGTTTTACGGCGACCTTGATTCGCTAGCGTATTGAAACGTTTTGGCATCCACCACATTCCAAAAGGCTGAACCAAGATACACATGGCAAACGAGAATTTAATCGCAATCGCATATTGTCCAAGGGTATCTAGGTTGGTGGAGTAGGCGACGAAGAATCTTTCTGCACCGTTTAAACCAAAACCGATTAAGCCAGTTAGCATCAGTGGCCAGCCGTAACGAAGATACTCTCGAAATGCTGAGATGTTGGTAAATGTGAGTTTAAAGCGATTAATAATAAGCAGTGCAGTGATTTGGAAAAGGTAGGTGACCACGCCGCACATTAAAATTTTCTCAACACTCGGGCTAGAAAATAGCACACCAAGAATTAAGCTGATTTGTAGTAGTGTTGAAGCGACACTGATTGCTAGAAACGTAAATGCTTTGTCCTGCATTCTCAGCCACGCGGTAGATAAACCGATAACGCCTTCAAGAGAAGCACAAACTAAAATGAGATTGAGCTCAGTGCGGCTTGCAAAGGCAAATTGGTCGCCAAGGCCAATATTGATATAGCCAAAAAGAACAGCAGCCAGAATCAGAGAAACGACACAGGTGAGGGAGAAGATTTCACTCGCTTTCAAAAAACGTTTTTTAAAATCACTCTCTTCTCCAACAAAACGGTAAAGTGCCTCATGCAGAGCAAATGTCACGACGATACCCGTTACCGCACCGATAGAGGCTAACAGGTCTAACCGACCAATTTGAGAAGGGGCAAGATAGTTGGCGATAATCGGCAACATAATTAGAGCCGCGCCTTTGCTTACGACCAATCCGATGCCGTAGGTCAGCATGTTTATTAGCGGTGATGGCTGACGTAAAGAGTTAATCATGAGAAGTCTCCAACGAAGCCATTGCTGGTTTAGTCGCAGCTTGTCCGCGCATAGCAATACAGATCGAAGCGTAACAATGCTCCGCTCGATACTGTTTCGCTTTATCAAAACTTGCCTGTGATAAACGTTGACGAAGCTGAGGGTCGCCAATCAACGTTTGGACAGCTTCATACAATGATTGTGGATCTTGTGGAGCGAACTTTAGGCAATTGACATTATCTTCAAGGACTCGATCCCAATAAGCGCCATCGCTTGGAATAACGACGCACAGCCCAGCGGCTAGGCTCTCCAAAACAGACAAGCCAAACGGCTCGTTGATACTGGTAGACACAAAAATACCTGAATTTGCGCGGATTTGGTCAAGATTGTTAGGCGCATGGAACAGCTTAGTGTACGTACTTTCTGTCGGTAAACTGCTCACACCTAAATGTGTATTTTGCGGTGTGATATAACAGATGTTGGTATTCCATGGCGTTGTTTGATGAGCAATGTTCAATGCTTCATTGAGTGTCTCTAATCCTTTCCATTTAAGTAGAGAAGCTGCCCAAAAAACGTCATTTGATGTTCCTGTGCTTTGAGTTGGCCAATTCGCTAGGGTCAAACCATTAGTAAAAGATTCAAAACTCGCGCTCTCAAGAACAGCACGCGTCATGATCTCAGCTTGTTCAGAGTCACGAGCCTTAGAAAAGTAGCAGCTTATCGCAGCGCGTATTGAATCGATGCTTGAAGATAAATAAAAGACCGAATCAGCGCGAGTAAAGCAATGACCGATAGAACGCGAAAGTCCAACAGGACCATGAACCAGTTGTATGATTGGCATTCTCCAAACCCATTTAACGATGTAGAGCGCCATATCGATCCCTGGGTTTGAAGCACCTACGGTATAACTGATACTTGGTAGGCGGAGCAATGTGATCATCAGAGTTAAGGCCAATACTAACTGAGCAACCCAGTAGCGAAGCCCTTGAGGTACCGTAAGAAAACCCCAGTTAGGTAGAGTAATAATTCTCGCGTTAAGCTTGCTTACTGCGGTTCTCCAAGAGTCAGGATCAGCGGTAACAATTGTAAAACTGACATTGTCCTCAGCTTGCTTTTCGATTGACTCGTGAGTGGTCATCAACATTTCGAGGGTTGCTATTTTAGATCCGCCAGCAAAAGGAATTGGGTCGTAAATCAAGCCATGTGTTGATTTGTTGTTGGCATTTCGGGTCTTGGTATTCATCGTATGTCTCCAACCTGTTGATGTTAATGAAATGCCCAGCGGACAAGTGGCTTTAGACCATTGAGTAAGCAAGATGAATCGTTCTGGCGTATCACTTTGTGGTATAGGTTTTCAAATTGGCGAGTGTTGGCTTCGATCGTGAGTTTTGAGTGTACTAAGTGATGCAGTTGAGTTGCTAGGTCCTCTCCTAGCGCCCCATCAGACATTAAGCGAGTCATCTGGTGGCACATCTCATCAATAGGATTGCTCGGGTCGAATAAAAGACCAGTTCGATTGTGGTGGATAAACTCTGGTATACCACCAATGCGAGGGGCGATAACAGGTAGTCCTGCCAACCCCGCTTCCGCTAAAACCAAACCAAAGGCTTCATATCGCGCACCGCTAATGAACGCGTCGACGTCGCTGCAAAGCCAATCTGCAACGTCTTGTCTTTCGCCAACAAAATGGACCTTACAGCCTAGGTCTAAATCGTTCACGAGCGCGACTAGGTTGTCTCTGTCTTCACCATCACCAATCACAATAAGATGTGCATCTTTGTCGCTCTGAATTCGATTCAATGATTGGATAATCAAATCGACGCCCTTTCTAACAATCAGAGAGCCAACAGTAATAAATACAAAGCTTGACTGTGGGATGTTGAGTTCCGCTCGCACGTCTCTATTTGTAGTTCGATGTTGGACAACGCCATTGTGAATGACACAAAGTTGCTCTTGTGGGTATCCGTCATCAAGAAGACCCTTGCTAATATCATGGCTCACACAGGCGATGTTTGGAGAAAGGTGTAAACCCAAAGTAAAGCGATCTCGAAGTTGATAGTCACTGTGAAGTTGGGTTACCACAGGGACGCCGCACAATTTGGCTGCGATACACATCCATTGACAAGGAGCGCCACTATTGATGTGAACAATGTCGATATCATGCTGTTTGATAAGAGAGACAGCTTGCTTTACTTGCACGCCCCATTGATACAGATCGAACCTTGGCGCGCTCCAGCCGAGTAGCAGTTTAAAGGAGGTATAAACGGTAGGGACTGACTGCTTTTTAAAGTGTTTTGTTAACGGCTTGCAATTGCTCCAAACAATTGGTCGAAACTTCTCTTTATTCAAACTCGAAATCAAATTGATCAAACACGCCTCGCTGCCACGAATCCAGTTATCACCGTAATGTACAAAGAGTATGTTCTTGTAATTATTCATCGCTAAGCCTCACTCTCTACCAATTCAAATACGTTGCCCCTAGATGGGATAAATTGTTTGTATAGAGTGAACATAGCAAGCGGAATGCCAGTATGGTTATTGTTTTAAGTGGCTGATTTTTAAGGGTTTATTTCTGAGGTTGTCAAGCGAATGTCAATTTGAGAATCAGATTGATGAGTGATTTATGGATAAGAGAGTCATGTTCTATTTTGAGAAACTATGTTGTTGAGTCGAGAATGGTAGTTTCTTTTTGACAATCAGAGTCCGTAGCACTCAAGTAATTGCGGGATCACAGCTTGCGGTGAGTACGTCTTGTTAATGGTGTCTATTGCTTGTTGGCTGAGCGCTGTTTTTTCATTTTGAGAGAGTGATAGCCAACGATTTACGCATGCTTCGAGATCTTCTGGAACATGTGCTAAATAGCCATTCTCACTGTGATTTATGAGTTGAGGTAAGTTACCGACAGCGGTCGCAATCACTGGAATGCCGAGAGACATTGCTTCTAATGCTGCCATTGGCAAACCTTCATATCGTGATGGGATAATCAGTATGTCGATACTTCTCCATACTTTATCCATATTTTGCTGGTGACCGTGAAAGATACAGTTATCAGCTTTGCGTGATTCCAACTGTTCGCGCTCAGGCCCATCTCCAAACAGATGGAATTGGTGGTCAGGAAAGTGAATAGCTAAATCTAAGAATCGGTCGGCTGCTTTTTCGTGACTCAAGCGACCCACGAAACCAAATCGGTATGAGCTAGAGGTAAAATCAGAAGAAGGTTGGCGCTCTGGCATACTCACAAAGTTGTTGAGCATTGTCGTTGCGCTTGGGATCTTTTCTTTGATCTTATTGCTGACGACCAATGAATGGCTAGATAGGAAGCTCGTGTAGCGATCGAGAGCATCATAGAGCCAGACGCGACCCTTTGGCGTTTCCCCTGCGTGATAGGTAGATACTTGGTAAAGAGAAAGGCGAGGGTAGATTAGCTTTGTTACTTTGCCAATGATACTGGATTTGTAACCATGACAATGTAGGAGCCTTGGTTGGTAAGTTTCGATGGCATGACTAAGCTGAATCACTGATGAACCTTGAGTCGTTGCTAAATCTTGTAAAAAGGAGAAATGCAGACCCGTTTGCTCAAGGCGTTCAATAATGGGAGGGGCTGGAAAATAGCGAGTGAGTAGGATGATGCGCGCCTTTTGTTGATGCGCTTTCAACCCTTTGGCAAGCTCCAAAACGTGAGTTTCAATACCTCCGAAGGTTTGGCTGTCGAGTAACAGCCAAATCTCATTTGGTTCAATCTCAAATTTTTGAATGTGCTTAGGCTTGGTTGTACTCATCTTCAGCTTCCCATGCCTGCTTCTTACGATACACGGTAGAAGGGCTAAGCTCTAACAGCACTGCGGCATTCAACACATTACCATCACAGTGGTTGATCGCATTTTGAATCGCTTCTCGCTCAATCTTCCACATTGGGCGAATACTGCCATCACCATTGGTAAGAGCGGGGCCGTTGCTCTCAGGTGTAGCCTCAATTTGATCTGGAATCAATGGGGCAGGCTTGGAGACTGTTTCTACTACTGCTTCTTGAACAGGTTCGGCGCGCTTAGTAGGCGTTACGACTTTGCTCCGGCCACCCGCACCATTAATCGGAGCGGGTATCATCTCTTTGGTCACATTGGTTTCGTTATTAAGGACCACAATGTTTCGAATAATGTTCTGAAGTTGGCGAACATTACCTGGCCAAGGGTAGTTCTTTAATAAAACCTGAGCTTCTTTATCTATCGATTTGAATTTCTTGCCGTCTTGTTTAGCGTAGATTTTCAGAAAGTGCTTACATAGTGTGACAATGTCACTACCACGCTCTCGCAAAGGCGGCATTTCAATGGGCACAACGTGAACACGGTAGTAGAGATCTTCTCTAAAGCGACCTTCTTCAACCTCTAACAACGGGTCACGGTTAGTCGCACAGATGATTCGTACATCTACTTTAACTTCACGAGTTGCCCCCAGTGGGGTAAATGTGCCTGTTTGTAAGAATCGCAGCAATTTCTTCTGCATCTCGAGCTCCATCTCACAGAGCTCGTCGAGAAATAGAGTGCCGCCGTGCGCTTGCATCGCAGCGCCTTTTCTATCCGTCGTTGCACCCGTAAATGCGCCTTTAACGTGGCCGAAAATTTCACTTTCCATCAAATCACGAGGAATGGCACCACAGTTGATCGCAACGAACGGCTTGTCGCGGCGCTGGCTCTCTTTATGGATGGCTTCAGCACACACCTCTTTACCCGTACCGCTCTCACCATTAATGAACACACTGGCAGTGGTTGGTGCTACCGAGTCGATGGTTTTGTATACGGCTTGCATCGGTAGACATGAGCCAATGAAGCCTTGGAAGGATTCGCGGTCGAACTTACTTTTGATGTTCTCAACTAGATTCTCTAGCTTGGCGCGTTTAAGGTGCAGCTGAACTGAGGTTTTTAGGCGTTCAGCTTGAATCGGTTTTTCGAGAAAGTCTTCTGCACCACGCTGAATAAGGCTAACTGCAATGTCGACTGAGCCATGAGCGGTAGCAATAATTACAGCCGTCGGAACTTCATTTTCTGTTATCCAATCTAATACTTCTTCGCCCGACATGTCAGGTAACTTCAGGTCGAGGATAACCAGTTGCGGCGTGTGGCGCTCAATGAAGGTTTTGGCTTCTGCTCCCGTTTCGACGTGAAAAATGTCGTAGGGTTCATCTTTTACATACTGTTTGTATAAAACAGCTAATGAAGTGGAGTCTTCAACTAACAATACTTTAGGGCGCATTGTGTTATTCCTTTTGAATCTTGTCCTAACCAAACGTCAATCTTTGCGTTCTGTGCTTTATGTCGTTATCGGTATTCTAATCCAGACATTGGTGTTTTTAGTCGAAGCCAAGCTCTTTGCGGGTGATAAGCGCTTCTATCGAATCGTCCGCCAAAGCAAGAAGCTCATCGACACGTGTGAATGCAAGCTCTGTCTGTTTCTCTAAGCATTGACGTTCAATGTCGCGAGCTAGTGTTGATAAAGCTCGGTTTCCCAAAGCGAGTGATGTGCTGCCTAGTGTGTGAACTTCAAACTCGAGAACCTCACCATCTTGGGATTGAGCGGCCTGTTTAATAGCTTCAATGCGCGTTTTAGACTCTTCCACATAGTGGTCGATCAGAATAGGGATGACCTCTGCGCTGGTATCTACAATCATCTGTTGTAGAACCGATTCATCAACAAGGTCTTCGGCATAAGTGTTGGTCACTGTCATCGTACGTAGATCCATCCATGAAAGTTCGTAAAACGTGATTGTTACGAAGGGTAACATCTGTAACGCAATTAGATATTTAAGTATTAGACATTTTTTAGAATAATTTCAACCGCTTGAATATGGAAGATTGCAAAAATGCCAAGCGAGGTGGGTTCTAAGAGGGAATGGACAACAATAGTGTAGCAAAAAAGCGCCCACGCAAGTTCAAGAAGCGAACAGTGGGCGCCAGTTAGCGTCTAAGACGCCTTATCAATCTCGGACTTTGGGACGGTTTCGGTTTCTCCCGGTTCTGCAAAGATGTCCGCTACGGCACTTCGTTCTAACTCACCTTTTAAGTTGCCTTCTTCATCAACGACAGGCAACGAGTATTCGCATGACATGGTATCTTGCAGAACCTCTTCTATGACAGCATCAGGATTGACCGAAGGTACTTCTTCGTAAATATCCTCATTGAAGTCATTCACCGTATCAGATTCGACGGCGTCTTGAAGGCTCTCTTTAGTCACCAAACCTTGATACCCGTCATCTGTGACATGATAGGCATAGTCGTGTTTCAACATCTTCATTTGAGCAAGCGCACCTTCAATTGTTTCTGAAGTGATCCGATATAGAGGTGGCTGCATCACCGTTTCTACCGTCAGTGCACGTGCGCGATTCACATCTTTAACGAAGGCTTCCACGTAATCGTCTGCCGGGTGCAAAAGAATTTCATGGGGTGTTCCTTGTTGAACCAATTCACCATCTTTTAAGATTGCGATTCGGTCACCAAGTCGCAGTGCTTCGTCAAGGTCATGGGTGATGAAAATAATGGTTTTGTGTAGCTTCTCTTGCAGCTCAATCAGTTGGTCTTGCATTTCACTACGAATTAATGGGTCGAGCGCTGAGAATGCCTCATCCATCAACAGGATCTCAGCATCGGTACAGAGAGCGCGCGACAAGCCAACACGCTGTTGTTGGCCGCCAGACAACTGTGCTGGGTATTGGTGCTCATAACCTTTAAGACCAACCGTATCTAGCCATTCAGACGCTTTGGCTAAACGCTTTTCTTTTTTTATGCCCTGAACCTCAAGCCCGTAAGCCACATTCTCAACCACAGTTCGATGAGGCATTAAACCAAAACGCTGGAATACCATTGACATCTTGTGGCGACGAAACTCTTCCAGCTCTCTGGTGTTGAGACTCATAACATCGATCCCTTCAACGGTAATCTTACCCTCGGTCGGCTCTATCAGGCGGTTGAAGTGTCGGATTAATGTTGACTTCCCAGAGCCAGAAAGTCCCATTATTACGAATATTTCGCCACGATTGATCTCTAGATTTATCTCTTTGAGACCTACGGTGTGCCCCGTATCTGCGAGAATTTGGTCTTTGTTTTGACCATTATGAATACGCTCAATCACAGACTTAGGCTTAGGGCCGAAGACTTTATACAACCCGCTAATTTCAATCAGAGGTTTAGTCATGCTTAAACCCTCCTAAATGTGCGTTGGTTCTTTTTGCGTAGGCTTGCGATGCTCGGTCAAATAGGATTGCTAATGCCACAATAGCGAAACCATTGAGAAGACCTAACGTGAAATATTGGTTAGTTATAGATTTCAACACCGGCTGGCCTAATCCTTTTACACCAATCATTGATGCGATGACCACCATAGACAAAGCCATCATGATGGTCTGGTTTATGCCTGCCATGATGGTTGGCATCGCTAGGGGTAACTGAACACCCCAAAGGCGTTGTTTTTTATTCGCTCCAAAAGCGGTTGCTGCTTCGAGCACTTCTTTGTCTACAAGACGAATGCCGAGGTTAGTCAAGCGAATGACTGGTGGGATAGCGTAGATAACAACAGCGATAAGCCCTGGGATCTTACCGATGCCAAGTAGCATTACGACTGGAATTAAATAAACAAATGCAGGCATGGTTTGCATGACGTCGAGTAGTGGAGTCACGATAGATTGAACTCGATTGGAACGTGCCATCGCAATCCCAATCGGTATGCCTAAACATATTGAAACCAAGGTACACACAGTAATGATACTAAGAGTGCGCATGGTGTCTTCCCACATACCAAAGTAACCGATGAGCAGCAGTGAAACTACACAACCAAGCCCCAACTTCCACGAGCGACTAGCACCGTAAACTAGGGCACTACACACCACCAGAACAATAAGCCACGGAGTAGATATGAGGAGTTTTTCAAACCAGACGAGAAACGAAAGTAAAGGGTCAAAGAAAGATTCGATCATTTCGCCGTATTCACGAGAAAAATCTCGGTAGGCTCCGTCTAGCGTTTTCTTAATTGCTCGTAAGTCTGAGCGTTCCATTTCAGGAAAACTGGAGAACCAGCTATTGTCAGCCATTTTATATCCTTATATTCCGAAGCGGTTGGTAAGCACAACCGCTTCGAATGCTGAATAACATCAATGATAGCGACGTTATAATGTATGATTTAATCCGAGATAAGTCATAAACCAATGAGGTTTACAGCTCGGCCTCTACTTTTTTCGCAACGTCTTGAGATACCCAAGGGTGCCAAATATCAGGATACTCACTTAGGAAATGCAACATAGCTTCTTCACCGTCGGCCTGATTGTCTTCCATCCAAGCTAATAGCGCGTTCATTTTGTCGTTAGTAAAACCACGTTTAGTGAAGTAGTCATAGGCGTCTGGCGCGCGACTCGCAAAGCTTTCTGTCGTGATGGTATGTACTGGAGAGGGCGGGTACATGGTCGCTTTGGGAGCTTCACACCCCTCTTGAGTCGTACAGTTCACGAACTCGTCTTTATCAACACCACTGCCAAAGTCCACTTTAACCATGTCGTATTTACCTAGTACAGCCGTCGGTGCCCAGTAATACCCAAACCACGCTTCTTCACGCTCATAGGCTTTGGCGATAGCCCCAGAGAGACCCGCACTAGAGCCGGGATCGACAATGCTAAAGCCACTCTCTTCAAGTGCTAATGCATTGAAAAGATTACCTGCACTGATTTGGCAGTTCCAACCAGCGGGGCAGCTGTAAAATGCGGATGTATCTGGATCTTCCGGATGTTTGAATAGTTTGGCGTGTTTACGAACACCTTCGATAGTCGCGATTTCAGGATATTGGCTCACAAGGTATTTCGGTACCCAAAAGCCTTCTTCACCGCCGTTTACGAGCGCTTTACCCGCGTAACGCAGTCGTTTTTCTTCGACGCCCTTATCGAGCGCAGCTTTCAAACTGTTACTCCAGAGCTCTGGGGCTACGTCTGGCTGGCCTTTCTCAATCATTGAGGTGCCCGTGGGCATGGTGTCGCCGGGAATGAGTTCTGCGTCGCAACCATACCCGTGTTCTAGGATAAACCTATCGATATTGGCGATGAGGGTTGCTGAGTTCCAGTTCATATCTGCGATTGTTACGCTGCCACATTCAGCAGCGTTGGCGTTACTGGCGGTGGCAACTAAAAAAAACATGGCGCTTAACTTGTATTTCATATTGAGGTTCCTTTCTCATTAAAGTTCACAACTTCTACAACAAGAACACTGAAGATCATGTTTTGCGGTTGAGCTGTTCTAAGTGGTGTTGATGTGACGAGTCATATCCTTTGGTCGTCTCATGGGCTGGTCCCTTTCGATTTACCAAGGAACAGATTAGTAAGAGTGGTACCCAGTATTTATGACGAATCCACAAAAATTGACCACTTTTTAAAAGTTTAGGGAATATCTGGATAAATTCCATTTTTGATATAAATTGATTGCGCATTGCTAATCTAAGTCACACTACTGAGGATTAAAGTGGTGTTTTTGTTGGTTTTTTTGTCTAAGTGCAGTGATTTTCTGCGAAATTAGTCGAATTAAAATGAAATCACTGCACTAGTTGTGGCTAAATCGGCAAGTTTAAGAACTCATTTTGAGAAAGCTTATTGCTGATTGATGTGCGCAATTTAGAAGGGATAAATTTCATTCTGTTTAACTGTCGCACTAACTCTTGAGTGAAACTTGGCGAGTGTTTCATGTTCATGATTGCACCAGACAATTGGATACCATCTGTCGATAACAGCTGTTTGGCTTGTTCAAGCTGACTGGTCGTGGTCTCGCCATAAGCGATGACTAATAAGGTCGAGTCGCACGCATTTGCAACGGACTGTGCGGGGATATTACCTTTGTTTATTTGCAGCAATGGGGAGGTATCTATCACTACGCGATCATATTGGGTTAACCACTGGTCGACCGTGTTTTTGAGCATCGTTGGATCTTTAAACGCCAACTGAGCGGATGCTTCTTTAGGAGCAGGCACGCCCACAAACAGTCTTTGAGACGCTTTATGCTCGATCAGTTGAACTTGTTGTTCAAGATTGACCAGCTCTAAATCATGGAACGCCGGATTGAACAAATTCAGGTCGACATACAGAGTGGAGTGTCCTGCTAGCATGCAACGTTCTGCAAATGCAGACGCAATTGAAGTGACGCCGTCACCGCTTTGGCAGGCAGTAATGCATATTGAACGGTAGCCATTGAGCTCAGATGTTAAGTAGAGCTTCTCGACTTCGGCTTGAGTGGCGGAAATAGTCATCATAATGCTCCAATTAATACGATAGTGGTGGTTAGGCGAAGAATGTCATCTAAGGTGACACGTGCTTTTTCCATAAAGCTTTCACTACGGTCTGGAATGTAAATCGTATCACCGGCACGTAGGACGGGTAGGTGATAGATATTCGCGGTCTTGCTGAACTTAATCAGGTCGAATGTACGTGCTTGTCCCTGACAACAAGACATGTTGACGACAGTAATCTTCTCTAAGTAAGCGTTCTCAGTTGGCCCTGCGGCTTCAGCTAATAAGTCAAGGATGGTCATATTGTCATTGAACACATAGCGACCCGGTTTGTTGACTGCACCAAGCACTCGTACCGTTGACTCTTTTGATGTATCCAGCCAGTTTTTGTCTTTTTCTGGGATGTAAATCGTATCGCCAGTAGTTACTCGAGGTAGGATAGATTCATCACCAGTTTCAAAGTAAAGCGATAGGTTCAGTTTACTTACTTTCGCATAAGGCTTGTCTCTGTGTGTCACGCGGATATTGTGAATGTCAGCGTCTTTTGTTGGGCCATCTGCTGCAGACAAGATATCTAAGAAGTGCATATCTTTAGTGAAGCGGTAACGCCCCGGCGCATTTACCTGCCCAAATACGTAGATTGATGCATCCGAGCTTTGACGAACCCATTGTGATTTGTTGTCTGATGGGTCTTGCGGCAAATCGTGGATACGTACAATAGCACCAGCACGAATGAAAGGCAGGTCTTCACGTGGCGCGCCGTTTTTGATGTAAGCATCTAAATCGAAAACCGTAAGCTTGCGTCCGTTTACGACTTCAATTTTGGTGGTATCTGCACGAAGAGTTGGACCGCCAACGTGGGCAAGAAGATCCATAAGATCCATTTCGTCGGACCACTCGATGCGTCCTGGACGAACCACTTCACCAATTACATTGACAGCGCGGTCGGGTGAGATCTTGAGCCAAGATTTCTCATTCATATCGGTTTTTTCAGGGACAAAGATAGCATCACCCGGCTGGATTGCTGGTGGCTTCACGCCGCGCAAGCCTTCAGTGTAAGCGGTTAAGTCGAATTTAAGAACCTGACCACTGGCTTTGATCACTCTTATCTGGCGTGATTCTGCAAATCGAGTCGGGCCACCAGCATTGGCCAAAATGTCCATAAAGGTTGCACCTTTTTTGCCATCGTAAGCGCCCGGTTCAGCGACTTCACCCATCACGTACACCGTGTTCGCACCCGATTTTATCTCTACTTCTTGTTTTGGAACGAAGATTGTTGACCCCGGACGTAGCACTGGAAGCAGTGAATCATCACCTGTATCTAAATAACGTTTTAAATTGAAAAGCGTCGGTGTGTTATTCGAGATAACACGAATCTGTTCGACACCTGCGTAACGCGTTACACCTCCTGATCGCATGATCACATCAACAAGGTCGGTATTTTCTTTGTAGGCAAAAGAGCCTGGCGCGTTAACTTCACCGAATACTTTGATTGCATTACGAGAATCTGCACTGTCACCCGAGTTAGCAAGTTTGGCTGCGTCAAACTCTTGCTCGATATTACCGACCAATGGAGATGCGGGTACGAAGATTGAGTCAAGGGATTGCAGTTCAGGTAGCTGAGAGTCATCACCAGTATCGAGAAAACGTTTGTAGTTAAACTCTTTTCTATCAGCGCCGCGTTTAAGAATCAGTTTATCTAATTGCGCGCCTGCTCTTAAGCCTCCAGCAGCATAAAGTGCCATTTGAACGCTTGAACCCAGTGAGAGTGTGTATTCTCCAGGCTGTTCAACATAGCCTTGAACCGAAATTAGAATCTGCTGCTCTTTGATAAATACGGTAGCCGTCGATAAATCGCGATAAGTCGTGCTCAACGCATCGATAACCACTTTCTGTAATTGTTCGCTGTCGTAACCGGCAACAAACACTGCACCCACCTCAGGTAGAGTAATACGGCCTCGTTTGTCGACTTGAAAACCACGATTTAAGGTCTCCTCGCCGGGCACGTTAACCTGGATGAGGTCACCAACCTGAACAGCATCACTGAATTCGTCTTCTGCATATGCAGGTACAATAGCAAGAGCTAAAAAACACATTAGAGCGATGATTAGGGTTTTCATAGTGAACCTCCCATCATTTCTGCGTTGTCAGGAGAGACAATCTCAATACTCACTCGGCGATTAGTCAAACGAGTCCCAGCAGATTCGCCTTCGAAAAGAGGCACGGTTTCACCTACAGATACTGTTTTGATACGAGTTGGGCTTAAACCAAAAATAGTGAGGTAACGTTCCACTTGTTTTGCGCGGCCAAGGGCTAATTTGTCATTGTACTCTTCAGTACCCGTAGCATCAGCATGACCGGTAACGATCAAATCTAGCGTCGGGTGGTCCTTTAAAATGGTACTCGCTTCAGCTAAGTGCCCCATGTACTTCGGGTTTACTTCGGTAGAGTTATGGGCAAATTGGTTGTCGACATTGAGTAGGTCGTAAAGTTGTTCAATGATCGAAAGTTGTAGTCTAAATTGGGATTCATTCTTAGGCGGCTCACAACGGGCTTGAGATGTGACATAGTCTAAGCGGTTCTCTAGGTCGTTAAGACGTTTACGCTGAATCACGAGGTCATTAGCGGCATCGAGAAGAAGTCCGCCTTGAAGCTCACGTGCGATACGATTTTGTTTCTCTATTGCTTGAACAACAGCTGCGGGAAAACACCAACGGGCGCCTTCTTGAATAAGCGAGTCCAAGTGAAGTTTTGCTAGCTGCCAGTCAAATCTTAACCCATGTTCAGGGCCGAGAGGCTCATCAGGCATTACAGGTGAAAAATCAGAATTCTGATAATTAATTGAATCATAGCTTTCTGCCAAGCCGCCTGTGCCATGTTCTGGATAGCTACTGCAACCCACAACAAGGGCAGACAGGGGAAGGGCTATGTAATGAGTCCATTTATTCATGCCAACGTCCTTTGAGTTTTTATTATAATTATGTACATCTTTAGCTTAGCGGAACTTTATGAATTCGCTGCCTTTTTTGAATTAACCGGGATGGCATGACCGATGCGAAGCAGGTTCATAATTTCCAGCGGTTGGCCGGATACATTTTCTAGACGCATATTACGCTCTCGTTCCGTCAGACGTTTGAACATGTAAACGATGGCACCGACACCTGAAGAATCTAAAAATTTCACGTGGCTAAAATCGATTTCTACCTCAGGGTGTAGGTCGTTAGTAATGACGTCATCAATACCAGGTTGTGCTTTGCGACTGCCGGAAGCGTCTAGGTCACCGAAGATTGATAGCGTTAGCGTTGAATTGTTTAGTTCGACTTTACGTAATTCCATGATGTCTCTCCTTGAAGCTGTTACTTTTCTTTTTTGTTTCCTTATACCTAGCAGACTCTGTGCCAGTTTTATTTTTGTTAATTTTCAATTGCTTATTTTGATTTTGTTGGGTTTCTCAGAATAGGAAACAGCGTTTTCTCAATATGAGAATGAAAAAGAGTGGGCTTTATGGGGGTTACAACACATACAAAATGAAAATGAGACAGCGGTGACTATAGTTTTGGTGAGTGTGTCGCATCGAAGCCATACCATCGGTGAAACTTGAGGCGAGGCGTTTTTAAATGAGGATATGACGCTTAATCTTGGAATGATGATGACACTAAACAAATTGACGATTGCTACGTTATTGCTTTTTTCAGCCCACAGTAGTGCAAACATCCAACCAACTTATCAAGTCATGTTAGCAAGCCATTATGATCAACACATCGATATCAATGAGTATTGGCAGAGTGAAAAGCTTGACGGTGTGCGTGCTATTTGGGATGGAGAACATCTACATACTCGCAACGGCAATCGTATTTATGCACCTGCTTGGTTTACAAATCCATTACCAAAGGTACGTTTAGAAGGGGAGCTATGGGCAGGAAGAGATCGTTTTCATATTGTTCAGTCGACCGTTCTCGATACCACCCCAGTAGACAAAGCTTGGAGCCAGATTAAGTTTATGCTGTTTGATATGCCCGGTGCTGCTGGTGACTATCAAAAACGTTATTACAACATTATTGACTGGGTGAAACGGATAAATCGAAAACATATTCACTATGTAGAGCACTATCCAATAGAGAGTGAAGCCACGCTCTACAAGCAGCTGGATAATATTGATAATCAAAAGGGTGAGGGGATCATGCTGCGAAAAATTACCAGTCGTTACCAAGCTGGACGCAGTAACGATCTGCTCAAACTGAAACGACACCACGATGCGGAAGCGATTGTTGTGGGTTACAAGAGTGGAACAGGGAAATATTCAGGAATGATGGGATCACTCTTAGTTCACACTGAGAAAGGCATTCAATTTTATATTGGTACTGGATTCACTGATGAGATGCGATTAGACCCGCCACCAATCGGTAGTCGAATTACGTTCCGCTACAATGGATATACACAAAATGGCAAACCTAAATTTGCCCGTTTCATCAGAGAGAAAGCTGAATACTAAAAGAGCCCTTGATACAGGGCTCTTTGTCTTTTGGAAGTAGAAAGTTTGGGAACTAGCGTTCGCTGAAAGCCAGTTGAATGGTGTCTTCTTGTTTATGCATCCAGCGCAATCTCATACCAAGCAATAGCGCGGCAGAAGAGAGGCCGATAATGAAGCCTATCCAGAAACCGTGTGCTCCCATTGGCTCAACGATCCAATCTGTCATGCCTAGAATGTAACCAAGTGGCAAGCCTAAAATCCAATACGCGATGAACGTGCGATTGAAAATAGAGCGCATATCTTTGTAGCCACGAAGTGCTCCTGCAGCGATAACTTGAATCGCATCGGTACATTGATAAACCGCAGCAAACACAAGCAGTTGCATCGCAATGGTAATAACCGCTTGGTTCTCTGTATAGAGAAGAGCGATTTGCTCTCTGAATAAAATGGTAATAAATGCCGTTCCAAGAGACATGACTAATCCAACTAAGATTCCCACATGGGTTGCGATTTTTGCGCCTTCAGTATTGTTCTCACCAAGCTTGTGGCCAACACGAATACTAACCGCTGCGCCCACACTCATTGGTAACATGAACACCAAAGACGAGAAGTTAATGGCAACTTGGTGAGCAGCAACAATCATTGGGCCTAATGGCGCAACCAATAGCGCAACAACGGCAAATAGCGTGACTTCAAAAAACAGCGCGGCTGCAACAGGGAATCCGAGTTTAAACAGGCGCACCTGAGCTTTTAACTGAGGCTTATGGAACTGACCGAATAAGTCGATCTTAGCTAGGCGATTTGATGTTATTACATAGCCAAGAAGTAGGGCGAACATCACCCAATAAACGATGGCTGTAGCAACACCACAACCAACACCACCCAGAGCTGGGGCACCTAACTTACCGTATACAAACATCCAGTTAAGAGGGATGTTGAGCAACAAGCCGATAAAGCCGATCACCATCGCAGGCTTTGTTAATGACATACCATCTGTGAAGCTACGAAGCGTCTGAAATAGCAAAAATGCAGGTACAGCATACATCACCGCATGCATGTAACCATTGGTCTTTGCTGCCATTAGCGGTTCGACGTCCATTAAATTGAGTATACCCTGAGTTTGAAATAGCACCCCAATTATGGGTACTGAGATAAGCAGAGCCATCACCGCGCCTTGCTGAATCTCGAACGAGATTTTTTGTTGGCGACCTGAACCATTCAGTTGTGCAACCACAGGAACCAGAGCCATTAACAGTCCAACACCGAACAGAATAGATGGTAACCAAATGCTGGCAGCGATAGATACCGCAGCCATATCAATAGCACTAACACCACCGGCCATGACGGTATCGACAAAACCCATACCAGTTTGGGCAACAGAGGCTATGAGTACCGGTGTCGCGAGTTTTATTAAGTTTGAGGCTTCTGTTTTGTAACGATGCACAAAGGGCTCCAGCTATAAGATAATAAGATTAGATACTTAGGGATGGACATTTAGATTGAATCAGAGATACTGACCGTAATGCGCCACTGGGCGAATAATAAAGAAATGTCACTACAACTGCTATGAAAAACTGTGATGTGACGACACAAAACGGAAATATTATGTTTACAGGTATCGTGCAAGGCATGGCGACCTTAGTTGCTATAGAAAAGAAAGAGATGTTCCAAACTCATGTTATTGAGCTGAGTGACGATATGGTCGAAGGTCTGACAATTGGTGCTTCTGTGGCTCATAACGGATGCTGTTTAACGGTCACGAAAATCAACGGAACTCAAGTCTCTTTTGATTTGATGCAAGCCACTTTAAGGCTGACAAATCTTGGTCGTCTGAATAAAGGCGATTTGGTTAATGTTGAACGTGCGGCAAAGTTTGGTGATGAGATTGGCGGCCACAGTATGTCAGGACATATTACGCTCGTAGCAGACATCGTTGATGTCATTAAGACCGAAAACAACCGCACAATTTGGTTTGAGTTGCCTCAAGAATCCATGAAATACGTATTGAGTAAGGGTTACATTGGTATTGATGGCTGCTCACTCACCATAGGGGAAGTAGAGGAGAATCGTTTCTCGGTACATCTAATTCCAGAAACACTCAATCGCACCCTGTTTGGTAGGCGACAAGTGGGTGACCAAGTAAATATTGAGTTTGACCCGCAGACACAAGCCATTGTCGACACAGTCGAACGTGTATTGGCGAATCAAAAAAGATAATACCAATCGTAGTAAATAATTGCTCACCCTAGCTTGTTAAAACGCTCGATAACTGCGTTAGAATTTTTGATTGGTATAATTTAGTCAAACAAATTCAAGACAATAGAATCAAAAAGAGCACGTCATCACGTGCTCTTTGTTTTAATTAACTCATCAGCCTTGTCGCGCGCTAAAATACTTGTTCGTCGTCAGCATCAATAGATAAATTGATGGTATTCCTCACTTCATCGACTTGCATGTCTAAATGAATAGCGTGGCAACAAGCAGGGCAGTCATCATAAAAGTCTTGGCTTCCGTTTGAAGCGTCCAGGGTGATGCCAATAGAGTGCCCGCAGTGAGGGCAAGAAACGTACTTTTCCGTGTAGTTATTCATGATCGATTCTCCTTACAGCAACTTAAACAGCCAGAATCTTCTGAACATGTGCTTCTGTTTGTTCTAGATAACTACCGCCAAACTGATTGCAATGATTGAGAAGATGGTACAAGTTATACAGGTCTTTTCGCATATTATAGTCAACGTCGAGCGGCGCGACGCTCTGATAGCCTTGGTAAAATTCTGGTGGGAAACCACCAAACAATTCCGACATCGCAATATCACACTCACGGTCACCCCAGTAACACGCGGGGTCGTAGCAGATAGGACCAAACGCCGACGTTGCTACGTTGCCATGCCAAAGGTCGCCATGCAATAGAGAGGGCGTTGGATTGTGACCAGCTAACTTGGTGTTTACGACATCCACGATCTCATCGATATCACCAAACTCAACCCCTTTCTCTTTAAGGAGTTGCAACTGAAAACCAATCCGTTGCTCAGAGAAAAAACGACCCCATTTTTTATGCCAGGGGTTGGGCTGAAGAGTACTACCGATGTAATTATCTTGGTCGCAACCAAACTCTTTCTGTTCTCCCCAAAGGTGAAGCTTGGCGAGCGAAACACCAAAATCAAAGCCGTTGTTACCAGTATCTAACGGTTTGGTTGGCAAATAGTTGAGGATAATAAAAGCGCTCTCTTTGGTGGTGCCGATAAGTACCAGTTCTGGGACATAAACTGTGGAGGTATTTCGTAACAATCTTAGATTTTCGGCTTCAACTTCAAACTTATGAATAAACTCTTTTTGGTTTACTTTTACGAAGTAACGCTCGTTACCATCGGTGATCATATAGCAATCATTAATATTGCCACCAGATACCTTAACGCGCTCGGTGATAGGGAAGTTAAAGAGAAGTGTGTCTGAAAGTTGTTGAGAAATGGCCTGCCACATAGGAAATCCTCAAAGAACATGGGTATATGCAATAGTCTAGGATAAATTTCGATGATTTATCGATGTATGCGTCAATGTTCTAAGCTGTTATTTGTTCTCAAGCCGAGCAATTACAAGAATTGTGACCTTTAGCCCCAATCTTAAACGTCGTCCTATAAACATCCAAAATGGAATCAATCTCACAATTGAGACGGTCTATAATCGAGAATGCTTTAAGAGCTCCTAATCATTTGCATAAATCAATATGTGACTTAAAAAACTGTGTTTTAATGAGTCAAGTCGCGATGATAGATGAAAGTTTGGTTTGATCTAAAGTGCACTGTACTTCCTCATTTCAGGAAGTATGGGATCTACTTCTGAGTTAATTTTGAGCATTTAGACCTAAGGTCGAATGCTTTATTAGGAAATCAAACAATTAGTTAATGACAATACTGAGAGTTCGCCTAGTATTGTAGGTTATCGTAGTGATGAATTTACCATTGAGCTTAAACGGAGATGTATTGTGGTTGTAGAAACCGATGGTTATTTAGCTTTGATTGAACACTTGTCGTTTAATTTGGATGTATTTACAAGTGGCAAAGGTGATACAGGCACAGAGAGTGTTGAAGATATCGTTACAGACATGATCTCAACGAACATCATGGCGATTTTTGAACAGAATCCAGAATTGCATGCCAGTGTCAGGTTCCAGCTGCTCAAAGAAGCAGATGCTGTCGTTGCTGACCTAGGTGAGGTGTTGGCCGGTGTTTGGTCTAAGAAAGCAACCAACGAACAAATCGTTTTCCTAGACGAGTATATCGCTCTGGTGAAAAACCTGTTTGATACAGCGGTAGCTAAATACGATTAACGCTAAACTCACTTTGAGTGATTGGCGGATTGTTCAATTGACGTTCGCCGATACTCACTTCTCAAACCCTGATGGCTCGATTAGAGTCGTCTAAAATGCCAAAATGATGAAGCCCAGTAAGGGTTATCTAATCTAGAGATAATCACACCCTTAGACGTCGATGCATGTAAGAACTGTTTATTGCCCAGATAAACGCCTACATGTCTTACCTTTGGTGACGTTTTGAAAAACACCAAATCACCACTCTTAGCTTGCTCGTAAGCTATCTCAACGCCTTGTTTACTTTGATCGAGCGTTGTTCTTGGTAACGCCTGCTGTGTCGCATTGAGTACCGCTATCTGAACGAATGCCGAACAATCTACACCGTTATAAGACGTGCCACCAAAGCGATAGGGAACCCCTTGCCACTCTTTATACACGCTCATGTAAGCCTGTGTCGTTCGCTTCTCTTGGGGCGATAGCGTCTGGTTATTGAGTCTAGGAGCGTTGAAATCGGGCGATGATGAGCACCCTAGAACACCAAGTACGACGGAAATTAATATAACTCTTTGAATTAATAGCAATCTGTAACTCTTCTGAAAAATATATGAAATATAAGTGTCATAAATGAAACTTACTATACCGATCTTAGAAAGGATGCCACACACCGTACCTAAATCGGAATAACAATGCCTGATAAAAATGTAACTAATCAACCTGCTCGTTTCACTTTCTCTCTTATACAAACCGTAAGCAGTATTTTCTGTGTGATTTTATTGCTTGTTGTCTTTTTGTCGATGGTCAGCATCAAAGGAGTCGATCGAGTTGGCGGCTACTTTGATACGCTCTCAGAACAAGTATTACCGCTTGCACTCAATAATGCCAAGTTGACACAAAATGTCCTAGAGCAAGTTAAATTATTGGGTTATAGCACTCAATCTTCCGATCTCAATGATCTTAATTCGACGAAATCATCGATACAAAAGTTGGCTGATGAATCGAATAGGATGCTTCAGGACCTACTCGTTATTGCCGGTCATTTCCCTGATGCCATATCTGTTCAAGACAAAGAAACCTTAGTCACAAACATGGAAAAGCTGCAAACTATGACATCGAAGGTGTTGACGATGCAGATAGACATTCAAGATAAGCAGAATGTTATCGATAAGCAGGTAGAGTCGTTTCGTTATGGCGTAAGCTCTGCAGGGCCAGAAATGAGCCGTATTAGCTCATTTTTAGCAGAGGGTAACCCTGAGTCAACGGACGCAGCGAACCGTTTTGTGTCGAGTGTTAGCGCAATGGAAAGTGCGTTCTTGATGTTGATGATGCATGAAGATATGGATAAAGCACAATCGGAGTACCGACAGTTACGTAACCGTTTGGCAGGCATGGAACTCGCTTATGATGACTTTGCTGAGTGGCACCCAGATGTGAAAGACTTCACAAGCCTCGTTGCCGCTTATCAGATGGTGTCAGATGGATTTAAAGAGCAGGGAATCATTAAAAATATACTCGCCAGACTCACATTGGTAGAAGAACAAAAGCAAGAACTTGCCCAAGTGATGGCAACAGCAAACCGAGTGATTCTAAGCCTCAATACTTTATCCGAAGAAGCATCACTCCTGATCGATGAAAGCGAGTCGGTAGTAAATAGCACGATCAGTAACATTGATAGAGTATTACTTATTAGCGGTACAGTAATTACTATGATCATATTGATTTCTGGATTGGTACTTCAACGTTGGGTTAACGATGGGCTTAAAAACATCAAGCAACACCTAGCGCTATTGGCTGAGCATGATTTTTCTAAGAAGTCGCAGCCTAAAGGCCCGTACGAGCTGCAAGTTATTACCTCAAAACTCAACCTTGTGGTTGAATCAACAGCAGAATCGGTTAGATCAGTGACACGCAATTGTGAAACCCTCTATCAAACTGCCGAGGTAAGTCATGATGCAGCGGAGCAGACCAACCAAAGTTTGGATGCGCAAAATGATTCGTTGCAAAACATGATTACGACGATTACTCAATTAGAGGCGTCGATCAGCGAAATTGCACGAATCTCGAATGCGTCAAATGATGATGCGCAAACGGCTGAGACTGAATCAGTTAACGGCAGTCAAGTAGTCGGCTTGAACCAACAACGGCTGCATGCACTTGAGAAGACACTGAGCGTTAATGAAGAGTCGATGAGCGCACTGGATAACCGCGTGAAAGAGATTCGTGAAATGGTGGATATGATCAGTGGTATCGCTGAGAATACAAATTTGCTGGCGCTCAATGCGGCAATTGAAGCGGCGAGAGCGGGTGAGCAAGGTCGAGGCTTTGCGGTCGTTGCCGACGAAGTTCGTAAGCTGGCAAGTGACACCTCTCAACAAACGACCAACATCCGCAATATGATGACGGAACTGGTCGCAGCCGCTGATCGCTCTAAAGAGTCCGTTATTGAATCTCGCAGTGAAATGGCTAACGCACTTCAAACGAGCAGTGACGTTAAACAAGCATTTGAGAAGATTGAAGTGGCGGTTGCTCAAATTAAAGGGCGGGTTGAGCAGATCATGGTCGCGACTGAAGAACAGGCGCGTGCGACGGTAGATGTGACACAATCCATCACCCGAGTCTCTGAGCAAGGGGAAAACACCAAGATGCAATTGGAGTCGATGATCGAAAGTTCTGAGCAGGTCGCGGATATCGCAGGGCACCAACAAGCGATGTTGCATAAGTATGTTTTGAGCTAAAGTTCATCAACAAAGTTAAATAGAAAAAGGGCCGACTATCGATAGGATAATCGGCCTTTTTTTACATCTACACTCGTTGTGACCTAGTTCTGTTTGATGAAAGGTTGACGCAACATTTTATCGAGACGTTGCTCTTTACCATCTTGGATTTCAGGAACGCCTATCTGAACCTTATCGTGACCAAGTCGAGGCTGAGCGCGATAGGTTTTGAACCACCTGTCCCAGACAGAGAGAAAGAAACCGAAGTTAGAGTGGGTCTCTTTAACGATCACAGAGTGGTGAACGCGATGCATGTCTGGAGTTACTATCCATTTCCGCAAAACTCTATCTATTCTAAGAGGCAGTTTGGCATTGCTGTGGTTAAACATTGCGCTTACATTCAAAACGATTTCAAAGATAACAACAGCCAAAGCGGGGACGCCGAGTAGCATCACCAAGCCGATCTTAATCAGCATGGAGAGAATCATCTCAATAGGGTGGAAACGTGTTCCGGTGGTGACATCAATATCCAAATCAGCATGATGGACACGGTGCAAACGCCATAGTACTGGGATTCGATGAAATACCAGATGTTGCAGGTAAATAGCGCAGTCCAACAACAAAACGCAAAGTATCACGACCAGAGGTGTTGGAAGCGAAACTTGGTTGAACAAACCCCACTGGTTTTGTTCGGCGATAAGCGCAGATTGGAACGCAGCTATCGGTATCAAAGTGGCGAGTAACACGCTATTGAGCGCCACTAGGGCAAAATTGTTACTCCAGCGGAACCATTTGCTCTGGGTAAGCTGCTTACGTGGAGAATACGCTTCCCATAAAGCACAGCCGACAAACGCGGTGACAAAGCAGGCAAGGCGAAGCAAAGAGGGGTCTTGCATAGGAATTCCTTCTATCATTATCCATTCACTCTAAGTACAATCGCACCACTTTTCTAGAGCTATCGTTAAACACCATGAGAATTCACGCTTTTCACCACCTTTATCAACATCGTTTGTCCCTCTCTACTCGACCTTTTAAAGCGCGAGGCTGTAAGGTGGTTCGCTGCGAATATTGTAAGATCGAACAAGGTCACTGTATCTGCGAGCATCAACCTGATATTGAAACCAATGTCGCGACTATGTTGATCTTATCTGATAACGAAGTTCTTAAACCGAGTAATACGGGTCGACTCATTGTAGACACCGTCAAAGACAGCCATGTATACCTTTGGCATAGAACTGAGCCAAATCCAGAGATGCTTGCTGTCTTAAAAGACGAAAAATATCAACCCGTGGTCGTGTTTCCTGAAGACTATACGGACGATAAAAGTCGTGTGGTTAAAAATCTACCTGCGATGCGTGATTCAAACAAAACACTACTGCTGATCTTTATTGATGGTAGTTGGCGCGAAGCTCGTCGTATTTTCCGTCGCTCTGAGTATTTACAACATTTACCCGTGTTATCTATTGAACCAGAATCAGTATCGCAATACATGATGCGAAAATCGGATAATGAGCAGCACTTATCAACGGCAGAAGTGGCGAGTTTGGTATTGAAGCAAGCTGGTGAAGAGCAGGGATCAAAAACACTACAAATGTGGTTTGAAGCGTTTAGAGAGAGCTACATGCTAAGTAAAACCCGCTATAAGTCGGACCAAACAAAGCCAAGCTTAACGGCTTATATCGATTATTGTGAAAATGAGATGTCACTCTAAGCTTGACACCTTATGTGCTGACAACTTGTTCAAACGGACTCAATCACAGAATAAGTTTGTCATCTATCACGGTTTGTAGGGGGAGTGTTATGGATAATAACCCGCAGTGACTTTTATATTGTCCCAAATTAGGGAAAAATTGGAGAGATTTGATGTATTACGGCTTTGATGTTGGCGGCACTAAAATTGAATTTGGTGCATTCAATGAGAAACTAGAACGTGTGGCAACTGAGCGTGTACCAACGCCTACAGATTCATACCAACAACTGATTGACACAATTGCTGGCTTAGTTGAGAAGTACGACAGTGAGTTCTCATGTGAAGGTAAGATCGGTCTAGGTCTACCAGGTATGGAAAACGCGGACGACGGCACAATGTTGGTTGTTAACGTTCCTGCCTCGACAGGTAAACCACTGCGTAAAGACCTAGAAGCTCGTATTGGCCGTAGCGTTAAAATTGAAAATGACGCGAACTGTTTTGCACTTTCAGAAGCTTGGGACGAAGAGCTTCAAGATGAACCATCAGTCGCGGGTCTCATTCTAGGTACTGGCTTTGGTGGCGGCTTAATCTTTGATGGCAAAGTATTCTCAGGTCGTAACCACGTTGCTGGTGAACTTGGTCATATGCGTTTACCACTAGACGCATGGCTTCACCTTGGTGACAACGCGCCGCTACTAGGCTGTGGTTGTGGTAAGAAAGGTTGTTTGGATAGCTATCTATCTGGCCGTGGCTTCGAGCTAATTTACGAGCACTACTTCGGCGAGAAGAAGAAAGCCATCGACATCATCAAAGCACATGCGGAAGGTGAAGAGAAAGCAGTAGAGCATGTAGAGCGCTTCATGGAGCTTCTGGCTATCTGTTTCGCTAATCTATTTACCGCACTGGACCCACACGTAGTTGCACTGGGTGGCGGCCTATCAAACTTCGAATTGATTTACGAAGAGATGCCAAAGCGTATTCCTAAGTACCTGCTTTCAGTTGCTAAATGTCCGAAGATCATTAAAGCGAAACACGGCGATTCAGGCGGTGTTCGTGGTGCAGCATTCCTTAACCTTAAGTAATTAACCCAAAGTAATTGACCTTAGGTTAAGTCGACGAAATAAAAATGCCGCAATCTCTGACGAGGTTGCGGCATTTTTCATTGTTTGATGTTCAAAACGAGCAATCAGGACGAAGAAGCGAAGCGCTACTTGTTCTTTTTACCAACACCCAAGTTTTCTTTTTGCTTCAGTGTAAGCTTTGTGAAACCGAGCTTACGGAAGTAGTTATCTTGGTAGTTACGAACCGCTTTAGTATCTGAAATCAATTCAAGCTGTTGCTCTGTTTTTAAATACTCAGTGATGTCGATGCCTTCAGCCGCAGCAACCGCTTCTTGGATCGTGCGGTGTTGTTGTTTTGAAAACAGCAACTCTTTGTCTTCATCTTTATAGGTGTACAGAATAGTGCGAGCCATAATGCTCTCCTGTTGAATCTAGGATTTTCGCGAACTCTACAGAAAATCTTACACACTCTCAAGGTTAAGGCGGAATTAGTTGTTTAGTAAAACACGTCTAAACCAAAATAGTGGGGAAAGATTATTCTATGGTCTGTTGAATGAGTGGAGATAAAAAAGCGAAGCTATAAACAGCTTCGCTTTTGATGCCGTTAGATACGTCCTTGAAGTGGAATAACCGTTACGGTTTCACCCACTTTAACCGTATCAACAGAAGGCGAGATCTCAATCAAACAGTTTGCTTCGCTCAATGAACGTAGAATACCAGAGCCTTGTTTGCCTGTTGTGCGGACTTCGAGTTGACCGTGCTCATTCATTGAGAACACACCGCGGCTAAACTCAGTACGACCTTGCCGAGAACGAAGTTGTTCTGTCGCAATTGCATTCGCTTTTACTGGTGTCCAGTTTGTTTGACCTTGAAGTTTGCGAATCGCTGGCTCAACAAAGTTGATGAAGGAGACCATTACCGCCACTGGGTTACCCGGTAACCCGAAGAAAGGTGTTTGCTCAATCTTACCGTAAGCAAGCGGGCGACCCGGGCGCATGTTGATGCGCCAGAAGTTAATCTCACCCAACTCATCAAGAGCAAGTTTGATGTAATCAGCGTCACCAACCGACACGCCACCTGAAGTTAGAACCATGTCTGTTTCTAACGCAGCAGAGTGCAGAACTTCCGTCATTTTTTGTTGGTCGTCTTCGATGATGCCGTAATCAACAATTTCACACCCTAACTTATGTAGCATACCAATGATGGTGAAACGGTTTGAGTCGTAAATGGAATTCGCTTGCTGCGGTGTTCCGGGTGCTTGAACTTCATCACCGGTAGAGAAGATACCCACCTTCACTTTGCGAAGAACAGGGCAGGTTGCAAAACCTAGCGACGCCATCATCCCCATTTCAGGTGCTTCGATGCGTGTGCCTTGTTTGAATACCGCTTGACCAACAGACAAGTCTTCACCCGCCATACGAACGTTTTGGCCTACATCGATTTTAGCGTCAGGGAAACGAACAACATCACCTTCTTGAACCGCTTGCTCACGCATGACGACAGTATCACCCGCAATTGGTGTTGGTGCGCCGGTCATGATCTTAACCGCTTGGCCTTTTTGAATCTCTTGATCGTAACTGTGCCCAGCGAAAACTTCAGCGACAACATGATACTGTTCTTGGTTCAGATCATCGCCACGGATCGCGTAACCGTCCATTGCTGAGTTTGTGTTTTGCGGAACGTTAATTGGAGAGACAATATCTTCAGCCAAAACGCGACCATAAGCAGATTCAACCGCAACGCTTTCGCTGAGCGTTTCTGTAGTGATGCTCTCTAAAATCTTCTCTTGACCTTGCGCGACACTCAAACCTGCTGGTGAGAAAGAGTCACAGCACACAGCTGGCGCTTTCGATGATTGTGACTGGTAACTGACTGGGGTCGGATTGAACTCTTGCGCGTAGTTGATAATAAAGTCGCGAATCGCATCCAAATCATTGATCGACATTTGAGGAAGATCCGATTCAACTTGAGTATCCGCTGCAATGGCTATGATGTTGCTGTCGTTCGAGTACAGCCAAGGTTTACCAACTTCTTCGCGGTGCAGTTCAATCTTAGGAAAAGCGATGTTTTTACACCCTTCAACCAGAATCAGATCCAATTTCTCTGTATCAAAGCGAGTCAGTAAGTAATCAAAATCAGCCTCAGCTTCAGGGGTTTCAGTCATCAACACATGACGCTTTCTTGAAGAGATCAACATTTGGCCTGCGCCTGCTTTGCGTAAGCGATAACTGTCTTTGCCTGGCTTATCAACATCGAAGTCGTGGTGCGCATGTTTGAGTACACCAATGCGTAGACCTGACTCGGTCAACATTGGCAGCAAAGCTTCAAGTAGTGTTGTTTTTCCAGTGCCACTGTAGGCAGCAAAACCTAGTAGCGGAAGGCTAGGGCGTTGTTTTGAATCATTCATTATTGGAGCGTACCAAATTGAGTAAGTTCTTCTGGTGTATTGAGGTTTACGAAGCAGTTTGGCGAGTCGCTAAAATCGACAAACTCGGTCACACAATCTTTATAGAGCAGAATGATCTTGCGATCGCCACGCTCTAAAAAGGCTTCTAACCTAGGTAACACACGTTTATGGAATAGTGTAAATACCGGCTGTTTAAATTCGCCGTCGTGAGCAACCAAAATATCGCTGTCGGGATTAACCGCCGCACAGAAACGCTCGACTAAGTCTTCGTTGATTTGCGGGCTATCACAAGGAACAAAGCCGACCCAGTCGGTGTCGGCATTTTTTAATCCAGCATGGATACCGCCTAGCGGCCCAGGGTAGTCAGGAAAGGAATCAGAAACCACAGGCGCGAAATCTTGATAGCGCTCTTGGTTGCGATTGGCATTAATGGTGATCGAGACGTTTTGTTGCGACAATTTGTCGATAACGTATTGAATAAGTGGACGACCGTTTAACTCGACGAGACCTTTGTCGCGTCCACCCATTCTGCTCGCTTGTCCGCCAGCTAAGATAACCCAACTAGTTTGCGTTGGAAGCAGCATAAATATTCTCTTGTGCTCTGTCTTTTTTAATAATTTGCAGCAATGGTGATTCAGTCAAAGAGTTATCTTTAATCCACCACTGCTTTTTACATAGATCGGTCAGAGCGTTGGTTTGGTGGCTTGTTATCACCAAACTTGCGCCACGCTGAAGAAGATCTTCGGCCATAATGACCAATCTTTCAATAGATTCTTTATCTAATGATGCGCTTGGTTCGTCCATAAGTAAGATGGAGGGTTTTAAAATCCAGGCCCTTGCCATCGCGACTCGTTGACGTTCCCCACCAGATAGGACAGAAATGTGTTCATCCGCTAGGGTCTCTAAACCTACCATTCTCAACGCATTGATTATTTGAGCTCGCTTATCTTTTTGTGACTCTTTGTTAAATCGAATGCCATAAGCGACATTTTGATACACAGTGCCATCAAACAAATAAGGTGTTTGATGTAGGTATATAATGTCTTTGAATTTAGAACGAGGGAGTAGGGTTCCTTTCCAGCTTTGATGTGCTGTCTGGATTTTTCCTGATGTTGGTTTGATCAAACCAGATAGGATTTTCAGTAGGGTGGTTTTACCGACACCGTTGTCACCCTTAAGATAGATCGCATCGTTTGGGCCAATGGACAATTCAGGGATATGAAAAAGAACGCGCTCTTTGTAGCGCATTGAAACTTGCTGCGTTGTTATTTTTATACTCATGACAGCATTCCTATGTTCTTAAATAGCCTTTTCCTCTCACACTAGAAAGGAAAAAGTTCAAAATCAGCGCCAACGCCAACAACACCATACCCAAAGCAACCCCTTGTGCGAATGCACCTTTATGGCTTTCCATCGCGATTGCCGTCGGGATGTTTCTCGTCATGCCCATAATGTTACCGCCTACCATCATCGAGCAACCAACCTCTGTCACTATTCGTGAAAAGGCAGCAATGGTTGCAGCAAGAAGTGGGAAGCGAGTTTCCCAAATCAATGTAGATGCGATACGCAAAGTCGACACACCCAAAGTACGAGCTGTTTCAACGGCACGACGGTCACTAGCTTGAAGCGCACCATGCATCATAGAGACAAGTATGGGGAAGCAGATCAGCATCTGACCGAGAATCATAGCCTTTTGGGTAAAGAGCATTTGCCAATCACCCAAAGGGCCAGAGCGAGATAACATCATGTACATTAATAGGCCGATCACGACTGTAGGGATCGCTTGAAGAGTATTAATGATAGAGAGCAACCCCCATTTACCGGGAAACTCTGTATAGGCGAGTAAAAAAGCCATGACAATTGCAGGTACGATAACCAGTGAAATTGCCGACAGAGAAACGCTGAATGACACTGCGACAATTTGCCACAACTCGTGGTCAAAGTTCACAAGTAAGTTCAGTGCATCCAGCGTTGTTTGCCATAGGGTCATGATGTATCTCTTTTGTGCGGAGGCTCCGCGTTTAGTTCCAGTATAGCTTTGTCTGTTATGGAAATGGTCAGTTGAGCACATTGCTCAGTTGCAAATTTTCCAGTGCCGATATGAGCGTTTTTAATTGCTCATACCGGCACCTTTGACCATTCGAGTGCTTTATTCCGCACTTGCGACAAATAGCTGCTTACCATGAAGCTTAAACTCATTGATCAGCTTTTGTCCTTTCGGATTTACCAACCAATCACTGAACGTTTTTGCTGCTTGATAATTGATGCTTGGGTAGCGCTCTGGGTTAACAAGAATCACTTGGTACGGGTTGAAAAGGTTCTTGTCACCTTGGAATAGGATCTTAAGGTCTAGTTTGTTTTGGTAAGCCAACCAAGTACCACGGTCAGTCATGGTGTAGCCTTGCATCTCAGACGCCATGTTTAGCGTTGGACCCATACCTTGGCCTACGCTGCGGTAACCACCGAAGTTTGGTTCCATCTTGGTTTGAGCCCAGATGCCCATCTCTTTTTTGTGTGTACCTGAGTCATCACCACGAGAAACGAAAGTCACATTGTTCGTTGCGATAGATTTAAACACTTCAGCTACGTCATTTTGAGAACTGATTTTTGCTGGATCTTTTTGAGGGCCAACAATAACGAAATCGTTGTACATCAGTTTGCGTGGAAGAACGCCATAACCTTTCTCGACAAAGTTCGCTTCCGCTTTAGGTGCGTGTGTCATTACTAGATCGACATCGCCGTTCTCACCCATGCGCAGAGATTTACCGGTACCCGCAGCAATGACGTCCACCTTGATACCAGAATCTTTCTCAAATTCTGGGAGTAGGAAATCAAGTAGACCAGAGTGGTAGGTACTGGTGGTTGTCGCGAGTTTGATATGTTGAGTATCTTCAGCACTGCTAGCTGAATAACTGACGAGGGAAAGTGCTGCAATAGTTAAAGGAATTGCTTTCATTATTATTATGTCCATGAGTTATGAATAGACCACCATAAGCAGTGTTAACCGACTTATGGCTCCTGGGCCAAATGGTATAAATGGATTATCCACACCCTTTAAGCAAACATAGTGCCAACAAGGATAGGTAACTAGGTTCATTAAATATCTGTTATTTCGGGTAAAATAGCACCATTTTCGACATTAAATTTAAAGAAAGTATGAGCTAGGACAAAATGTCGCATATTGAACCTGTTGTACTTAAGGCGAGTTGGTACACTCTGTCCCAAATTCTCTCACCGGTATGTTTTTATGTCTCTTACTAGCCCAAATGTCACAAACAAGACTCTGAACTCCTTAACTCAGTACCAAGCTTTCTCTGTTTTGGTGGTCGATGATGAGGTAGGGATGCAGGCGATTTTGAAAAAGGCACTGGGTAAACTATTTGGTAAGGTGATGTGCGCAGGCTCGGTTGAAGAGGCGGAGCTACTCCGTAGCGCTGAGCATTTTGACCTGATCGTTTTGGACATCAATCTTCCTGGGCGTTCTGGCATCGAGTGGGAAGAAGCCTTCAACGATAGCGAAAAGCGATCTGACGTTATCTTTATGACGGGTTACGCCGACTTAGAGATGACGATTTCCGCTCTTAAGCTCGGTGCGTCCGACTTCATTTTAAAGCCGTTCAATCTTGAGCAGATGATTCAAGCCGTGCTTCGTTGCATGGATAAGCGACTCGCTCAACGTATGCAATATGCACTGAAACGTGACGTTAGCCGCCATATCAAGACCGAAATTATCGGTAATTCAGACAAGACTCGACTTCTAAAGCAACTGATCACGCAGTTTGCACCATCACGAGCTTCGGTTCTGGTTGAGGGGGAATCAGGCACAGGTAAAGAGTTAGTGGCTCGAGGTGTTCATGAAGCAAGTAAGCGTTCTGGGCCTTTTGTACCGATTAATTGCGGGGCGATTGCTCCAGAGCTATTGGAAAGTGAGCTGTTTGGTCATACGTCGGGTGCGTTTACCGGCGCGAAAAAGAGTCGTGAAGGTCTGTTTCGCGTAGCCAATGGCGGTACTCTGTTTCTTGATGAAATAGGTGAGATGCCGCTTCCAATGCAAGCTGCACTGCTTCGCGTTTTGGAACAAAGAACAATTCGCCCTGTGGGTAGTGAAAAAGAGATAACGGTCGATGTACGAGTTGTTGCTGCAACTAACCGAAACCTCCAAGAAGAGGTAGAGAAAGGTAATTTCAGACGTGACCTTTTCTATCGATTGAATGTATTGAAGATCGATGTGTCACCGCTTCGTGAGCGTATATCGGATTTGATGGATCTTGTTCCCTATTTCACACGTCTGCTGGCTCATGAACTGGGTATGCCAGAGCCAGCTTGGGCACATGAGGACATTTTAGCGATGAACGAGTACCAGTGGCCGGGCAATATCCGTGAGCTAAAGAACTTGATGGAACGTTGTATTTTACTTGGTAAACCGCCAGCGCATTACTGGCGTGAGTTGAATGGCGAAAACAGTGTGCCAACTCGAATTTCTGTGACGGTGTCACACGGTTCGGAGCTGCCAAGTATGGACCCGAATGACATGGCAGAGGGTTACCCGAATAGCTGGACACTCAAAGAGGTGGAGAAAGCGCATATTGAACAAGTTGTCTCTTATCATGATGGCAACAAATCAGCCGCTGCCCGGGACTTAGGTGTTGCGCGCAAAACCCTAGAGCGTAAATATAAAGATTGGAATGCAGAGGGATCAGAATATGCCGACTAGTCGCCACTGGTGGGCGAAGTGGAGTTTTCGATTTAAGACGATGGTTCGCTATCGACTTCTGTTTTTAACCTCAGCGCCGATCATTCTTACTCTCTGTGCCTTAATCGCAATCACACTGTATTGGTCTGTACATTACACTTGGCAAGGTGCTCTGATTGATGTTGATGAGCGTTTAGATGTTGCTGATAACAGTATTCACCTTATTCAGAACCAGCAAGCTTACAACGTAAGAGCGTTCTCTGAATCATACCGCTTTCGTAACAAATTGCAGAGCAACCTAGATGAGGAGGATCTCATTCAATGGGTGTCGGACAACAAAAGCCGTTATGAACTGGACTTTTTACGTTGGCACAGCGCTCACTCAGTGCAAGATACCAGTCAACTGCTCGAACTCACTCGCAAGCAATCCTTTTTTAGTGTGCTAACACGTAGCCAACTTAATCAATTAGATCGAACTTTAGCCAAAAAGGCAGAAGTCCCCTTGTTAACAGGCTCTGAAATCGAAACTCGAGGCTTGGTCAGTCGTACGGTTATCGCTATCTATGACGGCGACAATCGTGTTATTGGTTTCCTAGATGGCGGTATTCTTCTTAATAATAGTACTCAGCTTGTTGATCAGATCAGCAACCTTATCTACCCAAGGCGTGAAGGGTTCTCTCGTCGTATTGGCACCGTAACCGTCTTTTTAGATGATCTACGTGTGAGTACCAACGTCCCGCTCAATAGCGATGCAAGTGAGGGGCGTGCGATAGGTACGCGAGTTTCTCATGAGGTGCACTCCAAAGTATTAAATCAAGGAGAAGAGTGGCTTGATCGCGCTTATGTTTACGATGCGTGGTACATCACCGCATATCAACCGATTCGTGATCACCATGAACAAGTTATCGGTATGCTTTATACCGGTTATTTGATCTGGCCTCTGGTTGAAACATACCTTACCAACCTGGGTGAGATAAGCGTAACCATCGTCGCATTGTTACTGTTGTCTGGTTTTATTGTTCACCGTGGCGCGCGCGATCTATTTAACCCGATTGAGCGCATTCACAAAGTGGTCAAATTAGTTCAGATGGGGCAAGACAAGCGCATCGGTACTCTGGGGCTGGATGATCAGCATGAGCTCACTCAGCTTGCGAAGCAGTTCGACAAGATGCTGGATCTTCTGCACGAGCGCAATCAAGAGATCCAACAAGCGGCGCTAGAACTCGAATGCAAGGTTCACTCTCGAACCGCTAGCCTCAAAGAGAAAACAGATCAACTAGAGCACCACATCGCCTTGCTCAACCAAGCGCGAGACAAACTGGTGGTCAATGAAAAACTTGCCGCGCTTGGTGAACTTACGGCAGGGATCGCTCATGAGATCAATAATCCAACAGCTGTGATTTTAGGTAACGTTGAGTTGATGAAATTTGAACTGGGTGAAGAGACTGAACGCGTCAATGAAGAGATTCAAGCGATCATGGAGCAGATCGACCGGATTCGAAACATCACTCGCAGCCTTCTTCAATACAGTCGTCATGGTGGTGTTCAAGATGAGGTGACTTGGCAGCACATCAATCCAATTGTTGACGAGAGTATTACTCTGGTTAAAACCGGTGCAAAGAAGAAAGGTATTGTGTACCACTCATCACTTGAAGCTAAAACCTCTGTAGAAGTGAATCGAAATCAGCTGCTACAAATCTTAGTTAACCTGCAAATGAACGCGATTCACGCAATGGATGGGGAAGGGAACCTCACCATTTCTAGTGAAGATTGGATAGAAGAGGGTGTCCTTCAAGGTGCTGTGATTCATGTTGAAGATGAAGGTTGTGGAATCAAAGAAGAGCAGTTGAAGCGTATCTTCTCACCGTTTTATACCACTAAGCGTGATGGTACTGGCTTAGGCTTATCAGTATCACAGAGTATTCTTTCTCAAACTGGTGGTGAAATTCGCGTCGCATCTGAATTTGGTAAAGGTAGCCGTTTCAGCGTCTGTTTGCCTAAGAAAGCCGTACCGCAGTTACTTGTCTCGAACGTCAATTAAACCAATCTCCTAAAACAAGCGAACACTCATCGTATAAGTACTGATAAAGCTGTTATTAGTTACCATGTATGCTTTGCAGTGAGCTATGCTCTATTTGTGTTCAGCAAATGAGGGTAGGCTTATGTTAGGTAATCCTGTCGGTTGGTTTGAAATTTACGTGAACGATATGGATAGAGCGAAACAGTTTTATCAAAACGTGTTTCAAGTCAGCCTCTCAAAAATTGACAGTCCTGGTGGAATCCCAATTGATATGTGGGTTTTCTCTGATGATATGGGGAGCTATGGGGCAACCGGCGCATTAGTCAAGATGGATGATATGACAGCTGGTGGAAATAGCACCATTGTCTACTTCTCCTGTGAAGACTGTGCCATCGAAGAGAAACGCGCGTTAATGAACGGCGGTACACTTCACATGAGCAAAATAGCAATTGGAGAGTTTGGTTTTATTAGCTTAGTCAGGGATACTGAGGGGAATGTGATCGGGTTGCACTCGATGAACTAAAAGTAACAAATAGATATAACGTCATGCATGGAGGCAGAATGACAAAAACGTACCTCTTTGATTGGGGAGACACCTTGATGGTGAACTTCCCCGATCAATCTGGAAAAATGTGCGACTGGCCAACAGTTGAGCCGATTGACGGCGCGCTAGAAACCCTGGAATACCTTTCTCAATACCACCAAGTCTATATTGCTACCAATGCAGCAGATTCTTCGGAACAAGATATCCAACAAGCATTTAGCCGAGTGGGTTTAGACAAGTTCATTGCCGGTTACTTCTGCAAAGCCAATCTTGGCGTTGATAAAGCGAGCCCAGACTTTTTCCCTACCATTATTTCTCGCCTCAACGTACCTGCATCTAGCGTAACTATGGTTGGCGATACACTTGAGAAAGATATTGTTCCCGCTCTGAAATCTGGAATCAATGCCATTTGGTTTACACAGAAACCAGAACAAAACCTTGATGGTTTTCAATACGACAGCATTACACAGCTTTCGGAATTAAGACGCTAAATCGATATACATGTTATTCATTATGCTTTTGTGAAAATCAATTGGCCACAGGTGATAAGTGTCACCTTTTGCATGTGTAACTATATGAATATTTATTCTTCATGACACGCGTCATCGCGGTTGAATATAGTTTTGTTAAGTTGCTCCCAACTAATAACAAAAAAAGTCAGTCCGCTATGAAATTAAGCAACCTCTCTATCAAGTCTAAACTCTTCTTAATTGTCATCTTCTCAGTGGTCTCACTGATTATGGCGTGTACATACAATTTGCTTCAGCAGCGTGCCACTTCAATGGCTGAGCGTGAAAGTAAACTCAGTGCACAAGTTGAGTCCGCCGTATCACTAGCTAAGCATTACTACGAGCAACGTAATGTGTTGGGTGATCAACAAGCGCAACAGCAAGCCTTAGCAGCAATTCAAAACCTACGTTACGACGAAAACAACTACTTTTGGATTCTTAACCAACAATCACAGGTTGTGATGCACCCGCTAAAGCCAGAACTCAATGGTGAGAACACTCATAATTTTAAAGATGGTGCAGGCAAGTTCCACTGGCGTGAGATGGTCGCCATCTCACGCTCTCCTCAAGGTAAAGGTTTTCTCGATTACCAGTGGAAAAGTCCGCAAGGTGACCTAAAAGATAAAATCTCTTACGTTGAACTGTTCCCTGAATGGAATTGGATTGTAGGCTCGGGGATTTTAGTCGCAGATATTCAAGAAGCATTCTGGGCTCTAGCGATTAAAGAGGCGTTGGTAGCGCTTGCCCTCTCAGGGTTATTGGTTGCGATGGGGTATGCAATTGCTAACAACATTTTGATTCCACTTGCCAAGTTGATTAACAATACTTATGCCATCGCTGATGGTGACTTGCGTGTTCGTATGAACATGACACGCAAAGATGAATTGGGTGAGATGTCTACGCAGATCGATAAGATGCTAGAGAAACTACAAAGCACTCTCAAGACGGCCAATGAGTCAGCAGGGCAATCTAGCTCAATGGCAAGTCACATTGCTCAAGCCAGTGAAGAAGCAGCGACTAGCGTTAATTCTCAACACGCACAACTTGAGTTGTTATCAACCGCTATGACAGAAATGAGCGCAACCATTTCTGATGTTGCGGTTAATGCTGAAAACACCGCTGTGAGCACGAATAAAGTTGTCGATCATGCGTATCGCAATGACGAGAACATGAAGGTGACGGCGACAAGTATCTCTCACGTGTCTGACAACATTTCGAATGCGAACAGCTTAGTTCAAGACCTACAAGCAGGGGTGACAGAAATCAGCCAAGTGGTAGGTGTTATCCGCGATGTATCCGAGCAAACTAACCTGTTGGCTTTGAACGCGGCGATTGAAGCTGCACGAGCGGGTGAACAAGGGCGCGGGTTTGCGGTGGTTGCTGATGAAGTTCGTAACCTAGCTAGTCGCACTCAAAACTCGACCAATGAAGTGCAACACACCATTGAAAAGCTTACTCAGCAGGCTGAGCAAACTTTTGTCGCAATGAAGCAAAGTAATGAAGAGGTCGATCATAGTGTGAAAGCGTCAGACGATACTCGAGCTCAACTGGATGAAATTGTCGCTGAGCTGCAAAATGCGAACGATATGGTGGCACAAATTGCAGCAGCTTCAGAGCAACAAAGTTCAGTGGCGACAGAGATGAACCAGAACGTCTCAAGCATCCATTTGGCGGCGAACGAAGTGCTTCAAGCGTCTCAGTCACTCGCTGAAGATAGCCAACAAATGGCCAACACCGCAGAGCATCTAACTGAGCAACTGAAATACTTCAAAGTGTAGTTTTTAAACGTTATAAACAAAGAAGCCCTCGTTTCCCATGAAACGAGGGCTTCTTTGTTTTTAGACTAGCCTTTTAGTCGTTAATAGTTAATCAGAAGCTAACGCGATTTTCGGCGGTTTAATGCCATGCTTCTTGAACTCTTTCATCACTCTTAAGGTAATGTCGGTTTCAAACAACTTCTCATACGCCGTATCAACAACATACGCCTTACAGGTCAATTGAATGGCTAAGTAGTTGTCAGTAATGGTTTGTTTAACAAGCACTGTCACGGGCTTTGGCAAGTGAATGTAACGACTCGACGATGCGGCCTCTTGGATCAAGTCACGGGCTAGGGTGATGTCTTCATTCATCCCAACATAGAATGGAATCACGACTTGCATATCGAGAGCACCGTAGTTTCCGCTTGTCGTCACTTCGTTTAGAAACTTGTTGTTAGGGATGGTAATGATGTCATCGTTGAGCGTTCTCATACGCACTGAACGTAAACCAATGGTAATGATGTCGCCGTAATTCCCTTCAAACGTCACACGGTCACCCACTTGGAACGGCCTGTCTATCATCACGGTTAAGCCAGCAATAAATGAGGCAGCGAGGTCTTTCAAAGCAAAACCGACCGACACAGCGAGCGTGCCGCCGATCAGCGCCAAGATGTGATCGTTAATACGAAAGCTCATCATAAAAACCACCAAACCGGCGGTCATATAGATGAAAAACTGCAGGAAAGACTGGACCTTTTGTAACACCATTCGATACTGAACAAACTGACTCCCAATACTCTCAACCATTGAGTTCATAAATTTGATCAGTAACCATGTTGCAGCGATGACTAAAATTGAAAAGAAAACACCACTCCAGCGAATCAGACTGGCAAATTGTTGGATGCTCTCAACATTAACCACTTCTTCTGCGGCAAATGCCTGTTGAAATGACAGCAGCAGTATCAGTAAGGCTATACCAAGTATGTTAGAAATTCTGTTCATATTACTTCACCAATAAATGCTGTCTGTCTAGTACATTGGTAATGTGTCTAAACCAGTGGTCTGAGAGTTTTGCTTTATCTTCTGTCCATTCGATATAGCCTCGGCTTTGGAAGTAGCGAAGTATCCCTGTCACTTCAGAAATCGTGAGTTGTGTGCATTCAGAGAGCTCTTCCGGTGTTGCAATTTCCAATTGAACAATTGAACGCAATACTGCCAACATGGGCTTTGGCATTTTCTCAAGCTCTTCTGATTCGGGAGCATGGAACAGCCTGACCATCACTTGGTCAGTCTCTTTGTTTCTATTTAGGGAGAAACGGAAGAATCTTAGTGCTACTGTCGGATTTCCATCAGAGTAGTGCCATAAGATTCGATAGAACCCTTGTTTTGCGCGCTCTTCTTCGCTGATCTCCTGCTGATCCCACTGTTTGGGTACCACTAATCCGTCAAAGCTCACAGAGTATTCGTCTGTTTGGTTGATACGTGTGTCGAGCAGTGAGGCGATTTGCAGTTCATTCCACTTAGGAAGAAAGGCAACCCAATCAAACAATAGTCTTTCACCTCGAGCTCTATCGACAAAGCGCCAACTCGCTTTCTCTATTGAGATGATCGCACGGTGATTCTTCTTGGAACGTCGAATAAGATTGGTTAAACGTATAAGCGCAGCCAGCCCACCAACCATAGGCTTGACTAACCTTTGCCCATTGTCGACAGCAATCAAGTAAGTAGTTTTGCTGCTTCGAAGGTGACTCAGAATCTGTATTTCAGTGGCGTTTTCATCCAGCCCGATACTCACCGCAAAGTGAGCGAGTAGCTCTTGATAGCCAGAATGAGGGCAGTTCAGGTAGATAGGTTCCGCATTTTTCACTCGGTGAAGCAGTTGTTTTAAAAAGGTTGTGGCGCCCACACCTCGCTCTCCAGAAACGACACATAAAGCAGGAGAGTCAGTCAGCAGGTATTTAGAGAGCTGCTTAATTTCGGCATCCGCATAGTCAATTAATTCGCTGTCATGATTGCCTGGTAACACATAGTCAAAGGCAGCATCGCCTTTCACACGAACTAACGCGTGCCCATCTGCTGTATTGTTTTTCTGCTTAGCAACCTCAATCCGAAAAAGATAGGCAAGCGCTTGGCTGAAAAAGGTAAAGTGCGATAGTTTTGAGATTAATCGATGCTTAGCGATATGAACCATGACCCATGTTGTAGCAATGGCAGTCGCAATGATACTAATGATCCAGACTCGCTTTTTGCCGATCGCCCAATTGACCCACCAAGGACGGTCAGCGATGTTTTCTACCATCTCAAACACAGTGTCGCGCCACAATCTCAATACGGAAACGGTAATAAGAACAAACCAAAAGAAGAGCGCGCTGTATATCCAGTTATAGATAGTGCCTTTACCCAGTGTCATGATTGAGACTTGCAATATCACACCGGCAATAATTCCGCTCCAAACATAACGACGTATGGTCGACAATCGTAATTCAACAATCTCTTTGTTAGAAGAGCGACTATTACGGTAAGTGAATTCTAAAATAAAGCTTATTGCGATAGATCCTCCGAGAATCCACCAGGTAAATATTTCAAGAAAGACAACATGTTGAAGACTTGGAATAGTCGATAAAACTTGCAGAGATAGGGTTATCGCTATTAGCCACGCGAGGGCTTTATGTGCGCGGCTCAAATACCAAATGAGACGAATCCACAAAGGTGGAGTGGTGCTTTTCTCTAGCACTGTGTTTTTATACAGTTTTATAATTCTAGTGCTGTTGGCTAGCCACCACATTAATATGCTATAGATGAAAAACACCTTAATACCAGCCCAAACCACTGGAACGGGTGAAACGAAGGTATCTTGTATCAATGAGCGAAAACTGCGTAGTTGAAAGTAAAACAGGTATTCGGCATTGAGCAACGTTAACTGCCACTCTTGCTTTAACTGTCTAACCCCTTGAGGACCAAAGCCGATAAGTTTGTCTCGAGTGGTACTGTCGGCAAGCTCTAATAACTGTTGCTTGCTGTTATTGATACTGCTTAGTGTTAGATAGTCTGACTGAACTTCGAACCAAATATCGTCACTTGTTTTTGATTTAATCTCTGATTCTTCATCGGATTTAAGGTTATCGATGAATTGGGAAAGGTGCAGCGCGAATAGCTCGCTCTGTTTTTGTTGTTCTGAGAGCACGACTCTGAGTAATTGAGACGCTTTACGTTGATCCTGAACCGACATAAACAAAGGCTCGGGGAGGGTTTGAATCTCGCTACTGATGCTCACAGCGATTTCGCTGACGCGAGGGGTGGCTTCTTGTTCGTATTGCCATTGTGCTGCACTACTGAATGAAACCATTGCCACCCACAGTAACCAAATATACCGAACGTACATCAGTGATAATTGGCGCATAAACTTCACTTTAACTTCCTGATCAGGTTGAATAAGTGTAGTTCGTTTACCGCTAATGATCCTCTTTGATTGTTGTTGCTGCTAATAACTATGGCTTTCCGCTGAAATAATCGTCACCAAAGCTGGGCTTTTCAAGAATCCCTTCTACTTTTTAATAGGTCATGATTCGATGTGAAAGGTTAGATATGATTTTCTCCATTTCACGTGGCGAATATGCGGAATAAGGCAAACAACGCTTGCAGTTAACCGCCTGAACGAGTAACGTTGCGGCGTTTTTCACATTAAAAAGGTAAAGGCATTGATTTCCACAGCAAATATCACCCAACAATTCGGCGCAAAGCCACTTTTCGAAAATATTTCAGTGAAGTTCGGCGAAGGTAACCGTTACGGTCTAATCGGCGCGAATGGCTGTGGTAAGTCGACGTTCATGAAAATCCTTTCAGGTGAACTAGAGCCAAGCGCAGGTAACGTAAGCTACGATCCAAACGAGCGCGTAGCTAAGCTAAACCAAGACCAATTCGCTTACGAAGAGTTCTCTGTAATTGACACGGTTATTATGGGCCATAAAGAGCTATGGGCTGTAAAGCAAGAGCGTGACCGCATCTACTCGCTACCAGAAATGAGCGAAGAAGACGGTATGAAAGTAGCTGACCTAGAAGTTCAGTTCGCAGAGATGGATGGCTACATGGCAGAAGCGAAAGCGGGTGAGCTCCTTCTGGCGGTAGGTATCGAAGAGTCTCTTCACTTTGGCCTAATGAGTGAAGTTGCTCCTGGTTGGAAACTTCGTGTTCTTCTAGCACAAGTTCTGTTCGCAGACCCGCATATCATGCTACTAGACGAACCAACGAACAACTTGGACATGGACACTATCCGCTGGTTGGAAGAGACACTAAACCAACGAAACTGCACAATGATCATCATTTCGCACGACCGTCACTTCCTAAACTCTGTATGTACTCACATGGCTGACCTTGATTACGGTGAGCTACGCGTTTACCCAGGTAACTATGATGAATACATGACGGCAGCGACACAAGCTCGTGAGCGTCTACTGTCTGACAACGCGAAAAAGAAAGCGCAAATCGCCGAACTTCAAACGTTCGTATCTCGTTTCTCTGCTAACGCGTCTAAAGCTAAGCAAGCAACGTCTCGTGCTAAACAGATCGATAAGATTCAGCTAGAAGAAGTTAAAGCATCTAGCCGTCAAAACCCGTTCATCCGTTTCGAACAGTCTAAAGAACTATTCCGTAACGCGCTTGTGGTTGAAAACCTATCTCAAGGTTTTGAAGAAGACCTATACAATAAGTTCGATGCGATCTTCGAAGTAGGCGAACGTGTAGCAATCATCGGTGAGAATGGCGTTGGTAAAACAACCCTGCTAAACACACTTGCTGGCGTGCTAGAACCACGTACCGGCGAGTACAAGTGGTCTGAAAATTCGAATATCGGTTACTACGCTCAAGACCATGCTCATGACTTTGAAGAAGACATGAACCTGTTTGACTGGATGAGCCAATGGCGTCAAGAAGGCGAAGATGAGCAAGTAGTACGTAGCTTCCTAGGTCGTATGCTATTTGGTCAAGATGACATTAAGAAATCAGTTAAGGTTATCTCTGGTGGTGAACAAGGTCGTATGCTTCTAGGTAAAATCATGATGCACAAACCAAACATCCTGCTAATGGATGAACCAACGAACCACATGGATATGGAATCTATCGAAGCGCTTAACTTGGCTCTTGAAAATTACAAAGGCACACTGTTCTTCGTTTCTCACGACCGAGTGTTCGTAGACTCACTAGCAACACGTATCCTAGAGATCAAAGATGGTCAGATCCATGACTTCCGTGGTACTTACGCTGAGTTCCTAAAAGCGCGTGGTATCGACGCTTAATCGAATCGTTAATGTTGTTTAAGCGATATTAAACTCATTAAAAAGTGCCTTTGTCATTGCGATAAAGGCGCTTTTGTTTGTACTGAATTGCTTGTTACAACAACACTAATATTTAAACTGGGCGACGATTTTATCCAGTTTAACGCTCACATTGGACACCTGTTCACTACAGCGCACAGACCCTGATACCACTTCATATGTATCCACGGATAAATGGGCGATCTCTGTGATATTTCGGTCAATCTCTGCGGATACAACAGATTGTTCCTCCGATGCGGTCGCGATTTGGCTGTTCAAATCAAACATCTCGCCAATCTGGAAATGAATACTTTCAATCGCATTGACTACCCCCTTAGTTTGACGTTTAACATGCTCTGTTTGATCTAAGCTCTCCGACATCTTAGCAACTGTCTTATCAATACCGTTAGTTAGCCCTTGAATGGTAGTCTCAATTTGTTGGGTAGAGTTATTGGTCATCAACGAAAGTTCTCGAACCTCAGATGCAACAACGGCAAAACCTCGACCGTGCTCACCTGCACGTGCAGCTTCGATCGCTGCGTTGAGGGCGAGTAGGTTAGTCTGCTCTGCGATGCCTTGGATTGTCGTCACTACTTGGTTTATTTCTCGGCTCTGTTCTTCCAAATGATCAATCAGCGCTTGAGACTCTTCAATATTGTTGACCAGCACTTGAATGCTGTCATCGGTCGCGTGCGTCTCTTGCAGTGCATGATGCGCGTTGCCCTTAATTTTCTCGGCGCTCAATGCCGCATTCTCAATATTCGCTGCCACCTCATTACTGGTCATAACCAGTTCATTGACCGCCGTGGCGACTGATTCTGATTGCTGCTTTTGCTTTTCGGCATTGCTCATACTTTTTTGTGCGGCTTGCTCTGAACTGCATGAGCTGTCGGTGAGTATGGTCATTACGCTAGAAAGGTCTTTGATGTTCGCATGCAGCTTACTGATGAAGGCATCAAAGGAGTGGGAGAGTTGTGCTAATTCGTCAGTGCCTTTGGCGTTCATTCTCACTGTTAAATCACCGTCACCGTTCGCGATTGACTCCATCATTTCGTTGATCGCTTTGATTCGAGTTAAAACACTTTTTCCGATCAGAGCCAACAACACAGAAAGAAGTATTACGATAGCAAAACCAAACAGATGCAGCGTATTTTTTGTATCTGCACTCGCTTGGCTAATCGCATTGTTGATTTCCAGTTGAACGCTATTGATCGCTTGTTCGGCTTGATGAACGGTTCGGCGAAGCTCACCTTTTAATCCCAAATCTTCGGTCAGTCCAAGGCGCGTATTCGCTATGAGCAGCTTTTCGACGGCACTTCGATAGTTTAAGTACGCTTGTTTCGTCGCTTCGGTATTTTGTGCATAGGGTGTAAACACATCTAATGCACCATCAAATGCGAGACTGGTTTGGTCATTGGTGTGTGCTAGGTAGTGAAAGTCTTTCTCTACTAATTCAAGTAAGGCAAGCTCCAAGGTTAAGTTTGCCTCTTTTTCGACCGCATGTTTCAATTCGGTTCTTCTTTTTTCTAAGGCAGCAATCAAACCAACAGAAGGGTTAGGGTTTTCAATCGCATTGACTTGTTGAACAATCTGACGAAATTGGTATTCGTAGCTCTCGATTGCTTGGGTGATTTTGGAGGTGTTGTCAGAAAGGTTTAACTCATGGGAAATAAGCGTCTGATTTAAATCTAATAATCTTTGGTCCAGTGTTACGGCTGTGGTATCAAAGCGCTCTGCGTATTTTTGTTCTTTCCTCGCTAAAAAATCTTTCTCGTGCCTTCTTAACATAAGCAGGTCGACTGAACTCCTTAGGTTTTCGTTGGCAGCACGTTCAAGCGACTCCAGCCGGTCAAGGCTCATTTGTTCATATACGGCATAAACGAACACTGAGATAAATAAGGTAATGTTAATAAGAATAAATTTACTTCGTATAGACAATGACAGCGGAGATCGCTGATTGTCAGTTGGCCTATCCATAGGCAACTCCTTTTAGCCGATGACGTTTTATAACTATCCATTATTTATTTGAGTTATGTATTAATAAAAGATAGATATGTAACTAATAGCTTATTAGGGAGGTAACGCAAGGAATTGGATCAGTTTGGTAAATAATTTTGCCCAAAGAAATGTCAAGACGACATTTTAATAACTGCTGAAATGATAGTTGCCCTCAACAACACACGATAAGACTCAGCTCTTGGTAACGACCGCGGTTATTGAGGGTGATGCAGAATACCTAATTAAGCACTCTTAGAAAGGAGATAGGGTTGAATTAACCTTTGTTATTCTCAATCTTGGTTTCCCTTCACATCAAAGATGATCTTATCGGCACCTGTAAAAACTTGGAAACGTAGTCCTTTTGCGCGAGCAATCGTCGTAATACCAAATTTTTGAGCAAGATCTAGCCCCATTTGAGTCACACCAGAACGAGAGAGCAGCACAGGAATACCCATTTGAGCCACCTTAATCACCATCTCAGAGGTCAAACGGCCAGTAGTATAGAAAATTTTGTCCGAGCCATCTTCTTGATTCAGCCACATTTCACCTGCAAGTGTATCCACGGCATTGTGACGGCCGACATCTTCTACGAATGAGAGTACTTTGTCGTCTTTACACACGGCACAACCATGAACTGCGCCAGCTTTTTTGTAGGTGTCGTTGTAATGAGTCAGCGCTTCTAGAGCTGTGTAGATTTCAGATTGTTTAAGCTTGGTTTGAGGTACTTGGTAGTTTTCAAGCTGCTTCATGACATTGCCGTACATAGTGCCTTGACCGCAACCAGAGGTGACGGTTTTCTTTTTGAGCGCACTTTCTAACTGGCTTGTATCTTCTTTAGTGACAACCGCCGCTGAACTGGTTTCCCAGTCGATAATGATAGATTCAATGGCTTCTGGGTCAGAGAGGAAGCTTTGGTTTTTTAAATAACCTAAGACTAATGATTCAGGACGCGAGCCCAAAGTCATCAGAGTCACGATCTCTTTCCAGTTAAGCATAACGGTTAGGGGACGTTCGCAAGCAATCTGTTTTGTTAGCTTTTCGCCATACTCGTCGAACACTTCCACTTCAATGGTTTGGAGAGGGTTTTCACTGGTTTTAATAATGTTTGGTTTAACCACTTTAATATCCTAGTTGTGTATACGCTCATCACGCGTTTTGACGTTGACGATTTAGGCGTTATTTTTAAAACTCGCCAAAGGAGTCTGCTTCTTTGTTTTAATGCTTAAAGCAATTCTTATTCCAAAGCGTACTTTATCTCAAATTATTCGGGTGATTACCTTTACTTAGCGCAAAAACTGTCACATCGGTCTAACCTGAACAGAGACTTCACCTATTTTAATGGCGCTATGGCGTGGTTATTGCTTAGTTGTAGTAAACCAAAGATTTTGTAACGTAGTGAATAGAACAAAATGTCCTATTGGCAGCGGCTTCAAATAACAACGGGATGAGATATGTCGGAAACTAAAGAACTAGAACAACAATATGAGAAAACCGAGACATCTTGGTCGATAGGCGTCCATCGCATCGAAAAAGAGATCAAGACAGGCATGTGGACAACCACACAATGGGAACTGGTAGGGTTTGAGTTGTCCCCGAACAGTGACTCGAAAGAGGTGTGCTTACTGCAGTTGCATAAAGATGAACGTACAGACTATCGATTCAACCTTAGCTCGCAACAACCGAAGCTTTTTCTGGTAATGGACAACGTTGATTCAGGTGTTCCGATTATCCAACTGCTAACAGCTTCTCAAACTGTCGCAGGCCAGTATATGGATGGAGACAATCAGGTGCTTTCGTTTGACATGCCTTTACCTGTTCAAGCCTGGATGGAAGCTTTCATTGGTCGACATGGCGAACTGTTAGAAAAACGTCGTAAGAAACGTAAAGGAGCAGGGCGCGCAAATGGCAACTAGTTTCTTTAGTCGTTGGTCACAGCGTAAGTTAGATGGAGACAAGGGTACTGACGTTGAAGCAGAAGAGACAGTTAACGTTACTACTGATGCTCAATCTCCTGAATTTACGAGCATTAACGACCCAGAACCTTCGGTTGCTTCAGAGCAAATACACGCTGATATTTCAGTGGAAAGTCTGGATGACTCAGTAGAGAACGTTGAAGGTGAATCTCCTTCTGTTGCTCAGCTTCTGGTATCTGAGGCATCGGAGAGCGTGAAAAAGGCCGCTCTGAGAAAGCTATTCTTATCTGAAGAGTTCAATGTTCGTGATGGCTTAGACGATTATGATGATGACTACAGTAACCTTAAGTCTCTTACTGAAGGCGTTGCTGATACGTTAAGAGACTGGGTAAAAGAGACGGTTGAGGATAGTGAGCCTGTCACTGCTAATGCTAAAGATGAGTCAACTACGACCAGTGATACCTTAGAACAAGAGGTAGCAGAAGCAGAGCAAGAAGATGTTCAACAAAAAGGATTCGATGCTTCTGAAAATGAACCTCAAGATACCCTCAATTCAGACACTGAGAACGTTGAGAAGTCTCCAAAATAACATTAACTGTACATATATACAGTTATTCATAAAATAGGCATTTTATCTACAAAGATGAATCTGTAATTGAGACAAAATATACCACACAAAAAATAGGTACATTTTGACTAAATACTCAATGAACCGACTGAGACAAATTGTCCCAGTCGGTTTTTTTGTCCTTAAAATAGAGCAATAAATCCTATAAGCTATTGAAATTTAATCAAATTAAAATTGGCACATACATTGCTTTGAACAAACATAATCAACGGGTTAGTAGATTGTTTTACGATCAATGATGAGATACGAGACATCATTAGTTGAGCAATTAATCAGCATTCTATTAGAGGCTGACTACAATCAAGGTTGAGCAGATTATCCATGACGCTATATGGAACTGAGCAATGCTTAAAGAACTATTAAAAGAAGCAACAACCAATAATGGTAAAGCGCGACTCTATGCTTTTGAAAATACCGTAGAGTTAACCAACCTTATTCCACCAACCGTAAGTTATGAAAGTGGTGGTAATACCCTAATCATAGGGCCAACTGCAATCATTGAGAGCGCGGCTGCACAGCTTCCTCAATTGACCAGCCTTACTCTGCTATCAACGGATGGAGAGAAGGGTTCAAACAGTGAACTCTATTTCGCTAATTCGGTTCAGGTATCAGGTTTCCTAGGTACGTTTGAAGTGATTATTGAAAACCGTGGGACGACGAGCAATTTAGCGAAAGTTGCTATTAATCACGATTGCTTTGATGTTGTGTTAGACCTATGCCTAAACAGCTGCATGACTGAAGAAGTTCCAGTTCCGGGTTACTACCCGGTTGGACGTGGCTATCCGAAATTGGCTGAAGCACTAGAAGAGATCCCAACGCTAATGGGTACCTTCGATAAGCCAAAATTTTTCCGTTTAGATACTGATTTGTGTGCGCATAGCTCTCGTGGCGTTAAAGGCTGTGAGCGTTGTGTTGATGCTTGTCCAGCAGGCGCGCTATCCAGTGAAGGTACAGACAAAACCGGTCATCGCATCGAAATTAACCCGTACCTTTGTCAAGGCGTGGGTACTTGTGCAACGAGCTGTCCGACAGAAGCTATCTCTTACGCATTGCCTAATCCAGATGACACGCAAAAATTCATTGAGCGTACATTAGCTAACTATGAGAAAGCAGGGGGGCTAGACCCGATCGTTCTGATCTGTAGCTCTCGTCATGAAACATACAATGTAATGGCACTTAAAGCACTTCCAGAGAATGTGATTCCGGTTGTTGTTGAAGAGCTTCCTTCGGTCGGGATTGATACTTGGTTTGCAGCCCTAGTGAATGGTGCCACTCAGGTTTTGTTTGCAGCGTCACGCTTTATGCCAGAAACCATTATTCGTGTGCTAAATAATGAAGTGGGTATCGCTCAAGAACTGTTGGATCAAATTGGTGTAGCAAAAGAGACAGTAGATATCCTTTACCTTGAATCTCTTCGCGAAGGTGCGCCGACACTCTGTACCGACTCTTTTGATTTGGCACTTGGTGACTTACGAGGTAATAAACGTCAGCGCCTGTTTACTGCGCTAGACGCCCTGAGTACATCACGTATTCCGGTAGAAAACATTGTTGAGCTTCCATCGAACGCACCTTACGGCAACGTTTCGTGTGAAAGCAAAGATTGTACGTTATGTATGAGTTGTGTGGCGGTATGTCCAACTCGTGCACTTCATACCGATGGCACATCTCCATCTCTAAAATTCATTGAACAAGATTGTGTTCAGTGTGGCCTTTGTGAAAAAGCATGTCCTGAAAACGTTCTAACTCTAACACCTCGTATGAATTGGGTGAGAGAGGAGCGTCAGAAGGCCGTTGTGATCCATGAAGAGAAAGCTGCGGAGTGTATTCGTTGTCATAAGCCTTTTGCTCCTCAATCTATGATTGATATGTTGCAAAACAAGTTACGCGGTCACTCACATTTTTCAGACGAAGCAGCGATCAATCGTATTGCTATGTGTGAAGACTGCCGTGTCATCGATATGTTCGATTCAATGGCTCAAGACCCATTGAAACAACTGAAATACTAGGAGTTGGCTTTGGATACTCATTCAGAACAAGAACAAACATTAAGAACAGATATCTACCTAGTTCTATCCGCACTATTTCGTAGTGCTCCAACAGAAGAGATGATCGACTTTTTAAAATCTCTAGAAATTGAAGAGTCGGAAAGTGCCATGCAAAAAGCTTGGATTGCGCTTCAACAAGCCGCAATTCAAGCTGAGCGTGAAGCACTAGAGGACGAATACCAAGACCTTTTCATCGGTATTGGCCGTGGTGAAGTGATGCCTTTTGGTTCATGGCATATGACTGGCGCAATGATGGAAAAGCCACTTGCTGAGATCCGACACGATCTTGAGCTTCTTGGTATTGAGCGCGACGAAAACGTAAAAGAGCCAGAAGATCATATTTCAGCACTTTGTGAAGTGATGGCGATGCTAACCGGTGAAGAAGAAGAGCTTCAACAAGTTGTTTTCAATAAACATATTGCACCTTGGTTTGAATCTTTCACTCGCCAGACGGAGAGTGCGGAACACGCCAACTTTTACAAGCCGGCCGCTCAACTATGCAAAGCATTCCTATCACTAGAACAAGTTCGTTTTAGTGTGAATACCAAAAGCAGTAAGCACAAATCAAAAATTGATGTAAAAAACGTCACTGATTACGAGTAATCGATCATATCGATAGAGGGGCAGCAAGCCTCCATAAAGATCTACCGTAAGGTAAGGAAGCAATGATGAAAGATAATAAAGAAGTAAATACAAGCCGTAGGGACTTACTCAAAGGCTTAACAACTGCAGCCGTAGCGGGTGCTGTTGTCGCTGGAACTTCAACAGTGGCATCAGCGGCTGAAACGCCTGACCTTTCCAAAAAAGACGTGAAGAAGACTGGCTACCGTGAAACGCAACATATTCGCGACTACTACGACACACTATAGGGGATAAAGGATGAAACTAGTCAAACGCTCCGATAGTGTGAGCAAGGAAACCAATCAGCTCGGCGTATCTCGTCGTGCATTCATGAAGAACACTTCATTGGCTGCTGGTGGCGCTGTAGTAGGTGCAAGCCTATTCGCTCCAGGCATGATGAAAAAAGCACAAGCGAAGTCGGTTGATCCAGATGCGAAAACTGAGATCAAACGTACGATCTGTTCTCACTGTTCTGTGGGTTGTGGTATCTACGCTGAAGTTCAAAATGGCGTATGGACTGGCCAAGAGCCGGCATTTGACCACCCATTCAACGCTGGTGGACACTGTGCGAAAGGTGCAGCACTGCGTGAGCACGGCCACGGTGAACGTCGTCTTAAGTACCCAATGAAACTGGAAGGCGGTAAATGGAAGAAGCTTTCTTGGGACCAAGCAATCGAAGAGATCGGTAACAAGGCGCTCGAGCTGCGTAAAGAGTCTGGTCCTGATTCGGTTTACTTCCTTGGTAGTGCGAAACACAGCAACGAACAAGCTTACGCATTCCGTAAAATGGCGTCACTTTGGGGAACCAACAACGTCGACCACCAAGCGCGTATTTGTCACTCAACCACAGTAGCAGGTGTAGCGAACACTTGGGGCTACGGTGCAATGACAAACTCATTCAATGACATGCACAACTGTAAGTCGATGCTATTCATTGGTTCAAACCCAGCAGAGGCGCACCCGGTCGCAATGCAGCACATCTTGATCGCGAAAGAGAAAAACAACTGTAAGATCGTTGTTGCGGATCCTCGTCGCACTCGTACAGCTGCGAAATCGGATCACTACGTATCACTTCGTCCAGGTTCTGACGTTGCGTTTATTTGGGGCGTGCTATGGCATGTCTTTGCAAACAAGTGGGAAGACAAAGAGTTCATTCGCCAACGTGTATTTGGTATGGATGAGATCCGTGAAGAAGTAGCAAAATGGACGCCAGCTGAGGTTGAGCGCGTAACTGGCGTATCTGAAGCCGACGTTTACCACACGGCAAAACTGCTTTCTGAAAACCGTCCGGGTTGTATCGTTTGGTGTATGGGTGGTACTCAACACACCACAGGTAACAACAACACTCGTGCTTACTGTGTACTTGAACTTGCACTAGGTAACATCGGTAAATCAGGCGGCGGTGCTAACATTTTCCGTGGTCACGATAACGTACAAGGCGCAACTGACCTAGGCGTACTATCAGATACGCTTCCTGGCTACTACGGTCTCTCTGAAGGTTCGTGGCGTCACTGGTCGAAAGTCTGGGATCTGGACTTCGACTGGGTGAAAGGGCGTTTTGATGACAACGCTTACGGCGGTCAGAAACCAATGAACAGTGCCGGTATTCCAGTATCTCGTTGGGTTGACGGTGTCTTAGAAAACAAAGACAACATCCGCCAACGAGAAAACATTCGCGCAATGTTCTACTGGGGGCACGCGGTCAACTCTCAGACTCGTGGCCCTGAAATGAAAAAGGCGATGCAGAAGTTGGATATGATGGTGATTGTTGACCCATACCCAACAGTTGCTGCGGTAATGAACGATCGTACCGACGGCGTTTACCTGCTTCCAGCGACGACTCAGTTCGAAACTTACGGCAGTGTTACGGCATCAAACCGCTCACTGCAGTGGCGTGACAAAGTGGTTGATCCACTGTTCGACTCTAAGCCTGACCACGAAATCATGTACCTACTTTCTAAGAAATTAGGTTATGCAGACCAGTTGTTTAAAAACATCCGCGTAGAGAACAATCAACCACTGATTGAAGACCTTACACGTGAGTTCAACAAAGGTATGTGGACGATCGGTTACACAGGTCAAAGCCCAGAGCGTCTTAAAGAGCACCAGCAAAACTGGCATACATTCCACAAAACGACGCTGGAAGCAGAAGGTGGCCCAATCCACGGTGAAACCTACGGTATGCCTTGGCCATGTTGGGGCACACCAGAGATGAAACACCCTGGTACACATATCCTTTACGATACATCTAAGCCTGTTGCAGAGGGCGGCGGTAACTTCCGTACCCGTTTCGGCGTTGAATTCGAAGGTAAAAACCTACTGGCAGAAGACAGCTATTCGAAAGGCAGTGAAATCAAAGACGGCTACCCAGAGTTTAGCGACAAGCTTTTGAAGCAACTGGGTTGGTGGGACGATCTTACAGCTGAAGAAAAAGCGGCTGCTGAAGGCAAGAACTGGAAAACCGATCTATCTGGTGGTATCCAACGCGTTGCGATTAAGCACGGTTGTATCCCATTTGGTAATGCGAAGGCGCGCGCGATTGTTTGGACATTCCCAGACCGCGTACCACTTCACCGTGAGCCGCTGTACACACCACGTCGTGACCTAGTTGCTGACTACCCAACGTGGGATGACAAAGAAGCGATCTTCCGTGTACCAACCTTGTACAAATCGATTCAAGAAGAAGATAAGTCTGGCGAGTACCCAATCATCCTAACTTCTGGCCGCCTGGTTGAATACGAAGGTGGTGGTGAAGAGACTCGTTCTAACCCTTGGCTTGCTGAACTTCAACAAGAGATGTTCGTTGAAGTGAACCCGAAAGATGCAAACGACATCGGTTTCAAAGACGGCGATGATGTGTGGGTTGAAGGTGCAGAAAAAGGCCGTATTAAGGTGAAAGCTCTTGTCACACGTCGAGTGAAGCCTGGTCTGGCATTTATTCCATTCCACTTCGGCGGTAAGTTCCAAGGTGAAGATCTACGTTCTAAGTATCCTGAAGGCACTGATCCGTATGTTATTGGTGAAGCTGCAAACACAGCGACCACTTATGGTTATGACCCTGTAACTTTGATGCAGGAAACGAAAGTAACCCTTTGTAACATTCGTAAGGCTTAAGGAGTCCAATAATGGCTAGAATGAAATTTCTTTGTGACACTAAGCGCTGTATCGAATGTAACGGCTGTGTCACTGCATGTAAAAACGAAAACGATGATGCTCTAGAGTGGGGTATCCAACGTCGCCGCGTTGTCACACTGAACGATGGCGAACCGGGTGAAAACTCTATCTCAGTTGCTTGTATGCACTGTACTGACGCACCTTGTATGGCGGTATGTCCTGCAGACTGTTTCGAGCACACTGAAGACGGCATCGTACTTCACAACAAAGATCTGTGTATCGGTTGTGGCTACTGTCTATTCGCTTGTCCATTTGGCGCACCACAATTTCCTAAACAGGAAGCGTTTGGGGAGCGCGGTAAGATGGACAAATGTACATTCTGTGCTGGCGGTCCTGAAACTGAAGCGGGCTCTGTTGAAGAGCGCCAGAAGTACGGTGCCAACCGTATTGCTGAAGGTAAGCTGCCAATGTGTGCATCACTATGTTCAACTAAAGCGCTACTTGCGGGTGATGCAGAGAAAGTCTCTGATGTATTCCGTCAGCGCGTTGTAGAGCGTGGTGCGAAAGGCGCTGGTTGGACTGACGGCAATGACCTTTCTTACGATGCGACTAAGAGCTAAGTAGGGAGAGACGTATGTTTTCATTGTTAAAACGTCTCTCACTTGTCGTGCTGCCACTACTGGCAGCACTGACAATGCTGGCTCCAATGAGTCACGCTGCTGAGACGAAAGCGAATACCGCAGAGCGTGAGATGACCCAACTGGCAGGTGCAGACTTTTGGCGACAAGTGCGTGAAGGTGAGACAGGCTACACAACGTCTCAATCTGCTGAGCACGGTATGCTGATAAGTACTCCTGGGCAAACGTGGTACATCTTAAAAGAGAAGTGGATGTCTCCGGCAGGCGCAGTTGCTATTTTCGGTAGTATTGCCTTTGTTACTCTGATGTACATTGTGATTGGCCCACTGATGTTAAGTGCGCCGAGAACAGGGCGTAAGATAAAACGTTGGTCGCGTTTAGACAGAGCACTCCACTGGAGCATGGCCTTTACCTTCCTAACTTTGGCCTTCAGCGGCTTAATGTTGGTTTATGGTAAGCACTTCTTAAAGCCTTATATCCCAACGGATTTGTGGGGCTTTATCATCATGCTCGCTAAGCAATACCACAACTACATCGGTCCAATCTTCTATGTACTGCTAATGTGCGTACTGGTGAAGTGGTGGCGTAAGTCTATCTTCAAGATGGTCGACCTTAAGTGGTTTATGAAGCTTGGTGGTATGGTTGGTAAGCATAAAGGCTCACACCCGTCAGCAGAGTTTTCAAACGCTGGTGAAAAAGCACTGTTTTGGTTACTTATCGTTGTAGGTACCGTCGTTGCGATCAGTGGTTTAGTTCTAGACTTCCCAATCTTTGGTCAAACACGTCGTGATATGGAGCTTTCAAACTTAGTTCACATGTTGGCTGCACTGATCCTTATCTGTGGCTTTGTGTTCCACATCTATATCGGCCTGTTTGGTATGGAAGGGGCGCTAGAAGGTATGGTAACGGGTGAAGTTGACGAAACTTGGGCAAAAGAGCACCACGACCTTTGGTACGAAGAAGTTATGGCGAAAGAGAAGCAGGAAGCACGACAAGGGGATGTTACTGGTTCGAATACAGAGAATGTCTCGCAAACAGAAAAAGAGGTAAAGCCGAATGAACAAACCTCATAAAGGTATTTGGGTTGCTTACATACTAAGTTGCTTTACGCCATTTACCTGTCTGATTTCGGGTGTAATCGCTATTGTCTATGCAGGGTATCGTCTAGACAAAGGGGAAGATGGGGAAATTGTCGATTCCCATTACTACGGTCTGATCCGTACTTTCTTCCTGAATCTGACCTACTTTGTGGTATTGATCGTAACTGTTGCAACGTCAAATGGTGTTTTGAAAGGCGTAAATGACTACTGGTATAAGAGTCATTTCATCGATAAAGTTGCGTACTACATCCCTTACGTGGGTATGTTATTTGGTGCTATTGCCATTGTGGTTTGGTTTATTCGTATGTACCAAGGAATGACCCGCCTGAAGCAAGGTTTGCCACAAAAAGCTTCGACAGGACCAAACCTATAACAACACTCTTAAGTTGTTCTATTTAAAACCCAGCTCTTTGCTGGGTTTTTTATTGTCTGCTGTCTAACTACTCTAAATCAGTCCTTATCCTCTAACGCACTGCTTTGATGTTGCACGCTTCTTTATGGTGCATTTCACTATCTTGGTGCAAATAAAACTAGCAATTTACACCCTGTCGCTCACCAAAATCGTGCCACTATATATTCAAATCTTGATTAATCAATCATTTAAGAAGTAGTGCAGACTGCGCTTATTCGGTTCATATGGTTTGGAACGCATCTTGCCTAGCTATTGAGTCTTTAAATAATTACATCATTTAATACGCACACAATCAGTGCAAATGATAAAGCAAAAGGAGTTAGCTTTAATGAGCCAGTCAGTCGAGCAAGTTCATAGCGCAGTACAGAACTTGACGCAAAGTTCAGACACACTGTTTTTATTACTTGGTGCCATCATGGTTTTCTTGATGCACGCCGGTTTTGCCTTCCTTGAGGTAGGTACAGTACGAAAGAAAAACCAAGTAAACGCTTTGGTGAAGATTCTTGCGGATTTTGGCGTTTCTGCCATTGCGTATTTCTTTATCGGATATTGGGTTGCTTATGGCGCACACTTTTTCGCTGATGCCGATACCTTGGCTCAAGCAAATGGCTATGAGTTAGTGAAGTTCTTCTTCTTAATGACGTTTGCTGCGGCGATTCCAGCAATTGTATCGGGTGGTATCGCAGAGCGTGCACGTTTCTACCCTGTACTATTGGCGACCTTATTTACGGTTGGGCTGGTTTATCCGTTTTTCGAAGGCATTATTTGGAATGGGAATTTTGGCCTACAAGATTGGTTTGAAGCCCAATTCGGCTATGGCTTTCATGACTTCGCAGGTTCAATCGTCGTACATGGCGTTGGTGGTTGGATTGCATTAGTCGCGGTCTATTTTCTGGGAATGCGTAAAGGGCGTATACGTGCGGGCAAACACACTAACTTCGCACCATCGAACATTCCTTTCTTAGCATTAGGCGCATGGATTCTTTGTGTCGGTTGGTTTGGCTTCAACGTGATGTCAGCACAAGCGATCAATGGCATTAGTGGCTTAGTTGCAATGAACTCTCTCATGGCGATGGTCGGCGGTATTCTCGCTGCACTGTTTGCTGGCAAGAATGACCCAGGCTTCATTCACAATGGTCCTTTGGCGGGCTTAGTCGCAGTTTGTGCAGGCTCAGACTTGATGCATCCACTCGGTGCACTTGTCACAGGTGGTGTCGCAGGCGCGCTATTTGTTTATCTGTTTACCTACATGCAAAACAAAACCAAGATTGATGACGTATTAGGTGTTTGGCCTCTACATGGCGTTTGCGGTGCGTGGGGCGGTATTGCGGCAGGCATTTTTGGTCAACAAGCATTCTGGGGACTCGGTGGGGTGAGCTTTGTGGTTCAGGTTCTGGGTACTGTCGCAGGCATTGTGGTTGCGGTTGGCGGTGCATTCATTGTCTACGGCATTCTAAACAAAGTGACAGGCCTTCGTTTAAGCGAGGAAGATGAATTTAACGGCGCGGATCTATCCATTCACAAGATCTCATCTGTGAGTGAAGATTAAGGTTTTATCAGAACAATCTTCGAGTCTCGAAACACTCAACTTAAAAGCGGCTTCGGTCGCTTTTTTGTTTTCTACAAAGAGCGATAATCCATTCAACAGTCGTCTCTTCGCTATTTTTCCTCTTCAAAACTCAAGCTAGTTCACAAATGACCAATGAATACATGCGCATAAGACCATCGTCTAATCCCCAAAACTATTGTTGGAATTTGAACAGTGCTAAGCTGTTACAAAGTGACATATTGATAAGGATGTAATATGAATTTCCCATACAGAAATATCGTGATTCTCACAGGAGCTGGGATCTCGGCAGAGTCAGGAATACAAACTTTTCGTGCGCAGGACGGATTATGGGAAAGCCACAAGATCGAAGATGTGGCGACTCCCGAAGGCTTTCAACGAGACCCTGATTTGGTTCAAGCATTTTACAATAAGCGCCGCAAGGGGCTACAAAGCCCCGACATTGAGCCTAATGCTGCACACAAAGCGCTGGGTGAGCTGGAGAAGCGTTTAGAGGGGAAAGTCACCATCATCACACAGAATATCGATAACCTTCATGAGAGAGGTGGTAGCGACAATGTGATACACATGCACGGCGAACTCCTAAAAGCCCGTTGCAGTGAATCGAATCAGGTTATTGAGCACAAAGATGACATTCTGACTGGTGAGCTATGTCATTGTTGCCAAATCCCAGCTCAGATGAGGCCTCACATTGTTTGGTTTGGTGAAATGCCGCTGCGTATGGGCGACATTTACTCTGCGTTGGAAGATGCAGATCTATTTATTTCTATCGGTACTTCTGGCGTAGTGTACCCAGCTGCAGGCTTTGTCCACGATGCGAAAATGCATGGCGCTCATACTATTGAAATTAACCTAGAGCCAAGCGCTGTAGAAAGCGAGTTTGTTGAAAAGCGTTATGGTAAGGCAAGTATTGAAGTGCCTAAATTAGTTTCAGAGCTTCTATATGAAGAGCCCAAAAGTTTGAGAGCTTGAAAGAGGTAATAACGTATTCGTTGAGATAAAAAGAAAGCGGCCAACGCCGCTTTCATATTCAGTCAAAAATAAACTAGTTGTTTACTTTTAGTTTCTGGAAGTACTCGTCATAAATAACGCTCGCTTCGCCCACTTCGTCTTGCCATACACCGCTGTCCATTACAGATTGTGGTGGGAATACGTTCTGGTCTTCAGCAAATTCTTTCGGTAGAAGAGGGTATGCCGTTTTAACTGGCGTTGGGTAGCCGATTTCTAATGCGATTTTCGCAGCATTTTCAGGGCGTAATAGGAAATCGATCATCTTATGTGCCGCTTCAATATTTTTCGCGCCTGACGGAATCGCTAGACTATCCATCCAGAAGATAGCACCTTTTTCCGGCCAGATGATGTCAATCGTTGCACCTTCCTGGCGAGCCATGTATGCAGAACCGTTCCAAAGCATACCCAGAGAAACTTCACCTGCAAGGTAAGGGTTTGCCGGGAAATCTGAGTTGAACACCAACACGTTTGGCATCAGCTTTTTCAGCTCTTCATAAGCCGCTTTAATTTCATCTGGGTTAGTCGTGTTTGGAGAGTAACCCAGTTTAGTTAGAGCGATGTGGAACACCTCACGAGAGTCGTCCATCATCATCAGTTGACCTTCCCACTGTGTATCCCATAGGTCATCCCATGATTTAACAGAAGATTTGTCTAACATGTCTGAATTAATGCCAATACCCGTTGCGCCCCAAATGTATGGGATAGAGTAGCTGTTACTTGGATCAAATGGTTTGTCCAAGTAGTTTGGATCCAAATCCGCAAAATGCGTAAGCTTAGACTTGTCTAGCTCTTGTAGCATACCTTCTTTGCGCATCTTAGATACGAAGTAAGTAGAAGGAACAACTAGGTCGTAACCTGACCCTTGAGTTTTTAACTTGGCGTACATGCTTTCGTTAGACTCGTAGGTAGAGTAGATAACTTTAATTCCAGTCTCTTCAGTAAAATCCTCTAACACTTCGTTAGGAATGTATTCAGACCAGTTGTAAAAATACAGTTCTTGGTCTGCTGCGAAAGAGGGCGTTGAAAGTAAGGTAGCAGCACACAATGCGCCGGTATACAGTGCTTTTTTCATTACTGTTCCGTTCATTTGTTTGATTTGAATCTGGGTTGCGAACCCAATGTGAATCGATTAATAAAAATCGCGTCGGATTATAGCAGTCTAATACGAAAATAGGCAGCCTAAGCTGCCTATTGCATTGAATTTATTATAGACCTTATTGGCCGGCTTTCAACTTCATGAAATACTCTTCATATTTCACGGTTTTGTCGCCAACGGCAGCTTGCCATTCAACGCGATCTAGATCTTCTTGAGAAGGGAACAGCGCAGGGCTATCTTTGAATTTCTCGTTTGATGCTTTTACTGCGGTTAAATAGCCCGTATCGCGAGAGATCTGCTCTGCAATCTCAGGTCGCAGTAAGAAGTCGATCATCTTATGTGCCGCTTCTACGTTCACAGCACCAGAGCTGATAGCGAAGTTATCTACCCAGCCGATCCCGCCTTCTTTGGGAAATACCAGTTTAATTGGCAAACCTTCATTTTGAGCCGCAGCAGCAGAGCCGTTCCAAAGCATACCTAGACCAACTTCACCAGACATGTAGGGAGCACCTGGGTTATCAGAGTTAAACACAAGTACGTTTGGCATCAGCTTTTGTAGTTCAGCGTAAGCTTCGTCGATCTGCTTCTCGTCTGTTGTGTTACCTGAGTAACCAAGCTTGCGAAGAGCAATGTGGAACACTTCACGAGTGTCATCCATCATCATTAATTGACCTTCAAGCTCAGGTTTCCACAAGTCTGCCCAGCTTTGGAACTCTTCTGGATCATACATATCTGTGTTAACGGCAAGACCTGTGATCGCTACAACGTGAGGAATAGAGTAGTCGTTATTTGGATCGTACGGCTTATCTAAGTAATTAGTATCTAAGTTATTAAAATTACTTAACTTAGACTTATCAATTTTTTGTAGCATACCTTCATCGCGCATCTTAGAGACGAAGTAGGTAGATGGCACAACAAGGTCGTAACCTTTGTTATGCGTTTTTAGCTTTGCGTATAAGGTTTCGTTCGACTCATAAGTAGAGTAGATCACCTTAATACCTGTTTCGTTTGTGAATTTTTCTAAGATCTCACTGTTGATGTAAGGACCCCAGTTCATAAACACTAATTCTTTGTTCTCTTCTGCAGATACAGACGCAGAAAACATAGAAAGCGCACATGCACTACCAGCTAATAAAGTAGCCCATTTTTTCATTGACGTTAGCTCCAAACTAAACGTTGCCTAAAGGCAGTAGATAGAAAAACAGAATGGCGATTTCACCATTCTGCTTATGAATAACACGTGAGGTTTACTTGATTTTCTCTCTTGCTAGCAGTTGAGAAGCAACAACTAGTATCAACGAGACCACAAGCATAACCGTTGCGAGGGCATTAACCTCTGGTGATATTCCCACTTTCACCATTGAATAAATCTTCAATGGTAAGATTTCATATGTTGGACCAGTCACAAAAGAGCTGATGATCACGTCATCAAGCGATAGTGTGAAGCTCAGTAACCAACCCGCAGCAACTGCAGGTTTCGCTAGCGGTAGAATGATCTGTTTCAAGATCGTCCACTCACTGGCGCCCAAGTCTTTTGCTGCTTCCAGCATTTTGACATCAAAGCCGTTCAAGCGACTGTAGACTGTCACCACAACAAACGGTAGACAGAAGGTAATGTGAGCTGCGAGTAGGGTGAAGAACCCAAGCTGAACACCCATTACCAAAAACAGTGCCAATAACGAGATTGCCATAACAATATCAGGTGACATCATCACCACAAACAGCATTGTGTTTACAACGCCTTTACCTTTGAACTGGTATCTGAACAATGCCACAGCCGTTAAGCTACCGACGATTGTCGCCGCGGTTGCAGAGAACACAGCCACATTGAGAGAGTGCCATGCTGCCTGCATAAGGCTGTCATTATTTATCAGTGCGTCATACCACTTGGTGGTGAAGCCGCCCCATTTCATACCAAATTTGTTCGCATTAAATGAGTTTGCGATTAGTACGATGATTGGTAAGTATAGAAAACCATATACCAATGTCATAAAGCTGAACTTAACTGTGCGACCCATTAGTCTAGCTCCACTTTCTTATTCAATAGCTTACCTGCACGATAGTAGGCATAAAGCATCACAGCCATTGCTGCCGTTAGCGCAATACTGGTTGCCGCACCAAACGGCCAATCTCGGGCGTTCAGTACCTGGCTCTTAATCACGTTACCAATCAGTAGGTTCTTCGCACCGCCTAAAAGGTCGGAAATGTAGAACATGCCTAACGCAGGTAACAGGACAAGTAAACAGCCGCCAATAATACCTGGCATTGTTAGTGGTAAAATGACTTTAAGTAGCGTCTGTAATTTATTCGCCCCCAAATCTTTTGCCGCTTCAATGTAGGTATCGTCCAACTTCTCAATTGCAGAGTAGAGTGGCAGAATCATAAACGGCAGTAGGATATATACGAGACCAATCATTACAGCTGTTTCTGTGTACATAATACGCATCGGCTTATCGATGATTTCTAATGCCATCAAGCTTTTGTTCAATACACCTTGAGTACCTAGGACGATCTTCAAGCCGTAGGTACGAATCAATGAGTTTGTCCAAAAAGGAACAATCACCAAGAACAGCATGAATGGGCGCCATTTAGCTGGCATTTTCGCAATAATATAAGCGAATGGGTAACCAATCACTAAACATAGTAGAGTTGCTACAATCGCCATGTAGAACGAATGCGCTAACACTTTGAAGTATAATGGATCAGCCAGACGAACATAATTATCGAGAGTGAACGTCATCTCGATAAGGTTCGCTTCATCTCTAGTTAGAAAGCTTGTACCAATAATCATGATGTTTGGAATCATCACGAAAACAACAAGCCAACCAGTGATTAAAGCGATAATGGCGTTTTGTAAATTAAACTTCTTGCTCATCTTCTAGCACCACTTCCCAGCTCTCAACCCAAGTTACAGCAACTTTTTGCCCCAGTGAGTGATCAACGTCTGGGTCATCTTCGTTGAAGAATTCGCTTACCATTACACGCATACCAGATTCCAGTTCAACAACTGAATCTAGCGTCATGCCTTTGTAAGTTCGCTCGACGATATGGCCGACAATGCCACGTTGCTCAGACTCTTTGATCTCTTCAATTCGAAGGTCTTCAGGTCTTAATAGAACTTGCAGCTTTTGTCCTTCAGAGATCTCTTTATCGTGATAGATGATAGAGTCTTCACCTTCAATCTTTGCCACGATACGCTTTTCGTCTTGACGAGAAATAGCGGTTGCTTCGAACACGTTGATCTCGCCAATGAAACGCGCAACGAATAGGTTTTTAGGCTCTTCGTAGATTTCACGTGGCGTACCGTCTTGCTCGATAACACCGTCTCGCATAACGATAATACGATCTGACATCGATAGCGCTTCTTCTTGGTCATGCGTTACAAAGATGAACGTAATACCAAGTTGACGCTGAAGCTGTTTGAGCTCAATTTGCATCTGTTTACGAAGTTTGTAATCCAGCGCAGATAGAGATTCATCCAGCAGTAGAACTTTAGGCTTATTAACAACCGCACGCGCAATTGCGATACGTTGTTGCTGACCACCGGAGAGTTGGTGTGGTTTTCGTTGTGCCATCTGTTCTAGGCGTACCATTTTCAAAGCATCCATTACGCGAGGCTCAATCTCAGCGCTTGGGACTTTCTGCATACGTAGACCAAATGCCACATTGTCGAAGACAGTCATATGTGGGAATAGGGCGTAGCTCTGGAAAACCGTGTTTACATGCCTTTGTTCAGCAGGAACTTGGGTAACATTCTGAGCAGCTAATAGGATTTGACCATTATCTGCCGTTTCAAACCCCGCAATCATTCTTAGTACTGTGGTTTTACCACAACCGGATGGGCCTAAGATGGTGAGGAACTCACCGTGATTGACATTTAGATCAAGATTGCCGATGACTTCCTTACCATCGAAACTTTTACTAATACCAGTGAGTTGTACTACTGGTTTTCCTACTGATTGTTTAGCGTTCAACGTCTGTTTTTCTCCACCTTGGTCCTTTTCAAGACCTGTTGCTACACACTTTTAAGGCGCGCATCATAATCACCAAAATCGTGAATTCAAAGCATTTTTTGCCATTGATTGATAAAAAATTTCGCAGGTAAAAGTAAACATCTTTTACCATAATGATAATTGAGGCATTTACGATTAAATAAGTGTCTAATTATTAACCATTAACTCACAAAAGCAAGCCTTGTTACAGAATCAAGTTTTAGTTTGCACTCGACATGTGAGTATAATGAAGCCAATTTTTTATCAATAAGTTAGGTGGCTTCGAATTTGTTGGCACACCTAGGTATCACTATGAACAATGACATCGAAAAAGACTTTAATTTAGGCGGCAGTATCGACAGAGCACTTTCTGGAGATTACGAACTTAAAGCGACAGCTGTTTTTCAAGAAGCGTGGAAGCACACGATTAGTCACTTCTTAAACTTCTCGCCGGCCATTATTGCTTTAATGTTTGTCCAACTCGCTATCTTTTATATCGCTCTCAAGTTACAACTTGGTGACCCGAGTATCATCCTTGATGCAGTCATTGATCCTGAAGCTTTTACGCCACAGATTGTTGAGTCGATTTTCATTGCTAACTTTAGCTATGAAGTTATCAGTGCTCCGGTATACGCAGGTATCAGCCTAATGGCGATGAGTCACGCTGCAGGGTTAAATACAAAACTGCGTCATATCGGGAAAGGTCTGCAATTTACTGTACCTGTGATCTTGGCGACGCTATTTAGTTTAATGCTGCAGGGGATAGCAGGTATGATTCTGCCGTTCTTGTCGATTTATTTCTCTTTGGCTTTCACTCATTCAATCCTGCTTATCTGTGATAAGAAAGTACCGCCGATGCAATCTTTGTTACTTTCATTACGTGCAGTAAACAAGAAGATATTCACTGTTGCCGCTATTTACTTGATGGTGATGCTAATGTTTATCGCTGCTGCAATGTTGTACGGCATTGGCTTGATTTTCGTTTTACCATTCTTCTTCCATGTGAAAGGTATCTTGTATCGTGAAATGTTCGGTATCAAGCTGAAACTTATCGCTTCAGATAAACCTAAGGGTGATGACGACAACAATAATGACTCACAGGTTTTCAATGCATAACTCAGATTTAGAACAAAAAGGCCGTACTCTTGCTCTCAAGGCCACGGCTCTCGTATTATTAGGCTCGGTCTCTTTGGTCGGCCCTTACCTTTATAATGAGGAAGTCGAGCGCAGAAAGGCATCCATCGAAAAAACTGAAGCGGGGAGCAGCAATATTCCCAAATTAAAGCTGCCATCAGGGAAACCTAACTTCGCTGAGATTGAAGATACTAATGCAAAGAAAAAAGCCTTCTTCGACTATCTACGCCCGAGTATCAATCTTGAAAACCGCCGCATTTCCAAAGAACGATTTTTCTTAGAAAAGCTTGCCGATAAGGGAGTCTCAAATGCTGACGCAGAAGACGAAGCATACGCGGAAAGATTAGCGAAGCTATACAGCTTACCGCTTTCAACCGCAGGTATCGATGAAAAGTGGGTGAAAGAAATGCTGAGCCGTGTAAACGTGATTCCGGAAGCTTTAGTTCTGACACAAGCGGCTAATGAATCTGCTTGGGGTACGTCTCGATTTGCGACTAAAGCAAACAACTACTTTGGGCATTGGTGTTACAGCAAAGGATGTGGGCTTGTTCCATTACAACGTAATGAAGGAAGCACACATGAAGTAGCGAAATTTTCTTCTAGCCAAGAATCCGTACACCGCTATTTCATGAACTTAAATCGAAATAATGCCTATCAAGACCTACGTAATATCAGAGCTGAGTTGGCTAGTAAAGGCGACGATCTGTTAACGATGGAAGCGGCTACTAAACTGACGGAAGGTTTGTTGAAATATTCTGAACGTGGTGCTGACTATGTGACTGATTTACAAGCCATGATACGCCACAACAAGGTATACTGGGTCAAATAACCACTTGAATGAATAAAGAGCAGCGGGTTAACGCTGCTCTTTTTCGTTTCCTAGCTCAACAATGATAAGAAGTACCATGAAAAAGACGACGCTTGCTATTCTGGCCTCATTGAGTCTTGGGCTCTCTCTGCCCGCTGCCGCCCAAGAGTACATGTTCACCTATTCAAAACTCTACACACAACTGAAAAATAACCTCAAAGAAGGTCACGACGACGTAAAAGTTGCAGTGTTTTTCGTAGACCAAACCACCAATACAACTTGCCACATCAGTAAGTCTTGGATGGAAAAAGAGGAACATTATGAAGAGTTAAAAGTTTCTTCTGGTAATGAACTTCTGCTTCCTATCGACAAAAATTTGCGCTCTGCTAATCCTTTAATCTTCGTTCAGACAAAAGAGAAGGAGTGTGCATACTCGCTCGTTGTGATGACCAAAGAGCCGCTCCGAGGCCAGGTGCAAGTGAGCGATATCGAAACACTACTACCACAAATGCAATCCATGTTAGAAGACCTCAGCGGTATGTTTTCTAGTTGGTTCACACCTGATATTGAGGGCGTAACACTGGAGTTCCCAAATCAACTCGATAGTGAAATCAGCCTTTCAAATGGCAAAACGATAGCAATTGAGCAAGGTCGCGCTCGCTTTACTATTGCAGACCTTGACGGCGCGAGCAGCTTTACACTGCCAGAGCCAACATTACGAGTACTGCCATATATTCCAGCCGACAAATAAAACGGGGTCTAATATTTTGACGAAACAGCAAGCACTCGCTTGCTGTTTTTGTTTGAATCTGATTGATATAGAAGAGTATTGTCAATAAGAGGTGAGGTTATCTCGCGTTGACTATTTCAACCTTAAATAAAAATCCGTATAATCCACGCCCTAAAACATACCACCTAGCAATCGACAGTCGGTGTTTCCGGCAGTATGAGAATAGCAATGAACCAAAACGATAACAGAAAAGAAATCCACGAACTCAACAAGCTTCAGAAGCGCCTTAGAAGAAATGTTGGAAATGCCATCATTGACTACAACATGATCGAAGAAAATGACGTAGTGATGGCCTGTATTAGTGGCGGTAAAGACTCATTCGCTATGCTAGATATCCTGTTACGTTTACGTGAAGCAGCGCCAATCAAATTTGATGTTGTTGCGGTAAACCTAGATCAGAAACAACCTGGCTTTCCTGAACATATTCTTCCTGAGTATTTTGAGAGCCTGAACATCCCTTACTACATCGTAGATAAAGACACGTACTCAGTAGTTAAAGAGAAGATCCCCGAAGGTAAAACGACTTGTGGACTCTGTTCACGCCTACGTCGCGGAACACTTTACTCTTTTGCAGAGAAGATTGGCGCGACTAAAATTGCCCTTGGTCACCACATGGATGACATCGTTGAAACTATGTTCCTTAACATGTTCCACGGTGCTCGCCTAAAAGCTATGCCACCTAAACTGCGTTCTGATGATGGTCGCAACGTAGTGATCCGCCCACTGACTTACTGTCGTGAAACGGATCTTATCAAGTACGCTGAACACAAAGAGTTCCCAATCATCCCTTGTAATCTATGTGGCTCGCAAGAGAACCTACAACGTCAATCTATCAAAGCGATGCTCATTGACTGGGATAAGAAAACTCCAGGTCGTGTAGAGAAGATCTTCAAGTCAATTCAAAACGTTAGCCCAAGCCAACTGGCTGACCGTGAACTTTTTGATTTCGTGAACCTTCCATTAGATCGTAGCGGCGAGCGTGAAGAGTACGAATTCCAAGAAGCTGAAATCTCATCTTCTAACATCGATGAGTCAATGTTCATCGACGTGACTAACATCTAGCATCTAAGTTAGAGACAACAGACACAAATAGAAAAGCGCCTCTAGTCAAACTAGAGGCGCTTTTTTAATACGTGATGAAACTTAGCTAGAAGTGTTTGGGTCGAGTGGGCTAATAAACCCGGCTGGTTTCAATGCTAAGACGTCACAGTTGATTTTATCAATCACATGCTCAGCGGTATTACCAATAAATACCGCTGAGAGACCTGTACGACCTGTTGTGCCAAGAATAACCATTGCAGCGTTGTTCTCTGCTGCCACCTTAGGAATAACGTCTTCAGGTAAGCCTTGCTCTACAATTGTTTGTTCTTCACACATACCGTGCTTCTGACGAAGCGCTTTCATGGCAGTTAGATGATGACCACGGACAGCGTCGGTATAGGATGTCGGATCAAACTCCGGCAACTCAATGGTAATGTTAGCTGGAGTCACAGGGTAGGCGTTAACCAAGTAAGGCTGAGCGTCTAGTCGGCCTGTGATTTCTAATAATCGTTCGACCATCGCATCGTTAAGCTCTAAGTGAGATTCCGTTTCGGAACCGACATGGACAGATGCAAAGATCTTCGCGTCTTCTGGCCAATACTCATTTTTAACCAATAAAACAGGGCTTGGACATTTACGCAATAAGTGCCAATCGGTCGGGGTGAAAATGACCGACTCTAAAGTATCGTGCTTACGAGTGCCCTTTATCAGGATATCGTGTTCACCGCTAAAAACTTCAGCAATGATGGCCTCATAAGGGCGGTTATGCCAGACAACCTTAACATTGAACTCAATTGAGTCATCCAAATATGGCTCTGCCACTTTATTCATCCAGATCTCACGTTGGTGTATAACACCTTTACGCATCGCGTCACGCTCATCAGCAGAAAGCATCGATGTCATGTCGTAGGAAAAATCGTAGATAGAAAGAAAGAAAGTAACGCGGCTCTTTGACGTGCTTTTTTTAGCAAGTTGAATAGCGCGAACTAGGGCAGGTTGCTCATCGTGATTGATGTCAGCGACCACTAAGATTTTGTTATAGATACTCATAACTAAGCCTACTTTTCAGACTGGACATATAAACAATGTAGCGTAGTTATAAGAAGATTAAGAGAAATATAGAAGGTTTTTGGAGAGAAACATGATGTAGCTCATTATTGAACTACATCATTGATATTTAGAACTATTCTTTTGAAACACCAGCCAGTTCCATCAGCGCATCATGATCTTCGATGGTGATGTATTTACCTTTAACGCTTAGAATGTCCGCTTTTTGGAAACGACCTAGTAAACGACTGATGGTTTCAACCGTTAGGCCGAGATAGTTGCCGATGTCACCACGAGTCATCGTTAAACGAAATTCGCGAGGGCTGAAGCCGCGCTGAGAGAAACGAGTCGACAAGTTGTAAAGGAATGCTGCAAGACGCTCTTCTGCGTTCTTTTTCGAAAGCAGTAGTATCATCTCTTGGTCGCCTTTGATCTCGTTACTCATCAAACGCATGATCTGCTGACGAAGCTTAGGCATTTTACCTGACAAGTCATCTAGGATTTCGTATGGAATCTCACATACCATCGATGTCTCGAGCGCTTGTGCAAAGCTTGGATGTGAATCACCAGTAATTGCATCAAAACCGACTAGATCACCCGCTAAATGGAATGCAGTGATTTGCTCATCACCTTGTTCGGTAATCGTATAGCTTTTGATAGTGCCAGAGCGTATTGCGTAAAGAGACTTAAGCTCGTCACCCGCTTTAAACAGCTCTTGGCCCTTTTGAATAGGCTTCTTTCTTTCAATGATCTGGTCAAGTTGGTCAAGCTCAGACTCATTCAAAGTAAATGGGATACACAGCTGGCTAATACTGCAATCCTGACAATGGATTGCACAGCCACCAGACTGAACACGTTTCGTCACAGGCTTTTCAGAAATCATAACAATCTTTCACTATTTGATATACGTCAATATTTTAGCATCCCTTCACATTAAAGGATAGAAAAAAAACCGCATTTAAAGCGCTGTTATACGGTATAAATAATGAGCTGAATAGCTTGATAAGCAGTAAATACGCCGTATAAAAGGATCAAAATTGCGCCACACTGTCTGAATAAGTCAGCTTGTTGCAACTTTTTTAGAAAACCTACACCAAAGCCAACGGTAAGCATGGCGGGCAATGTTCCTAGGCCAAAAGCTAACATGATTCCAGCCCCATTGACCCAGCTACCGGACACCGCCGCCCATGTCAACATAGAGTAAACCAAGCCACAAGGAAGCCAACCCCATATAAAACCAAAAGGTAGAGCATGGGTTGGGTGCTTGAGAGGGAGAAGAGACTGTCCCATTGGTGACACATAACGCCATAAACGCTGGCCGACTTTCTCAAATGCAAGCAGTCCAAACCACCATTTGCCGATATACAACGCCAAAACAACCATGAATAGTGCAGCAATGAGTCTAAGCCATGCCAATGCAGCATTAAAATCACTAAGCTGTCCTAATGACGAAACGGCTCCGCCAATCAAACCACCAATCAACATATAGCTTAGTAAGCGCCCGAGGTTATAAAGAACAGGCGTAATAGGGGAAGGCTTTTGAGTACCAATAGAGAGTATCGACGCAATGCCACCACACATTCCCATGCAATGGCCCGCGCCAATCAAGCCAACAACAAAGGCACCAATCCAATCAGGTGTCATTTTTTGCTACTTGTTTGTTTCTTTGGAGAAGAGTCATTTGTGTCTTCATCAAACAAAATGTTGTGACCTTGACGTTCAAGATCTTCAAATTGTTCACTTTTCACCGCCCACAAAAAAATACCGACGGCAACACACACTAAGACGATAGCGATAGGAATGAGTATGTATAAGCTTTCCATTATTTACCTTGCTCTTTTAAAAGTCTTAATGAGTTAGACACAACAATAATAGAGCTTGCTGACATGCCAACTACAGCGATATACGGAGCTACGAGGCCAGCAACTGCAAGCGGCAGTATAAGTAGATTGTATCCCAATGACCACGCCAAGTTCTCGCGGATGATTTTACGCGTTTTCAATGCTAACTTACGTGATTGAAGTAGTCTATCTAGCTTGTCACCCAATAAAACCATATCAGCGGATGCTTTCGCTACATCCGTACCACCACCCATAGCGACAGATAAATGAGCGCCAGCCAAGATAGGAGCGTCGTTGATGCCATCACCAACCATCATGGTAATATCTTTATCATCACGCGAGTTAAGGTACGCAAGCTTATCTTCCGGTTTCGCATTCGCCACGATATCAGTAATACCGATCTCTTCCGCGACAGGTTTAGCGTTCACCAAAGAATCACCCGTTAACAGCGTGGTCTTAATACCCGCTTCTTTAAACTTCTGGATGAACTCGATGCTCTCTTTACGAATTGGGTCTTCGTATACAAAGGTAGCGATATGTTTTTCATCCAGAGAAAGATAGATACCGTTGCTCTGAGCGTTCTGCGCCTGACCAAGAATAAACTCGCTGCTGCCGATAGCCACTTTGTGACCATTCCACTCACCAGTAATACCAGAACCAATCACGTTATTCACTGACTCTACTTTTACATCATCAGATTCGAATGCCTTAAACGCCTTAGCAATAGGGTGATTAGCGTGCTGCTCAAGGCTCGCAGCAATTTGTAGACAAGTATCTTTGTCTAACTCAGCGTGTGTTTCCGTTTGGCTTATACGAATATCGCCTTCGGTCAGTGTGCCTGTTTTATCGATAATCAGGTGGTTTACTTTGCACAGCGTCTCAAAAACATGTCCTTTACGTAGCAGGATGCCAAAGTTACCCATACGCGAAGTGGAACAAGTAATGGCCGTTGGCGTAGCAAGAGACAGTGCACAAGGACAAGTTGCTACCAGCACTGACAACATGATCCAGAACGCATCTTCAGGTCTGGTTTGGTGCCAATACAACCATGTACCAAACGAGATAACTAGAATCACAGCTACAAAATAACGCGCGACAATATCTGCAATTTCCGCAATGCGTGGCTTAGAAAGCTGCGCTTCATCTTGCAAACGTACAATATTAGAGATAACCGAATCGGCTTTAGAGCTTTTAACCTCTAGCTCAAAAGACTCATCGCCATTCAAAGTACCCGCGAAAACAGAATCGCCTTGGTTCTTAACCACGTGGATTGATTCACCCGTCAACATTGATTCGTCAATGTGAACGCGGCCAGAAAGTACGATACCGTCTGCAGGAATATGTTCGCCTGGTAATACGCGGATTTTGTCACCGACTTTTAGCGTCTTAACAGGAATCTGTTCGCCGTCTAATGTCGTCGCCATCGCTGGTACGAGTTTAAGCAGGTTACCACTCGCCGCCGCAGCTTTTCGACGTGCTCGCATCTCTAGGAATCGTCCTAACAGCAGGAAGAACGTAAACATAGAGATAGATTCGAAGAAGACTTCACCTTGCTCTGTGACGGTCGCAACTAGGCTCGCAACATAAGCAAACAATAAAGCGATCGACACCGGTACGTCCATGCCTAATGTTCTGCCCTTAATACTACGCCAAGCGTTAATATAGAAAGGTAGAGCAGAGTAGAGAAGAACCGGAGTAGCGAAGATCAAACTCACCCAACGGAAGTAGTGTTTGAATTCAGGCTCAAGATTACCGAACACTTCAAGATAGAGTGCGACCGCAAGCATCATCACTTGCATTGTTGCCAAACCCGCAACACCTAAACGATACAAGTAATTCTTCATCGAACGATGATAGGCAGCTTCTTGCTTGTCCGCCTCAAAAGGCGCCGCTTTGTAGCCCAAAGTATGAATTGCCGATAGCAGCTCACTCAATTTCGTTTTGGTATTGTCCCAGCTTAGGAGAGCACGGTTGGTAGTGGTGTTAACACGAATACCATAGACACCGTCTTGAGAAGAGACTTGCTTCTCAATCAGCCACGCACAAGCCGCACAAGAGACGCCCTCAAGTGACAATGTCACTTCGGAAGTGTTTTCAGAGTTACGAACAAACTCAAGTTGTACGTCTTCATTGTCGTAATGACTGAGCGCAAGCAACTGTTCAGGAACAAGGTCAGCTTTTTCAGCTGGAGCGGTACGATACTGGTAGTAGGAGACCAAGCCACTATCAACAATGGTTTGGGCTACGGTTTCGCAGCCCGGGCAACACATTGAACGTATAGAGCCTAATATTTCTACTTTAAAATCCGTTTCCGCTGGTACATCTTCACCGCAGTGATAACAGGATTCACTCATACTTTAGTTCTCTAGCTTGGTTTTGTTTTCTAGAGGGAAGGTAATACGGCCTTGAATCAACCATTCTTCATTGTGTGGTGTCAACTCAATGAACCAAGGGCCTTCGATTTCATGTTGCGTGTTAAGGACGTAATCACCTTGAGCGTTCGCTGTAAGCAATTGCGTAAAATCGCGGTCAGGGAGGGTACGATGGACAAACATGGCACTGATCGCAGGGAAGTGCTGGAGTTTACCCTTGTCTAAAGAGATGATGATTGACTCACCACGCTCAGAAATGTCAGCGGACAAGTCCAACTCTTTTGCTACGTTGACCTTAGAGATATCGACATTAATGCCTTTCCCTTTTTTGTAGTAATCCTCAGTGACCAAGTCAACAGAGTTCTGTGTAAATACAATAACCGTTAAGATCGTCCAGACCACAACTGTTGCAGGCAACGCGATTAAGAACCACGGCCAAAACTGTTTATACCAAGGCTTTACCATAAAAAAGATCTCGAAAAAGAATGAAAAGAAGTGCTTATAAAATAAAGGAAAGACAGCCCCTAAGAAAGGGGCTGTTATTGAAATGTTACTTATTATCTGAGTTGCTTAAGCTCCACACATATGCAGAAACTAGCTGAACTTTTTCTTCACCTAGAATGTCTTTCCATGCTGGCATCACACCAGAACGGCCATACATTACAGTTTCTGTTACATCTGCGCGAGAATCGCCGAACAACCAGTCGCGGTCAGTCAGGTCAGGGGCACCTACAGCAGGGTTACCTTTACCATCTGTACCGTGACACGCTGCACACACTACAAAACGAGCTTTACCGGCTTCAGCTTCACGAGCGTTAACGCTACGACCAGAAAGGCTAAGAGTGTAGCTAACCACTTCTTTTACGCCTTCTTCGCCAAGAGCGTCTTTCCAACCTGGCATTTGACCAACACGACCGTGTAGTACTGTCGTTAGGATCGCTTCCGGCTCCCCGCCGTACAGCCAAGCATCATCAGTTAGGTTAGGGAAACCTTTCTGACCACGCGCATCTGAACCGTGACACTGAGAACAGTTTTGTAAGAACAGACGTTGACCCACTTTAATTGCTTCAGAGTCTGATGCGATATCAGGGATTGAACGAAGACCGTTATCATTGTATGCAAGTTGGTTGAACGCTTCACCAAAGTAGTTATTGGCGTCGTCTAGCTCTTTCGCATATTGGTCTAGTCGCTTGTTCTGTTGAGCGTCTACGACAGAAGCACGAGACTGTGCTACTGAAGTAACGGTTTGGTCGGAACTCGTCCAACCTAGAACACCTTTAAAGTTGCCTAGACCTGGATAAAGGATGAAGTAGATTACCGCGAACACAAGTGTGCCGATGAATAGGTAAGTCCACCACTTCGGAAGAGGGTTGTTAAGTTCACGAATACCATCGTATTCGTGACCCATGTCATCACCTTCTTCAATACCCGTTTTGTTTGAGAAGCATGAGCGAAGTAAAACCGCACAACCAATGAGTGTACCGATAGTAATTACGGTAACCCAGATACTCCAGAATGTACTCATTACTTAGTCACTCCTTGTTCTTTTGAACTCGTTTCAGCTTCATCCGCAAAAACTAGGTTTGCATCGTCTTCGAAACGAGATTTACGATTCTTGCCAAATGCCCACCAAACGATGCCGATAAAACAAGCAAAAACGGTCACAGTCCAAACGCTTTGAAATGTAATAATGTCCATAGTCATTCCTTATTTCATTGCGTGGCCAAGAGATTGAAGGTAAGCAATGATTGCATCCATCTCTGTTTTGCCTTCAACATCTTGCTTCGCGTTAGCAATCTGTTCGTCTGTGTAAGGAACACCAAATTGATTGCGGAAGAGTTCAAGCTTCTGCTGAGTCAATTTGCCATCAAGTACATTGTCTTCAAGCCACGGGAAACCAGGCATGTTTGATTCTGGAACAAGTTCACGAGGATCAATAAGGTGAACACGGTGCCACTCATCAGAGTAACGCTCACCAACACGCGCTAGATCCGGACCAGTACGCTTAGAGCCCCATAGGAATGGGTGTTCCCAAACGCTTTCACCCGCTACTGAGTAGTGGCCGTAACGCTCAGTCTCAGAACGGAATGGACGAATCATTTGGCTGTGACATACGTTACAACCCTCACGGATATAGATGTCACGACCTTCCATTTCCAGAGCAGAGTACACGCGTAGGTTATCTACAGGTTCAGTTGTCTGCTTTTGGAAAATAAGAGGGGTAATCTCTACAAGAGCACCGAAGCTGATTGCGATAACGATCAGGATTGCTAGCAAGCCGACGTTTTTTTCTACCAACTCATGGCGATTATTTGAATTTGAGCTCATTCTTAAATCTCCTTAAGCCGGTTGCGCGATAGCTTTTAAGCTAGCTTTTGGTGCTGTAACAGTTTTGTACGTGTTGTATGCCATTAAGATCATACCGCTTAGGAAGATGAAACCACCTAGGAAACGTACAAAGTAGAATGGGTAAGATGCTTCTACAGACTCAACGAAGCTGTAAGTCAAGGTACCGTCAGAGTTAACTGCACGCCACATCAGACCTTGCATCACACCTGAGATCCACATTGCTACGATGTAGAAAACAGTACCGATTGTTGCCAACCAGAAGTGAACGTTGATCAGAGATACAGAGTACATACGCTCTTGACCAAATAGTTTTGGAACTAAGTGGTAAACAGAACCGATAGAAACCATTGCAACCCAACCTAATGCACCAGAGTGTACGTGACCGATAGTCCAGTCAGTGTAGTGAGATAGTGCGTTAACCGTCTTAATCGCCATCATTGGGCCTTCGAAAGTCGACATGCCGTAGAAAGATAGAGAAACGATTAGGAAACGTAGGATAGGGTCGTAACGTAGCTTATGCCACGCACCAGATAGAGTCATGATACCGTTGATCATACCACCCCAAGAAGGAGCGAATAGAACAAGAGACATAACCATACCTAGAGATTGAGTCCAGTCTGGTAGTGCTGTGTAGTGTAGGTGGTGAGGACCAGCCCAGATATACAGAGACACTAGAGCCCAGAAGTGAACAATCGATAGACGGTAAGAGTAAACAGGACGTTCAGCTTGCTTAGGTACGAAGTAGTACATCATACCTAGGAAACCAGCTGTTAACAGGAAGCCTACCGCGTTGTGACCGTACCACCATTGTACCATTGCATCGACAGCACCTGAGTAAATCGAGTACGATTTAAACGCAGATACAGGAACAGCTAGGCTGTTAACGATGTGCAACACGGCAACCGTGATAATGAAGGCTCCAAAGAACCAGTTTGCTACGTAGATGTGCGATGTCTTACGCTTAATCATTGTTCCGAAGAACACGATTGCATAAGCTACCCACACAAGCGTGATAGCGATATCGATTGGCCATTCAAGTTCTGCGTATTCTTTACCAGAGGTTAGACCTAACGGTAAAGTAATTGCAGCGGACAGAATAATCGCTTGCCAACCCCAGAAGGTGAAGGCTACGAGAGGGCCACCAAAGAGACGCGTCTGACAGGTGCGTTGTACAACATAATATGATGTTGCAAACAGGGCACTTGTACCGAACGCAAAAATAACCGCATTAGTATGCAGGGGACGTAAACGACTGTACGTCAGCCACGGCGTATCAAAGTTTAGCTGTGGCCAAACTAATTGAGCGGCAATCAAAACACCAACGCCCATACCGACAATACCCCAAAGAATAGTTACTAAGGTGAACTGACGGACGACCGTATAGTTGTAGTTTTGTTCAAGCTGCTTTTCTTGGCTCATTTGCATGCTTCCAATTTCTTATTTACTACACTTTACTTCCAACACGACTCACGTCGTAATGCCACCCAAATCAGAAAAAGAAACTCAGACTATTCAGAACTTTATTTCCGCTTGCTGATTTTAAAAAAAAGTGGCATTTTCAACGCGACACTATACTTGAATTAACAAATCAATGACAGAGTAGTAACCTTACGGTTGGTCAGGAAATGTATTTTTATTTAAAAACTTTGAACTTTGTAACAAGGAGTAAAGGATAAAATGGCAGCACAAAAGCTCACAAAAGGAAGGCTTGTACAAATTGTCATCATGTTGTCTATTTTATTAGCTGCATTTACTTGGAGAACAGTGACATACGAAAATAACGAAACGGTTGACTGTATTCTTTCGACACCGTGTGAAATCACTATTGATAAATATAATGTTAGTGTTTCAAGTGATAATCACGCCTATTTAATCGAAACATCTGAAAGTAACAAAGTTGATGTTAGCTATAGTGGAAACGGATCTTTAGTCGCGAAAAGCTCATCTTCTTGGCTACTTACAACCGATGAACCGACATCACAAATAATCATCACAACCACGCAACAAGATCACAGTGTTTCGGTCATCCTCTCAAAATAGTCATTATCAGGTCGGAGGTGGAAATAACTTGTACTAAATCAGTAAAAACTCCCATCTGAAAATGTTATAACTAAGCGATTAATCCATTGATCGAGCGTTATGAAGTTTCTCTCTAAAGTTTCCTACTCACACGACGACGTCATCGCTGTACAAGAGATCCTCGCTGGTTTAGAGCGAACTCATGAGATTACATGTCTTATTTGCTACTGCACGGAAGAATATTCTACGTTTGCAGTCCAGGCGTTGCTTAAACAGCACCTATCAAACATACCTATTCATGGTTGTACAACCTGTCACGGGATAATGACAGAAACAGGGTTTCACTCAGGCCCAGTTGTCGGTGTACTGGCAATTTATGACTCAGGAATCAATGCATATGGTACGGGGATCAAGAGTTTTGAAGGAGATGTGATCTCGAGTACTTATGATGCGATAGACATGGCATTGAGCAAAGCGGAACGGGAAGGGGAAGTACCTGATCTAATTCTTCTGCATTCAACGCCGGGCAATGAAGAAATCATCATGGACGCGATTGATACGAAATTTGGCACCGAAGTTCCTGTCATTGGTGGTAGTGCAGCCGACAATAAAGTTTCCGGAAACTGGAGCATATTTACTGAAGATCTCGTTTCTATTAATGGTGTTTCTCTTACCGTATTTTTCTCATCTCAATCTGTATACAGCTCGCTCAATGCCGGACACACACCAACTGAATATTCAGGCGTGGTGACTAAAGCACGCGATCGCGTACTCCAAGAAATTGATAATAAACCCGCAGTAGATGTCTATAATGAATGGACTAATTATCACTTAGGTAGCTCAGATGATGGTTTTATTTTTGAACAGTCATCTGTCTATCCACTCGGGAGAAAAGTGGGGACTTCATATAAAACCCCTTATTTTAAATTGTCTCACTCAATTAGACAAACTGAGTGCAGAGGCATTGAATTATTTACAGATATTAATGAAGGTGATGTGATTCATTTAATGCAGGGTTCAAAAAAGCATATCATTAGCCGAGCAGCAAATATCATACATTCCTCTTACTTTAACGACTTGGATCATGAAGAAAAACTGGGCGCAATCAACATCTTCTGTGCGGGTCCAATGCTCAGTCTTAAACAAGATATGAGTGAAGTCTGCACTCAAATAAATCAAGCACTTAATGGGTTGCCATACATTTGTCCATTCACCTTTGGAGAACAAGGTCGCCTATGTGGTAGAGAGAGCGCACATGGTAACTTGATGGTGTCGTCGGCCACATTTTATAGGTTAAAAAAATAATGGGTACAGACAACCAAGAAGCGTTGCAAGAAGCGCTGGTACAGTTAGAGAGAGCCAGGTCTCGGGAGCGTAGTTTAGCCGAAGAGAATAGAGTGATCTTGTCGACGATATCAGAAATTAGCAAAGCGGAATCTATTTCAGACATATTTTCCAGCTTAGAACTCGTACTTAAGAAGTATATAAAATTTGACGACTTCATCGTTATTTCACGTCTAAATAACAAAGATAGTTTTAAAACACTTTTAACTAACAACCGAGTTTATGAGGATATTCTCTGGAAAGACTCAGGTAAGTTGTCACGTATCATTAATGGTGAGTGCACAATTTTATTTGAGCCACGAAATCTTCCTGAATTTAGTTCGCTCAACTCAATAGTACTCGATCAAATCAACTCGGTATTGATGACGGGCATCGACACAGGCTTGACTCAATCTGTTATCGTTTTTATTCACTCCAATACCAAGCACTTCAGTGTTGAAACCAAAGCAACATTGAATCGTTTTCGACCTCTGATCGAACGAGCAGTATTCGACATCGAAAACAAAGAGAAATTAGAAGCGACTGTTCGGGAACGTACAGCCGAGCTTATCTCTGCGCGCAAAGAAGAGGAGCGAGCAAATAAAGCCAAATCAGAATTTTTGGCAATGATGAGTCACGAACTTCGAACGCCACTCAATGCCATTATCGGGCTGATAGATACATTAAAGTGCTCACAATTGACTTGTGAACAACGTTCGATCATTCAAAGTATGGGCACATCTTCTGAGTTACTACTGGCTATAATTAGTGACGTGTTGGATTTTTCTAAAATTGAGTCAGGATGTTTTTCACTGGCTCCTCAATGGAATAGCGTAAGAGACACTGTAACTTTTGTATTGTCTGAGCAAAAGAAGATAGCAGATGCCAAAGGATTAACGTTAAATCTGACATGTGAAATACCTGAAAACGAACTATATTACATAGATCAAACGAGACTAGCTCAAATTCTGTTTAATCTAGTAGGTAACGCGATTAAGTTCACGGAGCAAGGTGAAGTCAACATTGCTATCCATTACCAGAAAAACACATTCCACATCTCGGTTGAAGACACGGGAATCGGAATGAACCCACAGCAATTGGCATCGTTATTCAGTCCGTTTGTTCAAGCAGACAGCACCATTACTCGTAGATTTGGAGGAACAGGCCTAGGTTTAGCGATCACTAAACGTCTGGTTGAGTTAATGGGTGGAAAGATTGAAGTTTCGAGTGAACTCAACAAAGGTTCATGTTTCCAGGTTAAATTACCGGTGTTAAGTCAGTCACGTCAGAACACAGAGCCAAGAGAAGTGTGCCATCCAACAAACCCATCTCTTAGGACTCAATATTCAGTGCTAATCGTTGAAGACAATCCAACCAACCAAATGGTAATCCAGCTGATTTTGTCACGACAAGGACATAAAGTTTTCATCACAAGCAACGGTCGAGAAGCGATTGATTTTATCCAATCTGAAGAAGCACCTGTAGACATTATTCTTATGGACGTTTCAATGCCAGTAATGGATGGGCTAACAACCACCAAACTGATGAGACAAAAAGGCATCGACATTCCAATTGTCGCACTCACAGCCCATACATCTAACGAAGATAAATGTTCTTGCTTAGATGTTGGCATGAATGATTTCGTTACCAAACCAGTAAGGACCAAAGAGATCACAGAAGCGATCGATCGTTTATTAGTAGAGTCCTAATAAACGTATTCTGAATCGAAGATTATGAATATGATTATTAGGTATTTTATGGTAAATAGACTTTCGGTTAAATTGAACTGGTTTGTCTATTACAAAATGATAGTGGGGAGCTGATATAAGAAGTTATATCTCGCTCGGGTATAACTTATTTAACATAATATACATAATACGCAGTCAATTTGTAAGAGCAATATAGTAATGTCCGGTTTGAGCAACTTTAAAATGTCCTCCTAAGCTTAAAGTGTTGCTTGGCTTTAAGAACCTAAACAGATGTTAATTGCTATGAGTGATCACGAGATAAATCGATTCAAAGTACTAACGGATGTACAAGAAAAACGCTTACGACAAGTCGACGCTGCAGACATTTTAAATGTCTCGACTCGACATGTCAGACGACTGTTGAACCAGTTAGCAACTTATGGCGCTAAAAGCTTGGCACATGCAGCCCGCGGTCGCCCAAGCAACCGACGCTATGATGATAACTTTCGAGCTGAAGTATTAAAGATTGTACGTGAACAATACTTCGATTTTTCACCCACGTTTGCGCTAGAAAAACTCTCTGAGCATCACAATCTGATTGTTTCTAAAGAAACCCTCCGACAATGGATGATTGCTGACGGACTATGGACTCCATACTCTAGACGTAAGCCTAGAATTTATCAGCCTCGCTATCGCCGTGATTGTCTCGGTGAGCTCATCCAAATCGATGGTTCACACCATGATTGGTTCGAAGGCTGCAGCGATAAATGTTGCCTACTGGTCTTCATCGATGACGCGACTGGCCGTCTGATGAACTTAAGATTCAGCGAGACCGAATCGGCATTTGATTACATGCTAGCAACCCGAGAGTCTTAATGAACACGGCAAACCTGTAGCGTTTTATAGCGATAAGCATTCGATTTTTCGGGTGAATCAAGAAAAACACAAACAAGTTGGCCATACGGAACTCTGGGATTTGGCAAGCTAAAAAAAGTTACACTGCAACTTAACGCAAAAAAGGCCAAATAAGTACAGTCGTTCTAATAACTTGTATATAAGCTAGCTTCGTAGGTCGAAGTTGATTGTTTAACCGAAAACAAGGAGTGAGCTCATTAGGCTCCTTGCTCTTTCTGAAAAAGCAAATCAGCGAGTAAACAAATTGCGTAGAGTGCAAGTTTAGATGACTCTAGCTCTAACTTTGAAGGCACACACCGACTATACATTGCATAGTCGGTGCTAAACATATTTTTAGTGACAAGGTAACTACATACTGTCCGTCAACTGTCCAGGAACTCTCGACTTCATCTGCGCTATTGCTAAGCCTGACATTTGAACTTGAGAGAACCAGTAAGGGCGATGTTTAAGGTTAAACAATTCGCTGTTGTTCAAGGCTTCGAAAATAGAAAATGCATGGGCCTGAGCAAGTGCGGCACCATAAACACTTCTCTCTGAAACATCGACGCCATCGACCTCCTCCACTAATGCTTGCTTAATGTAAGCGGTATTCGGGCTCCAATCAATATGTTCGATAAGCTTACTAAGCAGTCTCTTCTCCATATTCGAAAAGATTTTTTCAAGGAAACTGGTATCAGGTAGCACTTCTGCACAGGCATAATATTCGTTGTGTCTATCACTTGCTTCACGATAACTTAGCATCGTTTGAACAAGTGCATCTTCAAACGTTTGAGAAAAATGATTGCACACCAGAAACATCGGTATGACACGCAGTGTACCCAATAACACACCAACATCAGGCTCTCTAACTGAGGTGTCTTGCAGTCGTATACGTGTCGCGTTGGCGGTCACCACTAAGTGTTGCCATAGTTTTGGTGAAATATCTTTCGTATTTTCGTCTGACCATTTAAGCAACGACTGGCTCATTAAAATAGGAAAAAGTAACCGGCAATTGTCGATCCCTATCAACCCCACTGCTACTTTGGGATCTAAAATCACCTTCGGTTTACGACCATACTTCTCACAAAACTGCCTATTCGAAACAAAGTCAGTGAGGCTTGACGATAAACCACGGTTCTCTAGCGCTATTTGATTCAATTTATTGAAATTCAATGAAGGAGAATAAGCAATGCTAGCGAAGTGATTATAGTCCGGGAGCTGAGAAAAGAGTGAACTGATAAGTGTAGTTTCAAGCTTCTTCTCTAGCATTACTGAAGCTGTCTCGCATATATCTTCTAAGACATATCGTAATGTATTTTGCTTCGCTGCGATTTTTTCTCGTTTTGCGGCCACCCTATCTTGTTCGCACCTCAATAAAATGCGTTGGTTATTGGTGATACGTTCTGATTCTTTAAAGATAACATCATCACAATAGCGATTTTCCAAGCTAAGCAATGAATCGACGAGATCGTGATTAATTTTGTAGCTGGAGTTAACAAGCCAGTTGTTAAAACACTGTGATACATTCGACGATATCTTTCTTGAGAGTTCTACTACTTCAGGAGTGTAATTTTTATTTGCTAGCAACAACCTACAAATCCCTTGAACACATTCTGTTATCTGGCTGTTATGACAGCCTATTTAAATTATAGATAGCACATATTAGATGAAGTTAGATTATTTTTCACGAGTTAGTTACTAGTTGCTCAATACATTTAGTTATAGTGCACTAGTATACAGGTTTCTGTTCAAAAAACGATCTGAATACGAATCAACTTTTCATAGTTTTTGTATCGATACAGTTTCTTGGGTACTGCTTTTTTAGCGACTTTACACAGTTTAGGATCGCCATGAGTACGAACTCGGTGAACTTTTGTGAATGCTTTATTATGCCTCATTTCCAACATCAAATCACAAAAACCATCGAGTTCACTGTACCCTTTAGCATTGAGTGTTTTGATAATTTGAGATTTGATCTGCTTCGCCACCGGGTTAACTAATGCATCATCGGCAATCGAACTTTGGCAGAAAAGAAAGAGAATCAGTAGTCTTTTCATAATACCTCCTAAATAGAAGATATTATGCACACCAATTATGAATAAATTGGATGGATATAGAATGGCAAAGTACTAGTCAGTAAGCGTTAACAGAGTTTATGCTCTCTTAGACCCTTTCGATTTAAAGCCGTTATGAGGAAACACGTTACGGATACGTTGTTGAGTACTTTTAGGAACCTGTTTGGAGAATTTTAAGTTGTAGCCCGAGCGTTTTGCATAAACCTTCAGCTCACCCTCAAAGCTCTGATTACGGCCAATTTCTTGCAAATTGTGTTTGAAACTTGGTGGCATATGCCCTTTAAACTGAGCTATTTGTCCTTTTTCAAAAGTCACTTTGAGCACAGGCCTATCAACGGCAACCAGCCAAAATACGAGTGCTGCCCCAATAAGAATCACATACATCATAACAGCCTCCTTGAATTACTATTTATCGTCAGATAGCAAGGCGCTCAAATCTTCTTTGAGACTTGTTACCGTTTTGCTTGCTTGTTCACTTCTTGAGGCTTCACTGACTAAATACTCGATTGCGTCAGAAAGCGTACAACCTAATTCATTTGCCCTTTGTGACAACTTTTCCCAAACTCGATAATCCAGATCAATCGACTTTTTCTTGGTATGTACTTGTTCCGCGTTAAAGTGGCGTTTACGTTTCGCTCGAATAGCTTGCTTTAGCTTGTTGTCGAGCTCTAAAGACATGTGCTCTTCTATCCACTCTAAAACACCTGTTGGTTGGTGTTCGAGCTTAAGAAGGTTCTGTACCGCAACCTCTGCTTCACTTGAATCGATATGGCGGGTAATGGATTCACCTTCCTTCCATTTCTTTACTAGGTAGTTCCATTTCCAACCACATTCTAAGTTTTCAAGTTGCTGATATTTCATGTCAAATCCCAAACGTTAATCCTAGTGACAGCGTAACCCAAATTACATAATTAGACAATTGAACAATTAAAAGAATAGACCAAGATCATACTTATATTGCTTGGTTTATCGCGATTAAACAGATACTTCTATTAGGCATTGTCGTTTTTCTATATACTCCCTGTCTATTTCCCATTTTTAGTAGATTCAATGACTCAAGTAGACTGGCGACATGTGACGCCACAATATGATGAATACACACATCAGTTAGAGCAATACCCTAACCTAACGCCCTTTTCATTTACTCAGATTCAGCATAGATTCCGTGATGCCTTAACTCGCTTTGTACGCTTGTCTAGCCTATCACGAGTGTTACTCGTCAATGCGCCTGATAATGCTATCTATCGCCAACTCATCATAGAATCACTAAGCCACTCTACTTCTTTAGACAACCCTGCTGTAATCCGAACTGAATCATTAAACGCCGAAGCCCTATTTGATCAAGTGGAATCAAAAGATGGGCAAGTGATTGCGACCAAACAAGGATTACTTTCTAAAGCCGACAATGGATTTCTTATTGTATCTGCGAATCTTATCCTTGCGAATCCAGGTAGCTGGCTATTACTTAAGTCAGCGTTACTTGGTGATGAGATTGAACCAATCAGAAGTAACCCAGATCATCTATGTGCACCGCAGTTGCCTCGAGCGTATAACATCAAGCTGATCATAGTTGGTGATCGTGGTCAAATGGGCGATCTTGACTATTTAGATAGCGATATACGCAACGGTTTTTGTCTGTTTAGTGAGATTGAACAAGATCTTAAGTTAGACCAAGAGAGTCTAGTTGAATATCTAGGCTACCTAAAATGGCTGCAGCAACGCTATCAGTTACCGGAACTTAATGTAGACGCCGTTACCGCCTTACTTTGTGCTGGTGCCAGAGAAACTGAAGACCAAACATATACCCCCTTGTGTCCAATTTGGCACAACACTTTACTTAGTGAAGCAGCGATTGAGTCAAATAACACTGAAATTAATAGCATCCACGTTGAGCAAGCGTTATCACACAAATATCAACGTGAATCTTATCTACCACAGAGAGCTTTAGACGATATCCTTGATGGACAAGTGATCATCGAGACTAATGGTGAGCAAGTAGGTCAAGTCAATGGCTTGACCGTTATTGACGTCCCGGGACATCCTATCTCTTATGGTGAGCCTGCTCGTATTTCATGTGTCATTCACTTTGGTGACGGCGATATTTCTGACGTAGAACGCAAAGCAGAACTTGGTGGTAACCTTCATGCTAAAGGTATGATGATCATGCAAGCGTTTGTGAGTGCCTCGCTAAACCTTGAAGATCCGTTACCATATTCTGCATCCGTTGTATTCGAGCAATCTTACTGTGAAGTTGATGGCGACAGCGCATCGTTGGCAGAACTATGCTCACTTGTCAGCGCTCTTTCAGAGTACCCAATCAATCAGCAGATTGCCGTAACAGGTGCTGTTGACCAATTTGGCCGCGTACAAGCTGTCGGAGGCTTAAACGAGAAGATCGAAGGCTTCTATCACGTCTGTAAACATCAAGGTCTAACAGGCGAGCAAGGTGTCATTCTACCGCATACAAATTTGAAGCATTTGGCACTTCAACCCGATGTCGTAGAAAGCATCAAAAATGGAGAGTTTCATATCTGGTCTGTATCAAATGTAGATGAAGCAATTCCTCTTATTATGAACAAACCATTTAGAGACGAAGAGCAAGAAAGCGTTCTTAGCAAAATCGCGGAACGTATTGAAAACTTTGAAAGACATGAACATCCGCCAGGAATTGTGGAACGCATCAAAAACTGGTTTGTCTAGTACTGATCGGACTTGTTTAGCGTACACCTGTTCACTAATATGCACCTATCAAAAATTGGAGTAAATTGATAATGCAAAACAAACGTGATTCTTACACTCGCGAAGAGCTTCTAGCATCAAGCCAAGGCGAACTATGGCCACAAGGCCCTCAACTTCCAGCACCAAACATGTTGATGATGGATCGCATCACTAAGATGTCTGAAACTGAGGGTGATTTTGGTAAAGGTTTAATCCTTGCTGAATTAGATATTACTCCAGACTTATGGTTCTTTGATTGTCACTTCCCGGGTGACCCTGTAATGCCAGGTTGTCTAGGCTTAGACGCGATGTGGCAACTTGTTGGTTTCTTCCTAGGTTGGGTTGGCGGCGAAGGTAAAGGTCGTGCCCTAGGTGTCGGTGAAGTGAAATTTACTGGTCAAATCCTACCAACAGCGAAAAAAGTAACGTACGAAATCCACATGAAACGTGTTGTAAACCGTAAACTGGTAATGGGCCTAGCAGACGGTCGCGTTCTTGTAGATGGCAAAGAAATCTACGTTGCAAAAGACCTGAAGGTTGGCCTTTTCCAAGATACGTCTTCTTTCTAATAGAATTCTTAAGACAAAGCTGCATATTTGCAGCTTTTCTTTTGTGTCTAAACATTTAGTTATAGTGCATTAAGTATAATTATTACTACTGCAATTTACTAAACTTTCCCCTCCACCAGCTTTCACTCTCATAAGAAATAACAAGGCTCCGATTTCGGAGCCTTTGAAATTCTTGACGTTTGTCCTATTACTTATAGAGACCTGCTTGTTTATCATCTTTGGCATCACGCCAACCACCTAGCCAATGCGACCGAGAATCCATTTGACTATATGGGCAAGCTTCTTGCGACCTTCCATTTAAACCAGCTTTGTAGCCTTGAGATTGTGCTCGTTCTAGGCGATCACGCTTTTGTCTCTTCATAGTGCAGTCCTCATACGGGTGTCCATTTCTAAACATATAATGATTACAACATCATGGAGTTTTTGTGACTCCAACTTTAAGAATTAACCAAGATCCTACTTTTCTCAAGGCGAAAAAAAGCCCAAGTTCAGAACTGTGAACTTGGGCTCAAGAACTAAAATTATTTAAGTTTTCTGCGGAACCCCAGGAAACCAAGCAGTGTCAAAGCGAAAATACCAAGGCTAGCACCTTGACGTTCTACGCTCTGAGAATCAGTACCACGCGGCTGAATGTCTTCAGCTTTTGCACCTTGAATAGGCACCAACTTAACCGCGACGACCTCCTCTACTGCGTCAGACGAAGCATCACCACAGTATGAATTATGTGAAGTGGTGTCGTACTGTTGTGCGACTCCATTGACTGTACATTTGATCGCAGTTGCAGAAATAACACCAGCATCATTAATGTCTGACGCATCGATGATGCGGAAAAAGTTATTCTCGTCAGAGAAATCTTTGCCATCAGCATTAGCACCATTAGTCAGATCATCCAACCACCAAGCTTTGCTCTGAAACAATGCGATTCTTGAAGGCTCAGTACCGTTTGCTTGATACGGATAGATAAAACCTCTATGGCGACGTTCACTACCGTCTACTTCTCGAATAGTATCCGCATCAACTTGACCAACAAATTCGTTATACTTGTTAACCGACTTCGCTTCACTGCCTGCGCCACTAAAGAAAATTCCACCAGATAAGAATTTAGCAGAAGGTGTAGTGCTTGAGACATCTTCGACGATAAAGGCTTTATTCGCGGCGCTACCATTCTCTGGAACATAACCATTACGTTTAGCGTGTCCTACCGCCAACAAATTGTCGTTGATATCAGAGAGAACCGAATTACTATAAATAGCGTCGTCATTTGATGAACCAGAGTTTACTAGCGCACCTGAAACTTGCTTGGTCTCCCAAGTTGCTGAAGATAAATCAAGGCCGTCGCTAATAAATACGCTCGCGTTCATATCTTGAAGATCGCCACTACCATTAGCCGTTCCGAATCCAACGCCATAAAGCTTACCATTGTCTTCAGCCAGGCCACGCATACTACCTTGCGCGAAGTAATCACCTGTTTGCGGAATGTCTCCTTGAATCCAAGTAATCTGCTCTACTTGTCCTGCACTCCAAATAGCCGCTTTAGAGCTAAAAGTAATGTTTGAGGTATCTGTTACAGGTTGATCTTCAGAGATACTACCGTAATTAACAACCGTCCCATTACTCAGGGTCTTCGCTCCCCAAGCTCGTGACTCGGAAGAAGCAATCACAGGAACCGTAGTAACTGCATTATGCCGAATGTCATTACCATTAGATTCGATACCTAGCGGCGAGCCAGATGAATCTAGTGCATTAATAACGACGTTATAATTGCTAATCGATGCTGCACCACCTTCTAAGAAAGCTTGGGCATTAACATGAGTAAGATCGCCAATTTCCTTACTCCACGTATTCCAACGTTGTAAAGCCCAGCTTTCACAAGTCGAATATCTTAACTCACGAAAACAGTAGCTTTCAAAGTCATCAAATTCTTGGATGTACTGAAACGCTGCATCCATTGCAAAAGGCACTTCTTCACGATAGCTAACGCCTTCCACCGTGTTGCGCGTTTCACCCGCTAACTTAAATGAATCTTTCGTACAGTTTGTCGCGCTAGAATCGAAACACCCCATAGCAAGTTCATTAGAGCCATCTGTCGCACTACCAGGCTGAATAGCAACACCGAAAGTCTCAGTTGCGTTCGTAATCGCTGCAGGTTTCTCTACCTCAACGACCTGGTACAAGGCAGCATTAGCGTTAGTTGCAGCCAATACTAAGGCTGCAATCGTAGTTAACTTAAAATTCGTACTACTCATTATTACTTCTTAACTTTCCTGTTGTAGTGCCTCGAGCTCTTCCCAACGCTCAAAAGCAACTTCTAGCTCCTGCTCTGCCGCAGATAGCTTGTCTAAAACTGGTTGTGTCTGCTCTACAGGATTTGAGAAAAAGTTAGGTTCATTCACTTCTTCCTGAAGAGTTTCAATTTGGGCTTCCAATTCCTCTAAACGCATAGGTAACGCTTCAAGCTCTCGCTGTAGCTTATACGATAACTTCTTAGGTTTAGCCTTAGCAGGTGCAGTTTTGGGAGTTTCCTCAACTACTTTTGCTTTCTTTGATGGCTTTCCAGCCTGACGTGACTGAAGAACTTGAGCGCGTTGCTGTTGAGCGTCGTGATAACCACCAACAAATTCTTCAATAACGCCATTTCCTTCAAAGATCCAGCTAGTCATAACCGTGTTGTCTACGAACTGACGATCGTGACTTACCAAAAGAAGCGTACCCTGATAGTTGGCAAGCAAATCCTCTAAAAGTTCCAAAGTTTCGATATCTAAATCGTTAGTTGGTTCGTCAAGAATCAATAAGTTGTTCGATTTGAGGAAAATACGAGCAAGTAACAAGCGGTTCTTCTCACCACCAGAGAGCGCCTTAACCGGCGTGCGTGCACGTTTAGGTGAAAATAAGAAGTCTTGTAAGTAACTTAGTGCATGCCTTTCTCGGCCACCAACCATGACTTCCTGTTTGCCATCAGCCAGGTTATCAATAACCGATTTCTCTGGGTCTAAGATCTCGCGGTATTGGTCAAAGTAAGCCACTTCAAGCTTAGTACCACAGTGTAAACGACCAGAGTCTGGTTTAAGCTGATCCAGTAGCAGTTTAAGTACTGTACTCTTACCACAACCGTTAGGGCCGATCAGAGCAATACGGTCACCACGCATAATGTTGAAGCTGAAATCTTTCACGATCTCTTTGCCTTCAAAACCAAAGTTCAGGTTCTCTGCTTCGAAGACAATCTTACCTGAACGCTGCGCATCATCGATTTGAATAACGGCTTTGCCCTGCACTTCACGGCGATTTTGACGCTCTTCACGAAGCTTTTTCAGTGCACGCACGCGACCTTCGTTGCGAGTACGACGAGCTTTGATCCCTTGACGAATCCATACTTCTTCTTGAGCAAGCTTTTTATCAAATTCAGCGTTTTGCATCTCTTCGACACGAAGCGCTTCTTCTTTCTCTACAAGGTAGTTGTCATAATCACCTGGGAACGAGCTCAGTTGCCCGCGATCTAGGTCGACGATACGAGTCGCCATAGACTTAATGAATGCACGGTCATGAGAAATAAAGATGATAGAACCACGGAAGTCTTTTAAGAAACCTTCTAGCCACTCAATTGTTGTTACGTCTAGATGGTTAGTCGGCTCATCAAGAAGCAGTACATCAGGGTCACATACAAGCGCTCGAGCCAAAGCCGCTTTACGCTGCCAACCACCGGACAAATCGGTTAACTTAGTGTTTGGAGAAAGTTTAAGAGCCCCAAGAACATTGTTAACGCGATCATCAAAGCGCCATGCATTCGCATGATCCAGCTCTTCTTGAACTCTGGCTAAACGGTTAATGTTCTTCTCACTTGGGTCTTCTGCGATAAGATCCAATAGATCGTGGTAGATCTTTAGCTTCTTACCGATTTCCGCTAAGCCGCCGGACACATACTCATAAACCGTTCCCTCTTCATTACGAGGAGGATCTTGTTCTAAGCGCGATACAACAACATCTTGCGTCACTTGCATCTTACCATCATCCATAATGATCTCACCAGCAAGGACCTTCATTAAGGTTGACTTGCCAGCGCCATTACGGCCTACCAAACAAACACGCTCGTTTTCCTGCAGCGCGAAGTCTGCGCGGTCTAATAATGGGTGATCACCAAATGCGAGCTGACCATTATGAATTGTAAGTAATGCCATTCTTTCTTAACCAATCGTTTAATTCTAACAAGCCAAAAGGCCAGTTCAGTTCTGTACTAATATTGCCATCATAGCTTTCGTATTTGAGTACGGGAATAGTGACCCCGTAACGGGAAAATAGCTCATCATCAAATGCAATATCAACCACTTGAACGTGCTGGCTAATGTTTAACTGTTCCGTAAGTTCAAATGCCATCTCACATAGATGGCATCCTTCAGTACTGTATAGTGTCAGCACTTATCTATCCTTATTCGTGCACTATCCGTTACTTATGAGTGATAACCCAGCAGTTATGAATATGCTTATTACGAGCGAAATCTAGAGGCAGTGTTTTAGCAGAGATGTTCTGAGCTTTAAGCCCTAGCGTCTCTAAACCTTCTAGATCCATTTTAAAGTGACGTTTATTGTTCGAGAACACGATCGTACCTTCTTCGCGAAGAATACGTTTTAGATTCTCCATCAACTGAAGGTGATCACGTTGTACATCGAACGTCTGTTCCATACGCTTAGAGTTAGAGAAGGTTGGTGGATCGATAAAGATAAGATCGTAGTTACCATTCTCTTTTGCTAGCCATTGTAGACAGTCAGCTTGAACAAATTGGTGCTGGCGGCCTACTCGACCGTTAAGCTCCATGTTCTCTTTTGCCCACTCTAGGTAGGTATTTGACATATCGACTGTCTTAGTCGTACGAGCACCACCAACCGCAGCATGTACTGTTGCAGAGCCGGTGTACGCAAATAGGTTCAAGAAATCTTTACCCGCTGCCATCTCACCAATGCGTCGACGCGTTAATTTGTGGTCCAGGAACAGACCCGTGTCTAGGTAATCATGAAGATTTACGATCAGCTTCACGCCGTATTCGTTCACTTCTAGATTCGATGAATCCTGAGATAATTTCTGGTATTGAGAAGAGCCTTTCTGCTTCTGACGCACTTTAAGAACGACATTATTCGCTTCTACGCCTGTTACCTGAATCGATGCACGAATGATGTCTGTTAGACGGCGCTTCGCCTTCTCTTCAGGAACATTCTTCGGTGCTGCATACTCTTGAATCACAAGATGGCCCGGGTAAACGTCGATAGCAACGTTGTATTCAGGAAGGTCGGCATCATAAATTCGGTAGCAATCTAGCTGCTCTTTCTTCGCCCATTTACCAATTTTGCCAATGTTCTTTTTCAAACGGTTAGCGAAATCTGGTGCAATTTGTTGTTCTTGCTGCTCAGAAGGACGCTCTGACATAGGACGATCAGAGATGGAGTAGTTCTTTTGGTGACACGGTAACGCACCATTGTTCAATTTGAACTGTTTATCCGCACGCATACGTAGACAGCTCAGTAGTTCATCAGAGCTAGAGAAGATTGACGCATTGCAACCACCAAACTCAGATTTCAGTTGCGCACCAAATGCTGTGTACAGTGCGATAAGGCCCGGCTCTGTACCAAGACGCTCACCATATGGCGGGTTCGATACAATAACACCGTTATCAAACTCAGCTGGACGCTTGACTAGCGCCGCATCACCCAATTCGAATTCGATCAAATCTTCAACACCAGCACGACGCGCATTATCACGTGCTGTTTTTAGAACGCGAGCATCGTTATCGTAACCGTAGAACTTACACTCTACTTTTTTCAGACCACGACGAGCTTGAACATTCGCTTCTGATTTAATTTCTGCCCATAGCTCCGCATCAAAGTCTTCAAGAGCTTGGAAGCCCCACTTCTGACGTTTAACGCCAGGCGCCATGTTCGCTGCCATCATTGCGGCTTCGATAACTAACGTGCCCGAACCACACATTGGATCTAAGAATGGTTTTGTCGCATCCCAACCACTACGTAGCAGGATTGCTGCAGCTAACGTCTCACGTAGAGGTGCACGACCAGATTCTGGACGATAGCCGCGTTGATGAAGGCCACTACCAACCATATCAACACCCAAAATCGCTTTATCACGATGCAGACGAACGTGGATACGGATATCTGGATTCTCTTTACTGATATTTGGACGAGGTAAAGATTTCTTTTCGAAGCAGTCTACAACCGCATCTTTCACCTTCATCGCACCATACTGGCTATTGCGAATCTCACGGTTAGTACCGTTGAAATCAACCACAAAACGCTTAGAGCTATGGAATTGATTTACCCAGTTTACTGCCGTCGTAGAAAGGTACAGGTCCATGTCATCTTGACAAGTGAACTCAGAAAGGACACGTACAAATCTTGAAGCCAAACGACTCCACAAACAACAACGATAAATCTGCTCATTCGTCGCTTTGAATTTAACACCTGCTTGTACAGGTTTTGCGTTTGTAATCCCTAGTTGGGTTAGTTCTTCAACTAATAAATTCTCAAGGCCGTTTGAGGTAACCGCTAGATATTGATTCATAGTGTTCTTTTATTGATAAAAATGAGTTCGATTATACCTTATTTGAGTCAATAAGCGTCACTCTAAACACATCTTTTCACTGATTCTTCCTCTTAATCGTTCAGCAATTGTTCATTGAGCTAAGCACTCGCTAACTCTCTAAGCCAACATACATCTTGCGCTCAAAAAACAACCTTATAACAGACTCTATTCACTAAATATTCACTCGACCTTCCGCTTGTGAATCATTATTCAGCTTAAATTTGGTATATACCAGTAGGAATTTAAGTATGTAATTTGGTTACAAAACCACTTAAACAAGGAATTTTATAGACCTATTTCCAAAAATCGGCTTATCGATATGTTGAAATTAAGTTTAAAAAACAGGCTTTGACTGTGTAAAAAAGCGCCTCATAGACAAATTATCTATGGGTGATTTGGTAGGGTTTCTAATTTTCAGGTATAAAAAAATCGACCCTGAGGTCGATTTTCTTGAGTGTGAGAGCGTTATTTTTGACTAGCCAACCATGGCTATATGACGGTGATGATGCAATATGGCGTTTGCGTCCACCATTCTATCGTGCATCACTTTAATACAATCACCGAATTGAAGTGCTTTTGACGAGGTTAAGTTAAATTCATCTAAGTCTACTGAAGCACACAAACTCGCGTTCTCTCCAACCTCTAGTACAATGAAGTAGCCTACACTATATTGATTGTTCATTCGGACAATATCGCCCTCTTCCGGGCATTCATGGCCTTGTGGCTGGGACTCAAAAAACCAACTTTTCGGCTGAACAGGCTTGTGGAAGCGTTTTGCAGCAACACAGTATAGTGCTAACTCTGCTTGACGAGGTTCAGAAAGGTCTAATCCAGAGATCTGTTCTTTGAAGGTCTGGAAGGAAGAAGCATCATCAACCGTGAATTCATTCTCCTTGAATGCACAATCCACCAGCTTATTACGGACGAGGTTAGTCTTGAAAATCATATCCTCTCCGAGGTTTAGCATTAATGAACATTGCTGTTCATCGTAGTACCAACTCCATGTATCACTAGGTTTAAGCATCGTTTCGTCTCACACTGTTGAAGCAATCCATTAGGTAAAACGCAAAATTACCCTTCGATGCAGTAATTCTACTGAGCAATAGGCAAAAAAAAAGAGGAAATGAAATTCCTCTTTTCTCTAAAACTCAGCGAGTTACAGTGTATCTTTTAGTGATATCTATCAACTTATAACGTGACGTTCAAGATCACCTCTAGCGTTATAGGTTTTTAACAATGTCACTCACTAGGCTTGGGCCTCTGTAGATAAAGCCAGAGTAAACTTGAACAAGCTTAGCTCCCGCCATCATTTTCTCTTTTGCCGCAACATAAGAGTCAACACCACCTACCCCAATGATTGGAAGCTTGTCACCCAACTCTTCATGCAGTTTACGAACCACTTCAGTACTGCGGGATTGAACTGGACGGCCACTCAAACCACCCGCTTCATCCGCATGCTTCATACCTTCAACAATTGAACGATCTAGCGTCGTGTTGGTCGCGATCACGCCGTCGATCTTATTTTTGATCAACGATTCACAGATTTGGCTAATTTCATCATCACTTAGATCCGGTGCGATCTTAAGTGCAAGTGGGACATACTTGCCGTGTTTCTGTTCGAGCTCTGCTTGCTTAGTTTTTAGTTCAGCTAGAAGTTCATCTAATGCTTCACCGTATTGAAGAGAGCGAAGTCCCGGTGTATTTGGTGAGGAGATGTTTACAGCAATGTAGCCTGCGTATTGATAAACCTTTTCCATACAGATTAGGTAATCTTCAGCGCCCTTCTCAATTGGAGTATCTTTATTCTTACCGATGTTGATACCAAGAATGCCATCGTAGTTTGATCGCTTAACATTCTCGATTAGGTTATCAACACCCAGGTTGTTGAAACCCATACGGTTGATAATACCTTCCGCTTCAACAAGACGGAAAAGACGAGGTTTATCATTACCCGCTTGAGGGCGTGGCGTAACAGTACCGACTTCTACAAAGCCAAAGCCCATTGCACCGAATGCATCAATACACTCACCGTTCTTATCTAAGCCGGCAGCAAGACCTACTGGGTTTTTAAACGTAAGTCCCATCACCTCTACAGGACGATGCGGTAACTGTTGACGGTAAAGCAGATCGACAGGAGTGCCAGTGAAACGCTTGAAGTTTTGAATTGCAAGATCATGTGCCTTTTCGGCATCAAGTTGGAAAAAGCCAGTTCTGGCTAGACGGTAAAGCATTGTGCCTCCGATAGAAAAAAGCCCCGAGTAAACGGGGCGATATTATTTACTTATTTACTCAACAATTCAATCTATTACTACGAGCAAGGATAAGATAATTCGAATTTTTAACAAAGTGCATCAAGAATTAGGCAAACGTTATCGTCTATCTACTTGGAAGCGATAATAATTAACAGTATCGGCCTATCCCCCCGGTATAAAAATGGCAGCCCCACTCGGCTGCCATTTCGTATCGGTATTTATCTAGCCTAAATTTTATTAGTCTTTCGACATGCAATTTAGATTAAGAAGCATAAGTTCACGTAACGCGACCGAGAATTTAGCAAACTCATGAACAGAGCCGACTTTAAACTCGTTTAGGATGCTTTCCCAGCGATGCAGTGATACGGCATTGCTTTCCATCCAATCATCCAGTGCTTTAATCACATCAAGGTCTGCCGCACAACCACACGTTAGAACTTGGCCGGTAAGTTGACGTTGTTGCCAGTCAAGGTCTTCACGGAATGCAGCACGAGCTAGAGCTTGCCAGTTGTTATCTACCGCTTGGCTGTTGATCTGTTTCAAGAACCAGTGCAATGACAGGCGATCACCAAGGTTAAAGTACAGTTTCGATGCTTGCTCAACCGTTTTACCTGTTTCACGAGCCACTGTGGATATATCCAGTGCTGAGTACAGGCTAGACAAACGCGCGACTGAGTTTGCCAGTTCTTCTTCTACACCTTGCTCTACCCAGACTTTAGCAACCGAGTTGTGCTCTTCTACTTCCGCAGCGACTAGCGTTTCATCAAGAACCTTAGTAATCGCATTCACATCGTCTCGATATAGTTCGACTAGTGCAGCCACAGACTGTTTACCTGAACGATTTCTTAGCAACCAACGGCTAATGCGACGCATCGCACGGCGAACATGGAAGATAAGGTCGTACTGGGCTTCAGACGATGCCACGTTGTCTAGCGCACGAATACGTTTAAGCACGTCACCAAAACCGTAGATCTCGCGTGATGCTGTGTATGCATTCGCGATATCAACGATGTCTGCGCCGGTCTCTTCTTGAAGACGAGTTACAAAGTTGCAACCCATTTCGTTAACCATTTGGTTGGCCAACGCTGTTGCTATGATTTCAGCTCGCAGTGGATGGTTATCCATATGCTGCACATAGTTACGACGTAACTCGGTTGGGAAGTATTGAATCAATTGTTGAGCATGGAATTCATCGTTTGCAATTTCGTCACAAACAAGGTCTTCTTTCAATACCATCTTCGCGTAAGCAATAAGAACAGATAGTTCAGGACGCGTGAGTGCATTGCCCTGCTTCTCACGCTCTAATAGCGTTTCATCATCTGGGATGTACTCAAGACCACGATCTAGGTAACCCGCTTTCTCCATTGTGTGAATAAAGCGAATTTGCTCTTTCACTAAACCAACACCTTGGTGCTCAGTTACAGAGATAGATTCAGCTTGGCAGTACGCATCATCCAATACAATTTCGCCGACTTCATCTTCCATCGACTCAAGTACTTGGTTTCGCTGCTTAATGGTTAAATCACCATTAGAAACTAGACCATTCAAGAAGATCTTGATGTTTACTTCATTATCCGAACAGTCAACACCACCAACGTTATCCACAAAGTCAGTATTTACACGACCACCAGCTAGAGCATATTCGATACGCCCCAGTTGAGTCATACCTAAGTTACCACCTTCACCAACAACTTTCGCTCGTAAGTCACGGCCATCGATACGCAATACATCATTTGCACGGTCACCGACATCAGTATGAGTCTCATTTGAAGACTTCACATAAGTACCGATACCGCCATTCCAAAGTAGATCCACCTTCATAGACAAGATCATTTTGATCAAATCATTAGGTGCTAGCGATGCTTTCTTAGTACCAAGCATCTTTTGGATTTCTGGTGTCAACGCTATCGACTTAGAACGACGTGAGAACACACCGCCACCTTTAGAGATCAGCTCCTTGTTGTAATCTTCCCAGCTAGAACGCGGCAGATTGAACAAGCGATTACGCTCTTCCCAGCTGCTCGCTGATTCTGGATTCGGATCGATGAAGATGTGCATGTGGTTAAACGCAGCTTGCAGACGAATGTGCTTAGATAGCAGCATACCGTTACCAAATACGTCACCCGCCATATCACCTACACCAATTGCAGTGAAGTCTGTAGTTTGACAGTCGATACCCATTTCACGGAAGTGACGTTTAACCGACTCCCAACCACCTTTAGCAGTGATGCCCATCGCTTTGTGGTCGTAACCATTAGAGCCACCCGATGCAAATGCATCACCTAGCCAGAAGTTGTATTCCGCAGATACCGAGTTCGCTAAATCTGAGAAGGTCGCAGTGCCTTTATCTGCTGCAACAACCAAGTACGGATCATCTTCGTCATGACGTACAACATTCTTAGGCGGAACAACTTCACCTTCAATGATGTTATCGGATACATCCAGTAGCGCGCGAATAAAGCGTTTGTAACAACGTTGACCTTCAGCAAAGATCTCATCACGGCCAGTCATTGTGTGCTGACGCTTACATACGAAACCACCTTTCGCGCCAACTGGAACAATTACCGTGTTCTTAACTTGTTGCGCTTTAACTAGGCCAAGAATTTCGGTACGGAAGTCTTCTTGACGATCTGACCAACGAAGACCACCACGAGCCACTTTACCACCACGTAGGTGCACACCTTCAATGTCTGGTGCGTAAACGAAGATCTCAAACACCGGCACCGGAGCTGGAATGTCTGGAATCTCGCTTGGCTTCATCTTAAGTGCTAGCCATGGTTTCGCCTGCTTGTTCTCGTCTACTTGATAGTAGTTGGTACGAAGCGTAGCACTGATCATCTCCATGTAACGACGAATGATACGGTCATCATCCAGGCTCTCTACATGATCTAATTGTTCAGTGATTGTATTGATCAGATCTTGTTGGCCTTTCGCGCTGCCTTTGTGTTTAGGATCAAAACGCTTAGCAAACAGCTTAACCAAACCTTTCGCAAGCTCTGGGTAATGAGACAGTGTTTCTTCAATATACTGTTGACTGAATGGGAAGCCGACTTGACGCATGTATCGAGCGTACGCACGTAGAATAGAGATTTCACGACCTGACAGACCCGCGCCGAGTACTAGACGGTTGAAACCATCACTCTCTAACTCACCTGCCCAAATTGCTGCAAATGCTTGTTGGAAAAGATCACGCGCTTCACGAAGATCAATCGTCTCTTCGCTCTTGTGCAGCATTGAGAAATCAAGGATCCAATAAGTCACACCATTGGTCTTGCGCACTTCATAAGGAGATTCACCAATCACGCGAAGACCTAAGTTTTCCAACATTGGCATTACGTCTGAAAGGTGGATTGGCTCATCGCTTTGGTAGAAAAGCTTGAGTCGAACGGCTTTCGAGTCCGACGCTTCTTCTTGCGGGCGATAGAACAACATGCCCAGCTTATTTTCTTCAGACAAAGCTTCTAAGCGCTCAATGTCTGCAACCGCAGAACCTGGCATCATGTCTTCTTTGTATGAACGTGGGAATGCACGCATGTACTCTTTCGACAGAGGAAGTCCTTTGCTCTCACCAAAGTTTGCAATGATTGACTCCGATAGGCGGTCATCCCAAGTCGATGATACTTCCATTAAATTCTGCTCGATTGTCTTAACGTCAACGTCCATGTTGTTATTATCAACACGAACAATGTAGTGCGTTCTAGCCAGTGGGCTCTCTGAGAAATAAGTCGTGAATTCTACTTCTTGTTCACAGCCAAAGTACTGTTTAAGAATGCGTTGAGTTTGACGACGCAATTCGGTGTTGTATCTATCTTTCGTCACATACACCATACAGCTAAAGAAGCGGCCAAATGGGTCTTTGCGAACAAACAGACGCAGCAGATCGCGATCTTGCATTTGTACTACACCAGTACCGACTTCTAACAACTCTTCTTCACGAGCTTGAAGCAGTTCATCGCGTGGGTAGTTTTCAAGAATATTATGCAGAGCCTTGTAAGAGTATGAACCTTCTCGGTAACCGCTCGCTTCAAGAATACGCTCTACCTTCTCGCGTACGAGTGGGATCGTTTCTACTGTGTGGTTATAAACTGCAGAGGTGTATAGACCTGTAAAACGGTGCTCACCGATCACTTTACCATTCTCATCAAACTTCTTGATGCCGATATAATCGGTATACGCTGGACGGTGAATGCGTGACGCGGTATTGCCTTTCGTTAGGATGAGAACGTAAGGCTTCTTCGCTTCTAGTCTTGCCGAATCAGAGAATTCAGACAGTTTTACGTCACGAACACGGTTCGAATTCGCGAACAAACCAAGGCCTTGCTCTTGCGTTGGTTTTAAAACAGTATCGCCATCCACAGAAACTAAGTCGTACTCTTTGTATCCCATGAATGTGAAGTTGTGCTCACCTAGCCAACGCAAAAATGCAACGGTCTCTTCAAAACGTTTTTCATCTACTGGAATAGACGCTTTTTGTGCTTCGACTTGATCGGTGACGGTTTGTAGTCGCTCAACCATTTTCATCCAGTCGTTAACAACCAGACCAGTATCACGGAAGATCGCCACTAGCTCTTCTTTCAGCTGAGTCATCTCGGCTTTGCTACTTAAGCGGTCAACCTCAATATGAAATAGTGACTGGAAAACACCCTCGTTAGCACTAACACCGACGACATCGCCTTTGTCTGAACGAAGAATTTGAGTTGGGTTGTGGAGCATTAAGTGAGAAGAGAGATCAAGGCGCGTGAGTGCCATTTTTACTGAGTCGACAAGAAACGGGCTATCAGGCACCACAATTTCAACAATCGTGTGCGTTGACTGCCAACCCTGGCGACTTACCGTCGGGTTGAATACTCGTACAGAGATATCGTCGGCTTTCTTCTCATTGATGTGATGCCATAAGCTAACTACAGCACCATATAAATCGGATTCGTTTCTCTGGATAAGGTCGTCTTGAGAAACATTACTAAACATGTGTTGAGCAAGTTGAGTTACTAGAGGTCGATGAGCAAGGTCTAGTTTGTCTTGAATCAGCTTGTATACTTTTTCAAGCAAAACTGGAACCACAGTTTCACGTGCGGTCATAGTCACACTCCACAATTAGAATTGTATTTTATTATTAGGGGGATTACTCACTCACTTAAAAACTGGGCGCTACACCTCTGGTTTTACAAGTGAATTGAGCAAAGGTAATGCACCCGTTTATTGTAAAAGCAATATTGAAAAATAGTTAATAATTTTCAGGCTGGTAGGAGGTGAAATGTTTGATTATGTGATTAAGATTCCTTTTAACTCTCTAGTTATAGCAAGCCTTACAGAGCTTCTAACTTAATAAACTTATTATTTTGGTCAGTTGTTAGTCTAAACAGCCCTTTCACCCCCATTTGTGTAAGAAATGGTCTGAATCGAGTTGCAGGCAATTGAAGCCTTAAACCTGTGGTCGTCGTAACATGTACGTTACTTGCGGCTCCCGAATAATTCGCCAAAAATTGCTGATAAGTAATGTTGAGTCTGAAATGGTAGCTGTTCATATAAAACCTGTATAAATAAACAGTATCCCGATAATTCGGCATTTTTGATTAAAAAGCCAGCAATACAAATGCATTGCTGGCTTAAATTTAAACGTTATCTGACTATATCGCTTTTCGCTGTATAGTTAGAAGATAATCTCGCTAGAGTTAGAAGAGAATCATGACCTAGATTACGCCTCAAGCGCTTTCGTCACTTTCTCAAATAAGTCTTTTGCTAGATTGTCCATCGATTTTAATGTCTCAAGTTCTGCTTTGATCAACGCTTGGCGCTCGTCGTCGTACTTGCGGAATTTTAGTAGTGGATCAATCAATCGAGAAGCAACTTGCGGGTTAGTGCTGTTTAGCTCTCGTAAGATTTCGCCGGCAAACTGGTACCCTTTACCCGATTTGTCATGAAACTGAACTGGATTCATGTTCAGGAATGAGCCAATCAAATTTCGGGTACGGTTAGGGTTCTTCAAACTAAATGCTTGATGAGACATGGACGCCTTGATTACTTCGAGTGCATCACTACTTGGGTTAGTGCCTTGAAGCGCAAACCATTTGTCCATGACCAAACCGTCGTGTTTCCACTTATCACTGTAGTCCGCCATTAGCGTTTCACGACACGCAAGTTGTGCACTGTTTGCTGCACCCATTGCCGCCATCGTATCTGTCATATTGTTTGCAGATTCGTACATATCAACAACCAGGTCGTTACCAAGCTCAGTGTGTGCTAGGTAGCTCAAGCAAACTTTACGTAATGTACGCTTACCAATCGAATCATGATCGATGGTGTACTCTTTTAGTGCATGGCTATGGTATACCGCAGCCAACTCGTCTTGCAGTTCTGCAGCTAGCGTGACTTTCATTGATTTCAGTACAGACGCGATTGCATCGATATCGACAAGTTCGTACCAACCTGATACTTCATTGTGGCTTGGTAGCGATAGCATCTCAGCAATAAACGCTGGCTCAAGAGTTTCACTCAACAGCACCCCACGGAACGCATCGACTACCGAAGAAGACAGTTCAAAATCTTTACCTTGCTGCACATTCGCTACATTACTGCGGATGTATTTAGCAAGTAGCATCTGGCCTGCATCCCAACGAGAGAATTCATTTCGAGCATGAACCATCAAGAAGATAAGCTCTTCGTCTGAATAATCATACTCCAGTTTCACAGGTGCAGAGAATTCACGCAATAGCGAAGGAATAGGTTGCTCTTGGACGTTATCAAAAACGAAGGTTTGCTCCGCTTCTTTTACATCTAACACATTGCCTACTCGCTCACCGTTACATTGTAACTCAATCACATCACCTTTCGATGTGTAGAGTTCGATATCGAAAGGAATGTGTAGAGCTTGTTTTTCAGACTGCTCGTGTGTTGGCTCAGTGCGTTGGCGTGTCGTCAGTGTGAACTGTTTAGCTTCTGCATCGTAATGACTTTCTACAGATAAAGTCGGTGTACCCGATTGGCTGTACCATAAACGGAACTGAGTCAGGTCGACACCGGATGCATCTTCCATTGCTGCCACGAAATCTTCACAAGTCGCGGCTGTACCATCATGGCGCTCAAAGTAGAGCTTCATACCTTTTTGGAAGCCCTCTTCACCTAGCAAAGTGTGGATCATACGAATCACTTCGCTGCCCTTCTCGTAAACCGTCAACGTGTAGAAGTTGTTCATTTCGATAACTTTCTCAGGACGGATTGGGTGAGACATTGGGCTTGCATCTTCTGCAAACTGAGGACCGCGAATAATACGAACATTGTTGATACGGTTAACCGCTCTTGAACCTAGATCAGAAGAGAACTCTTGGTCACGGAATACGGTTAGACCTTCCTTCAGACTTAATTGGAACCAGTCGCGACAAGTAACGCGATTACCGGTCCAGTTATGGAAGTACTCGTGGCCAATCACTGCTTCGATACCTAGATAATCTGTATCTGTTGCCGTTTGATCATTTGCCAGAACAAACTTAGAGTTGAATACGTTGAGACCTTTATTCTCCATCGCACCCATGTTGAAGAAATCAACCGCGACGATCATGTAGATATCTAGGTCATATTCTAAATCGAAGCGCTCTTCGTCCCACTTCATTGAGTTAATCAGTGACACCATTGCATGGTTTGCGCGGTCTAGGTTGCCCTTATCAACAAAGATTTCTAAATCAACGTTGCGGCCAGATTGAGTCGTGTATTTGTCACGCAGTACATCAAAGTCGCCGGCAACTAGTGCAAACAGGTACGCCGGTTTTGGATGCGGGTCTTCCCATTTAACCCAATGACGACCATTTTCAGCTTCACCTTCGTCGATGCGGTTACCATTACTCAGTAGGTATGGATTTTCCGCCTTGTCAGCAATCACCGTTGTCGTGAATTTAGCTAATACATCAGGACGGTCCATGTAATAAGTAATACGACGGAAACCTTCCGCTTCACACTGAGTACAGAAAGCGCCACCAGACTTGTATAACCCTTCTAACGCGCTGTTACCTTCTGGGTTTACTTCTGTCACAATCGTTAGCTCAAACTCTTGTGGAAGTTCTGTCAGTGTTAGTTGAGTTTCAGATTGCTGGTACTGAGTCCACTCTGCGCCATTGACCGAGACCGATACCAACTTCAAGCCTTCACCATCCAGTACCAGTGTTGAGCTTTCCTTTTCTTGCTTCACCTTGGAGACAGCAGTCACAATAGAAGCCGTGTCGTATAAGTCAAATGTTAGGTCTATCTCTGAGATGCTGTGAGATGGTGATTGATAATCTTTACGATACTTGGCTTGAGGGGTATGCGCCATGACTTGTTCCTTTTGATCGTTATGCGTAAATTTGAAATAACTGTATATATCTAAAGGCAGTTTAGTCAGAACACAAGGGCTAGATGAACAAAAAGAGGCATTTGGTATAAATGCCTCTTATATTTGCTAGTTTTTTGACCAGATATGTTATTTATCACTGTGATTAGGGGCTCGGTTACTATTTTCCATAAACCCTTGTGGGTAGACAGTAACGCGGTTTCTTTTGCAAAAAGTACGTTAGCGAATCCGATTTAGGACTGCATACATGTCACTCTCTTCCCCTTCAAGAGTCAAAACGTCACTGTTCAGTGTGTAACGCGTACCGTGTTCACCATCTTCATAAAGCAAGACTAATTGATCTCCTTCGGTGTAGTAGACACCGCGTTGTACAATTTCACCACCGGTTTCATCAGAAACTCTAAACATGAAAACGAAATCTGGCTGTAAAACTAAGTCCATTTTCTGGATGTTACTTGCTCTCAAATCACTTCCAGACAGCTCTGCACTCGACCAGATCCCTGCCAGTTCGTTAGGCAACGCTTTTGTAAATAGAACACCATTCAGGTTTAACATGTTGTGATTACTGCTGTAGGAGTATACCTGCGGCTCGGAGGTGTTGAGACCAAGAATAATTGTGTCACCGTTGGCGTTGTACATGCCTTCCCAATGATCAACGCTAAAGTCTCTCTTTTGAATATCAATACTGAAGGTGTAATTTGAATCAAGCGTAAGTTTAATGGCTCGAAAATCTTCGGTCCCACCCTCTGGGTTTGGGTTGAGTAAATACCAGTCCCCTAACAAGAGTGGAAGGTCGAAGTGCGACAGATTACTGTCACTCTTTATAGACTGGGTTGGCTCAGTTGGCTTCGGTGCAGCTCCTTCACCAGCTGTAGCGATAAATGATAGACAAGATAATGTCAGAAGTATCCATTTCATACGCGCCCCCTTATGTTTCTTTAAGCTTAGGCACGTTATTCATATAAAGCGAAAAATATGATCCAAATCACTAAATTTTACTTACAAAGTAACTTTTTTGTCATCTTTGAAGAAAAAATCGCTAATCAATCACAATCAACAGATAATAAAAAAGCGAGCTTAAAGCTCGCTTTTGATTGCTAATTAAGAACTACTTCTTTAGCATATCTAGCATGATAGCAACAGATTCGTCGAGATAGGCATCAGGCGCTTCATAGTCTTTAGGCACATCATCGAGTGTCTTGAAGACTTCTTCACCGTTAGCTTTTTGACGCAGGTTGATACGCTCCAAACGAAGCGCTTCTGCTGTGTCTGTCTCTTCTTGTCTTATCTTCTCGTTTAGAGAAAGCGCGTTATCGTCTTTATCTGCTTTGTATTTTTCAATATCTTGAGCGATAAATCCGAATTCCATATTCTTATCAATACGAGCTTGATGTTGCGTCGTCAACTTTGCGATCAGCTCATCGTTACGCTGTAACACTGAGTATTTTGCTTTGTCGATACTATCCCACGGTAGTGCATTATCTTCTACACTCTCACCCGTTTCAGCAGGATCGATTGGTGTTGGGTAAGCGATATCTGGTACAACACCCTTGTTCTGGGTACTACCACCATTGATTCGGTAGAACTTTTGGATGGTATATTGAACATAACCTAACTCTTTATCGAATAAATCGTAGATATGATTCAATGAACGGTGTTGTTGTACAGTACCCTTACCAAACGAGTTCTCACCCAAAATGATAGCTCGACCGTAATCTTGCATTGCTGCAGCGAAGATTTCTGATGCGGATGCACTGTATCGATTAATCAAAACTGTCAGCGGACCTTGGTAGCTGATTTCACCATCGGTATCACTGTTCACTTTAACACGACCATAACTGTCACGAACTTGAACGACCGGGCCTTCTTTAATGAACAGACCAGAAAGTGCCGTTGCCTCTGTCAATGCGCCGCCTCCGTTATTACGAAGATCAACAATAATACCGTCGACACCTTGCTTGTTAAGGTCAGTAATCAGTTTATCGGTATCTTTTGAAAGGCCAACGTAAAAGCTTGGTACTTCAAGTACACCAATCTTCTTGCCGTCTTTCTCAATCACTTCAGATTTAACCGCTCGGTCTTCTAGACGAATCTTATCACGGACAATTGTGACAACGTGACTTTTTGCATCTTTACCATCAGGCAGGATCTGAAGCTTAACCTTAGTTCCTTTTGGCCCTTTGATTAGTTGAACTACGTCATCAAGACGCCAGCCAATAACATCAACGATCTCTTCGCCATCTTGACCAACACCAACGATACGATCACCTTCACCCAACTGTTTGCTGTTAGATGCAGGGCCACCAGCGACTAATGAACGAATAACTGTATAGTCATCGGTCATTTGTAACACCGCACCAATCCCTTCCAATGAAAGATTCATTTCAGATTGGAACTGTTCAGCATTGCGTGGTGACAAGTAACTCGTATGCGGGTCAACTTCACGAGCGAATGCATTCATGTAAATCTGGAAAGCATCTTCGTTATGCGATTGCGTGATTCGCTTCATCGCATTGTTGTAGCGCTTTTCCAAAACTTCTTGAATTTCAGGCCACTCTTTGCCTGTCAGCTTAAGATTTAACGCATCGTATTTAACTCGTTTGCGCCAAAGTTCGTTTACTTCTGCCGTATCTTTTGGCCAAGCCGCTTCACTTCGGTCGAGTTCAATACTCTCATCGACATCAAACTTGATCTCATCATCAAGCAGAGACAAGGCATATTGGAAACGTTCAAAGCGTTTTTGAATCGAAAGATTGTACACGTCAAAAGCTATCTGGTTATTACCGGCTTTTAGCTGGTCATCAAGTTGAATGGCTTTAGAAGTGAAAGAGTCGATATCCGCTTGAGTGAAGACATTGCGGTTATAATCAAGCATCTCTAAATAACGATTAAAGATAGCTTGAGAAAAATCGTCGTTGAGATTGAAGTGTTTGTAATGAGAACGCGTGAAACGAGAAGTAACGCGTTTGCTCGCGGTTTCATGTTGGGCTTCAGGAGCGAGTAGAGGTAAATCATCCTGATCGAGTTTGGCTTCGAGAGCCTGAGCTGAAGCTGCTAGCCAAAAGCTAGCAGCAATCAGTGTCAATTTTGAACGGCATTTCATGCGTAGGAGTATCTCCTTTAAGCGCGCAAGTGCTCCGCTTTAACAACCATTTGTAGGCCGTTTGCTAACTGAACACGTACATCTTCCTTATTGATTTCAACAATGGTCGCAGCCATGTTTCCTTTACCCATGTTCACATTCACTTCTTTGCCAGTAACGAATTCGTCAGCATTTAGAGCGCGTGTTTCAACAGGCTTTTCTACTTTTGGAGCTTTTGGTGCTTGACGACGAGGCTGTTGAGCTTTCTTCGCCTTTGGTTTTGCTTTGTTCTCTTCGCGAGCTTTTTGTGCTTGCTCTTTACGACGAGCTTGAACTTTCGCTTTGCTTTCTGCAAGCGTCGCTTTCGCGTGCTCTACGTGCTCTTCTTCTAGAACACCACATGCATTGCCATCTAGGTCAACACGTTCTGCACCCGCTTTTACGCCGTGCAGGTAACGCCATGATGAAGTGTACTGTCTTAACGCTGCACGTAGCTGAGTCTTGCTTACTTTCTCGTCTTCACTTAGACGTTCAGCAAGATCTTGAAAAATACCAATTTTAAGTGGTTTTGCTTCACCTTCTAGAGTAAAGCATTTAGGGAAACATTCAGCAATATATGCGATAACTTCTTTGCTGTTTTTTAACTTTTCAGTGTTTTCCATGAGGGTTCCTGGTTTTTGCGGTTTTCCGCGAGCATTAAGAAAATATTTTTACGTATTATAGAGAGATGCTTGGGAAAAACCACAGTAAGAGAATAATTTATGCCTTGTTCGTATGCGAATTAAGCAGCTTTTCCACTTCTGCCATGAAAAATACCAATCCTTCCTCATCAATTTCGCTAAATCGGCCAACATTTGGGCTATCGATATCAAGGACACCAGCAATTTCACCATTGATTGAGAACGGAATCACGATCTCTGAGTTACTTGCTGCATCGCAAGCGACGTGACCTTCGAACTCATGTACGTCGTATATACGTTGTACAGAGTTTGTAGCCACTGCCGTACCACACACACCACGACCAACCGGTATACGAACACAAGCAGGTTTACCTTGAAAAGGACCAAGCACCAACTCATCGCCCTTCATTAAGTAAAAGCCTGCCCAGTTGAGATCGTCAAGTTCCATCGACAGTAATGCACTGATATTTGACAAATTTGCGATCATATCGGTTTCTGATTCGATTAATGCAACGGCTTGTTTGGTTAAGCGACGGTAATGTTCTATTTTCATATTAACTTCCGATTAAATTGAGACTTCCATTATTAATAGAACGCAGTAGAATGCGGCCATCAACACAAATAGGACTTATTCTCATTAAAATGACCAATCCAGATGACACGATCAACCGCTCTTGGTTGACGACTCAAATAAAAAAACACAAGTCCAAACTGGTGTTTGCCAACATTATTGCCATTCTAGCGACGCTTATCAGTGTTCCAATTCCTCTGCTCATGCCATTAATGGTTGATGAGGTACTACTAGACAAACCCGCTTCTGGCTTAGAGATGATGAATCATCTCCTACCCGCTTCAATGCAGAATCCTACCGGCTACATCGCGCTGACACTGCTGTTGGTGATTGTAATGCGTACTTTCAGCCAAGGGTTTAACATCCTACAAGGACGCCAATTTACCCTAGTTTCTAAAACCATCACCTACCAGATGCGCAGCAAGATGATCGATAAACTCGGGCGCATTAGTATCAGACAATACGAAACCAAAGGGAGCGGCGGAATCAATGCTCACTTAATCACTGACATAGAGACCATCGACAAATTTATTGGTTCAACCCTGTCTAAATTTCTGATCAGCTTTCTTACCGTGCTCGGCACTTCAATTGTCTTGCTCTGGCTAGAGTGGCGTCTGGGTTTATTCATCTTATTAGTGAATCCTGTCGTCATTTATTTCTCTCGGAAACTCGGTAGCAAGGTTAAACACCTTAAAAAACATGAAAACCAGTCTTTTGAGCGCTTCCAGAATCGTCTTGTCGAGACACTGGATGGTATTTATCAACTAAGAGCGGCCAACAAAGAACGTATCTTCTTAGACGAACTCAAACAGCAAGCGAACCAAGTTCGTATCGACGCTGATAAATACGCTTGGCAATCAGAAGCTGCTGGTCGCCTATCATTCCTTCTATTCTTGCTCGGTTTCGAACTGTTTAGAGCGGTGGCAATGTTAATGGTGCTATTTAGCGACTTGACCATTGGTCAAATCTTTGCGGTATTTGGCTACCTTTGGTTTATGTTAGGCCCAGTGCAAGAGCTACTCGGTATCCAATTTTCTTGGTATAGCGCCAAGGCAGCATTGAAAAGAATCAACGAGTTACTTACTCTCGAGGAAGAACACCGCCCTGTTAGCAAAGTCAACCCATTCTCTGAAAATAAAGAAGTGTCAGTCGACATTGAAAATGTTACATTCTCTTACACTTTAGAAAACACTGTTTTAAACCAACTTTCGCTCTCTATTCCAGCGGGTAAGAAAGTCGCACTGGTGGGCGCAAGCGGTGGTGGTAAATCCACGTTAATCCAATTGTTAATTGGGGTTTATCGCGCTGAATCAGGGCACATTAGATATAACGGTGAGACCACCGACGACATCAGCTTCGATGTCATTCGGAATCAAATAGCCGTTGTTTTACAACAACCTATACTTTTCAACGATACATTAAGGCATAATCTAACCCTTGGTGCAGATTACGATGAGATGTCGCTGTGGCGTGCTCTAGATATTGCTCAAATGCAAGACGTCATTTCGCAGTTAAGTGATGGTCTAGATACACAAATTGGTAAGAACGGCGTTCGACTATCTGGCGGTCAACGACAACGTTTAGCTATCGCTCGAATGGTGTTGAGTAACCCTAAGTTTGTTATCCTCGACGAAGCGACGTCTGCCCTAGATACTGCAACGGAAGCCGCGCTACACAAAGCGTTAAGTGAATTTTTGAAAGATCGCACAACATTGATTGTTGCGCACCGACTTTCAGCGGTAAAACAAGCTGATCTAATCTATGTATTAGAAGATGGGCAAGTAACACAAACAGGTACACATGGTGAATTGGTTGAACAACAAGGACTGTATCAAACACTCTATGGTAGTGTGCAATCTCACGCCTAACGTTTGTTCCCCATCTAAGGGCGAAACTAGAAGTCGCCCCTTGAACCACGACCAGTTTTATCTGCTCAACAATCAAGTCATCATTGGGAGGTCAAATGGCCTCCACTTCTAAAACGTCAAGTCCATCAATTCCTATACCTGAAAGGCATCAGAATAAGGCGCAAAATGTGCGCCTTTGCCAAGGGTGCGAGTTGCCGGTTGATAAAACCAACGTCCCTACTGGAAAGTCAGCATATTGTCCTCGCTGTGGCACTCAGCTTTATCGAGGTGGCTCTCCTAGCTTGTCGGGTAACCTAGCTATAGCGGTTACCTGCCTGTTGTTATTCATTCCATCGCACTTTTTCGATTACATCAGTATTCGTCTAATTGGCGTGATGATCCCAGCGACACTTCCTTCTGGCGTATTCACACTGATGGCAGAAGGTTTCCCGTTGCTCGGACTGCTCATTCTATTTTGTAGTTCGATTGCACCATTTCTTGTGTGCGCCTCAGTTTTAATTGCTCACCTATCGTTGGACATGAAATGGTTTAGGCCATTTCGTTATTCACTCACCATCATCCAAACCCTCAAACACTGGATGATGCTCGATGTATTCCTTGTCAGTGTTGCGGTCTCTTGTTTTAAGCTACAAGACTATTCAGACATTTTTGTCGGTCCAGGACTTATCGGCTTGCTGCTTCTGCAACTATTTAGTGTACTGCTGGTGAGCCGCATTAGTGTTCGCCGTTATTGGGAAGCGTGGAAAGAAGAAACCAGCTTCGAATTTTCAGAAGCTAAAAGCGTGCACTGCCACAACTGTCACCTTTCTCAGCCAGAAGGTGAGCGCTGCGTGCGCTGTCACCACCAGCTTTATCATCGCAAGCCTTACTCCATTCAAAAGACATGGTGTCTCCTTTTGGCCGCAGCTGTTGCCGTGATACCCGCTAACGTGATTCCTATTTCGATACTCATTACCAACGGTCAACGCCTTGAAGACACGATAATCTCCGGTGTTGCCTCACTCATCAATAGTGAGATGTACGGCATTGCAGCAATCATTTTTATTGCCAGCATCATAGTGCCTGTCGCAAAGATTCTTGGGCTTGCCTACATTCTTATCTGTATTCAAGTAAAAAGGACACTCTACCGTCGTCAGCGCATGACGGTCTATTTTGTCGTTAAGTGGATTGGGAAATGGTCTGTGATGGATCTATTTGTTATCTCAATCATGATGACACTGGTTGACCGCGGTCAAATACTGAATTTTACACCAGGATATGGTGCTGTGGCTTTTGGCATTGTGGTGGTACTTACCATGCTCGCTGCTGATAGCTTAGATCCAAGGCTTATTTGGGATAACCACACCTCTAATGATGGGTCAGTGAATGAACAACAATAACCAATCACAAACGTCGTACTCACCTGAGATAAGAAAAAACAAAGGTATATCGCCTTTGTGGATTCTTCCAATATTGACCGTCGCTCTCGCCGGTTGGTTGGTGATGAAATCTATTCATGATGCAGGGCAGCGCGTTCAGATCTACTTCTCTGATGCGGCAGGCTTAGTCGCGGGTCGTACAACCATTCGTTATCAAGGCCTTGAAGTCGGTATGGTGCGAGACATCACCCTCTCTGAAGATCTTGAAAGTATCTATGTTGATGCAGACATCTACCCTGAAGCGAAAAAGCTTCTCAGCAAAGGGACTCGTTTTTGGTTAGTAAAACCGACCGCGAGTCTTTCTGGAATCTCTGGTCTAGATGCTCTGGTGTCAGGTAACTATATTGCGATTCACCCAAGTGAGACCGAGAAAGAACCTGAAACAGTTTTCAGGGCGTTAGAGTCTTCCCCTTCTGACTTGCTAGCTTCTGAAGGTTTGAACATTCAACTAACGGCAAAAGACCTTGGTGGTGTATCGGTGGGTTCACAAATCGTCTACCGAAAAATCCCAATCGGCGAAGTATACAACTATCAGCTTAACGAGAGTGGCAAATCCGTTACCATTCAAGCGGCGATTAAAGATGAATACAGTCATATCATCACTGACCAGAGCCGCTTTTGGAATGTAAGTGGTTTAGGTGCAAGCATTGGCTTTTCCGGTGTCGACGTACGTTTAGAGAGTCTTAGTGCCCTACTAGGTGGTTCGATTGCGGTTGACTCACCAGGAGAAGGTCAACCTGTCGAAATGAATACCAAGTTCAAGCTGTATCCAGATTTAAAAACGGCAGGCCGTGGTATTTCAGTCAAGATTTCCGTTCCCGACGACAATAATATCAGCGCGACGGGTGCACCAATCATGTACCGAGGGATAGAGATCGGCCAGATTACCGACCTATCATTGAGTAAAGGACGTGAGCACGTGGTCGCTTCAGCTGCAATACAGCCCGCATTTAGTGACTTCCTCAATTCTGGTAGTAAATTCATTCTAGAAGAAGCCAAGCTCTCATTTAGCGGTGTTGAAAACATCAGCAACCTCGTAAAAGGAAACTTCTTAACGTTAGTACCGGGCGAAGGTGACAAAGCTCGTCAATTTACCGCTATCCGTAAGCATGAATACAACCAACAACAAGAGAAATCTGTAGCGATTCGTCTGAAGTCAAACAACTCATTTGGTCTAGATGTAGGAACGAATATTCTCTACAAAGGTATTGCTGTTGGCTCAATCATCGAAGTGGGTTTGGTCGATAGCGTTGGCTCCGGAAGTGAGCAGCACGAAGTCTACATGGATGCCTTAATCGACAACCAGTACGCCCATCTTATTAAAAGCAATAACCGTTTCTTTGTGACAGGCAGCGCCTCAGCGGAGCTCACTGAGTCTGGTTTGAGCATCACAGTACCACCGGCTAAACAGTTATTAACAGGCTCAATTAGCTTCGTAAGCGAAGGAAAGGCCAAAGCACAACCGACGTATCAACTGTTCCAAAGTAAGTCATTAGCTGAGTTGGCTAAACTCGATCACACTGGTTCGAAATCAATCACTCTATTTGCAAACGAGCTACCTCCTATTTCGAAAGGTAGCCCTATCCTTTATAGAAATCTTGAGGTTGGCACTGTGTCCGATTTCGAGCTATCTGATGGCGGCGTGAAGATTAAAGCCAAGATTGAGAACCGTTATGCACACCTAATTACCGACCAAACTGTATTCTGGAATCGCTCAGGCGTTGAAGTGGATGCGTCTCTTGCCGGGGTCAATATTACTGCAGCACCAGTAAAAACACTGATTCAAGGTGGTATCGCATTTGACTCCTTACCAGGAATAGACAATAAAATTGGCGCTTCTTGGAAGCTTTACGACAATGCAAAAACAGCTCGTAAGTTTGGACGCGCGATCCAGTTAACCGCTGGTGGCGATGTTGAAGTAACTAAAGGTACGGCAATTAAATATCAAGGGGTGAAGGTTGGTGAAGTAACGCTGGTTGTTCCTAACTTTAATCGCAAAGGTATTGAGATCACAGCGCGAATTCTTCCGGAGTACGTGGATAAAGTGGCGGTTCAGAATAGTCATTTCTGGCTGGCAAGCCCTGAGATCGGACTCAATGGTATCAAAAACGTTTCAGCACTGTTGTCTAAACACATCAACGTTGAGCCGGGTTCGGGAAAACACACGAATCAATTCGTATTATCTGACGCGCCTGTGGCCTCTCAAGGTAAAGTGTTCGTACTTCAGAGTGAATCTCGTGGCTCAGTAACGAAAGGCACGCCTATTCTATTCCGCGAATTGGAGATAGGTACTGTAATTGATGTTCGCTTAGGTGAATTTTCTGACCGTATCATCTCGACGATTCGTATCGATTCTGAGTACGCCTATCTGGTACGCGCAAATAGTGTGTTCTGGAACGTCTCAGGTGTCGATGTTTCTATCGGTTTGTCTGGCGCCAATATTAAAGCTGGTACGGTGGAAAGCTTGTTACGAGGCGGAATCACGTTTGCTACTCCGCCAACAGATGTACTTCAGCCCCCAGCTGACGAAGATCAATCTTTCTATCTTTACCCACAAGCGGAAGATGAGTGGAAAATGTGGCGTACCGCAATTCCCAAGCCTTAGTTCTAAAACAGGCACTAGATAGAACAATAATTAAACGTAAATGCAGCCAATGTGCTGCATTTTTGCTATCTAGCTCAATTGTGGTTTAGCGCTCAACCTTTTTGCTTTAAACTTGTGGTATTCATGTCAAAGCTGAGATTTCCCCTTGCACGCTAACGTCTATATTCCAGATGAATTTCTTACTCACATCGAAACCTTTATGCCTAGTCATCTAGACATGGCTTCATTTATCGAGTCTTGCCAAAAACCACTGCGCAAAAGTATTCGCGTTAATACACTTAAGATCAGTGTCGATGACTTCCTCGTACGAGCAAAAGACAAAGGTTGGGAATTGGAAGCTGTACCGTGGTGCGATACTGGTTTTTGGATCACTGCAGACGAGAGTGTTGTCCCACTTGGAAACACGTCTGAGCACATGTCTGGTCTATTCTACATCCAAGAAGCCAGCTCAATGATGCCTCCGTCCGCACTATTTTTTGGCAATGAAAAATACGATTCAGTCCTTGATACTGCAGCGGCACCAGGCTCTAAAACGACTCAAATCGCCGCTCTGATGAATAATGAGGGTGTCTTGGTTGCCAATGAATACGCAGCAAGCCGTGTAAAAGTCCTACACGCTAACATTGAGCGTTGCGGTGTTCGCAATGCGGCACTGAGTAACTTTGACGGACGTGTTTTTGGTGGCTGGCTACCAGAGACATTTGACGCTGTTCTGCTTGATGCTCCATGTTCAGGCGAAGGCACCGTTCGTAAAGATGCAGACGCGATGAAAAACTGGACTTACGATTCAGTTGTTGATATCGCGAATACGCAAAAAGATCTGATTGAGAGCGCTTTCCACGCATTAAAGACTGATGGTGTTCTCGTTTATTCAACTTGTACACTGAGCACAGAAGAGAACCAACAAGTTTGTCACCATTTGAAAGAGACGTTTGGTGATGCCGTTGAGTTTGAATCTCTGGAAGGTTTATTCGAAGATGCAAAAGCGACCTTAACTGAAGAAGGATTCCTGCATATCTTCCCGCAAGTTTATGATTCAGAGGGTTTCTTCGTCGCTCGTATACGTAAGGTCGCTTCAGTTACACCACCGAAAGTTAAAAAGCGAATGGGTAAATTCCCATTTGAAAAGGCATCAAACAAAGTACACCAGGAAGTTGAAACTCACTTAAATACCGCTTTAGATATTTATCTACCCAAAGATGCGCAAGTTTGGCTTCGAGATAAAGATGTTTGGCTATTCCCTGCGGCGCTTGAGCCAATGATTGGTGAGCTACGTTTCTCGCGTATGGGCATCAAGATCGCCGAAACTCATAAGAAAGGATATCGTTGGCAACATCAAGTCGCGACGTCCTTAGCGACAGGAAGTGAGTCAAAAATTGTTGAGTTGACGATCGAGGATGCTCGAGAGTGGTTTATGGGGCGTGACGTGCGCCCTGACAGCCTATCAGGAAAAGGCGAAGTTTTAGTTAAATTTGAAGGTGCGATTATCGGGCTTGGGAAATGGGTCGGCAATCGAATTAAAAATGGCCTACCTCGTGAGTTAGTCCGAGACAAGAACTTGTTTTAGGCTTACCTTTCAAACAATAAAATGCCCGATAACACACCAGTGATTGCTGTGTTATCGGGCTTTTCTATTTTCTATCTCTTCGATACCAGATGAATTATTGCACACCAAATTGCATAACAATCAGTTTCATTAATATCAAAATTATTAATAAATATATTTGCTTTTAAAGGCAATTAATCGATATTTACCAAAAATCGTCTAAACTTGACCTATCAGACAGATAAATAGCGCTGTAAGCGTCGGCTCCTTGGAGCCCTTTCCCCTAAGCCCGGACAGGAACGTTTGGGCTTTTTTTTGGTTCATCGCGGCTTTCCGGGGAAAGCCGCTTTTATCTTCAAGAAGAAGTAGTCAGTATCTCGATAACCATATCCCATTCGCTTGATTAGCTTTATCTTGTTGTTTATCCCTTCAAGCGTGCAGGTATTTAACGGATAACTTGCCGATGCGATAACCCCGTGAAGATATGGTCTGAGTTTTCGTGCGAACTCTTTTAATGGCTTGATCCCACTCTCTTGCACTTGTTCCCACCACGCGTCCCAGAGCCCCTTAGCGTGCCCTTCTGATTCACAATACCAAAGCTCTTTGAGTTGTGCTCCGAGTATATATGTGGTCATTAAGTCCTTATTGATATTCAATATTTCACTAAGATAGCTTTCTTGGCGTGTATTTAAGTTGCCTCTATTTTTCAGCAGTACCCAGCGTGAACGCTTCACCCATTGCCTCGCTTTTTTGTCTTGCTTAAGTTTGTTAGCTTGGTCGACTCTAACTCTATCCATCACCTCGCGACCGAACTTAGCGACAACATGGAATAAGTCGTAAACGATTTTTGCGTTCGGACAGTGCGCTTGAACTTCAAGATCGAAAGCCGTATTCATGTCCATCGCGACGGCTTCGATATTTATCCCATGCTCGCCTAATTGCTCGAAGAACGGTCGTATGTCTTTGCGGCTACGACCTAATCCTATCCAAATGACTTGGTGAGTTTTAGCATCAGCGATGACCGTGGCATATCGATGTCCTTTAAAGATGGCGAACTCGTCCATGACGAGTTGCCTTAGATCTTCCCATTTTATTGACGGTACAACTTGTCTAAGCCGGCGTTTATCTATCTCTTTAATTGTGTGCCAATGAACGCTCGTTAACTGGGAGATATGCTTAATAGGGAGAAGAGGTAATAGTTGTTCTATATAGCTTTTTAGGCGCTTCGTTATGCGAGCATAAGGCTCTAACCAAGATAGAGACTCTGTTTTTATGCCGCAGTCGCGACACTTAATCCTTCGAGTTTGAACGGAAAGTTCAACTGGAACACCGAGTAACATGGCATCCTTTACATGACGCCATTGATACTCATGGATAGCTTCGGCTTCAAGACCACAGAGGCATTTAGCTTCAGAGTTAGGTTTAAGAGTAAGGGTAATAAGTGTTGCTGTCTGGTGAGACTTTACTATTTGAAAGCCTTCCCAGAATGAAGATAGGAAAGTATGATTCGGCATGGAAACGGTAGTTTGTGTATGATTTTTGTTTGGCGACTAAACCATATCACTTACTACCGTTTTTGTTTTAAGTTCCCGCTAATCCGCGATGAACCTTTTTTTTCGTTTCCAATATCCACTACAAAAGAGTGATGAAAGAAAAAAGGAGCTCATAAAAAGCTCCTCTACAGACGCGGACTGAGGCGCAATATAGTTCTTTACTTAACTAAGGTGATGCCTTCTTTATCAATCGAGATTTTACCTGCTTTGTAGAGCCCACCGATCGTTTTCTTAAATGTACCCTTACTGGTACGGAAAGCAGAGAAGATAGCATCAGGTGAAGACTTATCATTCAGCGGCAAGAAACCACCTTTTTTCTCGAGTAAATCTAGGATCTTAACGCTCAAGTCGTCCATCTTCGCCACACCAACTTTCTGTAAAGAGAGGTCAATCTTACCGTCTTCTTCACGAATGTTCTTGATGTAACCTTTCAATGTTTTACCAATGAAAAGCTTGCCGATAACGTCTGACGGGAAAATCATACCCCAGTGCTCGCCGTTGACGATCGCTTTGTAACCCAATTGGCTACGCTCAGCAATAATAAGGTCTACTTGCTGATTACGCTTGTAGTTCGCTGGGGTATTATCCAATAATTTGTTGAATTTCGTTGTACCTACGATACGACTAGACGCTTTATCAATATAAACATACACAAGGATAGATTGACCTTCATGCAGACGGCCGCGCTGTTCGCTAAATGGTACTAGTAGGTCTTTACCTTTAATGCCCCAGTTAACGAATGCACCCGTGCTGTTCACACCCTCGACTTGCATTAGACCCCACTCACCCACTTGTGCGATGGGTGTTTCTGTCGTTGCTGCAATTTGATTGTCTGAATCGATGTAAAGCAGAACATCTAATTTTTGACCAATTTCAACGCCTTCAGGAGTAAATTTCTTTGGTAGCAACACGGTTCCATAGTCGCTTGCGTCAAGGAATACACCGAAATCTGCCTGTTTTACCACTTCTAAGCTGTTTATTTGACCAATATTAATCATCAAAATTGTCTCTACATTAAATTTGTCAGAGATTATACGTGATCTCTGTTATGCTTTCGCTAACTTCATTCATATTTTTACACTGGAGGAACTTTCGTTGATCACCGTTGATAAACAAGACGCGATTACACTAAAAATAAACCATGCAATGGCCAAGACAAAAAAACTCGACATGGATGTGTATCTCTTTGTTCCCGGTGAGCTCGGCCTAACGCAAGAAGTTCTCTCTGAGAGCGCATTTTTCTACAGTTCCATCACTCAAAAACGGGCTTATTACAGTGATAAAACACTACTGCCTCTCGTGCACAGTCGCCTTGCAAAGCGAGGACGCCTCTCTACTACTCAATACCGTGTCAGCCTAAGCTTATTTGCTTATCAATATGTGATTGCTTTAGATAAAGCGGTGTCGAGCTTAAATAAAAATGATAGCTTGCATAAAAACGATAGTGACACGGTCACTTCAGATGAAGTAGACGAAGTGATTGAGCTAGCGCTGGATATCCTTAAAAAGCTTCGTCGAAGCATTCCTTATGAAGAGAACTTAAAGCGCTACTATGCCAATATCGATAACTACCTATCTTGGTATACCGAGCAGAAATTCTTGTCACTGATTTCTCATATGCCCAGAGGTAGTGAGTACTCGACGATTAAAGAACGCTTGATCGCTTTATGTGAAAAAGAGACCGCTCACCGTAAGCTCAATAGATACAACTCGACGAAAGTTCGCGACGACGTCACTCGTTTGAGTAATAAAATGCGCTTGTTACGCCGTCTAATTGAACACCCTATCGTCCTTCAAGAAAAAGCAGTATCTATGGGTAACAATGTGAAACGTGCAGTTAAAGGGATCGCAACAGGTCTTGTGATGGTGTTCGTAACTACGACCGTTATCTTGGCTCGTGATTTTCTCGGTGAGATTACCGCTTCTTTTATTGTCGCTATGTCATTCATCTACGCGTTACGTGAAATATTTAAAGATGACCTGCGTGATATCCTTTGGCGTTGGATTCGTAAAGGTAAACCAAAGTGGAAACGCCGTTATCTCGATCCGACAACGAAGAAGGTCGTTGGGCACAAATTAGAGTGGTTAGATTACACTAGCTATTCAAAGCTAGCAGATCGCATTCAAGCAATACGCAAAAAGCGCGTAGTGCAACGCGAAGAACAAATCCTTCATTATCGTTCGCATACAGAAATGTCGACCTCCACTTTTATGAGTGGTTACGAAGAGACTCGCGAGACGCTGTCCATCAGCTTAAGAGCGTTAACCCGTTTGATGGATAAAGGTTCAAATAAAGTCTACCGTTTGAATGATGGTCAAGTCAGTCGAGAATCAGTCGAGAAGCGCCATCTGCTTAATTTGATTATCAAAGAGAACAATCATGATGGTGAACCAACTTACTATCGTTGGAAAATCGTTATGAACCGTTCGAAAATCGTGGATATTGAAGAGATCACACAAGTCTAACTTTTGCGTGAATCGGTTGCTTAAAGTAAGGCGATACAGAGAGTTAGGATTATATGAGGGTCAGCTTAGCGGCTGACCTTTTTGATCGAAAGCGTTAAGGTAAACTCAGCCATCGGCTCATCACCGTGTAGTGTTGGACATGTCGCGACAATCGAAACAGGCTGGTTTACCCTCTCTCCTGTTTTCATCGTCTCTGCCAACATATCATTAATCAGAGCCCCGTCGCGGCATATGAAATGCACATCGCCTTCCGGTCTCTTTAAAAACTGGCCACTCACTCCCTTAAAAGCCAATGAGATCTTTTCACCCTGTTGCTGAGACTTGCTCATTGCAAGGAAACCGCCAGCTACGTCAGCCCCTACCGCGAGCACACCAAAATACATGCTATTGAGATGATTTTTAGTTCTTCTTTTTAGAGGGATTTTGACTTCTACATGAGTATCATCTAGCGCCAACAGTTTTGGTCGACATAACCAAATCAAGGGCACTTTAAAAAAGCCAAACATGTTGAGATAAAGGTTTGCTTTCTGAAGCGGTGATAACATTGCTGCGTCCTAGCTTGTGAGTTGTCAGACCAGTTAACCTAACGCACGTTTGAATGTCAAAAAAATGTTACGAAAAAGAGAGATAGCCTTACACATCCAGTCATTCAACTCGTTTCAATGAACCTCACCTTGACGCACGCCCCAAGCAAACTGATAAATCTAAGAATATTGCCAATATCCGAGCTAACTTTGACCTAAGGGAGTTTATTCCTCCGTTTAATTCCGTTATCTTTACTGCTTCGCAATAGAATAAAAAGCTATCACATGCCATTAAAAACTGATGAGTTGAGAACCCAAGCACTTGGGCCAATGCCAACTCCTGCCGAATTAGGCAACGCACACCCAATCACTGACGACGTTGCTGAGCGCATTGCAAACTCTCGCCGCCAAATCGAAGACATCCTCACTGGACGAGACAACCGTCTACTGGTCATCGTTGGCCCTTGTTCTGTGCACGATACTGATGCTGCTTTGGATTACGCTGAACGACTCAGCAAAATTCAAGAGCAATACAAAGACGAACTGTTCGTCGTAATGAGAACTTACTTCGAGAAACCACGTACTGTTGTAGGTTGGAAAGGTCTGATTACCGATCCAAACCTAGATGGTTCTTACGCTCTGGAAGCAGGTCTTAACAAAGCACGCAAACTTCTGCTTGATATCAATAAGCTGGGTTTAGCGACGGCGACTGAGTTCTTAGATATGATTACTGGCCAGTACATTGCCGACCTCATTACTTGGGGCGCAATCGGCGCTCGTACTACAGAATCACAAATCCACCGTGAGATGGCGTCTGCTCTGTCTTGCCCTGTTGGCTTTAAGAATGCAACTAACGGCAACATCAAAATCGCTATCGACGCTATTCGTGCTTCACAAGCTTCTCACTACTTCTATTCTCCAGATAAAAATGGTCGTATGACTGTTTACCGCACTTCTGGTAACCCGTACGGCCACGTTATTTTACGTGGTGGCGATAAAGGCCCTAACTTCGATGCAGAGTCGGTTGATCAAGCTTGCCAGCAACTGGCTGAATTCGACCTGCCTCAACGTCTTGTTGTCGACTTTAGCCACGCTAACTGTCAGAAACAACACCGCAAACAACTTGATGTTGCAAAAAACATCTGTGAGCAGATCAAATCCGGTAAGAATCAAATCGCAGGTATCATGGCTGAAAGCTTCATTGAAGAAGGCAATCAGTCGATGAAAGACCTCAACAACTTAGAGTATGGTAAGTCAATCACAGATCCATGCCTAAGCTGGGACGATACTGCGATCATGCTTGAACTGCTTGCAACTGCCATTAAAGATAGAAACTTAGCTTAAGGAATTAACCATGCCTTCATTTGATATTATTTCTGAAATCGAAACCGTTGAGCTGCGCCACGCGGTCGACAATGCAAACCGTGAACTTGCGACACGTTTCGACTTCCGTGGTGTTGAAGCAAGCTTCGAATTCAAAGATGAGACTGTAAAACTGTCTGCAGAGCACGATTTTCAACTAAACCAGCTTCGAGACATCCTTCGTGGCAACTTGACGAAACGTGGCATTGATGTCTCAGCAATGGAATCTCAGAAACCCGATCAATCTGGTAAATACTGGCACCAAAACGTTATTTTCAAGCAAGGAATTGAAACCACTGTTGCTAAGAAAATCGTCAAGCTGATTAAAGACAACAAGATTAAGGTTCAGGCTGCTATCCAAGGTGAGAAAGTTCGCGTGACAGGTAAGAAGCGTGACGATCTTCAAGCTGTTATGGCGCTAGTTCGCAATGGTGAGCTAGGTCAACCATTCCAGTTCGATAACTTCCGCGACTAATCTTTACGAGCCATATAAAGAAAGCCTCAATGTTGAATCGCATTGAGGCTTTTTGTATTTAAATGACTGTTATTTCAGTCAAGTCATGAAACTCAAAGGCTACGCCCTGAAGCTAATTTGATATCACTACCAATCAGCAAGTTAAATTCAACGCTATTTGGCGATACAAACACACACACTCGCAAGTTTTCGTTGCGGGCCTTCATTAATTTTGTGGAGAGCTCACCACTGTCTTTAAACTGCTCACGCTCAGCGTCACGACGACACAGATCCACGTATTCGAATGGGCATTCAGCTGGGTGTAAAACAAGCTCCGCTTCCTGCATAAGACGTAAAGCTTTAATAGAGAGTAGCTCGACGTCTGAGTCAAACTCGATCCAGGTCACTTGCCCTTGTGAGTCTACTTCTTCTTTTAAGGACTCTTGGTAGAAAGCTTCAAGCTCTTCACGATCTTTAATAGCTTCTATACGTGATGAAGATAAAAAGCGTTCCCAAAACTTACGACGTTCATCTACCGTTGGAAAGGTCTCCTTGATTGAGTTACGTTTTGACGCACCAAAATCGGCGAGTAGACCCAAATTCTGCGGCAACAGGCTCTCAAACTTTTCGCGAATATTACGAACTAAAACCGGTGAAGCGCCACCACTAGAAATCGCTATCTGAATTCTTCCTCGGTTGATCATCGAAGGGGTTATAAAGTCACAATATGGCTGATCATCAACCACATTTACCAAAATACCCATTTTTTTTGCATCACTATGCACCTGGTGATTTAACTCCGGGTTATCAGTGGTTGCCCATACTTGCAAGTAACGACTCGACAGCATTTGAGACGAATAAAAATTTTGCACCCAGTGCAATTTATTTTCATCTACCAACTGCTGCAAATAAGGTTCAACCTTCGGTGATATAAGGGTTACATCGCCTCCGGCTCGAAGCAAACTATCGACTTTTCGACAAGCTACTTCACCACCACCTACAACCAAAATCGGTTTGTTTTCGATGTCTAAAAACATTGGAAAGTAACGCATTTTCTTCCTTGAGACCTCTTTAATAACTATTCATGCATGCTACCAAATTTGGGGCATAATCCTAGGTGCATTTGCATAATTAAAATAATATTTCACCAAATTTACGATTTTCTTAAGTTTAATGTTTCGACAGAAAATTAGATAAACAACATATTTGCCTAGGCTATTGATAAATTAAAAACCTAAATCTCGTTGCACCAACAGTGTGAACCCTTGCACTATTTACATTCACGTAACATTTGGTCATTCTAAATGTGTCCGGATTTGTGATTTCACTCAAAAATCTTTTTAAATTATACATTTGAGAAACCGCAAATCCTTTCCTAACCTTATAAACAGTGGTTCAAATCGCACACAATATTATTTGCGAAATGCAAATACTGATTTGAACACTGCGCTTAAAGGTAACAAAAACAAGCAACACAGCAAGCACAACACAAATCGAGCACGTTTATCAGGTGTCACTTGATTTAACAAGGAAGGATACAAATGACAAATAAACTAACACTTCTTGCTTCAGTAGTAGCTGCATCAACTGCAATGATGGCAACATCTGCATCAGCGGCAGAAAGCACTCTGGACAAAGTCACATCTCAAGGCTTTCTAACTTGTGGTGTAAGTACAGGTCTTCCAGGGTTCTCTAACCCTAACTCAAAAGGTGAATGGGAAGGAATTGATGTTGAGTATTGTCAAGCTCTTGCAGCGGCTGTACTCGGTGATAAGACTAAAGTTAAATACGTACCTCTAACAGCTAAAGAGCGTTTTACCGCTCTACAATCGGGTGAAATCGATGTTCTATCACGTAACACGACATGGACACTGCACCGTGACACTGCTCTAGGTCTAAACTTCGTAGGCGTTAACTACTACGATGGTCAAGGCTTTATGGTTAAGAAAGATCTTGGCCTAACAAGTGCTAAAGAGCTAGATGGCGCTTCTGTATGTGTTCAATCTGGTACGACAACAGAGCTTAACCTTGCTGATTATTTCCGTAACAACGGTATGTCTTATAAGCCAGTGGTATTTGACACGGCTGCACAAACTTCTAAAGGTTTCGACGCAGGTCGTTGTGACGTTCTGACAACAGACCAATCTGGTCTTTACGCACTTCGTTTGAACCTAGCCGATCCTAAGTCTGCTGAAGTACTTCCAGAGATCATCTCTAAAGAACCTCTAGGTCCAGTAGTTCGTCAAGATGACGACAAATGGTTCAACGTTGCTAAATGGACACTGTCTGCAATGGTCAACGCAGAAGAGTACGGCATTACATCTAAAAATGCAGATGAAATGCTGAAATCTAAAGATCCAAACATCAAGCGTATCCTTGGTGTTGATGGACCTAAAGGTAAAGGCCTAGGTATCCGTGATGACTGGGGCTACCAAGTTATCAAGCAAGTGGGTAACTATGGCGAGAGTTTCGAGCGTACTGTAGGTACAGGTTCTCCTCTTCAGATCTCTCGTGGTGTAAACGCGCTATGGAATGCGGGCGGCTTTATGTACGCTCCACCAATCCGTTAATAGCCACTACGTGATTACTTTACACAGCGGCTTCTGACCAATCCTACATATAGTGATTGACCTAGAGTCGCTGAATTTACAACTGAGTAACACGAAATTAGGGCGGATTTCCGCCCTAACTGTTAAATGGATTTGAGGTTATTGCAGTATGAAACCTAATAACACTTCTATTCCTTCCCAGGAAAAGCCCCAAGCGAAAAGCGCAAACCTTCTTTATAACCCAACTTTCAGATCGGTCGTCTTTCAGATCATCGCTCTTGGTGCTCTCGCCGCTTTCTTCTATACCATTGTCAACAATGCGTTGACGAACTTGGATGCACGCGGCATCGCTACCGGTTTCGATTTTCTTAGCCAAGAAGCTGGCTTTGGCATCGGTTTAACACTCGTCGAATATGACGAAACCTTCTCTTATGGTCGAACGTTCATCGTTGGCCTACTCAATACCGCACTCGTTTCTGTTCTAGGTATCATTCTAGCGACAGTTCTTGGTTTTACTATGGGTATTGCACGTCTATCGTCAAACTGGCTAGTTAGCCGACTTGCTGCGGTTTATATCGAAATTTTCCGTAATGTTCCTCTTTTACTCCAAATTTTCTTTTGGTACTTCGCGGTTCTACAAGCGCTACCATCTGCTCGCCAAAGCTTAAGTCTTGGTGAAGCTATCTTCCTTAATGTTCGAGGTCTTTACTTCCCTGCGCCTATTTTTGAGGCAGGAAGTAATATCGTTATTGCCGCTTTCATCGCGGGCATCGTTGCAACCATCATCATTAATATTTGGGCTAAGAATAAACAACGTTTAACCGGTCAACAGACACCTATGGGTCGTATTGCTCTTGGTTTAATTGTTGTTCTACCAATCATTGTTTACTTCATCATGGGTATGCCAATTTCAGCGGAGTATCCAGCGCTTAAAGGTTTTAACTTTAAAGGCGGTATTAGCATTATCCCAGAACTTGCAGCTCTTATGCTTGCATTAAGTATCTATACGGCATCATTTATTGCTGAGATCGTTCGTTCAGGTATTAACGCGGTAAGTCATGGACAAACTGAAGCAGCAATGTCTCTCGGTTTACCACGTTCTCGTACTTTAAAGCTGGTCATCATTCCGCAAGCGTTGAGAATTATTATCCCACCGCTAACAAGCCAATACTTAAACCTAACTAAAAACTCATCACTAGCAATGGCGATTGGTTATCCCGATTTGGTTTCTGTATTCGCAGGTACAACGCTGAACCAAACAGGTCAAGCGATTGAGATTATCGCGATGACGATGGCCGTTTACCTTACATTGAGCTTATTAACCTCTGCGTTAATGAATATCTATAACCGTAAAGTTGCATTGGTGGAGAGATAAAATGAGCACACATCAATTTCAGCCTGATTTACCACCTCCAGCGAATACGGTCGGTGTTGTAGGTTGGCTTCGAAAAAACCTATTTAACGGTCCTGTGAATAGTGTGGTAACTGTAATTCTAGGTTATTTTGCATTCTCATTAATTTGGACAGTTTTTGACTGGGGTATCCTAAACGCAGACTGGGTAGGGACGACACGTGACGCTTGTACTAGCGATGGTGCGTGCTGGGTATTCATCAGTGTACGTTGGGAGCAGTTTATGTACGGCTTCTATCCTGAAGCTGAACTGTGGCGCCCTCGCCTATTCTACTTTACGCTTGCTGTCTTCGTTGGCTTATTAGCCTATGAAGGAACTCCGAAGCGTACGTGGATCTGGCTATTTTTCGTTAATATCTACCCATTCATCATCGCAGGTCTCTTGTATGGCGGTGTATTTGGTCTTGAGGTTGTAGAGACACACAAATGGGGCGGATTACTCGTTACACTAATCATCGCACTCGTTGGTATTGTGGTGTCACTTCCTATAGGTGTCGCACTTGCACTTGGGCGACGCTCGGAAATGCCGATTATTCGCAGCATCTGTACTGTATATATCGAAATCTGGCGTGGTGTACCTCTGATTACGGTTCTGTTCATGGCATCTGTAATGCTTCCACTGTTCTTGTCTGCGGGTTCAGAAACAGACAAACTGCTTCGTGCACTAGTCGGCGTGGTGCTGTTCAGTGCAGCTTACATGGCAGAGGTTATTCGTGGTGGCTTACAAGCGATCCCTAAAGGTCAATATGAGGCCGCAGATGCGCTTGGCTTAACTTACTGGAAGAAAATGGGACTTATCATTCTTCCTCAAGCTCTAAAGATTACGATTCCATCTATCGTAAACACCTTTATCGGCCTGTTTAAAGATACCAGTCTGGTTCTCATCATCGGCATGTTCGATGTACTGGGTATCGGTCAAGCTGCTAATACCGACCCTGAGTGGTTAGGCTTTGCAACAGAAAGTTATGTATTTGTCGCGTTAGTGTTCTGGGTGTTCTGTTTTGGTATGTCGAGATACTCGATATGGCTAGAAAACAGACTTCACACCGGTCACAAACGATAGTTAAAGAGATCAAGGACGTATTATGACGCAACAACAAAACAACGAATCTCAAGAATTGATGATTGAACTGAAAGATATGAACAAGTGGTACGGAGAGTTCCACGTTCTTAAGAACATCAATCTAGAAGTTAAGAAAGGCGAGAAAATCGTAATCTGTGGCCCTTCTGGGTCGGGTAAATCAACGATGATTCGCTGTATCAACCGATTAGAAGAGCACCAAAAAGGACACATCTTTGTTTCAGGTAATGAGCTGACTGAAGACCTAAAAAACATTGAAGCCGTACGTAAAGACGTAGGCATGTGTTTTCAGCACTTCAACCTGTTCCCTCACCTTACGGTATTAGAAAACTGCACCCTAGCCCCCATTTGGGTAAAGAAAATGCCGAAGGAAGAAGCTGAAGCAATCGCAATGAAATACCTAAAACGTGTAAAAATACCAGAGCAAGCGGATAAGTTCCCAGGTCAGCTCTCTGGTGGTCAGCAGCAACGTGTAGCGATTGCACGCTCTCTATGTATGAACCCACAAGTCATGTTGTTCGATGAACCCACGTCAGCACTCGACCCAGAGATGGTTCGTGAGGTTCTAGACGTTATGGTTGAATTGGCGGAAGAAGGCATGACCATGCTTTGTGTAACGCACGAAATGGGCTTTGCGAAAGAGGTAGCCGACCGAGTGATCTTTATGGATGCCGGCGAAATCATCGAAGAAAACAATCCTGTTGACTTCTTCGAAAATCCGCAGTCCGATCGAACTCAAAACTTCTTGAGTCAGATTCTACACCATTAGAATCCTTATCTACCTAACAGGGCAGCTATTTTTGCTGCCCTTTTTACTTTATGAAGTAACACCCCATGAAGTAGTTAACATTATGTTACACCTTGAAAAATACTTAACTCTCTATTTTGATTATCATTTTAAGTAAACAAATTGAATGAAAGGCTTGATTTTTCGAACTTTCAGCCCCATAAATGTACTAACAACTATTGATATCACCTTACGAGGAAGATTATGAACAGCCCTATGTTTTCTCGCACAGCTTCTCAAGAGAGCGCTCTGCAAACCAATAAAGTGCTGCGTAACACCTACGCGCTACTTTCAATGACACTACTTTGGTCTGCTGTTGTGGCAGGCATTTCAATGGCGATGAACCTGCCTCGTCCTGGCCTAATCATCATGCTGGTTGGTTTCTATGGTCTACTTTTCCTAACAGAGAAGAACCGTGATAACAGCATGGGTCTCGTGTTTACATTCCTATTCACTGGCTTCCTAGGCTACACCATCGGCCCTCTTCTTAACGCGTACATCGGTGCTGGCATGGGTGACGTGGTTCTGACTGCTCTTGGCGGTACTGCGCTATCATTTATGGCAGCTTCAGCTTATGCATTAACCACTAAGCGCGATCTATCCATGATGGGCGGCCTAATGCTGTCACTATTCGTAGTTCTAGTTGTTGGTATGATTGCAAGCTTTTTCATCCAATCAACAATTCTACACCTAGCGCTTAGCAGCCTATTTATTGTGTTCTCCACAATGGCTATCTTGATGACAACTCAAGGTATTATCCGTGGCGGTGAGACTAACTACATTTCAGCGACAGTGACGCTATATGTATCTATCTACAACATCTTCATCAGCCTACTTAGCATTCTAGGTATTATGGGTAACGACGATTAATACTGTCGTCAACTTATTAATCCTACAGAGCCCAAGATTCGTCTTGGGCTTTTTGTTTTCTATTCGTTATTATTTGTTGGGAAACATCGCTGAGTAATGTACCCTACGCAGCTGATTGGTATGAATCTGGATTAAACATGTTTGAATACAACGGAAAACAAATCGAAACCGACGCTCAAGGCTATCTTTTAGACCACACCCAATGGGAAGAAGGTATGATTGAGATCCTAGCCGATGACGAAGGTATTGAGCTTACTGAAGCCCACCTAGAAGTCATTCATTTCGTGCGTGATTTCTATGAGGAGTTCAATACATCTCCTGCTGTCCGTATGCTTGTAAAAGCGATGGAGAAAGCTCATGGCCCTGAAAAAGGGAACAGTAAATACCTGTTTAAGCTATTTAAAAAGGGGCCGGCAAAGCAAGCAACTAAGCTAGCGGGTCTGCCTAAACCAGCAAAATGCCTATAGAGCGTTTGGCTAACAATTCAAAGCAATTACGTTGAATAACAATTTCATGCTTTAAAGAACTTGAAAGTATCTGCTGTTGGTGTCATCAACCTTTGTGCCAGCAGCATCTTTCTCCACTACCCGTTCTACCCTCGCAGTGTCCGGACCTTGATAGAGCCAGATATGCAACTTTTCTATATTAGCACTGTTACCAACAGCGAGAACCTCTACGTCACCATTGTCTAGGTTCTTTGCATAGCCAGTTAGCCCTAAGTCCATTGCTCTTATTCGTGTTGAATATCTAAAGCCAACACATTGGACATGACCTGTTACCAGAAATATACGATGGGAACGATCCATAACATTGCCTCATAATTTACTTGAGTGATATAGTTGATAAATCTATTCATCCGCCCTAGCAGGGTGGAATTATTTGAGCATTATTAATATGAAAGAAATCCCCTTTCGCTGGATTGACAAATATCTTATCCATCTGAAAATCCAAGAGAAATTCTACCTTCTTTTTCTACTCCCTGTACTGGCTCTTGTTATCTTAACTCTAGTCTTGGATAGCGCTGCGGACGCACTTTTGGTCCATCTTTATCAAGATGAATTGATGTTAATGAAAGGCCTTATTGAAGCAGGTCAACTGTCTCGTGACCAAGTAGCTCAGCTTGTCAGCCAATCAGACACCATCTCTTTGGGTTTTGGTGAAGGCGCGGTGTCTGTTATGAATGGCGCATTCAGTTTAGTAGCGACACACGACCAAAACCTATGGTCCTCACTTTCGACAACTCAAATCACTATCATCGGCATCACCCTCACTCTAATCGCTCTAGGTGTTTACTACATCATGACCTTTATTGGCGGTGCGATGTTCTCCGTGAATAAAGCACTTAATACACTCGCGGAAGGCGATCTAACAGGGCGTATGAACTACTTCTTAGTGCGCGATGAGTTCAGTGAAATTGCTATCACTATTGATAAGGTAGCAGAACGTGAGCAAAAGATGGTGCTTTCAATTCAAGAGTCTGTCGCTTTGATGCAGCAAATCAGCTCAGATCTAAACCAATCAACTCAGCAAAGCTCAAATATTTCAGGCGTTCAGCAAGAGCACTTAAACAGTCTTGCAAGCGCAACTGAAGAGATGGCTTCAACCATACGCGAAGTTGCTAACCTAGCACATGAATCAAGTTCTCAAACAATGGACGCTCATGGTGTCGCTGAAAGTGGTCAGCACAAAGTGTCGAATACGCTTGCATCGATTTCTAACCTTTCTCAAGAGATTCAGTCTGCCTCACAAGCCGTTGAAGAGCTCGATGCAAACGCAGCGCAAATCGATGAAGTGGTAACGACCATCAATGCAATTTCAGAGCAAACAAACCTGCTTGCATTGAACGCGGCGATTGAAGCGGCTCGTGCTGGAGAGCAAGGCCGTGGCTTTGCTGTCGTTGCAGACGAGGTTCGCGCCCTAGCTGGCCGTACACAGCAAGCAACGGTTGAGATCCAAACCATGATTGAAGCGCTACAACGTAACAGCCAATCGCTTACCAAGTTAATGGAAGTCACTGTTAATAACGCGAACGAAGGTCAAACACTGATGTCTGAAGTTAACGTTGAAATTGGTTCATTAGCAGAAAAGAACCAATCTATTTCAGATAGTAGCACTCAAATAGCTACGGCTGCAGAAGAGCAAGGCGTAGTTGCTGACAACATTGCACAGAGTGTTGAAGAGATTCGCAACCAGTCAAACAACATCTGCGACATGATTAGCAAGAGTAACGCGAACGTTGACCAACTTCGTCAACAAAGCGATTCAATGGAAGGTCTACTAACAGGCCTCAAAGCTTAAAGTAGTAATTCCGATGATTAGGGCCGCTTTTGTGGCCCTTTTTTATATCTAACGTCTTTGGCGTTTGATTTTGCCTAACGCTTCCCTGACAATACACCTCCTTCGAATTCAAACAATCAGAGTAAACTATGACTCCATCGATTCAACTAGCAAAAGGCCGTGATAAATCGCTACGCCGCAAACACCCATGGGTATTCTCTCGTGGCATTGATAAAGTAACGGGTGAGCCACAACTCGGTGAAACGGTCGACGTTTTTGCAAGCAACGGTCAATGGCTAGCAAAAGCAGCCTACTCCCCTGCTTCCCAAATTCGAGCTCGTGTTTGGACGTTTGAAAAAGAAGATATCAATAAGGCATTCTTTGTTAAACGCATCAAAGACGCACAAATGCTTCGCGAAGAGATCATTGTTCGTGATGGTCTTACTGGCTACCGTTTAATCGCTGCTGAATCTGATGGTTTACCTGGTATCACTATCGACAAATATCAGAACTTCCTAGTATGCCAACTGCTAAGTGCTGGTGCGGAGTATCATAAGTCTGCTCTTGTAGAAGCTCTAGTGGAGTGTTTCCCTGACTGCAACGTATACGAGCGATCGGATGTTGCAGTGCGTAAGAAAGAGGGACTAGAACAAACTGTCGGCGTTCTTCACGGTGAAGAGCCACCTAAATCTGTTGTCATCGAAGAGAACGGCGTAAAAATCAGCGTAAATATCGTTGAAGGCCACAAGACAGGTTTCTATCTAGACCAACGTGATAGCCGTAAAGAGTCAATGAAGTATGTAAAAGACAAAGAAGTCTTGAACTGCTTCTCTTACACTGGTGGCTTTGGTCTATACGCACTCAAAGGCGAAGCAAAGCGTGTTATCAATGCTGACGTTTCACAGCTTGCACTAGACACTGCTAAGCACAACGCAGAATTAAACGAATTCGATATTTCAAAAAAACGCGCGGTGTTCTTAAATGCAGACGTATTTAAGCTTCTTCGTGAATACCGTGACCAAGGCACCAAGTTCGATGTTGTGATCATGGACCCACCAAAGTTCGTTTCTAGTAAAAACAACCTAACATCAGGTGCGAACGGCTACAAAGATGTAAACATGCTAGCAATGCAGGTACTTAAACCAGGTGGCACGCTGCTTACTTACTCGTGTTCCGGCTTAATGGGCACCGACCTGTTCCAAAAGATCATTGCCGATGCTTCAATCGATGCTGGTCGCACAGTTAAATTTGTCGAGCGTTTTGAGCAAGCTGCAGACCATCTGACAGACACAGCTTACCCTGAAGGTTTTTACCTAAAAGGTTTTGCGTGTAAGGTTCTTTAGTCCTTTAAGCGTTACATATCTAGTTAAAGATTAAGAAGTAAAAAGGGTCACCATTTGATGACCCTTTTGTTATCTAATGAACTTCAGTGAACGGTTAGCTATCGGTGTATTTCAAACCATCTTGGTTAAATAGATAATCAGTTAACTCTGAAGAAGTGACGTTGTTGAACTCAATTGTCATAGACTCACCACCCTTTTCAATAGTAAGAGTAGAACCGCCACTATTGTTGTCAGTGATCGAATCTTCAATATTGTTTAGCAGAGCATTAATATCATCTGCCTCAAGGTCAGCCAACAGCTCAGATAGGTCAAGTTTGTCTCCATCTGCCACACTGAAATCAGTAATAGTGTCGGAAGATCCATCATCCATGTCTACCCACTTAAAGATATCCTCTCCTTCACCGCCAGTTAAGATATCGTCACCTAATCCGCCAATCAGTGTATCGTCACCGCCTTGGCCATAGAGGATATCATTGCCTTCTCCGCCATCTAACGTGTCATCACCTCCGCGTGAATCACCGTCGACATTAAACAATTCGTGATTAGATTTAATGTACTCATAGACCTCTAACTCGCTTGGTGTGTTACCATTTTTTAGCTCAAGGAACTGCTCTAACGCAGGCAGACCCGCGCCATCATCTAAGTCAGAAGGCTTAGCAGGGTTACCTGCCGTATTCCACGGAAGGTTATCGGTATTGATACTATCGCCGAATAAAATATCCGCACCTTGCCCACCTGTTACTGTATCTGATCCCAATTCGGCGATATCTTTAATGATTTCACCTCCCTGAAGCACAGCTTGTAGCTCGCTAGGAGTATCCACCAGTTGTACTTCTCCTGCGGGAGCAAGTAACGGCTCTACGACAAAAATGTCTTCAATCTCCGCGTAAGTATTTTTGTACTGTTGCGATGCGTCATGAGAGAACACCATGTAATAATTACCAGAAGCAACACCTTCGATCAGAACTGAGGTATCACCGTTATGCTTACTTAGAGTCGAACTTTGAATCAGCGTACCGTTAGTGTCATACAGATACCAGGTGAAATTACTTTTAGTTAAATCAACATCAAACTTTATAGAACTACTATCCTTAGCAACAGAAAACTCTTGAGTTCTAACTGCTTCAACATCACTACTCGCGTTTGAATCATAGTCATAAAACACTAAGTTTCCGTCATCGGTATATACAGCAGAGTAATAGTGGTCATCACTAACATTTGTAAAGCCATGATTAGAAACATCGATTAGCTTAGTTTCAGTCCCTAAACCAGGCACTGCAGCAAGGCCAGTAGAAGAAGTATTGTCAAAGAACTTCAATATTGAGTCATCAATATCGTTACCAATTCCTATGGCCATAACGCTAGACTTGGTGCTCAGTACAGCAAACTCAGTAAGCGCATCTTCAACAGTGCTATTCGCTGGCTGGCCATCTGTTAAGAAAAACGTCAAATTTTCGGTATTACTATCGACCGTCTGAGTATCAAACCATGTATTTGCAGCAGCCAAAGCATCATCGTAGCCGGTACCACCGTCATCTGGGTCCAACTCATTCTCGATGGTGTTAATTAAATCGAGATATCCTTGACTATTAGGTTGTAAATCATTGACTGCAAATTCAACGACTACCTCGTACTCAAATCCAATCAGTTTCAAATTGATCGTGCCATCGTGAGACGCAAGATCTGCGGCTAGCAACTTGAGCGCATCTTGAAGCATCGCAATGCGTGTTATCGTATTTCCGTCGCCATCTGTTGTGTTCCATCCCATACTTCCCGAGACATCAACAACCAAAGCAATGTTGTAGTTAACACCAGGGGTAACGTTAGTTACAAATCCGCCTGAATCTCCTAATAGTACATCCTCACCTTTACCGCCCATAACATTGTTATCGCCGTTAGGGTCAATTTCAGGTTTATGAATGTTACCTGTCTCATCCTGTGCATATTTTGGCAAGTCTACAGGCTCGCCATCGCTGTCGATTTCCTGGGCACCCGCTGTAACAACCAAATTAGGTGTAGAACCAACGATACTTTCAATTTGAATCGTTACTTTCCCTTCCGCGTCTAAAGAGCTGACTGGAATACTCCAAGTGCCATCGCCATTATCTGTACCGATAGAAAGCACTGAACCTTGAGGTACATTGCTAACCGTTACTTCAGTGACGACTTCACTTCCATCATTATCGTGTAAATCGATATCGATATTGAGCTCGTAAACGTCAGCGACCTTAACTAAGTTGCCATTTTGGACTTCGAATTTTCCGTCAGAGAAATACAACGACTCGATACTATAAAAATCGTGTTTTGCATTCCCTGTTCCAGTATGAGTTAAGCGGAAATCTGGGGCTCCTGCTGTACTAAAGGTGTAGTCTGTACTTTGACCTGCAAGGTACGCTACGTCGATACCAGAACCACCATAGTATGCTGTGCTCGTTGTTGGACTACGAGAGATGAGAACATCATTACCAGATTCTCCAGTATCATCTCCCAACAGATTAATACTTGTGGATGTATCTATCCCGCCAACCAAAATGTCGCTACCGTCGCCACCTTGTAAGTTTTCCGTCAAGACAGAAGATGTACCATCACTTCCGATAATGATGTCTTCACCGTCTCCGCCTCGTACCTGCATATGATTTCCGCTGCCATAAACAACTGTGTCATTACCATCAAGGGCCTCAACCCAAGCTACGCTTTCAGAACTTTGAAGGTGATTGTCGCTGTTGTCCGCACTTGTATCAACAGACTTCGTGGCCAGATTAGATTCAATGCGTGAGACGATTGAATCTGAGATGTTTCCACTTATGCTGGTTAGGTCTGCTGAAACAGTCAATCCGTTACTGATTGGTGTAACAGTAGTTGTCACAACCGCGGTACTAGTGAGCCCAACGCTGTCGACAATGGTATATGTAAATGACGCACTGCCCGTCACGTTACTATTTGGCGTGAAGGAGATCTCACCACTATTTTGATCGTATGAGACTGTTCCGTCAGTCGAGCTAAATCCATCGGCGACAATAGTAAACGTATCGCCATCATCTGGATCGTAATCGTTAGCCAAAAGAAGCGACGAATCAACCGTTAAAGACTCTCCCTCTTTAACAGACAAAACATCTCCTAGCAGTGGGAAATCATTTAAGTCGTGCTCGCCATTATTGTAATTACCATTGCCGTCAACCGTACCAAGATTGATGTCTAGATTAGCAGCACCGCCTTGGTCCCAATAGACGATTTCAATTGAATGGTAGCCATCGCTATTTACTGTAAATGAATTATGCAGAGTCGTCGTAGATGACTGATTCCGATCAACAGTTGCAACGGCAACCCCATCAATCAAGACCGTGTAGCCGTCATCGGCGGTAACTTTGAACGCATAATCGCCGGCTTCGAGGTAGATTGAGCCACTCATTTTAACGACACCGTCAGTGTGTTCACCAACTGTGCCTTCAACTGAGCCAGAGTCGGTATTTAAGAAGTCTTCAAACTGACTTTGAGAACTTAAGCCGTTGTTGTTTCCGTTTAACGTATAATTGATATCTTTTGCTTCAAATGTCAGGTCCGCATCTTTGCTAGCAATAACATCTAACGCGTCTTGTACAGAATCGATGTTGCCATTAACGCTGTCACTCGAGCTGTAATAATATCCTGATAATCCTCCAAAGACAGACACTGTGTCATTTTGGGCTACTGGCTTCGCATTAGCTGTGTTTAGTGCGATAGAAAGTTGCGCGACTTCGTCACTCACCAAACCACTAGAGTCCACCGACTGATAATCAATTTCTTCAGATAGTTCCGCACTTACTACGTCAACACCTTTAAGTGTGATATTAGAGTTTTTATTTGGATTATCAGAACCATCCTGAGTAGTGAATACACGCAACTCAGTAAAACCGCCATCAACTTGGATGTTGACAGTAGCATTACCATTGCTATCAATACTCAATCCGTTTGCACCAGACTCATCACTATCGAAATAGAAAGTCCCAACTACATTGCCACTTTCGTCAAGCGCGATAACTTCAATACGACCACCTGCATTGTTACCTGCACTGTAGTTACCATATACGCTACCAAACTCGATATTCGCCTGTGTGATAGATGCACCAGTCGCTGAGTAATCGATGGAAATGTACTCTTGAGCATCGTCGTTTACAACGTCTAGCTCACCACTTGTTGCTGTTACACTCTTAGAAACGCCAAAACCGTTTTCTTGGTTATTATTTCCCGTATCATAAACAAGATAAGACGCGGTGTTAGTATCGATATTTTCATCGATTGGAGAAGAACCACTATAAAGTCCCGCACTGATAACGACGCCACTCTGTGGATCGTTATCGTCGCTCTGTAGGTAGCTAACACTAGTAGTCCCATTCCCAACTTGGCCTTGGAACGTACTTGCAACGAAGTCTAAGTTGTCAACCGCATTCTGGTCTTGTTCATATTCAATTTGAGCATCACTGCTGATGATATCTCCAGCTTTAATCAGTACTTTGCCGCCGCCACTAACGTCGTAAAGGTTACCGAATAATGGCTCTTCAAGAATCTTCACATTAACTGACGTTCCGGAAGCATCATCTTCAATGTCACCAACGTTATCTTGAGAACCAGACTGACCACCATCAAACGTAAAGAATGCCTCATCTTGGTTATCTAGGGTCACAGAGAAGTCGGTTGCGGTTGGTTTGTCGTTGACCGTATCAACGCCTAGGTTCAGGCTGTCGCCCGTACCATTGTTGCCGTCCACGTCGGTGTATTTATCATCCGCTACCGTGATGCTCGCGGTGCCATCGAAGTCTTCCGCTGGCGTGAAGGTCGCCGTCCAGGTGATGTTGTCTGTGGTCGTCAGACCGCTCAGCGTACCGCCTGAAGTGACGATGTCGCTCGCATCGAAGCCATCCACCGCTTCACTGAAGGTGAACGTGATGGTCGCGGTTTCGCCCTCGATCAGGTTCGCATCATTGCTGGTGATGTCCAGCGTCGGCGCATCCGTATCAACGCCTAGGTTCAGGCTGTCGCCCGTACCATTGTTGCCGTCCACGTCGGTGTATTTATCATCCGCTACCGTGATGCTCGCGGTGCCATCGAAGTCTTCCGCTGGCGTGAAGGTCGCCGTCCAGGTGATGTTGTCTGTGGTCGTCAGACCGCTCAGCGTACCGCCTGAAGTGACGATGTCGCTCGCATCGAAGCCATCCACCGCTTCACTGAAGGTGAACGTGATGGTCGCGGTTTCGCCCTCGATCAGGTTCGCATCATTGCTGGTGATGTCCAGCGTCGGCGCATCCGTATCAACGCCTAGGTTCAGGCTGTCGCCCGTACCATTGTTGCCGTCCACGTCGGTGTATTTATCATCCGCTACCGTGATGCTCGCGGTGCCATCGAAGTCTTCCGCTGGCGTGAAGGTCGCCGTCCAGGTGATGTTGTCTGTGGTCGTCAGACTGCTCAGCGTACCGCCTGAAGTGACGATGTCGCTCGCATCGAAGCCATCCACCGCTTCACTGAAGGTGAACGTGATGGTCGCGGTTTCGCCCTCGATCAGGTTCGCATCATTGCTGGTGATGTCCAGCGTCGGCGCATCCGTATCAACGCCTAGGTTCAGGCTGTCGCCCGTACCATTGTTGCCGTCCACGTCGGTGTATTTATCATCCGCTACCGTGATGCTCGCGGTGCCATCGAAGTCTTCCGCTGGCGTGAAGGTCGCCGTCCAGGTGATGTTGTCTGTGGTCGTCAGACCGCTCAGCGTACCGCCTGAAGTGACGATGTCGCTCGCATCGAAGCCATCCACCGCTTCACTGAAGGTGAACGTGATGGTCGCGGTTTCGCCCTCGATCAGGTTCGCATCATTGCTGGTGATGTCCAGCGTCGGCGCATCCGTATCAACGCCTAGGTTCAGGCTGTCGCCCGTACCATTGTTGCCGTCCACGTCGGTGTATTTATCATCCGCTACCGTGATGCTCGCGGTGCCATCGAAGTCTTCCGCTGGCGTGAAGGTCGCCGTCCAGGTGATGTTGTCTGTGGTCGTCAGACCGCTCAGCGTACCGCCTGAAGTGACGATGTCGCTCGCATCGAAGCCATCCACCGCTTCACTGAAGGTGAACGTGATGGTCGCGGTTTCGCCCTCGATCAGGTTCGCATCATTGCTGGTGATGTCCAGCGTCGGCGCATCCGTATCAACGCCTAGGTTCAGGCTGTCGCCCGTACCATTGTTGCCGTCCACGTCGGTGTATTTATCATCCGCTACCGTGATGCTCGCGGTGCCATCGAAGTCTTCCGCTGGCGTGAAGGTCGCCGTCCAGGTGATGTTGTCTGTGGTCGTCAGACCGCTCAGCGTACCGCCTGAAGTGACGATGTCGCTCGCATCGAAGCCATCCACCGCTTCACTGAAGGTGAACGTGATGGTCGCGGTTTCGCCCTCGATCAGGTTCGCATCATTGCTGGTGATGTCCAGCGTCGGCGCATCCGTATCAACGCCTAGGTTCAGGCTGTCGCCCGTACCATTGTTGCCGTCCACGTCGGTGTATTTATCATCCGCTACCGTGATGCTCGCGGTGCCATCGAAGTCTTCCGCTGGCGTGAAGGTCGCCGTCCAGGTGATGTTGTCTGTGGTCGTCAGACCGCTCAGCGTACCGCCTGAAGTGACGATGTCGCTCGCATCGAAGCCATCCACCGCTTCACTGAAGGTGAACGTGATGGTCGCGGTTTCGCCCTCGATCAGGTTCGCATCATTGCTGGTGATGTCCAGCGTCGGCGCATCCGTATCAACGCCTAGGTTCAGGCTGTCGCCCGTACCATTGTTGCCGTCCACGTCGGTGTATTTATCATCCGCTACCGTGATGCTCGCGGTGCCATCGAAGTCTTCCGCTGGCGTGAAGGTCGCCGTCCAGGTGATGTTGTCTGTGGTCGTCAGACCGCTCAGCGTACCGCCTGAAGTGACGATGTCGCTCGCATCGAAGCCATCCACCGCTTCACTGAAGGTGAACGTGATGGTCGCGGTTTCGCCCTCGATCAGGTTCGCATCATTGCTGGTGATGTCCAGCGTCGGCGCATCCGTATCAACGCCTAGGTTCAGGCTGTCGCCCGTACCATTGTTGCCGTCCACGTCGGTGTATTTATCATCCGCTACCGTGATGCTCGCGGTGCCATCGAAGTCTTCCGCTGGCGTGAAGGTCGCCGTCCAGGTGATGTTGTCTGTGGTCGTCAGACCGCTCAGCGTACCGCCTGAAGTGACGATGTCGCTCGCATCGAAGCCATCCACCGCTTCACTGAAGGTGAACGTGATGGTCGCGGTTTCGCCCTCGATCAGGTTCGCATCATTGCTGGTGATGTCCAGCGTCGGCGCATCCGTATCAACGCCTAGGTTCAGGCTGTCGCCCGTACCATTGTTGCCGTCCACGTCGGTGTATTTATCATCCGCTACCGTGATGCTCGCGGTGCCATCGAAGTCTTCCGCTGGCGTGAAGGTCGCCGTCCAGGTGATGTTGTCTGTGGTCGTCAGACCGCTCAGCGTACCGCCTGAAGTGACGATGTCGCTCGCATCGAAGCCATCCACCGCTTCACTGAAGGTGAACGTGATGGTCGCGGTTTCGCCCTCGATCAGGTTCGCATCATTGCTGGTGATGTCCAGCGTCGGCGCATCCGTATCAACGCCTAGGTTCAGGCTGTCGCCCGTACCATTGTTGCCGTCCACGTCGGTGTATTTATCATCCGCTACCGTGATGCTCGCGGTGCCATCGAAGTCTTCCGCTGGCGTGAAGGTCGCCGTCCAGGTGATGTTGTCTGTGGTCGTCAGACCGCTCAGCGTACCGCCTGAAGTGACGATGTCGCTCGCATCGAAGCCATCCACCGCTTCACTGAAGGTGAACGTGATGGTCGCGGTTTCGCCCTCGATCAGGTTCGCATCATTGCTGGTGATGTCCAGCGTCGGCGCATCCGTATCAACGCCTAGGTTCAGGCTGTCGCCCGTACCATTGTTGCCGTCCACGTCGGTGTATTTATCATCCGCTACCGTGATGCTCGCGGTGCCATCGAAGTCTTCCGCTGGCGTGAAGGTCGCCGTCCAGGTGATGTTGTCTGTGGTCGTCAGACCGCTCAGCGTACCGCCTGAAGTGACGATGTCGCTCGCATCGAAGCCATCCACCGCTTCACTGAAGGTGAACGTGATGGTCGCGGTTTCGCCCTCGATCAGGTTCGCATCATTGCTGGTGATGTCCAGCGTCGGCGCATCCGTATCAACGCCTAGGTTCAGGCTGTCGCCCGTACCATTGTTGCCGTCCACGTCGGTGTATTTATCATCCGCTACCGTGATGCTCGCGGTGCCATCGAAGTCTTCCGCTGGCGTGAAGGTCGCCGTCCAGGTGATGTTGTCTGTGGTCGTCAGACCGCTCAGCGTACCGCCTGAAGTGACGATGTCGCTCGCATCGAAGCCATCCACCGCTTCACTGAAGGTGAACGTGATGGTCGCGGTTTCGCCCTCGATCAGGTTCGCATCATTGCTGGTGATGTCCAGCGTCGGCGCATCCGTATCAACGCCTAGGTTCAGGCTGTCGCCCGTACCATTGTTGCCGTCCACGTCGGTGTATTTATCATCCGCTACCGTGATGCTCGCGGTGCCATCGAAGTCTTCCGCTGGCGTGAAGGTCGCCGTCCAGGTGATGTTGTCTGTGGTCGTCAGACCGCTCAGCGTACCGCCTGAAGTGACGATGTCGCTCGCATCGAAGCCATCCACCGCTTCACTGAAGGTGAACGTGATGGTCGCGGTTTCGCCCTCGATCAGGTTCGCATCATTGCTGGTGATGTCCAGCGTCGGCGCATCCGTATCAACGCCTAGGTTCAGGCTGTCGCCCGTACCATTGTTGCCGTCCACGTCGGTGTATTTATCATCCGCTACCGTGATGCTCGCGGTGCCATCGAAGTCTTCCGCTGGCGTGAAGGTCGCCGTCCAGGTGATGTTGTCTGTGGTCGTCAGACCGCTCAGCGTACCGCCTGAAGTGACGATGTCGCTCGCATCGAAGCCATCCACCGCTTCACTGAAGGTGAACGTGATGGTCGCGGTTTCGCCCTCGATCAGGTTCGCATCATTGCTGGTGATGTCCAGCGTCGGCGCATCCGTATCAACGCCTAGGTTCAGGCTGTCGCCCGTACCATTGTTGCCGTCCACGTCGGTGTATTTATCATCCGCTACCGTGATGCTCGCGGTGCCATCGAAGTCTTCCGCTGGCGTGAAGGTCGCCGTCCAGGTGATGTTGTCTGTGGTCGTCAGACCGCTCAGCGTACCGCCTGAAGTGACGATGTCGCTCGCATCGAAGCCATCCACCGCTTCACTGAAGGTGAACGTGATGGTCGCGGTTTCGCCCTCGATCAGGTTCGCATCATTGCTGGTGATGTCCAGCGTCGGCGCATCCGTATCAACGCCTAGGTTCAGGCTGTCGCCCGTACCATTGTTGCCGTCCACGTCGGTGTATTTATCATCCGCTACCGTGATGCTCGCGGTGCCATCGAAGTCTTCCGCTGGCGTGAAGGTCGCCGTCCAGGTGATGTTGTCTGTGGTCGTCAGACCGCTCAGCGTACCGCCTGAAGTGACGATGTCGCTCGCATCGAAGCCATCCACCGCTTCACTGAAGGTGAACGTGATGGTCGCGGTTTCGCCCTCGATCAGGTTCGCATCATTGCTGGTGATGTCCAGCGTCGGCGCATCCGTATCAACGCCTAGGTTCAGGCTGTCGCCCGTACCATTGTTGCCGTCCACGTCGGTGTATTTATCATCCGCTACCGTGATGCTCGCGGTGCCATCGAAGTCTTCCGCTGGCGTGAAGGTCGCCGTCCAGGTGATGTTGTCTGTGGTCGTCAGACCGCTCAGCGTACCGCCTGAAGTGACGATGTCGCTCGCATCGAAGCCATCCACCGCTTCACTGAAGGTGAACGTGATGGTCGCGGTTTCGCCCTCGATCAGGTTCGCATCATTGCTGGTGATGTCCAGCGTCGGCGCATCCGTATCAACGCCTAGGTTCAGGCTGTCGCCCGTACCATTGTTGCCGTCCACGTCGGTGTATTTATCATCCGCTACCGTGATGCTCGCGGTGCCATCGAAGTCTTCCGCTGGCGTGAAGGTCGCCGTCCAGGTGATGTTGTCTGTGGTCGTCAGACCGCTCAGCGTACCGCCTGAAGTGACGATGTCGCTCGCATCGAAGCCATCCACCGCTTCACTGAAGGTGAACGTGATGGTCGCGGTTTCGCCCTCGATCAGGTTCGCATCATTGCTGGTGATGTCCAGCGTCGGCGCATCCGTATCAACGCCTAGGTTCAGGCTGTCGCCCGTACCATTGTTGCCGTCCACGTCGGTGTATTTATCATCCGCTACCGTGATGCTCGCGGTGCCATCGAAGTCTTCCGCTGGCGTGAAGGTCGCCGTCCAGGTGATGTTGTCTGTGGTCGTCAGACCGCTCAGCGTACCGCCTGAAGTGACGATGTCGCTCGCATCGAAGCCATCCACCGCTTCACTGAAGGTGAACGTGATGGTCGCGGTTTCGCCCTCGATCAGGTTCGCATCATTGCTGGTGATGTCCAGCGTCGGCGCATCCGTATCAACGCCTAGGTTCAGGCTGTCGCCCGTACCATTGTTGCCGTCCACGTCGGTGTATTTATCATCCGCTACCGTGATGCTCGCGGTGCCATCGAAGTCTTCCGCTGGCGTGAAGGTCGCCGTCCAGGTGATGTTGTCTGTGGTCGTCAGACCGCTCAGCGTACCGCCTGAAGTGACGATGTCGCTCGCATCGAAGCCATCCACCGCTTCACTGAAGGTGAACGTGATGGTCGCGGTTTCGCCCTCGATCAGGTTCGCATCATTGCTGGTGATGTCCAGCGTCGGCGCATCCGTATCAACGCCTAGGTTCAGGCTGTCGCCCGTACCATTGTTGCCGTCCACGTCGGTGTATTTATCATCCGCTACCGTGATGCTCGCGGTGCCATCGAAGTCTTCCGCTGGCGTGAAGGTCGCCGTCCAGGTGATGTTGTCTGTGGTCGTCAGACCGCTCAGCGTACCGCCTGAAGTGACGATGTCGCTCGCATCGAAGCCATCCACCGCTTCACTGAAGGTGAACGTGATGGTCGCGGTTTCGCCCTCGATCAGGTTCGCATCATTGCTGGTGATGTCCAGCGTCGGCGCATCCGTATCAACGCCTAGGTTCAGGCTGTCGCCCGTACCATTGTTGCCGTCCACGTCGGTGTATTTATCATCCGCTACCGTGATGCTCGCGGTGCCATCGAAGTCTTCCGCTGGCGTGAAGGTCGCCGTCCAGGTGATGTTGTCTGTGGTCGTCAGACCGCTCAGCGTACCGCCTGAAGTGACGATGTCGCTCGCATCGAAGCCATCCACCGCTTCACTGAAGGTGAACGTGATGGTCGCGGTTTCGCCCTCGATCAGGTTCGCATCATTGCTGGTGATGTCCAGCGTCGGCGCATCCGTATCAACGCCTAGGTTCAGGCTGTCGCCCGTACCATTGTTGCCGTCCACGTCGGTGTATTTATCATCCGCTACCGTGATGCTCGCGGTGCCATCGAAGTCTTCCGCTGGCGTGAAGGTCGCCGTCCAGGTGATGTTGTCTGTGGTCGTCAGACCGCTCAGCGTACCGCCTGAAGTGACGATGTCGCTCGCATCGAAGCCATCCACCGCTTCACTGAAGGTGAACGTGATGGTCGCGGTTTCGCCCTCGATCAGGTTCGCATCATTGCTGGTGATGTCCAGCGTCGGCGCATCCGTATCAACGCCTAGGTTCAGGCTGTCGCCCGTACCATTGTTGCCGTCCACGTCGGTGTATTTATCATCCGCTACCGTGATGCTCGCGGTGCCATCGAAGTCTTCCGCTGGCGTGAAGGTCGCCGTCCAGGTGATGTTGTCTGTGGTCGTCAGACCGCTCAGCGTACCGCCTGAAGTGACGATGTCGCTCGCATCGAAGCCATCCACCGCTTCACTGAAGGTGAACGTGATGGTCGCGGTTTCGCCCTCGATCAGGTTCGCATCATTGCTGGTGATGTCCAGCGTCGGCGCATCCGTATCAACGCCTAGGTTCAGGCTGTCGCCCGTACCATTGTTGCCGTCCACGTCGGTGTATTTATCATCCGCTACCGTGATGCTCGCGGTGCCATCGAAGTCTTCCGCTGGCGTGAAGGTCGCCGTCCAGGTGATGTTGTCTGTGGTCGTCAGACCGCTCAGCGTACCGCCTGAAGTGACGATGTCGCTCGCATCGAAGCCATCCACCGCTTCACTGAAGGTGAACGTGATGGTCGCGGTTTCGCCCTCGATCAGGTTCGCATCATTGCTGGTGATGTCCAGCGTCGGCGCATCCGTATCAACGCCTAGGTTCAGGCTGTCGCCCGTACCATTGTTGCCGTCCACGTCGGTGTATTTATCATCCGCTACCGTGATGCTCGCGGTGCCATCGAAGTCTTCCGCTGGCGTGAAGGTCGCCGTCCAGGTGATGTTGTCTGTGGTCGTCAGACCGCTCAGCGTACCGCCTGGAAGTGACGATGTCGCTCGCATCGAAGCCATCCACCGCTTCACTGAAGGTGAACGTGATGGTCGCGGTTTCGCCCTCGATCAGGTTCGCATCATTGCTGGTGATGTCCAGCGTCGGCGCATCCGTATCAACGCCTAGGTTCAGGCTGTCGCCCGTACCATTGTTGCCGTCCACGTCGGTGTATTTATCATCCGCTACCGTGATGCTCGCGGTGCCATCGAAGTCTTCCGCTGGCGTGAAGGTCGCCGTCCAGGTGATGTTGTCTGTGGTCGTCAGACCGCTCAGCGTACCGCCTGAAGTGACGATGTCGCTCGCATCGAAGCCATCCACCGCTTCACTGAAGGTGAACGTGATGGTCGCGGTTTCGCCCTCGATCAGGTTCGCATCATTGCTGGTGATGTCCAGCGTCGGCGCATCCGTATCAACGCCTAGGTTCAGGCTGTCGCCCGTACCATTGTTGCCGTCCACGTCGGTGTATTTATCATCCGCTACCGTGATGCTCGCGGTGCCATCGAAGTCTTCCGCTGGCGTGAAGGTCGCCGTCCAGGTGATGTTGTCTGTGGTCGTCAGACCGCTCAGCGTACCGCCTGAAGTGACGATGTCGCTCGCATCGAAGCCATCCACCGCTTCACTGAAGGTGAACGTGATGGTCGCGGTTTCGCCCTCGATCAGGTTCGCATCATTGCTGGTGATGTCCAGCGTCGGCGCATCCGTATCAACGCCTAGGTTCAGGCTGTCGCCCGTACCATTGTTGCCGTCCACGTCGGTGTATTTATCATCCGCTACCGTGATGCTCGCGGTGCCATCGAAGTCTTCCGCTGGCGTGAAGGTCGCCGTCCAGGTGATGTTGTCTGTGGTCGTCAGACCGCTCAGCGTACCGCCTGAAGTGACGATGTCGCTCGCATCGAAGCCATCCACCGCTTCACTGAAGGTGAACGTGATGGTCGCGGTTTCGCCCTCGATCAGGTTCGCATCATTGCTGGTGATGTCCAGCGTCGGCGCATCCGTATCAACGCCTAGGTTCAGGCTGTCGCCCGTACCATTGTTGCCGTCCACGTCGGTGTATTTATCATCCGCTACCGTGATGCTCGCGGTGCCATCGAAGTCTTCCGCTGGCGTGAAGGTCGCCGTCCAGGTGATGTTGTCTGTGGTCGTCAGACCGCTCAGCGTACCGCCTGAAGTGACGATGTCGCTCGCATCGAAGCCATCCACCGCTTCACTGAAGGTGAACGTGATGGTCGCGGTTTCGCCCTCGATCAGGTTCGCATCATTGCTGGTGATGTCCAGCGTCGGCGCATCCGTATCAACGCCTAGGTTCAGGCTGTCGCCCGTACCATTGTTGCCGTCCACGTCGGTGTATTTATCATCCGCTACCGTGATGCTCGCGGTGCCATCGAAGTCTTCCGCTGGCGTGAAGGTCGCCGTCCAGGTGATGTTGTCTGTGGTCGTCAGACCGCTCAGCGTACCGCCTGAAGTGACGATGTCGCTCGCATCGAAGCCATCCACCGCTTCACTGAAGGTGAACGTGATGGTCGCGGTTTCGCCCTCGATCAGGTTCGCATCATTGCTGGTGATGTCCAGCGTCGGCGCATCCGTATCAACGCCTAGGTTCAGGCTGTCGCCCGTACCATTGTTGCCGTCCACGTCGGTGTATTTATCATCCGCTACCGTGATGCTCGCGGTGCCATCGAAGTCTTCCGCTGGCGTGAAGGTCGCCGTCCAGGTGATGTTGTCTGTGGTCGTCAGACCGCTCAGCGTACCGCCTGAAGTGACGATGTCGCTCGCATCGAAGCCATCCACCGCTTCACTGAAGGTGAACGTGATGGTCGCGGTTTCGCCCTCGATCAGGTTCGCATCATTGCTGGTGATGTCCAGCGTCGGCGCATCCGTATCAACGCCTAGGTTCAGGCTGTCGCCCGTACCATTGTTGCCGTCCACGTCGGTGTATTTATCATCCGCTACCGTGATGCTCGCGGTGCCATCGAAGTCTTCCGCTGGCGTGAAGGTCGCCGTCCAGGTGATGTTGTCTGTGGTCGTCAGACCGCTCAGCGTACCGCCTGAAGTGACGATGTCGCTCGCATCGAAGCCATCCACCGCTTCACTGAAGGTGAACGTGATGGTCGCGGTTTCGCCCTCGATCAGGTTCGCATCATTGCTGGTGATGTCCAGCGTCGGCGCATCCGTATCAACGCCTAGGTTCAGGCTGTCGCCCGTACCATTGTTGCCGTCCACGTCGGTGTATTTATCATCCGCTACCGTGATGCTCGCGGTGCCATCGAAGTCTTCCGCTGGCGTGAAGGTCGCCGTCCAGGTGATGTTGTCTGTGGTCGTCAGACCGCTCAGCGTACCGCCTGAAGTGACGATGTCGCTCGCATCGAAGCCATCCACCGCTTCACTGAAGGTGAACGTGATGGTCGCGGTTTCGCCCTCGATCAGGTTCGCATCATTGCTGGTGATGTCCAGCGTCGGCGCATCCGTATCAACGCCTAGGTTCAGGCTGTCGCCCGTACCATTGTTGCCGTCCACGTCGGTGTATTTATCATCCGCTACCGTGATGCTCGCGGTGCCATCGAAGTCTTCCGCTGGCGTGAAGGTCGCCGTCCAGGTGATGTTGTCTGTGGTCGTCAGACCGCTCAGCGTACCGCCTGAAGTGACGATGTCGCTCGCATCGAAGCCATCCACCGCTTCACTGAAGGTGAACGTGATGGTCGCGGTTTCGCCCTCGATCAGGTTCGCATCATTGCTGGTGATGTCCAGCGTCGGCGCATCCGTATCAACGCCTAGGTTCAGGCTGTCGCCCGTACCATTGTTGCCGTCCACGTCGGTGTATTTATCATCCGCTACCGTGATGCTCGCGGTGCCATCGAAGTCTTCCGCTGGCGTGAAGGTCGCCGTCCAGGTGATGTTGTCTGTGGTCGTCAGACCGCTCAGCGTACCGCCTGAAGTGACGATGTCGCTCGCATCGAAGCCATCCACCGCTTCACTGAAGGTGAACGTGATGGTCGCGGTTTCGCCCTCGATCAGGTTCGCATCATTGCTGGTGATGTCCAGCGTCGGCGCATCCGTATCAACGCCTAGGTTCAGGCTGTCGCCCGTACCATTGTTGCCGTCCACGTCGGTGTATTTATCATCCGCTACCGTGATGCTCGCGGTGCCATCGAAGTCTTCCGCTGGCGTGAAGGTCGCCGTCCAGGTGATGTTGTCTGTGGTCGTCAGACCGCTCAGCGTACCGCCTGAAGTGACGATGTCGCTCGCATCGAAGCCATCCACCGCTTCACTGAAGGTGAACGTGATGGTCGCGGTTTCGCCCTCGATCAGGTTCGCATCATTGCTGGTGATGTCCAGCGTCGGCGCATCCGTATCAACGCCTAGGTTCAGGCTGTCGCCCGTACCATTGTTGCCGTCCACGTCGGTGTATTTATCATCCGCTACCGTGATGCTCGCGGTGCCATCGAAGTCTTCCGCTGGCGTGAAGGTCGCCGTCCAGGTGATGTTGTCTGTGGTCGTCAGACCGCTCAGCGTACCGCCTGAAGTGACGATGTCGCTCGCATCGAAGCCATCCACCGCTTCACTGAAGGTGAACGTGATGGTCGCGGTTTCGCCCTCGATCAGGTTCGCATCATTGCTGGTGATGTCCAGCGTCGGCGCTATAACTGGACTGACACCAACATTCACCGTCAATGTATCCGTGCCACCTTGGCCGTCAGAGACGATAACTGTAAAGCTGTCGCTGCCGTTGTAGTCTGCGTTTGGTATGTAGGTCCAGTTGCCGTTTTCGTCGACAGTCACTGAGCCATTAGTTGGATCACTGCCTTTTGAGAAGCTTAAAGAGTCGTTGTCTCCATCAGATGCAGAAAGAGAGCCGCTGACTGGCGTATCTTCATCTGTTGTTACAGCAATGCTGTCACCTAGAGGGTTGCCATTGCTATCAACAAGCGTCGGAGCATCGTTTACTGGAGTCACACCAACATTCACTGTCAGTGTGTCTGTGCCACCTTGACCGTCAGAGACGATAACAGTAAAGCTGTCACTGCCGTTGTAGTCTTCGTTTGGTGTATAAGTCCAGTTGCCGTTTTCGTCGACAGTCACTGAGCCATTAGTTGGATCGCTGCCTTTTAAGAAGCTTAAAGAGTCGTTGTCTCCGTCAGATGCAGAAAGTGAGCCGCTGACTGGAGTGTCTTCGTCTGTGGTTACTGCTACGCTGTCGCCTAATGGATCGCCATTGCTATCAACAAGCGTCGGAGCATCGTTTACTGGAATCACACCAACATTCACTGTCAGTGTGTCTGTGCCACCTTGACCGTCAGAGACGATGACTGTGAAGCTGTCGCTACCGTTGTAGTCTTCGTTTGGTGTGTAGGTCCAATTGCCGTTCTCATCAACCGTCACTGAACCATTAGTTGGATCACTGCCTTTTGAGAAGCTTAAAGAGTCGTTGTCTCCGTCAGATGCAGAAAGAGAGCCGCTGACTGGAGTATCTTCATCTGTTGTTACAGCAATGCTGTCACCTAGAGGGTTGCCATTGCTATCAACAAGCGTCGGAGCATCGTTCACCGGAGTCACACCAACATTCACTGTCAGTGTATCCGTACCACCTTGGCCGTCAGAGACAATAACCGTAAAGCTATCGCTGCCGTTGTAGTCTTCGTTTGGTGTATAAGTCCAGTTGCCGTTTTCGTCGACAGTCACTGAGCCATTAGATGGATCGCTGCCTTTGGAGAAGCTTAATGAGTCATTATCGCTATCAGATGCAGAGAGAGAGCCACTGACTGGGGTATCCTCATCGGTTGAGACTGAAACACTGTCGCCTAATGGATCGCCATTGCTATCAACAAGCGTTGGGGCATCGTTGACAGGGGTAACGTCAACGTTAACTGTGATTGTATCTGTGCCACCTTGGCCGTCAGAGACGATAACGGTGAAGCTATCACTGCCGTTGTAGTCTGCGTTTGGGGTGTAGGTCCAGCTGCCATCTGCCGAAAGAGCTAACTGACCATTTGATGGGGATTGACCCTCTGAAAATGTGACCGAGTCACCATCTGCATCTGTTGCTTCTAGTTGACCACTAACTGACGTATCTTCGTCTGTTGAAATTGACAGCGTATCTCCAGATAGAGAACCATCAGGGTTAGTAAAATTGGGCGTGCTATTTTCCGAGGTAAATGAGCGGAATGCTTCTAAAAGAGTCAGGCTTTGAGTTTCTGACAAACCGATTGACTGAAACCCACTGGTTACAAACTCAGTTTCGGGAATAGTCTCTTCACCGTCACGCTCGATAGTGCCGCTATTAACTAGGCTTGAGCCACTTTCACCGGCAGCAGTAGCGAATTCATCGCCGAGTTGCGTCGGGTCCGCTCCCTCTTCTAATGCAGCGAAAATATTTGCGATGTCTTCATCAAGTTCTATCTCGACATCATCTTCAAATCTCTTCACAGACAAGTTAGGGTTGACCGCCTCATTATTTTGACTTTCCAAAATGAGGTCACCAGCTCTTAATGCTTCTCCGGCTTCCAAAACTCGCACGTTGCCATCAAGACCTATAACAATACGTTGTCCAGCACCTAGTACGCCTACTAGGTTTAAAATTGTCATATCCATATTTACCCCTAAGTCCACTTTTGAAGTGGCGTGTCAAAAATGCGACACATAAAAAATGCTAATTAGATAAAATATAACACCTATTTATAGCCATTTCATAGGTAGCACTCATTCATTTAACAAAAACAGATACAGAGTAATGACAAAGATCACATCAAATGATAGTCTCAGTGCTCAAAACATCGATATAAGTTATTGTGTTTTCTAATATTAAAGAAGATGGCAACTGGTAAGATTTGTTAAAACCTCAGGGGATTTAACAGTCTCAATAGTCCCTCAAAAACCTTCTCTTTTTTATCAATACAATCCAAAGATCGTTATTTTTTTGGCGCATGAATTAGTGACCTATTTCAGCTTGATTTTTGTTTGTAATTCGCACAGTACGGAGATTTCAGTGAATACGATTAAAACCGCAACGTTTGGGCTTGCAGTTGTCTTTAGTATGCCCTCATATAGCCAAACTTTAGAGCAGGCGGTTGCGTTTACTCTTGAAAACAACCCAGATATAAAAAGCGCTTATAACGAGTACATCAGCAAACGTTATCTCAATGACGCTTCTGGAGGCGCATACAGACCAAGTATCGACCTTGACGCAGGTATTGGCTATGAGCACACCGATCTTGTAACAAACGCAAATACAACAGATCTCACTCGCAAAGAAGCGACGATAACTCTCACGCAGTTGATATGGGATGGTTCCAATACTCTCAATGATATCGACCGGACTGCCGCAGATGCTGAATCAGTCCGTTATCAACTACTGGCAACGGCACAAGATACAGCGTTGGAAGTAACAAAAATTTATCTCGATGCGGTAAAGGCATACGAGGTACTTTCCCTTTCCGAAAGTAACCTAGCAACCCACAAAGATATCTACCGCGATATCAAAAAACGGGTAGATTCAGGTATTGGATCCACTGCTGACATGTCACAAGTTGAGGCTCGTATAGCTAAAGCACACGGTAATTTACTTGCCGCTCAAAACAATCTCCTTGATACACACACTCAATTCAAGCGTCTCACTGGTCAAAAGCCACTTGGATTGACTTTCCCAAGAGCAGACTCTACTGCGATTCCATATACCATCGACAATGCACTTGAGCTTGCGTTTCAAACTCACCCTGTTATTCAAATTGCTCGTGCCGATGTTGATTCTGCAAAATTTCAGTACCAACAATCAAAAAGCACGAACTACCCAACCATATCTGTTGAAGCCGCACAAACTTGGCGAAACGATGCCGGTGGTACAGAAGGCAGTAGCGATGAATTTTCAGCGATGTTGCGACTTAGGTACAATCTTTATAATGGCGGGGCAGATCAAGATAAGGCAGAAAGCGCGGCTTACCAGCTTAACAAAGCGAAAGATCTAAGAGAAAGAAGCTATCGAAATGTTGAAGAGAGCTTAAGACTATCTTGGAGCGCACTTGATTTAACTGTTCAACAGAAAGAATTTCTGTCTGACCACGTTGATTCAGCGTCTGACACTGTCATTTCTTATGAAAAACAATACCGTATAGGCAAACGTACTCTCCTTGATTTACTCAACACCGAGAATGAGCTTTTTGAAGCACGAAAAGACTATCTAGATGCTAAATATGATGAACAATATGCAAAGTATAGAGTCATGAACGCAACAGGCAACCTACTCACCGCACTGCGAGTACAAACGCCCGATGAGTGGCATGAAGAAGTGGAGTACTAAGCAATGAATAAATTTAGCATCTTATCTACTTTGATCATGGTGACGTCATCATCAGCCATAGCTCAGCAGTTCAACGATGAATATGCCTACTTACCGACACCAAAACCAGAGCAAATCTATGACTTGCAAGACGATGACAACGACGGTGTCATTAATGCTCGTGACCTCTGCCCGGGGACGCCTGTTGATGCTGAAATAGATAATGATGGTTGCGGATCATATTTTGAATCTTCTGAGCAGAAACAGCTTCATATTTTGTTTGCGAATAACTCAACGGAAATCAACCCTGCCTTCTTGAGTCAGATCCGTCAAATGGCTGCTTTTTTAAAACGCTATGAAACCACGACTATCCAATTGCAAGGCTACGCGAGTAAAACAGGTAATGCAGAGCATAACTTAATGCTGTCAAAAGAACGTGCTGCTAATGTGCGTCGAGCTCTGATCAGCAATGGTATCGCTCCATCACGAATTAATATTGTCGGCTACGGTGATTCGGCTTCAGGAGGAGTCAATCAAGACAACATTAGTCATGCACTCAATCGTAAAGTAGTGGCATCTGTGGCTGGGTTTAAGGGACACATCAAAGAAGAATGGCATATCTTTACTAAAATACCCAAGTAGCTGAAAACTTAATGGTCGCAAATAACCAGTAAAGGTATAGGTTACCCCACTTCAGCCATGTACCTAAGGCTGTGTTAGTGGTAACCTTGCTCCGTTATCAATATAGAGAACTATTTCATGAGCAAACTAACAGCTGATACTCAAGCAAACCTTGATCTATTCGTTTCTGAATCAAAAGAAACCAAACTTGTATGGGGCCTTCGTAACGAAGAAGGTTGGCTAGCATGTGACTCTACTGAATTTGAAAATAGCGAAGTTATGCCTTTCTGGTCTTCGAAGGAAGATGCTCAAACGCACAACGTTGAAGAGTGGGCTGATTTCGAAGTACTTGAAATCCCTCTTGATATCTTCGTTGAAGATTGGCTACTAACACTTGCTGAAGATGGCGTATTAGTGGGCGTTAACTGGAACGCTTCTTTAGAAGGCAAAGAGCTTGAGCCTTCAGACCTAGCTAAGCTATACATCTAAATCATAAGAAATGGTCGCTCAACAGCGGCCATTTTTTTATCTGTTGTTTAACATTCGATGCTATCCCAGGCAAAGACAGAGATTTCACTCACACATTTCTGAACACTTTCCACTGATAATTTGAACCAAGATCAAACTAAATTTAGAATGGCGTTCTTTATCTGGTTCAGACGTTCATTTGTGATTCGCCTAATTTATTTATTCTTATTTATCTTCATAAGCTTACCTGTCAAATCTGAGATTGATAGGACGGAGGCTGATGTTAAAATTCACCTGGGCGAAACCCCTAATTCAGACTGGAATACTCTTTATCTATCAACACTCAACACAGATTCAGTTAGAGCACTTAACATGCTCAAATCTCGATACACCAGCGCTGAATCTAACGGTGAAAAGCTTTATATCGCTGCCCTCCTCTATCACTATATGAAACGCCATGATCAACCCTTTTATGGAGGAAGCTCAGGCAATGAAAATTACCAAGCGTTAGAAGTCAAGTTCATTGAGTCGTTGTCCTTAGATAGTCAGGGGCAATATCAAGCAGCCCAACAAGGATTAATGCAGCTGCTCAAACAGATGAAAGCTCAAAATGACCAAACTGGTAAATTGTTATTGAAATATCACCTTTGCCGTTCTTTCAATGAACAGTCTCGCTATCATCAAGCCAATTACTACTGTTCGATACTTGACGCAGACATCAACGATATTGCAGACCCTGTAGTGCCCAAATCTATCGCTTACCGCGTTATCGCCAATAATCAGTACTTCAGAAGCGATTACCAAGCAGCGCTGAATACCTATATGACTTTGATTGAGTTATTTCCTCAAGGGCAAGACATATCTGGGATCTATAACGATTTAGGTAACCTTTTCAAAGAGATGAAACAGTTTGATAAGTCAGAACAATACTTGAAAGCAGCCCTCAAATTACGCCTCGATGGCTCTGATCTGATGAAAGCACAAGTTCGCCATAGTCTTGCTAAACTTTATATGGATCAATCTAAATACGACCTAGCTATCTCGCAGTTTTTACAAGCCAAGACATTGCTCCACTCTTCAGGTCACCACTACGGCACGGCTATGACGACATTGGGTTTAGGTAAAGCATACACAGCAACCAAACAATACACCTTGGCACGAGGATACCTCATAGAGTCTTTAGATTATGCTAGCGACATCAATAATAAAGTGATTCGCATTCAAGCCTATCTAGCCATAAGCGACATGTTTGAAGAACAACAATTACTGAAAGAAGCATTCGATTACGCAAACCGTGCTTTGGTTCTTGCGAAACAACTGGAGCGAGAGAGTTACATAGCCGATGTATATCGCCAGTTATCACGACTTTACAGAGCCAAAGAAGATTACCAACAGGCACTCTTCTACTATGAACAATACGCACAATCACAAATTGCTACTCGCAACACTGATAACCGCTTAGCATTAGAGGCGTTAAGTTTGTCACACAATAAATACGAGCAAGAGCTAGAAAGCGCTGAACTTCGAAGTCAACAAGACCTTAACCAATTGCAATTAGAAAAAATGCAACAGCAAAAGCTGATGTACAATGCTATCGTTTTACTTTTGGTCGTTACCGCTAGCCTCACTTTTTACTCGAATAACAAAATACGCCGTAAAGCTTCCATTGATTCAATGACAAAGGCGTACAGTCGCGCGGAAATCATTAAGCGAGTGAAAGAGACCAAAGCGCCTTCAAAACCGAATAAACAACACGCATTAGTTCTATTAGATCTAGACAGATTCAAGACGATTAATGATAAGTTTGGTCACCCTACTGGCGATCGTGCTTTGGTTCATGTTAGCCATCAGATCGTTAAGCATCTAAGCAGAGGTGAATTATTGGGGCGTCTTGGCGGAGAAGAATTTCTCATTCTGTTAAAGGATACCAATATCGAAGACGTTCGCGAACGTGTTGAAGAGATCCACTACGCCATCTCCACCAGCAAATTTCTATCAGAATCAAAAAAGCCACTCACGATTACTGCAAGTTTCGCCTATTTAGCGACGCAAAAATCATTGAGTGACTTTGACACTCTCTATTCGTTACTTGACCAAGCACTGTATCAAGCAAAAGCGAATGGAAGAAACTGCATTATCGATGCGTATAACGACCCAATCTAAACTCACAATTTTAGTGATTCACCGATTGCTTGCGAACCAGTTCAGCCATGATTTGCTCACGATTATCTAGATAGTCGTTGAGCCCTACTTTACGTAACTCACATGCTGGGCAATCACCGCAACCATCGCCAATCACGCCATTGTAGCAAGTCAGAGTTTTGTTACGAACAAGCTCAAGTGCTGAGTATTGATCCGCAAGCGCCCAAGTTTCTGCTTTGTTTAGCCACATAAGCGGCGTCTTGATATCCAGTTCTCTGTCCATACCTTGCACAAGGGCAGAGTTCATTGCTTTCACAAAGTCATTGCGACAATCCGGATAACCAGAAAAGTCTGTTTCACAAACACCTGTGATCACCGCTTGTGCACCAATTTGGTACGCATAGATACCCGCCAACGTTAGAAATAGGATATTACGACCCGGTACAAATGAATTTGGTAAGCCATTCTCTTGCAGTTCATGAGATACAGGGATGTCGTCACGCGTCAGTGAGCTAATCGCAAGCTCATTCAATAACGTTACGTCCATAACCTTGTGTGCTTTTACTCCTAGCTCTTTTGCTAATTTCTGCGCAACTTCGATTTCTAATCGATGACGCTGGCCATAATCAAAAGTAATCGCATGAACTTCATCATATTCTTTAAGAGCTTGAACCAAACACGTGGTCGAATCTTGTCCACCACTGAATACAACAACTGCTTTCTTCATTTTTATTCCTTTTCAACAATGCTGCTAAGTTACGCAATGCTCAAATATTTGTGCGTTTGAATAGATAGGCGCCAATTTCGCTCGATGCAAGTGTCGATACATAACTGTGTCGCACGATCTTTTTGGCTAATCGGCTGCAGTGCAATAACCGTGTCTGAAGAGACCTTTGCACGCTCTAATAGGTGATCAAGTTGGTCGACATCTTTAGACGTACCCACTGGGTGTTTAATTTCATCAGCACGCTGCAGAGCGCTGTCTAAGATTTCTAGCTTCGCTTTCATCGCCACTTTAGGTGACACTGTCACCCAAGTATTCGCCGTCGCTTTTACTTCTGATGTTCCGCTGGTCTCAATTTGGCAGCGACACCCCATCTTTTCAAAAGCCTCAGTTAAAGGTACAAGATCATAAATACAAGGCTCACCACCAGTAATCACAATATGTTTGGCATTGAAGCCTTGTTTAACATATTGGTCAACAATGCCTTGAGCATCAACTGAGGACCAAGTGGGTGAGTCTTCTGTTTTCACCATAATATCGCCAAGGGATGTTTCATCTTCAGCCAGTGCTTCCCATGTCTGTTTGGTGTCGCACCAAGAGCAACCGACCGGACAGATTTGCAGGCGCACGAACACCGCTGGAACACCAGTAAAGACACCTTCACCCTGGATGGTTTCAAACATTTCATTAATCTTGTACAACTTTCCCTCAGCTCACATCATTTCGTAAAACAAATTAGGCGGAGACGATAAAGCACTTAAAGGCTTGGGTCAAACAAATGAGTATTACAAAATCCGTTGATCAAAGCCCTAGCTTGCAGTTTCCACTTGGCTTATCCTTGCCAACATTCATTTTTTGTTAGCTTTTTATTTTTAGTAAGTAAGGGTCCACATGTACAAACTGATTGCTCTGGATATGGATGGCACACTGTTAAACAGTGACAAAGTCATCTCGACAGAGAACAAAGATGCGATTGCCCGAGCTCGTGCAGCAGGCGTAAAAGTTGTATTAGCATCAGGGCGTCCACTTGAAGGGATGCAGAGCAAACTCGACGAGTTAAACATCGATGGCGAAGACGACTTCGTCCTTTTCTACAACGGCTCAATGGTACAAAACGTATCAACCAAAGAGGTGATTCATAGCGAAATCAGCCATGGTAAAGCGGCTAAGGAGATTGCTGAACTTGCCTATGAACTGGGTGGGTATGTTCATGCATTCAGTAAGGTTCATGGTCTAATCACACCAGAAAACAACGAATACACAGGCATCGAAGCGCGCATCAACGGCCTAGAAATTACTGAATTCGATTTTTCTCAACTAGAAGACGATCACGAGATCATCAAAACCATGATTGTCGCAGAGCCGGGCAAACTGACAGAAATCATTGGGAAATTACCTGAACAACTTAAGTCTCAATTCACAATTGTTCAAAGTGCGCCATTCTTCCTTGAATTCTTAAACCCTAAATCAAACAAGGGCGTGGGTATCGAAGCCATTGCGAACCACCTTGGCATTCACTCTGATGAAGTGATTTGTATGGGTGACGCTGAAAATGACCATCATATGCTGGAATACGCAGGCCTCGGTATTGCAATGGAAAACGCGATGGAAGAGACGAAACAAATTGCCAACTACATTACCGCAAGTAATGACGACCACGGTGTAGCGAAAGCTATTGATAAGTTTATCTTCGACAAGTAATCGCTAATTGGGCTCTCGCCCTTCCGGGTAAAAACACAAAAGGCTGTCTTCACAGCCTTCAGACTGCTGACAAAGGTCTAGCTTTCAAGCTAGACCTTTGATCTAATAGGGGTATCGAAATATGGATATCTCACTATGCTTCAAGAGTCTTCACCTCAACAATATGAACTCGAAATGGTCACCATGGAACAGCTCGTTCCTCAGAACCATTTAGTTCGTAAGATAGATAAAGCCATCGACTTCGAGTTTATCCGTAATGAAGTCGCTCACCTCTACTGTAAAGACAACGGTCGCCCACCTGTTGACCCTGTACGCCTGTTTAAAATCATCCTGCTTGGTTACCTCTTCGGAATAAAAAGCGAGCGACAACTCGTGAAAGAGATTGAAGTCAATGTCGCTTATCGATGGTTCCTGCGTATGTCACTGACAGAGAAAGTTATCCATGCATCGACACTCAGCCAAAACCGTATTCGCCGCTTTAATGGTACCGATGTGTTTGAGCGTATCTTTATCAATATCGTAGAGCAGGCAATGGCGAAAGGTTTGGTCGCAGGCCAAGAACTATTTACTGACAGCACGCACCTAAAAGCCAATGCCAACAAAAATAAGCACACGAACAAAGTGACTAAGGTTCGCGCCAGTGCTTATCTTGATATGCTCGATGAAGATGTCGCGCTAGACCGAGAGAAAGAGGGTAAGAAACCTCTAAAGTCACGTACCGCTGAGCCTAAAACTAAGAACACCAAAACGAGTACTACCGACCCGGAAAGTGGCTTCATGACTCGAGATAATAAGCCCCAAGGCTTCTTCTATCTCGACCACCGTACAGTGGATGGACAGCATGGCATTATCTTAGATACCCATGTCACAGCAGGTAATATCAATGACTCTCAACCTTATGTGAAGCGTCTGGACTATACCCTAGAGCAATTTAACCTTAATCCAATCGCCGTTGGACTCGACGCGGGCTACTTCACTGCGCCAGTCGCTGAGTCATTAGAGCGTCGAAATATCTTAGGCGTGTTCGGTTATCGCAGACCATCGAGAACAAAGAATGCGTTCAAGAAAAAGCACTTCATCTACAATGAAGAGCGAGACAGTTACCGCTGCCCTAACGGTCAAGAGCTCATCTATAAAACAACGTCTAGAGATGCGTATCGTGAGTATCACTCCGACCCGAAAGAGTGTGCGTTCTGTCCAATGAGAGATGACTGTACGCAAAGTAAAAATATGAAGAAAGTCATTACAAGACACATCTATACGGACGCGATGGATAGAGCCAACCAAATGCGGCTCTCACCTTATGGAAAAAAGACGTATAGGCGAAGAAGTGAGACGGTAGAGCGGAGCTTCGCCGACGCTAAGCAGCACCATGGTCACCGTTATGCCCGCTTCCGCGGGCTCTCGAAAGTGCAAATGCAATGTTGGTTGGCAGCTGCCGCTCAAAACATCAAGAAGATAGCCTTGGTGGTGAGCTATTTACAAAAAATAGGGCTAAATATGTCCCAAATACGTCAAATTATGGCGTCTAGATGCCAATTTAAGTGTTGGGCTCTTCCAAACTTCGCATAATAAAAAAATATCGCGATCGCGGCCTACGGCCGCTCGAAAAGAGAACCCCACTTCAAAAAGTGGGGTTCGTCAGCAATCTGAAGGCTGTCTTCACAGCCTTTTTTATTACGCGATATCGATTCTAAACTCTTTTCCAAGGTAAGCGGAAAGCAACTACACCAAGCAGAATCAACAGCGGAAAACGAAATGTTTCGACAATCAACGAACCAATACCGCTAAACGAAACAAAGCTTCCTACCCAGCTAATTACTCCATTGGTTGCTAAAAGCAGCACGATCACGCCCAGTACAATGTTAAATGAGAACTGACCTACTAGGGGATTAGCGTGAGTCAAAGTCACCAAACAGGCTATTGTCATTAGAATAGCGACCCAGAATGTAAAAGTGGGAAGTGGCCATATGACGGTTAGAACAATAGAAATAATCGCAAGTCCCCACCAAACCGACTTGGAACTCAATAACTCACTAATGTTTACATCTGGCTTTGTATCTAATCGAACAATGTGCCAAGTCGCTAGGCCACCTAACACCGCCCCCATTAAGACATCACTGAAGAACGCACTTCCTGAATATGCTTTAAATAGTGTAATCCACAACAAACCAATACCGATCCAAGACCACGCTTTTTGATCGTCGAGTTTGTTCAGCTTCCAAACGACCAGACTGGTGAGGCTTACCCAGATAGCCGCTAACATGCTTGGAAAACTATAACCGCTGCTATCCACCAGCTTAAGCGTTGGGAGGTATGCGTGTGGACGGGGCAAACCAAAGCCCTGATGAGCAATCAAAGTCAGTAGAGTCACGGAGATAAGCGTAAAACCAAACTTGAGCGCAAAATTGCGGCCAAAATGCCAAGCTATCAAAGGCAAAACAACAATAAAAATCCAAGGTTGCGCAACAAGATCGGTCACTAGAATGGTATGACGAATAGTACTCGGCAGTGAGTTTATGGCAGTTTGAAGCATTGCGATGACACCAAGCTCCCCTTGATGGATTTGAGGCGCTGCGGCGACTAACTCAGAGACATAAGTAGCGGGTTGATCCGACGCGCGACCAAACATCTCGACAATGGTGTTCCACTGCTCTGGGTAGCGGTATTCTTTGGCATCTAGCGCTTCAGGAGTTAGAAGCATAGCGCGGCTTACCTCTACACCATAGTGCGGAGCAAACCAGATTGGCAGCTCAAACCCACCGATTTCGTTTTTCGTGTCGTAGCTGATGATTTCCGAATCAGAAACACAATCAAACACCACTGCACCATCGGTATACCCCAGAACATCACCAACGGTAACGGCTAGGCCAGCCTCTTCCCATGTCTCCCTTTGAGCGGCGACATAAGCAGGCTCGCCAGCCACTATAGTGCCCCCTGGTAAAGACAATTGACCTGTAATGAGCTCATCGACCAAAACAATTTGATCATCAGCTCGAACTAAACAGAGCGCCCCCGCTAGGTTATCGGGCAGTTGTTCTTGAGCCGATACATTTGAGATGCCTAAAATAGAAACCAATATTATGAGGAAGAAACGATATAACAACGAAAGTACCTACAAACTAATAAGAAAATATGAACGAAAACAACGCAGTGTAATGGAGTCACTCACCACGCGCAGCCTAGCTTATCACCAAAGACTTTCTCCACCATTGAATGTGCGGTATGAACCCCATTTTTTGATAGAACTGCTTGGCATTGTCATTAAAGTCCCATACTTCAACGAACACCTGCTTCACTCCATAATCATCAAATGTTTTCTCTAATTTACTGAATAGCTTCTCAGCAATTGCTTGATTTCGGTAATCGGGCAAAACAAACAATTCATCAATACTGCCCATTTGAACCGGTTTACTCACTGTGGACACCAATTCACAAAAATGTCCGGTGACAAAACCCACTATCAGCTGTCCTTTCAAAGCCACATAAACCAAGCATTGAGGATCATCAAGGTATCGAGCGATACTCTTTTCCTGTTCAATCTCCTCAGCAGTTTTAAAGTGCTCCGGGCTAGCGAGATGGTGATAATGATGTAGATCGAACATCATCTCGTTCAGCTGCTCAAGGTCTGAGCTTTGTGCAGCTCTCAATGTTAGGCTCATAGCGTAGAGTCTTCTTTTATTCCACAAAATAACACTATAGCCTAGTTTACTTACCCATAGCGACGATACAAGCACAGATACTTGTAACAGCCTGTTTAGCCACTACGATTATTCCAATTGAATAAAGAAGAAAGCCGCTTAGTAGTCATCACTAAGCGGCTTATTAAACGTCTTTATTTTATTAACTGTACTAATTGTATTAACAGTACTAGCTAAACTTCTTTAGATAGACGACTTTCGATTTCTTTGAGGCTAGACGGGTCATCAATCGTTGAAGGAACAACGTACTGCTCTCCGTCCGCGATTTGCCGTATCGTCTTACGTAGAATCTTTCCAGAACGAGTTTTAGGCAGACGATCAACCACCAGCGCTTGTTTAAAACAGGCAACCGCCCCAATTTCATTACGAACCTTGCCTACCAATTCACCTTGAAGCTCAACGTCATCGACTTTTACGCCATCTTTGAGCACCACTAATCCAAGCGGAAGCTGCCCTTTTAAGTCATCGTGAATTCCCACAACCGCACATTCAGCAATAGCAGGGTGGCCACCAACTATCTCTTCCATTTCACCGGTCGACAATCTATGACCGGCAACGTTAATCACATCGTCAATACGTCCCATAATGAATAGATAGCCCTCTTCATCTAGATATCCACCATCACCCGATACGTAGTAACCGGGGAACTGACTCAAGTAGCCAGATTCGAAACGATCGTGATTGCGCCACACTGTAGGGAGACAACCCGGTGGCAGAGGCCGCTTAATCGCAACGAAGCCTTGCTGATTTGGCTGAGCCGTTTCTCCCAACTCATCCAAGATCTCGACTTGATAGCCCGGAACAGGTTTAGTGGCTGAACCAGCTTTCACCGGCATCAGTTCTAAGCCAGTTGGATTACCCGCTATCGCCCAACCTGTCTCGGTCTGCCACCAATGATCGACAACCGGTTTAGCTGTTTTACTTTCAACCCACTCTAGGGTTGGTGGGTCCAAACGCTCCCCGGCCATAAAGATAGTGTCGAGCTTTGATAGATCATACTGCTTGAGACATTCACCCTCTGGGTCTTCTTTCTTAATAGCGCGGAACGCTGTAGGAGCTGAGAATAAAACGTTCACAGAGTACTCTTCACAAACTCGCCAAAATGCGCCCGGATCGGGAGTTCGAACTGGCTTACCTTCAAACAGAATGGTCGTACAACCGTGAATTAAAGGGGCATAGACAATGTAAGAGTGACCAACAACCCATCCAACGTCAGAGGCAGCCCAGAAAACACCATCTTGAGGCATGTTATAGATGGTACTCATCGAATACTTCATCGCGACCGCATGACCTCCATTGTCGCGCACAACCCCTTTAGGCTTACCTGTGGTGCCTGAGGTATACAAGATATAAAGAGGATCGGTCGCAAGCACAGGCACACAACCGTGAGGCAGTGCGTTCTCCATCTCCTGCTGCCAATCCAAATCTCGCTCATTTTGTAGCTCAGCTTCACATTCAGGACGTTGAAACACCAGTACGTTTTGTGGCTTCCAGCGGCTATCCATGATCGCTCTATCAACCAAAGGCTTGTAAGGGATAACTTTGTTGATTTCGATACCACATGACGCTGTGATCAGCACCTTGGGCTCAGCGTCTTCAATGCGTACCGCAAGCTCATGAGGGGCAAAACCTCCAAATACCACTGAGTGAATCGCACCAAGTCTCGCACAGGCAAGCATCGCCATCACCGCTTCGGGAATCATCGGCATATAGATAACTACTCGGTCACCCTTCTTGACTCCTTGATCCGCTAGCAAACCAGCGACTTTCGCCACTTGATTGCGTAACTCCACATAGCTGTAGCGCTTTTTAACGCCAGTTACGGGAGAGTCATAGACAAGCGCAGTAGTATCGCCTCGCCCTTGCTCACAATGATAATCAAGTGCGAGCCAACAAGTATTCATCACGCCATCCGAAAACCAGCGCTCAATACCATTATCATCTTTCTCTAAAATTCGGGTAGGTTCTTCAAACCAATCAATAAATTGGGCTTGGCTTTGCCAGTATTGCTCAGGGTTACGCGTCGCAAAATCATAGGCAGCTTGGTAAGCTCCTGTTTGCATGGTAACTTCGTTTGAAGTTTCAGTTGATTGCTCTTTTTGCTCTAGTGTAGAAGACATAACGCCTCCTCCTTGAATTCGTCAGAAAACGATCAGCCGTATACTCGGCCTGTTGATCTTTTGTCTTTACGTTTTATTTCCCGTATTGAATAGCTTATTCAGGGCTTCGCACAGCCAATGTCGTAATAGACAGACCATGCCATGACCCAAGTATTTACAATGGGCAAGGTACGCGCACCAACCCTTCCATTAGGATCCGAGCGCTTCTGCTCATCATGGCTTTCTCTACCGCCCAACCTTGAGGGGTTAACGAAGCACCGGCTCCCACTTTCAACGTTCCAGAAGGGTGTCCAAAGGTCGTAAAATCTCGTTCGCCACCGCCTGCAGCGCGATTAACCAATGTTCCGGATATGGCGGCGGCCGACGCGATGGCAACGGCTGCTGTCCCCATCATGGCGTGGTGCAATTTGCCCATGGACAGCGCTCGAACCAAGACGTCAATCTCATCCTTTTCGACCATCTTCCCACTGGATGCTTTATACGGTTGTGGTGGCGATACAAACGCTACCTTCGGCGTGTGCTGACGCATTTGCGCCTCACTGATGTCGTCAATCAACCCCATAGCAACAGCGCCGTGTGCTCGAATCGACTCAAACAGCGCTAAGGCTTTCTCGTCAGAGTTGATGTCTTCTTGCAGTTCGGTTCCTTGATATCCAAGAACGGAGGCATCAACAAAGATGGTTGGTATCCCCGCGTTAATCAAACTCACCTCAATACAACCCAGTTCAGGAACATCGAGCAGATCGACCGCTTGTCCGGTTGGAAGCACACTCCCCACCTCACCTGCGGGTTCCATAAAGTCGACCTGAATTTCAGCCGCAGGAAAAGTCACGCCATCTAACTCAAAATCACCGACCTCTTGAACTTGACCATTAATCATTGGTACATGGACAATAATCGTCTTCTCGATATTGGCTTGCCAAACCCGAACTTCAACGACGCCGTTCATTGGGACTCGTTCTGGATCAATTAAACCCGCATGAATGGCATAAGGCCCCATAGCCGCTGATAAGTTGCCACAGTTACCGCTCCAATCGACAAACGGTTTATCAATCGCTACCTGACCAAATAGATAATCGACATCGTGACCGGGTTGCTCACTCTTAGATGCAATCACCACTTTACTGGTACTGGATGTCGCTCCTCCCATACCGTCTGTCTGTTTGCCATAAGGATCTGGGCTACCAATCACGCGCATCAATAACTTGTCTCGATACTCGCCGGGCGTTTGCGCACGCTCTGGCAGGTCAACAAGATTAAAGAAAACTCCTTTACTAGTGCCACCTCGCATGTAGGTGGCCGCAATTTTCAATTGATGAATACTCATAATGCCTCCCTACTGCGCCAAAAAGTCTTTGGCAAAGCGTTGAAGTACGCCACCAGCTTGATAGACATGCACTTCGTCTTCGGTATCGAGACGACAAGTCACTGCCACATCCAATCGGCTACCATCCTGACGTGTAATAACTAGCGCGAGATCAGCGCCCGGTGTGATATCCCCATGGACATCAAACAGTTCTGTGCCATCTAGCTTGAGCGTATTGCGATTTTCCCCTGCTTTAAATTGCAGTGGCAGCACGCCCATACCGACTAGGTTGGTACGGTGGATACGCTCGAAGCCTTCAGCAACAATCGCTTCTACACCTGCCAAGCGAACACCTTTGGCAGCCCAATCTCGAGATGAGCCTTGACCGTAGTCTGCACCCGCGATCACGATCAGAGGTTGCTTTCTATCCATATAGGTTTCAATGGCTTCCCACATGCGTGTTACCTTGCCCTCAGGTTCGATTCGAGCGAGGGAGCCCTGTACCACTTTGCCATTTTCTTGGACCATCTCATTAAAGAGCTTAGGGTTAGCAAAGGTGGCACGTTGCGCCGTTAAGTGGTCGCCTCGGTGAGTCGCATAAGAGTTAAAGTCCTCTTCTGGCAAATCCATTTTGGCTAAGTACTCACCGGCTGCACTGCTCGCGAGAATCGCATTAGACGGAGAAAGGTGATCCGTGGTGATGTTGTCACCCAGAATTGCCAGCGGTCGCATTCCTTTCAGAGAACGCTCGCCAGCCAAAGCTCCTTCCCAATATGGAGGACGACGGATGTAGGTGCTCTTCGGACGCCAATCGTAGAGAGGCTCGCTGGCAGACTGCTCTTCATCCAACTTAAACATTTGAATGTAGATATCGTTAAACTGTTGTGGTTTTACGTGCTGCGCGACAACTGCATCGATCTCTTCATCACTTGGCCATAAGTCGCTCAAATAGATCGGATTGCCTGACGCGTCATTGCCGAGGCTGTGCTTCTCAATATCAAAACGCATTGTCCCTGCAAGCGCATAAGCGACAACCAGTGGAGGGGAGGCCAAAAACGCTTGCTTGGCATAAGGGTGAATACGACCATCGAAGTTTCGGTTTCCAGATAGCACCGCTGTGGTATACAGGTCTCTGTCTATGATTTCTTGTTGAATCTTAGGATCTAGCGCGCCACTCATGCCATTACAGGTAGTACAGGCATAGCCGACAATACCGAAACCAAGCGTTTCGAGTTCGTCCAACAAGCCTGCCGATTCAAGGTAAAGCTTGGCCACTTTTGACCCCGGAGCAAACGAAGTTTTCACCCACGGTTTGCGAACAAGCCCCAACTGGTTGGCTTTTTTAGCGACTAAGCCTGCTGCAACCACATTTCTTGGGTTACTGGTATTAGTACAAGACGTGATAGCAGCAATGATCACCGCGCCATCTGGCATTTGATCGTCGTCGCTCTCAGTCAGCTCTTCATGGCTGATTCCTTGCTGCTGTAATTCAGAAGTTGGTAGTCGACGATGAGGGTTAGATGGGCCAGCAAGATTTCGCTCAACCTGAGACAAATCAAACTCAAGCACACGCTCATATTTTGCTGAACTCATATCATCAGCCCAAAGCCCTACTTGCTTAGCATAACGCTCTACCAAGTCGACCTGCTCTGGCTCACGCCCCGTTAATTTGAGGTACTGAATGGTCTGCTCATCGATGTAGAACATACCCGCTGTCGCGCCATATTCCGGTGTCATGTTAGAGATCGTCGCACGATCACCAATCGACAAGGCTCTCGCCCCTTCCCCGAAAAACTCCAAGTAGCTAGAGACAACACGCTCTTTACGCAAGAACTCAGTAATCGCGAGCACGATATCTGTTGCAGTAATACCTTCTTGACGTTTCCCAGTGAGCTTAACACCCACGATATCAGGCAAACGCATCATTGATGGTCGCCCAAGCATCACAGTTTCAGCTTCTAGTCCGCCAACACCAATCGCGATAACGCCTAGTGCATCAACGTGAGGAGTATGGCTATCGGTACCGACGCAGGTGTCTGGATATGCTAGGCCGTTTTTGTTTTGAATCACTGGCGACATCTTCTCAAGGTTGATCTGATGCATGATCCCGTTACCCGCAGGGATAACATTCACGTTCTTAAACGCCGTTTTACACCACTCAATAAAATGGAAGCGGTCTTCATTGCGACGCTCTTCAATGGCGCGGTTTTTATCAAAAGCGTCGTCTTCAAAGCCGGCGTGTTCAACAGCCAATGAGTGATCAACAATCAGTTGCGTCTCAACCACAGGGTTTACTTTGGCTGGATCGCCGCCCTGATCCGCAATGGCATCTCTTAATCCTGCGAGATCAACCAATGCGGTTTGCCCAAGGATGTCGTGGCAAACAACGCGAGCCGGATACCAAGGGAAATCACGCTCTCGTTTTCTTTCGATGATCTGTTCTAGGCTGGCTTGTAGCGAGTCGATATCACAACGTCTTAGAATCTGCTCAGCCAGCACTTTAGAGGTGTAAGGTAAGGTGTCGTAGCTACCGGGAGCGAGTTGCTCAACCGCTTCACGTACGTCATAAAATTCAAGGTTAGTTCCCGGCAACACTTTTCGAAACTGATTTCGATACTGCTCACGGTCTTGGGTATATTCGGTCATAGTCGCCCCTCCATATTGGACGTAACTTCACTGCTTGATAAAGGTGGATGACGTCTAAATAGAGTCAGACGACATCCATTGCCGACAGAGCAATCCACTCTGTCTATCGTTACAGTTAACGCAAATGGATAGGCAACCACTCTTGGTGCTCAGGTCCTGTGTAGTCCGCACTTGGGCGAATGATACGGTTATTCGCTCTTTGCTCGAACACGTGCGCAGCCCAGCCAGTCAAACGACTCATCACAAAGATCGGAGTGAACAGCTTAGTTGGGATATCCATGAAGTGGTACGCCGAGGCATGAAAGAAATCAGCGTTACAGAACAAGCCTTTCTCGCGCTTCATTACCGACTCAACGCGCTCTGAAACTGCATACAGTTTGGTGTCACCCACTTCTTCAGAAAGCGCCTTAGACCATTGCTTAATCAGAGCGTTACGTGGATCGCTTTCACGGTAGATGGCGTGACCGAAGCCCATGATTTTGTCTTTGTTAGCAAGCATCTGCATGATATTGGATTCAGCTTCTTCTGGTGTCTGCCAATCTTGAATCATCTCCATCGCTGCTTCATTCGCACCACCATGCAAAGGCCCTCGCAGCGTACCAATCGCCGCAGTCACACAAGAGTGAATATCGGACAGTGTCGAAGCACACACACGTGCTGCAAAAGTTGATGCATTAAACTCATGCTCAGCGTAAAGGATAAGTGAACAGTGCATCACCTGCTTATGTAGCTCAGATGGCGTTTCGTCGGTTAGCATTTTCAAGAAGTAGCCGCCGATACATGCTTCACTGTGATCCTCAGTATCTACTCTTACGCCGTCGTGACTAAAGCGATACCAGTAACAGATAATGGCAGGAAACAGCGCAAGCATTCGCTCAGTCGCATTAAGTTGCTGAGTAAAATCTGTCTCTTGCTCAATGTTGCCCAGCATGGAACAACCTGTTCGCATCACATCCATTGGGTGCGCATCAGCAGGAATTAACTCAAGCGCCGCTTTTAATGAATCAGGTAAGCCACGTAAGCCAACAAGCTTAGTCTTGTAATCATCAAGCTCTTTCGCATTGGGTAGATGGCCTCTGAGCAGTAGGTACGCCACTTCTTCAAACTGGGCATTATTAGCAAGATCGGTAATGTCGTAGCCGCGGTACGTCAAACCAGTACCTGATTTACCCACGGTACACAAAGCAGTCTCGCCTGCACTTTGGCCTCGAAGACCCGCCCCGCCGATCGGTGCTTTAGCAGATGCTTTCTCTTCGACACTTGCTTTGTTGCTCGCTGTAGTGGTCATGATGAACTCCTTTTCTGTGTTAGCCGCCTGCACTCTCTGGTGCGTTTTTGATTCAGTCCCAAGCGCATATTTCATCCAAAATATAGAGTCACTTGGCTGTTATAGGTCGAGCTAACTGTTTCACGTTATTGGATTAGGTATTCTTAATGTTTCTTTAAATTCGTTATTTCTAATTGCGTTACTGAGCCGCTCTATTCGCTCTCGTCACTCGCAAACAGCTGATCGAGCTTATTCTCGTAATCGTGGTAATTGAGGTGCTGGTAAAGCTCTTTTCGTGTCTGCATTGAATCAAGCAGCGCCTCTTGGTTTCCTTCTACTAACAAGTGCTTGTAGACGTTTTCTGCCGCTTTGTTCATCGCTCTAAAGGCGCTCAACGGGTAAAGAACCATGTCGACATGAGCCTCTGCCAGTTCTTTGCAGTTGTATAATGGTGTCTGACCAAACTCAGTAATATTGGCCAAGATAGGAATATGACGACCAGTGGCAGATTGCAGCGCTGTTGAGAACTTCACGTATTGATCAAGCTGATTCATCGCCTCAGGGAAGATCATGTCTGCGCCTGCTTCTACACATGCAATTGCACGTTCAATAGCACTATCGATGCCTTCAACGGCCAAAGCGTCTGTTCTCGCCATGATCACAAAGTCGCTGTCTACCCTTACATCTGCTGCCGCTTTTACTCGGTCGACCATCTCAGCTTGGCTTACAATGGCCTTATTTGGACGGTGACCGCATCGTTTCTGCGCCACTTGGTCTTCCATATGAACCGCCGCGGCTCCAGCTTTTTCCATCGCTTTGATAGTACGAGCAATATTGAATGCCCCACCAAAACCAGTATCAATGTCGACCAAAAGTGGCAAATCACACGCATTGGTAATGCGCTCTACATCCACTAGCACGTCGTTTAATGTGGTGATGCCTAAATCGGGTAGTCCATAAGACGCATTGGCAATACCACCACCTGACAAATAGATAGCCTGATGCCCTAGGTTTTTCGCCATCATTGCGCAATAAGGGTTAATGGTTCCGACAATCTGCAGCGGATGGTTATTTGCAACCGCTTCACGAAACTTAGCTCCTGGCGATAGATTCATGATTTCTCTCCCTGATGTGTTCGATTTCTGTTGGTGTGACTGCGAACAGCTGCAGTCATCACGCTTTATGTGCTTTAAGTAAGAATTTCAGATTCACTCGGTTTATTGAGCGTCCTGTTTAAGTTGCAATCGTTGCTCGATAAGGCGGCGACTGCCAGATATGTGTCTTCTCATCAACATTTCTGCTAACTCTTCATCTCGCTGACTGATTGCTTGCAGAATAAACTTGTGTTCGTTGAGAGCTTCGATTGGGCGTGATTGAGCTCGAGGAGATTGGTAGCGGTACATACGAAGTAAGTGATAAAGCTCGTCACACAAAAGCGCCTCTAGCTTACTATTACGACTCGCTTTGATGATTCGATAATGGAAGTCAAAGTCACCGTGCTGATGGAAGTAAGAAGCGCCATCTACTTGGTCAATGTGCTTTGAGTGAGTCAGTAGCAGCCCTTCTAAACTCATCAACTCTTCAGCTGTGATGTAACGAGCCGCCAATCTCGCCGCCATGCCTTCTAGTGCTTCTCGTACCGAATAGAGTTCGATCAGCTTGTGTTCGCAAAGGGTAATTACGCGAGCACCAACGTGAGGAATACGCTCAATCAGCCCAAGTCCTTCCACTCTCATCATGGCTTCACGTAGCGGGCCACGGCTCACTTCAAATCGTTTAGCCAGTTCTGGCTCAGAGATTTTTGCGCCCGGCTCAAGTTCACCACTAACAATGGCTTCAATCAGATACTCAGTCAGACTCGCTGACTTAGTATGCTCTTTGTCGCCCCCTTTTAACTTAGGGTCCTCATTAAGCAAGGTATTTACTGCTGTTGTCGCCATCTTCTTTTCACCCTAATCCTACGTATTCATCTCTAATGATTGTTTTTATAATCACAACAATTGTTAACAATCATTCAGCTTTGATAACAAAATAGCGTACCAACCTGTCAATAATCAAGCATATTGTCGACAATTTAGACTAAGGTATAGTGATTGAGTGCCATAATAGATTGTTAGTAAGTTACTAAAACGTTCACCCTAACCCGACGATTTATCATCCAATTTGCGAGCCGTGAACTTTATGAACTTTATTAATTCAATGCTCTTTATCCTCAATATCACCACATTAAAGACAATTCATTAACACAACATTAACCTTTGAGCATCGACTGGTTATTTGAACTTCGCTCAATACCCAGTAGTTAATACATCAATAAGTTTCTCGGTTAGATAAGAGAACAAGACATAAGGAACGTGAAACATGTTCAAGGCAATGAAACCCTCTATCGCAGCGACTGTGATCGCCGCTACCTTCTCATTCAACACTTTTGCGGCAGACGTAGAGAAAATCCACTTCTTAATTCCTGGCGGCGCAGGCGGCGGTTGGGACATGACTGCTCGTGGTACTGGCGATGTATTGGTAAAGTCTGACATCGTAGAAAATGTCTCTTTCCAAAACCTGTCTGGTGGCGGCGGCGGTAAAGCGATTGCACACCTTATTGAAACGGCTAAGCGTCAAGAAGACACGCTAATGGTCAACTCCACACCGATTGTTGTTCGTTCACTGACAGGGATATTCCCTCAATCTTTCCGTGACCTAACTCCAGTTGCTGCAACCATTGCGGACTATGGCGCGATCGTAACGTCTGCAGACTCTAAGTACGATACTTGGGAAGATGTGGTTAAAGAGTTCGAATCTAACCCTCGTAAAGTCAAAATTGCTGGTGGCTCAGCTCGTGGTAGCATGGACCATTTAGTCGTAGCGGCAGCATTTAAAGGTGAAGGTTTTGACGCTAAGAAAGTGCGTTACATTGCCTACGATGCGGGCGGCAAAGCGATGGCAGCTCTACTCTCGGGTGAGACACAACTGCTTTCAACAGGTCTTGGCGAAGTACTAGAAATGTCGAAATCTGGCCAAGTAAAGGTACTGGCGGTTACAGCACCTAAACGACTCGATGCAGCGCCGAATATCCCGACTCTAACTGAGTACGGTAACGAAACTGTTTTTGCTAACTGGCGTGGTTTCTTCGCAGCTCCAGGGACAAGCCAAGCGAAAATTGATGAGTGGAACCAAGCACTGACAAAAATGTACACCACCGATGAGTGGAAGGTGGTTCGCGACCGTAACGGTTGGATCGACAACTACAAAGCCGATAAAGATTTCTACACCTTCTTAGAAGATCAAGAGAAGCAAATGGGTGACCTAATGCGCGAACTTGGTTTCCTTAAGTAATCACAATATTCAGGAGGGAATTACCAGCTCCCTCCTTCCTTATTCTCTGTTTTGCCATGCATGAGTTCACTCAATCTCCTTTGTAATTTGTGGGCAGTTGAGCACTACTCTCTTCCTACATTCCGTTAGTGATCCCAGACATTTTTCATTAACCCGCTCATGCATGGCTTTTTTATTTTTATGGAGTTGGATATGTCGGAACAGTCGAACACGTTCTTATCCAAAGAGAACCTACTCACTCGCGATCGCATCGGTGCCCTCGTTTTCTTACTGGTTTGCTTATGCTATGGCTACCAGACAACCCTTATTCCTCTGTTTCCTGGGGATGAATACGAACCTTTTACAGCGCGAACACTCCCAACCCTACTCACCTTTGCGGGTATTGGGCTGGCGCTGATCTTACTCGTAACCGGAAAACAAGAACCGAAGAAATCCTGCGATACCACACCGCTTAACTGGAAGCTGTTGATCGGTTTCTTGATTCTAATGGCACTGTATGGTGTTGGGCTTACCTATCTTGGCTTTGTTTTAGCAACCGGCTTCTTCTTGTTGGCAGGTTTTTATCTACTGGGTGAACGCAGAAAGCCAATCCTGATTGGTGCTTCATTTCCGTTCGTCATCGTTTTTTATCTTCTATTAACTCAGGGATTGGATATCTATCTAGAACCTGGTCTTATCTACACACTTTGGTAGGAACCGCATTATGTTAGATGGAATTTTACAAGGACTTTCGACCGCGGTAATGCCGATGAACATCATGATGGTGATCGTGGGCTGCTTCGTTGGTACTTTTATCGGCATGCTACCGGGCTTAGGGCCTATTTCTGCGATCGCGCTAATGATCCCAATTACTTACGGTTTAGAACCTTCTTCAGGTCTAATCCTAATGGCAGGTGTTTATTATGGTGCGGTATTTGGCGGCTCCACTTCGTCGATTCTCATTAATGCTCCGGGCTGTTCATCAACCGTAGTGACTGCATTTGATGGCTACCCAATGGCCCAAAAAGGCCAAGCGGGTAAGGCACTTGCACTGGCGGCTTACTCTTCATTTACTGGAGGTACGTTATCAGCGATCATGCTCCTTATCGCAGCGCCGGCGCTTGCAAGCGTATCGCTAAGTTTCCAATCGTCAGACTACTTTGCACTGATGTTACTTGGCCTATCGGCAGTCGCAGCTTTCGCTGGACCGGGACAAGTGATCAAAGCGTGGATGATGACCGTTCTAGGCTTGATGCTTTCAACGGTAGGTATCGATAAAGGTGTCGGTGTTGAACGATTTACTTTCGGCTTAACCGATTTAATGGACGGCTTTAGCTTCTTACTGCTCGCGATGGCAACATTCGCGCTGGGTGAAACCCTGATGGGTGTGCTTAAACCTCAAAAAGACACCAGCGAAGAAGAAAGCCGTAAGATGTCCGATATTGGCAGCATGAAAGTGACCAAAGAAGAAGTAAAAGACGTCGCCCCTGTATCGATTCGTTCTTCTATTCTTGGTTTCTTTACAGGCGTACTACCGGGTGCTGGTGCAACTATCGCAGCCTTCCTAAGCTATGGTATGGAACGTAGTCTAGCGCCAAAAGAGAAGCAGAAAGAGTTTGGTAAAGGCAGTATCCGCGGTCTTGTTGCACCAGAATCTGCAAACAACGCAGCTTCTAGCGGTTCATTTGTTCCCTTGTTGACTCTTGGTATCCCAGGTTCAGGTACGACGGCGATTATGCTTGGTGCTTTGATTGCCTACGGTATTCAACCAGGTCCGCGTCTGTTCGTTGAACACCCAGATGTATTCTGGTCAGTTATTATCTCTATGTACTTCGGTAACATTGTACTGGTGATTTTAAATCTACCGCTGATCCCATATATCTCGAAACTGCTTGCCGTACCAAGAACCGTTTTACTACCTATGATTCTGTTCTTCTCAATTACTGGCGTTTACTTGGTGTCATTTAACACTATGGATGTCTTTATCATGTTGCTTATAGCAATGGCTGCCATAGGATTGAGATTAGCTGACTTCCCACTGGCACCACTGCTGTTAGGTTTCATCTTAGGCGGGTTGATGGAAGAGAACTTAAGACGTGCACTCATGATTAGTGATGGCGAATTGAGTTTCCTTTGGGAGCGCCCAATTACTATGAGCTTTACCATCCTTGCAGTGTTGGTTCTATTCAGCCCTTTATTCATGAAGCTGTTTAAGAGCCTTAAAGCCAAACCTGTAGAAGCTTAATCAAATCTTACTTTATCTAGGGAGCCTTCGGCTCCCTTTTCTATTAATGGAGCAAGCATCCGTTGCAACAAATCACAAACTTACCCATAACATCTTGATAAAGCTGGTTTTAGATTCAAAATTCAGTAAGTTAGTTATTCATCTCTCAATTAGGAACTATCGTCATGGAATGGCTGATACTTTTTCTCGCCGGTGTGCTTGGTGGCATATTGAACTCCATTGCAGGTGGCGGCAGTTTTGTTACGTTCCCTGCTTTACTTTTTGTGGGCGTACCTCCGGTCGCTGCCAACGCAACCAATACCTTTGCTTCTTGTGCCGGTTACATAAGTGGGGCTTATGCATTAAAGCAAGAGATTCTATCAGGCACAAAACAGCTTAAATTGACTTTGATTCTGAGTGTCTTGGGCGGTGCCATCGGTGCTTTCTTACTGCTACATACACCTGAGGCACTCTTTACCCAATCTGTTCCTTGGCTACTGCTATTCGCAGCACTACTGTTTACCTTTGGCGGCCACATCAACAGCTTCATTAAAAAAGCGGCATCAAAGCACAAACACGCAGGGAAAGCAGGCGCCTTCTTCTCTGCCCTATTGCTGCTTTTGGTATGTGTTTACGGCGGTTACTTCAATGCTGGTCTTGGTATTGTCACGCTAAGCTATCTTGCCTTAGCTGGTTATACCAACATCAATGTCATGAATGGGATTAAATTGTTGGTCTCAGCAAGCGCTTCAATGGCGGCCATTGTATTGTTTATTGTTGATGGTTCAATTGATTGGAGTTCAGGACTTGTAGTCTTACTCGGTACACTGGTTGGTGGCTACTACTCTGCTCAGATATCACGCAACATTCCACAAAACTATGTTCGTAATAGCGTTATCGTTGCCAGTTTCTTGATCACCGCATACTTTTTCTACGCCAATTAACCGGTTATTAAAAACCGCCAGATATGCCCTTTGCCTATAGGAGTTCGTTTTACTTTTGAGCGTTACTTCCAATCATGAAAATAGCATTCGCTGAATTTGTGAAGAGAATCTGATAATCACCTTGTTTGATATTAATTTAGATTAATTTTTATCCAGAGGTGCGATACTGACTGCGTATAAGAAGCAAGCATATTAGGGGGCATTATGAACATCAAACTCGGTCATGTTATGTCATCAAGCAGACTGATCTGCTTCATTGCATTCTTAGCAGCAACCTTTGCGTGGATACTAAAAATGCCCGCTCTTTTTTCGGTTTCTGCTCTGTTTCTCGTCTTCAGCGCTGCAATCTACTTAAGTGATTTTATTAAGAATCAAAAGAAAAACCGCGAAGCCTGAGCACTCGCAGAGCAATACAACTTGATGGGTTTACCCTACTTCAAAAGTAGATAGTAAAAGAAAAGGAGCGTGATGCTCCTTTTTTGTATCTTGTTCAGTCCACCATAGCGATTAACGGCGGAAGTTGCGTCCTTTACCACCCGAGCGGCGCGCTTTAAATGAAGACGCGGCCTTAGCTTGAGATGCTAAGATAGACTCTACCGTCAGCTCCATCGGTTCTTTAGGCTCAAGCCCATGGCGGAAAGTACGTGAACGCGGCGGCATTTGATATTCAAGATCAGACGCTTTAGGCATACGTTTGAAGCGGTACAAGTAAAAGTTCTCTACTTTCTCACGCGCCCACTGTGTTTTCTTTAAGTACTTCACCGCACTCGCAACAGACGGCTTCGTGTTAAAACAGTTCATGCGCATTGCTGCATCAAGTATTTCCCAACCGTAATGATCGACCAGCTCGGTGATCATGGTTTCTAACTTTAAGCCGTGCAGTGGGTTGTTTTTCTGCAGCTCAATTCTTTCTTCATCTGTCATCGTCGTACCTTAAACAGAGCAAGTACTCTGCGTTAGTTCACCATCATCATAACGGTTGTTTACTTAGGTCAGCTTCCTGCATGCCTGTTACTGAAGGTAATGATGGCACAAAGCCTGTCACTCTCCTAATTATCATCGATGGATATGTTTAATTATGGTCTGATCGCGTGAGAACTAACCGACACATCACTCAATAAGTCCGTTTTCTAATCCAAACATCTAACAATTCTGACTTCAGTACGTGGTTAGAACACATCTATTTCCGATACTGTTCACCCAACCTATTAATAATCATCGCATTTATTGAGCGTACTTTATGGAACCAACGTCGCTGTAAATACCCCTAATGGATTGGAAATCTAGATCGACATAACAAAAAAGCGAACCCAGTTAACAAAATGGATGATGCTCTAATGTAATAACCACATTTTTAGTGATGTATTTAGAATTTATAAGATGACGAGATTACAATTCATTAACAGGACTGGTATGTTCATATTCTTAAATATGAGAAATCAATAAGTCAAAGAAAAACAATTATATAATTATAAATAAAGGTCAGCCCCGCTCATGTTTGACTACTCCCAACTCAGTAAAATCGCAGCTAAAGATCAAGATATTACCTCCACATTAGACGATCTTTTCCAGCTTGTGCGTTCGTTCTACCCGACGCTCTCGCGCCTTTCTATAGCTTTAACAAATGAAAACAAAGCCACCAATTACTTTGTTTCCGATGCCTTGTGCCAAGAAGCGAATGATAGCTACATCGAATACAACATCAGACCAGAATCTTCCCTGAGAAAGATGTCTGAACTGCCTTCAATACGAGTTATCAATGACTTATCGACGATGAACCCAACACGACAAATTTGTCGCTTAATCGATATTGGACATCAAAGTAGCTACACCTCTCCAATCTACTATCGCGACCAAAACCTCGGTTTTATATTTATTAATGCCACCACGATCGGTTTCTTCAATCAGAAAAGCATTCAAGCGGACATCGCGTACCTATCTCAACTTATCGCGAACCTGTTTACTCGACTGCATGAGAGTCAAAAACACTTTCAAACTTCTCTCGCAATCGCCCTCAATATGGGCCATGCAAGAGATCCTGAAACCAAGGAGCATTTGATTCGCATGGGACGTTACAGCGAGATACTGGCGCGCGCTATGTCAGAGCAAAAACCGGAAATCACTTATCAGTTCATTCATCGAATCCGTGTTTATGCACCTTTTCATGATATCGGTAAATATCGTATCCCCGATCATGTACTTTTTAGTACCAAACGATTTACTGATGAAGACCGAGCCATAATGAATCAGCACACGATTTTCGGTGAGGCTATGATTGACGATGTCGTCTCAATTTCAGATAACCACTCAATCTCACATGATGAAATACAGTTTCTGAAAAACATTATTCGACATCACCACGAACGCTACGACGGAACGGGCTTACCTGACAGGCTATGTGGGACTCAGATTCCTCTAGAAGCGCGTATCGTTACTCTGGCAGATGTATTTGATGCCTTGCTCAGCAAAAGAGCCTATAAATCGGAATGGGAACTTGATGATGTGTTGGAGTACATCGAAGAAAACGTTGGCATAATGTTCGATCCAAACTGTGTTGATGCCCTTAAACAGAATCTCGATACCTGTATGACAGTAAGGGAGCAGTTTTCAGACAAAGAAGAAGTCACTAGCTTTCAAGCATAGTTTTCCACCCAGTAGACACTACGAAGTGGCACTGGAAAGCGACTCTTGTCGATATGGCGTTTCGATAGCAACGATTCTCGAATCCAAAGCTGTTATCGGGCGCTTTATCCAGTTAAGAATCGTCATTATCTATTTAAGCTGTTATCGCTAATGGAAGCGAGGTAACTTCCCATACTCCAGAAACAACAAAGCCCCGCATAATGCTTAATGCTTGTAAGTTAAGAACCATTTAAAACCTTTTTGAAGGCCTAGTCGCGTAGCGACTGGGCCTTCTTTTTACTGCTCTTGGTGATGCTGCCTATTATTGGAGCATTATTTGAAGGGTTTTAGGCTTAGGGTTTTGCGTTGAGAAATATTCTCTGCATAAATAATTCTTAAAGCGAGACTCCATCCAACAAAATAACAATGTCGTTCCTTACACTATAGCTCGCACCAGATTTGGCACCATCAGAGTGCACTTTGATTTTTTCTACGATATCTGGAACTAAACGCCCTTCTAACGCTTTATGGAATGCACTTAATGACTGACGTACGAAGTCCTTCGTCAATTTAGGTGTCAGTACAAAATCATTCTGACGCCACTGTCCCTCATCTTCCAAGCCCATACTTTTATACAAACGTACGTCGGCTTTCATTGAATCTAATATTTCTAAATATTCACGCGTTTGGTCAACGTCTTCTTCAAAAGTTCGCCCCAACGTTTCCGTTCTCATGGCTTTTTTGATGAAGAATAAGTAGATGGCTAGCGCTTTAGCTGTGAGTTTTACAGGTACACCAACCACATCTAACGTCTTGTCCTTGGTCGAAATTTTTACTTTAATTTCCGAGCTATATGCGCTATTAAACGCTGATACAGTCTTTGAAAACGAGTGACTTTGCATTTGGTTGTAAATTGATTCATCAACTTGACGACGCATTCTTACAAACGGGATTTCTGCTAGGGTAACATTGGCATCCTTGGTGTTTACTACCTTTTTTTTGTCTCTTCCAACAATATACTTGTCGTAAGGAGTTGGATAATAAAAGTCGCTTACAAACTCAAAATCATCGTCTACGAACACATGACTCAGTACATCTTGCTCACGGCCATACAAAGACATTGCGTAGCCCATATAAAAAGCCATTGTCTTTCGGCCACCAGCAATTGAAGCATGAATCGCAACATCGTCATTACGAGTCAACTCCTCTACTTTCCGTGTAATAAAGTCAGCCATAACGACTTGGTCGGCTTCAGCCTTAGCGTCATCTAATACATTGCCTTCTTCATCAGAGATCAACCAAATATTGTCAGAACTAAACTTAATTTCGGGAAGCTGATAATCTTCTATTAACTTGTTCCAATGACCATCTTGAAACAACCCTTTTTCTAACGTTAGCTTAGAGTTGGCGGTAGTAATCACAAATACTTCATCAGGCATTGTTTTACCTTGATAATTCAGTGCAAACAACGTTTCAGTTAGGACTTGAGGACTTGCGCCTGTTACGGCTACCAAAATGTTTTTCAAAATAAGCTCACTAAGTTATTTGGTCTTGTATGAAAAAGAAGGACTTAATAGTTGTGCTATAACCTTAAAATTTATACCAATTGTATTGTCATATACGCTAAACCCCTGTTTGTTCAGACGCTATGATAAAAGTTAATAATTCAGATTGGTATTCTTAAGCTTATGAACTCGCTCATACACTGTAATTAATGAAACTGCACTCCATTTAGTTAAAAAGGAGAACGAATCCAACGTGGGGCTCGCTCTCCATTCATTTCAATCAACGAAATGACACAAATACATCTGTTGGGAATGTACCTGATGATATTTGAGCTTGCCCTTCAGCAATAATATTTGCGTGCTCTTCATCATCAAGATGATAAGGTAAGTGGTTCTCAGGTAGACGTTTATCAGCAAACCAGTACCCAAATCCTTGATCAAGCCACAACGTCACTTGCTGGCCGTTGTCAAAAGATAATACGAGCGTTCGCGAGTGAGGCAGCTTGTATTTCGAGGTCGTTTTGAAACTCATATTTGCATCAGAGTTTTCAAATGCCAAACCGATTACCTTGTCACGTGAGTAATCATCGAAAAAGTTATCTTGTACTGTCGCTGGCTTACAGCCTCGACTTAATTCCCCAGTGTGAATTTCGACCTGGCAGTTTTTGTAATACTCCCCGATAAACTTCAAGGTATTGAAGCAAAGAGAAACAGGTAAAGTCGCGGCCAGATAACGATCAGAGTACGTAACCGATTCGATAATTTGGTTTTGCATCAACTTCATCAATGTAGGTGAGCGTTTAAACACAAGGGTCCAAAACTTGAATCCGAACTCAGAAGCTTTTCCATCCAGTTCATTATCAATCACTATTTTTTCTACATCAGAACTTTGACTCAAACGCGTAGAATCAAAGTCCACCAACTCACCCAAAGAACCAATACCAACCACTAAAGTTTCAAGATCATCGATACGGTTTCCCCATTGATAGCAATATGATTCATTAGCCACTGAAGCTACCACCTGGTGACCAGCATGCTCATTTAGTAGTTTGCTCATTACCTTAACATTTGGGTGGTTCTGATACCAAGACAAGGTCACTTTTTGCTCTAGTGACAACTCTTGCACTTGAGCCTCTGTCAATATCAAGTTTACCTTTCGCTCAGTAACCCAGCGACTAAATGCTTGGTACAGTTGCCAATCACCCAAATCGTTCAATTGACTTACAGGGAGTTCAACATAGAGTTCTGAGTCATCATATTTAGCCAGTGTTTTTTCTATTGCTATCATTAGCGGACGTAGTTCACGCCTATTGTGATGGTCGAACAATTCATATTCCACTGGCAAGCTAAGATTGTTAAAAAAGCCGTTACTCAAATAAGTAGCCACTTTTCTTCTATCAAGTAAATCAAGGACATGTTGAGTTGAATAATCCACTAAGCAACGATGGCATGCCTTGTCACAGTGACAATTAGATGCAACCTTCTTTGCTCCTTTGAGTAACTCAACAACATACTCAGAAGCTTGAATTGAAAAACCTGCACCACCAGCTGCATTGTCAAACAACACGATAGCTTGTACTTCTCGTCCCTCATGATTCACTGGCTTGGTTGTACAGCCAATTTCATCATTATTTATACCCAGCTTCTCAGCTAACTGGTTTCGCATCAGTACCGCGACTGAACGAGCAATACTTCTCTCTACAAGCGGTTTACCCAGCTCATCAAATAACAATAATTCGAACACGTCCGTATAGGTGCTATGGCCCAACTTTAGCGGACCTTTTACAGTGAACTCCCTGTCGTTCCCGCCACACAAAACTTCGCTTGAGCTGGTTAAATGGCCCTTACCACCGCGTAAGCGAGTGTGCCCCATCAACACTTCTTTTGGTGACTTATCTCCACCTTCGGGCATAGCTTCCATACGACCACATTCTAAGCAAAGCGCGTACCCTTGGTTAACGGGTCCCGCACTGTAATAATAAACATGACCATTATGACTTGAACGGTATGATGCTCCGGGGTTTACGCTTACTTCATGCCACTCAGAGCCATCTACTGTCACCCAAGGATCATTGAAAGGTACATGATTCAGACGCGAGATATCGTTATGAGGTTCGTCTCTAATATCGACCGCAAAGCTCGCTGGCTGAATATAAGGGTGAATACGATCTTTTGTTTTCTCGTCACTAAAATTGAACTCATTACCACAACATTCACACAGTTCTGGTCTTAATAACGAAGTATTACTGGCACCACACTTGTCGCAACGCCATGCCCACCTTAATGCTTGTATCTCTTTTACTTGGTCGGCAGACGCAGGACTATGCCAGTTCAACAAAACGCCTTTTGACTGATACACTCGTCCATCAATCACAACATCATTACCCGGTGCATAATCGCGAATAGCAACTGAAAGGTCTCGAGATGGAAAGCCACCAGAGCTATACAAGTTATCTTTGCGAGACGTATTATCGTTGATTTGGTCTTGTTTCATTTTAATGTAGCGTTTTCGCCTTTCGATCACCTTGGCATGATCGGTATTTAAAGATACCACATCAGTAGGAAACCCATATCCGGGTAAGAAGCCTTTACGTGCTAACTCGGAAAGTAAGAACTCCCCCTCTAAGCGTTGAATTTGGCTTTCTACTGCAGCTTGCGCTGTTGATAGCGAGTTAGGGTTCTCTTCTAAGCTTTTAGATTGTTCTTTTAGCAATTGATGCTCAACGGACCAACGCTCGACAATGCGCTTCATATGCTTAGCGGACGCATCTAGAATTTCGATACGTGATGTTGCATCAAGAGAAGTTCGACGTAACAAAATATCCAACCCGTCTTGTACAAAATCTAATGCTCCATTTACACACCAGTCAACAAATTGGTCAGCTTGAGAAGCCGCCGATTCATGATCAGATTTGAAAAAGTTACCACAATTCAATTTCAAAGAGTTCTCTGACTTCACAACATGATTTAAAAAGGTTGAAAGTAATAACGAATTCACATGGCGACGAACAATGTAGTCACTCGATAGCGATACGTTCGGTACTTTAATTTCAGTATCAAACGCCCATCGCGTATTCGAGAAGATATGCTCCCCATGTGGAGTGGATTTACATAACGTAAGCGCAATCGACTTAGTTTCTCCACGACGGCCAGCACGACCTGCACGTTGCAAGTAGTTCGCAGGGTTAGGTGGAGCATTATTCATAGCTACTACCGATATACCGCCAATATCTACACCCATTTCCATCGTCGTAGAACAGCTTAAAACGTTTATTTTTCCTTCTTTGAACTCTTTTTCATATTCGCGTAACTGGCTTGCCTTTAACTGTGCAGAGTGCTCTGCGACTCTAAAGTAAGGCGTACGCTCTACAACACGGTCAGCAATATCTGACCACGCGTTTTCTTTGCGTACATCAATTAAGTCTGGCTGCTCTTGCCAATCTCTAACTTTGTTTAGATCAACCGTTTCTCCACTTTCAGGATCGCGACCAAATGGGTACGGATAACTTGGGGTAGATATCTGTTTGCACAAATGCTCGCTGCGGTCCCCAGATAAATTCAGATATGGAGTCACCCCTAACAATGGCTTATCTATGATTTTTTGGGTATGAGGACATTGGTGCTTATCTGCAACTAATGAGAAACTCACTTGTTGCTCAAGCTCTAAACGATAGCCGTCACCACTCGGTGTCAACACTGACGACTGAAGAGCCATCCACGCTTGGCGTAAAATTTCGTTAATATCTGCACGTGTATCAGAATCTTCTAACTCTATATTCAGAGCCGTCGCAAGCAATCTAGCTAACCTTGGTTGTCGTGGCCCTTTACGCCTAATTTTTGGCCATGCTTCCACGTTCCAAATATGGGTAGGCTCATCTTGTCCTACTAAGAAAGCTGGCGAATATTTTGCCCCTATCCAGTTGATTTGTTCATCCGTTAATCTCACGGCTTTCATGCTTCGCACATGAAAATTCACACAAACGGTTAGGAAATTAACCCACTCTTCACGCGCTTTTTCAGCACTATCAAAATGTCTCAGCCATTCACTAGGAGCTGAACCCTCCTTTTTGGCTAAAACTGGATATTCCATGGAAACTAAGCCCATAGTTTCCAGAGTGTTCTGTCTTTTAGGGCGACTATTGAATTCGCGCAGTAGCAATAGGCGGGCTAACAACTTAGGGTTTGCAACCATATCCATCCGGTCATCGAAGTGTTCGTAAAACTTTTTGATCCACAGTTTCACTTCTTTCTGTTCTGCTAAAAAATCCTCAACTTCTTGCCAAGTTACTGCAACCGACTTTGAGCTTCCACCAACCAAAGAGGCGATTTGACCTTCAACAAACTCGATCATGTCCTCTTCACCGCTCATTTTAGCCATCTTGAGCATTTTCTGAAATTTCTCGAGCTCAGCAGTATCTTCAGAGCTTGAACCACTCTCTCGGATCGCTTTATCCAAGATCAAATGATAAATGGTGGAACGCAAAAACTGCCTTTCAGAATCTTGTTGTGACTTGGCAGAAAAACGAGCTGTACCTTGACGGCTATCGGTGAAAGTAATCATGCGACGGCCGTTCCAAGGACCTTTCAACTGCTCTTTTTTACCGTCTTGGCAATATTCCAATAATGTAGGGATCACCGTCGACAGCATAAACGGGGCGCCATTTCTGAAGTGACGGTAGAACTCGAAATTCTTGATTTTAGTATGCTGGCAACATGGACAGCGCATAGACAAAACACCGTCACTTTTACGATACCCTTCGACTCGATGGATTAAATGCGCGCCTGGAACTTTAGCGGTTTTTACATCTCTCTGGTTATTAATCCAGTATTCACCGGTTTCTTCAAAACTTAACGGAGAGATGAGAGCAAAGCGGTCATACTCCTCTGAAGTTTCCTCATCATCTTCGATGGTGAGATCTTCTTCTCCAACAAGGTCCAAGGCAAAGTCATCGATCGATGAATCTGGTTTGGTTAAATGAAGTTGTGAATGACTGGTCTCTGAATCCGTTTTTTCAGTCGCAGCCAATAAGCTAGTTCCGCAACCATTACAGCTAACCATTTCAAATATCGGTGAACCACACGAGCACTTCTCACGACGTGACATATGAACCATACCAAATCGCCAATCAATCGACTCTAGAGGCGTGCCTACCTTTGCCGAGCAATCTGAATTTGAGCAAGCCCAAAGCCCACCAGCAACTCTATGGAATAAATGTAGCCTAAACGGAATAAATGCATCTCCATCTGCGTTCTTTGTCGAAGCACAGATATCAAGCCATTGAAGTGAGTCTTGTTCAGATAACGGTTCCTCAGTTGCAGACAATAGCTTCCCTATTTCGCTCAACGTCAATCTGTTATCGGTTGAACTCAGGTGCTGCCTTAACGTTCTTAGAGGCGGTAAGCTTTGTAACACATCGTAACGTTCTATCTCGCTCGTTATTCTTGAAACACTATCAAGGTTCATCGCCTTGATTTGCTCTAGTTCCATCAGCGGTTTGATTTCTCGCTCGCCTTTCACTAAATGAACTTGAGTAATATCGACACCAGCGACATCAGCCAAAAACGCTTTTAGATCCGCGTCAGACTCCTTTCCACCAATCGTTGCGGAAGTTGCGACAAATCTCACTTGATCTGGCGTGACACCGAACCCATGCATTACTCGTCGAAGCAGCAACGACAACTCAGCAGCTTGAGAACCAATATAGGTATGAGCTTCATCTAAAACGATCCAACGCAGTTTGCCTTTAGAGCGGTTCAAAATATTCGCGTCTTTTTGGCGAACCAACATGTACTCCAACATCGTAGAGTTGGTCACAAGTATTTGAGCTGGGTTTTCTCTCAGCTCCTTACGAGAAAGCTGTTCATTTGGGTGCTTTTTTCGTTCTGCCACATTTACTGATTCGGGCGTATCGCCGTTAAACAGGCTAAATTTAACTTGCTCACCTAATTGGTGAGTCCATGCCGTTAAACGCTCTCTCTGACTGTTGATTAATGCATTAAGTGGATATAAGAACAAAGCTTCAACGCCATCTGGCCTGCTGTTTCGTTCAACAATGTCATTCAGAATTGGCACTAAGAAACACTCTGTCTTACCAGAACCCGTACCACTACTCACAATGACAGACTTAGGAGATGGCTCCAATAGATGAGACCATGCTTCATGTTGATGGGAATACGGGTGCCAACTGCTATCAAAAAGATAGTCTTCTTTCAGCTCTTTCGGTGGATTTGCCATCGCGTTTACAATCGAGCTGTTTAATAACCCACCTGATAAGTCTCGCATGCTTTGAGTATGCGGTTTCCAGCCAAAGGTCGCTTCAAATACAGGGTCAGCAAGAAAAGCGCCTTCTTTACCTGGGGATTGAGAAAATGACTGCCATAAAAACTCACGTAACGGCTTAGATCTCAAACCAAACTGCCCTAAAGTAGCGCGCGCTGCACGTTTAGTCAGTTGATCAACTAAAGACTCAAAATATTGCATGGTTGATTTACCTTTTTTAGCTATTCACTAGGCCGAAAATCATTTTATGTGTAAGAGCGAACACTTGCTCAAAGTACTCTGGATCAAAACTGTTGTACTCTCTCATCGCATGTACTACCTCTGGTGACATTCTCAGAGATGCAGAACCACATGTGGACAAAGCCAGCAGTACTGGCGCATTCATCACGTTGTTGCGGTACAGGTCCTTAGTCGTGAAACACACTCCAGCTAACTGCTGGTCGACAGCCCTAATTGAACTCTTGAATATGTGATCTGAAAATTCGCAAGGCCAGCGAGATTCGTTGTATTGGTTATTCAATGCATTTCGCAGGTCAAACAATTGCTGAATATAGGCGGCAGGATTAAGAGAAGGTTTCTCTCGATTGGCATCGATTTTATGCATTAAAAGGTTCTTGAGGCTTTGTAAGCCTTGGTAGCGCGTTACTAATTCGCCTAATACCGATTCAATTTGGCTGCAGATAATGTCCGAAAAATCGTGGCCGTAAACCTCGATACGTGAAGCATAAAAAGCGCTCACTACCGCGATCGCATCTCGAGCTTTAATAGAGTGCCATAAGAAAGGAAACTGCTGACTAAACTGCCATATACGCTCGGCTTCTTTCTTATTTGCGCTTAGTAGCATCGCGAGCATGAATTCAGGCTTATTTATCGCACCTCTCCATAGATCAAACGCAGTTAGCGGAACACGATCAAAGGCCAACAATGCTTTGATGTATTTCCATTCAGGCGCACTAAATTCTGTCGCCAACTGACCGCAAACCGCAGAAAACTTCTCTAGACGCTCCTTACGGGCCCCAATAGATGCCGCTTCTTCTAGTCGATTACTTGGCGACGATAACAGCTCAAGGTCTTTACTCCACATCAAAGGTCTTACACCCTGTTCTGCTTCATCAGCATAAATAAGCCAAGCACCGGGCATTACATCTTCTTCAGGGAAATACCACTGCCCGCCATTCTTGGTTAAAGTAATCGGTGCATAAGTTGGGTTATCCAAAGGCACCATCGAAAGTGTGCCTATGAATCTATCGCTGTCGATTTCAATCGTGCCTTGTGCTCTGTTTGGAATAAGCGTATTGCTGTACGCGTTAACACTGAAATTGAAAATGGTATGTGCATTATCCAACACCGATACCTTAACGGCTGCATCTAATGAGGATGATAGAGCCAGTAGGGATTCAATATCCTCTTTAAACGTTGCTAAGGAAAATCCGGTAGATAAAACGTCGCCTTTTGGCAAAGTTCGCTTCACGTAAGCGGATTTAGAAAAAGCACCATAAATATCTCTAGCGAGAAGCTTGAACTCCACCTCTAACGAATCACTGACACCATAACCGAATAGCTCATAACGATTAAGCGTATCGACTAAAATTGCTTCAGCGTTACGAACCGCTTCACCCCCAGAACTAATTAGACAAATACCTTTAGCGGGGAATGGCAATGTTATCGACAACGACTTTGCTTGATCTTGCCACCATATCGCTACGTCAACTTGTGCTGGTGGGTGAGCTTGATGACTGAGCATATCCAAAGTGCGTTTAGCTTGATTCGGATCTTGCTGAGAATGAGAGAGAACTGAGCTCGGCAGAACATCGAGTTGTTCTGCGTCCTTTAGCGCAATAGTTGGTAGTGGTTTATTAGAATAAAAGCCGATCTGACCAATTTGTACCGTGTGGCTCGGTTGCAGTTCAATAGAAAAATCGTCCGGTAACAAACCTACAGTGAAACGCTTAACAGGTTTGTTATTCTCAAACAAAGCGATATCGACCTTACCAAAAGGTACCGTATTCATTGACTGCCACCGTTCAAGCATTGTATTGCGCCAACGAAGTTGCGTGTTTGGGATTTCTGATTGCTGACCATTTTCATCAATGGCAACTAAGCTAGGCACACCAATAAAACACTTACTTGGGTTAGCTTGATAAGGAATGGCCTGACCAACTAAATTGAACTCAAGAGATGCCCCATCTTCTCGCTCAAGTGACACACAATAGGCGTCAAAATAAAATTCCCTATCTACTTGAGTATTAACATCATAAAGAACACGTCCACTGATGTGACCTACCCTAGCAAGTGTAGGATGCGATAAGCGCTCCGGTACTGAAACTAAAACGTTCGCTTCTGCACATTCGACATTTCCACCACCTTTGAGTAGCCATTCATCGTTATGTTGCGTGAATACCCAAGGTTCATTGGCATCAACTCCCGCGCCACCAAGCACTGGAGCGAACCACTCATTACCAGCGTCATCCGTTGCTTTCAATTGTATATCACAGTCGAACCACTCTGCAGGAAGCGACTTAGTATAAACATCGAGCAAATAGTGCTCAGAGTCAGCGCCACGTTTGAATGCCTTTGCCAATAAAAGACTCTTACTTCCAACCGCAAACAGGTTTATGCGGTCTGGCAAATTCACGCTACTAAACAGTTGCTGTAAGAACTTGGCATTAAGACGAGACTTGAGTGTGATATCAATTTGGTATTGCCACTGATAATCGTCATCCGATGCCGACATATCCATCATTGAGGCATAATGAGAATAAGATTTACGTAGAGAACGAAGAATCTTAATAGAGTTTGGTAAACGACGTTGAACTTCAACAGCAAGACCAAGCGCATTACCCAATAAAGTTCGAGCGGCTTCAGGCTCCATATTCAATGGTAAACCTTGCGACCAATTTGCATCGACCGTATTCAAGTAATGAAGCGGGTCGCTTTGCTCATCTAACCCGTGCTTATCGACCAAATAATAAATGGACTCAGCAACTTGGGCGACAATGCTATAAACCGTCTCATCACGATATGATGCCGCGATATAGTGCGCGTGTAATTTAGCAACTGATACAGCACTTAACCGTGAGTTAGCAAATTGGCCATAATCTTGAATCACTTGTTCGAAATAATGGGCAAGCCTGCTATTTGGATCTTGAATAAGCGTTTGTGGCAAACCACCTTCAACCGCGACAGTGCCAAGTAACATGCGTCCCTTAGTGTTGCATAATAACTTTCGCCCCCAAAAGCTTAAACCCTTAGCAACAATCTCACTTCTTTGAGTTGGTGAAATTGCGTTGGCCTGTAAGCCGAGAGACTCTAATACAGGTTCCCAAGCCCAAACGCCGCCTTGAAAAGATGTGCGCCACCACTCTGCCGCATACAATACAAAGCACCCCGCCCATTCCCTTGTTGGCTTGTTCGAATAGGTCTGAATACCATTACTTTCGACACTAGCAACTAATGATTGCTTAAGTAACTCAAACTCCGTTGCCGTCACTTTATAACTATATACAGGTTGAGCATTTGGTTTGGTCAACTCTCTCGCATTAAGAATTGAAGAGAGGACATTTCTGTATGTTTGCATGACGAATCCTGACGTTGTGTGGCGCCTCTAAATGCGCTTGATTCAAACTTATTTTTATAATTGGTAATGTACGATATCTAATAAATAAATGACGTACGTAAGCTTACGAAAACAGCGCCTTGCGCGAAAATTTGTCTGGCAATATGAGACGACTATCACCATTTAGACCTGATTCAAATGGCACAACCCATAGCCTTAGTGTGCCGCTAAAGTCGAAACTGCATTCTATCGGCTGATTAAAAGATTGATGAGATGGATAAATCAAGAAAAGGTCACCTTTCCCATTTAGATATTTATGCCCGTAAGCAAACATTTGATAGAGATCGGATTGGGACAGCCCGTAGTTGTGTTCCTCGGTATCGATCAGTTTCCATTTAGTATCGAGAATCAACTTCGAATTATCCGGTAATGTTAACAATAGATCTGGCTTCAGCTGAAACTGACTCTGCTGATTATGAGTTACGAGGTATTTCGAAGATGCTTGTGTCGTAAGCTCTGCACCATCAGGAAGTTGTTTTCGAAGCACTGAAGCAACATAGCTTTCAAATACCGCTTCCATTGGGAATAACAAAGAAAGCGCGCTGCTGTCACCTTTCATACTCAGTGGAGAGAACCCATCTAATATCAATTTTGCCCAAGCAATCGGCGAATGATAATCCAACATACCTCTATCCAGCTTAAGGGCGTTGATGTCTTGTTTAACGGACTGACTCGTAGGGACATCTGCAAAAGCAAACTGCAGCTCACGCAGCAGCTTCTGATTGCTTGCTAACCTTGTGTAATGAGCTAACTTCAACAGAGCCGTTTTAATAAGTCGATTGGCTGGGCGGTTAATCAGATACTCATCATATTCAACATAAAACTTATGTTTGTTAACTACGTTGTATTTGATTTGCTGAGAAACTTTCAGCTTACCTTTTTGGAAATGGAGGTTATCTTCTTGCGTGACATAGTCACTTTTTAGCCCTCGCTTAACCAAGGTATTTACAGATTGTAAAAACTGACTAATAAACACCTCTAGCAATAGCATCTGCTTTGTCGCGATACTAGCTTGATTGAAAGACACATAGCGAAATAAACCCAAATGCTGCAGCATCATCAACAACATATCGCGGGATTCTGAAACAGCCTGTTCTTGCGTTGCTGACTTACGCCCTGTTTTAGGTAGAACTTCAATATGCTCACCAGTCGGTGTAAACAATACACCGACGTAGTTTTTCACTTGAAGTAACTCGTAGCCAAAACGCTTGGTTAAACCTAAACACTTGTTGGTGTCAGACTCCCCAGCACTTAAACTCACATCCTTTAAGTACTCGAATGCACGCTTAGAAATAAGCTTTGCGCCTATTTCATCACTCGCTGCTTTGTCATGCGTTAAGTAGCCATATTCAAATACAGTGGTATGCATTACGACGGCTCATTGTTTGATTCGGTCTGAGACTCTGGTGACTCAGTTGGTGCTTCTTCCGTTGATTTGTAGATACCAATATAAGCTTTGGCGTTATTCCAAACGTCATCTTCATCAGCAGCAAGTGTGTATTTCACAACTTCTTGACCATATTGATCTAAGTTATGGTTACGGCCAAACAAACCATCGAGGTCTTGTTTGGTCTGCTTATGCTGTTGAACAAATTGCAAGTTGATATCGTTCTTCTGATTATCTGCCAGCACTAGACGGATCTTGCTCCAATCTTCAAAGAAGTATTCTTCCAGAAGAGGAATGATCTTGTTTTTGAAAACAGAGACCAAAGCATTAAACGCTTCATCTTGCGTGCCCGCGTCAACTAAAGCTTTTATGGGCATAAAGAAAGCATGGCCAAGAGTATGTTCACGGTCATAAAGGATTTCAATACGTTGGTTCAGCACTTCGAGCAGACGCTGTAAATCGACGCTCTTCACTTCTGTACCTACAAGCAACTCAGGCTTAGGCATCATTTCTACGAAATCGAAACGACGACGCAGAGCGGTATCCATCATGGCTAGAGAACGGTCAGCGGTGTTCATTGTGCCAATCAAATACAGGTTGTTCGGTACAGAGAAAGGTTTCTTAGATTGAGGAAGTGTAAGTTCAATAAACTCATCAGAACCTTTACGCTTTGAAGGCTCGATAAGGGTAATTAACTCACCAAAAATCTTTGGTTACAATAAAAACCTTATATAAAACGGTGAAATAGGCCGCATGCGACCTATTAGTTTTTTTTTAAAGATGTGACTATCGCTCACATAACATCCATTTATTCACATAATTGCACAGTTAGCACTCAGGCTTGCGTGCAATAACGTCCACAACGCGAAACATCCCTAGCCTAGTAAAACGGGTCAAATAAGAAGCTCAATAACTCGTTAAGCTCTTGTTCTGTTTTTATCTTGGCACGTATAGCTGCATCACCACGCTTTAAACCTGGAGAGGCGTACGTATTACTGTGTCTGCCCTTTTCTTCTGGATAGACATCTTTTTCACAAGAAAGCTCTTTCAATGCATCCGCGTTGTGAGGCAACCAAACCAAAGCATATTCGCCAGTGCTAGGCTGGTCTATTTGCACAACAACACCAAAGCCAGAGGTAATGTCCCATGCTAACGCTTTTTTAGTTTCTCTCGTTGGCACGCCCATCTTTTCTGAAAGTGCCGCTATCGTTTTGTTCTTCACTGTTTTATCTCGTCAAATTTTATCATGTGCGAATTCTACGGCGTACATAGAAAATTGCGAGTTTTGTAAGCTTGTGAAAGCTAGTCAAACGACTCAAAAATGTCTTCGAGTCTATCAGTCACTATATTCTTAAATTCCTTTTCCTGTTTACCAGTCCTTTTCTCAAGCTCTCGAAGGAGAAGAATCAAGTCTCCAACATTATGCTCTACAAAACGGTATTTGCGTTCAAGATCAAAAATACTAAGGCTTACAAGAGAGGCAGGTTTTAATGTTGCCTCGTATTTGTAATGGCTTTTGTCTATTTTTTTAAGTTTTGAATTCAATTTTTGAGTGTAATAATCAGCGCCTTGCTCCACTTCTATCTTGAACTTCTTGACTAGGGTTTGAGCATTCTCATGTCCAGTTACAGCAGCCTTCGCCAACCAACGTTCACCATGGCGACGTAAGTTTGCATCACTGTTTCGCAATAATATTTGACCCAGCTGGTTCATTGCCTCAGGGTTACCCTGATTCGCAGATTTCTTAATGTAAAGTTCATGGTCTTCATCTTTGCCCAGTTGCTTAGCAACATATGCTTTAGACAGATAAAAATTACTCTTCTGCTGCAATCCAGACTGGTCGCCATATTTAGATGTCTTAAATTCAGTTTCCCAAAAATATTCCACCCAACGCTCGAGTTTCCTAGCCCTTTCATCCAGATAACTTTGTTCAGGTTTTGGCAAACCACGAGTTTCACTGTAACTATTAACGGCAGGAGGTAAGCCTTTGAAATAAGGAATATCGGGATTTGGTAACAGCTTAAACTTGGTTCTCAAAAGTTTTTCACAGAAATACTGCCACGACGTCAAATGGTCATGAACATCGAGCTGAGACATTTCGCGTATGGCTTCGATGGTCAGCTCTGACGATTCAAACAGACGCTTAGCGTTCCACTCTGTATTTTTGAAAAAGCGAGTTTCGCTCAGATCTCCTCTCAAAACTTCAACTGCGATAATTTTGTCTAACTCGAAAATCAGCACTTCACATTGATAATGAGATTTATCAGACAACGCCTCAATTTGACCAGAAGGTGAATACCCTTGGCTCATCAGGTATTGAAGAGTTTGCGTAGGTAACAGTGCTCTTATTCGATTAAATCGAGCACTATAGTTAGACCAAAACATGGTTCGGCTATGAATCTGCCTCGCTTCATGCTCCTCGAAATTAAGATGCTCTTTGCCGTGCTCTGACGTTAATAACCTAGATATACTCTTTAGCTCGTAATAACTTGAAATATTGAATTTCTTTTTGAGTATGCTTTTACTTTGCTCAGACAATGAGTACCAAAAAGAATCATCGCTCGTTGGTAAGCATTTTTCTTCGAGAATGTCTTCGACGTGTTTTCCGTAATCACAGTCTTTGAAGTAGCTGATTGCTGTATCGCAAAAAGCCAACTTATCACTGGTCGTTTTTAGGCTACGAAAACATTCTTGTAGCCATAAGTCCGCTACGCTAGTAAGCGGTTTAGGAGCGACTTTAACTAATTCAGTTGATAAATGACGTTCGTACGAATTAGCTTTTGGTAGACGTAAATATTTTACGTAACTCTTTGGCGTTCTATTGTTGTCAAAGCAATACTGACTCATTGATTGGTAGCTTTGGTTTCTTATCGCTTGAAGCCAATCGATCTTTTTCCGTTCTAAGTCTGCAAGTTCAGATACGCCTTGAACAATATCCATGCTTTGAATCAAATCAGGGATAATAGACGTTGGCTTACCATCAAGTGCTAATGCTACTTTAAAGAATGCAATATCCCCCAACGCGACATTGGTACACATTGCGTACCAAATAGCACGACAAGCATCGTTAACTTCACTCGCTTCGAGATCGTTCCACTGACTCTGGTTATCTACTGCATCTAGCCACTCTAAAATCGAGATTTGGTCACTTTTCCCTTGGTCAACCAATTGGATGATCTGTTTTATCGTTTTGGGAGGGAAGCTCGGTAAGTTGCCCTCTAGATCACCCATGTTGTAGAAATCATCAAATGACATTCTGTCGAGGCTATTTGCGCCAGGGACGACAGGCTGATTAAAAGTAAAACCTTTATTACTCAACTGATTTCACCTCAGAGAAATAACCTAGGAACTCATCATCTTTAAACTGGAATCTGAATTTCACTTTTCGGTCTGCCGGATCTGTCGCTTCTTGGTTGGCCTCTATTGGTCCACGACCTGAGATCATCGCTTTATCAAAAAACGGCAGCTTGTGCGCAAAATCCATGCTGTTTATGTATTTCGCTACACTATTTGCTCTTAAGACACTAAGCTCCATATTGCGATCAAATGAGCCTTCTGAACTTGAATGCCCCTCAATCACAATGCGACTTACTTCATCAGACGTTTGCTTAGATTGAAATATCACGTCGGAATAAATAGGGATAAACTGATCGAGAAACGCTTTGCCAGACGGTTTCAAGCGGTACTCGTTTCTATCAAATAGAATTGAATCTAAAATTGAGATATCACCAGTTTCAGAGTTAGCTTGAACTTCAATACCCGCCCCCTCCAAAGCGTCATTAATGCCTTTAATGATAACAACTCGGGTGGTTTGGCTATTTTCATGAACTTCCGAGATCTGTACTAACGCACTAATCAATAACAATGCAAAGATCATCAAGAGTACGGACATCAAGTCGCCTATCGATAACCAAACCCCAGACTCTTCAGCATCGGCTGTTCGCGGGCTTGTTCTCAACCCACGCATTACGCTTCCGCCTTAGCAACAGCTCGCTCGTCGGCTTCAAACTCTCGACGCTGTACTTGAGAGTTAATCAAATAACCTGCAGCTTGCGATAACTTGTTATGAATAGAGCTTGCTGCTGTATCAAAGTCACCAAAGAAGCTTTCGAAACTTTGGTTCGCTCTTGTGAAATATTCATCCATAGCCTTAGGCAGGTTTTCGGTAACGTCATTAAACGTAGCAGCCGCTTTTGAATACTCTAATTTAAGCTGTCCAATCTCTCGACCCATGGTACGTGCTGCATCTTGCAACTCAGCCATTTTCGACGCTTCATTTAAGCCGATCGCCTTAGCTACTTGCTCGATCGTTTTCGCTGACTTTTGTAGTTCAGTGTGTTGAGCCGTTAGTTCTTGCAGTAGGTTGTGACGAGTCTGATACTCACTTTCAAAGACTTTACGGAAATTATCAACCACACCATTTAAACCATCACGTTGCCTACCAAGACTATCTTCCAATAACGTATTTTGCTGGCTGAAGTAATTGGTTAAGTTCTGCTGATACTGTTCACGGAACGCTTCTAGCTCAGTTTGTACTGCTTGTGACATTGAGATCACTTTCTTATCGATATCACCAAGCCCTAAAATCAACTCATCTTTTGCAGATGACATCAGACCGCTCGCCTCTTCACCTACCGTTTCCAGTACTTTGGTTTGGTTATCAAAAATGTCTTGCGACTCTTTCAACAAAGAAGCAATTCGACTTTCAACATTATTGAATAGAGCTTGCTCTGCACTTTGTCGTTCTGAGAGCGCTTTATCCATTGAATCTTTGATGCCTTCGAAAGCGGAAGCAGCTGTTTCTGAGCTGTGTTCAAAAGCAACGCGCTGTTTATCCATCCCCTCTGTTGCACTATTAAGCATTTGCTGAACTTCGTTAGCAATTGCTCCCATAGCGCCTTGGGTGTCGTCTTTAAAACTACTTAAGATCTCTTTAAGCGACTCAGCAAAGCCTTGGAGTTTAACCATGGTTTCTTGTTGGAATTTATCGATTGTTTCTACTGTTTCAGCTGTACGTGTCATTACTTGTTCAACGTTGCGGTTGAGTAGCTCCGATACTTCGTTGTTTTTTTCTACTGCGCTCGCCGTTTTCTCTAGTTCTGCTATAACAGGTTCAATCAGCTGGATTTTCATCTCACCGATCATAAGCTCCATCAGCTCTTTCTGATTTTGCTCTTTTATCTCTTTAAGAAGTGAAAGTTCATTTTTAATACCTTCTAAAGCAGGTGACATTTGTTTTTCGATTGACTCTGTCACTGCTGCTGAAATCGTATTCGCCATGATTTCACCATTAAATGATTGCCCTAAAGCAGACAATTGAGTAACAACTGAGTCCATGCTCACACCCAGTTTTTCCATTACAAGCGCAGAGTTTAGTTGAGCATCAATCACTTCTTGTTGGTTTTCGTTGGAGATGTTTTTCAAATACATGATTGGGCTAGCTTCTAGATATTGACTAGCGATAGCAGCAATAAAATCACTCTGTTTTTTAGCAATCGTACTCGAAGAGGCCTTCATAACAGCCATAAACACAGCAGATAATGATAAGCCTACCAACGACGTGTAAAAGGCTGTTTTCATGCCTTCCAATAATAGCGCTGCTGATTTCAAAAGCGCTTGAGATTCACCAGCCATGGAGAACTCACTAAGACCCAGGGTGATACCTAAAAATGTGCCTGTGATACCTAAGCTCGTTAATAGAGCTGGTACCAGCTTGTAACGACTGGCATCAAAACTTGGTAACATTTGTGTGACTGGAGATTTAGATAGCCACTTGCCTTGTTTAGACTCGACTACAAGTAACTCATCTTTAGCGTCATACACCAAATGGTCTGTAACCCAAACTAATTCGTCTTTAGTCAGCTTAGCGATTGGTAGCTGACCATCACTGAACCTCCCGGTAAGTGATGCTAGAGCAGATAACCTGATTTTTTCATCAGAGTTAGTCTTCCATTCCCTATAAAGAAAGAAAATAAAGCACACTATAGTTGAACTAATGATCACCGCGGTCACAGGTTCGCTGAATAAATTCAAAATAAATTGAAGCATGTTAAGCCTATTGATTTAGTAAGTTTTGTAATTCTTGGGGAGTAAACAGCTCTTCGGCGATTCTTATCGGAAGGTGCTCAGCATCTGTACGTAACGTGTCATTAATTCGTATAGGGTTCTTGAGCCGGACGCTATACATGGCCTCACCATAGTCATCGTTATCAGTTGCCACTTTTAGGTAGACCTCTTCTGTAAACTCACGCAGCAAGGTAGCTTGCAAGGATGACTTTGTATCGCGAAACGATTTTGTAGCCACAAAATCGTTTCCAAACTCATCACGAGACAGTTTCCATGCATGGTTAATTGTGATTATTCTTTCGAGGACCTCATCAAAACGTATTCTCACGTCCTATCTCCTAATACATAACCTACCAACGTAAATTCCCCGCTTGAGATCGATAGTCTGCTAAAAATTCATTGGCCGTGACCACATGCCAGCCTTCATTGTTAGCATCTTCAATATCATTCGCTGATATAGCAATGCCAAATTTGTGTTTAGGCCAGGCTAGCTCAATTTTCACAGCTAGGTCTCCGAATGAATCTAAAATATAAAACCCAACCTCTGGCAATGTAGTTCCAAAGCCTTTACAAGCATGCAAAACACCATGTAAACCTGGGTCTGCGAAATCAAATAGACTTTGCCAATCACCTAGATCTTCTAGTAACCCTTGTTCGTTCCGTAGCTTGTTAATTAACTGCCTTTCTGAATGACTTACTGCCATATGCGAATGCATTGGCTGTTTACTGTGACAGTCAATACACAGCGCTTTTAAGTTCCTAGGTGAGTTGTCTGACTTAACACCATTCATATGGTGTACATGCAGTAAGCCTCTATTCGAACGGAGGTTGACGTTGCATTGTTCACATTGAAAGCCTTTCTCAACCCTATAATGAGAAGAGATTTTAGACCAATCTTCTGTATATCCTGTTTCTGCTGACTCAGCTTTCCTAGATGGCATATGTGGGAAGAACGAGCTGTAGGTTGCGAAGAACTCAGCCATATCGAATCCTTCAAAGATAGCATTTTTATTATTGCCCGAAGAGTACCCCTGATAATTAAGCTGCCCAAGACAAAATTTACAAATTTTAAGCTTCGCTTTTCCTTCTTCTTGATGACCGCCGTAGTACGATGAGCCCGAAATTGGGAATTCTCCAGAGGTATCATTTATTACAACGTATCGCTCAAAACGTCCCTCTGAACGCATCGATTTCAGTTTTGAACAGTCGGCGACGTGAAACTTGTTACCCATTTCAGGTTTACGAATTACATTCTGGACAGCTGAACCATGGTCCTTGATATACAAAAGAACCTGACGCCCCTTGTAACTCAATAAGCCCGAATCTACATCAACGTCTTTTAATTCAACGTCTTTACCTTCGGCAAGCTCTATATCAAGCTTTTCTATTTGCGTCTCATGTAACTCAAGCTTGAATTCGCCTTTTTGTTCCGGCTCCATCAAGTTGATCGCATTTTTCAAACTGCCAAAACTTATACTCAACTTCATGAAGCACCCAAAATCTTACGGATCTGTTCTTCAGCATTAGTGATGACACGGAATGACACGCGTCTAGAACGATCTTCGTCTTCAAGGCCTTCTTCATTCGTTGCTAGCTTAGAAGATGAATAACCTACTGCCGCCACGTTAGCTTTTACCCAGCTATAATGCTGTTCAGCAACGTTAGGCAATAACATTACATAACCTAAAACTGCGCGGGTTCGCGATTGAGACAAGCGCATATTATTGAAATAAGCTTCATAGTCCGTAGAATCATGATTCCACTTACTTGATGTATGCCCTTCAATTTTTATCTCTTGAATAATCGGTTTATAGCTGTCGAGCACTTTCAAATAACGTGGAAAGAAATCGTCTAAGATAGCCTGGAAGTTACCTGTAAGGTTCGCTTTACCATTAGCAAACAAAACGTCAGGAGATGTGAAGTTAACGCTCAATGTATCGCGGTCAATCTCAGCCCCCCACTTTTTTAAATCAACCTCGAACTCTTTAAAAAGAGCAACATAGATAGCTTCTTGTGTTTGCTGATAAGTCTCTGCGACCTCTTTGATCTTATCGCGCTCGACCATCGCGTCGCGCATAAGCGCAACAGAGATGAAGAGAAAGACCATCATTAAGCCAGCCATCAAATCTGAAACTGACATCCAATGTTCACCGCTATCATTAGAGCGTTTTGAAGAACCAAATAGCTTTTCCATAATTACGCTACTCGACTGCTAACTACGTTATTCATTTCACGCACAAGATCTTTGTAATCGCGAGTGAACTGTTGAGTAACGGTTGCGAGTGCTTCACCCATTTCGCTTATTGTACGGTTCAGTTCTTGTTGCATCTGTAGATCAAGTACTTCCACCTGTTTCTCTACCGCGCTGCCTGTCTTGCCCACTGATTCTGTAATTTGATCTTCTAAGCTATCAAACGTGCGTCTTACTGCTTGAGCTTGAACTTGGAACACATCTTCTAATGTGGTTTCCAATCGATCATGCAGCTTGGAGATAGCTGAAGTCGTTTCTACCTGAAGTTCTTTAGTACTTGAAATTAGCTCTTGATTAGCCTCTTTAAGTACGCGGCCAGTTTCTTTTGAATCATCTTTAATATCTGCGACTAAAACTCGTAGCTGACCATTCAATTCTGTAATCGAATCTTCAAGGTGTTGGCGGATTTGTTCTGTTGTATCTGTTAAGTGACTTGTAGCATTACTTAAACCACCAGTCGCCGTGCCTACTTGCTCCTGAATATCAGACGAAGCTTCTGCAAGTTTACCGCCGATATCTTGAGCGCTTTCTCTTAACTGAGTAGAGATATCCTGAGCACCCTCTTCCAAGTTAGTACGCATAACATCAACGCTCTGGTTCGCGGTAGAGCTAAAGTTGTCGATGATTGTCTGTGATTCATTAAGCATCGATTCATAATGAGTAGAAGCTGCTTTAACTGAATCACCAATAACATTCATTGTTGTATCCATTTGCTCGCGGATTTGTGGCATTGCTTCAACAGCTTTGTCACGTAGATCTTTGAATGCTTCCAAACGTTGTTCAAGCTCAGTCACTTGACCATGGCCAAGCTCCATTACCTGATGCAGTTTTTCCATTGTTACTGGGATTGCTTCCGCTCGCTCATTGATGTGCGCCACAGATTTCTCAGTAGATGAAATAGCATCAACCCCCAACTGGTATTTAGTCGCCATATCTTCGAGCTGATGACGGTAGTTCTCTTGCCAATCGACTAGTTTCTTGACTGATTCATCCAAACGCTTAAAGTTCTCACCAAATTGCTCCGTCAACTTCTCGTTGAAGTCGACAATGACTTCTTTTAACGCATTGATTACTTGCTCTGTTGCTGACTTAGACAGAAGCTCACCGAACTCATCCATTTTCTTCCATAGTGTGCTTTGGAATTCAGCATTGCGCTCTGTTTTCTGCTTGAACTGCTCATTTAAGGTTCTTTGACCATCATTAATGTCAGTTCTGAGGTTCTTAATTTGGGAGGTCAATGATGAGTCTTCATCACCTTTAATCGCTGATAGCAACTCGTTTGAAGCGTTCAACTGTTCAGTCGATGCCTGCAGCTGTTGAGACATAACAGAGAATATTTCTTCTGGACCCACTGATTTAGATTCTTCTAGTTCTTTTTGAGGGATCAAACCTAATGCAGCTTTGTAAAAAATCGAGCCCGCCATACCAGCTAAGCTTGTTAAAAACGCCGTTTTCAGGCCACCCAGCAGTGATTCGATACTACCGTCAATGTTTTGTGGATCGAAGTCCATCAGGCCAACAACGATGCCTGCAAACGTACCAAGAATACCTAGCGACGTTAAAATATTAGTCGTACTTGCCGTAAATCGAGGTGCCTTCCCCAATACAGCCAATAAAATCGAACTTACCAATAACAATAAAATTAGGTAGATAAAGCTATTTGAAATGGACTCTGCAGAAAATGAAGCAATAAATGAAGCTAATAGTTCGGTCATATAAGTAGTTCAGTAGTATGTAATAAGACGACGGCATTCTATATTAACAGAACGCCATTCACAAACCTCAAAATGAAAGTTTTATAAATCATTCATTTGAGTAATGATTTAAATCAAATTTATAAATACTGGGTTTGCAGTGGTTATTGATTTGCATGTGCTGCGTAATTTGCGTGCAAAATAGCCGATACCAACCATAATTCAACTGATCATTTGTCAAAAACTATTAATGAGATTGACATCTAAAAACATAAGGTCCTTGGTTCAAGTCCTTTTTATAAAACTAACTAGTTCCTCAAACATCGACTCTGGAACGCCAGGCATCGAAGCCTTAAAAAGCTCTTTCTCAGCAACTGCATAGCAAACTAAATATCGCTGTGTTTTTTATCTAACAAATTCAATTTATTAGTAAAGGTATCTTCATCAATGCCCTTAGCTAACCATTGGTTCATTAAGTCACTTTTAGTTTTTTCTAAGTCTCTTTGTAGCTCTCATTGCTCTTGATCTAAATCTCTTCTAAATGTCATGTAACCTTCCCTGATAGAGTCGAGGTTCTCTAAAATAGAACGACAACTCATAATGTTACAAAATATAGAATCGAGATCTTTACCATTTAACGCCAAACTTTTTGAAACATGCTCACTCAAATTCACCGGAAGATCTCCAATGTCGATAGCTTTCTCAATCGGATAACATGAAGGCCTCTCAACTGATGTCGTTTTGTTGAGGGTCATAGTATTTGATAGGTCTAGAGCAGAGAGGTTTATAAGCTTGTGAAAATTAACTTTCTCGACGATTATAATGTGTTATTTAGTTGGTTTAACGTGTTGATGACAGGTTAAATGACTAGTGCAAGCTCTCAAGCCATAACGATTGGCACTATCTGAAATATTGCCTAGTCACGTTATGGTCACAGAGTGGGCACAAACTTAGATATGAAGACAGAGGTCATTCTAGGTACAAGAATAAATATGTATAGAGCAGTTAGCATATCAAGTAACAAGCCCAACAGTTCGAACGCACAGTCTTACCAATTCAGAAACAACAAAGCCCCGCATAATGCGAGGCTTTGTCTTTATATTTGGTGGATCCGGGCGAACTCGAATCGCCGACCCCCGCCATGTCAAGGCGGTACTCTAACCAACTGAGCTACGGATCCAAAATGTTGTTCGTTGCATTGTTATGCAGTAAGGGATGGTGGGTCCGGGCGAACTCGAATCGCCGACCCCTACCATGTCAAGGTAGTACTCTAACCAACTGAGCTACGGACCCATTCCTTAAGAACGAGAGAGATATTAGCGACACAGCCGAAATGGTGCAAGTAGAAATTTACTTTAAATCAACCGTTTGCTCTATATATCGACAAAGCGTCTTTTTTTTAGACTCTACGAGCTCGTTTTATTGAGTTGGGTCACTAAAATTTCTACTCTTCATCACTTTCGAAAACGACATTGTAGTTTTCAGTGTAGGTGCAATTGGGTTGGCGGCTACATGTAAAGAAGCGACGACCTTTGTGCTCGCCTTGACTTGCAAGCTTGATGATCATCGGTGAACCACACTTTTTACAAAAGCGAACTTCTTTAGAAGGCTCAATCAAATCAATGTGCGCAGCCAGTAACCTCTTCAAACGGCTTACTTGATAACTGTGCTTAATTGACGCACCGATCAAAGGTAAATTCGCCGATTTACACACGTGAATCAGCAACTTTTCACGGTCTACTTTGCCCTTATTCAGTTCCTTACCGTTATCAAGTTCAATAATGACTCGCGGTTCTAACGTTCTTGGGTCGCAGACAACAAAATCGAAATAGCTACGAGATATCTTATTGTTGGCAATAAACCAATTCTTTTTAGAGTTTGACTTAGCTGGGGTTAACACACTAGTCATGCTAACTTTGGCGAAGACAGCGCCGTGATTACCAACTGCAGATTTCAAAGCGTTATAAAAAGCGGCTTGCTGCATGTTCAGTAGCGCACCTCTCTTTTGGTAAGCATGATCCTTTGTATCATCATGTTTAACCACATATTTTTGTATGAAGTAAAAGAACACAACCAGAAGAATTACAACAATAAAAATATTCGTCATTTTGCCATTGCTTAACTATGAACTAGAACCGTTAGCGTATGTATAAAAACCGTCGTAGGCAAGTAAAAGCCTCAAAGATATCACTATATAGCTAGCCACATACGTCGGTTCAGCAACAATTGTCGTTCAGATTTTGGGAAATTTAGACGATTCAGAGCATTTTCTTGATTTAACTCAGACAATGGCGCGTCAAGTTGGCGTTATATTGAATTTCCTGTTCCTACAGACCACTATTTCGCAAGAAAAAGTGATCATCATAGTGAGAGTTAAAAATGACTAAAGTTAATGAGCAACGTCTGGTTGAGCACTTTTGCGATCTAGTAAAAATTGACAGTGAATCACGTAACGAAAAAGCGATAGCAGAGGCATTAGCAGAGCAATTAGGTGAGCTTGGTTTCACCGTTCACAAACTGCCTGTACCAGAAGAAGTCTCAAACGGCTTCAATATCTACGCACGCCTAGAGGGTTCACTGGAAGGTAGCACTGTATTTAGCTGTCATATGGATACCGTAACGCCGGGAATTGGTATCGAGCCGTTTATCGAAGACGGCATCATTCGTTCCAAAGGCAATACCATCTTAGGTGGTGACGACAAATCAGGCATCGCTGCGATCATGGAAGCAGTACGTTGTATTAAGGCCGAAGGTCTCGAGCACCAAACTATTGAGATTGCGTTTACCGTTTATGAAGAAGGTGGCCTGTTTGGTTCGTTGAACTTTGATATGTCTTTCATCCAATCAGACAACGCTATTGTACTGGATACTGGCGGCCCTATCGGTACTATCGTTAATGCTGCACCAGGCCAGCAAAAAATTGTGGCTAAAATCAAAGGCCGTCCTGCCCACGCAGGTCTAGCACCAGAAGAAGGCATTAGTGCTATTCAAGTTGCGGCTGACGCTATCACTAAGATGAACTTGCTGCGTATCGATGAAGAGACCACAGCTAACGTAGGTATTGTTGAGGGCGGACAAGCGACGAACATCGTAATGCCTGAACTAAAAGTTGTTGCCGAAGCGCGCTCATTGAATGGTGATAAATTGACTAACCAAGTCAACCACATGATCTCGACTTTTGAAGAGAGTGCTAGGCAGTTTGGTGCTGAAGTGGAAATCGAATCAACTCGCGCATACGACGCCTTTGTTATTGCCGATGATCACCCTCACATCCTGTCAATTAAATCAGCATTCGAAAAGTTAGGCGTTACTGCTGCAACCAAAGGTACTGGTGGTGGTAGTGATGCAAACAACTTTAACGCGAAAGGTTTAACCACCGTTAATCTGTCAACAGGTATGGCGAAAGTACATACAACTGAAGAGTACATCGCAGTTAAAGATATGGTTGCAATCACTGAGTTTGTTATTACCTACGTAACACAGTAGCTCAGAATTATTTAAAGGACCGAAAAGTCGGAAAAGCCAAGCGCGACAGCTTGGCTTTGTTGTTTCAATGGAGCTTCGCGAATCTACGGCAATAGCTTAGAACCCTCGCCTTTTCCAAAATTGACCTTCATCTTTCGCAACTAAATCAAAGGTCTTATCAGCTATCACTCTCCCCTCAAGCTCGACGGTCATTCTCCATTTGCCAATTTTATTGTCGATAGGCGCCCAAATCGTATCACCGAGATAAAAGTCCCAGTCATTGCTTCCGACATACTCTTCACCATCGAATGGCTCAAGCACTTCTCCTTTGTCGGTGGTGATATTGGGGTGATAGATGCAGTATCGGATCTTTTCACCTTTGGCCTTTTTGATGTTGATGATATACCCAAACTCTACATCGATTTCTGCTTCGACTCGATGAGTGAACTCCTGAATCTTAGGTAGATCTTTAGATTTTGAATCCCAAGTCGAGTAGATACCATAGGAAGTCATATCCACGACAACAGAACGTTTTGCCATTGTTCAATTAACCTTTAACTGTTTTCTTCATTTGTCTTCATACAAAAAGACACTTTGGGTCATCGAGTTCGTTCGATGGTAAAGATTTTATTACTCTTGCCAATCTTTCTTCATGCGTGCAACCACTGACTCAGGCACTTCGTGGATATTGCCATACTGTTCACGGCACACCTCAATCACCAGTTCAGCACCATGTTTGCGTGCCATGTTTCGATACGCTTTCATCTCCCATCGCTTAACGAACGTGTTCGAAACCACCACATCGAGCCCTTGCTTTAGGGCACCCTCCGCACATTTTTGGCACCACTCGTGTGCTTTGGGAAGTAAAGCCGGATCAAAGCAGTAATCACCATCACGACTTACAAAATACATATCGGCTTCTACATGGAAGGCATCAAGAGACTTGGCTTTTGTCGACTTGCCCGAACCAGGTAAGCCTCGAATTAAGATAAGTTTCAAACTTGTACTCAACGGCTATCAAAATAATAGAAAACAGGATGTTAACGTATCTGAGTTCAGAATCATAAACCTAGATCACCAAGAATCGGTTCGCGCAGAAAAGGCACCCTTGGTGTATTCACCTGCTCCAATATAGTTTCCGTCGCTACATAGGTGAAGTGAATACTTAGCCAGCTCAATAACGAAATATATACAAAGGTTCGTTTTGTATGTCGACAAGCGTCACAATATATTATAGATTTAGAAGTATAGACGTCTAAATATCTAGCTTAGGGAGAAAGCTGTGCCTATTCGCATTCCAGACCAATTGCCAGCGAGCGATGTACTTCGTCAAGAAAACATCTTTGTTATGCCGCTATCAAGAGCATCGACACAGGAAATTCGTCCACTTCGAGTTTTGATCCTCAACCTAATGCCAAAGAAGATTGAAACCGAAACTCAATTTTTACGCTTACTTTCGAATAGCCCACTGCAAGTGGATGTAGAGCTCTTGCGCATTGACGACAGGCCAAGTAAAAACACACCGACTGAACACCTTGACAACTTCTATCGTCAATTTGAGATGGTAAAAAATCGTAACTTTGATGGACTGATCATCACAGGCGCACCGCTAGGTTTGGTTCAGTTTGAAGATGTGATCTACTGGGACCACCTAAAAACCATCATGGAGTGGGCTAATAAACACGTGACCTCTACCCTTTATGTTTGTTGGGCGGCGCAGGCAGGTTTAAAACTGCTTTATGATCTACCAAAACGAACTCGCAAAGAGAAGCTATCTGGGGTTTATCACCATGAAATTCATAACCCCTATCACCCGATACTACGAGGCTTTGACGACACCTTCTTAGCACCACATTCTCGTTATGCAGACTTCTCACCAGAATACTTATCAGACCATACGGATCTCGATATTCTGGCGACATCTGACATCGCAGGTGTCTACTTAGCGGCCACCAAAGACAAACGAAATGTGTTCGTTACTGGGCATCCAGAATACGACGCTCATACACTTCACAATGAATACGTTAGAGACCTAGGCGAAGGGATGGAGCCGGTTATTCCGATCAACTACTATCCTAACAACAACCCGGATAACAAGCCTATCGCGAGCTGGCGCAGTCACGGACACCTTCTATTTTCAAACTGGCTAAACTATTGCGTTTATCAACAAACGCCATACGATCTGGATCATTTCAGCGAAGAAAACTTCACCAAAGACGACTGATTTATCTTGGCTGTGTTTTCATACTGGCACATTGATTCGAGCCGTTTGTCACCACTCTATTTTGAGTCAGTAACAAACGGCCTTTTTATGGTGAGTGGATCGCATTACCTCGCCTTTTTACCAATCAGCGGCTCGAGTTCTCCTATGATGTTTTAGTATTTAAAAGGAGCCTTTCAATGCCTTCACTCAAGCTAGCTAACCTATCCTCTTTCCTAGTTTTATTTGCGCTTACCGGCTGTGTATCAGTGACCGAAGGTGAGTCATTAAAAGTTGAAGCCAATCCAATCGCAATGTCCGAGTCTAGAATCGCTCTTGGCCTAGGTTACATGGAACAAGAGAATATGGTTAGAGCACGAGAGAATCTCGAACTGGCAATTCAACATGCTCCGAGCTATTACCGCGCTCGTCTCTCGATGGCGCATTACTATGAAAAAGTAGGTGAAGTCGATCAAGCAATAAAAGAATATAAGAGAGCACTGCGACTGGATTCGAACAACGGTAACGTTCTTAACAACTACGGTACTTTTCTGTGTAAACAAGGCAACTACGACCAAGCCGACCGCTACTTCAATAAAGCAATTGACCAGCCTTTCTATTATCTGGTTTCGGCAAGCTATGAGAACGCTGGGTTTTGTGCACTAAAGTCAGGTGATAGTGAACAGGCTAAATACTACTTCACTCGCGCTCTTGACCATGAGCCCAACCGCATCAAGTCGACGCTCCAACTAGCAAAAATTGAGGTGTCACAACGAGAGTTTCGAGATGCAAGATTACGCTTGTTCAAATTCCACCAGCGTTATGGATATCAAATCCCCTCTTTGCAGATCTTAGTGGAGTTGGAATCAAAAGCAGGTAACCACGCGTTGCGTGATAAATACCAATCGATGCTTGATGAGATGAAAGTTTCCTAAAAAGCGATATCTATTAAAAAGCCGATGATTGAGTCTCATCAACCATCGGCTTTAATCCTTCAATCAGCTACAGCTAAAACATAACCTACTATTCAATGAGTTCAGCGAGTTACTTCAGTGAAATCCAAGTCTGACGCTGCGGCTTATCCATAAAGCTCCAGGCGACAAAACGACTGATTTTTTGTCCTTGCGCCATTTCAACAACTTTAACCTCTTTCGCATTAAGCTTAGCCAGTTGAGCCTTTAATACGGAGACGTTTTCTTTCTTAGAAATCAAAGTGGTGAACCATAGAACTTGCGTAGCAAACTCCAAGCTCTCCTTGGCTAAACCAGTGATGAATTTAGCTTCACCGCCAGGACACCATAGCTCCGCTTTTTGACCGCCAAAGTTAAGATCCGGTTTACTTTGCTTATTCGCCATTGCACTCGGACGCGAAACCTTTTTATCGAATTTGCCCTGCTTTTTTGCACGATTCGCTGCAAGGTTATCTAATTTTCGCTGAGTCCCTTTCTGTGCTTCTTCTAGAGAACTGTGGAATGGTGGGTTACACGTTGTGACATCGTAACGTTCATTATCCTTAATGATCCCTTTAAAGAAGGCAGCCGAATCGTGTTGTAATCGACAATGAATCTTATCTTTCAAGTTGCGGTTACTTTCAGCAATGAAGTTTGCCGCTTTCACTGAGACAGGGTCCACGTCACTTGCGTTGTAACGCCACCCGTACTCAGTCGTTCCAATGATTGGGTAGATACAGTTTGCTCCTACACCAATATCAAGGGCTTTAACCTTGTCATGTGAATACGGCTTACCCTGACTCTCACAATTAAGTAGGTCGGCAACTCGATGAATGTAATCGGCTCGCCCCGGGATCGGTGGGCACAAGTAGCCCGCAGGAATATCCCAGTGTTGAACACCATAGTGGTGTGCTAGCAAGGCTTTGTTTAATAACTTTACAGAGAGTGGATCAGAAAAGTTAATCGTTGAATCACCAACAGGATTTTTCACCAAGTGGTCTTGTAGTTCAGGCAGAGCTTTCACCAAAGCACTAAAGTCATACCGCCCTCGGTGTTGATTTCGTGGATGCAAGCCACTTTTGACCTGTGGTTTCTTTACCGTAGTTTGACCAGATCTCTTTATAGCTTTGCTTTGCTTGCTAGACGTAGAGCCTTTCTTTGACGAAACAGGCTTTTGCCCCTTAGACATCTTAGCTGATGTATTTTTTCTATCATTTCGACTTTTCGAGGCAAAATTGCGTTTAGATTTTTGATTCATCATTTATTTCTTTAGGTCTAAATAGATCATAAACAGACGAGCATCCAATTCTAACTGGTGATACTCAGGCTCCATATGACAACATAGCTGATAAAAGGCTTTATCATGCTCTTTCTCTTTGATATGAGCGAGTTCATGAATCACGAGCATTCTTAAAAGTGGCTCTGGTGCATTCTTAAACACGCTGGCGATACGAATTTCGTTCTTAGATTTGATTTTACCGCCATGGTTCTTAGCCACATATGAATGCAGACCCAATGCGTTGTTGATGAGGTGGATTTTACTGTCGTACACCACTTTACTGATTGGTGGCGTTTTCTTCATGTAACGGTTTTTGATCGCTATCGCATAATCAAACAGCGCTTTCTCGCTCTTGATGGTATGGTTTTCCGGATAGCGCGACTCGAACCATTTCACCAGTCGACCGGACTCAACCATTTGAGTCACAGGATCAATAATGTGTTGCGGGTAACCTTGAATGTAACGTAGTGATGGATGCATTAAGCTACACCTTAAATGAGCTCTTAAGAGAGGGCACAAACCAAAGCGGTATAGTGTAACTGATCACACTTTTCTAATCACCTTAGATTCGATACACTTTGCTTAGAACCATTAAGAGAGAACCGAAATGAAACGTGTTGTATTGTACGTAGCGGATAAATGTCCTCATTGCAAAGATGCTCAACGCTACCTAGATTCAAAGAACATCACCTACCGCCTGACCAACGCAAAAATGCAACGTGGCCGCAAAGAGTTACAAGCAATGGGTGCTCGCTCAATACCAGTACTTAAAATTGGTGATCAAATTATGGTGGGATGGAATCAGAAAAACTTCGACAAGATGTATAACGCCAACTACAACTAATACTCAGTCGGTCTAAATTACGCTATAAATTAAGCCCGTATAATGCGGGTTTATTTATACCCGTAACAAAAATAAATATAAAAATGGCAGGATGAAATCAACCTTTAATTTTAAATACAGCATTACATTTAACGCATTTGTATTTCGCTTTGATACCCAGAATTTTATCAAATAAATTTCTGTGTACTCTTACAACTTGCTGTTCTTTACATTTACATTTCATAATATCTGAATGGGAAACCGTCAATAATCCGAATTATACGTAACCATTACTTAAAGTAAAATTAATTTACATCTAATCGTAAAAAATCAAGAGTTACTCGATAAAATCGCGGGTATTGACCACACTAATAATGTGACATTTAGCCAATAATACTCAGAAAGACAGAGTTTTATGATCATTGCTCTCAAGACACTCACTTTTGTAAAGTGGCGATAGCGACTATTTATTGACGTTCACTATCTCCTAAACATACTGCTTAACGAATTCAATGAATGTTCTATCTGCTTTCGATAAATATCCTTCTTTTCGCCAGGCTAACGATAAATTGAGCTTGACTGGTTCACTAAATGGAATACCCACAACATCCGATTCATATTCAGTCACCAAACTTAATAAAGCAGTTATTGCAAATTCCTGTTTTACAATTGACAGAATCATAGGTAATAGATTCGTTTCAAAGGCAATACTCATATCAAGATTATGCTTAACACACATTTGGTCTATAAAATCGCGATGAAAGTATCCCGATTTAAACATGATCAAGTCTTGCTCAAAGAACTGCTCAAAGGTCAGGCTTTTTTGTGTCGCGAATGGGTGATCTTTACCGACAACAGCCAACATTTCTGAAGCTAGCAAGTGGTCTGTTTCTAAATCTTCGGGCACCTTTTCATGATTTATCACACCGATATCGAGCTCGCCATTAAGGAGCATTTCTCTAATTGATGCAGTACCAGCATCTATCAGAGTGATCTTGAGGTTTGGGTACCGGCTTTTAAACGCCATAACGACTCTTGGAAAAAAGTAGCTTCCCATCATGCTTGGAGCACCTAACCGCACCTCCCCTTTTTCCAACCCCTTGAGCTCATTCATCGCTAGTTGCGCATCTTCAAACTGCTGCCCGATGCGTTTGGCGTGCTCATAAAGCACCTTGCCTTCCTCCGTTAAACTCACCTTCTTATCCCCGCGTCGGAATAGCGTGAGTTCAAGGGCTTGTTCAAGCTTTTTTATCGAAATACTTAGGGCAGGTTGTGCAATGTGAAGCGATTTAGCGGCTTGCGTAAAGTTGCCAGAATCGGCAACCGCTAAGAAGTGACGGAGTGATTTAGACTCAAGCATGGTGATATAAAAAATATATTGAGGTTATATGTTTAATATATTTCTTTTATCCTTGATGAGTTGTTACTTTGTTCACAAGTCAGTAAATAAATAACACAAGGCTCACTTCATGTTTGACGCAGGCACGCCACAATACAGAAACATCACCCGTTCATTGGCGATTGGCTCGTTTATTATTTTTTGTAACCTCTATGTGTTTCAACCCATTCTTCCGCATATGGCTGAAGTATTTTCAGTTAGCGAGACCCAAGTAAACTGGTTGTTTGCGGCTACCACATTGGGTTTATCACTCAGCCTCGTTCCGTGGGCAATCGCATCTGAGAGCTTTGGCCGGAAACCTATCATTCTCCTGAGTTTGTTTTTAATCCCGCTTGTTGGCACTTTCATGCTATTTACATCCACTCTGTGGCAACTGGTTGCGGCTCGAGCAATCATGGGAGTTGCGGTTGCTGCCTTTGCTGGCGTTGCCGTTGCGTATATGGTTGAAGAGCTAACACCAAAAGCGTTCGCCATCGCTATTGGCGGTTACATCGCAGCTAACTCTTTAGGAGGGATTTTTGGTCGTGTTTTAGGTGGACTCATTACTGATTACTTTGATTGGCATGCTGCCGTTATATTCTTTGTTGTAGGTTCCTTTATCGGTGCTGTTTACATCTCTTGGAAACTGCCTAACCAACATGGATTTAAACCACAGAAAGGGCTGTTCTTTCACCACAACCGCGCGGTGATCACCCACCTTAAAAACCCTACACTTTGGACAGCAATGCTAATTGGTGGTGCTAACTTTGCCCTATTCGTCAACTTATATTCTGTAATGGGCTTTAGGCTTGTTGCGGCTCCTCACTCACTTGCGGTCAGCTTAGCATCACTGATCTTCCTATGTTATTTAGCAGGCACCTTTAGCTCTAAATTTTCCAGCCGCTGGACACAAAAGTTTGACCCACTCAAGGGTATTGCCCTTGGTGTAAGTATCAGTTTACTTGGTATGCTTGTTTCAGCGGTCGAACAGATTCCTTTCATGATTGTAGGTTTACTGCTGATAAGTTTTGGTGCTTTCTTTGCCCATACGCTGGCTTACGCTTGGGTGAGTCAAAAGGCGACAAAGGCAAAAGCGACGGCAACCGCACTTTACCTCGTTCACTACTATATTGGTGGTAGTCTAGGCGGATTCTTGCTGCTGTATTGCTGGCAACATTTTGGTTGGAACGGTGTTATGGCGGGAGGTTCGTTGTTATACGGCTTGATCTTCATCTGGCTCTATCAACTGCACCATCATCGCGCAACCAAACCTGCGATGACTCAAGCTCAAGCCTGACAAGCACTCCATTGAGCATTTGAAACAGCGGATTATCTCGGTAACCGCAAATTAGGGTTTTGATTACGACCGATTTTGTTATGCTACGCAAAAATTATTCGGAGCAAGTCATGTCAAACCCACCCTCGAACGATCTTCAGGTTATTCACGACCAAGTTCAACAATGGCTCAATGACGTTGTGATTGGACTCAACCTATGCCCTTTTGCAGCCAAACCACAGCGTAATAAGCAGATTAAGATTTTCGTTAGTGAAGCCACAACTGAAGAGATGTTGTTGGAAGACATTATGGCGCACTTTGTTGAACTTGATAACACGTCGCCTCAGGTACTGGAGACAACGCTGGTTGTTGTTCCAAACATGCTTAAAGATTTCTTTGACTACAACATGTTTATCGATTGGATCGAGGCACTGATTAAGCAGCAAGATTGGGAAGGCATCTACCAAGTGGCGACGTTTCACCCTGATTACTGCTTCGGTGGTGCAGATCCAGAAGACGATGAGAACCTGACCAACCGTTCACCTTATCCTGTTTATCACTTGATTCGCGAAGAGAGCATGGAAAAAGTGCTGAAGCACTACCCGAACCCAGAAGCGATTCCAGATACCAATATCGCTCGTGTGGAATCTTTGACGCCCGAAGAACGACGCAAACTCTTCCCTTATTTGTTTGGTGCTAGCTAGTACAAACTTTCTGTGAAGTCATCCTATATGGGCAGGCCAAAAATTGTGTCCCGCCCATTTTTTTAGTGAGATACAAACACTCATCAGCGATCAATCTCAATCACAGACGTTGGCACAAAGAATACATTTCCGACCGCTTATCTTGTGAATAGCGCCAAACTTCGAGCTTTGCTAAAATGCTCCCCTACCAAAGACAAATGGATAGGAATATGACCCTTTCTCAACTAAACCAAACCATCTTCGATCACCTGTACCGCGACATCAAAGAGTTCCGTAGCACTTTTGATCTTCCTGTTGCTGCACCAGAAACTATGGACGACAAAGGTGACACTCTTCACACCTCTTTAGCGATCGAAGAGCTGACTGAACTTGCAGAAGCCGATTCAAAAATTGAGCAAGCCGACGCAATTGTCGACAGCGTCTATGTACTGATGGGGCGTTTAGTCCACATGGGCCAAGACAAAGTTGAAGACAACTTAGCGATCAGCTACCTAATTGACTTGTTGCTTAATGTTGCGAAGAATCGCGCTATCGACTTCCTACCATGCTGGGACGAAGTACACTCAAGCAACATGAGCAAAGTGTGCCGCAACGAGAAAGAGTACGCAGAAACTGAAGCGTTCTACGCCAAGCAAAACATCAAACTGATGGCTGTACAGAAAGGTGATTACATCATCGCGAAATGTGCAGAAGATTTCGTGTCAGAAGAGAAAACCATTCGCCAAGGAAAAGTGCTTAAGTCGGTTTACTACCGCCCAGCAGATCTTGCGCCGCTAACGGTTTAAAACCATCTTCTTATACGGGAATTAAAAAAGCGCCTCAAATTCTGAGGCGCTTTTTGTTTCTTTCTGCCGTTCAAAATGACTAAGTCAACTTGGTTGGATTCTCGCCATGTGGTAAGCCGCCACATATTCGCCATCACGAAATGCAAACGCCGCAGACTCCCCTTCAATCTGAAAACCAAACTTCTTATAGAGGTTGATGGCCTGCTCGTTGTCGGTGTAAACCGTCAGTTCAAGACGCTTAATATTGATCCAGTTATCACAAAGGTCGACCGCAGTCTGCAATAACGCACTACCCACACCTTTGCCCGTAAAGCTATCTTTAACACCCATACCCAACGAGGCAACGTGTCGACGTCTTGGGTTAACACAAACCTCTAAACCAAGATTGCCAATCACTTCACCTTGATACAGCGCGACGTAAGAATAGACATGCTCTGGAACATGGGTGAGACGCTTCTCCCAGAGGTCGAGCGAAGGGTGTGGGAGTTGTAAGGTGCCGCGAAACGCGTTTGGGCACTCATAGATCTCTTTAACACTTCTGGCATCACTCGGTTCTGTGCGTCTTACTTGTATTTCCATTTCATTTCCTTCTTAGTTCATGTTGTTGTATCACTCTAATTGCTGTTCCTTTCACAGTAACAAAACAGCGTTAAATAACAACAGAGCAGAAGAAAAATAATGAAATTAACAAGTTACATAGTAAAAGAAGCTAAATAATATTTCGACTTAAGGCGACAAGCCATTAGTGGTCAGGTTTAGCCCTCAATCGAGGCTCTGGGAAGACACGACTACACGTACCTAGGACTCAGGCTGTGAATCATTTATTCAAAAAGTAGATAGGTGGCGTCGTCTACCGTAATACTTTTAATTCGAGTATTAAAGACCTGCTCAAGCCGTTCTGGAACCATCACTTTTTCAGCTGAGCCAACTTTTTGCAACACTCCTTTATCAAGCAGAAGTACTTGGTCGGCATGTCTTAAGGTACGATTCAAATCATGGTTCGCCATCAATACTGAGATCCCCTGTTTGGCAACATGGTCTATCAGCTTGTAGAGTAAAGCTTCTTGACCAATGTCCAGCGGTGCAGCCGGTTCGTCCAAAATCAGTAACTTCGAATAGGGATTTAACGACGGCCAAATTTGCAGACACATACCCGCCAAACGCACACGTTGCCATTCCCCGCCAGAAAGGGTCTGTATTGAACGGTGCAGCTTATCGCTTATCTCCAACATCTCGCTCACTTCGACCAGCACCTCTGACACGATTGCGCTGTTTAGATTGACTGAGCTTGGCAATGACAAAGCAAGAAATTGGAACACCTCTAGGTTGAACGCTGGTCGTGCGCTCTGACTTAAATAAGCACGCTGCAGAGAGAGGTCTTGCAGTGAAAAACTCGATAATGGTTTATCAACCCAAATTACCTCGCCTGTATAACCCTCTCCTATACCAGAGATCGCCTCGAGTAAGGTACTCTTGCCGCTGCCGTTTGGCCCGATAACATGAGTAACCTGACCCGGTTTCAGGTTGAATGAGAGTGGCAATAACCTTGAGCCTACGCTTAGACTTTTAATTTGAATCATGATTTTTCACCAACATCCAAATAAAGATTGGCGCGCCAATCGTGGTTGTCATAACACCCAGCGGCAGTTCAGCAGAATCCAGCAGTGTACGAGCGCAGATATCGGCAAACACCAACAGTGCTGCGCCTGATACCGCAGACAGTGGCAGCAGATATCGGTTATCAGTACCGATTGCCAAGCGCAATAGATGTGGCACTACTAAGCCCACAAAGCTGATCACCCCTCCAAGAGCAACAGCACAACCGACAAGTATTGAGACGGCGAAAATCAAACGCCAACGCAGCGCTGGAACGTTAATCCCTAATTGAGCAGCGTGCACTTCCCCAATCATCAATTTATCAAGCTTGCTGCCCTGCAAACACAGCCAGATGATGACGGGAATCATAACTAGAGTCAGTGTATGTTGATACCAAGCGACACCGCCTAAACTGCCCATCAGCCAGTACATCAATTGGCGAAGGCTTAGGTCATCACTAAAATAGAATGCCCAAGTGACCATCGCCCCAGACAAAATCCCGAGAGCAACGCCAATCAACAAGAGTTTTGCTGTGGTCAAACGCATCGTTCCCACCATGCCCACCAGCAGGAGTGTAAAACAGAGCGAGCCAATCACGGCTGCTATCATAAACAGTTCGGGCGTTGGAGCGAAGGGTAAGAAAAACAGAACAACGACCATTGCGAGGCTGGCGCCACCGGAAATTCCGAGTACACCGGGCTCGGCTAACACATTTCCTAACAAGACTTGTAAGCTTGCACCAGAGACAGCGAGCGCAGCCCCTATTGCAATCGCAGCAAGCAAGCGTGGAAGTCGTAAATCGACAAGTAACTTTTCTTCAAGTGGAGAGAGTGCATTCAACGGAGAGATAAAAAGGTCGCCGACCATTAAATAGAGGCCGCTAAGAACAATCAACGCTGTAAGCATTAGATAGATGGCACGAGTCCAGCATCGCTGTTTTTGTTGAATAAGGTGTTGGAAATCCATATCAAGCTACTTTAACTAAGTTGGCGTAACCTTACCTGTATCCCCAAATAAACACAAGGTTCGCCATAACGTGCGAACCTTGTGATATCAATCGTTTGAGATGAATTGCTGGTGTTGATTAATCGTAGACCAGTTGGCCATGATCAAATCGCGTTTCCACTTCACACACCATCAGCGCAGCACGTTGTCCAATAGCAACATTGCGATTGGGGAACACCACCGCTTCGTTCTCATTTTTAGCCATCAGCGGTTTATCACCGTCGTGGCCAAACACTTCACCATGTTTAAATGCGGTGAAGTTCTCAACAGAATCCGAGAACATAAAATCAAAATCTTCATGCAGACGAACGATAGTACGGCTGACACGATAAGTAATGGTTTTCTTTGGAAGGTGCTCTGGTTCTGTTTCAGCGATAAGATTGCGCATCGCCAAATCAAATGCCGTTAGCCTTTCAAGTTGGTTCTCACCAATGCGTGCAACCTGCCCAAGTTCCATAGTTAGTGCTTGTGCACCAAAGTTCTCAGCACTGTACCAGCTGAATGTACTGGTTGGAGAGTTCGAGAGCAACAAAGCCTCTACGTGCCCACTATTAATAAAATCAATGAGTTCTTTACTTCGAACAGGATGACGAACTTTAGGACTCACGGCAAATGAATAGTGCTTCGATAGACGAATTGCACAGTGAAGGTCTAAATGCCAGCGCGTCTCAGGTTGAGTATCTCTATAAAACTCAGTAACTAAGTGTTTTAATTGCTTCGCAATCTTACTTTCGCGGTTTACTTCATACGCTTTATCGTCAAAAAGACGGTTCATGTTTACATCAAGAAAACGGGTATGAGCATTAGTCGCTTCTGGGTGAGCGATAATAAACAAACAGCGAGCTTTTACTGATTGGAAACCTGTTTCAATGTCTTCAATAATCTTATCAACCAATTCCATAGGTGCGGTTTCATCACCATGAACGCCGGTTGAAAAAATGATGTTCTTGGTCTGTTGATCGTAATCCGCTGGAATCACTTCAAAGACACCACGTTGATGAACTTTTAGCTGTACTCCATTACCTAGTACGGTTTGTCCTGCAAGCACTTCTTGTTCAAGATCTAGGCTGTCCAAAAGAAATGATTGGCGAAAGAGAGATTTCGTCATGCGCTACTCCTTAATTGCACGGCCGTATGTTAATAAATTGTACAAAGAAATTGTGTTGCTAGGATCGCACTTATCAACAGAAACTCCGTTGTCACTCACAAATACTGCCCATAAATCGTTGTATTGGCCCTGTTCACAGCAGGGAAAATCAAACCTTGCGAGGTTTTCAAGCTATATCAATCAGATAAGAGCCGTGTAAACTACCACAGCTCTTATTGAGTATGAACCTATTAAGACCAATTAATTTTCCTGATTGAGCAGTCTTTCAAATTCGTCGATTTGGGCAGAGACCATATCGATACTCTGTTGCCAGAAGTCTGCTTCAGTGAGATCCATACCTAAGTGCTTCGCCACCACATCTTCAGCCATCATGCTGCCTGTATCTCTAAGAAGAGCAACGTAGTCACTGTAAAAGTGTTCACCCTTCACTTCACGCTGGGCATATACGCCCTTACTGAATAGGTAACCGAACAGATATGGATAGTTGTAGAAACTGACTTGCGAGATACTAAAGTGCAGTTTACTTGCCCAGAAGTATGGGTCAGCTTCACTCATGGCGTCGCCGTACCACGCTTTCCATGTTTTCTCCATTAAATCACACAGCTGCTTAGCCGTAAGCTCGCCTTTTTCACGCTGTTCATAGAACGCTTTTTCAAACTCAAAACGCACTGGAATATTGATCATTAATGCTAAAGAAGAAGAGAGCTCTTCCCATAACATTTCAAGCTTCTCATCACGCGTTTCAGCTTGTTTTAGCAAGTAGTCGCGAACAATGTTTTCAGCGAAGATGGAAGCGGTTTCCGCCAACGTCATCGGGTAACGAGTCTGACACAGCGGCATGTCACGCATCACCCAGTTATGGAAGGCATGACCAAGCTCATGAGCAAGCGTCATCAGATCAGAACGACTACCACTCCAAGTCATGAAGACCAGTGGAGAACGTGTCGCGGCGAATTTAGTGCAGTAAGCTCCCAAGCGTTTGTTTGGCGCTGGCGCTGCATCAATCCAACCGTTTTCAACCATAAGATCAACAAACTGTGCCATTTCTGGATTCACTTCAGCAAAAGCCGTTTTGATCACATCGATCGCTTCATCAAACGGGTAAACCTTAGATTCACCATCACCAAGCGGTGGCATCGCAGCAAGATGATTCCACGGTTTCATCTCATCCAAACCATGTACTTTCGCCATCAGCAATCCCGCTTTTTGGCCTACCGAACGATTGGCTTTTGCGGTCGCCATCATGGTGTCGAGTGTTTCAGGCACAATACGGCTGCCATGCAGACTTGGCGCTAAGAAGTGCACATCGCAGATCTTGGAGCGTTTTTTGTTTTCAGTTAAGCGCCAGCCGGCCAATGCGTTAAGAATGGAAGCGAACGATTCTTGATGCGTAGCCATTGCTTGTTGAACAGCGCGCCAAGCAGGTTCTTGTTTTTCAAACTCGCTGCCATAAAGAAGGCTTGCTGCTTGTGAGAAGCCAAGCACTTCCTCTTCGCCTTCGAGCTGTAGAGACAGTTTTAATGAACCCGTTAAGTTGTCGTATAAACGACCCCACGCATCACGACCATCAACTTCCATTGCCGCAAGCAGTTGCTCTTCAGCAACACTTAAACGAGTTGCCGCGAGCTTACGAGAACTCTCGATAGCAAAGCCTTGGCCTGCGACATCTGGGCTGGCGTGGTCTAGTACTTTTGTAATAAATTCCACGTCAGCGTGAATTAAGGTGTCTTCATATGGACTAAAAGCTTGAGACATTTCAGAGTTGAGTTTTGCCACACGACCCAAAAGCTGCTTCGCTTCGGTATGCGTGGCATCCACTGACGCATGGCAATTTGCGAAGGTATGAATGGTTCCTAGCAGCGTGCCTGCCGCTTCTGAGGTTTGGATCGCATTCTGCATCGCGATCACGGTATCGCGCTTTTCAACATGAAGATAAAGCAGTTCGATACACTGCTCGATCAATTCAATATCTTGATCAATTTTTGAATCGTCTAATCCACGATATGCAATGCTCAAATCCCAACTTGGCGTTGTCATGAGTTCTGTCCTTATTCTGTGCGATGTTACATCGATAAATTGGTATATTAAAAAACCAGCTCTCACTGGCTGGTGCTTAAGGCGTCAATAATGGCTGCCCTATCACCTTCACACTGATATAGTTATTGTCTGTTTGTGTGATTTGAATGTGTGTCAGAGACGCATTGCCAATAGCAAGGTTGGAGTAAAGCGTTGGCTTCTTCCAATCAATATCCAAACAGTGCGCCAAAATCATTCGAATTACGCCACCATGCGTAACCAATAATGTGTTGTCATTGGTGTAACTAATAAGTTGCGACCAACCTTGAATTACTCGTTGATGGAATGCCTGTAAACTTTCCGCTCCAGCAAGTTGGTGATTTGCTGGATCTTTCCAAAACGACTCTAAACTCTCCCATTGCCCGCTTAGAAGGTCGAAAGGCACCCCATCAACATTACCGAAATTCATCTCTTGCAGTTCTTCGATGCTCTGTAAAGGTATTGATTGCGATTGTGCCACTCGCTCTGCCAAATCATGACAGCGGCGCAGTGGTGATGTTGCTACTGCATCAACTTTAAACGGCAGAGCTGTGATTGCTGCGCAAATCTCATCTTGGAGTGACGCGTCAACGAGCACGTCTGTCTTGCCATTGAGTGCAGCCTCTCCAAGTACTTTGCCATGGCGAACTAGGTAAATATGTTTGGTGCGTATCTTGTTCAATGTGAGTTCGTTAGCCTTCGTTTTTAAGAACCATAGGTAACCCTGCTGCAATGAAAGTGACCCGCTTCACCACTTTCGCTAAGGCTTGGTTCATTCTGCCAGCATTGTCGACAAATAAACGAGACACTTGCCCCATAGGAACAACACCAAGCCCCACTTCATTCGAAACCAAAATGATAGTTGCAGGACTCGCTTCGACGACATCGACTAACTCTTCTATCCAACTTTCGACTTGCGCGTTCGTCGCTTGCTCACCAAGCTGAAAAATCACGTTATTGAGCCAAAGGGTCAAGCAATCAACTAACACGACATCTGATGAATTTAAGTCACGCAGTGTATTTGCAAGCTCAAGTGGTACTTCATGTTCTTGCCAACGTGCATCGCGTCGTTGTTGGTGATGAAGAATACGAGCCTCCATCTCTTCATCAAAGCTTATAGCGGTGGCTATGTAGTGCAGCTGAAGTGCTTGGTTACTCGAAGTCTCGATGGCTTGTTTTTCAGCGAAGCTCGACTTTCCTGAGCGTGCTCCACCAAGAATTAAATGCGTAGATTTTTGATGGTTCATGATTCGTGTTTACCCAATAAGCCCGTTATAAAACGCAGCGATAAACAGTAAGTAAGTTGAAAGTTCGACCAGTTGCTGCGCGGCACCTAAGCAGTCTCCAGTAAAGCCACCAATACGAAGCGTTAACCAACGTTTAAGCAGTGTACGAACGGCATAACCAATGACTAGCAACAAAGCGCTAAATTCAATACCAAACCATAAGCTCGGTATGAATCCAATGGTAATCAAAAATAGAGTTTCAGAGCGTGTCTGCTTATTAGCTAATGGCTTACTCTTGCTGGTATCGGGATCGCTTACATAAGGCATGTCATAAATCAGCGATGCGGCGATCGCTCGACTAAATGCGTAGCTAGAAACCAAGATCATAAAAAGATCCGCTGTACTTGTTTGCCCAATAAGCTCGCTCAGAAATACCCACTTACCTAAAAGAGCCATTATCAATGCGGAAGCACCATAAGTCCCAATACGACTGTCTTTCATAATGGTTAGGCGCCGCTCAACGGTCATGCCTCCACCAATACCATCAGCCATATCTGTCAGGCCATCTTCGTGGAATGCACCTGTCAGCATTAAGCTGAATACCATCATAAGGATTAATGCGACGTCAGTAGGTAAGAACAAACTTAGCAAAACATAAACGCTGGCACACAGTAGACCGAGCACAATGCCGACCATTGAAAAACATCGCCCAGCTCGATTCATACGCTCTTCGGAATAAGGCGTATCGTGTGGCACCGGTAGACGAGAGAAGAAGCCCAACGCCAACAAAAACAGTTGCCACTGATATTTAAAGCCGCTGTTTGTCTCAGACTGGTCCATTACACCGTCACTCCAGCACTTTCAAAGCTTGCCATGTTGTTGTAAAACTCAGCGGCGGCCTTAATCAAAGGCAGTGCCAATGCAGCACCCGTGCCCTCACCCAACCTGAGTCCCAAGTCCAACATAGGGTCGGCATCTAACTCTCTCAACACATATTGATGCGCGTGTTCTTGAGATTTGTGTGCAAACAGCATGTAATCGCGACACCTTGGTTCAATTAAGTTCGCTACATATGCCGCCACCGAAACAATAAAACCATCAACTAAAATCGGTGTTTGCGCCTTTGCTGCGCCGATAAATCCACCAACCATTTGTACAATTTCAAAGCCGCCCACTTCAGCAAGTACTTGCTCTACGTTTTTTCCTTTACAGCGTTCAACACCGTTGGCAACCACTTGCTGCTTTCGCTTAAGTTGTTCGTCATCTATTCCAGTACCAAGGCCAACACACTCTTTTGCATCTAACCCCGTTAAGGCGCTCAGTATTGCCGAAGCACTGCTGGTATTACCAATACCCATTTCACCAAACATAACGAGATTGCAGCCGTGCGCGATTTTACTTTCAATCAAAGACTGACCATAGCTGATCCCTTTCTCGACTTGCTCAAGTGACATCGCTGCTTGCTGATTAAAATTGTGAGTGCCGTTACCCAATCTTTGAGCGACCAATAACTCGGTATGACTACCCGAAATATCACTGGTATCTATGGCTTGTAAAATACCTGCGTCCACAACGGTTAAGTCAATATCGTTTAACCGACAGAAGCAGTTGATCGCGGCGCCACCATGAACAAAGTTCAATACCATTTGCTGAGTCACGGCACTTGGGGCAATACTTACCCCTTCATCCGCAACTCCGTGATCGCCAGCAAAAACAAACATTGAAGGCTTGGCGATTTGAATTTTCTCAATCGGCGTTTGGCTTTGCTGGCTTTGAATAAGCGCCAGTTGAAAAGCGGTCTTCTCTAAAAGGCCAAGGGCGCCCAATGGTTTGGTTTTTTGATCGATTCGATTTTGGATAAACGCAGAGTGTTGAGTATCTAGCATGAAGATGACTTACCAATGTGATGATTTGAGACTTTTAATCGTTAAATGACGGTTTTTACTGAGAGCGCAGTAGTTTCTTACGTAGAAAAATAGTTTCTTACATAGAAAAATCAGAAAGCTAAGCCCATCGTTGGCTCAGCTTTCAATTATTTTGGTCGTGCTACCGAAAAAACATTAGAGAGAGTTGCGTATTCACCGCCACCAAGACGTGACAACGGGTTTAACGCTAAGGCATCGATTTTCAATCGCTCACTGGTTTGATCGATAATCTCTTCAGCAATGTACACCGCTTCAACCTTTGCAAACACTAAGCTTTGGGGAACCTCTCCTACTTCTTTAACTTCAAAAAGCGTGCACCCAAACGCCACAGAGCAAGACTTAACTCGAGGCAAAGAGAAGCCTTCAAACTCGACCAACTCTATATCGTTCGCTTGTACTTCCGAATGATCATGATCCAGTGTTGCAGCTGTAGAGGTCATCACCTCCGCAGAAGATTCAGACGCGATATGAATAACTAACTTACCGGTTTCTATCGCATTTTTTGCAGTGTCTTTGATTTCACCTGTCGGCTTTTTACCCACAGAAAGCATCAACAATGGAGGCTGGCTCGATACTGGAGTGAAGTAGGAAAATGGAGCAAGATTAAATACATCACCACTTGATTTGGTCAGCGCCCACGCTATGGGACGAGGGACAACTGTTTGAGTCATCAGGTGGTAGATTTCATTTGCAGAGAGAGAATCGAACTGGAGGTTCATCGCGCTTCCTTGGCTGTGACAAAGTAACAATCAGTGTACTTGCTATCGTCTTATCTATCTATCGATAACTCGCCTTTCAAACTGCGATTGTTGTTGGATTGAACAAAATTCGCTCGAGTTAGAGTCGATTGCCGATGCGATGCTGTTTAGATTATTCGAAAAAAATTCAAAAAAATGTCCAAATCTTTCTCCGAGTGAGGTGTTCAATTTTTTGGCGAAATATCGTTAGATTGATGCCAGAACCGTCACTCTGTTGAATATGCGAACAACTGTTCTTTTGGATATGACTAATTGTTCTATCAAATTACTTTTCCTTATTTTACGTTTTGTTACAGAACGTTATTTTAGCTAGCTGTGCTCACGCCTATACCCCTAGGCTCTTATTGTTCTGAAGTAATTCATAAGGAAATTCAATGTCACTCCCTGCTATCGCTGCCTTGGCGGTATTCACTGGTATTCTATTTTTTCTCTACGGGCAGCAGAAAAAAGAACACACACTTTCCCGCTTAGTGCTGCTTGGACTTGTCTTTGGTAGTGGTTTTGGTCTTGCTCTACAACTGCTATTTGGCGAAGGCAACCCAATCATCAAAGAGACATTGGACTGGGTCAACATCGTTGGCCGTGGTTACGTTGGTTTACTCAAAATGGTGATCATGCCACTGGTGCTTGTTTCCATGATCGCAGCGGTTGTGAAACTTGAGAAAGGCGGCTCCCTAGGTAAGATTTCAGGCATCACCATTTCAATCTTATTGGCGACAACCGCAATCTCAGCAATCATCGGTATCATGGTAACGCAGGCATTTGGTCTGACTGCAGAGGGGCTTACAGAAGGTGCTCGTGAAACAGCACGTCTAGCAGCGCTTGAAACTCGCGCAGACCGTGTCTCTGACCTGACTATCCCTCAAATGCTGGTTAGCTTTATTCCGACTAACCCATTTGCAGACCTAACTGGTGCTCGCTCTACTTCTATTATTGCCGTTGTTATTTTTGGTGTATTGACGGGTATTGCAGCACGTAAAGTAATGGCAGAAAAAGAAGAACTAGAGTCTCCGATTCGCACTTTTGTCGAAGCGGCTCAATCTATCGTTATGCGCCTAGTTAAGATGATCATGGCTCTAACGCCATACGGCATCGCTGCACTAATGGCGAAAGTTGTCGCAACATCAAGTGCTTCCGACATTCTTAGCCTACTCGGTTTCATCGTTGCTTCTTACGTGGCAATTTTACTGATGTTTGTGGTTCACGGCGTATTAGTTTCATTTTTTGGTGTGAACCCGAAAGAATACTTCAAGAAGATCTGGCCAGTACTGACCTTTGCATTCACATCGCGCAGTTCTGCAGCAACGATTCCTCTTAACGTTGAAGCACAAATCACTAAGCTCAATGTGCCACCAGCGATTGCAAACTTATCTGCGTCATTCGGTGCAACAATCGGTCAAAATGGCTGTGCGGGTATCTACCCTGCTATGCTAGCGGTAATGGTTGCGCCAACCATGGGTATCAACCCAATGGACATCAACTTCATCTTATCGCTGATCGCTATCATTACAGTAAGCTCATTTGGTATTGCTGGCGTAGGTGGCGGTGCAACGTTTGCAGCGTTAATCGTACTGCCTGCTATGGGGTTACCTGTGACTATCGCAGCACTGCTTATCTCTATCGAACCGCTTATCGATATGGCTCGTACTGCGCTAAACGTATCGGGTTCAATGACTGCAGGTACTATCACGAGTCGTATTTTAGGCAACAAAGAAGAGAAGAACGATCTTCAACAAGCTCAAGCATAACTTGCTAGTAAGCGTCGACTCAAGGCGAGCAACGTATACTCATTTAAGCTAAAGAAAACCGATGCGCTTGCATCGGTTTTTGTTTCTTGCGTAAGAATATTAAAGCTGAAGATCAGAGATACTTGACTGAGCAAGCAATTCATCTTCTTCCTCGCTCAAGCCACTGATACCAATAGCTCCAATAACACGGCCAGAGGAAACAATAGGTACACCACCTTTAAAGCCAGTGATATTCGAGTCATTCCAATAACCCATATCCTTGCCTGTCGCACGCGCCCACTCACCTAAGTTACCACTTGGTTGACGATCACGCGCCGACGTATACGCTTTGCTTTTTGCGAGCAAACCAGCCTGGACACTAACGTCGTCCATTTTAGCGAATGCGATCAATTCACCGTGCGTATCACAAACAGCAACGGCAATTTGCTGCTGATTCTGAGCTGCTATTTCAATCGCCGTCGCTACCGCTTGTTGAGCTTTATTTAAAGTCAGCATGATTATTTACCTATGGTAGTGCTTGACCACGAGAGTAAACAAATAAGTTGTACCACTCTTCGCGAGTTAACTTAATCTGAGTCGCAGCAGCACTTGCGCGAATTCGGTCGAGATTAGTTGTGCCGATCACAGGTTGAATACCGGCTGGGTGGCGCAGAAGAAACGCTAATACAATCGCTTCGCTCGTCACACCGTATTTCTCAGAAAGTTGTTGAACGTATTTCGAAGTCGCTCGTACACTTTCGTCCTCTGAATTTAAGCCCTGCTCAGAGAAGCGTCCTTGTGCCAAACAACCCCATGCTTGAAGTTGCACGCCATGAGCTCGGCAGTACTCTAGTGTGCCCGGAGCCCAATCAGACTCATTCAACCCTTGAGAATTAACTAGAACAACATCGTTAAGCCAATCCAGTTTCGCTAGGCTCATTTCCATCTGGTTAACCACTAAAGGTTGGTCAAGAGCAGATTGCAGATACTCAATCTGATGACCACTCATGTTAGACACACCAAAATGTTCGACCTTACCCGCTGCATGCAGGTCTTGAAGCGTACGAGCTAGCTCATCAAGCTCCATCAATGGATCAGGGCGGTGTAATAAGAGTACGTCTAGCTTTTCCGTATTTAAGCGTTCAAGAATGCCTTCCACAGAGCTCTGCACCCATTGCGCAGAGAAATCATAGCGTCCAACATTACCTTCGCCTTGAAAACGAATGCCACATTTCGATTGCAGAAACATTTGATCGCGCAATTCAGGCTGGCTCTTTAGTACTTGGCCAAAGGCCTGCTCTGCTTTAGAAAATGTATAAATGTCTGCATGATCAAAAAGATTGATACCTGAAGCCATTGCCGTTTCGATAATACCTTGTGTTTGGTAAACATCATCTTGAGAAACAGGGTTGTCGTTCCAACCACCGCCTAGCCCCATACAGCCGTAAGCAATCTCACTGACGTTGGTTAAATGTTTTGATAAAGGAAGTACGTTTTTCATTGTTCATTCTCGTATTCATGAAATCAGCCTCAATCATATTGTTCTACAAGAAAAACAGAATAGCCTGAATACGAAATAATTGTTCGTTATAATGAACAAATGGAAACTGGAGATAAGATATGAATGAGCACAAAAGAATAGAAAGGTTGATGTTGTTTGTTGAGCTTGCTCAACAGCTCAACTTCACCAAAGCAGCAGAACAACTGGGGATTTCAAAAAGTTACTTGTCGGAACAGATAAAACGTTTAGAAAGCGACTTAGAGTGTCCGTTGTTAGTCCGGACCACACGCAGTGTTCGACTCACGCTTCAAGGTGAACGAGCACTTGCTCAAGGGTTGGTAATTCGATCTCAAGTCCTCGACCTAGAGCGAAGCGTGTCGGATGAACATGAAGCAATTAAAGGGGTTTTAAGGATCACAGCACCAAAAATGTTCACAGAGATCTTTCTGTCTGATCTGTGCCAACGCTTCCAAGCGATCTATCCAGACATCTATTTCGAAATTAATAGCAGCTACACCACCTATAACCTCAATCGTGAAGATATCGACATTGCGTTTCGAGCGACCAATACTCCACCAGAGAATATGGTGGCTAAGAAGTTATTTTCGTATCAACATGATCTCGTTGCGGCGCCAAGCTATCTAGAAAAGTGTGGGGAGCCTAAGTCACTCGACGATCTGCAAGATCATCAGTGTCTTGCGACCCTACACCAGCATGAATGGCCATTTAACAGTGGTAACGTGCATGTATCTGGCTGGTTATCAAGCAACGAGAACCACCTTTTAAAGCAGCAAGCTGTACACGGCAGCGGCATAATCCGTATCGCGAGTTACTACGTTGCTGAAGAGGTAAAACAAGGCCGTTTAACACCACTGCTTACCCATGAATGCATCGCTAATGGTAATTCCATCTACCTGTTTTATCCTCAAATGGTCTACCCAGCTAGAAAACACAAAGCGTTTGTTCAATTCGTTCAAGACTACTTTGAAGAGCTTCAACTCAAAAACTCATTCTCTATTCATCAATAACTGATACCGATTTACTAAAAACGTGCACCATAACAGGCAACACAAATTGTTACCTTTTCATACAGGTTCAAGTGATCGTCTTTGGCGCCGTATCCGAATAACCTTAACATTGTCGGTATGTGTTTATACGCTTTGGCATACAGATCGCTCATTTAGAAAATGACTTAAAAATGCCATCAAATCGAAACATGAATTTGCGTTACTGAAAATGCCCATTGAGACAATGAGTACAATCAGGAGGATGTATGAAATACTGCCCGTTCTGCTCGACCGAATTAATCGAAAGACACCATGCACAGGTGTGCCCACGAAATGAGATCGGTGAATGCCGCTTTGATGGCTATGAACACTACGAACAACGTATGTTGGACGACTTCTCGCCAGACAACCTTGATGTGAATAGCAACGCCTATCGTCGAATCCCAGAAAGGTGATCCACTTCTGACGCTCTTCGAATTACGATTCATAAAAAACGCCCTTGCAAAAACAAGGGCGTAAAGTCATTACCTGAGTTCACAACACGTTATTGTTTCGCGGTATCAGTCGCCACTTTTGGTTGTTCAACTTCAGTCAGAAGACCTTTAATCAGACTTACACAACCTAGTATTAGGATGATGGTAAACGGCAATGCAGCAATGATTGTAATTGATTGCAGTGCTTGAATAGATTGCGTGCCACCAATCCACAGCATAACCATTGCAATTGCACCTGAAATGATTGCCCAGACAACTTTCTGGCGAACAGGCACTTCTAACTTACCGCCTGCAGTCATACCATCGATAACAATAGAACCAGAGTCTAGAGTGGTTACGAAGAATACGATAATAAGCGCAACCGCAATCACAGACAGAATATTACCTAGCGGGTAGGCGTCTAACATGTAGAACAAGCTTAGAGAAACATCAGCGATACCCTGGTCGATACCCAGTTGTCCAACCTTATCCATCACCTGCTCAATCGCCACTCCACCAAAGATAGACATCCAAGCCGTAGTAACAAGCGTAGGGATGATCAGAACGCATAACAGGAACTCACGAACCGTACGGCCTTTAGAGATACGAGCCACGAACATACCGAAGAACGGTGCGTAGGCTACCCACCATGCCCAGTAAAATACTGTCCAACCATGTAACCAAGTGGTGTCTTCACGACCTGCTGTTTGACTTAGCGGGATAATGTTCTTCACGTAACCGGTTACCGCTGTCGCAAGCGAGTCTAGAACCGTAGTGAAGTTAAGCACTGCGATAAAACCTAGGAAAACAAACGCGATAACCATGTTTAGGTTACTCAGTAGTTTTACACCACCGTCCATACCACGTAGTACAGAAACGATTGCCAGCACCATAATTAACGCAATGATTAACTGTTGTAGGAATAGGTTATTCTCTAGACCGAATACATGGCTAATACCACTCGCGGCTTGCGTGCCACCTAAACCAAGTGAAGTCGCTAGACCAAATAGTGTTACTAGTACCGTCATCACGTCGATAACGTCGCCCGTTTTACCCCAAACTTTGTCTCCAAGAATTGGGTAGAAAACTGAACGCATCGATAGTGGTAAACCTTTGTTGTAAACAAAGTAAGCAAGGCACAGTGCTGCCATACCGTAAATCGCCCAAGCATGCAGACCCCAGTGGAATACCGTGGCGCCGAGTGCCGCTTCACGGCCAGCTTCAGTATAAGCTTCCGCATTTAATGGCGTGCCATACCAATCAGTAAAGAACGCAGTGGGTTCAGCCACACCCCAGAAGATAAGACCAATACCCATGCCTGCAGCAAACAGCATCGAAATCCAAGATGTCGTGGTGTAGTCCGCTGTCGCATTTTCACCACCAAGTCGAATTTTACCCAATGGAGAGAATGCTAAACCGATAGCGAAAATGAGTAGAAGGTTCGCGCCCCACATAAATAGGAAATCGAAGTTCGCGAGAACGGCGGCTTTTACCGTGTCAATTGCAGCTTTTGCATCGCCGGGTGCCATTGCGAGAAGTGTAACAATGAAGAGAATTGAAAGGCCTACCGAAGCAGTGAAAACCGTGTTGTGGACATCCATGCCCCACTTATTAATGTTGTCTTGACCGACTTGATAATCTGTTGAATCTATACTGTATTTTTTTGACTTAAAACTCATAAATTAAGGTGTACACATATTCGACAATTCGAATATAAGGACCAACTCCATATCCAATTAAAATTTGATCAGCGCGCCGTACCATATAAAAGGGTGAAAATAAGTGAATTTAATCAATCACTTACGGCGTCTTGCTCAATCCCGATGGCGCTATTATAACACAGAATAAAACATTTTTTTGGTAACCTCTGCCTATTAGCCCACCAAGGTCAGTATAAACATCTGATTATAAAGGATTTATTAGTGGTAACTTTTTTCAAAAAATAATTAGAGTACAAATTAATTTTTTGTCTTGAATGAGTGAATGATTGACGTTAGCAAACGACGACTGATGTGTTCGCGTTATCTAAGGCATAAAAAATGCAGTTGACTCATACGAGCACAACTGCATTTTTAATTCGTTAAGGCTTAGTGCCTAATTACCACATCAAATCATCCGGTACGACGAAATCTTTGTACGGGTCATCTTCATCAACCGCTTCTTCTGAAGTTGTCTGAGTATCAACGATAGACTCTTCGTCACGCATCGCAATCTTGTTAGCAACGCTGGTCGGGATAATCACGTATCCTTCGCCATCACGAGCAATACTTAAAATACCTTTACTTAGCTGCTTTTGAGTCAACTCTTCAACGTAAAGATGTTTAACTAACGTACCGTCAGTAAAGTTGTATTTGATCTCGCCATCTTTTTGCTCGATCTTATTCATCGCAATCAACTGTTTCACCTGAGCTTTTATCTCTTTGCTCAGTTGTTTCTCTTTCATTTGTTGATTCAGCTCTTTGTCTTTCGCTTGTTGTGCCAAACGGTTCTCTTCTGCGGCAGCTTTCGCCTCGCGCGCTTGAACACGTGACTTCTTAGAGCCTTTCTTTGCTTTTTTCAGCTTTTTCTCATTAACCAAGCCAGCTTTCAGCATCTGCTCTTGGAGTGTTAACTTTGCCATGACTTTCCCAGTTCAGGATTAAAAACAGCACTATCATACCTGTTTTTTGTCATTCTGTTTATATCCCCTACTCGGTTTATGACAAGGATAAAGAGTCAAATTGCTAAACTTGCTGTTATTCACACCCTAAAATCTATTCACACCCCAGAAACTACTCACGCCCTAGAAACTAGGACAAACGTTGGCGAAATTGTACGGGTGTCTGTTTCATCCACCCCTTAAATGCGCGTCTGAAGTTAGCTGAATCACTGTATCCAAGACGCTCACCGATATCTTCTACACTGATGTCGGTATTTAGCAGCAACTCCTTGGCCAGTTCTCGACGCACTTCGGCAAGTAAATCATGGTAGCTCGTCGCCTCTTTTGAGAGCTCCCGTCGCAATGTTCGTGAGGAGCAACCAAATTCCTCCGCTAATTGCTCAATCGTCGGAAACTGACTAGGTGCTTGATAAAGCATAGATCTCACTTGATTACTCAAAATAGAAGGGGATCCCAGACTCGACATAATGCTATGGCAAGATGCTAAATAACACTCGAGAGTAGCAGCATCATGATTCGGCAGTGGTTTGTGGAGTAAATCACGATCAAAGCGGAGTTCACAAAACATGTGGTTAAATTCAACCTGACAACCAAACCGATGCCGGTATTTATTGCCATGCCCAGACAATGAATACATAGGCTCAGGATAAGAGAGACGCAACGCATTGAGCTTGAGAGGCTGGCGAGTTAGTTGATAAAACAGAGAAACAAGAGAACTGAAAAAGTACTCGCAGCAAAAAGGTAACATTTCACCGATATCCAAAGAGTTCTCGATTCGAATGATTGCTTCATCGACGTCTTGAATCAATGCTACGGAGAATATCGGACCATTGAGCCTAAGATATTTGAAACCACTTTTAACGGCTTGCAACACGTTTTCACTCGTCGCTAGTACGTAACCTAGCACGCCAAAATGGTTCAACCTCGCCTGCTGCCCAAGCCACAAACCCAGCCCCTCTTGAGGCAGTAGACGATTCACCGCCTTGAACACAATCAACTTGTCGGCAAAGCTAAGTTGAATATTCGGATCTTGCCAATCAATGTTAACTAGACCAAGAGAAGACAGTAGCGCTTTGCCATTGATACCACGAGTTTCCAAGCTATCAAACAGCAATGCAATATCTAAGCTTCCCAACAGTTGATGAGCACTACTTGGCTGATATGCCGCCAATATTTTCTCTTCTGTCATGACTGTTCCATCATCCGTCGTCGGCTTCCCTTCTAATCAATAATTGAGTTGGCCTCTCTATTGGAACTTTACCATCTCCAAATCCCACAGCGTGAGAGCAAGCCCAACAGTGTCCGATAATGACCTAACTTTTCGCTAAGTGGCTAGCTAGAATAGCCATTATGTTAATGCCATGTAAACTTTAATCATGATTAAACCTGAAACCATCCACAAAGCGCCGAGAAGTATTATTGATTCTCAGGGCAAGCCTGTTTTTGGTCAGTTCGATACTATCCCCCATGAGCTCGATATAGAGAGGTTCGATTATCGTAACGTCATGGATAATCCAGCCAGTCGATGGCAACGCTACTTTCATTACAAGCAATTCCAGTTTGTCAGCGTGGTTACCGCAGACTATGTGATTGGAGTAGCAATCGCCGATATCAGGTATCTTAGCTCTGCATTCTGTTATGTATACAACATCAACGAAAATAGTCTCGAAGAGCAATCTTGGCTTCGTCCACTCTCTTTCGACAAAGTGGTGACCTCTTCTCCACATCAAGGGGTTACCCATATTGCTCGCGGCCAGATCCAATTCAAGATCAATCAAGGCGACTGGACAGTAGAAATCAATACTAAGCTCGTACAAGCCAACCTTAAACTCAAAGTTAGAGAAGACAGTCAGCCGCTTTCTATGACGACACCCACTGGATATTCAGGGTGGACCTACACCCAAAAACACAACGCGCTTTCAGTCAGTGGGAAGTTGACCGTTAACAACCATGAAGTTGAGCTCGACCACGCCTTAGGAGGCTACGACTTTTCAGCGGGTTATATGCGTCGTGAAACAAGCTGGCGCTGGGCAAGCATTAACACGCATCTGTTAGGAGAGTCATCAAAGCGGATTCCGTTGGGGATGAATCTAGCGGCGGGCGTTAATGAAACTGGAACCTGTGAGAACGCACTTTGGATAGACGGTAAAAAGCATCTACTTCCTGCCGTCCATTTTGAATTTAACCGTGATGACACCACTCAACCTTGGCAAATTTACTCTGAAGATCGACGAATTGATCTCACTTTTACTCCTCGTAATAAACGCAGTGAAAAGCTCAATTTTATCGTACTCAAGAGCAATTTCCGTCAGTTCATCGGTCATTTTTCTGGCTCGATAAAGGATAACAATGGGGTCACCCACCAGCTTGAGCATGTACTTGGATTAACCGAAGATCATTTCGCGTGCTGGTAAGAGAAGTTACATCCAATCACAGAGTTCTACCCTAACACTGTTATAAATACACACCGAGGCATCAGATGAACATAGAGTCGCTCATCAATAATCCAGAATGGTTACTTGTGGTACTGGCACCGCTTTTTATTGTTTGTATGCTCGCAGAGTATTTGATTGGACAAAAGCAGGGACAGCTTCCTGAAAATTCGCGCTATACGATTACGGAAGTCGCTTGTAATTTTACCTTGGCGGGGATGCATCAACTTTCCGATTTAGTGACGGGGCTATTCGTGGCTTACCTGTACCTTTGGCTCTTTGATTGGCGGCTCATAGATGTTGAAATGGGGCTAGTCAGCTTCCTATGCCTAATGATTTTGCAAGATTTCTGTTACTACTGGTTTCACCGTGCCAGCCACAGAACACGTTGGATGTGGGCATCGCATGTCGCTCACCATAGTTCTGAACGAATGAATTTTAGTACCGCATTCCGTCAAAGCTTAATGTATCCAGTATCAGGTATGTGGATCTTCTGGCTGCCATTGGTGATCATCGGTTTTGAACCTAAATGGGTGGTCTTTGTCGTGCTTCTCAACCTTGGTCTACAGTTCTTCGTTCATACTCAATGGATACGGACACTAGGCCCCTTAGAGTGGGTGTTCAACACACCTTCTCACCACCGCGTTCATCATGGCCGTAATCCACAATATATCGACAAAAACTACGCAGGCGTACTCATCATTTGGGACAAGTTGTTTGGCACTTTTGAGCCGGAAGTGGAAACCGTTCGCTATGGAACGACTAAGCCAGTCAACAGCGACAATCCTATCACCGTCACCTTCCAAGAGTGGAAACTCATATTCCGAGATTTAAAAAACAGAGAATACAGCTGGCGAACAAAGCTAAAAATGATGTTCGTACCACCAACAGACTGAGAGAGGTACATCTTCTTAATTTAGCTGAATTAATACGTTTTGATACGCTGAGCCATGGCATCGTGCTTAATTGAATAGTAATGCATCGATTTGATGAAATTTATTTACAATGCCGCTTGCACCCTCACCGCCTCCTGTCAGATACTGAAGTAAAGTTAACTTCAGTCACAGTAGACCCTATCTACTGTCAGGATATTCCATGAGCTCAGATAATCAGCCAACCTACTTCTTCTTCGATTACGAAACTTGGGGAACGAGCCCAGCCAAAGATCGACCAAGTCAATTTGCGGGTGTTCGCACCGACCAAGATTTCAACATCATTGGAGATCCACTGGTTATCTATTGCCAACCACCCGCTGATTATCTACCAGCACCTGAAGCTGCATTGATTACGCGAATCACCCCACAGAAAGCAATGTCACAAGGCCTACCAGAGCCTGAGTTCATCGCTAAAATTCATGCAGAACTGTCTAAGCCAAACACAACCAGTCTTGGATATAACAGTATTCGATTCGACGATGAAGTGACTCGTTATACCTGTTACCGCAACTTTATCGATCCATATGCATGGAGCTGGCAAAACGGTAACTCTCGTTGGGATCTATTAGATGTGATGCGCGCCGTACATGCGTTGCGTCCAGACGGCATCGTTTGGCCGGAGAATGAAGAAGGGTTCCCAAGCTTTAAACTAGAGCACTTGTCTGTTGCTAACGGTATTGAGCACGAGAATGCGCATGACGCGATGGCTGACGTTATCGCAACCATTGAGCTGGCAAAGAAAATTAAAGCCGCTCAACCGAAAATGTTCGACTACCTATACAACATGCGCCACAAGCGTAAACTGAATGAGCTGATCGACATTGTAAACATGACACCACTGATGCACGTGTCTGGTATGTTGGGGAAAGAGTGCAACTACACCAGTTGGATTGTTCCAATGGCTTGGCACCCGACCAATCAAAACGCGGTTATCGTTGTTGATCTAGCGAAAGACCCAGCACCACTGCTTGAATTAGACGCAGATGAATTGCGTGAACGACTCTACACCAAACACAGCGAATTGGGCCCAGATGAGCGACCAGTGCCGATTAAACTCGTGCAACTGAACAAGTGCCCTATTCTTGCTCCTGCGAAAACACTAACAGCCGAAAATGCTGAAACCATTGGCATTGATCGTCAGCAGTGTCTCGCAAACTTAGCGATTCTTCGTGAACACCCAGAGATTCGCGAAAAACTGATTGGTCTTTACTCTGTTGAGCGCGAATACGAGAAAGACGACGATGTTGATACTCAGCTTTACGATGGTTTCTTCTCTCCATCAGATAAAGCCGCAATGGATATTATTCGCCAAACCGAACCAAACAACCTTGCAGCACTCGACATCAGCTTTGCCGACGAACGTATAGAACCCCTTCTGTTCCGTTACAAAGCGCGTCACTACCCTTGGACATTAGACGAGTCAGAGCAGCAAAAATGGGCTAATCACTGTCGTGAGTTTTACGAAAGTCGACTTGAAGAGTACATGCTCAACCTTGAGAATCTTGCTCATGAGCATGAAAACGACGAAAAGAAGATGGCGATACTCAAAGCGGTATATCAATACGTTGAGAAATTAGCGAGTTAAATTAAAAGTGTCGTCATTCTAAAGCCTTAAATAACGGTTACTCGTTAGCCGTTATCCATTAACTCAGAAAGAGACCCCCTTTGAAAGAAAGATTGATCCAACTCGTGTATCTAATGATCTCTTTTACATTAATCATCGGTGCACTAACAGCAGGCAATGCCATTCAAAGCCTTCTCGATACTGCAATTCCCGGAAGTATCTTTGGGATGCTGCTGCTTTTCTTCGCGATGGTGATCGGAATTATTCCATCTCATTGGGTTCAACCTGGTGCGAGCCTGATCATCCGTTTCATGATCTTACTGTTTGTGCCTATCAGTGTTGGCCTAATGGAACACTTCGACATGCTAATTGCCAACGCCCTTCCTATTTTAGCCAGTGCGGTTGGTGGCACACTGATCGTTCTTGTTTCTCTGTCTTGGTTCCTAGACCGAGTGATTGCGAAGGGGAAATAATATGTGGATTCTTCTGACTATTGTTGTGTTTCTTTTTGCACGTTGGGTAAGTCAAAAAGTAAACTCGCCATTATGTAACCCTCTATTGATTAGCTTAGCGATCATTATTCCTGTACTCACCTATTGGCGAATCCCATTCGAAGAGTATTACGCAGACAACACTTGGATTACCTACATGCTCCAACCAGCCGTTGTTGCGCTTGCTTACCCACTGTATGAACAACTCCCACAGATAAGAGCTAACTGGCGCATTATCACCTTTGCGAGTCTGCTAGGTAGCGTGATGTCGATGCTAAGCGCTGTATTAATCGCTGCAGCTTTTCATGCAGACCTTGGCTTAATTGCCAGTTTACTCGGTAAATCGGTGACGACTCCTATCGCAATGGAAGTGTCTAGTCATCTTGGTGGTGAAGCTGCCATAGCCGCGATCTTAGTGCTTTTGGTTGGACTTTTCGGGGCAATTTTCGCCTATCCAATCTACAACCTGATCGGTATTAAGAGCCCTATCGCTCGTGGACTTACGATGGGAACCGTATCACACGCATTAGGTACAGCGACTAGCGCCGAGAAAGATCCACGAGATGCAGCATTTAGCTCTCTGGCATTAGTTCTGTGTGGTGTTATCACCTCGATATTAGCACCTTCAATGTTCTCATTGGTGCTATGGATATACTCCTAATAGCAAAATACTTAACTTGAAGTAGCTGATAGTCAATCTATGTCATTGCTAATTCCCGAACAAAATCAGAGCGCTTTTCCAACAAATCTTTAGGAAATGCGCTCTTTTTTTCAGCTAAACTATTTATTCATGCAATGTGATGCACCCATCAATTTGTGACTTTAATTACACTTTGCTGGCTGCAAACGATTTCATTTGTGACCTCACTCTAATTGTGCAACACAATGTAACAAGCAACATACATTGGTGACCTCGATCACAGAAAGTTTCTGGGTATTGCATAAACTTAAAGCCTAAGGTCAATTAAGGATTCAACATGAACAGTCGTATTACCCTGGCGCTGGAAAGTGCTCCAGCTTCATTGAAAGCACTTTTAAGTGACATCGTATTAGCAGACAACTTTGACGCCACCATCTCTAAAGAGCAGTTTCAAAGCTTGCTAGATGCAAGCGGTCTTTCTGATAAAGAAGTTCGTCTAGCTTTACTGCCAATCGCAGCTGCGTTCTCTTACGCACCACTTTCTGATTTCTACGTTGGCGCAGTAGTGCGCGGCCTATCTGGTCACATCTACTTCGGTGCAAACATGGAGATTGCAGGTGCACAGCTAGGTCAAACGGTACACGCAGAACAAGCGGCAATCAGTCACGCTTGGATGAAAGGTGAAAAAGGACTTTCTGATATCACCATCAACTACAGCCCTTGTGGTCACTGTCGTCAATTTATGAACGAATTGACTACGGCTAATGAGTTGAAAATCCAGTTACCAGAACGTGAAGAGCGTTCACTCCAAGATTATCTGCCCGACTCTTTCGGCCCTTCTGATCTTGGTATCACCGAAGGCCTGATGACAGAACTTGACCACAAGTACACGACTGAAGAGACAACACCTATTGTTGTTAAAGCTCTAGAGGCCATGAACCGCAGTCATGCCCCTTACACCAAAAACCTAAGCGGTGTTTCACTTCAACTTGCGTCGGGTGAGATCTTCTCAGGTGCATACGCAGAAAACGCGGCATTTAACCCGAGCTTGCCTCCACTTCAAGTAGCGATGATTCAAGTAATGCTGGCAGGTAATAACTTCGACCAAATCGAGAGTGCAGCTCTGGTTGAAAACGCACAAGGCAACATCAGTCACTTGGCAGAGACCCAATCAACGCTAGAAGCAATTAACCCAGATATCCCAGTCACTTACTTAGCAATATAACTGCATTAAGTTAACATGCGATTTACATAAGCAGCCCTCTTTTAGTCGGCTGCTTTTTTTATGCTTAAAATTCACTAAAACCATCACGCAAACGTTTGCTTTTGAGGTTGGAATGAGTATGATCTCCCCGTTCTCAAATACTCGTTCAACATGTTCGGAAGGAATAACTATGTTTGGTACCGCCACTCGTGACAATGCTACTCGTGTACTTCTATTGGGCTCTGGAGAGCTAGGCAAAGAAGTTGCTATTGAGTGTCAACGTTTAGGTTTAGAAGTGATCGCTTGTGATCGCTACCCAGATGCCCCTGCAATGCAAGTTGCTCATCGTAGTCATGTCCTAGACATGCTGGATGGCGATGCGCTTGAAGCTATCATTGAGCTAGAAAAGCCGGATTACGTAGTACCTGAAATTGAAGCCATCGCGACCAGCAAACTGGTTGAATTAGAAGAAAAAGGCTTAAACGTTGTTCCTACTGCGAATGCGACCAAGCTGACAATGAACCGTGAAGGGATTCGTCGCCTCGCAGCAGAAGAGCTGGAACTAATGACTTCACCTTATCGCTTCGCCGATAGTTTTGAAGATTTCTCTGCCGCGGTAGAATTTGTCGGTATCCCTTGTGTCGTCAAACCCGTAATGAGTTCTTCTGGCAAAGGTCAAAGTGTTATTAAGAGTGAAGACGATATCCAAAAAGCGTGGGACTACGCTCAAGAAGGAGGTCGTACTGGCGCTGGACGAGTCATCGTAGAGGGCTTTATCGACTTTGATTACGAAATCACCTTGCTGACAGTTCGAGCGGTGGACGGTATTCACTTCTGTGCGCCAATCGGCCACCGACAAGAAGACGGAGACTATCGCGAGTCATGGCAACCACAGGTGATGTCTGACAATGCACTTAAGGCAGCGCAATACACCGCTGGTAAAGTGGTTGACGCTCTAGGCGGCTACGGCATCTTTGGTGTAGAACTGTTCGTCAAAGGTGATCACGTGATCTTCAATGAGGTATCACCTCGTCCACACGATACCGGCCTAGTTACATTGCTGTCTCAGGACTCCTCTGAGTTTGCTCTGCACGTCCGCGCATTTACAGGCATGCCAATCAAGAATATCACTCAGTACGGCCCTTGTGCGTCTGCCGTTGTTCTTGGTCAGGGTACGTCGACAAATATTCGTTTCGAAGGTTTGGAAAACGCATTAAATGCTCCTCAAACTCAGGTTCGATTATTTGGTAAGCCAGACATCAATGGCCGCCGCCGCTTAGGTGTCGCCCTTACTCGCCGTGATAGTGTTGAGTCAGCGATTGAAGACGCCGTAGAAACCGCTTCTAAGATTAAAGTCATCTACTAGAGCCTGTAACCTTTATCGGTGACATTTGTTCGCGTACTCTCCAGCGGAAGAAAACCAAAGACGGGCTTCAATGCCCGTCTTTGTCGTTGCTAAATTGTATGCAGGTTTTATTAAGCCTGACACTCAATCAAGTAGACCTCTTCTGAGAAGCGAGACAAACCTTTCTTGGCGATCTTAGGATGATCGTCATCAGCAATATCTTGATTTAATTGTGTAATCTTGTATCCAGAGAATAGCTGCTCTACTTCATCTCTTGGTACGCTGAATGGAGGCCCACTCATCTCTTCTTGATCGTAATCCAGAGTCACCAATAAGATCTTACCACCCGGTTTTAGTAACTGCTTCAACCTAGCCACATACTGTACTCGCATCTCTTTAGGCAATGCCACTAAAGAAGCACGGTCGTAAATAGTATCAACTGCTTGAATCGGCGCTGTGAAGTAATCACCAGTGTAGATACTGAGTTCATCAAACTGGTACAACTCATGTTGACCATTAATCTGCGTCACCATCGGCGTATAAAAATGTTCCGAGAAAAATGCACGAACTGCGATTTGGCTTAGTTCAACACCCTGAACGTCTTGATGCTTAGACGCCAACCAAACCAAATCTTCGCTCTTACCACATAATGGAACAAAAACGCTCTTCGCGTCGCTCGGTTCAGTGTGCTTCCAAAACTCAATCAGCAGCGGATTCACATCTTCTAGGTGGAAACCAATTTGGTTTGCGGCCCATTTATTGTGCCAAAATTCAGGATTATTCATCTTTCGTTCATCTTGTTGATTCAATAATGCAAGGGTACAGGATAGACAGGTAAGAGCAACCTTGGCAGGCGTCAAAGTTCTTGAAAATGTGGTACTCACATTGGTTTAATTTGTCTATATGTTCACATATTAAGGCACGAAAAAACGTTAAGGTTGGTTTCTGTTCAAACGGCCCCATATCGTATTTAGAGACACTGCTATTTGAACAACAATTTGCTCTTAGCGTTACTGGTTACCCCTTTTAGTTTCACCGTTTTGTAACCTAGTATATTGGAGTTTGAATGAGTGTATTTCTCCGTACCACGGCACTAATGCTTCTTGTATTGAGCCGCGCGCCTGCATTCGCAGCAACTGTATCAACTAACTCAGCAGAACCAACTCGCACACCAGCACAAAACCAAGTGTCATCAAAAGTATTCCGTCACAGCCTAAGCGGTCTGTACGGCATCAAAGCCTTTGACTCAAAGCCAACTCAACCCTACACCGACTTCGACGTGCTTTACAGCAAATCACACCAAGCTCAAGCAGAGCTAGAAACCATCTGTAAAAGTACTGCTCTACTCACTAACTCTGAAGCGCTGTTTGCGGGCGTAAAATCGCAAGCTCGTGCAGAAGAAAAGATTGCATTAGAGCTTAACGGCGACGTTACCCGAATCACTGATCTTGCTCGTGCGACTATTATCGCTAATGATGTAGAGAGCTTAGTGGAAGTGTATGAAGCGGTCAGCAGAGAGGCCGATGTTGTTAAAGTAAAAAACAAGTTTAAGTCTCCTGCAGACTCGGGTTACCGTGACCTTAACTTGTTGGTTCGCTTACCTAAAACGAATATCATTGCAGAAGTCCAGCTTCACCTTAAAGCGATCGCTGATGTGAAAAGTGGTCCAGAACATGAGCTGTACGAAATCATCCAAGGTATTGAGCGTAATGCAATGGCACAAAATCGCTCACTCAACGATATCGAAGCGGCGCAAATCAACAACCTAAGACGCCAATCCTTAGAGCTTTATCAACAGGCTTGGCAGCCTTACATTACCACTCATATTAAAGCAGCCTAGTCACTTAGCACTCAATGGTGACAGATTGTTAACTTCACATGGATAGATAGAAAAAGACCACGCTGTGCGTGGTCTATTGCTTGGCTACTTCTCGATTTTAATATTTTCTACGCGGGCTTTTAGTTTTTGACCCGGTCTGAAAGTAACAACACGTCGAGCAGAGATTGGAATGTCTTCACCAGTTTTAGGGTTACGACCCGGACGCTCATTTTTCTCGCGAAGATCAAAATTACCAAAACCTGACAGTTTTACCTGTTCGCCATTTTCAAGTGCTTTACGAACTTCTTCGAAAAACACTTCCACCGTTTCCTTGGCATCCCGTTTGCTGTACCCGAGTGTCTCAAACAGGTTCTCAGCCAAATCGGCCTTCGTGAGTGCCATAAAACTTTCCTCAAAGCTATGTTAAACCTTGCTACTATCGTCAGTAGCGCCGAAGCATTTACCCTATTCAATCAATGAGATAAGGCTGTTTACAAGGAAAGTGTATGCCAAGCTTCTGATTTTCGCCAACTTTTTTGTGTCAACTCTTTAATTATTTATGCAAATCAAGAACATAACTCTCTTGATTAAGTGGATATTAAACTAAAAAACATCCAACCATAGAACATCCATTAGAATTAAAAACCAAACAAATGCACATAGTAAGAATATAAAGCCAAATTGATACTTTTGCAGAAAATCGAGAATTTGGGCTTACCTTCAATAAAATCAGCCACTTGGTTTAACATTAATCTCAACAAAGATTATAATTCGAACACAGTATTTCATTCCATTTATTGTTCTACAGAATTTAATTCGAATACTGACATCGAAAAAATCGATCTCAGTGATGCTTAGTTCTACTCTATAAAAGCCCTCTTCCCAGCTAAAACTAGCTGCTTAAATGGGATAGCAGTTTGCATATTTGGCAACAACCGTGAGAGTACTTGTCCTAAACTTTGTTTTCTTTTTCAACTAGATAAGTGCGATCCATAACGCATTCATCAAAAATCAAATGTGAAACGCCACGTATTTGTTTTTAATATGCATTGAATCCAAATGAAACAGCATGATTATAATAATCCAATTTAGTTAAGATCTATAAATTGGAAGTAATTATATGATTAGGAATGGTTTTCATTGCCTCCTCCCCGCAGTTCTATTGACTACCCTTACAGGGTGTGGCGGTAGCGGCGGAGACAGTTCACCAAGCAGTTCGCTTTCCGTCCCGCAAACCAGATTTGATCTCAAATCAACGGCATTCGAAGAGGTCAGTATCGATATCCCTTTTAGTGTTCGACACGTTGCGGGAGATAACCTTTACTATGGTGTTTTCGGCGACAGTGAGGTGGTTGAGAGGATCGATATCTACGCTAACGACGATAAAACTGGCTATGCGACCGTGCTATTTAAGCCTGGCTACCAATTGGGGAATGGTACGAAATCAACCAATATAGAGTTCAATATTTGTCACGACTACTACTGTAACAAGCACTATTCTGGTTCACCAAAATCTGTCGTTCTGACTAACGAAGTAACATTGGATCAACAAATCAGCCTAGCTGAAGCCAAAATCAAAGTGACTGCAAATTACAACGATGTAAACATAGGTCATAATGTTGCTGAGGTCATCCAATTTTCTGGTTCTGACCCTTACCAGCTTCACATAGAAGCGCAAGCTAGCAATCCAATGGTAACATCTGTTAACCCTTTCCCTGCTCTCGCTAGCATCGGGCTTAATATGACATTTGAAACGCCTTCTGTGGTCGGAGGTGGGACATACAGCTCGGCTGTCACCGTTAAGGCTTGTTACGATCCTAGCTGTGTTTATCCAATTGAAGGCAGCCCAATTACCGTTCCAGTTGATTACGTGATTACAGGGGCAACAACAACGCCAGACACAGGAACACCAACGACGCCTCCAACCAACAATGCAAAGGTCTATTTTGATAATCAACCAAGTCACAACACAATAGATGCCGTCTATTCTGACGCATTAAATGTGATAGCTATCGTTTCTGATTCACCAAAGAACGCGATCTATTTCTACAGCCTGTCTGATGCCCGTTCTTATGAAATCGAGCTTACCAGCGCTCCCACTTCTGTCGCAGTCGATAATATCAACGGGACGAATCGCTTCATCGTTGGTCACAACATGATGCTCACGACGTTAAACTACAATAACGTCGCACCACAAAGTAGCCAAACCAATCAGATATTCAATTCTCATGATGTCTTTGATTTGTCTACCGATGGTACATACGCATGGACATTACCGAATACCGATCAGTGGGAAGAGCTACAAATCATCAACCTCAATGACGGTTCAGTCAAACTCGGCGATGAATGGAGTTATTATGAAAAGACCAAGTTGAAGATTAACCCAACAAGCTCTGGCCTTTACAGCCTAACCACTGCATTAAGCCCAGGTAATATTTCTAGAGCCGACCTCACCGATCCGGCTTCACCTGCATACCCTGTAAGCTCGATTTATCATGGCAACTACCAATTCTGTAATGACTTTTGGTTCAACCACACTGGCACAGCGATCTTTACCCAATGTGGTGTGAAGTTAAATGCATCAGACAACGCCAATGAAGATATGCGTTATGCTGGTCAAATTACGCTACCACCAACACAGGGTTGGCCATATTATTCAGCAATTGAAACTTTGGACGAATCACACGATAGCACGAAGCTCGCGTACGCTATGCAGGGAGAAGGCAGTACAATAAGAGTCTTATCATCGTCTGATTTGAGCTTGCAAGAGAGCTTTAGTTTAGCGGATTCTACCATCGATAATATCGACCACCCTACTGTACCTAAATTCGTTTTCTACGGCGCAGACGGTAAGCTCAACATCGTTGGTACAACCTCGACCGACACCGAGACTCATACACTCATCTTCCAGCACTAGTTGGCGTTTCTAGACTTGTGTTTATTCAGAGTAAGTATCTGCTTTAAATACAAACGCAAGCGCTCACATCGGCATTACTCCGATGTGAGCGCTTTTCGAATGTTGACCTTGATATTCTTAATAACGTTATGCCGTCGTTGTGTGCAACTTTTGCGACTGTTTCTTGGTCATAGAGATACGTCGTACAAGTGCAATAATAAACACTAGGCTTTGAATCAAAACAATAGTTGGAGCTGGTGCGCTATCGATATGGAAACTTAAATACGCACCCAACACCATAGTCGAGAGGTTTACCACGCACGCAATCCATAGCATGCTTGAAAAACGCTTTACTAACAAAAACGCTATTGCACCGGGGGCGATAAGCAAGCTAATCGCTAAGATAAGGCCGATCGCGCTCAGTGTGGCAACAATCGTCAGCGAGAGAAAGGTTAGCAAGGTGTAGTGCAACACCTTCACATTCAATCCACTAACTTTAGCTTGAACTTCATCAAAAGAGTGCAAGAGGAAGTCTTTCCAGAACAATACAATACCTGTAACAACCACCACTGAGATAATCGCTGCAGTCGTAAGCTCTTGTGCATCCACACCCAACATATTGCCAAACAGGATGTGATCTAGATGCGCCTGAGTATCTAACGCTACATAAAGCACAATCCCTAGTGCGAACATGCCTGAGAACACCACTCCCATCACCGTATCTTGTTTTACTCGAGAATTTTCGGCTAAGAAACCGGTCAAAAAACTACACAACATCCCGGCCAAAAATGCGCCTAGCAATAAAGGCAAACCCGTCACATACGCCAGAACAATCCCCGGCAGTACAGCATGGCTGACGGCATCCCCCATAAGAGCCCACCCTTTCATCACTAAAAAGCAAGACAATAGTGCCGTTGGCAACGCAACAATCAAACAGATCAGGAAAGCGTTCTGCATAAAAGGAAATTGGAATGGCAACAATAAATCCATACTAATACTCCTTTGCCAAAGATGAGTGCTCAAGTGGTGAATGAGAAGTGGCACGCTTGTCAGATCTTAGCCTCTTTGCTAGTGCCTTTTTCGCCCTCAAACGCGCAGCCAGATAACCATGCTTGGGAGCAAAGAAAAACGCCAAAACGAAGATAATGGTTTGCAGACAAATGATAATGCCCCCTGTCGCCCCATCTAAGAAGAAACTGATGTAAGCGCCGGCAAAACTCGTTGTGCTGCCAATAACGACTGACACCAAAATCAATCGAGGAAAACGATCACAAAGCAGATATGCCGTGGCACCCGGCGTCACCACCATAGCAATCACCAACAGCGCTCCTACTGTTTGCATAGCAGCAACAATCGACGCTGATAAAAGAGTGAAGAAGATCGCCTTTAGAATACCCGGATTCAGACCTATGGATCTCGCATGGTTCTCATCAAAAAATGTCACCATAAGATCTTTCCATTTCGCCAATAAAACCACCAGCGTGACGACACCAATCACGACTAACTGAAGCGTATCTTCAGGTGTAATCGCAAGAATGTTACCCATGGTGATGGTTTGAACGCTGACAGAGATGGGGTTGATTGAAATAAGGAAAAGCCCAAGTGCGAAAAATGAAGTGAAGACTAAACCGATAATCACATCGATTTTTAAGCCAGATCGCTCAGACAAAAACAACATTGTGCCTGCGGCTATTCCTCCTGAGATAAAAGCACCGAAAGCAAAAGGAAGGCCAATCATATAAGCCAATGCGACACCCGGTACAACGGCATGCCCCAGAGCATCACCGATTAAGGACCATCCTTTTAACATCAAATACGCAGATAGAAACGCACAAACACCACCGACTAACGCAGACACCCACATAGCATTAGTCATATAGCCATAGCCAAATGGTTGTAACAACAGATCCATCATAATTGAGGCTCCGTCTTTTTGGTTGTTAACGCCTTACCGTCATACTGAATGAATGGTCGCTCATCGTCCGTAAGAATGGTCAGTTCCCTCGTATCTTCATCGTGATGAAGTGTATTACCACCTAACTTGAAGTGTCTTAATGAGCCACCAAAAACGCGCTGTAGATTTTCCTCTGTGTACGTCGTTTCAATTGGTCCTGAAGCCAAAACTGTTTTGTTGACCATAATGGTTCTATCGCAGAACTCTGGCACAGAGCCAAGATTGTGTGTCGACACCAACATTACATGTCCTTCATCACGAAGTGATTTGAGAAGGTCGATAATTTGATGTTCAGTTTTTACATCAACCCCAGTAAAAGGTTCATCCAACAGAATCACCTTGGCTTCTTGTGCCAATGCTCTCGCCAAAAACACGCGTTTCTTCTGACCTCCAGATAGCTCACCGATTTGATGCTTTCTAAATTCCAGCATATTGACTCGTTCAAGAGCCAGGTCGACCGCAAGATGATCAACATCTTTAGGCCTACGTAGCCAATTCATGTGACCGTAGCGTCCCATCATGACCACTTCTTCAACCAAAACAGGGAAGCTCCAATCAATCTCTTCGGACTGAGGTACGTAAGACACCATGTTACTCTTGAGCGCTTTTTTAACGCTCTCACCCAGTATTTGGATCTGCCCTTTAGACATAGGTACAAAACCCATAATGGCTTTAAAAAGAGTCGACTTCCCTGCTCCATTTACACCAACTAATGCCGTCACCGATCCTTGTGGAACGGTAAAGTCCGCATCATAAAGGGCCGTGTAACCATTACGATAAGTCACCGTTACATCACTGACTGAAATGCCAAGGCGTTCCTCATTTTTAACATCATTCATAACAGGTGCTCTACTCCCAATATCTGTTTGATTGTGTCTAATGTTGTTGGACATGTGTCTTAGTTGGTCGCCGTAAGACCATTCACTACGGTAGTCGAGGTCACTTTTAACAGATCTAAATACGTAGGAACCGGACCATCAGCCGTTGATAACGAATCGACAAACAATTCGCCGCCATACTGAGCACCAGTATCTCTTGCCACTTGTTTTGCTGGAGAGGTATTGACGGTTGATTCACAAAAGACAACCGGGATTTGGTTCTTTTTCACGCCATCAATCACCGAGCGTACCTGTTGTGGAGTACCGACTTGATCTGCATTCATCGGCCATAGGTACAGCTCTCTCAAGCCAAAATCTTTCGCAAGATAGCTAAACGCACCTTCGCACGTGACTAACCAACGATTGCTGTCAGGGATCTGAGCGATTTGGTCTTTTAGAGGTTCGATTGTTGCTCTCAGTTTGGCTTTATAAGCAGCTGCGTTCTTTACATAAATCGCCGCATTACTTGGATCGTGCTCAGCAAATGCCTCTACGATGTTATCGATATAGATGAGCGCATTATCTAAGCCCATCCACGCATGCGGGTTTGGTTTACCTTGATAAGAGCCCGAAGCGATAGGAATTGGGTTAATACCTTTAGTCAGTGTTACCGCCGGCACGTCTTTCATGTTTGATAGAAATTGCTCAAACCACAATTCCAAATTCATGCCGTTCCACAGAATAAGATCAGCATCAGAAGCACGAACAATGTCTTTCGGTGTAGGTTCGTAACCATGAATTTCGGCACCCGGTTTTGTGACAGACACAACTTCAGCAGCGTCCCCTGCAACATTTGAAGCTATATCAGCTAAAACAGTAAAAGTAGTAACGACCTTCATCTTATCTTCTGCAGCATTAACTAATGGCGCCATGGCCAAAAGCAGCGCCGAAGCAGCCACCGCGAGTTTTTTCATACCTGTCTCCTCGAGGGTAGGAATCTTTAACATTCGGTACAAACACATCCACACTTGTGCGATTTGTTCGTATTTTCAATACATACTAATGCGAACAATTCTCATTATCAATGTTAATTTTTGACAAATATTCAGAGATACCTCGCCCGTTTTTCGTTAAACAAGCACTATCGAGCGTGTATCATTTGGTAGTATCGACTTACAAAACAGACTTAAAAGAACTAAAGAAAGGCACTAAGAAGCGATACAATGCTGATACCACACACCAGTGGCACAAGCTTCCTATTTACAAGAACCAAAAAGTAACGATACATGTCCAAAGAACCTGGCTTCACCACAGAGTACACCCTAGACAAAACTTTCTTTGCAGAATGCTACGACCAAACTAGCATGCCTGCGCAGTTTCCTAAGGCCTACATAAAGGCTTTCCTGTTCCTTATTTTTGGTTGGGTTTTACTCGAATTTGAGCTGTTACCTAGCGGTTATGTAGGCTGGTTCTTTATTGTGTTGAGTGTGATTGAAGCGTTCAGTGTTTACTGTAAAAGAACATGGTGGTTGTGGCGTCAAAGAATCAGCTCTGGTTCGGGCAGCAAGGTAGTGTTTAAAGGCGACTTAAATGGAGTAAGTTACAAAAACTATAAAACGACGAACACTATCAAGTGGAGCCAAATCGACAAGCTTGAGCAGACTGAACTGGGCCTTATCATCCATATTGGTAAACAGCGCCAATACGTGAGCAAGTCATGTTTGAATGATGATGCAATAGCGTTCATGGTTGAACAGCACGAAGCAACTAAAACAAACTAATTTCTATCAATGCCCGCCCTTTTGGGTGGGCATTTTTCTTTGTCCTAAGTGCAGATCGACCCGCCGTTTTATCTGACTGTCATCAACTTTATGTACTTTGGTATAACAAATAACACAAAATATTTGAGCGAACGTTCAGGTACTATCTGAATTTCTACTATAGTTGACAGGTAAAAGAACTCACAACAAGGAAAAGTTATGAATCAAAATGCCGAATCGCAATCAGTACAAACTCGATCTATCCCACAAGAAGCCTTTGACTGGTATGACGAATACGCGCACGGGCTGATTGATCGTCGAGAGTTTATGGCTCGTCTATCAGGGTTAGCTGTTGTAGGTTTAACCATGACAACATTAACTTCTGCACTGATTCCCAATTACGCTAAGGCAGAGCAAGTCTCGTTCAATGATCCATCCATCAAAGCCACCTATGAAACCTTCCCTTCCCCAAAAGGACACGGAGAAGGCCGTGGTTACTTGGTCGTACCTACACAGTTAAAAGATAATGCACCTGTGGTATTAGTTGTCCATGAAAATAGAGGCTTAAATCCATATATAAAGGATGTGGCAAGACGTCTTGCAACAGCAGGATTCATTGCCTTTGCTCCTGATGCGCTCCATTCACTTGGCGGGTATCCAGGTAATGATGATGAAGGTCGAGTGATGCAGAAATCCCTGTCGAGAGACAAAATTGAAGAGGATTTCATTGCAGCAGCGAACTTTTTAAAATCTCATGTAAAAAGTAACGGAAAGCTCGGTGCAGTCGGCTTCTGCTTTGGTGGTTACATCGTGAATATGTTGGCAGCCGTCATACCAGATCAACTCAATGCTGGTGTTCCATTTTATGGTACTCCTGCAGCCCCAGACTTAAGAAAAAACGTTAAGGGGCCACTACTCATACAGTTTGCCGGAATCGATAAACGAGTTAATGCGACATGGCCAGACTATGAAGCTGAACTGAAAGAGATTGGGGCAGACTACACCGCTTACATCTATGAAGGTGTGAACCACGGTTTTCACAACGATTCAACAGGTCGATACGCGAAAGAAGAAGCAGAGTTAGCATGGGCTCGGACACTCGAGTTTTTCAGCAATAAACTCTCTTAATTTGGTTATGAATTAGCTTGTTTCTGTTCAGTTAACCGCGAGCTAATTCACCCAGCTTCAAAGCAACAAGACCTCACATCTGCGAGGTCTTGTATTGATTCATTAAATCACAAATGATTAACGAATTACCGGCTCGCTTTCTACCGAATACGTTAGCTTGTAAAAATGAGCTTCACTTTCTCCGTTCTTAAACTGGTTATAAACACCGGCTTTGAAATAGCTTTTCTTCTCATTCCAATATGTGATGTCGTGGTTGATGGCCGTTTTATCGTTATGATTAATGATCAACTTGTTACCACCAACATAGATATCAAACTTGTCTGTACCTTCTTTGGCGATTGGTGCAATTGGTAGCTTCAAATACGCATTTTTACACTCTTCTGTGCCCTTATTGCCACTCTTCGAACCACAGTTCACAGCATTGTTCTTAATTACAGCCCAGTACCAATCGTTCTTGCCACTACGTTCAGCTTCATAAACTACGCGCACTAGTGGGTGTGGAATATAACCTTCTCCAGACACACCGTCAGGGAAATCAGCAGAGACACTACCCGCATTATGTACTTGAAGGTATGTGATCGCATCATTCTTCGCTTTGTCCGTGTTAGCTACTGACGCGCGTGGGTTGATTGGCTTAATTTCTGCGCCCAAATGATAGTATTTATCGGCCTCTCCGACATTAAAGTTTTTATAGATGCGTACTTCACTACGATTTTTGTAACCAGGCATTTTAAACACAAGCGCTTCCGATGCTTTGTCTACATAAAAGCTATCAAGCACCAAACCATCGAACTCTCCGTTTAAAGCATACTCCGACTTATTTCCCGATTTTCCTTCGGGATCAGACGCCTGAAGCTTAGACACTTTTAATACATCTTGAAATTGTTCGTAGTCTGCTGGAGCAGCCTTATCTGAAGCATTTGCGCCAAACGCTAAAGATACCGCAGCTGCCAAGAAACAAGTTTTGAATATGTTTTTCATGTTTTTAACTACCCTATTAATCGACACTCTCTGATAAAAAGCTTCAATCAGAAAGAGTCACATCGTTGTGAATTCCTATAGTTTGAATTGTATTCACACAATCACTCAATTACTGTGATCTAGCACTATTGTATTACTTAAACAGAGGTAAAACGTTCAGGCAGTGAGATAAATCACATTAGAATTGTGAATAGAGTATTGCCCAATATTTAAAATGGCGCGTACACCTCTAACTTAATGTGAAATATGTGATGTTTACGTTCTCTAGCTTTTAAGTCGGAAAACCTATCACTTAACGATTGAAAACTGTTCAAGGTTAAAAGCGTGTTGTGATTGGGCAAGTCACAATAGCTTCAACAGTTCATTAGGGTTATTAAAATACAATAATATTTTTCTGTTAAGTTGGCTACGAAAGCCTATCTTAGCCTATTCCTGAGAAACATATTGACCCGATCGCATAATTAGCTAATATAGACGTCCAGACACCTAAATGTCTTTTGGTTAATTAAATGGAGTTATCATGATCAGCTACAAAAAAATCACCGCATCCCTGCTAACATTAGCATTCATATTCGGCGTAACAGGATGTGGAAATAAAGACGAGGCTGTCATCAAGATTGGGGCGACAGTTGGCCCACATGCGCAAGTGGTACAGGCAGTGGCGAAAGAAGCGGCGAGGCAAGGGATCAACATTGAACTGGTCGAGTTCTCAGACTACATCACACCCAATGCCGCATTAGAGGATGGAAGTATCCAGCTGAACAGTTACCAACACCAGCCATTTCTCGACAACTATAACAACAATCACGATAGTAAACTGGTCTCCATCGGACGTTCAATTTTGATGCGAATGGGTATCTACTCTAACAAGTACACTTCGCTTGATTCTATCCCAGACAACGCGCGAATCGCGATTCCAAACGACCCAACGAACGGTGGGCGCGGGCTATTGCTGCTTGAAGATGCTGGGCTGATTTCATTAAAAGAAAACGTTGGTTTCAAAGCATCGTTAAGCGATATTGTTAGCAACCCAAAGAACATTCGATTTGTTGAGGTGGATGCAGCTCAGTTACCTCGCTCGCTTGATGATGTAGATGCAGCAGCAATCACTATGAACTACGTTATGTCTGCTGGACTCGACCCTAAGAAACAAGGGATTTACTTAGAGAACAAAGACGCACCTCTAGCCGTGATGGTGGTGGCAACGCGAGAAGAAGATAAAAATAATGAGACGTATAAAAAGATCATCTCAATTTATCACTCGCAAGAGATAAACGATTTTCTAGCCAGTACTTTCAAAGGCACCATAGAAGCCGCTAATTAAGCTAAAGCGTTCATCTTAACTTTGGCGTTGTCTGCTACTCAGTAGACAACGCCAGACCAAAGGACAGTGGCTCAAACTCTAAGAACAGTGGCGCGAGCCCAGTTTCAATAGACACTCTCTTTTTCTCTGTATTTTAAAGTCGATTACCCAATTTAGCCTGTGCTAAATGGTAGCCTCTATCTATCATCTCTTTTGACCGTTCAAACTGCAACGTACCACAGGCATTACGCGGAATCTCAAGTGTAATATCAGCAGGATAAGCGGCCAATTTTTGGCGAGCGATGGTCGATTGCATTGCATCAAACGCTTGGTTGGCAATGTCGTAAGCGGCAAAATTAAAGCTCATTTTACTTTTCACATTAGTGCCTAGGTTATCGATGAAATGAACAACCTTGTCGTGCAAGTTACTCTCTTTGGTGGGCAATGAAACGGGAGTGACTTTTTGTTCAAGCGGCTCCGGTTCCCCTCCTAAGTTCACCGCCAATGTCACGTCTGTATGATCACCAAATGTAGGCGCAATCGGAACAGGGTTAAGCACTCCGCCATCAATAAGCTCTTGACCATTAATGACATGAGGTGTGAAGAAGAGTGGCAGAGAAATAGACGCGCGAATCGCGTCAAACAGAGAACCAGATTGCAGCCAAACCTCTTTCTCATAAGCGACATTTGCAGCAACGGCAGTGTAAGGAATAGATAGCTCTTCGATAGAAATCTCACCGATCAGCTGACGCAGTGAATCTATGATCTTATCCCCTTTGAACATACCACTCGATTGCCATGAGAAGTCCAACAGCATAGTCATATTCGATTGATCAATACTAGTGATCCACTCTTCAAATTCATCCAACTTCCCAGCAGCATACACACCACCGATAAGCGCACCAATTGAGCAGCCAGAAATAGATCTTATCTCATAACCATGTTCGATTAGCCAACGAATAACACCAACATGCACCAAGCCTCTCGCGCCGCCACTGCCAAGTACCAATGAGATCGTTTTTGCCATCGTGCTAACCCTTTAATTCATGCGATTAGTCAAAATCATACCACTTAGTCTAACAGCACGCAGTGTCATGCGATGAAAATTCCGCCCACCAGCACCCCCAAATGCATCGGCAAATCAAGTTCAAACAGCTTAAAGTGCTTGCCGAGAACAATAAACACTCTACTACTAATGTCTAACTGACTGAGTCTATTTGTTTTTTTTGGTTTGGTATAAGGTACTAACAATCAAATGTTAATAATTCTTTAATTACAAGTTGATGTATTGTTTTTATATCTAGGTAGGTCAGTTTCACTGACAAATAACAAGTCTACTTATAAAGAAAATAGAGTCAGCAAGTTCAATGTAACAAAACAACAGAGCCAATTACTCTGTTAAATCTTCGTGCCGTGAGTCACTTACGTTTGTTGGAGTAACACGCCTTAGAGTGTGAAAGAAAGGAATCAAAATGAGCAGTACTTTAGAGTCCCTAAATATACGAACAGAGAAGCCTCAAACCAATGAGGACGAACTCTCTTATGAACAACAACACAAACCAAGTTCGGAATTTGATTCGCGAGAGCAGTATCTCGAGCACGAATTACAAATCATGTCGCCTAAGCGCTGGCGCCCAAATTTGCCGTTTAAAGATTACCGATTCGAGATAGAAGACACCATCCCAGCGATGGCCGCGACCATTGGTAAAGTGGTGATGGTGGGCGCGATTGCAGCCACCTTTGCGGGAGCGCTTGGGCTAAACGAAGGCTTCATCCTAGAAAACGTTCGTTATGAACTTCTTATCGCCTCTGTTTTTATCATTCTTTTTTCTGGTTTTCTCTTGCCGACGGCTAACCTTGCAGGTACACACGGCCCTCTTATTCCATTAATCCCTATCGTGGTTGCCGCTGGTGGACACCCTATGGCGTTTGGCTTACTGATTGGTGCATTTGGCTTGCTGTTAGCCATCAGTAAAGGAGGCAGTATGTTAGCCAACCTCACCAGTAAAGGCGTGTGCGGCGGTTTACTGCTCTACCTTGGCTTTGTGGGTACCGTTTCTCAAGTGAAGAAGCTGTTCGCTTGGGCTGAAGGAATCGATATGAGCCACATCGCTTTTGTCGTGATCTTCTGTACCATTATCCTGTACGCGCTATTGGAGCACTTCCGTAAGCGTTGGTTAGCTGTGCCTCTTAGCTGTTTGTTGGGTGGTACGATTGCATTTGCTATGGGCGCGCCGTTCTCGTTCCAAACCGAGCCAGGTCTACCGAACATGAACCCTATGTATTGGTGGGGAGAAGATACTGGCTGGATGCTAGGTCTACCGACGATTGAACACTTCATGGTAGTACTGCCGTTCGCGATTCTAGCGGTAGCGATGTGGTCACCCGATTTCTTGGGGCATCAAGTATTCCAAAAGATCAGCTACCCAGATCGTACTGAAAAAGTACACATGAACATTGATGACACTATGACCACAGCGTCTATTCGTCAAACTTTTGGTTCTCTACTTGGTGGGACTAACTTTACCTCTTCATGGGGTACTTACATCGTACCTGCAGCGATTGCGAAACGCCCTATTCCGGCAGGAGCTTTGCTGACGGCTCTGTTCTGTATCATCGCCGCTGTTTGGGGCTACCCGATGGATTTAGCTATCTGGCAACCTGTACTTTGTGTAGCTCTGATTGTGGGTGTATTCGTTCCACTGCTAGAGGCAGGCATGGAGATGACGCGTGAGGGTAAAACCACTCAATCAGCCGCGATTGTTGTGTTCTCATCAGCGCTTGTGAACCCAGCATTTGGTTGGTCTATCACTATGCTATTAGACAACTTAGGCTTAGTTGGCTGTAAAGAACGCAGTGGTGAGCTGAGTAAAATGAGTCGTTGGGTGCTACCGGGCATTATGTTTGTTGTTCTAACAAGCGTGATGGCATTGGTTGGCCTTCTACCGGGGATTCCAGCAATCATCCCAAGCTTCCGCTAAGCTCGAATAGCATTTAATTTGAAAGAACAAGGCCTCGTACACGCGAGGCCTTATTGTATCTGTTGTTCAACCAGAAATTACCGAGAGCTAGTTAACTCAAGAGCCATTCATCCAGTACTGCAATGAATTCAGGGTGGATAAGATAGCCTATTGAAGCGTGCGGGTTACTTTTCCCGTTGCGGATGTTGAGGTTATAAATTGGGTAGATGTCTTTCATCCCGCCGGGTACTAACCCCAGCTCAAGCATCTCTTGATAATCGTTTTTGATTCTACTGTCGTGAGAGATAAAATCATCTTCTGCCGATAGGTTTATCCACCGTTGAATGTTTAAAGGGTACTTCTTCTCACCTTTTAGGCGACTGCCTTTGAGCCTGTCTTTTACGTTTTCATCACCCAGCGGTGAACCGAGTGTAACCAATAGATCTACCTTCTTATCAGCGCCATAATCGTGTCTGTACTCTCCATAGTGAGATAACTTCCATAACACGTCATAACTGATCATCGAACCAAGGCTGTGCGATACAATCATTACGTCATTTTGATTATCAAGTGCTTCCTTCAGTTCGAGCATTAATCTATGCCGAACATCGCTACCAAAGTAGGTATCTTCATTCCAATAGTGCGCCATATCCGGTGCGGCCATTGTAACTAGCGTTTCTGCCGCACCCATCCGCCCCAATATCGCAGAAAAGGTATCGGCTAAGGACTCTTTTAGAAAGCCCACTTTAGATACTTCGCTATACGTTGTTTCGTCGAACTGGTTGGTTTGGTACGCTTTGAGATCGGATAGGGCTTGTTGTCGACTTACAGGGTCTTCCGCTGGTTCTCTTAACAATGAGTTTGAAAGCTCACCGTAATAGACAAACCGTTTATCGACATTTCTAAAAGCTTGCAATGAACCTGACTCCCCATAGTCTCTCAGCAAGCCATGTTCTATCGCATCGTACCAGAGTGCTTGAAGTAGCGCTTTGTCAGGCTTTTGAGCGCGACCATGAATGAATATGATTTTCTTAGCCATAACTGGCGTCCTAAGTTACGGAGTTAAAGTGATTATTTTCAATAACCAACACCCGCTGGGTACGTTCAGCTTTGGTCAATATAAACAAAGCTAATTACCTATAGAGTGGGCGGTTGATGAATCATTTATATAACTATGAGACACCCGTTATAGGACGGTTAATGGATGATAGATTCCGTCGCGACTCGCAAATTGATGTGAATGTACCGAGAAAACCTCCGCTCACAAAAAAGCCTCGCAAACGCGAGGCCTTGGTTTCTATTTAGATCTTAACTGCCCTACTTCACTGGCTTTAATCCATTCGGGTAATGAAGGTTTGCTCGTCATCGACAAAAGCCACGTAGTCGCCGTCGTAGATAAACACGCGACCACGACCTTCAACGATACACGCTAGCTGCGGGTTCAAATCTTCTTCAAGATCTTTGCTTTGGAATGTGCCAGTATCAGTGATCACGCCGCGAAGTGTTGGCAAAAAACCATAGCTGCGCTTGGCTTGGTCAATCAGGCTCAATTCGCTATTGATAGAGAAGTACGATGGGATTGGGCCAGCATCTTCAATAAACATCGGTTTCAGTTCTTCAAAGGCAGTAATCACCAGCCAGTCGATGCCGTTTACATGATGGATAAACATAGTGGTTCTCGATATTTCTAGTGCGGGGATTCTATCACTATCGAGCAGTAAGCGTGGAAGAAATTGAGAGGCTATTAGCAAGAGCTGACTTGGTTTACCTTCCTATCTGGGATCCAGCCACGTATGACAATAAGCCCGCATACCAACTCCCACTTTTGCCATACGCAATTCGCTCACCATCGTGAGATATTGCAATATCGTACTTAACCTTTGAATCATGAGCCATGGCATTCATGCTACCAAGTGCCATGAATATCAGGCATGTGATGTTTAGAATTAAACGCTTCATAGTGTCTCTCTACTTACTTTGAAGGGAACACAGAAAGCGCCCCTCTCAATCAATATAGCCACTATAAAGTGTGAAGTTGTAGACAGGTCAATAGTAATTTAGATAAAGCCCGCTCTCGTGATGGTGCTTTAACCAACTCATTTCTGCCCCAAAGTTGCTTAAACCTTCTGTTCATGAGCTTTTGCCTTACTAAAAGTTATCCACTCTTCTAATACTGTTCGCCGTGAATTCCCGTGTTGTATTACGGGGTAAATTCCACATGACTATCAGGTCTACTTATCAAAATCGTCAAGTCGGCTTTCACTTTTCTTATTGAGTAACATACCATCTTCTCTAATCTATTGATTTATAAACACTATTGATGACTTTGTTACTAGAGGGATTTGGATGACTATATTAAATGTGCAATTGAAGAATTGTTACGGAATTTCAGAATTAAAGTATGACTTCGACTTTTCTGGTCGTGGAAATCGAGCTTTTGCCATCTACGCTCCAAATGGATTAATGAAAACCTCATTTACCAGAACATTTGATGCTTTACGACAAGAGAAACAACCTCAGGAAGAGAGGTTTCAACGCCCTTCGACTGCGAATGTTAATTTCAAGGGGGATCAGATAGACCCAAATTATATTTACGTCCTCAATTCAAACATAGATCTCACCACTGATGACGAATCCGTCACTAACCTTTTGATCAACAGAGAAAGTAAAGAGAAATATGATTCATTAGTTAAAGATATTGAAAGTGCTAAATCTAAAATGCTTTCGAAACTTCAAAAACTATCAAAGGTTAAAAAAGCTGACGTAGAAGAAACAATTCGTAAAGATTTCCCTGCGCAGTCACTTATCGAATCTCTGAAAAAAGCAAAAACTATTTCACCTACATTCTCATCAGATAAAGTTTTTTATGCCGATGTTTTTCATCAAAAGGCAGTAGAAGTACTAGACAGTCCCGAGTTTGTATTAAAAGCACGAGAGTTTCTTGAACGCTATGACGATGTTTTTAAATCAAGTGGAGGACTATATCTAAAAGGAGTTTTTAATCCTAACCAAGCTGACGCCAGTCGTGATGCTCTAGAAAAAAACGCTTTTTTCGACGCTGGTCATACCATAAAAATACAAGGTGACACCGGAGACATTGGGCTAGAAGAGTTTAAAGAAAAAATTAAAGAAGTAAACAAAGGGATAGATACAGACACAAAGCTCAAAACTCTCAAAACTAAATTGGCAAAAAATGCTCAATCTATGGCAATCCAAACTCTCTTAGAGTCTAGCAGTCCAACTGAAGCTGAATCCTTAATTGTTAATTTGAATCCTGGCAAACGCGAATGGTTCAAACAAGAACTATGGCGAATGTATATTGAGAACTGTCCTGAAGTAGATCTTTTTTTGTCAGCATGGGAATCGAATAAAGAACAGATCCAAAAACTTGAGGAGCAAGCTGCTCAAGAAGCCCCTCAATGGCTAGATGCAATAGAACTTTTTAACTCTCGTTTTGTCGATATGCCATTCAAGTTAGGTTTGTTTAATCAATCTGACGCAATTCTAGGAAAATCAAAAGCTGTATTGAAGTTCATATTTACAGATAAAGAAGACACCCTAGAATGCGAACGTCATGAAATCTCCGCCCTCAGCCAAGGAGAACGCCGAGCTTTGTACTTGCTTAGCTTTATTTTTGACGTTGAGTACAGAAAAAGGGAGTCTCTAGAAACAATCTTCATAATTGACGATGTAGCTGATTCTTTCGACTATAAAAACAAGCATGCAATTTTGCAGTATCTAGATGACTTGAATAAAACAGAGTTCTTTTATCAAGTAATCCTAACTCATAACTTCGATTTCTACCGTTCTCTATTGCTGTCATTTATCCCTGATAAACGATGTTTAATGGTGAATAAATCAGAGACAGAGTTGCAACTTGTTCAATCAGAGGGAGTACGAAACATCTTTGTTGGGCTTTGGAAGAAAAACGTAACAACTTCTAATTCAATTCTATATTCATGCGTACCATTCACTAGAAACCTAATTGAGTTTACGACTGGCATGGACGATGAAGGCTATCGACTTCTGACAAAATTACTACATTGGAAGCAAGGCTCTAGTGACATAACCGTTGGTCAATATTTCGAGGTATATAATCAGGTATTTTCTACTGAACATAGTCCTGATAATCAGGATTCCTATATGATTGATTTACTTTTTGATACCGCAGACTCAATCGTCAGCCAAGCTGATCATGAAGGTGTTAACTTACAAGATAAGGTTCTTTTATCCATAGCAATTCGAGTAAAAGCAGAAAAGTTTATAACTGAGGAATTGAGAACAGTTAAGGGAGCCGATTATTGGAGTACTCAATTTTCCTATGGCAAACTCTTAGGTAAAGAATTCGAAACTCAATTTCCAGATTCACAACATTTAGCTACACTTAAAAAAGTTAGTGTCACCGTATGTTCAAACATTCACTTAAACTCATTTATGTATGAGCCAATTTTAGATTTATCGATTACTCACTTGATTGATTTATACAATGAGATAAGTGGTCTTACATAATTTAAGAGGGCTAATGCCCTCTTTTTTACTTTAGTGATGCTAGTAACCTAGCGTAACTTAACAGCTTTCGTGAAGTTTTAATTTCTAATTCTGATTGTATTTCTAGCAGCACAATACCCGTCAGTACCTGTTGAGATGATACCAGTTGGCCAGTAGGGAGTGTAAAAGTACCGATACGTGACGCTGCCACTTCAAATGTGAAACTAGCCCCACCTAACTCAAAGTGACAAAGTGCGCACTGTACAAAGGCGCACTAATTGGCAAGTTTGCCTTATAAAAAGTTATTAATTAATTGCTAATGTTCGATTTTCCGAAAATGACAATTGTCCAATGACGAATTAACACCCTACTCCTTACCCAACAAAAAAGACCTCGCAATGCGAGGCCTTTGGTTTTTCTATCTATCAGAAGAGATTAGTCGCGAAGTGCTGCGCCGAATTTCTCTGAGATTGAAGCTACGATTGCATCTACTGAACCAGCGATGTCTGCATCTTCTAGTGTGCGCTCTACAGACTGTAGAGTCAGTGCGATAGCTAGGCTCTTCTTGCCTTCTTCTACGCCCTTACCTACGTAAACGTCGAACAGTTTAGCGTCTGTTAGGAATTCGCCACCAGCTGCGATACACGCTTCTACGATGTCGCCAGAAGCGACTGCTTCGTCCACAACAACCGCGATATCACGACGGTTTGCAGGGAACTTAGATACTGCTACTGCTTCTGGAAGCACGCGAGTGTTGATAGCTGCCCATTCGATTTCGAATACGATAGTACGGCCGTTTAGACCAAACTTACGCTCTAGTTCTGGGTGAACAGTACCAATGATACCCACTTCTTTGCCGTCTACTACGACAGCCGCAGTTTGACCTGGGTGAAGTGCTGGGTGCTTAGCTGCTTTAAAGCTGTAAGCCTTCTCATTCGCTGTTAGCTCTAGAACTGCTTCTAGGTCGCCTTTCAGGTCAAAGAAGTCAACAGTGTTAGTTGCAACGTCCCAGTGCTCTTCACCGCGAGTACCAGAGATAACGCCCGCTAGCATTACTTCTTGACGCATGCCGTTTTCAGCTGATGCTTCTGGGATGAAACGTAGGCCAGATTCGAATAGACGAACGCGTGGCTGTTGACGCTTCTGGTTGTGAACAACTGTGTTTAGAAGACCTTGGATTAGGCCAAGACGCATAGCTGACATATCCGCAGAGATTGGGAATGGCAGGATTAGCGGTTCAACATCTGGAACGATCAGTTTTTGCTGCTCTGGCTCAACGAAGCTGTATGTGATTGCTTCGTGGTAGCCACGGTCAACTAGAAGATCACGAACGCGCTTAAGCGGTTGTTCAGCTTCTTTGTGGTCGTTCATCTTAAGTGCCGCTTTAGGCGCTTGGTTTGGAATGTTATCGTAACCGTAGATACGACCTACTTCTTCAATTAGGTCTTGCTCGATTGCGATATCGAAACGCCAAGATGGAGACGTTGCCGTCCAACCTGCGTCCGTAGTCTCAACTTCACAACCTAGACGAGTTAGGATTTCTACCACGTCTTCAGATGGGATTTCGTGACCTAGTAGGCTGTCTAGCTTAGCGCGACGTAGAGATACTACGTTTGCTTTTGGTAGATCAGCTTCAGATTCGCTACCGTTTACTGGCGCAACTTCACCACCACAGATTTCAACTAGAAGCTGTGTTGCACGCTCCATAGCAGCTAGCTGAAGTGTTGAATCAACACCACGCTCGAAACGTAGAGAAGAATCAGTGTGTAGGCCGTAAGCACGTGCGCGACCACGGATGTGATCCGGTGCGAAGAATGCTGCTTCTAGAAGAACGTCTGTAGTTTCAGTTGTTACACCAGACTCTTCACCACCAAAGATACCAGCGATTGCTAGTGCTTTGTTATGGTCAGCGATAACAAGCGTGTTGCTGTTTAGTTCAGCTTCGTTGCCATCTAGAAGTGTTAGTTTTTCGCCCTGCTCTGCTAGACGCACCACGATGCCACCTTCGATCTTAGCGAGATCAAATGCGTGCATTGGTTGGCCTTGCTCTAGCATCACGTAGTTTGTGATGTCTACAACTGGGTCGATTGAACGGATACCACAACGACGCAGTTTTTCTTGCATCCAGATTGGAGATTCCGCTTTCACGTTTACGTTCTTAACCACACGGCCAAGGTAACGTGGACACGCATCCGTTGCTTTGATTTCAACAGATACTGTGTCTTCAATGCTTGTAGCAACAGCTTCAACTGCTGGCTCTGTAACGTCTGCGCGGTTTAGTACGCCAACTTCACGAGCAAGACCACGGATGCTGAAACAGTCAGCGCGGTTAGCTGTTAGGTCTACGTCGATCGCTACGTCTTCTAGATCTAGAAGTTCACGAACGTCCATGCCTAGAGTTGTACCTTCTGGTAGCTCAAGGATGCCGTCTGACTCTACGTCGATACCTAACTCAGAGAAAGAACAAAGCATGCCGTGCGATGGAACGCCACGTAGTTTTGCTTTCTTGATTTTGAAGTTACCAGGAAGTACTGCGCCAACTGTTGCAACTGCTACAGTTAGGCCAAGACGACAGTTAGATGCACCACATACGATGTCTAACAGCTCTTCTTCACCGATATCAATTTTTGTAACTTGTAGTTTGTCTGCGTCTGGGTGCTGACCGCACTCAACCACTTTACCTACTTTAACGCCGGTGAATTCACCAGCAACAGGTTCTACATCGTCAACTTCCAAACCAGCCATAGTGATTTGGTGAGCTAGCTCTTCGCTGTTAATTGCAGGTTTAACCCACTCGCGTAGCCAAGATTCACTGAATTTCATAGTTTTGACTGCCCCGGATTACTTGAATTGTTTTAGGAAACGAAGGTCGTTCTCGAAGAACGCACGAAGGTCATTTACGCCGTAACGAAGCATTGTTAGACGCTCAACACCCATACCGAATGCGAAACCAGAGTATTTCTCAGGGTCGATGCCTACAGAGCGAAGTACGTTAGGGTGAACCATGCCACAACCTAGAACTTCTAGCCATTTGCCATCTTTACGTTTCACGTCAACTTCTGCTGAAGGCTCTGTGAATGGGAAGAATGAAGGACGGAAACGCACTTCTACTTCTTCTTCAAAGAAGTTACATAGGAAGTCGTTCAGAATACCTTTCAGCTGAGCGAAGTTTACGTTCTCATCTACCAGCATACCTTCCACTTGGTGGAACATTGGCGTGTGAGTTTGGTCGTAGTCGTTACGGTAAACACGACCCGGAGCGATGAAACGGAAAGGAGGCTTGCCGTTTTCCATTGTACGGATTTGAACACCAGAAGTGTGCGTACGTAGCATTAGGTCTGGGTTAAAGAAGAAGGTATCGTGGTCAGTACGAGCTGGGTGATCTTCTGCGATGTTTAGTGCATCAAAGTTGTGGAATGCATCTTCAATCTCAGGACCAGACTCAGTGTTAAAGCCTAGCTCACCAAAGAACTGTTCAATACGCTCAACTGTGCGTGTTACTGGGTGTAGACCACCGTTCTCAATGCGACGACCTGGTAGGCTCACATCGATTGTCTCTTCAGCCAGTTTCGCTTCTAGCTCTGCACGTTGTAGTGCGTCTTTGCGAGCTGCGATCGCTTGTTGAACAGCACCTTTCGCTTTGTTGATCTCTTGACCAGCAGTGCGACGCTCTTCAGGTGGTAGTTTACCTAGGCTTTGAAGCTGTGAAGTTAGTTCACCTTTCTTACCTAAATACTGAACTCGCACTTCATCAAGTGCGACTAACGAATCAGCGCTTTCAATCGCTGTCGTTGCATTAGCAATGATCTCTTCTAGATGTTGCATCGTTTCCTCATCTACCTTCTGGTAGTGTCCGTATCGGATGATTAGTTTTTTCGATAGCTACACATAGTAATCAAACCAGCTACTAATGCCAAATTGAATTGCCAAAAGAACAAGTTATTGACTAAAAACACGACAAATTTAGCCTTCTTTAATGTCATTGAAACCAAATACCGCTGAGTCTTCCCCAGAAACAGGCAAAAGTTGTCGTTTTCAAACATAGCTATGCTGTACAACTTGATGCTAATCAGGCTTGATGAACAGTAGATGACACTTCTAAATACAAAAATGGGCCCTATGTCAGAGCCCATTGTTTAACTGTTTCACAGCTTAACTGTTTAAGTGATTAATTTGTTTAATAACCAAAAGGCTTAAGTGTCTATTTTTGATGTCAGTTTCTAGAAATAATATTCGATTGCCACTTCGACAAAGTCATCCTTTCTCGCGAAGAAGAGCAAATCTTCCGGCGTTTCGTTCTCGAACAACCAGCCATTCAATCGCCATTTGAAATGGTTATTGATTCGCGCTGAGGCTTCTAGACGAGCGCTGTAAACATCACTGTTGTCTAAGTCTTGTGTCATGCCAACCAGAACTTCAGTACCATCTTCATCGTTGAGTGCAAATCGTGTCCCAACAAACAGATCGTTTTGCCCTACGTTTTGCGCATTGTTGCCTCGGCTGTCATACAGATATTCTGCCAGAAAGCCAATGTCCCAATACGAATCCAACGCCCCGACCCAAGTGTATTCAAAGCCTGTCACTAGCCCTGTATGATTATCGAAACTGTCGCGATAAACACTTTCTAGCTTGAGTAGCCAGTCGCCAACAATGCCTTGAACATCCAACCCGACATGCTGCATTTGCGCGTAGTAAGGTTTGAGCTTGTTCCCTTCAAAGCGAAAATATGGGTCGCGGTTGGTGCCCGCTAAGTAGCTCAAGCCAACGTCCCAATCACCGTACATTTGGCTATAGCGCAGCGCGACATCGACGTGCTTTTCTTCTCTCGAGGATTCATACAGGGCATCGTCAGAAACAGGGATGGTTGGACGTAGCCTTCCATCTTCTCCCGCAAAGGTGCGCTCTCTGAAATACGGCAGGAGCATGGCATTCACCGTACCCCACTCTTTGACAGAGGTGAAGTGCACCATAGGTTGACCAAGTTTGGCTTCGCCATCGACCGATTCAATGGCGTCGGTTTGGTTAACCACATCGACTAAGTGCGCCGATTCCGTCACACCCCAAAACACTTTGCCAACACCGGCACGCAGTTCATAGTCATCCCAATAAGTGAGATAAAGCGCCTCACGAACATCACCGTGTGTTCGTTCGTCGTCTTGGCTATCGAAGCGATAAAACGGGATAAAGGTAAAGCTGCCGTTGCCCTCTTCTTGCTCCCAATAGAGTTCAGGTTGTAGCACTAATGAGGTTTGCTCTTTGCTTTGCCCCTGTAAGCCGTCACTGAAAAACTGACGATGCTCTACATTGACTTGTCCCGCTAACTCTATCGAATGACACATTGCAGAGACACTCATTAAACCGAGTGTTGCAGCGATGGTCACCGCCAACTGCGAGCCGAGTAACATATTCCTTTTCATATTAATGCCCTACTTCGCTCGCTTAAGGGTGTTCTTTTGGAAGTCGCGATCTTCTAACCCATTCTGGAACACCAAATCCGTTGTGGTAAGAACAGTACTTTTACCCGTTTGGTGGTTCTGCATTGCCATAGTATGAGCACGCCAATACTGGTTCAGGTACTGTTTGTAATCTTGGAATGACAAGGTTTTTAGCAGTGCACCTTTACGGTCGTAAAATTCGACTTTCATTGGGCGATAGTGCTCTTGGTCGAGCCACACTTTCTGTTTGGTGTAACCGGAGTTTTTATCGGTTGGCACTTGCTCCAATACAAAGGTCTCTACTCCATCGAGTTTGGCATCTTCCACGTAGTTAAAGGTGTACTTTTCTAGCTCGAATGAACTCAAGTCTTCGTAAGCAAACTCACTGCCCATGAATGGACCCGACTTGTTACGTGAAGAGATGCGTTTCACACGTTTCAGAGCAGGAAGATACAACCATTGGTCATCTGGCTCGGTGATGTGCGAATGGTTAAGGAAAGCGGTGCCTTTTACATCGCGCGGCTCATCAAAAATGGTCAAGCCTTTGTCGCCATCGTTTTCCACCTCTAATGATTTCAATCGCATTAAACGGGTGCTGCTCTCCCCTTGTTTGTTTTTAAGCAGCATCTCCATCGTTGCCACTGAATCACCCCAACCAGTGTCTAGGTTTTTGCGTTTTTCCGCGATTTCTAGCCCTTTTGCAGGATCAGCCAACGCAGGTAGAGTCGCAAATGTACCTATGGTCAGCGCCCCTACTGTTATGATTGACGTCAACATTGTTTTCTTTTTGATCGAGTATTTGGTGTTTTTCATCATGATCTCCTTGGTCAGCCCATATCCGCAGGCTGACATTTCCTTATTTGGTCGAAGTGGATAGTTGAGCAGCTGGGTTGGGCTGTGTTTGATTCGCTGAGGTGGTTCGTGTCTCTGGCGTTTGCTTTTTTGCGTCGCTCACGTAGTGGTTCTCGTTGTCGAAAATCATCAGCAAGATTGGTAGCAAGATGAAATCCACAACCAGTGCGATGAAGATAACAATGGCACTCAATAAACCCATGTCGGCGTTGAGTCTGAAACCAGATAGCGCGAGTACACTAAAGCCAGCCACAAGCACCACTGTGGTGATCCACAATGCGCGGCCCACAGTGTGGAAGGCGTAACGTACCGCCTGTTCAGCTGACTGACCTTCTTTGCGTGCGCGCTGGTACTTACTCAAGAAGTGGACTGCATCATCCACCACGATACCTAAGGTAAGCGTGACAACGACCGATAATCCGAGGTTGATTTCGCCTGAGATAAGCGCCCATAAACCGAAGCCAATGATCGCTGGTGCAATGTTTGGTACTAGGCTAATTACACCCAAGCGAACGGAACGCAGAGCGAAGATCATCAGCGCAGAGATAAGCACGAGCGTAATTGGCAAGGTAGAGAGCATGCTCGCCATGTTAGTTTCACCAATGTGAGCAAACATCAGTGATGGGCTGGATGCGACCACTTCATATTGAGGCGCATTGGCTGCAAACCATGCGTAGATACGCTCTTCAAGTTCCACTAGCTCCACACTGCCAAGGTTATCGACGGTGAGTACCATTTTGATTGAGGACTTATCGACGTTGATCTGGTTGTTCAAGTCCAATCCGTAAGGCAGAGACATCTCGTACAGCAGCAGATATTGCGCCGCGAGTTCACGATCGAGTGGCAATTGATAATAGCTAGGATCATCGCCATGCATGTTTTTATTCAAACGCTTATAAACATCTGACAGTGTCGCGACATGGTCGGTTTCTGGTTGAACGCGTAACCACTCAGTAAAGTCGCCTATCGCTTGCAAGAACACAGGATCAGCAATGCCTTGAGACTCGTTGGTTTTTATCGCGATGCTCAGGTTGGTCATGCCACTGATCGTCTGCTCCATAAAGTCAGCGGCTTGGCGAAACTCGTTTGAGGTATCAAAGTACTTCACCGATTCGTCGTTGACTTTATTAAGTGGAATCAAGGCCGCAGCAATCACGATCACTAGCGCAGAACCAGGCAATAAGGTTTTGCGATTGTTCACTACAAAATCGCCCAACTTGTCCATAAAGGTTACTTTTTCAGACTCAGTAGTGGATGGCGCAAGGCGCTTCACAGGCAACAGGTTAAGCAGTGCAGGCAGCAGAGAGACTGACAGCAAACATGCGATCATCACACCCAGTGCAGACAAGTTACCGAAGTCACGCAGTACGGGAGAGTCCGACATGTTCATCATCAAGAAACCAATCGCCGTGGTCACTGACGTGATTAGAATCGGGATGAAGTTAAGCTTGATGCTGTATTGAATTGCTTCGGCTTTGATCATTCCGCGCTGCATGGCTTGGCGCATGGTCACAATCACGTGAACACAATCAGCGACCGCTAGGGTTAACACCAATGTAGGCACATTCACGGTTGCAGTGCTTAAAAACATGCCTGCCCAACCAGATAACCCCATTGTTGCTAGGATAGAAGAGATAATCACCACAAGGGTTGCTACAACGCTAAAGAAGGAGCGCAGCATCAAGGTGAGAAATACCAACACTACCAACAGCATTAAAGGCACTAGCGTTGAGCTGTCCTCTTGAGCTGAAGTCATAAAGGCGTCATTCATGGCTATGATGCCCGCTTTGTAGAAATCAACATTCGGATAGTCAGCTTGGTATTTGCCGATCATAGCGTTAATGGCCGTGATGACCTCTTGAACTTCCGCGGTTTTGTCCACTTCTGGTAATTGCACCGTCACGTTAACAATCGTCACATCACCAGACTCAGACACCAATGCATTCTTAAGTAGTGGTTCGTTTAACGCGATCTGTTTTACTTTTGCAATACGCTCGGGGGTGTGTTCGTACTCTTCATACAAGAGATCTTCTACCAAGAGGTCATCTTCGAGTGCTTCGGTATGTTGATAGTTAGCGATGGAGTCAACACGGCTAGAGTATGGAATTTGCCATGAATCGACGGTAAGGCTCTGGATCAGAGTCAAAGTCTCTGGCGTGAAAACATTGCCATCGTCTGGGGCGATCACAATGGAAAGGTTGTCTGTTTTGGCGAAGGTGGTTTGAATCTCGTCAAACGCCATCAACTGTTTGTTGGTTCCTTCAAAGAAGATATTGTAATCACCTCTAAAATAGAGGTTCTTAGCACCGAACGTAGCAACGGCGATCACTGCTAACATTACGAATAAGGTTATAAACGAGCGTTGGGTGGGTAACGTATACCAAGCGCTCTGTGTTTCTGATGGTTGATTTTGGGGTTCCATCACAGTCTCCATATGTGACGATTCGTCATAAATGTACATTTAAAAACCAGCAATTCGCTGGCAAACATACAAAATGAGGTCAAAATTAAGAACTGACTCGATACAACCTAAATCAATTCATCTTTTTGACGATTCGTCACTAATGGCGCTAAAATAACCCATTAACTTGCGCAATGGGCTATCTAAACTTAACGACCAACAGATTCTAGATAAGCAACTTCTTCACTGAACAACTCTTGCTCTACTCGGCGCCAGGTCTTTTTATAATCCCATTCCGAAGAGAGCGGTTGCCAGTTCAAGCCATCTAAAAGCATATTAGCGTTGTGCAGCACAGAGTATGGGTCTTGGATTCGTTTAATACAGTGACTGTTAGACGCATTTTGATTCAAGGCGTTTGAACCAAAAGCGATAGACCAGTTAGCAAAGACAATCGCATCAGACCCAATCCCAGAAGAGAATTTCAAATCTCCAGCCTCAACCGCACGATTAACCAAATCATCCGCATGCTGAATCACCATCTCTTCGAGTTGATTAAGCTCTTGTACTCTTGTTGGCGAAGCCTTCTCTAGTATCCAAGGGCTCTTGGCCATAATTGCACAGGTTGAAAGTACCGGTTCCATACGTGCATAAATTCGGTATGCAACGTGCAGTGCCATTACTTTTTCACGGCTTGTGCCTTCAAACTCCGCAGAGCGCGCAAACAACATCGCCTCTGTTTTAAGTGAATGAATGCACAGGGCTAAAACAACGTCTTCTTTGCTGCAAAAATGGTTGTATATCGTCCCTTTTGAGTAAGAGCTTGCAGCGGTCAGCTTATCCATAGTTAAGTTACCAAAACCCTGCTCTCGAACGATATCTCTTGCCAACAACATAAGCTCTACCTCGCGTTCTGCGATCGCTTGTTGTTTTTTAGTCATGCCCGAGACACACCCCAGCATTCCTTTAATTTCATCTTTGCAACCTAAGCCAAACTTCATATTTAGTCCGTACCTTAACTCAGCCTATATAATGGCATGGTCTGTTTTAAACCTTGTCTGTATTAAACAATACTCCTACTCAATATAATAACATGAATCCCATAATCATGTACGCTGCCATTTTGTGACGCTTCGTCATTTTTGACTTATCGTCATAATAGCGCAAACATTGATCAGATCAAGTTGATTTTATAATTTTATTCGACTGATGAATCATTTCTGGTAATTACTCAACCAAGCTCATACATTTTCAAATGTCAGATACGACGAACACTTCATTCTCAAACGTTTATGAAACTAAAATGTGTCGCTTTAAAACTGAGGCGCGACTTTCAATACTGAACGATGGTTAATATTTGTTTAGCTGACATTGATTTAGGTGAAGTTGCTATAAATTCCGTTGAGTGTGGCTTACAATGGGGACATGAGTTGTACTTTATCAAGAGCATCATTTTGAGCGCCAAATTTACCTATCTTACTTGGAAAATTAATACCAGCAGCCCAGCTGAAAAGTTGGTGATGCTTTTACTCGCAGACAATGCCGATGATGAAGGCTACGCAACGATTGAACTTCACAGAGCTTCTGCGCTGACGGCCCTATCTGTTTTTGGATTAGCGGACTGCTTGAAAGCCCTAGTCGACAATGGTTGGCTAGATAAAGTGAAAGTCGAGCGCAGAGACAATCAAGAAATTCACGTGTTTAAGATGCTGCTGGAACAAGAGCAACCAACACAACCGGTCAACTCAATTCCAGTTTATGCACCTGCACCTGCACCTGCACCTGCACCTGCACCGAAATATCAGCCGGCTCCAGCACAAATGCAAGTGATGTCGACCTCCCCTCGCCCACAAAGCCGCGGTGGAATGAATGGCAACACAATTTCAACTCACGACTTGGATGAAGAGAACATTCCATCGTGGGCTGAACGTGCGTTTAAGTTTTCCGGATTGTCCGGTGACCATAATCTAATATGGAAGAAGTTTGTCCTTTGGTACAAAGCCAAAGCCAATGAATTAATGCCAATATCTCGAATTGAATCTAAGTTGCAGTACTGGCTAGTAAACGAGAAGCAAAATGAAAGACAACAACCGAAAACCGCTCAATATTCAGGAACTTCAGGACAAACTCAAGGAAATGGGTATCGACAAAAGCTTAGCCCATCTGAGCGCTTCAGGCAGCAACTCATCCAGAAAGGCAAAAAGCCAACTTTCTGATCCTGAGCCTACTGTTACTCCAGAAGTTCTGCCGGCCGCTACTTCACCATCGGCACCTGTTGTTGAGTCAAATACAGGATCTAATCAACAAGTACCCGTTGTTGACCAAGATCCGGCTGATCTGGAGCTGTCTGACTGGTGCATCCATGTCTTTGGTTCTTTCCTAAGTGTGTATGAAACGCAGTGGGAGTACCAATACGGCAGTGAGCCAAGCGGCAAGTTCATCGAGTTCGCTAATACCATCGACTCAGACGGCTTAAATCGCGTACTGATGCACTGCCATGAGCGTATTCAACTGGGTAACAGTTGGCCACCACAAATGGGTGAGTTGTGGATCTTAAAAGATTCACTGACAGAAGAAGAGCTATTGGATAGTCGCATTCGTGTATTGTCGCGCTCTGCTATCAACCCCATTGAAAAATGGCTGATTCAGAACAAGCTCTACGACTTGAAACGCACAGCCGAGAACAAGCTTGATGCGCTATTCAAGAAGTACTACTTAGAAGCGAAGAGACTCGATGAGAAAGGTATGCTTCATACTGAACTGCCGCAACATTTGTTGGCTGCGAACTCAGTGAAGAACCTCAACGATTTGAAACGTGAAGAGTACGAAGAGAAGCACGGCAAAGCGCTGAACCCAAGAATCCAAAAGATTCTAGACAGTAAAAAGTCTCGCTAGACTAGTTACTAAAAGCCCAAATACAAAAACGCCAGCAATTACGCTGGCGTTTTTATTCATTCGTTGTTTTTGGTGCCGTTCGAATCGAAAGCGCCAAAATGACGACTCACTGCTTTAGAAAAATCTTACAGTAGGTGGATTGTCGCGTTTAGCGTGAATACACCTGAGTCATCGTCTTTCATCTTGAAGTTCTGGTAGCTTGCACCAACAGATAGTGGGCCAAAGATGAAGTACTCTGCACCAACACCGTACATGATATCAACATCGTCTTGCTTGAAAGAATCGCCCTTCAGCTCGTAAGAATGCAGACCGCCTTTCGCGTAAACGTGTAGAGGGCCGAAGTCGATGCTTGGTTTAATAGCTAGGTATGCCGTGCTTGCATCCATGTTCTGAACTGTACGGTTACCATATTTAACGCTATCGAAAGAACCTAGATCCCAGTAACCAGCTTCTACACCGATGATAGGTAGAATACCAGTACCTACGTGGATACCAACTGCCGTTTCTTTCTCGTTGCCTAGTGAGTTTTGGCCACCCATTACGCCACCGTATAACCATGAATCAGCCATCGCTGTTGAAGATGCACCTAGCAGAGCTAGCGCTAATAACGTTTTTTTCATACTTGACCTTCTCGTCCTAGCGACGCTTAAGTGGTAAATGATTGCCACTAAAACGTCTTTTTGTAATTACTATCCAATTAACAAGAAAACAAGCAAGATTCATACCTAAACCTTGCTCGTTATCTCGCTCTATCCTTAACAAGCATCGATAGCGTTTTTAACACGCTTATCCGATACTGGGTACGGCGTGCCAAGTTGCTGTGCGAAGAAGCTTACACGAAGCTCTTCTATCATCCAACGCACCTCTTTGACATTTTCTGGAACCGCGATCCCTTTTGGTACCTTATTCAGTAACTCTTTGTAATCGTTCATTACTGATTCGACTTTAATCATGTGTAAGCGGTCTTTGTTCGGGTCAATCGGCAGTTTTTCCATACGACGCTCAATCGCACGCATGTAACGTAGGATGTCCGGCAAACGCTTCCAACCACACTCAGTCGCAAAGCCCTTAAATATTAACCCTTCTATCTGCGCTTTGATATCCGACAAGGCAAATGCCATCGACAGATCAACACGCCCTTTAAGCTTTTTATTGATATTGAACGCTGTCGTCAGAATGGTTTCAACTTGCTGAGCGATCTCTACCACCGTATCACCAAGCTCTGCACGAACGTGCTCTTTCAGTGCTTCAAACTGTTCTGGTTCCCAAACCAAACCGCCCTTCTCTTCGATAAGCTTATCGATACCACAAGCGATACAATCATCAATCAAATCAAGCACTTTACCATAAGGGTTAAAGTATAAACCTAACTTAGACTTGTTTGGCAGATTTGAGTGTAGATACTTAATCGGCGATGGCACGTTAAGTAAGATCAGGCGACGCTGACCCGCTTTCATTGCTGAAATCTGCTCTTGCTCGGTTTCGAACAGCTTGATCTCTACGCTGTCTTTGGTATCCACCAACGCAGGGAAGGCTTTTACGTCGTAACCGCCACGTTTCTGTTGGTACACTTTCGGCAGTTCACCAAAACTCCACGTGTGCAGGTTCTGCTGCTCGATGTCATCATCAGCCACTTTCGATAGTGTCTCTTGAACCTTGTCTTTCAAGCTCTCTTTGAGCTCGTGCAGATCTTTGTGTTCTTTCAACTTACGACGACGGTGGTCTACCGCGCGGAATGTCACTTTCAAGTGCTCTGGGATCTGATCCAGTTTCCAATCATCACGCACAACTTCAACACCTGTCATACGACGCAACTCTTTCTCAAGAGAATCGAGCAGCGGCGCTTCAAGTGGTGTTACTCGCGCAAGGAATGCATCTGCATAGTTTGGCGCAGGCACAAAGTTACGTCGTAACGTCTTAGGTAGCGATTTGATAAGGCTAATGACAAGTTCTTGACGTAACCCTGGGATCTGCCAGTCAAAGCCACTCTGCTCTACTTGGTTCAGAATCGGCAGTGGTACGTGAACGGTCACACCATCGTTGTCATCGCCCGGCTCAAATTGGTAACTCAGTTTTAGCTTCAAACCATTTTGATGCCAGAAGTTCGGGTAATCTAAATCGGTAACATGGCTCGCATCGCCACGGAACAGCATCGATTTCTCAAAGTTCAGTAGCTCAGGCGTCTGTTTGCTGGTTTTCTTCCACCACGTATCGAAGTGACGGCCAGACACCACCTCTTCACCAACACGCTGGTCATAGAAATCAAACAGCTCATCGTCATCAATCAAGATGTCACGACGACGAGATTTATGCTCTAGCTCTTCCACTTCTTGCAGAAGCTTGCGGTTCTGTTTGAAGAAAGCGTGTTTGGTTTCCCACTCACCTTCAACCAGTGCACTGCGTACAAACAGTTCACGACTGACAGTTGGGTCAATCGAACCGTAATTCACAAGGCGCTTAGGTACGATTGGAATGCCGTAAAGCATCACTTTCTCGTGAGCCATGACCGCGGCTTGCTTCTTCGACCAATGTGGTTCGCTGTAGCTGCGCTTAATTAGGTGCTTAGCTAACGGTTCAATCCACTCTGGCTGAATCTTGGCGATAATGCGACCCCAAAGTTTTGAAGTTTCCACCAGCTCAGCGGACATGATCCACTTAGGCTGCTTCTTAAACAGACCAGACGCTGGGAAGATATGGAAACGAGCGTTACGCGCACCTTGGTACTCGTTCTTCTCTTGGTCTTTCATACCAACGTGCGATAGCAAGCCTGAAAGTAGCGACTGGTGAATACCTTCGTAGCTACCCGGTTCATCGTTAAGCTTGGTATCTAACTCACGCATCGCTTGGTGGATCTGGAAGTAGACATCTTGCCACTCACGAATACGCAGGTAGTTCAGGTAATCTTGCTTACACTGTTTGCGGAACTGGTTGCTCGACAGCGCTTTTTGCTGCTTCTTGATGTAGTCCCACAGGTTCACAAAGGTGATGAAATCTGAGTCTTTATCGAAGAAACGCTTGTGCTTATCGTCAGACGACTGCTGTTTGTCAGACGGACGCTCACGCGGATCCTGAATCGACAATGCAGACGCGATAACCATCACTTCGTGTAGACAGCGATTATTTGGTGCTTCAATCACCATACGCGCTAAACGCGGGTCGATTGGCAGCTTAGATAGCTTGCGACCAATAGCCGTTAGCTTCTTAGTATCGTCACCTTGGTTCTTGTTTTTGCTATTTGGCTTGCCCGATGCAATCGCACCCAACTCTTCAAGCAGTCTTACACCATCTTGGATGTTGCGTTTGTCTGGCGCTTCTACAAATGGGAAGGCTTGGATATCACCTAGGCCAAGCGCCGTCATCTGTAGGATTACCGACGCTAGGTTGGTACGCAGAATCTCTGGATCAGTAAACTCTGGACGTGATTCGAAATCTTCCTCGGAGTAAAGACGAATACAGATACCTTCAGCCACACGACCACAACGACCTTTACGCTGGTTAGCACTCGCTTGAGAGATAGGCTCAATCGGTAGGCGCTGAACTTTCGTACGGTAGCTGTAGCGACTGATACGCGCAGTACCTGGGTCGATTACATACTTGATACCCGGAACCGTGAGCGAGGTTTCCGCTACGTTGGTTGCCAGTACAATTCGACGCCCCGTGTGAGATTGGAAGATGCGGTTTTGCTCACCCGCTGACAAACGTGCGTACAGCGGCACGATTTCAGTATCACGCAGGTTACGTTTACTTAGCGCATCTGCGGTATCACGAATTTCACGCTCACCATTCATGAAGATCAGAATGTCACCTAAGCCTTCATCACACAGCTCATCAACCGCTTCGAAGATACCTTCCATTTGATCGCGATCGGAATCGCTGTCTTCACCACCAAGTGGGCGGTAGCGAGTTTCTACTGGGTAAGTACGACCTGAGACTTCAATGATTGGCGCATTATTGAAATGCTTAGAGAAGCGCTCAGGGTCGATGGTTGCCGACGTGATGATCACTTTCAGATCAGGACGCTTTGGCAACAACTCTTTCAAGTAACCCATGATGAAGTCGATGTTCAAGCTACGTTCGTGCGCTTCATCGATAATGATAGTGTCGTACTGGTTTAGATAACGGTCGTGCTGAATCTCGGCCAGTAGAATACCGTCGGTCATCAATTTGATTTGAGTGTTGTCCGAGATTTGGTCGTTAAATCGAACCTTATAGCCCACAAACTCACCCAGTTGGGTTTCCATCTCTTCAGCAATACGGTTCGCAACAGAGCGCGCAGCCAGACGACGTGGCTGAGTATGACCAATTAGGCCATAGCGACCACGTCCAAGCTCAGAACAGATCTTAGGAAGTTGAGTTGTTTTACCTGAACCCGTTTCACCCGCAACGATCACCACTTGGTTCTCTTCAATCGCCTTAGCGATATCGTCACGCTTTTGGCTTACTGGCAGGATTTCTGGGTATTCGATGGTTGGCTTTTGCGCTGCGCGCTGGGTTGCCGTCATCATCGATTGGGCAATATCTAGTGCAATCTCGTCAAAGACGGCGTGTTTCGATTTCTCATTTTTAATTCGGCTAGCACCTGCAATTCGCTTACTCAGACGGAAGCGATCGCGCATCATACATTCTTTGAGCGCTTTACGAAGAGAGGCAGGTGTATTTTGGGAGGCCTTAGCCTGAGAAGCAGAATTCTTGTCTGCCGCGTCCGAACGTGCGGCGTCTTGATTCTTATCTGCTTTTTCCGGAGACGAAGTCAAAGCGTGTCCTATTCTTTTCATTACATAAAACTTTGCGAATTGTAGCACACAAGGGCTAGAACAAGATAACGGAAAGCACCTTACGGACAGTACCCTTCTAGAGTTATTCAATTTTTTCGAACAACTTAAGCGAAACTATCGCCTTTTTAGCTTTCTTTGTTCCTCTATAATGCATCACATTACAAGAAAGCACTCATTCAAGGAAAACCATTATGTCTCGCGTATTAGCCCTAAAATCAAGCATCCTAGGCGACTACTCTCAATCAACCAAACTGGTAGAAGAGTTCATCAAGAATGTAGACCAAGACAAACTGACGGTTCGCGACCTAGCTGCAAACCCACTACCAGTATTGGACTTTTCGGTAGCCACTGCGCTTCGTGCAACGGAAGATCTTTCTCAAGACCAACAAGCGATTGTTGACCTATCTGATACGCTAATCGAAGAAATTAAAGCGGCAGATACGCTAGTGATTGCTGCACCTATGTACAACTTTACTATCCCGACTCAGCTTAAAAACTGGATTGACCTAATTGCTCGTGCTGGCGTGACGTTCACTTACACAGAAAACGGCGTTAAAGGTCTAATCGAAGGTAAGAAAGCAATCGTAGTAACGACTCGTGGCGGCATCCATAAAGACGCAGCGACTGACAGCGTGACACCTTACCTACGCACAGTACTTGGCTTTGTTGGCATCACAGAAGTGGAATTTGTTTACGCTGAAGCACTCAACATGGGTGAAGACGCAGCAGCAAAAGGCATCTCAGAAGCGCAGAGCAAACTGGCTGAATTGGCTTAAGAGCATCCAACAACGTATGCGCGAACATCGAGCGTAGACGCTAAAAATTGCAATTAAAAAGCCTCATCACTATGAGGCTTTTGTCGTTAAATCGGGTTGGAGTTAAAACTCATACTGGAAATAGATGGTGTTGTAGTTACTGCCACCTTTGATGCGACCAAACTGTGACGCATTTTCGAAGATAGCCGAACGGTGGTGCAGCGAATAACCGAACCACAGATTGTTGAGATCACTCTTGCCGAACAGATCGCCTACATTGACATCGAACGAGAAGTCTAGGTAGTTCAATAGATGACTGGCGGTGTAGCCCTTTTCTGCCATTTCCGTCGCTTCAATATAAGTAATTGAATCGATGTATGACATACCTTCTGCCACACCAAAACGCCATTGTGTTGGCCAGTTAAAGGTATAGTAAGCCTTAATTGCAACCACATATTCCGTACTGCTTGATTGAACCTCTGAGCTCCAGTGGTGAACAATACCCGGTGTTAGGTAGATATCCAATGGGAAGCCAAATATCTCATCCGTCAATGGATGACCATAGAAGAATGAGGTCAACTGGTTATTAAACTCATCTTTCTCACGATTGAACTTCATGATATCGCCAATGTTTGATGGCGTTGCCCAACCGTGTGCCACGCGCAAATAAGCAGGGTTACTTAATCGTGGTTTGGGCGCTTTCTCTTTGTCATTGAAGAAACCGAAACCAACGTAAAATTCACCTTGATAGCGATCTTCAACAATTGACGATTGGTAGGCGTTATCATCTAGACGAGTGACACTCGTCGAACCAAGCAGGTACAAGTTGGAAACAACATGGTATTTGGCTTCAATGCCCACATTGAAATCGGCACCAGCACCTATAGACTTTCCATCGACTTCGTAATATTCAGTGTTAAAGTCTGCGCTCTTATAACGAAGTGTCGCACTAGGTGTGAACTCCCAATCTCCGACCTCGTAGTACCCTTTGGCTCTAAAATTGCCATGAAAACGGTAAGAGTCATCAGTCATCAGTTCGGTTTCTAATCGCCATTGATCATCCAGTTGATAGGTAAGCTGCGCACCAAAATCAGCGGTATCTCCCTCAATCGCATTCTGTTCAGATGCGGGAATGTCGATAAAGCGCATACGCGAAATGGCGTTCAGTTGCCACTTTTCATCCTCTGACTCGAGCAGGTATGCCCCCATTTCTGTACCATCAATAAAGACATAATCATTTTTAAAAAACAGCATAGGTACAAACGAGCTTACCGTTTGATCGCCACCGGACGTGTCGTAGGGAATACTCGCCGTTCGATACATCGCGGCAATACCCCACTCCTGCTCTTCAATCGCTACCGCATTACCACAGCTAAGTAGCGCGCCCGAGCTCATCATGGTTGCTATTAATTTATTCTTCATTACTGTTTTTTTCTCTATTTATCCGATTTCTGCTAACGAATAGGTATTTCTTGACCAATTTTGGTCAACTAACTTAATTTTAAGTAACTAACTTTAGGTTTGATCGCCATTGATCGTTACAATGGCGATCATCCTATGGTCAATTTAAAGTATTGTGAAAGTTTCCGAATTACAAAACATTATAAACCAGCTTCCGAACGATGCAGACCCTGACGTCGTTATGGGAGAGGCTTGGTTACCTGAAAGACTTATCGACACTACGCTCGATGGTGAGCTGCTTTTTCTTCAATTTGATAACGCTCCTGAAGAAACACAGGGAGACGAAGAAGGTCGTGGTTTTGTGGAGCACGAAGTTACCATGATCCGAGAAAAACTCGAACAAATACTTGATGCTCCCTCAGACACAAAAACAAAAGCCGACGCGATGCTGGCTCTATTTTTGATGGCGCATGAACTTTCTAGCTCGGAAGTTATCGAAATACTCGAAACACCCGAATCAGATAAAGACTCAATATAACTAAAGAATCGTCCACCACATCGATTTTAGGAACACTGTGAAGCATTCGACACCTAAAACACTCCCTTTGCTTATTGCTGGTCCAATACTGCGTAAAACGACCAAGAACGAAATTGTAATCTGGGTCGTTACCAGTCAACCACTTTTGGGTAGGATCTCGCTCTACCATCGCGATCAAGATCGTGCCTTTTTTCAGTCAAAGTTGGCTGAGCAGCAAAGCTTGAGAATTGGTGTGTCAGCTTGGGTAACGCTTATCCACCTTGAAGGAGATTTCCCAACCAATACGCCGCTCGAGTACGATATCGAGACGAACCAAGGCGGACTTAAAGCGTTAGCGTCACATCTTACTTACAAGGATCGCCAGCGTGTTGAGTTTGTTGTCTCAGAAGAGTCGAACTACATACTTCATGGCTCTTGTCGTAATCCACACCACCCAAGCAAAGACAGCTTGGTTGCCGCTGACAGCAAAGTTGAAACACAGTCCCCGCAAGAACGCCCTAATCTACTAATGATGAGTGGCGACCAAATTTACGCTGACCATGTAGCAGGACCAACGCTAGATGCCATTTACCAAGTGATCCAACTGTTAGGATTGCCGGATGAACGCTTACCAACCGACGCTCAGGTGGGTCATATTCATGACGGCCAATCTCTGTTTGGAAGTGAATATCACCTGTATCAACGCCACCATTACCTGCCACATCACAAGCAATCAGACTCTCTGCTAGATAAGCTGTTTCCCAATCGAAAAGTGGCAATTTTCAGTTCTAGCGACTGTGAAAACCACCTAGTGACCTTGTCTGAATTTGTTGCAATGTACCTATTGGTCTGGTCACCTACTCTATGGCAATGCATTAACCGCGAGCGTTTGATTGAGAACAACTTTGAGCAAGGTGGTCGAAAGCTCACACCACTCGAGCAACAACAGTGGCGTGATGAAACTGAAGTCATTAACGATTTCATCGAAGGTTTGCCGCAGGTTCAACGCTTACTCGCCCACATCCCGACTTACATGATCTTCGATGACCATGATGTGACCGATGATTGGAACCTAACCATAGGGTGGGAACAAGCGGTACTGCAAAACAAACTGGCTACACAAGTGATTGGGAATGGTCTCGCGTCATACTGGCTTTGCCAAGGTTGGGGAAATGCGCCCGAAAAGTTCAATGATGAATTTATCGATCACGCTAAATCAGTGTTTGAGATTCAAGCCTCGCAAGAGAACGCGCCTCTTCAACACATGATCGACGAACAAACACATCAAGCGTTCATCGAATATTTGAACCGCTTTGAAGATTGGCATTACACCATCGATCTATCACCAAAAGTCATAGTGCTTGATACTCGTACACGTCGCTGGCGTTCAGAATCACGCATGAATAAACCGTCAGGCTTGATGGACTGGGAAGCGTTAATTGAGCTTCAACATCAACTTATGCATCAAGACAAGGTGATTATTATCTCTGCTGCTCCGATGTTTGGGGTTAAGTTCATTGAAGCTTTACAGAAAATCATGACGACTTGTGGTCAACCGTTGCTGGTTGATGCGGAAAACTGGATGGCTCACCCTGGTAGTGCTAACACATTGATCAGCATTTTCACTCACACCAAAACACCGACCAATTTCGTGGTGCTTTCTGGAGATGTACACTACTCATTTGCATACGACATCAAGCTTCGTTATCGCAAGAACAGTCCAAACATCTATCAAATCACTTGCAGCGGGATTAAGAACAACTTCCCACCATCGCTACTTAAGTTCTGTGACGTATGTGATCGCCTGCTCTACAGCCCACGTTCAATACTTAATTATTTCACTAAACGCAAGCGTTTGAAAATTGAGAAACGAAGCCCTGACAACCAGAACTTCTATCGCCTTTCAAACCGTAGCGCGATTGGTGAACTCAAGCTCGATGATTCGGGAAAACCTATTTCAATCGCTACCTTAAGTGGTGATGGCAAAGTAACTCGCTTCCCTGAGCCTGATAAAGAGTGATGGCGATTCAAACGACCTATAATTTTGTCAGCATCGTGTAAACCCGCTTGGGATTGACCAAATCAATCCCAATGTTATTAGCATTAGGGCGGCCTATCAGCCAACTATTGTTATGTTGAGCCTGCAAATAAATCCTGTTTCGTACGATTGGAGCTTATTATGTTTAATTCTCTTACCTCACTGTTCAAACAACTGATTGAAGGTGAAGACCTCAGTCAAACCTCAAAAGCATCACCCAATATTGCGATAGCGAGTTTACTGTGTGAAGTCGCAGGCGCTGATCACGAAATTGGTGAGAAAGAGCAAGCCGCTAAACTCATGCTGATTCAACGTCTGTTAGGTTTAACTGAAGAAGAAGCCGCTCAGTTGCTCGATAAAGCGCAGCCACAAGTAGACCAATCGGTGTCTCTGTATGATTTCACATCGCAACTGCGCGAGCTTTCACAATCTGTACGCATCGACTTAATTAAGGCGATGTGGGAAGTGGCTCATGCTGATGGTGAGATTGATCCAATGGAAGATGCCGTGATTCGTAAAACTGCAGAACTGCTCTACGTAGACCACAGTGATTTCATCAAAACAAAACTGAGTGTTATTGGAAAAGAGTAGCTTTACAGCCTTCCCTTCTGCAACGCCATCGTACTCCTCACTAATGTTAGAGGCTAACCTAAGATGGTTAGCCTGTGCCCTATCTAATCACTAGAGAGAGAACGCCCGTAAAAGATCCCTTTCAGCTCTAAAGGGTCACCGTTTTTACGAATAAACAGTCCTCTTTGGTCTGATATCAACACACTACGTTTATTCTCTAGTTCCTGAATAAACAGGTTCTTTACATTGAATGCTTGAGGACTCGACGCTTGGTCTTGTTCCGTTTGATAGAAATAGTAATGGTCGCCCCAACGCAAGAAAACGCCAAAGAACTGCTTTGCATGAATCACACCGTCTCGGTCATAGCCAATGTAGTGCATTTTTGAGCGACCATTTCTGAGGCGCAGCGTCAGTTCCTCATATCCTACGCCGTCATAAGTGATCTTAAACTGGTACGTATTATTGGTGGAGATCCCAGAAACTAACCCAACCGTTAAAAGCAGTACAATGACGAGGATAATTGGCAGACAAAAAAATCTCACGTTAGGACTCTTGGCGGCAAGTAATTGACAAAAATTCAGAGGAAATCTCAACCCACTGCCCATCTATTAAAGCAACGGCTTGAATATTTTTGCATCCAACACCGCGTTCATGTAGATACACTCTAGTCACACCGCGTTTGGAGAGTTCTTCAAAAAGCGCCTCATCTTTCTTAATGATTTTAATGTCATCATGAACGACCTCTATCCCGGCTATAGTGTCATGATTCATGAAGAATGCCATTTGAGAAAAGGGGATTAAAAGCCCAACAGCTACTACAACTCCGAGCGCTCCTTTGACTAATGATGATAAACCAATGCCAAACACCACTTTCTCTAAAGATTCATGAGTATCGGATAACTCAGATGCTGCGAATTTAAACTGACTCACCGTTTTTGCTTTCACTGTCGTGCTGTCAGTAGTCGGAGTTGAAGTTGGAGTCGATGCTAGGGTATCAAGAGCTGGAATACAGTAACCCTCTTTTTGTACCGTCACCACTTTGAACGGTGCATTTAATGTAATCAACGCATTACGTAGGTTTTTAACGGCAACATTTAACGAACTACTCGTGACTACCTTTCCAGGCCAACACTGTTCGAGCAAAACGTCGCGCTTGATGGTCTTAGGAGAATCTTTGTACAAAAGACTTAAGATCAAACTCTCTGAACAAGATAGGTTAACTTGATGAGAAGTGGTCGTGCTTTGTAGTGTGCAAGTATCAAGATCAAGCATCAAGTCATCTAAGGTGATTTTATTGTTATCCATACAGTAAAAAGCGAATGTGCCAATCAACACAGACTAGCACATTTATAAATATTATTTCATAATCAGAGCGTTAGCTTAAAGCCCAGCTCACTAACATGGACATCCGCAAAGCCGAGCTTAACTGCTTCGAGTTCACTAGCCACTTGTCGTGCATGGTCTTCATCCTTGGCGAGTACTGCAATAGAGTAGACAGGACGAACCATCTTTGAGTCACCACCTGATGAACCAGAGATGTCTTTGTTATAAAGATAAGCGGAAGTGATGGTACTTGTCGCGCTCCAATCGACAATTTTCTGCAAGTCACGGCTGATAACCTTATCCACCAGCAATTTGTCTTCCGGTTTTTTCCAACTCAATTCTACGGCGTAGTTGACGAAGGCTACATCGGAATTTAACCACTTATTCCCAATATCTCTAACCTCGATAACCTCAGCTAGTTCTTTGTATTGTAGTGGTAAGTTGCCGATCGTATCCCGTACCTCTTGCTCACTATTCGCTTCCATCACGAATTTAATGATGGGAAACGACTTGTCACCGATGTTACTCTTACTCACAAACATATCGTGAATTAATCCAGCATCAATCAAGTTTGAGAAGGCTTTCTTTTGAATAGGCATCGTATCAAACACCGCTTGAGCATCGTCGGTTTTCCACGCAACAGCAACACCAAAGGCTGCCGCATTAATATTAAAAGATAAAAATAAGCTAAAAAAAGCTAAAGTCAGTGGGGCTGTGTATCGCATCAACATCATCTCTTAGTCTCGTATAATCCGGTATAGGTTAGGGTCGGCAGACACGCCTTTCATCATTATCGGCGGTAACTCCTTTCTCATGTTTGCTATCGCATTTTTGAACATGACCTCGCTCTCCCACTGCGCTACGTTAATAAAACGGTACGTCGCATCGTCATAAAGTGAACGATGCAATTTGGTCGAGATATATCCCGGTTGTTGCTCGAGAATGTCTCTCGCGGCCTCCCAATATTCGAGTGCTACCTCTTCGCTCGCTGCATCGACAGCAAACGTATTGATTAACACCACCGGCTCAGCCATTGCCAGGCTGCTAATCGTTACCATCAAAGCACCGAGTGTGTGCTTAATCGATTTTCTGATTATTGTCTCTTTCATACTCACTCCTTGTTAAAAACGAGAGAAACTTAACACATGTTTTGACGATAAAAAGACCACGAATCGATTTTTAATATTAATTAAAAATAGATGAGTTATACGAACCCAAAAACATACAAAAACCCACTATTGCAATTTCTGAACTTCACTTTGGCAGCATTTTGATTCTCATATTGAGATATTCATTCGATCTCCTATTGCCAAAATAACAAAAATCTACAAACCCTTTTGATTTCATAAGGTTAAAAATTGGCACCCTCTTTGCTCTAGTTAGGTTTTTAGGGATAAGAGGGAATCGACCATGAGAAAGCTACTTCCAACCATACTAACGACAGCAGTTGCTCTCACCTTACATGGATGCGGTGGAGGTGGCGGCGGAGGCGGTGGCAGTACATCAACGCCTGCAGCAACTCAGAGTTTCTCAGACATTTCAGTGCCGAGCTCTTTTGAGTGGAGCGGCTCGACTTCTCGAGATCTCACTATCAATGTTGTCAGTGATGTGTCACAGCGTGACGGAGAAGCGGCAGCGATCCGCGGCTCTCACATTATCAAGCTTTATAGCATGAGTAGTGGCACTACCGATTCGCAACCCTTCTATACCGGCATGACAAACAACGATGGTCAACTGACGAACACACTGAGCCTGTTAGACACATGGCAAGGCATTAAATTGGTAGCGCTTGTTCGTGGCAACGAGTGTATCTCTCAGGTTGATTCGACGAACATTACCGATGCGCTGTATGTCAGTTGCAACATCGTTTTAGACGCAGATTAAGGAGTGAATTATTATGGATAATATGAAGAAATCACTGCTTGTAGTCGGTTCCATAGCTGCGTGTAGTCTTTCCAATCAAGTATTTGCAGCGGCTTCAGACAACCAAACTGTCGATAACGGTGACGGCTCTACGACCGTAACTCAAAAGATCAATGCCAGCAGTACTTCTCCTCACTATGTTGCACCTTCTGGATACGGATTTTCGATCTACAGTAACAAGAACGAAGACTACTCTTGGCAACACAACATTTCTATTCCATCTGGTGCTCAAGTCACCTCCGCGACACTCACAATCTATGCTTACGATGTGGATTCTGAAGCTCATCATGGTGAAAATGGGGAGTACGATAGTGTGACGGTTGACGGCACTATGCTCAATCCAGGTTTCCTTCAAGGCACCAACAACAACTGGTCTACAACGGTGTTTGATTTACCACTTGCTTCACTGGAAGACGGCTTGATCAACGTAGACCTAGACATCGATGTGAATGGTGATGGTTGGTTAACTACTCTCGATTACAGCCTATTGACGGTAACCTACACCGAGATTGAGAACGATCCTCCATTCACTCCAACCTTATCTCGCAGCAGCGGTTTAGGCGACAATGACCCACTAGTGGTGTCAGTAACAGGCCCGAGCCCTGCCGATCCAGATGGTGACTCAGTCACGTACACTTATCGTTGGTTTGTCGATGTCGGACAAGGCTTCTATGTAGATGATGAGTTCGTCGGCAAGAGTGACAACAATGGTGCAACCCTACCTGCTAACCAGACTGAAAATGGCGAACTGTGGAAAGTGCAGGTGACCGCGGTTGACTCTAACGGTCTGATCAGTAACTTTGCAGAAATCAGTTGGCCAAAGATTGGTGATAGCGATGGCGACGGTGTGGCTGATGCCAATGACTACGCACCAAACGATCCGAATATCGCATTCTATAGCCGAACACCAACAACCGGCTGGCATACATTAGCGTACGAAGATCTATGGCCTTATGAGGGCGATTACGATCTGAATGATTTCGTCACTCGCTACGCTTACGGTGTTTACACCAACGCAAGCAATGAAGTCACTCGATTCGATTACTACGGTCAAGCCGTTGCTCGTGGTGCGGCTGAAAACAACAGCTTTGCGATATCTCTAGCTGGATTGGAAGCATCTGATGTTGGTACGTTGACGCGTACGATCGACGGTGTCACGACAACGGTGACTCCTGAATCCGGTCATAGCGGCGAAATGGTATTCATACTGATTGACAGCGTAAACGAACTATTGCCAGCCAGCAGTTCATCTAACTTCTACAATACCGAAGCGGGTGATAACCGAAGCGCGGTAGATTACAGCGCATCGATAGTCATTGATGGCTCTATGAGCAGCTTAGCACCAAAAGCGTTCAACCCGTTCATTTTCAAAGTAGGCTCTAGAAATAAAGAGATTCACTTAATGAACTACCCGAACACAGACCTAGCCAATACCAGCATATTCGGTGTCGGCGATGATGACAGTGTTGCTGAGAATAACGAGTTCTATCAAACGCAGGCAGGTCTACCTTGGGCATTAGATGTTCCAGCAAATTGGGCTCATCCATACGAGAAAACAGATACCAGCCAAGCTTACCCAGACATCACGCCTTGGGTAGAAAGCGGTGGTGCAACTCATACGGATTGGCACTCTAACCCTGCGCCATCTAAAACGTGGTAACAGAGTCGATAGCCCAACCGATAAAGAGTAACTAATAAGAAAAAAGCCATCATTACAGATTGAGTAATGATGGCTTTTCTAATGAGTAACGCTGGGCTTTAAAGCATCGTTAAAGTGAGCTTGGCCAAGTTGTATGCATCGACATAACCTGAGTGCTGACGCCCTTCCCACTCGATATTTTGTGCTTCTTGAGCCGCTCGATGACCAATGCGCTTGTCTTTCAAGCGATGTTGAATGCGATACAAGGTCGCGATATTGAGGAACTCGGTAAACGGAGGTTCAATCCCTTTCTCGATACACTCTTTGTGTAAAATCAAGTCGTCACGCCCCCACGCTGCATAAATCTTATTTGGACCGCCAAAGTTTTTGATCATCGACTGAACCACAGACGCCAATGGGCGACCCTGTTTTTCGATCTTACGCGGTGTAATACCGGTTAATTCCGCACAAAACAGAGAGACTTCATCTTTTTCAGGCTTAACGTAGTACTGAGCGCGTTTAACGATTTCTCCCGAAGCCAGATCAATCTCAGCCAGACCCACTTCAATGATCTCGCCCGTTGTTCCCACTCCATCTTCGTTCCAACAGCACATTTCCAAATCGAAACAAACTACTCGATTGTGATTCATACGTTGCCTAATTCTCTCATCTAAAATTTAAAGCAGGGATTGTACCTGAGCCTTTTCAAGATCTCGACCCCAAGGCTGTTAAGTGTTCAAATCACCTGCAATTGTCACCTGGTTTCGCCCATTCACTTTACTTTGATAGAGCATGCTGTCGGTAAGTTGAAGAGTTTCTTCTACCCCCTCATTCACGCGAATAGTCGCACCGATACTCAATGTACAACGAAGTGTCTGACCATTGTGCTCACAAACTGTCTCTCGTACCTTATTTAGAATAGAGTCCAAGTAACTCGACAGCTGTTCTCTATCAGCAATAGATGAAAGAATACAAAATTCGTCCCCACCAATTCGGAACAAGTTATCTCCAGACTTGAGACTGACGGAAATAACCTTAACCACGTGCATTAACAAAGCATCACCAGCGGGGTGGCCGTATTCATCGTTTATCGCTTTAAATTTATCAATATCAAACCCAATGAGGCTAAAAGGCTTGTCGCTTCGTATGGCATTATCGAGCATTTTATTAAACGCGCGGCGATTGTAAATCTCAGTCAAGCTATCGTGATTAGCAAGAAAACGAAGTTCTTCGGTACGCTTATCGAGCATTTGATAGAGTCTTTCTTTCTCCCTTACTTGCAAGTTCACAATGTACGCCAGTAACAGGGAAATCATGGTTCCCACTAGCGCGATACCCGCCAATACCAAATAGCCATTGGAAGAGATGTAAGAGTTGATTTGGTAGTCGACTGTCCATTGTCGATTGGTCAGCATGATATGTTTAGTGATACGCTGCCCATCGATGTCCTCAAACCCGTCAGACTCGAATAAAATAGGGGCATCTTCTGCTTCAAATCCATGATCCGTAACACGAACATGTACATTCATATCACCCACAGTTGAAGCAAGAAGGTTTTCAAAATAGAAGGTTGTGCGGATCACTCCAATCACCACACCGAGCAGATTATCGGTTTTTCCATCAAATACTGGGTGGTACACCAACATACCTGTTTTGGGTAGATCGCGACTCAAACCATCCTGCAATAATCGTACTTTATCCGAAATGTTCGCTTTTCGAGTCTCACGTATATTATCTATGATGAGCCTAAAGCGTTCACGGGAGGAATAGAATCCTAAGACTTGATTATTGCGCTCTGTATTTGGATAAACGTCGGTTGCGACAAATGCTGGCTCGCCATCTAGAACGTAGCCATAGGTTTTAGGGCCATGTTTAGGGATAGTGTAGAGTTCAAAAGATGGGTACAGCGTTTTCATTTTCGCCGTATATTGATCAATTTCATCTGCTGTGACCTTTTGCATCCATTGCAGACCGATAAGACTTTTGGAACCGTTAACGGTTTGCTCAGCGAAACGGTCGAACTTATCCCAATGTTGAGGATCATTGGAGTAAAAGAAATTTGCGCCAGAGCCAATATAGGCCACGTCGTTGTCAATGAAAGCTTCCAAACTCAGAGTTTGATGATCAGCAAAGCTGTTTAAGTTTGCCTTTAAGGATCGGCTTTGCGTTATGGCAACAACGACAAGACACAACAGTGTTATCAAAAACGTGACAGAAAAAGTAACTAACGGAAGTGTTCGTTTTTTCAACCCAGTTCTAGGGTCGATAGTATGGGGCATGGACCTTCCAAAACATATTATTTGATTCTAAATTATACACCGACAATATAACAGTCTCTATTACCCTTTAGGGATTATTTTGGATTAGTGCTGACACTATTCACAAACTGCGGACATAAACGGCGATTAAAGCAACAAATCTCGGTTACTTTTCAAGCTAACACACCAAAAAAACCTTTTATCAAAAACATTAAATAAAGCTCTTAGACCTTGAATATGCTAGTATCCATTCATATTTATAGCTTGAAAGAAACTCTCTTACCCCAAGGTAAATGACTCTTCTTTCCAACCAGTATATTCACATATACCAGCGAATATACCGTTAAATCAATCTAAAGAGAAATCACAATGAACTTTGATTTAAACCTTATCCCACAAACGTTTGATATGCTTCACGCAGGTCTAACTGCATCAAGCGTTTTACTACTGCTGATCGCTGTATCTCGCAAATCTAAAGTCGTCGAGAAAGTGGTTGAAAAGCCAGTAGAGAAAATTGTTGAAGTTGAAAAGCCGGTTGAAAAGATCGTAGAAGTTGAGAAAGTTGTTGAAGTAGAAAAAGTTATCGAAAAAGTCGTAGAAGTTGAATCTAAGCTAGCAACAGCATCCACAGATTCTGCAATGCAGCTTCTATCTATCATGCAACAAGAAGCTCGCCTGATTGACTTCCTAAAAGAAGACCTAACGTCGTTCTCTGACGAAGAAGTTGGTGCTGCAGCACGTGTTATCCACACTGGCGGCCAAAAAGTACTGAGTGACTACGTAACTCTATCTCACATCCGTAGCGAAGACGAAGAGACGCGCATTACTGTAGCTGAAGGTTTCAACCCACAAGAAGTTCGTCTAACAGGTAACGTAACTGGTAGCGCACCATTCAACGGTACGCTTGTTCACAAAGGCTGGAAAGCGACTGAAATGAAGCTGCCTAAACTGGCTGAAAACTACGATGCGTCGGTTATTGCTCCTGCAGAGGTAGAACTATAATGGAACAGCATAACCACTTATCTCAAGACGCTTCGTCTCAAGAGCAACCAGCACAAGAGCAAGGCGCTAAATACAGCGTAGGTATCGACTTGGGTACTACCCACTGTGTGCTGTCTTTCATTGATACAACTAATGAAGATGCGCGAGTAGAAGTAATGCCAATCCCTCAGCTTACAGCTCCGGGTACAGTAGAAACACGCAGCCAACTGGGTTCGTTCCTATATCAGCCTCACGAACACGAGATGAACGAAGCGTCACGCGTGCTTCCTTGGTCAACAGAACCAAAAGCACTGGTTGGCGCAATTGCTCGTAACCTTGGCTCAAAAACACCAATCCGCCTAATCGCTAGCGCGAAATCTTGGTTATGTCACGCTGGCGTTAACCGTCGTGATGCTTTCCTTCCTGCAGGTAGCCCTGAAGAAGTTGAAAAAGTATCACCGCTGAAAGCGACTGAGCTTTACCTAGAGCACCTGAAAGAAGCTTGGAACCACGCTAATCCATCACACCCGCTTTCTGAGCAAGATGTGACCATTACTGTTCCTGCATCTTTCGACCCTGCAGCTCGTGACTTAACGGCAGAAGCAGCACGTAACGTTGGTTTCACTCACCTGACTCTACTTGAAGAGCCACAAGCGGCACTGTACAGCTGGATCGATAACAGCAACGATCAGTGGCGTGATGAAGTTGAAGTTGGCGACATCGTGCTTGTTGTCGATATCGGTGGTGGTACGACTGACCTTTCTTTGGTAGAAGTGACTGAAGACGACGGCAATCTAACTCTGAACCGTATCGCGGTAGGTGAACACATCCTACTCGGCGGTGACAATATGGATTTAGCGCTGGCTTACCGTCTGAAGATGAAGCTAGCACAAGAAGGCAAAGAGCTGGCTCCTTGGCAAGTTCAAGCGATGACGCACGCATGTCGTGACGCAAAAGAAGCGCTGCTGAACGATGCCGAGCTGCAATCTGTGCCAATCGTTGTTCCAAGCCGTGGCTCTAAGCTACTGGGTGCAACACTAAAAACTGAACTGACACAACAGGAAGTACAGCAAACTCTGGTTGATGGCTTCTTCCCTAAAGTGGCTGTAACTGATCACCCAGTTCAGAAAACACGTGGTGCACTGACTCAAATGGGTCTGCCTTACGCTCAAGATGCGGGCATCACGCGCCATATTGCGGCTTTCCTATCTAAGCAAGCAAACGCGCTATCAGGTGGCGAAGAAACGACTCAGCAAGATTTCAACCCATTCGCAAACATGCCAGGCATGCCGGGTGCTGAAGCGCCTGCTGCTGATTTCATCAAACCTACCGCTATCCTATTCAACGGTGGTGTTTTGAAATCTAGCCTACTGGCTGATCGTCTTTCAGATACGATCAACGAATGGCTAATCAATGCAGATGCAGAATTTGCTAAGCAACTTTCTGGTCTGGATCTTGATCTTGCCGTTGCAAGCGGTGCTTCTTACTACGGCGCTGTTCGTCGTGGCCAAGGCGTACGTATTCGCGGTGGTATCGCTTCTGCTTACTACGTAGGTATTGAAAGTGCGATGCCAGCTATTCCAGGTATGGCTCCTCCAATGGAAGCACTGTGTGTTGCTCCATTTGGTATGGAAGAGGGCTCAAGTGTTCAAGTACCAAGCCAAGAGTTCGGCCTAGTCATCGGTCAACCGGTTCACTTCCAATTCTTCGGTTCGACGACACGCCGTGACGATGAGGCGGGTACTCACCTTGACCACTGGGCACCAGAAGATCTAGAAGAACTGCCAGAGATCCAAGTGACTCTGCCTGTGTCTGAAGGTCGTCGTGAAGGCGAAGTCGTTCCTGTAACGCTTGCTTCACGCGTCACTGAGTTAGGTACGCTTTACCTAGAAGCAATTGCGACTGACAACGGTCAGAAGTGGCACGTTGAGTTTGACGTTCGTGAAGATTCGAACCAAGACTCAAACGAGCAAGCATAATGATTCAACGGCACCTTCGCGGGTGCCGTTATTTTATCAAAGCGTGATTCTCTGCCGCTGATACGGATAACCTAGAGAATCTGTTTTCAACCGATACATTGAAATCCAAAGTGATGATATTCCCGACTCAATTGTTTATCACGATTGATGTAATACCTCCTTATCGGGAATGACGTTTAAGAATTACGACAATAAGACCAACTCTTTCAACAAACTGGTCATCACTTGAGAAGAATAAGGTTTTGTATGGCATCTCCTCGTTTCTTAGTCGGTATCGATTTGGGTACCACCAACACTGTGGTGGCTTACTGTGAAATCACCGACGATTTACAACAATCCCCTGTTTCTCTGTTCGACATCGACCAGCTTATCGGCCCTGGCGAAGTGGTCCGTAAACCTCTACTCCCCTCTTTCCGTTATCACCCAGCTCAAGGGCAGATTGCGCAAAACGATCTTACACTTCCTTGGGACGTTGAACCTGTCGCTGGCGATATTAGTAATGTGATTGTTGGTGAATGGGCACGTGAACTCGGCGCTAAAGTTGAAGGTCGTCAGGTATCCAGTGCTAAAAGTTGGCTCTCTCACCAAGCTGTAGACCGTAATTCGGACATCTTGCCATGGGCAGGTGCAAGTGACGTCGATAAAGTCTCACCTGTTGTAGCAAGTGCAAGCTACCTCAACCATATCCGTCAAGCTTGGAACTACCGCAACCCAAGTAACAAGCTAGAAGATCAAGATGTTGTGGTAACAGTACCCGCATCGTTTGATGAAACAGCGCGTAAATTGACGTTAGAAGCGGCTCAACTGGCGGGTCTTAACAAGATCTTACTACTGGAAGAGCCTCAAGCGGTTTGCTACGACTGGTATGCTCGCCACCAGCAAACAGCGGCAGAAGAGCTTGAACAACTGCCGCTGATCTTAGTGTGTGACGTTGGTGGTGGTACGACCGACTTAAGCTTGATTGAAGCACGCTTTAATTCCAACAATGGCGGTGAAGCAGAGCTCGCCCTTGATCGTATTGGTGTTGGCGAACACCTAATGCTTGGTGGTGACAACCTAGACTTGGCTCTAGCGCACCTTGCTGAGCAGCGTTTCAACCAAACCAAAAAGTTGAATGCTTCTAGCCTAACCAAGCTGATTCAGCAAACTCGAAGCGCTAAAGAGAGCCTACTCTCAAGCCAAGCGCCAGAGGATGTGAAAATCACCATGCTGGGTAGTGGTTCAAAGCTACTTGGTGGTACAAAGAGTATTGGCTTGACCAAGGCCGAAGTACATCAGATTGCTCTGGAAGGCTTCTTCCCTCTTTCTGACTTTAATGAAGTTCCAGACAAACGCCGCAGTGCGGTGGTCGAGTTTGGTCTTCCGTATGTTGCTGATCCAGCAGTAAGCAAACACATTGCCGAGTTTCTAACTCAGCACCAACAAGTGTCAAAAGCTGCGTTGGAAAACTCTTCAATTGAGCATGATGAGTCTGCACCAGCGATTCCAGTAGCCATCCTATTGAACGGTGGTGTGTTTAACAGTGACTTGGTAACCGATCGTATCACTCAATTAATGAGTGGTTGGAGAGGCTCGGATATCACCGTATTAGATAACCCGCATCCAGATTGGTCGGTCGCTTTAGGTGCCGTTGCCTTTGGTAAAGCACGTCGTGGCGCACAACTAAAAATTGGCGGTGGTGCCGCTCGTTCTTACTTCTTGCATCTACAAGAAAAGAACAAGATGGGCAAAGCACTTTGTCTACTGGCTAAAGGTACCGAAGAAGGTCACGAGATTCGTCTAAGCAGTCGTCGTTTCTCTTTAACTCTTGGCGAACCAGTACGATTCAACCTACTGACTTCCACTCATGATCAGATCGCTCACGATACTGCGATTCAAAATGGCGTGATGGTTGACGTCGATGCGGATCTTTTTTCACCGTTACCGCCTTATATCTCAACGCTGGAAAGCTTGGATGACAAAGAGCTTCAAGCTAACCAGAAAGAGCGTGTTGAGGTTCAGCTTGCTTGCCAATTAACAGAAGTCGGCACACTGAAAATGGAGTGTGTGAGTGTTAATGATGACAACCAGCGTTGGTCGTTGGAGTTTGAGGTTCGCAATAAGCAAGGTGATGATACTGAGCAAGAGCAGCTCCACCCTCGCCTTGAAGAGTGTAAAGAGCTCATATCTCGCCTCTACAGTGGGAATAAGAAAAGTGCCGATTCAAAAGAGATTAAGACACTCGCTAAAGATCTTGAAAAGCGTTTAGGGAAACGGGATGAGTGGGATTTCACCACCTTGCGTCACCTATTTGATACCTTCTCACTCGGTAGAAAACGCCGCCGCCGCTCTGAAGCCCACGAGAAAAACTGGCTTCGCTTGGCTGGGTATTCCATGCGTCCCGGTTTTGGTGATCCAACGGATTCATGGCGTATGGAACAACTGTGGGGTCTGTATCAACAAGGTATTCAGTTCAAGAATCACCAAGGTTGGACGGACTGGTGGGTATTCTGGCGTCGTGTCGCAGGCGGCTTGAACCAAGAGCAGCAAGAGACCATCTTGGCAGATATTGCTAAGTATCTACACCCGGGTGCGATGAAGAATCCTAAATCAGCGAAAGATGCGCAAGACCACGGTTACGAATCTATGGTTCGCTTGGCAGCTTCTTTAGAGCAACTAGAAGTCGAAGACAAAGCGCTACTTTCGACTTGGTTCCTCAACAAAGCGATTAATCATAATCAGTTCGAGCAAGCACACTGGTGGGCACTGGGTCGTTTGGCGTCTCGTACACCTCTGTATGGAAGCCAACACACTGTCATTCCACGTGAGCAAGCTGAACAATGGCTACCTAAGCTACTTGAGCAGAACTGGCACAAAGAGCCTATGATTGCCTTTGCAGCCGTCATGATTTGTCGTAAGACGGGCGATCGCTTATTCGATATTTCTGATGATTTCCGCGCACAAGTTATCGAGAAGTTGAAGAGCAGTAAAGTGCCAGACTCATGGCTAACACTGGTGACTGAAGTGACTGAGCTTTCAGAAAGCGAGTCTAAGCGTGTGTTTGGTGATGCTCTACCAAGCGGGCTGAGTTTAATTCAGAGCTAATCCGTTTTAATACGACCAGTTGATAATAAAAAAGCCACTTTCGCTGATTGAAAGTGGCTTTTTAGTTTATGTTGGTTACCTTGTTTAACCATTTAAATCGTTGAACCATAATGTGGTTTGTCATTACTAATGTTTTGTTCCGGTTGGGTTAATCGTAAAATCCGTGTGTTCATAAATATCAGACAGTTTTTTAGGTTTCTTCGGTTTTGCTCCTCGTTTAGTTGGCTGATGAGTTTCGTTCAATATCCACTCCTCATGCATTTTTGCCGAATCCAAGAAATCTGGATCTTCCATTGCTTCCTTGCGAAGTTTATTTACACGTTCGAGAGTTTCCCAAATCATAATACTTCACCTCCACTAAGGCAGTACTATAAATTTAGTTCACAGGCGAAAAACTTCAAATAAACTAATGAGATAGCGATCTCATTTTGAGAATTCAGCTAATTATCAGGTCAGTTTTTATCCAATCAGCACGATCAAAAAAGCGAGCACTGAGCCCGCTTTGTTCATCTGATCACGCCAAACCCATACCGAGTTGTTACTCCGCGCGATTACCGATCTTCACTGTACCATTGGTTGCAAACCATAGTGCTTGTGAGCGACGACGTCCGAGTAAAATCGGGCCATCATCGTAGAACAAAAAGTTCTTCCAATGCTTCTTAAATACCGACCATTTAGTCTCAAGAACATTGTATTTTTCATAGCAAAAGTAAACAGTTACGTCATCTTGCCAGTCAATGAAGTCTAAGATCTCTTGTGGCATATCGGGTTCGTCAGCTTCCCAGTTTTCCATCCAACTGATCTCTTGCTCCCAGTTAGATGCTTTGCTTGGCCAGTCTTGCGAGCTCAATCTATCTGCATCTGGGCTCTGTGGGCTTACATTCTCTTTCCAGAACTGCGAAGCGCGCGCCTGTGTCATAGGTTTGATCTTTTCTAAGTCTTCAGCAGGCAATGGCATTGACTGATGAGTGAAAATCCATTTTCTTTGGTATTCGTCCAAAGTTGTATATGACATCAAATTTCCTTAACTTTTAAAAAGCCTTGTTCAATCGGCTTGATATTTTTCCTACCGAGCTTAAACGCTCAGTAAATGCTAATTCTAGATCATCGCGATCATTTCTCTTCCCAATTTGGGTTGATCAATGAAGTGAGGACATGATCTCGCCACTGGCCGTCGATCAAAAGGTAATCTTTAGCAAACCCTTCTTTCTCGAAGCCTAAATGCTGTAATACCGCCGCACTTCTTTCATTATGTGGGATATACCCTGCCATGATGCGATGCATCTTCTGCACTTCAAACATGTAATCCAACGCCATACGAAGCGCTTTGCGCATGTAACCATTGCCCTGCGCATCTTTCGCTAGGGAATAACCCAAGTTACACGCATGAAATGGGAATCGAGATAGGTTACTGAACGACACAGTACCTAACATCTCGTTGGTCTCTGCGTTGATAATCAAGCAGTAATAAGCCAGCCCCATTTTGTGCAGTTCATTGAGCTTGATTAAACGCTGGGCCCAACCAGTACGTTCGAAAAACGCCTCTTCACGAGTCGGCTCCCAAGGCTTTAAGTGCTCACGGTTGGCTTGAAAATAACCACTGATCAAAGACGCATCGTCTATTTCTGCAGTACGCACAATCAGGTTACCTGAACGTTTATATAGACGCTCAGGAGTGCTCTTATCTTCCATCAAACGTCCCTAATTCTTGCGGATACCATAGTCTCGAAGCTTATTGGCAATCGAGGTATGAGACACATTCAATCGCTTAGCGAGTTTGCGGCTCGATGGGAAAGACTGATAAAGCTTCTCTAAGATTTGCGATTCGTAGTCTTTCATTATCTCATCCAGTGAACCGTCGAGGCTAAGGTTAGCCATACCAGAGTTCATGGTTTCTAACTGCGGCAAATGGAACTGTTCAATCGCCAAAGTATCACCTTCCAGCTCTGTCAGCGCACGTAGAACCATATTATCAAGCTGGCGGATATTACCCGGCCACTGGTAATTACCAAGCTGCTCAACCAGTTCTGCAGTGAGCTTGGGCTTTAGCATACCGAGTTGCTGTGCGTACTTCGCCACAAAAAGCTCAAGTAGCGGCGCAACGTCATTCGAGCGCTCTCTCAGTGCTGGAATCGACAGTGTCAGTACATTTAAGCGGTAGAACAGGTCTTCACGGAAGGAGCCGGAATCTGCCAGTTCAGAGAGCTTGTGGCGAGTTGAAGCGATAATGCGCACATCTGCATGCATCTCTTCTTCTTCACCAACACGTCTAAAGCTGCCATCTTGTAGGAAGCGCAGTAGCTTAATCTGCAGGTGTGGGCTCATCTCACCGATTTCATCGAGGAAAACCGTACCACCGTTCGCTTGCTCAAAAATACCTTTATGGCCCTGCTCATGGTTAAACGAACCTGGAGCGTGGCCGAACAGTTCCGTTTCTGCAACATCATCTGGCATTGAGGCACAGCTCAAGACAAGGAAAGGCGATGAAGAGCGATGAGAGCGGTTATGACACGCTTTCGCTAGCATTTCTTTACCTGTGCCCGTATCACCTTCAATAAGCAGCGGTTGGTCGAGCATCGCCAGTTTCTTAGCTTGGCTGATCAGCGCCTTATGACGGTTAGAGACACCGACAAAATGTTCAAAGCCTAAATTGTTTTGCTCTGATAGTGAATCTTGCTGCGCTTGATCTTGCTGACACGAACGAATGGTCATTACACCACTTGCCAGCACTGGCTCATTAACGTCGCCACCTAGATAAACAGGGAGTATCTCGATAGAGAAGTCTAAACCATCCAAAACCACAACCTGACGATGACGTTTTACGTCACCTTCAATCCAGCGACTGAAGTTGAAGTTAGGGACAAAAGTAGAGATAGGCTCACCCACGACCTCTTTCTCTGTCTTACCAAACAGATTAAGCGCGGCATGGTTAACCATGTCTACTGACCCTTTAAGGTCGATAGAGATAACCGGGTCAGGAAGGTTGGCAAGTAGTGCAATCAGCTCTGTGTTATGCCTTTCACTTGGCATAAACTGAATTTTTCGGACATCCTTTACACCAGAAATTCGACGAATTTCAGCCATAAGTTCACTAAAGGCATCAAAGTCTATATCTGGGCAATTCAGATAAATAATACCTTTAACATCAATCTCGATACCGCGTAGATCGATGCTTTTGGTTGCTAAAATATCAAGCAGCTCACGGGTTAAACCGAGTCTGTCTTCACACAATACTTCAAGACGCACAAGTGTTCCTATTCAAGGTGTCAGGATAAGTTGACAGTAGTGTGAATTAAGGCCTCTATTCAGTCAAGAAGAAGAGTAAACAGATGTTTACTCTTCTCTCAATAATTATTTAATTGCGATACGTTTCAGCTCGTGAACCACCGCTTTGCGCATATGTGATAGCTTCACTTTGCGATCTTGATGCCAAGGCATTGGTCGCAGCAGTGCCATCGCCTTTAAACCTAAACGGGCTGTCAGTATACCAACACCCAAGCCTTGACCCGCTCTCGCTGATACTTTGCCCGCCAAGTCCATCGAAACGAGATCCATGCTTGCATCGATTGCCAGCTCACTAGCACCCGCAGCCGCCATGTTCACCAATACCAGTTTGAACAATTTCAAACGCGACCAGTAACCTAGCTCGATACCATAAACATCAGCCAGTTTGTCGATCATGGTGAAATTACGCCAAGCCACCAGCAACATATCTGCGGCGGCCAATGGGCTTACAGCGACAAGGGCTGCAGATTCTGTTGAGTATCGTGTAACAAGATTGGTAGCAATCTTATCTTGTTGCGACACGACAATCGCATCGTACATATCTAGCACTTCGGCATCGCTGTGCGCTGGGTTAATGCTGTTCTTCCATTTATCAAACGCTGGCGACTCAGCAATAATGCCGCCCTGCTTGGCGATATCTTCACAGAAGGCTTTGCCCTTGCCGACGCTATCGCTTTTCAGTAGCACTTCGCTTTGCTCTTGCACACTGAAGTGGTTTCTCAAAGAGCGCAATTTCCACAACTCTTTACCCATAGCACCAAGGCCAAGAGAAGCAATTATCGCCATAAAACCTGCCCAACCAAGTGATAACCAATCTGCCGTTTGGATAGCAGTAATAACACTATCGATGGCTTGCCAGCCTACTAAGCCAGCAAAAGCCGCTAGTAGACCTGAAGCCAGCCATTTACGTCCGCGACTTGGACGGATGACCTGCTCCAGCTGCTTCTCTGGTTCCCCCTGCTGTTCGCTGTCTTGTTCTACAGCAGCAGGAATGAACTTCTCTTGCTGTTGAAATACGGTCTGTGCATTCAGCTCTGGCGTATCTTGACGTTTTTCTTCATCAGCAAACTCACTATTCAGTGGTTGGTCGAAGACTTGTTTGGTTTTCAATTCACTCATTCTTTCACCCCCTACTTCAGTTTATCGCCAATAAGATATTCAAGTGCTTTGTCCATTCTCACATGCTGACAAGGTTCATCAGAATGCTGAGGCATAGGCCTGAAGCTAGTGAAATCGAAGCTATTCTGTCGCCAATAGTCTTTGTGCGGCAACTTCTTCGGCACTTCACCTGGATACATGGTTTGTGGTTGCCCATCCAATGTGGTGCCTTGCAGCGCTGGTTGGCTACTCGAACCTGAGGCGATGAAGCCTGCACTGGTTGCTTGAATCGACGCGATACTCATACAGCTCATTTCAATGTGTTCAAAGGCCGCTTGCTGCCAAGCTGGATGAACCATCTGCTGCAATAAAGACACGAGATTGGGATGCTGATCCGGTGTTACATGATCTGCTTTGGTTGCTGCAAATAGGATCTTGTCGATTTTCGGCGCAAACAGACGACGCAAAATATTGCTACGCCCATATTTAAAGCTCTTTAATAACTGCTCTAGTGCACCACGCATGTCCATGAAAGAGTCATGGCCAGCATTTAGAGGCTGTAAGCAGTCGACCAACACGATTTGGCGGTCAAACGTAGCGAAGTGATTCTTATAAAACGCCTTTACCACTTTCTGTTGGTACTCTTCATAGCGCGCTTTTAATACCGCGTAATTACTCTGTTTGCCATATTTTTCCGCTGGCTCAAGACATGGGAAGAACTGAAGCACAGGTGCACCTTCTAGTTCACCCGGCAGGACAAATCTCCCCGGTTGAACCCAATGCAAACCTTGCTCTTTACAACCGTGTAGATATTGAATGTATGTGTCCGCGATCTCAGCCAAGCGCTTTTCGTCCGCATCGACAAGTAGATCCAGTTCACTTGCTTGCTCTCTCCATACTTGTGCCAATTCAGCGCGCTGACCTTTCAGCGCGGCAAACTGAGACTGACTCCAAGTATCGAAATCCATATCCAGTAGCGGTAAGTCCAGTAGCCACTCTCCCGGATAGTCGATAATATCGAGATACAAGGTGCTATTTTTACTGAGCAGCTTCTTTGCGCCGCGCGCTGGCTTGTACTTGAGTGCCAAGCGAATCTCACTCACATCTCTCGTTGGCACTGGCCAAAATGGTGGCTCTGCATGCAGCGCATCCATCGCCTCATCATAAGAGAAGCGCGGAATCATCATGTTGTGCTGTGGGATGCGTTTTGCGCCAATTAAGCGTCCATCTCGCGCCGCAGTAAACAGGGGCAAGTTATTGTGGGTTGAGGTATGCAGCAGTTGGTTCACTAAGGAAGTGATAAAAGCAGTTTTACCCGCGCGCGATAAGCCAGTCACCGCCACTCTAATATGAGAATCCGTTCCTCGACTGATAAAGTCACTCACTTCTTGTGTTATTTTTTTCATTCGAACGACTCCGTTATACTTGGCTCGCATGCTTAACTGCCTACGAGCGCATTTCAAAAACAGGGGATAAGAAAGAGAAGTAAATGAATGCACCTGTCCTGTTTATGCGAAGTATTATCTAACATCATTTCTTAATGCTAGATGAATAAAAGCCCCTGATTATCATTATAATCAGGGGCTTTTGACAATTTATCTGTTTGCATTTTACGATTAATCGTCTTCTATCAACTTATAGATAACAAATAGTGCAATCTCTGCAATCAACCACAACGCACATGTAATTGTGACGTATTTATTATCGAAAATGCTAATCCCTTTCAAGATCAGATCATAACCAACAAAACCACCAATCACTACGGCTAAAATAATCTGGAGGATCTGAATAAAACGAGGCATCCGTTTCTCCTATACTCTTATATCAAACTATGTGTTTATCACTATATCATTGATAATAAGACAAAAGTGCAGGAGTTGCTGCACTTTTCTCTTTTTCGAGCAAAAAATCTAAATTTTATGCCCTGATCATTCACTGATTACTGTGCTGCTTCAGCGATTTTGACCTTCCAAGTATCTGGACCAATTTGGTGAGCGTTAGCGCCTGTTGAATCTACTGCAACCGTTACTGGCATATCTTCCACTTCAAATTCGTAAATCGCTTCCATGCCTAGGTCTTCAAACGCGACAACGCGCGCTTTCTTGATCGCTTTCGCTACAAGGTAAGCTGCACCGCCTACTGCCATCAGGTAAACCGCTTTGTGTTCTTTGATAGACTCAACCGTTGCAGGACCGCGCTCTGCTTTACCGATCATACCCATGATGCCTGTTTCGTTTAGCATCATATCAGTGAACTTATCCATACGTGTTGAAGTTGTTGGGCCAGCAGGACCTACCGCTTCATCACCTACTGCATCAACTGGACCTACGTAGTAGATAAACTTACCTTTGAAATCGACGCCTTCAGGTAGGCCTTCACCGTTCTCTAACATGCCTTGGATACGCTTATGTGCAGCATCACGGCCAGTAAGGATTTTGCCTGATAGAAGAACCGTTTCACCTGTCTTCCACTCTTGAACATCTTCTTTAGTGACTTCATCAAGGTTAACACGACGTGTATTCGCGCCCGCTTCCCAAGTGATGTCTGGCCACTCTTCTAGCTTAGGTGGTGTTAGCTCTGCTGGACCACTACCGTCTAGAGTGAAATGTACGTGACGCGTCGCTGCACAGTTAGGGATTAAACATACAGGCTTAGACGCCGCATGTGTTGGCGCAGTTTTGATTTTCACGTCAACAACGGTAGTGAGACCACCAAGACCTTGTGCACCAATACCTAGCTTATTTACGCGGTTGAAGATGTCTAGACGAAGCTCTTCTTCTGCGTTCTCAGGGCCTTTTTCGATAAGCTCTTGGATATCGATATGCTCCATTAAAGACTCTTTCGCCAGTACCGCCGCTTTTTCAGCCGTACCACCGATACCTATACCTAGCATGCCCGGTGGACACCAACCTGCACCCATAGTTGGTAGTGTCTTCTCTACCCATTCTGCAATGTCATCAGAAGGGTTAAGCATCACCATCTTAGTTTTGTTTTCGCTACCGCCGCCTTTCGCCGCGATTTGGATTTCAACCTTGTTGCCTGGAACCATATTAATGTGAACAACCGCTGGTGTGTTGTCTTTGGTATTAATACGCTTACCTGCTGGGTCCATTAGCACAGATGCACGCAGTGGGTTATCTGGGTTGTTGTAAGCTTGACGAACGCCTTCATCAACCATCTCTTGAACGGTTAGGTCTGTTTCCCATTTCACATCCATACCGATGTTGACGAAGCAGGTTACGATCCCGGTATCTTGACAGATTGGACGGTGGCCTTCTGCCGACATACGAGAGTTAATCAGAATCTGAGCGATCGCATCTTTTGCTGCTTGGCTCTCTTCTTTCTCATAGGCTTTTTCTAGGGCTTGGACAAAGTCTAAAGGGTGGTAATAAGAAATGTACTGAAGTGCGTCAGCGACACTGCTGATCACATCTTGCTTACGAATAACCGTCATTGCATGCCTCTTTATTGTTCTAGTTCCATGTTGGGCTCATGGCACTACGGGTGTTTAGCTTATTATAATGTTGAGCTTAATTTAGTTGCTTTGGCACTCGCTTATCTGAACCATCAAATAGCCAAGATAGTCGTCTGCTTCGCATTGCACTAAACCCCTTGTTTTGAACTGTGTGAACCAGGAGCCCATTTTAATTTCAATTTATGATACTCTTGCTTCCTCTCACACGCCATGCAGTGATCGAACTCTTTGTCACAAATTAAACAAATGAATAACAACGAACTCCAGTCTATCCAAATTAAGCCGCTCGAATATCAATCAAATTTAGCTAAACAGCTGTTTTCAGGTATAGAAACCCTACCGTGGGCAATGCTATTACGCTCAGCTTCAGAAAGCCATGTCGATAGTCGTTTTGATATTTTGGTTGCTCAACCAGTCGCCACTTTCGAGACCACGGGTCAAAGAACCACGATCAATGTTAATGAAAATCGTGTACTCCAAGAAGACCCTATAATTTCAGAAAGCGACCCGTTTGAGTTGCTTCATCAGTATCAACAGGAATTAATCCCAGATCTTAATTTTGAACATGACCTGCCATTCGTCGGTGGTGCTCTGGGGTATTTCAGCTACGATTTAGGCCGCCGTGTCGAGACCTTACCAGAGCTCGCCGAACACGATATCAAAGCGCCGGATATGGCCGTTGGACTGTATGATTGGGCAGTTATTGTTGACCATAAACTCAAAGCAGCGTGTGTGGTTGGTTTGAATGTTGAAGCTCGACTTGCATGGCTTCAGGAGCACAGTGCGGGATCGCAAGCTCCATTTAGCTTAATCGGTGAATGGCAATCGAATATGAGTCAGGAGAGCTACGCAAGCAAGTTCGATTCTGTTCAAGAGTACCTATTGTCCGGTGACTGCTATCAGATTAACTTGGCGCAGCGCTTCAAGGCTCAGTACCAAGGCTCAGAGTGGCAAGCGTATGAAAAGCTTGAGCAATATAACAGCGCCCCCTTCTCTGGCTTTATTCGCCTTGAAGATTGCTCTATTTTAAGTGTCTCTCCAGAACGCTTCCTTGAACTTAAAGACAACACAATTGAGACCAAGCCAATCAAAGGGACTCGCCCTCGCTCTGAAGAAGCTCAAATCGATGCTGAATATGCCAACGATTTAGCTCATGCAGAAAAGGACCAAGCTGAGAACCTGATGATCGTAGACCTACTGCGGAACGACATTGGTCGCGTGGCTAAGCCGGGTACAGTACACGTCCCGAAACTGTTTGATATCGAAAGTTTCCCTGCAGTTCATCACCTAGTGAGTACCATTCGTGCCGAGCTCGATGAACAATACCATGCAACGGATCTATTGAGAGCTTGTTTTCCAGGAGGCTCGATTACGGGTGCTCCGAAAGTAAGAGCGATGCAGATTATCGAAGAGCTTGAACCGCACAGGCGCTCTGCTTATTGCGGCAGTATCGGTTACATTAGCCGTCATGGTCGTATGGATACCAGCATCACCATTCGTACTCTAGTTGCAGAAGATCACACGTTATACGCTTGGGCAGGTGGTGGCGTTGTTGCAGACAGTGACTGTCAATCAGAATATCAAGAGACGCTAGATAAGCTGAGTAGAATCCTGCCAGTGCTTGCTCATAACTAGCCGAAAGCCTAGCGGAATGCTCTGTATGTACTTGATGTTCTATATGTACTAACAACATAAAAAATCAGAAGCTCGAGTTTCTGGTTTTTATGTAAGTCACGCTAGCAAAATGTGCAAGCTACTATTTGGGCGCACTTTTGCCATAACTATTGAGTAACAGAACTCATTCCCCACTTTTTAAGCATCTCTTTCAGATCGCTAGCTGTATAAGGCTTACTAAGGATGTCGTCCATCCCGCATTCGATGCAACGCTCACGTTCCTCTAAAGTTGTTCCCGCGGTCAAAGCCACAATCGATTTGGTGTAGCCTTGTTCGCGAAGCTTCTCGGTAGCCTCAAAACCATCCATTATTGGCATCCGGCAATCCATGAATACCACGTCGTACTCATTAACACTGGCTAACTCAAAGCCTTCTACACCGTTGTTCGCAATTGCCGGCTCTATCTCATGCTTACGCAGCATCTGTTGAATAATAATTTGATTCATCTTGATGTCATCGACCACCAGCACTTTCAATAGTGATAAACCCGTATCGGAAACGATATTCTCTTTGACCTTCTCTTCGTAATGAGAGGTGTCCACTACGATAAGAGGGAGCGCGATGGTAAAGGTTGTCCCTACCCCTTGCTCACTTTTTACAAAGATGTGACCGTTCATGAGGCTAACTAACTTGCGACATATGGCTAAACCTAAGCCAGTGCCTTCATAATTTCGACTGCTGGATCGGTCAGCTTGTGTGAATGGATCAAACAAGGTAGTCATAGCGCTTTCGGCAATACCTACCCCAGAGTCTTCCACTGCAAAAACGAATTGGCCGTCTTTCCAATTTACGTTGACTCGAACATAACCTTCTTCCGTAAACTTAATAGCGTTACCAATTAAGTTGACAAAAAGCTGAGTAATTCGCTCCAAATCGCCATTAAAGTAAGATGGAACCTGTTTACCTATTGAAATAGTAAAGTCTATCTGCTTTTCCGTTGCTCGGTTGACGAAAATACTTTCGATGGTGTTTTTCAGATCACGCAACGCAAATGTTTTCGGGATAAGCTCCAGCATACCTGCATTGATTTTGCTGTAGTCGAGCAGGTCGTTGATGATGGTTCTGAGAAATTCACCGGATTGACTGAGGTTGTTGACAATTTCACGTTGCGGTTCGGTCAGCTCTGTGTCGCTAATCAGTTCTGCGCTACCTAACAATCCATTGAGCGGTGTTCTAAGCTCGTGGTTAATCATTGCAACAAAATCACGTGTTGAGCGTTCGGACTCCTCAGCGCGTCGTCTTGACTCTATATTTCGATTAATGGCGAGTTGATGAGTGATAGCACTGCAAATGAGATCCGTCACCAACATCAGCTGACTCTGAATAAAGTCGCTATCTTGATCGACAAGGTTTACCTTTACTAGCAGCGAACCAATAATAACCTTCTCTACCTCTAACGGAATCAACAACACATCGCCTTGCCAAGTCAGCTCTTGTGTATCCAAATCGATCCCACCAAGTATTGCATCTCCATAATCATTGGTTTTGAGTTCAGGGAGCAGTTTGGGAGGCAGCACTAAACGGCTAGCTTCAATTAGGTAACTATTGGTGATATTGGTGGTTAACTCTTGGAGCATAACGTCGTCAAGATCGTTGCGCAAAAACGCGCGACCAAAGTTGATCAGCAAGTTATCTATTTGCTCTTGGAATTCAATCCGACGTAAGTTGGCGTTGGATCGCTTCTCTAACTGACGGAGCGCTAGCTCGAGCTGCTGGTTTGCCTCAAAGAGTTCTAGGCTTTTCTGCTCTAGTAACCTTTCCGCTTCCTTTCTCGCAGCAATCTGTCGTTTAAGCTTTCGCTCAATGGCCGACTCTGAACTCATACTGCTATTCTACTCTCAGGTTAAAACGTACAACGCTTTGGTCTTCATTCTGAGGGATCATCTCAATCGCGATAGATTCGTTATGATACTCTGCACACCCCTCTATCAAACCTAAGCATACGTGAGACATGCAGCGCGCGCTTTTATAATCAAACACCAGCTGCGCTTCGTCCGTAGTCAAAAATGTAAACTGAGGAGGCTCTGCATCTGGGTAGAGTTTCTTCACTTCGACGTGGATGTAGCGTTCAACATGCTGAATAAACTGAAAAGTGGTATTGCTGTGCGCAAGACTGGCTTTGTCAGGCAGTGAATCGAGTAGGTTTTTAAATACTGATTGACCAAATACTCGCTGCAGACTAGCGGCATCAATATCGGTCTTTTTACTAAGGTTGATGATGAGTTTCACTAAATCTTTGTGGTCATAGCTGCCGACTGAGGTGTAGATACCCTCGTCGTCAGACATTTCAAGTACCTCTTCAAGGAGGTCCAGACCAAACTTATCTTCAACAAGCTCTAAGAATTCGGTAAATATGATTCCTTTCATTGCATACCTTCATTTTTTGTTTTTAGAATTCCGACATCAAAGTAGAGTTCTAGATGTCCGGTTTGCATAGCAGTGTCTTTGCTAAGTACTTAACAGCCCAGTGAAAACTCAAAAATTGGGCGATCTTTTTTATCAATATAGCAAATATGCAACACTTCGCACCTCTTCTTCTTTAAAACTGTCGAGTTTTACCGATTGGTGTTGAGCTAGAAGTTATGTCTATACTTATTAGCATAATAATCAGTACATTGGCTCGATATGAATAAACAAAACTTTTTGCAACAGTTCCAACTCAACCCGATTGTCGGCTACCACCCCGAATCCATAGAGCGTGTGGCACAGTTTCGTGACGAAGATCTACGCCAAGCCGCTGTGGTTGTCGGATTAGTAGAACGCAATAATGAACTTAACGTAATTTTTACTAAACGCGCTGCACATCTGAAACATCACCCCGGCCAAGTGAGCTTTCCTGGTGGAAAATATGAACAAAGTGACTCTTCGTTGCAACACACTGCACTCAGAGAGCTTCAAGAAGAGATTGGAGTTGTTAAAGAACAGGTCAAAGTAATAGGTCAGCTTCCCGCTCTGAATACCATCAGTAAATTTTCAGTGACACCGGTCGTCGCACTGATTGACCCTGACTACACACCCAAAATCGATCCCAACGAGGTAGATTCGATTTTCGAAGTTCCTGCCGAATATGTGTTCGACCAAGCCAACTTACACAGTCATTTAGTGGATTTTAAAAAGATCAAGCATCGAGTGTTTGCGATGCCGTTTAAAGACCAGCTGATCTGGGGTGTAACAGCACAAATTGTACAATCTATGCAGCGACACGTAGTGAAACAAATTACATAAAATGGAGGGTTCAGTTATTTTTTGTTAACAAACGCTCAAAATTACATGGAACAGATTTATTAATACTTATTTTACGCAAACGGTTACTTTGTATAATTCTAGAACAGCCCACCCTCTACATAAGAAAAACTAATACCAAACATAAACAAAAATCATCTGTGGCACGCCAAATTCGTGATCATAAAATCGTTTTTCGCCTATCATATAACAAGCCGTTTCATTACATGATTTAGATCTATTTTTTGCCGAAGAAAATTCTGCAAAATTAGCCCCAACTTATTTCCTGTTCCCAAAAAATGAGTAATTTAACATGAATACAACAATTTCTTCGGCAAATGCCGTAAAGAATTCGAGCAAGTTTACTTATAAAGATTTTACTTGGTGTCTTTCGCTGTTCGGTACTGCAGTTGGTGCTGGTGTACTATTCCTTCCAATCAAAGCTGGTGCGGGTGGTTTTTGGCCATTAGTTATCTTAGCTCTAATCGCAGCACCAATGACTTGGTTTGCACACAAATCTCTAGCACGTTTTGTACTGTCTGCAAAAAATCCTGAAGCAGATATCACTGATACAGTAGAAGAACACTTTGGTAAGACTGGCGCGAACCTTATTACTTTCGCTTACTTTTTCGCTATCTACCCAATCGTTCTAATTTACGGTGTTGGTATCACAAACACTGTGGACTCTTTCCTTGTAAACCAAATGGGTATGGAATCTATTCCACGTCCTCTTCTTTCTGGTGCACTTATCCTAGCTATGACTGCTGGTGTTGTATTCGGCAAAGAACTCATGCTGAAAGCAACTTCAGCGATGGTTTACCCACTAGTATTCATCCTACTAGCACTGTCTTTCTACTTAGTTCCTGACTGGAACACATCTATGATGGACGTAAACCCAGAATGGTCTGCAATGCCTTCTATCATCTGGCTTGCAATTCCAATCATTGTGTTCTCTTTCAACCACAGCCCAATCATTTCTCAGTTCTCTAAAGAGCAACGTCGTGTACACGGTGAAAACGCAGTTAAGAAAACTGACGCTATCACTGGTGGCGCGGCAATGATGCTGATGGGTTTTGTCATGTTCTTCGTATTCTCTGTTGTACTTTCTCTATCTCCAGAGCAACTAGCAACAGCGCAAGCGCAAAACATCTCTGTACTTTCTTACCTAGCTAACGTTCACGAGTCTCCACTTATCTCTTACATGGGTCCTCTAGTGGCGTTTGCAGCAATCACTTCTAGCTACTTCGGTCACTTCCTAGGTGCACACGAAGGTCTTGTAGGTCTAATCAAATCTCGCTCTAACACTCAAGTAAGCAAGATTGAAAAAATCTCTCTAGCGTTCATCGTTGTAACGACTTGGATTGTTGCTGTGGTTAACCCAAGCATCTTAGGTATGATTGAAACAATGGGTGCTCCAATGATTGCAGCTATCCTGTTCCTAATGCCTGTATTTGCGATGAACAAAGTTCCAGCAATGGCGAAGTACAAAACTTCAGCACCTGTACAAATCTTTACAGCTTTATGTGGTCTAGCGGCTATTAGTTCTGTAATCTACGGCGCTCTTTAATCTCAGCATCGTTACACTAAAGCGCATGAGTGAAACAATACTCATTAAGCAAGCTGAGCATTAAAACCAAAATATAATGATAATAAATGAACCTCCCTACTCCCCTTGGGAGGTTCTCTTTTGAGGTAATCACTATGATTAGTGTTTTTGATATCTATAAAATCGGTGTTGGTCCATCGAGCTCACACACAGTTGGACCAATGAAAGCGGGTAAAGAGTTTATTGATGACCTACGCTCAATGGGAAAATTGCGCGACATCACTAAAATCACCGTTGACGTATATGGTTCACTATCACTGACAGGGAAAGGTCACCACACAGATATCGCTATCATCATGGGTCTTGCTGGCAATACCCCTGAGAAAGTAGACATCGATTCTATTCCGGGCTTTATTGCTCGCGTAGAAGAAACTGAGCGCCTTCCTGTTGGCATGCACTGTCACACAGTATCGTTCCCGAAAGATGGTGGTATGAACTTCCATACTACTAACCTTGAGCTACATGAAAACGGCATGAGCATCCACGCGTGGATCGATGACGAAAAAGCGTACTCAAAAACTTATTATTCTATTGGTGGTGGCTTCATCGTTGACGAAGAGAACTTCGGCAAGGAAGAAGAGAACCCAATTAAAGCGCCTTACGAATTCACAACGGCTGAAGAGCTAGTGAACCAATGTAAAGAGAGCGGTCTGTCTATCAGCACCCTTGTGATGAAGAACCAGGCTGCCCTTCACTCTGATGAAGAGTCTCGTACTTACTTTGCGAACATCTGGAAAACGATGCGTGAATGTATGGATCGCGGTATGAATACAGAAGGCATTCTACCTGGTCCACTACGTGTGCCTCGTCGTGCAGCTGCGCTTCGCCAACAACTGATGACTTCAGAAAAAACGACGAACGATCCAATGTCAGTCGTTGACTGGGTAAACATGTTCGCTTTCGCTGTAAACGAAGAGAACGCAGCTGGTGGTCGTGTTGTTACAGCACCGACTAACGGTGCATGTGGCATCATCCCTGCAGTTCTGGCTTACTACGATAAGTTCATCCAAACTGTGACTGAGAAAGACTACATCCGTTACTTCGCGGCTTCTGGCGCTATCGGTGGTCTTTACAAGCGTAACGCGTCTATCTCTGGTGCAGAGGTTGGCTGTCAGGGCGAAGTTGGTGTGGCATGTTCGATGGCGGCAGCTGGTCTTGCTGAACTTATGGGCGGTAGCCCAGAGCAAGTATGTATGGCTGCAGAGATCGCAATGGAGCACAACCTAGGCCTAACATGTGACCCAGTTGCTGGCCAAGTACAAGTACCATGTATCGAGCGTAACGGTATTGCTGCAGTGAAAGCGATCAACTCGACTCGTATGGCACTGCGTCGTTCTTCTGCTCCTACTGTATCTCTAGATAAAGTTATCGAAACAATGCTAGAGACTGGTAAAGACATGAACGCGAAATACCGTGAGACTTCTCAAGGTGGTCTAGCAATCAAAGTGGTCTGCTGATTAACAGTCGCCTTTAATTTGCTTATGAAGAAAAGGAACGCCGAGGCGTTCCTTTTTTGTATCTACTATTTTAATGCTTATAGCCAGCGTCTGATCAAATCACTTGAGATACAATCAAGAAGCAACCAAACAGTAGAGAAAATAACATCATCACGCTACCACCTTCCGCTGAGTATCTATCTTCAGCCACTTTCATGAAACGCTGCTTGTGCACCATCACAAGCGGGATAAACACCGCTAGAAATACCAAGATAATACCTGCGTAGTTCAGTACCTGTAGAAACTTGTCTGCTGCTAACAGTGAACCAGCTAGAGGCAGAATAAAGCTGATTACGTAAGTGACCGCTGTGTTCTGATTAAACATGTCTCGGTTTTGGTTGAACAGAGCCATCGCGACCCCAAAGAAAGAGGTCAATAGTGCCAAGCCAGTGAAGGTCGACAGGATATTACCAATCCAAGGTGACTTAGTCTCAAACGCGGCCATCAAGTCTGACACGTTATGGAAGCTTCTAAATTGCTCTTCGCTTAGGTTACCCACGACCGCAAATAACCAACATAGGTAGCACACAAGTGGAATTAAAGAACCGACAATCACCATGTTGCGCAGTTGCTTGTCGGTCGCTTCTTGGTTGTATGAAACCAGCGTAGGAATCACCACCATAAAACCAAAACTAGTAAACAAGATCGCACTGGTTTTAATCAATGCTACGTGGTCATGACTCGTAACTTGCGTCAGATTTTCTTGAGTCATACCTGGAGCAAGGAAAGTCATCGTAATCACAAGGCTTGCCAGCATCACAAAGAATAGCGCTCGGTTAAGCTTATCAATCACACCTGTACCACACGCAACCACTGCACCAGCAATCAAGGTGAACGCTATCTGGCCTGTCGTGGCACTAACATTAATGCCAAGGCTTGCCAGTAGTTGGCTCAGAAGATCGCCAGCACCTAGGATATATGCCATCAATAAGCAGATCAGCAAAGCGTAAAGCAGACCATTAGTAATCAGCTGACCTTGTCTACCTAGAGTTTTGCGCGCGATTGAGTTCAAGCCAAGGCCGCCACCTGCCTTGATTGTCGCTTCAAGGAGCAGAAGCGCCGCATAAGTAGTACCGAAGCAGATCAGTACCATTAAAAGTGAACCGTATAGTAATCCAAATTGGGCAAGAACCATTGGAATTGCAAGCATACCAGCACCCAAAGCGGTACCAGCGATAATTAGGGAGCTCCCCATCATTTTAATATTCATGTCTTTAACTTATTTATTTAATTTTTAATAGATGTAGTTCTCTGTCATCAATCAAGATGCAAAGAGAATTCGAAAGAAGTTAAGCTTTAAAACGAATATCGATAGGAGCGATAAGCGGAGTTAAATCGCGAAAAGGCAGTAGAAAGCGAGCTGTGATAAAAGCGAGATTGTAGAGAAAGAGAGGCAACCGAAGAGTTCGGTAGCTGATGTGGTGAACCTTCTGTCGGTTCGATGATTGGTGATGTAATTTTGAATTTCATCTATGTGTCCAAATGAGTCACATTCCGTGTTATTGAAGCAGCCATCCTTTACTGCCCTCCTCACGTATTGAGGTAGATTCATCTTAACGAAAGACACCTGAAAAACAACGGCACAACCTTATTTTCTGCTACTTTTTACTCATCTGTATGTAATTTGGACAATCAGGACTAAAAAACATCACATTTATTCTAATTAAGCCATTGATATGATCCAGTTAATTACATTGATACAAAGTAATTAACTAAAAATTACATGTTGTTTTCATTTCTAATCTCGCACACACCTATATCGACAAACTCATCAATTAAAAAACCAATTAGTTGAAAGAAGATCAAAACATGACGCTAAGTGCGCTGTTTTTATGACGTTTTTACGCCAATTTTCCATCACAAAGCTGCTACATCACAGAAACATAACCACAATCGGAGTATGGTCACACAATTACCCCTTTATGGTAGGTACCGCATAACTTTACCGCTACAGTATGCTCGTCATTATAAATTATAAAAATATGTGTTCAGTATGCGCTCAACAATAACGTTTAAAATACTGGTAGCACTGGCCGTAGTTTTCTCCCTACTCCTCGCTATCTCTACATACTTTCAATACACCCAACAAAAGCAACTTGTGAACTCAGTTTTGAGCGAGCAACTGCACGATAAAGCCAGCAACTATTTCGACAGCCTCAATATGATGATGTTGACAGGCACCATGTCGCAAAAAGAGACGCTACGTCATAAAGCACTGGCGCAAGAAGGCATCGAAGATGTTCGCGTACTTAGAGCAGACACTGTGAGCAAACTTTATGGCCCTGGTAGTGCAGATCAACTGCCGAAAGACGACATTGATAAGCGCGCACTGGCAGGCGAAACGGTCATTGAACCTTTCAGTGCGGACTGGGGGAAAGGTCTGGTTATCGCCCTGCCAATGAAATCGAGTGAGAATTACCGTGGTACGAATTGCGTATCTTGTCATATGGCACCGGAAGGCGAAGTATTGGGCGCTATTCGCTTAGAGTATAACTTGAGCCATGTTAACGAACTGATTCACACCCAAACCATTACCGCAATAGTCATTATGGCGGTGATTTCGTTTGTCGGTTTCGGTCTCACCATGACATTAATTCGCAAGATCATTGTCCGCCCTCTTCAACAAACCGCTCGCTTTATGACTCGAGTCAGTGACGATAAAAACCTTTCTGAGCGACTACCGGTTGAGCGTGATGACGAAATTGGCTCGCTATCAGCAGCGATCAACTCTTTCATGAAGACCGTCTCGAACAGTTTAGGTCAAGTACAAGACACCTCACATAAACTGAATGCGTCTGCAAATCAATTGACAAGCGTAGCTCACATTACAGAGACTGCAGCCAGCGATCAACAAGGCGAAACAGCCGAAGTACAGAGCAATATTGAAGGTATTCAAGCGCAACAAGTGAGTGCAGAGCAGGCAACGGTTACCGCTTCTAACCTCATTAATCATACTGCTGAAGTGGCGTTTCAGAGTGCAAATCAAGCTCACAATGCTAGCAACGAGATTAAGAACCTGGTCACCAGTATCGAAGAAGTAAAAGATAAGATCTCCTCACTCAATCAGCAAACAGGTGAAGTGTCTTCGATCTTGACTGTGATTCATGGGATTGCCGAGCAAACAAATCTGTTGGCGCTCAACGCAGCGATTGAGGCAGCACGAGCTGGGGAACAGGGTCGTGGATTTGCAGTGGTTGCCGATGAGGTTCGCCACCTAGCCTCTCGCACAGCCGAAGCCACTGACAATATTGAATCAATCATCAACCAGTTCAAACAAGGTAGCGAACAATCTCTACAATCTGCGGATCATGTGTGTGCTCAGGCTTACCAAAGCTCGACCGATATCGACGCGCTAGCCGAAGAGATGAACGGTGTTGTTGAAGAGATGAAACAAGTATTGGCGTATGCTCAAGATATCCAACATCAGACTCAATCCACCACTCATGCTACCAAAGATGTGCAGAACAAAATTGAAGCGATTACCTCTCATGCCAACAACACATCGCAATCGGCAGCAAGTACTCGTGACATCAGTAACGACCTTGAAGAACTGTCTGATCACCTAGAGAGCTTAATCAACCAATTTACCCTTTCTAACAAGCGACAAGAACGCTAATTACCCTCCCTCCTATCGCACCAAGGTCGACTTTTGGAGTAAAAAGTCGGCCTTTAAACAAAAATAAGTCCATATAGGAAATATTTCTTTCTTCAACTAACAATAAAGGTTGAAGCTCTCTGTGTGACAGGTAATATGTTCCATTGATTTAAAAAGTTTATACAACTCAATGTTTCGACTGTTTTTTGTTCAAGTATCAGAAAATTAAAACTATCGTGAATTAGCATTGGGTTGAATTTGTCCCTCAATGGAGAATGAAACCAACATGACTTACGCGCCTGTAAAAGACGTACTTGGCGGCAAGCTAGCGGTAGACAGTGAAGTAACTGTTCGCGGCTGGATCCGTTCACGTCGTGATTCCAAAGCTGGAATCTCTTTCCTTGCCATTTATGACGGCTCTTGTTTCGACCCGATTCAGGCCGTGGTCCCTAATAATCTTAATAATTACGAAAACGAAGTGCTAAAGCTGACTACAGGCTGCTCTGTTGAAGTAACAGGTAAGATTGTTGAGTCTCCTGCGAAAGGCCAAGACTTCGAACTTGCTGCAACTGACGTTAAAGTTGTAGGTTGGGTTGAAGACGCAGAAACTTACCCAATGGCGAAAACTCGTCACTCTATCGAGTACCTACGTGAAGTAGCACACCTACGTCCACGTACTAACGTAATCGGTGCGGTTGCGCGTGTTCGTAACTGCCTATCTCAAGCAATCCACCGCTTCTACCACGAGCAGGGTTTCTTCTGGGTATCTGCTCCACTGATCACAGCTTCTGATGCAGAAGGTGCTGGTGAGATGTTCCGCGTTTCTACACTAGACATGGAAAACCTACCTCGCACAGAGAAAGGCGATGTTGATTACAACGAAGATTTCTTCGGTAAAGAGACATTCCTAACGGTATCTGGCCAACTAAACGCAGAAGCTTACGCTTGTGCACTAAGCAAGGTTTACACGTTCGGTCCTACGTTCCGTGCTGAAAACTCAAACACAAGCCGCCACCTAGCTGAATTCTGGATGGTTGAGCCTGAAGTTGCATTCGCTGACCTAGAAGACGTGGCTAAGCTGTCTGAAGACATGCTTAAGTTCGTATTCAAAGCAGTACTTGAAGAGTGTCGTGATGACCTTGAGTTCTTCGCTCAACGCATCGACAAAGAAGCAATCACTCGCCTAGAGCAGTTTGTTTCTTCTGACTTCGCACAAGTTGACTACACCGACGCAATCCAGATTCTTCTAGATTCAGGTCGTGAGTTCGAATTCCCTGTTGAATGGGGTATCGACATGTCTTCTGAGCACGAGCGTTACCTAGCTGAAGAGCACTTCAAGGCACCAGTAATCGTTAAGAACTACCCGAAAGACATCAAAGCATTCTACATGCGTGCGAACGATGACGGTAAGACAGTAGCGGCAATGGACGTACTAGCACCTGGCATCGGTGAAATCATCGGTGGTTCTCAGCGTGAAGAGCGTCTAGACATCCTAGACGAGCGTATGCGTGAAGTAGGTATCGACCCAGAACACATGAGCTGGTACCGCGACCTACGTAAATACGGAACAGTGCCACACGCTGGTTTCGGCCTAGGTTTTGAGCGTCTAGTATCTTACGTAACAGGCATGGGCAACGTACGTGACGTTATCCCATTCCCACGTACTCCTCGCTCTGCGAACTTCTAATTCCGCTCTACGCTTGAATTAAAAGAAAGAAACAAAAACCTCCGCAATTGCGGAGGTTTTTTTGTGTCGAATAAACAAGTAAGGCGCAGAACCAATTTAGCATTTAGCATTTTAGCTTTGATCTTGTTTTTCTGCGTAGCGGATAGCTAATGCACAGATACCAAACAGAACAAATGGTATAGCAGCTGTGGTGTATTCAGTCCACGCCATATCAGCGAAAGCTTTTGCCAACAGCACATGGCCGAAAATCAACAGTGCCGCACAGACAATAGCCACGAAGATAAGTTTGATCTCATTTCCAGCAGGTGATTTCAACATAACGGTTTCTCCAAGATTTGGTCTACCGTTATTCAAACACAGATTATCTTATTGAAAGGCGTACAGTTATGCTTGATTCAAGGCGTACAGTTTTTTAATACTGACGTTTATGACTGGCGCAACAGTTGGTGAGCAAGCTGGCCCACTGTTTTCAACGCAGAGCGGCGTTCTTGAGTGAGTTCATGAGAAAAGTTAAGTCGAATCGCATGAGAGACCATATCACTCTCACTGAACAAATCACCCGAAGCGATACTAATCCCCTCCCTCATCGCTTGCTTATATAGCTTATGGCTGTCAAATGAACTCGGGAAACGAATCCATATAAAGTAGCCCCCGTTCGGCTCTTCTACTTCTATAGATTTAGGGAAGTATTCAAATACTGCATTGATAAACTCTTGTTTTCTTGCCTGCAGGTGCTTGCGCAGCTTACGCAGATGATTGTCGTAACTTTCATGGGTTAAAAAGTGTGCCACACCCAGCTGTACCGGAGCGCTACTCGATAGCGTTGATAGAAGTTGCTGTTTTTGGATCTGGTTATGGTAACGAGCATTAACTACCCACCCCACTCGATAACCGGGACACAGGCTCTTAGAATACGAACCGCACAATAGCACAGAGTCATTAGTGTCGTATGCTTTCAACGGTTTAGGTTTGTCTCTATCGTAGTAGAGGTCAGCATAAACATCATCTTCAATAATCAAGGCGTGATGTTCACGAGCAATGGCTACCACTTCTTGTTTGCGCTCATCTGACAGGCAGGTACCGGTTGGGTTTTGGAATGTCGTCATCAACCAACACGCTTTGACATCATGGTCAATCAACGCTTTTTTGAACGCAGGGATATTCAATCCATCCCTGGGGCAAACCTCAACCTCAACTGCATTTAAGCCAAGTCTCTCCACTGCTTGTAGTGCGCCATAAAAGGCTGGTGCTTCTATCACCACTGTATCACCAGGTTTGGTCACGGTTTGCAGGCTAAGGTTTAAAGCCTCCATCGCGCCAGACGTGATCACGATATCTTGATGACTAACGACAATCCCTTGCTGGAGATACCGCTGGGCGATTTGACGTCTTAAAGACTCGCTCCCGGGTGGAAGGTTATTAATGACGCTCGCCCCCGTCATCTTACGTCCAGCGCTAGCGAGGTTCCTTGTCAGAACAGGAAGTGGGAACAGGTCTGGATCTGGAAACGCAGAACCGAAGGGCACCACGCCTTCGGCAGAGCTAGAGGTCAAAAAATCGAACAACCTGTCGTTGATCGCACGTTTTGTCTCTGAGACCTTAGGTGAGGAGACCAAGCTCTCAATTTTAGGTGCGACAAAGTAACCAGATTGAGGCTTGGCAATGATCCAGCCTTCACTCTCTAGCAGTTGGTACGCCTGAAGAACCGTGCTGTTGCTGACCTTATAGTTACGGCAACTCATGCGAACTGACGGGATCTTCTCGCCAGATCGCCAAGTATTATTGGCTATCTGATTGCGAATGTCCTTTGCAAGCTCTTCGTAACGTGCCATAAGTTGTACTACCTAAAGAATCCATAAACCCAATACTCTAGCATTAACATGGGTTTAGATTGTAGCTATCCTACTGATTAAACGTCATTTGTATAATTGTGTGAAAAACTTCACAGAACTCATGACTTGCTCTGCTAACTTTGATGCATAGCGAGAAATTCATCTCGCTCTAAACTTAAACAGATGTTCACAATAAAAATGCGAGACCATCATGAAAAAGATAGAAGCAGAAAACTTAGAGTACAAAGGTGAATCAAACGGTGTCCATAGCTGGACAACACCAAGTGGGCAACCTTACTATTGGCATCCTGATTGGCTGCATATTGCTGAAGATGCAACTGGTTCGCACCCAAAAGAGAATCTCGATCTCGTCGATGATCAACCGGCCACTAAGAAACACGCAGTATCAGCAATCCTAAAGCACATTAACCAATGGGCCGCAGACAAGCTAGCATCACACCCGGAAATAGAAACAGGTTCGGTTGAAGCAGAGATCCACCTTAAGAAATAGTCGCTAATGGTTCACAGACCTCAAGTACTGAGAGCAAGACAAGGTCAGTGAACCTAGCCCTTCTAATAGAAACAGCGCCCAGACAAACGCTACACTTAACAATTCTATAAAACCGCTTACCTTGTTATATCAATTGCTCTTCCCCACCGATAGAATTATCAAAATACATTTAGAAGAAATATTTTTTAGCCTGTCTCGTTCTACTAATAAGTCATTGGAAGCAGACTAGGATAATAACAAGGATTAATTGATGGATTCGTCACATCACAATAACAATCTAACCGCCAAGCTCTACGTTCTCGCCGGTGTTCTTTTTGGCACATATGGCAGTCGAGTGTGTCCGATGTTAGAGACATTAACCGCTATTGAAACGATCACTCACGTCAGCACAATCTTCGCTATTCTGTTTGTTATTCGTTTTATCATTGCTCCTCGTTGGTCTGTTTACCAACAGGGGCAATACATCAAGCTAGATACCAGCCTATTCTTCGCAATGAGTCTCCCACTCGCGACCTATTACAACCTAAGTTATGAATTTACGCTTGATAGTAACCTGAAGGTTTTGTTCGGGTTGGCGCTATTTGGATTCTTTACCGGCAGCATTTTAGAGCTGGACTCAAAACTAAAGCAGATGAATACCTATCAAAATCGAGGTGTCAGCAACCTACAACTTACTGGTGTGCGTCAATCTTTGGTGAAGCAGCTGATAGGCTTGGTGATGGTGCTCCTAACCTCGTTAACCCTGATGCTAAGTATGGTTGCGATAAAAGATGTCTTTTGGCTCGAACACAATCCGGAGCGCATTTTAGACGGCACAGGTAAAATCAGCATCATGAAAGAGTTTGCCTACTTATCCTTAGTTCTAGGTGGTTACGCCGTGGCGATCATGACAATGTGGAGCAAGCTGATTAAGAAGGTTCTCCTTAGTCACGAATCTGCGCTGGTTGAAGTAACAAAAGGCAACATTCAGTCTCGACTCCCTGTCTTTAACCATGATGAACTTGGCTCGATGGCATCATTGACCAACAATATGCTCGATAGTCTGCAATCCGTCCAACAAGAAGTTAAAACCACCCGTGATGTCGCAATTGTCAGCTTGTCTGCACTCGCCGAATCTCGTGACAATGAAACAGGCGCACATATTCTACGCACACAAGAGTACGTAAAAGCGCTGGCAGAACAAATGAGCCTATCGCCTAAACACTCGACATTACTGACACCTGAATACATTGAACTGCTCTACAAATCTGCACCGCTTCATGATGTTGGGAAGGTCGGCGTACCTGACAACGTGCTGCTCAAGCCAGGTAAATTAACCGATGAAGAGTTCGATATCATGAAAAAACACCCACAGATTGGTGCAGAGGCGTTGTCTATTGCTGAAAGTCAGCTAGGCAGCAGCTCATTCCTGAGAGTCGCCAAAGAAATATCACTGACTCACCATGAAAAGTGGAACGGTCAAGGTTACCCAAATCAACTAGCGGGCGAAGACATTCCGCTTTCTGGCCGCCTAATGGCATTGGCTGACGTCTATGATGCCTTGATATCAAAACGTGTATACAAGCCTGCTTTCAGTCACGATAAGGCCAAAGACATCATTCTTGAAGGTAAAGGTCAGCACTTTGACCCTGAAGTTGTTGAAGCTTTCTTGGCGGTAGAACATCTATTTGTTGAGATTGCCGCAACGCATAAAGATGGTAAGCATGATGTCAGCGAGTTAGAGCGAGAAAACTTGACTTTACAAGCTGTTTAGCTGATGTAAAACACACTAATTTCTTACACCCTACTGGTTTATCCGTAGGGTGTTTTATTAGATATATTCGTACTTTACTGATAATTCCCATCGAAATAGATTTTTTTTCCTGTTTCTTCTCAATTCATATTGTCTTCAAATTTTCATAAAGGTATAAATACCACTAGATACTATCCCCTCTCAATTGACATGGATGAAGATTATGTTTGAAAAAGTACTCGCAGCACCAGCAGACCCTATTCTTGGCCTGACTGAAGAGTTTAAAAAAGACGCTCGTGCAGAAAAAATCAACCTTGGTGTTGGTATTTACAAAAACGAAGATGGCCAAACGCCAGTTCTAGCTACCGTTAAAAAAGCGGAAGCGGCTCTTCTAGAAAACGAGAAAACGAAATCTTACCTAACAATTGAAGGTACAGCGGAATACGGCCTAGCAGTACAGAAGCTGCTATTCGGCGCAGACGCTGAAATCGTCACAGCTCAACGAGCTAAAACAGCACAAGCTCCGGGTGGTACAGGTGCTCTACGTGTTGCTGGTGAATTTATTAAACGTCAACTTGGCGATGTAAAGATCTGGATCAGCAACCCAACTTGGGCAAACCACAATGGCGTATTCTCTGCTGCAGGTATTGAAACAGCTCAATACAGCTACTACAACGCTGAGACTAAAGACAAAGACTTCGCAGGTATGGTTGCTGACCTAGAGAAAGCATCTGAAGGCGATATCGTTCTTTTACACGGCTGCTGTCACAACCCAACGGGTATCGATCCAACAGCGGAAGAGTGGGAAGTATTGGCTAAGCTAGTTGCTGAGAAGAAGCTTCTTCCACTATTCGACTTTGCTTACCAAGGTTTTGCAAAAGGCGTTGAAGAAGATGCGGCTGGCCTTCGTACTTTCGCTAAGTACAACAAAGAGATCCTAGTCGCGAGCTCATTCTCTAAGAACTTTGGTCTATACAACGAGCGTGTAGGTGCATTCACGCTAGTAGCTGAATCTGCAGACGTTGCAAACACGGCATTCTCTCAAGTTAAGAGCATCATCCGTTCTATCTACTCTAACCCACCAGCGCACGGTAGTGCCGTTGTTACTCACATCCTAGGCGATGCTGAACTGCGTGCCGAATGGGAAGCAGAAGTCGCTGAAATGCGTGACCGTATCCAAGAGATGCGTGAACTGTTCGTTGCAACTCTGAAAGAGCAAGGTGTCGATGCTGACTTCACGTTCATCGAGCGTCAAAACGGCATGTTCTCTTTCTCTGGTCTCACTAAAGAGCAAGTGACTCGTCTGAAAGAAGAGTTTGCTATCTACATTGTCGGCTCTGGTCGTATCAGTGTTGCAGGTATGACTAAATCAAACATGCTACCGCTATGTAAAGGCATCGCTGCAGTACTGTAAGCTTTCACCCTTTCAAACACCGAAAAAGCCAGCGTATATGCTGGCTTTTTATCATTTCGACGCTTTTAACTACGTTAACTGCTATTTTAGAAACTTATCAAAAGCGTTAGTACTCTAATCTAAACGCCAAACCTAGCTCGTTAGTTCGTTCACCACCGTTATCACTATCACCGTTTCGGTGCTGATACGCCCCCTCAATAGAGAACTTAGACGTGATCTTATAGCGTAAACCTAAGTGATAAATCTCTTCATCAAACAGCTCACTTCGATTTGCTTGAATACTACCATTAGCAACCCATCGCTTTGCAAAACCATAGTTTAAATCGAGCTTACCACCGTGGATAAACTCGGTATCAGATTCGAGCGTCTGGTTATCTGAATTGCGCTCAATTTCACCCTTGGTCACACCCAATAGATAGGATGCCACGATATCGAGATCTTTGCGGATGTTAAAACGGTAACCGGCGCCACCCATCAGAGTATCAATTCGAGTCGTACTCTCATCGGGATGAATAAAGCGCGCGGTATAGTCGCCAACAAGCAACCACTTATCCGTCAACTCATAACTGACACCCAGCCCAAACACAGAGGCGTTGTTGTTGCCGCCAGCATCTGCGTTGAGACTGCCGGAATAAACCGAGGCGGTAACATAATTAAAATCGAGATCTTTTGACTCATTATCTTGGGCCATACCCTCGAAAGAGAAAGCAGCACATACAGAGACTAAGCCCAGCTTCCACATCGACATTTAACCCTTCCTTAACACTGTCTTATTTTTATCAAAGGTTAGTCTATCCATCAGACTTTAAAAAGGTTTTACCTCACAGAATGATTTGTCGCGGCAAATTATTATCAAATGATGTACCATGAATTCATATTAACTTACGGATGAACACTATGGATGCTGAGTTATTAGAGATTCAAAACTTCCTCGCACAATACCCTCCCTTTAGCGAATTACCGGAAGAGATACTCGCCAAAGTCACGAGTAGCGTGGAAATTTCCTATTATCGTCAAGACACACCGATTATTCACTTCGGCGACCAAATCCACGACTTATATGTGGTTCGCAGTGGTGAGGTCGAAGTCTACAGACGAAAAGGAGAACTCTATAACCGTTTAGACCAAGGTGATCTATTTGGTCAGATGGGCCTACTGACTAATAACAAGGTACGTTTCCCAGTTAAAGCGATCGAAGATACCCTTCTTTACTGCATCCCAGAATCCATCTTTCAAGAACTTTATGACAATTACGACTCATTTGCCGATTTTGTTGAAGTAGAAGATAACGCGCGTTTACGTCAAGCCATCTCAAACAACAGCGACGCTAACGATCTCACTACTTCAAAAGTGAAGACGCTACTGACTAGCGATGCACCGATGATCGAAAAAACGCGCACCATTCAACAAGCGGCGACTATGATGGCGGAAGACAACGTCTCTTCGTTGCTGATTATTGACTCAGACATCGTAGAAGATGATGAAGATGATTCAACGCCTGTAATCGGTATCATCACTGACCGAGATTTGTGTACTCGTGTTCTTGCTGAAGGGCTTGATCCATCAGATGAGGTCTCAAGCGTGATGACTCCTGAGGTAATCTCTCTCGACCACAACGCCTATGTCTACGAAGCTATGTTGACGATGCTGCGCTACAACGTTCATCACCTACCTGTACTCAAAGATAAAAAACCAATAGGCATTATCGAAGCAACAGACATTGTTCGCTACGAATCGCAAAACTCTCTCTTATTGGTAAGCAGTATCTTCCAGCAACAAAGCATTGAAGATCTCAAAGTATTGTCAGAGCAAGTTAAAGATAGCTTTGTACGCCTTGTGAACGAAGATGCGAATGCTCATATGGTGGGCAGCGCAATGTCAGTGATTGGCCGAAGCTTTAAGCAACGTATTATTGAGCTTGCTGAGGAGACGCTAGGCAACGCGCCAATTCCATATTGCTTCCTTGCTTTAGGGTCTATGGGGCGCGATGAACAACTCCTTGTGACCGACCAAGATAACGCCATTATTCTTGATGACTCATACGATGAAGCCAAACATGGTGCTTACTTTGAAGCCTTCTCTAAGTTCATTTGCGATGGCTTAGATCAGTGTGGCTATAGCTACTGTACAGGCGACATCATGGCGACCAATCCAACTTGGCGAATGACACGCACTGAGTGGGAAGAGTGCTTCGCAGATTGGATTGATAACCCGAACCCGAAAGCGCTGCTAAACGCCTCAATATTCTTCGACCTTGACGGTGTCTATGGCCGCCTAAAATGGGCTGAACAACTCAATAGCTTCATTGTACGCCGCTCGCGCAAGAACAACCGATTCTTGGCATGTTTAGCTCGTAATGCACTCAACCGCACCCCACCACTTGGTTTTTTTAAAGACTTCGTGATGGAAAAAGATGGCCGTCATAATAACTCTATCAATTTGAAACGACGCGGTACTGCGCCACTGGCCGACTTGATCCGTGTGCACTCACTTGCGGTCGCATCACGCTCTAAGAACTCCTTTGAGCGCCTCGACGACATCATTGACGCGGGCATCTTACCTAAAGGTCGAGCTCAAGATCTAAAAGATGCGATGGAGTTTATCTCTATGGTTCGTATTCGACATCAAGCTCTGGACGTTGACAACAACATCGAGCCGGATAACAACATTGAGCCCGAGAATCTGTCGGACTTTGAACGTCGCAACTTAAAAGATGCATTTCAGATTCTCAGTAACGCGCAGAACTTCCTCAAGTTCCGTTACCAAGCCAACAACAAATTTAAGTAGAGACGATGACGAGAATATTTAAGTCACCCGCTGTAGATTGGCATTTCAAATTTGCCCAGAAGCTCGAGCGTGTTAAAGATGAGCGCCTCAAAGAGTACTACAGTAAACCGTTACCTGCGGCTGACACTCCCATATCTGAAGTGACCTTCTTAGCATTGGACTTTGAGACCACTGGCCTCAATCCATCTAAAGATGGAATTATTACCATCGGCTTAGTCCCGTTTACACTTAACCGTATCTATCTAAAACAAGCGCGTCATTGGACGCTAAGACCCAGACAAAAACTGGAAGAAGAGTCTGTGGTGATTCATGGCATCACTCACAACGACATCCTGGATGCTCCAGATTTAAACGAAGTACTCGATGAAGTCTTAAAAGCGATGGCTGGACATATCCCGGTTGTCCACTATAGACGCATAGAACGTAACTTCTTAGATAATGCGCTACGCTCACGCCTTAATGAAGGCATTGAGTTTCCAGTATTAGATACATTGGAAATTGAGTCACAAGTGCAGCATAAGCTCGCTGGCGGCTTTTGGAACAAGTTAAAAGGCAAGAAGCCCGGCTCAGTCAGATTAGGGCAAAGCCGTCGTCGCTATCACTTACCTGACTACACACCACACCATGCGTTAACGGATGCCATTGCGACAGCAGAGCTACTCCAAGCACAGATTGCACACCATTACGATGCAAGTAGACCGCTGAAAGAGTTCTGGTTGTGATTCACTAATCGGTTTTAGTCAATCCATCAACCATCAAGAAAGCCAAACTAAAAAGGGTGTCATACTTTGACACCCTTAATGATAAGCTTCGTTTGTTTGACGCTATGCGTTTTCTTGTTCGAACTCTTTCATAAAGTTCACCAATGCTTGCACACCCTCAAGCGTCATCGCATTGTAGAGAGACGCACGCATCCCACCTACTGCTCGGTGACCTTTTAGCGACTTAAGACCCGCTTTATCAGCAAGCTCCAAGAACTTACCGTCAAGCTCTGGCTTAGCCAATTGGAAAGGTACGTTCATACGAGAACGGTTTACTGGGTGAACGTCGTTACGATAGAAGTCTGATTCATCAATTGCGTTGTAAAGAAGCTGAGCTTTCTCTTGGTTCACTTGCTCAACTGCTTCTACACCACCTTCTGATTTCAACCACTTAAATACTAGGCCAGACAAGTACCAAGCAAACGTCGGTGGAGTATTGAACATAGAATCTTTCTCAGCCAGTACCTTGTAGTTCAAGATGCTTGGTAACACTGAGTTTGCCAGATCTAGAAGGTCGTCACGAACAATCACAATGCAGATACCCGCTGGGCCAATGTTCTTCTGCGCACCCGCGTAAATCACACCGTATTTTGATACGTCAATTTTACGAGAAAGAATATTTGAAGACATGTCCGCAACAATTGGCTTGTCCGTTACAGGCAGTTCGTTGATTTCGATACCATCGATAGTCTCATTCGGGCAGAAGTGAACGTAAGCCGCTTCTGGATCGATTTTCCACTCACTTGCTGCAACAACGGCTGCTTTGCCATCGACAGTTGTCTTAGCGTTGAACACGTCAATCTCTGCGTATTTGCTCGCCTCTTTTACTGCACTCTCAGCCCAGTAACCCGCATCAACGTAAGTCGCTTTAGTTTTGTCACCCAGTAGGTTTAGTGGAACTGCTGCAAATTGAGCGCGCGCACCGCCCTGACAAAATAGAACTTTGTAGTTGTCTGGGATGTTCAGAAGATCACGTAAGTCTTGCTCCGACTCATCCGCGACTTGAATAAATTCTTTGCTGCGATGGCTAATTTCCATCACGGATGTGCCTAGGCCATTCCAGTCAATAAAATCCGCTTGCGCTTGCTTCATTACTGGCTTTGGTAATGCTGCTGGACCTGCACTGAAATTAAAAACGTTATCTAAAGTGTTTTCCATGGGGGGTGATGCTCCTGCTCATAATAACTGTGGCTCGATGTCACGTTAGATCAAATAACTGTAAATCGATATAACTATGCAAGTAATACCACGTTTTACCCAACATAAAAAGCAACAAAAGAGGTCTACAGACCTCTTTTGTTGTGTATCGATTAAAAACCCGAGCTTTAGCTAGCTAATAGACGTGTTCACGATGATTGTGCTTCAATTTACTGCATTAAAGCTGGCATTAATAACGCAATTAATGGAATTTCTTGTCCGTTTTCAAAGACTAAATTTCCATTTTCTAGTGCAGCGTGAATTTCGTAACCTGTTTCTGTTTGCTCAATCATCTCCATTACGATCAACTCATCAATGCCCTCTTGAATAAACGGGTACTCTTGTACTAGTTCATTAGAGAAGCTTGAACTAATATCCCCCTTCAGGGCTGGAATAATAAGGCTTGGATCGCTACTGATGTTTTCTGTACCTTCTGGAACACTGACTAGCCACTTAGAATGAAACTCACCCTCGCCTAAATCCAACGAGATATTCTTCATCGAAAGATCGAAACCTTTTGCGAACAGGGTATCAATGTAAGGAATGATCTGCGCAATATCTTCCTGAGTGAGTACTGGGTTCGATTGATAGATCTCAAACACTTTCTCAAAAGATTGGCTGTCTAGCTTATCCATCTCAAAATCAACATTAAGGTTGTTCACCTCACCATCGCTGGTTTGAATCGATGCAATGTTCAGTTTCAGATTGCTGCGCAGGCGTTTCGTTGCTTCATCAAGATGCGATTCAAAGTCGTACTGAGAGTTTTGAATTGACACATAAGGTTTCATTTGCATATCGGTTAAGGCAAACGACCCAATAGTAAAGTTCTGAGTACCCAACCAGTAGCCTTTCGCCTGCTTACCTTCGCCTACACCTTGCAGGTTTGATAGCGTCATCTCTTCACCAGATGGAAAATCAATCTGAATAGACGGAATATCAAGTTTGTAGTCAATCTGTCCCAGTACGGTTGCATGACCAGATACTGTCGACTTAGTAATAGACACTGAAGTTTGCTTCTCAGCGCTACCCTGATGGTTCAGCTGGCTCAGCTCGAGATTAAAGCTGGTGTTGCCATTCAGTTCAGTGTTCGTAGTTAGAGTCAGTGGTAGATTCGGTTGATCTTCCAGAGTCGACAACGCATCAAGGCTAATCAAACCATGACTAACGTCACTGTTAACAACATACTCGGTTGGCAATCCATCAATGGCTAACTGCTCTTTTAAGCTCTCATCGATAATCGTAATGCGTGTTTTTACATTGGATGATAGGTAACCGCGGTCATAATCAACAATTTCAGCCTGAATGCTAGAACTGTTTAATGTTGCGATACCATCTGTAATCGCATTCTGCCCAATCTGACCAACGGCAAGTGGCCAACAGAGTGCTAATGAAATAGCGCCACCAATGGCACCGATTTTTCTAAGCTGTTCCATGTGTTCTCTTTAATTACGATCGTTTGTAATACTCAGTCTAACCTAACAATAGCATTCAGGAAACATTGCGTTAAATCAGTCTATTGCAGAATACTTCAATCAGCTCAGCAAATTACCAACTAGCTCTCATCCTTTACTGACACATATTGATACTCTAGGTGTAGGGAAGCTATAGAGGGAAACACGTGAACCAATACGCTGTTATTTGTTTAGATAATAATCCAATTAGTATTGAGCGGATTCGCAGTGAGCTCGCACCATTTTCAGCGACGTTTGATATTTATGCTGCCGAAAATCTCGACGAAGCGCATCAGGCTCTGCAGGACATTCACGACAACCACCAAACCGTCGCATTGGTGATTACCCACCATCACGCTCAATTCGATGGTGTGCAATTCCTTATCGAACTCGAGCAGTTGCCACATACTAATACGGCGCGCACGATTTTGGTTAGCGCATCGTCAGATATTCAAATTATCTTAACCGCGGTTAATGAAGGACGTTTAAATCACTGCTTGACCAAACCTGTTACCGATCAAGTGCTGTTCAAATCTGCTCAAAAAGAGCTCACCTCTTTTATCATCAAATATGCGGCTGACGACTTACTCACTTATAGCCAAGTACTGGACCAGCAGCGAATCTTACGCGCTCATATCGAACAGAAAATACGTTCATTCCAGTCTGGCTTTATTCACGACTTTCATCAGCTTTCCGATACAGCTCTGGCAGAAAAAGTGATCAACGCACTACAAGACTTCTTCTCCCAAGATGATAAAACCAAAGCAATTCGCATCTACTCTCCCGATCACTTGTTGACCAAAGAGGGAGAAGACAACCGCTTCCTATGGTTTATTACTGATGGAGAAGTGGCTCTATATAAAAAGGATGAGCTAGGTCAGCAACGTGAAGTGGTGAGACACACCAAAGGGAACATTGTTGGTGGCATGTCGTTTGTGACTGGTGAGCCCTCTTTTTCTACGGCAATTACGCTAACGCCAACTCATGTTATTAAGCTAGATCGAGATGTTTTCTCGCAAGTGATGCATTCAAACAGCGCCCTATTACCACTGTTCACCAATCTACTACTGCGCCATTTTAACCGCCGCCTGCAACGCAGCATTACCACTAAGCTTCGCCTGCAAGAGACATTAGAATCACTCGAATCTGCCCACCAGCAACTGATTGAAAAAGAGAAGATGGCGATGCTTGGACAACTCGTCGCAGGTGTTGCTCATGAGTTGAACAACCCGATTGCGGCGATACTGCGCAGCATCGAAACGCTTGCTGATAATCTTGACTCGATTCTATTAAATTCAACCCTACCGAATTCACCATTGACCACTCAAGTGCTCGCCACGGCGAAACAATCTAAACCACTTTCGACAGCTCGAGAGAGGGACTTAGTCAAAGCTCTCACCTCAACAATTAGTGACCGGGCAATGGCGAAGAAAGCGGTAAAACTGAACCTAACCGATCAGCCACAGGTGATTGAGACACTGAAGCACTGTCCGGTTGCTGCCAAAGAGCTACTTAACGATCTAGAACACTACCATTTGGTCGGAAATTCTATTCGCTCAATCCAGGTTTGCAGTAAACGAATTGCGGATATGGTCAAAAGCCTTAAAGGTTATGCAAGGCAAGACGACGAAGCCAAGTTACATGCTGACCTTCACGAAGGGCTCGAAGATACCTTAGTGATTTTTGAAAATAGGTTGAAAGTTCATAACGTCGAAAAACACTACGATAGCAGCCTACCTCGACTGCTTTGCCAACCATTGGCGTTGCAGCAGGTCTGGACCAATCTCTTGTCTAATGCTTTAGATGCCCTGCCCGAGCGCGGTACGATTGAGATCACAACCTCTCAGAAGCAACGCAATCAACAAACTTATTGGGTTGTCGAGATAAAAGACAACGGGCATGGTATCGACTCTGCCAATCTTGAAGCCATTTTTAACCCCAATTTCACGACTAAGAAGGAGGGAAACTTCGGTCTAGGAATTGGACTCTCTATTTCTCAACAAATTGTGACTGCGCACAGCGGATTCATTACTGTTGACTCAGAGCCAGACTGCTATACCTCGATGCAGGTATGGCTGCCTCTCGATTCACAAGGAGCCTCAAATGAATAAGTACCTAATTCTATGTGTTGATGACGAGCCAGAAGTGCTCAATAGCGTCCTTCAAGACCTTGCACCATTTGAAGACGATTTTGCGATTGAAGGCGCAGAGTCGGTTTACGAGGCAAAAGAGGTGATCAAAGATATGCAGCAAGACGGCATAAAATTGGCGCTGATACTCTGCGATCATATCATGCCAGACAAAACCGGCATCGATTTCCTGATTGAATTGAACCAGCAGTCTTCAACTCAACCCACTCGTAAGCTTCTTTTGACTGGGCAAGCGGGTTTAGAAGACACCGTGACTGCAATTAACAACGCTGCCCTTGACTTCTATATCTCGAAACCTTGGCGTGGAGACGAACTCAGAGCCACCATTATTCAACAACTCACCGATTATGTTATTCAAGAAGACGACAATCTGTTGCAGTGGACGTCGATCCTCGATACAGAAAGAATTCTTACAACTATGGCAAATAAGCGCACCAGTTTTGGTGAGTAGATAGCAAATTGAACAATCAAAGTTGCACAATGGCACTCAATTTGCTTATTTTTTAGCTAAATGACAAATGATTGGCATTTAAAAGGATTACTTTTCTACAAGTTAGACTAGAATGTCTCGATATTTATTGTTTGTGCCACTGGGTGCAAACATAGGGAATTAACATTAATAAAGGTTTACTGTCGTTATGCGTAAAATTCTACTGACTACCGCTATGCTTCTGGCATCTAGCCAAGCATTTGCAGCCGATGACCAACCACAAGTAATGAGCAACTTCAGCTACGATTACTTTGAAGCTCGTATCGGCGCAAGCCCAGTTACTTTCGGTGGTGCGTTCAGTAAGTCAATCCACCCAAATGCTCACGCTGTAGCACGCATCGATTCTGAGTTCGAAGGCGATTTCGACTCTGGTGTTGGTCTTGGCTTCCACTCTCCAATCAACAACTGGGCAGACCTTACGGGTGAAATGCTAATGCGTATCGTACAGCCAGAAGACTCTAGCTCTACAGATCTAGGTATGGAGATCAACCTAGGTATTCGTCAATGGTTAGGCCCACAACTTGAGGTTGGTGGTAAAGCGGGTTACGTATCTATCGATGACAACGACGATTGGATTGGTTCTGTTTACGCTCGTTTCCACTCTACAGAGCTATTCTCCATTGGTGCTGAAGCGCGAATCAACGACTTCTACGGCGAACAGGTTATGTTCACGACTCGCTTCAAGTTCTAAGACGTTTTTTGGCTTCAGTTAAAGTGAGCTAAGTAAGCGATTAAATAGATAAACAAAAACCGAGGATTATATCCTCGGTTTTTATTTATATTGAATAATCTGGAACATATAGGAGGATTCTAGTGGCAGCTCTTTAATAGCTGTTGTTTGCGAGGCTCTTGAAGCAGTTTCCAGTGAATACCATCAATGGCACCAGCAAACTTCCAAAGTAGCTTTAAGTCAACATCATTACCGTAAGTTTCACGGACCTTATTGAAAACTTCAGGTGCACCTAACTGCATGAACATAGAGACATCTTCAACACCCGCTTTCTTAACCATACGCTCTAACGTGAGTTGCATGTTAGGTAGGTCGCGTAAACGGCGACTGGCCGTTGATTTTTTGAAACTGCGTTGCTGAACTGAATTATCGATAGAAGTTCGAATAATGCTATCCAGATCAGGGTGCTCGCAGGTAAACAGATCGGTAATATCGTAGTAATTTACAGTGGCTGTCGTTTGCTTTTTGACATGGCGATATTTTTCACAGTCTAGAGCCGTCAATTTTTCATCTAATGACTCACCACCGCGAATAAATAAACAACCTTCGCTGATCAATGCAAACATCGCATCGCTCTGGAAGAGGCCTGTACCTCCAAACATTGAACGTTTTTGGTGCTCACCAAACTTACTTACGTAGTTAATAAATGCTGTCTCAGTCATATCCATTGATCCTTAATCTTATTACCCCGATTAGTACGATCACCAGATAAGCAGCTTTTTGTATGCGAAAATAAAATGTTCTAAATATAGGTGAATATTATGGTTTGTTTTCCACCTTTAAAATAAATCATACTTCGAAACAAAAATTAAGTCTGGACTTAGCTCACAGCAATTCATTGAACATCAAAAAAATTCATGATTCATATCACACTACGCCATTATTTGGCGCTTTTATTTTGACGCCTAGTGTTACCCCGGTTCAGGTTTAGTTGTTTTTAGCTAAAACTGATTTCTGTTTTTGTTCTATTGCACGGCATCACTGCGGCTTGTAAAATGAGTAGATATTGTCATTTATCCTCTTTATATGAATCATTTATCCTTTTATTGGCTTCCTGAGAACAAAGCACTTCTACTCAAAGGACTTGAAACCGAGTTCGCACAATTGGTTAGCAGTTCTATTTCCTCTGGTAAAATCAACTTACCTCCCATCCCAGATGTGGTTTTGAAAATTCAGAAACTTTGTACTCTCGAATCGACAGGAATTGCTGATGTAGCAAAATGCTTGCTCGAGGATCCCGGTTTAACCGCCATTGTGATTCGTGTTGCCAATTCCGTGGTGTTCAACCGCCGCAACATTACTTGTGTCGATATCATGACTGCTGTTTCTCGTCTTGGTATTTTGCGGGTTCGTGACATTGTGACGGCTCAAGCGATTGAGCAACTGAAACACAGCATCAACCTCAGCCAAGATTGCAATCAGCTACTAAGACAGAGCGCATCGATTTCAAAAGAGCTTGGTGCAACTATGGTATTGGTCACCAATCAATTCAAAGAGTATGAACCACAAGAATACAGCTACCTAGAGCAAGAAAAAGCCCTATTGGTCGGCTTACTTGCTGACATCGGTCTATTCTGTCTGGTCAGCGAATATCACTACTATTTAGAGAAAGGTAATTACCTCGACCAAGACATCGCCCTGCAAATATTCCAAACCCAGTGCTCTGCAACCAGTCAATTGGTATTAAAGCAGTGGGGGTTCGACCGTGATTTTATTGATGTATCTTCAAATAAGTCCTCAATAAACAGTGAGAAAGATGTTTCTTACCTCGATATTGCACGAATTGCTAATCATCTCTTGATGTTTAGAAACAATGATGAAAACATCGACTCTCACGAAGTCGAACTTAACGTTACTGGAGCTGAAGTTCTCTATCAACTCAGCAACTTAAATGACAATGAGTTCCACGGACAGCTTAACGACGTTATCAGTGCCAGCGGTTTATAAGGTGATAGACCGCTAAGTCAGCATCGAGGGAATCATGTTTACAGGGATGATCTTCATTTTTGCCCCACTTGTAGTGGGTTACCTATTTTCTATTTCAAATGAAAAGACGCTAGAAACGATCAACCGTGCAACGTCTTCTCTAATATACGTCATTCTGGGGTTAATGGGGTTGAGCCTTGCTGCGCTAGATAACCTAGGCAGCAACCTACAAACGATCTTGCTCTACACTGCAACATTCTTCGTCTGCCTAAGCGCGTGCAATCTACTGGCGTTACCTTTAATTGATAAGGCCCTTCCACTTCAAACAGACAGTAGTCAGAAGAAACTGCCACTCTCTTCTATGGCGCTGGAATCGGCCAAGTTGATCCTTGTTGTGGGCACGGGTCTTATCGCAGGTCTACTACTACCAATCGGTTTGACCTGGGTAGACACCGCGAGCGAGTGGATTCTGTTCGCATTGCTGTTCTTTATTGGTATTCAACTTCGAAACAGTGGTCTAACACTACGCCAAATCCTATTAAATAAGCACGGCATGGTGATCGCTGCCACCATTATCATCTCCTCTATGTTGGGCGGCGTGATGGCAGCCTACCTGTTAGATATCCCGTTATTTCGGGCTCTCGCAATGTCATCCGGCTTCGGTTGGTATTCTTTAGCAGGGATTTTGATGGGTGACGCTTTTGGTCCCGTTTATGGCGGCGCCTCTTTTATGCTGGAGTTACTACGTGAATTGGTCGCTCTGGTCGTGATTCCGATGTTGATACGAAGTTACCCTTGTACTTCAATTGGGTACGCGGGCGCGACAGCGATGGATTTCACCCTTCCTGTTATACAGACAACCGGTGGTGTGCGTTGTGTGCCTATTGCGATTGTCAGCGGTTTCATTTTGAGTCTCTTAGTGCCGGTATTGATGCTATTCTTTGTATCTCTTGCTAACTAGATCGCAGGAATGGCCCCTATTTTCCATTAGAATGCGTCGGTGTCTTTGTACTCGAGACTTTAAGATTGCCCAAGATCCTGAAACAGTTACCGAAATAAAAAGACACTAAGTGTCGTTGCTCAACAAATACTAATCACGGTAATCTGTGAAGACATAGTTCTACATAAAAATCAGTTCTAAAAAGAATAAACCCAAAAAGGAACCACTATGAAACGCCTTTGTGTCGCACTACTGCTAGCATCAACTTCTACTTTCTCTTTTGCAGCAGAGAGCCTAACTGGAAACCAACAATGTCTTGCTGAAAAATACGATGCGTACATCGACGCCTCTCTAAATTGGTATGCCGATCTTGCAGACCTAACTGCAGCTCAATACCCAGAGCTTGAAGAAGTAAGCCAGTGGTTCCTTGAAGGCCGTAAGCACCACTTCGAGTTAAACCGAGCAGCTGTTCGCTACTACCTAGTTAACGATTCAAGCAAAGTCGCTACCGAGCAATCTGTTGAAGGTTGGCTAAAGCTGGAACAGCATGACATCAAAGCGCTATCACAGCGTGACGATGAGCTAGGCAAAATCGCAAAAACAACCTTTGATGATCGTCAATCTAAGCCACACGCTCAAAACTACGAGCTGCGTTCTGCATTTGCAGAGCTGTTAAGCCACCCGAAACAGATCGATACAGCCCTGCAGCGTTACAACCAATCTATCGCTAAAGTAGAAAATACTCAGTGTAAATAGCGGCATAAACGTGACTCCTTCTAAAAAGTTACGTTTATGGGAAGTGGGATTTCATAATTAAGACGGGACTTTGTGCCCGTTTTCGTTTAGATTGTCCCGCTCGCGTCAATATTAGAAAAATAACTCGCTTGCTATGGTTACGGAACAAAAAACAGCAGATGTAAGCTTTGATAGCCTACTGCGTATCTTCACAGTACCGGAAGGTCCAGACTCAACACTTACACAAATCGAAGACAAACTGTCACAAAACCTGAATCAATTTCTACGAGAGCATATCGTGGCTGAAGAGAAGCCGCTTCGAGAGATTGAGAAGGATTTTTCCAATGCTTCTATCCCGGAGCAGCCTGAGTTTGTTTCTGAACATACCGAGCACCTACTCGACTCACTCGTTTCTCACTCAGTTCATACATCTGCGCCAAGTTTTATTGGTCATATGACCTCGGCTCTGCCGTACTTTTTGATGCCGCTGTCAAAGATCATGATTGCGCTTAACCAGAACTTGGTAAAAATCGAAACCTCGAAAGCATTTACACCACTTGAGCGTCAAGTATTGGGAATGCTGCACCGTCTTATCTATCAGCAAGATGATGCTTTCTACTCTCGTTGGATGCACAGTGCTAACCATTCACTAGGCGCTTTCTGCTCTGGCGGCACAATAGCCAATATCACCGCTCTTTGGGTTGCACGTAACAATGCACTTAAGGCACAAGGCGAGTTTAAGGGCGTTGAGAAAGAAGGCCTGTTCAAGGCGATGAAGCACTACGGCTATGAAGGCCTAGCGATTTTGGTTTCTGAGCGCGGCCACTACTCCCTGAAAAAAGCAGCGGACGTACTGGGTATCGGTCAAGAAGGTCTTGTTTCTGTAAAAACAAACAACGACAACAAGATCTGTACTGAAGACCTGAGACGTAAGATCACCGAACTCAAAAGCAAAAACATCAAACCGTTCGCAGTAATCGGTGTTGCGGGTACAACCGAAACCGGCAACATTGACCCACTGAAGAGAATGGCTGAAATTTGTGCCGAAGAAGCGTGTCACTTCCATGTAGATGCTGCTTGGGGTGGTGCAACACTTATGTCGAACAATCATCGTCATCTGTTAGATGGTATTGAACTGGCAGATTCAGTAACGATTGATGCGCATAAACAGCTCTACATCCCTATGGGTGCGGGTATGGTGCTGTTCAAAAAGCCTGACGCTATGACAGCCATTGAACACCATGCTCAGTACATCCTACGTAAAGGCTCAAAGGATCTAGGAAGTCATACATTAGAGGGGTCTCGCTCTGGAATGGCAATGCTTGTATACGCAGCTATGCACATCATTAGTCGTCCTGGTTACGAACTATTGATCGACCAAAGCATTAATAAAGCACGCTATTTTGCAGACCTTATTAAACAACAAAGTGACTTCGAGCTCGTTTCTGAACCTGAATTGTGCCTTCTGACTTACCGTTATGTGCCTGAAAGCGTTAAACTAGCGCTCGAAAAAGCGAATGACGCTGACCGCACAGAACTTAACGAACTGCTCAACGAATTAACGAAATTCATTCAGAAGAAGCAGCGTGAAACAGGTAAGTCTTTCGTATCTCGTACGCGCCTTAACCCTGAAGCTTGGTCACACCAACACATCATCGTGTTCCGTGTAGTGCTGGCTAACCCGCTAACGGGTACTGAGATCTTAACCTCTGTGTTAGAGGAGCAGCGCGAAATCGCTAAGCTAGCTCCGAACTTAATGGGTAAGATCGCAACACTAGTCAGTAAGATTCAGTCATAGTTATTCAAATTTAGTTGCATCAGATTGAAAATTTATTTCTTTTTGATGTAACTAACACGTCATTTCAACGCCTATTTGCACTTTTTTTACTCAAATCCTCTTCCAGTTTTGTAGTTTTCTAAAATTTTGTTGAGGTTTGTCATATTCTGAAGCATTCATCCCGTGTTTTTGTATTAGTAAATAGTGTGTTAGGTTTATACTTATCCTATGGTGCTAGTTAAATATATATCTATTTGAAACGGCAGTACTAAAGAGCATTGTCATTGTAACTTGTTATTGATTGATAACTCTGCCTGCTATTTGTTTCAGCCACTCCCCGGGTAAGCAGATATTAACTAGCAAGTTGTTCTCTATACCCTCGTGAACACTATGAATACATTAGAAAAAATACAAAAAAACCTGGAAAATTTCAGTAAGTCTGAGCGTAAAGTCGCTGAAGTCATTATGGCTTCCCCTCAAACTGCTATTCATTCTAGTATCGCTACATTGGCAAAAATGGCCGATGTGAGTGAGCCTACTGTTAACCGCTTCTGCCGTCGTTTAGATACGAAAGGCTTCCCTGACTTCAAATTGCACCTAGCTCAGAGTTTGGCAAACGGAACACCTTATGTGAACCGTAACGTTGAAGAAGATGATGGACCAGATGCTTACACGCATAAGATTTTTGAATCGACAATGGCGTGTCTGGATGTGGCGAAAAATAGCCTAGATTCAATGCAAGTCAACCGCGCGGTTGACCTGCTAACGCAAGCTAAGCGTATTTCATTCTTTGGTTTGGGTGCGTCTTCGTCTGTGGCTAGAGATGCTCAAAACAAGTTCATCCGTTTCAACATCCCAATCACCTGTTTTGAAGACATCGTGATGCAACGCATGAGCTGCATTAACTGTAGTGACAACGATGTTATCGTTCTGATTTCACACACAGGCCGTACTAAGAGCCAAGTTGAAATTGCGAACTTAGCTCGTGAAAATGGTGCAACGGTGATTGCCATCACAGCTAAAGATTCTCCATTGGATAAGGCAAGCTCACTGTCTATTTCATTGGATGTGCCTGAAGATACTGACGTTTATATGCCAATGGCAAGTCGCGTAGTACAAATGACGGTTATTGATGTTCTGGCTACTGGCTTCACGCTGCGTCGTGGCACTGGTTTCCGCGAAAATCTAAAACGCGTTAAAGAGTCACTGCGTGATTCACGCTACGAGAAATACTCTCAGTTCTAAACTGAATGTAGACAAGTAAAAAAACGGAGCCGCACGGCTCCGTTTTTGTTTACTCAAACTGATTGTTCTCTTATATCGTCCAGCTGTTGCCCTTTTCGACGATGCTGTTTTGTGAAGCGTAGGAGTTAATAATCGTAAAACTCGATTCCGCTCCGTTTTCAGGGAAACCTGTCTGCTGAAGCTGCGAAGAATCACAACTGCAGTCACGACACACCTTCTCTAAGATATGCACCAGCCGCGCCTTATTAAGTGGCAGTGGGTTACCCTTGATCGCCACCGACTTCATCGCATCCTCAGCAACATCTTCAAACGGTGTTTTACAGACCCCAAATTGAATAAGACTTGGTATTTCAAGTGTGTCGAGTAGCTCTGAAAGCCAACTGACTGACTGCTCCTCAATTGCGTTCTCGTCGCCTGTTACGATTGCAGCGATATGTTGATAGCGAGCCAAGATATCGTCACGACCCTGCTCTCTTGCGACCTCGATATTCTCTAGCATGACCAAAGGCGCTAAACGACCAGTAATAATACTATGTGGCGCATGTATCTTTCCGCCTAATGCCGACGCTAAGCCATGAGCCGCACCAAGTTTTGCGTTGGTAATTGCCATACCACCTAGCATCGATGCAAATGCCAGATCAGAACGTGCTTGAGGGTTATCTTCAACACACGCTTTCACCACAGAAGCACTGAGCTTTCTTAGCCCTTCTTCACAAATCATATCCGTTAACGGATTCGGCTCTCCACAGACATAAGCTTCCATTAAATGAGTGAACGCGTCCATTGCTCCTCTGCCGGACAGATACAGGCTCGTACCATAGGTAAGCGTTGGGTCGATAATAGCCACGTCTGCAAGCATATCAGGGCTGCGTAAACTGATTTTAACCTTATCTTGCCCAGACTTAAGTACCGCATTTTTGGTGACTTCAGCACCGGTGCTTGCCGTGGTTGGAATCGCAATGAAAGGTAACGGCTTCGTCTTCAAAGGCACATTACGCCCCACGACTTCTACGTAGTCGTACACATTCCCCTGATTCGGCAGAATCGCCGCCAACGCTTTCCCCATATCAATGGCACTACCACCACCCATCGCAATCACCATATCGGGCTTAAATCGGCGTGCCGAAGTGGCAGCCTCTTCAACCATGGTTATATTTGGCTCCCCAGATACTGCGATATGCTGATAGCGCATATTTTGTGCGTCGAGATATTCGGTAACAATTGTGGTTCTTTCTAGATGACTCCCAGTTACCAATAACACACTGTAACCATACTGATTAAACTGAGACAGTGAAGACGCCAGTGCTCCTTCACCAAAGATGATCTTTGTAGATGTCATAAATTGAAACATGGTGCCTCCTGCGCCTATGACCAAACAATACTACGAACTCTTTGTTGTTGCGGTTTGCTAAAATGCGGTTAACTGTTTATTTAAATGCCATGTGATTTATCTAACTACAAGATGCCCGTAACTGAATCTAATTTTCTTGACGCGGTGCAACTTGTCGCATTAATAACGGCTTAGTGTCAGATTATTAGCGCTGATTCACATTCTGTACCCTATCTCCTTGCGTCTAGCGAGGGCTTTCGAGCGAAGCGCTGGTGTGAATGAATACTATTTAAGCTGATAGGTACAACCTATCGCATTAACAGGCGATTCCATCTTTATTTCCCCATAGCATTAAGGCATAGTTAGTTTTAAGAATTTTGAGTCGTATCCCTTTAAGAATAGTTAACATATTTGGGTTAACGAGCTTCATCCCGTATTTAGGAGAAATGAAATGTTTGTAGTAATCTTTGGTCGCCCTGCTTGTCCATTCTGTGTTCGTGCTAAAGAGCACGCTGAGACTCTTAAAGCTAAGCGTGATGACTTCAACTACCGCTATGTTGACATTCACGCAGAAGGCATCAGCAAAGCAGACCTAGAGAAAACAGTAGGTAAGCCAGTTGAAACGGTTCCTCAAATCTTCGTAGACCAAGAGCACATCGGTGGCTGTGATGACTTCGAAGCATACGCAAAAGCGAACCTAGGTCTTTTCGATTAATCGACCGCATTGATTTTAATAAGCTAAACCTGTCGCAAAAGCTCATAAAATCATAAACAAAGCCTTATTTTAAAGCTCACGTGCTTCACGTGAGCTTTTTTAATGCGTAGAACAAAAATGAATCACGTTAAAATCAAGTAAAACTGCAAATTAGCGCTTATAATTTATCTAAAATTAGATACAATTCACATCTCTACACTATCTTATGTTTCACGCCTTATACTGAGCCGCTGCTGTGAATATCGACGTTGTACTGTTGCTTGAGCAAAACCCTATTCTTCTCATCTTTGTCGTATTAGCGATTGGTCTTGCCATTGGTAAAATCCGCTTTGGAAACCTTCAACTAGGTAACTCTATTGGTGTCTTAATCACCTCATTAATAATGGGTCACCTCGGCTTCTCATTCAACGCAGAAGCACTGACCATTGGCTTCATGCTGTTTATCTACTGTGTAGGTATTGAGGCGGGGCCGAACTTCTTCGGAATCTTCTTTAGAGATGGTAAACACTACCTCATTTTGAGCTTAGTTGTGCTCTCTACCGCTATCGCCCTCACCTACTTCTGTAGTGAATACCTAGGGTTAGGATTTGGCCTATCTGCGGGTATGATGGCTGGTGCACTCACGGCCACACCGATTTTGGTAGGTGCCCAAGATGCCCTCAATTCAGGGCTCGCAGAAGTACCCCGAAACATGGATATTAGCCTAGTTATTGAAAATCTCTCGGTTGGCTATGCAATGGCATACTTAGTCGGCTTGATCAGTATGATCATGTTCGCTCGCATGATTCCAAAGCTGCAAAAAGTCAATCTACATGACTCTGCAGAGCAGATAGCGCAAGAGCGTGGTCTCGGTGCGTCTGGACAACGTAAAGTTTACCTACCGATCATTCGTGCTTACCGTGTTGGACAAGAGCTCATTGACTGGACAGACGGTAAGAACCTGCGTGAGCTAGGCATCTACCGCCAAACAGGTTGTTACATTGAACGAATCCGTCGTAACGGCATTCTTGCCCACCCAGATGGTGACGCGATTTTGCAAGAAGGCGATGAAATCGCACTAGTGGGCTTCCCAGACAGCCATGCTCGTCTTGACCCTAGCTTTAGAAACGGCAAAGAGGTGTTCGACCGTAATCTTCTTGACCTGCGTATCGTGGAAGAAGAGATCGTCGTAAAAAGTGACAGCATTGCGGGTAAACGCCTATCAGACCTTAATTTGTCAGAATATGGCTGTTTCTTGAACCGCGTTGTGCGTGCTCAAATCGAAATGCCGATGGATCTGAACATAGTGTTAGCTAAAGGTGACGTTCTGCAGGTCAGTGGCGAGAAGAGCCGTGTTCACGGCCTAGCTGAGAAAATCGGTTTCATCTCGATTCATAGTCAAATGGCAGACTTAATGGCTTTCTGTAGCTTCTTCATTCTGGGGATTCTATTCGGTCTCATTACCATGACATTCGGCCAAGTTTCGTTTGGCCTTGGTAATGCGGTTGGCCTACTGCTTTCAGGCATTATGCTAGGCTTCTTACGAGCAAACCACCCTACCTTTGGTTACGTGCCTCAGGGTGCTCTTAACATGGTCAAAGACCTTGGTTTGATGTTCTTTATGGTCGGCATAGGCTTAAGCGCTGGTGGTAAGATATTCGAGCATTTGACTCAAGTCGGCCCACAGGTGATAGGTATTGCATTGATTGTAAGTGTGCTTCCGGTCATATTCGCGTACTTAGTTGGCGCTTATATTCTTAAAATGAACCGCGCACTGCTATTTGGGGCGATCATTGGTGCAAGAACCTGTGCTCCCGCAATGGACATCGTAAATGACCACGCTCGCTCAACAATCCCTGCTCTGGGCTATGCGGGTACATACGCGATAGCCAACATATTGATGACCTTAGCCGGCACTTTCATCATTATTATTAGCTAACGACTAGGTTCGTTCAGACTTTTCCAATGCACTAATTCGCAAGAGTTAGTGCATTTTTTTTGCTCAAATATTATTTTACCCATGACGAGCGAACCAGCTCTTAAATCTTTTCGTATCTCGCATCCGCTCTTAGATCAAAAAAGACGCTCAATGAGCGCCTTTTAGTATTTAAACCTAGTGAAGCAGATTAGATGTCTTCTACATCAAACTCAACCGCCGGGTTAACGTCAGCATCGTAATCTACGCCTTCAACACCGAAACCGAATAGTTTCAAGAACTCTTCTTTGTACTCTACGTAGTCAGTCAGTTCTTTTAGGTTTTCAGTCGTGATTTGTGGCCATAGGTTGCGGCAGTGTTCTTGGATATCTTCACGAAGTTCCCAGTCATCTAAACGTAGACGGTTCTTCTCATCCACTTCTGCTGCGCTGCCGTCTTCTTTGTATAGACGTTGGCTAAACATACGGAAGATCTGTTCCATACAGCCTTCATGTACGCCTTCTTCACGCATTTTCTTGAATACCATTGCGATGTACAGTGGCATTACTGGAATTGCAGAGCTTGCTTGTGTCACAACAGACTTAAGAACAGCAACGTTAGCAGTACCGCCAGTTTGACCTAGTTTCTCGTTAAGAGCCGCTGCAGCACGGTCTAGGTCCATCTTAGCTTTACCTAGCGCGCCATCCCAGTAGATTGGCCACGTTAGCTCAGTACCGATGTAGCTGTACGCAACTGTTTTACAGCCGTCAGCAAGAACACCAGCTTCAGAAAGCGCGTTGATCCAAAGTTCCCAGTCTTCACCGCCCATTACGGTTACTGTGTCTTTGATCTCTTCTTCTGTCGCAGGCTCTACGCTTGCTTCAATGATCGTATCTTTGTTTGTATCAACTGCTGTTGAAGTGTACGTCTCACCGATAGGCTTAAGAGAAGAACGAACAACTTCGCCAGTCTCAGGCATTTTACGTACTGGAGAAGCCAGAGAGTAAACCACCATATCAACTTGACCTAGGTCTTGTTTGATTAGGTCGATTGTCTTTTGCTTAGCTTCGTTAGAGAAAGCATCACCATTTAGGCTTTTCGAGTATAGGCCTTCTTCTTTTGCTAGCTTGTCGAATGCTGCTGAGTTGTAGTAGCCAGCTGTGCCCGGCTTTTTCTCAGTACCAGCTTTTTCGAAGAAAACACCGATAGTTGAAGCGCCGCCACCAAATGCAGCTGCGATACGAGAAGACAAGCCATAGCCACTTGAAGAACCCACAACAAGTACACGTTTTGGTGCATTTGCAATTGGGCCTTGAGCTTTGGTGTAAGCGATTTGTTCTTTTACGTTAGCTTCACAACCAACTGGGTGTGTTGTAGTACAGATGAATCCGCGAATTCGAGGTTTGATGATCATATTCAACTTCCTTAAAAAATCCCTGTTAGGATAAAAGTTTCGTCTACAAATGGCATCTAATTTCTTCAAAAATGTGGCTAAAATGCAAGTGGTTGGAGCACTCAGGGTGTATTTGCAGACATTTGTTCAAAATTCTAGCAAAGTTCTGATGGTGTGCCGTACAAATACAAAAAAGGCACCTCGAAAGGTGCCTTTTGATGAGATTTCTATCAAGCAACGCTATTTAGCTTAGGTTTCAGCTCTTTTCGCGTCAAAGTTTCACTATAGTCGTGGCTAAAGTGGTCAACTTGAATTGCGGCGTAGCGCAATTGGTCCGCCTCTAAGATTTGATCTACTTCAGCTTGTGTTAACACTTCAGCAGCCAATGCTTGCTCTAGTCGGTCAGACAACAGACCTTTGCGTGCTACCTTGCCTTCTTTCACTGCTTTGAAGATCTTACGCTCGAGTGGTTTGATATCGTACATCGCAATGAATGCGTTTTCCATCAAACCAACGCTATCATCTTCGTCTTGCCCAATGTAGCAAAGGTGCGTTAGACGCTCACGGTGTGCTCCTGGAGTCATTAGACTTTCAGCAAGTTTCACTGTTAGCGTATCGCTAGGCTTCTCGAAGTGGTTGCCCACTGGGAAGATTAGCCCTTTCAACACCTTACCCACTACCTTGTTAGGGAAGTTACGGTAAGCTTCCTGTAGTGACTTAGCCGCGTGGTGGAAACAGTGCTGTACTGCGTAGTGCAAGTAATCTAGGTCCGCTTGCTGACGACCTTCATCTTCGTACTTCTTAAGCGCTGCCGATGCCATGTATAGGTAACTTAGACCATCACCCAGACGAGCAGAAATCAGCTCTTTACGTTTCAGTTCACCACCTAGCGTTAGCATTGCAAAGTCAGCACTCACTGCAAGAGCACGACTTAGACGAGTAAGGTCTTGATAGTATGGTTTCGTCGGGCCACTCATATCTGCTTTAATGAACTTAGAGCCTGTTAGTGCAGCACCAAAGGCACCAAACGTGTTCTTAGTTGCATGAGAGATGTGTTTGAACAGCAGTTCATCAAACTCTTTTGCGCCTTGCTTCTCATCAGGGTTAGCCGCTGCCTCCATCTCACGCAGTACATAAGGGTGACAACGCGTTGCACCTTGACCGAAGATCATCAGGTTGCGTGTCAGAATGTTTGCACCTTCCACCGTAATCGCAACTGGAATACCAAGGTACGGTGCAGCCAGATAGTTCATCGGACCGTCTTGAATCGCACGACCAGAGTGGATGTCCATTGAGTCGTTCAAAATGGTACGTGCCATTTCCGTCATGTGGTACTTGGCTATCGCAGTAACAATCCCCGGTTTCTCTTTCAAATCGAGCGACGTGGTTGTTAATGTACGAGTTGCTTCAAGTAAGTAAGTTAAGCCACCAATACGACCTAGGCTCTCAGCGACACCTTCAAACTTACCAATCGACATACCGAACTGCTTACGAACGTACGCGTATGCACCGGTTGTACGTGCTGTCAGGTGGCCCATTGCTGTGCCTAGAGCCGGCAGTGAGATACCACGGCCCGCAGACAGACATTCCACCAGCATACGCCAGCCTTTACCTGCGTAGTCCGCACCACCGATTAACCACTCCATAGGGATAAACACATCGTGACCACGTGTGGGACCATTCATAAACGCAAGACCGAGTGGGTCATGACGCTCACCAATCACCACGCCTTCGTGATCAGCTGGGATAAGTGCACATGTGATACCGATATCTTCTTTGTCGCCTAGAAGCTTGTCTGGATCGTGCAGTTTGAATGCAAGACCCAGTACAGTAGCAACCGGCGCTAGAGTGATATAACGCTTGTTCCAGTTAAGACGAATACCTAGCGTCTCTTTGCCTTCGTGCATGCCCATACACACAGTACCAACATCTGGGATGCCACCCGCATCAGAACCCGCTTCAGGACCTGTTAGAGCGAAACATGGGATGTCTGTACCGTCAGCTAGACGAGGAAGCCAGTAATCTTTTTGATCTTGGGTACCATAATGAGACAGTAGCTCACCCGGACCAAGAGAGTTTGGAACCATGACCGATACGGCAGCACTGATACTGCGAGTAGCGATCTTGGTTACGATTGTTGAGTTCGCAAGCGACGAGAAGTTTCGACCACCATACTCTTTCGAGATGATCAGTGAGAAGAAACGCTCTTTTCGTAAGAAATCCCACACTTCTTTCGGAAGGTCACGGTCTTCTTTAACGATTTTATGGTCATCAAGCATCTCGAGAAGAGTTTCTAGCTCGTTGTCCATGAACGACTTCTCTTCTGCTGTTAGCTCAGGTTTTGGATACTGGTGCAGCTTTTGGAAGTCTGGCTTACCAGAAAAAAGCTCTCCATCCCACCAAACACTACCGGCTTCCATCGCTTCTTTCTCAGTGCTAGAAAGCGGCGGCAGGACTTTTTTGAAGAGTTTAAAGGCTGGGTCGCTTACCCATTTTTGTCTTAGAGAGCTCATAGTTCAGATCCTTTTGTTCACTATTTTTGGTGTGAATTTATGCTTGTTATTGTTCTTACTCTTTAGCTGACATGCCTGCCGCTAAATAAGGAATCAAGATATCGACAACAGCTTTCGCATCAACCTCTCTTCCATAATCATTTTCTGATATTTCCATCAGTGCTTGGCTTGACGCCATAGTGAATACACATGTCCCGAGGGTGAAGTGTAGTCGCCAGAATAACTGTTCTTGAGTGAGGTCTGGGTTTGCCTTCATTATCGAACTGGTAAATAGTCCCAAAACGTCACTATAACGAGTGGTAATAAACCAACGCAGGTGTCCTTGAACATCCGTATAGCCACGTCCAATTAACAGCATGAAACGACTGGTGCCGTCTGGTCTCACATCGTTGAGCGAGCGTAGTGGCGATCTCAAAGATTCAAACACATCACTCATCGTATACGTTTCGTTCAAATTAAGGTTCACTAGTGCATCTTGAAGTGCAGGCATGAACGCTTCTAAGTACCGATTAATCACTGCACGAACCAAAGTCTTTTTATCGCCGAAGTGGTAATTTACCGAAGCTAGATTCACATTTGCTTTGCTCGTTATGGTACGTAACGAAGTGTCGTTAAAGCCGTGCTCAGCAAACAATCCCTCTGCTACATCCAGTATCTTCTCTTTGGTCGAACTTCTTGGTGCCATTTCAATCACTCGTATTAAACAACTGTTTGAAATATACCCACAGAACATTTATTTAACAAGTAAGCAACATCACATTTTCACTCATTGGTCGTACCAGTTTGACAAATAGCTTGATAACACCCTGAATTGTCTGAGTTTTAGAAAATAAGAAAAAAAGAACAATTTTTCTTGGAACTGATTGGAAATTGGCAGGTCATAAAAAAGGTAACAAGAAGCGCATTTGGAAGTCTTTCTGGCCGTCAGACTTGTTTCACTCTCTTGTTATTCACTGCAATTTCCTTTATTAACTCCTAAACTTGTATCCGCCCAAACCGTGTTGGTTTGGGCTTTTTTTATCTTGATGACTTTTGGCCGTTTGAACGCATTCTTCACCTCTCTCCACTTCTTTTCAAACTCCACCCCAAACTACCCCAGCAAACTATTGAGATAATTAACAATAAAGAACGAGGATTTGTGTTCATCAACAAGGTGCAATACGCCGTCTTGAGGGCTGCGACCAAGATCTCTGTACTGCACCCACATTAACGTTATTTTTTTTCCCTAAACTTCTCATATTCCAAGTAAATGTTCTAAGCTTCGAATACAAGGTCGGTTTTTTCTCAACACCTGAACTTGTCACCATAAAGAGACAGTCAAAAGTAGAAGGAGAACTACTTTGAAATTGTTCAAATTATCTTTGTTGAGTTGCATGATTGTTGCAACTCCTCTTGGGGCACAAACGCTAGAACAAGCAGTCGCTATAACGCTTGCTACAAATCCAGAGTTGAAAAGCATCTTTAATGAGTTTTCGAGTGTACGAAGCCAGAACGATGCAGCAGGAGGAGCGTATCTTCCTAGCATCGATTTAGATGCTGGCATTGGATATGAGGGGATCAATCCAGCACCAAATAACGGCCCGGATACCGATCTAACGCGAAAAGAGGCAACGATTTCATTAACTCAGCTGATTTGGGATGGCTCTGCCACACTCAACAACATAGACCGCACTGCTGCAGAAGCTGAATCCGTTCGTTTACAACTTCTCTCAGATGCGGAAGATAAAGCACTAGAGGTTACACAAATTTATCTCGACGCTGTCAAAGCGACGGAGATTTTAGCGTTGTCGGAAAGCAATCTCTCAGTTCACAAGAAAATATACAAAGACATCAAGCGTAGGGCTGAGTCTGGTATTGGTTCAACGGCAGACGTTTCTCAAGTAGAAGCACGTATCGCAAAAGCGCACGGTAACCTATTGGCGGCACAAAACAACCTGATTGATACACACACTCAGTTTAGAAGGATTGTCGGTCAAGAACCTTTAGGTTTGGTATACCCTCGAGCTGATGTATCAAAGATCCCACTATCGCTGCCTGACGCCCTAGATTTTGCTTTTGATAACCATCCAGTTATCCAAATTTCGGCGGCTGATGTCGATGCGGCTCATTTTCAATACAAGCAGTCAAAAGGCGTTAATTACCCTACTTTCTCAATAGAAGCTTCCCAAACATGGCGAGACGACGCTGGCGGTGATGAAGGCTCAAGCGAAGAAACGCTTGCCATGCTTCGTATGAGGTACAACTTGTACAATGGTGGTAGCGACTCTGCTGAGAGTGAAAGTGCAGCCTATCAATTAAACAAAGCCAAAGATCTGCGTGATACTGCCTATAGACAAGTGGAAGAGGGACTTCGTTTGTCATGGAGTGCTCTAGATTTGACACTTCAACAAAAGAACTTTCTATCCGATCACGTAGACTCTGCCGCTGAAACCGTCATTGCGTATCAAAAGCAGTATCGAATTGGCCAGCGAACCTTACTTGATGTGCTCAATACAGAAAACGAGTTATTCGAAGCTCGTAAAGATTACCTGGACGCACACTACGCTGAACAATACGCTAAGTACCGTGTATTAAACGCAACGGGAACCTTACTCGACGCTCTGTTGGTTGACGTTCCTGAAGAGTGGACAAGAGGAATGGAGTATTAATTATGAAATCTTTGTATCTCATTTTACCCGCTTGTCTTGTTTGCCAGCCACTCATGGCTTATGAAGAAGAGCCTTACGATGAAACGCCTGTCGCGGTACAGATCGCCGACCTTCAAGACGATGATCTAGATGGTGTAATTAACGCTCGAGATGAGTGCCCTTCGACACCTAGAGGGGCTCTGGTAGACAACGAAGGTTGTGGTGAGAAAGTGCGTGCACAAGAGGTTAAGCAACTGCGAATCCTATTTGCCAATAACTCTTATGACATTAATCCTGTATTTTCAGAACAGATTCGCCAGATGGCCCTCTTTTTAGAGACCTACAAATCGGCTTCCATTGAAGTTCAGGGTTACGCAAGCAAAGTCGGTTCTGCGGCACATAACCTTGCCTTATCGAAGCAGAGAGCACACGCGGTTGAAGATCGACTGATCGCGAACGGGGTTGAACCTGAACGAGTGCGCATTGTGGGTTACGGTGACACAAAACTCGAAAGTGCTGGTGACGATGCAACGTCTCATGCTCTTAATCGACGCGTAACAGCTACGGTTGTAGGTTTGAATGAAGAGATTGTTGAAGAGTGGACCATCTTCACCACACTCGAAAAATAGATCTTAGATTGACGCTGATCGAACAATAGAGAAACACACTGAGTTCATCTTAAAGCAAGTCCAAGCAACGCAGCTGATTAGAAAAAGAGTAAGTAGAAAGAGAGCTTAAATAGCAAAGCCGTGATGAACAATCATCACGGCTTTTCGTTTCTTTGTCATTATAGTTTTAAAGTGTTGGTAGCTACTGTCCTAACCAGTCAACTCTTTCAAACATGTTTGTAATGATTACAGCTTAACTTCTTGATGCTTTGTCTTAGGTAGCGAGACACTCAATAGCACGTAACCTAGAATTGCCGCGGTCGTTGAACCCATCAAGATACCTAATCTAGCCAGCGTATCAAAATCTGCGTTCGTTGAGCCAAATGCCAATGAAGAGATGAAGATAGACATCGTAAAGCCGATACCACACAGCACAGACACTGCGAAGATGTTCATGAAGTTAACACCTTCAGGAAGCTTAGCTACGCCTGTTTTCACTGCACCCCAGCTGAATAGGAAAATACCCAGTGGCTTACCAATCAATAGACCTAAAGCGATACCAAGCGGTAGCATGCCTGTTAGGTTTGAAATTGAGATGCCTTCCAGCGAGATACCTGCGTTTGCGAATGCAAAAATAGGTAAGATTGCAAAAGCTACGTAAGGATGTAGAGCATGCTCTAGGTGCTTCAATGGTGAATGTTCACCCTTGTTGCCTTTCAGTGGAATCGCAAAACCGATAACCACACCAGCTAGTGTTGCGTGAACACCAGATTTCAATACTGCAAACCACAAAATTGCACCAACAATCAGGTAAACACTTAGCTTAGTTACATGCTTGTTGTTTAGCATGAACAACACACCAGTCGCGATAAAGCCGACTGTCAGTGCAAGCGTAGATAGGTCACCTGAGTAGAACAGAGCAATGATAACAACAACACCTAGGTCGTCGATGATTGCTAGTGCAAGCAGGAAGACTTTCAAGCTTACCGGCACACGGTTACCAAGAAGAGCCATGATACCCAACGCGAATGCGATATCGGTTGCTGCTGGGATAGCCCAACCTTGAAGCGCTTCAGGGTTACTTGAGTTGAATAGCACATAAATTAGTGCAGGAGCTAGCATACCACCTACCGCAGCGATAGCTGGGAAGATTGCCGTCTCTTTAGATTTTAATGCACCTTCCAAAAGCTCACGCTTTACCTCAAGGCCGATAAGTAGGAAAAAGACTGCCATCAGGCCGTCGTTAATCCAGTGAGACACGGACATACCAAATACGTATGTGTGCAGCATACCCTGATACATTTCGTTCAGAGGAGAGTTCGCTACGAACATTGCAACTGCCGCAGCAATTACCAAGATGATGCCGCCAGCAGATTCCATTTTAAAGAAGTCACGGATGACGTCGTTCATGATTTCGCCCTTATATTTATTATTTAAATAAACGAATAACAAAGAATAGACACGAGTGTAAAGCCAACTTTCGACGATACATAATCACTTCTTTGGATGTTTAACTTCGGTTTTTCCTACAAATACTAAACAATACGTCGTATATTCCATAATATTGTTGTTCACACTAATTTAAGTATAGATGACCAAAATTATAAGTGTAAGCTAGACGAACTCTCCATAAAGTGACCTAGAGTGCATAAAAAAGGCTATCAAATGATAGCCTTATATAAAAATCAATACCCTGTCAGTTGCATAAAACCAGACGATTCATGGCTTCCACTTGCCTTAATCGGCCCTTCCCAATAAGGAATAACAAACGGCAACCACATATCGCGACGTTGAATCCGAGTTGTGAGATTGATCTCATATTTGGGCACGTTGATGATCCATTGAAGCGGCATTCGACGACCATTGAGCAAGGTGCTATTGGGTAATGGTTTAATATCGATATCAGCATCAGTCAGCTGATAGACCTTCCCTGAACTTGTTGCCAACGTACCAAACACATACGGCACCTGTTTATTACTGCGATAGCGGCTGACACTCAAAGCAGAACCATCATCGAGATTAAAAACAAACCAGTCCCAACCTTGCTGACCTTCGCCAAGCAGACCGCTGCCCCACTCTTTATGCAGCCAAGCGTTACCCGATACTTCAATGTTTTCACCATCAAGTACGAGTGTTCCATTCAGAGCCAAGAACGGCGCACTAAAGTTATAGGAAGCAACAGGCAGCATATCATGTTTCTTTTGATACCCTTTTTCGCCATTGAGCACGTAAGGTCCCTTAGTCACTGAATCAAGCTCCAAACCAAAGGTATCGGTCTCAATGCTTAAACGCCCAGGAAACGGGGTCACACCAAGCGCACGCCAGTTCCAGTTGTCAATCCAGAGACGGAATGGACGGTTTGTCATTCCTGCTTGACCAATACCGCCGCGTGCGAGTCTTTGCTCTTTCCACACTTTAGTCGCAGAGGTCACCACCACATTAGAAATATAGATTTGTGGACTTTGCCAACCACGCGCTTCGCGCTCATCGGTCGCGATTCTAAAGAAGCTCCATTGGACGGAATAATCTTTACCATTATCATCTTCTAAAGTCGCAAAGTAATGCCACCACTCATGTTGGAACTCAGGGTGGAATTGGAAATCTTTTGGCAATGACACCGTACGGTCAGGCAATACCGGCTCAAACACCTTAAATTGCTCGCTCACCAATACAGAATTGACTTCATTGATGCCCTCTTCGCCCACATCCGCGAAATAAGAGTAATAAGACCAAATACCGACAAACAAACCAAAGAAGCCGATCAGTAGAGCTGAAGAGAGGACTTTGTTTTTCATCTTTTTCACGCCTTTTCTTCGCCCCATTTACAGCGCATCCCTAAGTGATTTCATCGGTGTATTACCTATCATACGCAACACTGGCAAGGCTCCTGCAATCATCAGTGCAGCCATCGACCATACAAAGGTTATAAAGTAGTCCCAAGGTATGACTTGTAACTCCAAAGACCAACCAAAAGACTGTTTAATCACGATATCAACAATCAGATTTGCCAAAGCCAAACCAAGAGGTATCGCTATCAATGACGAGATCAGACCAAAGACGAACAACTGCAAACCACCTGTGAAGATCAGTTCTTTCGCTGAAACGCCTAGGCAACGCTGCAGTGATATATGACGCTGTCTTGATACCTCACCCGCAACGGTCGCGAAAAAGATACCAAACACAGCAATAACCAAAGTAATGTTGCCCAAGGTATCAGCAATCGCAAAAGTACGATCGAAGACACGCATTGCTTGGCTATGAATATTGTTGTTGTCAAAGATACGCTCGGAGCTCAACCTAAATACTGATTCTAACCTGCTACGCAGACCGGTTGGGTTTACGTCTTCTTTGAGTATAACGCCTAGCCCAACGTTGCCCCGTCCCGCAAAGCCGTATAGCCAATTGCGGTGAGACATCATGACTTGATGATAGGGATTTCCATAGTCGTAATACACACCAACAACTTGCCATCCAGAGCCGAGGCTATCGTACATATCGATATAGTCACCAGGACGAATACCTAGCTTAAGCGACATAGACTCACTAATAAGGACGCCCTTGGAGTGATGTAGGTGATACCAGTAATTCGGGATACCCAGTTTAATGGTTAACGCCTCTAACTCCCCTTCAGAAGGACCAGTACTCACAACTTGGATACTGCCTACTGGAGAAGGAATATCTTTTTCCCAGCGCCACCACACTGAATCAACTTCGGGTTGACCAGATAGCCAGTTACTCATACGTGCTGCGGAGTTGTTCGTTGGATAGATATACAAATCAGCAGCAAGGCGCTGAGACAACCATTTATCTGTTGTATCTCGGAAGCTACCCACCATAGTCTCAACGCCAATGTTTGCCGTCATCGCTAACATAAACGCCATAGTAGCAACACCGCGGTAACTCATACTTGCAGCGGCATCCGCGAAAAACCAACGTGCACGAACCCAACGCAGAGTGTATGAAAAGTTATTAAACAGTTTCCACATCAAGAAAGGCGTAAACAGGGCTACACTCACCAGCATCAATGCAATGATGGCAAAGCCAGACTCTTGTGTCTGAGGCGCTTGGTATACCGCCACAGCAGCAACACAGAAACCACAACCAATCAAGGCTTGCCATGTAAACTCTGTACCCGCAAAACGCATCAGCGACAAACGCGATGAGAGTCGAATTGGCTGCGACTTAAGCAGACGAATAAGCGGCCAAGCACACGCTAGAAATGCACCAATTAATGCCATAACAAAACTGTAGACACTGGCTTTCCAGCTCCAGTCGATACTCAAGCCGACATTAGCGTCATAAAGGTCACCGAGACTTGAAGATACGGCTGGCAACAATTGGTTTGCCAACATCACGCCAAAGACGTTGCCGCAGATCCAACTGATAACAACTAATGCAAATAACTCAAAACAGAGTGCTTTGGTTAACTGCCAACCCGATACACCTGTTTGTCTAAGGCCACCAACCAAAGGCTGTCTCTGTATAAAAGAGAGCGACATGGCTTGGTAGAAGATGAATAGGCCGACGACAAAGGAAAGCATTCCCATTGCCGTTAAGTTCAAATGAAATGCACTGGTCAGCGACTCCAACTCTGCTTTAGAGCTACGAGAGATCGTCAATCCATTGGGCAACATGCTCTTAAGACGCTCAAACTTCGCTTCCGACATATCTGAACAGGCGATAACGGATAGACCAGAGCTGCGCTTCAACATTCTTAGAAGAGAAATGTCTGCAATCAAACGCGTGCCGTTAATCATCTTATTCTGATCGACAGCGAGAGGGCCAAGTTTAGAGCCGTCCGCAAGTTGAATATAGTCTCCGTCATGCCACTCCATATGCTTCGCCAGATCATCACTCACCAAAATTGGGTATGGCGGTTTCATCAGGTTGAGTGTCGTGAGATCTTGGAGCGCAACACCCGGTTGCAATTGAAGCATCGAGACAGGGTCAAGACCTATCAACATAAAGTTGGAGCCGTTCTCGTCAGTTACGCGATGATTATCAAAAGGGGCGCACTGCTGAAAACCTTCACGGCGCAGTTGAATGTAGAAACCTTGAGGTATCTTATTAGCACTGTGTTTAGGGCGAATACGGTAAGGAAGCGGATTGGAAAATAGCTTTTCGCCATGAGCATAGCTCTGCTTAGCATGTTGATTGATGGCAGTAACACCAACCAAAAGAGAGACGCCCAGTGTTAGACCGAGCCAAACAAGAATGATTTGAAGTGGGTAGCGTCGATAGTGACCGAGTAGCGCTTTAACTACGGGCCATAACATGAAGCTGCCCCCCTTGTAGACGGATGCAACCATCCATATGCTGGGCTACCTTTTCGCTGTGCGTTACCAACAATAGCGTGCACTCAAGCTCACGCGCCAAAGACGTCAGCAAGCGCATTACCGCTTCTGCGTTGCGCTCGTCTAGACTTCCGGTAGGCTCATCGGCAAGCAGGATCTTAGGTTCCATGTAAAGAGCACGAGCAATCGCAGCACGCTGCTGCTGACCACCAGACACCTCTTCAGGGTAGCGTCCCAATAAAGGCATAAGATCGAGCGCAGACAAAATTTGACGCCATAAGCCTTTGTCTTCAGGTAACCCCTTCAGTTGACGGCAAAAACGAATGTTGTCGGCGATGTTCAACGTAGGCAGCAGATTGAACTGTTGGAAGATATGTCCGATGTTATTGCGGCGGTAAGCAGTGCGATCGCGCTCCTTCGCCACATGCATATCAAAGTTAGGGAATAGAATTTCCCCAGAGTCAGCAAGGTCGAGCCCGGCAATGAGGTTAAGCAGTGTACTCTTACCTGAGCCACTTTCTCCCATTAATGCAAGCTGGTCCCCTTGATTTAACGTTAATTCAGCACCTTGTAAAACGGGATGGAACTCTCCCCCGTCGACATAGCCCTTACATAGGTCTGATAGCTTTAACATTAAACAGCTCACATTAGTTAGAATTTGGAATGAGAATCTACACTAAATCTAAGGTTGTAGGAAGTAATTTGAAAGATAGATCACATGCTAAGTATAAAGTCACACAAATCTTACGCCTGACTTCAACTTCCTATAAGATTTTTTATCCATTTCTTACTCTTCATGCGATAGAGCGACCCACCCCATTTGATCACCTCTTCTGTTAGGAACATCAAATAGATCCATTCAGGTTCGACCCCCAAATAGACAGCTGCGATAGCCGCTAAAGGGATACTAATCATCCATTGAGCAATCAGATCTTGGTAAAGGCAGAATTTCACATCACCACCCGCTCGTAATACACCAACAATCACCGTCATTGGGATGGAGCGAACCACAATGCCCAAGCTCAAAATTAAGATGAATTTTTCAGATAGTTCACGCGTTTCAGGAGTCAGTGCGCTGAAGGAATCTAAGATTGGCGCTTGAACAAAATAGAGCACCAACGCGACCACAATACTGGTGAAAAACGCAATGATGCTGATGCCCAATGCTTGGTAGTAAACCGCTTCATTGTTTTTAGCCCCTAACTGGTTACCCACCAGCACCGCCGCAGCATTAGACATACCAATTAAAAGTGCCAAAGAGATAGATTCAACCGGTGTCATCACCGAGAGCGCAGCCAAGCCCTGAACACCTGATTGCCCCATGATGGCGTGATAAGCAAATAAGCCACCTGCCCACGCCAAGAAATTGAACGTGGTCGGTAAAGAGAGCTTAAGAAAACGTACCACTTTATCTAACGTTGCGGCAGCTACGACGTCAGCACGTTTAAATGCTAATAAATGCTGTTTCCAGTAAAGGTATCCATACAGTGTAATCACCTCAATGGCACCGCTCAACACAGTCGCAATCGCTGCGCCTTTGATACCCATCGCTGGCATACCGAGATTCCCAAATATAAGAACCCAGTTAAGGAAGATATTCGAGAGGATCCCTATACCACTAAAAAAGGTGCTCAGCCCCGGTCGGTGCATCGCGCGAAGCCCTACTGCCATACTGCTCACACAAGCAACAGCAAACATGCTGAACGCGGTAATCACAATGTATTCGATACCCAAGCCGATCACTTCTTGTGAATCAGTAGTAACACCCATAACTTGCGCTGGGAACGAAACAAAGAACACCACCGTCAAAGCTGCGAACAGCATAGAAACAAGCCAAGTCAGCGCGGTACTCTCTCGAACACCTTGTTTATCGCCTGCCCCCCAATACTGAGCCGTCAACAGAGCACCACCTGTCGTAACCCCAACCAACATAATCGTAGTCACGAACATGGCACGACTTGCCACACCTACAGCGGCAATATCAGCTTCTCCTAACTGCCCCAACATCAAGACGTCAACCAAACCTCTACTTGAAAACATGATGCTTTGCAGCGTAATTGGCAACGCAATTGCAATCAGTTGGCGAACGAAATCACCTTTGGTATGACGCATTATTGAAGCAAGAAGCATAAGGTCACCTTAATAGAACAAAATGAAGAAAACAGGGAACATCGAAATAGTATAACAGCGGCGTGTTCTCGCCCGCAGCGACAAGCCGAGGGTCAGAAACGATAAGAAAAGACTGTTATGAAACCTAGGGAACAACTATTAAAACACAATCGATACAAACAATGAATGAAAAACAAGCACATACAGACAAAATATAAGCTACTGAAACTGTTATTAAAAACGACATAAACAAATGAATACCTGTTTACAGAAAGTTTGAATATTAAAAACCTTACAATCTAAAAACTAGATTAATATCAATTCCTTTTTGCCAATTGATTTCACCCCGCTTGTTCAATTGCTTATACAGATCGCACGCTGAAATGCTTGAGAAAGCGAACGATGTATAAGCGCTATCTACCCTGTTTTTGGTAAAGAAAACAGATGATTGATGGAGCGAATAGCAAGATAATATTGGCTTTTTTGCATATGACACTGGTAAATTAACAGTTAGTGACGTCCCTACTTCATATCAACGAATGGAGTCTTTATGAAGAAAGTACTGGTGTTAGGCGCTTCTGGTTATGTAGGCTCTCAGCTATTACCTCAACTCCTCAATCAAGGCTATCAGGTAACGGCAGCCGCTCGTCATATTGACTATTTGCAAGCGCGAACCGAGCCCCATCCAAACCTCTCACTAGAGTACTTAGATCTTGCTGATGCCGACGCAACAAAAGAGTTAGTGCCTCAGTTTGACCTTATTTTCTTCCTCGTACACGGTATGGCAGAGGGACATGACTTTATTGATTACGAGCTCACGTTGGCAAGAAACTTTGTCAATGCGCTTGGCCCTCGCAATCAACATGTGATCTACCTAAGCTCACTGCAACCACAAACGGCCGATTCGGATCACCTTCAGGCACGGAAGAAAACTGGCGATCTATTAAGATCTGGCCCGGTTCCTATCACTGAGTTACAAGCGGGCGTGATCATCGGCCCGGGATCTGCAGCTTTTGAGATCATGCGAGATTTTGTTTATAACCTGCCAATCATGATCGCGCCAAAGTGGGTCGATTCTAAAGCCAACCCAATCGCCCTAAAGAACCTTAACTATTATTTGTTAAAGCTTGCCGAGGAAAATCCAGAGGCTCACCAAACCTTTGAAGTGGGCGGCCCAGATATTGTCAGTTACCGCAATCAATTTGCTCACATCGCTAAAACCGCAGATAGACCGCTTAGGTTATGGGCAACATCGCTGTTAACTCCAACTATTGCCTCATACTGGCTTGGTGTCGTGACGTCTGTACCTTCGAATATAGGACGCGCCCTCCTTGCGGGCTTAAAGCATGACTTTATTGCTAACTCCACTGCAATTCAGGAGCGCTACCCACAACGCCTGATTTCATTCCAAACCATGGTCGAGCAAGCCATTCGAGCAGAAGGTGAATTCGTTAAGAGTAACGTTTGGGGCTTCGACAAAACGGCTTTTAAACGCTGGCAAGCAGGTTACGGTTACTACCCTAAACAGACTGGAGCGACCATCCAATCTACCGTTTCCAAAGAAGAACTCTGGCAGGTGGCTCAACAGATAGGTAGCCCAAAACAAGGCTACTTTTTTGCTAATGCTCTATGGCGCACTCGTGAATGGCTGGATCTTTTCTTCGGGGGTGGCGTACCCAAAAGGCAAGAACCGGAAGGCCCAACACTCAAAGTCGGCGATCATATCGATTCATGGAAAGTGATTCGTTGTGAAGAGAACCAGTTCCTTTCTCTACTGTTTGGCATGAAAGGGCCCGGCCTTGGTCGCCTCGAGATAACAGTTTCCGACCTTGTAGACAAAGACCAAACAAGCAATCAAAGCGAGCTCAATATTACCGCTTGGTGGCATCCAAAAGGCTTCTTAGGGCTGCTGTATTGGTTTGCCATGATGCCAGCGCACCTTTTCATATTTAAAGGTATGGTGAAAACGATAGAAAGGCAGGCGAAAGAGCAGGTGCGGGATACGAGTGGCGAGATAAGAAAGGATTAAGAGCAGATGAGAGATTCGGGTAGCGGGATGAGAAAAGATTTAAGAGCGGATAGTCCCGCTCTTTCTAATCTCGTATCCCGTATCTGCTACTCAGCAATAAAGCTAATTGGGATCTCAGCCAGCTGATTACCTTGGTTCGCTGGGTAAACAATGTATTCACCGTGATATTTCACTGCGGATTTATAGTCAGTCACTTTATGAAGCATAAAGCCAGACTCCATTGCAGCTTGAACAAACTCAGCGTGGTTACCACGGACAAACCAGTTCATCGGCTTCGCCATCAACTCACCATCGAATGAGTCGTCACACTGTTTGCCACAAAGTGCAAATGAGTGCTCGCCATCGGTGAAAAACTGAATTTTTCCGCCAGTGGTCAGTTCGTCTTCGCTCGAGACGCTCCAACCCATGTCGTACATCTTATCCATGAAGGCTTCAACGTCACTGTCTTTAAGCGGCTTTGGTTCTTCACCTTGTGGGAAGAACTTTGCGTAAAACGCAGAAATACGGCGGAAGGTGAACGTCAGATCCGAGTTATTGCCTTTAGAGCGACCCTGTTTCTGCCAGCGAATCAGATCGGCAGCGACACAGCGGTCATAAGCTTGCGATTTTATCGCCTTAGTTACCCAGCGCACCAAGTAAAGGTTATTGGCAATCGGCGCATCTACCGCTTTGCCAGATTTGTGTAGAGCTGTTAACTCATCGAGTGCTGTGTTAACCAGCTTTTGAATTTCAATGTAGTATTTTGACATTATGCCTTCTTTCCTAATGTCCAATAAAGTAGCGCTGAAAGTACGGCACACACAGCCATCACTATGACCATCGAGCCAGCGCTATCACTCGGTAGCATCGCAACAATTGCACCCACTACAGAGCCCGTACCAAAACGTAATGTCCCCGCCAGAGACGAAGCTGTGCCAGCCATGTTTGGGTAACCGCTGAGCAGCAAGCCCATTGTATTACTGCCGATCGTTGATAGTGTGCCAATAAATAGCATCACAAATGGCACAATACCCCAAAGACCAAGGTCTAAACTCCAGCCAATAAATAGACCAATACCCGCAAGTAATTGAATCGCCAGTCCCACTCTCAACATAGTATGAGAGCCTACCTTTTTCACCAAACGACCATTAATGCTGGTCATCAGAATCATGGCTACAATGTTTAAGCCAAACAGGTAACCGAACAAATCTGGACGTACACCGTAAATATCAATGTAAACAAACGACCCAGCCGTTAAGAACGCGAACATACCCGAGAATGAAAACGCACCCGAGAAGATAAGTCCCATTGCCGTTTTGTTTTTGCACAGACGGAAGTAGTTACGCATCGTCGTTTTAAAACGCAACGGTTGACGCTTCTCTACCGGCAAGGTTTCAGGGATCTTGAATGATACTGCCAGAATCACGATTATGGCGAAGATCGCCAATACCCAAAAAATCGAGCGCCAGCCAAACCACAATGCCAAGTAACCACCAATCATTGGTGCCACCAGCGGCGCAACTGTCATCACCAAAGTAACGAACGACATGGTTCTTGCAAAATCTTCGCGATCAAACATGTCTCGCACGACAGCTTGAATGATTACGGCTGCCGCTGCGCCCGCAAAACCCTGAGCGGTACGAACATAAGTCAATGCTTCAATGCCATGCGTGGTTGCGCTGACCATAGACGCTATTGCAAACAGAACCACACCAATCAACAGAACCGGTTTACGACCATAGCTGTCTGCTAATGGGCCATGAAGCAGCTGTCCTAGCGCAAAACCAGCGGTGTAAGCTGTAAGCGTGATTTGAACTTCACCAGCGGTCACACCAAGGTCTTTGGCGATAGTTGGCATCGCAGGCAAATACATGTCGATGGCAAGTGGCGTCAAAGCACCAATTGCACCGAGAATCAAAAACAGCATTAAACCTAGCTGAGGCGTTTCGGGTTGGGAACTAGGGGTAGTATGGGTTTGCATAAATCTCCGACGAAATACTAAGAGTTGCGCTTGCACGCAAACAAAATATTGGCTGAGACTTTCCTAGTACCAGTCAAAATGAATCGCCGACGCTATCCTTGGTCGGCGTAAAACAGAGAGGAAGATTACTTCCAGATAGAGTCGATCTCTTCTTGAGTCAGGTAACGGTACTCACCTAGCTCCAAAGATTCATCCATCTCAATTTCACCAATACGTTCGCGGTGTAACGCTTCTACTTTGTTGCCTAGTGCAGCAAACATACGCTTAACTTGGTGGTACTTGCCTTCATGGATAGTAAGAAGCACTTCACGCTCCGCACGTACTTCAAGATGTGCAGGAAGAGTAAGGCCATCTTCACTTTTCAGCTGAATACCCTCTTTGAACTTCTCTACGTAATCGTCCTCAACTGGGTCCACCAGCCAAACGCGATACATTTTTTCACACTTGTGTTTCGGTGAAGTAATACGGTGAGACCATTGACCATCATCGGTCACAAGCACTAGGCCCGTGGTATCCACATCTAGGCGACCAGCAAAGTGAAGCTTGTCCATCTTGATCTCATCAAGCAGGTCAAAAACCGTGCGATTAGAGCTATCTTCATGCGAGCAAACAAAACCTTCAGGCTTGTAAACCATGATGTAACGTGGACCTTGAACACGCAGTTCATTGCCTTGCCATTCAACAACGCACTCTTCGGTAACCTTGGTGGCACCGCTTTTCTGCATGACATCGTTCACTGTCACTGTTTTTGATTTTAAAATCTGTGTTGCTTCTTTTCGAGTGACGCCTAATGAGTCACATAGAAATTTATCTAAACGCATGAATACCTCAACTAATCTAAGTCAGGTATTATAGTCACCTTTGCTCAATTAGTTGAGCGATTTCACACTATTTTTACTACTTTACAAGACGCAGTATGTATACACTCCGCCCATATCAAGCCGACTCCGTAAAATCTGTCATCCATTACTTTCGCAAACACCAGACTCCAGCAGTTCTGGTGCTCCCTACTGGCGCAGGTAAAAGCTTGGTGATTGCTGAGTTAGCACGCCTAGCAAAAGGGCGAGTTCTTGTGATGGCACACGTAAAAGAACTGGTTGAACAAAACCACGAGAAGTACGAAGGCTATGGCTTGAAAGGGTCAATTTTCTCGGCAGGGCTAGGTCGAAAAGAGACCGACCAGCAAGTGGTGTTTGCCTCGGTACAGTCAGTAGTACGCAACCTTGATGCCTTTTCCAATCAGTTCTCACTCTTGGTTATTGATGAGTGCCACCGAGTACCTGACGAGAAAAATAGTAGCTATCAGAAAGTGATTGCTCACCTGCGTGAAAACAACCCTGGCATTAAAGTACTTGGCCTAACAGCAACACCCTATCGCTTGGGTATGGGTTGGATTTACCAATACCATACTCGCGGCCAAGTGCGATCTGAAGAGCCAAGGTTCTTCCGCGACTGTATCTTTGAATTACCTATTCGTTATCTTCTCGACGAAAGCTTCTTAACCCCTGCCCGCATGATTGATGCACCGGTACTAAGTTACGACTTCTCACAGTTAAAGCCCGCCAACACAGGCCGCTACAAAGAGGCCGAGCTAGATATGGTGATCGAACAATCAAAACGCGCAACGCCACAAATCGTTGAGCAGATCATTCATCTAGCGAAAGACAAACAAGGCATTATGGTGTTTGCCGCCACTGTGCGCCACGCTCAAGAGATTCTTGGTTTACTGCCAGAAGGTGAAGCGGCCATTGTAATTGGCGATACTCCAACCTTAGAGCGCGATCAGATCATCAACGACTTTAAGCAGCGCAAAACCAAGTACCTCGTAAACGTTTCAGTACTGACCACCGGCTTTGATGCCCCGCACGTGGACTTGATTGCAATTCTGCGTCCTACTGAGTCAATCAGTCTTTACCAGCAAATCGTTGGTCGTGGTCTTCGTCTGTCTCCGGGCAAAGAAGAGTGTCTGGTATTGGACTACGCAGGTAACAGCTACGATCTCTACCAACCAGAAGTCGGCGATCCGAAGCCAGACTCTGACAGCGAAATCATCACCATTCCTTGCCCAGCTTGCGGCTTCAATAACAACTTCTGGGGCAAGCTCGATAGTAATGGTTTCTTGCTAGAACACTTTGGTCGTAAATGCCAAGGCTACTTCACCGATGAAGAGACTGGCGAGCGTGAGCATTGTGGTTACCGATTCCGAGCCAAGTATTGCGGAGAATGTGGTGCCGACAATGACATCGCAGCACGAATTTGCCATGAGTGCGACGCAACCTTAGTTGACCCAGACAAAAAACTAAAAGATGCACTGAACCTTAAAGATGCATTGGTGTTTGAGTGCCTAGAGATGGATCTCAACGTCTTCAAAGACGACAAAGGTAAATCTCAGCTTAAAGTAACGTATCGCGGTGAAAACCAAGCACAAGTTCATGAGTTTTGGTCGTTAACAACCAAGAAGCAAAAGCAAACTTTCAAAGACCAATTCGTTCGTCCGCACTTAGCTGATAGGCATCGCCCTTTTGAGGAAGCGTCTCCAACCAAAGTGGTCGCTCACCAACATCGATTCAGACCACCACAGTTTGTTATTGCACGTAAGGTCGGTCGTTTCTGGAAGATGCGTGACAAGATATTTGATGATGAACTCCAGGAGCGTTAGTCCTAGTTTACCGTTCTTGTGTCATCAACCTCACAACAAAGGCTGCTAAAGTCTCAATATGGGTACGGTTCACTTTCTGTTCATCTTCACTTTTTTATACTACTTACTATCAAGGTTACCTAGGATTCGCTATGTTTAGTAAAGCAATGATTTCTTTGCTGTCTTTAAGCTTTGGTTTAGTGAGTTCCGGCTCTGCATGGGCGGGATCACAGCCTAACGGGCACGACCTCGTTCAAGATGTGCATAAGGAAGGCACCCGCATCGAGTTTGAAGAAGATCAAGACGAAGTTTATGAAGCCGTTCAAGAAGGCTACATTCGTCCATTTTCCGAGATGTACGCTGCGGTAGAAAATGATCTACATGGTCGCATCATTAAAGTTGAACTCGAAGAGGACGACGACATCTGGGTCTACGAACTAAAAATCAACTACAAGAACAACATCATTAAGGTCGAATACAACGCTGAAACGTTAGAGATGTTGATGATCAAAGGTCGAAACTTTAAAGAAGCGATTAAAACCGACAGCGAATAAGTCACCACAATAACGATGATAAATCGCTGCAATAGCAATATTGCCCGCTGCGAATAACGAACAACAACACACAATAACGAATAACAACAAGCAAGAAGAGCCAATCATGAAAATTCTCGTCGTTGAAGATGAACCGCGTTTAGGCGAACAGATTATTGAAACTCTCGAAGGAGCCGATTGGGTGCCTGAACTGTCACAAGATGGTATTGATGCACTTTATCGCGCAACGTCAGAAGAGTGGGATGCGATTGTTCTAGACCTCGGCTTGCCAAAACTCGACGGGTTAACGGTATTGAAAGGCATTCGAGACGAGAATATCAACACACCAGTGATCATTCTAAGTGCACGTGACACCTTAACTCAGCGTGTAGAAGGCTTGAATGCAGGTGCCGATGACTACCTCACCAAACCTTTTGAAATGGTTGAATTGATCGCCCGTATTCGTGCCCAACTACGCCGAGCATCCGGTTCGGCATCACCAATCCAACAAATCGGTGATTTAAGCCTAGACACGCGTAGCTCGAAAGTGCTTTGGCAAGGGCAAGCAGTAAGCTTAACCGCGCTTGAATACAAAGTGGTTGCTTACTTCATGCATAATAAAGACAAGGTTATCTCGCGTACAGAATTGGTTGAGCACATTTACAAGCAAGACTTCGACCGTGATTCTAATACGGTAGAGGTATTCATTGGCCGTATTCGCAAAAAAATCGCACCTAAAATCATTAAGACCGTGCGTGGTTTAGGCTATCAGCTTAACGCTGACTGATCCCTCTTCTCTCTGTGAGTGGTTCACTTTGACCCTAGACAAAAGTGAACCAAAATAGTGATGAATCTAAATAAAAAAACCTTCAAAAATATCAGTTTAAAAAGCCGCTTGCTCCTTGCTGCGGCTTTTTGGTTAGGCGCCATGATTCTTGCCGCTGGTATTGGTATTCCAAAGCTGGTTAATGACTATTTGGTTGATGATCAAAAACAGCAGCTAAGCTTAACTATGGACGAACTCACTGCCAATATCGAAACCAACGACTCGGGCATGCTGATGATGTTAGAGCGACTGTCTGATCCAAGATTTAATCAACCATACAGTGGTGTTTATTGGCGAGCAGAAAGCCAAGGACAAGTGATTCGTTCACGTTCACTGTGGGATAAAGATATGGATATCAAGCGATCCCCTATCCATACATCAATTAAAGGCCCAGACAAAGAGCAGCTGATTTATATCGAGCAACTGATCTACCTACCAGAACTAAGTGACCCTGTCACCATAACCATAGGTATCGATGAAGATCCGCTTGAATCGACTCTCCATGATTTAACTGGTCAGGTTTGGATTATTTTAGGATTGTTGTTTGTTGGCGTTCTGCTTTTGATTGGTATCCAAGTGAGTTGGTCACTCCTTCCTCTCAACAAAATGCAGCGCGAACTGGCGATGCTACGTAAAGGGGAGCAGCAAGGTCTCAGCGATAGCTATCCCAAAGAAGTTTCCCCACTAGTCTCTGACTTGAACGCCTTACTTTTTCATTATCAAGAGTTGTTAGAGCGTGCTCGACACCATGCTGGTAACCTATCCCACGCCTTAAAAACGCCACTGTCAGTACTTAAAAATGAAGTGAACTCACTGCCTGAAGAGAACCAACACCTACTGCAGCAACCGATTGACCAAATCCAGAGCCAGATTGAATATCATTTAGGTCGCGCTCGTATGGCGGGTGCGATGAACATCCTATCGGTGAAGTCCTCGCCTTGTGAACGCGTCGAAGCGATTTCAATGGCGTTTGATAAAGTTTATGCGGCCAATGAAATCACTATGATCAACGAGCTGGATTCAGAGATTGAGGTCGCCGTCGAGAAAACCGATCTTGATGAAATGATCGGTAACCTACTAGAAAATAGCTATAAATGGGCTGCCAACATTATCAGAGTTCACTCCAACGAGATAAGTGATGGTCGAATTGAGCTGATTATTGAGGATGATGGACCGGGTATCCCGGAAGAGAAAATGAGCCAAGCGGTTAAACGTGGCGTGCGCCTAGACGAAACAACGCCGGGGACAGGTTTAGGACTCAATATCGTAAACGAGATGGCCCATAGCTATCGCGGGCAACTCAATTTAGAAAAAAGCTCGATGGGCGGTTTAAAAGCTACGCTTATTCTGCAGTTGTCTCAAAGTTAAAATGAAAAGAGGTACACAACTCAATACCTCTTTTCATGTAATCGCTTTTCTTAATTCCCTTACCCTCCTATCACCAAGATATTGCCATCGGTAAAGTAATCATGGTCATCGTTTAGAACCTCGGCTCTCGCTAAGGGCTGTTGTTCTATCGATAACTGAGGAAGGTTTTGTCTCACTTGCAGTTCTAAGTTGTCACGCTCTGCATCAACATTCGGATCAATGTTATGCAAAATCGTCACAATGCCTGAGTATGGCGTTAGCTTTAATCCGTTGTCATAGCTGATCGCTCGATTTAAGCATCACTTTTCGCCACCTAAGTCGACGAGCAAGAATGGCAAACACACCTACTAAAAACAGACCAATCAACAAGCTCTGATGCTCTGAGATCAAGGTTTGAACCCCTTGCAACATCGGGAAATGCTCTAGGCCATGAGCCAGTAGTGCTCCCCAAAAGATAAACTGACCACCACCCAGTATCAGACCAATGGTCGCCAGCAGTGAAAACTTATGCCAAGAGACCCGGTGCGATCCAGCGATAACCGGCACAACCCAAGCAACGGGGCCAAGCAAGCGTGCAAACAGAATTATGTAGGTTCCCTTTTTGGCGATAAGGTATCGACAACGCGCTATCAATCGCCTTGTTTTAGGTCGATAAGCCATCAACTTTCTCTGTGCCTGAAAACCCCACTTCGAACCAATAAAGTAGCTAAGTTGATCACCGATAAAGCCACCCAACATCACCCATACCAAGGCCGACCATACACCAGAATAAGCTTGATACCCTGCAGCAATGAAAAACGGCTCACCCGGTACAAAAAGGTTGGAGCCGATCAGCGCATCACCTAATGCGCCTAAAAACAGTCCTAGTCCCTCAAACATAGCGATACCTTTCTGATTATTGCTCTCTGTAGTGACCGAACTGGTAGTTCATTTCGTTGTTGCGCATTTCGCCTTTGAAGAATCGACGCACGTTCGCCTTAAGGTAAGTCATGCCAGTTTCAACAACGCCATCTTGGTCTAAACGTCTTGGGTCAAAACCAAATGTCATATTGAGGAAACGGAAACGCCATGTTTTGCTTGCTCTCTTCACGTAGTCACAGTCTTCGCACAGTACAATCTCTTCATCAAAACCACCGATTTCTTGATGTGCGCGTTTAGTCGAGAAAATGCACGCACCTACTGCAGTTGGGAAGAAGAATTGAGTTGTAAACAATCCAACGTTAAACAAGCCGTATCCAAACTTATGTACTAAAGGTAAACCTTTCGAGCTCATGTAAACGCCTGACACTTCAAGCTTACGCTCATCGAGTTCGTACAAAGCTTTAGCTAAGAAGTTTCTTGGCAGTGCCACATCGGCATCTAAGAAAAGAATGCGGTTGTACTTAGCTAGCGAAGCGCCAGTATTACGACCTAAACTCACACCTCGCTCTTGCATATGATGAATAGTAAGGGAAGGTAACGCACTCTCATACGCTTGAGCGACCTCTCTGGTTTTGTCGTCGCTATTTGAATCCACTACGATAACTTCAAATTCTTGATGCGTCTGAACACTCAGTTCTTCCATTAGACGCCCAATGCGCTTCTCTTCGTTTAACGTGATAACGACAATGCTGATCGGTTCCATAAATCCACCTATTACGTTCTGCTGTTTAAGTAGCAATAAGATTAACTAGGTACGCCTTAACCAACCCTTAGTTTGGCATTCATATTCCGTTCATTAACGTGATGATTTGATGAAGGTTAAAATGGATTTGGTGACAGTGCTGAAAACAGATAAAATAGCAAAAACGAGCACTTCCGGTGGTTTTCTCTACAAACGCACCAATTTGCTCGTTTATTTTATTTCCAAGTGGGGATCTTGCTTGCTCAATCATGAATTGAGTGTTAGTATCCGCGCTCGCTCAAACATGAACTTGTTTATGTTGAGCATTACCACACACTCAAGGTCGCATTGAGGTGTGAACTTAATTTTTACTAATTTGAGAGTAAAACTATGAAATTCGAAGCAGTAGTACGTACTGAACTAGGTAAAGGTGCGAGCCGCCGCCTACGTCACGCTGGTCAATTCCCAGCAGTTGTTTACGGTGGTGAAGCAGCGCCAGTTTCTATCGCGCTAGTACACGACGACGTGATCAACCAAATGGATAAGCCTGAATTCTACGAAGCAATCACTCTAGTGATCGACGGCGCAGAAGTTAAGGTTAAGCCACAAGACGTTCAACGTCACGCTTACAAGCCAAAAGTTGAGCACATGGACTTCATCCGCATCTAATTCCCTACCAAGGAATTAGTTGGATAAATCCAACCTTTTGCATAAAAGATAAATCGACCTTACCAATCGATAAATCTAAAAATTCGAAACCCCGATGCTACCAACATCGGGGTTTCACCGTTTTTAAAGGGTACAAAAGCCCTATTGCCTTCATCTAACAAGACCAGCTCCCAGAGCCTTGCCCTTCAACCAATTCCACACCCTTGCTCAAGCGTAACTAAAACAAACACACTGCAAACCGAAAATGCCACGCGTTGCGAATCTGTCTTGAGCAGTTTGTTATAGCTCAGCGATATGCGACAGAGTTTCTGGATGACGCTGAACCAGTTTTAAAAGGGTTACAGCTTGCCCATTTGGTGCGCTACGCCCTTGTTCCCAGTTCTCTAGTGTACGAGATGAAGTATGCAACAAACGAGCAAAAACGCCACGAGACATATTAAACTGCTCTCGAATGCTCACGATTTCATCAGGTGAGATATTTAACTCACTGATGTCGTTAACTTGATAAGTTTTAAGGGTAAGCTTGCCCTCTGAATGCTCTTTAGCCTCAACAAGTGCTGAACTTAACTCTGCAAATAAATCACGATTGCTCATTACGCCACGCCTCCATAAAAGCCTTTAGTTGTTTCTTTTGGTCTGCGGTTAAGTCCGACATTTCATTCTTGCCGTAAATCGTCAGCAAGTAGAAACGACGCTTTTCATCGAGGAAGTAATAGATAACGCGAGAGCCACCACGCTTGCCTTTACCTTTACTTGCAACTCGAACCTTTCGCAAACCACCTGTACCTTGAATTACGTCCCCCTGTTTCGGGTTAGACATTAACTCAGCTTGGAAAAATCTAAACTCTTCATCACTGAGGTATTCACTACGGTACTTTTCAAATATGGTTGATTCGACGAATACACTTTTCATGCGCAAAGTATACGCAAGTGGCGTACAGATAGCAAAACTATACGTGATTAACGTAGTTATTGTCATTTGAGGTGCAGATCTGTAGTGAACTATATATGTGAGCAACGCAATACCGAAGCCGCCGCAAACCACCTAAAACACTAAAATCAACGCATATTAAAAATGCCACGTGTTGCGAATCACTCCTAAACAGTTTGTTAGCACTCATTACCAAAGACTATTGCTTACCCAACAAGAACTTACGCAAATCTCTCTCGACACGCATAACGAACAGAACAAACACTTTGTCACCGTCTTGTTTATAGAAAACACGACATGGATTAACGACAACTTCACGATAACTTAAATGTTCTAGCTCGGGTGGAATACGACCTGACTCTGGGAAAGTTTGTAGGCGTTCGACTTTGGAAAAGATCGTTTGTACTAACTGCTTTGCAGCTACGATATTTTCAAGTGCGATGTATTCAGCGATATCATTGAGGTCAGATAACGCTGGTTCAGTCCAAATTACTTCAGCCATTTCGACATTTTGTCCTTGGCTTCATCATGACTTACCACTTTACCATCAGCTAGCGCACGCTCACCTCGTGCAATACCCTCTAGAATAGCTAAACGATTTTTCATAGATTCGTAATCATCAACATCAACTAGATACGCAGATGGCTTACCATGCTCAGTAATTAACACTGGTTCTTTGGTATCATGGAGATCGGCAAGGATCTTAGTTGCTTGACGTTTGAGTGATGTAACTAGTTCTACTTTCATAGGAGCGACTCCAAAGGAATACTAAAGTGATACTATTCTATCACTTTAGTATAGCAAGCTCCATGACGGCTAACGAGCCTGTTAAGGTTTAAGCAACGCAATACCAATGCCGCCGCATACCACCTTAAACACTGAACGCAACGCATAGTTAAAATGCCACGCGTTGCGAATCGCTCTTAAATGATCCAAGGCGGTCGTGTTCAAGTTCGCACAGTTTTATACATGGCAATGATGTCGGCCATCCAATGTAACCCTGTTTTTAAGACGGCTTATGAACGATTACTTGCGGCAGGAAAACCAAAAAAAGTAGCGATAGTTGCCTGCATGAGAAAGATGGTTGTGATCTTAAATTCGATACTAAGAGATGGTGTTATGTGGGATAAGGATAGCGCCAAAAATTAACTATTGACGCCATAGTCTCTTGCTATGCTCGTCTTCCAATTAGCTCCGAAATGTCTTGTTTGATTTCATCAGAAAGGCGTTCAAATTGTTCTTGTGTTACCAAGTTTTCTTCACACATAAGCATGAGTTGCATAAATGCCTTACTTCTAGAGTGACCATCAAAGATAAGCTTCATTTGCTTTTCAGATGCTTGGGAAAATTGGCACATGAAATGAAATCTTTCCCCTGCTAACTCTGACTCGTCAGTAATAGTATTAATAACTTCCGTCAGTTGCCTTGTGCAATACAACTGAATAGCTTCGTTTTTGATCTCGCAAAAGACTTTCCAATCAGACTCTTTGATATTCATTTCAGCCTCCATAAAGTTCCATTTTCAGCATAGAGCATAACGAGCCTGTAGGATTTCTACCTTACCCGTTCTCAATTCTGATCCTACCGACATTTCATCATGCTCAAGATTATCTTTTACGCCTATTCTCTTGGCATGTTATCAAGTCGACGTATTGAAAGAGCCTGCATCAACAATTGTAGACGGGGAAAGTGCTCAAAAAGTCAGGTGGTATTGGCTGAAAAAAGAGAAATTCTACAGCCTCAACGAGCTTGTAGGATTTCTCTCTTACCCGTCCTCAATTCTGATCCTACCGACATTTCATCATGATATGAACTTGAACGCACTAACTCCTTGTGATCTAATCTTAATTATTCGTCACGAAACACAGTTATGCCTAACTTCAAAACCGATTACTCCAATCAAAACATGTTTGTCCCTGTCATCATTGACGAGCAGCTCATCCCTGGCACCATCGAGTATGCGATATCTCATATCGTCGATAACCACCTAGATCTATCACTCTTTGATGAACACTATTGCAACGACAAAAACGGGGCAGCTGCATACCCACCTTCCATCATGCTCAAGATTATCTTTTACGCCTATTCTCTTGGCATGCTATCAAGTCGACGTATTGAAAGAGCCTGCATCAACAATGTTACCTTCATGTGTCTGTCTGGCGATGTAAGACCGCACTTCACCACCATTGCTGCCTTCATCGCAAAAATGAAAGACACCATTGAACCACTCTTCACTCAAGTCCTAATGATATGCGATGAACAAGGCCTCATCGGTCGTAACATGTTTGCCATTGATGGATGTAAAATTTCATCCAATGCCAGCAAAGAGTGGAGTGGCACTCACGAGGAGTTACGCCGCAAAAAAGAGAAACTGGAACGAGCTAGTAAACGTATTATCGAACGCCATCAAAGCCAAGATACCCTCCCAAACGAGGTTGTTGAGCAAGCTCTAAGGCAAAAGCAAAAACTCGATAACAGCGCGAATAAAATCGGTAAGTTTTTAGCAAGCACTCAAGATAAGTTAGGCTCCAACAACAAGCCGATAAAAAGTAACATTACCGATAACGACAGTGCAAAAATGACCACCTCAAAAGGCACGATTCAAGGCTATAACGGTATCGCCATCACTGATGACAAAAACCAAATCATTTTGCACAGCCAAGTGTGGGGCAGCGTCGGAGAGCAGCAAACACTCAAACCTGCAGTACTCGCTTTAAAGGCACAACTGGACAAGCTTCCAAACTCGGTCGAGCATACAACCAAGTTCACTGCTGACAGCGGTTTTCACAGTAAAGCCAATCTCAAGTTTTTAGCTGACACACCCTACGATTGCTACATCGCTGATACCGCTTTCCGTAGTCGCAACCCGCTCTTTCAAAGCAGTGAGACCTATCAAACTGAGCAGGCAAAGAAACGTAAAAAACGTTCTAAAACTGGTAAAACCTGTTATCCCATTTCTATGTTTGAGTTTGACCAAGACGCTATGACTTGCCGTTGTCCTGCTGGGAATATGATGCGCCTCAGCAGCAAAAATGCCGTAATAAGCGGAGAGCGTGGTGCCCAATTTTGCGGTTATCTCAATGACTGTCGAAACTGTGTGCATCAACCTCAGTGCATGAGAAAGCCACCAGGTAAACAGCAAGGCCGACAAGTCTTCTTTATCTACAAAAACACCAAAGACTTTGACCACATGCAAGCCATGAAAGACAAGATTGATAGTCCCGAAGGCAGGCGGCAATATAGTAAGCGACTGGGATGCGTTGAACCCGTTTTCGGCAACATTACCGTAAATAAACAGATGAATCGGTTCACGCTAAGAGGAAGAGAAAAAGTAAACGCCCAATGGGCGATGTTTAGCATGCTCCACAACATAGAAAAGTTACGAAATTACATCCATTAGAGGGGGAACCACCTCTAAATCTCACCAAATTAGCGACCACAGCACCTTTCTCACTGTATATCTTTGACAGCCACCGTAAGCGCCAATATCACTGCACAGTATTTAAGCCAATGTAGACGGGGAAAGTGCTCAAAAAGTCAGGTGGTATTGGCTGAAAAAAGAGAAATTCTACAGCCTCAACGCCCTGTTAAGGTGTGAGCAACGCAATACCGATACTGCCGCAAACCACCTTAATCACTTAAACCAACGCATGGTAAAAATGCCACGCGTTGCGAATCACTCTTAAACAGTTTGTTAGTTTGCAAACCCAAGACGTTGATTTTAAGTTATTTTAAACTTTGCAAACAATAAACTTTATGTGATTTGATGCATTTAGGTCATGCGTAGTCTCAAAGCGGCTACTCAATGAAACCACTTGGAACAAACAACGCCGCAGAAAACGAGCTCACAACACCAAAAAGTGTTTTTGGAAAACCAATCTCACAATGCGGACTTTCAACAAAGTCACTGAAACCACGTGAACTTTCCACACCAGAGAAAACGTCATTTCAGCGAGTAAAGCGGCTTTTGTACCAACAAACTCAACGAGCAGAGTTTCAGCAAACAAATTCAACTCAGTTAACCCAAAGTAGCCGCACCAAAGAACAAACCAACCGTTGAAACGATGCCAATTTTGGATTTTCACCACGCTAGTTAACACTAAAATTGGAAGCCAATACGACAACTTAAACTTTGAGCTTTTACCACTAGATCTTGCGATATAGCTGCGTTTTTCCTCTTGCAAACTAACAGCTATATTAGACAGAATAATTCTGCACTTAAATACAGAATTATTCTGTCTAGTATCTTAATGCCATAAACGATACCCCGTTTTTATGCAAACTAACAGTAACTTAAGACCTACAACCCCCTTCCCACATCCCAAAATGCAGAATTTTTCTATATAGCATGAATTGATGTGCCAAACTGAAGAACATGTATGTATAACCAGTTATAACTTAATGAAAAAATCACCATTTTTATCGTATATACAAGAATATATGCTTGGACGACACTATGCCCTTCGCACAACGGAGGCTTACATTTATTGGATTCACCAATACATTCTTTATCATGATAAAAAGCACCCTAAAAACTTAACTTCCAGGCATGTAGAAGATTTCCTAACGCACCTCGTTGTCAACAAAAAGTCAGCGAGGAAAACACAAAGTCTGGTCCTCAATGCATTAGTTTTTTTATACAAAGAAATTATTCAAAAACCCGTAGAACTTGATATGCAATTTCGGCGTTCAGATAAATCAAGAAAATTGCCAACAGTCATGACTCCAGAAGAAACTGGAAGGCTATTCAATCACTGTTCACCTAACTACAAATTACCTTATCAACTAATGTATGGATCAGGGCTGCGTTTAATGGAATGTCTGCGCTTACGTATACAAGATATTGATTATGAATATAAATTAGTGCGAGTATGGCAAGGGAAAGGAGGCAAAAACCGCATAGTTACAATAGCACCAGAGCTATTTCCCGCTATCAAACAACAGCAACAAAAATCCGCAAGTTACTATCATCAAGATATGAATGATCCGGTTTTTTCTGGCGTATATATTCCCGAAGCTCTCGCAAGAAAATACCCGAACGCAGAAAGGAATCTAAATTGGCAATTTCTCTTTCCCTCTAATCGTTTGTCACCAGATTTACAAACAGGCGAGCTACGTAGGCACCATATTCACCCCACAGCGCTTCAAAAGCACATTAAGATAGCAGGCCAAAAAGCCAACATTGAGAAAAATATCTCGTGTCATACTTTAAGGCACTCATTCGCTACGCACCTTCTTCAAAGCGGAGCGGATATCAGAACCGTTCAAGAACAACTAGGGCACACAGATTTGAAGACAACGCAAATCTATACTCACATCATTGATAGAGGCGCCAATGGCGTTGTTAGCCCACTATCAAGAATATTTGTAAAATAACAACAGATGAAATTCGGATTCCGAATTCTAAAATGACTTCATAATTACGAAACAAGGCACGATCGCCTGCTCCGTGGCTGAGATGTTTAGTCATACTCAAAACTCAATAACTGGATATCTAACAAACACATATTTAAAACAGTGGATTGCAGACTTACTACTCTCTACTTCGAGCTTTCTAAAAGAGTAAACTTTGCGTGACCATGCAAGTTGTTAGTACCTAGGTTGGATTACATTCACTAAACCCATCATATCAACATCACTTTACTAAGCACCTCTTGGCGCGAACATAATAATCGCCATACCTAACATAGCTACGCATGCGCCGACAACATCCCATAACGTCGGACGAATCCCATCCACAGCCCACAACCATAAAATTGCGACAAATATATAGACACCACCGTAAGCCGCATAAACTCTGCCTGCAGCCGTTGGGTGTAAAGATAGCAACCAAGCAAAGAGAGCGAGAGACATAGCGGCCGGCACCAAGAGCCATATCGATTTGTCTTCTTTTAACCATAAATAAGGTAGGTAACACCCCAATATCTCGGCAATAGCTGTGACAAAGAAAAGCCCTATCGTCTTCGGTTCTAACAAGTTAATTTCCTATTTCTTCTGTGGGCACTATTGTACGCTTCACCCAATTTCCACTATCGCTTTTATCCGAACCGACTTGGTTCAAGCACCTTTATAAAGAGTAAACTCTACTTATTCTCAGTAACTGGTAAATTAAAACAACTAATAAAATAGGATCTGAAAACAAAAATGCACTGGTTTGCGTTTGCATTACCAGTGCATCGAAAGTTTTTAAAGTAGTTTAGCGAGAGGCCATTGCGCCTTTGCCTACACCTTCGTAAGCGACAATCTGAAGAGACTGACCATCGTTGAGACTTGGCTTTACTTGGTCAGCAATATATCCCGCCAGTAACTCAACCGTTGTGTCCGTTAGTAAGATTTCAGTTTCGCTCTTAGCAATGGCTAGCTCGAACTCACCTTGCGGAGCTGTGTAACGGAAAGCATAGTGGCTTTCATCTGTTACAGCTTGTGCATGCTCACTCAGGTTAAGCGCGTCTAGCGTTGTCACATCTTCTTGTGAACCGAGGTAGATATCTTCCCAGCGTTTTGCAAAAGCCTTTTCTCGCTCTGCATCTCTTGTACCGTCAACCAGAATTTCAACAGGTGAACGGTGACCATGAGCAATACGTTGGCAGTTGCCGTCATGTTTCTTAAGGCCGTGAGTGTAGTGGTAAAACGCACCATCAATCTTCTCGTGGCGGAGGGTGATTTCTAGACCAGAAACATTACTCGGTAGATTGTCACGCAGAATATCGTAGACATGTGCTGTGATACTTTCGATGGTGATCGCTTCAGCATCAATCAAGCAGTACGCTTCATCTGGGCATTGCAGGTGAATGCTCTTATCACCACGCATTACGTCAAGCGTTGAGTAGCCCGGTTTGGTCGCGTTGTGAATGATGGATGGATTTTTCATTGGCACCAGCAAGCGATGGTCAATATACTCATCAACAAGGTGTTTGATCTGCTTTTTTACCCTGCCGAAATCTAGCACCATGCTCATTTCATTGAGCTCGCCAGACATGATCACATCTAAAATCCAACTATCTCCCACGACCCCTCTGCGTTCACAGATGTATGAAGAATCGATAACGGTAAGATCTCTTACAAATAGGTTCAAGTTGAACTCCTTACTATTAATGAGATACGGGAGGCTGATTAACTTTTCAGCAGACACTTCGTCTCATTGCTTAGGTTGAATGAAATTGGAGACGCAGGATGGTACAACCGCTTGGTAAAGTCCACCTTTTTAACGCGCCTCTCATTAGAAAAGGCCAATCTCTGTACGATTTTCAACAATGCGTCGATTAAAGCCTAGTCCAGCGTCTGAAATGAGCACGATCTCGCATCTTATCGTCACTTTTAGTGAGGATTTACAGCGTTGACGTGATAATAGTTAAACGCTCATTACGCCTTTGATCACCGTCTTCGCGCTCCCTTTAAGCTTAATGCGATGATTAGATAGCACTTCTACGCTAACATCACCGCCTCGCTTGGAAGCTTGATAAGCCCTCAATGAATTTTTACCCAACTTCTCGCTCCAGAATTGACCTAAGGCACAGTGGGCTGAACCGGTTACTGGATCTTCATTTACCCCAACCCAAGGAGCAAAGTAACGCGAGATAAAATCTAAGTTCTCGTCATTTGATAGCGCTGTAACTACAACTCCTCGCCCTTGAAGTTGCTTCATTGCGTCGAAATTAGGTGTTAGTTCGAGCACTGCCCTTTCACTTGGGAGTCGGATAAAGACCTTAGAATCAAACTCGCCATAAGCTTCAATGTCTTGAACTTTAATGCCTAGTGCTGCGGCTAACGGTTCATTGATCTCTAAGTCGAGCTGAAGTTGAGTTTGCGGGAAGTCCAGCTCTATACCATCTTCCAGCACAGCTGCTGTCAATAGGCCTGATAAGGTGTCAAAAGTGACTTGTTCTCCTACACGCAAATCTCCACGCTCAACTAAAACATGGGTCATAGCAAGTGTGCCGTGACCGCACAACTTCACTTCAATCTCAGGCGTAAACCAACGTAGGTTCATATCATGTAATGTAAGAAATGCCGTTTCTGATACCGCCATTTCTTGGGCGATAGCAAACATCAAATCTTCACTTAATGGCTGTTCGGTAATACAAACACCGGCAGGGTTACCTTTAAAAGGTGCCGAGGTAAAAGCATCGACTTGGTAAATATCTAGATTCATGTAACCTTCTTTTCCTTGAAATGGTTTACTTCTATTTTTTGGCAATGACGAGACTTACAAGAACTTCTCTATCAAGACTTCATCAATGTAAACATCGCCTACTTTTGCGTGTTTTTTGGCTGTGCCCACCACTTCAAAGCCTTGGCGTATATATGCGGCTAATGCACGTTCGTTGTCAGCACGCACATAAGCAAACAGCTTTTCATAGCCTTTTTGCTTCGCCACTTCGAAAGTCGATTGGAATAGTTGCTTTGAAACACCTTTACCACGGCTTTCGCTATCCACGAAGGTTCCAATAATACCCACATGATCAAATGCTTTGGTGTATGAGGCAAAAGGTTCAATATTCTGAAAGGCGATAACTTTATCGCTACCCATGTCTACCGCAACCGTAAACACGCCTTGTTTGGGGAAATTTACGATAAAGCTCTTCTCTTCCTCGACAGAAAAAGTGGTATCGAGAATAGTATACAAACCTTCTTCGATAATCGGATTAAGCACTTCAGTAATGCCTTGCGCATCTTCAACGTTGACTTGTCTAACTACTAGGGTCATGCAATTACTCTCTTATTATTATCAAGAGGCTTGTTGTACATCAGTTACATGGCTACAGCAATCTAATGAATTGAATATGCGATATTTTTTCTCGCGAACAGACTCAACTGATCACTATCTAGACGGTGCTGATTTAATACCTATTACCGTTGTAGACTCACCGACACCATCACTGTAAATGCTGGCACACAGGTATGCAGTATCAGGAAATCGATCTAGAAGCTGATTGGTCGCATTTTCGTATTGTGATAACTCGGTAACTCTATGAGCAAGGTGAACGCCACCAACTACTTTTCCTAGGTTCTGTACATCGAGAAAGTCACACGCTGAACTGTGGTTATCAAAAGCAAAAAGAAAATCACTGCTTTCGGACAAGCTGCGTAGGTCGACAACATCGAGATTATTCGGCATTTCATGTGATTGCAGCTTTGCGATTAAGTTCTCAATAACTCGAGACACAGCACTCATATCATTAGAGGGGTTATCAAACACCAACAACAAAGTATCTGAGATCTGGCATAGCTCAATCAGATGCTTTGACTGGTTAAGGTCATTAGAAGAGACCAATAACGCGTCCAGTTTTTTACTGTTCAACACAGGTTCTGTTAGTTCGGATTCCGACAAGAGATTAACATCTGTAGAGAATTGATTGTTTGGCGCGTATATCGCAATGTTGAGTTCGTCTAATTCCATCTCAATGGGTTCAAACATGGGCTGATTAATCTCCTTTTATAGGCAATGCACAATAAAGAAGATTGCCACCTCATTAGAGCCAGCAACCTTCACCTTCAAAACACAGTTAGATTAATTCGGCTTTTCCGGCCAATCACGAACATGAATATCCATTTGAGGGAAAGCAATCTCGATGTTGTTTTCTTTAAATAGCTTATCAATGTTCTTGTTAATCAAGTGAATCGTCCTCAAACGGTGTTCAATCGCAGGGATGTGTACACGCAGTTCAAAGTCTAGACTGCTGGCACCAAAGGCAAGGAACACCACATATGGGGATGGTTCTTCAAGAACCAGTGGATTGTCACTTGCGATTTGATATAGCAGTGATTCCACTTTTTCGACATCCGTACCATACGCGACTCCAATTGGGATCACGACACGGGTGACTGGATCGGTCAACGACCAGTTGATCAACTTCTCGGTAATGAACACTTTATTCGGGACAACTATCTCTTTGTTATCCCAATCGATGATCGTCGTTGCACGGGTCTGTATCTTACTGACTGTTCCTGACAATTCATTGATCGTCACAATATCACCAATCCGAATTGGCCGCTCGAACAGAAGGATCAAACCAGAGATAAAGTTGGCAAAAATTTCTTGTAAACCAAAACCTAAACCGACACCAAAAGCGGCGACTAACCACTGCAAACGAGACCATTGGAAGCCTAGCATCGCAAACACGGTAAGCACACCTCCGACCAAAATCAAATATCTAAGCAGTGTGGTGATGGCGTAACCGGAGCCCGGTGCAAGACTTAAGCGCCTTAAAATAAGCAGTTCTAACACACCAGGTAAATTGCGGACCCCAACCATAGTCACCAATAGCGTAATCACCGCATAAATCAGAGATTGAATGGTAATGTCTACTAACCTTGAACCAGAATCGGTGGCTTCGCTCACCTGCCAAACCACAACATTGTCAAGTTGACTTGTCATCTCTAAGGCGCTCGCCCATAAGGTTAATAATGCAATCACGAGTCCAATTAATGACAGCCCTCTAAGCAAGGTAATCGACTGTTCACTGACTTGTTCACTGCCTAAAGCTTGCTCTTCAACATCCGGTATTGACTCTCGCAGCTCAGCTAATTCTGGCGGTTCGTCTGCTTGCTCTTGCTGCTGAGCAATTAACTCTTCTCGGCGCTCTAACAATCGCTGATAGGTCAGTTGGCGATGTTCAAGTTTAAGGAAACGCTCAGCAAGTTGATAGGCGAACAAACCACCCAAAATCACGAAAATGGTCAACTGCTGATAGATAAACAGCACCCACGACGCGACATACAAGCCCACAATCGCCATTGCGAGCACTCCGACAAACGAACCTAATACCACAGCACGAATCACGAACAGAGATAGGCCTTGATTAAAGGGCGACGGGAATGTCGAAGGAAGGTGCTGTTTCTTGAGTAAAGAGCTGTATACCGCCAACATTGACGCTATGAGTGCCAAGAACAGAACGCGAGAAACCTCCGCCTCTTTTGCACCAGCAGCCAGTTCCGCCATGTAAATTGCAACTAACAACAGAGTTAATGGCCAGCGGACACGCTTAGCTCCCAAGTGCAGATACTCGCAAATGTAGCTCGGCCAACTGAGGTGCAGATCGAGCACACCTTTAGGAGAACTCAGTGAAAATATCACCTCAACCACAAACAGCCCGGTCATCGCGGCAACAGTCGTGGTTTTAATCTCTTCTGAGCTCGAAATCGGCCACAGCCAATGCACGATATACGCCGTGATTCCAAACCACAGCGGCAAAGCTATTGCCCGTAGCGCGGCCATTAAAAACAGGATAAGAGTAAACCGGAATTTATCTTTGAGTGGATGCCCAAATATTTTCTGATACGCCAATCTGCGGTCAACCGCTCGTTTGGAGAAACGGCTATACAGAACAAACAATGTTGCACTATACAACGCGACTAAAGCTCCGATACTAATCAGTTGTTCTTTAGTGAGTTGATTAAGCCTCTCGATAAACGGACGTTGGTCTCCAAACCACACGTCACGATCAAGGCTGGTCAGGTGTTGCCACAAAGGAACATTACTGCGACTCCAAAGTTGCTGCTGTTGTAAAAAAGTGCGCGCGCCATTCACTTCTATTACATATTGGCTTTTAGACGTTTGAAGCTTGCTAAGGGCGACGATCAGTTTGTCGTAACTATCCGTAAGCTGTTTTAAGACTAATTGTGTCAGTTGTCCTAACTCGTCAACAGGTTCTGTCGTTTGCTGAATTTTGACCACTGAACTCGTCACAGCAAAGTCACTTATGGTCTGCCCTATCTCATATTTTCTGATATGGGCATGAGCAATACTATTCGGGATCTCACTGCTATCGTCCACAGTAGGCAAGCGTTGCAATTGCGCTCGAATAGAGTCGCCAAAAGCGGTGCTATCTCGTAGCCAATTTAGATTATCTTTAATTAACCGTAGCTCGCTGGTTAGGCTTCTCCGCTGCGAATCGATCTCATGTACCGTGACTCTCGCTTGATCTATCTCAACCAGAACTTGCTCTAACTCTGCAGCGAAAGCCGTCAATCGATCCAACCTTTCCTGATCAGGCAGAGTTAAGCTGTCTCTTTGAACTCTCAATTTATTAGTTTGATCAATAAGCTCACGTACTGAGGCTTGCTCAACTTGAGTCAGCCGCTCTTGAAGATTAATAACGAGAGGGGTTGCTAGTTTGATCTTACGATCGAGCAGCTGGCGTTCTAAACGAACAATTTCCGTGCGCTCATCTAAACTTTGTAGCTCAGCCGCAAGTACTTCACGATCCAACTTTAAACTGGTCAAATTGCTCAACTCCAGCCACTGAGCCATCACCTCTCCATTATCGCTCTTATCTAAAGTCGCTTTTTCGATCTGCCTATCTAGCTGAGCCAAATCGCGCGGCAACTCCGTTCGAGCCGTCCCAAGTTGTTTCGCCTGTTCAGATTTCGTTTGATATGAGGTTCGCCACTCCACGAGAGCCGCTTGTAACGATGCTATGGATTGAGAAAGATCACTGAACTTAACGAGCCGATCCGTTTTGAAGATATCCAACGATTCAACATCATTGATACTTTTGATCAATCGTTCACGTTGAACAGGAAACTGAGTGATGGCTTTGAGATATTCGTCGCGCTCGTCACGCTTTTCATCAAAACTCTCCAACCGTGCTTTCAGAGTCTCATATTGACCAATGAGCACTTCGTTGGTGGGATTTTCAGCACTCAGTTTAGTCATTTCACTGTCGATGAAATCCAGTTCAGGCAGTGCTTGTGCAAGTACATTTAAAGGTGCCACGGCAATACACAAAGTCAGTATCCACAGCATCAAGAGGTTTGATAGTCGAGTTAGCCTCCAATTGAACACATCTTTCTCCCTATATTAGGCAAACGAAACTTACCTAAGTGTAGGAAAAATTTTTAAATTCTGCTTTGTAATTCAATTAATTACCTAAAAATAGAACAGCCCGCACATTTTCAGTGCAGGCTGCTAGGTAAAACGATGAATTGACAAGCAGATTGACGTTTCAATCAACCAGATCACGCATCAAGTAACTAGTCACGACGACCATTTAACACAGGCTCATGTTGATCTGCGTGCGATACAAAACGTACTCCGCCATCAGACGCTTCGTTGCGACCTTGCAGTTTTGGCTCTGGTGCGATGCGTTCAGATTGAACTTGGTTGTGTGAAGCAGGCGTCATATCGATAGTGCCTGTGAAGTTACCGTCAGCTGCAAAAGCCGTGTTCATTGAAATTGCCATTAGGCCTAGTGCGATTAGCTTTTTCATACATCACCTCATTGTTCTTATCTATTGTTCGTTGTATCGACATCAATGGTTGTTTCCATTGTGACTCTCATCTCGATGCCTTTCGTTTCGATACCTTACGTTTCGATACCTTTCGTTTCGATAAGAATACTTTAGCGCTAAGCCTTTGCTGTCACGAGGAAAACCAAGATTTCCAAATAAGAAACCCATGACCCCGTGTGTAATGATATTGCCAAATTAGATTTTGACCTTCCCTTGTCTTTCCGACTAATACTTATGATTAATATGAGCAGGTGGATGCGTATTCGGAGAAGGACATGAACACCAACCTTGATATTCAAAACATCTTAGTCTTGAAGAAAATGTATGAACTTCGACACGTTGGCTTGGTTGCCGACACTCTAGGTAAAACGTCGAGCGCTATTAGCAAAAGCCTCTCGAAGCTCAAAAACCAGCTCGACGACCCGCTGTTTATTCAGACTAAGCAAGGGTTCGAACCGACCTCGTTTGTTGAAGCGAATATTCAGCACTTTGAGAGCATCATTAGCAGCATGAGTTTGATTAAGCCGGAAGGGTTTACTCCTGAAACCTATCAGGGTTCAGTTAAGATCTATGCCAACAACCATTTCTGGCAGCAGTTGGGTGACAAGTTGTACCTGAAGCTATTAAAAGAAGCGCCCAAGGCTACCGCATCCTTTCTCCCCTGGGATACCAATGCTAGAAATCGAATCATTGATGGTGAAGATGCGGTTGCGGCACACTACTTTGATGAAACTCTTCCGCAGTCTATTGCTCAAACTGAGTTTGGGCGCGGCTCTGTGGTCTTTTTCGTTCGTAACGACCACCCCGCGACTGATGTTTACAATCTAACAGGCTACCCTGTGGTTCTGCACAAGACCGCAGGTTGGAACGATAATAAATACCCACTCATCGAGCGCCTAAGTAATGTTGGGTTTCGATTTAAACCCAAGGCAGAAGTCACGCACCCACAAAACGTCCATGATATCGTTCTGCAGACAGATCACTTTGGCGTCACAACTAACGGCAGCGTTCCAGAAGGTTGTCGAAGTATTCATTTGCCTCAAACACTGAACATCGAGATCCATTACGTCATGAGTTGTCGTCGCTCTCAACAACAATCTCCATTAAATCAATGGTTATTTAGAGTGCTCAAAGAGACCCTTTCCGAGAACCGTGGATAACCATTCGAGCTAAATGGGGTTGAGTCAGTAACAGCCCGACCTGGCCAACAGACCAACATTAAAAATAAAAGGTGATGACACGCATCATCACCTTTAGTTACACTCCTTTAGCGACGATTAGTTATGACTATTATCGATCTGATAGAAGGTCACTTGGGCATAGTCACTGTCATTACTGGTGTTATCTTGTAGGTAGATGCCCGCTTTAAAATACATGTAGTTGTCGGCGTCATCGTATCCACTATTATTCATGTCGACTTCTTTTGCAGCAAGCTCAGTTCCATTTTGACTGATGGTTGTGATCAGTTTGTCACCCTCCACCACAATCGAGTATGAGAAAGTCTCATCCAAGGCGATGCCGTCACTCGGGTTACTTAGACTATTCAGATCACCATCAGACGTTACCATGTTACCCAGTAAGTTGTACCAAGTTTCATCACCTCCAGTAGACTGCGACGTCTCATGAGCAAAATAGATTGCTCCCTTATCGTTATTAGGCAGCTTATGGTAGTACAGACGAATTGGCTCATTTTTCTCCGCGTGGATTTGACCGATCACGATTCGACCCACTTGCTCAGTATTTGAGGTGGTGGTTGTCACATGGTTAACTGCCAATGTAGCATTCAGAGTGCCATCAATACCGCCAAAGGCTGCTTGCTCGCTTGAAGGAATTGAAGAGAACGCCCAGTTATTATCCTTGCCAGATGTAGAGTAAGACGTGTCACCGCGACGTAGCATTTCACGCAGCTCAGTTCGCACATACTTAGTACCGCTCGATGTGGTGACCCCTTCAACTGGCGTATAGAACACCAAACCACCATCGCTACCAGTGTAGAAAAACTCATCTTCATAGCCCGCAGCCAAAGTATTCTCTTTGATTGACGTTGCGTAACCATCGCCTTCATCCACTGGAATACTCACATACCAATCCAGAAGGTCAAAGTTGCCCGAAGGTGGCGCATTCGGGTCTAACCCAAAATCTTGCCCCTCGTTACCATGAATCTGTACTTCAGTAATGTTAGTCCATACACTCTCAGCACTGTTTGAAAACACCTTAATTCGAACCCAACGCGCTTGAACGTCTTGTACATCGTAGCTTTCAAAATCGGATGTATTGCCTCCGCTTTCACCATAGTAGACCTTATCCCAAGTACTAGAGCTTTCATCAGCTAACGCACGAATCTCAAATTTGTAGGTTTGCTCTTCGCCTTTACCCCAAGCGATCTTGACGTCTTGAACGTTCTGAACAGAACCAAGATCGAGTACGAGGTTAACCGGAGCGTTTTGCGCAGCCCAGCGTGACGACCAGTTGGTGTCACCATCAATTGCCTTCGACGCAGGATAAGAAGAGTGCGAACCACCCCAATCCGATGCCGATTGAATATTTAGCTGTTCTGCCGCAACAGAACCAGAAAACAGCGCAAACATGACAGCACAAGATAGTGGTTTGCAAGGTTTAAAAATCATACAAGTCTCCATGATTTGTTTCACGTTTATTATTTTATTCCATAGGTTGCACAGCTTCCTCTGCACAACGGAAGATAATATAGATGAAGATTTGTACGACAAGCTGGCAAAACATCACACAAATAAATTATTATATTACAAATATCACAATGTGTGATATCACTCATCTTTATACCGATAATCGCATGTATGTTTGCATGTAGACTTTGAAACACATCTGTTGTCCATTGCTTATTGCGACTCTTGCAAGCAATTCTCCTACCGAGTGTGACACTCGCGGGCAAACTGATCTTTTTACTCTAAAGTGACGTAGCCTGACCTTGTTATTCGTAACTTAGTAAGCCAACCTTAGCTAATAGGAAAGCAAATTTTAACGGAGAGAAAACAATGATTAAGATGCTAGTGTGTGATTTTGACGGCACCTTGGACGGTGGTTCATCTGACGGGGTCAATCAATTGTTTGACTACTTGAGCGATCAGCCTAGTATTCGATTTGTTATCGCCACAGGGCGTACGTTACCTTCCATTAAAGTTGGCTTAGCCTCGGATAACTACCCAACACCACACAGCATTATCAGCGACGTTGGAACCCAGATTCACCATCATCAACCAATCCAGCAACCTGATATGCACTGGCACCAAAAACTAAAAGCAACGTGGGATAAACGTAAAGTTGAACAAGCGTTAGCGGGCTTCGACTTCATGGGCAAATTGGACCCTAACCACCAAGGCGACTATAAAATCACATTTGAAGGATCATTAACTGACCATCAAAGACAGCTTGTTGAGAGTGCGCTCGTAGCACATGGTGCACAGGTTGACTTAACCTACTCTCACGATTGGTACTTGGACGTTACCCCGAAAAACGTCAACAAAGCTTCTGCTATTCACCACCTTTTGAAACAACACGACTTAACTATCGATGAAGTGTGTGTGGCGGGTGATTCCGCTAACGATACCTCAATGCTGACCATCAATGGCGTTAACTCAATACTGGTGGCCAACCACTATCCAGAAGTCGCTCACCTTTCAAAAAGGGACAATGTCTACACCAGCAAGGCAACGCATGCTGCAGGTGTATTAGAAGGGCTTCAGTACTGGCAAAGCCAGCCTAGATAATGCTCATAAGTGTAAAGCTAGACTGAGGCAATGGTTTACTTCCAGCCCATTTTCCACAAACTATTGTTGGTAAGGTCATGCCAATCGATATCACGCGCTCGCTTTGTCATCACCGCTTCAAGAACACACCTTACAACCACATCTTCTTCAAATTCCATCTCAGCGATCATGAAGTGCTTTTCACGATTGACGGGGGTCACAGCAGTCCACTTACTGTGCAGTAACTTCTTAGGATTGATTCTGTTCATATAACTCTCCTTTCTTTTAGTTTTATCTATAAGCTTCAAAGAGTTATTCGGATCACTTAGAAATAAAAAAAGCATGGTGGCCAATCATCACCATGCTTTATTACCTGCTAGATTTTAAGCCCAAACTACCAATCGTAAGTTAAGCTCGCGATAACGTTGCGACGGTCGCCGTAGTAACAGTAATAGTTACAGGTAGCGACGTACTCTTTATCAAACAGGTTTTTCGCCGCGACTTGCAGTTTGTAATCCGCAAATCGGTAGCTTACCGTTGCGTCGTAGAGGGTATAAGACGGAACCTTATTTTGTTCGAGGTTATCGCCATAAGTTTCGCCAATGTATCGAACACCACCACCGATACTCAACCCATCTAACGTACCATCAAAGAATTGGTATTTCGCCCAAGCAGAACCAATCATGTCTGCCACTTGTGCTGGCGTTTTACCCACTTGATTCTGATCTTGGTCTTTGGTGACCTCAGAATCTAAGAACGCTAAGTTACCAATTAGGGTAAGTGACTCGGTTACATTCGCCACAGCACCCAATTCCACACCTCGGTTACGAATTTCACCAATCTGGTTGACCTGTTTACTACCAGTGATGACATCCACCACATCTTTCTTCGTCGCTTCATACACCGCAACGTTGAACTGGCCCTCAAAATTCTTAGGCAGGTATTTCACACCCGCTTCGTAACTTTCACCACGTTCTGGCTTCGCCGCTTGATTAGCAACAGAGGTTTTAATGATAGGCTCAAAAGATTGTGCATAACTAAAGTAAGGTGTGAACCCTGCCGACGTCACATACGCGACACCTAAGTTGGTTGTCCATTCCTCGTAATCCGCTTTGCGAATACTACCTGTTGTCTTATTGGACTGTTCATTAGAGGTATCGTCGTAGCGAAGCCCTGCTTGGACAATCAAATCATCGAATCGAATTTGGTCTTGAATATAAAAGCCAAGTTGGCGATTTTTAGTGACTGAATTTTGCAGGTCTGCATCAGACACAGGAGATAGAGTCGGTGAACTTGGATCAAGCAAGATAATGTTGTTAGTGTAGCTTGGGTTATAAACATTGAAGGTCGGATCGTAAACACCTAGCCCAGTTAGTACATTGCCATCAGCAACAATCGGATCAGCAGCGTAATCATTGCTGTCAATGTCGATCATTTGGTAATCAACACCAGTTAGTAAGATGTGCTCGATATCACCAGTTTTAAAGTTAAACACCAATCGATTATCGATATTAAAGGCATCTGAATGCCCCTCTTCTGTAGATGCCTGACGAAGAACCGTTTGTCTTGACCCTGTAGGATCTAAAGCGGCACCAAATGTCGGATGATCCGCTGCGTACATCAATGAATAAATCTGCTTTAAGTTGATATCCATACGGCTATAACGTGCCGACTGGCCGAAGCTCAGTGCTGAATTAAACTCATGGTTAAATTCATACCCTAACGAGAGTTGCTCACGTTCAAAGGTTTCCCAATCTGGATTACCTACCGCGGTGCTATCTGAGATTTTGCCATTTGGGTTGTCTGTTAGCGTGCCTTCCATCGGTAAGAACTGCAAGTAGGGGTCGGAATCATCTTCTTGATAACTTGCTAAGAACGTAATGTCTGTTTTATCGCTCACCTTCCACATTAGTGATGGCGCAACCATAAAGCGTTTAGCCTCAACATCATCGACCTTAGTGCCATTCTTTCTACCAAGCGCGACTATGCGGAAAGCAACATCATCATTCACCTCGGTGTTCACATCGAGAGTCACTTGGGTGCGGTCAAATGAACCAACGTCAATACCTACTTGACCTGACCCCCCATCAAATTGTGGACGTTTGCTAACAACATTAATCAAGCCGCCTGGAGGATTTTGCCCATACAGCACAGACGCAGGGCCGCGGAGTACTTCTACACGCTCCAAACCAAATGGGTCAATTTGCCAACTGTAAAAGCCTGCGGAATAGAGTCGTGTACCATCTTGATACAAGCCTGTCCCTGCTTGTTGGAAGCCACGTACGACAAACCAATCTTGTTTATTATCTTCACCGTAATAGTTGGTCTGAATACCCGGTGTATACTGAAGCGCATCGGAGATACTGATAGAGGCACGATCATCCATCTGCTCACGTGTCACCACAGAAACTGCTCTAGGGGTTTCATGCAGGGCAAGTGGCGTTTTGGTTGCGGTTTGACTTTTCTCGCCAACATAACTGAAGTCCGGCCCTACCGCATTGTCATCGACCTGCTGACCAATCACGACAACCGTTTCATCCTCTTCTGCATGAACAGCTCCTCCACCAAGTAATGCAGTCACTGCAATTGAAAGTGGGGTGAGCTTAAACTGCCACTTCATCATTCTCTCCTTAACTAAATCCATACAAACAACATATAAATACAAATTATTATCATTAACATTAACATTAACATTAACATTGAGAATTGTAACAGGAGAAAAGTTAATGTGAATTTATAAATCAAGATGATATGAAACAAGTGATCAGTAGCACGTATAATGAGTTGACTATGCTGTTAAAAGTTACACTTGGTTAAGCTTGGGGAGCAGAGAAGTTGAGAAAGATCGATAAGGGTTAGAGAAGCAAGGCATATACAACGAATTGAGCCATGATGACTCAATTCGTCCAAAAGATGCGGTTATTAAATAGAAATACCGCTACATCAAATGTAGATTACATAGAAGTACAGGTACCTTGGATAGCAAGATCAGTCTTAGTAACTTCAACTTTACCAGTTTGTTCTTCTACTTGTTCTAAAGCTGCACCGCCAACGAACACACCCATTTTGATGTATTGCTGAACGAAATAGTTACGACCTTCTTCTGTATACAAAGTTAGGTCGTTTGCTGAGAACTCGGATTCAGTACTGATCGTATGTTCTTGGTTCCCTGAAACTTGCTGGTAAAAGAAAACACCAGGTGCAGTCTCACCAACGCAATCGCCATTAATGTAGACATCTTTTTTCAACGCAGCGCCGACTGTCGAGTTATCACGATATACATATACACCCGCCATGCCCTCTGCTGGCTCAGCGAATTGCTTCAATTTAGTTGACTCAGCTTTATCTGCGGTTGGAACCGTTGCACAACCTGATAATACTGACAGTGCTACTGCACTAAAAATTAGCTTAGTTTTCATTTATTTACCTTTTACCAAATAACGATTGTTTATAATTCAGCAAGATGATATACACCCAAATTTATGAATCATGCTCCATTTATAAAAATCGCGACAAAGCTAACACAATGCGAGAACTTCTCATTTGTAATTTGTAAATCCGTCACATTGTTACGATTTAACACATACTTAACCTGCTGTTTTTAATATAAAAAAAGCCAGCATCATGAAGCTAGCGTAGATTCAACAGATTGAGTTGTTTCAACTAACCGTTTTTAGGTGGAACAAATGCTGTGAGCTCAAGAGCCGGTCCTGTGTACTTCTCCTCTTCACAAGTGCAGAATTCGCTGCACATCTGTTTGCGGAGTTTTTAAATAACGTTGCAGACCATTGACTACATCAATAAAAAAAATCGTTAAATGAGCTAAAGTTCACGGCCAATGAAATAGTATGGGAAGACAATGAGCCACCCTGAACTTTTGCAGAAAATTGCAAGCTTTGAACGTATTGAGCAGGCGCTTGAGTACTTTGAGATCGGATTTGACAGTCGATTCATCGAAGAGAACCGAACAGAGTTGGTGAAACGTTTTAATGGCTATCTAATTTTGACCAAGCCGGATGATTGGTTTGCAGGACGACGAGCACTCAAAAATGCCTATTGTAAGGTTCAACGCAGTAAACTAGACAAACATACACGTTCCGCTTGTCGCGGTTGTACATCTTGCCAACGGCGCTGAAGTTTTCAGAGTAGTTTGCTTCAAATGAAGTGTGCTAACCTTAGTGCAACTCAACTACCAGATAACAACTACAATGAAAATTTTCAGTAATTTCGAAAGCGGCAATATTAATGTCGTTAATGCAGATGCTCCACAAAACATCCAACTGACTATCCCAGCGGATAAGCACACTGACATCGCACAGTGGTTTCACTTCCGTTTAGAGAGTGAAGCGCAAGTTCCACACCATTTTGAAATCCAAGGCTTAGCAAAGTCCGCCTACCCAGAGGGTTGGAAAGAGTACGACGTCGTTGCTTCTTACGATCGCGAAGAGTGGTTCCGTATTCCAGCAACGTTTGATGGCGATACGCTACAGTTCGATATCATTCCTGAGCATGAATCTATGTTCTTTGCCTACTTCGCTCCTTACTCCTATGACCGCCACCAAGATTTACTTCACAGTGCTCAAACGCACCCTGCTTGTAAGCTTGAAACGCTAGGTGTGACTAATGACAACAACGACATTAGCCTACTGACTATTGGCGAACCGAGCCCAGAGAAGAAGAATATCTGGATCATTGGTCGTCAACACCCAGGTGAGACGATGGCAGAATGGTTCATTGAGGGCTTCTTGCAGCGCCTGCTTGATGAGACAGACACGGTTGGCCGTGCCCTACTCGACAACGTTGTGATTCGCGCAGTACCAAACATGAACCCAGACGGCAGTATCCGTGGTCACTTACGTACTAATGGCTTGGGCGTAAACCTAAATCGCGAATGGCAAACACCCTCAATGGAGCGCAGCCCAGAGGTTTACCTCGTTCGTGAACGCATGTTAGAAACTGGCGTTGATATGTTCTTGGATATTCACGGCGACGAAGCTATCCCTTACAACTTTGTCGCGGGTAGCGAAGGTATTCCTTCTTATGATGCGCGTTTACAAGGCTTAGAAGAGCACTTCAAACAAGCACTGTTCACTATCACACCAGAATTCCAAGACGAAATCGGTTACGATAAAGATGAGCCGGGTAAAGCAAACTTAACTGTAGGCTCAAACTGGGTCGCAGAGCAATTCAAGTGCCTGTCTTACACCGTTGAAATGCCATTTAAAGATCATATTAGCCACGCAGATGAGCTTTACGGCTGGTCACCAGACCGCAGTGTTGCATTTGGTCACGATATGCTGGCGGCAGTATGGGCAACAGTACCAAAACTGTAATCCGTCCATACTATATGCAGGCAACTCTGTAGAGTTATCAGACCGATAGAGACAAGAAGCCCGAGAGTTATTTGACTCTCGGGCTTCTTAATGTTCTCAACTGCTTTAATCTATTCAACTACGCCGCTCTTAAACTTGCGAAAAATGCAGGGTAGCGTTGGCGGATGTGCCTCTGTTCAGACACCATGTCTTTAAAGCTCGGACCACGAGACAGTTGAATGATCACTTCATCCCCATCAAAGCGTAAAACCGCACCCAATATATCAACGCGTTTTTCATCATGTAGGTCGAGTGTGCCCGCCATCGAAAGTCCACGATAAAAGTGACTGACATTTCGTGTCATAACGCGCACGCCTTTCTCCGATACTTCACTCACTTGAAAGAGCTGATCTTTGATACGCATGATCGGCCTAGCCCCTTTGGGGTATTTTAGGCGATAGTACTGGCGTTTTTGGGTAAACGACCCGTCACTCATTTATCTGTCTCCCTACACATGGTGCAGCTTAAGCTTAGCACCCAAATCAATATCCACTCACAAGATGAACATAGCACAAATCATCATTAGAATTAATTATCGGCTAAGCTTGTCAGACCTTTAGCGAAAATATCGACACGTGACGTCCGATTTTGCGAGCGGTAAATTCCAAACGGTTCCAATGAGCTAAAAAGGTTCACTCAACCATTGCGCGCTGTTAGACTCCTCATCCATTTTCAACCGGTTCACATCATGACATTCAAATCATTAAACCTGTGTTCTGAGCTTATCGAGGCTCTGCCGCAAACGCTGCAACAACCAACAGAAATTCAAACGAAAACGATCCCAGCGATCATTGAGAAAAGGGATTTACTGGCATTGGCTCAGACTGGCAGCGGCAAAACACTTGCATTTGGTCTGGGTGGACTACACAACCTTGAACATGGCATCGATGCGGTTCAAAGCCTCATAGTGGTACCAACACGTGAACTCGCCAACCAAGTAGCCTCTTCAATAGAGCCTTTTGCGCGTGCACTCTCCATTCGTATTGCAACCTTTATAGGTGGAATGAGCGAAGAGAGTATTAGCGATATGTTGAGTCAGGAACCGCAGATGATTGTAGCGACACCTGGTCGTTTAGTGTCTCTGATCGAACATGGCTCACTATCACTCTCACAGTGCAAATCATTTGTGCTTGATGAAGCCGACCGTCTATTAGACATGGGATTTTGGCCTGACATTCAGGCGATCAAGAAATCTTTACCAGCCAAACATCAGACTCTGCTTTTCTCGGCAACACTACCGACGGAGTTAGAGCAACAAGCTGAAACCCTGCTGTTCAAGCCATTGAAAGTGAGCGTACACCCAAAAAACAGTGTGGTCGAGAACATCCAAGAGACCTTGTATTTGGTCAACAAAGGCAGTAAACCTCAAGCTCTTATCAGTCTATTGAAGCAGCATCAAAACACTCAATCTTTGGTTTTCATCGGTGCAAAAGATAACGCAGATGCTCTCACTAAGAAGCTTAAGAAAGCCAAGCTCAATGTTGAAGCACTGCACGGTAATAAGACTCAAGACGAACGCAGCCAACTCCTCGAAGCGTTTAAAGAAAGGAATATTGAAACGCTTGTTGCAACCGATGTGATGGCTCGTGGTATTCATATTGACGACCTACCTCTGGTCATCAACTTTGAGTTACCTGCTCATTCCGCAAGCTATGTCCATCGTGTCGGGCGCACCGCTCGTGCTGGCGCCAATGGTCATGCCATTTCATTGGTGAGTCACAGTGAAATGGATACCTTGAATGCAATACGTCTATTAACCGAGCGAGCGTTACCAATTCAATCGCTAGACGGCTTCCCTGTGACCGACAAGCCAGCAACCGAAGGCACACAACGTAAACGTCCTCCGAAAGACAAACAGGCCAATCGTCGAACAGCCAAGAAAAAGAGCATTAAGCAATTTAAAAGTAAGAACTCACGTCAAGCAAATTGATCGTCAGTGTCGCATCCGACAACACCCTGTTTTGAACAAAAACGGATGTTTCATCCAAAGCCCGGTTTTGAACTGGGCTTTTTTACATCTAAATCTGACGAAATAGTCATCTTTACTCATATAAAACGTCTTATTTCAACACTAGGCTCCAAGCTGTTTTGATGACATTTTTATGAACATCGCACTCAACTGATTGATTCCTCGTTGGTCAAAAAAAATACTTCAAAATCGCGTTGACGGTCACAAAACCACCAACTAGATTTTTCTATTAGTGTCTATAAACAGGAGGTCATTGAAATGAAACGTGCTAGCTCTGCATACCGATTACAACTGATTAAAGAAGTGGCAACCCGACGCGACCGTCAACGTTCCAATGACCCGATGGCTAACTACATTCAAACACTATTAGACAATAAAGATGAGAGTGATAGCTCTGTTGAACGTAACCACCGATTCAGTGGTAATCATTTTGATGAGCATATTGGTGGATGGGTAAGCGATCATTGGGGTTCCAAGTAGATTTGCCCCAAAAGCAATACTTTCGAGCCCACAATGCATAAAAGCCACTGTTTAGTGGCTTTTTAGTATTCTGTTATCACCTTGGTATCAATTTACTGTTCGTGCACTATTGGAAAGGCATATCAGAGAGGTGAGACAACACTTCCATTTGCTCTTCTTCAGTCATAGTGTGCCAATCGCGTGCGACTCTTTCTGGGTCGTCTTTATCTTCTATGCGTTCTTTGTCTAACGACTTTATTGGCTTTTTCTTAATTTTTCTCTCTTTCTTACTCATACCAACATCATCCTTTCTGGCATCGTAGTCCTAGTAGTATTACACCTGCCGACCAATGTAAATAGTTTGTTAAAATTAGACTATGTGAACCGCGATTATCCAAAAAGATCTTGTTGTGGATTCACAGACTCTTCTGATGGCTGTTGTGGTTTAGCGCCACTATTCAACTGAGCAAGACGCTTTCTTCTATATCTTTGTCGGCATAATTTAATGACATGCAACTGCTGAGATGGTGTCATAGACATCCAATTAAAGCGCTCTTCCCGCTTTCGCATACAACCATTGCAATAGCCTTTCTCATCGGTTGAACATACTCCGACACAAGGGCTTGGAACTTGGAAAAACTCTAACTGCTCCACGACTCCTCCTGAGTACTTTATATGCCTGCTACTATGATGACTAAACCATCGAGCCCAATGAATCCATACTAAACTATGACCGTATACTGACATATATAGTGCTTTGTTAACTATACTTTTCATCAATCAAGTTACGTAACTTTGGTAACTTCGTTTATTCCTTTGGAGCCATATTATATGAAGTTTAGTTCAAAAAAATTACTAGCAGTAGCCGCTTTACCAATCATGCTTGCTGCATGCACGACAACAGGTAGTGACGCAACGCAAGTAACAGCTACCGACCTACAGCACCATAATTGGGAACTGGCACAAATCGACGGCAAAAACATTGAGAAAAGCGTGCATCGCGAAGCACCTCGCCTTGAGATCGGTGAAAAGCTAACAGCTAATGGCGTTGCAGGTTGTAATAATTTCTTTGGTCAGGGTGAATTAAAAGATGGTCAATTCCGCATCAAACAGATGGGTATGACAATGAAGATGTGTCACGGTACAGCAATGGATATTGAACAGTCTGTATCTGCGACTCTTGTAGAGTGGAGCGACGTAACGCTAACCAACGACATATTAATACTGAAGAACGATGTACACACTCTGACGTACACACTAAATGATTGGAAAAACTAATCATCTCAACAACGTGAAAATCAAGTTTTCAAAAGGAGCCATTTGGCTCCTTTTTTCGTATCTGGAGAGTATTTCCAACTTATTACAAAATTTTCCATTGGTTCTGTAATTATTTAGCCAAAAACACGGTCATAGATAAGGTCACATAATTCAACAAGTAATTCTTTGAATTTACTATTAAATTAGAAATTATTTCAGAACCAGATAGAATAACTTTAGGAAGTACCAAATGCACAGCCCTCGCCGGTTCACAAAGATATGGAAAAGTTTATGAACAAATTAGTTAGTACGATTGGATTACTGGCCACAACGGCCTATAGCGCAACACTTTATGCAGACAGCACAAACACTCAAGAGTGGAGCAAAATAGAGCGCGAAGCCGAAGGACAAACTGTCTACTTCCATGCTTGGGGCGGCAGCCAAGAGATCAATCGCTATATCCAATGGGCTGGCAAGCAACTGCAACAAAATCACGGCGTGACACTTAAGCACGTTAAGGTCACTGACATAGCCGAAACAACAACTCGTCTGATCGCAGAAAAAGCCGCTGGTAAAAACAGTGGCGGTAGTGTCGATATGGTCTGGATTAACGGTGAAAACTTCCGTTCTATGAAGGACAATGCGCTACTGTTTGGCCCATTTACTGAAACACTACCTAACTGGCAGTATGTCGATAAATCGCTACCCATCGATGTTGATTTCTCAGAACCGACTGAGGGCTTAGAAGCGCCTTGGGGTGTTGGACAACTGGTCTTTATTCACGACCAAGAAACACTCAACAACCCTCCGCACTCTTTCTCTGAAATGTTGAGCTACGCACAAGCGTATCCAAATCGCTTAAGCTACCCTCGTCCACCAGAATTTCACGGCACCAGCTTTGTGAAGTCGCTCCTTATTGAGCTCACCAATAACGATCCGGCCCTGTCTAAACCTGTTGATCAGAAGACCTTCCAGACGATTACTCAACCACTATGGGCATACCTTGATGAATTCCATAAGGTTGCGTGGCGTGGCGGCAAACAATTCCCTGCTGGTACATCCGAAAGCATCCAGCTGCTTGATGATGGTCAGTTGGACTTAGCGATCACCTTCAACCCGAATGCGGTTTTCTCTGCTCAAGCCAATGGTACACTGGCAGAAACCACCAAAGCGTTTGCCTTCGAAAGTGGTGCACTATCTAACATTCACTTTTTAGCCATCCCTTGGAATGCCAACGCATCGGCGGGCGCGCAAGTGGCAATCAACTACCTACTAAGCCCAGAAGCACAATCACGCAAAGGCGAACTTAACATCTGGGGCGACCCATCTGTATTGAGCAGCAAATACCTAACAGGAAGCGCGCGTAATACTCAGCAGTTCAAGTCGGTAGATGAGCCGCACCCAAGCTGGCAAACCGCACTCGAATCTGAGTGGTTAACGCGCTACGGTAACTAAGTTTGATTCTTCACGCTCTATATTTTGTTGTTATAGCGGTGTGCATCATCCCAACTATCCCAGGGGTAGTTGGGGTTATTGCTTCATCCCTCAGTTATATACCTCCACTGGGTTTAGAACAGTTTTCAATCGTTGGTTTCGAGCAAGTTTTCGCGTGGGAAGGCGTCTACCACTCTATCGGTCTTACACTGAGCTCAGCCGTGATCAGCAGCTACCTGGCCTGTTTTCTCACCTTCTGTATTCTCCAAGCCACGTGGGACAAACCATTCTGGCGTAAAATCGAGCTTACTCTGTCTCCGATGCTAGCGATTCCTCATGTTGCCTTTGCTATCGGGTTCGCCTTTCTGTTTAGCCCAAGCGGTCTTGGTATGCGTGTCCTGCAAGGTTTCTTTGGTGAACCTTCGACGAATACTGAGCTGGCATTACTAGTGAAAGACCCGTATGCACTTGGATTAATCGTGATGTTGGCGTTGAAGGAGATTCCATTCTTATTGTTAATGAGTATCTCTATTCTGCAGCAATTAGATATTCCTAAAATCACCAAAGTGAGTGCTTCGCTAGGCTACAATCGTTCACAAATTTGGTGGAAATGTATTTTCCCACAATGGTTCAACAAATTACGCTTCCCTATGTTGGCGGTACTCGCTTACAGTTTGTCTGTTGTTGATATCGCGCTCATTATCGGTCCAACAAACCCACCCACTTTTGCTGTATTAGTGTGGCAATGGTTTAACGACCCAGATCTCAGTTTATTACCAAGAGCTGCAGCCGGGGCCATTGTTCTATTTGGTTTAGCAAGCCTACTTATAGCGTTTGCTCGATTGGTCGAATGGGCCATTCTTAAGTATTTCCGTGGCTGGCAGGTATCAGGTCGCCGCGGTGTCGATCTACCTGGACGTAACCTGTTCTCTTTCTTGGCATTGCTAACAGCAGCTATGTTCCCATTGATGTTGATATGGAGTGTCGCTCAACGCTGGCGCTTTCCTGACCTATTACCAAGCCGTTATAGCACTCGCTTTTGGGAATACGAGTGGGACGCGATCACCGGTACCATTAGCACCAGCCTCTGGATTGCGATTATTTCTGCGACCATCGCCTTAGTACTTGCCCTCATTGCTCATGAATATCGTATTAAGCATCGCTGGCAAGTTCCGGGATACATTATCGCAATTCCGATGCTTATTCCTCAGCTATCTGTTCTGTTTGGTTTACAGGTTACCACTCTCTACCTCAATAGTACCGCTTATGAGTTTTGGGTGATTTGGTCGCATGTATTTTTTGCTTTTCCATTCGTCTATTTGTCATTAGATGGCCCTTGGCGCAGTTTTGAACCTGGCTTGATCAAAGCCGCTCTCAGCCTCGGGAAGTCGCCGCTTCGAAGCTGGCTCACGGTTAAATTACCGATTCTGTTACCAACGATGGTTTTTGCTTGGGCTGTGGGCATTAGTGTCAGCCTTGCTCAATATCTGCCAACATTAATGTTGGGTGCAGGTAGAATCAGCACCATCACCACAGAAGCAGTTGCCTTGACGAGTGGATTCGACCGCAGGGTCACCGCGATTTACGCTATTTGGCAAGCCTTACTGCCACTATTCTTTTTCTCTTTTGCGATTCTTATCAGCCGTTTACAAATGAAGTATCGCCGTCTTTCATATAAAGGTTTATTACCTAATGAGTCTATCTCTCAACGACCTCGCCATCCATAAGCTCGATGGAAGCGAGTTATTTTCATCGCTCAATCTTCATTTAAAATCCGGCGAAGTGCTGGCTCTGATGGGACCAAGTGGCTGTGGCAAGTCGACTTTGCTCGACGTGATCGCTGGTCACCTTAGCAACGAGTTTGAATACGCAGGGCAAGTTCACGTCAACGACGAGCGAATTGATAAAATCGCGCCTCATAAACGTGAGGTTGGGATCCTGTTTCAAGACGATCTGCTCTTCCCTCACCTAAAAGTTTGGGAAAATCTGGCCTTTGCACTACCAAACAGTATTAAAGGAAAAGAGCGCCAACAGCGAGCGTTAGATGCGCTAAAAGACATCGAACTGACACGACTTGCCGACTCATTCCCAGACCAGATTTCTGGAGGGCAGCGAGCACGAGTCAGTTTGACCAGAATGTTACTCGCCAAGCCTAAAGTTGCATTGTTGGACGAACCCTTCAGCAAACTCGACCCTGAATTGCGTGTTCAATTTCGCGATTGGGTATTTGAGCAACTCAGCAAAGCCAATATACCTACATTGATGGTGACCCACGATAAAGCGGATATTCCACCAGCAGCACGAGTACTGAATTGGCCATGGAGTACAGAAAATGCTAGATAAATACTCCATCAAGGTTATTCGTTGGCCGTTAACTCAGTCCGCTAAAGTTCTAAACCGCGCTGGCGTCACTGCGAATCAAACTACGTTTTTCGGCTTTTTGATCGGCTGTTTAGCCTTCCCGTCGCTTTCATTTCAACAGTATGATTTGGCACTGCTATTTGTGGTGCTAAATCGTATCTGTGATGGACTTGATGGCGCGCTTGCTCGTATCCAGGGAATTACCGATGCCGGTGGGTTTCTCGATATCAGCCTCGATTTCTTGTTCTACTCCTTGATACCGTTTGGCTTTGTGATTGCTAACCCGGACGCGAATGCCGTTGCAGGCGCCTTTCTGATTTTCTCTTTCATCGGTACAGGCAGCAGTTTCTTAGCCTTCGCGGTTATGGCGGGCAAGCAAGGAATAGAGAACCCCGTCTATAAGCATAAATCTCTGTACTACATGTCTGGATTGACTGAAGGAACAGAAACCATCGCTTGTTTCATTGCGTTTTGTATTTGGCCGCAACACTTTACCGTCATTGCTTATGCGTTTGGCGCGGCGTGTTGGCTCACCACATTTATGCGAATCTACGCCGGCTTTCAGACGCTTAAAAACATCAAATCCTAAAGCACTTCAATGCGACGAACACGGAATCCATAAAAAAGCGCCGCATTACTATGAAGTAATGCGGCGCTTTCAATATGGTTTGTTCGTTTCTAGAAACTACTCTGCGGATTCTAATTTGAAGCGAAGTACTTTCAGACTTGAATCAGCATCAACATCCACAAACTCAGGCGGGTTTGGGATACGTTCTAGATACTTAACACTTGGTGCTTCTTCCGCCATGGTATCAATCAGGAAGTTTGGTGAAACCATTGGAGAATTCACGCAAGCAATCACTTCTCCGCCCTCTTTAAGAAGCTCAGGCAGACGACGTAAAATTCTCTTATAGTCTTTCGTCAGTGCAAAACTGCCTTTTTGGAAAGATGGTGGATCAATGATCACTAATTCGTATGGACCACCTTTCTTGATTTTTCCCCAACATTTAAAGATGTCGTAACCAAGAAAGTTTACTGAGCGCATATCATGTTCATTGAGACGGTGGTTGTCGCGACCTTTGCTCAACGAACCGCGAGACATATCTACGTTGAGACACTGACGCGCACCACCCGCTAGAGCAGCCACAGAGAAGCCACAGGTGTAAGCAAACAGGTTTAATACGTTCTTGTCTTTAGCGTTCTCTTGGACCCACTGACGACCGTTACGCATGTCTAAGAACAGACCGAAGTTCTGGTTGCGACCGATGTTCAACTGATACTTGAGACCGTGCTCAACCACCACTGGTGATGAGTCTAGTTCGCCCCAAATCACTTCTGATGGGCTACCTTCAGCATAACGGTGTTGCAGCACTACACTTGTGCCCTGTTTTTGTTGCCAAATTGGTTGCTCAGTCAGTTTAAAAAGCCCCTCTTTCAAACTTAATAGGAACTCTTCATCAACCTGTTTGAAAATGTTCACTAGCAGTTGACCATCCACCCAATCACAAGTTAGCTGTTCTAGGCCTGGCCAAAATTTGCCTCGACCATGAAAAATACGACGCAACTCATTAGGTACTTCGTTTAACTGTTGTTCGATATGTTCAAAAAATACCGGTAAAGCAGATGCTTCCATTATATCTCTCACTTAATGTTTAGCTTTGGCCACGCCAATGACCAAGGTTCAAGCCAAGTATCCAAACCTGTCGATACCGTCTCTTGCGACCATTTTTGACCAAGAGATTGGTGCGTTCTCGGGTCACATACATATTGATATGCTTGAGATTGATAGGTAAATCGGATCGCAAACGCATGCAGGTAACCGCGATCAGATTGACTTGAAGAATTGTAAATTGGGTCGCCAACGATCGCCGAACCTATCGACTTCATCGCCACACGAATCTGATGAGTGCGCCCTGTATATGGTTTACAAAGCAGGAGTCTTTCCCCAGGTTCAGCTGCTGCTGATAAAAACTGAGTCACTGCTGGGTTTTCTTTACTGTTAATCAACTTCCAGCTTGAACGTCGAGATCGCTCCATATCACCCACGATCAGGCCTTGCTTCTTTTTGGGCTTCTTTGACCCAATTGCAAGGTAGTACTTTTCAACCTCGCGGTTAGCAAACAACTGAGACAACTCGCTTGCCGCAGCCGCATTTTTTGCTAACAACAATATGCCAGAGGTCATTTTGTCTAGGCGGTGAACCAGATAAAGCTTCTCGATATCCAGTGATGTCGCGACTTCTTGAAGAAGCATGGTATCGCCATCATCTTTATGAACGCTGACACCAGGGTGTTTATTGATAATTAAAAAATCTGAGTGGTTTACAAGAATGTCGAACATGAAAAGGCTTACTCCGTAATCGAGCTAGAAGTATACCTTGTCCAACACCAGATACCAGCAATGAAAAAGCGAGAGCACTAAGGCTCTCGCTTTCTATTCATCTTAACATTGAAGGTCTTAATTACAGTTTCTTAGAAATCAACGCTGAACCTGCAATGATACCGATACCTAGTAGCATGATTGCACCCTTACCGCTGTCGAAGCCAGAAGAGATACCCATGAATGCAACGATTGCGATTGCTACTGGGATTACAAACTTAACTAGTGTGTACCATAGACCGAATAGTGGGAAAGATACTTCACCGTCGTTAGTGATTTCTTTCTCTAGGTCTGCACGGTTTAGTCTCCAACCAGCGAAGATACATACCAACATACCGCCAACCGCTAGGAAGATCTTATCTGTTAGTAGGTCGAAGATATCAAATGCACCTGTGTCGAACAGTGTTGGACCAACGCCACCTAGAGATAGAGAAGCGAAGATACATAGTGCAGCCATGACAACACTTGCAGAGATAACCGCTGTTACACGCTTCATGCCTTTCTCATCGATTAGGTAAGAAACCACAACCTCAAGTAGAGAAACAGAAGATGTTAGAGCAGCAACACTTAGACCAATGAAGAACAGAAGTGCGAATAGAAGACCAATTACGCCGCCCATTTCAGCAAATAGCTGAGGAACAACTACGAATACTAGACCAGGACCTGCTGCTGGTTCCATGCCGAATGCGAACATTGCCGGGAACATTGCAACACCAGCTAGGATAGCAACACCTGTATCCATTGCTGTAACCATAGCGGTAGTTTGAACTAGGTTTTCTTTCTTCTTAAGGTAAGAACCGTAAGTCAACATACAACCCATACCTAGAGATAGTGAGAAGAATGCTTGACCAAGTGCAGCTAGGATTACGTTGCTGTCTACCTTAGAAAAATCAGGACTGAATAGGAACTCAAGACCAGCCATAGAACCTGGAAGAGTCAGACCTTTGATCGATACCACGATAAGGATCAGGAATAGCAGAGGCATTAGAACCTTACCCGCTTTCTCGATACCGCCCGAGATACCTTTCATAACGATAACAACGTTAAGAAGAAGGTATAGACCCATCCACATCAATGGTTGAACTGGGTTAGAGATGAAACCACCGAAGCTATCGCCGATTGCTTCAGGTGCGTCTAGAAGACCACCCGCAATCTTACCGATGTAAGCAATAGACCAGCCGCCTACTACAGGGTAGAAACCCATGATAAGTAGACCACTTACTACACCGATCACACCAGTGAACGTCCAGCGACGGTCTGTCGTTTTAAATGCACCTACTGCTGATTTTTGCGTATGACGGCCAATAGCAAATTCAGTCAGCATCACACTGAAACCGATGAAAATTACGAAGAATAGGTAGATTGCAACAAAGGCACCGCCGCCGCTCTCACCCGCTGTATATGGGAACTTCCAGATATTACCTAGACCAACAGCAGAACCTGCTGCAGCCATTACGAATCCTAATTTCGAACCCCAGGTATCACGAGGTGTTGTGGTTGTATTACTCGTAGCCACTTTAACTCCAAAATTTGTATGTTGTGTAATGTTGTGTTTGCTTTGGTGGCGTCTTATTAAAAGAAGGTGTAAATCTATGTTTACATCCTAAAAAATTTGATTGACGCTCGTTGTATAGCCAGTAAACCAGTTTAAGATTAAAATTGGAAGCCCGAACCGTACATATTTCGTTACCAATGTATAATGTTATGGTTAAATGCCGACTTTTCATACAAAACAATCGTTTTCGTCTTAAGTTAACTAAAACTTAACAACTTTAATCTATTTACAGCTTTTACTCTATTTTGTAAATACTTGTTCTGTAAAATTCCCAAATCACCAAAATAGCATTACTATCTAAGTGTCTCTTTTTTCGAGTATTAGATGTGGAAAAGCTCTATCATTTTTTAACTTTGGCCGCTGTTGTGCTCTATTGGGTACTGGTCGCGGGTGTCACACTTCGTGTTGTACTTAAAAGACGGTCGGTGAGCGTGTCTTTGTCATGGCTGCTTATTATTTATATCGTCCCAATTGCGGGCGTCGCCTGCTATTTTCTCTTTGGTGAACTCAATTTAGGCAGAAAAAGAGCAGAGCGTGCCCAGCGTATGTTCACGCCTTTCGGTGACTGGTTCCGCCAATTAAATCACTGCCAAGTGCACCAACCTGGCGAAGTTGGCTCACCTATCCATAAAATCGATGAATTGTGTAATAACCGTATGGGTATCCCTGCATTGAGTGGTAATACGCTCTCTTTGCAATCGTCTCCCGATGAAATCTTACATTCGATCATTGAAGATATCGAAAACGCCCAAATCAGTATCAAAATGGTTTTCTATATCTGGCATCCGGGTGGTCTAACCGATTCAGTTGCTTCCGCGTTAATCCGGGCTGCCAAGCGCGGTGTCGACGTAAAAGTACTCCTCGATTCCGCGGGTTCCCCTCGCTTCTTCAAAAGCCACTGGCGCTCTATGATGCGTGATGCTGGTGTACAGGTTGTGCAAGCGCTTGAGGTTAGTCCGTTGCGTATGTTCCTGCGTCGCCTCGATCTAAGACAGCATCGCAAGATCATCGTAATTGATGAAACTGTTGCCTATACAGGTTCAATGAACATGGTCGATCCTGCTCACTTTAAGCAAGGAGCAGGTGTCGGACAATGGATTGATGTTATGGTGCGGGTTACAGGTCCAACCGTGAACGTATTGTCTGCTATTCACGGCTGGGACTGGGAAGTGGAGACAGGAGAACGCATTTTGCCCGCCCTTCCAGAATGTAAGGTCGATGAATCCGAAGTCAAACATCCCGTTCAAGTTGTGCCATCTGGCCCAGGTATGCCTGAGTATCTCATTCTGCAAGTGTTGAGCATTGCGATTAACCAAGCAAATCGCTCAGTGCGCATAACCACACCTTATTTCGTGCCGAGCGCAGATTTGCTAGAGATCCTTAAAATGACGGCACAACGAGGAGTCAATGTTGAACTCGTGATCCCGCATAGCAACGACTCGGTGATGGTTAAATGGGCATCTCGTGCTTTTTATACCGAGCTACTTGAAGCGGGTGTGAAGATTTATGAATTCTACGGTGGCTTGCTACACACGAAATCGGTAGTGATTGATGAAGAGTTCTGCTTGATCGGCACGGTGAATATCGATATGCGCAGCTTCTGGCTTAACTTTGAGGTAACGCTTGTTGTTGACGATGTGAGTTTTACACGTCAACTTGCCGACCTTCAAGAATCGTATATCGAGACGTCCCACCCTGTCAGCCTCGATAAATGGCAAGAAAGAAGCCTTCAATCACGCTTCTTTGAGCGTCTATTTTACCTCTTCAATCCATTACTCTAGGTTTTGAACTCCACCCTCTTATCCATTTCCTAGACCCTTATTCAACAAAGGGTCTGTATACCAATCGTAGTAAATAATTGCTCATTCTAGCTTGTTAAAAGGCTTGATAACTACGTTAGAATTTTTGATTGTAGGGCTACTACTGATCGAAGCTTCCCTGTTGTAGAAAAGCTGCCTTGCTCTCAAACCTTTTTCCTGCGCTACCTATGCTCACTTATTTACTGTGATTGGTATTAATTACAAAAACTCTTTAACTTCCCTTGCTTTCGTACCCAATGGCGTGTTTTAAATAAAGGATAGTAGATTGATAAGGAATTCAGAGTATGTCCGAAAGCAAAACAACAAAACTGATCACAGCAGGTCGCGATAAAAAGTGGACTAACGGTGTGGTTAACCCACCCGTTCAACGTGCATCAACTGTTGTATTTGATACCGTTGCCGAAAAACACAAAGCAACAGTAAACCGTGCCAACAAAACTCTATTCTACGGCCGTAGAGGTACCAACACCCACTTTGCTTTCCAAGACGCGATGGTCGACCTAGAAGGTGGCGCAGGCTGTGCGCTTTATCCTTGTGGGACAGCGGCGATTTCTAATGCCATCCTCTCATTCGTAGAAACGGGCGACCATATTCTGATGGTAGATACTTGCTACGAGCCAACTCGTGACTTTTGTGACACCATCATGAAAAAGATGGGGATAGAGACCACCTACTACGAACCAACCATAGGCGAAGGTATTGAAGATCTTATACAACCGAATACAAAGATCCTATTTACCGAATCTCCGGGTTCCATCACGATGGAAGTTCAGGATATTCCAACACTAGCTCGTATTGCCCATCAACACGATATCATCGTTATGCTCGATAACACTTGGGCTGCTGGGGTTAACTTTTCACCATTTGACTATGGTGTCGACATCTCAATTCAAGCTGCAACCAAATACATTGTCGGTCACTCAGATGTGATGCTCGGGACTGCTGTTGCGAATGAAAAGCATTGGGACCAATTGCGTGAGCAAAGCTACTTAATGGGCCAATGTGTATCTCCGGACGATGCCTATTTAGGTTTACGTGGTATCCGAACAATGGATGTACGCCTACGTCAACATGCCGAGAACAGTTTGAAAGTCGCTCAGTGGCTACAAACTCGCCCCGAAGTGGACCATGTCCGTCACCCTGCGTTAGAAAGTTGTCCAGGCCATGAGTTCTTTAAGCGTGATTTCACTGGTGGTAATGGCCTGTTTTCGTTTGTACTTAAAACAAGCTACCCACGAGCAACGACTGCATTGTTAGATGGTATGAAGCACTTCAGCATGGGTTACTCATGGGGTGGTTTTGAAAGCTTAATTTTGGCGAACGAACCGAAGAGCTTTGATAGCCTGCGCACAATCGCGAATCCGAAATTTGAAGGGACACTTGTTCGTCTGCACATTGGTCTTGAAGATGTCGATGACTTGATTGCAGACCTAGAAGCTGGTTTTGAACGCTACAACGCGTTGCTATAGCCAATCTCGTTAGTAAAAGCAAAAGCAACATCCGCTAGAAGGCAGCCACCCGGCTGCCTTTCTTCTTCTCTATCACTTTTTTGGACAATTCACTAAGTGATCGTTCACCATACCGACCGCTTGCATAAATGCGTAGCAGATCGTCTCTCCGACAAACTTAAAGCCACGCTTTTTAAGAAATTTACTCATCGCTTTTGATTGCTCAGTTGAAGCAGGCACCTGAGACATCTCTTGCCAGTTGTTCATGATGACCTGATGAGCAACAAACTGCCAAAGTGCGTTAGAGATTGAACCAAACTCTTTCTGTAACTCTATTGCGGCACGCGCATTACTAAATACTGACGCAATTTTGCCTTTGTGTTTGACCACATCATACGTCTCAATGATCTCAGCAACATGTGATTCATCCATTGCAGCTAATGCCTGTAAGTCATACTCTTTAAATGCCGCTCGATAGCCTTCTCGCTTCTTCAAAATTGTGATCCAACTTAAACCTGCTTGCGCGCCTTCAAGCGTAATAAATTCAAACAGAACCTGATCATCATAAACAGGAATGCCCCACTCGTTATCGTGATACTCCCTTTCCAATTCGTGCTTCAATGCCCATGCACAGGTTTGTTCGACTTGTTGTGTCGTCATTGTAATTCTCCCTCACGGTCGGTATCACGACCAAAAAATAGTGCCCCTTGATGGGGCACTATAGTCTTTAACTAATAATGAAAATGTTAAACAACTTTGATTTTGTGGAACATGCGGTACAACACAGGAACCACAATCAAAGTTAATACTGTCGCAAAGCCTAGACCGAACATGATGGTGACCGCCATCGGCTTAAAGAAGATGTCCGGTAGCAGCGGAATCATACCCAGAATGGTCGTAATCGCAGCCATACACACAGGTCTAACACGACTCAATGCGGCATCCACTACTGCGATATAAGGTTCCTTACCCGACTTCATCTCAATATCGATTTGGTCGAGCAGTACAATACCGTTCTTGAGCAGCATCCCCGACAGACTCAAGAAGCCAAGCAGTGCCATAAAGCCAAACGGTGTATTGAGCGCGAGTAAGCCAGTGGTTACACCAATCAATGCCAACGGTACGGTCAACCAAACAATCAGCGGCTCTTTCACTGAGTTAAATAGGAACACGGTGATCAAGAACATAAACAGGTAACCGAGAGGCATGGTAGTAAACAGCGACGCTTGCGCATCCGCTGAAGACTCATACTCACCACCCCACTCGAGTGAATAACCCGGTGGAAGTTCAATCGCTTCAATCTGGGGTTGAAGGCGCTTTTGAAGCGTTGCTGCGGTCTCTTCACCCAGTAAGTCAGGGTCAGCAAACACCGTCAACATACGCTTGCGGTTTTTACGAATGATAAGTGGGTCTTCCCATTGCATCTTGTAGCCTCGGGTCACTTGTTGCAACGGAATGAACTCACTTAATGCTGGACTCCAGATCTTCATCCCTTCTATGTTTCGGATGTCGATACGCTCATCTTCTGGTAAGCGTGCCACGATAGGCATCAGTGTCGTACCATCACGATATACGCCGATCGCTTTACCAGAAAACGACATTGCCAAGAAATCATCCACATCAGACTTAGTGATACCGTAACGACGAGCCTGACTTTCGTTAAATTGAGGTTCAAGCACCTTAGTACGGTCGCGCCAATCGTGACGAACGTTGAATGCACCTGGATCAGCATGCATAATATCAATCACTTGAGCAGCAATTGAACGCAGCACTGTTGGATCAGAACCTACGATACGCGCTTCAATTTTCGCACCACCGCCTGGACCCAATTCAATCTGCTTTAACTTGTAGTCAATTTCAGGGAAGCTAGCGTCAACATAGTCTCTAAAGCGCTTCATTAGAGGCGCGAGCACTTCATAACTCTTCACACGTGTTGTGATTTCACCATAAGCACTGTAGCTCTTCTCTGGTGCATAGGTCAGCATGAAACGTTGCAAACCCTTACCTGCGGTTGTCGTAATATGCTCGACTTCTTCTTGCTCAGATAACCAGTTCTCCAGCACTTTTAGCTTGGTATTTGTCGCACGGATGTCTGTCCCTTCTGGCATCCACACATCGACTTGGAACATAGGTGTGGTTGAAGATGGGAAGAAAGCTTGTTTCACGAAACCGAAGCCGTAAACACTCGCACCTAAACCAATCACCAGAACGATCATGGTTAGCCATGCGCGCTTCATACAGAACTCAAGGAACTTTTTGTAGATGACAAAAACCATCCCATTGTATGGATCTTTACCTTCGCTATCCGGATCCACCTTCTGACCTTTGAAGAACAAGTCAGCAAAGAACGGCGTGATTGAGATTGCAGTGAACCAACTCAACATCAACGAGATAAGCAGTACCGTAAACAAGGTGCCACAATATTCGCCCGTCGAGTCTTCTGAAAGTCCAATAGGTGCAAAGGCTGTTACCGCAATGACGGTTGCACCTAACAGAGGCCACTTAGTTTGAGTAACGATATCGGTCGCTGCCTGCATACGCGTTCGGCCTTTTTGTGTGCCTATGAGTATGCCCTCAACCACCACGATGGCATTGTCCACCAGCATCCCAAGCGCAATCACCAGGGCCCCCAACGAGATACGTTGCAGGTCGATTTTGAAGTACTGCATAAAAATGAACGTACCTAGCACCGTCAGCAGCAGGATCAAACCAATCAGCAAACCCGATCGTAAACCCATAAAGAACAGCAGAACCACAATAACGATAGCGACAGCTTGCCCTAAACTGACCACAAAGCCACTAACCGACTTGTCTACCTCTTTCGGCTGGTTATATACCTCGGAGATATCAATACCTACAGGTTGCTGGTATTTCAGCTCGGCTAAGCGTCGGTCAAATGCTTCACCGACAGCGACCACGTTTACCCCTTGAGCAAACGAAATACCTAGGTTAAGCGCCAACTTCCCGTTGTAGCCGATGATATTGGTGGGTACTTCAATATAGCCACGCTTAACGTCAGCCACATCTTTCAAGTAGATAAGACCTTGTGCGCCGCCCTCAGTAAGAATTAAGTCTCCAAGTTGCTCAACATTCTTAAACTCACCCGTAGGATGGATTCGAATATACTCACTACCGATACGCACCGCACCGGCATCCGACACCACATTTTGTGTCGAAAGAAGGTTAAACACCGTATTTGGAGAGAGTCCCAAAGAGCTGATTTTCTTCATCGAGATTTCAATGAATACTTGCTCTTGCTGCGCACCTGAAACCGAGACCTTACTCACTCCATCCACCAGCTCTAATTCACGGCGGAGGTAGTCAATATAATCGAGTAGTTCTTTATAGGAGTATCCCTCACCTGTCACAGCAAGCAAAATCCCGTACACATCACCAAAGTCATCGATCACTTGCGGATCATTCACCCCCGGAGGAAGCTGCCCTTTGAGGTCGTTCACTTTACGGCGCAATTCATCCCAGATCTGTGGAAGGTCATCAGGGCCGTAGTTGTTTTTCATGGTCACGGTGACCTGAGAGAGTCCTCGACTGGATATCGAGTTAACTTCATCTACATAGGTAAGTTGTTGTATCGCTTTTTCAAGCGGGTATGTCACCTCTTCCTCAACCTGTTGCGGTGTCGCTCCCGGATAGGAAGTAACAACCATCGCGTCTTTGATAGTAAACGCTGGGTCTTCTAATCGACCAAGGCCAAAGAATGCTGCAACACCCCCAATCAAGAAAATAAGTGATAGCATCCAACTGATCACCTTATTACGAATGAAGTAAGCCGCAACTCCTGTTACTTCATCATCGCTTTGAGGCTTGTTATTCAGTTCACTCATTGTTCGCCTCCTGAGACAATACTTCCACTGTCATCCCATCTCTTAGCTTCGACACACCTGCTGTCACTATGGTTTGACCAATCTCTAAACCTTTAATCACTTGTAGAGTTTTTTGATTGGCTTTGCCTAAAACGATCTGTTGTTTGGTCACTGTCTTGTCATCATTCACCACCCAAACATAAGACTCTTTGTTGTCTAATGGGTCACCGTCTGCGTTAAACACCGCTTCAATAGGGATAAGCACACCTGCTTTTAGCTCTAAGCCGATATCGCGACCATATGAAGTCACCTCCACAGCCATACCATCAAGGATCAGATCATCTTTTGGCATTGGTAGTGCGAGAGTCACGGTAAAAGTACCAGTGTTCGGGTCCGGCTCTGTGGTGAACTCCTTAATTCGAGACTCATATTCATTACCGCTAGGGACACGAACCAAAGCTCGAATATCAGAGACCAGTGTCTCCGTAGGTTGATTCACATAAATACGATCAGGCAACTGAATCACCACTTCAACGTCTTCGACACTGTGGATATTAACGATTTGTTGGCCAACCTGAATGTTCTCGAATTGGTCAACACTTACGCGAGAAATGATGCCATCTACAGGGGCACGCAATTTAGTAAATGAGAGACGCAGTTTTGCCAGCTCCAATTCGGCATAAGCAATTTGACGTTGCGCTGCAATTTCATCAAATTGAGATTTAGCCAATAGACCTTTCTTAACCAGTGGACTCGAACGTTTGTACTGGCTATTCACCACCGTATATCGAGCCTGCGCGTTATCAACCTCCAATTGATAATCAGTTGGATCGAGTTCAGCAATCAAGTCACCCTCTTTAACTCGCTCACCTTCTTTGACTGTTAATCGGTTAATTTCACCCGCTACGCGGAAGCTTAAGTGCGCCTTTTCAGCTGCGTTGGCAATCGCAGGGAAGTAGAGCTTGTCATGGAAATCGAGAACCTGAACTTCCATTGTTCGAACCAGAGGGACATTGATTTCAGACGTCACTTCCGGTCGTTCACAACCGACAAGTAAAGCTAAACAAGAGAGCCCAATCGCGCTTTTCATACTCTTCATATTAGAGCCCTCTCTCTTTAATCCATTCACGAACTTTTTCGCCGGGTTTCAGCTCATTAACGCCTGATGTCACGATGCGATCACCATCATTCAAGCCAGAAACAATGTGGCGCTTTTCATCCGTCACTATCGCAACTTTCTCAACAATACCGTCGTTGTTGACGCGCCATACATAGGTATCGTCGTTTTCTGTAATCATCGCTGCGGTTGGGATCTTAGTTGCAGCCCCGCGATTTGATGAGAGGAATACGTTGCCAGACATGCCCGGCAGGATACCGATGTCCGTTGGACGTTCCATTATCATAGTTACTTTGTAAGAGCCGGTTTTGGGGTCCGCTTCGGTGTCGACTTCTTGGAATGTCAACGGATAAGAATAGTCCGGAAAGGCATCAAACACCATATTCGCTTCTGTTTCAAAACCGGCAGAGTAGCGTGTGATTAACTGATCCGGAAGCAGGAACACAACCTTCATGATTTGGTTGGTTTGAATGTTCATAATGCCCTCTTTGGCAGCCACATACTCATGATTCTCTGCAGGAATGATGGAGATGGTGCCGTCATAAGGAGCAACGAGCTTGGTATAACGTAGGTTGGCTTTAGCTTGGTCTAATACCGCTCTTGCCGAATTGTGGTTAGCTTTGGCTTGATCGTAGTCTTGCTCTGAAACAACACGGTCTTTGCGCAGCTTTTTGGCGCGCTCGAACTGAACATCCGCCAAGAGATAGTTGGCTCTCGCTTGCTTTTCTAGTAGTTGATACTCATCGGGGTTAAGAACAGCGAGCGTGTCACCTTTAGTGACCATCTGCCCAGCAGTGACCTCAATATTTTGCAAGAGTCCTGGAACACGAAATGCGAGGACAGCTTTATCACCGGCTTCTGTTGTGGCTGGAAAGTCGCGTTTAAAAGTGTTGTTGCCGACAGAAACGGTGAAGAGTTTGGCAGGTCGAGATTCAGGCTCGGGGACAGGAGGAAGCTCCTTACCACACCCAGACAGCCCTGCTAACGCTGTCATAAGGACAAGGGAGGCTTTGTACATTTTAGATCATCCATATCTATAAATATTTTATTAACATAGATTATTCACATCTAACTTACCAGTTAATGTGCGGAATTATTTTGAGAAAATATTCAAAAAAAATAACGGCTTGGACGATAATCACCCAAGCCGTTATAGGAAGTTAATAAGTTAACGTGCTACATGTTTTTAAACTCGCGATTCACTTTGAAAGTATCTGATGTCACATACGCTTCAATATTGCGCACGTCACGTTCTATCTTTTCGAAATCACTCTCTAAAGTGTTGAGCAGGAACTCTGGTGTTTGACCTTGCTCCCATGGCTTTTGCTTTAACGTGTGCTCCTGTTTTGACTTCAGTTCATCGACATAGCGTCTTGGCTGCTTTTCAATCATGAACGTCATAGCCAGATAAGCGAGAATCACTAAGAAGCTGCCGCCCAGTAATGCAGCAGAGATAACCATAATGCGTACTAACCATACTTCTAAGCCAAAGTAATTCGCTAGGCCGGCACAAACACCTGATAACTTGCCGTTAATAGGGTCGCGATACAGTTCTCTACTCATAGTTTCGTCTCCAGTTAGGGGACTCCGCATCTAAGATCTTTTCTAAGGTTTTAACACGATCTTGCATCGACTCCGCTTGTTGCGAAAGGTGGTGCAACCTTTGAAGATCCGTCTCAGACAAACCGTTGCTCGACTTCTTTTTACTGCGGTAGTGCAAAAATAACCATAGCGGAGCAACAAAAATCAGAAAGACAATCAGTGGACCAGCTATTAGAAATGATGACATAGATAACTCCTAGGTTATTTATCGCGGTTTTCGACTTGCTGCTTCAGTTTCGCCAGCTCTTTTTCAATTTCATCTTGAGCTTGCAGTTCAGCAAATTCTTGATCAAGGGATTTAGCGTTACCTGTTTTAGCATACAGATCGGCTTCTGCCTCAAGTTCGTCTACTTTACGTGACATTTGCTGAAATTTCGCCATCGCCTCATCTGTTTTGCTTGAGTGAAGATGTTTTTGAACATCACGACGATTGCTGGCAGCATTGTTACGAATCGCTAGCGCTTGTTGCTTTGCGCGCGTCTCAGCGATCTTGGTTTCAAGCTTGCCAATTTCGCTGGTTAGCTTTTCAATTGTCTCTTCAACTAGAGTTTGTTCGGTGTGAAGACTCTTGATGATGTCTTCTAGCTTTTGCTTCTCAATCAGAGCAGCTCTCGCTAAATCTTCACGCTGTTTGGTTAATGCCAGCGTTGCTTTTTGTTGCCAATCTGCAATTTGGTCTTCGATAGACTCCACCTTACGAGCCAGCTCTTTTTTGTCAGCAATGGCTTTGGCTGAATTGGTGCGAACTTCTACCAGTGTGTCTTCCATCTCTTGGATGATAAGACGAATCATTTTTTCAGGATCTTCAGCCTTATCGAGTAATGCGCTGATGTTTGAATTTACGATGTCTGCAAAGCGAGAAAAAATACCCATAAGGAACTCCTTAAATAATCAACTTAGCCAATGGTTAAACCATTGATACTGTGCGAATGGTGTTATCACTCGCGGATAAACTTATTCTTAGTAATCCAAATTGCGTGCCAATTTTATACTCATTAAAAATCAATAACTTAATATTAGGTGGTGATTATAACAACAGATGCTATGATGAGATTAACCAAGTGTTGGTATTTTTCACCACCAGCGTCACACAATCGCACTGACAAGGCTACCTAATGCAGCAAAATTTAATCGGCGAGTCCCAAAGTTTTCTTACTGTTCTAGATAAAGTCTCTCAATTGGCACCAATTGAAAGACCAGTCCTCATCATTGGTGAACGCGGCACAGGTAAAGAGTTGATTGCACAACGTCTTCATTATCTTTCCAAGCGTTGGGACCAACCGCTTATTTCACTGAACTGTTCCACATTAAGTGAAGGCTTGATTGACTCTGAACTTTTCGGTCACGAATCAGGCTCCTTTACTGGCTCAAAGGGGCGTCATCAAGGTCGATTTGAGCGTGCTGAAGGCGGTACTTTGTTTCTTGATGAACTCGCAACCACTCCCCTAGCGGTTCAAGAAAAACTACTTCGTGTTATCGAATACGGGCAATACGAACGTGTTGGTGGTCAAAAAGCACTTAGCGCCAATGTACGATTAATTTGTGCAACCAATGCCGATCTGCCCGATATGGCAAGTAATGGGGAATTTAGAGCAGATCTATTGGATCGCTTAGCGTTCGATGTGATCACACTACCGCCACTACGAGAACGAAAAGAGGACATCATACTTCTTGCCGAATATTACGCGATTAAGATGTGCCGTGAGCTCGAGCTGGATCTATTTGTCGGCTTCTCACCTGAAGCAAAGCAGTCATTGATCGATTACCCGTGGCCGGGCAACGTTCGTGAACTGAAAAACGTGATTGAACGAGCTATTTATCAGCATGGCCGTAACCCAGAACCGATTGAGTCTCTTGTATTTAATCCGTTTGAACCTGCATGGAGTGATACTCAGGCCGAAACTGACAATTCCGCACCAAGCGACCATACTTCTATTGAGCGCAGCTTTTCTCTACCACTCGACTACAAAGCGTGGCAAGAGGAGCAAGACATCGCCCTCCTCAATCAAGCTTTGAAAACAAGTAAATATAATCAGAAGCAAGCGGCACAGCTGCTTGGTCTTACCTACAACCAATTGAGAGGCATGGTGAGGAAATATTCGATAGTCGGACAAAACAGTGATAAATAGCTGCTAGCACAGGATTATTATTTGGAGCGCAATAAATAAAATGTTAAATTATCCGGATCTTGAGGCTTCTCTTTTGCCTCGTTTCGAAAAGTATTTCTTTTTATGAAAGCACTATTAAGACTGTCACTAGGTTTCTTCACACTTGGCGTTTTAGCCGGATGTGGAGAGAGCGTCGATCACGATCAGATCCGACAAAAAGGCTTTGTTTATTGCGGCCAAGGTAACCCGAACACCTTTAATCCACAGTTGGTGGATAGTGGCATCACGGCGGAGTCACTAAGCCCTCAGATCTTCGATACTCTGCTGCAACTCGATCCTAAAACATATCGTCCCCAGCCTAACATCGCCTCCGAATGGACAGTGAACAAGGCAGGTACTGAATATACCTTTAAATTGCGCCCAAATGTGCAGTTCCAGACTACCGATTGGTTCACACCGACTCGTGCTTTAAACGCACAAGATGTTGTTTTTAGCTTCGAACGCATCACGGACAGCAGCCACCCCTTTCACTATGTTGGCGGCGGCCTTTACCCTTGGTTTGCGGGTATCGATTTCTCGAATCTAATTGACAGTATTGAAGCAGTAGACGATTTGACAGTCAGGTTTAGGTTAACACGCCCTGACAACTCCTTTTTGACCAACATTGCTACCAGCTATGCAGTGATTCACTCTAAGGAGTACGCCAGTCAGCTTATTCAGTTGGATGAGAAAAACCGCTTAGACTCACACCCAGTTGGCACAGGTCCATTCTATCTTGATGACTTTCAAATCAACGACCTTGTTCGTTTAAAAAAACACAAGCACTACTGGAAAAGCAAAGTGAAAATGGACCAAGTGGTGTTTGATACGTCACAACGTGGTACGGGGACACTCGCGAAGCTACTCCGTGATGAATGTGATGTACTCAATTCACCTATCTCAAGCCAGATTCCAATTATTCAAGCTCAAGAAGAGCTTAAGATTACAGCAACACCTGCTGTAAACGTCTCGTTCATCGCCCTAAACACAGAACACCCTGCTCTACGCGACGCACGTGTACGTAAAGCGTTAAACCTTGCTATCAACCGCCAGAATATTCTGGACTCGGTTTATTACGGAACAGGGAGCAAGGCGTATACCTTATTGCCACCCACTTCTTGGGCTTATCAAAAAGACCAGGTTCAAGTTCGTTACGACCGTAACTATGCCGTTGCTCTGCTCAAAGATGCAGGTGTAGAGCCCGGTTTAGAGCTCTCTATGTGGGTACCTCTGGAACCTAGAGCCTACAACCCAAGCCCGCAAAAGACTGCGGAGCTTATTCAAGCCAATCTTGCTGATATTGGTATTAGCTTAAAGCTCTATACTGACGACCGCTTCGATCGTACTCAACTCTCTTCCATCGCTTCGACAGATCTGTTGCTTACGGGCTGGATTGGACACACAGGAGATCCAGACAACTTCTTACGTCCACTGCTCTCTTGTCAGTCAGAACGCGCTGGCTTGAACGTGTCGATGTGGTGCAATTCCGACTTTGATTTTCTTCTTGATCTCGCGCTGGAGATCAATCAACAGAGACACCGTGTGAATTTATATCACCAAGCACAGAATATTCTTAACGAAGAGTTCCCTGTGATCCCACTGGCTCATGGCGTGCAATTCCGCGTACACGATCGGTCTTTAACAGGCTTTAAGCAAAGTCCATTTAATGCCCAACCTTTCGACCAAGTGACAAGAGAGGTGCACCACTAATGTTTTGGTATACGTTAAGGCGCGTCAATCTATTCGTTATAACACTTGCGATTTTGACTATCGTTGGCTTCTCTTTGCTTCGCTTAGACCAGACGTCACCTTGGGCAATTCAAGAATTTTGGCCAGGTTGGTTAACCTACATCAGTGAGTTATCAACTCTGAACTTCGGTATCAGTAAACATGGTACGCTGATCTATGACGAATTAGCCGTGGTCTTCCCAGCAACGCTAGAGTTATGTTTCTTTGCATTCGTACTTGCACTCCTTATCGGTATCCCATTTGGAACCATTGCAGGGATGCGCCAAGGTAAGTTCATCGATACCACGATATCGTTCACCTCGATGGCAGGTTACTCAGCCCCAATATTCTGGGTAGCTCTGCTGATGATCATGGTCTTCTCTCTGCATTTTGAGATGTTCCCGGTTGGCGGCCGCTACGATTTACTTTACGAGATTGAACACGTCACTGGCTTTGCGATCATTGATGCATTTTTTGCTGAAGGTCGCTACAAAGCACATGCACTACAGAGCGTGATTGAGCATATGGCACTGCCTTGTTTGGTGCTGGCTTTGGCACCAACCACGCAGGTTATTCGTCTAATGCGAGCATCAGTGGCTGAAGTGATGACACAAAACTACATTCGTGCTGCACGAATTAAAGGTCTGTCAACCCGTGAGATCGTCACGCAACATGTGCTGCGTAATGCGATCCCACCGATCGTTCCCAAAGTCGGCGTGCAGCTTTCAAGTATGTTGACGCTCGCCATTATTACCGAGTCTATTTTTAACTGGCCGGGTATCGGTCGCTGGCTGCTTGATGCGTTATCTAACCAAGATTACGTATCAATTCAAGCTGGAGTAATCGTGGTGGCAACGCTGGTTTTAACAGCGAATATCCTATCGGATCTGATCGGCGCGATGATCAATCCTCTAGTAAGGAAAGAGTGGTATGCTAACAAGTAACGTCTATCAAGAAGAGCACATCCCGACTCAATTTGAGCGTTTTTGGCGTAGCTTCCGCAATAACAATCTTGCGATGTTTGGCTTGTGGTGTTTGGTTCTGATTATCTTCGTCACCATTACTGCCCCTTGGCTAGCTCCTCATGATGCCCAAGAGCAAACCGGTCATTTGTTAACGCCGCCATCATGGGATCCAGCGGGTACAGTAGAGTACTTTCTAGGAACCGACGATCTAGGTCGCGATATCCTGTCTCGACTGATTATTGGTTCTCAGCTCACTTTTGGAGCGGCGGTGGTGATCACTTTCATTGCTGCTGTCATTGGCTGTTTGATCGGCGTATTAGCGGGTATGACTCGTGGCCTACTATCAAGTACCTTAAACCACCTGCTTGATACGGTCATGTCTATCCCATCTCTGTTACTCGCCATTATTTTTGTTGCTTTCCTAGGCTTTGGAGAGTTCAACATCTTGCTGGCGATCTGTCTTGCGCTGATTCCGCGCTTTATTCGCTCCGTTTATATCGCGGTGCACGCAGAGGTAGAGAAAGATTACATTATGGCATCGCGCTTGGACGGTGCTAACGATTTCTACCTGCTTTGGAACTCTATAGTACCTAATATTCTGACCGTCATTGCCCTTGAAATAACGTTAGCACTCTCTGTTGCGATTCTCGATATTACCGCACTGGGATTCCTAGGCTTAGGCGCTCAAGCTCCAAGTACGGAATGGGGGTCAATCCTAGGTGACTCTGTAGAGCTTATCTACTTAGCGCCTTGGACAGTAACCCTACCCGGCCTTGCCATAATGTTTACCGTTATCGTCATTAACTTAGTCGGCGAAGGCGTACGCCAAGCACTTAACGCAGGGATCGAATAATGCCGTTACTTGATATTCGACATCTGACCATTGAGATCGAAACACCTCAGGGCTTAGTGAAAGCCGTAGACCGCATGAGCATTACCCTTAACGAAGGGGAAATCCGCGGCTTAGTGGGAGAGTCTGGTTCCGGTAAAAGCTTGGTAGCCAAAGCGATCGTTGGTGTATGTAAAGAAAACTGGAAAGTTTCTGCGGACCGGATGCGTCTGGGTAACATTGATTTGCTTCAACTGACACCCAAAGAGCGCCGCCGAGTCATTGCCCGTGATATTGCGATGATCTTCCAAGAGCCTTCCACCTGTCTAGACCCATCGGAAAAAGTGGGACACCAGCTGATCGAAGCCATTCCATCTCACGCCTTTGAAGGCAAATGGTGGCAACGTTTTAAGTGGCGAAAGAAACAGGCGATTGCCCTACTTCATAAAGTCGGGATCAAAGACCACTCACGTCTGATGGATAGTTACTCATACGAGCTGACTGATGGTGAGTGTCAAAAAGTGATGATCGCAATGGCCATTGCCGCCAAGCCAAAAGTACTGATTGCTGATGAGCCAACCAATGACTTGGACCCAATCACTCAGTCTCAGATTTTGCGTCTATTAAGTCGCATGAATCAATTGCACAACACCACCATTATTTTGATTGGCCATGATTTAACCACGATTACTCAATGGGCAACACGAATTACGGTTATGTATTGCGGCCAATCGGTTGAGTCTGCCGACACCGCTAAACTCTTGGATGCACCTAAGCACCCGTATACCGTCGCGCTACTGAAAGCGATGCCAGACTTTAACGATTGGATACCACACAAAGAGAAGCTGCAATCACTACCCGGATCGATTCCCCCTTTGCAGCATTTACCCATTGGCTGTCGTTTGGGACCTAGATGCCCGTATGCACAAAGGCAGTGTGTTGAGATACCTCACACCAGACGTGTAAAAAATCATAAATTTAACTGTCACTTCCCGCTGAACATGGAGAAGAAAAAGAAATCATGAGTGCATTATTAGAAGTCAGTGGGCTTTCCAAAGATTTTACAACTCGCTCTGGGCTTTTTCGTAAGAAGATTCATCAAGCGGTGAAACCGGTGAGCTTCACTCTAGAGGCGGGGCAAACTATTGGATTTATTGGGCAAAATGGTTCTGGTAAGTCCACACTGGCTCGTATGTTAGCAGGTATGGTTGAACCAACTTCTGGTGAGATTCGGGTTAATGGTGAAAAGCTTGAACACAAAGATTACTCGACACGTTGTAAGTTAATTCGCATGATCTTCCAAGATCCGAACACTTCGTTAAACCCTCGTATCCAGATTGGTCGTATTCTCGAAGGACCACTTAAGCGAAACACGAATATGCCGCCTGAAGCACGTATGAAGCGTGTGAAAGACACGCTGCTTCGAGTTGGTTTACTTCCAGAACATGCTTACTTCTACCCTCAGATGCTGGCGGCAGGACAAAAGCAGAGGGTTTGTCTGGCTCGCGCCTTAATACTTCAACCGTCGATCATTGTCGCCGACGAAGCACTGAATGGTTTGGACATGGCGATGCGCTCTCAAATCATCAATCTGTTCCTGGAGCTGCAAGAAGAGATGGGCGTATCGTTTGTCTACGTTTCACAACACATTGGCATCATTAAGCACATCACAGATAAGATCATCGTGATGCATGAAGGGGATGTGGTCGAAGCAGGTGAAACCCTTGAGGTACTCGCTAACCCCTCTCACCAAATTACTCAACGCTTGGTAGAGAGTCACTTCTTTAAAGCGCCAAACTATTAGTCATTAAAATCACGAGTCACCATTAACCATTGAAACTGGTTTGTTTTGAAATAAGAGGGATTAAATGAAACGGTATTCACTTTACATTTATTCCCTTTCTCTCGCTCTATTTTCAGGCCATGCCAAAGCGACCGGTTTTACTTGGCTTGACCCAAGCTTCGTGGAGCGTGCTTTCTATAGCGTAGCTCTCGAACAAGAGTACACGACCGGCAACCACCCACTGGTGAAATGGAACCAACCAATACGAATTTGGTTGGACCATCGCGTTGGTGATGAAGTACTCCATCAAGAGCTTGCAGAATTGCATGTCCAACACTTAATGCAAATCACCGGCTTATCTATCGAATTTGTGAGTAAACAATCTCAAGCCAATGTGCATTGGATTTACACACGTGAATCGCGTTGGATTAAAGACGCAAAATCGGCACTTAATCTGAAATCAACCCAGTATTTAAACAATGCAATATGTACGGCGGGTTACAAGACCGACACCACTGGTCATATCGTCTCTGCTGCTATCGTGATACCTGTCGATCTAGCAAGAAGTCGAGGCAAGTTGTTAGCATGCGTCGTAGAAGAGATCACACAAGCGTTAGGGCTGCCCAATGATTCGGAGCATGCCTATCCTTCTATCTTTAATGATCACACACCAGAAGAGCTTCTAGCGCCTCTAGACGTGGTTTTATTAAAGCTTCTCTATGAACCGGATTTAAAAGCAGGGATGACGCTCTCAGAAGTGAAACCTGTTGTAAAACGGTTATTGAGGGAATATCAGAAAGAAGGGATGCTGAAAGGTGCTACAAAGGAAGCCAGGCAGGCTCCCTTATATGAACTGTTTCGTTAGAGAAGAGTTAGCGCTTAGCCGCTTGCTTCTTTAGTTCGAAGTCAAACTCATCTGGGAACAGAACGACACCCTCTTCCTGCTCATTGGGGAAAACCACAACAGCAAGCTCATCGTCTTCTAAACCCATAGTCCAACGACTGTGCCACTTATTCAATGAGATCGCTTCAGCTTTACACTCAGCCCACTCACCGGTTGCCCATGACTCTGCGAACTCTTTGTTTGGCCAAACCGGAACACAGTCTTCATCTTCAGTATTTAACATCACACATCCGTGCTCGTCAGTTAGGATCCATACTTCACGATTAGCTACGATCTCCTTTACACAGTATTTAAAGCGTTGTTCACCTGTGTACTTGTTAACTTCTGCGATTTTTTGCTCGTCTAGTGGTGTAGTCATTGTTGTTTCCTACTTTTGTCAGTGCGTTCGCTCTCATACAGTGTATGCCGAGCTTTTTGAACTGCAAATAGTTCTATTCAAAGAAATAGTCTAATAAGGTACAATTTAATGCCAAAGAAAAACGCCTGCTAAAAAGCAGGCGTTTAATTCGTCAGCAGCTTGATTAAGCAAGCTCACCTTGAAGCCAAGGCCAACCTTGCTTCTTGCGGCTTAGTGTATTTTCCATCATCAATACACCATCTTGCTCGTGCTTAACTAGCTTCTCAGCCCACTCACCTTTGTAAAGAAGACGAGTTTGAGCTGTTGTGATATCAGTTAACATTACTGCAGCGAATGCTAGGCCGTCTTTCTCGCAACGAGCTTCTAGGTCAGCTTCAAGAGCTTCAATCATGCCATCAACTTGCTCAAGAGTCGCTAGCTCAACTTGGCCAACAACTACGTCGCGACCGTTGAACGGGTAACCTTTAAGATCTTTTTCTACTAGCTCAGCAGCAGATAGACCTTCGATGTTTGTTTTCGCGATTAACAGTGCTTTGATGAACGCGTCTACGTCAGTTACACCCGCGATCTCTGCTAGCTCAGCAACCGCGTCTTTGTCTTTTTGAGTACAAGTCGGAGATGCAAAACCTACCGTGTCTGACAGGATAGCAGACATCATTAGCTTAGCGATTTGTGGTGTGATTTCGTGACCTTCAATCTTGAACATGTTGAATAGTACAGTGTTTGTACAACCAACAGGCCAGATCCACGCTTCCATTGGGTTTACTGTCATCACATCGCCTAGACGGTGGTGATCGACAATACCTAGGATTTCTGCGTCAGCTACGTCATCAGGTGCTTGAGCTAGATCTGAGTAGTCTACTAGCCAAATTTTTTCGCCAGCAACAGAAGTACGAAGCTCTGGCATATCTGCGCCAGCAACTTCTAGAATGTGTTGAGTTTCGCGGTTGATCTCGCCTTGGCGAATTGGTGTCGCTTCTTCGCCACGAGCTTTCAGAAGCTCAGTTGCAACTAGCGCGCTACAAATACTGTCACTATCAGGGTTTTTGTGACCAACAACTAAAATCATGTTTCTTCCTATTACACTAAAATTACAGCTCTACCTACAGAGCATCTCTTTATTTCGCCTACTTTACCCTATTTTTTGACAATGATCATCGCTTCGTTGCTGCCTGTTAGACTATTTACCTATAGGAGGATGGAAGAAAACCCAAAAATACAATTGATAATCACTCTCATTCGTATATAGTTATATCAAAGTCCTTAGTTACTGGGTACATCGTTATGAATCGAAGAGTCCAATTCGCACCAGATCATCACACTTCGAAATCAATACCATCACCCCTATTTAGCAAGCGAATGTTTCTTGCTTTTTCGCTCGCTACTTTGATTGTGATTGCAACGATACTGGATCTAACGGTCACGACTGTAACAGACTCCATTTTTGCTGCTGTGCTCTATATTGTATTGAGCTTAGTCGGTTACCAATGGCTAACTCTCTGCGCCGATGACGAGCACGTACTGGCACATCAATGTCGCTCCAATCAAATAGTCTGCGCTTCCGTGATGGCTGCAATCCCTGGTTGTGGTGGTTTGGTACGGGTTATGTCTCAATTTGTTTCTGGGAAGCTAGGCATGGGGGCACTTGTTGCCGCTCTGATCAGCACACTGGGCAACGCGGCATTTTTGTTCATTATCAACGACATTAGTAGCGGCCTCGCCGTGGTCGCATTGAGTGTGGTTATGGGCAGTGCTTTGGGAAAAATTATTAACCAGTCCCATGTCGATGACTTACTGCGCCCAAGCAAGCTTTAGGACCAATAAACCCCTCTTATCAATCATCCATTGCCGAGTTTCCGTTCGTTCCGAGGTCACCTGTCAGGATTACTGGTGGCCTTGGAGCGTTCTCCATAGCTCCTACTTTGCTCATAGGATGCATTCAAAAGCTTGTAGGCGATTCCAAAAAATGTAAGCTCTAACAGACTCAAAATGTAAAAAAGCCCCCGTAAGCATCACTTACAAGGGCTTTTAACTAAGTTTCAGTGTTTATATCGAGTGCATTAAGCGACTTCGATTGGACCGCCGAATGAAGTCACTGGAGGTAACTTACCTGTGAACTTCTCAAAGTCGACCAGACATGTATTTGCCGATGTCGCTTGAGCTAGCTCAGAAGTGCCGATGTCCTGAGTTAGTGTGTTTGGATCGCCGTATGTATCTAGCGCGCCTACTTTCTCGTTCATCGGGCCGTACCAAGCGCCTTCTTCGATACGAACAACACCTGGAGCGTAGCTATCCATAAGAACAGCACCAGCCAGAAGTTGACCACGGTCGTTAAATACGCGCACCACATCACCATCTTTAATGCCTTTCTTCTTAGCATCTGTTGGGTTGATGTAGATTGGCTCACGACCTTGTACCGCGTAAGTCGCACGGAACTCTTCAGAATCACACATCTGAGAGTGCAGGCGCTTGTCTGGGTGACAAGATTGTAGCCAGTACGGGTGTTTGTCAGAACCTGGTCCACCGTGTGAACGTTCAGATTTCTCGAACCACATTGGGTGCTCTTGACAGTGCTCGTAGCCCATGTTGCCTACTGTACGGCTTGTGATTTCAATGAAACCAGAAGGTGTACCTAGTGCATTGATCTCTGGGTCTTCACGGAATGAAGCGTGACGAGTCCAAGGCTTACCTTTACCGAAGTCTAGGAAACCTTTTTCCCAGAACTCGGCAAACTCAGGCATTTCGAAGCTGCCTTCGTTTGCCGCGCGACACTCATCGTACAAAGATTTAACCCACTGCATTTCATCCATACCACGCGTGTAATCGTCGTAACGACCCCAACGCTTAGTTAGGCTAGACATGATTTCGAAGTCAGTCTTAGATTGGAACAGAGGGTCCACTAGTTTATGCATCGCGATCAAACCGCGACCTGAGTACGCGCCGTAACCATCAATATCATTACGTTCCCACTGAGTACACGCTGGAAGCACGATATCAGAGTGACGACACGTTGCTGTCCAAGTAAAGTCGACTGCAACAACAGTTTGCAGGCTCTTGAACGCTTTACGCATCTTGTTGCGATCTTGGTGGTGGTGCCACGGGTTGTTACCACTGAATACCATCATCTTGATATCTGGCAGTGTTACCGTTGAACCATTCGCTTTGATCTTCTTACCTGGCTCTAGCAAGCTATCAACCCAACGAGCAACTGGGATTACGCGGCTGTAACCGTTGTAATCTGTGTTCGTGTACTTCGGCTTCTGACCTTGGTCGATGTTTAGCGGGAATGAACCCGGAGCTGAGAAGCCCGTTGATGATACACCGATACCAGAGTAGTGGTGACCGTAAGAGATACCACCGCCAGGTAGACCAATTTGACCAACCATTGCTGCAATAACTGCACACATCCAGTAAGGTTGCTCACCGTGCTGTTGACGCTGAATACTCCAACCTACAAGAATCTGTGTACGACCGTTAACTAGCATCTTAGCGAAGTCACGGATTGAGTCCGCACTTGCGCCACAGATAGCAGAAGCCCACTCAGGAGTCTTCTCAACTTTGTCTTTCGTCTCACCTTGAACGTACTTAATGAAGTCTTCAAAACCTAGACAGTAAGTCTCGATGAACTTCTTGTCGTATAGGTCTTCATTGTAAAGCACGTGAGCAACACCCAGCATGAACGCCACGTCAGTTTGTGGGTTAATGTAGAACTGCTCGTTTTCTAGGTAACGACCTGTTTTGTTTTTAACAGGGTCAACAGAAACAACGTTGATCTCTTTGTTAGCAACTTTTTCTTTCAGTTGTTCTAGGTATGCGAACGACTCGTGAGTCTCACACGTCCAACCGACTTGAAGGTTCTTAACTGGATCGTTACCCCAAAGGATAATGTTGTCACTGTTTTCTAGGATAAGTTCCCAAGATGTACCTTGTGCATAAACTTCTGTAGAACCTAGCACGTAAGGCATGATTGTTTGACCAGCACCTGTTGAGTAGTCACCAATCTTCTTCACAGAGTAGCCGTGAAGTGCCATTGCACGTTGCATGTGGTTAGTACAGCTGTGGAACTGACCTGTTTGTCTCCAACCAGTTTGACCTGTGTGAAGCGCCCATGGGCCGTAATCTTTCTGTACGCGCTCTAGCTCGCGGTAAACTAGATCGAGTGCCTCGTCCCAAGTCACACGGATAAAGCGGTTGTTACCACGTGTATCTGCGCTGTATTTGTGTTTTTTCAGCCAGTCTAGGCGAACCATAGGGTAACGCACACGTGATGGGCTGTAGATAATACCTTTGATACCCTTCAACATCTCTGTTGGGTGTTTATCAATTTCTAGCGGCTTGATCTCTTGAACCTTACCAGCGTAAACACGTGCACGGAATGCACCCCAGTGAGAACCTGAGACTTTCCACGTGCCGTCTGTTTCTGCTGCAGATGCAGAAGCCGACACTAATAGGCTTGGGCCCATAACTGATGCCGCACCTGTTGTCGCGACACCTTTCAGAAAACTTCTTCTTGTAATTGCCATTGTGTTACTCCAATTGACGTCTTATTAGTGATGGCCTTCAGAAAAATCTGATGAGTGCTTCTGTAGATACTTAAGAACAAGTGCTTCTGTATCAGTGTCGAAGTTAACGAATGCGATCATACCGTCTAGCATGCCTACCCAACCGTTAGCACTGAAGTGCGCTTCGTCTGGCTGTGAGTGACACGTTGAACAGTTAGACTGGTAAGCCTGACCTGCTGCATTCCAGATTGGATCGAAGTTATCAACCATAGACTCTTTCTTCATCCACAGTGCTAGGTTAACTTCTTCCCATGGAAGACCCGTTAGCTCGTCTTCTTTCTTCTCACCAACAGTGATAACGTCGCTTTGAGACACTTCTTTGGTCAAGATTGCGGTAGAGATATTCATACCGAAGTCTTCTTGGATTACACGACCAAAGCCTTTCGCTTTACGCCAGCCGTCGATCTGAACCTTGATCATGTCACCTTTTTCGTCGATCACTGCAACTTTACTTGCTGGGCTTAGTAGACCGGCTTCAACGGTTGCTGTTTCGTCTGTGTACATTGGTAGGTGACGGATTGAGATCACGTCAGAACCGTTCGCGTAAGAAGTGCTGCCTGCAACTTGCTCAAGCTCACCAACGATACCGCTCGCTGATTCCATATCAAGTGGAAGGTTGTGCGCGATACCTTTGTGACAGTCAACACAGCTTTGATCACGCTCTGCTGCATTCTTCATTTGAATACGCGCAGTTGGACGCATGTTTTCGAAATCCATTGAGTCGTAGTTGTGACAGTTTTTACACTCTAGAGATTTGTTTGCAGAGAAACGATCCCATTCGTGTTTTGCTAACTCGATACGACGTGCTTCGAATTTTTCAGGTGTATCTAGGTCACCGAAAACTTGTGCGAATACTTCTTTAGATGCTTGCATCTTACGCGCGATTTTAGCAGTCCATTCGTGAGGAACGTGACAGTCTGGACACGTTGCACGAACACCAGATGTGTTTTTCCAGTGAACCGTGTCTTGCAGTTCTACGTATACGTTGTCACGCATGGTGTGACAGCTGATACAAAATTCTTCCGTGTTAGTTGCTTCTAATGCAGTGTTGAAACCACCCCAGAAGATAACACCCGCGATAAAACCACCCATGGTTAGTACACCAAGGCTGATGTGTACTGCAGGGCGTGTCATTGTGCGCCACAGTTTAACTAAAAATGACTTCATGATTAGCTCTCTTAAATATCTGTTCTAAAAAATGTTGTTGTGTGAGGGCATTACATGCCGCCGTGAGCACCTGGAGGTCCAAATACGAACACTTGAAGCGCCCAAACTAGGAAGCCGTAGCCACCTACAAAAGCAACACTCAACAGAGGAAAGAGAACCACTGCGATGAAGAGGAATGACTTCCACTCCAACGAGCGCTTTTCGCCGGTTTCAATTTTATTAACATCACTCATACATTTTGCCTATTTTGTATTTAGTAATTTCGATAAGCCCATTCTAAGGGGCTAAAGTTCATCAGTATCTAGCAACAAATTTTAGACCACACTTAAAGTAGGGTTCAATCAAATCAACGCTCTTAACCCTTGCTAATCAATACTTTTTTGAGCTCATCCAGAGTTGTTTTCAGTTAAAGAAACATATTAAAAAGTATTAACAAATGTGAAGAATTAAGCAGGTTAATCAATTGTTAAATCAACACAAAAACCCAACAAGTAACTAACCATTTGTAACCTTTTACCTACTAAGTAGTAGCCAAATTAGACGCAAACAGCGAGATTTATGTGCCATATTTGTTAAATTTTTGCTGCAAAAATGCGCTGTAATCTCATCAGGAGAAAATGAATTTAAGCGTCGTTTCAGATAGTATGGGAGGACTTAATAAGGAAGCTTTATGCAAGACGTTATTGATATCTCGTGGTGGCAGCTATTACTTTTTAGTTTGCTACTGATCCTTCCCATTAGCATCAATCACCACTTCAAGCTCGGGCTCGCAAAAGAAGCCAGCATCAGTATTGTGCGAATGGCTGTTCAGCTATTTCTGGTAGGCTTGTACCTTGAGTATCTATTTGGACTCGACAGTGTGTGGATCAACCTTCTTTGGTTAAGCATCATGATAGTCGTCGGTGCTAGTTCAATTGTTGAAAAGGCAAAGCTACCAAGAAAGCTGCTCTTATTTCCCATCGCAACCGGACTGTCCATTACCTGCATTCCTATCGTACTTTTCATCTGTTTCTATATCATCAAGCCAACACCTTTATTTGGTGCACAGTATTTGATACCCATTGCAGGAATGCTGCTTGGCAATAGTTTGAGCAGTAATATTGTGGCGCTACAAAACTTATTCGGTGCCTTTGAAACTCAGAAGTCGGAATATGAAGCTGCGATCGCGCTAGGAGCGTCTCCTACCTACGCGTCAGCGCCATTTGTTCGAAGTGCAATGCGAAAGGCCATGTCTCCGATCATGGCCTCTATGGCAACAATAGGACTTGTGACCCTTCCAGGTATGATGACAGGCCAAATTTTAGGAGGCGCTTCTCCTATGATTGCCATCAAGTATCAACTGATGATCATGCTCGCTATCTTCATTATGATGAGCACTTCACTTGCAGTAGCCTTAAGTCTGTCGCTTAAAACCACCCTCACGAAAGAGGGACGCGTAAAAGCGACGATCAAAAATAATACTTGATCACCCTTTTGATCCTTATCAATTGGGTTACTCACGGAGTTTAAGACAGGTTATCCACAGAAATTGTGGATAACCAAATCTAATCAGGTTGCCCCTACTAGATTCGGCTTGTCAACACCCCAAATGAGTGCATTTCTCCCCTTTTCAAGGATATATAGAGGTACGTTACCAAATGGATGTTATTTTGAGCGACGTCGGCACTCTGCTAGCTAGTTTGTTTGTCCACAATAAAAAACGGCTCACCGAAGTGAACCGTAAGAAACCGTGATTAAGAGAGACAAAATCAGTCGCGCAGATAGATTAACCAGTACCACATACCGACAAAAATACCACCACCGATAATATTACCTATTGTCACAGGCAGTAGGTTATTGACTAAAAAATCCATCATATTTAGGTCAACGTAATCGGCTGGGTTCGCTCCAGTCATCGTCCAAAATTCAGCTGGCGCAAATGTTTTGATACCGATAGCCAAAGGGACTTGAAACATGTTCGCAATGCAGTGCTCAAAGCCCGCCGACACAAACATCGCCACAGGTAGAATCATAACGGCAATTTTATCTGTCAGAGTGCGGCCACTAAATGTCATCCATACTGCAATACACACAAGGACATTACACATGATGCCTAGCGCTACGGCTTGAATAAAATCATGGTGAAGCTTGTGTTGAGAAATGGCCATTGCATTTAAACCTACCTGACCATGATCAAACATGTATTGTTTAGTCAAAAGCATACAAGCCACCAGCAGCAAGGCACCAATTAGGTTGCCGATATACACTGTCGCCCAGTTTTTAATTAAGATTGTCCATGAAATCTTACCACTTGCTCTCGCAACTAACGTCAGTACTGAGCTGGTGAACAGTTCACCACCGGTTACGACCACTAAAATAAGACCCAAACTAAAGGCAAGACCACCAATTAAGCGAGTAATACCCCAAGGCAAGTCACCTGCTCCTGTCGTGACTATGGTATAGAACACAAAGGCGATACCAATATGAATACCAGCAGAGATTGCCAATAAGAAAGATTTAATTGGATCTTTAGTTGCTTTACCTACGCCGATATCTGCAGCGCGCTCAGCCATTTGGGGCGGTAATAATGAGTCAAATTGATTTAGGTTCATGGTTGTTTACATTTTGAAACATGTCGTCGGGAGCGCGATAATCCTCTCTTTTATTTTGTATTTCAAGTGCTAATTTTAACGTGAATTATCGTGATCCAGCTCTCATTCAAAAAACAGATAGGATTTGGAGAAAAACATACGACTTTAGGATTATCCGGAAGTCATTACTCAATTCTCAGAAAAAACCTCAACAATATAATAAATAACTTAAATTCAATTACTTAAATAAATATTAATTAAAATACTATACGCTAATTCGCTACCTAGGCTCCTCCAAAAGGAAAATTTTGACGCAGATCAATAGAAAGTAAAAAAGCGCCCGAGGGCGCTTTTAGGATTGGGTATAACTGTATTTGTTGGTCGCTACGAGTTTTCAATTTCTGCGACAGTTTCAACCTTTGATGCAGCTTCGTCGGCTGCCGGCGCAGTTACAGCTTCAACCGCTGGTTGTGCCACTGGCTCAGTTGAAACTCCACTCGCTTGCAATTTCAAGCTCGAGACCAAGTCTTCCAAACTCTTGATATGAGCATCGCTTTTTGAAACCTGCTTTGTCAGTAACTCACTCTGCTTGCTCGCATCAATAAGCTGCTGTGCCTGGCGTTGGTTTTCAGTTTCTAACTTGGCCAGCTTTGCCGTTAGAAATTCAATCTCTTGAGTAAGTTCAGACGTTAAATCTGAACTCTTTAGTTTTTTAATGCTCGCAACAATCTTCTCTGATTGAAGACGTAAACCAACATCACGATAATCTTGTTCATTAACCGCTTTCGAAATATTGAGTAACTGATTTTCAGCGTTCAAGACCGCTTGTTCAAACTTGTCATCTTTAATGCTCGCGAGCAATTTCACTTCATGAGCGACACTGCGAACATGGTTCAGCTCAAACTCTGCAGCTGAAATTGCATCTTGGATGATCGACTTTTCGCGCGGAGTGGCCTTTACCTTGCTTTCTGCGAGTTCAATTTGTGAAGTTGCTTTGGCAAAAGTGAGTGGCACCACTTCATGAAAATCTTCGTCTTCTAACAGCTCTAACTTCTCTTTTAGAGGAACAATGTATTTTTTATGTGCAACTTTCACTTCAAGTACACGGGCATTATTCAAAAACTCAACCTGCGCTTCTTGAGCGTCTTCCAACTCATCAACTAATACATAATTGAACAACTCTTGATACTCTGAATGCAGTCGTTTGTAATTCGACTTAAACATGGTATCTGCACCGAGTAGCTTCAAATAATCCATCTGCGCAATGGAGTCTGCCAGTACTTGGTCTGCTTTGTCTTTTAATAGTAGGATCGATTCGTAGTTGGACTTCACCGTTTCAATTTTCTCATCAAACGCCTGAGCGTATGTCTGACTTGAGAAGATTGAATAACTGTCTGCAATCAATGTTTGATCTTTAACGATATCTGCATAAATCTCTTGCGCGTCCGACCAAGCTCCTAACAACTCTTTGTAGTTTTCAGGTGCATACAGTGCGTATTGTGAGTGCGCTTCTAGCTTAGTTTCCCATTCAGTGTAGGTTGTTTGAATTGAATCAAACAAACGTACTTCACTGGACGCTTGAACATCCTTATTCGTTGCTTGGCTCGTATCACTTTGACCTGCTGGCGTGCTCTGACACCCAGCAACACCCAATAGCATACCCACCACTAAAGCTATCTTCTTGGCTCTCACTGACCTTTTCCTTTTTATATAATTCACACCAATTCGGTGCTATTAGATTTTTGTTAGTCCAATATATTATAAGCGTCTAAAAATGAACATCACCCATTGCTTAAATGAATGTAATTCAGCCAATTTAATTCAATATATCAAGCTATGCGTTGATTAAATACCCAATTTGGTATCAGTTATCAATTCTCTTGATTTCCTATTGCCTGCACTATCATTGCGCACTATTGTGAAAACAGAAGACATTAAAATTAATAGGTCAATTATGAAGTACACTACTGAACACATTGCAGATTTAAACCTTCTTCTTCAGTTTGATGTAAGCAGTGCCGCGACCGGCATTAAGGTGCATCAAGACGCTTCTTCTGAAATGAAAGAAGCGGTACAACGCTTGTTCGCCAAGGGCCTTTGTACTCAGCCAGACGGTGGATACCTCACCGATGAGGGTATTGAAACCGCAGAGCGTGCTGACAAGCTGCTTCGTATCCTAAAATAAACATCATATCTCTAAGAACTCCATTCGCTTCGGCAATGGAGTTTTTTCATTTATGGGATTTTCATTTTTTTATAAAGGTTTGTTAGGCTTAAAGAAGGGATTCAGACAGATTGTAAGGTCGAGTCACCCGACGATATCAGTAAAGGTAGTGAGGAAATTATGGCATCTATACTAGTCCTAGGAGCGGGTTGGGTTGGCGCCCCTTTAGCGGATCATCTAGGCCGCCACGGACACAGCGTTGTCGCAACAAAGACAAGCCCCATAGGTGTGGAAGAGCTTAAACAGCAACAAATATACGGGGTCGAATTTTGCTTTAGTGAAAATGCGGATAACGTATCTCAGCTCTATTCTCTGCTTCTTGAAAATAACATTGAGATAGTAATAGGTAGTTTCCCACCGGGATTTAGAAAGGGCGCAGGAAAAGATTACGCTCGCCACTGGCACCAGCTAGTAGAAGCGAGCCAAAAAGCGAACATAAAGAAGCTGATTATGGTGAGCTCTACCACGGTGTATCCTGAGAAGCCTGGCACCATTCATGAGAGTGACGCGTCGCTATTGACCGCAAATAACTCGTCAACTTATCCATTTTCTGACAACGCTAGGATCATGCTGACAGCTGAGCAATCTGTTATCGACTCAGGCATTGATTACACTGTGCTACGCTTTAGTGGATTGATTGGTCCCAATCGCCACCCTTCTCGCTTTGCTAGCAAGTTAAAACAAGTAAGCACTCAAGCGCCAGCCAATATGCTGCACCTAGATGACGCAATTCGTGGTGTCGATTTCGCAATCACGCAACTCCACAATGAAGTGGTCAATGTCACAACCCCTAATACCGTCAGTAAAGCAGAATTTTATGCCGCAGCGTTGAAAAGTGCGAACAGCAAAGAGCCCTTACCCCCAATTGTCGATACACCGGATAAAAAAGTCTCGTCAGAGAAGATTCTTAGCTTAGGTTTCTCATTCAAATATAACTCTACCTTGGATGCACTCGATGACTAAACTACACCGAGCTATTGATATTTTATGGGATTATATGCAGGTTGGTGATACACCATCACAGTCTGATTGTATCTTTGTTTTATGTAGCAACGACACTCGAGTCGCTGAATACGCTGCACAACTGTTCAAGCAAGGGGTCGCTCCCTACATCGTTTTTTCTGGAGGTGTCGGACGATTCACCGAAGGTCAGTTCAACCAAAGCGAAGCAGAGACCTTTGCCACCATCGCTCGTGACTGTGGTGTTCCCGGTTCCGCAATTATCGTCGAAACGCAAGCAAGTAATACTGGCGAAAATGTACGTTTTACCTATAAATTGCTTAAGAATTTAGGGGAGATTCCTAAACAACTGACCTTGGTTCAGAAGCCATTTATGGAGAAGCGAACCTATGCCACCTTCAAACAGCAGTGGCCGGATAAAGACGCACAGATTACAGTGACATCTCAAAGGCAACACTGGGTAGAGTACTATAATGAAGAGATACCCTTGGAGATGGTGTTAGGCGCATTAATCGCAGATTTCGAGCGGATCAAAGCATACCCAAGATTAGGTTTTCAAATCGCTCTTCCGATCCCAGAAAGCGTAGAGTTAGCCTATCAGCAGCTTAAAAGAGTGGGATTTGAAGCTTAAGTAGGCACCCTAATCTCTTGATTAGACAGATTGCTTTAGACATAAAAAACGGTGGCTTTGAGAGCCACCGTATTGTTCGTTCAATTGGAACTATTTACCCAGCGCTTCTTTGTAGTGCAAACGACACACAGAAACGTATTTATCGTTGCCACCAATCGCAACCTGATCTCCTTCTGCAATCGCCACACCATGTTCGTCAGTGCGAATCACCATATTTGCTTTACGACCACAATGACAAATAGTTTTAAGCTCAACCAATTTATCTGCCCAAGACAGTAGGTATTTACTGCCTTCAAATAGCTCACCAAGGAAGTCGGTTCTTAAACCATAACACAGCACAGGAATGTGCAGTTTATCCACTACCTCAGTCAATTGATAAACCTGCTCTTTCGATAGGAACTGACACTCATCAATCAGAACACAGTGGCGCTTTTCTTCTTCGTTCAGTGCCATGATAGCTTGGAATAGATCCGTATCCGCTTTGAACAGTTGCGCTTCCGATTGTAGCCCGATACGTGAGCTCACTTTTCCAACACCATAACGGTCATCTAACGCCGCAGTGAAGATTACGGGAGTCATTCCACGCTCTTGGTAATTAAAAGAAGACTGTAAGAGCGTTGTTGATTTACCCGCGTTCATCGCAGAGTAATAAAAATACATCTGAGCCACAGAAATATTCCTGTTTAATAAAGTTGAATATAGAAAAGATGAAATTAGAGAATTTTTGCTAGAAAAAAGGGCTGAAAATCAGCCCTTTTTATAAGATTACTTACGACGCCAAGTTGTGCCCTCTGGGCCGTCTTCTAAGATAATACCTAATTCGTTCAATTTATCACGAGCAAGGTCGGCATTAGCCCAATCTTTCGAAACACGAGAATCGTTACGCAGTTTAATCAGAGCTTCGATTTCAGCAACTTCGTCATCATCGCCAGTACCACCTTGAAGGAAAGACTCAGGCTCTTGGTGAAGGATACCGATCACATCAGCCAGTTCGCGCATCAGCGCACCAAGCTCGCTTGCTTTCTCTAGGCTTTCTGTCTTCAGGCGGTTAACTTCACGTGCCATGTCGAACAGTACTGAGTAAGCTTCTGGTGTATTGAAGTCATCGTTCATCGCGGTTGTAAAGCGAGTCACATACTCTTCACCACCTGCAGGCGCAACGGTTAGGTCAAGACCACGCAGAGACGTGTATAAACGCTCTAATCCTGAACGTGCTTGGTTAAGGTTATCTTCACTGTAGTTTAGCTGGCTGCGGTAGTGACCAGACATTAGGAAGTAACGTACTGTTTCTGCATCGTAGTGACCTAGAACGTCACGAATCGTAAAGAAGTTACCTAAAGATTTAGACATCTTCTCTTTGTCTACCATTACCATGCCACTGTGCATCCATGTGTTTACATAGTCGGTGCCGTGTGCACAGCAAGATTGCGCAATTTCGTTCTCGTGGTGTGGAAACTGTAGATCCGAGCCACCACCGTGAATGTCGAAGTGATTGCCTAGAATGGAAGAGTTCATTGCAGAACACTCAATGTGCCAACCTGGTCGGCCTGGGCCCCAAGGTGATTCCCATGTTGGTTCACCCGGCTTAGACATTTTCCAAAGAACAAAGTCTAGTGGGCTGCGTTTTGCTGACTCAATATCAACACGAGCACCCGCTTGCAGCTGATCAAGGTCTTGCTTAGATAGTTTGCCGTATTCGTCAAACTTCTTAACCTCAAACATTACGTCACCGTTGCTCGCTACGTACGCGAAACCACGAGCAATCAAGGTTTCAACCAACTCGATGATTTCAGTGATGAACTCTGTCGCACGAGGCTCAACATCAGGACGCTTCATATTTAGCGCATCAAAGTCTGCGTGCATTTCGCCGATTAGACGTTCTGTTAGCGAGTCACAAGATTCGCCATTTTCGTTTGCACGCTTGATGATTTTGTCATCGATATCTGTGATATTACGAACAAATGTTAGGTCATAGCCAAGGTAACGTAAGTAACGAGACACAACGTCAAAAGAGACGAAGGTACGGCCATGACCGATGTGACAGAGATCGTAAATGGTTACCCCACAGACATACATGCCGACTTTGCCAGCTGTAATTGGTTTGAATTCCTCTTTCTGTCTTGTGAGTGTGTTATATATCTTCAACATGATCTCTATCTATATTGTGGATGAATCGAAATAAGACTCGCAGTATAACAAGTCATTAGTTATTAGGTAATACCTTTCACCGCCGAATCAGCTAAACTCCTTGCTATCCATTGATGATTTCGTGTTTTGAAACTCAATCAAACTAGGCTAGAATCGCTTTTCATATTAAAAAAGACAGTAAGGTAACAATCATGATCATCCTTCACACAAATTTTGGTGATATCAAAGTTCAACTAAACGAAGAAAAAGCACCAGAAACAAGCGCAAACTTCCTACAGTATTGCCGTGACGGTTTCTACGACAACACACTATTCCACCGTGTTATCGATGGTTTCATGATTCAAGGCGGCGGCATGACTTCTGGCCTTAAAGAGAAAGCAACTCGCGCGACAATCAAGAACGAAGCAAATAACGGCCTAAGCAACAAAGTCGGTACGTTAGCAATGGCTCGTACAATGGAACCGCACTCTGCAAGCTCTCAGTTCTTCATCAACGTTAACGACAACAAATTCCTAGATTTCCGTAGCGAAAGCCTAGATGGTTGGGGTTACTGTGTATTCGCTGAAGTAGTTGAAGGCATGGACGTAGTAAACCAAATTAAAGGTGTTAGCACTGGCTCTATGGGTATGCACCAAGACGTACCACTAGAAGAAGTGATCATCACTGGTACAACAATCGAAGCTTAATTTAGCCTTCGATTCGTATTCACCATTGATACATCAATAATTAGGACAAGGGAGCACTCGCTCCCTTTTTTTAAAACTGTATGAAAACATATTTTATTTCAGACCTGCACCTTACCCCTTCTCGACCAGACATAACCGATTGTTTTTTAACGTTCATGAAGAATGAAGCTGTAGAAGCCGATGCACTCTATGTGTTGGGAGACCTGTTTGAGTTTTGGATTGGAGATGATGATACCAGCGACTTTGCACAATCGATTCGTCAGGCGTTTGTCGACTTGGTTGCTCACGGTGTACCTTGCTACTTTACTCAGGGTAATCGCGATTTTTTAGTCGGCAAGCGTTTCGCCAAGCAAACAGGTGTACAACTTCTCGAAGAAGTCGAAGTGATAGATATTTATGGTCAAAAAGCGGTGGTTCTCCACGGCGACACACTTTGCACTGAGGATGTTAAATACCTCGCATTCAGAGAAAAAGTCCACCAGCCTTGGTTACAATGGATATTCAACCGAATTCCCTTCTTCATTAAAAAGAAGATTGTTGCCAAAGTGCAGTCAGATATCAAAGACGACAAACAGACGAAGTCACTCGATATCATGGATGTCACCCAATCCGAAGTCGAGAAAGTAATGAAAGATAATCAGGTAGACCTGATGATTCATGGCCACACTCACCGCCCGAATGTACATCGCTTTGAAAACGCTGATAATCAAGTTCAGACTCGAGTTGTGCTAGGTGATTGGTATACGCAAGGTTCTGTTTTGGTAATGAAACCAGATGGATTTGAGCTGCAATCGAGACAGTTTAGCAACCGATTTCATACATAATCTTATTATTTCATAAGCTTTACCATGATGGGTTGTACTTTCTATGATTGTGTATGGTAATTTCCTCAGAATTAGATATCATCACACTATCAAAACTAAACCGAACGCAATACTAAGTGAAATATTCATACGTAGCACGCCAGCCAATACTTGATATTGATAAAAAAACCTTAGGTTACGAGTTACTTTTTAGAGACGGCCCTAAGAATACCTTTCCAGAGGTCGAGCCTGAGCTTGCTACCAGTCGCTTACTGTCAGACCACTTTTTGTCTACCCACTACAATACGTTAGGGGATAAATTAGGTTTTGTTAATTTCCCATATACCAGCTTAATCAACCTTGTACCAACACTCTTTCCAAAAGAGAGCTTGGTCGTTGAGGTTCTTGAAGACTGTGAGCCGACAGATGAGCTGTTAGAAGCAATCAAAACCATCTATGACGCGGGCTACACCATCGCTTTAGATGACTTCGTACCGACCAAAGCGTGGAAGCGTTTTCTCCCTTACGTCTCAATCATTAAGTTTGATATCCGACTTGTTCCTATTGAGAAAGCTTCGATGTTCATGAGCACAATGCGCGATCTTGACATTAAATTTCTCGCTGAAAAAGTTGAAACGCACGAAGAGTACGAACAAGCGAAGGCGGCTGGTTTCAGTTACTTCCAAGGTTACTTTTTTAGTAAACCTGAGATGATTCAAACGCGCGCATTGAACCCTGCATTTTTAACTACAATTCAATTATGCAAAGCGATCGCTAACGAGCCGATCGATTTCAATGAGGTCGAACGTCTGATTACTTTAGATGTTACCTTGTCTTATAAATTATTGACTTACGTTAACTCTGCCGGCAGTGCTGCCACAACCATTCGCTCCTTCCGACAAGCACTGGTGTATCTAGGTGAACAAAAGCTGCGTAAGTTCGTCTCTTTAGTCGCGATAGCATCAGCTAAAGAAGATAAACCTGATTCGCTATACGGCTTGGCTGTCATTCGAGCTCGACAATGTGAGTTACTGATCGATAAGATGCGTGTTAAAGAAGAGCCTGGACAAGCTTTTCTAACCGGAATGTTTTCTCTTCTCGATTCCCTGCTCGACCAGCCACTACAAGAAGTGCTGAATGCAGTTCCGATTGATGAGGAGATCAAGCAGGCGCTGATAAATCGCAAAGGCGTGCTTGGCGCGGTACTCGCTATGGTTGTTGCCTATGAACAAGCTCGCTGGGATGAAGCGACCCGCATTTGTAAATTATTAAAGCTAACAGAAGATCAACTAGGTCAAACTTATGACGAAGCAACTCAATGGGCACAAGAGCTGCTATCGCCAGCAACGACATAAGGGTATATCACCTCATTGAGTTTTGTTAAACTAACAATAATGTTCATGTAGACAAGATTAATGGCCTCTTCGTAGAGGCCATTTTTATAGGATAAGATAAATGTCTCAATGCCCTTGCGGTAGCAAACAGAGCTACGCTATGTGCTGTGAAGTAGCGCATAAAGACCATCACAATGTTGTAACCCCAGAACAGCTGATGCGTTCACGATACAGCGCTCATGTACTCGGCTTAGTCGATTATGTAGTCCAAACCTACCACCCTAGTTGTAATGCTGAAGCACAACGTGAAGGCATTGCCGAATCTATTAACAGCGATTGGGCTGGACTTGAAGTGGTTAATGCGCAGCCGGGCGCTAATAGTGATGAAGGTTTCGTTGAGTTTAAAGCTTATTTCAATGAGGAAGGCGCGCAGTATTGCATGCATGAACGCTCGCGCTTCGTTCGAGGAAATGGCCTTTGGTTCTATATCGATGGTGAGTTTCCAGAACAGAACCCATCTGAGCCGGCGATTGACCCTCGCCTCAACCAAACCGTAGAAAGCTTTAAGATTGGCCGTAACGACCCGTGTATTTGTGGCAGTGGTAAGAAGTACAAGAAGTGCTGTGGCTAATACCTAGAAAAAGTGATTAGATTGCTGAAAGAGATTCCTGATGTCGCTTAGGCTCCTCGGAATAAAAAGATTTAACCACTTATAAAGCTAAGTAATAGACTAGAAACTTAAAAGCCCCGTAAACATTATGTTTAAGGGGCTTTTGTTTAGTTCGATATGTCAAACCATCGATTATTTATGACGTTCTTTTAGCTTGTTGACTACGTCATTCATCGATAGACCTTGATCTTGAAGCAGAACCATTAGGTGGTAAATCAAATCCGCCGATTCACAAACTAACTCCGCCTTATCGCCCGACGTCGCCGCAAGCGCGACTTCAACGCCCTCTTCGCCCACTTTTTGCGAAATACGCTTGGTGCCACGGGCATATAGGCTGGCAGTATAAGAAGATTCAGGGTCTGCGTCCTTGCGGGCAGCCAATAGCTGCTCAAGTTGATGAAGCCACACCATCTGTGTCTCTTCTTGCGGGTCCACATCCCAACAAGTGGTATTTCCAAGGTGGCAAGTTGGACCGATTGGGTTCACTTTGACTAACAAGGTATCGTTGTCGCAATCCAGTGACATGTTCACCAGTTGCAGAACATTGCCTGACGTCTCGCCTTTAGTCCACAGACGCTCTTTCGTACGTGAGAAGAAGGTCACCTGACCCGTTTCACCCGTTTTAGCCAGAGCGTCTTGGTTCATGTAACCCATCATTAGCACTTGGCTTGACTGAAAATCTTGTACGATTGCAGGAACGAGACCGTCCACCTTATCCCAATTGATACGTTCAGCCAGCGTATTTACTTCCGTCGCTGCGAAACTCATAGACGCACCTCTACACCTTGTTGTTTTAGATATTGCTTCAGTTCACCAATATTGATGACTTGCTTGTGGAATACAGAAGCGGCAAGCGCTCCATCCACGTTGGTTTTGTTGTAAGCTTCGGCAAAGTGCTCCATGGCACCAGCGCCACCAGACGCAATCAGCGGTACCTTACACACTTCACGAACCATATTCAGCTGCTCTAAGTCGTAACCGTTGCGCACGCCGTCTTGGTTCATCATGTTAAGTACGATTTCACCTGCGCCACGCTTCTGCACTTCCTGAACCCAATCTTTAGTTTCCCATTGAGTCGCCTTAGTACGTGCTTCGTCGCCTGTGAATTGATAAACCTGGTACTTCCCCGTCTCTTTATCGTAGTAAGAGTCGATACCTACAACGATACATTGAACACCAAACTTATCCGCTAAATCAGTGATGAGTTGTGGGTTAGCCAGTGCAGGTGAGTTAATCGATACTTTGTCTGCACCAAACTCAAGAATGCGTGCTGCATCTTCTGCTGATTTGATACCACCAGCGACACAGAAAGGAATATCAATCACTTCTGCTACACGCTTTACCCAACTTTTATCGACGACACGGCCATCACTCGATGCGGTGATATCGTAAAAAACCAGTTCATCTGCGCCTTCTTCCGCATAACGTTGTGCTAGAGGGACAATGTCACCAATGATCTCGTGGTTACGGAATTGAACGCCTTTTACTACTTGTCCATCACGAACGTCTAAACAAGGGATTATTCGCTTTGCCAGCATGCAAACGCCTCCTCTGCGGTGAACTTACCATCAAGAAGTGCACGGCCAACAATGACGCCAGCGACTCCACTGCCTTTAAGAGCTTCGATATCAGCTAAACTGCCAATACCGCCAGATGATTGGAACTGAACTTGTGGGTACTGTTTACAAAGATCAACATAAAGCTCAACGTTAGAACCTTCCAGCGTACCGTCACGTGATATATCAGTACACAGAACGTGTTTCAAACCGACCGTCAGGTAGTCTTCAATCAGTGCTTCAATCGTTACACCTGAATCTTCTTGCCAGCCCGAAATCGCGACTTTACGAGTGCCGTTTTCATCAATGTTGATATCCAGAGCAAGTACGATTTTTTCAGCACCGTACTTTTCCATCCAACCTTTAACAAGTTCAGGCTGTTTTACTGCTGTTGAGCCAACAACCACGCGTTGAGCACCAGCTTCCAGTAGATCGACAACGTCTTGTTCATTACGTACACCACCACCTATCTGGATGTTGGCCGGTGTGCTAGCCAACAACTTAGCAATCAGGTCAAGTTGGCGTGCGGTTGTGTCTTTAGCGCCTGTAAGATCAACAAGGTGAAGCCAGTTAGCGCCCGCTTGGTGATACAGATTAAACTGCTCTGCTGGATCAACTTTGTATTCTGTCACTTGGCCGTAGTCGCCTTGGAATAAGCGAACAACTTGGCCTTCAATTAAATCTAATGCGGGAATAATCATTTACATTCCTTTTATGGCAGCGTTAGCCACTGCCTAATCCTTTATTACAATTCCAAGAAATTCTGAATCAGTTTAGAGCCTGCTTTTGAAGAACGCTCTGGGTGGAACTGAACACCGTAATAGTTACCGCTTTGAACCGCTGCGGTAAATGGGTTTCCATATTCGCACTGTGCGATGGTGTAATCACCAACCGGCATTGCAAAGCTGTGTACGAAGTAGAAGTACTCACCCTCTTCGATGCCTTTAAACAGTGGATGTTCCGGCGTTGACTTCACTGTATTCCAGCCCATGTGGGGAAGCGGTAAATCACCAGTATTCATTAGGCGAACTTCACCGTCACATAGACCTAGACACTCGACTAGCTCATCGGCTTTTTGGCCTTTCTCTTGCGAAAGTTTACCTAGCAGCTGCATACCCAAACAGATACCAAGCAGTGGCTTTTCAACCTGTTTAACCAGAGAAATTAGATCGCGCTCAGCAAGGTTTTTCATCGCTTCACTTGCGGTGCCCACGCCCGGCAAAAACAGTTTATCTGCCGCCAGAACGACAGCAGGATCTTTCGAGATCTCTACGGCATAACCAAGGCGTTCAATGGCAAACTTTACCGACGAAACATTGGCACAACCAGTATCGATGATGACAACTTTCTGCTCTTTCATGTTCATTCCTTACAGTACGCCTTTGCTGCTCGGTAACTCGTTGCCTTCAACTTTAATCGCTTGGCGTAGAGTACGACCGAATGCTTTGAACAAGCTCTCAATGATGTGGTGATCGTTATCACCTGCTGAAGAAAGGTGCAGCGTACACGCTAATGTATCGGTTAGTGAGCGGAAGAAGTGAACCACCATCTCAGTCGAAAGATCGCCTACTTGCTCACGACTAAACTTCGCATCGAACTTTAGGTACGGACGACCGGATAGGTCTAACGCACACTGTGCCAGACACTCATCCATTGGCAGACTAAAGCCAAATCGACCAATGCCACGCTTGTCACCCAGTGCATCTTTTAGAGCCTGACCAAGAGCCAGTGCTGTGTCTTCGACTGTGTGGTGGTCATCAATGTGCAGGTCACCTTTCACCGAAAGGTTCATTTGGAAACCGCCGTGTGTCGCGATTTGATCCAGCATGTGGTCGAAGAAAGCCATCCCTGTATCAATCTTATTACCGCCTGTCTCATCGAGATTTACAGCAACCTTGATGTCCGTCTCTTTGGTCGTACGAACCACATCTGCAACACGCGCTTTTACCGTTAAATCTTTTAGGATTTGTGGCCAGTTCATCATACCTTCGGCATTAGGATCTGGATTGTACTGAATGCCACGAATAGCCATGTTTTCAGCTAACTGCAGGTCAGTCACACGGTCACCAATCACAACAGAATTTTGAAAATCGACTTTGCCCGCTTGTAGGTACTCTTTTACCAAACCTAGTTTTGGCTTGCGGCAAGAGCAGTTGTCTTCATCAAAGTGAGGGCAAATCAATACATCGTCAAACTTCACACCTTGAGATTCGAAAAACTCCATCATCATGTTGTGTGGCGCATCGAAGTCTTCTTGAGGATAACTGTCCGTGCCAAGCCCATCTTGGTTAGTCACCATCACTAAGCGATAACCAGCATCTTGCAGGGCAAGTAAACTAGGAATCACTAACGGTTCAAACTTAAGTTTGTCTAAACGGTCGACTTGAAAATCGACAGGCGGCTCTACGATCAGAGTACCGTCACGGTCGATAAATAGAATTTTCTGTTGTTTACTCACTGGAACTTCCTTTTAATTTTAAATCTTGTCGCTTAGACAATAGCGTCTAAGCCAAATCAATCTGTTTACTTCGCGTAATCAATCGCCATTTCTATTGGTAAAAATTTCGAATAAAACCAAGTGTCTTTTCGCACTCTTCTCGATTACCAACGCTGATACGAACACAATCTTCAATCGGCGAATTACGCAAGATAATGCCGTTGTCCCACGCAGCTTTAAACAGTGCGTCACCATCAGGGAATTTAACCAGCAAGTAGTTACCCCAACCATCGAACACCGTCAGTTGTGGCATACCCATTAAACCTGCCTGCAAGTAGGCACGGTTTGCACTAAGGTCAAGCACTTGGAACTTCGCACGAGCGAGCCCTTCTTGAGAAAGTGCTTGGGTGGCGATCTCCGCAACGGGAACCGGTACTGGGTAAGGTGCGATAACTTTAAGAAGCACATCAATCAACTCTTTATTCGCTAGCGTGAAGCCGCAGCGCAAACCAGCCAGAGCAAACGCCTTAGAGAGCGTTCTTAAGATCGCAAGGTTTGGATACTGATCCAAAAGATCCACCGTCGACGCTTCTGGGCAAAAGTCGATGTATGCTTCATCCATCACTACAATCGCTTTGTCTTGCGTCATTTCCAGCAGCTTAATGATGTCTTTACGATTAACCAGATTACCTGTTGGATTGTTTGGACTACATACAAATACAACTTTAACGTTATCAAGCTGTGCTTCGATCGCTGGGAGATCGAGTTGCCAATCGGTGGTTAACGGAACAACTTTTCGCTCAACACCGATAGTTTCCGCGCTAATAGCGTACATTCCATAGGTCGGTGGACAGTAAAGGATTGCATCTTCACCCGGCTCACAGAAAGCGCGAATCAGTAGCTCAATACCTTCGTCCGCACCACGAGTTGTGATGGTCTGTTCAGCGTTAACACCCGCGTATTGAGCATAAGCCTCAATCATCTCTTTTGGCTGACACTCACTATAACGATTTAGACGCGCAAGATTCAGCGTATATTCGTTATCAAATGGAGACTCATTGGCATTAAGCCACACATCGCCAGAACCACCGATTCGTCGTGCTGACAAATAAGGCGTTAGGGCTTGAACTTGTTTTCTTGCTAGCTTTTCCATGAACAACTTACTCTTTTTAATTCTATGCTTCAGCACGATTGAGTTTTTCAACTCGGATGGTTACGGCACGTTTGTGTGCATCAAGTCCTTCTGCTTCAGCCATGGTAACAACCGTTGGCGCGAGACCTTTCAAGCCATCTGCTGATAGCTCTTGAACGGTCATTCTCTTGGAGAAATCTGCCAAACCTAAGCTAGAGTAGGTTTTGGTATAACCATAAGTTGGAAGAACGTGGTTGGTACCCGATGCATAATCACCCGCTGATTCTGGTGACCAATCACCTAAGAAAATTGAACCTGCATTATCAAGCAGAGGCAGAAGTTCGCGCGGGCTCTTAGTCTGTACAATTAAGTGCTCAGGGCCGTAGAAGTTAGAGATTGCGACCGCTTGCGTAATCGATTCTGCAATGATGATTAAGCTCGATGCCAACGCCTGTTGCGCGATGTCTGCACGAGACAATTCTTTGAGTTGCTTCTGAACCGCTTCCGTTACTTGGTCTGCAATCACTGGTGATGGCGTTACTAATACCACTTGAGAGTCAGGGCCGTGTTCAGCTTGGCTCAACAAGTCCGCAGCAATGAAGTCGGCATCTGCTGTTTCGTCTGCAATAACAAGTACTTCAGAAGGACCTGCAGGCATATCAATCGCTGCACCACGGAAATCGTTACTCACTTGACGCTTCGCCTCGGTAACGTAAGCATTGCCAGGGCCAAAGATTTTATCGACTTTGGACACGGTTTCAGTACCGTAAGCCATCGCGGCAACAGCCTGGCCGCCACCCACATTGTACACTTCATCAATTTTACAAAGCTTAGCTACGTATAGAATCTCATCTGCAATCGGTGGTGGTGAACAAAGCACCACTTTACGACAACCTGCGATCTGAGCCGGAACACCAAGCATTAGAACCGTTGAGGGAAGCGGAGCACTACCACCCGGAATGTAAAGACCAACCGTATTGATAGCGCGAGTCACCTGCTCACATACAACGCCAGGTTGAGTCTCGACCTTAATTGGTTGCGGTTTTTGCGCTTCGTGAAACTTGGCAATGTTGCTGTAAGCTTGCTCTAGCGCTTGCTTCATTTCTGCTGTTAGACGAGCACTCGCTTCTTCAATCTCATCCGCTGAAACGCGGATCGACTTTGGCGTTACTCGATCAAATTTTTCAGTCAGTTCAGTCAGAGCAGCATCGCCCTCACTTCGCACTTTAGCGATAACTTCAGAAACAGCCGCGGTGATGTTTGCGCCCTCACTAATCGCAGGACGCTCTAGTACAGAATCTTGCTGAGATTCACTTAAAGATTGCCAAACAACGGTTCTCATGCAAATTACCCCATCATTTTTTCGATTGGTAATACTAGGATTGAACTCGCACCTAGCTCTTTTAGTTGTTCCATCGTTTCCCAGAATAAGTTTTCTGTACTTACTAGGTGAACTGCAACTTTATCTTTGTCCGTTGAAAGAGGCAGAACCGTTGGATCTTCAGCACCTGGTAGCAGCGCTTTGATTTGCTCAAGTTGAGAAGTTGGAGCGTGTAGCATGATGTACTTTGACTCTTTCGCTTGTTGAACACCCTGCATACGCGTCAGTAGCTTTTCAATCAGTGCTGTTTTGTCTGCGTCGAATTCACCAGTACGTTGAATCAGAGTCGCTTTAGATTGGAAAATGATTTCAGCTTCTTTTAGACCGTTCGCTTCTAGTGTTGCGCCTGTCGAAACTAGGTCAGCAATCGCATCGGCTAGTCCAGCACGAGGAGCAACTTCCACAGAGCCAGTCAGCATACAAGTGCTGAAATCAACACCTTGCTCGTCCATGTAAGCTTTTAGAAGCTGAGGGTAAGTTGTCGCGATACGCTTGCCCGCTAAGTCTTGCGGCCCGTTGTACTTTTCGTCTTTATTGATTGCGATAGATAAACGGCAGCCACCGAAATCAAGACGACGTAATGTTTGGAACTCCGCAGGCTCTTTAAGAGCGAGACGATCGAGACGAACTTCTTCCAGTTCATTTTCACCGATGAAGCCAAGGTCAACAACACCGTCCATGATCAAACCTGGGATGTCATCATCACGAACCAATAATAGGTCGATTGGCATATTTAGTGAGTGTACAACTAGGCGCTCACCCATGATGTTGAATTTAACACCACATTTTTTTAGTAGGTCTTGGCACTCTTTACTTAGGCGACCTTTCTTTTGAATTGCGATTCTTAGGCGTTGTGTCTGCATTGCTGTATCCCTGTGCAAATATTTGAATTTATTAAATAATTTAAAGTGCTAAAACGAAAAAACCCTCGGAAGACTCTGTCATCCCGAGGGTTTAAATCTAAATTCTTTTGACTTAACCTCCGGGAGTAAACTTGCTCCCGGGTACGCGTATATCTCCCCGAAAGACTAGATAGGGTGATGATGGTGATGAATGTTCATTACTAATTTACGCATACTTATCAGCTCTTATGTTGTTTGCTGTCTTGTATCCACACTAACTAAGCTGGTGGTCTTTTTCAACCATTAATTCGAACTTTTTTCACTATTTTTAAAATTAATTTAACGCCAATTAAAAAGGGAAGCCGTGGCTTCCCTCTTAAGTGTTGTTATTTCACTGATTAGCTCTTACACGTTGCCATTTTACAACGCGAGAAGTAACCCAGTGCGAAACACACACCAACGAATGTCAGTGCTGCTGCTGAGAATGAGAGTGCTACAGAGGCCGTCATACCCAAAACAATGAAGCCTACACACGATACTAGAGCCACAGACAGCGCGTAAGGAAGCTGTGTTGCTACGTGGTCGATGTGGTTACAACGCGCACCAGTTGAAGAGAGAATCGTTGTGTCAGAGATCGGAGAACAGTGGTCACCAAATACAGAACCTGCCAGTACCGCACTTAACATTGGCAGCATAAGTGCTAGGTCTGTCGCGCCAGCCATGTCACCAGCAATTGGTAGCATAATACCGAAAGTACCCCATGATGTACCAGTAGAGAACGCCATTAGACCAGCAAGTAGGAATAGAATAACCGGTAGCCAATGGTAATCTATGTTGCCCGTCGCTAGTGAAGATAGGTAGGTACCTGTTTTCATGTCGCCAATAACAGAACCGATTGTCCATGCGAATACAAGGATCAGGATTGCGCCAAACATTGAGCGAGCACCAATCCACATAGTACGAACAATTTCCGCCACCGGCAGTTTTTGCTTAACCACAGTTGCTAAGGCAACAAGTAGACCTAAGATACCACCGTAGACAAGAGACTTACCGACATCTGTGTTTTCAAACGCACCTAGTAGGTTGAACGCTTGGCCGTCAGCTGCCAGTGCTGCGCCGCCGGTGTATAGCATCGCTGCTACTGTCGCCACGATAAGAGATACGATAGGCATGATTAGATCAGACACAGAACCGTTTTGGCTCTCTTCAATGTCTAGCTCTTCATTTAGATCGTGAGCTTGTTGGCTGTCGTTGTCGCCTTCAAAACCACGGCCTTGAGATGCTTCAATTTCGTGGTCACGCATTTTGCCTACATCAAGACCAAACCACGCCACTGCAAATACCATAAGTAGTGCAAATACTGCGTAGAAGTTCATTGGGATAAGACGGATGTATGCGCCCAGTGCCGAGTACTCGGTCATACCATGAGTCACTAGAATGCCACCGATGATAGTCATGATGTATGCACCCCAGCTAGATGCCGGCATGATCACACACATTGGAGCAGCTGTTGAATCTAGAATATAAGCAAGCTTAGCGCGAGATACATAGAAACGGTCTGTTACAGGACGAGAGATCGCACCAACGGCTAGGCTGTTGAAGTAATCATCAACAAAGATGAATACACCCAAGAATGCAGCTAATAGTTTAGAACCACGTTTGCTTTTAACACGAGACTGTGCCCATTCAGCAAACGCACGAGTACCACCAGATAGCGTTAGCAACGCCGTCATCATACCCAAAAGAAGAAGGAACCCGACAATACTCATGTTCCAAGTGTTGATACCGCCGTCTTCAATGAAAACACCCGATACCTTAGTAACAACATAGTTCGCGGCATTACCAACTGAGTAATCAGCCAGTAAAATAGCCCCCATTACAATACCGATACCAAGAGAAACTAAAACGCGACGAGTCACAATAGCGAGACTCAATGCCACAAGCGGCGGCAGCAATGATAAAGGTGATGTTGCAAAATCTATTAAATTCATGATCTTCAAAAACCAGTTTATTTTTATTTGGCTAGAGATCTACTGCAGACAAACTCGGTACAGACGACCAAGTTCATGTTGAACTAAGCGAAAGGGAAGTGAACACTTCACCCAACCCTACAGTAGCGCTCCATAGTTTAAAATTAAGACTATGGCAGTGTTGTACCTATTTAGCACAACCCCAGCAAATTGCTTAGATATACAATTTACTTCGGCAATTACACCTTTCGCTCTCATTCATTGGCATCACCCCAATGAGAGTTACTTTTTGCAATTGCGCCTCTACGTGCGATAACACTTTTAACTATTGTTCGTTTGATTTAACAACAATTTAACCAGTACATCGCATCAGGTAGCCGCAATTGTACTCAACAAAAGAGACAATGCAACATATCACTCCGATAAAACTAACTTTTTTGTTAGTAAAGTAATCAAGATGCTCACAACATCGCCACACCTACTCCACTAGTCACATATCACATTTATAGACTAATACTAGACATATTATATCTTAAACTTGGGACTTCATCGGTTTTTCTGAAAGTTCCCCTATTTTTTAATATTTAAATTAATTCTGAACAGAAATACTGTTTGTGTTCTTTAATACCTCTGTTTATTATTAAGAGGATTAATTAATTTATCTTGATGGGAAATATCATGTCTGAATTAACAAAAACTCTATTAAATATCCGTAGCCTTCGTGCATTCTCACGTGAATTAACTCTTGAGCAACTAGAAGAAGCACTAGACAAACTGACTATCGTTGTGCAAGAGCGTCAAGAAGCTGAAGCTGAAGAACGTGCTGCTCGTGCAGAACAAGAAGCAAAACTAGCGGCTATCGCTGATCAAATCGCTAAAGATGGCATCGACGTTGCAGATCTAATCGCGGCTCTTTCTGGTGAGTCAAAAGCTAAAGGCGCTAAATCTAAACGTGCACCACGTCCTGCTAAATACAAATATGTTGATGCAAACGGTCAAGAGAAAACTTGGACTGGTCAAGGTCGTACACCTTCAGCGATCCAACAACAACTTGATGCTGGTAAATCTCTAGAAGATTTCGCTATCTAATTATTAGCATTCAAACTCATATAATAAAGGCCTACTTAGATAGGCCTTTATTTTTATCTGTACTAACTATCAATCACACACTAGTCCTAAAAACAGTAGCAACAATCCCCCAACTCTTGCTACTCGCGCGCCTGAGCTCAGAATAAACAGAGTGACAACAACCAATTTCACTGGCTCAAATTCAGGCATTTATAGAATCTAATACCAAAGTATATACCTGTGAATGTTATTCCATTCAGAAACATTGAATAATAAGATCGTCAATAGCAAGCGCTGCTGTGTAATAGTCTCATTATTTTTATGTATATACACGCAAATGATAATCATCGCGGCTTTATGCATATAGTATATTGAAGTGTTCTTGTTAAGATCTGTATGACAGTGTCTACATAAATAATCACTATCAGCTGCTATTGCTATTAATCAATTGGGTTCCAACGTTTCGAAATCTCAATCTAACGTGCCATGATTAATAGAATAAAAAAACCTCAAACTGGATTTGAGGTTTTTAGAAAATTTGTTGTTCAACCGTGAGGGGTTAACGCTCCCAGTATGCTTCTTCTAAACTGTCTTCACGTTCAGGAAGACCGCGAGATAAACGTGGAGAGTGCTGAACTAACACCTCATAACTCGCACGGTTTGAATATTTACATACCTGTGAGAATGAAGAGTAAGTCAAAAATGAGTGCTGATGCTTACTTGAATTTGGTACGTTCTCTTTATGGTACTTATTTGCAGCCATATCGTGTAGCAACGCAGATAACGCAGCATCACCCGCACCATTGGTGTTCTTAATTTTCTCAGGACCACCCATGTAAGGGGCGATATGCGAGTAAACTTTAATAGGAGATTCACACAACGCTTTATGCGCAGGGCGACTGAATTCAAAACGGTTGAATTCAGCAATAGAACCCGGTAGCAACGGTAAGGTCGTTTCGCGCTTCGCAGACTCTTCTGTATAACCAGCCATAAACAGACCTACTGGACCTGCGGTACATAGAACCAAATCTACCCAATCCAAAGTTTTATCTGAAGCAGCGAGAGGATCGCTTTCACCTGTTAGGGCTTCGGCTTCATCTTCATTCATCGCAACAACCGTTACATGTTGCTCTAAGAAGTCTTTCCAAAACTCAGGGTCATCTTGAATAACGAACTTAGTACCTAGCGTCAGTACCACTGGCACATCGTATTTCTTCGCGTACTCAATCGCTTTCATTGTCGCTTCAGGCATAGGGTCGCCTGGCTTACAACGAACAAGGTATGCGGTAAGAACTAACGCAGAAGCACTTTTAAAAATCTTCTCTGGAATGCTGTCTGGATTTAACTGGTTCATTTGACCTTCGCTGATTGCAAAGGTGCGTTCACCATCTTCAGTGATCAAAGCAAAGCAACGACCGATTGCGCCATCTACCCCTTGTAAATGGTTCAGATCCATTCTGCTTGATGTGTTACATAGGTAACGGTAACCGTAGCTGCCGATTTTGATATCTTGGCTCATTACACCCAATAGCGTTGAGCGGTCATCTGCTAACACTGAGTAGTTGTGTAGCGTGTTACCAATGGTGCCACCAGCGTATTCATTAGTAATCAGACACTGCTCTTTTAGCTCTTGGTATAGAGACTCTGCAGCTTCGTCATTGATAACGAGAGAATGACCTTTACTTAAACCATACTTTTCAATTAATTCTGAACTCACTTTCGCTTCGATATCCACCAAAGTTTGGTCAATACCAATAATATGAGTGCGAGACATCTTCTTGCTGTTTTGAGATTGGCTCACTAATGGGTCACGAGCATGAACCGGAAAATAGTGCTTTGATTTACGTTGTCCAGGAAATTTCATAAGGCTAGTCTAAGTCAAGGGGAAATAGGGGGCGGATTCTACCGCGCTATATTTAGCGCGGCAATCACTCAAACTATAGCAAACGTTTGCATGGGTATTTTTTTATTCGCCTTCCATAAAGCTTAGATCTGGCAGCATATCCAGATGTTCTGCGTAACGCTTTTGGTTAAATTCAGCGTTGTTCTTCATGACATCAAATACTTCGATGGCAAGTGCACATGCCATCGCTGCAATCGCATCTTCACGAGAGTGCCCGGTCATCATCAAACGCATTAAAGTCTCTTTCACCTTAATCGGTTGTCCGTCTTCTAGCTGATTTTCAATAATCTCAATCAACTGCTCTTCTTGCATAAATTCATCTTGTTCAGACATTTTTTCATCTCAGGTCTTGGATTTTCAGCGACTATGCCACATATAGGTCTGACATCCTAGCGACTCGCTTCGCTTTCATCAGGTTCCTAACGAAATACAAGCTCACTTCTTGTACAAAAGAAACTGTGATTCCGGTCTCGGATCTGTCACGTTGTTTCTCTTTCTGTTAGAATCTGCGACCAAGTAATAGTAACGGTGTTTAGACATGTCAGATATCAGCTCTGGAAACAGCCAAAAGAAAGTAATTGTCGGTATGTCCGGCGGTGTAGATTCGTCAGTTTCGGCGTATCTTCTCCAGCAACAAGGCTATCAGGTAGAAGGCCTTTTCATGAAAAACTGGGAAGAAGACGATAACGAAGAGTACTGTACGGCAGCTGAAGATCTTGCGGATGCGCAAGCGGTTTGTGACAAGTTAGGTATCCACCTTCACACCATTAACTTTGCTGCAGAATACTGGGACAACGTATTCGAATACTTCCTTGCAGAATACAAAGCAGGTCGTACGCCAAACCCAGACATTCTTTGTAACAAAGAGATCAAATTCAAAGCCTTCCTTGAATTTGCGGATGAAGTACTAGACGCAGACTACATTGCAATGGGTCACTATGTTCGTCGTACTTTCCCAACTCAAGAAGAGCTAGATGCAGGTAAAAAGCCTGAAATGCTTCGTGGTCTAGACAGCAACAAGGACCAAAGCTACTTCCTATATACGCTTAGCTCAGACCAAGTTGCGCGCAGCCTATTTCCTGTAGGTGAGTTAGAAAAGCCAGAAGTACGTAAGATCGCAGAAGAGCAAGGTCTTATTACTGCGAAGAAGAAAGATTCAACAGGTATCTGCTTCATCGGTGAACGTAAATTCACTGAGTTTCTAGGTAAATACCTACCAGCACAGCCAGGTGACATTGAAACACCAGAAGGCAAAGTGATTGGTAAGCACAACGGTCTGATGTACCACACACTAGGTCAACGTAAAGGTCTGCATATTGGTGGTACCAAAGGCGGAGGCGGCAACGAAGCTCCATGGTTTGTTGGTGAGAAAGACCTTAAGCGTAACGTATTGATTGCAGTACAAGGTAAAGACCACCCTCTTCTAAAATCGGAAGGTTTAATTGCGTCGCAACTGCACTGGGTAGACCGCGCACCAATTACTGATGTTTTGAAGTGCACAGTAAAAACTCGTTACCGCCAAACAGATATTCCTTGTACAATCATTCCAATTGACGATGAGAACATCAAGGTTATCTTCGACGAGCCGCAAATTGCAGTGACTCCAGGTCAGTCAGCAGTATTCTATCAAGGCGAAGTTTGTCTTGGTGGTGGCATCATCGAAAAACGCATCTAATTGATCGAACGACAAACGATAGAAGACAACTAGGAGTTACTACGTGGCCAACACACTTTATGACCGTACAATCGCTTTCGCTGGAATCTGCCAAGCAGTCGCTTTGGTTCAACAGGTAGCAAAAGACGGCTATTGTGATAAAGATGCCTTTGAAGCTTCGCTGAGTGCGATCTTAAATACCAACCCAGCAAATACTGTGGGTGTATTTGGCCGCGAATCCAACTTAAAGCTTGGTTTAGAGTGCCTAGTAAAAGGTATCGATAGTACTCCTGCAGGCAGCGACATCACGCGTTACATCATTAGTTTGATGGCACTAGAGCGTAAGCTGTCAGGTCGCAATGACGCAATGTCTCAATTGGGTGACCGCATTCAAACCGCGGAACGCCAAGCTGAACACTTTGATCTTTTTGATGATCAGATGATAAGCAACCTAGCGAGTATCTATCTTGATGTGGTGAGCCCTATTGGTCCACGCATTCAGGTTTCAGGTACACCTGCAGTCCTTCAACAGACATCAAATCAACACAAAGTACGTGCCCTGCTTCTTTCTGGGATCCGCAGTGCCGTTCTTTGGCGTCAAGTAGGAGGCAAGCGTCGCCACCTAATCTTCGGACGCAAGAAGATGGTTGAGCAAGCTCAAATCCTCTTAGCAAGAATGTAATACACCAGCTCGCGCACTGTCGCGAGCTTATTCTTTGTACCAAAACAAGCCTCACGCAAACGTTTGCGCAATGTGCGTGACAAACTGCAAAGTTACTGGTATAAAGCTCACAAAATTTAGAAACTCAATTCAGGAGAACACCATGGAACTGTCAGCATTGACTGCTGTTTCACCAGTAGACGGCCGTTACGGAAGCAAGACAACTGCACTTCGCAGCATCTTTAGTGAGTTTGGTCTACTAAAGTACCGCTCTATCGTTGAAATTCGTTGGCTACAAAAGCTTGCGGCAACAGACGCAATCGCAGAAGTACCGGCATTCAGTGCAGAAGCAAACAAGTTTCTAGATGAACTAGCAGCAAACTTCTCTGAAGAAGATGCAGCACGCATCAAAGAGATCGAGCGCACAACTAACCACGACGTTAAAGCGGTTGAGTACTTCCTTAAAGAGAAAGTAGCTGGTGTTCCTGAGCTTCACGCTGTAAACGAGTTCATCCACTTCGCTTGTACTTCAGAAGACATCAACAACACGTCTCATGCTCTAATGCTGAAAGAAGCTCGTGATGAAGTGATTCTTCCTGAAATCCAAAACATCATCGATGCTATCAAAGCACTTGCTGTTGAATACCGCGACATCCCTCTTCTATCTCGTACACACGGCCAACCAGCTTCTCCATCAACAATGGGTAAAGAGATGGCAAACGTGGCGTACCGTATGGAGCGTCAATACAAGCAAATCGCGAACGTTGAAATCCTTGGTAAGATCAACGGTGCTGTAGGTAACTACAACGCTCACCTTTCTGCTTACCCAGAAGTTGATTGGCACCAGTTCTCTGAAGAGTTCATCACTGAGTCTCTAGGCGTAACTTGGAACCCATACACAACTCAAATCGAACCACACGATTACATCGCTGAGCTATTCGATGCAGTTGCACGTTTCAACACAATCCTAATCGACTTCGACCGTGACGTTTGGGGCTACATCGCTCTAGGTCACTTCAAGCAGAAGACTATTGCTGGTGAGATCGGTTCTTCAACTATGCCTCACAAAGTGAACCCAATCGACTTTGAGAACTCTGAAGGTAACCTAGGTCTAGCTAATGCTGTATTCGGCCACCTAGCACAAAAGCTGCCTATCTCTCGCTGGCAGCGTGACCTAACTGACTCTACGGTTCTTCGTAACCTAGGTGTGGGTGTTGGCTACGCGATCATCGCATACACTTCTACTCTGAAAGGTATCAGCAAACTAGAAGTTAACCGTGAAGCACTGCTTGCAGAGCTAGACCAAAACTGGGAAGTTCTTGCAGAACCAGTACAAACAGTAATGCGTCGCTACGGTATCGAAAAACCATACGAGAAGCTAAAAGAGCTAACTCGTGGTAAGCGTGTAGATGGCGAAGCAATGCGTAACTTTATCGACGGTCTTGAGCTTCCAGAGCATGAGAAAGCACGCCTGAAAGAGATGACGCCAGCGAACTACATCGGTCAAGCAATCGAGCTAACTGACAAGCTGTAATTCGAGATTCGAATACCATGATATGAGAAGGCTTCCCTAGTGGAAGCCTTTTTTGTATCTCTTAGCAGCTGCTAACAATGTTGAGTGGCAAACCCAAACCTTATGAATACAAACCTAAGCCTAAACAACCATCAACCCGGCACGTTAAAGCAGTGCATTCACCAATAAATAGACCCATTATTTCAGTATTAAAAAAGGCCTCCCGAAGGAAGCCTTTTAATCACAAATCTCTTTAAGATTACATGTTACGTAGAGATGCAATACGCTTGTCTAGTGGTGGGTGGCTCATTAGCAGCTCACTCAGAGACTTCTTACCATTGATACCAAATGCCATCATCGAACCTTCAAGCTGTGGTTCGTGACTTACTTTTAGACGCTCTAGAGCAGCAATCATCTTCTCTTTACCCACTAGGCGCGCTGCACCCGCATCGGCGTGGAACTCACGGTGACGGCTGTACCACATTGTGATGAAGCTCGCTAGGAAGCCAAAGATTAGCTCAAGAACCATAGACACACCGAAGTACACCATCATGTTGCTGCCACCCTCTTCTTCGTTGTCATTAGAAGCAACGATGTTCGCAATGAAGCGAGATAGGAAGATAACGAACGTGTTCACAACGCCTTGCATCAAAGTCATTGTTACCATATCACCGTTTGCGATGTGGCTAACTTCGTGAGCGAGTACCGCTTCAGCTTCGTCACGAGTCATGCTGTGCAGTAGACCCGTTGATACCGCAACCAGTGAATCATCGCGTTTTGCACCGGTAGCAAATGCGTTGATGTCTGGTGAATCATAGATAGCGACGGTTGGCATGCCGATACCTACTTGTTGAGCTTGGCGGCTCACTGTTTCCATCAGCCAATGTTCTGTTTCATTGCGAGGGCTCTCAATCACCATACCGCCAACAGAACGTAGAGCCATTCCTTTTGACATCATCAAAGAAATGAAAGAACCACCGAAACCGAATACGGCAGCCATCACGAGCAATCCTGAAAGGCTGCCAGGCTGCATCCCCGTTACAGCGTATACAATATTAAGAACAACACTTAGTACCAATACAACCGCTAAGTTGGTTGCAAGGAACAACATTACTCGCTTCATTACTTATCTCCGCATGAAAGCTGTTTTATAAAAACTTATCATTATAGACAAAGCCAACAGGATGAATGTCGCGCTTTGAACACTTCTATTTACTTATACATATAGTCTAAGAATTAGAAAACAAGGTTAAGCATTAAATTGCAACATTTAATTACTAGACCGTATTCGATTTAGACTTGGGTATTAGACCTAAGTCGTATAGAGAACATCGACTGATCCGTTTACAGTGTGCCTAGATGATTTATTGGCTAGTCCGAGTAACAAAAGGAAAGGATCATGGTTGAAGGTACTAACACTCAAATGGCTATTGATTTACTGTGTTGTCACTTAGGTATCACTGAAGAAGAAGCAAAGAAACAGATTGGTATCGTGACGCCAGAGGCTGCACAAAATAATATTACAGAGACACAACAAGCGTTGATGGGTCTAACGAAAGACCACTAATACCGCTTAGAGATCTTCTGGCTTAAGAGATCGACAGATAAAGGAAAGGGCTGCATATTTGCAGCCCTTTGTAATTTTTAATTGGTCACTAATTGCTCGTTACAGCATCATTAGAGGTTGTACATCAATATACTTACCAATATTCTTAGATTTTGCTTTCGGTACATAAGGGATCTCACCCAATTTCGGAGCACCTAGCTTATCTTCTAACATTGCGATGATGTCAGCGTAATGCTCGGTACCTGGATTAATTCTGTTTGCAACCCAACCGACTAAGTTAAGGCCATCTGCACGAATGGCTTCTGCTGTTAATAGAGCATGGCTTAAACAACCTAGTTTAATACCCACAGTTAATACAACTGGAAGCTGCTCTTTCTTAACCCAATTAGACAAGCACACGTCATCCGATACCGGTACGCGCCAGCCACCAGCACCTTCAACTAGCACAAAGTCCGAGTTCTGTTTGTGTTGCTCTAGTTTTTGAGAAAGCACCGCTTCATCAATTACAACACCATCACGCTTAGCTGCGATGTGAGGAGAAGCCGGAAGCATCAATGCGTATGGATTAACATCATCGTAATCGATGTCTTGAGTTGCCGCTTCTTGAAGATGAAGAGCGTCGCTATTACGCGCACCTTCAGTGTACTGCTCACAACCCGCTGCGACAGGCTTGTAGCCAATCGTTGAAAGTTCTTTCGCGGCAAAAGCTTGTAGGATCGCTTTTGAAACCACGGTTTTGCCCACTTCGGTATCCGTACCTGCAATAAATAATGCATCAATCATAATTGAATAACCCCTAAACAAACTTGATATGTTGCTGGTAAGAAACCTTGATGGTTTTGAAATGTTCGATACTCTTGCTCGACAAGCTGCAGCATTCTTCTACTGGTCAGACCTTGTGAGCGCCCACTTACGTGGTTGGCACCAATTCCCTTAAGGTCGCGCATCAATTCAAACGCTGAATCGTACCATACTGTGATGGAGGGCAAGTCTAGTAGATGGTGGACACAGCTAGATTGCGCTAACGCAATTTTTACCTGATTGGCGGTAATAAAGTGGTTGACGTGTTGATGTGAGTCAATTTTACTCCACGCCATTTTCAGTTCAGCCAGAGAACCATCTAGCAAGGTAGAAAATGCGATTGAGCCGCCTTGACGCGTCACTCTCTTCATTTCTCGCAATGGCATGGAGAGATCATCACACCACTGTAGAGCCAAGCTAGAGAACACCAAATCAAAACGGTCATCCTCAAGAGGTAAGGCTTCCGCATCCGCTTGCTGATAAACAGCCACGCCATCTCCGCATCTCTGCTTGGCTTGCTCTAACATACCTAATGACAAATCGGCGCAGACAACCGTAGCTCCTCGTTCAATAAGCAGCTTGGAGAAATAGCCTGTCCCACACCCCAGATCTAATACCTGATAGCCAGTTAGATCATTAGGTAACTTATCGAGAAGGCGCTGACCTACGTCACGCTGAAATTCAGCATGTTTATCGTAATTTTTAGCAGCTTTTCCGAAGGCATCTGCAATCGCCTTTTTATCTTGGACAGTGTAATTCTCTACAACGGCTTGCTGTGACATTTACTCTACCTCTCGTTGCGTTTCTAACGCACTTTTTAACGAATGAGTCAGCTGGGACACTTGCTCTGGGCTATGATTGGCCGTCAATGTAATTCTGAGACGAGCAGTCCCTGCTGGCACTGTCGGCGGACGAATTGCGGTCATCCAGATACCACTCTCTTTCATTCGATTTGCAATATTAATGGCATGCTCTGACTGGCCGACCATAAATGGCTTTATCGGCGTATTGGTTTCGATGTAACCCATCAGTTCTTTCACGCCATCATGATAAATCGCCTGCAGTTCATTCAATTTATCTCTGCGCCATTGCTGGGTCTGTATCATTTGACACGCGGTACTTAACGCGAGAGCTTGAGCTGGGGGAATCGCCGTTGAGTAAACGTGATGCCTTGCGAACTGGGTCAAGTAATTCCCGACCTCTTTACTACAAAGAATCGCTGCACCAGACAAACCAAAAGCCTTACCAAATGTCACTACGAGTAACTCCGGTTTTACTCCTGCAGCTGCACAGCTTCCTGCACCGTATTCGCCCAATATGCCAATACCATGAGCATCATCGACAGCTAACCAAGCGTCGTTCTGCTTAGTCACTCTAGATATTTGATTCAATGGCGCTTGGTCACCATCCATACTAAAAACGCCTTCAGTGACCACTAATGCATTTTCTGAAACAGAAAGCTGCGAAGCCAAATAAGCCACATCATTGTGCTTAAAGCGCTTCATTTTCGCAGGAGATAACACCCCTGCTTCCATAAGCGACGCGTGATTCAAGCGGTCTTGAATGAGAGTGTCGTTTTTATCGAGAAGGGAAAACAACAACGCTTGATTTGCGCTGAAGCCTGAGCTGAACAGAATTGCACGCTCATAGCCTAACCATTCGCACAGCTGGGACTCTAGATTTTGGTGCGCTGCGCTAAAGCCTGTCACCAATGGTGAAGCACCACTACCAGCCCCGTATCGACTCAACCCATCCTGCCAAGCAGAAACCAGCTCCGGATCATTCGCCAAGCCTAAATAATCGTTGCTAGAAAAGTTGCTGTATATCTTAGAGTCCAACTCAACTTCTGAGTGGCTCACCGGATTAAGGACATTAAGCTGGCGATTAAGCCCTTGCTGAACACGATCAGTAAGGGCTTTTTGAATACGAGAGTTAAACGCTGGCATCGTAGAACATGTCATCTTTCGTTGGACGAGCCGCAACGCGCTCAACCACTTGATCTAACAGTTCGTTTTCTTGGATTTCGTCTGGCTTTTGAGCCACTTCTTGGCTATTGATACCCAGTTTCTTGAATAGCTGCATATCTGTATCTTCATCTGGGTTTGGCGTTGTCAGCAGTTTGCAGCCGTAGAAGATAGAGTTGGCACCCGCCATAAAGCACATCGCTTGCATCTGTTCATTCATGTTTTCACGACCAGCAGACAGTCGGACCGCCGATTTCGGCATCATGATACGTGCAATCGCGATAAGCTTGATGAAGTCGAAAGGTTCTACGTCATCAACGTTTTCCATCGGTGTGCCTTTCACTTTTACTAGCATGTTGATTGGCACACTTTCTGGATGAACAGGGAGGTTTGCAAGTTCAACAAGTAAACCGGCACGATCATTGGTGCTTTCACCCATACCGATGATACCGCCAGAACAGATCTTCATACCTGCATCACGAACGTGAGATAAGGTATCTAGACGGTCTTGGTAAGTACGAGTCGTAATGATGCTACCATAGAACTCAGGAGAGGTATCTAGGTTGTGGTTGTAGTAATCCAAACCTGCGTCAGCTAATTCACCCGCCTGTTCCGGCGTTAACATGCCAAGCGTCATACAAGTTTCTAGACCCATACCTTTCACGCCTTTGATCATCTCTGTTAGATGAGGCATATCACGCTCTTTCGGATTCTTCCACGCAGCACCCATACAGAAACGCGTAGAACCTGCGTTTTTCGCTTTTTGAGCCGCATCAAGCACGCGCTCAACTTCCATCAAACGCTCTTTATCAACATCAGTGCGGTAGTGAGCACTTTGTGGACAGTATTTACAGTCTTCTGGACAAGCACCGGTTTTAATAGAAAGAAGTGTACTCACCTGCACGTGGTTGTGCAGTTGGTACTGTCTATGAACGAGTTGAGCTTCAAACATCAAATCCATAAACGGTTTTTCAAGCAGAGCCTTTACTTCAGCTACTGTCCAGTTATGACGAACTTCCACGTGTCGATCCTTTTCTTTTATCTTATTTTTGCGCAAATCCAGTTTGAGGTTTTGCATTTATGCTTGGCTAGTCTACCGACAAGCTTTAGACTGTCAACACATTGATAAAAACAAAAGTTTACAACTGGTTAATATTTACTCAAACCAAATATGGAAATCGCTATGGATCTCGCCTTTGATCGCCAGCACATCTGGCATCCCTACACTTCGACACTCACACCTCTGACCTGCTATCCGGTTGTGGGAGCCAAAGGGGTTTTACTAGAAATGGAAGATGGGAAGCGAGTCATTGATGGGATGTCTTCTTGGTGGTCCACCATTCATGGATACAACCACCCGGTATTAAATGACGCTGCGCACAGTCAAATCGATAAAGTCTCACATGTTATGTTCGGTGGTATTACTCACCAGCCGGCAATCGACCTATGTAAGAAGCTGCTAAAGCTCGCACCTAGTAATTTGGAACATGTATTTTTGGCAGACTCCGGCTCGGTCGCTGTTGAGGTGAGTTTAAAGATGGCGTTGCAGTACTGGCATGCAAAAGGACAACCGCGCTCCAAATTCTTAACACTAAGAGATGGCTACCATGGTGACACCTTCGCTGCGATGTCCGTGACAGACCCAGAGAACTCAATGCATAGTCTGTACAAAGGATTCCTGCCGGAACATATCTTTGCAGCTTCTCCAAAAATTGGTTTCTGGGATGAATGGAACCCGGACGACGTCAACAGCTTCAGAGAAAAACTCAGCATCCATCATCAAGAAATTGCAGCAGTGATCTTAGAGCCCATAGTACAGGGTGCCGGCGGAATGCGTATCTATCATCCAGAGTTTCTAAAACAGGTGAGAGCACTGTGTGATGAATTTAATGTGCTGTTAATTCTTGACGAAATTGCCACAGGCTTTGGTCGCACGGGTAAGCTGTTTGCCTGTGAGCATGCCGATATTCAACCGGACATTCTATGTGTCGGCAAAGCATTGACTGGGGGGTATATGACCCTTTCCGCAACGCTTGCAAGCAAAGAGGTTGCTGATACTGTGTGTGGCGGTGAAGCCGGATGTTTTATGCACGGTCCTACCTTCATGGGCAACCCACTCGCGTGTGCCGTTGGTGCAGCAAGTCTTGGGTTAATCGAACAAGGTGATTGGCAGTTACAGACAAAACAAATCGAATCGCTTTTCTCAGAGCTGCTCCCAAAGCTCAAACAACATGAGTTAGTCAAAGACGTTCGTTGGTTGGGCGCGATTGGTGTAGTGGAAACTCACTCGCCCGTTGATATGGAAGAAATACAAGCTCACTTTGTTAACCAAGGGGTATGGATCCGACCTTTCGGAAAACTGATTTATATGATGCCTCCATTTATCAGTGAATCGCACCATATCGAGAAACTAGTCTCCGCCATTGATAGTGCACTCCAACGACCAGAGTGTTTTCAATAACCTAACAACTTTTAATAATGGTTAGACTCAGGCAATAAAAAACCCAGCGCGCAGGCTGGGTTTCAATTCAAAGGTTAAATCATTAACCGATGTGCGTTACGCCGCCCATGTACTTCTGAAGCACTGTTGGGATTGCGATACGGCCATCTGCTTCTTGGTTGTTCTCTAGAATCGCAACCATTGTACGACCTACAGCAAGACCAGAACCGTTTAGTGTGTGTACAAGCTCAGGTTTCTTCTCGCCTTTACGACGGAAACGTGCCTGCATACGGCGAGCTTGGAAGTCCCACATGTTTGAACAAGATGAGATTTCACGGTAAGTCTCTTGAGCTGGAACCCAAACTTCTAAATCGTAAGTTTTCGCAGCGCCGAAGCCCATGTCACCGGTACATAGAACCACTTTACGGTAAGGAAGCTCTAGAAGTTGTAGAACTTTCTCAGCGTGACCTGTTAGTTCTTCTAGTGCTGCCATTGAGTCTTCTGGCTTAGTGATCTGTACAAGCTCAACTTTGTCGAACTGGTGCATACGGATAAGACCACGAGTATCACGACCGTAAGAACCTGCTTCAGAACGGAAACAAGGCGTGTGAGCTGTCATCTTAAGTGGCAGTTCCGCTTCTTCCGTAATGGTATCGCGCACTAGGTTCGTTACTGGAACTTCCGCAGTTGGGATAAGCGATAGTTTCTTAAGAGGAACATCACTTACCTGCTCTGTTAGCGGGCTTGTGTGGAACAGGTCTTCACCGAACTTAGGTAATTGACCAGTGCCGTATAGGCTGTCGTGGTTCACTAGGTACGGTACGTACATCTCTGTGTAACCGTGCTCATCAGTGTGAAGGTCTAGCATGAACTGAGCAATTGCACGGTGTAGACGCGCAAATTTACCCTTCATTACGATAAAGCGAGAACCAGAAATCTTAACTGCGCTAGCGAAATCAAGACCACCAGAAAGCTCACCAAGATCAACGTGATCTTTTACTTCGAAGTCGTAAGTCTTTGGCTCACCCCAACGAGAGATCTCTACGTTGTCGTCTTCGTCTTTACCTGCTGGTACTGAATCGTCTGGCAGGTTAGGAATTGCCATCGTGATCGCTTCAAGCTCACCTTGAAGATCGGCTAGTGCAACTTTAGCTGCGTCTAGTTCAGAACCTAGATTACCTACTTCTGCAAGGATGCGCTCAGCTTCTTCGTGATCGCCTTTCGCTTTTGCTTGACCAATGGACTTCGAGCGAGAGTTACGTAACGCTTGCAGTTCTTCAGTTTTCATTTGAAGGGACTTACGTTTTTCTTCAAGTTCACGAATTGTCTCTACATCAAGGTCAAAGCCTCGACGTGCTAATTTTGCCGCTGTTTCATCCAGCTCAGCTCGAAGTAATTTAGAATCCAGCATTGCTAATCCTATGCTTTAGTTATTTGAATATTCAGTAGCTTGACCACTGAAACACCACTAAACCGCCAAAACTGATGATTATTTCATCATTTTTTAACGATTTAATCTGAATTTTATGACTAGGTTAAGATATCCAAAAAAGGCTACTTTTCATAGCGTTTTTGTGGGCTTTTTGCGTCCAAATCCGCCAGATAATCTAGCTTCTCACCAATCTTGGTCTCTAAGCCTCGTTTTGTTGGGAAATAGTACTGACGCTCACCCATTTCTGGTGGCAGATACTTTTCCCCTGCTGCGTAGGCCCCAGGTTCGTCATGAGCATAACGGTATTCTTGCCCATAGCCCATGTCCTTCATCAAACTTGTTGGCGCATTTCTTAAGTGATGAGGCACTTCGTACTCAGGTAAGTTATGTGCATCGGTAAGTGCTTGCTTCCAGGCAGTGTAGACAGCGTTACTCTTTGGTGCACAAGCAAGGTAGACAACCGCTTGAGCAATCGCTCGTTCGCCTTCTGCAGGACCAATACGAGTAAAGCAATCCCAAGCCGAGATCGCAACCTGCATGGCTCTTGGGTCAGCGTTACCGATATCTTCAGATGCAATCGCCAACAGACGTCTCACGATGTACAAAGGGTCACAGCCAGCAGCAATCATACGAGCCGACCAATACAACGCAGCATCTGGGTTTGAACCACGAATGGACTTATGCACTGCTGAAATCAAGTCGTACCAAATGTCGCCTTTGTTATCAAAGCGAGCCACCTTCTCACCAGCGACTTCTGCTAGCAATTGAAGCGTAATTGACTTGCGGCCTTGCTCATCATCCTCAGCCATATCGTAAAGTAGCTCAAGATAGTTGAGTGACATGCGCGCATCGCCATTCACTAACTCAGCTAAACGATCTAATACGTTGTCTGCAAAGTGGGCACTTACATCACCTAGACCACGCTCTTTATCTTCAATGGCTTGGCGGATCACGAGAGAGATATCATCAGTGTTGAGAGAAGTCAGTTTGTAGACACGCGCTCTCGAGAGCAAAGCGTTATTGAGTTCGAAAGACGGGTTTTCGGTTGTCGCTCCAATAAAGGTAACGGTGCCATCTTCGATATGTGGTAAAAACGCATCTTGTTGGCTTTTGTTGAACCTATGTACCTCATCCACAAACAAAATAGTTCGACGGCCCGCTTGCTTGTTTTCACGAGCTTTATCGATCGCTACACGTATGTCTTTCACCCCCGAAGTCACCGCTGACACGCGCTCGACTTCAGCATTGGCATAATTCGCCGCCACCTCAGCTAACGTCGTCTTTCCTGTACCCGGAGGCCCCCATAAAATCATAGAATGAATATGTCCAGCTTCGAGCGCTCGACGCAGAGGTTTACCGGGTCCCAGAATATGCTGTTGACCGATGTACTGCTCGACCGTTTCTGGTCTCATACGAGCAGCAAGGGGACGAAAATCTTCGTCCCCCGAAAAGTCTAAACTGTAGTTACTCAATGGCTATCTCTTGATTCGCTATTAAATTGGACAACACTAAAGAATCAGTTTCTTTGGTCGTCAACTTCGACACCCTCTGGGGCGACGAAAGTAAAACGATCACTGCTTGGCTTGCCCAGTTCAACATTACTGAATGTGAACTCACCTTTTTGACCGTCCTGCTCAATGACATTAAAGCCTTGAACGATGCCTTTGTCGTTGATCTGAATTTGGAAATCTCCTTGATTCGAATCAACAGCCGTTGGCTTGAGTGTAAATTGGTTACCCGATTGGGTTACATCGTAGTTATCCCAATCGCTCTGTTGGTTACGAGTCAGCAATACAAATGGCGTTTGCGCGGTTGCTTGTTCTTGCCAATAGATACTGACTTGCTCAATAAATGGGCTGTAGTACCAAAGGCTTTGACCATCAGAGACCAATAGGTTTTCATCTGGGAAGGTGGTTTCCCAGCGGAATAGGCTTGGGCGTGCAATTTCTACTGTACCCTCTCCTTCCATGACAACATCGCCATCAGGACTTGTGACAACCTGTTTGAAATCGGCACTAAAACCTGCGTTTAGCGCGAGTCGGTTGCTCAGTTCTTCCTTCGGTGAAGCGAAAACGGAAAAACTCATAAATAGAAGTGCGAGTGCTTTTTTCATTAATTATCCTGTTACAAGGTAAATCGATCATAAAGCTATGACCGATTATTAAGGGTTGAGTTCCTATCTACGCAATTAAGCGATTACTCTTTCGGCGGTGCTGGCGCTAATACCTCACGGTTACCATTGTGCCCCGGTGGGCTCACAATACCTTGAGCTTCTAACTGCTCCACGATACGAGCTGCACGGTTATAACCGATCTTAAATCGACGCTGAACACCCGACACCGAGCCACGACGTGACTGAACTACATGCTCAACAACCTGATCAAACAATGGATCAACGTCTTCATCGCCTTCCATCTTCTCTCCCGGAAGCAGAGTTTCTGGGGTCTGTTCGCCGTTGGTAATCTCATCGATGTAGTTTGGCTTACCACGCGCTTTCCAGTCGTTAACGACAGCATGTACATCATCATCTGATGCGAATGCACCGTGGACACGAATGGTATGGCTTGAACCAGGTGGTAAGTAAAGCATATCACCCATACCCAGTAGTGATTCCGCACCACCTTGATCCAAGATAGTACGAGAGTCCGTTTTCGTCGATACGGTGAACGCAACACGAGTTGGGATATTCGCTTTTATCAAACCGGTGATTACATCAACCGATGGGCGCTGTGTTGCAAGAATCAAGTGAATACCTGCTGCACGTGCTTTTTGTGCGAGACGTGCAATCAATTCTTCAACTTTCTTACCCACGACCATCATTAAGTCGGCAAATTCGTCAACAACGACAACGATATAAGGCAGTTTTTCAAGTAATGGAGGCTCAGGGTCCATACTATCGCCAGCTTGCCACAATGGATCATGAATTGGGTGCCCTGCTTCCGCCGCCATTTTCAGCTTATCGTTGTATCCTTTAATGTTACGTACGCCTAACGCTGACATTAGCTTATAACGTCGCTCCATCTCTCCCACACACCAGCGCAGTGCATTAGACGCATCTTTCATGTCGGTAACCACTTCTGACAATAGATGTGGGATACCTTCATAGATAGATAGCTCAAGCATTTTCGGGTCGATCATAATGAAGCGCAGATCTTCAGGCGTTGCCTTATACAACATACTCAAAATCATTACGTTTACACCCACAGACTTACCAGAACCAGTCGTACCTGCCACCAGCACGTGAGGCATTTTGGCGATATCAGCAATAACCGCTTCACCCGCGATGTCTTGACCCATCACGACCGTTGTTGGTGATTTAGCATCAATAAACTGCTGGCTACCCACCACGTCAGAGAAGAAGACGGTTTGGCGACTCATATTTGGCAGCTCCAGACCTACATAGGGTTTACCCGGAATAACTTCTACGACACGGACAGCCATCGCAGACAATGAACGTGCCAAGTCCATCGATAGACTTGAGATTCGACTCACTTTCACACCCGGTGCAAGATCAAGCTCGAATCGAGTAATCACAGGGCCTGGGAAGATATCCACCACTTCAGCTTTGATTTTATAGTCAGCGAGCTTTGACTCAACCAGACGAGCAATATCTTCTAGAGCATCGCGATCAATAAAGTTGTCACGCTTTTCAGGGTGGTAAAGTAGCTCTAAAGTCGGCATCGGAGACGTTGGTTTAGGAAGATTCGGCTCTTTTTGAACCAAGAATGGATTCTGCGCTGCCGCCATATTCGCTTGCGCTTCAGAAACAATATTCTGGAACGCGGCTACATCTTGGTCTGGATGTGCAGGTTCTTCTTCCGTTACTTCTTCCCAAGGCAGGTCAATCGCCTGCTCTTCAACTTTATCTACTTCAGTATCCGTTTCGTTCCAATTACTTTCGTCAATACTAGATTCTTGACGAGGTGTCTCTTCAAAAGCCGTTTCTTCAGCAATCTCATTATCAACAGCAGGTTGTTCAATGAACATAGGTTCTGGCACAACCTCTGGCTCTGGGTCCGAAGTAAACGAGACTGGTTCATTGTTCTGAACGGGCTCTACATCAAATCTTGATTCTTGTTCAACAACAGGCTCTGGCGCAACCTGAGGCTCCACTGGCTGCTCTTGCATATATTCTTGATAAGCGGCTTGTGAATGACGAGCTTCTGTTTGCACTTGCTCGGCTAGATCGTCTTCATCCATAGCTGCATGTTCTAGCTGCTCAATAGTCGCATTCAATTGCTTAGAACGTTCTACACCTTCTTCCAGTGGTTCTTCCGGTGAGTGATAAGTTGGCTGAGGCTTTTCAGCAGGTTTTACAGCAGATGACTTAACCGCAACTTCAGGTTCTTTTTCAGGCATATGGATATTGAAATGGCGCTTAGGCTCAGTCACTGGCATTTCTACTTCTGGTTCAGTCGTAGCCGAGAAGTGTAGGCTTGGGTCGCTCGTCAGTGGGTCATTGGTTTCTTCAATCTCTTCAGCAACACCCTCAATTGGCGGATTCGACGGCGCAGTGTGCAACTCATCGTGCTGTTCGGTTTCCTTAAGTTCCGGCTCCATCACCTCTTGGTCATGACCGCGCATTTTATTCACGAGAGCTGTAAATAGATGAATCGCAGTATTTCCAAGCCACTCAACAATACTGAGCCATGAGATCCCTGTAAGGAGGGTAAAACCAGCGCCCCACAGGAATAGCAGAACAAGCGTTGACCCTAGAATATTCAGAGTAGGTAACGCTAGACTGGTCATCACGTCACCAATCACACCACCTGATGAAAAGTACCAGATATCGTCAAAGTTGATATCTGCCAAGCCACAGCTGGTTAATAGAAGAATCGTGAGGCCAAGTAAACGCGTGCCCCACAACATAAAGTCGATGGTTTCATCTTCATCACGCTTACGGAACAGCACCCACGCCGCTAACGTAACAAGAATAGGCAAAGGATAAGCTAGAGAACCAAAGATAAAAAACAGTGTATCTGCCAACCAAGCACCAACATAGCCGCCTGCGTTTTGTATCTCTCCACCCCAAGCCGTTTGAGACCAAGATGGATCTGCAGGATTAAAAGTCAGCAGTGCGACGGCAAGGAGAATTGAAAACAGCACACCCAGAATCAGGCTGCACTCTTTTAAACGTTGGGTACCCGTCAAACGAGAAGACTGAGGCTCTTCACTCGTTTTGATGATTGTTTCGACTTTGTTGCCGCTCTCTTTGAACATAAACCAGCTTTATAAATATGTTTGATAAAAACTACTGTTGATTTAACCATATCAAACGGAAAAACCCAATTCCAGAAAGCAAGAAAGCGGAAACTAAGTTCCGCTTTCTTGCTGTTCGACCATTGATGACTAACGAGTTTTAATCACCAGCTGGTTGGTTTGTTTCACTTCTTCCATTACCACGTAGGTACGAGTGTCGTTCACGCCAGGTAAACGCAGTAGCGTATCACCTAGAAGTTTACGGTAAGCACCCATATCCGATACACGTGTTTTTAGAAGATAGTCAAAGTCACCCGACACTAAATGACACTCTTGGATGTCGTCTAGCTTTTGAACGGCAGTGTTAAATTGTTCAAATACATCTGGCGCACCGCGGTTCAATGTAATTTCAACAAACACCAATAGTGATGCATCTAAGTACTGAGGATTAAGCAGCGCTGTATACCCTGTAATGTACCCTTGACGCTCCAAACGACGAACACGTTCCAAACACGGAGTCGGAGAAAGACCCACACGTTTTGAAAGTTCAACGTTCGAAATACGACCGTCTTTTTGCAACTCATTAAGAATGTTGCGGTCGATACGGTCTAGTTCCTTGGACGGCTTCTTATAGTTGTCTGCCATTTTTTATTCCACCTTATTACTTCCTTGCAAAAAAATATACTACAACTTTTTAATATTCAGTATCAAATTTTATTTAAACATAACTATACTAGATATTAATTCGACAGAATTACCCTACAAACAGTTAATACAACTACTATAGATTATACAACCAAAATAAAATGAGGATTCAGGATGATTATTGGCGTACCTAAGGAAATCAAAAACCACGAGTACCGCGTTGGTATGATCCCAGCTAGCGTGAGAGAACTAATCTCACATGGTCACCAAGTTTTTGTTGAAACCAATGCCGGTAATGGTATCGGTTTTTCAGACGATGATTACATCGCTGTAGGCGCATCCATTCTTCCTACTGCTGCTGACGTATTCGCGAAAGCAGATATGATTGTAAAGGTTAAAGAACCTCAAGCTGTCGAGCGAGCTATGCTTCGCGAAGGGCAAATATTATTTACTTATTTACACCTTGCACCAGATTTTCCACAAACTGAAGAGCTTATCAAGAGCAAAGCTGTCTGCGTAGCCTATGAGACTGTAACAGATAATATGGGTCGCTTGCCACTATTAGCACCAATGTCTGAAGTTGCAGGTCGCATGTCTATTCAAGCGGGTGCACAAACTCTTGAGAAATCTCACGGCGGTCGTGGTCTTCTACTTGGCGGTGTTCCGGGTGTTGAGCCAGCAAAAGTTGTTGTTGTCGGCGGCGGCGTAGTGGGCGCTAACGCAGCGCGTATGGCTGTTGGCCTACGTGCAGACGTCACTATCCTAGACCGTAACGTTGATACACTTCGTCGCCTAGATGAAGAGTTCCAAGGTCGCGCTAAAGTGGTTTACTCTACTGAAGACGCTATCGAGAAGCACGTTCTAGAAGCTGACCTAGTTATCGGTGCCGTACTAATTCCAGGCGCAGCTGCTCCTAAACTAGTGACTAAAGAGCACATCGCTAAGATGAAGCCAGGCGCAGCAGTGGTAGACGTAGCAATCGACCAAGGCGGCTGTTTCGAGACTTCTCACGCAACAACACACGCAGAACCAACTTACATCGTTGACGACGTTGTTCACTACTGTGTTGCTAACATGCCAGGTGCCGTTGCTCGCACTTCAACATTCGCGCTAAACAATGCAACACTTCCTTACATTGTTAAACTAGCGAACAAAGGTTACCGTGAAGCACTTCTAGCGGACAAAGGTTTCCTAGAAGGTCTAAACGTTATCCACGGTAAAGTAACTTGCAAAGAAGTTGCAGAGAGCTTTGACCTAGAATACGTAGACCCAGCTGAAGCTATCGCAATGTTCAATTAAGAACCTGTATAGACAGTTTTGACTGACTAGCAATGTAAAAGCCAGCTTGATTCTTTTCAAGCTGGCTTTTTTATATCTTATAGCTTGCAGCGCTAGTTGGCGCCTACTTTACCTATCAGACTTCCAACCTCGAATCAGAATGTTACGTGGTGTGATGTGTCTTTCGCAAAACTGTTCAACCGACGTTTGGTAGCCCTGCTCTTCTAGGTAAAGCGCCCTATCCAAAGTTAACCACATCTCCAGTGGTCTTCTAAACACTTGCTGTACCAAGCTGAGTCGCTCCATATTCCAGAAAAGCTGCTCACCTAACCTCCCATACAACTCGAAATCTAGCTCACTAGGTAAAATGAGTCCTTTCTGCTTCGCTGCCCAACAGCAAAACGCTTCAAAGCCCTGAGACAGCTCTGATTTTTTGATACTCGGGACTGGTAAATACTCTAGAACTCCAAGCTCACGCTTGATCAGCTGGCTAAAGCCCAATCGAAAGCTCATCTCCAATTGACGATGCCTCTTAACACGTTCTCCGCCAGTGACGGTTTCCTGCAATGGTATTCGCAGATCGGATTTTGATAGAGAAAGTGGTGAAGACTGTGCCACTTTTGACATGGCTTGATAGCGATCCGACTGAATCAGGTGGTAACAACACGGTGAGATCGTAACTGCAGGAAGCGAGTGGCTAACCACCTTATTGAGCAAAGTAACGTGAAGATCACCACAAGCGTGAAGCGCTACGGCATGTTGATTGTGGTTAAATACCTTATCGGAGTCCTCAGAAAAGGCGTCTCCTTGCACGAACTGCATCGGCAGCTGCTGCGCATCCGCAATCGCTTGGCCACTGTCACACAGCGATTGCTGCCATTCAAAGCTAGTCACTTGTTGCTTCGATTGTTGCGACAAAATCCGACCAAGGAACCCCTTACCAGAACACCACTCAAGCCACTCTTTTCCTTTGTGATGATTCAATACCGCTTCACTCATTAACAAGATCTGCTCAAGCTTTCGACCTGGAATTCCAGTGCCTACTCCTTTAGGGAGATCTAACCCTTTTTTCTTCAATGTCGATAACTCCACAGTCTCAACGATTTGAAGTAACTCAGGGAAAAATGCGTTCAACTCTTCAATTAGAGATGCTGGCTGTTCTTTAAACGCCAAGATCTGATCATGGTTAAGCGATTGTAGCCATGCAAATAAAGGTTGATTGTGACTACGCCAAGGAAGCTCATCTTGTTGGCAAAGATGGAACGGCTCAGATCGCCAATAAACTTGGTGTTGATGAAGAAAGGAATCAAGAATTTGGAATTTGGATTGCATGCGGCCCCCTGTAGTGGAGGGATTGTAGGTGGAAGCCATGCAAATAGAAAGTATTGGTGGACATCTGATAGTAATCAGGCCTACTCAAAAGCAGGCCTGAACAACATAGTATCTATCTTACCGGAAGCTCGATGTCTTTAAACATCTCTTCAATTTCTTCATTTGACTTCAATGAAATCGCTTGTTCAACGACAGGGCGCGTTAAGTGCGGTGCAAAACGTTCCATGAAGTCAAACATGTAAGAGCGTAAAAAAGTACCGCGGCGGAAGCCAATACTGGTTGTACTCGCTCCAAATAGATGGCTCGCATCGATCGCGACTAGGTCTTTGTCCTGCTCTGCATCAATCGCCATGCTCGCGATGACACCAACACCAATCCCCATGCGCACATAAGTCTTAATCACGTCGGCATCGGTTGCAGTAAATACAACACGTGGTGTTAAACCCACCTTATTAAACGCAGTATCAAGCTCTGAACGTCCAGTAAAACCAAATACATAAGTCACCAGCGAGTATGCCGCTAAGTCTTCGATGGTTACCTTCTGCTTTTGTGCCAACGGATGGTCTTTCGTCACCACAATTGAACGATTCCAGTGATAGCACGGCAACATAATGGCATCTTGATAGAGATGAAGCGCTTCAGTTGCAATTGCGAAGTTCGCCGTACCTTTAGCTACCGCTTCTGACATCTGGCTTGGTGTACCTTGGTGCATATGAAGCGATACTTTTGGATAACGAGCGGTAAAACCTTTAATCACATCAGGCAACGCATAGCGGGCTTGTGTATGAGTCGTAGAGATATTCAATGTCCCCATCTCAGGATGAGTGTGTTCACCCGCCACCGCTTTGATACTCTCTACGCGAGCAAGGATTTCCTGCGAGATTCGAACAATGTCTTCACCCGCTTGCGTAACTTGGGTCAAGTGTTTACCGCTACGCTCAAAAATCTGGATACCTAACTCATCTTCTAACAGACGAACTTGCTTACTGATACCCGGTTGAGACGTATAGAGGCTCTCGGCTGTCGCAGAGACATTCAGGTTGTGGTTGACTACTTCAACAATGTACTTCAGTTGTTGTAACTTCATCGGTGACCTCGTAATCCTTTACTCATTTCGGTGCTAACTTATTAAGAAAGTAAGCGAGTTAAACTTAGTGAATATAATTAATAGTTATAACGCCTTACTGAAGAAAATGATAGAAAAATTGAGTTTTTATCGAGTTCGATATGAAACGGTCGTCACTCGTTTGTAATCAACCCCTCATTCTCGGTAATTACTTTTCACTTTTTGATTACCTAACAACATGAACAGGAGATAATGAAAAATCAAAATTTACAAGGCAGATAAGCGATTTACGGGTGTAGATGCTCTATGGAATCGTGTATCCTCTGAAGTTAGCGATAGAACACAACAAGCAGACGCAATTATATGAATATTGGTTTAATTATTGCCTTAGTAGCCATTCTTTTGGTGTTGGTATTGGGCTACAACATCATGCTTCAGTACAAAGTTAAGGTCGAAACAGCGAAGAAACAGGAATCTTCTCGTTATTTAACCATTATCGATGGAACGGAAGAACTGATTGGTAACGCGCATCACATGCCGTTTAGCCAAGACCTATTAGTGTGCTTAAACACACGCATCCTAGATTCGCTTGAAAACATGTATGAGTTGGATCCTAAAAACAAGCAACTAGCCCAACGCATCGAGAGCGTGAAACAGCAGATCACTCAGCTTAAAGAGAACTATCAGGGTGGTGAAAGTACCGCTTTCCGCGTCCCAAGCAGCGACAAGCAAGCCATCATGATGCTTAAATTAGTCAAGCGTCTACGCGACACAATTCGCAGCGAACACAACAAGGGGCGTTTTGAAACTCAAGCGTACGTCGCAGAGAATGCTCGCCTCGAAACAATTCAAATTCGCATCAACATCGAAAACGTCATTAAACGTGCTAACGACTCCATTGCTCGCGGCCAACCTGGTACAGCCATTCAACTACTGCGCAAAGGTATCGACGCACTGACCACGAAAAATGACCCATATTCAAATCAGGCTCGTGAGAAGTTACAAGAGATGCTGAACGACCTTGATCAAAAACGCCAAGATCGCAACGCCCAAGAACTTCAACAGATGGAGTCCAAAGAACGCGAAGACGATATGGATGCGCTATTTGGACAAAAGAAGAAGTGGTAATTCATCTCATCTAATACAACTCCCCTTAAGGCTGCCTCACCGCAGCCTTTTTTACACCAAGAAAGCCCCTCCTAACCTTAATGTTCCTGTGGTAATATCTCGTTTTTCCAAAACTACTCAAGCTCTAGCATGTATCAAGAACTATTAGCTCCTATTCATTCCTTTCTAAAAGCCGAAACGCCAGACTCTTGGATTGATGAAGCCAAGAAACCAGAAAACCTGCATATCATTTTGCGTGATCACATGCTGTGTGAGCTGAAAGCCGCTCAGAGTGCCCTATTTCTGATTCGTAAGTATGCGGTTGATAAAGAGAGTGCTATCCAGCTAAATGAGTGGATTAAACCATATGAAGAGTTTGCTTATCGTCGTAAAGGAGATTTGGAATCGCTGCGTGGTAAGAGTAATGCATCAAAGCAGATCACAGCTAAAGAAGGTTGTGTTTATGGCGACGATCTTATCGACAAAATGGTACTACTTATCAAGGAGGAACTGCACCACTTTTATCAAGTGATGGAGCTCATGGAGAAGAAAGGCGTCACATATCAACCGATCGAAGCTGGCCGTTATGCCAAAGGGTTAATTAAGCATGTGAAAACCTATGAGCCCGATGCGTTGGTCGATAAGTTGATTATCGGTGCGTTTATTGAAGCGCGTTCGTGTGAACGATTCGCCAAGCTTGCGCCGTACCTAGAAGAAGATATAGAAAAGTTCTATGTTTCTCTGCTTCGCTCAGAGGCTCGTCACTATCAAGATTATCTAGAACTTGCAGAACAAATTGCAGGTAAGGATATTTCCGAGCGTGTGGCTCATTTCGCACGTGTCGAAGCCGATCTCATTACATCAGAAGACAGCGACTTTAAATTCCATAGTGGAGCTCCAGCTATCGCTGCATAGTGCCTCTAACTGGCTGATATAGAAAAGGCTCGCGGATGCGAGCCTTTTGTTAACGATTCTCTATAGAGTTCCTTTTTTCCCAGCTTTGATATCAGCTACATCTGGTAACCTATCGAGTAATTCATAGTACTTACCCGCAACACTACTAATATCACCGTCAACATAAGCTTTAATAAGATCAACATCTTTCAGCCATAGCTCTTTATCAGCATCAGATGCCGCAACATATCCCGCGTGAACGTTGTCTACAGCGAACATCATTGAATCATTAAAGTTATTGATAATCAGCAACATAGCGTCAACATAAGTGCCGTATACTTTTACTACGTCGTGTACAGTTCCACCTTTATACTGAACAGTTCCAGCTTCCGAATCATAAACAAGATCACCTGAACTGATATTTGTATTAAGGAAGTTATTGAACGATCTCTCGAAAGTATCCACATTTGACGCCAAGTCTGCATCAATCGTTACTTTCATAGAGTGAATCAATGGAGCATCCAACAACAGAACTGGGCTATGATAAGAAGCTGGTAGGTCCGTTCTAAAACTTCCCCAAGCCGTGTCGATGCTATTCGCGATTTTCGCTAATTCAACGCGGTCATAGCCATCAAGATATACTTTTAACGCATAACCATCTGTTGTTACAAGTTGACTCGCGTATTGATAAGCCAATTTGTTGGACTTAGTCGCCACATAAGTTTCGCCATCAATAACAAATTCAACTTTATCCCCGGCAATCAAACCATAACGATCCTGCTGCTTAGTGAACACATCTAACTGTGCTTTTCCAAGAGACTTCACCGTATAATCATCAGACTGCATTTGGCTAACACCCATATTAAGTATCAAATCACCAATACGTTGTCTGCTTCTGCTTGATATATCAAAGAACTCCTCAATGCCTCGCGGTAATGGTGACAATGACTCCATTCGCTCGGTTACATGCAATTGCACTTCAACGCCTTTCAGATTGTTATAAGCATCACCTTTGGCATCGACTAATGCGACAGGTGTGTTTAAGCCTTCGTTAGAAATAATGTTAGAAATGATATTCTCATACTGCTCCTGTACACCAGGAAGGTCTAATAGCGAAGCAAAACTCACTTCGTCAGTATCTCGAGTTGAGAAACGACGCGCCAAGAAGTAACTTGCAAGCGCTTTATCAGGCCAACTACCAAGTACTGAAACCGCATTAGACCAAGGGTAATCCGGATTAAAGCTACCAATAGAGTTCAAGAAGCGGCCGTTTTTGGTTTCGGCTACGGCTGAATAACCTTTATTCGAATCTTCGATAAACTCAGCCGTTTTTTCATCAAAACAGCTCGCGTCAATCAGATCGAAATTGGCAGGCAATAAGTGAGAATTATTGTTAAGTAGCTGACCAAATGAGATGACTTTTTGCGCACCGGTTTTGTTTTCAATAACACATTGATGCTCTGGAGTTGCTAATACATCCAAAAAGTAAGCTGCTGCTTTCATTCCGCCATCGGCATAATCGCAGAACCAATAGTTTCCTTCGGCACCCGGTGCTTTACAGTAGGTGTCATTGGAAGCTATTCGCATTAAGAAGTCGCCCGGCTTATCCGTAGAAGAGGTTAAACCCAAGTTATTGTATAGATCATCAATGCGTTCTAGATCTTCCATCTTGTCACGAATTGATGTCATTTCGCGATAGCGACGGATAATGTAACTTGAATAATCCGACGTGAATAAACCGTTGGTGCTGTATTCTGCAAGGTTACGACGGTCATAGCTATCTAAGTAGCTCTGCCACTCGTATGCTACGATCTCATTAAGGCTGGTACCTTCATCAAAACGGTTACAGTCACTGTTAAGAGAGACGTTACCATCGGTACAGAAGCCGTAGCTCTTACGCTCGATATTATGAACATTATCTAAGTAATAAAGTACGCCATATCGAGTTTTTTCATAATCTTCAGGATCATCACTTAACGCAGCAATATCGAAGCGGCTAAAGTCACAGTTGTAAAGAGACTTACCGGCTTGATCACCTGATAACGTCATAATTTCACTACACACCATCAATGAGTCATTATCCACATTGTTGCCAAAACGGTTGGCAAAACCTTGTTGATACGTCTGTAGAGCAGCGAGATATTGTTGATAAGCGGCTTTCTCTTCATCAGTGCCTTCGTCACCTGGGTTTGCAACCGCTGCAGGCATTGGAGATGAAGAGTCTTGAATGGTCTCCACTTTACGCCCATAGCCAAATTTGAACGCGGCAATATCATATAGACCCCATGTTGGCGTTTCATCAAGCATGCTTGGGGCGTAGTCCATCGTAGAGCTATATGCTGGAATGTTATTTAACCCAAGGGCGTGAGCCTGTTCCAAGGTGTAGTAATTTTCCTTGTCGTTAGAACCCTTAAAGTTATGACGTAGACCAACGTTATGACCTAGTTCATGAACAAGTGTATTGCTGTAAGTCGCAACAGTTATTGCATCAGCAGCTTCTTGTTGAAGATCTTTTGGTAAGTATTTCCAGCGTCTAAGTTCGCGTGACGTTTCTATGCCATTATCATCTACCTTAATGTTGAAATAACGATCATCATCGAACTTAAGATTATCAAGCATCGCTTTGCTCGTTGAAGAGACCCAAGACGCTTCAATTGGGTATACATTATTTTCAGACCAGAATGCCAAACGATTCTCTTCAGCGGCTACGACATCTTCAAAGTCCATATTGTCACTGAAGTTCTTAGTAAGAATGGTCGGCCCTTGTGACGGAGTTCGGTCACCGGTGAGTTCTTCTTTTGTTAAAGCTGGCGCAACATCATCAACTTGAGGTAGCTTCGACATTGCCGCCATGGTCGATAGCTGTTGAATACGGCTTTCTACTTCAGTAACCGCTGGCGCTGCACCCTCTTCAGTAGGCAATGCAGGTAAGCCGTTCATCGACAACTGGTTTCGGTTGTAAAAGCGCGCTAGATTATCCCAGTAATAAGGCACACCTGTTCTGGCCACACCTGCATATTGGTTAACATGTGCTTTAATGATTTCACCTGTCACTGGGTTAGCCACTGAAGGGCCATAGCCAAGAAGACCATTCGCTAGGGGCTCATCAACCAAGTTAATGATGTTATAGCGCAGATCGCCTGGGTGGATGCCTGCAGGTGCCGTTGAGTTGACGATTTCAATCGCTGGTTTACCGGCATCATTACCAAACAAAGACAGCGCCTTGTTCATTTTATTGATGGTTTGTATGGTCGAATCTAAGAAGAGCTTATTTTTTTCTTCGAAGAAGTTATCCGTCAGATAGTATTTGATGGTGCCGTTGTCTGGGTTAAATCGATTCAAATAAACGACGTCACGATCATACTTGTTGGTGATCGGGTTTAGCTTTTTCGTTTGTGTGGTAAAGAAACCAATATCATTTTCATCGCCAACCGGGTACATCACAGGTTGGTAGTTGTCTGAAGCAACAACGCTTTCATGAACCAGTGAATAGTAAAAACGCGCTTTGAATGCACCGTCAACTAAGGCTTCTTCTAAGCTAGATTTGGTTGAAAAATTAATGTAATCAGAAAGGTTCTCCAAATCAATTTGGAAAGTGCGTTCTAACTCAAAATTGAGAATACCATTCTCAGGATCGAAATCCCAAGAAGTGACCTTTGCGGTCCCTTGCTCGGTAATTCCATCCTTTAAACCATAAAGGTCTTCCCAGTTAAACTCAGATACAATCAACTCTTCCGGTTTTGGAGTGAAGTGAGTTTTCTTACGATAGTCTAAACTTTTATCTTCGTTGATCTCTTCTGTGTTAGTACAATCGTCATACGCATCTTCCTTACAGCGATAAGCCGCAAAATCACCCGGAATTTCTAGCACTTGAGCGAAGTTAACAAGATCATCACTGCCGACAATATCTTGCTCTGTACAGTAGTTGTTTTCATCTTTTGGTAATGAAGACTCGGGATAATTCTTATCAAACGCACGAACCTCTAAACCAGTCTTAGTGAAACAGAGCTCTACATAGCGTCCCATACCTTGTAGGAACGGAAATTGGTTTAAAGCGAATCGTGGAGCGGCACCTGTCGTTGGGACATAAAACCATCGACCATCCTTAAGGTCTTTTACTGCTATTTCCTTGGCATCTCGCTCTTGCAGCTCGTATGCTTGATCATCAGCACCACACCCAGCCAAAATAGCCGTGATTGCGGAACTCAATGCAATTTTTTTAAAGTCCATATTGAATCCTTTTATTATTTTTCTTTCCTTAGAAGGAGAATGTTATATCTGCTGTGTAAGAGGCTTTGTCTGCATCGAATAGATCGATATTGCCCAAAGTGCCTCGCTCTGCATCTGCATATGCGCCTGACGTTGCGGCTGTAAGCGTAAATGACCAATTGTCGTTAAAGTCATACGCTCCATAGATAGAACCTCCATAATCAACCGAGTCACGTCTAGTCCCTTGGTAACTGATGGTATTTCCGCCTAAGGCGTCAACTCCCAAAGTTAATTGTTCCCAGCTATAACTCGCACCCGTAAATAGTGAGTACGTCCATTCAGTCAGAGACTTCCCACCATAAGTTTCATATTGATGAAAATTCTTTCTCAGGCGAGGTGATATATTGAAACTCACTCCCCAATGTTCGAAGCTGACTGGAATAGCTATTCTGAATGCGGTTTGTAATTTATCGTTACGCGACGCTTCAGAGGTGGGAATAGTAAACTGCCCACTTACACCTATCTTTCCACTTTCCCCAAACTCATATAACTTCGAATGACTTAGCCCTATTACCGAATCCGTTGCGTAGGTCCCTACTTCATCGTCTAGTGCTCGATATCCACCTGAAGATATATATGCTTTTGTGTTTTCGGAGAGTGTATATTTCAGTGTGCCATCCCATGAAAAGCTTCGTGCTGCACGATAGTCATCTTTGTTGTATATATTCGTTGAATAACCAGCGGTAACGGATCCGCTAATATTACAAGTTATACAAGATGCATCGTTTTCATTTTGTGTTGATTCAGCTTTATCGTTAATATTATCAACACTATTAACTTCTTCTGCGTAAACAGATAAAGTAAACATTGTGCCTAACAATATTGCGATCGGCTTCACCTTCCACTTAATTGTGTTATGCATGCTTTTTAACTTCCATGAATGTTAAGTTCAATCATTGAACTTTTTAAAATAATCCATCAAATTTTAGGTGAATAAATACCTCAATATTTATCACTAAATATCGATAGACTTTTTAGCAACAGAAATCTTGCTGCCAAATTACTTTACAATTGAATTACAAATTTTCTTTGTATTATTTTGTACAGAATTGTATTAATGCTATTTTCCCTTTATGCGCTTCCTGCGACTAGGGTGTGTTATTGGTATGGCTGACAGTAGTTTCTTCGTATACTCATTTTTAGGATTGCTATACAGTTCGATAGCAGAACCATATTCCACAATTTTTCCGAAATACATAACAGCAACTTCATCAGATACCTGTTTAACCACAGAGAGATCATGGGAAATAAAAATGATTGCGAGGTTCATCTCTTTTTGTAAGCTCAAAAGCAAATTAATAATTTGTGCTTGAACCGACACATCGAGTGCTGAGACAGACTCATCACAAATAAGTAACTTTGGTTTTAATGCGATCGCCCTAGCGATTCCGATACGTTGACGCTGCCCGCCAGAAAACTCATGAGGGTAACGGTCGACCGATTCTCTGGCTAATCCGACTTTATCCAACAATTCTAATACCCACTGCTTGCGCTCGTTGTGAGTACCTACATTATGGATAATATAGGGCTCCTCCAAAATCATCCCTATCGTATGCCGTTGATTAAGCGACTCCATTGGATCTTGAAAGACAATCTGCATCTCTTTACGAAGTGATCTCATCTGTTTGGTGTTCCAACGCGTGATATCCTTCCCTTCAAAAAAAATGCGCCCGGATGTTGGCTCAAACAACTTTAATATTGTTCGTCCCAATGTACTTTTTCCGCACCCAGATTCCCCAACCAGTCCCAAAGTTTGCCCTTGGTGCAAAGAAAAAGAGACACCATCTACAGCTTTGATCACATAACCTTTTGAGAACAGCCTTTTTCCGGAGATAAAGTGCTGAGTGAGATTCTCAATTCGTAATACTTCTGACATTTAGCTACCCCTTAAACTCTGGGAACAACGAAGCATCAATAGGTTTGATCTCTATCTGTTGTTTGGGTGGATGATCTAAGCTTGGCATCAAACCCAGCAAGCGCTTTGTATAAGGGTGTTTCGGGTAGTCAAACAGGTCGAATACATCTGCATACTCAACAATGCGTCCACCGTACATGACTGCCACGTCATCACATACCTCTGCAACAACACCTAAATCGTGAGTTATAAACAGCATTGCCATGCCAGTTTCTTGTTGCAGCTCTCTCATCAACTCCAAAATAGAGGCTTGAACCGTTACGTCTAAAGCGGTAGTTGGTTCATCACAAATCAACACGTCTGGCTTACATGCGAGAGCCATGGCTATCATTACGCGCTGTCTCATACCTCCAGATAGGTTATGAGGGTATTCATCGATACGTTTCTCCGGCATTGGAATCTTGACCTTTTCCAACATCTTGATCGCATATTCTCGTCTATCCGCTTTTTTCAACTCAGGTCGATGAAGTGACAACACCTCCATTAGCTGTTTACCGATACTATGTACCGGATTCAGTGCCGTCATAGGGTCTTGAAAAATAATAGAGATCGAGTTACCACGCATTTCATACATAGAGTCTGGTCGTAAGGTAACGAGGTTCTGATTGTTATAAAGGATCTCCCCACCAACAACCTGACCATAAGGCTTAGGAAGCAGTCCCATAATCGACATCGATGTAACACTTTTACCACAACCAGATTCCCCAACTAGACCTAGAGTTTTGCCTTTTTTTACTTTAAAGCTAACACCATGAAGTACCTGTACCACTCCTGAGTCAGTATCGAAAGTGACTTCTAGATCTTTGACTTCCAACACGACATCGCAATTGGGGGCTTGTTTATATTCCTGATTCATAGAAACTTCCGTCACAACTTAAAACGGTCATCAACAAATGAAACCGGAGTATAGGTTTTATCTGACTTCATCGACGCTTGCGTCTCTTTCTTCAGTGAAGGATCAATCCAGAAGCTACCAATATCCATTGGGTGGAATATAGACTCTGTCTGCTTAGTCATTGGATTCTGCGGATATTGGACCCAACGCCAATGCGCAGCGCGTGAGTACGGCACCATATAACCCGGAACAATGATATTTGCTTGCGTAACGTAATCTTGGATCTGATGAGAGAGTTGATAACGTTTGTCTTGGTCGAACTCAGCATCATAAGCTTCTATCAATTTATCCAACTCAGGGCTGCTGTAGTTAGTATGTGCATTGGTCTGCGGTTTGTTGGCATTATCTGAGTGTAAATACTCCCAGTAAGACGGGATTTCACCCGAGCCCATATTTTGGAAAGCCAATTGATGTTTTTTCTCTAGGATGTATTTAAACGCCGATGATCCATCGACCAAATTAAGCGTAAAGTCCAGACCTGCTAACTTGGCTTGCTCTCGAAGAAAGGCAATTCTTGGTGTCCATGCGTTGTACCCATAAGTGATGGCAAATGAAAGTCTCTGCCCCTGTTTATTAATACGGATACCATCAGGACCTAGGGTATCAAAGCCCGCTTTTGCAAAGTGCTCAGCCGCTAACTGAGGGTCAAACTCAGGCGCTTTATTAGTCGGCTTATCGTATTGCCCATGCCCGAATCCCAGCCCGTGTGGTTTACGAGAGTAGTCACCGCGCATGATATTTTTAATCATTCCATCATAATTGGTAGCATGCATAATGCCCTTGCGAACATTAATGTCATCAAGTAATGGCTGCGCAGTGTTGATCCACAAGCCGCCGGCTCCTTGCGGCACTTGATTGAATCCCCAAAACTTCTGAATATAACCGTCTTTAAAAGCTTGTGAATCAGATTTTCCATGCCAATACTCTGGGAGGACTAAGTCAAAATAATCTAATTTACCTTTTTCAAAATGCTTCAGAGCGATATCAAAATCACGAATAACCGTAATACGCACCTTATCGACATTGTAGCGATTCTGATAATAACGATTTGAGTAGCCCCACCACTTTTCGCCGACGTGTTTGAAGGTAACGCTCTTACCTTTTTTAACTTTATCTAGGTAATACGGTCCCGCTGTTGGTTCGCTCTTGAAGTTATATTTGCGAACAAAATTGTCGACCATACCGTCATTGTTTGTATCTTTTTCACCCGTAAAGTAGTGTTTTGGTCTTGGTTGAAATCCGTTACTTGGCATGTTGATCAATACCATCAGGGCATCTTGGCTCTGTTCAACAGCTGTTTCTACGGCGATGGTGTACTCATCTACTTTGATCACATCAACAATGGATGTTGAGAAAAAATCGTTGTACCAAGGGTCGACGATATCTTTAGAGCGATAATAAGTAAGCATGAAAAGATAGTCGTCTGCCGTTATTTTCTCTCCATCAGACCATGTAGCATTTGGGTCAAGTTTAAAATAGACCGTTTTGTTATCTTCAGAAAATGCCCAATCAGTCGCCAACTGCGGGATCCACTTGCCCGTATTTGGGTGTCTCTGGGCGAGCTTTGGCGCACCGTCCATAAAGTAGTGACGTAACCCTGAATTTGCGTCAGGTCCAACACTGCGCAAAGTTTGGGGGAAACTGGCCATGAATGTACGTAAGGTGCCGCCACGTATCGCGTCTTGTGAGGCGAAAAGTGGTTCGTTGTTATTGGACAACCACTCCAAACCCTGTGGCAGAGAAGTGGTTTGTGATAGAACCGACGTTGATAAAGCCGCCATCAAAGTCGAAATACATATTGAGACTGTTCTATTCATAATTACATCCTGTTAATTGGATACTTCCTGTAAATATCTGAATTATGCTTATACGTAGCGCGTGAACTTTTTGGGGTCAAATGCCGAGCGTATCGCTTCACCTATAAATGTCACCATGACCAGAACCGCAACGATGGCCCCGACAACTGAAGTCACAATCCAAGGGGCGTCTAAGTTTGATTTCCCTTGCTGTAGCAATTCTCCCCAACTCGGTGTAGGAGGCATTAAGCCAAGCCCTAAATAGTCTAACGCGGTTAGTGCTGTGATATTCGCGGCAATGGTAAATGGCGCTAAAGTCACTATCATAACCATAGTATTGGGTAAGATATGATGCACCAGAATACGTGTTGTAGAAGCGCCTAGTGCTCGTGCTGCCATCACATATTCACGAGCAGACTCTTTATAAGTCATTGTTCTCATATACCAGGTGATGCCCATCCAGCCGAATAAAACATTAATTGCGACAAACAAGGTAAACGTCGGTTGAGTTATCGAGACTAAGATCATAATGACGTAGAGAAATGGTACCATTGACCAAATCTCTATGAGCCTTTGAACAAACAAATCAAACTTGCCACCAAAGAAGCCCATACAACAACCTACCACAGTACCAATCGCATAAGAGATAGCCATAGTCATCAAGGCAAATCCCATCGCTATACGAAAGCCATAAACTAAACGCGCCAGAATATCTCGCCCTATCGCGTCAGTACCTAAATAATGTTGGCTATCAATACTTGGAGCTAATGGTGGGAAGTCCCCAGAAAAGTCCTGCTCATATGGGTTCCAAGGTACGATAGGCATGATGACAAAGTTACCCTCTCCTTCATCCGCAAAAATCTGTTTTAGATCTCTATAATTTACCTCACTCGTATAACTCAACCCGAAATCTGTCCCTAGTCGAACATCTGAAACAACCGGGAACGACCACTCACCTTTGTAGTGAACGAGTAGTGCTTTGCTGTTAATAAAAAACTCAGCGAAGATAGAAAAAACAAGTAGTAAACTCAAAATCAATAGAGACCAATATCCACGCTTTATCTCTTTAAAATGTTTAATTTTTTTCTGTGTCAGTGGGGTTAGTCTCATCATGCTCCAAACCTCACTCTTGGGTCGACTACGGCAACACAAAGATCAGATACAATATTGCCAATCATTAACATCGCAGCATTTATAGCGACGATACCCATTACAACAGGATAATCACGTTCCATTATGGATTCGTAGCCTAGCAAGCCGATACCATCGATATTAAAAATAACTTCAATCAAGAAAGAGCCTGACATAAAGAACAATAATGAGTTACCAAAATGACTCGCTATCGGAATTAAGCTGTTTTGTAATGCATGTTTTTTAACCGCTTGCTTAAATGGTAACCCCTTCGCTATAGCTGTTCTAATATAGTCAGCAGATAGATTTTCCATAAGGTTGTTTTTCATTGTCATCGTGAGAGTTGCAAAGTCACCAATCAAATAACAAATAAGCGGTAGTACAGCATGCCACATGATGTCTTTAACTTGATCTAGCCAACTTTCATAGTCCTCAAAATCGTCCCCGACGAATCCTCCCATTGGAAACCAATCAAGGTTATAGGCGAACAGTGTAATTAGAAAAACGCCAACAACATACCCGGGTAAAGCGTAACCAATAAATATTAAAATCGAAGACGTAGAATCAAATACTGAGCCATGTTTGATCGCTTTATAATAGCCAAGCGGAATTGATATAAAGTAACTAATAAAGAATGTCATGCCTCCATAAAACAACGAGATTGGTAAACGTTCAGCAATCATGTCACTCACAGGTTCGTAATATCGAGTTGATTCACCAAAATCTAATACGACTATCTTAGATAGCCAATCAACATAAGACTCTAATATAGGCTTGTCTAATCCATAGAACGCATTGAGTTCTGCAATCTGGTCATCTGATAATGATGAATTATTACCCGCAACACTGACCGCCGCACTGTCTGTTCCTGAATGCATCTTTGACAACATTCTTTCCACCGGACCACCTGGGACGAATCGAGTGATGGCAAATATCAAGATTGTTATTCCTATAAATGTTGGAATAATAAGTAAAAAACGCCTCAATATATAAGTTAACAATTGGAAATACTCCGTACCAATTTTTTACATTTAAACCGCATCTTGTAAGTCTTTACCAACTCATACACTGATCCGATGAGATTTCAGTTCCGTAAACTCTAATCCATAAGAATATTGAATTGAACAGTGACATCCAATTAACGTTAAAAATAATCGACTCAAATCATATTATTATAGTTAATTTAAGAAAATAGTTGTGTAAAACCCAAATATGTGTCGGTTTATTTGTTCAACAATGAGGCTAAGTGAATATAAAATAGAAGGGGAGTGCTAATAACTATATATTTTAAAAGGAGATTTATAGATTGGAGTTTTTTAGTGATTACTACTAACAGGTACACAGTTTAAACGTTTGCTAATTTAATTAAACAAGAAAACTGTGTACCTACAGAATAATTAGTTGTTCTTCAAATGTAACAATTCATTATTAATGTTCTTTAACACTTCAGCAGGATCAGCAGCTTGTGTGATTGGACGGCCAATAACTAAGTAGTCAGAACCTGATTGAATTGCTTTAGTCGGCGTCATAATACGTTTTTGATCACCAACTTCTGCGCCTACAGGACGAATACCAGGAGTAACGAGTTTAAACTCCTGACCTAATTCACTCTTCAGTAAAGACGCTTCTTGTGCAGAACAAACAACGCCGTCTAAACCTGCATTTTTAGTTAAGTTAGCCAGTCGCATAACCTGCGTCTGAGGCTCAATATCAAGACCAATACCCGCTAGATCTTGCTGTTCCATGCTTGTCAGTACAGTGACTCCAATCAGCAATGGACGGTCTTTACCATAAGGCTCAAGGATCTCGCGTGATGCCGTCATCATTCGCTCGCCACCACCAGCATGAACGTTCACCATCCAAACTCCCATTTCCGCAGCTGCTCGTACAGCCTTAGAACATGTGTTTGGAATATCGTGGAATTTCAAATCTAAGAAAACCGAAAAACCGCGCTTGTGCAGCTCACGTACAAATTCTGGTCCAAATAGAGTAAACATCTCTTTACCTACTTTTAGGCGACAAGATGCCGGATCAATTCGGTCGACGAAGGCCAAAGCATCAGCTTGGTTGTCGTAATCCAGGGCTACAATGATTTTTTGATCGTTCATTTCATCTCCTAACGCAGTTTATTGTTTTAAATTTTTCTCATAAAAATGCAGCCCGAAAGCTGCACTATATAATTTGGTCTAACATTGACCATTAATTTACTCACCATCAAGGCCACGGATCGGCTTGATCGTCCCCCATCCCTTACACGAAGGACAATGCCAATATAGAGAGTGGGTAGAAAAGCCACACTTCCTACAACGATAATGAGGCTTCATTTTTAGTTGTTCACCAACCATAGACTGTAAAGTGGTCAAGCTATTTTTAGCCCGCCCCTCTTCTGCTTCTGCAATATGATAATCAATCAATCGATGGAAGCCCTTCATCGTTGGGTTTTTAAGAAGTTGTTTGGTCAAAAGCTCTTGTGCTGAGCCAATATCTTCATGTTGTGCAACTAACTGTGCCAACATTAACTCCGCAGACACGCCTGCTTTTTTCTGTATACAAATTTTAAGGAATTCGACAAGCTGAGCTTCCTGTCCCAAGTGGTGATAACAGTCAGCTAAAGTTGGTAATACTTCGCTGATAAAGTCGATATCCTGGTCAATAACAGACTCGAGGTACTCTATTGCTTTATTGTACTCTTCGCTTGCCAGATGAATTTTCGACAGCGCAATACTGGCTCTGACGCATTTCGGGTCTTCAGTGAGTGCTTTCTTAAAATGTTGTATCGCTTTGGATTGATTGCCTTCCGCTTGCTCTTGCATTGCTAGCTCACACCAAAAATGAGCAACTGTTGCACGCATCTTAAGCTTCTTGCTGCTGATTTTGATTAGCACATTACCGTGTTGAATGGCTTTGTTCCATTCGCGAGTTTGTTGATAGATAGAAACCAGTTGTTGAAGTGCACTCTCTTTATGGTCTGGCTCATCGACGAGTTGCTCAAAGATTTTTTCTGCTCGGTCTAAAAAGCCCGATACCATATAGTCTTTTGCGAGTTGCTGAAGTGCGAGATTTTTTTGGTCGATTGTAAGACCAGAACGAGAGATAAGATTTTGGTGGATACGAATAGCGCGATCCACTTCGCCTCGAGAACGAAACAGATTGCCTAACGCGAGATGTGTATCAATCGTTTCGTTATCAACTTGAAGCAGTTCAATAAAGTGGTCAACCGCTTTATCCGACTGATCTGACAAAAGTAGGTTCAGACCTGTCACATACTGACGAGATATCTGATGAGATTGCTTTTGCTTTTCTTGCTGAGCATTACGATTACCCATGTACCAGCCGTAAGCGGCGGCAATGGGTAACAGTAAGAACAGTAACTCTAACATTCAGTATTAGCCTTTCTCAGCTATCAAGCTTTTGATTCTACAGCGACTTGCTTTGATTGCTTGTTTAGCTTTTTCTTTAAACGGTGGATCTGTAGCTGAGATTTCATGTGCATGCTACCAAACACAATCCATGCTAGAACAAAACCCGATACAAACACTGCACCAAGTAATGTTGATAGGTGGAAGTCACCTTGGGCAAGCAGGTAATTGAAATTCACGATAGTTTGGTTTTGAGAGCCTAAAGCCAGTGCAATTAGGAAAAGTGCAATAACAGCGACTATTTTTATAATTTTCATATTCATCACTCATTGGTTAATTAGCAGTACGATTATGCAGGAAAATTACTTATCAGACCACCATATTATGGTCATAAAAAAGCGGCATACATTGTAGTATGCCGCTTTTTAAAATTCCGATAAGTAATCTACATTCCTGTATTTACTCGTTCGCGTAGCTCTTTACCAGGTTTGAAGTGAGGAACGTATTTGCCGTCTAACTCAACTTTGTCACCGGTTTTTGGATTACGGCCAACGCGAGGCTCACGGTAATGTAGCGAGAAGCTACCAAAACCACGAATTTCGATTCGATCACCACTTTCCAATGTTGAAGCCATGTGCTCTAAAATGTCTTTTACAGCGTCTTCAATTTCTTTTGCAGAAAGATGCGTTTGCTCAGCGCATAGTCTTTCAATTAATTCAGACTTAGTCATAGTTTCCCTCGTTGGTTTTCTTTTTAGAAATTATAGACCTATCGGAAAAATAAGCAAAAAAAAAGGGACCCTAAGGCCCCTTTCTTAGCGAAAAATTAAATTATTCGCCTTTAGCAGCTTTGAATGCATCTGCCATTGCGTTACCGAACGCGCCTTCGTCAGACTTGTTCAGTGAAGCCATTGCTTCTTGCTCTTCAGCTTCATCTTTAGCTTTGATAGATAGGTTGATTACGCGGTTCTTACGGTCAACACCTGTGAACTTCGCTTCAACGCTGTCACCAACGCTTAGGATTAGAGACGCATCTTCAACGCGGTCACGAGAAACTTCAGAAGCACGGATGTAACCTTCTACGCCTTCAACAAGCTCGATAGTTGCACCTTTCGCGTCTACTGCAGTTACAGTACCGTTTACTAGAACGCCTTTCTTGTTGTCAGCAACGTATGCGTTGAACGGGTCGTTTTCCATTTGCTTAACGCCAAGAGAAATACGCTCACGCTCTGCATCTACTGCAAGAACAACTGCTGAGATTTCGTCGCCTTTCTTGTACTCACGTACAGCTTCTTCACCAGCAACATTCCAAGAAATGTCAGATAGGTGTACTAGACCGTCGATACCGCCTTCAAGACCGATGAAGATACCAAAGTCAGTGATAGACTTGATCTTACCAGTAACTTTGTCGCCCTTAGCTTGCATTTCTGCAAATGACTGCCATGGGTTAGCTTTACACTGTTTCAGACCTAGAGAGATACGACGACGTTCTTCGTCGATATCAAGAACCATAACCTCAACTTCGTCGCCAACATTAACAACTTTAGATGGGTGGATGTTCTTGTTAGTCCAATCCATTTCAGAAACGTGTACTAGACCTTCAACGCCTTCTTCGATTTCAACGAAGCAGCCGTAGTCAGTTAGGTTAGTAACACGACCAGAAAGCTTGTGACCTTCTGGGTAACGCTTAGCGATTGCTACCCATGGATCTTCGCCTAGTTGCTTAAGACCTAGTGATACGCGAGTACGCTCACGGTCGAACTTAAGAACTTTAACTAGGATTTCGTCACCAACGTTAACGATCTCAGATGGGTGCTTAACGCGCTTCCAAGCCATATCTGTGATATGTAGAAGACCGTCAACACCGCCAAGGTCAACGAATGCACCGTAGTCAGTAAGGTTCTTAACGATACCTTTAACTTCAGTACCTTCTTGTAGAGTTTCAAGAAGTTCGTCACGCTCAACGCTGTTCTCAGATTCGATAACAGCACGACGAGAAACAACAACGTTGTTACGCTTCTGGTCTAGCTTGATTACTTTGAACTCTAGCTCTTTGTTTTCTAGGTGAGCAGTGTCACGGATAGGACGTACGTCTACTAGAGAACCTGGAAGGAAAGCACGGATACCGTTTAGTTCAACAGTGAAACCGCCTTTAACTTTACCGTTGATGATACCAACAACAGTTTCAGCTTCTTCGCAAGCTTTCTCAAGAACGATCCAAGCTTCGTGACGCTTAGCTTTCTCACGAGAAAGTTGAGTCTCACCGAAACCGTCTTCAACAGCGTCTAGAGCTACGTCTACTTCAGCGCCAACTTCAACTTCAAGTTCGCCAGCAGCGTTCTTGAACTGTTCAGCAGGGATAGCAGATTCAGACTTAAGACCAGCGTCAACAAGAACGAAACCGTTCTCGATAGCTACTACAGTACCTTTAACGATGCTGCCTTGTTGGAATTCTGTTTCGTTTAGAAACTCTTCAAAGAGTTGAGCAAAAGATTCAGTCATTATTTAATCTTCAATAATTAAACGTCCATGGGTATCCTACCGCATGGGGTTGATAAATTCGCCGGTTATCATCCTTGCAACCAACGTTCTTGCCGGCTCGGTAAAAACTACCCAGCCAGTTTCGATTCAATATAGTGTAGTGCTTTTTCTACGACCTGCTCAATGTTCATTGAGGTGGAGTCAAGCACAAGCGCATCCTCAGCAGGGCGCAGTGGCGCTACTGGGCGATTACGATCTCGGTCGTCTCGCTCTTGGATCTCGCTCAAAAGGTCGTCAAATTTAACATCTAAGCCCTTGCCTTGCAACTGTTTAAGGCGGCGATTCGCACGCTCTTCAGCACTCGCATCAAGGAAAATTTTCGCTTCAGCATTTGGGAATACAACAGTCCCCATATCACGACCGTCCGCAACAAGCCCCGGCGCTGCACTGAATGCACGTTGACGACGCAGCAGTGCTTCTCGTACGCGAGGCAGTGCTGCAACTTTTGAAGCCGCCATGCCTGTCTCCTCTTTACGCAGTTCGCCAGACACATCTTCGCCTTCAAGAATCACTTTTACCAATTCACCCTCAGCAATAAACTGAACATCTAAATGCGTTGCTAGAGGAACTAAAGCGTCTTCAGACTCTGTGTCCACACCGTGATGGATTGCAGCTAGTGCAAGCACGCGATAGATAGCACCCGAGTCTAGTAAGTGAAAACCTAACTTTTCAGCTAGTAACATACATAGGGTACCTTTACCTGCACCGCTTGGGCCATCAACCGTAATCACTGGGCTTTGAGAAGGCATGTTTTACTCCACGTTTCTTCGTAAGTTTTATTCCGCACTCGCATAATACAACTGCGTTAACAGGCGGCATATTATAGAGAAAAATCAGTTTAGGAGCGAGGTAAATCTCACATTAATCCCAGTGCCACCGATATGAAGAAGTATTTATGAGTTTCTTTGATTTGTAGGTAGGTTTGTGGCTATAAAAATGAAAAAGCCTCGCGAATCTGCGAGGCGATAATAAGGCTTAGAGTTGCGTTTTCGAGAGAATACGTTATCCGATGATCGCTCTGACTGCCTCGAGGTCCTCAGGCGTGTCTACACCGGCAGCAGGTGCTTCTGCTGCAATATCTACATGGATTTTCTCTCCATACCACAGCACACGTAGTTGTTCTAGACACTCTATGCGCTCAAGTGTGCTTGGCGCCCAGTTTATGTAGGTGTTAATAAACCCTGCGCGGTATGCATAAATGCCTATGTGCCTTAACAATGGAGATTCTGCACTTGTTCCATTATTAGCGTACGCATCGCGATCCCAAGGAATAGTGGCACGGCTAAAGTAGAGTGCATAACCCTCTTTATCCGTTACCACTTTTACAGCATTAGGATTAAACACTTCATCAACGTGAGTGATCTCTACCCCTAACGTTGCCATTGGCGCTTCACTACCCGCAAGGTTGTTTGCCACTTGGTTGATAATACTCGATGGGATAAGAGGTTCATCGCCCTGCACGTTGACAATGATGTGATCATCCGGGATGTTCATCACTTCAATCACTTCAGCCAAGCGCTCTGTTCCAGACTCGTGTTTAGGAGAAGTCATACAAACATCTGCACCAAATGCTTTCGCGGCCTTTTCAACTCGAACATCGTCAGTCGCAATAATGACTTTATCTGCACCAGCTTTCACTGATTGTTCATAAACCCATTGAATCATTGGTTTGCCGCCTATATCAGCTAACGGCTTTCCGGGTAATCGGCTCGATTGATAACGAGCTGGGATGACAACCGTAAATGACATTATTTGCCCTCGTCCATTGAGATTGTGCGAGCCTCAGGCTCAAGAAGCACAGGAATACCCTCTTTAATTGGGTATGCAAGGCGATCAAGTTTACAAATCAGTTCTTGCTTATCTTTATCAAAAGTTAATTTACCTTTACACACAGGGCAAGCAACGATTTCAAGTAGACGGTGATCCATAGTATTCCATAACCTCTTTAATTTTTTGCATAACTTTGTTTTGTGATGCTTGGTCAAATTGCGCAGAAACAGGCAGATACCACCAATTATCTTGCGCGTAACCTTCACATTTCACTGCATCTTTTTCTGTCATTATGATGTTCTCGCCCTTTTCAGCAAGGGCGAACAGCTCATCTCTGTCGAAATCTTTATGATCGGCGAAACCTTGAGTATGAATCACGTCAGCACCAAGATCTTCTAACGTTTTGAAAAAACGTGGTGGATGGCCAATTCCTGCAAATGCGACCAGTTTTGTCAGCACTTCTAGTGAAGCCCTTTGTCCCGTCTTCAGATTAACAGCTTGGCTAGGCACCAAAGACATCGCCATTTCATTACATTCCGGCTGCCCACCATTGGTCACTATAAAATCGACTTCGCTTAAACGCGATACGGGTTCGCGTAATGGCCCTAGTGGAATCGCTTGTTCGCTACCAAAGCGACGAACACCATCAACCACTGCAAATTCGATATCTCTTTCCAAAGCGTAATGCTGAAGACCATCATCTGTGACAATAACGTCGACCTGAGATTCTAACAATGCTTTAACCGCATTGGCTCGAATTGGGTCGACAGCGACAGGTGCACCCGTTCTTTTCATAATCAAACGAGGTTCATCGCCACAGTAAGCTGCAGGTGTATCTTTAGATAACACCAGTGGGTAACTCGGCGCTTTTGCGCCATAACCGCGTGAAACAACACCCGGTTTATACCCTTGAGATTGCAGCATCTCAACGAGCCAAACAACCACTGGCGTTTTGCCATTACCACCCGCTGTAATGTTTCCTACAACAATCACTGGTACAGGCGCTCGATAACTCGCTTTCGAGCCTTGTTGATACGCTTGACGACGTCTTTTGCTGATAAGACTAAAGATCAGACTCAATGGCCACAGCAGCGGCCACAGCAGATATTTTAAAGGATGATTCTCAAACCAAATCTTTTCGACCACGGTCAACTCGTCCCTTATTCACCAAATTGAATGCGGTGAAGTTGAGCATAGGCGCCGTCATGTTCAATCAGCTCAGCATGAGCACCACGCTCGACGATATGACCATCGTCTACAACCAGAATCTCATCTGCTTGCTCAATGGTTGATAGTCGGTGCGCAATCACAAGAACAGTTTTATTTTTCTGGAGCTCATCTAGAGCAGATTGAATTGCACGCTCAGACTCTGTATCTAGAGCCGAAGTTGCTTCATCTAAGATAAGCACAGGGGCATCTCTCAATAGTGCTCGTGCAATAGCTAGACGTTGACGTTGACCACCAGACAAACTTGTACCGTTCTCACCGATGACAGTGTCAAAACCATTTTCCATACCCTCGATAAATTCAGTCGCATGAGCCAGTTTTGCTGCGTGTTCGATCTGTTCGCGGGTGTACTTTTCTTCTGCCGCATAAGCGATATTATTCGCTATTGTATCATTGAATAAATGAACATTTTGCGAAACCAATGCAAAGTGCTGACGAAGGTTTTTCAGTTCGTAGTCACGAATGTCATGACCATCAAGCTCGATAGTACCGGAGTCGACATCGTAAAAACGGGTGAAAAGGTTGGCAATGGTACTTTTACCCGAGCCAGAACGCCCAACAAGAGCAACCGTTTTACCTCTAGGGATGGTAAAGCTGACATCTTCGAGAGCTGCCTTTTCTGCGCCTTGATAAGTAAAGGTAATGTCTTTGACTTCAACATCCCCTTTCACAGATTGAGGCTTCAGAGTGCCAGTGTTCTTCTCTGTTTCCAAATCAATTAGACTGAACAGTGTTTGACTCGCTGCCATACCGCGTTGGAATTCTGCTGTCACACCCGTAAGTGCTTTTAAAGGGCGCATTAGACCAAACATTGCTGAGAATACAACGGTAAAAGTACCAGGGGTAAGTTCCGCTTTAATCGAGTCAACGCTTGCCAAGAATAGAACAACTACAATCGCTACCGATGCAATCATTTGAATTATTGGGTTAGCCGCAGCTTGTGCTGTTACCAACTTCATCGTTTGTTGACGCATTTGGTTGCTCACTTTGTCAAAACGCTCTTTTTCCACGTTTTGACCGCCATAAGTTAAAACAACTTTGTGGCCTTTAAGCATCTGTTCAGAAGATGAAGCGACATGCCCCATACTGGTCTGCATGTTTTTCGATATTTTTCTAAATCGCTTAGAAACAACACTGATCGCCCATGCGACCACAGGAGCAACAGCAAATAATACTAATGAAAGCTGCCAACTGTTCCAGAACATCAACACTAATAAGCCGATAATACTCGCGCCCTCACGTACGATACTTACTAGAGCTTTACTGGTTGCAGCAGAGACTTGTTCCGAATCATAAGTAATGCGCGATAACAGCGATCCCGTTTGCTCTTTATCAAAAAAAGAGACGGGCATGTGCATAAAGTGATTGAATATCTTGCGTCGAATTTGCATCACTACATTGCCCGAAACCCAACTCAAACAATAAGTGGCAACAAATCCACTCGTACCACGAATGAACATCATGGCGAAAATAATAAACGGAAGAGTTCGTAAGAAGTCTGATTCTGCGCTACCGAAACCTTCATCAAGCAAAGGCTTCAATAGAGAGATCATGTATGTGTCAGAAACCGCGTTAATAATTAGAGCAACAACCGCAACCGCTAACCCTGATTTGTATAATCGAATATAAGTCCAAAGTCGCTTGAAGGTAGCCCAAGTATTTTCATCTTTTTCTATAGACATGGAATCGCTTAATTTTTCTCACAATAATCTTACTATTCTACTCCCTTCCTGAGCATCTGCCTATACCACGGCTGTGCTCTATCTTGTCTAATCGAATGATAATTCCAGCCTTCAGTGTCAATCATGATGGTAATTTGACCACTTTCACCAGTATCTAACCATTTCGCATTGATCGACTGATATCTTTCAACAACATCTTTATTGGGCATTCCCCATCGATTACCTTTTGATAATGACGCCAGCGCCAGTGTCGGTGAAACAGTCTCAACAAAACGACGACTCGATGAGGTTTTGCTTCCATGATGAGGGACAAGCATAACGTCACTTTTTAAGGCTAGACCTTTTCTCGACAACATCCATTCGCTAACCAATTCGATATCACCTGTCAGTAGCATTGAAAATTGACTACGCGGGTCGAACAAACGTACAACACAAGAGTGTGGGTTATATGCGCGTTTTGTCATTTTTGGAGGCCAAAGAACCTCAAACTTCAAACCTTGCCAATGCCAAACGTCTCCCTCGATACAGGTATATATTTGAGACCCAGTTTGTTGCGCAATACCTTGGCTACTTCGTACCCAAAATTTCGATTTCGATTTCGATGCCATGAGATCATCTAAGCCTCCTGCATGATCTGAGTCTAGATGGCTAAGAATGACACCATCGATAGTTGGGTTCGCTCTTTGGTGTAGTATTGGCAATAACGTTGAAGTAACAACAGAGCCCTCTTGCCAATGGTTACCCAAATCATAGAGCAGTGTTCGCCCCTCTTTTTCGATAATAACAGCAAGGCCATGCCCTACATCCAGTACATCTACTCTCCACGCTTGCGCGATATTTTGTGGTGCTGTTTCACGAATACTTATTAGTACAAGCAACAATATACTCACCCAAGGTCTGAAATAGCGATAAATGAACAAACTGATAAGTACAGCTAAACTCAACCATTGAGCTACCTGTACGTCAAACACCCACCAAAAAGGTTCCGCCCAAGAAGACGATATAGAGATAACCTCGAGTAGAACATCAACGCATTTCCATAAAATCTGCATACGCTCTGATACAAAAATATGGACAAATAACGCTATGAAAAGCATCGGCATGACTAAAAAAGTGACCCAAGGCAACATCAGTAAGTTATAGAAAATTGAAACAGCACTTAAGCCTTGGTAGTAATAAAGAGTCATGGGCAGTAACAAGAGTGTGAGCACACACTGAACTTTGACGGCCAAGACTAGCTTTCTGACAAAGCGAGTATGAGAGTGTTCAGAACTCGATATCGCAACTGCATATAAAACGGCTGCTAATGAGCCAAAAGAGAGCCAAAAACTCCCAGTCAGTATCGAATATGGCCAGATAACGAGAACAATACAGATGCTCAACAGAATAAAGTTTAGACTACTGATGCTTCTCCCCTGCCAAACAAAGTAACTCCCCAAACAACACATCACTAACGCCCTAACGGTTGGTAATGTGAAGCCTGAAAACCAACTGTAGATCAGCGCCGTTGTTAAGCCTGCGATAAAAGGAGCCCAAATCATTGTCGGTGTGATACATCGTATGCCACGCCCTAGCTGATAACCGATGCCAAAAGCCATACCAATGTGTAAGCCTGAAATCGCGACCAGATGAATCAAGCCGCTGCTTTTAAGCTCTAACCACCTTTGTTGTGGGATGAAGTCACGATAGCCAAAGGTTAACGCGACAATGAGATCTCGGTTCGATAATGAACTCAGGTTGCGAGTAATTTGATCAAACCAAATCGCGCGCCAAGAGGAAGTTGATTGAATACGATAGCGCGTGCCCGGCAGATAAGAGGCATGAGCCACTATTTTTTGACTAAAAGAGTAGGTCTCTAGATCGAAGCCAGCTTCGTTGAGCTTACCTAAAATAGGTTTCATCCTAACGCTCAACTCAATTTTTTCGCCCTGAGTGACCCGAAATGGCGTAAACAACCTTACCTTTACCTGTTGCCACCTGTCTAATTTATCACCGTTAATTGATCTAACTACAATAACGCTTTCATAACTCCGGCTATTTTCACTAAAAAGGCTAACAACCGATGCATTTATGGTAATATCCGCTCCGGAATTAAAGAGTACAGTTGTTTGCTGTTTTACCAAACCACTGACGATTAAAACCACCATCACCCCACAGAGAACACCTCTTAAAGGTCGGGAAGCGCTATACTTGGTTGAAGCTATTAAAAGTAGCAATATCACCCAAGCCCAGTTCCAACGGGGCATAACAGGCCATAGGCTTGCTGACATTAATGTCAAAGAAAAAGACAATAAAAACCAAGTATTCAACAAAAGAGTTACTTCCCATATGCCAAGAAAGTTTATTAAGCGTTTTATGCCTGACCATGAACTCATCAAGCGTCAGAAAGCATTAAAAGTTTTTGGCAACGTGCTATATAACCCAAATTTATGGTGCTTAAATCGACGCTCTGCCGCAGGTGCATTTGCCGTGGGTCTATTTATGGCTTTTGTTCCACTACCAAGCCAGATGATCATGTCCGCAGGTCTTGCTGTTATGTGTGGTGTTAACTTGCCATTGGCGGTTGCTTTAGTTTGGGTAAGTAACCCAGTAACCATGCCGGTTCTGTTTTATTTCGCCTATAAAGTTGGTGCATTCGTTATGCATGTCCCGCCTCAACCGTTCCACTTTGAGCTTTCTTGGGACTTCATTCTTGCTCAAATGAGCACTATTGGCCCTCCATTCCTACTTGGTTGCCTAATCTGTGGCATCGTTTCTGCGATTATCGGTTACTTCGGGATTCGTGGGTTGTGGCGATATTCTGTAGTAAGAAGCTGGAAGAAAAGACAAGTAAGATAGAGATAAGGTTGTCACAACATCCTCAACTTCGCGGTTAGTAAAACAGTGAAAACCGAGCTGCAAAGCAAGAATTAAAACTCTGTTGCATGTAATTTTCAGTCATAGCGCTAGACTGCAAGGGCAAGAAAACCAAAAAAGGATCCCAATTGGGATCCTTTTTTAATACCGTCAGTAGAATGTTATTTTGAGCTTAATACTGCCGCTGGATTTAATTTTGCAGCGCGAGAGGCCGGATAAAGTGTCGCCAGTAAGCTTAAGACTATCGCGGTACCAGACACCACCAGCACATCCATCATATCTAGTTGCGAAGGTAAGAAGTCCACAAAGTAGATATTTCCAGACAAGAACTGGTGATCAATTAACGACTCTAACCCTTTTATCAAGTGAGTGAGATTGAGAGCCACTAATACACCAACCACACTACCAACTAGACTACCCAACACACCAGAAAACGCACCCTGCCATACAAAAATACGCTTCACTAACCCATCAGAAGCGCCCATTGTTCTTAAAATGGCGATCTCGGAAGCTCTGTCTTTCACAGCCATCATCAGTGTTGATACGATATTGAAACAAGCCACACCAATAACCAAGACCATAACCAAATACATGATGGTACGTACTAGCTGTATATCTCGGTACAGGAAGCCATATTTTTGCTGCCAACTTCTTAGATATACATACACATCCAACTGGTTACCGACTTCGCGCACAATGTTATTCGCGTTGAGAACGTCATTCACCTTAAGTGAAACGCCAGTCACTGCATTGCCTAACTTGGCGTAGCTTTGGGCATCCTTTAACGGTACAAGCGCTAAGTTATGGTCTATCTGCCCATTCAAGGTCAATAGCCCCGCTACTTTTACCCGTACACGCTTTGGCGCTTGAACCTTAACGGAACCGTTCGCCGTTGGAATCATCAAGGTTAAGTAGTCCCCTACTTTAGCGTCAATAGAGTCCGCTACACCTGAACCAAGAATGACTTTTTGCTCACCACTGTGAAATGATTGCCAAACCGATTCGTCGATAAAATTGCCCAGGCTCGATACCTGCGATTCGAGCTCTGGATCAATACCACGCACTTCGATCGCCTTAAGTTCTTTACCACGTTCTGCTAGAGCCGTAATTTTTACATAAGGTGCTGCAGCCAACACTTTTTCATGACTCACGGATTCGTCAATCACATGTTGCCAACGCTCAATCGGTTCATTGACGCCCTCAAATTCACCGTGCGAGATAACCGAAAGCACTCGAGATTCTAGTTCACGCTCAAAGCCATTCATCGCCGATAAACCAATAATGATCACCGCGACCCCAACCGCAATTCCCACAGTTGAAGAGAGTGAAATAAAGGAGACCATTTTGTCGCGCTGTTTAGCACGGCTAAATCGTCCACCAATCAAAAGGGATAAAGAGGCAAACACTAATTCACCTCCTCATTTACATCCACCAGCAGTCCATCTTGCATATGTAGCTGACGATCCATTTTTGCTGCTAGTTCACCATCGTGAGTGACAACCAAAAAAGCCGTATTGTATTCACGATTTAGCTCGCGCATTAGATCGTAGATAGAGAGTGCCGTCGCATGATCGAGGTTACCAGTAGGTTCATCTGCCAATACCAGCGAAGGTTTGTTTACTAAAGCTCGAGCAATCGCAACACGCTGTCTTTCACCACCAGACAGCTCCGACGGGCGATGATCGACTCGATGACTCAGCCCCACCTTATCCAACAAGGCTGCCGCCTCTTTTTTAGCTTGGCTCGGTTTTACACCACCGATTAGAAGAGGCATAGCGACGTTTTCTAGAGCAGAGAAATCCGCAAGTAAGTGGTGAAATTGATAAACGAAACCCAGATGCTGATTACGTAACTTCGCTTGCTTATTCGAGCTCAGCGCCGCGAGATCTTGGTCTAGAAAGTGGACACTTCCCGATGACGCATCATCCAGTGCACCCAAAATGTGTAGCAAGGTACTTTTACCCGAGCCCGACGTCCCGATAATTGACACCAGTTCACCCTGCTCAATATCAAAGCTCACGCCTTTGAGCACTTCCGTATCCAGTGAACCTTCACGATATGTTTTACGGATGTCACGACATTGAAGGAAATTACTCATAACGAAGAGCCTCAGCAGGTTTAACAGAAGATGCGCGATAAGAAGGGAATACCGTCGCTATTAGACTAAGTGCGATCGCTAAAACAACGACCACGACAATTTGAATAGGGTTAATCAAGATTGGCAAACTGCCACCAAACGAAAACAGGGCTACACCCATAACTTCTAGAACCGTATTAAGATTCATCGCCAATATAACGCCCAAGATACCACCAGAGAGAGCACCAATCACGCCACTGCTCGCCCCTTGAACCATGAATATCCCCATCACTTGTCCATCAGACATACCCTGTGTTTTCAGAATCGCCACTTCAGACTGCTTCTCCATGACCACCATAATCAAAGCGGAGATAATGTTGAAAGCCGCCACTCCGATGATCAAGCCAAGCATCAGGCCCATCATATTTTTTTCCATGCGCACAGCTTGGAACAACTCACCACGCTGGTCACGCCAGTCACTCCACTCCCAACCTTGAGGTAGTGGCTGTTCAGCCAAATCTGCGACTACAAATGGGTCTTCGAAAAACAGTCTCCAGCCCGAGATGGTATCCGATTTAAAGCGCATTAAGCGGCCAGCATCCTCAATATGAGTCACCATTAATTGAGCATCGATATCCGAGCCTGTATTAAAAATACCAGCGACGGTAAAATTGCGTTGACTTGGAATTCGACCTAATGGCGTATATTGACTGGCAGAGGTCACCATTAGCCGCACTTTGTCACCCAGTGAGACTTTGAGGTTTCGCGCTAATGTATGCCCTAGGAATAACTGATACTCACCCGCCTTCAATGAGGACAAACGCCCGGCAATAAGATGGTTTTGTAATGGGTCGTCAGAAGCAGGTTCAATACCAATCAGCAAACCCGCCGCCAATTGAGCTGGACTTTGAATCACAGCCTCGCTTCGGACTAAAGGTTCAACATGCCCGTTTAGTGACATTTGTTGAGCGAAGACTGGGGGCGTGTCTGTAAGCTGTGTCTTCGCATCACTTTCATAGACGACCGCTTGAGGTAAAACACCAAGGATACGGTCTTTAAGCTGCGCTTCGAATCCATTCATTACTGACAAAACAGTAACTAACGACAACACACCTATGGTGATTCCTGCCGTTGACATATAAGAGACAAAACGGCTAAAGCGATCCCCAGAACGGCCTTTTAGGTAACGCAGACCGATAAACATTGAAATAGGATGAAACATACTTTGAACCATCGAGTAGAGTTGCGGGTTAATGTAACGGGAATTACTTTCAGTGTGTAGGGGTCAACTGCAAATATAGAGTGAATTCACCGAATTAGTCGGCCATGACGCACGGCAGAGCACCATTTTCGCTTCAAAAACAAACTATTTGCTACTTTGCCAATACCAACCTTGATTACTGTAGCCACATAGCGATAATCAATAGATCACTTCAAGGAACTAAAGCATGACAGAGCAAGAATTTTTCACCGTCCACCATAGCCTTAACGCCAACATCGAGCCGATGGCTGAAGATTTTGTTCTCCCATCGCAAATCCAGTTCGAATCAGAGATTCCGGCTCCGTTTGTGGTCGCGAGTGAATTTAGTCAACTTGATCTCATGGCAGACAGTGCGCGTAAAGAGTTGAAAAGCAGCGACCTCAAAAACGTCATCAGCTTGCTTGATGCGCAAAATTCTAAGCTTAACTTACTGCTCAGTTTTATGCTCTCTCAACAAGACCAAGCAGAATATCGCACTCATACATACAGTTTTGGTGCAAGTCAGTTCTCTTGCTTCACTCAGTTGGATATCGCTCAAGGAAGGTATGTAAAAGCGAAGTTGTTCCTTGAACACCCAGCCGCAGCGGTATATTGCTATGCTCAAGTAAGCAATTCAGTACCAAGAGACGGCGGGTTTGAAGTTTTATTTAAATATGCGCACCTGCGCGACACAGACCAAGATCTATTGATCAAAGCAGCCTTACATCAGCAACAGAAACTGCTTCGTCAACGCTCACTCGATCGAGATAACAAGTAAATCCCATGACCGATACATCGATTTTTACGTTACCGACGCCAAATGGCGCAGGGGACAAAAAGCATTTAGGTAATTTAATTGGCTCTTCACTGGCAGCTTCCATCGCAGGACTCGCTGAGCAACATAACAGCCACACCTTACTCGCGGTGCCCGACCCACAAATTGCTCTCAAATTACAGTCAGAAATCGAGCAATTTACCCAGCATTCGGTGAACCTATTCCCTGATTGGGAAACGCTACCGTACGATAGCTTCTCTCCGCACCAGGAGATCATTTCTGACCGTATTGCTCACCTGTATGCGTTGCCGACTCTAAAAACCGGAATCACGATTGTACCGATCAGCACACTATTGCAACGCCAGTCGCCAAGAGAGTTCCTTCTTCAACACACTCTAATGGTTAAAACGGGCGATCTTTACTCTCTAGAGAAACTGCGTCTGCAACTTGAAAAGTCTGGCTATCGTTATGTTGATCAGGTATTTGGTCCAGGTGAATACGCCAGTCGCGGCTCGATCTTAGATCTGTTCCCAATGGGTAGCAAAGACCCATATCGTATCGACTTTTTTGATGATGAGATCGATACCATTCGCACCTTTGATCCGGAAAATCAGCGCTCAATCGACGATATTGATGAGATTCGTCTTCTTCCTGCTCACGAATTTCCAACATCAGATTCGGCTATCGAAGACTTTCGCATTCGCTGGCGTCAACAATTCGAAGCGCGTCGCGAACCTGAATCTGTTTATATGCAGGTCTCCAAAGGTACATGGCCTGCGGGTATTGAATATTGGCAGCCGCTTTTCTTTGATCAAACCGAAACCTTGTTTGACTATGTCGCCGACGACACACAAATCTTGGCACTGGGTGATATCGAACAGGCCGTCGACACCTTCCTATCTGATGTAGAACACCGCTACGAGCAGCACGGTGTCGATCCATTGCGCCCATTGCTGTCGCCAGAACAACTTTGGCTGAAAAAAGATGAGTTGTTCAGTCACTTTAAGCAAAAAGCGCAAGTAGTACTTAGCATTGAGAGCTTAGAAGAGAAAGCAGGACGCACTAACCTGCCCGTTTCAGCCCTGCCAGATCTTAGTGTTCAGCATCAGAACAAAGAACCACTTGCTAACCTACGTAAATTCACAGAATCATTCTCTGGCAAGATCGTATTCTCGGTAGAGTCTCAAGGTCGACGCGAGGCTTTATGTGAACTATTGCAAGGCATCAAGATTCGCCCTGTAGAAGTCGAAACTCTCCTACAATCATTGTCAGAGAAAAATAAGTTTAACCTCGTTCTCGGTGCTGCTGAGCATGGTTTTATCGACAACCAACGTGAACTGGCCTTCATTTGCGAAAGTGACCTCCTAGGTGACCGAGTAATCCAGCGCCGCAAGAAAGACAAAAAGAGCGTTAACAGCGACACCGTTATTCGCCACCTTGCAGAGCTAAAACCTGGGCAACCTGTGGTTCACATCGACCACGGTATTGGCCGCTATATTGGCTTACAAACTCTCGAAGCCGGTGGCATGAAAACCGAATATGTCACACTTGAGTATCAAAACGATGCCAAACTTTACGTACCGGTTGCTTCGCTCAATCTCATTGGCCGCTACTCAGGTGGCGCTGAAGAGACAGCCCCTCTACACAAACTCGGGGGCGAAGCGTGGCAGAAAGCGCGTAAACGTGCCGCAGAGAAAGTGCGAGATGTGGCTGCAGAGCTTCTTGATGTATACGCTAAACGTGAGCTAAAACCGGGCTATAAATTTGTATTAGACCGCGGTCAATACGCCACCTTTAAAGCGGGTTTCCCATTCGAAGAGACCGATGACCAAGCAATGGCTATTAATGCCGTGATGTCTGACATGTGCCAACCAAAGGCTATGGATAGACTGGTGTGTGGTGATGTGGGCTTTGGTAAAACAGAAGTAGCAATGCGCGCCGCATTTGTCTGTACTGATAACGAAAAGCAAGTTGCCGTACTGGTACCCACTACCCTGCTGGCGCAGCAGCATTTCGAGAACTTTAGAGATCGCTTCGCTAACCTGCCGATTCGTGTCGAAGTACTGTCGCGCTTCAAATCAGCGAAAGAGCAGAAACAGATCTTGGCCGACGTTGCAGAAGGTAAAGTCGATATTGTGGTTGGTACGCACAAACTGCTTTCAAGTGATATCAAATTCCACGACCTTGGCTTGCTGATTGTCGACGAAGAACACCGTTTCGGCGTTCGACAAAAAGAGAAAGTTAAAGCGATGCGTGCTGATGTAGATATCCTCACCCTAACTGCAACGCCAATTCCAAGAACATTGAATATGGCGATGAGTGGCATGCGTGACCTTTCGATCATCGCGACGCCACCGGCTCGACGATTGGCTATTAAAACCTTTGTCCGTCAAAGTGATGATGCAGTGATAAGGGAAGCGGTACTACGTGAAATCATGCGTGGTGGTCAGGTCTACTTCTTACATAATCAAGTCGACACCATAGAAAAGACCGCAGAGTCGCTACAAAAACTGATTCCAGAAGCCCGCGTCACGGTCGCTCATGGTCAGATGCGTGAACGCGAGTTAGAACGTATCATGAATGATTTCTACCACCAGCGCTTTAATCTACTGGTGTGTACGACCATCATTGAAACCGGCATCGACGTACCAACGGCTAACACCATTCTCATGGATAGAGCGGACAATCTCGGTTTGGCTCAACTGCACCAACTGCGTGGCCGTGTAGGTCGTTCACACCACCAAGCGTATGCATACCTACTAACGCCGCATCCAAAAGCGATGACCAAAGATGCGATTAAGCGACTCGATGCCATTGCTTCACTCGAAGATCTTGGCGCTGGTTTCACGCTAGCGACTCATGATTTAGAGATCCGTGGTGCCGGTGAACTACTTGGTGATGAGCAGAGTGGTCAAATCCAATCGGTTGGCTTTAGCTTGTACATGGAGATGTTAGAGCAAGCGGTTGAAGCACTTAAGGAAGGTAAAGAGCCGTCGCTTGATGATCTGCTTCGTGAGCAAACAGAGATTGAGATGCGTCTCCCTGCACTTCTGCCAGACGACTACATCCCAGACATCAACACTCGCTTGTCGACATACAAACGCATCGCTAGTGTGACCAACAATGATGAATTGGCGGAACTGAAGGTAGAGCTTATCGATCGCTTTGGTGTACTGCCTGATGCGACCAAGAACTTACTGTCAGTCTCTGAACTGAAACTGGCGGCGGCGGCAATCAAAGCTAAAAAGATTGAAGCTCACGATAAAGGCGGTTTCTTAGAATTCTACCCAGACGCTGACATAAACCCAGCGTACCTTGTTAAACTATTGCAATCTCAACCGCAAAAGTTTTCAATGGAAGGGCCAACTAAGTTCAAGTTTACGGTACCATTGGTAGACAGACGGAAGCGAATTCAATTTGTCGGTGATCTTTTGAGCGAATTTAGACAAAACTTGCTACCAGCAAGCTAGCTTCACTCTTTTTCACTGAGCATTTAATTTATCCAGCCGGAGATCCGGCTGGGATACGGAGTAAAAATGAAACGACTGATCCCACTACTACTATTGTTAGTCTCTATGCCGAGTTTGGCACAAAGACAATTTGATATAGAAGTGATCATTTTCAAGCGTGCTGTTGATGCTGAACAGGTCAATGAATCATGGCCAAACAGCCTTCCTGAAATCTCTCTTGAGCGTGCCGGCTCTTTCCAGAACTCTCAGTTTCGTGCAAAAAAAGGCGTACAGATGCTGCCTTACTCTGAATATGAGCTGAATGGTGAGAAAGAAAAGCTGCGCAAGCACGCAGGCTTTGAAGTCTTAATGCATACCGCTTGGCGCCAGGGCGATGAAGGTCGTAATGCTGCACCGGTGTTCCATATTCAAGCAGGTAAAGATTACTCTCAATCTTTTAACGCTGATGGGTCAGAAAAGAGTGCCGTTGTTACAACCAGTGAAGAAGGTATTAAAGAAGAGACTATCGATAAGCCTCTTTATGAGCTAGATGGTAAGCTGCAAATCTACGTTCAACACTATCTATACGCAGAGACAACTCTAGATCTGAAAGCGCCAAGTGTTCGTGAAGTCACGCTCCAAGAGCAGCAAATCGAGCTAGACTCGCCAGTCAGTGGTGGCGACAGCACTGTCCAGGTAGGTAATTTGACTGAGATCTCTCCAACTGTAAAAGTTGAAGAGTTTCTAAAGAGCTACCGTATGGATCAAAAACGTCGTATGCGCAGTACTGAAACACACTACCTAGATCATCCTCTACTGGGCATGATCATTCAGGTTCGCCGTGTTGCGCAGTAGCCAAAGCTGTCAATAAGCTATACTTTATATATTATCGATACGCCCTCCTAGTGAGGGCGTTTTGTTATTAGGAGGGCAATATGAGTCCAGATTTTCACATAGTGACCCGCAACTTAGTCCTCAGAATCATAGAATCATCTGATGCGCCAGAGTTTGCTCAATGTATTCAACAATCTCCGAGTCTATCTCGCTGGATTGATTGGTGCCATGCTGAGTACTCACAACAAGAAGCAGAAAAATTCATCCTTGCAACTCGACTCAACTGGGTCAAAGCAGACGCGTTCGGTTTTGGAATATTTGACCGAGAGAGTGACAAATTAATGGGGATGGTGGCCATCAACGAGCTTTATCACACCTTCAATATGGCAAGCTTAGGGTATTGGGTCGCAGATCAATACCAAAGACGCGGCATCGCAAAAGAGGCCATGTTAGCACTGTTTGAGTTTTGTTTTGCCCAACTCAAACTCACACGTTTAGAAATTGTATGTGATCTCAACAATTTACCAAGCCAACATCTGATTGAAGCATGTGGTGCAGAGCGAGAAACCATTGCCCGAAACCGGTTTATTTTTAATGGTGAGCCCAAAGACGGTGTGGTGTACGCCGTGCTACCTCCTGGGTACTAGAGTTTCCCCACCAAGTCTCTTTCTAATCAAGTCGCATTAAATGCGGCTTTTTATTTTGAAAACAACCAACTAAGAGCGAGCTTTCCTTCTTTTGCTCATTTTTCTTTTCATAATTCTCAGAGTTAAATATACTGTATATATATACAGGTATTTAGCTATGCATGAACTGATCAAAAATCTACAAGACCGCCAACTTATCTGGAAAGGTCTGCAGCCTAGTACACAAGGGCAAACTCACTCTACAGGATACCCTGAGCTCGACAATCAGCTTAATGGGGGCTTTCCTACGCACGGCGTCATAGAAGTCGAATCTCAATCAGGTTTAGGAGAGATACGCTTACTGACACCTTACCTAGTGCAACAGAGCGCTCAGCGTCTTGCTGTGTTTATTAACCCTCCAGGTCATGTCTGTGGTGAGTTCTTTGATGCTCAAGGAGTGCCGCTTCATAACATTCTTGTGATCACGCCAAGTAGCGATATCGAAGCGTTATGGGCCGCTGAGCAGTGTCTGAAAAGTGGGGCTTGTCACTCCGTGCTTTTATGGGGAACGGAACTTGAGATTCATCAAACCAAGCGCTTACAAGCAGCGAGCGAAACGGGTCGCTGCCTGCAGTTTCACTTCAAGAGCAGCAGTCATAATCAACTCTCTTTGCCCGTGTCACTGAGCATGAAATTATCACCGCATCAACTTGGTTTAAAGGTGGAAGTTATCAAACGCAAAGGCAGTTGGTCGTACGGCAGCTTGGTTATAAACATGCAGCAACATTGGCCGCTTTTAATAGAACCAACATCTGCAGAACTGCACGACGATTCAACTATTATCCCCTTCCCAATTGCGAAACAAGGATGATCTATGTTGTGGCTCTATCTGCATTTTCCATCATTACAACTGGATAGCTTATTCAGTGGTGATAAGCAAAACCAACACCCGCTGATTATTGTTGATGAAAAGACGCATAAGGTAATTCAAGCCAATAGCTTGGCTTTGGATTCCGGAATAACACTGGGTATGGGGATTGGTTCAGCTGCCGCTCTCAATCATGAGCTCCAAGTGCTGCCTTATCGCGCAGAACTTGAAGAAAATCGCCTCAAGGAGATCGCACATTGGGCCTATCTAGTCACTTCTGATATGGCCCTACTGCCACCGAATGGGCTTTTAATTAAAACTTCAAACATGTTGTCGCTCTATGATGGGCTCGACAATTACTGGAGCACGCTAAAACAGCACCTTTCTACATTGAGTGTCCAATTCCACTTTGCCACTGGCTACTCACCTTTAGCGGCTATCTTGCTCGGGAAAAGATCGCTTAATGTAATCACAAGCGATACAAGGGCAATGAAGCACCATGTTCAACAGCAGTGCTTAACCAGTACCGAACTACCATGTAAACAGGTCGAGCGTTTACAGCGTGTCGGTATGGAGACGGTTGGGGACTTATTAAAACTGCCGATTCAAGATGTTGCACGCCGATTTGATATTGATCTGGTGAACTATGTTGGACGCCTAAACGGGCAATTTAAGCACCCTATTGATTTTTATCATCCACCTGAAAAGTTCGAACAGTATCTAGAGTTATTGTTTGATATCGAGAACCTGCAGTTTATTGAGAAACCACTGACCAAATTACTCACACAGCTCGAAGCCTTTTTGACACTCCGTGACCGTGTCGCTTTTGAAATCAAACTCACTCTACACCTACGAGACTGTGAGGATCACAGCGTGCCTTTTTTCTCCGCACAGGGAGACTACCTTGCCACTAAATGGGCACAGCTTACTCACCTTAGCCTAGAGTCTGTCACGATTAATGCTCCAGTTCAGGGGTTAACCTTAACCTTAGTTCGTCATGGAGAGCCTCAGGCGGCTTACCACGATCTGTTTGATGGCGACACAGGAACCCTAGCATCACTAGACTTGCTTTCACTCCTGCAAGCTAAGCTGGGGCAAGCAGCGATTCACTCACCTTTCACGCACCAGGACCCAAGGCCAGAGAAAGCCAATCAATACTCATTGCCTAAGTTAGCGTCTCAGGCTCAGAGTCGAAAACCTTCAGCAATGAATCGTGTTTCTTCATCACCACACAAGCGTTTAAGGCCAAGTATCTTATTACCAACACCAGAGCTATTAACGACACCTGTTACGCTATCTCAAGGCCCTGAGCGTATTGTTTCTGGCTGGTGGGATGGCGAGAAAGTGATTCGAGACTATTTCATTGCTCGTTGCGAAACCGGACGTTGGCTATGGGTGTTCCGCACCCCAAACAAAGCGTGGTTTATCCATGGGTTATTTAGTTAAGCAGATTCAGCAATCGAATCTGTTTCAGTAGCACCGACTATTAATTATCGAAGCTGACCAACGACTGTTTACACATTTTCATTAGGATCTTAATACGCTATGGCACAGCACTACTCTGAACTCTTTTGTCAAAGCAATTACTCTTTCCTAGAAGGAGCATCTCATGCTGAAGAGCTGGTTCTCCAAGCGGATTTTCTGCGTTACCACGCTTTAGCTGTCACTGACGAGTGCTCTGTTGCCGGTATCGTGAAAGTACATGCTGCAATAAAACAGCACCAGTTAGCGCTCAAGCAGATTGTTGGCAGTATGTTTTGGCTTAATGAAGAGTGCCAGCTCTTGTTACTATGCCCGGATCGACAAGCTTATGCGGAGCTATGCCGAATCATTACCAACGCTCGTAGACGCAGTGAAAAAGGGCATTACCAACTCTCTGAGTGGGATATCATGTCGGCCAAACACTGTTTAGTGATATGGCTCCCTCAACAAACTGCTCAAGATAATCATTGGGGAAGCTGGCTCAACCAACATCACTCAGGCCGACTTTGGATAGGAGTTCAGCGTCATCTTAAGCAGGATGATAAAGAGCATGTATCTCATTGTTCAACACTTTCTCAGCACCTACAACTTCCGATCACGGCCTGTGGTGGCGTACTGATGCATAATGCCAATCGCCTACCATTACAACACTCTCTTACGGCAATAAAGCATCAATGCTCCGTGCCCGAAGTGGGCAGTCACTTACTGGCTAATGCAGAACGGTGTTTACGTAGCATCAATAAGCTCAGCCATATATTTCAAAAATCGTGGTTGGATGAGAGTAACCACATTGCGAGCTTATGCCAATTTGACCTTGATAGCTTACGTTACGAGTACCCAAGCGAGCTGATTCCTGCAGGGCAAACGCCAAACCAATACCTCAGAAACTTGGTCGAACAAGGCAAGAAAAGCCGCTTCCCTGACGGGATACCCCTTGATATTGAGCAGATCATTGAGAAGGAGCTGAACTTAATTGAAGAGCTCGATTACCCTTTCTTCTTCTTAACCATTCACGACATCGTAATGTTTGCCAAACAACAAGGCATTCTTTACCAAGGCAGAGGCTCTGCAGCCAACTCTGTTGTGTGCTACTGCCTTGAGATAACGTCAGTCGACCCACGTCAGATATCAGTACTCTTTGAACGCTTCATCAGTAAAGAGCGTAATGAGCCACCTGATATCGATGTGGATTTTGAGCATGAGCGTCGCGAAGAAGTTATCCAATATATCTATCAAAAATATGGTCGAGAGCGTGCAGCATTAGCGGCTACCGTGATCTCCTATCGCTTTAAGAGTGCGGTACGAGATATAGGAAAAGCGCTCGGGCTGCAAGAGACACAGCTGGATTACTTCATTAAAAACACCAACCGCCGAGATAAGCACCAAGGGTGGCAGGCGCAACTGACACAGCTTGGATTACAGCCAGACTCTCTCAAAGGGAAACAGTTTATCCATCTGGTCGATGAGATCATCGGGTTCCCACGCCACTTATCTCAACATGTGGGCGGTTTTGTGATCTCTTCAGGCCCGCTTTATGAGCTCGTTCCTGTAGAAAATGCCGCCATGCATGAGCGCACGATCATTCAATGGGATAAAGATGACTTAGAAGCGCTTGGCCTACTCAAGGTCGATGTATTGGCACTTGGTATGCTATCTGCGATCCGTAAATGCTTCACCATGATCCAGCAGCATTATGGGCGATCACTGTCGATTGCAGAGATCACTCGTTTACAAGACGATCCCAATGTCTATGGCATGATTCAGAGAGCCGATACGGTAGGCATTTTCCAGATCGAATCTCGTGCACAAATGAGCATGCTGCCACGCCTAAAGCCAAGGAGCTATTACGACTTAGTGATTCAAATCGCCATCGTACGACCGGGACCAATCCAAGGTGATATGGTGCACCCTTTTTTAAAGCGAAGAGATGGACAAGAGCCCATCGACTACCCCTCTTCTGAGGTTAAATCCGTACTCTCCCGCACATTGGGCGTCCCTATTTTTCAGGAGCAGGTGATTAAGCTCGCCATGATTGCTGCTGGCTTTACGGGAGGTGAAGCCGACCAGTTACGACGAGCAATGGCAGCTTGGAAAAAGAATGGCAACGTATTTAAGTTTAAATCTAAGCTCATCGATGGGATGCAAAGCCGCGGCTACGATATCGCCTTTGCCGAGCAAATCTTTAAACAGATTTGTGGCTTTGGTGAGTATGGATTTCCCGAAAGTCACTCGGCCTCTTTTGCTGTGCTGGCGTACTGCTCTGCATGGCTAAAATACTATTATCCTGAATGCTTCTATGCATCGTTATTGAATAGCCAACCTATGGGTTTCTACAGCCCATCACAACTGGTGCAAGATGCGCAGAGGCACGGTGTGAAAGTCCTGCCTGTGTGTGTTAATGCTTCACAACGAGACCACATCGTCGTTAACCAAGAACAGAAATTGGCTATTCGACTTGGCTTAAGGCAAGTGAAAGGCTTAAGTGAACAAGCCATGGAAAGTTTAGTCGCCAACCGCCCTTACCACGGCTATCGCCATCCGAATCAAATCACTCAACTCTCCATCAATCGTAGAGATATTGAACTATTGGCTTCAGCGAATGCGATGCACAGTGTATCCGGTGATCGATTTCAAACTCGCTGGGCCTTAATGGATTCAGCCTCTGAACTGCCACTGTTTAGAGACATACACGAATCGCCTCAGCCACTTCGCCAACCCAATGCGACACAAGATTTATTAGAAGACTTTACCAGTACGGGTATCTCTCTCAATCAGCATCCAATAAGCCTGCTTGAGCAAGCAAACAAGCTTGGGCGTTTTACTCACATGCAAGACCTTAAGCATCAAAGAGATAAGTCTATGGTCACCGTTGTGGGTGTCGTGACGGGGAAACAGTCTCCGGGAACAGCAGCGGGCGTGACCTTTTTTACCTTAGAAGACAATACCGGCAATATTAATGTGGTGGTATGGAAGGCAACTGCTCGCTGTCAGCAACAAGCCTACCTCACTGCGAAAATTTTAAAAGTGAAGGGCATCATAGAGAAGGAAGGTGAGGTCGTTCATGTGATTGCAGGTCAACTTATCGATCTAACAGATGAGTTAACCGGGCTAAAAACTCAATCGCGGGAGTTTCATTAGTGTGAGTGACAATCCAGAAGATAATGCATGGTTTAAATGTCATTATCATAGAAATCCCCCCCTAATACAGAAAAGGGAGGCACCCCGCCTCCCTCAAGTCTCATACGTAAAATCAAACGTCAACATCCGTTTCCGCACATCTGTTCTTATAAAATCTGGCGCATTCTCTCTTGAGTCACTTCCACCAGCAAATCTGGCTGGAACTTAGAAATGAAGCGGTTACAGCCGACTTTCTCAACCATGGCTTCATTAAAGCTACCACTAAGCGAAGTGTTGAGTGTGATAAACAGGTCTTGCATACGAGGGTCGCTACGCACTTCATGAGTAAGTTTGTAACCATCCATCTCTGGCATTTCTGCATCCGTGATCATCAACAGCAGCTCTTCATTAATATCCTTACCTGCATCACACCAAGACTTCAATAAGTTAAGTGCCTCAAGGCCATCGCAGCATTCAATAATGTTCAAACCAAGCTGCGATAATGTCCCTTTAATTTGGTTACGCGCTGTAGACGAGTCATCAACAATGAGTACGTTACGTCCAGCCAATTGAGTGGCTAACTCTGCATCGAGTACGCCTTCAGAGATCGAGACGTCGTAGTCAATGATCTCAGCAAGCACTTTTTCTACATCAATGATCTCTACAATCTTCTGTTGTTTATCTTCTTCAATGTGGGTAATTGCTGTCAGGTAGTTTGCTCTGCCTGTTGTCTTTGGTGGCGGCTGAATTTCAGTCCACATCGTATTCACGATATTACGAACCTGCCCAACTAAGAAGCCTTGAACGGTACGGTTGTACTCGGTAATGATAAGATTACTTTCTTGAGATTCTTGACGAGATGGCGGGAAACCAATCGCACTGCGTAGATCAATCACAGGTACTGACTCACCACGCAAGGAAGCAACACCAGTGATATTGTGATGCGAACCCGGCAGTTTAGTTAACGCAGGTACTTTGAGCACCTCTTTTACTTTGAATACGTTAATCGCGAATAATTGGCGGCTATTCAAACTGAAAAGCAACAGCTCTAAACGGTTTTCACCGACTAACTTGGTTCTTTGATCAACCGAATTCAAAACGCCAGACATACAACACCTTAGTGATAAAAATAACTGCAGATACAATAGCCTAAATCAATAAGCTACTGTAAAACTACATAGGAAGGTTCTTAAACGAATGGCTTATTGTAAGCAATATGCCATTGAAGTAAATGGGCGGTGTCCAGATATGAGTGGCAGATAAGTTAATTTGACCAATTAGCCCTCAATCACTCTCATTAGCAATTGACCGTCGTACAGCGCCTGTTTGATCAGCGCTGCACCTGGCATGGTTGCTTGTTTGTAGAAACGAGACTCCATCAATTCAAGGTCTTGATGATAAACTTTTAAGCTTTGTTCCTCGATGCACTTTTGAATGGCTGGATAAAGAACACTTTTCGCTTGGTTGACGACACCACCAATCAAGATCTTTTCAGGATTGAAAAGGTTAATCACGATAGAAATCGCCGAGCCTAGATAGTGGCCGAGCTGCTCAATGACCTCCACAGCCATAGGATCGCCTTCGGCAGCGGCGGCACAAATTTGCTCAATGGTAACGTCTTCAATCCCTTCCAAAGACGAACGTTCACCTTGAGCGAGACGTTCTTTTACTTGTTCACGAATGGCTTGAGAACTAGCAACCGTTTCCAAGCATCCTCGATTACCACAGTGACAAAGTTTGCCCTGTTTATCGATCTGAATATGTCCGAGCTCGCCGATGTTTCCGTGACGACCTTGTAAGACACGACCATCGAGGATAATACCCGCCCCTAAACCGTGGTGAATAGAGATAAGTACAGAGTTATCATTATCTTGAGAGTTACCAAACAATTTTTCCGCCAGGGCCCACGCACGCGTGTCATTGGCAATAAAAACGGGCAGCCCTGTCTCTTTGTGGATCTCAGGTCCTAGAGCAAGGTTTTCGACATTATAGTGCGGCATCTGAAGAACAATGCCCTGCTCCGAATTCACCAGACCCGGTAGCGTTACAGCAATACTAGTAACCCTATCAAGTTGCTCGGCGTAAGTTTGAAAAAATTCATCGATTTCATGGAGTAGGCGGGCCAACACATCCTCTTGGTCGCGTTCGTGAATATCAATCTTAGTATCGATAAGCACATCACCACCCAACTCGTGCAAAGCGATGGTGAGATAACCACGACCCAGTCGCATCGAAAGAAACTGCCAGCCTTCATTATTCGTTTGCAAGCCAACAGCAGGACGCCCACGAGTAGTGGCTTCTTGTACCGTCGTTTCATGGATAAGGTGAGCTTCCATGAGTTCACGAGTAATTTTGGTAATACTCGCCGGAGCCAACTCACTTTGTTTGGACAGATCGATACGAGAAATAGGACCTTTAAGGTCAATTAGTTTATATACACGACCAGCATTGACCTGTTTGATATGATCAATATGGCCCGGTTGAGCCATGTACATTTTACGCTCCAGAAATCATCAACGGGGTAATTTTTTTACTTTGCGAAGTAATTGTGAAGTCCCTTGGTATATTGCCGTGACAAGCATCACGTATATACATGAATCTTTGTGTTTCGAGTCAAATACTTTGACAGAAATTCATACATCTCCCTTTACAGTTTGGCTTATTAAAGCCGGTCTTAATTTTCATCAAAAAATATTATATTTGCGTCTGAACACAGATCATTTTATGTAATTGGAAAAATATCTCGTTGGCTCCCAATAAATTGTCAGTTAATGCATATACTTAATTTTATCTTACACAAGTTACTTGGTCTCACAGTAGGAGCATTCATGACAGCACAAGTAAGAAAAACAAAAATCGTTACCACCTTGGGCCCATCCACAGACAAAGACAACATTCTGGAAGAGATCATCAAAGCCGGGGCTAACGTCGTTCGCATGAACTTTTCTCATGGTAGCAGCGAAGATCATATTCAACGAGCTGCCAATGTTCGCGCTATTGCCAAAAAGCTCGGTACTCAAATCGCTATTCTCGGAGACCTTCAAGGGCCAAAGATTCGAGTCTCCACCTTTAGAGAAGGAAAGATTCAACTCGCCGTTGGTGACAGATTTACGCTCGATAGTAGCCTAGGGTTAGGTGAAGGTAATCAAGAATCAGTGGGACTGGATTACAAAGAACTCCCCAATGATGTCGATACAGGCGATATCCTGTTGCTTGATGACGGTCGTGTTCAGCTCAAAGTCACTTCAGTAGAGGGTTGCCGAGTACATACCGAAGTCATCATCGGTGGCCCTTTATCTAACAATAAAGGGATCAATAAAAAAGGCGGTGGTCTCTCTGCAGAAGCACTAACTGAAAAAGATAAACGCGACATTATTACTGCTGCAGAGATCCAAGTTGACTACCTTGCAGTTTCATTCCCTCGCAACGGTGAAGACATAAGCTACGCCAGACAACTCGCCCGAGACGCAGGCTTAGAGGCGCATTTAGTCGCTAAAGTAGAACGAGCTGAGACAGTGTCTAGCATTGAGAACATGGATGACATCATCTTAGCTTCAGATGTAGTCATGGTAGCCCGTGGAGACCTCGGGGTTGAAATTGGTGACCCTGAGCTCGTTGGTGTACAAAAACAGCTTATACGTCGAGCTAGAGCGCTTAACCGTACCATCATCACTGCGACTCAGATGATGGAGTCGATGATATCAGCACCAATGCCAACACGTGCTGAGGTGATGGATGTCGCCAACGCCGTTCTTGATGGTACTGATGCGGTGATGCTATCTGGAGAAACCGCAGCGGGCGCTTACCCTGTCGAGACAGTTAAATCGATGGCTGAAGTGTGCATCGGTGCTGAGAAGATGGCCGATGTAAACCAATCTAACTACCGCATAGACCGTACTTTCTCGACGGCAGAAGAGACCATATCGATGGCCACTATCTACTCGGCAAACCACTTGGAAGGCATTAAAGGCGTTGTCGCCCTGACTGAGTCTGGTCGCACCGCATTAATGATGTCTCGCCTCAGTGCAGACATGCCGATTTTCGCTTTGTCACGCAATGAGGGAACGCTCAACCGTTGTTCCTTGTATCGAGGTGTTACGCCTATCTATTTTGAAACGGATCAAGAGGACAGCTTTGATATCGCCCTTTCTACACTGACCTGTTTAAAAGAAAAAGGAATGCTCAAGCCTGGCGACCTGGTGATCACAACGCAAGGTGACATTATGGATGTCGCGGGCTCAACAAACTGCATGCGTGTTCTCCCTGTTACTTAATTATTAGATAATCATGGTTGTGAGGTTAAACTTCGCAACCATTTAGTGACTGAAACAGGAAGTGAGTAGGTTGAAATGAAGCTAAGTGTTACGCAAACTGAATGACATGGGAATCTTTGGCGTTTTGTATTGAGCAATACAACTCGACAAACTTAAATCCAGCTTCCATCCCAAGCTGATAATCATGCAAGAGATCTTCTTTATTGCTCATCAATGAGCTCGATCTAAGAGGCTCGCTCGGTGCAATTTGAATGACAAAGGTATCGTCAGGTGGTGACTGCAAGAAATCCAGAGTCAATGAGTAGGTTTGGTAGTGTACCATCAACATATCCGCTAAACCTGAATCAAACTTATCACCAACTAAGTGGCTAAGACGATAGATATCATCAGCGCCGAACAGCCAACGCCCACCATTAAGTAAGTTTAAATGCCGCCTCTCAAGCTTCTGTTGCTTAGATCTTAAAATCTGTTGTTGGAAAAACGTTCTCCAATCAATCTTCCATTGTGCTACTTTCTGCTGCCAATGCTCCTGTACACTCGTGAAAGAGTTGCGAAACCACTCTAGCTCTTCCGCAGAAATAGGTTTCGGAGGCTGAGGTCCTTGCACCAACTCACTCTCTAAATGCCACCCGGAAGCCGGCTCAGTACGTATTACAACAATCGAGCGTGCATGCCTTCTCCAAGCCTCCTGAACCGGAATCGAAGCCGATACCCCACCATCAACATAATGCTCACCAGCAATCTCAATTTCACCGTTATAAAGGCGCGGAATCGCACAGGTCGCGAGCATCACCTTGTACCAATCTTCAGTGAATAGCGGGAAATAGTGGTCTTTAAGATCTTTCACATCGGTTACTGCCGCATAGATATTACGGCCGCCTAAAACTTGTCGCCCTAAATCGAGGTCGAGTTTGTAAGGATAAGCCAGAACTTTTTCAAGCGCCCACTCCATTCCCAGACCTTTGCGGTGTCGAATATAAGAGAACAGGTTAAAAAATTCAGGGTCCGTAGTGAGTTCCATAATAAAAGACTTACCCAGGCCTTTGTCTCGACAAGCAAAAGCACACAGATTCAACGCACCAGCAGAGGTGCCAAAGAAGTCATCGAATGGATCAAAATTAGAAAGGAGGAAGGCGTCTAACACGCCAGATGTAAATACACCTCTTTGGCCACCACCCTGAGCAACCAAAGCTGTTTTACCCGCAATAAACTTGTCGTAGTGATCCAAGTCTATTGCGATATCGATATTGGTTATTACGCCACTGTTCATTGTTAGCCAAAGCGAACTGAGTAACTTCGCTTTTCTACTGTAGTTAGTTGGTTATTGCAATAAAACCGAACGTAAGCAGTACAATGAAGATAAAAGCGGTAATTTGTAGAGCGTTTTTCAGATCATGTTCCATAGACACCTCTGGTTATTATAAATTTACGTTACCTTATTTAAGTGATATCAGGTGTGTGAAGTATGTTCAAGATTCGTCGAAATTAGTCGCACAATATTGACGTAAGCATCACAATTAGTGGGTGTATGGATAAGGATAGGCTCATGAATAACAAAGTAAATACTCTCGCACTTTTTGCACTCCTGAGCTATTCAGGAGTATCTCTATCTGCAGAGATTCAAATCACGCCCATGATAGGCTTCACTGGCGGTGGTGCTGTCGAAGATGAAAATGGCAACACCTATGATATGGAAAATTCAGCAAGCTACGCTTTTGCGATTGAAACACCACTCGAAAAAGGCCGAGTTGGACTGTTCTACTCAAACCAAAAATCCGAACTAGAATCCCTAAAACTAGACTCTTCAATTCAATATTTGCACTTCCAGAGTAGCATCTACTACCCTGCAACCAATCAATTTTCTGGTTACTTAGGGTTGGGATTAGGCGCTTCCTATGTTGATGTTGATTGGGCAAAAGATAAATATGGGTTCTCGGCATCCTTGTTTGGGGGCGTGGAGTATAAGCTCTCTGATAACCTCGCATTAACCACTCAACTACGCTGGTTAGGTACGGTTGTTGACAACGATACCAGCGGAGCCTGTACCGTCCCTACGACTGGGCAAAACTGCGTGATCCGCTTTGATACGGATTGGATGAACCAATTTCAAGCTAATGTCGGCCTGACATTTACTTTCTAGTGATAGACAGCCAGATACATGAGATGATCCTAAACGGCACAAATGTTATCTAATGAAAAAAGGCGCGAATAGAGTCGCGCCTGTTTCTGCTCTTAAAACTTGTAAGTGATGCCCACTGCGCCACCAAGCTGTAACTCAGCTCCCGCGTACAGGTCTAGTTCAGGATGAACTTGCGCGTAAGCATTCCACCCATCATAGAAATTCACTTTCACACCCAGCGGTACTCGTACACCGAAATCGTCTTCCCATTCAGCCCATCCACCGACACCTACATACCAGTCTAATGGTGTTTCTGAATCAAACTTGCCACGTTTAAGCATGTAATCGAAAGCTGCGCCGTCATTACCAACTGTCACGCGGTAAGTGTTGTCCATTTCAATTACAGCACTCAAACCTTGGTCTAACGCTAAGCCCACTTCAAGGTCTGTATTGTCTGCCGCATATACACTAAAAGCACTGCTCGCAATCAGAAAGCCAAATAATCCATATTGTTTCATAATCACACCTTATTAATACATCTGCGATGAAGCATAGTTATCTATTAAAGATAGATGTCATCGTAGAGTTAGGGAAAGATGGATATTCGGTCAACTTGACCACATTGGTGAAGAGACTACACAAATGAAAAAAGGAGGCTTAAAGCCTCCTTCTGTTCGATTGAATCAGTGATTAACCGTTGTTACGGATCCACTCATCCATGTCTGTTTTCAGGTTGTCAGACTTAGTACCGAAGATAGCTTGAACACCACCAGCTACCACTACTACACCAGCAGCACCTAGTTTCTTCAGTTTATCTTGGTCGACAACTTCAGTATCAGCAACCGCTACACGTAGACGAGTGATACAAGCGTCAAGACCTGTGATGTTAGCTTTACCGCCGAATGCAGCAACGAGTTCGCCAGCTAACTCAGAGCCAGTCGCTACAGCTTGGTCTTCAGACTCGTCTTCACGACCAGGAGTCTTAAGGTCTAGAGCTTTGATTACTGTGCGGAATACGAAGTAGTAAAGCGCTGCGTAACCAAGGCCACAAACAATCATTAGACCCATCTTAGACGCGTTGCCAGATAGAACTAGGAAGTCGATTAGACCGTGAGAGAAAGATGTACCGTGTACAAAACCTAGAGTGTTCGATAGTACGTATGCAGAACCCGCTAGTAGAGCGTGGATTGCGTACAGCACTGGAGCAACGAATAGGAATGAGAATTCGATTGGCTCAGTAATACCTGTTAGGAATGAAGTCAGAGCAGCAGATGCCATGATACCCATTACTTTAACGCGGTTTTCAGGCTTAGCAGAGTGTGCAATTGCGATTGCAGCAGCTGGTAGACCGAACATCTTGAACATGTAACCACCCGCTAGCTGACCGAAGCCGTTGCCCGCAGCACGAGATGCTTCATCAGCAACTAGGTAACAAGTAAGAACACCGTTTTGAGTTTCGCCAGCAGCGTTTACACAAGTACCAGCTTCAAAGAAGAAAGGTACGTTCCAAACGTGGTGAAGACCGAATGGGATCAGAGAACGCTCGATAATGCCGTAGATACCAAACGCCACTTGTGGGTTTTGGTGTGCAGCCCAATCAGAGAATGCAGCGATTGCACCGCCAATTGGTGGCCATACGATAGACAGTAAGATTGCAAGACCGATCGCAGAGAAACCAGTGATGATTGGCACAGCACGCTTACCAGCGAAGAAGCCAAGGTACTCTGGAAGTTGGATGCGGAAGAAACGGTTGAATGCCCAAGCAGCAACACCACCGACTAGGATACCACCTAGTACACCAGTATCGATTTTATCAACGCCCATAACACCAGCCATTACGCCAAGTGTTGCAGTCATGATACCGTAACCAACGATTGCAGCTAGACCCGCTACACCGTCATTGTTTGTAAAGCCAAGTGCAACACCTACAGCAAATAGCAGCGCCATTTGACCAAATACAGAGCCGCCCGCTTGTTCCATTAGGTTAGAAACGATTTCTGGAATGAAAGGAAGGTCCGCGGCACCAACACCAAGCAAAATACCCGCAACTGGTAAAACTGATACTGGTAGCATCAGAGACTTACCAACTTTTTGCAGGCTAGCAAAAAGGTTCTTAAACATGTTTATGCTCCTGATAAAGATAAAAATAATTATATGGGTTCTAACGGCACACCCCCGTAGCCTAAATGTTAGCACCCAGTGAAAATGTAACCATGTATTGCATTATATTTTCTGCCGCTAAATATATATTGATGGGTAACAAACTTTCTAGTGACTTACGAAATTTAGTTTCAAAACACGTCTTGGATCACATGTCAAATCCCAAAATGCAATGGTTTACAATGATGTAAGCTATTGTTTTTTATGTGGTTTTATTTTTTAACTTATTATTTCACGGGGTAAATAAAATAAGAGGTAATGTTATTTTTAGTAACAAAATCACAGATGTTATATTTTTTGCTCTCAAGTTCAACAGAATTAGTAAACATCAAAAAAGTTGAGCGTTTTGGTGATCTAATACACAAAAAAGGGAGCTTACGCTCCCTTTTGTTTATCAATTTAATTTTTTATCGCAAAAAAAGTTTTCGGTAATTTTCCGTTGTTTTTAGTGCAACTTCTTTCATTGAAACTCCCTTGAGCTGAGCGATGTACGCGGCCACTTCAACCACATATGCAGGCTGGTTCTGTTTACCGCGATATGGGACTGGAGCAAGATATGGAGAATCTGTTTCAATCAGTAGCTTATCAAGTGGGATATTTTTAACCACTTCCTTTAACTCTGTCGCTTGCCTAAAGGTCACGATGCCAGAAATGGATATGTAAAAGCCTAACTCCATAGCAGCATCAGCGAACGCTTGATCTTCGGTAAAGCAGTGAATAACACCACCGCATTTCTCAGCGCCACCATCGCGCAAAATAGCGAGAGTATCTTCGCGTGCATTGCGTGTATGAATGATCAAAGGCTTGTTAAGCTCAACGGCAAGTTCAACATGCTGCTTAAAACGTTCTTGTTGCAGCTCCGCTGTCTCCGGCTGATAGTGATAATCCAACCCTGTCTCACCAATAGCAACAACCTTATCCTCGCTGGCGTAACGACGCATACGTTCAAAATCGAAGTCACTCTCAACATCAAGTGGATGAACACCACACGATGCATGAACATTATCGAAAGGCGATATCATTTCGAGCATATTTTCGAAAGAATCTAATGTCACACCAACGGAAAGTAGCTGCTCAACGTTAGCCTCTTTAGCCTTATTGATGACATCTTCTACGCCAGTATGTAAATCTTGATAGTCCAATTTGTCTAAATGACAGTGGGAATCTACGAACATGTTTCCTCACAAGTGGCAATAAGCCAATTCATTATCAGAAGCTCTGTATTGAGCCCTGGGTATTGCTTTAATTGCTCAAGAAGAGCCAACAGCTGACTCGACGATTTATGAGCCGCTTGATACGAAAGAGTGATCGATAAAGCCTGTGCGCTCGGCAGAATAGATTGACTTTGAATACCAAAATGTACCTTCTGCACGTCTGAAAGCAGATGCCACAACCAACTTAGCTGAACAATTGAATCTTTCGCTATTTCAGATGCCAATTGCATCAAATTGAAGTCTTTGCGCTGAACAATTTTCAAAAAACGGTCGAACAGTTGCTGAGAGCTCTCTAAACCACCCTCTTCGACCATAGCCTTTGCCAGTAGCGGTGCATTGTCATTAAGAGCAAGCACGTAATCTGGAACATCTTTACCTAGCTCTTGCTTCAACCATTGACCACCGACTTCTAAGCTTGGAGTAGCGACGCTGAATTGCTGACAACGACTCACAATCGTCGGCATTAAACGATGGCTGTTCTGGCTAACGAGTACAAAAATACAGTCGCTGGAGGGTTCTTCTAAGGTTTTAAGCAGTGCATTCGATGCCGATTCATTCATCGCCTCGGCTGGACTAACGACGATAACACGCAAACCGTTCAACTGAGATGACTCTTGCGCCCAACGATTGCTCGAACGTATCTGATCAACCGTAATTGCTTTGCCCTCTTTCTCTGGAGAGATAATATGAAAGTCTGGATGACTGCCTGATTTCATCAGTTCACAGCTGTGGCAAAAGCCACACGCCTCACTCTCGTAGTTGATACACATCAACGACGCGGTAAGTTGATCCACGACTTTATCAACCCCCAAACCCAAGGGTGCATTCACAATTGATGAATTAGGAAATCGCCCAGCTTCTAAGCTCTTTTTCCACTCGTTCCAAAGTGGTAATAGCCAAGGGTATAACTCGGTCATATTTAACCTACTGCTGCTCAAGCCAAGTTGTTAGTGCTTGTTTGATATCTGCCGCCACTTGCTCGATCTCTTGCTCAGCATTAATGACCAATACAGAGTCATCTTGCTCGGCGATCTCTAAGTAACGTTCTCGTGTACGATCGAAAAATGAAATATCCATTTTTTCAATACGATCTAGCTCACCGCGACCACGCGCACGCTCTAACCCTATACGTGGGTCCAAATCTAAATATAGAGTTAAATCGGGTTTAAAGTCGCCCAAAGTCGTCTCTTTCAAAGAGGCCATGATCTTACGGTCAATCTGACGACCACCGCCTTGATAAGCTTGTGACGACATATCATGACGGTCACCTAAAACCCATTTACCTTCAGCAAGCGCTGGTTTAATTACATTCTCTACCAGTTGAACACGCGCTGCATACATCAACAACAGCTCGGTCATATCTTGCAGCTTTTCGCCTTCATGCTCTTCTTTAACTAAAGAACGCATCTTTTCGGCAAGGACTGTACCACCAGGCTCACGAGTATTCACGACCTCTGCAACACCAGACTCTTTGAGTGTCGCTAAGATTGCGTTAATCGCAGTGCTTTTACCTGCACCTTCTAGACCTTCTACCGTAATAAACTTCGACTGATTCATAGCTTCGTTCTTTATTTATTCTTTCTTAACTGTTTTAAGTAAGCTCGTACTGCACGGTTGTGCTCAGCCAAACTCTTTGAAAATACGTGACCACCTGTGCCGCTTGCCACAAAGTAAAGGTAATTACTCTGCTCTGGATTCAAAGCTGCATTGATCGACGCTCTACCAGCCATTGCAATCGGCGTAGGTGGTAGACCATTGATTGTGTAAGTGTTGTATGGTGTTGGCGTTCTTAAATCTTTCTTACGAATGTTGCCATCATAGCTGTCACCCATTCCGTAGATGACCGTTGGGTCAGTTTGCAGACGCATACGCTTATTTAGACGATTGACAAATACCGATGAAACACGCTCACGCTCAGAAGCAACGGCGGTCTCTTTTTCGATGATAGACGCAAGGATAAGCGCTTCGTAAGGTGATTTTAGAGGTAGCTTATCGGCGCGACTCTCCCACTCTTGATTCACCACATCCATGAGATTTTTATGAGCACGTTTCAATAAGTCTAAATCGCTAGTGCCATAAGTGTAGTGATAAGTTTCAGCGAGGAACAAGCCTTCGAGCTTCTTATGCTCTATACCCAGCAGCTCTGCGATCTCTTCTTCAGAGACGCCTTGTAGTGTCTGCTCAATAAATTCGTTCTGTTCTAACTGCTGACGCCACTCATCAAAGCGGCTACCTTCAACAAACGTTATCGTAAACTGATGCTCTTTACCTTCAACCAATACTTGAAGCGCTTGGTTAAGTGTTAGTTCCGGCTCAAGCAAGAAAGTACCCGCTTTCACATCGACCAATTCGGGATGAAGCTTACGAATTAGTTTGCTGTATGGCGACGCCGTAAACAAACCTTCATCAACCAGTTGATTCAATACCCGATGAAAACTCGCACCAGGAGCGACAGTGATCACTTGAGGCTGTTCGAGTTGAATCACCTGTTTTAAATGCGCTTCAGCTTGGTTGTAAATATAGAATGCTGCTGACGCTGTGATCACCAAGCATAAGACGACAAAAATAGATAACTTCTTAATCACGAGTTTAATAGTCCTTGAAGGGTACGTGTGACATGTCCAATTTCGAATACTGTTTCTTTAATTCTTGTAACAGGAGCAACACCAAGGAGCGAGTTAGTCATAAAGACCTCATCGCTAGAGAGCAGGTATTTTAGATCGAAGCCGCCGACGACGACCTCTGTTTGTTTGCCTAATTCATGCAATACCTGTTTACGCATCACCCCAGCAACACCGCTCGCGTTCAGCTCAGGAGTGTAAAGCGTTGAACCTTTACGCCAAAACAGGTTTGCCATGGTAGTTTCAACCACCTGATCATTGATATCTAATGCAATACCATCCATCAAGCCTAATTCATCTAACTCTGCTTTCATGAGAATCTGTTCAAGACGATTGTTATGTTTGTGGCCCGCTAATAATGGAGATAGCCCCAGTTTTTGCTCACAAACACCAAGTCTAACGCCAGATTGCTGCCATTGACGGTAATGCGCTGGATAAGCGAACGTGCTAATGGTCACGACAGGTGAAAACGCACCGGATGGGCTGTAACCTCGGCCACCAGAACCACGACTCACATGCAGCTTGACGCCTCCTAGCCCTTTTGCAGGCACAGAGCAAAGCGCTTTCTCCAACCATAAGTTGACTTGCTGCCAATCGAGCGGCGTAATACGCAAAGCAGCGAGACAAGCATCCACTCGCTGTTGGTGATCATTGTAATATTGAATTTCACCATCGAGTGTCAGCATCGTGGTAAAACAACCATCGCCATACTGAAACGAACGATCGGTTAAGGCGACCGTTTGTTGGCTTTCTCCATCAACCCAAAACATGCTTTTCTCCAAAAAAGAAACGGCTCAATGCTAAGCATCAAGCCGTTTAAAAACAAGTCTAATTACTGACTATCTACGATGTTTGAGTCTTTTATAAGATGATTAAATCTTTTTGAAGATCAAACAGCCGTTTGTACCACCAAAGCCGAATGAGTTACACGCCGCATATTCCATGCCGCTAACTTCACGCGCTGTGTGTGGAACAAGATCAATGTCTAGACCCTCTTCAGGATCGTCTAGGTTGATTGTTGGTGGAACAACTTGGTCAACCAGAGACATTGCTGTAATGATAGCTTCAGCAGAACCCGCAGCACCGAGTAGGTGACCAGTCATAGACTTAGTCGAAGAAACCAGTACTTGCTTGTAACCAGCTTCGCCAAGTGCACGCTTGATGCCTTTGATCTCTGCTACGTCACCAGCTGGAGTCGATGTACCGTGCGCATTGACATAACCGATTTGTTCACCAGTAATGCCAGCATCACGCATCGCCGCTTCCATCGCTAGTGCGCCACCTGAACCATCTTCACTTGGTGAAGTCATGTGGTAAGCGTCACCCGACATACCGAAGCCAACGAGCTCACAGTAGATCTTAGCGCCACGAGCTTTAGCGTGCTCATACTCTTCAAGAACCATCATGCCAGCACCATCGCCAAGAACGAAACCATCACGGCCTTTGTCCCATGGGCGAGAAGCTTTCTGAGGCTCGTCGTTGCGTGTTGATAGTGCTTTAGCGGCACCGAAACCACCCATACCTAGCGGTGTCGATGCTTTCTCAGCACCACCCGCTAGCATCGCATCAGCATCACCGTATGCAATCATACGAGCCGCGTGACCGATGTTGTGTAGGCCGGTCGTACATGCGGTAGAAATAGCGATGTTAGGACCGCGTAGACCACGCATGATAGACATGTGACCAGCAATCATGTTCACAATTGTTGACGGAACAAAGAATGGGCTAATTTTACGAGGGCCTTTTTCAGTAAGCGCTTGGTGACCAGCTTCGATCAAACCAAGGCCGCCGATACCAGAACCGATAGCCACACCGATACGTGGTGCGTTCTCATCAGTTACGGTTAGACCAGAATCATCAAGTGCCTGAACACCTGCTGCGACGCCGTATTGGATGAATAGATCCATTTTACGAGCATCTTTTTTAGACATGTACTCTTCGCAGTTAAAGTCTTTAACTAGACCTGCAAAACGAGTTGAGAAATTGGTTGCATCAAAGTGCTCGATATTCACGATACCACTTTGACCAGCTAGCAGGGCTTTCCAAGAAGATTCTACAGTGTTGCCTACCGGTGACAACATACCCATGCCAGTGACAACTACACGACGCTTGGACACGATTTTACACTCCGGGGATTGAAATGATTTAGGATGAGGATAGATGAGTTAGATAAAACACAGGCGGTCGAGGTGACCGCCTGGGAGAGATTATTACTGAGCGCTAGTTACGTAATCGATAGCAGCTTGAACAGTAGTAATTTTCTCAGCTTCTTCATCTGGGATTTCAGTGTCGAATTCTTCTTCTAGAGCCATTACTAGCTCAACTGTGTCCAGAGAATCAGCACCTAGGTCATCAACGAAAGAAGCTTCGTTTTTAACTTCTGCTTCGTCTACACCTAGTTGTTCAACAATGATTTTCTTTACGCGTTCTTCGAGGTTGCTCATTTTTTCTTTTCCTTTACAGAGTTCGCTTTATGCGATGTTTTCCGTAGTTTATTCAATCTATTAAAAGTTGCAAGGCCAACTTTTCTGGTCAAACCACAATTTTAGCGATTTTAACCGAAATTACGTATGATTTTGACTTAAATCATGCACAAATGTTGCACACAATTTACACCATGTACATACCGCCATTGACGTGAAGTGTTTCACCTGTGATATAAGCTGCCGCAGGTGACGCCAAAAATACCACAGCTTCAGCGATTTCGCGAGGGTCACCTAGACGACCTGCTGGTACATTCGCCAAAGTTGCTGCACGTTGGTCATCATTTAGCGCTTTTGTCATGTCTGTTTCAATAAAACCAGGTGCAACTGTGTTCACTGTCACACCACGAGAAGCTACTTCACGTGCCATAGACTTAGTGAAACCGATAACACCAGCTTTAGCTGCAGCGTAGTTTGCTTGGCCAGCGTTACCCATAGTACCCACAACAGAACCTACGTTGATGATACGGCCTTCACGCTTCTTCATCATGCCACGCAGTACAGCTTTAGACATACGGTAGATAGGTGTTAGGTTAGTATCGATGATATCGTTCCACTCGTCATCTTTCATACGCATAAGTAGGTTATCGCGCGTGATACCAGCATTGTTCACTAGGATATCAATCGCACCAAACTCATCGTTGATCGTTTTTAGTGTTGCAGCAATAGAATCAACATCTGTTACGTTCAGAGCAAGACCTTTACCGTTCTCACCAAGATACTCGCTGATCGCAGCAGCACCGTTTTCTGACGTTGCAGTACCGATAACTTTAGCACCGCGCTCAACTAAAAGTTCAGCGATAGCACGACCGATACCACGGCTTGCACCTGTAACTAGTGCAACTTTGCCTTCTAAATTCATCATAACTTCTCTTTATGTCGTTATTTAGCAGCTTCTAGTGATGCAGCATCGTTTACTGCAGCAGCTGTCATTGTTTTAACAATACGCTTAGTTAGACCTGTTAGTACTTTACCTGGGCCTAATTCTAGTAGTTTTTCTACGCCTTGCTCATTCATAGCCTGAACGCCCTCAGTCCAACGTACTGGGCTGTAAAGTTGACGAACAAGTGCATCTTTAATCTTCGCAGGGTCTGTTTCAGCAGCCACATCAACGTTGTTGATTACAGGCAGTGCTGGCGCGTTGAACTCTAGTGCTTCCAGAGCAACTGCTAGCTTCTCAGCAGCTGGCTTCATTAGTGCACAGTGAGACGGTACAGATACTGGTAGAGGAAGTGCACGCTTAGCACCCGCTTCTTTACATAGTGCACCAGCACGCTCTACCGCCGCTTTGTTACCAGCGATAACAACTTGGCCTGGAGAGTTGAAGTTCACTGGAGAAACCACTTCATCTTGCGCCGCTTCTTCACACGCTTTAGCGATTGATTCGTCATCTAGACCAATGATTGCGTACATTGCACCAACGCCGGCAGGAACCGCTTCTTGCATCAATTGACCACGAAGCTCAACCAGTTTGATCGCCTCTTTGAAGTCGATAACACCTGCACATACTAATGCCGAGTACTCTCCTAGGCTGTGGCCTGCTAGGTTTGCAGGCTGCTCTAGACCAAGCTCTTGCCATACACGCCAGATAGCAACAGATGCTGCAAGTAGAGCTGGTTGAGTACGGAAAGTTTCGTTTAAGTTTTCTACTGGACCGTCTTGAACTAGGGCCCATAGGTCGTAACCAAGCGCTTCAGAAGCTTCAGCGAATGTTTGTTTTACAACATCATACTGCTCGCCTAGTTCAGCAAGCATACCAACAGCTTGAGAGCCTTGGCCTGGGAATACGATAGCAAACTTGCTCATTGTGATTATCCTTTAAGCAATGCAAAAAATTGAATAAGGCACATAATTATGTGCCTTGATTGTTCTATCGACTTAGGGTTAGAACTTGACCAGTGCTGAGCCCCAAGTGAAACCGCCACCAAACGCTTCAAGAAGAAGAGTTTGACCGCGCTTAATTCGTCCATCGCGAACTGCTTCATCTAACGCAGTCGGAACCGTTGCTGCCGACGTATTGCCGTGCTTATCAAGTGTAATCACCACCTGATCAAGTGACATGGTTAGCTTTTTAGCCGTTGCAGAGATAATGCGGTAGTTAGCTTGGTGTGGTACCAGCCAATCAAGTTCCGACTTATCCATGTTGTTAGCGGCCAGTGTGTCTTTTACTAGCTTAGAAAGCTGAGTTACTGCCACCTTGAACACTTCGTTACCAGCCATGTGAAGCCATTTGTCAGCGTCACCGCCGCGCTCAGGAACTTCAAGGCTAAGGAGCTCACCGTATTTGCCGTCAGAGTAAATATGAGTAGACAAAATACCTGGCTCTTCACTTGCGCCTACAACAACTGCACCTGCACCATCACCAAATAGGATGATAGTAGAACGATCAGTTGGGTCACAAGTTTTAGACAGAGCATCAGCACCGATAACCAAAACGTTCTTACACATGCCTGATTTGATGTGTTGATCAGCCACTGATAATGCGTAGACAAAACCAGAGCATGCCGCCGCTAAGTCAAACGCTGGGCAACCTTTAATACCGAGCTTACCTTGTACCTGACATGCAGAAGAAGGGAACGTATGGCTACTGCTCGTCGTTGCAACAATGATCAAGTCGATATCATGCTTATCGATACCCGCCATATCAATTGCGTTTTTAGCAGCGTAAAACGCCATATCCGCTACAGTTTCATTTTCTGCAGCAATACGACGCTCTTTAATTCCTGTTCTAGCAACAATCCACTCATCGCTAGTCTCTACCATTTTCTCTAGATCTGCGTTAGTACGCACCTGAGATGGCAAGTAGCTGCCAGTACCTAATATTTTGCTATACATGAAGACTAATAATGCCTCTCGAGTAAAACCGCTTCCAAACGATCGCTAATGCGGCTAGGGACTTGTCGTTTGACCTCGTGTACTGCCTCGCCAATCGCGTTGACAACCGCAGTTACATCAGCACTTCCATGACTTTTAATGACAATGCCGCGCAATCCTAACAAACTTGCGCCGTTATACTGGTCGGGGTTCAAGGTTTTTAATTCAGTAAATAGCTCAGAAAACAATATTCTGGCGATCCAACCCTTTATTGTTGACGCCATGATGCGCGTTTTTAGCTTATCAATAAAGAGTTGTGCAGTGCCTTCGCACGTTTTTAGGCACACATTGCCTACAAAACCATCACAAACAACCACATCTGCTGCATCTTGCAGCAATTGATTTCCTTCAATATAGCCGATGAAGTTCACAGACTGGGTGTTGGACAACATTTCCGCGCATCGTTTTACAAGGTCATTGCCTTTTATTTCTTCTGCGCCGATATTCAAAATCGCGACACGTGGTGGGCGGTTTAAATGTTGTTCTGCAAGTGCGCTTCCCATAACAGCAAATTGAAAAAGAGAGTCTGCATCACTGGATACATTGGCACCTAGGTCCAGCATCCACGTTCGACCACCGGATGCTGTTGGCAACGCTGAGACGAGAGCTGGTCTATCAATGCCGGGAAGAAGTTTCAAACGAAAACGAGACAAAGCCATTAATGCACCGGTATTTCCACCGCTGACACATGCGTCTGCTTGAGATTCCGCAACCAGATCGATTGCTTCACGCATAGAGCTGCCCTGACTGTTTCGTAAGGCAAGAGAAGGCTTTTCTGAGTTTGAAATAACTCGGTCACAGTGCTGAATACTCAAACGAGAATCAGGCTGTCGACCTAATGAGGATAGTTGAGATGTGATCGCATTTCGATCACCTATGAGAATGACTTTTAGCTCTGGGAAATACGACAGTGCCTGCACGGCGGCAGGCACTGTTACACGAGGACCGAAATCCCCGCCCATTGCATCAAGCGCAACGGTTATATTTTGCAAAAGGTCAACCTTACTTGTTGATAACCTTTTTGCCGCGGTAGTAACCTTCCGCAGTCACGTTGTGACGTAGGTGAGTTTCACCTGAAGTTGCGTCTACAGAAAGTGCAGCTGTAGTTAGCGCATCGTGTGAACGACGCATGCCACGCATTGAACGTGATTTCTTGCTCTTTTGTACGGCCATTGACCCTACTCCTATGTAAATTCTTAAAGAAGCAGTTACTTCTTTAAGCTTTTTAAAACATCAAATGGATTCGGCTTCTTGTCTTCCTCAATTTCTTCAGGAAGTTCACCAAACACCAAGTTATTTGAGTTAACGCTACAGTCCGCTTCGTCGTGCATTGCTACTTGAGGCAATCCAAGGATGAACTCGTCTTCAACTAGTTGAATCAGGTCTAATTCACCGTACTCGTTCAGATCTACCAAATCGTACTCTTCCGGTGCTTCTTCTTCACTTTTCTCATTGTAGTAAGGAGTATAAGTGAATTCGACATCGCACTCATGTGCGAAAACCTCATTACAACGTTGACACTCTAAATCGACTTCGACGTTAGCTTTACCAGAGATAACGACTAATCGTTGTTCATCAAGCCCAAATGACAATGAGACTTGCGCGTCACGTTTTACGCCTTCAGTTGCTTCGCTTAAGCGCTTGAAAAGACTAGTTTGGATGATGCCATCTAAATCAAGTCGTTTTTGAGCGGTTCTAGCCGGATCAACTGTACGCGGTATTTTTACCTTTTGCATAGGGCGCGAATATTATCTTCCAAATCGAGTTTAGTCAAAGGAAATGGCAAAAAAAGTACACTTTTTTCCCTTTCCCATACAGAGCATTATGAATATCAAGATAAGTTACTATATCCTGCATTAAATGCTTCTATGAATTGTAAATTAAAATGAAAAATTACCAACTAGTTTTGGCCTCTACTTCACCATTTAGACAAGAGATCCTTAAAAAACTGCATTTAGACTTTGTGACTGCTAAGCCTGACTGCGACGAAACACCACTTACCGGAGAGTCGCCGCAGCAACTGGTCATGCGTTTAGCAGAAGAGAAAGCCAAGTCTTGTCAGGTAACCTCACCAAGCTTAATCATAGGTTCAGACCAAGTGTGTGTGATTGATGGGGAAATCATCGGTAAACCACACACCCGCGAAAAAGCCATTGAACAGTTATCACGTCAAAGCGGCAAAAGCATTACCTTTTATACCGGCCTGTCCGTTTGGAACTCTGTTACTCAAAAAGCTGACACACGTCTCGACACCTTCGTGGTTCATTTTCGCGACTTAACCAGGACACAAATCGAAAGCTATGTCGACAAAGAGCAGCCTCTCTATTGTGCAGGCAGTTTTAAGAGTGAAGGACTGGGCATTGCTCTCTTTGAACGCCTTGAAGGTAAAGACCCGAATACACTGATTGGACTGCCGCTTATCGACCTGATTGATATGTTGGAAGCGCAAGGTTTGGATGTGCTTTAGGTTTGTCTCGAGCACCTCATAGAGATTCCCTACTCCTTCCTTCGTCAGTCTAGGGAATGGCTAGGTCTATCACTAAAAACCAAAGTTCGTCATCCCCAAAAGTGAGGGACGAGCGAGTTGGGGAGTTCTGATAACGAGCACAAACAAAAAAGGTTGACGAAATTCGTCAACCTTTCTCGTTTAGGATACTGAAGAACAAATTGGGAGAACACTCTATCCCTTCGTATCTCGTATCTCGTATCTCGTATCTCGTATCTTAAAGAATTAAAGCTTACGCAGACCTGCGATTGCCTTTTCCAGCTTAGCTTCCATAGGAGCCGAGATATCCATCTTCTCTTCACTGCCTGGATGGGTGAACTTAATGTTCGCGGCATGTAGGAACAGACGATCTAAACCAACTTTACTGGTGTAAGCATCAAAGCGGCGATCGCCATAGCGATCATCCCATGCAATCGGGTGACCTGTGTACTGTGTGTGCACGCGGATTTGGTGAGTACGGCCTGTAATCGGGCTTGCTTGAATCAAGGTCGCATCTTTGAACTTCTCGAGTACCTTAAAGCGGGTTTCAGAAGCCTTACCGTTTGGGTTGACTCGAACAATACTGTTGACTTCATTTTTAAGCAGCGGTGCATTCACCACTTTGCAGCTGTTTTTCCATTCACCCATAACAAGAGCGAAATAATACTTCTGGACTGTCTTTTCTCGGAACTGAGCTTGCAAGTGGCGCAGCGCCGAACGCTTTTTTGCGACCAAAAGGATGCCGGAAGTATCTCTATCAATTCGGTGCACTAACTCCAAGAAGCGCGCTTCTGGTCGCAATGCGCGTAGAGCTTCAATCGCGCCGAACTTAAGTCCACTACCACCGTGCACGGCTGTACCTGAAGGCTTATTCAAGATAAGCATGTGATCATCTTCATAAATGATGCAATGCTCTAGCTCAGACACCTTATTCAACTTAGTGCTTGGTACGTTCTCTTCAACTTTCTCTTCCACGGTCACAGGTGGAATACGCACGAGGTCACCGGCTTTCAACTTGTATTCGGCTTTGATGCGCTTTTTGTTCACACGCACTTCGCCCTTACGTACGATTCGATAAATCATACTTTTCGGGATGTTTTTTAATTGGTTACGTAAGAAGTTATCAATACGTTGACCAGCCATATCTTCATCGATGTCGATAAATTGGACTTTGGTTCTAATTTCGCTCATGCGGTTAGTGTATCACTGTCAAATTTGATAATTGAGAGTTAATTGCATTTTTCGGCGCGATTATACCTAAAAGGAGGAGCGAAACTTCTATATTTGTTTGATTCTTCGAACAAAAAACGACCAAGATTGCCGCAAAATTAAATATCATTTGATAAATTATTGATAGACAGTGAGTTAGAGCTATCAAAACCCAAACAAAAACCGTTTTTTTTCGCGCATTCTGATAAAGCAGATTGCTGTGATTAGCGACCACTGCTATAGTTCACAGCTGCTATCTATGGTTTGGTTACTATTTAAACAACCAACCATTCACCAGCAAGTAAATGAGTAGATGACTCAGTCAAAACCGTGCTGCATTGGCGTAAGACACCGTTAGCTGAGTTCCTTGTCGCTCTACTCACGTACGCTCATGTTGAGTATTCACCGCCACATCGCGGATCATAGTTCACTATCTATGATGACTGACGTGCCCCAAGAGCATCCCTTCCAGCCGGGAGGCTGCACCGATAAAGCCATGGGATCAGGCACCATGAGAAACGAAATCAAGCGACAAGAACAATGATGAAAATAAGAAAAGACAATGAGTATTTCTAAATGAAAAGAATGTTAATTAACGCAACTCAAAAAGAAGAGTTGCGTGTCGCTTTGGTTGATGGCCAGCGACTTTTCGATCTTGATATCGAAAGTCCAGGTCACGAATCAAAAAAAGCGAATATCTACAAAGGACGTATCACTCGTATTGAACCAAGCCTAGAAGCGGCATTTGTTGACTACGGCGCAGAACGTCACGGTTTCCTCCCTCTTAAAGAAATTGCCCGCGAATACTTCCCTGAAGGTTACACATACCAAGGTCGTCCAAGCATCAAAGAAGTGCTAAAGGAAGGCCAGGAAGTTATCGTACAAGTTGAGAAAGAAGAACGTGGTAGCAAAGGTGCTGCACTGACTACTTTCATCTCTTTGGCGGGTAGCTACTTAGTTCTTATGCCAAATAACCCTCGTGCAGGCGGTATCTCTCGCCGTATCGAAGGTGACGAGCGTACTCAACTAAAAGCCGCTTTAAGCACGCTTGAGCTTCCTCAAGGCATGGGTTTAATCGTTCGTACTGCTGGCGTTGGCAAAAGCGCAGAAGAGCTTGAGTGGGACTTAAACGTACTACTTAATCACTGGGCTGCTATCAAGCAGGCTTCGGATTCAAACGCAGCACCTTTCCTTATCCACCAAGAAAGTAACGTAATTGTTCGTGCAATTCGCGACTACTTGCGTCGTGATATTGGTGAAATTCTTATCGACAGCAACACTATTTTTGAGCGTGCACAAGCGCACATTCAACTAGTGCGTCCAGATTTTATCAGTCGCGTTAAGAAGTACGACGGTGAAGTTCCTCTATTTAGCCACTACCAGATCGAGAGCCAAATTGAATCTGCTTTCCAACGTGAAGTTCGTCTTCCGTCGGGTGGTTCAATCGTTATCGACCCAACAGAAGCGCTAACTTCTATCGATATCAACTCTGCTCGTGCAACGAAAGGCGGTGATATTGAAGAGACAGCTCTGAACACCAACCTAGAAGCTGCAGATGAAATTGCTCGTCAACTTCGTCTACGTGACCTAGGTGGTCTAGTCGTTATCGACTTCATCGATATGACGCCTGTTCGCCACCAACGCGAAGTAGAGAGCCGTCTACGTGATGCGGTTCGTCTAGACCGTGCACGTGTTCAAATCGGTCGTATTTCTCGATTCGGTCTTCTTGAGATGTCTCGTCAGCGTCTAAGCCCTTCTCTAGCAGAAGCAAGCCACCACATCTGTCCTCGCTGTACAGGTACTGGTGTTGTACGTGACAATGAATCTCTAGCACTTTCAGTTCTTCGTCTAATCGAAGAGGAAGCGCTAAAAGACAACACAGCACAAGTGCTTGCCGTTGTACCAGTGCCAATCGCTTCTTACCTACTGAACGAGAAGCGTCGCTCTGTCAACCACATTGAGCGTACTCAAGAAGTTAAGATCACTGTTGTTCCTAACTCTGACATGGAAACTCCGCACTTCGAAGTTATCCGTGTTCGTGAAGGTGAAGAGTTCGATCTACTTTCTTACCTACTTCCTAAGAAGCTAGACGCTCTGAAAGAAGCAGAAAGCAAAGAACCAGCAGAACAGACGATTCGTCCTAAGAAGATTGAAGAGCCTGCACTGAAAGGTTTTGCTGCTCCAGCTCAATCTGCACCAGCTCCAGCGCCAAAAGCGGCAGCTGCAAAAGTAGAAGAGAAGAAAGAAGAGCCTAAAGCACAAGAATCAGGCCTAATCAGCCGCTTCTTCAAAGCTATTGGCAGCTTCCTATTCGGTGGATCTTCATCTCAAGAAGAGAAACAGGAAGAGAAGCAAGAAGAGAAACCTAAGAACAATCGCAACAATGGCAACCGTCAACGTCGCGATCGCAATGACAATCGTCGTCGCAACCAGCGTGGTGACCGTAACGAAAACCGCGACAACAAGCGCCGTCGTAAGCCAGCTCGTGATGAGAAGCCTGAAGAGCAAAAAGAAAATGCCACTCAGCAGCCTCGTCAAAACCGTAAGCCGAAGCAAGATCGCCGTAATAAGCAGCGTGACGAGCAGAAGCAACAACGCGAAGAGCAAGTACCATCTAAGGTTGCAGAACAAGGTCAACAGCTAGCAGCTGACGCTCAAGCTTCTAAACCAGAAGGTCAAAAGCCGAAGTCTGAAGCGAAAGCTGCGAAAGTTAAAGAGCGTCGTCAACGTCGTAAACTGAACAAGCAGATCCGCGTTAAAGACCAGCAAGCTCAAGCAGAAAACAACTCTGCGAAAGAGCAAGTTGCGGCTAAAGATAAGTCTGTTGCTCAAGAGCAAAAGGTAGCGGAACAAGTAGAAGCTAACCAAGCGAATGCTGAACAAACAGAACAGGAAGAGCCGAAGCAACGTCGTAACCGTCGTTCTCCACGTCACCTACGTGCAAGTGGTCAACGTCGTCGTCGCGGTCGTGATCGTCGCCCTAACCCATTCCGTCTACGTAAAGGTGGTGTAGCCTCTCCAGAGATGGCGATGGGTAAAGTGATGCCTCGTTTCGTGCCTAAGCCGCACCACAAACAAGCTAAGCCTGAAGCTGCGAAAGCTGAAGCGCAAGTACAACAATCAACTGAACTAAAAGCTGTTCAAAACAATGTTGTGATTGCTGGTGGTTTTGCATGCCCTGAAATGGCAATGGGTAAAGTGATTATCCGCCGTGAAGAGCCTTTGATTGAAGCTGTTGTAGAAGCGAAAGCTGAAGAAGTGGTAGCACAGCCTGCAGTTGAAGCTCCTGTTGTTGAGAAAGCTGTAACTGAGGCGCCTGTAGCAGCACCCGTTGCTGAAGAAGCACCAGTCGCAGACACGCCTGCAATTGAGGAATCAGTTGAAGTTGAAGAAACGGTTGAAGCAAAAACTGAAGAGACTGTCACTGAAGCTCCAATTGTTGAAGCTCCAATTGCTGCGGCTAAGCCAGTTGAAGCTGCACCTGTGACTGAAGAGAAACCTTCAGTAGAAGCGAAGAAACAAGCTAGCTCGCCAATGACGAAAGCTCCAGGTCCTCAAGAGATCAAAGAGATTGAAGTTGTGGCAGCACCATTCCGTAGCGAACGTTACGTATCGAAAGGTGCAGGCAGTCAAGTTGCTTCGAACCAAGCAGGTTCTGGTATGACGAAACCAAACTACTAAGCATTTACTGTTGTAAATTCTCGAGTAAATAGACTCAAAGGCTGCTTATCATAAGCAGCCTTTTTTACATGCGTCAACGGAATAACGATTAACAGATATATTACTCAAAGTTAGCTTCAACCTTGAACTTAATCACATTTTTGGGTAGGATTCGCGCACTTATCTTTTTCGACACTTAGCTATTGCCGCTCTTTCTTACACCTGTTTAGCTCCGCAATATGTTCGTGTCGGTAAATCCATTTAAAGCATAGCTGAGCACACATGTTCGAATTTCCACAATTTTCAAAGCACTCTGTAAAGAATGACGTTCTTTCAGGTCTTACTGTAGCACTTGCTCTAGTACCTGAAGCCGTTGCATTCGCCTTTGTTGCTGGTGTTGACCCAATGGTCGGCCTATATGCAGCATTCATCGTCGGCCTTATCACATCAATCTTCGGCGGTCGCCCAGGTATGATCTCTGGTGCAACGGGCGCAATGGCCGTTGTAATGGTTAGTCTTGTTGCGACTCACGGCGTTCAATACCTGTTTGCCGCTATCATGCTAGCAGGCCTTCTGCAGATCGCAGCAGGCATCTTTAAGCTTGGTAAATTTATTCGAATCGTTCCACATCCAGTAATGATCGGCTTTGTGAACGGTTTGGCGATTGTTATCTTCCTTGCGCAACTGGGTCAATTTAAAGCACCAGACATCACTGGCGCGCTAACTTGGCTTCCAACAGACCAAATGACACTTATGCTTGGTCTGGTAGCTCTAACTATGGCTATCATCCACTTCTTGCCTAAGTTTACGACTGCAGTGCCTTCGTCACTGGTTGCTATCGTGACAGTGACGGCGCTAGTGGTTGGTTTAGATCTAGAAACACGTACAGTAGTAGACTTCCTACGTACTATGTCTGGTGACGATGCTGCAACGCTTGCAGGCTCTCTACCAACATTCTCGATTCCAGCAGTACCATTTAACCTAGAAACGATTTACATCATCTTGCCTTACGCAGTCATTCTTGCGGCAATTGGTCTAATTGAATCGCTACTGACTCTGACTGTGCTTGATGAAATGACAAACACTCGTGGCCAATCAAACCGTGAGTGTGTTGGTCAAGGCATGGCTAACGTAACCTGTTCAGTATTTGGCGCAATGGGTGGTTGTGCGATGATTGGTCAATCGATGATCAACGTAAACTCTGGTGGTCGTGGTCGTCTATCGGGTATCGTTGCTGCAGTTGCACTACTGATGTTCATCCTATTTGCATCTTCGCTAATTGAAATGATTCCTCTAGCAGCACTTGTGGGGGTAATGTTCATGGTTGTTATCGGTACATTCGAATGGGCAACGTTCAAGCTTGCGCGCCGCGTACCAAAACAAGACTTCTTTGTTATCGTTCTAGTAACAGTTGTTACTGTAATGACTGACCTTGCAGTTGCTGTATTTGTGGGTGTTATCGCTTCTGCGCTAATGTTCGCTTGGCAGCACGCTAAGCACATCTACGCAGATACTTGCATCAACGAAGAAGGCTCAAAAGAGTACAAAGTGAATGGCCCGATCTTCTTCGGTTCTACAGCGAACTTCCTAGAGCTATTTAATGCTCAAGAAGATCCTCAAGATGTAATCGTCGATTTCGCAAACTCTCGTGTAACTGACCATTCAGCAATCGAAGCGATCGATACTATTGCTGAGCGTTACGCAGCACAAGGTAAAACACTGCACCTACGTCACCTAAGCCAAGACTGTGTTGCTATGCTGCACAAAGCTGGTAGCTTGGTTGAAGCAAACGTTGCAGAAGATCCTATCTACAAGGTTATGTCTAAGTAATAGCTGATGGCTTTACATAGATAAGAATAGAAAATGCCGACGATAAACGTCGGCATTTTTGTGTCTGCTTACTAAACTGGAATGTCCAATTTTTACAGTGATTTCAGTATCGCTTCACTCGACTCTTCAATTAAATCGAGAACCAGTTCAAAGCCATCCCCCTCTCCATAGTAAGGATCAGGAATTTCCTCATAACTCGATTCACCATAGCTTAGAAACAGAGCCAATTTATACTGTAAGTGAGCCGGACATTGAGATTCTAAGTCAGCTAAGTTTGCTCTATCTGCAGCTAAAATTAGGTCGAACGTATCAAAATCTTGTGCCACTACTTTGCGAGAGCGAATTCCTTTAAAGCTGTAGCCTCTAGCCTCACCAGCCGCTTTAGAACGTGGATCTGGTGGGTTTCCTTGGTGGAAACCGATTGTACCAGCGGAGTCTACCTCAACCTCGATCCCCATAGACTTGGCTTTAGCACGCAATATCGCTTCCCCTGTTGGTGAGCGACAGATATTCCCCATACAGACTACCAGTATCTTTTTCATCCCTAATCACCTGTTCTTTCGATGGTTTTTGATAGTGTTAACTTAAGCTATGATAGTGCTAATCACAAATTATAAGGAAGAGTTATGTCGACTGAAGACAACAAAGAACAGCGCCATAAGGCCCGCCAACAGAAAGTGAAAGAACAAGTTGATGCTCGTGTTGCAGCTGCTCAGGAAGTTAAAGGCCTACTGCTTGTCATTACAGGTAATGGTAAAGGCAAGTCAACTTCTGGCTTTGGTACCATTACTCGTGCTGTTGGTCACGGTAAGAAATGTGCTGTAGCTCAATTCGTCAAAGGAACATGGGACAACGGCGAAAAGAATGTGCTTGAGAAGCTCGATGTTGAATTTCAAGTGATGGGCACAGGCTTCACCTGGGAAACGCAAAACAAAGCCAAAGATATTGAAGCGGCACAACGTGTTTGGACAGAGTGTAAGCGCATGCTCGCTGACGAGTCATTGGATGTGATTCTATTTGATGAGCTAACCTACATGGTTAGTTACGGTTACATTGAACTTGATGAAGTTGTTGAAGCACTAAACAATCGACCGAAGATGCAATCAGTGATCATTACAGGTCGTGGCGCTCACCGCACACTTACTGAGATGGCAGACACTGTTTCAGAGGTGCGCAATGTTAAACACGCTTTCGAATCAGGGGTTAAAGCGCTACAAGGCGTCGATTGGTAATAACCTTCGAACTGAAATCCTCGACTCGGGAAGATGACGGCTTTGTCCGTGTTACTTCCTACAACAAAGGCGATGTCTTAGAAAACCTCTGTTTTTGACGTTCAAATAAAAAAGCGCCACTCCTAATTAAAGAGTGGCGCTTCATTTGTATCAGACTAAAAACGGATTAGTTAAACAGACCTTTCAGGAGTCCATCTACCGCTTCCTTGGTTTTCTCATCTTTGATCTTATCCGTGAGCTTCTCCACGCCACGATCGATCTCTTTCTGTGCTTTCTGTTTCAATACATCATCGAACACTAAGCTAAACTTAGGGTCTGCCCAAGCACCCGTAACCTTAATTGGAATAGTCACATCTTTAAGGTCATCGATACTCTTACCACCCTGTCCTTCCAATGAGCCCACAATTGAGGTACGAACTAGGAAGTCGACAGTCTCATTGATGAAATTAGCTTTACCAGAACCCGTTACACGTAGCAGAGGCGATTGTGCTGAAAGATCATTAGTCGATACCCAACCTTTGTCGACTTTTAGTGTCGCCTTCATCGCACTGAAGTCAGTTTTTTGAACACCTTCAGCCTTATCATACTTCTCGCCTTTGATCTTGGCGTAATTTTCGCGAATCAGTTGTGCTACGTTAATACCGTTCACGGCGCCATCGGCAAAGTTGATAGCAATAGTACCCACGAGATTCTGCTTGATACCCGTTGGAGTTAGGCTCTTACCAGAAACATTTACGTCAATGTTGCCAGTACCTTCGAGCATATCGTTATCCGCAACATCCACCAGCAATGGTTGAACCTTTACGCCCTTGATTGCTTTCTTAGCTGTATATGACGCAGGTGACTTACGAGCATCCAGAGTCGCTGTCGCTGAGATTGAGCCTTCATAGAGATTAGACGTGAATGACTCAAGTTTCGCCACACCGCGGTTAACCGAAAATGCCGCTTTTACGTTCTGCATGTGAGCATTGTTGGCTTTAAACTTATCAATCGTAATATCGCCTTTAACATCAAGCGTCTTCAAAGCCGTGAGGTCAGGTTCAACCTCTTTCGCGGGCGCTGAAGAATCAGCTTCTTTAGCTGGCTGTGAAGCGGCTGACGAATCAGAAGCGCTCCCCAAGCCTAAGAATTCATCCAAATCGATGTTAGGGCTATGTAGAGAGAAGTGCACCTTAGGAATTTCAGATAACGTCACATCCGCCTTACCGTCGAGTGCGATACTGTTCGCTTGAAGCTTTTTCAATACAAAGCTCAAGTGGCTCTTAGTGAGGTCGAAGCTAAGGTCAGAGAGCATATCGACTTTCATTGGCGATTGAGGAAGCGCATCACCTTCAAGCGTAGAATCCAAAGTTAGCTTATTAAGAATGACTTTTGAAATCGCGCTATCAACCGTCAGTTCACCTGCACCTTTCAGATCAAGCGTCATATCTGCAGCATTACCCACAACGCTGTATGTTAAGTTATTGACTTTGTCGAACTCGAACGTATCAAGACCAATCTTAGCCGACTCGATTTGAGTACTCGGATCGCTGAAGGTCGCATTCAAGTCGATATTACGCAGTGCGTAACTTGTGAAGCCTTTTGCAAGCTTTAATTCCGCACTGCCTTGCGCAGAGAACTTCTGCTGATTGTTCTCACCCGATGCCGAAAAAGTAGCCGTAGTCCACGTATCAGCCGCGAATTCAGATAGGTTAAACGCCACATCATATAGCTTGATAAACGAACCAGCTTGTTTGTCGTTCATCTCGAACAATGCATTCGATACAGTCACACCAGCGAGGTTAATCGTCCAGTTTGAGGCCGCACTTTCTTGTGGTGAAGTGGACGCTTCTTCTGGTTGAGTCGTTGCCTCTTCTGCTGGCGTGGCAGTAGTTTGAGGCTGTGTTAGCGCATCAATATTCTTACTGCCATCTTTTAGAGTTTCTAAATAAAATTGAGCACCATCCAGCGTAACATTACCGATCTCTAGTTGATTGCTAAAAAGAGGCATCACGGAGATATCAACGCCGACAGTTTCGACTTTGAATAAGTTAGGTTGGGTAAAGCCCTGCGGATTGCGCAGCTCTGTCTTTCCTAATTCAAAACCAATCGATGGGAAAAATTGCCAACTGATATCCCCTTCAATCACAAGCTCTAAGCCTGTGTGTTTTTGGGCTTGTTCAACGATCAGTGGTTTAAATTGATTGGGATTGACTAACAGTACTAGCGCCAGAATCGCCGCGATAACGACAACAACTGGGATAGCTATGAAAATGAGTAGTTTCTTCATCCGCATATTCCTTGCTTAGATTCCAAAAGAAAGTGGCACTACAAAAGTGCCACTTATTCGATAAAAAATAAAGCTAAGTTAAGAACTTATAACTAAATTCTTACTTTTGTCAGATGGTACCGACTACGCCTTTAATAGCTTAGCGATATGAGCTTTCAAAACATCGATTGCGATACGGTTCTTACCGCCACGAGGAACGATAATATCGGCATGTTGCTTTGATGGCTCAATAAACTGCATAAACATAGGACGCACTGTCTTTTGATATTGCTTCAGTACAGATTCCATCGTACGGCCACGCTCTTCAACATCACGCTTAACACGACGTAGTAGACAGATGTCTAGTGGTGTATCCATGAAAACACTCGCGTGCATCAGTTCACGTAGACGTGGGTCCGTTAGCAGTAGGATACCTTCTAAAATGATCACTTTCTTTGGAGTAAGTGTAGTCGTTTCAGAAGTACGTGTGTGCTCAGAGTAGCTGTATTCTGGAACTTCAACTGCGTTGCCGTTCATTAACTCTTTCAAGTGCTCACACAGTAGGTCATGATCTAGTGCGTTTGGGTGGTCGTAGTTTGTGTTAACACGCTCTTCCATACTCAAGTGGCTTTGGTCGCTGTAGTAGCAATCTTCCGTGATAACACCAATTTGATGGTCGCCTACTTTTTCGCGCAACTCATTATAAATAGTACTAGCAATCAGACTTTTTCCTGAAGCCGAAGCGCCAGCGATACCTACGATGACACATTGATTATTATCAGACATTATTTTGCACCCGATATGGTTTTGGTGATGGGAATAGATAAACCGCCTGATTATAGGGGCTAAGCTCTGTAGATTCTAGTCGCCATTTCAGCAAAATACCGTCAAATTGATGATCGAAATGGATTAAATCAAGATAAACGTTTGCTTAATGTCCAGAGCCCATCAACCACTTGCACACTCTGTATGAATTATAAACTACTCAACCATTGAAAAGTTAATTGCCTCTGGTTTGACTTTACCTGTCCAGTACATCTTACAGGCCACATTTTCAGCCAAATCGAGATAATGACGCGTGTGCTCACTGTCTGGTCGACGCACTACGGTTGGCATTCCCGCATCAATATCTTCGCGAACATCGATGTGAAGAGGGATCTGAGCAAGAATATCGAGGCTAAACTCAACAGCCATCGCTTCAGCGCCGCCAGAGCCAAAGATATGCTCTTTTTCGCCACAATGACTGCAAATATGATAGCTCATGTTCTCTACCAGGCCCGCCACTGGCACGCCTACCTTGTCAAACATCGCCACACCTTTGCGTGCGTCCGCTAAAGCGAGATCTTGTGGTGTAGTTACAACAATCGCGCCTGTCACAGGGATTTGCTGAGACAAAGTCAGTTGAATGTCACCTGTACCCGGCGGCATATCAATGACCAGATAGTCAAGATCCGGCCATACCGTTTCATTCATAATCTGGCCAAGCGCTTTCGCTGCCATTGGACCACGCCAGATGGCAGCATCGTCTTTTGAGACCAAGTAACCGATTGAGTGAGTAAAGATCCCATGCGCTTCAATTGGAATCATCCATTTGTTGTCACGCACTTCCGGCTTCGCTTGCATTTGCCCAAGCATCATAGGCACAGAAGGACCATAAATATCGGCATCCAATAAACCAACTTTGGCACCCGATTTGGATAGTGCCAATGCTAAGTTAACTGAAGTCGTGGATTTACCAACTCCCCCTTTTGCAGAGGTCACTGCGATGATATTTTTCACGCCTTTGACCGGGCTTGAGACGATTGTTTCGAGTGCAGCAGGCTTAATTCGAACTTCAAAGTCGAATCCCGCCACTTTTTGTTCCGCGATTTGATGTGATATCCAGTGTGATAGCTCTTCTACTAAGCTATTGGCCGCAAATGGAAGCGTAATGATGAATGAACCCTTTGGATCAACCGTCACCATATTTGGTTGAGATGCCCATTCTGGGATTAGAAGTACAGATTCAAACTCATTCAGCCAAGAACAAAAATCTTGCTTTGATGTGAAGTTACGCATTGGGGCTCCTTTTTTAATTAATGCTATCACCCGCTGACGAAAGACTGAACCCTTAAAAAACTAAGGGATTCGTCAATTTGATATCTTGGCGTGACACACGTTATAAAGTAGTATTACACATCAAATTTATACCCATCAAAAAGAAGCGAAATTTAAGTATGGCAAACGATCCAAGAACTCTTGATTCAAGGAAACTACTGGTCACTTGTGCCCTTCCGTATGCTAATGGTTCGATTCACCTAGGTCACATGCTTGAGCACATTCAAGCTGACATTTGGGTGCGCTACCAACGCCTACGCGGCAACACTGTAAACTTCATCTGTGCTGACGATGCTCACGGCACGCCAATCATGCTAAAAGCACAACAGATGGGTATTACACCAGAAGAGATGATCGCTGCTGTAAGTGAAGAGCACCAGAAAGACTTCGCTGGCTTCGATATTAGCTTTGATAACTACCACAGCACACACTCAGAAGAGAACCGTGAGCTGGCTTCACACATCTACCTAGAGCTTAAGAAGAACGGCTTTATCTCTAGTCGCACTATCTCTCAGCTATTCGACCCTGAGAAAGAGATGTTCCTACCGGATCGTTTCGTAAAAGGTACATGTCCTAAGTGTAAGTCAGAAGACCAATACGGTGACAACTGTGATAACTGTGGCGAGACATACAGCCCAACAGAACTGATTGAGCCTAAGTCAGCCGTATCTGGCGCTACACCAGTAATGAAAGACTCTGAGCACTTCTTCTTCGACCTACCTCAGTTCGAAAGCATGCTAAAAGAGTGGACTCGTTCTGGTTCTCTTCAAGCGGAAACAGCGAACAAGATGCAAGAGTGGTTTGAGTCTGGCCTGCAACAGTGGGATATCTCACGTGACGCGCCATACTTCGGCTTCGAAATCCCAGGCGAGAAAGACAAATTCTTCTACGTATGGCTAGACGCACCGGTTGGCTACATGGCTTCATTCAAGAACCTATGTAACAAAACTGAAGGTCTAGACTTCGACGAATACTGGAAAAAAGACAGTACAACTGAACTTTACCACTTCATCGGTAAAGACATCGTGTACTTCCACTCTCTATTCTGGCCTGCAATGCTAGAAGGCAGCGGTTTCCGTAAGCCAAATAACGTATTCGTACACGGCTACGTAACGGTAAACGGCGCTAAGATGTCTAAGTCTAAGGGTACGTTCATCAAAGCAGCGACTTACCTAGATCACCTAGATCCAGAATGTCTACGCTACTACTACGCAGCGAAACTAAACAGCCGTATTGACGACCTAGACCTTAACCTTGAAGACTTCACGCAGCGCGTTAACGCTGACGTAGTAAACAAGATTGTTAACCTAGCATCGCGTAACGCAGGCTTCATCACTAAGCGTTTTGAAGGCAAGCTATCTGACCACTTCGCAGAGCCAGAGCTGTACAACGAATTCGTTGCAGCTGCTGATCGTATTGCTGAGCTTTACGAAACTCGCGAATTTGGTCGTGCAATCCGTGAAATCACAGCACTAGCAGACAAAGCAAACCAATACGTTGACGAAAAAGCACCGTGGGTTGTAGCGAAAGAAGAAGGTAAAGACCAAGAACTGCAAGACATCTGTTCTGTTGGTATTAACCTATTCCGCGTTCTGATCACGTATCTAAAACCTGTGATGCCTGAGCTAGCAGCACGCACTGAAGCATTCCTAAACCAAGAACTGACTTGGGAAGGTATGGCTGCACCACTGACAGGTCACGAGATCACTAAATTCAAGGCGCTATTCAGCCGTATCGACCCTAAGAAGGTTGAAGCGATGATTGAAGCTTCTAAAGAAGACGCAGCAGCAGAAGTTGCAGCGAAAGAAGCGGCAGAAGCAGCTAAGAACAAAGCAAGCCAAACCGAGCTTGACAAAGATCCAATCGCAGAAGAGATTGAGTTTGACGCTTTCGCAGCAGTAGACATGCGTATTGCTCGCATCATCTCTTGTGAAGAAGTGCCAAAAGCAAACAAACTGCTTAAGTTCCAATTGGACATCGGTGGCGAAACTCGTCAGGTATTCTCTGGCATCAAGTCAGCATACAAACCTGAAGAGCTAGAAGGCAAGCTAACAGTCATGGTAGCAAACCTTAAGCCGCGTAAGATGAAGTTTGGTATGTCTGAAGGCATGATCCTAGCAGCAGGCCCGGGTGGTAGCGACCTATGGATCCTTGAGCCGCACGAAGGTGCACAGCCAGGGATGCGCGTAATGTAACGCCAACCACTGAATTGAAAATCCCCATCGCAGTAATGCATGGGGATTTTTTATTTCTGTTGATATCCCACATTCTCTGATACATTCCCTCCTCAACTTTTCAGTCGATAATACGCTTAATGTACGAATACAATACTCGCGACACTCGACTCACTGCCGAATTAGGATTCCTGTGACTAACAATGAAATCTTGCGCCGTATCCAACACGCGCTAAACCTGAAGAACGCCCAAATCATCAAAGCCTTTGAGCAAGCAGACTCTACCGTTGCGCATGACCAAGTAAACAACTGGCTAAAAGCTGAAGGTGAAAAGTCATTCTCGAAAATGAAAGATAAAGAGCTGGCAATCTTCCTAAATGGTTTCATCAATCTTAAGCGCGGCAAGAAAGAGGGTGAACAGCCAAAGCCAGAAGTATCACTGACTAACAACATGATTTTCATGAAACTGCGTATTGCATTAAACATGAAGGCTGAAGATGTACTGGATGCATTAGAAGTGATGGGAATTAGCCTAAGTAAGTACGAAATTGGCGCCTACTTCCGCAAACCAAACAATAAGAACTACAAGACTTGTGAAGATCAACTATTGTGCGACTTCTTAAGCGGTGTTCAGTTCTCTCAACGTCCAGACTCAGAAGAATTTGCTGGGTAGGCTTGCCTCTGTATCAAAACGCTAAACAAGAATAAAAAACGGCGAGCTATCAGATAGCTCGCCGTTTTTGTTTGTTCGCTGAACTCACTTATTAGCAGTCGTCTTCAGTAAAGTTCGTTGGCAGCGTCGTTTTCATTTCGTTCCATACCTGTCCACTTGCAACACCGTAGTTACGGATCAGTAATGGCAAGTTTTCACGTTCGCCGCTCTCACAAATGGCTAAGAGCTCTTTATAGAAATCCATCGCTAGGCGACGTGCTTCGGGGTTAGAGAAGTAGTAACTGCCGATGCGATCGTAAAGCTTACGAACACCATTAAAGATCAAACCATAGATTTGGTTGCCTGAATGAAACGCAAGGCGTTGGAACAGCATGTAGTCATAAAAGTTGAAAGTTTTAGCAACAAGAATCGCTTGGCGTTTCTCTTCATCTTTTTCGTTGTCTTCTTTTACTGCATGCTTAATTTTTTCTGCGTATGGAGAAGACTCGACAAACTCATCCCACGTTTTAGACGCAAGCAGTGCTTCACACGATTCAATCACATTGATAATCGTGCGCTCTGAACTCTCTTTGTTCACCTTAAATGCGTAACGCATAAAGATAGGACTGATGTTTGTACGTGCTGCAAGCAAGTCTTCTACGATATTGGTCGCGTTATCTACGTCTAATGTCATTAGCGTATCAAGAATGTGCAGACCCGATGTCTCCATGAACTGGTTCACCTTAGTTGGCTTACCATGTTGAATCGTCAGCCAACCGTCGCGGGCTAGACGCTGCAATACTTCACGTAGTGTGGTTCGAGTAACACCAATTAATTCAGACAGCTCACGCTCAGCTGGTAGGATTGAGCCAGGGGGGAAACGGCCGTTCCAAATACTTTCAATAATATACTTCTCTGCAAATCCTGCCGGGCTCTTCGCCTTAATGACCATCTACACTTCAATCCAATTTAATTATTTTGCTTTAATTGACTCATCATACCACTAGTTAGCGCCTCTCGGAAACACCTCGAAAAGTTTACAGACGCCAAACCCACAATAGAGCTAAAACTCTAAATTGCAGCACACGTTTGCACCTTTAGTCTAATATCGCTGCATGGCATAACATCAGTTTAAACAAATTTTTAACACAACACTTTTTCAATTAAATCAGAGAGATAGGTCATAATTTTAGATCTATTAAAATGCAATATTAAGTTGTAATAATCGCACATAAGCTTAGATTATTATGTAAATTTCAATCATTTCACGCAAATATTGATTCTAGTCGATTTTTCTCACAATTTTGGTGTTATGCTTGCGCTACTTTGATCGCGTTTTTCAACAAAAAAGTGGTATTTTTAGGCCAACAGAGCATTTCCTGTTGACTAAATGTTATCTAAGAGTAGAGTTGCGCTCAAAAATGAGCAGTGCACGAGTTTCTAAGGGAGTGACTTGGCAAGGCCACAGAACATTACATGGAATGTAGTTTTTCTAAGTCACTGTTAGTTATGATTTTAAAAGAATTTTTATAGCTCGAAACTCAAATGTTGTATTGCTTGCCAATTCATAATCAACATAAAAGAGTATTAACATGCCGATGTCTCTCGGAAACGCTTTTATCAAGAACTTTCTTGGTAAGGCTCCTGATTGGTATAAAGTTGCCATCATTTCGTTTTTAATCATCAACCCATTTGTTTTTTTCCTCGTTGATCCATTTGTTGCGGGCTGGCTATTAGTCGTAGAATTTATTTTTACGTTGGCAATGGCGCTTAAATGTTACCCTCTTCAACCGGGTGGTCTGTTAGCTATTCAAGCTATCGCAATCGGTATGACCAAACCGGAAATGGTTTACCACGAAATCCAAGCTAACCTACCAGTGCTGCTCTTACTCGTGTTCATGGTTGCTGGTATCTATTTTATGAAAGAGCTACTGCTCTTTATCTTCACTAAAATACTGCTTGGCATCCGCTCTAAAATCCTACTTTCTGTTGCATTCTGTGTTGCAGCGGCATTCTTATCAGCATTCCTAGACGCACTAACGGTTATCGCGGTAGTGATCAGTGTGGCTGTCGGCTTCTACTCTATCTACCATAAAGTAGCGTCAGGCAAAGGCTCGAACTCAGCACACGACCACACTCATGATGAAGAAATTTCGGAACTGACTCGCGAAGATCTTGAAGACTACCGTGCGTTCCTTCGCTCACTGCTTATGCACGCAGGTGTAGGTACAGCCCTAGGTGGTGTAATGACCATGGTAGGCGAGCCGCAAAACTTGGTTATCGCTAAGCAAGCTGGTTGGGAGTTCGGCGAATTCATCATTCGTATGCTGCCAGTAACATTGCCTGTATTCATCTGCGGCATCATCACTTGTGCCCTTGTGGAAAAACTAAAAATCTTTGGCTACGGTGCAAAACTGCCTGCTAACGTTCGTCAAATCCTTGTTGAGTTTGATAACACGCAGAAAGCAAGCCGCACTAAACAAGACATCGCAAAGCTTTGGGTTCAAGGTGCAATTGCGGTATGGCTAATCGTCGGCCTTGCGCTACACGTTGCTGAAGTAGGACTGATTGGTCTTTCTGTTATCATCCTAGCGACAGCCTTCACCGGTGTCATCGAAGAACACTCAATGGGTAAGGCGTTTGAAGAGGCTCTACCCTTTACCGCGCTACTTGCCGTATTCTTCTCGATTGTCGCGGTAATCATCGACCAAGGTCTGTTCAAGCCTGTAATCGATGCTGTACTTCACGTTGAAGACAAAGGTGCGCAACTTGCACTGTTCTACGTCGCGAATGGTATCTTGTCCATGGTATCGGATAACGTATTCGTGGGTACGGTTTACATCAACGAAGTGAAAACTGCACTCGTTGAAGGCATCATCAACCGCGACCAGTTCGACTTACTCGCTGTAGCAATCAACACAGGTACTAACCTACCTTCAGTTGCAACTCCAAATGGTCAAGCAGCCTTCCTATTCCTACTGACTTCGGCTCTAGCACCACTCATCCGCCTCTCTTATGGCCGTATGGTGCTGATGGCGCTGCCGTACACTATCGTACTGGCTCTTGTTGGTCTGGCTGGTATCGTGTTCTTTGTTGAGCCTATGACAGCCTGGTTCTACGATGCAGGTTGGATTGTACAACGCACTGGCGAAGTAACATCTGTGATTTCAAGTGGTCACTAATTCCCATAACGCTTCGTAAAGTGAATAAGTGAATCTAAGTAATGAAAAATAATCATTGATTAAGAAACTTATCCAAGATAAAAAGCTCTGAGTAATCAGGGCTTTTTTAATTTTATTGAAGGACTAAATTCGTGAACTTTCTTTTATTGCTCAAAGATTTCTCTAAAGGCCGACTCTCGTGGCTATTATTACTTGGTTTCGTAATCTTCTTTGAAGCATGCGCGTTGTTCTTCCAACACGTTATGATGCTTGGCCCATGCGTAATGTGCATCTATGAGCGAATCGCAATGCTCGCTATAGGTATTGCTGCAATGATTGGTGCGATTGCACCTAACAATCCTGTCGGACGTTGGCTTGGTTTAGCCGGCTGGGGGTTCGGTGCTTACAAAGGTTTAATGCTATCGCTGGAGCACGTTAATTACCAATTCAACCCCTCTCCTTTCGCAACTTGTGACCTATTTGTCACCTTTCCAAGTTGGGCACCATTGAACGAATGGGCGCCTTGGATGTTTGAGGCTTACGGCGATTGCGCTAAGGTTGTTTGGCAGTTTATCGGTTTATCAATGCCACAATGGCTGGTGGTGATTTTCGCAGGCAACCTCATTGCATTGGGTCTTATTGTGATTTCTCAGTTCGCGAAATCTAAATAAGCGAACCTTAAATACCAATAAAAAAGTCGACCGAGGAGGTCGACTTTTTAGTTTTCTCTTTGCGGAGCAGCCTATACTAGAAACTAAGCGTTCGCTCGACCACAACACTGCTTGAACTTCTTACCGCTTTCACACGGACAAGGGTCATTTCGGCCAATGTTTTTAAACGGGTTTACGCTTTGAGCTTTGTTACCTAACATGGCTTCATCGGCAGCTAATGCTACTTCGTTGACCATTAAATCCACTTGACCAACAAGATCCGCAAGCGCAGGAGGGTTTTCCAAGCCCGCAACCACCATTTGTTGCTGAGTCTGCTCTTCGTCAATTGCCAACATCAGTGTTGTGAGGAGTGCTTGAAGCATTCTCAGTGTGCCGTCAGCCATATTCGCTTGTTGCCACTGCTCTTCTACCGTCGGCCAAACCATCATGAAACCTTCAGCGAAATCCGCGAATTGTTCATTGAAATCGCCCCCAGCAAGAACCTCTGTCGGCATGTATTCACTGCGCTGAATAAGGTTATGTTGACGGTTAATCTGTTCCGTCACCAAACCGATGAAGCGCTCTTCTGCTTCTGGCGAGATCACAGCCAACCACTCTTGAGGGTCTAGCGGCTTGGTCGCAAGGTTAGATGCTAAAATCGCTCCCTCAATAAATTGTGGCGTAATGTCAGTAACGGATTCAGGAAGGCTTAATAATTGATATGTCATGAAAGCTCTGGAAATTTGGTATTTTCAATATTATAACGCCAACCACCCTAAGATGTCGCCAATCACTTTATTCCCTTTAATGAACAACGACCGTACGCAAACCTTTGCCTTAATAATATCTGCAATAATCGACTTATTTCGCTTTTATAATCATAAAGTTGAGTGTAAAACAACGACTGAAAAATCCACTACATTGAGAGTTAACCAATATGAAGTCAAAGTCCCAAGGTTTTACGTTACTAGAGCTTATGGTCGTAGTCGTTATTTTGGGTGTACTGGCCGTCACTTTAGCACCTCGTTTTATGGGTGTTCAGAGAGATGCCCATGAAGCATTGGCTCAAGGTGCATTTTCTGCATTTAGAAACAGCATCGATATGTACCACTCCCAATGGCTTGTCGATGGCGAACCAGATTTTGACCAAGTCGTTAATTATGGTAAGGGTGACGTCTATCCATCTGAGACAGGATTCCCAATATCTGTACTCGAACAAGCACCAACAATAGCCCCGCAAGTATCAGGTGAGCAGTGTGTCGCGCTATGGAACTCTCTTATTGATTCTGATTTAGTCGCTCGTTCTCAGTACGATACTGGATACATTCTCCCGTCAGCGGAAGCAATTGTGAGTTGGTATACAGCAACACCAGAGTGCTACTACTACTACACCCCAAGCTTTACCCAATCCGAACGTCTACCTATTCTCTATTATTCACCGCTTACAGGCGAAGTGAGAGTCACTCGAGAAAAGGCAAACTCTGCTCCGTAGTGACAATCAGCAAGGGACACCGTACAATCACGCCTCTTTATTTTCAGGACAGAGATGTTTCGGTAGTTCGATATGCGAGTAATACTAGGCCCGATGGAAGGTGTGTTAGACCACCTTATGCGAGAGATCCTTACAGAGATCAATGACTACGATCTTTGTGTGACTGAATTCGTTCGCGTCACCGATCAGCTATTGCCACCGCATGTCTTCCATCGACTGTGTCCGGAGCTCCACCAAGGCTCTCAAACTTTGGCAGGAGTTCCTGTTCACGTCCAACTGCTTGGTCAACATCCAGAGTGGATGGCACAAAACGCAGTTCAAGCAGCAAATCTAGGTGCGAAAGGTATTGACCTTAACTTCGGCTGTCCAGCTAAAGCAGTGAATAAAAGCAATGGCGGAGCTTCCCTACTCAAAGAGCCCGAGCTTATCTATAAGGTAGTAAAAGCATGTCGTGAGGCAGTGCCTAAACACATTCCGGTTTCAGCCAAAATTCGTCTTGGTTGGGAAGATCCTGAAGAGTGTTTTGAGATTGTGGATGCCATTGAGCAAGCCAAAGCTGATGAGCTCACAGTCCATGCTCGTACCAAAACCGGTGGCTACAAAGCCTCTGAGATTAAGTGGGGTTATATCAACCAGATCCGTCAGAAGACGACGCTACCACTCATTGCTAATGGTGAGATTTGGAACTACCAAGATGGTCAAAACTGCATAAAAGCGACAGGCATTGACTCCCTCATGGTATGCCGCGGCGCGTTTAACGTCCCCAATCTAGGAAACGTGGTAAAACACAACCACCAGCCGATGCCTTGGAAAGAGGTGCTAGCGCTACTATTACGCTACTCTGAGTTTGAGATTGAGGGTGACAAAGGGCTTTACTACCCTAATCGTGTGAAACAGTGGTTTGTTTATCTGCGTAAAGAGTACCCAGAAGCGGAAGAGATCTTCCGTGAGATCCGTACTTTCAAAAAGGCAGCGCCAATCGTAGAACACATTCAGCGCTACCAAGATAAACTGTTGGCGACCCCGGTAGCTTAACCCGCCACAGCCAGACACCTTTCTTCAGAGCAGCATTCCGTGCCGCTCTGAAAATTAAAATACAATTTTATTCTTACCCGTCGTTTTCGCAATATAAAGCTTCTCGTCCGCACACTTAAACACTTCATCAAAGCTCAACTGAGTGCTCTCAGACTCAACAATGCAAGCACCACCTGAAACTGTAAAGCCTCCTTCGATAACATTGGTCGACTGTTCACAAATCGCAGTCTTAACGCGATGGAGAATGTTCTTTAGGGTTTGACGCTCTTCCCCTCTTAGATAGACAACAAACTCTTCTCCCCCAAATCGCGCACCAACATCACTGCTACGAACGCCATTGTGGATCTGACGCGCCATATAGCGAATCACTTCGTCGCCTTTATCGTGGCCGAAAGTATCGTTAATGCTTTTAAAATTATCGATATCAAACACCACTAACACGAACAGATCGTCATGTTGAACATTACGCCAAAATACCTCTAATCCACGTCGATTGAGTAACCCCGTCATCGGATCTTTGGCCGCAAGTTCTTTAAAGTAGCCCTTTTCAATTGTGCTGTTGATGTAGAAAAAAATCGTGACCATAAACAAGTACACTATGAGTGCAACAAAGAGACTGTGCGTTTCTGTTTTAACAAAAGCTTTCACCTCTTTCATCACGTCGAGTCGATAAAAGATCCTATGATGGGCTGCAACACCATTTAACTCTAAAGGCTGTATCCAAACTGCGTCATCCGGCAACAATTGGAGGGTCAGATCGACGATGTTTATTTGACCAGCGAGTAAGGGGCTTTGTGACGTCAGTAACTTTGCTGAGTCGATATCCACCGACAACATTCCTTGATGACTGCCCCGATAAAACACGGGTATCGCCATACTAATCACCCTGTCTAGTGTATCAGTGCGATAAGTTGGACCAGCTAACGTCAGCTTCTCTGGATTATTTGCCGTTCTTTGCCAGTAAGGTCGGCTCTTAATTGTTGACAAGAGTTCTTTCCCTAGACCTTTGGCAAAGTCCTCCGGTGAAGAGATAACATAGCCCTTAGCATCAATAAAATGAACACCAAAATAGTAGTCATCCAGTTGTGCCAAGAAAGAGAGAATAGGAGCAAGTGCTACTTTTTCACTAGCACTTCGATAAGCATCAGTCGATTCAGAGCACAAGGACTCATTGCCAACCAACATATAGTTAATATCAACGGAAGGAATATCTACCGTCTTACCGTCGGCGAGCAGCATGCCATCAATCGGCCATATACGACACACGCCATCCACCACAGTCTTATTGTGATCTAAGAAGAGCGGGTTACTCGATTTGTAGTAATTTGAGAAGCTGTAGTCTAAAGCCGTAACTACGGTTGTCGTACGTTCAAAAGCATCAATGATTCTTTGATATTCGTATGCGACTTCTTTCTCTACCGCATCGAAGTGATTTTTGACAATAAGCGCAAGTAACATACTGATAATAATGGCAGGGAAACCAAAAACAAAGGTTAGGCTAAAGTGCCTATTAAGTTTCATAAACTGGATGCTCTTTCGCTTATCTATTTCTCGTCAATATTATTACATCAGCAACGGCATTCAACCCGATAAAATTATGTAATTTGTTATTTCACAAATAGAAATGACTCAAAAACTTAGCCCCTCGTCGCAAATAAGTCGAACAAGGGGCTACTTAATGGTAAGGAGTGAGTAAGCAATAATGATTAGTTCACAAGCACTAAAGAAGAGATAGGATCTATTGATAACTGCAACAGTCCATCATTCATATTCAACACCGAGTTTTCGCAAAATGGAACGCTCAAATCACCAGATTCAAGACCCAGTTTCCATACTGGAAGTGTCACCTCAGAGGCAGATGTGCCAAGGTTTATGGCAACTAACGTGTGTTCTTGATCCAAGCTTCGAGCATAAACCAACACGTTGTCGTCACAGTAAAGCTCTTGGTAAGCGCCTGTTTGCAAACTTTGGCGATCATGTCTCAACTGAATGAGTCTCTGAGTAAAGGCAAACCAGTTCGACGTCTGTTCTTCTCCCCACGGGAAACAACGTCGGTTATCTGGGTCTTGACCACCTTCTAGTCCCACTTCAGTACCGTAGTAAAGGCAAGGTGTTCCGACGTAGGTCATCAGTAACGTCAGAGCAATAGCTTGTTTCTGTGCATCACCGTCAAGCAATGAGATAAAACGCGCAGTATCATGGCTGTCTAGTTGATTCAATTGAGACAGTTGATTCTGCCAAGGCACTTTTGCACGAGCTTCAGCTAACCAATCAGAGAAATCTCGCATACTGATATCAATTGGATCATAAGCAATGTCTTGCTTAGCCAAAAGAGCGCGAACGGGATGAGCAAAGCCGTAGTAGTTCAGCGAGCCATCTTCTTGGTCTCCCTGTAGCCACGAGGTCGCTTCAAAGAAATGCTCTCCGAGTATGTAGGCATCAGGGTTTTGGCTTTTTGCCGCGTTACGAAACTCTCTGACGTAGTGAGCATTGTTGTATGCACCCTCGCCTTCGCCAAGCATATGGATCACATCAAAACGCCATCCATCAATGCCATAGGGTGCTTTAAGCCAGTGTTTAATCACCGAATCTTCTGATTGATAGATGTAGTCTCGAACCGAATCATTAGAGAAGTTCAATACGGGCAGAGAGTTGATACCTTTCCAACCGACGTAACTTTTTGCGTCATCGCCATTGAAAAAGTAATAGTCACGATATTCAGAGTTCGGCTGCCCAAAAGCCCCGGCACCACTTTTGCCTAATTTATCAAACCATGGATGCTCTACCGACGTGTGGTTAAACACCGCATCTAATACCACTCTCATTCCTCGTGAATGCAAATCAGCTGACAGAGCCGCAAACTCTTGATTGGTGCCAAAATGAGAATCGACTTTGTAATAATCGGTAGTGTCGTATTTATGATTGCTCGGCGATTCGAAGATTGGATTCAAGTACAGTGCCGTAATACCTAAGTCTTGCAAGTAGTTGAGTTTGCTATGTATACCTGCTAAATCTCCACCGAAGAACTCCGCAGCACCTGTGCCATTGTGACCTTCGACCTCGGTACCCCATTCTTTTACTACTACATCAAGAGTGCCCTCTTTTAATCGGTACTCGCCAGGCTGAACACTAATCTCGGAGTTCCCGTTACAAAAACGTTCTGGGAAAATCTGGTAAAACACTTGCTCAGCAACCCAGCTTGGCGGTTGATGATCAGCATTGTACTTAAAGTGATGCGCACGGCTTGGCATCCGCAAGTGAACGCCTTGTGAGTCCAACCAAAATTGGCCTGTGTTACTCAATAACTTAAAAGTATAGTGAGTAATAGACTGATCAGAGTTAAGTGGAATCTTCGCTTCCCAGACAAAGAGCCGTCCTTGTTTCCCGACCAATAACATATCCACCAAGTACTCTTCATTATCTGGCTCATGACGCACTTGCACTTTAGTCCAGTCTTCACGATCGGTGTGGAGTTTTAAAGTAAGCACTCTTTGATCAAGTCGAACATAGTCGCAAGTTTGAGCATGGAATAGATAAGGATGCATAACGAATCTCGAACGTTGATTGATTCGCTAAAGATATGAAAAATCGTCTAGATCACAATGTGAAAACTATCAGCACTCAGAGCGGATCACGCTTTGTAGCCCTACAATGTTCAAATAAAGTTCACTGCTTTGTATTTTGTAGAGCTTAGTTTATTGCACGACTGTCGCTTGGCCTAAAATTGATGAAGGCAGGGTGATTCGGAACTTTTCCAAGGCTTCCAAATTCACTTTCAACGCCGCTCGATTCAGAGTTTTGACGTCCAAATTACCTGGCTCTTCCCCTTCAAGAATTGCAGCAACATACTCCGCAGTTTCCAGACCAATTTGGTAGTAATCAAGACCAGCCCCAATAACGGCACCATTTTTGACATACGCGGTAGTCCCAGCAACAACTGGTGTCCTCTGACTGTCGGATCCTCGGATCAAGTCATCAATGGCGCTCGCTACTGTGTTATCCGTCATCGCATAGACCACATCAGATTTAGCGGCCACGATACGCGTTTTCTCTTCTACTTCGTCAACGGTAAATACTGGCTCGATATGCAGTACTAAACCGTGCTGTTTAGCAGCCGCTTTCAATATAGACATCAAAGCAACCGCGTTAGACTCCCCAGGATTATAAACAACACCGATAGAGTCAACATCAGGCATCAGCTGCTTAATAAGATTGATATGTTGATGTACAGGGGAAAGATCGGACAACCCCGTTACATTACGACCCGGATTTTCCAAACGTCTCACTAATCGAGCACCAACCGGGTCTGTTACCGCAGTAAACACAACGGGGATAGTGCGCGTTGCTGAAACCAGCGCTTGAGAAGATGGGGTCGCAATCCCGACTAACACGTGTGGGTTTTTACTCACTAACTCTCTGGCAATTTTAGCCGCTTGTGCTGGCCTGCCGTCTGCGACTTGTGATGTCAGCTCTAAATTTTTTCCATTTTCATAGCCATGTACCTTTAGGCCATCAATCAGACCTTTATGTGCGGCATTCAGATCAGGGTGATCAATAATCTGAGAGATAGAAACTTTCGCACTACTTGCCAGTGAGACACTAGAATAGATAAGCGCAGCCATACTCAATAAGACGACACTCGACCAATTCGACCCTGTTTTCATCGACACTCCTTGTGATGTGCTCTCTTTCCTACTCCCATATATCCTCTGTTTCATATATGGGATGGCGTATTATTTCGTTATTGATATTACTACCAGTAAGAGTGAAATAACAGAAGTTAAAAACGGCAAAAGTGCAACAAGTGTCTAATTTCAGTTCTCGCTTAAAAAAGTAAGCGTGAACAGACTGAAAAAACGATGAAACCGTGCTCACTGCACCGAAGAGATGAGAACTAAGGAGATGAAAAACGCCCCAAAAAAATTTCAGGGCGCAGTGTTTTAGAAAGGGGTTAAGACCAGATATGGCCAGATAAGAGCTAGAACCAACGTTCCATAGAAGACTTGTCCAGTTGTCGGAAAGCGCGATTCAAAATAATGGCTAACTCTTTGTAGCGCGGACGTGATTTCATAGGCTCTAGCGCAAAGCCAGTTTCTGTAATCTTTTCGTGCAGTTCACGATACCAAGATACGAGTGCCGGTGGCAGTTGAGTGTTGGAGCGGTTGCCTAACCACCACATACCTTGAAGTGGCAAACTAATCGCGAATAACGCCATAACGACAGCTTGCGGCATCGCTTGATAATTGTTGAAGACCATCTGTGTTAAAATGCTGATCGCAGCGATCGCTGGCATTACTTTAATGCCAAAACGAGTTGCCTTAATGATGCGTTGCTCGGGAAAGATCGCATTTAACTCTTTTCTGACAGGCCAGAGATCCATGTACTTTTGGCCATCTTTTAGACTACTGGCTAACCCAACTCTATTGCTCATATGAGTCTCCCGTTAAAAAAAAGTTGAAACCATCAACTAAAAACGCAAAAAATTGACAAAAAATAATATTCTTTCAAATTTTTTTGTTATATTTGCACAATATCGCTATTATTTGCAGACCTCAATCTCATTGTTGCCCTTATTTACAATTTAAGCAACTTTGAGAAGACTTCTGCAAGGAATGCACAAGCCTCTTTTGGTTAAAAAGTGCGCTTTCACTTTAATACGGAAATTAACGTTTTTTTGACCAAGGTTAGTACGCAAGCCACCGTGCTTCGTCTATTCTTGAGATTAATTTTCATCTTTAACTGATTTCGATCAGAAAAATTAACAGGTAGTCATTAATGTCTAAGCTAGTTTTAGTTTTAAACTGTGGTAGTTCTTCTCTTAAATTCGCAGTTGTTGATGCAGAAACAGGTGCAGAGCATCTAACTGGTCTTGCTGAGTGTCTAGGTCTTCCAGAAGCTCGTATGAAGTGGAAACTTGACGGCAAACACGAAGCACAACTAGGCGCGGGCGCAGCTCACGTAGAAGCACTATCTTTCATGGTAGAAACTATTCTTGCTTCTAAGCCTGAGCTTAAAGCTAACCTTGGCGCTATTGGTCACCGTATCGTACACGGTGGCGAGCAGTTCACTCAATCTGCACTGATCACAGATGACGTTCTTAAGGGTATTGAAGACGCTGCGACTTTCGCACCTCTTCACAACCCAGCTCACCTAATCGGTATCGAAGCGGCTAAACAGAACTTCCCAGGCCTTAAAAACGTTGCTGTATTTGACACAGCGTTCCACCAAACAATGCCTTCTGAGTCTTACCTATACGCTCTACCGTACAACCTGTACAAAGAGCACGGCATCCGTCGTTACGGCATGCACGGTACTTCTCACCTATTCATCACTCGCGAAGTTGCAAGCCTACTAAACAAGCCAGTTGAAGAAGTTAACATCATCAACTGCCACCTAGGTAACGGCGCTTCTGTATGTGCAATCAAGAACGGTAAATCTGTAGACACTTCTATGGGTCTTACTCCTCTTGAAGGTCTTGTAATGGGTACTCGTTGTGGTGACCTAGACCCTGCAATCATCTTCCACCTGCACGACGCACTAGGTTACTCTGTTGAAGAAATCAACAACATGCTAACTAAAGAGTCTGGTCTTGCTGGTCTAACTGAAGTGACTTCTGACTGTCGTTTCGTTGAAGACAACTACGGTGAGAAAGAAGAAGCAACTCGTGCAATGGACGTGTTCTGTCACCGTCTAGCTAAGTACGTAGCTGGTTACACTGCAACTCTAGAGGGTCGTCTAGACGCAATCACTTTCACTGGCGGCATCGGCGAAAACTCTGGCCCAATCCGTGAAATGGTTCTAAACCGCCTAGGCATCTTCGGAATCGAAGTTGACGGTGAAGCTAACCTTAAAGCTCGTTTCGGCGGCGAAGGTACTATCACTACAGCTAACAGCCGTATCCCTGCAATGGTTATCTCTACTAACGAAGAGCTAGTGATTGCTGAAGACACTGCACGTCTAGCAGGTCTTTAATCGGAATTTGTACCGCTGGCTTTATTTAACGAGCCGGCGGTCTTTTGATGAAAATGGGGCTCAGCTTCTATTCCTATTCCTACCCTTAAATAGGAATAGGAAGTTGAGCTTTTTTAATCCAATAGCTAAAGGTACTCATACGAATGTCTCGTACTATTATGCTTATCCCTACTAGTGCTGGTGTTGGTCTAACTAGCGCAAGCATGGGTGTTCTTCGCGCAATGGAGCGCAAGGGCGTTAAGGTTTCTTTCTACAAACCAATCTCTCAACCACGTTCTGGTGGTGACCAACCTGATCTAACTTCAACTATCGTTGGTACAAACAGCGATGTTAAGATCGGTCAACCTCTAGCGATGTCTGTTGCTGAAAACCTAATCGGTAACGACAACATGGACGAACTGCTAGAAACTGTTGTTGAGCGTTACAACCAGATCAACAACGATGCTGACGTAACACTTATCGAAGGTCTAGTACCAACGCGTAAGCACCCATTCGCTAACCAAGTGAACGCAGAAATTGCTGCAACACTTGGCGCAGAGATTGTACTTGTTGCAACTCCGGGTACTGACAACCCAGCGCAACTTAAAGAGCGTATCGAAGTAGCATGTTCTAACTTCGGCGGCACTAAGAACAAAAACATCTCTGGTGTTATCATCAACAAGCTTAACGCTCCAGTTGATGAAGCAGGCCGTACTCGCCCTGACCTATCTGAAATCTTCGACGATTCAGACAGCGCAAAACAGAGCGAATTAAAAGTGATGGAGATCTTCAACACTTCTCCTATTCGTGTTCTTGGTTGTGTGCCTTGGAGCATCGAACTAATTGCAACTCGTGCTGCAGATATGGCTTCTCACCTAAACGCAGAAATCGTTAACGAAGGTGAACTGAATACTCGTCGTATCAAGAGCATCACGTTCTGTGCGCGTTCACTGCCTCACATGATTGAGCACTTCAAGCCAGGTTCACTACTAGTAACTTCGGCTGACCGTCCTGACGTAATCGTTGCAGCAGCGCTTGCAGCAATGAACGGCGTTGAGATCGGTGCAGTACTTCTAACTGGCGGTTACGATATCCCTGCGGAAATCCAAGACCTAATCAAACCAGCTCTAGAAAGCGGCCTACCAATCTTCAAAGCACAAGGTAACACTTGGCAGACTTCTCTGAACCTACAAAGCTTCAGCCTAGAAGTTCCAGCTGACGATAAAGAGCGTATCGAGTTCATCAATGAACACGTTGCAGGCCACATCGACGGCAACTGGATCGAGTCTATGACTGAAGGTACTCAGAAGTCTCGTCGTCTAAGCCCACCTGCATTCCGTTACCAGCTAACTGAATTTGCTCGTAAAGCGGCTAAACGTATCGTTCTTCCAGAAGGTGACGAGCCACGTACAGTTAAAGCTGCGGCTATCTGTGCTGAGCGCGGTATCGCGGAATGTGTACTTCTAGGTAACCCTGAAGAGATCAAACGTGTTGCTGCACAGCAAGGCGTTGAGCTAGGTGCTGGCGTTAAGATCATCAACTCTGACGAAGTACGTGAAAACTACGTTGCTCGTCTAGTTGAACTACGTGGCGCGAAAGGTATGACTGAAGTTGTTGCTCGTGAGAAGCTACAAGATTCAGTATTCCTAGGCACAATGATGCTTGAGAACGACGAAGTTGACGGCCTAGTTTCTGGTGCTGTTCACACGACGGCGAACACTATCGTTCCTCCGTTCCAAATCATCAAGACTGCCCCTGATGCGTCTATCGTATCTTCTGTATTCTTCATGCTACTACCTGACCAAGTACTGGTTTACGGTGACTGTGCGATCAACCCAGATCCAACAGCTGAGCAGCTTGCTGAAATCGCTATCCAATCTGCTGACTCTGCAGCGGCATTTGGTATCGAACCACGCGTTGCTATGATCTCTTACTCTACTGGTGAATCTGGTAAGGGTGCAGACGTAGATAAAGTACGTGAAGCGACGAAACTGGCTAAAGAGAAGCGTCCAGATCTAATCATCGACGGTCCTCTACAGTACGACGCAGCTATCATGGAAAACGTTGCCGCTTCTAAAGCGCCAAACTCTCCAGTAGCAGGTAAAGCGACAGTATTCGTATTCCCTGACCTAAACACGGGTAACACGACTTACAAAGCGGTACAACGTTCAGCAGACCTAGTATCTATCGGTCCAATGCTTCAAGGTATGCGCAAGCCAGTAAATGACCTGTCTCGTGGTGCTCTAGTTGACGATATCGTGTACACAGTTGCTCTAACGGCTATTCAAGCTGCCCAAGCAGATCAAGCTAAAGAAAAAGTGGTTAACTAATTTTTCTTTTGTAGAAAGCAAAAACCCTAGATGCTTATCTAGGGTCAGATTGCTGACGAACCCCACTTTTTGAAGTGGGGTTCTCTTTTTCGAGCGGCCGTAGGCCGCGATCGCGATATTTTTTTATTATGCGAAGTTTGGAAGAGCCCAACACTTAAATTGGCATCTAGACGCCATAATTTGACGTATTTGGGACATATTTAGCCCTATTTTTTGTAAATAGCTCACCACCAAGGCTATCTTCTTGATGTTTTGAGCGGCAGCTGCCAACCAACATTGCATTTGCACTTTCGAGAGCCCGCGGAAGCGGGCATAACGGTGACCATGGTGCTGCTTAGCGTCGGCGAAGCTCCGCTCTACCGTCTCACTTCTTCGCCTATACGTCTTTTTCCATAAGGTGAGAGCCGCATTTGGTTGGCTCTATCCATCGCGTCCGTATAGATGTGTCTTGTAATGACTTTCTTCATATTTTTACTTTGCGTACAGTCATCTCTCATTGGACAGAACGCACACTCTTTCGGGTCGGAGTGATACTCACGATACGCATCTCTAGACGTTGTTTTATAGATGAGCTCTTGACCGTTAGGGCAGCGGTAACTGTCTCGCTCTTCATTGTAGATGAAGTGCTTTTTCTTGAACGCATTCTTTGTTCTCGATGGTCTGCGATAACCGAACACGCCCAAGATATTTCGACGCTCTAATGACTCAGCGACTGGCGCAGTGAAGTAGCCCGCGTCGAGTCCAACGGCGATTGGATTAAGGTTAAATTGCTCTAGGGTATAGTCCAGACGCTTCACATAAGGTTGAGAGTCATTGATATTACCTGCTGTGACATGGGTATCTAAGATAATGCCATGCTGTCCATCCACTGTACGGTGGTCGAGATAGAAGAAGCCTTGGGGCTTATTATCTCGAGTCATGAAGCCACTTTCCGGGTCGGTAGTACTCGTTTTGGTGTTCTTAGTTTTAGGCTCAGCGGTACGTGACTTTAGAGGTTTCTTACCCTCTTTCTCTCGGTCTAGCGCGACATCTTCATCGAGCATATCAAGATAAGCACTGGCGCGAACCTTAGTCACTTTGTTCGTGTGCTTATTTTTGTTGGCATTGGCTTTTAGGTGCGTGCTGTCAGTAAATAGTTCTTGGCCTGCGACCAAACCTTTCGCCATTGCCTGCTCTACGATATTGATAAAGATACGCTCAAACACATCGGTACCATTAAAGCGGCGAATACGGTTTTGGCTGAGTGTCGATGCATGGATAACTTTCTCTGTCAGTGACATACGCAGGAACCATCGATAAGCGACATTGACTTCAATCTCTTTCACGAGTTGTCGCTCGCTTTTTATTCCGAAGAGGTAACCAAGCAGGATGATTTTAAACAGGCGTACAGGGTCAACAGGTGGGCGACCGTTGTCTTTACAGTAGAGGTGAGCGACTTCATTACGGATAAACTCGAAGTCGATGGCTTTATCTATCTTACGAACTAAATGGTTCTGAGGAACGAGCTGTTCCATGGTGACCATTTCGAGTTCATATTGTTGAGGTGAAGGCTCTTGAAGCATAGTGAGATATCCATATTTCGATACCCCTATTAGATCAAAGGTCTAGCTTGAAAGCTAGACCTTTGTCAGCAGTCTGACCCTAGATGCTTATCTAGGGTTTTTTTATGTCTGGACTAAAGGGACTAATAGGTAATACCAATCACAGTAAATAAGTGGTCAAAAATAGCGCCGGGAAAAGGCTTAAGAACAAGGCAGAATTTTTTGGTAAGTAGTTATTCTACAATCAAAAATTCTAACGCAGTTATCAAGCGTTTTAACAAGCTAGGATGATCAGTTATTTACTACGATTGGTATAATCCTAGCCTCGGCCATGTGGCGAATCTAAATCTAGCGCGGGTCCTTTGGGAACAACTTGAGTAGGATTGATACCGGTGTGACTGTAATAGTAGTGACGCTTGATATGGTAAAAATCCGTCGTCTCTTTGATGCCTTCGATCTGATACAACTCTTTTAGGTAGCCCTGAATATTTGCGTAGTCCGCTATTCGCTGCTTATTACACTTGAAGTGACCCACATACACGGCATCAAATCGAATCAAAGTCGTGAACAGACGCCAATCCGCTTCCGTAATGGTATCCCCAGCCAAATAACGACTTTTTGATAAGTGTGCATCCACTTTATCTAGTGCGCTAAATAGCCCTTCATACGCTTCTTCATAAGCCTCTTGGGTCGTTGCAAAACCACAACGATAAACACCATTATTGATGTTAGGATAAATAAAATCGTTCCACTCATCGATCGCATGACGAAGCGCAGGTGGATAGTAATCATCGTTATTGCCTGTTAAGTCATTAAACGCAGAGTTGAACATGCGAATGATCTCAGATGATTCGTTGCTAACGATGGTATTGTTTTTTTTATCCCAAAGAACTGGCACTGTAACGCGACCAGTATAATCTGGCTTAGCTTGTGTGTAGATTTGATGCATTCGAGTATGCCCAAACAATGGTTCAGGCAACCCCATTTGCCACCCTTCGCTCATCATATCAGGGCACACAACGGTGACATCGATGTGTTCAGTTAAGCCTTTAAGCTCACGGAAAATAAGCGTTCTATGTGCCCAAGGGCAAGCCAGTGAAACATACAGATGGTAACGTCCACTTTCAGGTTGAAACGGCGCGTCTGTACGGTCCTCTACCCAGTGACGAAAACCTGCATCTTCACGAATGAACTTTCCATTGCTTGACTTAGTGTCATACCATACATCGTGCCAAACACCTTCAACTAATTTGCCCATATCCAAACCTCTTTCATCCAAACTTTTATATACCAATCACAGTAAGTAAATGTTCAGAAATAGCGCAGAGAAAATGCTTGAGAACAAGGAAGAATTTTTCTGTTAATAGTTATTCTACAATCAAAAATTCTAACGCCGTTATCGAGCACTTTAGCAAGCTAGGATGAGCAGTTATTTACTACGATTGGTATTAGTATAAAAAAAGCCAACGTCTTCAAAACTAGAAGAAGTTGGCTTAGTTGTTCGAATTATTTGAATAAGCGTGAGATACAAAAAAGCGTGACCGATTGAGCGGCCACGCTGAAGCCTGTCACAGGCTGAATTACGCTTTGTTAAACCTGAACATGAAGACAAGATACCGCGTGAACGTCGTTACCTTGAATCTTAGGTTTTGTTTCTGCACACGCCTCTGTTGCTTGAGGGCAACGAGTACGGAACACACAACCAGATGGTGGGTTGATAGGCGATGGTAGATCACCTTCCAGCATCTGGATAGTTTTGCTGCGTTCAATTCGCGGATCTGGGATTGGAACCGCAGACATCAGAGCCTTGGTGTATGGGTGTTTAGGATCAGAGAACAGTGCATCTGATTCACCCAACTCAACCGCATTACCTAGGTACATTACCAATACTCGGTCAGAGATGTGCTTAACCACTGATAAGTCGTGCGCGATAAATACCAACGAAAGACCTAGCTCTTTTTGTAGCTCTTTCAGAAGGTTAACAACTTGCGCTTGAATAGATACGTCAAGTGCCGAAACCGGTTCGTCACAAATGATCATCTTAGGCTTCAAGATAAGCGCACGCGCGATACCGATACGCTGACACTGACCGCCTGAGAACTCGTGCGGGTAACGGTTGATTACGTTTGGTAGTAGACCTACTTTCGCCATCATCTCTTTAACACGGTCTTTGACTTCCTGTTTAGAAAGCTCTGGGTAGAACGTCTCTAGCGGCTCAGCAATGATGTCACCAACCGACATACGCGGGTTAAGCGATGCAAGTGGATCTTGGAAAATCATCTGAATCTCTTTACGAGTTTCGCGACGTTGAATCTCTTCCATTTTCGTTAGGTCTTGACCTAACCACATCACTTCACCGTCCGTTGCTTCAACCAAACCTATGATTGCACGAGCAAATGTTGACTTACCACAACCTGACTCACCTACTACGCCCAGCGTCTCACCTTCGTAAAGGTGGATATCAACGCCATCAACCGCTTTCAGATTAGCAGGTTTAGCCCAAGGCCATGCAGATTTAGCAGCAATGCTAAAGTGAACCTTAAGATCTTTAATGTCTAACAGTAATTGCTTATCTACACTCATTTTTTCCAAGCCTCCCAATCAGAAAAACAGGCACGTTGACGGTCATTTCCAAATGGCGTCAAAATCGGCGCTTCTTGCTTACAACGGTCCATCACACGGTGACATCGGTCTTGGTAAGGACAGCCTGGTGGTAGACGAAGTAAGTTTGGCGGGTTGCCTGGGATGGTAGGAAGAATCTCACCTTCAGTATCAAGACGAGGGATCGCTTTCAACAGACCTTCCGCGTATGGGTGGCTTGGGTTGTAGAAGATTTCATCTACTGTGCCGTATTCCATTGTACGACCTGCGTACATAACAAGTACTTTGTCACAAGAACCCGCAACAACACCTAAGTCGTGGGTAATCATGATGATTGCCGTGTTGAACTCATCCTTCAGTTCGTTCAGCAGCTCCATGATTTGTGCTTGAATGGTTACGTCCAATGCTGTTGTCGGTTCATCGGCGATCAGCAGCTTAGGACGACAAAGTAGCGCCATTGCGATCATTACACGCTGACGCATACCGCCAGAAAACTCGTGCGGATACATGGTGATACGCTTACGCGCTTCTGGAATTTTAACAGCTTCAAGCATTCGTACAGATTCTTCAAACGCTTCTGCTTTGCCCATGCCTTTATGCAGCATCAGCACTTCCATCAACTGATCGCTCACCTTCATATAAGGGTTAAGCGACGTCATTGGATCTTGGAAGATCATCGCAATCTGTTCAGCACGAACCTTATTTAGCTCTTTTTCTGGAAGGTTAAGAATCTCTTTACCTTCGAATTTTGCACTACCAGAGATGATGCCGTTTTTTGCCAGCAACCCCATGATAGAGAATACAGTCTGTGATTTACCTGAACCTGACTCACCCACAATACCCAGCGTTTCGCCTTGGTTAAGTGAGAAGTTCAAGTCATTTACTGCGGTTACGATACCATCTTGAGTGGTAAATTCGACGCGCAGGTCTTTGACATCTAATAAGCTCATCATTGCTTCCTTAATCTTTTATAGCTTTTATATTTTTATTTGCTATTTAGTTTATCTGTCTTTTGGATCAAGCGCGTCGCGCAGGCCGTCACCTACATAGTTAAAGCAGAACAGCGTGACTACCATGAATGCTGCAGGGAATGCCAGTTGCCAGATAGCAACTTCCATCGTCTGCGAACCTTCTTGAAGCAGTGCGCCCCAGCTTGTCATAGGCTCTTGAACACCAAGACCAAGGAAAGATAGGAATGATTCCGTCAGGATCATGCTTGGGATAAGTAGAGTTGAGTAAACCGCTACGATACCCAGTACGTTTGGAACAATGTGACGTGTAATGATCTTCCATTTGCTTACACCACATACGTGTGCAGCTTCAATGAACTCTTTACTGCGTAGGCTCAACGTCTGACCACGTACAATACGCGCCATATCTAGCCAAGCAATTGCACCGATTGCAACGAAGATTAGGATGATGTTACGGCCAAAGAATGTTACTAGAACGATAACTAGGAACATGAATGGAACCGCGTACAAGATCTCAAGGATACGCATCATCACTCGGTCAGTACGGCCCCCAATGAAGCCTGATGCTGCACCGTAAAGCGTACCAATCAATACCGCTACGAAGGCACCCATCACACCAACCATCAACGAGATACGGCCGCCAATGAGAGTACGTACGTAAAGGTCACGACCTAAGCTATCAGTACCAAACCAGTGGTCAGCGTTTGGACCAACGTGCATTGCATACCAGTCAGTATCGTCATAAGTGTATTGAGCCAGCATTGGTAGGAAGATAACCGCCAATACCATCAGTGTTAGAATAAACAGGCTCACCATCGCAGCTTTGTTACGCATAAAACGAATACGCGCATCTTGCCACAAACTACGACCTTCAATTTCTAAGTTCTCAGAGAACTTTTCGATCGCTTCTAAATTTTCTTTTTTCTTCAACATAACCATGCGTCCCTGTTAGTAGCGAATTTTCGGGTCAATAACCGCTAGCAAAATATCAACAATTGCGTTGAATAAGATGAATAGGAAACCAATCAAGATGGTTACACCCATTACTAACGAGTAGTCACGGTTAAACGCAGCGTTCACGAACAGCTTACCGATACCTGGTAGGCCGAAGATGGTTTCAACAACCACCGAACCTGTGATGATACCTACGAATGCCGGGCCCATGTACGAAACAACAGGCAGCATCGCTGGCTTAAGCGCATGTTTAAGAATGATGTAACGGTAGCTCAGCCCCTTAGCACGAGCTGTGCGGATAAAGTTACTGTTAAGCGTTTCGATCATGCTACCACGAGTAATACGAGCGAACGTTGCAACATATAGAAGCGACATTGCGATGACAGGCAGAACGAGGTAAACAAAGGTACCACCATGCCAGCCACCAGCTGGGAAGATGTTCCAGTGAAGTGAGAAGAGGTAAATCAGTGCAGGTGCCAATACAAAAGATGGCATTACAACCCCGAGCATGGCGGTCGACATTATGGTGTAGTCGATCCAGGTATTATGCTTCAAGGCGGCAATGGTACCGACGGTGACCCCCATAATCAGGGTAAAGATAAAGGCAATAAAGCCAACTTTAGCCGACACAGGTAACGCTACTGCGATCAGCTCATTTACTGTGTAATCTTGGTACTTAAACGAAGGACCGAAGTCGCCTTGCAGAATGTTCGTTAAGTAGGTTGTGTATTGCTCAAATACTGGTTTATCTAAACCGTATTTAGCTTCGATATTCGCCATAACTTCTGGCGGTAATGGTCGCTCGCTTGAAAACGGGTTACCCGGTGCGAAACGCATAAGAAAGAAAGATATAGTGATCAACACCAACATGGTTGGGATCGCTTCAAATATCCTTTTCATAATGAATTTAAGCATAAACTCACTCTTTCAGTCTGTGACAATTAAAATTAGAGAGACGCTACATGCGCGCCCTGCGCATGTAGTGTCTATATCGTTATATTTTTATATTAACTTTCTAGAATCGAAGCGCCAGATTACTGAGCTTTGATGTAGAGGTCTTTCGAGAAGATCTTGTCTTCCGCGTTGTTCAGTGGGAAGCCACCAACGTGCGGGTTAAGCAGACGTGATTTCACGTATTGATAGATAGGAGCGATTGGCATATCTTTTGCCATTAACGCCTCAGCTTCTAGGTAAAGAGCTTCACGCTCTTTTTCTGAAGTTGAGTTAAGTGCTTTGTCGATGATTTGGTCGTAAGCTTTGCTGTCGTAGTGAACACCACCGGTAGTGTTGTTACTCTTCATCAGTGTTAGGAACGAAGACGCTTCGTTATAGTCACCACACCAACCTGCACGTGCTACTTCAAAATCACCAGAATCTTTAGAAGATAGGTAAGTTTTCCACTCTTGGTTTTCAAGCGTTACAGAAAGACCTAGTGTTTTCTTCCACATAGAGCCTAGTGCTACAGCAATCTTCTTGTGGTTTTCAGAAGTGTTGTAAAGAAGGTTGAAGTTCAGTGGATTGTCTTTACCGTAACCCGCTTCTTCAAGAAGACGCGCCGCTTCTGCGTTACGCTCTTTTTGAGTCATCTTACCGTAAGCAGGAAGCTCAGGATTGAAGCCAGCAGTGATTTCAGGCGTTAGGAAGTATGCAGGTTTTTGACCTTGCGCTAGGATAGCGCCTGTTACGATATCACGGTCAATTGCGTAAGAGATTGCCTTACGAACACGAACATCATCAAATGGTGCTTTCTTGGTATTGAAGATGTAGTAGTAAGTACATAGGTTACCCGCTACAGATACATCTTCCGCGTGCTCTTTCTTAAGACGCTTGAAGTGCTCAGTTGGTAGTTCGTTTGTGAAGTCAATTTCACCAGATAGGAAACGGTTCATTTCCGCTACTTGGTTTTCGATTGGTAGGAACGTTACTTTGTTCAGAACCGTTTTATCGTTGTCCCAGTATTGTTCGTTACGCTTAAGCACTAGGCGCTCGTTAACAATCCATTTATCAACAGAGAACGCGCCATTACCAACAAAGTGCTCTGGCTTAGTCCACTGGTCACCGTACTTTTCAACCGTAGCCTGGTGAACTGGTTTCATTGTTGTGTGGCCCATCATCATTACGAAGTATGGCACTGCTGTTTCCAACTCAACAACAAGCGTGTTTGCGTCTACCGCTTTAACACCTAGCTCACTCTTATCCTTTTTACCCGCGACGATATCCTTTGCATTCGCCATCTTGGTGTATTCCATGTACCAAGCGTATGGAGAAGCCGTTGCAGGATCAACTGCACGTTGCCAGCTGTATACGAAATCTTGAGCTGTTACCGGATCACCGTTAGACCATTTTGCGTCTTTACGTAGGTGGAAAGTGAAAGTTTTGTTGTCTGTTGTTTCCCAGCTTTCTGCAACACCAGGGATAGTATTACCGTCGCCGTCTTGGTTCACTAGACCTTCTAGAAGATCACGAATTACGTGAGACTCTGGTACACCTTGAGATTTGTGTGGGTCAATAGTTGCAACTTCAGTACCGTTACCACGAACAAGTTCCTGAACCTTTGCCAATTTTGTACCCGCTGGAACGTCCGCAGCGATTGATGTAGTAGAAGTGGCAGCCACTGCCAAACCAGCACCTAGAAGAAGGGCCTGAGTGATTTTATTCTTGTACATTTAATAAACTCCAAGTTTTATGTATTGCATCCATGACTTCTTTGCTTGGTTCACTGAACGGCAGTGATTTAGATTTATTTAGCTCAATTTTTGAGCATAAAAATCTAAAACCTTACAAAGATTGCGGCACACACTATCAATCATTGAATTAATTTGCCATAAAGAACTGGCAAAAAATCGGATAATTCTCCGAAATACTCTATGATTCAGCGATAAACTCTAATAAAAACGTAATTTCTAGCTATTTAAATACGATGTATTATTAAAATTTAGCCGTAAATGTTGATATATCTGTTTTGATACTTATTTTTAGCATCTTATGCTAGAACAACCCTGACAAATTAACATTATTGCCACATGAAAGCTAATCCGGCATCACATATCCCCTAATTTGCTTACGTTAATTGTGAGGATTATCACTCTATAAAAAGCAGAACAAATAGCTGTTTAGTGAAATATATTGGTGTAACAAATTGTTTTAGTCGCTTTATATGCGTATTTATTCACACGAACCCTGTTCACTTTTTTGGTTAATTATTCTTCGGTCGAAAAAAAACCGACTCAAAGAGTCGGTTTTAGAACATCAAAATAGGTGTTTACTTCTGCCAACGTTCGGCGGCTTTCGCGTCTGAATCACGAGATTCTACCCAACGGGTTGCTTCAGTTGTGCGCTCTTTTTTCCAGAACGGCGCTTTTGTTTTCAGGTAATCCATCACAAACTCGCACGCTTCAAACGCCGCACCTCGGTGAGCACTAGACACACCGACGTAAACAATCTGGTCGCCAATATCAAGGTCACCCACTCGATGGATAACACGCATCTTTTGAATTGACCAACGCGCTTCAGCTTGATCACAAATCTCGCTTAGCGACTTTTCCGTCATTCCTGGGTAGTGCTCTAGAGATAAGCCAATAACGTTATCCCCTAAATTCATGTCGCGCACCTTACCCACGAAAGTAACCACTGCGCCTGCTGAAGTACCTTGAGCCAAAAAGTTGTATTCATCTGAAACTGAAAAGTCTTCAGCTGTCACCAATACTCTTGAGTCCATCTCTAGCCTCCAGTCACTGGCGGGAAAAATGCTACTTCATCCCCCTCTTTCACTTCAGTGCTCAATGGAACAATCGACTGATTCAGAGCTGCCAAAAGCTTGCCCTCTTCTAAAGCGATGTCCCATTTACCTTCTTGCTGAACAAGGTGGCTGCGAATCGCTTCGATAGTGTTAAAGCTTGCATCGACTTCTACGCTATCTACACCAACCAATTCACGTGTTTGTGCAAAAAAAAGAACTGTAATCATGATTCCGCCTTAAAGTGACCTGATTTGCCACCCGTTTTTTCTAGCAAGCGTACCTGATCAATCACCATATCTTTCTGTACAGCTTTGCACATATCGTAAATGGTTAGAGCTGCGACAGAGGCAGCTGTTAGAGCTTCCATTTCAACACCGGTTTTACCCGCCAGTTTACAAACTGACTCAATACGTACCTTGTTTTCTTCAACAATAGGTTCCAGTTGAACTTCAACCTTTGACAGCAGCAACGGATGACAAAGTGGAATCAAGTCCCAAGTTTTCTTTGCCGCTTGGATACCTGCAATACGTGCTGTCGCGAACACATCACCTTTATGATGGCTACCCGACATGATCAGCTCAAGCGTCTCTGGCGCCATATGAACAAAAGCTTCTGCACGTGCTTCTCGCACGGTTTCTGCTTTTGCCGATACATCAACCATGTTCGCTTCGCCAGATGCGTTAATGTGTGTAAATTGGCTCATGAATACCTACCTTAAACAGAAAGGTGTGGCATGAAATTACATGGGCGGTGACTAGCATCAAGTTGTTGTTTGATGATCTTTGTCCAACCCGTGCGACATGCGCCGGTTGAGCCAGGCATAGCAAAAATAACGGTGTGGTTAGCAAAACCCGCGATCGCACGTGATTGAATGGTCGATGTGCCGATCTCTTCGTATGACACCTGACGGAATAGCTCGCCAAAGCCTTCAACTTCTTTATCGAAAAGCGGTTTCAGTGCTTCTGGAGTACTATCTCGAGAAGTAAAACCAGTACCGCCAGTGATCATAATGGCTTGTACCGTCTCGTCTGCAATCCACTTAGATACGATTGCACGGATCTTGTACATGTCATCAATTACGATCTGCTTGTCGACAACGTTATGACCTGCTTCTTGAGCATTTTCAGCCAAGTAACGACCTGACGTGTCGTTCTCTTCTGTACGAGTATCTGAAACGGTTAGGACTGCTATATTTGCAGGTTGAAATTTACTCTCTGCGTGACCCATTTGTTCACCTATTCTATCTATTTCAATGATTATACTGACTCACCCAGCTTATCTAAGCTAGGTGATTATATGTTTGTTGATTTGGGAGCCTAGCCACCAATGGAAGCGAGGTGCGGCGTCATACCGCTGTTGCCATCGTGGAGAAAGTGACTCACTGACTTAGTTTGAAGCTCAGACTGAATGCGTGCGATAAGCGCATCTTCCTGCTCATCCTCTTGGAGAAGATCACGTAGCTCAACACCATGATCGCCAAAAAGACACAGATGAAGTTTACCTGTTGCAGATACACGCAGGCGATTACAGCTTTCGCAGAAATCTTTCTCATAAGGCATGATCAAACCAATCTCACCTTTGTAGTCAGGATGAACAAATACCTGTGCAGGGCCATCATTCACCGCTTTGACTTTCAAAAGCCAACCGTTAGCGATCAGATGGTTTCTGATCGCTACGCCTGATACATGGTGTTTATCAAACAGATCGTCCATTTCACCGGTTTGCATCAGCTCAATAAACCGCAGTTGGATAGGTTTGTCTTTGATCCAGTTAAGGAATGAAGGCAGCTCTTGGCTATTAAGATCTTTCATCAACACAACGTTGACTTTGATCTGCTCATATCCGACTTCGAACGCTTTATCGATACCGCGCATCACCTCAGTGAACTTATTCTCACCTGTGATTTGGTGAAACATGCGCGAATCTAAACTATCAACGCTGACGTTGATGTTCGTTAGACCAGCTTCGCGCCACTGCGCTACCTGCTTCTCCATGCGATAACCGTTAGTGGTGGTTGCCACTTTTTGGATACCCGGAGTGCTGGCTACTGTATTAATAATTTCAGTAAAATCTTTACGTAGGCTTGGCTCGCCACCAGTAATACGAATCTTGGAGGTACCACAATCAGCAAACGCTCTTACGATGCGTTTGATCTCGGGAACACTGAGAAAAGACGAGTTTTTTTGCCCCGAAGGCTTGTAGCCATCAGGTAAGCAATACGTACATTTAAAGTTACAAACGTCTGTAACTGACAAGCGCAAGTAATAAAACTTGCGATGGAATCTATCTTCGAATTGTTGCGCCACGGAACACCTTTCCAAACACGGGAGGCATAATCATTTCCAATTAAGCCCTTGTGACAACATGTCACTGGCTCTCAACGCTTATCAATACAGCAAAACACCACTGTGCGACTTAGCATGTAAGAGCTCGGAGTTATGGCAACTACGGTACACTGAGGCACGCGTAGCAGCTGAGTATAAAATACTTAATAATTGTGTGTGAATCTAGTTCTGTTGCCAAAAAAACGAACCTTAACAGCAAAAAAACCGCACCAGACCCTCAAAATAACTCTTGTTGAGTATCTGCCTATAAGCATTTACCCTAAATTATAGTTGGTAATAATCTAATAAGAACTAAAAAATGAATTTGTACTCTTCAAAGAAAGTCGTCGCGATCGGCGGCGGCCACGGCTTAGGTCGCATGTTAGCGGCACTGAAACAGTTCGGCAGTAATGCGACGGGAATTGTCGCCACTACCGATAATGGCGGCTCAACAGGCCGAATTCGAGATTGCCAAGGTGGTATCGCATGGGGCGATACTCGCAACTGTATCAACCAGTTGATTACCGAGCCTTCTATCAGTTCGATGATGTTTGAGTATCGTTTCCGAGGTCAAGGTGAGCTCGATGGTCATAATCTTGGTAACTTGATGCTCACTGCTTTAGATAACCTTTCTGTTCGACCATTAGAAGCGATCAATCTTATCCGCAGTATGCTTAAAGTCGATGTCAACATTGTTCCGATGACTGAGCACCCCTCCGACCTAACGGCACTTTCGATGGAAGGTCGCTGGGTAACAGGGGAAACCAATGTCGATGACATGAACGAGCGTCTGCGCCGCCTTGATCTTTCGCCAGAAGTTCCGGCAACCAAAGAAGCGGTACACGCAATTGCAGCCGCTGATTGTATCGTATTGGGACCGGGCAGTTTCTTAACCAGTATTATGCCGCCCTTATTGTTACCAGAAATTGGTAAAGCGATTGCTGATAACAGCAAGGCTAAGGTGATTTTAGTCGAAAACCTCTCGCCTGAGGCTGGCCCTGCGGGGATGATGACGCTAAGAGAGAAAATCGAATGGTGTGAACGCGCATGTAAAGCGCGTAAAATTGATGTGATTATCGGTGATACAGCGCACCCAGAGCTTGATGGTCTTTGGCATTGCGTTACAACTGACCTCGCCTCTCCGAACCGCGATTGGCGCCATGACAGACTCAAACTTCAGCAAGCAATTGAGGCTCAATTGGCTTAAGCGGGTAACTTGCCCCTCCGAAGTGACAAAAAGGAGCATGGTGCTCCTTTTTATTAACTCATCAATTGTTGGTATTCAGTGTATGTGGTTACCAGCAATGCTTTCATGTCTAGATAATCTTCGTCAGTAATTGATTTATTTTGTTTTACTTTAGCGTCCAAACCTATCGCAAAATCACACAATGAGTCAGCACCAAAGCTCGCAGCACTGCTCTTAAGTGCATGGCTAATATCAGCCAAATATTTGGCTGAGTCCACGGCATTACTTTGTTCTAAATGTTCGTGATATCCCTTGAGCTCCCCTAAAAAAATCTCCAATAAAACAGGGACATTTTCCTGGCCAATTTCCATAGCAAGTTCATCAATTTTTTCTTGGTTTAGTATTTTCATCGTTATTCTTGTGCACTAATTATTCTGAGGACGACTGTTTTGCGTTCCATGCCTGCAGTTTTCGATAAATGGTCGATGGGCTAACATCTAAGAAGCCTGCTGCCCTTGGGATATTACCATCGCATGCTTTAATTGCCTGTTCTATCGCTGTTTTTTCGGTCAACCACAGTGGGAAAATGTCCTTAACCGAGATGTCTTCGCTCTGTTTCTCTTTCAATCGCAGGCTATTTTCTAACGGTTGGTTAAGAGGGGGTGGCAACATATTCAAGGTGATCTCTTTACCGTTATTTAGTACTACGACATTTCGTAAAACGTTTTGCAATTGACGTACATTCCCGGGCCACTCGTACTGGTTGAATCGATCGATCACTTCCTGAGAGAAACGAACAAACGCTTTGCCCTCTTCCACCGACATATAGCCCAACAACGAATAAGCAATCTCAATAACGTCTTCACCGCGTTCGCGCAAGGGTGGAAGATGCAGTGGGATAACGTACAAGCGGTAATACAAATCTTCGCGGAAACGACCTTCTTGAACCTCTTTCCAAGGGTCTCGGTTGGTCGCACAAACAAAACGCACATCCACACTCTTCATTTTTGAAGAGCCTACTTTTTGGAAAGTACCTGTTTGGATAAAACGAAGCAACTTGGTTTGTAGCTCAAGATCCATTTCACACAACTCATCAAGGAACAAAGTTCCTCCGTCGGCTAGCTCGGCTGCACCTTGTCGATCGGTAGCTGCGCCCGTGAACGCACCTTTAACGTGACCAAACAACTCACTCTCAATCAAATCTTTTGGAATAGCAGCACAGTTAATGGCAATAAACGGTTTGTCCCCACGTTTACTTGCAGCATGAATGGCTTCAGCACACACTTCTTTACCTGTACCACTCTCACCGGTGATAAAAATGCTCGCCTTACTCGAAGCCGCGGAGTCGATCGTGCGATACACCTGCTGCATGGTTAGGCTACTGCCGATGAAACCTTGATAGTTCTGGCTGCCCGGGTGTTCAGCGCTATTCTTCAGCTTAGTTGCTTTACGAATGGCATTGTTGACTGTAATTCGTAGACGATCTGCCTCACATGGCTTGATCAAAAAGTCTTGAGATCCATGACGCATCGCTTCAACGGCGGTATCAATCGAGCCGTGGGCTGTCATGAAAATGACCGGAACTTCAGGGAAGTTTTGCTTTACAGCAAATAGAACATCCATCCCCGTCATATCTGGAAGACGAAGATCAAGGAGAATGAGGTCCGGGATTCTATGGTTAAGGCTCTCTATTGCCTCTTTGCCTGTACCCACAATATTGATATCTATCTCTAAAGGGGTCAGGTAAGATCGATACAACGCCGCAACGGACGCCGTATCCTCTACCATTAACAAATATTTCGATTTATTATCAAATGTTTTTGATTGCATATCCTAGCCGATATTATTTTGCATTTATTGTAATAATCGCATTCCGCTTTGCATTATGCAAATTACTAAGCTGTTTTTGTCGTATCATTTTCTATAAAGACTAAAGATCATACAGTTAAACATCTGGCATGAAGGATGCAGTCAAATAATTGACCTTCGGGTCACCTAGCCAACTGACGTTGTTAGTGGATGACATTTCCACAAATGTGAGCCAGTAGATGAGTTACTACTGGCTTTTTTTTGTTCAGAAGAATATTTTTTTTGTAGAAAATAGTAGTTGCTACTGACTAGCTATTGGTTATGAATTGCTGCCTCATCTGTTCAATCTCATCACGCTTCTGCGCGGCAAGCTCAAACTCCAAGTTTTGGGCATGTTGATACATTTCCGCTTCTAGTTTGCTGATCGCTTTATCAAGTTCTTGCGGGCTAAACGTCGCGTAGTTGGCCGCCTCTTCAGCCACTTTAGAGAGTGGAACTTGTTTAGACTGACGCTGTTTCTTGGACTTGGTGATGTCTCCAAGCTCCATAATATCTTTAACATTGCGCTTCAATGCTTGCGGGGTAATCCCCTGCTCCTCATTGTATTGCATCTGTTTGATTCGTCGACGCTCTGTCTCATCAATCGCTTTTTTCATCGACTTGGTGATCGAGTCGCCGTACAAAATCGCCTTACCATGTAGGTTACGCGCAGCACGACCAATCGTCTGAATCAAGGAACGCTCAGAGCGTAAAAAGCCCTCTTTATCCGCATCCAAGATCGCCACCAGCGAAACCTCGGGCATATCTAACCCCTCTCGCAACAAGTTGATACCAACTAACACATCAAATTCACCCAGCCTCAAATCTCGGATGATCTCTACACGTTCCACCGTATCGATATCTGAGTGTAAGTAACGAACTTTCACACCATGTTCTGTAAGGTACTCAGTGAGATCTTCCGCCATGCGTTTCGTTAATGTTGTCACGAGAACCCGCTCCTCTTTTTGTGAACGGATACGAATCTCAGAAAGAAGGTCATCGACTTGAGTAGCAACAGGACGAACTTCAATTTCAGGATCGAGAAGCCCCGTCGGGCGAACCACTTGATCAGCGATATCACCATCAGACTTCTCGAGTTCATAGTTGCCCGGCGTCGCAGAGACAAAGATAGTCTGCGGCGCAATCGCCTCAAACTCATCAAACTTCATTGGTCGATTGTCTAAAGCTGAAGGCAGACGGAAACCAAACTCCACCAGCGTCTCTTTACGCGAGCGGTCACCTTTATACATAGCACCAATTTGCGGCACCGTTACGTGTGACTCATCAATAACCAAAAGCCCATCAGCAGGTAAGTAATCAAATAAAGTCGGTGGCGCTTCACCTTCCGCACGTCCACTTAAATATCGAGAGTAGTTCTCGATGCCCGAACAAAAGCCAAGCTCCGTCATCATTTCAATATCAAACTGTGTACGTTGAGAAATACGTTGCTCTTCCAAGAGTTTATTATTGTCTTTTAGGTATTGTGCTCGCTCACGCAGCTCCTCTTTGATGTTCTCAATCGCATCTAATATGGTTTCTCGCGGAGTTACATAGTGCGTTTTCGGGTAGACAGTAAAACGGGGCAAATCTCGCTGCTTCACCACACCAGTTAGTGGGTCGAAAATACTGATACAGTCGACTTCGTCATCAAACATCTCGATTCGAACGGCATCTTGATCTGATTCAGCAGGGAAAATGTCTATAACTTCCCCACGCACACGGAACTGACCCCGTTCAAAAGCAACGTCGTTTCTTGAGTATTGCAGTTCAGCAAGACGGCGCAGAATATCTCGCTGGTCAATAACATCCCCACGACAGACATGCAGCATCATTTTTAGGTAAGACTTGGGATCACCCAGACCATATATCGCGGAGACTGACGCGACGATAATGGCATCCTTGCGTTCAAGCAGCGCCTTGGTTGCGGAGAGACGCATTTGTTCAATATGTGCGTTAACCGACGCGTCTTTCTCAATGAAGGTATCAGTGGTTGGTACGTAAGCTTCCGGCTGATAGTAGTCATAGTAAGAAACGAAATACTCAACTGCGTTGTTCGGGAAGAAGGCTTTCATCTCTCCGTACAGTTGTGCGGCCAGGGTTTTGTTTGGTGCTAATAAAATAGCTGGTCGCTGAGCTTCAGAAATGACATTGGCCAAGGTAAAGGTCTTTCCTGACCCTGTCACACCTAGCAGCGTCTGGTGCGCTAAGCCAGAATCCAAACCGTCTAACAGTTTCGCAATAGCGGTAGGTTGGTCACCTGAAGGTTTATAGTCAGAAACCAAGTCAAAGAGCTTACTCATAGGTTGTCATTTCCATACTGTTTATTTAATCAGGGTATTGTCTCCTTAGGTTGACTGTAGATGCAACCTTTATCGAGATAATCGCCTCATATTATTGCTATTAAGTTATAGCTTTTATTCAGATTAATTGATATTATCCGTCGCCCTGCCCAAGCTTATCAGCTTAATTTCGATTTTTTTCATCCACGACTTTTCCCCAAAAATTCGAAAATAACCACGTTTTATGCTGTTCACGTAATAACCTTCAAAAGTTATACACGTATCATAATCAAGATAAAACCAATACTTTACATTCACTTAAAGTAAAACCTTGTTTCTTCGTTAAACTGACAAGTCACTTTGTCAAAGTTTCACTCACATACTTATCCACAATTTTGGTGGATAACTAAAGCAAAGCCAAATTCTACAAGGGATACAGAAAAGTAAAGTAATTTATCTATTTTTTTGTCGCCATTTTCTGTTGACAGGTATCGACGGTATTATTAATATTCGCGTCGCTGACAAGCAATTCCCCCTTAGTTCAGTTGGTAGAACGGCGGACTGTTAATCCGTATGTCGCAGGTTCGAGTCCCGCAGGGGGAGCCAAATTCTAGAAAAAAGCTCAATCGAAAGATTGAGCTTTTTTCGTTTTTAACTGCGACTAACTTGTTCCAAGTTAATGTCTCAGCCGAAGCGTCGGACCGTTCTCGCCGCCCGCGTTCGAGTCCCGCAGGGGGAGCCAAATTTAAAGAAGCCGCATCACTCGATGCGGCTTTTTGCGTTTTAAAGCGACTGGTTTGTACCAAACCAATGTCTCAGAGCTGGCCGCCCGCGTTCTAGTCCCGACAGGGGGACCAAATTTAAAGAAGCCGCATCACTCGATGCGGCTTTTTGCGTTTTTATTGACCTGAAATCCTCGAAACGTCGTATCACTCTACTCTTAATATCTGCATTCTTAGTCTTACATTTTGCAACGATCCTTGAGATTGAGAGCGTCTATACTTGCTACAACCAAGTGAATCAAACGATTAGGCGTAGATTTTTTCATCAACTGCCTAAATCCCTAACGATCCTCGGTTGTTATTAGGTGAGCAAAGCAGGATAATATTGGGATCGGAATTTCAAGAATTAATCCATTATGACCGAATACCTTTTGTTGTTGGTTGGCACAGTGCTGGTCAACAACTTTGTGCTAGTTAAATTTTTAGGGCTGTGTCCTTTCATGGGCGTTTCCAAAAAACTGGAGACGGCTATCGGCATGGGCCTTGCTACGACGTTTGTGTTAACACTGGCGTCCGTTTGCTCGTACCTTGTAGAAAACTACATCCTTGCACCACTGGGCATTGAATATCTGAGAACTATGAGCTTCATTTTGGTGATTGCAGTTGTGGTTCAATTTACTGAGATGGTCGTGCACAAAACCAGTCCGACACTCTATCGACTTCTGGGGATCTTCCTACCGTTGATCACAACCAACTGTGCGGTGTTAGGTGTGGCACTTCTTAACATCAATGAGAACCACAACTTTATTCAATCGATCGTTTACGGTTTCGGTGCATCCATTGGTTTCTCTTTGGTACTGATCCTATTTGCCGCTATGCGTGAGCGTATTACCGTGGCTGATGTACCTTTGCCATTTAAAGGTGCATCTATTGCGATGATCACTGCGGGACTAATGTCTCTCGCATTCATGGGCTTTACAGGATTGGTGAAGTAACCATGAGTACCATTTTAATTGCAATCATCGCCTTAGCTGTATTGGCTGCCGTATTTGGCGCCATTCTTGGTTTTGCATCTATTCGATTTAAAGTAGAGGCAGATCCGATCGTCGATCAGATCGACACTATTTTGCCTCAAACACAATGTGGTCAATGTGGTTACCCTGGCTGTAGACCGTATGCGGAAGCTATTGCTAATGGAGACAGCATCAATAAATGTCCTCCTGGCGGTCAGGCAACAATAGAAAAGCTTGCCGATTTAATGGGCGTAGAAGTTGAAGAGTCAGCACATGACCTCGACGACAAAGTTAAGACCGTCGCCTTTATTCACGAAGATATGTGTATCGGCTGTACCAAATGCATTCAGGCGTGTCCGGTCGATGCAATTGTTGGCGGAACCAAAGCCCTACACACAGTTATCAAAGATGAATGTACTGGATGTGATCTTTGTGTGGCTCCATGCCCTACAGACTGTATTGAGATGATTCCAGTAGCAACAACAACTGAAAATTGGAAATGGCAGATGAACATGATTCCGGTTACTGATATTACTAACCAAGCTGCAGACGCAGACAAACAGGCGTAGGGTTAGTATGAACTCATTAATTGAACAAATTCGTACCGGCTCTGTTTGGACATTTCCAGGCGGTGTTCACCCTGCTGAAAACAAAAAGCAATCTAACGGCTTAGCTATCGCGCATGCGTCGATCCCGCAAGAAATTGTCCTGCCTGTAAAGCAGCACATAGGTAAGGCAGGTAACCTTCTGGTCGCCATTGGAGATGATGTATTGAAAGGCCAGCAGCTGACCGCTCTCGACACAGGTTTCACGCTTCCTGTTCATGCTCCAACCTCAGGTACGGTTGTCGCAATCGAACCAAGAACGACAGCTCACCCTTCTGGCTTGTCTGAACTTAGCATCGTGATCAAACCAGATGGCAAAGATCAATGGATTGAGCGCCGAGGTACTCAAAATTACACCGAAAAAACCTCAGACGAGCTACTTGATATCATTCGTCAGGCTGGTATTTCGGGTATGGGTGGCGCTGGCTTCCCTACTGCAAAAAAACTGCAATCAGGCTTAGGTCGCACAGATATTCTGATCGTTAATGCAGCCGAGTGTGAACCTTACATCACCTCAGATGACAAATTACTTCAAGAGCACGCTGACGAAGTGCTCAAAGGCATTGAAGTGGTCGAGCACCTGCTGCAACCAAAGCTGACGGTCATTGGTATCGAAGATAACAAGCCAGAGGCGATCAAAGCTCTTGAACTTGCTGCGAAAGACAAAGATATTGTCATCCGCGTTATTCCTACCAAATACCCATCTGGTGGTGAAAAGCAGCTGATTAAGATCCTGACCAACAAAGAAGTACCTGCCGGCGGCATTCCAGCCGATATCGGGGTCTTAGTCCAAAACGTTGGCTCACTCTACTCAATCAAGCGCGCCGTCATTGATGGCGAGCCTGTTGTGAATCGCGTAGTCACACTGACCGGTAAAACCTTTAAGCAACCACGTAATGTGTGGGCGCTACTGGGTACTCCGGTTAGCGCACTGCTTGCTGAGTTTGGTTACAAAGCCGATAAAAAGCTGCCAAGACTTATTCTAGGTGGGCCTATGATGGGCTTTACCCTGCCGCATGAAAATGTGCCAATCACTAAAACGTCGAACTGTATTCTAGCGCCGACACGTCGCGAGATTTCTCCAAATAGCTATGAAATGGAGTGCATCCGTTGTAGTCAATGTGCAGAGGCTTGCCCAGCATCTCTATTACCACAGCAACTGCAATGGCACGCTAAGGCTAATGAGCTCGACAAGTGTGAAGAGCTGAACATTAAAGATTGTATTGAATGTGGAGCTTGTGCGTTTGTCTGTCCGAGTGAGATCCCATTGGTTCAGTACTATCGCCAAGCGAAAGCCGAAATCAAAACTCGCCGCGATGAAGCAGCTGCAGCCGAGAGAGCCAAACAGCGTTTTGAAGAGAAAAACGCTCGTATGGAGCGCGATAAAGCAGAACGTGAAAACCGCTTTAAGAAAGCAGCAGATAACCGTCGCAAAGAGATGAAAACATCTGACGGCGATGATGCGATAGCCGCTGCCATTGCACGAGTGAAAGCACAAAAAGCGGCTGCGGACACAACCAATAAAGAGCCGGCTGTGAAGCCAGCGGTTGCCGCTGCCATTGCGAAAGCAAAAGCGAAACAAGCTGCTGCTCAACAAAGCAACAGTGCAGAGCCAGATAATTCTGAAATGTCCAAACTGCGTGAGGAACGTAAAAAACTAGCAAGAGAGCGTAAAGCTCAACAAGCTAATGCGGAAAGCCAAACGCCAGGCGAAGACAAAAAAGATGCGGTCGCTGCTGCTATTGCGCGTGCCAAGGCGAAAAAAGCCCAACAAGCTGAAACAAACTCAGAATCAAGCAGTGACAGCAAGAAAGATGCCGTAGCTGCCGCAATAGCTCGAGCTAAAGCCAAAAAAGCCCAACAATCAGAGACAGACCCTGATACCAGCTCGGACAGTAAAAAAGACGCCGTAGCCGCTGCCATTGCACGCGCCAAAGCTAAAAAGGCGCAGCAAGCTCAATCACAAGCTGAAGAAGTAGATACCGAATCAGCAGACGAAGCAGTTGATCCGAAGAAAGCTGCCGTAGCCGCTGCCATTGCACGCGCGAAACCGAAAAAGGCGCAGCAATCTCAACCACAAGTTGAAGAGGTAGAAGCTGAATCTGCAGACGAAGCGGTTGACCCGAAGAAAGCTGCCGTAGCAGCTGCTATTGCACGCGCCAAAGCTAAAAAGGCGCAGCAAGCTCAACCACAAGTGGAAGAAGTAGAACCGGAATCAGCAGACGAAGCGGTTGACCCGAAGAAAGCTGCCGTAGCAGCTGCTATTGCACGCGCCAAAGCGAAAAAGGCGCAGCAAGCTCAATCACAAGCTGAAGAAGTAGATACCGAATCAGCAGACGAAGCGGTTGACCCGAAGAAAGCTGCCGTAGCTGCTGCCATTGCACGTGCGAAAGCGAAAAAGGCGCAGCAAGCTCAACCGCAAGTCGAAGAAGTAGAACCGGAATCAGCAGACGAAGCGATTGACCCGAAGAAAGCTACCGTTGCTGCTGCCATTGCACGCGCTAAAGCGAAAAAAGCTCTGCAAGAGCAAAATAAAAAGAATATTGAGGAGAAAGAGTAGTGGCCTTTTTTATTGCCAGCTCACCGCACGCGCATAGCCGCAGAAGTACACCAGATCTAATGAAATGGGTGGCGATTGCGGCATTACCTGGATTACTGGCTCAAACCTACTTCTTTGGGTGGGGCACAATTATCCAGCTCGTTTTGGCTATCTTGCTCGCCGTTACTTTTGAAGCTGGAGTTATGCTGCTTCGCAAGCGTCCGCCAGTTATGGCTCTGCGTGATTACAGTGCCATTGTCACAGCTTGGTTGCTAAGTGTCGCTATCCCGCCACATTCCCAATGGTGGATGATGGTTATCGGTCTATTCTTTGCGATTGTTATTGCTAAGCACCTCTATGGGGGATTAGGACAAAACCCATTCAACCCAGCTATGGTCGCTTATGTGGTATTGCTGATTTCATTCCCAGTGCAAATGACTAGCTGGAATGCACCTATCAGTCTCAGTGCTGAACCTACAAGCTTTGTTGATTCATTCTTAATGATCTTTACTGGCTTCAACAATGAAGGTCTATCATTGCAGCAAGCTCGTATCGGTATTGATGGCACCACAATGGCAACACCACTGGACGCCTTTAAGACAGCATTAGCTGCAGGTAACACAGCGTCCGAGGCGCTTTCACAGCCACAATTTAGTTGGTTAGCGGGCATTGGTTGGGAGTGGGTAAACATCGCTTACCTACTCGGGGGTTTAGTACTGATCAAGCAACGAGTGATTCAATGGTATATCCCGGTTTCGTTCTTAGCGAGTTTGACGCTATTTAGTCTGGTATTCAGTGTGTTTACTCCGGGTGAGACAGCGTCACCAATGGTCCACCTACTCTCTGGTGCAACGATGTTAGGCGCATTTTTCATTGCGACCGACCCCGTTTCAGCCTCAACTACGGTTAAAGGACGACTCGTGTTCGGTGCCATGATTGGTGGTTTAGTCTTCATTATTCGTAGCTGGGGTGGTTTCCCAGATGGCGTCGCATTTGCAGTATTGTTGGCAAACATGTGCGTTCCTTTGATTGACTACTACACCAAACCACGTACATACGGCCATTAAGGAAACATAAACAATGCTAAATGCGATTAGAAAAAATGGTCTAACTCTTGCGATTTTTGCCTGTGCGTCTACTGGTTTGGTGGCTGTAACCCACTACCTAACCAAAGATCAGATCAAGCTTCAAGAACAAGCTCAACTGCTGTCGGTTTTGAATCAAGTGATTCCTCACGAGAAGCACGACAATGAACTCTTTTCCTCCTGTACCTTGGTTGAATCTGAGGCACTTGGTAGCAAACAGGCGATGCCCGCTTATATCGCAACTCTCAATGGTGAGCCGAGCGCAATTGCCATTGAGGCCATTGCTCCCGACGGCTATAACGGCGCGATTAAAGTGATCGTAGGGCTAGATGTCGAAGGTACTGTATTGGGTACTCGAGTACTTGCACATCAAGAAACCCCAGGACTGGGAGATAAAATCGATCTTCGCGTCACCGACTGGATCACGTCATTTACCGGTAAGCAAGTAACTGAAGCGAATCAAGACAAATGGAAAGTGCGTAAAGATGGCGGTGACTTTGACCAATTCACAGGCGCGACGATCACACCTCGAGCTGTTGTTAAAGCAGTCAAAAACGCCGTTGTTTTCGTCAACGAAAATCAACAAACACTGTTATCTCAGCCTAAAAACTGCGGAGGAGCGTAATGAGTGAACATAAAACGCTAATCAAAAATGGCATGTGGGCGAATAACCCTGCCCTTGTCCAACTGCTTGGTCTTTGTCCTTTACTGGCGGTGTCATCGACGGTGACTAACGCGCTAGGCTTAGGTATTGCCACCCTATTAGTGCTAGTTGGCTCGAATGTTTGCGTATCTCTGGTTCGTAACCATGTTCCAAAAGAGGTGCGTATTCCGGTATTTGTCATGATCATCGCGTCATTAGTAACTTGTGTTCAGCTATTAATGAATGCTTACGCTTATGGCCTCTACTTATCTCTAGGTATCTTTATTCCGCTTATCGTTACCAACTGTATCATCATCGGTCGCGCAGAGGCATTCGCTTCAAAAAACACCCTACTCCCAGCAGCACAAGACGGCTTCTGGATGGGCATGGGCATGACCGCTGTATTGGTTGTACTGGGCGCGATGCGTGAAATCATTGGCAACGGCACTCTATTTGATGGTGCAGATCTTCTGCTCGGTGATTGGGCATCAGCCCTAAGAATCGAAATCTTCCATTTCGACAATAGTTTCTTGCTGGCGCTACTGCCGCCAGGCGCATTTATTGGGGTCGGTTTCTTGATTGCATTGAAAAACCTCATCGACCATCAAGCGAGAGCAAGACAGCCAAAACAAGAAAAACCAACCATCGAACGTGCCCGTGTGACTAACGCATAGTTCAAACTATTCAAAGGGGCTAATTTTGCCCCTTTCGCAAATATAACTAGAGACACTCATAAGAGTGCAAAAATGAGCAAGCTTGACGCTTGAGCGACTCCAAGCTTTAAAACTGGAAAGTAATGTCACTATGAATAATGTCAAACGCGTTCAGATCTTAGAGCGTTTACGGGAGAACAACCCGAATCCTCAAACCGAACTTAATTGGAGTTCACCGTTTGAGCTGTTAATCGCAGTTTTACTATCAGCCCAAGCGACTGATGTGAGTGTGAATAAAGCGACCGACAAGCTTTACCCTGTTGCTAACACTCCTCAAGCAATCTACGACTTAGGTGTTGAAGGACTGAAAGAGTACATCAAGACGATCGGCCTGTTTAACTCTAAAGCCGAGAACACCATCAAAACCTGTCGCATGCTGCTCGACCTGCACAACGGCGAAGTGCCTGAAGACCGTGCCGCTCTTGAAGCTTTGCCTGGTGTGGGCCGAAAAACAGCAAATGTGGTGCTCAACACTGCATTTGGCTGGCCGACCATTGCCGTCGATACTCACATTTATCGCGTCTCGAATCGCAGTAAGTTTGCAATGGGTAAAACCGTCGATGACGTTGAGCAAAAACTGCTTAAAGTCGTACCAAAAGAGTTTAAGCTAGATGTACACCATTGGCTGATTTTGCACGGCCGCTATACTTGTGTCGCGCGCAAGCCACGCTGTGGTAGCTGCATCATTGAAGACTTATGCGAATTCAAAGAGAAGACCGAAGTCTAAACACTTATCGGTTTTCTATAAAAACATCTAAGCTAGGAGCAAAACACTATGTCAAATGGCCGTATTTTACACACCATGCTGCGCGTTGGTGATCTGGACCGTTCAATCGAGTTCTATACAAACGTTATGGGCATGAATGTACTTCGTCGTAACGAAAACAAAGAGTACGAGTACACATTAGTATTCGTGGGCTATGGTGATGAATCACAAGGGTCTGTCATCGAGCTCACTTACAACTGGGGAACTTCTGAATACGACCTTGGTAACGCGTTTGGACACGTTGCTATTGGCGTTGACGACATCTATAGCACTTGTGACGCTATCAAAGCGGCAGGTGGTAACGTCACTCGAGAGCCAGGCCCTGTGAAAGGTGGTTCAACTCACATTGCCTTTGTCAAAGACCCTGACGGCTACATGATCGAGCTGATTCAAAACAAACAAGCAAGTGCAGGTCTAGAAGGTTAATCCCTGTTATAGACATGGCGAAATACCTTCAGTCACAAAGCGAGCACCATGCTCGCTTTTTGTTTGCCTCTATTTTGTAGCAGCGCGTCTCAGAAAACACTATATCTTGCCTACTTCTCAATTATCAGGCTTTACTTGATAATAATTATCGTTTAGATTGGTGCCAGTTTTAATTAGGGAGCTACCATCATGATAAACGAATGGGAAAAACACACATTACTTGCCGATACTGCACTGCAACTCGACGATCCTATTCGAAGTATCCTTCACTATCAGCAAGCTTTGACTCTCAGTGAACGAATCACTGAACGCACTGATATTGAAGCTGACGAGCGATTGCTGATTTCAGTGATCTCTTGCCACAATTTGGCGCAATTCTGGCGCTGGGCTGGCGATACCGATTATGAATTGAAGTATCTTCAACTGGCTTCTGAAAAGGTATTGACCCTGATTCCCCAGTGCCCTAACACGCAGTGTTCAAGCTTCATTGATTCTATTGGCTGCTGCAAAAAAGCATTGATTGATTTCATGAAGCGCCACCCAAATCCACAGATAGCTTCAATGGTTGAGAAAATTGATACAGCGACCAATTGTGAAATTATTGCTAAGTTCCGCTTGAATTAATTCCTGTTCAGAAACAAAAAATGCCAGTCTCGACAGACTGGCATTTTTTATCGTTTAACTCATTAAAACTGCAAAATCTAGACCTGAGTTCGTCCGAGCGAAATCACCACACGTCGGTTTTTGTCTTTGCCTATTGGAGACGCATTATCAGCTATCGGACGGCGCTTACCATAGCCTTGTACTTGGATTCGCTCTTCTGAAAGGCCAAGCGATTTAAAGTACTCACGCAGCGACTCTGCTCGGCGATCAGATAAGTTTTGGCTGACACGTTTGCTGTCGGCTGAATCTGTGTATGTTGCCACCAATACAAGATCGATATCTTGGTTATGGCGAATGTATTCGGCAATCTGACTCAAGCGCTTTTGCGATGCTTTGCTCAGTTGATCGCTATTTCGGTCATAGTGCAGAATCGTAAATGAGATATCTTCAAAGCTGTAAGGTAATAAATTCGCTATGCAGTCGCTAAACACATTGTATTTCTGTTGGAACAATACCGAAGAGAGTGCCACTTCAATTCGTTGATCTCGGCTTTGCCACTCTTGGTAACTAAACGTTGGATAGCGCCCCTTCTCTAACTCGCTCAGAATACCCCAAGCAGTTTGACCACCAACATACCCGTCAAACTGTTGGAAAAATTTGATGGTTGTCATTCGGTCTGCACTTTCACCAGGACGCCATGGAGGCGGCATAGAGATCAAACTAACATTGCGTGTTGCTCCCATCGGGCGACGCATTTTAAGTTCGAAATCCAATATGATCTTTTTGCTAGCTCTGGATGAAAACTCCGCATCACCAAAGTTTGGAATCGGGTGAACCAATCGACATTCCAATGGGGTATTTGCCACCATTTCCCAAGTCGACTGTTGAGGAGATGCCCCATATCGCTTCTGTTGCGCAAGCGCCGTCGACGACATCAGTAACGAAAACAGAATTGAACCTGTAATTAGTCGTTTATTCATAAAGGGGAGTATCTCTTAAGCAATTCGTTTAACAATGCAGCCGATTGCCGCATATTCTCTCTAATCAAATTGATGCAAATATCGCGCCGAATATGGGTGGCAAATTTATCAATTAATCACTTTCCGGAGTTTTTATCACTGCTATTATCTGCAATAATGCAGGCTCAATCACACTTATTTGGGCTAACATGACTGTAGAAAACGAAGCTCTGACCCTAAAAAAACGTTTCCGTGGCTATTTTCCAGTAGTCATTGACGTGGAAACCGCAGGGTTCAACGCGAAAACCGATGCATTATTAGAAATCTGTGCCATTACCCTAAAAATGGATGAAAATGGAGATCTCCATCCAGCATCGACGCTTCATTTTCATATCGAGCCCTTTGAAGGTGCCAACATCGAGCAAGAAGCTCTAGATTTCAACGGTATCAAAGACCCGTTTAGCCCCTTGCGTGGCGCGGTCTCTGAGCAAGAAGCGCTCAAAGAGATCTACAAGATTGTAAGAAAAGAACAAAAAGCTTCCAATTGCAGCCGTGCCATCATGGTGGCGCACAACGCAACATTCGACTTAAACTTTGTCAATGCAGCCAGTGAACGTTGTAAGCTTAAACGCGTCCCTTTCCATCCTTTTGCAACTTTTGATACTGCTGCCTTAAGTGGACTTGCCTACGGCCAAACCGTTCTGGCTAAAGCTTGCCGTACTGCAGGAATGGAATTCGACAACAAAGAAGCACACTCTGCTTTATACGATACTCAGAAAACGGCTGAACTGTTTTGCGGTATCGTCAACAAATGGAAAGCGCTTGGCGGCTGGCCACTTGTTGAACCAGAATAAAAATAAATCGACACGCGACTTTGCGTAATGTCATCAATTGAAAACAATTAAACACAACACTCCGAGAAAATTATGAACCCTGTTGTTATATCAGTTTGCATCATGCTAGTACTAGCCTTGATGCGTGTTAACGTTGTCGTTGCTCTCACGTTCAGTGCGATCATCGGTGGCGTTGTGTCGGGCATGACTCTTAACGATGCCGTTGCTGCTTTTGAAAGTGGCTTAGGTGGCGGTGCGACTATCGCTCTAAGCTATGCCATGTTAGGTACCTTTGCCGTTGCTATCTCACGTTCAGGTATTACTGACCTGCTTGCTCAAAGCGTTATCAAACGCATTCACGGCAAAGAGAACAGCACAGCTTCGACTGGTTTGAAATACGGCATTCTTGCATCTCTTATTCTTGTAACGATGTCTTCTCAAAACGTTATCCCTGTGCATATCGCCTTCATCCCAATTTTGATTCCACCTCTACTAGGCGTGTTTGCGAAAATGAACCTTGATCGTCGTTTGATCGCGTGTGTGCTGACTTTCGGTCTGATCACACCATATATGGTTCTTCCAATCGGTTTCGGTGGTATCTTCCTAAACAACATCCTGCTCAAGAATCTTCATGACAACGGTCTTGAAAATGTTGTGGCTAGCCAAGTTCCGGTGGCGATGCTACTGCCAGCAGCGGGGATGATCTTTGGTCTACTGACTGCCGTATTTTTTACTTACCGCAAACCTCGTCAATACAAAGAAACTGAGCTTACAACGGTTTCTACAGAAACGAAGCAGATCAACAAGAAGCACATCATTGTTGCAGCGGTTGGTATTGTTGCGGCATTGACTGTACAGCTTTCTACCGGCTCTATGATCATTGGTGCTTTGGCTGGTTTCATGGTGTTCACGTTTGGTGGCGTGATTGCATGGAAAGAGACACAAGATGTGTTCACGAAAGGCGTTCATATGATGGCGATGATCGGCTTCATCATGATCGCTGCAGCAGGTTTTGCGGCGGTAATGAAACAAACTGGTGGCGTAGAGTCTCTGGTTGAAGCGCTATCAACATCAATCGGCGACAACAAACCGCTTGCTGCACTGCTAATGCTGGTTGTAGGCCTACTGGTCACTATGGGTATCGGTTCTTCGTTCTCGACAATTCCAATTCTTGCAACGATTTACGTTCCACTGGCGGCAGCGTTTGGTTTCTCTCCAATGGCGACTATCGCACTAGTGGGTACTGCTGCTGCATTGGGTGACGCAGGTTCACCAGCATCTGACTCTACGTTAGGTCCAACATCTGGTCTAAACGCAGATGGTCAACACGAGCACGTTTGGGAGACGGTGGTACCTACTTTCATTCACTACAACATCCCACTGATCGTATTCGGTTGGATTGCAGCAATGGTTCTATAAAAGCAATAGTTCTATAAATTAGAACTGTAATATGTCTCCTTTAAAGAAGCCATGTTGAGAACCTAAAACGACCGCCTAGTGCGGTCGTTTTCGTATCAAAAATTTCTTTCGTCTTATCGCTGACATCAATTAAGTAGCAGTGCGATTGACTAGAATTTCTCGAATTGATTTAAGTGTCGTTTCTGATGAGTGATAGTCGAGCTCAACTTCAGTGAAGATGCCATCCACTTCAAGCATTAAGGTTGGGTAAGAGTAAACACCCATCGCCTCTTTGAAGCCCAATTGGTCGTCTAACTCACCTTCTAACAGCTTACCCGATAGATCGCTTTCGAACTGTTGAACGTTCATACCTAACTCTTCCGCTAACTGGAGATGTGTTTCCACGCTGTGTGGCAGCATTGCTCGTAAGTAATAAGCATGTTGAATCGCTTCTAGCATCTCTTCGTAATGATCTTGGAACCCTGCGGCAATGACGGCACGGCAAGCTGGGTAAGTACTACGTACGGGTTCGCACTCGCTCCAAAATTCATGGTTAAACTCAGTTCCGAGTTTCACTTCAATCTGCTTCCAAATCGCTTGCAACTTTTGCTTCATCTCATCAGACATCGGCTCATCAGAATCAGGGGCAAGGCCACCCACCACATAATTAAACTCGATGCTCGCAGGCAATTGCTGCTTAAGAAGTTTTAATACTGGCTTGTATCCCCAACACCAACTACACATTGGATCGTGGACATAGTGAAGTTTTACATTCATTGCATTTCCCTTATACCAATAAAAAAGGAGCCCAACGGCCCCTTTTCTCATTGAGTGTCGCTAAAAAGCTTAGCTCTTACTCTTCGTCGCCAGCAACTTTCGCCGCTGCTTCTTTGATAAGCGGCTGAAGTTCGCCTTTTTGGAACATCTCAAGGATGATGTCACAACCACCGATCAACTCACCTTCAACCCAAAGTTGTGGGAATGTTGGCCACTGTGCGTAAGCTGGTAGCTCAGCACGAATATCAGGGTTTTGTAGGATGTCTACGTAAGCAAACTTTTCACCACATGCCATTAGCGCTTGAGATGCTTGAGAAGAAAAACCACAGCTTGGTAGTTTAGGAGAACCTTTCATGTAAAGTAGAATGGTATTTTCTTCAATTTGCTGCTTGATTTTATCGATAGTTTCCATTGCTTCCTCGTTAATGGATTACGGCTTTATTGCCTTTATTCTACCCCAAACCCCAAGAATAAAAACCATATAAAAAAAATGGTTAAAGAGTTAGAGTAAGATTTCATAGAAAATCACACAAATGTGCTTTTAATAAAGTAAAAACTTGCTAAACTATATCGCAAGTCAGCAAATTGACCGTAGCCTGCAAAATGTAAGCTATGAATAATAAATATCACTGGAAGCAATCGAAAGAGGTAACTCTTTCATATCAATGGAGAATTGAGTAATGGCATTTGAACTACCAGCTCTACCTTACGCGAAAGACGCACTAGAACCACACATCTCTGCAGAGACTCTAGATTTCCACCACGGTAAGCACCACAACACTTACGTTGTTAAGCTAAACGGTCTTATCCCTGGTACTGAGTTCGAAGGTAAAACACTAGAAGAGATCATCAAGACTTCAACTGGTGGCGTATTCAACAACGCAGCTCAAATCTGGAACCACACTTTCTACTGGCACTGTCTAGCTCCTAAAGCTGGCGGCGAACCAACAGGTGCAGTTGCAGACGCAATCAACGCTTCATTCGGCTCTTTCGAAGAGTTCAAAGCAAAATTCACTGATTCAGCAATCAACAACTTCGGTTCTTCTTGGACTTGGCTTGTTAAGAACGCTGACGGTTCTCTAGAGATCGTTAACACGTCTAACGCTGCAACTCCTCTAACAGAAGAAGGTGTGACTCCACTTCTAACTGTTGACCTATGGGAACACGCATACTACATCGATTTCCGTAACGTACGTCCAGACTACATGAACGCTTTCTGGGCTCTAGTTAACTGGGAATTCGTTGCAGCGAACCTAGCTAAATAATTAGCATTTCGCTGATTCCGATAAAGCTCACGCATGCGTGAGCTTTTTTGTTTTTTGGCTCTTCCCATCCCTCTTGATTAAAATAAAACCAATCAATCAGTTAATCGATCTAAACACTAAAGTTTGAACCAAGCTTGCCGTTAAAGGTGTATCCAAAGAGAGGCACCATGCAAGTAAACACACTCGACAGCAACGTCATTATTAACGAACTCAAGTTTGGGACTGGAATCAACCAAGCGGTTGAGCAAGGTCGCCGTGCTGATTTCGCGTTGCTGATGTCTATGTTTTCCGATGACGTTCGAGACAACACACCTTTGGATTTCCTGCCTGTCGAAGAGACAACCGAGAGTAAACTGCGCCAACAGTTTGGTGTCGCGGAGCCGCAGCCTTTACGTTCAAACCAATCTTCATACGAAATCTCGGCAAAACAGTCACAAGGTTTTCACCAAGCGGGGCTTTCAAGCGCAAAGTTGAATCACTATCTAACCCCTGAAGCCTTGACTTTCATGCCTGAAAGGACGCATGATTTTCCGGAAGAGGTTTACCATAACCTTTCTACGCATGAACGCCGTAAGCTCGCTAAACAACCACCAGCAGAGTTGCCAAATGCAACTTTGTACAACGAGCTCACCACAGCTCAGCGTCAATTCCATATTCAGGCGCAAGCTTAATCACTCAAACCCATAAATAAAGGTGATACATTTCACACGTGTACCTACAAAGTGTGAGCTATCGCCAAGTTCATATAAAGTTCTGTTTTTTCGCTGCTTACTTTGAACTAATTCACACCGATTGCACACTTTTTAACCCATTCTTAGCTAATCACTACTACTCATTTAGGTCTAGGAATGGAAATTAAAAGCTCTATCATATTGGTGACATCTGCTGGGTCACAACTTGGAGGCACCATCGCAAACCATCTTGTGAATTTGGGTGCGACTGTGATTCTTTGCGATATTGACAGCGCTAGCCTAGATGAAACCTACCAAGTTTGTTCTCGCTACTCGACATCTGTTTACAGCTATCCGATAGAACGCTACGACAGCCAAACCATCGTTAAAGTTTTTGACTTCATTCAGCTTACATTTGGTACGACTCCAGATGTATTAGTCAACAACTGGGTCAGCACCCCAATGCCAACGCTCACCGGTACACAACCCGTTAGCTGCTTTATCGATAACTTGTCAGCTATGGCCTCTACCCTTTTCTCATTTGGGCAAGCGAGTGTCGATAGACTGCGCCAAGCGAACAAACAAGGAGTGATTGTGAATGTAATATCCCACGATGACTTTAAAGACATGTCAGGCTTAGAGAGCGCCAACTCAATGATCACAGGCTTCACCCATAGTTGGGCCAAAGAACTGACTCCTTTCAACATTCGTGTTGGTGGTGTGATTCCTGCTATCCATAATGCCGACGGCAAACTCAATAAGTGTCACTGGGCTCAACTTCAAGATGAACTGACCCGAACAGCGGAATACATCATATCCAACGATTACTTTAGCGGTCGAGTAGTCGCGGCTGAGGTCTAAGAGGTCAATCGCTGTTGTGTTTAAATGCAGCGGTTCGAAATACGGTATTTTGATCTATTATTTATATAAACACATTTGGGTTGTATGTGATCAACTTTGCTTGAGAGTACGTTTAGAAAACCTGTGTACAACAACTAAGGAAAGTTACATATCCCGTTAAGAAACAGACTTATTTAGCGTAAGAAAACCCCTACAAATCCAGAATTATACTTTATATTCATATAGTTAAAAATAGATTCGGTAAGTGCGTGGTTTTACACACTCCTACATATTTTTTATCTTTGCTACGACATTATTTACCACAGCCAAAGATTTGATCTTATGTTCAACCGTATAAAAAAAATATCCCATAAGTTTTTACTTTTAATCGCTATTAACTCCCTTGCTGCCATTACTATCGCTATTGTTTCGTTCAATTCGATGGATGATATACAAGAGAGCTTCTATTCATTTAATGACCTCAACCATCACGCTATTAACGCATCTGAGATCCAAGAAACCCTTTTGACAGCACGAGTCAATGCTCTTACCTACAGAGTGTCACAAGAAGATATTCATATTGATAAGGCAATCTTACTCATCAATTCGACTCAATTGGAGATGACCAATGCACTTGGACAAATGACAGATCCTAAGGAGAGTGCGCAGTCACTAGCTATCATTGAGAACCTTGACCAATACAAACAGTTACTGATGCGCGCCAATGAGCTCTCCGAAATACAAGGGGAATTAGCCGACAATTTAACGATGATTGATCGTGAAACTCGCCAAGTGATTAATGTATTGAAGAAAAATTCTGAACATGACTTAGAATTGTTCAAAGCAACCACTCGCATAGAAAGCCATTACAGAGAAACCATTCAACAATCGACCGAATATTTATTGAGCCACGATTTAGAAGATTACGACAGCTACAAGAATTCCCATTCAAACCTACTAGACGAACTTGACGATTTTAATAAAAACTTTCCAGACATCGAGATGCCTCGTTTAGCGGCATTGTATGGCAGCATGTTTGAGAAGATAACCGAAGTCAAAGATATTCAACGTGAAAACAATGATGTTTGGAATAAAGGACTTAACGTTACTGGAGCGAAAATAGCTGAACAACTCGAGTTGATCAGCTCTCATGCTTTCTCTTTGCAAAAGAACCATGCTTTGCAAATTCAAGACGAAATTGACAACGCGATTTTATGGTTAGTTGCCATTATTAGTGTCTCAATGCCAGTGGTATTTGTATTAGCTCACTTCATCTCCAAGAGCATCACCCGCCCGGTTGAGTTTGCACGAAATCATACGCATAGAATGGCGTCTGGCGAACTTATCCAATGGTATGAAATTGAAGGTTCAGATGAAATATCGCAAATGAGTGCCTCTTTGCGCGACATGGAAGCGAAGTTTTACAACATCGTACGTGAAATAACTCAATGTTCTGAATTATTAGCATCAGCTTCCGAAGAACTTTCATCTATCAATCAACAAGTTTTAATCGGCTCACAAGAGCAGCAATTAGAAACTGAGCAAGTTGCTACTGCAATTAATGAAATGTCTGCCGCAATCAATGAAGTCGCTAGTGGTGCAAGTATGGCTTCTACAGAAGCAGAATCAGCAACACAACAAGCTGATATTGGTCACGATATAATGGTCAATGCCATGAGTAAAATTTCTAGTCTTGTCCTTCAAATGGGTGAGCTTAGCCATGAAGTCAGTACGCTTCGTGTCGGGACGGAAGAAGTCAGTGACGTAATGGAAGTCATTCAAACCATTGCCGAACAAACCAACTTGCTCGCGCTAAATGCGGCGATTGAAGCGGCAAGAGCTGGTGACCAAGGTAGAGGGTTTGCAGTCGTAGCTGATGAAGTCAGACAATTGGCTCAACAGACTCAAAAAGCGGTTGAGAAAATCGGAGAGCAAATCTCAACATTGCAGAAGAACACACATCAAGTTGTGAGTTCCATTGATGAGAATCAAGCAATGCTGGCTGATACTGTCACTCAAGCTGAATTAGCCAATGATGCATTCTCTACAATCAAAGACCAGATTAGCCAAACCAACAACCTAAATACACAGATTGCAACGGCAACCGAAGAACAGAGTACGACGGCAGAGATGATTAACCAAAGCATTATTATGGTTAAAGACCGCGTAGAACAAACTGTATCTATGACCAATGATAATAACCAAGCTTCCAGTGAACTGGCTAAAATGTCTGTAACTTTAGCGGACAATATCAGCTTCTTTAAACTCAAGTAGTTCTTTAATGTCAGTTTTAGTCGTTACCAATCCGATAGGTTTTCAATAGACAAAAGCATATGTAGATAGAGTGAGCCACCCTGCGTATTTCGGTGATTGCGATCGCTCGTTTCGGTTTATTCCGATCACCTGATCCTGCCGTTTTTCTCTCTTCCTATTTTTACTCTAAGTGATCGGATTGCGCCAGTTTTCTCATTGACTCACCTCCCAGTTCTATTCGATGGCTATTGTGTACTAGCCGATCCATGAGAGCGTCTGCGACAGTAGCGTTGCCGATCATGTTGTACCACTCCTTTACAGGTAATTGGCTGATGACGATTGTGCTGCTGTTTTGGTAGCGGTCTTCAAGCACTTCTAACAAGTGACCTGCATGCTCTTGAGTCAGTTTTTCCATCCCCCAGTCGTCTAGGATCAGTAAGCCTTTCTTAGCCAGTGATTGAAGCTGTTTTTGATAGCTACCATCCAGACGACCTGCGGTTAGGTCATCAAGCAAGCGAGTTAATCGGTAGTACCTCACCGTTTGTTGTTGGTCGCAAGCGTTGGTCGCCAATGCGCAACCAAGATAGGTTTTGCCTGCGCCTGTTGGGCCTGTGATCAAGATGTTCTGGTGCTTGTGCAGATAGCCACCAGTTAGAAGTTCGCTCATCTGCTTGCGGTTAAGGTTTCGCCCCTCCTTGTAGATGAGCTGACTCGGCTGAGCATCCACTCTCAGCTTGGCTTGCCGTTTTAGCCGTTGGATTTTGGATTGGTTGCGGTTCAAGATCTCACTTTCCAGAAGCAGGCTTAACCGTTCTTCGAAGTTTAGCTCTGCGTAGGTAGTCAGTTGTTCTTGTTGCTGTTCTAGCGCTTTCGCGGCATGGCTCAAGCGCAGGGTTTTTAGTTGGTCATTGAGTGCGTTCATATCTTTTCTCCTAGTGATAACAGTTCGGGCCACGAACATTGCTGTGAACAAGGTTCGGTGTGCTCGTGTTGTCTTTGCTCAGTTGGCCTTCACGATTGTGCTTCAACAGGTTGTTAATGAAGGTGTAGTTGGTTTTTGTCAGCATCAGCGCATCTTTACAGGCTTGCTCTAGGCGCGATTCACCATGGGCTTTGCTTAGGTTGAGTAACCCGAGACAAGAGCGATAAGACTGCTCAGGATGGGGCTTGGAGTTCAGCATCTTGTTGACGACTTCTCGTGTGGCTGGGCCGATATTGGCACCCCAGTTGAGCAGGCGCCCTGGCGACCACTTCTGATGTTGATGATTACTCGGCATGTGCTCTGGTTGGGTGCTGTTTCCGCGCTCTCTTTGACTACGTGGATGCTGAGCGATCAAGTTGCCTTGGTGATAGATCTGCACCAGACGGTTGGAGGCTTCCAGTTCGACATGGTGACCAACAAGTTGATGTGGCACCGAGTAGTAGTGGCGGCGATATTCGATGTGATAGTCAGGCCCGACTTTGGCTCGTTTGGTTTCAGTATATAGGTAACGCTGTTTGGGGAGGGGCTTTAACGCAGGCTTATCGAGTTTCTCGAACAGCGCTTTACGACTTGCACCATACTGCTTCATTTCACGTTGGTTTAAGTCGTTCATAAGATCACGGATAGCGAGATTGAGTTCCTTGAAGGTGTGGAAGGTTTGGTGTCTTAACCGCATCATGATCCAGCGCTCCACTAAGAGCACAGCATTCTCGGCCTTGGCTTTGTCTTTGGGTTTGTAGGGGCGGGCTGGCATTACGGCTGTTTGATAGTGATTCGCCAGTTTTTGATAGCTGTCGTTAAGCCTTGGCTCATAACGGTTAGCTTTGGTGACCGCGCTACGTAGATTATCGGGAACCAAGAGCTGTGGTACCCCACCAAAGTGCTCGAACGTATTCGCATGCGCTTCTAACCAGTAAGACTTACCTTGGCTTGGGAAGGCTTCAACATAGGTGTAATTGGACGCGCCCAAGGTCGCCACGAACACTTCTGCTTCGCGCACTTCACCTGTATCAGGGTTGACTACTTGAAGTCGAGGTCCACAGTAATCGATAAACAACTTGTCACCTGCAACATGGAGCTGACGCATGCTGCGCTTTTGGGTTTTGAACCAACGAGTAAAGTGCTCGCAGAACTGAGTGTAAGCGTAAGCTTGCTCTTGATATTGCTCATGGTATTCCTGCCAGAGCAACATCTTCGTCATGCCTTTACGTCTGAGTTCGACTGCGTATTGCGTGAAGTCTGGCATGACTTTATCGCGACTGGTTTTCTTGCCGTGATACAGAGCTTGAGTGAGATCAGTATCGCTACAACTTTCAGGTAGAGGCCAACCAAGTTGACTTTGTCTAAAGCGAGTCAGGAGTTCCGATATGGTGGAAGGGCCGAGTTTAAGGCAAGAAGCGATGCTGCGATTTGAAAGACCGCAGTCGTACTTAAGGCGTAATACCTCTTTGATTTTCTTCATTGGAGTTCTCTTTTTTGCCATTGTCGCTTCCTTACCTTCTTGTTTAAGAAGTAAAGAATAGCGAGCTATTGATTTAAAAGAGAAAAAGGTGGGATTTCGGGCATTCCGATCGCGGTTTTCGCTATTCCGATCGCTGATTTCGGAGTTAGGCTAAAAGTGATCGGATAATCGCGGAATCGGCGATCGGTTTAAACCGAAATGGGCGATCGGATAATCCCGAAATGACTGATCGGAATGCTCCGAAATATGCACCACCCACTTTCACTCTATCTCTATCTCTATCTCTATCTCTATCTCTATCTTTATCTCTAGAAAAACGTTCACTCGCGATCTTTCCATTTCGTCAAGTGAGGTCTTCCAAACATTCCTTTATAAATTCGATATATTCACCATTTCCTGCATCCACAGAGATTAAAAATGTTAAACACTCAACCTAAACGTTGCTTAGTTATTGACAGTTTTCCACTCGTAAGAGAGACACTAACCCAACAATTACTTAGCCTAGAAAATGTCGCTGAAGTGAAAGAATCTAGCTCCATTGCAGACTCTTTATCGCTACTTAAAAAGGAACGCTTCGACTTGTTAACAGTGGATGTGGAGTTAGGTCAAGAGAGTGGATTTGAGTTGATGAAAAGGGCAAAACAAACAGGCTACCAAGGTAAGATTCTGTTTATCTCAAAGTTTGATTACAACCTACATTCCGCTTTAGCGAAAAAGAATGGGGCGAATGGCTATGTGAGTAAAACAGAGCCAACCTTTATTGTTCGCGATGCAATGTTACATGTTTTACGTGGCTATAATTTATTCAAGCAAAGCGAATCAGATTTCAACATCAGCCCTGATGATCTTTCAAGTAGGGAACTGACCGTTTTTCAGTACCTCGTCAAAGGTTACAGCAATAAGCAGATAGCTGAAATACTCTTCTTAAGTGAAAAAACCATCAGCACATATAAGTCTCGCGTGCTCGCGAAGTTTTCAGCTTCAACGGTAGTTGAACTCATCAAAATTAATGAGATTATCTCACTGAATAGTGCCCACTAAACGATAACTTCCTTGATAATACGAATCAACGCATCGTGTAATGGGTTAGTTCGGTTTACTAAACGACAGCAAGTAACAATAGGAACCTCAAATGCAAATTTACTGGGAACCTCAATACTCTTAAAGTCAGAATTTTCCATGACGCTTTCTAGGCTCATCACGGCCATGCCATTTTGATTCACTAACTGACACGCCACGGCGATATCATCGGTTTTTGCTTGATAATCAAAGAAAATCCCTTTTTTTGCACACTCATCGGTAAATCGGTGATGCTCGTCATTCCAACCAGGGACACGAAAAAAAATAAACGGAAGTTTGACTGCTTCTTCCCATGAATTCACATCGCTAGTCGCGGAAACAACGACAGTGGCTTTTGTTGCAACGACACGAGCTTGATAAAGAGACTTTCTACGCGCTTCATTGAAAAAGTTAATACCTACTTGTACACGGTTATCCAAAATGTCATTTTCAGTTTGAGATGACCAAGTTTCAATAGAGATCATGGGGTTGGGAAACTTTGCTCTTATCGCATTGTAGATCTCTAAGCCATACCGCTCCATAGTTAAAGAGTGAATGGCGATACGGATAGTTTCGTTATGCTCAGTAGTAACAAATGATTTCGTCTGGTTTAATGATTGATTAAGTAACTCTAAGCCTTGATTCACCCCAGGCATAATACTATCGAGAAAATGCGTTGGTTCTAGTACCCCCGCAACTCTCACAAATAATGGGTCGTCAAAATGAGCTCTTAAATGAGCTAAGCGCTTACTTACAGCACTTTCGGTTACCCCCAGTGTATTCGCGACGGCTTTCATACTTCTGTATCGGTAAAGTAAAGAAAGTTCTCGTAGAAAGTTGTAATTCAAGTCGTTGATCATTATTAATTCCAATAACGAAATCGATTACGTATAGCTTAACTTAACTGAGTACTCTTCTCCATAGGTGCGTCGTTCTCTTCATAGTTGTTTTTTTCCTTATATAACTCTGAATCTGCTCGGCTAATTGCAGATTCTAATGATTCACCAATATGCTGCTCTACAACACCTATGCTAATGCTGATGTTAATGTGACGAAAAGCTACCTGTGAAGAAGCGACCGAATTATTGAGTTTTTCCGCAAGAATATAGGCCATATCCACATTACAGTTGGGCAACAGAGCCAAAAACTCATCTCCTCCGGTTCGAATAAGGTAGTCACTTTCCCTAAAAATGCGTTTCATACATGAAGATATATGCTTAATCGCCTCATCACCTACAGCATGACCATAGGTATCATTGATTTTTTTTATTCTGTTTCCATCAATAGCAAGTATAGATAGAGAATATTTATCGGTTAACTGCATAAATGATTCATCTCTAAAAATAGCTCTATTATATAAACCTGTTAACTCATCCCTAGTTGCTACCCTTTCTGCATCTTTCAATTTCTCTCGTTTTATTCCAAGTTCATTCACCTTCCAGAGTAAAGTAAAGACAAAGCAGAAAATTATGCCATTTATCCAAAGTGTATCAACAACCAGTTTTGTGAAGGGGATTTTGTAGATTAACAGAGAGCGATTATCTGTAACGAACTCCAATACATAAGAAAAATCAGAGAATGGGTAATCGCGCTCTTCAATAACTGTCGCATTATAAATACCTTTTTCACGAGTTGAGATCTCTTTACCTTCTAAAATTTCTTTACCGTCTACGTATATATCAACCAGATACTCACCAATAATTTCTCCAGAATAGTATACTGGCGTTGTAATACTCAGCGTCGCACGGTTTGATAGCAAGTCTCGATAAATAGGCGAGACAATCACGCGGTCAATGAGTTGATTCTCAGTCGCATTCAGCGTGCAAGTTCCGGTGACCTCGCATCTTTCGAGCGAAAAAGCGTCCTCTTTTACAACTAAATCATCAAAGGCTCGGGTAGAAAAGAGCTTTCGGGTCTTAAAAGAGCGATAGAGTATCGTTATGTTCGATTCAATGCTCTGAGGATCAAGTTTTACCATGTGATTCATGGTGTCATAAATAATGGCTTCTTGCGCTGATAATTCAGAGTTAGTTGCACCATATTGATATATAGCAGATGAACCTTTTATCGATATTCCGCTTTGTTCTTTTTGAGTATTCGAGGAACTTATTGCCTCCTCAGTCAACATCCCTAAAAGTATAAGTTTTGATTTGTTGCCAATGAATGAATTTTTGATTGATTGAAACTTTACTGATTCCTTTTCAATAAAATCATTTACTGTATAAAAATTCACAAATACAGATATGAACAGTGATAGCAAAAGAGAGTTAACTAAGTTATCCCTCAGTCTTTTCATCAAGGGCCTCATTTAACATTCGCTCGCTTTGATCAGTTCTACAATGCTATTTACTTTATATTTATCCAATATTCTTCGTTTATAGGTACTAACCGTTTTGGCACTCAATGACAATACGTCCGCTATATACTTGTTTGATTTACCTTGAACTAAGTAGTTAAATACTACTATCTCCCTTTTCGAAAGTTCGGCCTTACCTGAATTATTGTTATTATTTCTAAACTTAAAAATAGAATATCCTTTTGCAATACTATCTATTGCATCCGAGATTAGGTGAAAGTTTTCTGATTTACATAGGTAGCCATCGGCACCCATTTTAAATGCAGTGTTGATGTGAATGGCGTTATCGCTCGACGAGATAAACAATACTTTACCCTTATAGCCATGAGCTTTGGCTCTTCTCAAGAGGTCGAAACCATCAGAATCACCTAAATTCACATCTAAAATTAACAAGTTAATGGGTTTATTTTTTAATATTTTATGTGCTGTTATTCCATCGTTAACACTTGTTACGGACTCAATATAATCAATACTGTTTAATAATGTTTCAATGGCCACACATACTAATGGATGGTCGTCTACCACCAAGCAGTTCACTAACTCTTTATGTATCACAACTTTCATTCCCCGATTACTGAACATAAAGGTGTTAATTCCTCTATCGGAACGGGTTTACCCGTGAAATACCCTTGACAAATATCTACACCGAACTGGTGAACCAGATTCCAAGTGTTTTGATCTTCTATACCTTCGGCAACAGTCTGAATATGTAATTTTCTTGCTAGATTGGCGATTGCTTCTATTATGGTTTTTTTAGTTTCATCATTAATACAATCAGTAACAAAACCTCTATCAATTTTCATCTCAGTAAAAGGCAAATGTGCCAGTTTAATGAGCGATGAATAACCCGTGCCAAAGTCGTCAATCGATACCCCTACTCGATGTAACCGTAACCTAGCTAAGTTTTTGAGTATATTAATACTATCGTTGTAAACGTCTGTTTCAGTTAATTCAATGATTAAGCTTGCAGGATCTACATTGAATTTCTTACAAGAGCCGAGTAAATGGTCAGAAAAGTGACAGCTGTCTATGTTGGCTTGTCCAACATTGATGGATACAGAACAAGTTATGTAGCCTAAAGAAATATCCGTAAGGGCATTAGTTAGCACGACATCAAACAATTCATTATCCATTCCAAATTTTTCTATTTGCGTAAGAAACACATACGGAGGAATTAAACCTTTCTGTGGATGGTCCCAACGAACTAAGGCTTCTACACCAACAAGTTTCTTACTATTGAAATCAAATTGAGGTTGATAGTAGTTAATCAATTGTCCTTCACTAATTGCCTCTTTCAACTCCAACTGACTAGGTAAATACAAGTCTTCCATACTCCCTTGCTTTGGTCGGCTATTGACAAAGTCATTGAGTAACTTCTCCAAATCATCACTTTGGCAAGGCTTACTTAGCTCTCGAACAAAGTCAAATTTCAATTGTTGGCAAAGGTAACCAACCGTATTTAAAACCGAAGCATCAACCGCACTTAATACGACTATCCCTCCGCTATATCCAACTTCACTTAATTCAACAAGCAGTTCAACTCCGTCAATATCTGGCATGTTAAGATCAACAAATATCAAGTTGTACTTATTTTTCTCACCAAGTTGAATCGCATCTCTCCCTGATAAGCAACTATTGACATCAGTTATTCCTACATCACGTAAAACCCACTCCAAAACATGAAGTTGCAATGGCTGGTCGTCGACTATGAGTATTTTTATGTTATCCATTTTTTTTACACCACGATTTAACTCTAGTAATTTCAATATTCATTTGTCTCTTTAATTCTTGCCTGCGAGTACCGATTTCTGAGGTAACCGCTGTTTCTAATTCGCTAGCGCACTTTCCCAAGTCCTCAACACCAACAGCGAAACAGCCACCTTTAATTCTATGAGCGATTGAGCGTATTTCTTTTTCTGATTCGGCCAAGGTTAACGCCTTAAGATCTTCTTCCATGGAGGTCTCAAATATGTTGGCAATGGTGATCGCTTTCTGCTTGGAGAACGAGTCCAGCCATCCAGTCTCCTGTCGCAATCCTTTCAATTTTTGGTTTTTTATGTTTTGCACATGACTCAAAGGCTGATATAGCTCATCAACTCCATAAGGTTTATGAAGAAGGATATCGAAGGAATTCTGTCCATTTTTCTTTTCAGTTAATCTCGGATCTTCTGCCGTACAACCGATAATGAAGAGATCAGCTAACTTTTCATTTGAACGAATAATAAACGCCAATTCATATCCATTAAGTATTGGCATATGGCAATCCGTAATCAGTGCATCAAAGTTATTTTCAGGCTGAGTCAATAGCGCGTATGCTTCTTGCCCATTGACACAAACAACAGGAGTAATACCCATTTCTTGCAACTGAATTTTCATTAAATGACGATTAATCGCGTTGTCTTCTGCAACCAGAACCTTCAAATTAAGTGCTTTGAACTCTAGCTGCTCGGCTATTGGCGTAACTGGTTTCACACTAGAAGCTTCATCTGATTCACGCTTAGTTACGACTGTAATAGGTATTGTCACTTTGATGGAAGTACCGTGGTTTAAGGCGCTCTCAGCCATTATTCCCCCCCCCATATTAGTGACAAGTTGTTCGACAATACTTAAACCTAGCCCTGTTCCTCCATAGCTGCGTTCAATTGAATTATCGGCCTGTGTGAATGGCTTAAATGCATCATTGAGTTGAGATGTAGACATGCCGATCCCAGTATCTTTGACAATGAGGTGCAACGCGCTTTCAGAAATGTAACTGCGTACATTGATACTTCCCACTTGAGTAAACTTAATAGCATTCGAAAGTAAGTTGTTTACGATTTGCGTTAGCCTAACACCATCAATCATGATGAGATCTGAGTCATTCGAAGTCACATCGACATCAAACTGTAGGTCTTTGTCCAAGGCCCGAGATTCAAATGGCTTAGTCGTTTCATTCATCAGTTGAACAAAGTTCAGCTCTGTAGGCTCAATTGAAAGCTCATTGGCATTAAGCTTTGAGAAATCCAGTATTTCATCGACCAAGCGGTTCAAGTGCACACAGGATTGCTTTGCCAGCGGGGTGATAAGCGCGATGCTCTCATCTTGGTTATAACGCTCAATCATCTCTAGAGAACTACTTAAGGCAGCGATTGGGGTTCTTAACTCATGGCTCATTGTTGCGAGAAATTGCTCTCGCATTTGCGTTGCAAGCTCTGAAGCTTTTTTAGCTTCTATCAATTGCTCTTCATACTGCTTTTGTTCTGTCACATCATTAAGAATAGAAAGCACATAACCTTTACCACTGACCGGAGAGCTAAGGTTTTTCCTCGTCCTTTCAAACTGTTCGATACCAATTGCACAACTCTGAGCTTGGCAACTGTCTGTTACTGACCCACTACTTTCGATGAGTTGTTGAGTACTACACACAGCATGATTATCATTACTGTTTTGAGATAATAATGAGCAGCCTAAACACTCGTTATCTAAGTATGATTTACAGTTACTTTGTGCAATTTCATCCTGTTCATCTTGAATGAAAATCGTGCTTGGTAGCTCTTCTATGATGCTTCTCAACCACTCTTTTTCTGATTCAGCTGATTCTGCCAGTTGTTGTGTGACTCGCATTTTCAACTTCAGGTTTGCGATTGCAAAATAGATTAACGTGCCCACAAAAAGAATAAACGACAACACGCCACCAGCGATGATATAAACATCATGCTTATCAAACCCGTGCACAACTTTAAATTGGCGATACCCATGCTTTAGTTTCTCGACTTCATTATTATCAATAGTATTTAGTACACTGTTTATTAACGCTTGTAGTAATACGTCGTTTTTCTTCATAGCAAAAACAAGATCAAGCTCAATCGCATTCTCTGGCTCAAGCAAGAATTGATCGTTTCTATCTTGTACTACTAATGATTGCGTTATGTCCTGTGGTAAGTAGGCAATATCTATCTTGTTGTCAGTGAGATCTTTCATAAGATCTTGCACGTCGTTATAGGGAACGACTTCACCCTTCACAACCATTTTTATATATGAAAATTTTTTGGAACTTGAGTTAGTTAATACCCCAGCTTTTGACTTGTTATTTTTCGGTTCAAGCATCCTAGCCACGAACCCAGGGTTTTTAATAACAGGCCAATATACTTGAGTAAAAAAAGGCTCTGACGTAATGTATTTTCCATTATCAATCTTCATACCTTTCACGATAGGAGAAACTTTGATATCTCCCCTCTCTAGCATTTGTAATGCGGTGTAATGATCTGATTGCTTGAATGAAAACTGTATGCCTGATCTTGCTTGTAATAACTCCATAAAATCATGGAAATAGCCGTCTACCTCACCTTTTGAGTTTTTAAATGACAGTGGGTATAGATCAAACTGCATTGAATATTCAATATCGCTCTTGTGGACTTGCTTATAAGTACGTGCTAATTGCTCACTCAAGTGATAAGGGTTCAATGAACGTATAGAAGGTTGATTTAGGCCTTTACTTTCTTTTTTAAGCACTCTATCTATCAATGCAATCAGCTGTTTTTGATTTTTATTTCCAATGGCATGAAGTGTATCTGTCTCTAACCAGTCTAGAGTTTCGACAACGCCTCGAATAACATCATGATTATTGAGGTAGGAGTTGATAGAGACAAAATTGGCAGCAATTGCATCAACAGCTCCGCTATTTACTAATGTGATAGCTTGGTCAAAATTCTGGACTGATATAATGTTCGGTATTTTTTTCTCTTCGAGAATTTCACAATAAAAAGAGCCTTTAACACAGCTCCAATTCAATAACTGTGGAGAGATGAATTGTGCTTTTTTATTGCGGTACCAGATTGCTACGCTGCCATTAAAAAAAGGTTCTGAAAATAGGAACACATTGCTCCTTTCATTTGTATATCGAACACCTAATGCAATGTCTACATTGCCTGCTTCTACCGCATCCAATAAAGCATCGACTGATGGGTAAGGCTGATATTCAAGCTCAAAACCTAGTATTTGAGCGATATTCTTCATATAGTCATTGTTGATCCCAAAAGAAGTACCTGATTCGTAACTTGTGGAATATGGCGCCCATGTATTTGGTAGCAAACCAACAGATATAACACGGTGCTCTGCAATAAACTCACGCTCTTGAGAGTTGAAGGTTAGATTTTCTGTTTGAGAATAAGAAAAAAAAGAGACAACAATGAGGGATGCTAAAAGAATTAACGAACGCATAAAAATACCAAACTTAACTAAGAAAGGTAGATTACCGCCTAGCCAAAGCAAGTCAATTTGGCCGCATTGAAGCGGGATTTATAAGATGTTGATTTTTATTAATTTTATTGAATTATGTAGGAAAATCCCTACAACCAAACCATCCTCTCCCTACAACGATTACACACTCAAAACCTCATACTTGTACATTAAAAAAAGGTTCATCGCGGATTAGCGGGAACTTAAAACAAAAACGGTAGTAAGTGATATGGTTTAGTCGCCAAACAAAAATCATACACAAACTACCGTTTCCATGCCGAATCATACTTTCCTATCTTCATTCTGGGAAGGCTTTCAAATAGTAAAGTCTCACCAGACAGCAACACTTATTACCCTTACTCTTAAACCTAACTCTGAAGCTAAATGCCTCTGTGGTCTTGAAGCCGAAGCTATCCATGAGTATCAATGGCGTCATGTAAAGGATGCCATGTTACTCGGTGTTCCAGTTGAACTTTCCGTTCAAACTCGAAGGATTAAGTGTCGCGACTGCGGCATAAAAACAGAGTCTCTATCTTGGTTAGAGCCTTATGCTCGCATAACGAAGCGCCTAAAAAGCTATATAGAACAACTATTACCTCTTCTCCCTATTAAGCATATCTCCCAGTTAACGAGCGTTCATTGGCACACAATTAAAGAGATAGATAAACGCCGGCTTAGACAAGTTGTACCGTCAATAAAATGGGAAGATCTAAGGCAACTCGTCATGGACGAGTTCGCCATCTTTAAAGGACATCGATATGCCACGGTCATCGCTGATGCTAAAACTCACCAAGTCATTTGGATAGGATTAGGTCGTAGCCGCAAAGACATACGACCGTTCTTCGAGCAATTAGGCGAGCATGGGATAAATATCGAAGCCGTCGCGATGGACATGAATACGGCTTTCGATCTTGAAGTTCAAGCGCACTGTCCGAACGCAAAAATCGTTTACGACTTATTCCATGTTGTCGCTAAGTTCGGTCGCGAGGTGATGGATAGAGTTAGAGTCGACCAAGCTAACAAACTTAAGCAAGACAAAAAAGCGAGGCAATGGGTGAAGCGTTCACGCTGGGTACTGCTGAAAAATAGAGGCAACTTAAATACACGCCAAGAAAGCTATCTTAGTGAAATATTGAATATCAATAAGGACTTAATGACCACATATATACTCGGAGCACAACTCAAAGAGCTTTGGTATTGTGAATCAGAAGGGCACGCTAAGGGGCTCTGGGACGCGTGGTGGGAACAAGTGCAAGAGAGTGGGATCAAGCCATTAAAAGAGTTCGCACGAAAACTCAGACCATATCTTCACGGGGTTATCGCATCGGCAAGTTATCCGTTAAATACCTGCACGCTTGAAGGGATAAACAACAAGATAAAGCTAATCAAGCGAATGGGATATGGTTATCGAGATACTGACTACTTCTTCTTGAAGATAAAAGCGGCTTTCCCCGGAAAGCCGCGATGAACCTAAAAAAAGCCCCAGTCTCTCGACTGGGGCTTTGCTCTTTTCCCGATTGTAGATTAACGTGCTAGCGAAAATCTATCTCAAAACTGAACCTAATTAAGCGTCAGCTTTTTCTTTTTTAGCTTTTGGTGCTTTAGCTTCTGCTGGTTTTTGGTCAGCTTTCTTAAGGATTACAGTAGTACCTTCGAAAGTTTCGCCTTCAACGTAAGCTTGGCCGTGGTAAGACGCTAGTAGTACGTCTTTAAGCTCAGTGATTAGTGGGTAACGTGGGTTCGCACCAGTACATTGGTCATCGAACGCTTCTACCGCTAGTTCATCAAGCTTAGCTACGAAGTCAGCTTCAGAAACACCCGCTTCTTTGATTGACTTAGGAATGTCTAGGTCGCCTTTCAGCTCGTCTAGCCATGCTAGTAGACGTTCAATCTTCTGAGCAGTACGGTCACCAGCTTGGCTTAGGCCTAGGTGGTCAGCAACTTCAGCGTAACGACGACGTGCTTGTGGACGGTCGTACTGAGAGAATGCAGTCTGCTTAGTTGGGTTATCGTTCGCGTTGTAACGTACCACGTTAGAGATTAGTAGTGCGTTCGCCAGACCGTGTGGTAGGTGGAACTCAGCACCAATCTTGTGCGCCATAGAGTGACAAACACCTAGGAATGCGTTCGCGAATGCTACACCAGCGATAGTTGCTGCGTTGTGTACTTTCTCACGAGCGATTGGGTCGTTTGCACCGTTCGCGTAGCTTGATGGTAGGTACTCTTTAAGCATCTTAAGTGCTTGTAGAGCTTGACCGTCTGAGTACTCGTTCGCAAGAACAGATACGTAAGCTTCTAGAGCGTGAGTTACTGCATCGTAACCGCCGAATGCTGTTAGAGACTTAGGCATGTTCATTACTAGGTTAGCATCAACGATAGCCATGTTTGGCGTGATTTCGTAGTCAGCTAGTGGGTACTTCGCACCAGTCTTGTCGTCTGTAACAACCGCGAATGGCGTAACTTCTGAACCCGTACCTGAAGTTGTAGTGATACATACAAGCTCAGCTTTCTTACCCATTTTAGGGAACTTGTAGATACGTTTACGGATGTCCATAAAGCGCATTGCTAGTTCTTCGAAGTGAGTTTCTGGGTGCTCGTACATTACCCACATGATCTTCGCAGCATCCATTGGTGAACCACCACCTAGAGCTAGGATTACGTCAGGTTGGAAGCTCTTCATTGCTTCTGCACCTTTCTCAACAACAGATAGTGTTGGATCCGCTTCTACGTCGAAGAATGTTTGAACTTCGATACCTTGCTCTTTAAGCAGTTTAACTACTTCATCAGCGTAACCGTTGTTGAATAGGAAACGGTCAGTTACTAGGAATGCGCGTTTCTTACCTTCTAGGTCGCTCATTGCGATTGGAAGGCTACCACGACGGAAGTAGATAGACTTAGGTAGTTTGTGCCACAACATGTTTTCAGCTCGCTTAGCTACAGTTTTCTTGTTGATAAGGTGCTTAGGACCTACGTTCTCAGAGATAGAGTTACCACCCCAAGAACCACAACCAAGAGTTAGAGACGGTGCTACGTTAAAGTTGTAAAGGTCACCGATACCACCGTGAGTAGTTGGGATGTTTACAAGGATACGTGCAGTCTTCATCTTGTCACCGAAGTAACGGATGCGGTCTGCGTTAACGTCTTGGTTAGTGTAAAGACCAGATGTGTGACCGATACCACCGATTTCAACCATTGTTTCCGCTTGGGCTACCGCATCTTCGAAGTTGTCAGCACGGAATAGACCTAGAGTTGGAGACAGTTTCTCGTGAGCGAATTCGTCATCGATCGATACTTTACCAAGGCCTTCACCTACAAGAACTTTAGTGTCTGCAGGAACTTTAACACCAGCCATTTCAGCGATTGCTGGAGCAGGTTGGCCTACGATTTTCGCGTTCAGGTTACCGTCGATTAGAAGTACTTTACGTACTTTGTCAGCGTCAGCTTTAGATAGGACGTGAGCTTTGTGAGAAGCGAAACGCTCTTTTACTTCGTCGTATACTTCGCTAACTACGATAGCTGCTTGCTCAGAAGCACATACTACGCCGTTATCGAAAGTCTTAGACATTAGGATAGAAGCGACAGCACGTTTGATGTCAGCTGTTTCATCGATAACTACAGGAACGTTACCTGCACCTACACCGATTGCTGGCTTACCAGAAGAGTATGCTGCTTTAACCATGCCTGGACCACCAGTTGCAAGGATAAGTGCGATACCGTCGTGCTTCATGAGAGCGTTAGAAAGCTCTACAGATGGTTGGTCGATCCAACCGATGATGTCTTTTGGAGCACCCGCTGCTACTGCTGCGTCTAGTACAAGTTTCGCTGCATCGTTTGTAGAGTTCTTCGCACGTGGGTGTGGAGAGAAGATGATGCCGTTACGAGTTTTAAGTGAGATAAGAGACTTAAAGATCGCAGTAGAAGTTGGGTTAGTGGTTGGTACGATACCACAGATGATACCTACAGGTTCTGCGATAGTCATTGTACCTAGGTTGTCATCTTCTTCTAAGATGCCACACGTTTTTTCGTCTTTGTATTTGTTGTAGATGAATTCTGACGCGAAGTGGTTTTTGATTACCTTATCTTCAACAATACCCATTCCAGATTCTGCTACCGCTTGTTGAGCTAGCGGGATACGAGCATGGTTAGCTGCAAGAGAAGCTGCGCGGAAGATAGCATCTACTTTTTCTTGAGAGAAAGTTGCGAACTCTTCTTGTGCTGCTTTAACGCGTGCTACTAGAGCATCTAGTTCAGCTAAGTTAGTTACAGGCATGGTGGATCTCCTAAAATAATAAATATTAAAAACTTTTTATTAATTTCACTGTGTCGTCACTCGGTTGCCAACAGCGTTCTTAGTAAATTGCTTTCGGAACTGAGTATATTATTTCATTGTGTGAAAAAAATTGACCCAGATCAGTTACCCAAAAAGAATTAACCAATAAGTGGTAAGGCAATCGCAAAAATATCCATAAACTCATGATTTATATAGACTAATATCACAATTTACACTCGTATAAAAAACAAGCACATAGATATTTTTCTTCTAATTAATGTCATATTCTGTAAAAAAGTTTCATTTTTAATCAGCTCAATTACATGTACACGGCAAAAATTGTGCTACTGAGAGTATATCCATCCCATTGCAACGGATGACAAACTGTCATAATTTTTATTAAAAGCGTGCGCGAGCTAACATTTGGTTCAAATCAAATTACAATACGAAACACGAAATACCACATTGCAACATTCAAATTACAGATCTATCACTCAATTAGTTTTTCTAAAAACCAGCCCCCTTTTCAGGTTAGTTTTTTTCATTCGCACTCTTTGAATTTGTCCCTTACATTACGCACTCTGATATAAGTCAGATCAACGTCACTTTACTATTCACGCTAACTGGAGATCGCTCTCATGCAAGGTTTAGAACTCGCAATCTTTCTGCAATTCTTCCTTGGGCTTGTCGCTGCTGTAAACCCTATCGGTATCATGCCTGTTTTCGTTTCTCTCACGGCTCATATGCCACCTGAAGAGAAAAATCGAACAGCGCTACAGGCTAACGTCGCAGTAGCGGTTATATTGATTGTGTCATTAATAGCAGGACAAATGCTGTTGGACATGTTCAGCATATCTTTGGACTCGTTCCGAGTTGCCGGTGGTTTACTGCTTCTTAGCATTGCGTTTTCAATGATGAGCGGCAAGTTGGGTGAAGATAAGCAGAACAAGCAAGAAAAATCGGAATACGTTAGCCGCGAGCAAATCGGTGTTGTCCCTCTTGCAATGCCTCTGATGGCAGGGCCAGGTGCGATCAGTTCAACTATTGTTTACGGTTCTCGCTACCCAGCAGCCATTGACACCATAGGTATCGGTATCAGTATCGTCGCTTTTGCAATTTGCTCATGGTTACTGTTCCGCTCCGCACCCGTGATTGTAAGGTTCCTAGGTCAAACTGGAATCAACGTGATCACACGTATCATGGGTCTGATCCTTGGTGCTCTGGGTATTGAGTTCATCGCCAATGGCCTTCGTAACCTATTCCCTGGTTTAGCGTAATCAAGAATACGTTTAACCAGCGCTGATACCGATATCGAGGCGAGTAAAGTATAGGCTTTCACTCGCCTCATTTATGTCAACCAAGTATGATATTGAGTAGGTCATTATAAAAAGTACTCTTTACCATCATGTCTCGACACTCTCTTAAACATCACCTATATATCATCATTTTTGGTACACACACCCGAGCAGGGCGTGTCTTTGATATCTCATTGCTCGTAGCGATCATTGCTTCTTTAGTAGTTTTGATTCTTGAATCACTGCCTATGATGACAAATTGGTCACAAGAACTGCGTTACATTGAATACACATTTACCGCGCTGTTTACCATTGAGTATCTATTGAGACTATATTGCTCACCCAATCCTAAATCTTATGCCACCAGCTTCTATGGCGTTGTTGACCTCCTTGCGATTTTGCCCACCTATTTAGCGATACTCATCCCTAGTGCATCGTTCATGGGCGTGGTCAGGCTGCTGCGGGTAATGCGTATATTCCGCATCCTAAAGCTCGTTCGCTACCTGCAAGACTCTAACATCCTTTTGCGTTCGCTGCTGATGGCTAGGCGTAAAATCCTGATATTCTTTAGTACAGTTGGAATTTTGGTTACCATTTTTGGGTCGCTTATCTTTGTTATCGAAGGGCCTGAGAATGGATTTACTAGCATTCCCCAAAGTATTTATTGGGCCATTGTTACAATTACAACGGTTGGATACGGCGATATCGTTCCACAAACCGTGCTCGGCAAAGCCATTGCATCGCTAACCATGCTATTAGGTTACTCAATCCTAGCTGTACCTACTGGCATTATTACCGCTGAATTGAGCAATGAAATGAATGCGCATAAACAGCTAGTGAAATGCCCCAACTGCAATCGCTCAGGCCACGACTCAGATGCCCTTCATTGCAAATATTGCGGTGGTGAATTGGCTGATCCTGATAAACGAGTTGTGGTTGAGGATTGAGTAGGAGCGGATTCGGGATTCGAACGGCGAGATGCGAAAGGTTTTAAGAACAGATTTGGTGCCGAACAACGGGATATCAAAAACTAAAAAGGGTTGACGTTTATCGTCAACCCTTTTGGATTTCTTGACTCTTAGAGCTTTAGTAATCTTACTAATTACGCCTTCTCAGCAAGGATGATGCGTAGAGTACGACGTAGAGGTTCTGCAGCACCCCATAGTAGTTGGTCACCTACTGTGAATGCGTTTAGGAAGTCGTTACCCATAGACATCTTACGTAGACGGCCTACAGGTACAGACATAGTACCTGTTACTTTCGCTGGTGTTAGCTCTTGAGCCGTAATATCACGCTCGTTTGGAATCAATTTAACCCAGTCATTGTGCGTTGCGATGATCTCTTCGATCTCGTCCATTGGAACGTCTTGCTTAAGCTTGATGGTCAGCGCTTGAGCGTGACAACGCATCGCACCGATACGTACACAAGTCCCATCGATTGGAATCGGTTGACCGTCTAGACCGAGGATCTTATTCGCCTCAACGCCCGCTTTCCACTCTTCTTTGCTCTGGCCATTTTCGCGCTTCACATCAATCCAAGGGATTAGTGAACCTGCAAGAGGCGCACCAAATTGATCTGTCGGGAAAGATTCTGAGCGGATGGTGTCTGCAACCTTCTTATCGATATCAAGAATAGAACTCGCAGGGTTAGCAAGCTCAGAGCTTACGCTGTCGTTGATAACACCCATTTGTGAGATCAGCTCACGCATGTTCTTAGCACCCGCGCCAGAAGCTGCCTGGTACGTCATTGCGCTCATCCACTCAACCATACCTTTTTCGTAAAGACCACCTAGCGCCATAAGCATTAAGCTGACCGTACAGTTGCCGCCAACAAACGTATTGGTGCCACTGTGAATGCCTTGTTGGATTTGCGCCAAGTTCACTGGGTCAAGAGTAATAATAGAATCGGCATCCATTCGTAAAGTAGATGCTGCGTCGATCCAGTAACCTTTCCAACCTGCTTGTCGCAATGCCGGGTAAACTTTTGATGTGTAGTCACCGCCTTGACATGTAATCACAGCATCAAGTTGCTTTAGGCTATCAATATCGAATGCATCTTGCAGTAGACCCGCATCTTTACCACCAAGAACAGGGGCTGGGATACCGATTTGAGATGTACTGTAATAAACAGGTTCAATCAGGTCGAAGTCTCGTTCTTCCACCATACGTTGCATTAGTACAGAACCAACCATACCACGCCAACCAACTAGACCTACTCTCATCTCGAACTCTCCATGTTTAAAAATTAATTTACTCCCCCATCTTTAGTTTTTCAGTAACAGAACTCAAGTGCTTTTTGTCAAAAAGTGTAACTTTTTCGTTTCTTTTCGGTGAACGTAATGAATATACGAGTTATCTAGGATCAGATTCACTCAGCTAAAGTACAGAAAGCACACACCAAATGTCTTTTCTCAGGTTTTCGAACGACCATGTAGCTCAAACTAAAATCAATACGAACAAATTCCAGTCAGAAGTTATCTCTACAAAAAGCCAAAATACGAAATAATCGTTCACATGACGAAAATAACGTGCAACAAAAATCAACATTATTAAATCATTAATTTAACAAATAACCAGTTTTTGATACTAAAAACGAGACAGTAATTAGTTAAGTATCACAACTTTAATGTTATTTTTCGATATAATCATCTTATTAATGTAGTGTCCAATTCGTACCCCCACACTATAACGAAGCACTATAATGCTCGAAATAATAAGAGGCTTTTATGCAGCAGAGTAAAACTCGCCTACCGAACTTGATGCAGGTTTTCATTTCGTTAGGGCTATTTTTGTCCCTCGCGTTTTCTTTTACAGCGAAGCTTGATCTTCCTATCCAACTCGCGCTGTACATCGGTTGGTTTATCATCATGGTTTTAGGTATTCGACTAGGCCATCAATACAAAGACTTAGAAAAAGCCGCACTCAATGGGATCTCTAATGGCTTAGGCGCTGTTTTAATACTTTTAGCGGTAGGTGCGTTAGTTGGTACATGGATCTCTGGTGGTATTGTTCCGACCATTATCTACTACGGTTTGAAAGCAATTCACCCGTCAATTTTCCTACTCGCGACAATGATCATCTGTTCATTAACAGCACTCGCGACGGGCACTTCGTGGGGCGCTGCAGGTACAGCAGGTATTGCGATGATGGGTATTGGACAAGGCTTAGGTGTTCCAGCCCCAATAACTGCAGGTGCTGTACTTTCGGGGTGTTACTTTGGTGACAAGATGTCTCCACTGTCTGACTCAGTCATCCTTGCTTCTTCAATGTCTAACGTAGAAGTGGTCGAGCATATTAAAGGTATGCTGCCAGTTGCGCTCATCAGTTACATCATCACTGGCGTTATGTTTACAGCGTTTGGCTTCCACTATGCAGGCAACGTTGACATGAGCCAAGTTGAGTCTGTGATCAAGGCGATGGAAGTACAATTTTACATCACCCCTTACTCTTTCGTTCCTGTTCTAATTGTATTGGGGCTGCTTGCATTCCGTATGCCTTCATTCCCAGTGATTAGCTTCGGTTCTCTGCTTGGTATTATTTGGGCAGTGATGATTCAAGAGATCGACTTCCTGACGGCATTTAATACAGCTTGGGCTCCGTTCTCTATCTCTTCCGGTGTCGAATTTATCGATTCAATCTTGAACCGCGGTGGCATGTCTTCAATGCTAGGTTCAGTAGCCGTGATTGTGTTTGGTTTGGGCTTTGGTGGTTTGCTCGATAAAGTGGGCGTACTAGAGACAATTGCAAAAGTGTTTGAGCGCCGCGTAAAGAGCGCAGGTTCACTCGCCACCAGCACCATTGGTACGGCTTTCATGGGTAACGTATTTGGTTCTGCAATGTACGTTTCTCTGATCCTTACTCCGAAAATCTGTGCTAAAAACTACGACCGTCTAGGTTACCAACGTAAGAACCTATCACGTAACGCAGAGTTTGGTGGCACCCTTACCTCTGGTATGGTTCCTTGGAGTGATAACGGTATCTACATGGCGAGTATTCTGGGCGTTGCCACTCTGTCTTACGCTCCGTTCATGTGGTTGAGTTTCATCTGTATTATCGTAACTATCGTGACCTCTTACATGGGATGGTTTGTAGATAAATGTGAACCTACAGCATCCACAGCGGAAACTGAAGAAACGCTAGAGTTGAACAAACAACAAGCTTAACCTCGCTCTCCCTCAAATGAAAAAAGAGCAACCACACTTAGTTTATTCCTTAAAAAGAAACCAGTGTCGTTGCTCTTTTATTTGCGCGGTTCTTTATGCGTGTTGGGATATATGATCTTTAGCCGCTTCTACCGTCGCATCAATGGCGAACTCCAATTCTTGCAATTCGCTTTCCTCTATCGGCTCAGACTTTTTCATCTTAGCTTCAACACGGGTCGAAACTTTAGCCAATCTTGATGCTTTGATACTACCAGCGACACCTTTTAAGCTATGCACAACACGGGCTGCTGCCACTGTATCGTCGGTTTTTAGCTCCATGAACTTGTTGAAATCATTGGCATGGTCTTCCACAAACACGCTCAAAAGTAATATCACCGATTCATGATCACCATCTAGAGTCTCAAGCATCTCCTCTATTTCAATCACTGGATTGTCATTGTCTATATCGATAAATGCAGCGCTCTGTTCTTTCTGTTGCAGTGGAATCACATTTTCCACCGCTACTGAATCAGCAACCGGTGTCGATATTGGATGATTAGACACTGACCCACCCGCCTCAACCACAGTACTCTCACTTGTCCTTTCTTCAAAAGTTGAAGTCTCAATCGTCGGCTTGTGCTCACTTTCAGCGGAGGTTGAATCACTTTCCACATAGCCTTTGAGTTCTTGCGGTTCTGAATTCTGTGTGGATGAGGTATCAATCGACTGGTTGTCATCAGACAGTGGTTGTTTATACTCATATGCTGCAGATGTGACCGATGTAAGGCGCACAAAAGCCAAACAGCCGAAGGCAAGAACACTTAAAACAGCCAGTGAGGTCAATATATAAAATTGACCTGAGTAGTATTGATTTTCCAGTACGATAATCTGCTCATTGACAGAGTTCTTTTTGATTCTATCAACCAAGTAATTGAGTTGAGCGTAATTTCCCAATAGTGAAGCAGCATCCGCGAGCAGTTGTTGCATCGCGTCTTGTTCCCCCTCACCCAACTGATAGGAGCGGTCTAAGATTGAATCGAATGCGCGGTAGATAGAAGAAGAGGTATGATTTTCTGAATACATGGCTTGGAACACGACAGTACCGAACTGATTCAACAGTGACTGCATTTGCTCAGAAGTATTTGAATCACTTCTCAACGCCTTAATATCTTCGACCAGATACTGAACCTGACTCTCTATCGGTATAAATTCATTAAACTTTTCTAAGAACTGGTCAACAACGTAAAGCAGTTGGTTTACATCTGGGCGAAGCCACGCGTTTTTGTAATCGGATTCAACTTGTAATCTTAGTGAATAAACGAGTTGAGCATCAAGTGCCATGTCGTTGATTCTTGAGACACGAAGTGGCTCTGAAAAATAGAGTGACTGCCTAAGTTCAGTCACACGGATGCCTAGCTCTTCAATCTGTTCGAGTGACTGGTTATAGGCACGACTTAAGTTCAGTAGCATCAGGGCTGGGATAAGCCAAGCAATAAAAACAACCGCTATGATTTTTGTTGTTCTTTTCACTGCAGACTGTGGTCTCATAGATAATTCCATCGACATTCCTTGTTGTGGTTCAATGATTCGACGAGACAGGCATCGACAGGGGCAACAGAGCCCCAAAACAAGTGGAGTAGCAGCGTCCTGCTGCCACTCATGTTTAACTTAACTCTATGACTTATTTCTAGTCAACTGATCACGTAAGTTCGGTGGTGTACCTTTAATCGTCAGTGTATCTGTTTCCGGATCGTAAAAAATACGCTCTCCAAGCAGCAAACTGTCAAAGCTTACGTTCAAGCCACCACCTGCGCCAACAAACTTGGTCAGCTTGCGCATTGTCGCGCGGTCAGCAGGGAAACTCTCTTCAAGCTCATAGCCCTGTTCACTGGTGTAATCTAAAAAGCTAGTACCGTCTGTGCTTGGAGGAAGCTCTCCAGAAAGCTCACGTACCTGAACCTCATCACCCGCTTTTAGTTGTTCATTGCAGTAATCAGCTACCTGTTTTTTGTAGCTGATCGCTTCTTCTTTCTCTAATTTAGAGTCAGAAACGAAATCTTCTACTGCCTGCATCAGCACTTGGTTCTGTTGCTTGGCATCCAAACCAACTTCAGCTTGCAAAAAGTCGAGGAAGAAGTCTGCCACTTTACGGCCAACACGACCTTTAATGTAGGCAAGGTAGCGGTTCGACTCTTTATCCGTTTCATAAGTCGACAGATCAAGGCGAGCCGCAATGTCCATTTTTGAGATATCTAGGTAGTCTGTCGCGCTGATATCAAGGCCTTCGGTCACTTTGAGGCTCTGGTTTGATGGCAGTAGGCCGATGAATAGGTAATCTGTCGCAAGCGACTGATATTCTGCTAAAACCAGTGTACCTTCATCAGCAAATGGGTATTTTGAGAGCTCTTCTTTCAGACGTTGAGCACTTTTTTGTGAGAAATCGTAGAAATTTGTCTCGCCCTTACGAAGTTCATGTAACCACTGTTGAAATTCGCTGTCGGACTTAAATGAACCAAACCCTTTGCCAGGTTTAGAGTTGAAAACACGATGCAGTTCAGCCACTAAGCTTTCAGATGAAGCATCGTTGTCGAGAGACTCAGCACGGAAGTTAACAATCAGTTCATCCTGATCGTTCTTGCTCAGCTGGTGTAAAATTACGTTGGAAAGATGAAGGCTCATAATGAAAATATTATCGTTCAGGTTTCAGTTGTCGTGAATTGTAGGTTATCATAAGCCGCTTTTACTATCATTATTAGAGTCCTTATGCCGATTATATCTAAATACACAGATGAACAAGTTGAAAACATCCTAGCTGAAGTAGGTGCTGTACTGTCTAAGCACAAAGCTTCACCAGAACTTTCACTGATGATCGCCGGAAATATCGCAACCAATGTCTTAAATCAGAACGTTGCTGCTTCACAACGCAAAGGAATTGCTGAAAAATTTGCCGAGGCACTAATCTCTTCGCTTGACGAAAAGAAGTCTCACTAAGATAGACTGACGGATAAAAGAATAATAAATGGTAGACAGCGCAAACTCATATAGCGATCGTGTATCTCGACTGGTTGGTTGGGGTCATTGGTTTGCATTTTTCAACATCATTGCTGCGATGTTGATCGGTACTCGTTATATCACTCAATCAGCTTGGCCAGAAACTCTATTGGGACAGTTCTATCTCGCCGTTTCATGGGTTGGTCACTTCGGTTTTTTGGTGTTCGCGCTCTACCTATTGGTGCTGTTTCCCCTCACCTTTATATTGCCGTCAAGAAAGTTACTCCGACTTGTTGCCGTCTGCTTCGCAACAATCGGATTAACTGTTCTATTAATAGACACGCAAACCTATCAAAGCATTAACCTTCACCTGACACCTGTCGTTTGGGAGGTGCTATTTAGCGAAGAAGAGACTGCATTTAGCTCAGACTTACAGCACCTTTTCATCGTTATGCCGCTGATCTTCATGCTTCAACTTGCTCTCTCTGAGTGGGTATGGCGTAAACAGCGCAAACTGTCACACAAACATGTCGGCCGTCCTATCGCCGCTGTGTTTTTCTTAAGCTTTATCAGTAGCCATCTGACCTACATCTGGGCGGATGCATACTTCTATAACCCGATTACCAGTCAAAAGGCCAACTTTCCGCTCTCCTACCCTATGACAGCCAAGAGCTTCATGGAGAAACATGGACTTCTTGATCGTGAAGAGTACCTAGAGCGACGTGAAGCAAGTGCAGACAATGTCGATCTTGTTAGCTACCCACTGGAAAAAATTCAATACAACCGCCGCAGTGCTGACCTTAATATTCTGTTAGTCAGCGTCAACAACTTGCGTGCCGATGCCTTGAACAGCGAAGTGATGCCAAACAGCTTTGCATATGCCCAAGAAGGGATTAACTTCACCAATCATTACAGTTCAAGTAATGATATGTTCGGTATTTTTGGCTTGTTCTATGGGCTACCAAGCAGCTACTCAAGCAGTATTAAGTCACAAGGCTCTAACGCAGTCTTGCTCGATGTTCTAGAGCACCACAACTACAGCATTTCTGCCTTTAGTGGTGATCATTTCGAAGATGCGATGTTCTCAGAAATCATCTTCCGAGGTAGAAATGTCGAAGAGGGTAAAGCGACCCACGATGATCAAAGTGCCATCAATGCATGGGCGGAATGGGTGCAATCCCCTGAAGCTAACGCACCTTGGTTTAGCTTTATCGAACTGACGACACTCGACTATTTCACCAACTACGAGAGTGACAGCAATGAAACGCTGAGTGCTGTTGAGCGCTTCAGAGCAGACTATCAAAAGTCCGCAATGGCAGCCGACAATGAGCTACAAACGATTTACCAAACACTGGAAGAGTTATCACTGACTGAAAATACGGTTGTGATCATCACTTCCAACCACGGTACTGAGTTTAACGAGACGAAAACGAACAGTTGGGGTGCAAACTCAAACTACAGTCGTTATCAACTTCAAGTACCAATGTTTATGCACTGGCCAGGAAAATCAGCATCAGAGTATACTCACCGTTCTAGCCATTTAGACTTATCAGTGACTCTATTGCAGGATTTATTGGGCGTTTCGTCGAATCCAAACGATTTCAGTAGTGGTCGCAACCTATTTGACGAGAGAAAGCGTAAGTGGATTTTAGCTGGTGATTCTCGTGAACTTGCACTCATTACGACACAACAAACTACGGTTATCGACAAATTTGGTAACTACAAGCTTTACGACAAAGATTACAAGCGCCTAAAAGACGCTAGCCCTCGCTTGCCTGTGTTGATGCAAGGTTTGACTGAGCTACAACGTTTCTACACTAAGAACGATTAAAATACCGTCAAATATAGGTTGATCAATAAAAGGGAAGCGAGCGCTTCCTTTTTTATTATCATTAATGTTTATAAAACGAGCACTCAAACAAAATAATGAAAATTAAGGGTTTACAAGCCCAAGGATGCCTTATATTATTCACCGCACTGGAGAGATGGCTGAGTGGTCGAAAGCACCGGTCTTGAAAACCGGCAACCGTTAATAGCGGTTCTAGGGTTCAAATCCCTATCTCTCCACCACATTCTAGAAGCCGCTGAGAAATCAGCGGCTTTTTTCATTTCTGCGCTATGAAACTCTCTTATCTATGACTCACTACCCTCTTTCTACATTTAGAGACTCAGTGAGCTCGTGGAAAATAGTATTCACTCACCATTCACCACTCTTCAAGCCGACAAACTCATTTGGCCACGTTTTCAACAGTCAAACAAAAAAACAAGTATAAACGCTCATAAAGAAAGCAAACGCTCTTTGTAGGGGTTTACAACCGTCAGTGTGCTTTATATTATACGCGCCATCGGAGGGATGGCTGAGTGGTCGAAAGCACCGGTCTTGAAAACCGGCAACCGTTAATAGCGGTTCTAGGGTTCAAATCCCTATCCCTCCACCACATTTGAATAAGCCGCTGAGAAATCAGCGGCTTTTTTCGTTTCTTTTGCAAGAGAATCTAGCTCATAACCTTGTATGCGGCGTTCAGCAGCTGCATGTGAATCGGCACTAAGTCTTGGTGCTGTGAACGATATCCTCCCCCGACGACACAAGCGATCGGAATATCATGACTCTTTGCCATCTCTAACATCAAACAATCGCGTTGATAGATACCGTCAGTCGATACGTTCAGATATCCAAGCTCGTCATCTACATGAATATCAACACCCGCATCGTAGATAATCAAATCTGGCTGATAGTGCATCAAAGCCATTTGCGTCACTTGCTCGAAGCTTGCTAAAAACTCTGCGTCTTCTGTTTCGCGCGATAGAGGAACGTCAAAATCAGAGGATGGCTTGCGCGCTGGGAAGTTCTTATCGCAGTGAAAAGAGAGTGTCGCGATATCGGGCTCATTCTGACATAGAGTTGCAGTACCATCACCATGATGGACATCGCTGTCAACGATCAAAACTGTTTCGATATGTTCAAAGCTCAGCGCATGTTTCGCCGCTAAGACCAAATCGTTAAACAGACAAAAACCACTCCCAAAATCATGATGAGCATGATGATAACCACCGCTTAAATGAATGGCTATTCCGTGCTCAATCGCCATTTCCGCAGATAGAGATGTTCCACCAGCAGAACAGAGCGTTCGCTCGATAAGCTGCTCACTCCAAGGAAAACCTATACGACGCATTTTAGGAGCGGCTAACTGCCCCTTAGTGAGCAAATCAACATACTCTGCACTATGAACGTGTTTTACCTGCTCTATTGATACAGGTTGCGGTTCAAACAGCTCAAAGGCTTGATGCCAATTAGAAAATTCTGCTCGTTTGGCCTCGACAGCCTGGTAGAGAAGTCGATATTTATTAATTGGATAGCGATGTCCTTCAGGCAAAGGGAGCTGTGAATAGATTGGATGATAAATTAACGGGATCATAAAACGCTTCATTTTGATGGAGTCTCAAGATCATAACAGCCTCAGTCTTGGCGACAACCTCAATAAATGATACAACCACAACAAAATGATAATGGTTATCATTTGTTTTAATAGGGTGCTATTTTGAAAAACTTAATGTTATTAAGTGGAGTGATCTGTGGCTCTCTGGTCGCAGTAATGATATTCGCGACTATGTTGCTAACGAGTTGGTGGGTCGTTGATTTTCTACTGGGAAGCCATCAAACTTAATTTAACCTCTCTACAAGGACTTCTCATGAGCACCATCTTAATCACTAGCGCAAACCGCGGCATCGAACTCAGCCTAACGAAACAATATTTATACCCTTTACACGGCTTGTCGCTTGGTAAGCAGTTCTACTAGGAGCTAAGATGAGATTTCCTTCAACCCTCTATAAATCCGCTCTTTTAGGATCTTTGTGCCTGTTTCTCAGTGGGTGTTGGGATGAACAAGGCGATTTGTTTGACGAGTACCATAGTCGTGTCGCACGGGTTCAAGATAAAGACCGACTCTCAGAAGAGTGGGAATTTGAAGCTCTTCCAAGAAAACGCGAGCTGAACATCGACATTCAGCCGATTTCGATGGGGCTCTTGGATAGCTATCAACTCAGAGAGTGCGGGCTGTTCAACTTGATCGCAGAACGTAATTCTGTACTAGGTAAAGTCGCTGACCAGTTTCGTAACTTTGACTATCAAGTTGCATTTCTCGACGGGCTATCCGAGTGCTTGAATCATCAAGGTATCTCGTCTGACGTCCACCAGCAGCTTGTCAAAATTGAGCAACAAAAGCGTGACCAACTCGCACTGCACCAATGGAATCTTCTCTATGCCAGTGATGCAATGCAGTCACAACTGCGTGGGAGCCAGTGGCTTAGCGAAGATGTTGGCCTAAAAGTTCAACGAGTCAGTGACGCGTTGGGCTACTTAGACCAATTCTTCAATAAGAGACTCACTTTAGGGTCAGTAACCGAAGTGCAAGAGACATTAGAGAAACAAGTTGTACTTGGCGATCTTCACTACTCTTTGAGCGCCGCGACGTTCGAGCTCAATCAGATCACGCAACAACTCAAGGCATACGATCACAAAATCATATGTGGAAAGCAGCGAGATACAACCAAGTTTCGCCATCTCAATAACGTTTTCGAGCAGCAATTCATTGGGCTGGTTCAGCCCTACATGGCGCAGTTAGACGGTTACTACCAACAACTAAACCCGCATCTTTCATTGTTCGAGGCGCAACCACAGTTGCACTCTTACATTTTTCCGTTAGTAGAAACTCACCGAGCATTCAGAGCCGCCACCCGTGAGCACGTAGATTACTGGAAAGCTCTGTTTGAGCGCTGCGGCCGCAAAGTCGAACGCTAGCTCGATGATCGCTTCTTGGTAAACTTCTTACGCCCACTAGCCTTACGCTTTTTGTAGGCCGGTCTTTCGACTTTCGGCAGGTGGCGCAGTGATTCTGGTACTTCAGATGTTTTCACATGATGCATAAGCCCAGATATTTTGTTTTCAAGATCAGACATGAAAGGCTGATACGCTTGATTTCGTTCCGCCATCCCTTGCAGTTGGTGTTCCCAGTGTGCGGTCATATCAGGGAAAGTCGACTCTTCCGGCAGAGCATGAATCAAACCTCGACCAGCAGCGCTGCTATGAATGCTCTTACCCTGGCGCGTCAATAATTGTCTTTTGAATAGCGTATCAAGGATGCCTGCGCGAGTTGCTTCAGTGCCCAGTCCATCGGTCTCTTTTAAGATCGATTTCAGATCTTTGTTGGCAACGAAACGCGCAATACCTGTCATCGCCTGGAGAAGTGTTGCTTCTGTGAAGTGTTTGGGTGGCTCTGTTTTCTTGTCCCCAATCACGCCCTCTCGACAGGTCAATACGGTTCCTTCAGGCAACGGAGGTACGGTATCCGCAGTGTCACTCTTATCAGCCGAATCTGTTTTACCCATCAGTGCTTTCCAGCCAGGGGTCACCAGCTGTCGACCTTTCGCGATAAATACGCCTCCGGCGATATCAAACACCAGCTTAGCCTCTGCATAAACGGCGTGTGGGTAAAACTGCATTAGATATTGACGAGCAATCTGTTGGTAGATCTTCATCTCATTACCAGAAAGGCCATTCACTGAAGATTTTTTCGGCGTTGGAATAATCGCATGGTGCGCATCAACCTTGCTGTCATTCCACGCTTTAGACCGCAGTGACAAATCAGCCCCCTGAGCACCTTGCTCAAGCTCTTTAGCGTTATTGGCGATTGCATCGACGACTGACTGCCTTTGTGAGTAGTGATCTTTTGGCAAATAGCGGCTATCCGAGCGCGGGTACGTGATCAGCTTATGTTTCTCATACAGAGACTGACAGGTATCCAACACTTGTTGCGCACTCATGCCAAAACGTTTCGCAGCGTCAATCTGCAGTGCAGAGAGCGAATATGGAAGCGGGGCGGCTTGTTTGGTCTGTTTCTGCTCAGACTCCACCACTTTAGCGGGTTGATTCTGAATGCGACTGGCGACGTTCTCCACCAGTTTGCGATTGAGTACGCGCCCCTCTTCATCCTGCCAAGGTTTGCACGCTTCGCTCGGCTTCCAGCGAGCACGAATATCGAAGCTATCGCCGCCATTTTGATAAGGAATCAAGGCGTGTAGCGTGAAATAGTCTTTAGGGACGAAGTTTTCAATCTCTTCATCGCGTCTTACCACCAATCCAAGTACCGGTGTCTGCACTCGCCCTACCGATAACACACCTTGGTATCCCGCTTTTTGTCCAAGTAACGTATAGGCACGAGTCATGTTCATGCCATATAGCCAGTCTGCTCGTGAACGTGCCAAAGCAGACACAGATAGAGGGATAAACTCTTTATTACTGCGCATCTGCCCTAACGCACGTTTGACAGCTGGCAAATTTAAGTCACTGATTAACAATCGCTGAATCGACTCTTTACGAGTTTTTGAAACTTTACAGTAGTCGATCACCTCATCGACTAGCAGCTGCCCTTCTCTATCAGGGTCTCCTGCGTGAACAATCTGTTTGGCATCTTTAAGTAGCTTGCGGATGACAGTTAACTGCTTGCTGGCGCTCTTTCTTGGTCTAAGTTGCCACTGTTCAGGCACGATCGGTAGGTCGACTAAGCTCCATTTCTTATATCGCTCTTCATAAGCATCAGGCTCAACTTGCTCCAAGAGGTGGCCTATACACCATGTCACTACATCGCCATTTCCACATTGAATGAAACCCTCACCTTTTTTTTGTGGGTTAGGCAAAGCAGCGGCGATAGCACGACCTAAGCTAGGTTTTTCAGCAATGATTAAGCGAGACATGATTTTCCAGAGATGACAAACAATTAGAGCCACATTATCTAATGTGGCTCTAATAAATCAAGATAAACTGTTTTTTTATACAGTAAAGAGTAGTTATAGATACTCAATAAATTGAGATAGGTTACGCTCTGGCACTTTCATTGGCGTGCAGCCTGGCGTGCCTAGATACAAGAAGCCAACAATTTCGTCTTCTCCTTCGAGGCCAAACGCCTGATGTACCTCAGGGTGGAACATCCATTTACCTGAGCGCCAGAAACCTTGAAAACCCTGCGCAACCGCAGCCATTTGCATCGCTTGAACAGCACAACCTGCAGAGAGATGCTGCTCTAATGCCGGTACTTTTTCGTGCTCAGTCACTTTTGCGATAACGGTAATCACCATAGGTGCACGAAAAGGGGCTTTTTTCACTTTTTCTATCACAGCTTCTTCGCTGTTATCGGCTTCTGCAGCTCGTACTAAAATATCAGAGAGCTTCTTCAGTCCTGATCCTTGAGCGATCACAAAGCGCCACGGGGTTAAAGCAGCATGGTCCGGTGCACGCAATCCCGCTTTAATGATGTTTTCTAGAGCAACACCTTCCGGGGCTGGCTCAGATAGCTTGGCGATAGAGCGTCTATTGAGCAACAGTTCCAAAGCATCCATTTGAAGTCCTTACTATTTTCTTATTTGTATCTTTGAACTGTAGCATAGATTACAAACGATAATAAGTCGCAACATCTGTAATAGAAAAGCCCTTAGAAGAACGCTCTAAGGGCTTTAAAAATTATTTAAGCGAGCCGACGAGTGCAACTTTGATGTTATACCAATCACAGTAAGTAAGTGATCAAAAATAGCGCCGGAAAAAGGCTTGAGAACAAGGCAGCTTTTCTGCAACAGAGAGTTTCGGTAAGTAGTTATTCTACAATCAAAAATTCTAACGCAGTTATCGAGCGTTTTAACAAGCTAGGGTGAGCAATTATTTGCTACGATTGGTATTAAAGCTTAGTTGCGAGCTCAACACCTTGACGAATCGCTCGAACCGCATCCAATTCACCGGCGTAATCCGCACCACCAATCACATGTAATTTGTTGCCTAACTCTTGCCACATGTCTTCAAATGGTCGCACAGACACTTGACCCGCACAGATCACGACGGAATCTGCATCCAGTACTTTCGGCTCTTTGTTGACGGTAATATGCAGACCTTGGTCATCAATTTTTTCGTAGCTTACGCCGCCCAATAGATTCACACCACGCTTCTCAAGGGTGCGCTTATGAATCCAACCGGTTGTCTTACCCGGACCTTTACCCACACGGCCTGCTTTACGCTGCATAACCCAAACAGTTTTCTCACTCATTGCATCTGGGTATGGGAATAAGCCCCCTGGGTGTTCCATGTTTTTATCAATGCCCCATTCATGTAGCCAATCATCTAAACTGTGTGAAGCGGGTTCAGTGAGCATGGTCGCGACATCGACACCAATCCCACCAGCCCCAACGATCGCAACCTTTTCGCCTACCGGTGTCTTGTCACGAATCAAGGTCTGATAGTCGACGACATTCTCTTGATCAATACCCTCAAGGTTCAGTTTTCTCGGCTCTACACCTGCCGCCATGACAACTTCATCGTACTTAAGCAGCATTTCGAACGTCGCTTCGGTGTCGAGTTTAAGGTTCACACCAGATGCGTCAACTTGGTTGGCAAAGTAACGAATCGTCTCTCTAAACTCCTCTTTGCCCGGGATCTGCATCGCCAATCTGAACTGACCACCAATTCGGTCATTCTTCTCAATCAAATCAACTTTATGACCGCGCTGAGCCAGTGTCGTTGCACACGCCAAACCTGCAGGGCCGGCTCCTACTACGGCGATAGTTTTACTCGCTTCAGCCGGTTGAACGACAAGCTCTGTCTCGTAACAGGCTCTCGGGTTGACCAGACAACTTGCTCGTTTACCCTTAAACACATTGTCCAAACACGCTTGGTTACAACCGATACAGGTATTAATGAACTGCGCTTGGTCTTGAGCAGCTTTATTGACAAAGTCTGGATCGGCTAAGAATGGTCGCGCCATCGACACCATATCCGCTTGTCCAGAACTCAAAATACGCTCTGCTTCTTCAGGCGTGTTGATGCGGTTACAAGTCACAACAGGGATAGAGACATAAGGTTTTACTTTTTCTGTTACCCAAGAGAACGCGCCGCGTGGTACTTGAGTTGCGATGGTTGGTACACGCGCTTCGTGCCAGCCGATCCCTGTGTTAATGATGGTGACGCCCGCCTCTTCAAGTTTTTGAGCCAATAGCACAACATCTTCGAAGGTACTGCCCTGCTCGACCAGATCCAGCATTGATAGGCGGAAGATAATGATGAATTCTTTGCCAACAGTTTCACGAATCGATTTCACAATCTCAAGCGGGAAACGCATGCGTTTTTCGTACGATCCCCCCCATTCGTCGTAACGCATGTTGGTGCGCTTACAGATAAATTGGTTAATCAAGTAGCCTTCAGATCCCATGATTTCAATGCCATCGTAGCCTGCTACTTGCGCAAGCTCCGCGCTATTAGCAAAGGCATTAATCGTCTTCTTGATTTGACGAGGGCTCATTTCGCTCGGTGCGAACTTAGAGATAGGCGCCTTGATTCCTGAAGCACTTTGCGCGAATGGGTGCATCGCGTAACGACCCGCATGCAGAAGTTGCAGAGCAATCTTACCGCCGTGTTTGTGTACGGCTTGCGTGACGACTTGGTGTGCCTTCGCATGTTTTACTTTGCTGAATTCAGCACTGAAGGGATGCAGTCTGCCACGCAAATTTGGAGAAAAGCCGCCCGTGACGATAAGACCGACGCCGCCTCGCGCTCGTTCTTCATAAAACGCAGCCAACTTGTGCAGCCCTTCTTTATTTTCTTCAAGGCCTGTATGCATTGATCCCATCAATACACGATTTCGTAACTGAGTAAATCCAAGATCTAGAGGTTCTAATAAATGTGGGTACATGGCAGACATCACTTCTGTTATTTATCCTTGTGGTCTGACCACAGTATAGTGCACAAACCAAAATTTCAAACAACCGTTTACATTTTTGTAACACCGATCATAGTGCAGAGTGTATTAATCACTCAACGGTCCCTAATATGACTACACTTAATGAGAATATGTATCGATTAACAAATAGTTCATCTAGTTTGGAACTTTGAATTAACGTAGGATACTAACCAGTTAATATTATTGAGATAAATAGTCCTACTGCTTATTTAAGTGTGGTGTTCTCGCCGTGGAGAAATAATGAAAAAAATAGCCAAATTTATCGGTATGATCTTTAAAGGGGTATGGAAACTGATCACCTTTGTACGTGTTGCAGTGATCAATCTGTTCTTTTTATTGAGTATCGCCCTCATCTACTTTGTGTATTTCCAGACGGACAACACACAGCCTACGGTTCCACAACAATCGGCACTAGTGCTTAACCTATCTGGTCCGATTGTCGAACAGAGCCGTTACATCAATCCAATGGACTCAGTGACTGGCTCTTTGCTGGGTAAAGATTTGCCAAAAGAGAACGTGCTTTTTGATATCGTTGATACCATTCGTTATGCAAAAGATGACGAGAACATTACCGGAATCGTATTAGCACTGGGTGAGTTACCGGAAACCAATCTCACTAAGCTTCGCTACATTGCAAAAGCGCTGAATGAGTTTAAAGCGACTGGCAAGCCCATCTACGCCATTGGCGATTTCTACAATCAAAGTCAATACTACCTAGCAAGCTACGCCAATAAGATCTTCATGTCACCGGACGGTGGCGTGTTACTGAAAGGCTATAGCGCGTACTCGCTGTACTACAAAACACTATTAGAAAAACTCGATGTGAACACACATGTCTTCCGAGTAGGCACTTATAAATCGGCAATTGAGCCGTTTATACGTGACGATATGTCCAAAGAAGCAAAACAGTCAGCGTCTCGTTGGTTGGGGCAACTTTGGGGAGCTTATGTCGATGATGTTTCAAATAATCGCCAGATTGAGTCTGCAACTCTAAATCCGAGCATGGAAACTTTCTTGTCCGAGCTTGAGTCTGTAGACGGTGACATCGCTCAGCTTGCGAAAAAACTCGGTTTAGTTGACCAATTATCGACTCGTCAAGAGGTTCGCTTGGAACTAGCCGACACCTTCGGTAGCGATGGCAAAGACAGCTACAATGCGCTGAGCTACTATGATTACCGAGCAACCATGCAACCAGATTTACCAACCTCAACGGATGACATTGCTGTTGTTATCGCAAGCGGCGCGATCATGGATGGTAAGCAACCTCGTGGTACAGTCGGTGGGGACACCACTGCCGCACTACTTCGCCAAGCTCGTAACGATGACCAAGTTAAAGCGGTTGTTCTGCGTGTGGATAGCCCAGGTGGCAGTGCGTTCGCTTCTGAAGTGATTCGCAATGAAATTGTTGCTTTGAAAGAAGTAGGCAAGCCTGTAGTAGTGTCGATGTCTAGCCTAGCAGCCTCTGGCGGTTACTGGATCTCGATGAGTGCCGACAAAATCATGGCACAACCCACAACTCTCACGGGTTCTATCGGAATTTTCAGCGTGATCACGACCTTTGAAAAAGGCTTGAATGACATGGGTGTTTACACCGATGGTGTCGGTACTACCCCCTTCTCTGGTCTAGGCATAACCACCGGGCTAACGGAGGGTGCCAAAGATGCGTTTCAAATGGGCATCGAACACGGTTATCAACGCTTTATAGGCTTGGTTGGCTCAAACCGTGGCATAGATATAGAGAGCGTAGATAAGGTTGCTCAAGGTCGAGTGTGGACCGGCCAAGATGCTCTACAGTACGGTTTGATCGATGAAATCGGTGATTTCGACGACGCTATCGCCGCCGCTGCAACACTTGCAGAACTTGAAGAGTACAGCGTTTACTGGGTTGAAGAGCCGCTTTCAGCAACTGAGCAGTTTATTCAGGAGTTCATGAACCAAGTTCAGATCTCTTTAGGACTTGATATTCAGAGTCTTATCCCAAGTGGTTTAAAGCCAGTTACTCAACAATTGGCGCAAGATAGCCAACTTTTAAGTCACTTTAATGATCCTCAAGGCCGCTATGCATTCTGCTTGAATTGCCAAGTACAGTAAGCGTCTCTTCTTGCTTTTCTGTAAAGAGGCACCTCTGTGTGGGGTGCCTCTTTTTATTGCCAGATTATCCGCTATAATCGCGTCCCTGTTCCCTACAAACAAAAAGTAACAATCGCTATGGAAAGAAAACATATCTATATTGCGTACACTGGTGGCACCATCGGTATGCAGAAATCGCATGACCACGGCTATGTACCAGTGGCGGGTTTTATGGACAAGCAGCTAGCGAGCATGCCTGAATTCCACCGCCCAGAGATGCCTGAGTATACGATTCATGAATACTCTCCTCTGATGGATTCTTCAGACATGACGCCGCTAGATTGGCAGACCATTGCTGATGATATCCGCGCGAACTACGATAAGTACGACGGCTTTGTTATTTTGCACGGCACCGACACCATGGCTTATACGGCGTCGGCACTCTCTTTCATGTTAGAGAACCTTGGCAAGCCCGTGATTGTCACAGGCTCGCAGATTCCTCTTGCCGAGCTACGCTCAGATGGTCAAGCAAACCTACTGAACGCACTGCACATTGCGGCTAACTATCCGATCAATGAAGTGACACTGTTCTTCAATAACAAATTGATGCGTGGTAACCGCAGTACCAAGTCGCACGCTGATGGTTTCAACGCATTTACTTCACCAAACCTGAATCCACTGCTTGAAGCGGGCATCAATATCCAACTCAGCAACAATGTCGTGGTTGATCAGAAGCCTGAAGGCGAATTCAAGGTACACAACATTACACCTCAACCAATTGGTGTGATTACTATGTACCCAGGAATTTCTCACGAAGTGATTCGAAATACCCTGCTTCAACCAGTAAATGCGATGATCTTGCTGACATTTGGTGTCGGTAATGCGCCACAAAACCCAGAGCTGCTGCAACATCTTAAAGATGCCTCTGAACGTGGTGTCATTGTCGTTAACCTGACTCAATGTCTTGCAGGTAAAGTGAACATGGGTGGTTACGCAACTGGCTGCGCCCTTGCAGATGCCGGTGTAGTGAGTGGTTACGACATGACTCCTGAAGCAGCGTTAGCGAAACTGCACTTTTTACTCAGCCAAGACCTAAGCTACGAGCAAGTAAAAGAAAAAATGCAGCAAATTCTGCGTGGTGAAATGAGTCTGTAACCGAAGATGTCTTTGGGTAGATAACACGCTGAAAGTCAAAATGAGGACAACAAAAAGGGGCGGCTCAATACCACCCCTTTTTTTTACTTTAGATCTTGAACTATGTGATATTGTCACAACAATGGCTTAGTGATTAGGATTTACCCTAACAATATCTTCTTGATCTGAAGTAAATTGTTTCTTAAGTTCCGCTTTCGACTTAAAGCTAATGTCACCACCAGCAGCAACTGTCATATGCTGGGCGTCAACATTATGCTTTGACTGGTAAAGCATAACAGCTTGCATACAAGAATCACGCTGCTCTTGCGTTAATGCCGTACCCTCGGGCCACTTCCCCGTCTCTACTGCATACGTTAGGCGCTCATAGACCTCTGGGGTCATTGCGTTAAGAAGTTGTTCTGCATCCATGATAAAGCCTTAGTATTAACAATTTTCACCAGAAAATAACCTGTCGTGAAATGGAGTCAAGCGGAGCACTGAAAATAAGTGTATTCGATCACAAGTGAAGGTATATGAGAATTTTTAAATGGCTACTCGCCACTGCCCCTCTGGCCCTAACGGGGTGCTTCGAGGGAAACAAAAATACAGAGCAGCTATGTGAAGCTCACTCAGAGTTGCGTTGCGTTGACCTGAATATGAACGACGGCCAATGCAGAGTGGCACGTACCGACCTCATCTGGCACCGCTTCGAAATATTGAAACAACCTACCGAGCACAATAAGATCACAGAGTATGGTCTGGTTGCCGAGTACAAGAAGTGTCTTGAACTGGCTTCTCAAATTGAAACCATAGATCAAACCTTACTCAAGCAGCGACGCTTCTCAGCACTGATGCACAGCATCGAAGAAGAAGAGCGAATCCTTGGGGAGCTTTTGGGCTCCAATGAACCTGAAACTCTCTACTTCCTATGGTCACAAACTGGCAATATCAACGCACGTCGTAGCTTCCTGCAGTTGGAAGGCAGCGACGCACTCAACACAGCGGAAATGCAATACGCATTAGCAACCTTCTACACTACACGTGATCACAAGAAAACCATCAAACTACTCAATAACGCACTCACACTCTCAAACGGTGCAACCGTCAATACCGAAATATTTAAATCCCTAGCGAGTATCAATCACAGCCTAGGTAATATGGAAAAAGCGTATCTATGGGCGATGGTTGCCAAACAATTCGATGTTCCAATTGCCTCGGAGCCAGAGTTGAGAGTCCTGTATCCCTTCTCAAATGATGTTTACAACAAGCTACAAGATGATGCTGACTATATCGTAGAGGCCATTGAAGATGGACGATACCAAGCGTCACTCGTCTCTCACCGATAGCGATACTTTTAAAATAGCCAAACAAAAACAGCTACCCTTTTCGGTAGCTGTCAGACTGCTGACAAAGGTCTAGCTTTCAAGCTAGACCTTTGATCTAATAGGGGTATCGAAATATGGATATCTCACTATGCTTCAAGAGCCTTCACCTCAACAATATGAACTCGAAATGGTCACCATGGAACAGCTCGTTCCTCAGAACCATTTAGTTCGTAAGATAGATAAAGCCATCGACTTCGAGTTTATCCGTAATGAAGTCGCTCACCTCTACTGTAAAGACAACGGTCGCCCACCTGTTGACCCTGTACGCCTGTTTAAAATCATCCTGCTTGGTTACCTCTTCGGAATAAAAAGCGAGCGACAACTCGTGAAAGAGATTGAAGTCAATGTCGCTTATCGATGGTTCCTGCGTATGTCACTGACAGAGAAAGTTATCCATGCATCGACACTCAGCCAAAACCGTATTCGCCGCTTTAATGGTACCGATGTGTTTGAGCGTATCTTTATCAATATCGTAGAGCAGGCAATGGCGAAAGGTTTGGTCGCAGGCCAAGAACTATTTACTGACAGCACGCACCTAAAAGCCAATGCCAACAAAAATAAGCACACGAACAAAGTGACTAAGGTTCGCGCCAGTGCTTATCTTGATATGCTCGATGAAGATGTCGCGCTAGACCGAGAGAAAGAGGGTAAGAAACCTCTAAAGTCACGTACCGCTGAGCCTAAAACTAAGAACACCAAAACGAGTACTACCGACCCGGAAAGTGGCTTCATGACTCGAGATAATAAGCCCCAAGGCTTCTTCTATCTCGACCACCGTACAGTGGATGGACAGCATGGCATTATCTTAGATACCCATGTCACAGCAGGTAATATCAATGACTCTCAACCTTATGTGAAGCGTCTGGACTATACCCTAGAGCAATTTAACCTTAATCCAATCGCCGTTGGACTCGACGCGGGCTACTTCACTGCGCCAGTCGCTGAGTCATTAGAGCGTCGAAATATCTTGGGCGTGTTCGGTTATCGCAGACCATCGAGAACAAAGAATGCGTTCAAGAAAAAGCACTTCATCTACAATGAAGAGCGAGACAGTTACCGCTGCCCTAACGGTCAAGAGCTCATCTATAAAACAACGTCTAGAGATGCGTATCGTGAGTATCACTCCGACCCGAAAGAGTGTGCGTTCTGTCCAATGAGAGATGACTGTACGCAAAGTAAAAATATGAAGAAAGTCATTACAAGACACATCTATACGGACGCGATGGATAGAGCCAACCAAATGCGGCTCTCACCTTATGGAAAAAGACGTATAGGCGAAGAAGTGAGACGGTAGAGCGGAGCTTCGCCGACGCTAAGCAGCACCATGGTCACCGTTATGCCCGCTTCCGCGGGCTCTCGAAAGTGCAAATGCAATGTTGGTTGGCAGCTGCCGCTCAAAACATCAAGAAGATAGCCTTGGTGGTGAGCTATTTACAAAAAATAGGGCTAAATATGTCCCAAATACGTCAAATTATGGCGTCTAGATGCCAATTTAAGTGTTGGGCTCTTCCAAACTTCGCATAATAAAAAAATATCGCGATCGCGGCCTACGGCCGCTCGAAAAAGAGAACCCCACTTCAAAAAGTGGGGTTCGTCAGCAATCTGACAGCTACCCTTTTCGGTAGCTGTTTTTTTTTATTCCTTTAAGAGAGGCAACTCGCAATTCGTTACTTTACTTTGTCGCGGCATCACTACATATGAAAGCTTTTGACAATAGATGTCGATTATTCTGTAGTTTTGTCATTTTTGTTGAAAATTAACGACACAGAATTTACACAAAAACGTTCTCCAGTGGTTTTAGGACCATCCGGAAAAACGTGACCTAGGTGGCTATCACAAGCCGCACAACGAATCTCAATACGTTTCATTCCGTGACTTAGATCTTCTAAATAACGGATTGCCTTATCATTAATAGGGGCATCGAAACTTGGCCAACCACAGCCAGAATCATATTTGTTTTCAGACACAAACAGTGGGGCTTCACAACAAGTACAACTGTAAACCCCAGTATCATGATTGTGTAACAGCTTACCGGTAAAAGGAGGCTCTGTTCCACGTAGACGACACACCTGGTACTCTTCATCAGTTAGGTGTTCACGCCAGTATTCATCGGGCTTCGTCATATTTTCTCCCCCTTCATTCACGTTAATATCTCTCCACATTCTCTTTTATTATATTTACTTTTTTCCATAAATACTTGCATCTAGCAGGATTTGTAGCACATACTTTCTCACCGAGATACATTGTACATATACACTCATAAGTGAATCGTCATTTAGAGGTATTTTACCCAACTGGAAGGGTACAGAACCACTAGCAATGGTCAAATTTCAACCACTTACACCCAATTGTTAAGAAAAGCGTCGCTTTTTTTTGACATTAAACAAGTTAAGTCGGATTATCTATTGCAGATTTAGACTGGATTCTGTAATTTTACTACCAGTTATCTTTAATCAGAAATTAAGTTGTGGAGCAACTACAATGACTATCAAAGTAGGTATTAACGGTTTTGGCCGTATCGGTCGTTTCGTATTTCGTGCATCTGTTGAGCGCGCTGACATCGAAGTAGTAGGTATTAACGACCTTATCGACGTAGAGTACATGGCATACATGCTTAAGTACGATTCAACTCACGGTCGTTTCAACGGTACTGTTGAAGTAAAAGACGGTAACCTAATCGTTAACGGTAAAACAGTTCGCGTAACTGCTGAGCGTAACCCAACTGACCTTAAGTGGGACGAAATCGGTGTTGACGTTGTAGCTGAAGCAACTGGTATCTTCCTAACTGACGAAACTGCTCGTCAGCACATCACAGCTGGTGCGAAGAAAGTTGTTCTAACTGGTCCTTCTAAAGACGCAACTCCAATGTTCGTTATGGGCGTTAACCAAGACACTTACGCTGGTCAAGACATCGTTTCTAACGCTTCTTGTACTACTAACTGTCTTGCTCCAATCGCTAAAGTTCTTAACGACAAGTGGGGCATCGAGTCTGGTCTAATGACTACAGTTCACGCTACTACAGCAACTCAAAAAACTGTAGATGGTCCTTCTGCTAAAGACTGGCGCGGTGGCCGTGGTGCTTCTCAAAACATCATCCCATCTTCAACTGGTGCTGCTAAAGCTGTAGGCGTTGTTCTTCCAGAACTAAACGGCCTTCTAACTGGTATGGCTTTCCGTGTACCAACTGCTAACGTTTCTGTAGTTGACCTAACTGTTAACCTAAAAGAAGCTGCATCTTACGAAGCAATCTGTGCTGCAATGAAAGAAGCTTCTGAAGGCGAAATGGCTGGCGTTCTAGGTTACACTGAAGACCAAGTTGTTTCTCAAGACTTCATCGGCGAAGTTAACACTTCAGTATTCGACGCTAAAGCTGGTGTTGCTCTAACTGACAAATTCGTTAAAGTTGTATCTTGGTACGACAACGAAATCGGTTACTCAAACAAAGTTCTAGACCTAATCGCTCACATCTCTAAGTAATTATTACTTAGATAGCGTTTAGCTAGACTGTCTTTGAGAAAAGACTGAAAAGAAAAGGCGGCTCTAGAGTCGCCTTTTTTGTACCCGCGATTTATCAAACGCCGCAGCCCCGATAAAATGAGAGGTAACAAGCGGCACGAGATTCAATTCAAATACGTGAGCTCCCCAACCCTCTGTTTCATGCTCATCTCGAATTTGAATTCAATTTCCCTTAAGAAGGACAATGTAATGGATTTATCAACTCTCCCTGCTTTAGCCGTGCTTTCAGACAACGTAACAATTGTTGAATATCAAGACGTAAAACTTGTGCGCGTTATTCACGAGAAAGCGAACGCTGCGATCTCTCTGTTTGGTGGGCATGTTGTTTCTTATCAACCACAAGGGCAACAAGATCTCATTTGGATGAGTCAACAGGCGAAGTTTGATGGTAAAACGGCTCTGCGTGGCGGCATTCCAGTATGTTGGCCTTGGTTTGGTCGTATTGCCGCACCTGCACACGGTTTCGCTCGCAACAGTGAATGGCAGATCATTGAGCACCGAGAAAGCGAAGTAGGTGTTATCGTAAGCCTAGGCTTGAGCACTAATGACGACACGCTTGCCGTATGGCCACACCGCTTTGATGCGCGCCTTAACGTCGAGATCGGTGATGAGTTGAAGGTAACACTAGAGGTGACAAACACTGATTCTCAGCCTTGGAAGTGCTCTGGTGCGCTACATACATACCTTAACATTGGCGATATTCACCAAGCTAAAACAACCGGGATGGGCTCTGAGTACATTGATAGCCTACAAGATAGCAAAGTATGCCAAGGTGGTGATGAGCTTGTACTCACTGATACTATTGACCGTGTTTACACGCAGCCAGAAGCCGTTATTTCAGTCGCTGATGCGAAACTTGCGCGCACACTGACTGTTGAAAACCAAGGCCATAACTCTGCGGTATTATGGAACCCGTGGGCAGAAGGCGCTGCAGCTATGGGCGACATGCAAGACGACGGCTATCTAACCATGCTATGTGTTGAGTCGGCCCTACATGCTCCGAGCATCGAACAAGGCAAAGAGCTTCAGCCCGGTGAGAGCCACCAATTGATGACAATTATCGCAGCAAAATAATTCCCCTATAGGGCTTACTGGCTATCTCTCTGTTATACACAGCTCACGAGCTAAAATAGTAGCTCGACTTATTCCATAAGCCCTATCAAGAGCCGTACTGCACGGCTCTTTTTATTTCGCCTAATGCGACATTTTTGATAAACTCGCTGCCCACTTTACTAGCCGCACAGAGAGCGTCATGAACTACCAGTGCCCTTTATGTCACCAATCTCTCACTCAAGTTGATCGAACTTTCAAGTGTGAGAACAACCACCTATTTGATCTTGCCAAAGAGGGTTACGTCAACTTGATGCCAGCCCACCACAAGCGCTCAAAAGATCCAGGTGACAATAAAGAGATGATGCAAGCTCGTCGCCGATTCTTAGAAGGTGACCACTACAACCCAATGCGCCAAGCTGTGGTTGCTCTGTGTGAAAATGTATTACCAGTGGAAAAGCCGAATCTATTGGATATTGGCTGTGGTGAAGGCTACTACACCAATGAAATCGCTCTTAAACTCGCGCAGCGTGAACCAAGCATTTACGGCTTAGACATCTCTAAGGTTGCTATCCGTTATGCCGCTAAGCGCTACCCAGCGGTTAACTTTTCAGTGGCATCGAGCCATAGACTACCTTTCGCTAACAACTGCTTAGACGCCGTTCTACGCATCTATGCGCCTTGCAAGGCAGAAGAGTTACAACGAACATTGAAAGAGCAAGGTGTGGTAATTACAGTGACGCCTGCTGGCCGCCACCTGTATCAACTGCGTGATGCGATCTATGATGGAGTACGACTGCATGACGAAACACCAGAAATCATCGAAGGATTTACCCTAGAGAGCCAACAGCACCTAAACTACATGATGGAGCTTTCAGGTTCGGATGCCTTTGACCTGCTTCAAATGACCCCGTTCGCTTGGAAGGCAACAGAATCATTTAAGCAAGAGTTGATGCGAAGTGATAGCTACCTGTGCGAGGCCGATTTCATGCTAAGAGTTTATCGTAAACAGAGCTAGTTGATATTAATTATCGTTTGCATTGAATTCTCTGTGAGCCTCATTTAGTATGCTTACTCTTCAAGGAGTTATTCAATGCAACGTATTTTTATTATTGGCCTAACCGCCCTTCTCACTGCTTGTGCAAATCAGCCTTCCGAGCAGGCTCAAGGCGACAACAAAGCCGTTTTATCCCCAGTGACTACCTATTACGACTACCAATTCGCTTCTGCAGAAGGGGAGCCGATTTCACTTAACCAACTCCCGAGTGCATTGATTGATGCCGATGTAGTTCTCATTGGTGAATGGCATACACACTCTGCTGTACATAGATTCCAGACCGACTTTCTTAAGGCACGTTTAGCTGACAGCAAAGACGTTGCCCTATCCATGGAACAGTTCACACGACAGCACCAAAATGTTATCGACGACTATCTTGCGGGAGAGATCGGTGAACAAGTTCTCATGTCAGACGCCGCGGCATGGCCAAATTATCAAAGTGACTACCGCCCATTGGTGGAACTTGCGAAGTCGCAAGGTATCGATATCATCGCCGCCAATGCTCCAAAGCCAGTTGTTCAGTGTATCGGACGTAACGGAATTGATTACCTAGAAAAATTGACTCCTGAAGAACGCCAATGGATAGCTGACGACGTCAATACTAGTGACAGCCCTTATAAAGAAAAATTCATGGCTTCTATGCACCACGGCACACCTGAACAAACCGAAAAGCAATTTGCCGCTCAAGTGACCTGGGATGAAACCATGGCAGATTCGATTGTAAAATACCTAAATGAAAATCCATATAAACAAGTCATTCACGTCGCGGGCAAATTTCATACAGAACAAGGCTTAGGTACTGCCGCCTCTATTTTACGTCGCAATGCCGATCTGAATGTGGTGGTCATCACTCCGGTCGAATCATTGAGTGATGCTAGCGAAGACTACCAACTGCAAGTTTTGTCTCCACCAACGCGCTACGTTAAACAAGAAAATCGTATGAAAGCGTACAAGAAACTTTCTCATCGAGGCAAAGGCTTAGAGTGCAAATAGCCCACGAATAACACGGCCACGTAGTTCAACCTAACTGAGTATCGGCACAACTATTGCTTATTAATTGGGCAAGCCTAGATAGAGTAGTAAAACATCACCTCGGTGATTAATTACACAAGTTTTTCACTGCTCGGCCGATACTCTATATAAGGTGCAACTACGGAGAGTGTTATGACGCCTGTTACCAACAATGCCGCTCAAACTTATAGTCCGGTGAAGAATCAGCCCACAAAAGGTACGCCCGTATCTTCAGAGCCCGCGCCACTTAAGGTTGAGCACAATACCGTTAAGCTGTCTGATGAAGGAAAAGCGCTTCTGGTCGCCCTACAACAGATAGATAAAGAAGCCAAGAAAATCGAAGCTGAAAACGAAACCGTTGGCGACAAAGTTGAATCTTTTGCGCATGGCGCACTGGGTATGGATCATCCAGACAAAATTGAAGAAGAGGAAGATGGCTCATACTCGGCGGGGCAATATCTTTCCGCAGCGGTAACCATTGGCGGCATACTGCTGGCCTTGGTCTAGCGCTCTCACCGAACCTCCAGCTTTTACTAGAATCACTTTACAGATTTGTCGTTACGACAACATTCCTGATTTGCTCTGAAAAACGACTTCATACCATAATTCTGGTCTCATTATTATGGAATAAGTCTCGTGAAAAACGCCTTTTCGCTTATTGATAAGCCTACTTTTTTCGGTGCCATTGCACTACTACTTACGATAGTGTTTCCTCTGATAATGTTCCCTGCACAAGGGGCAGAATGGATTGCTATCGCGAAAACCTTCATGACCGACAAACTCGGTTTCCTCTATCTAACACTTGGCTTAGCAGCCTGTGCTTTCATGGTTTATGTTGTATTCAGTGACATGGGCCAGATCAAGCTAGGTGAAGCCGATGAAGAGCCCGAGTTTGCCACTGCTTCATGGGCCGCGATGCTATTTTGTGGCGGCATCGGTGCCAGTATTCTTTACTGGGGCTGTATCGAATGGGCCTACTACTACCAATCACCACCTTTTCAACTTGAACCAGGCAGTGAAGAGGCGGTTCGCTGGGCTGCGACCTATGGACTGTTCCACTGGGGACCAATCGCGTGGTCTATTTACTTGATCCCAGCTTTGCCGATCGCTTACTTTTTCTATGTGCGTAAACAGCCTGTACTAAAAATTTCCAGCGCGCTCATGCCAGTACTTGGAGAGCACCGCAGTAAAGGTACTCCAGGCAAGATTGTTGATGTGCTATTCATCTTTGGTCTTTTAGGTGGCGCGGCAACCACACTTGGTCTAGCCGCTCCTCTTATCACCGAAGGTTTGAATCACCTATTCGGTTTGCCAAAGAACACCCTAACTCAAGCAGGCGTATTACTGATCTGTACCGCAATTTTTGCCTACTCTTCCTACGCTGGCCTTGAAAAAGGCATCAAGATCCTCAGCAACATCAACTTTTGGGGTGCGATGGGTTTATTGGCATTTGTGCTGGTTGCGGGTCCAACCATCTTTATGTTGGAGACTGGCTTGGATTCGATTGGTCGCTTGCTCTCTAACTTCTTCGTTATGGCGACTTGGGCTGAACCTTTTGGTGGCTACGGCACATTTGAAAATACCCATTTTCCACAAGATTGGACCATCTTCTACTGGGCATGGTGGTTAGTATTCGCCCCGAGTATGGGTCTATTCGTTGCGCGTATCTCTCGTGGTCGCACAATTAAACAGATGGTAACCGGTTCGATCTTTTTTGGATCTTTGGGCTGCTTCCTGTTCTTCATGATTTTGGGTAACTACGGCCTGTCATTACAACTGTCTGGAGACTTAGACGTGGTCGCGGTACTCAACGAGCATGGCGCAACCAAAGCGATCTTCTCGATGCTTGACCAACTGCCAATGAGCACACTGGTTATCGCGGTATTTACGCTGTTGTGCATTATCTTCACGGCAACGACTTTTGACTCGATCTCATACATCTTGGCGTCGGTAGTACAAAACAACGTCACAGAAGAGCCTATGCGTTGGAACCGTCTGTTTTGGGCATTTACACTATCATTCCTGCCAACGATTTTAATGTTCTTAGGTGGACTAAGTACCTTACAGACCGCGGCTATCGTGGGTGGCCTACCGCTACTAGGGATTTCAGTGATGTTGATGGTTTCTGCCGTTCGTGCGACCAGTCTTGACCTACGCCATCAAGATGACTACATCGAGCCAACAATCAACATCGAAGAGCTGCCCGATATCGACCCTTGGTCTGCAGAGGGGATGGCACTGGCTCAGTTTGAGAAAGTGAAAGATGCTGCTCAAGACGCGGCTGAGCTAGAACGCTCCGCCTACAAAGCGCTGGCAGATGTGAAGAAAAAGATTCGAGCATATGTTCTTGAACAAGGCGCTCAAATGGAAACGCATGAATTGCCGGAAGAGTTGCAGCAAGCACTGGAGCTTGCTGAGAGCAACCTAACTGCCGCACAAGCGAAGAAACTTGAGTTGTCCGAACAAGCACAGAAAGCTCGTAGTGCGTTCAATCAAGTGGTTGCAGAACTACCACTTAATTGACCTTAGCCATGACGATGTCCACTTGCTTGGACCCTCCTAACTAAGCAAAAGGCTCACAGAGATGTGAGCCTTTTTTTCATTCTTTTTCGCGAGTAATCAAGACTAAGCGCGATTTGGGTGGTTGATGATGTGGTCTTACTAAACACCAGCTTATTACTAATTTAAAATCAAATACTTAATCAAAGAACAATTGTAATTTGTCCCAAAAATGTCCACACCGTAAATTTATAGGCATCTGGCAAAATCGCGTTTTCTGTCATTACTTTGTTCTCTTTTCTGTTCACTTTTCCAGCTTCATCCAATGAACAAATTTGAAAAACAGTTTTGCTGTCAGATTAGCGCTAGAGCCTTGCTATGCCTGGCTTACCTGCCAACTAAAGAGATCTTTAATTTTCCACACTAGATCTTTAAAAAACTGACGAAAAACACAGAGCAACATTACAAATCAACAACTTAAAATGACGCACTAGATCTTTACAGATCGTCATTATTGCAATTTATCGAAAAAAAGCGCAATTATTGAAATTCTATGAGGCGCAATATAAGCCCTTTTGAGCGGCTTTTTATATCACTCGAAGCCCTTATAGCAAAAGGCTTTATCGCGTGTTCTACGCCTTTCCTAGCCCCGTAGATTTTCACTAAATCAAAATTACGAAAAAACCAGATCGAAAACGGCGCAGGTGGGGAGGAGGAGTGCGGATTCCGTCACCTGAGTGCTCCTTTACGTGGCGCTAGCCTGTAGCTATGCGATTGGCTTTAGATATAAGAAAAGCGCCCATAGTGGACGCTTGGTGATGATGCGGTGGGCTTTTAGCTTACTTTGTAGGTTCCGGCAGAGCTGCCAGCATCAATGATGACTTCTGCATCTCGTTTAAGCACTGTAACCATTGCTGCTGCTATGGCTTCCATCAATGGTGAGTTCTGTGAAAACTCTCCTTCTATTACAAAACCTCTGGCTTCTAACTCTTTAATGAGTTCCTGCTTTGTTGCATCAACTTCTAGTGCCATGTTACTTACCTGCGAATACGGTGGTTGATACGTCCACATGCGGTTTACCAGTGAACGGACAAATGGTTGCCCCAGTACAAACACCTTTTCCGCCATTGAGTTTTATTGTGTCGGCATCTTCGGTGATGTTCTTGGCTTCAATAATGAGGTCTTTGCCTACGGTTAAATTCACTTGCCCTTTGATGTCCTGCACTTGGTCTTCGAGTATGGTGATCTGCTCACTCTGTTTTACTACCACCTTACGCAGTTGCTCAATGATGGCGGTGTAGTTGGTCGCATTTACCGCCCTATCGACACAATTCAAAGTGGCGTTTTTATCTGTGGTGCTCTCAAAGTTTCCATCTTGGTCTACTAGGTGGTAAACACCTTGGCGTTTTTGGTATCGACTTTCACCTTCTTTGATACCTGGTAACTTGAAGCCAAGCGGAAGAACGCAACGAATAAAAGGTTTGTCCGGTTGGCCGAACATAAAACCGAGCTCTACGATGCTACCAATTGCGGGAGGCTCTAGACGACCAGCATGATCACCAAGACCAGGCACCGGAAGTGGTACCGCCTGCAGTGGCGGTTTATCTTCGTATTCCATGCCCTTTTCATCGAGTAGCTGCACATCCACGGCATAATGAGGATAAAAGCGATCAGACAAATCACCTTCTTCGGGCAGCTCTGGCAATGCGACCACCTTCCCCCACCTTGGCAAATGCCACTGGCCTGTGAATTCAGGAAACAACCGGAAGATAATGCGCTTTATAGTATTCACATCCATGTAAGCTTTGCCTCCGTTCCTTCAAACTCAACACCAACTAATCGAAGTCCATTCACGACTACACCTGGCTTCAACTTTGGAATAGCCGGCACCTTTACCGACTTGTTGGCCGTGTGGTTTGTCATAAGTGCACTTGGTATGGTGACGGGTTTATCTGCCCAGAATGAATCCTTCCAACTGCCTACGTAAATTTGCCCATTGCCTTGTTGCTGCCAGAACAATCCATCTATGCTGAACGCTTGGGCCAGTTCGTCTATGACTCGATAGCCATTGCCATCGCTATAAAAACAAGGAATGGCCGTTTTGCTGTAGGCTTTCTCTGGTACCACAAATTGAAGGCCCGTTTTATTGGTCACTTCGCTAAGCAGCTGCATAAGTGTTGGGTGACGCATGATGATGTTAAGTGGCTTATAGAGTATTGCCGCTAATTCGCGGCAGAATACTTTCGACCAACCTTTTTCGGCTGGCTGAACTCGTTCGATGTAACCAAGAAAGACTCGCGTAATATCATCGCCCCAACCTAAGTCTACGGCGATGATAGTATTTGGCTCTGGACTGCCTTCAACGGAAAGTTCACAGCGACCTGGTGTGTTTTCACTAAAGACTATGCGATGGTCTTTCACCTTGGCTTTGTCTTTACCGAGGTAAGCGCGGCAAAGAAACTTGTTGTTTGTTGTCATACGTCACCGCCTTTTACGCCAAAGCATTATCAACCGCTTTGAGCACCTTCATAACACCAGTCAGTTCCACTTCTGTACCTGGCGGCACATCGTCACTTTGTCCAGCTTCAACCGGAGTGTTCACACCTTGCACTTTTTGCTGTGCAGCGGGTTTATCCGGTTGGCGTTGTTCGACTCGTTCTGGTACCGAAAGGTGCTCGACCAGTTCAAACGAAACGCTCCATTGCCTGTGAGAATCTTGCTCATCAGCACGAACGGCACCTTGGAATTTCACCTGGCGAATTTTCAAGGCCTCTGCCGTTTTATTGCTAATTCGGTAGATTTGGCGAGCATCGTTTTCTTGTGCTTCCGCCATGCTGAACAAGTTGGTTAATAGCTGCTTTTTAGTAAATGGGATCACGCCTTTCACGGTCAGAATTTTACCTTTGCTGCCTGTTTCCGCTTGGTCGGTAGCCGAGGTCTGGCCGGACATATCCTGTCCGGCCAATTGCTGACGAACGCTAATGCGTAAGTTCTTTAGTGGGAGTTGAGTGCCGTTTAGGGTTAGCATTTACTTCAAATACCTTTAACTATATTGATACTAAATAATAAACTTCCCGTACTGGTAAAGGCACCCGACTGTTACAGGTGAGTCATCAAAAGCCATCGGCATTGATTCCAGTGGTGTGCCATAAAATTTAATATACGCACCCGAATCCCACGCATGAAGCGCGTAAGATCTAGCAGTATCCAGATTAACTAATGTCGGACAATACGCAACTTGGGCTTCAGCCGATGAGTCCATTTGCACTATTGGCACAGTACCTGGAACAAACTCTATGCGATCATTTGTTGGCGTGTTTTCGTCAAACACCTTGTTTTCTATACGAGACAAATTTCTTGAGCTGGAGTGCATTGCCGAATAAATCGTATGCAAAATAACTGGGCTGCTACTTCCTGTTATTCGAAATTGTGTATTACATCCACCATCAATTCCGAAGTCGAGCGACATCCATAACCAGAGATTAGGAGATGTTTGTATCTCCAGCTTATTGCGAACCATGATATGCGGAGATATAACGATATCTCCGTCATTTAGTGTAGAGATTGATGCCTCATGTGAGGTTTTAATTCCAAATGATATTGCTCCCTCGGTGCTCGCCACCTTTATCGTGACATCATTACCTGTCTCGTCCTTATCTCCGCCATGATAACTACCGTACCGAATGCCATCACCACCAATCAGAACATTATCCATTGATGCGCCAGTGCCAGCCGCCAGCATCGAAACCCCACCAAACAATACCACCTTATCAATAAATGACTTAGTTGTTAGGGATTCAGGAAGTGTGGCAATATTGAACATATTTAATCCAGCCAAGTACAGCGCACCAGCTCCATCATTAGTGATTCTAACTGTACATTTTGTTTTAAATCCATCAACTACAAACGGCATTGTCTGAATACGATTTGAAGCACCTTTTGCAGAAAATGTTTTAACATTATGACCATTTACTTCAATCTTGACGGCCTCAGATGAAGCTGCCGATGTGACAACGGCACAGTTGGCCTGGAAAATAGAATCGGGAAGTTCATATTCTATCCACTCACCAGGTGGTACAGACTTACAAATAGTGTCAATCACTCCATTAGATGAATAATCTGCACGGTCTGCGTTAGGGTAAAAGTCATTGATATTAACGCTAGAGTCTTCCACTCCCGCGCTTTTCCCTGACTCAGATACTTTTAATGCATAACCTCCATCATGAAGCCACGAATGAACAACTCTCAAGCGATCAAATGGAGCACCAGCATCAGTTTCCCCGCTACCACCTAAACCATTAAGTAGCTCAAAACGTGCTACGCCACCGTAACTTGATGGTGAAACAATGGTATAACTCTCACCATTCGGAGATACAAACCCATGCGATGTGGCAGCTGTTTTCATCAACAACTTTGTTTTCAATCGCGTTGTTGGCATTGTTGGCGAAGGAACTGGCTCACTATATTGTCTGATTGCATAGCGACGCATCCGGTCTAGCTTTGCATTGTAAATCTGACCATTTTTATATGATGTATTTATCCCAGAAATTTTCATTCCTTTAGCATCAACAGATGTGTTCTTAAGATCAATCGTAAGCAATTGTACCCGTAATTCTTTCACACCATTTTCAGCCGCTTTTTCAATCGCTGTCGCCGCATCATCACTCTCTGAATTGACACCATAGAGGCTAATATCAGCTATTTCCCCTATTAATTTCATTTTGCTATCACCTAAAGGCGACTTCCCCAATCGGATAGGATTGCTATTACTAGCACTAGGAACATTCCATTGATGATTCTGGTAAATTACAACTTGCTGTGATGATTTTATGGTTTTCCCTTCTTCCCAGTTTAGACCGGCAACGGATTCAATATGAGAAATATAGTTACTCTCCAGCCTCAAATCATTAACACTTCCATCACCCAACACCTGGGCAATCTTACAAACAAAGTGCTTCACGCCGTTTGCATCGGTGTAGTCGTCTTTCTCTTCTGCAGTAACCACGAAAGCGAATAGGGTAACTTGCTCACCTGTTGGCGTTCCTTCGCGGTGTGCGTCTACGTAGATGAATGATGGTTTGTTAGGTACCTGAACATTGCGTTCAAATTCGAGTGTGACACGATTGCCCGACACATAACCGGCACCCGCTTTGATGTTGAATGCGCTCGCTTGAGGCGTTACCAAGAAACCGTCTTCGATAAACCAATCTTTGCCGTTTTGGTCGATGATGGCTTGGGCCACATCGTCGTCCATTTTTTTCATACGTGGCGTGGCGTTGTACTGCCACGATGAAGCGTCCACCGTGATGTTGGTGATTTCAGCAATGTCTTTGTACTCAAGCACAACAGAGCGCACCAAGGTATTACCTGCAACACCGGGCTCGTCAGCTGACTTTGGTGTTAATGCATGGTGGTCGATTGTGACCAGTACGCCATATTCTGAGCAGTACGCACCCGTCCAGTTAAATTCGAACGGGCCAACGTCACTAGTCAATGTCGTGCTGTAAATGACCGAGTCTGCAGAGAGTCGGCCACGCTGCTCAACACCTTCTTGGTGAACAACATGATCAGTGGGTACCACATCATCTGGCTGTGGGAACTCTGGGCGATTAGGCACATTGGCAAAAATCATCTTGTCGATGATCAGTGGCTTTTCTTCGGCATTAAGTTGCGCCAACAGTGCTTTACCTGCGGCTGTTAAAATTGACTTATCAGTGGTATTTGCCATTTTTATTGATTCCTTAGCCCTTCACTGTGGCTTGGTAATATTCACAATCGACATTGAGCACACTTGGTAACATGCCAATGTTTAGCCGTGTCTTAACGTGTGACGCTGAATATTGCGCTTCGACATTCTTGCTTCGCGCGGCCAACGGCATTTCGACATAACTGGTGTATTGATAACGACGACAGGTGCGCCCGTACTGGCGGATCACCGTGTCTAATAATTTCGGGACATTGGTTAAGTCACCGTCTCGAATCTTCAGACTGATCACATCCCAATCAACATTCACTAACCTTTCATCTTGAGCAATGTGCGGATAACCGAGCTTTGCAAACATGTCTTCCCAGCCGGATACCGAACCTGCATCACGGGCAAAACCATAGGCATGAGCGACACGGATTCGAAACAGTTCTTCGGGCTCTTGGCCGAGCTTTTCTACTCCACGTTGCCAAGCAAGAATATTGACCAATCCAATTGGCGCGGTGAGTGGGTCATGTTGTTGCAGCGGCATTTCAAATGCGGCTTTCACATGCTCCCAATAATTGCGCATAGCTCGGGCGAACTTGGCGAGTTCGCCTCTACCCATCCAGTAACGAAGGTTTATCTCAGGTATTTTCAATGGATACCTCCAACGTCTGAATGCGTGGCACCGTTAGGTTGTTAATGATGTCGGCGTTATCGAATTCGAGTGATTCAATCTGTGCAAACTGACCGTGTAGCTCTTGGCCTAACTTGGAGAAACTAAAGCGCAACACCGGATTTGTTACTGTTGGCGAATAATCTGTGTTCTCGCGGAATGCCGCACCAATGAACTTCTCAACAGCTGCTTTAAGCTGGGTGCGCTCATCCATCGTGAGTGAGCGAAGCGGCCACACACGGCAAACAATATCGGTTTGAGTTTCTGGCATTGCCATCACCTGCAGATCATCACCATGCCCGTGTTGCCCTTGCTCACGAATATAGGCATTCAAATCAACAAGCATTTCTGGTGACGGCTCTCCCGTATCAAGCAAAATGTAAGAATTGGCGGTACCTGGCCCACGTGGTGCGTTATGCTCGAAATACACGTTGTCGTCGTTAATGCCTGCACGACTTGTTAGCAATGAACGGTAAGCCGCATCAATGTGCCACTTCGCAACCGCGCTCCACTGGTTACGAATACGTAAGCGGAGTTCATCGTTGCTTTCTTTGTCTGCACCCGCTTCGGTTAGCCATTCGGCTGGGTTCGTTGCTGCTGCAATACCTGGTATCGCAGTAGGCAAAATATGGTAGTAACCTTCGCCAAGGTTGTAGGCCGCACCTTCACTCTCTGCTTCTACTTCCGCCATGATCATCGTTTCGTTTTCTGGCAGCGTGGTATCAGCTAGTACACGAACGCGGTAGATATTGCCGTTAATGGGTTCGGTCTGAATCCAAGTATCTTTTGGAATAACTAACACTGGCCCTTTTGCGGCTGCGCGTTGGAAGGCGATCAAACCTTTGGCTTTAGTTGCTTCTTTACGAGTGAGTTTGCACTGCCATGCAAGCAGGTCTAGCCATTGGTCTACAGCGGTTGCAACAAACATGTTCGGAAGAACGTAACCCACCAATAATGTATTAATGAGCCACAAGGTCACTTGTACCACTGCCGATTCAATCAAGCGCCAGAACGGGGAGAAAAGCGAGTCGTTAGAGATAATGCACTCTTCCTTTTCCATTTCCTCTTTCAGCACTTTTTTCCAACTAGCTGCATCGGTAGGGATACCGGATTGCTTTACCAGTTCGGCGTAATCTGGTTTGGGAATATCAGACATTGGTTGTCTCCGAAGTTTTGATATCAAGAGTTACATCGCCAAAGTCTGCAGTCGTGGCGAAAACATAAATCGTGCCTTCTGTTGGTTCTTCTAACCTCACAGTTCCCGGCACTAGGCGAACATCTTCTTCAACCAACAGCTCTAACTTGGTGCGAATATCCGCCTTCTTTGATGGGCTGCGCTCTGCAATAAGATCAACCGCTAAATTGCTTTCAATGATGGCGTGTTTAATGTCTTGGGCGATCACTGCTCGGTCTTGAATCAATACAGGGTTACGGCCTGCATCGAGTACCACGTCACCGTTTTCAATTAGGATGTCTTGATAGATATAATCCGCCATTAGCCTGCCGCAAATTCAAGTTCTGTATGCATGTCCTGTGGATTGTTCATCTGCTGAACATACATATTAATTTCGCCGTAACTAGTTGAACTGTTTTGGTAACTAGCAATATTCTTGGCCGCGCCACCTGGTTGAACTTGTGCGTAAGGTGTCGCGCTTTGGACTGACTTAGATTTCACCGGAGCCGTTTCATCATCACTGCCGAAACCTGGTAGCCAATCAACGAGTCCTTTCATGGTTTCCCAAATACCCGCTAACTTCTCAGTGAACCAACTAAAGACGCTTCCAAAAATGTTTCGCATCGACTCGGCCATTTCTCCTATGAAGGCAAAGCCACTGGTATCGGTGAAGCCACTCATAACCCATTGCCAACCTGCTTTGATGAACTCAAACATCGCTCTAAATGGCATCGTGATTAACGTGATTGCGCCTTCTAATACCTGGAACCATGTTGTGTCACCAAATGAAGCCTTGAGATCATCCCAGTAGTAAATCAAAGCCCCTACTGCAGCGATTGCTGCAACCACTGCACCAACGACCAAAATGATTGGGTTAGCCGCTATCGCAATGTTGGCTGCTAACACGGCCACACGTAGTGCTGCCATGCCCTTAGTTAATAAGAAACTTACACCCGTGAACATCTTCATGGTGAGCATGTAAGTTGCCATTGCTTGCTTACCCACACCCATCATCAAAGTAAATGCACCACCTGCTGCCGCAGCACCTAAAATCGCTATAGCAGCAAAGCCAATGTATTTGGTAAGGTTCGGGAACATCTGTGTCCATTGAACAATTGCGGTAGCTCCTTCAACCATGCCGCCAACAACAGGCAAGATGGCGGGTAGAAGCACAGAGCCAAAAGCAGCACTTATGGCAAAAACGCCTTGCTCTAACCGCTCCCATTGGTCGGTCATAGCTCCCGCCATTTGCTCAGCAACATCAAGCCCTTTGACTTTGCCGAGCTCATTTATTGAAGTGGCGAGCCCATCGGTGTTTTGCATCAGAAGTTGGATCATGGCTGTGGCTTCTTGAGTACCAAACGCTTTACTCAGCTCTGCCGCTTCCGCTACCGAAATGGTTTCACCATAACGGCCCTTGATTTGATTCAAGATATCGACGATTGGCAACATTTGACCTTGAGCATTCGTGAACTGCATATTCAAAGCTTCTTGAGCTTTGGCCGTACCCGCTAAGAACGCACGATATTTGGTACCCGCTTCACTACCACTCATAGTGGACTGCAAAGTACCAAGAATCGCCATTTGCTCAGTCATACCCACACCGACAGAGGTTGCCGCAGCACCTACCGAGGTGAATGCCGATGACATGCCCTCACCAGTGGTTTTAAACATCTGAACCGCTTTCGCAGTTTGACCACCCAACACATTTACCCAATCCGCCTTACCCATTTCATTGGCTGAATTCTGGAAAATGCCGTACATGGTGCCGACATAGTTGGTAATGGTTGAAGTATCGGCTTTGGTCGCAGCTGCGAGCACCCCAGACGCACGGGTAAACTCAGAAAGCTCATTGCCTCCTAAGCCAGAAATAGCGGATTGAATATCATAAGAAGCCGCCACAAAATCTGAGGCTGATTTGCCATAGTCCACGGCAAACTCAAGTGCCGTGTCACTTAGCTGCTTCAACTGCTCATCAGCAACACCAAGAGATTTAACCTCACCTAATGCCCTATCCATTTCAATGGCTGGCATCAAAGCTTGTTGCAATGCGAAACCAGCACCCACCATGCCTGCCGCACCTGCCATCATGGTATGAGTACCTTGACGATAGGTGTTGGTAACATCGGTCATTTGTCGTTGAATATTGCCCAGAGGTTTTGAAATCTGGTCAATCAGTCCAACTTGAAATCTGAGTGCTTCTGGTAACATCAACAATTCTCTACTTACTTTGCGAACTGAAGCTTAGTGGCTAACCGCCAAAGGCTTTGGCTACACCGCTAGCGGTTACGGCTTGCATGTTTTCCCAATGGTTCTTCTCCAACCAAATCGCATAAGCAAGGTTCTGATCAGTATCCGGTTCATTAGGTAGCCACTTTCGCCGCCACGCATACATTTTTTGCCTGTCGCTGCTCTCAATGGCAGCGACAAGCCCATCTATTTTTTTACCGAGATGGAAAGCTTAGGTGCGTATTCTTTAAGAACCACGCCATAAATCTGCGTTGCCGCACCTGGGTTCTGCTGAGTCAGTTCACGCAGCGCATCTTTTGAGCCTTCGCTAATACAGCTCATCAAGAAGTTGTGGGCCGCGTTACTCGCATCACCTTGTAAGATGGTGTTTTGCGCTTCGTCGTATTCGGCTGGCGTCGGGTTGAATTCAAGGTCAGTTTCACCAACAGTCAGTACAATCTTGCTCATTTTGATATTCCTATTTTGCTTTCGTGCTCAGCACGCCAATTTAAATAATCTTCAATTTGTTTATCGCACGCAGTCACGGCGACTTTTAACTTGGGAATGTCTTCGGTTATTACTTCGGGCCATGTACCTTTTACAGTTGGCTTGTAGCATGGGACCAACATTCCAGCAGGTGGCAATTTAACGATCACCTGCGTTGAAACGGTTTCAATAGGGTTCGCGCAAGCGCTCAGTAACACCGGCAGGGATATGGCAATCAATGCTTTCCATTTCCTTTTTAAGCTTGTCCAGTTCTGCATTGAGTTTCCTTTCTGCTTCTATCTGTTCTTGCTTACGCCGTACAAAGAGTTGGTTCGTTTCATCTGCGTCACTTTGTAAGGTGTTAATCACTGCCAAGTTGGCGACATTATCGGCCTTGGCTCGATTAAGCTTTTCAGCAAAAGCGACTTGTTTTAACTGACTTGCATCCAATTTCAGCCATAAAACCCAAACCGTTATGCACAACGTTCCAACCGCGAGTAACTTAATCCACTTCCATGCAGCGAGCATATTCAAGCCCTCGCCTTGTCACTAAACCGGGTAACTTTTCACCGCCGCCATATACCCATTTAGGTAACTCTTTACAGGCTCGTTCGTAGTCGCCTTGTTTGATGTAAGTAAAAATCCGCGTGGCACTACCATCATGGTTTTTCATGAACCGTGAACAGCCAGTGTTAAAACTAAACGAGGTGAACGCATCAAACTGCCCTTGGCTCATGGGTCGCTTAGCCGCCTTTTCTGCCGACTCGATGCACTGCTCAGCACCTTGCAGGTTAACCACCCAATCTTTTGCCACTTGCTCAAGTGTGATGGGTTGGTCTGGCACACCGTGAGTGTTACCAATTCCGTTGGTGATTAACCCTGCAGGGCAGGTGTAGGGCTCAAGTCGGCACCCTTCCGCATTGCCTGTAATGTCCAACGCTTTAGGGCTAACACGCAATTCACCTTGGGCTTCACCATCGATCACCACTTGGCCGACTGACGTTGTGAACTCATCACCATAGAGGCTATTGCCTCCAGTGATTAAGCCCATGGCCGCCACTACCGAACACAGGATTTTTTTACTTAGTTTCATTTATAAAAACACCTTTCTCTTTGGCTATTTTCTGCATAGCTCGTTTGTGCCATACGTTCGCTAATAACGCGCCTAAACCAATAAATATGGAGGTTAAGAAATACCACTGCTCTAATGTTACTGAACTCAACAGCACACCCGTTGCCGACATCAAATAAGCGATATAACCCGTTACTTTGTCGTACCAATCTTGCATCTTATTCACTCCCTTGCGGCTTGGCATGATGTGCAATATTGGCACCCTGGTACTTTTTGGCGGCGTTCTTCGGGTATTGGGACGCCACATTCGCCGCATTCCTGTGCGCTTTCCCGTTGTTCCATTTGCTTAGCCCTTGCCAGTTGGTTGGCAATCGCCACTTCTGTGAATTGGGTTTCAAGGCCACTGGCATGGTCGATAACATCAGACATCACGCCCCCTTCTTACTGCACCAAGTCTTCGGTTTCATCTGAGCGCAGGTATGGAACACCGTTAATATTCACAAAATCTGGGCTTGTTACTTCAAACGGCAGTTTGTGAACCAGTGCGCTACCACCATTGGAATCAACATCAAGCAAATCAGAAATCTTGATTCGACAACCAAAGGCTTCTACTTTCAGCTCATCTTTATCAATCTTGCCGTAGAACAAAGCGTCAAAGGCAGGCAGGCCACGCCAAGAACCGGCCTGTTTTGCGGCCTTGCTCAATTGGTTAAACTGCTGCGTGGTGAGCTCCATTTCACCACTTGCTTCTACATCACCATCGACATAACCATCTGGCACACCAGAGGTTTTGTTCACGGCGGAATTGTCGGTAATAGATAGGGTGACTTTTTGCGCTTTTAGCTTGTAGTCGCCCATTGAAAAGTGCATGTTCTTGCCAGAAATACGCATGCTCATTGGTTACACCTCCGAATCTGCAGGGTTAGAGAGATCAAGCCCAATGTTGACCACAATGTGTTTCGGGCAGTTATGAGGACGAACCATTAAGCCAATGTTTACTTTGGTTTTGCTCATCCACTGAATTGACACATCTTCATCGCGTGGTGGCATGATTTCACCAGGGAACGGAATGCCGCCAATCTCAGTGGTCTTCGACATATCGCGCATGTCTTTACTGAAGTAAGTGCGGTTGAGCTCTATACTTGGTGGTGTTGAATTAAGAATGCGGTCAGCAATACGACGAATCGCTTTAATTCGAACGCGGCGATTTAGCTTGTGAACAGGGCGAACATATTCAAGGTATTGATAGTCTCCGCCTTTCGCTTCCAGCGTGGTGGCGTCTGTCCAGTAAACACCTTCCATATCTGCGTACCACTGGGGCAGTGAATAACGCGCATCGGCTAGCGCTGAAATAGTGCTCATTTCCAGTGGTTTACCAGCGCTATCCACTGGCATTTCACCAAGACCTAATAGGCTTCCCGTTGCGACTCGCATTGGGCTATCGGCTACTGTGACAGCTCGATCACATAAGCGACCACCAAGCACACCAACATTATTGCCGTTAAGCATTGGCACTGGCGTTACCATGTTTGCTGCCACATCTTTCACTAGGGCTAGCATTGCGGTTTCATAGTCCGACCACGTTTGGGTATCTGCATCAATACCAGCACACGCAGCAAGGAAGAACACCCAACGACCAAGTTTGCTCGTTAGCTCTGTTGCTTTGTCTTGCATCGTTGTGAACTCGGCTTTGTCAGCCACAACATCAACAATACAAATACCTTCGAAAGAGTCGGTAAGGTTGGCAGTATCTACAGCATCTTCCCAAGAGTCACCGTCAGCCAAACCGAAGATGGCACCCGTCCAGTTTTGTTTACCATTTAGCTGTGCGGCTTTGACGTTTGCGCCTAGCGCATCATCAGCGACCACTTCATCAAGGTTGGTCATGTTGTTTACACGGGTAACTTTGCCTTGCAGTTCGGCTTTATCCGTTCGCCCGATGTAGAGCAGGTGGCGTTCAATCTCTGGAATCCCGCCTTGCCCTAAATTGAGGTTGTTTACCTCTACCTTTCCGGTTGCCATTGGTTATTTCCTCGCTTATGTTCGCGTCTTGGCCTGCTCAAAAATCTTTATGAGTTGGCGGGTTACTTCGCGTTCGTTACTGCCTAATATCTGGCGTTCTGCTAATGGGATATCCCAAGCGGTGACATTGGGCTGATTGCTCAGCTCTCGGATAATTTGCCCTGCTTGCCCATGGTTAACGGTTTCCATCAATAGGCGAAGGCTTGGCTTTTTCCGTCCTTTGCCGCTTTTTCTCGGCACCGTGTAACCCAGTTCCCTTAGCTTTCGCGCTTGCCCTTTAGAGCAAGGCGCGGAATAGTTTGGTGTTCCCCATCGCTTTTGCATTTGCCGCTTGGTCATTTTTTGCTTTTGACCAACGTGGTGCCTAGCTGCAATTCTTGCGGTGAGTTTGTTGCTCCAAGTTAGGTCGAGCATGTTGGCGTTTCGTACATAAGGGGTTAATCCCTTCGCCATACGGCGCATCACTTTGCCGCGCTTCTTCCCTTTTTTGGGCTGTAATGCTTGCCCATGAATATCTTTCTGTTGCTGAATGCGTTTGCGTGTATTGGTCTTTTCCCAACGGCCAAGAGTTTTCAGTATCCAAACTCGCTTTTTGGGTGGTAGTGCTAACATGGCAAGCTTTTCTTGCATGTTGAGCGCATCCCTTTTATTCGCACTAATCGTCGGTTTCATTCACCAACTCCGCTTCTTCTGCGGTGTAAATCTCTACGGCTTGAACTCGGTATTTGATTCCGCGCCATGTAATCATTCCGGCTTCTGCATCTGGTACCAACTCGATAGGTTCCATCAGCTCAAGCTCTATGCTCACATCAGCCAGCTCACTGCTGATCACATCAACCGAAAGTGTTGGGTCTTCGAGCTCTTGCTCGTTGCGGTCTTCTTCATGGTCGCTTAACCAACAGGCCACAAGAGCAAGCAAACAGCGCGGGTCTAACAATCGGTGAGGAAATTCCTCTACCGAGATCACCGCGTTGTATTTCCAGTAACACGCGATGTAACCATCGTTGCCTCGGTCTTCACCGCTTGGGACAATCGAACCGTTCTCTTGCCAAGCATCAATTTTGTTATCAAGCACATTGCTATTGAGGTGGCTAACGATGTAATCCGTTAAGTGCTCCAACTTAGTTTTGTTGTAAGCTGTCTCGCTCATATCGAAGCAATCCCATTGGCACTGCGGCCAAGTAACAAGCGCACATCTTGGTTGCTTTGGGTGACAAAACGTGCCTCTTGTTCTGGCTCATCTGTCGCTACGCTTTCACCCTCTTTGCGGCGGTCTTGCGTGGCAAACTCTGGCAATAGGTCAGCGTGGGCTAAACCATAAACCGCGCGTTTATATACCGCCGTTTTAGCAGCACTCAGCACAGGCGGATTGCCATCAACTAGCAGGCTTTCAAGTCGCTGCTGAATATTCAAAGCTGCAATGGTCACGGCTGCAGCCATAGAATCGTTATCAAACGTATGTGGAATACGGCGCAGCTTGCGGAATTCATCGGTTGATAAATCCGGCCAGCCTTCACCTGGTATGGCTGTATTGGCTGCACTGTTAACTTTTCCACCAAAGCTCATCACGATTCCCTTGTTTTTCAACGTAAGTAAATAAGTGCGCCTCTAGCCACTGGGTCGACGGTATCGAGTTAGCCTATTGGCTTCTCTTACCTCACCAGCCGAGGCGCGGTGGCGTAGGAGTCTTTACAGATTCTTGCCATCTTTAATGGCACGAATACGTTGTTCAATTTTCTTGATTTGGGTACCCACACCCACTTTGCAGTGCTTATTGTGAGCGTGTTGAAGTAGGGCCAATGCCTTTTCCAACGTTTCCAAATTGCCGATCGCTGTCGCTTGCGGCTGGCCTTCTTCGTTTCGAATCAGGTATAAACCCGCGAACTTGTACCACTTGGCGTGAACCTTCTCGTGTAAGCGCCAATCTTTCTCGACCTTCTCAAATACTTGGGAGAAGTAAGGTTCAATTGAATTACCACGTTCCGATTCACTTTCAGCCCACTCCAAGACCTGATCAGCACAGAATGTCGGCCAATCACGGCGGAAGTTCTCTGGTGTTGGCAAATCTCGTTCGATTGCCTTCATGCACCAATCAATGGCGGTATCCAGCTCTTTAATATCGAATAGCCAGATCACCAAGTTGGTAAAGATTGGGTTTTCGAACTGTTCGCCACTTTCTAAGTAGCTTTGAACATACGGCTTGTATTTCGGGACTAAGACATTGCGCTTATGCTCGACACGATCAGCAATCGCATTGAAAGAGCGCAAATGCTTGCGGTCTTCTTCGAAGTCAATCAGTTTGATGTGCAGGCTGTCGGTGTCTACGTTGGGCACAGTGCCCAACGCCGACGGGTTAGCTTGCTGTTCGAGTATCTTCTGGCGTTGTTTTGCTAGAGGGCTAACCATTGACTCTTCCTTAAGGTGCAGGGGTGATGATGTCTACTTGCTCGATAGCAGCAAACTTCTTCATGTTACCTACGGCGTAACCTTCCATGCGTAGATGGTTCGACTTGAACATCAGCTCATCATCGTCGTTCTTCTGACGGCGCTGCTGTGTCCCTGTCTGGGTTAAGATTTGAAGGTTCTTCAAGTTAGTTACCCAGATGCCATTCGCAGGGAAGAACGGCGGAATGTATGCGTGTTTACCCGCAATGGTTTTCGCCAGCTTCTGCGCTGCGGCGTGTTCGGTTGGGGTGTTGGCGGCTTCTAGCAGACGGTGCTGCTCTGATGCAACTAGGGCTGAACCTACAACCACAACCAAGTCAGGATCTTCTCGATGCTCTGGCGCAATCACATCGTTAATCATGGATTGAACCAAGGAATCTAGGTTTTTGTAGGAATCAGCAGTGCTACCCGTTGGATCTAACTTGGCATTGGCAAGAACTTGTGAAGGCATCTTCTCTTTTACGAGCTGCTTCCAGCCTTTGTTGACATCTTCACCCATTGGGTAGGTGACAGGATCAGTAGGGGTTTCAACCTTAACGCCGTTGAAGCCGATGCGGAGCATGTCCAGTGCGAAGATGCTTGTAATCGCATTCTTCATTAGCTTCATCCATTGGCCTTTGTCACCAGAGTTTGCCCACTCGGTGAGGGTGTCCCATTCGATAAATGCACCAGAGTCGGTTTTCACTAGTTGATAGGTGTTACCCGTTTGCCCCATTTTGCGACCGTATCGACCAGTTGCAGCACGACCTGTTGCCAAGCCATCATTACCAACATCAACTACCTGACCTTGGATTTGCAGCTTGGGAATCAATGAGATCATGCCAAGGAATGAGTGCGATTGTAGGATCGCTTGGCGTAGTGCCGTTTCCATTGGAGGCGTGATGTTGAATGTGCCATAGGCGGTTGGTGCACCTGCAGTGGTTGCAACGCCTTGGGTAAATTCTTGTAGTAGTTGAGTTGAGACAGGGTTCAGCATTTAGAAGTACACCTCTGTTTTGCCTGCACCTTCTGCACCTGGTTCTTGATTTGGCACTTCTTGTGAAAGCTTGTTGAATTTGGTTTCAAGACCATCCAACTTGTCGGTCACTGGTTTTAGCAACTCGGCTAAAGTGTCTGAGAACTGTTGGTTAATCTCGGTTTCGCCTTTAGGGGTTTCTTCGAGCTCACCTTCAGGCGTTAGGGCTTGGCTGAACTTGGTTTCAAGCTCTTCCAATAGCTCGGTTTTCAATTCGCCTTTTAGTGCGCTGAACTGCTCTTTGAACTGTTCTTTCAAGGCGGCTTTTAGTTGCTCTTCGGTCACGTCGCTATCCTCTTGCGGTGGCTCTGGTTCTGATGGTTGCTCTGGCAGTTCCCCACCAGATTGGAAATAGCTTGCGATGGTCGCAAATGCTTGCGCTAACGGATTGACAGAGTAAAACTCGCTAAGGTCTATTTGCTCCAATGAATCGGTTTCAATCTCTTGAGTTTCACCCGCTTGGCGAGAGAACTTGAGGCGAGTCGTGCCTGTTGAGGCTGGGGAGTCAGTCACAGCTAGGCCAACCAGGTAAGCTCGCCCCGTTCCTTGGAAATCTGGATGCATCTCGATAGAGGTATAGAGCTTCTGACCTTTTTTGTTAGCGGAGAGTAAGAGGTCATTGGGCGTAATCTTGGCAAGTAATCGCAACTTACCTGCACGTTTTTCGGCTTTAACTTCCGGCACTTCACCCCAGTTGTTACCTTCGAATACGTTCCAATGAGAGCGAGAGTGTTCAGGCCAAATTAATGCTGCATAGAGCGCTGGGGAATATGACTCACCCATCTCTTTAATTTGCGCAGCGCTAATTTGGCGACCGTCTACGGTAGCACCTTCAGTTGCAACAATATTCCAATCACTGGTTTTGCTCATGTTTGTCGTTTGCCTAGTTAATTGCGTCAAATGAATCTTGGTCACGGCAAACAATACGCCTTTGACTGACTGCTTTCAGCCACTTCAATTCCTAGAAATTCGGATTTTGGCTAAATCCGAATTCATCCGAATTTTGCTTAGTCATTTGCGAGTTTTCGGGGCGTATGATGCAGCTATGGCATATTCAGAAGAAATAAAAGAGGCCGCGAAAAAGCTTTATTTACGCGGGGTACCTCCAAAGGAAATAGCGGCGCAACTTAACCTAAATAGCGACCGCATCATTTATACCTGGGCGGGGAAATTCGGCTGGGCTTTGTTGTTGAACGAACTTTCTGTAGAGGAAATGATTAACCGCCGTTTGGCCGTGTTAATTGATAAAGACGAGAAAAGCGATCAGCAGCTTAAAGAAATGGACAAGCTTATAGACCATCACGTTAAGTTGCTAAAAGCTCATGCCGATGCAAAAGCAAAAGCTGAACGTATGCTTTCGCAAGGCAGCTCGAAGTCGAATGGTTCCGAGCCGTCTAATCAAAGCCGTGGTGGTAGTGGCAACAGCAAGAAAAAAGGTAAAGGCAAAAACAACATCGAGCACCTTTGTGAAGGTGACTTTGTAGGTTGGCATGAATCACTGTTCGAATATCAGCACACGATGCGTAACAACATCAAACAGCGTATTCGCAACATCCTTAAATCACGCCAAATCGGTGCGACTTACTATTTCAGCGGTGAAGCGTTAGAAGATGCAATCCTAACGGGCGATAACCAAATATTCCTTTCTGCTTCTCGCGCTCAAGCGGAAGTTTTCCGCAGCTACATTATTGCTATTGGTAAAGAGTTTTTAGACATCGAGTTAACCGGTAACCCAATCATTCTTTCTAACGGCGCAGAACTTCGCTTTCTATCAACCAACAGTAAAACAGCCCAGAGCTACCACGGCCATGTTTATGTTGATGAATATTTCTGGATACCTAAGTTTGATGAGCTGAACAAACTTGCTTCAGCAATGGCGACGCATAAGAAGTGGCGTAAAACCTACTTTTCTACACCGTCTTCAAAAATGCACCAGGCTTACCCATTTTGGACGGGCGACCAATGGCGAAAAGGCAAAGAGTCTCGCGCCAAGATTGAATTTCCAACCTTTGAAGAATATCGCGATGGTGGCCGACTCTGCGACGATAAGCAATGGCGTTATGTTGTCACCATTGAAGATGCCGCTAATGGTGGTTGTGACCTATTCGACATTGACGAACTTCGAGAAGAATACAGCCAAGACGACTTCAACAACCTGTTTATGTGTGTGTTTGTCGATGGTTCGCTTTCTGTCTTCAAGTTCTCTGATCTTGAAAAAGGCATGGTAGACGCGGCGCACTGGCAAGACTTCAAACCAAACAACAAACAACCCTTTGCCCATCGAGAGGTTTGGTTAGGTTATGACCCATCCCGAACCCGAGACAATGCCTGCTTGGTGGTTGTGGCACCGCCTGCTGTAGCGGGTGAAAAATTCCGTGTATTGGAAAAGCACTATTGGAAAGGGCTCAACTTCCAGTATCACGTTTCAGAAATCGAAAAAGTCTTTCAGCGTTACAAAGTCACTTACATTGGCGTCGATACCACAGGTATTGGTGGCGGTGTTTGGGATTTAATTTCTAAGAAATACCCGCGTGAGGCTCACGCAATCCACTACAGCAACGAACAAAAAAACCGCCTAGTAATGAAGATGATCGACGTTGTAGAAGCCAACCGACTTCAATTTGATGCCGAGCATAAAGACATTGCTATGGCATTTATGGCGATTAAGCGAGTACCAACGGCCAGCGGTAACGCCATGACATTCAAGGCAGAGCGCAGCCAGACCACAGGCCACGCCGATGCATTCTGGGCTATTTCTCACGCCGTCGCCAATGAGCCGTTAGATCACTCAACACCAACTAAATCAACTTGGGCAACTGCAGCATGACCGAGCAAACAGAAACTTTAGTCAAACAAGAAGAACAAACACCCGAGTCGGTCTACCACATCGACTCAACACCTGAAGCCATCGACTCTAATAGTTGGATGACTTCCTACTCAGATTTGTTTTACAACGATTCCGACAATTATTGGGAACCGCCAATTTCACGCGCTGGATTAGCCGACATTGCCAGAGCCAACGCTTATCACGGCTCTTTGTTGATTGCTCGGGCAAACTATGTCGCAGGACGATTTCAACGAGGTGGGGCGACTCGCCGCAGACACGTTCAAGCCTTTTGCCGTGATTACTTCACCTTTGGGGATGGCGGTTTCTTAAAAATCCGTGATGGCTTTAAACGTGTAGTACGTTTGCACCCGTTACCGGGCATGTATTTACGTAGGCGCAAAAACGGCAACATTGTTATTTTAGAACGAGACAACCAGCAACGAGAATACCGCAAAGAAGATGTGATCTTCTTGCCTCAGTACGACCCACAACAACAAATTTATGGGTTACCTGATTACTTAGGCAGTATTCAGAGCAGCTTACTAAATAAAGATGCCACTCTATTTCGTCGCCGTTATTACAAGAACGGGGCTCACATGGGCTTTATCTTCTACGCTTCTGACCCGAACCTAAGTGAAGAAGACGAAAAGAAGATGAAGGAAACCATTGCAAGCTCCAAGGGCGTGGGTAATTTCCGCAGCATGTTTGTGAACATTCCAAACGGGAAAGAGAAAGGTATTCAGTTAATCCCTGTGGGTGACATTGCCACTAAGGATGAATTTGAACGGATTAAAAACATTACCGCCCAAGATATTCTAGTGGGCCATCGCTTCCCAGTAGGTAAAGCAGGGATCATCCCTCAAGGTACCACCAGTTTGGGTGACCCGATTAAGATTGGCAGCGAATACGCCAAAGATGAAATCATTCCTGTTTGTGAGCTGATTATGGATGAAGTGAACAGCGACCCAGAAATCCCCAAACGACTCCATTTAAAGTTTGATACCGATACGGGAACAACTGCATAAAACTGTACAAAAACACAGGCATTGACGTAATATTGTTCTGTCAGTCAAATAAGTTAGGTCAATGTATGCGAGTTTATTGCAAATGTGGTGAACGCGCGATTGTAAATAGAAGCCAAAGCACGGAAAACAATTGCGCTGATTTGTCATGTTCCTGTACCGACCCAAATTGCGGTCATTCTTTTGTCAGTTCTATAGGGTATCGTCACTCATTAAAGCCTTCCAAGATTCATTTAGGTATGGGCGCTTTTATGCGTGGAACCCGAGTTCATTGCGGTTGTGGCGAACGGGCGGTGATTAATAAAACCAACCGCCTATCGAACGACTGTGCAGATTTGTATTGTGAGTGTAAGAACCCAGCGTGTGAACATCAGTTTGTTATGTCTTTGTATTTTAGTCACACACTAAGCCCGTCATCGAAAGATACCAGTGAACTGGCTAACTGCTTAATCAAGGTGCTAAAGCCTGATCACCGTGACCACTTAAAGCAGCAGTTAGCTTTGTTTTAACCAATTCGACCTCGCATTCAGACCCATTAACATGGACAGCTTTTAGCTGTCCTTTTTTATGGGCAAGAATCAACGAAATTAAGAACATGCCAATGTCTTGGTTATCTTCATTGTTGCCGCTTGTATCCTCAGCCAAAGCGCATAAAACAAACGCCTCCGCATTGTTATGTAGTTCAGACATTTAGCCTCCTAACTGACGATTTACTGTATATTAATACAGTGGTTTTCCCTGTACAAATTTAATTACTTTTTATGTGGTCAACTACACTTAGAAAATGCAATAGATTTCACTGCGCAGTCTAAAGTTAAAACAACTCTAATTATTTGAATTATTTAGCATTTATTTAACTGCTAACCACGGCTGGCTTTTCATCCATCCAATACGCCATATTTGGCGCACTAAGGGATAGAAATGCCGATACTAAAAAACAATACCTATTCAATTAATCAATACTTTACCCAATTAAGGATCGCACGAGGCACAACACAGAAAGACGTTTCAAGGCAGACAGGGATTCCCTATCGAACAGTGCAACGGCTAGAACAACATCGCGCCGTGATCAACGCAGAACAAATAGAAAAGCTGTGTGAGTTTTACCAAATCAGCTTGTTGGAGATGGCGCAAGGCACCCTAGCTTTACGCCCCACCAATAGTATTGAGCTGTTAACCTACTTGGAAAGACTCCCAGAACCTGTAAAAAAATCGCTCACGGAACTGGTAAAAACACTAAGCCACCGTGTTGAGTGATTGCCAGTCTCTCTCATAGATTGCGTCTTGAATTGCACAGAAATGACTGAGCACTTGAAGCTTTTCTTCTAAGGTTTTGGCTTTAGCGAGCTTTTCTTCTCGCATCTCAATCACAAAGTGATAGGTGGTTTCTGGTTTTGTCAAATTCATACTATTCTCCTAGTTTCCCTTTAGCTGATTTATACACACTGCATCCCGATATTTAGTTTTTTGGCCGCTCTTTTCTACACAACGTTACCTGTAGATAAATACGCTAATCTCAATGCCAAAAATGCGGTCCCTATTAAACGCTACCACGACTTTAAAATTTCCAAAGTCGCCCGTAATTACAGGGTTGAACCAGTTGGTTTCGAAGTCACAATATCAAACTGAAATAGAATCCAATTTGACGACAGATACGGTCAGCGTTTTTTCCGTGCCACAAAGTCAGGCTCAAAAAATGGATCTGTGCTTAATAAAAATTGAAGTTGGGAGGTTTGAGAAGGAGGGTGTATTTATACTGCCAAATCAGATTTATGAGTCAACCATATTCTTTGCGCAAAAAAGCAGCAAGAAAATAAACTCTATATTTTCAATGCGTTAAGTGTGGTAACTATAATGCCACAGTCGAAGTTGTGAAATTCATCACAGCCGAGTGATGGCTAAGTATCACCATTAATCTACCTAGATCCTAGTCACGAATTACCACAATCTGTACTTACATTGGGTCTGATGTGAACTATCATAATTTATGTAATGTAGAGATATTGATAAACATTGATGCGTATTGATTAAGATTTGACAATGCGACGATTGTTTGAAACTTTAGAGTAATGTATAGTTTGCGTCACCACTAATAACAGCAAAGGATACGCGTATGCTTAGACTTTTTAGCTTTAAAAAAGATGAGAAACCTGATCGCTTGCTGAAACTAATGTTAGAAAACCATGATCGGGTGACCATCAGTCACAATGGAGTTGTACGGGTAAACCTCGAAAACGAGGACGTTAAAAAAGAGATTCAAAAGCACATTGAGAAACTCAAAGAGCTTGATGAATTAGAAAAATACGCCGTATAACATGGGAATAACTTTAGTCGTGGTAGTCCTCATCTCGGGCTACCTTTTTTCTTATTTACACCTATCTTCCCACTACAAGCTCACCAGAACTGAAGGCTGGCACTCATACTTTTTTGTGGCCGCCCGTGGAATTTTCTTCGCCGTCTCTAGCATGGTAATTTGCTTTTTAATCGACTATTACGATTGTGTGGCCAAACTCATGCAAATGTACGGTTGGAAACTGCAAGATTTTAGCAAACTGGCAATAAGTGCAGATATGTTAAAGCAAGGCTCTTGGGCTATTTTAACTGTCGTTCTTGCTCTGATTACAGGGCTTTTAACTCTTGCTGTTTACAAAATATGCCCAAGACGAAAAGCACAAAAAATAAAGGACATTGTCAATGAGAACCACCTTGAAAAGTTCATCGTTGAGGCTTCTTACACACAGTTCCCAATCGCAATCACGTTAAAGTCACGTAAAACCTATATCGGTATCTGCTTAGGTGATGAGCTAATCAACAGTAAAATTGAGCACATTTCTATTATTCCACTGCTCAGCGGTTATCGAGACAAAGACGACTTATCTATCGACATAACAAACAACTACCAAGCTCACTACATTGAAGAAGGTATCGAGGAAGGTATTCACGAAGAGCTAACAAAAGATCACTTTCGAATTATAGTTCCAACCGACCACATCGAGACATTTTCGTTTTTCGATCTAAGCACCTACGTTAAATTCAAGAAGAAAGAACTAGAAAAAAAGCGCAAAGCTAATAGCATGCCATACCCTGATACCTATGTTTCGCACATTACATACAATTCATCGACACCTCAGCAGTAGCGCCAAGCCTTCTGCTGATTATTTGATACCATTATCGCCCAATGTTCTTCAACGCCGCATAGTAGGCAGCACCTTGCATCTTTATTGCCGTTTCGTTCTCCTTTTTTGACAACGCGTTTTTAAGCGCCAACTGGATTTCAAAGTCGGTCGCCTCTCCACTCATTTCCGATACATATTCTTCAATTGCCGAACTGAGCACATTTACCAGCTCCATATCTAGGCTTTCACGATTAGTGTTCATAACTTCTTCTCTCCTACGCTAACGGCCAATCGCTTTCCAATTCAGGGAAGAACGAAAGGTCTGGTTGTTGGTATTCATCTTTTACTTGCTCAGGTTGAGCAAATAGTTGGTCCCACCCTTCAAAATCCATCCATTTCAGATCATCTGCCGGTGCACGGCTGACTTCGACAAGCTGTGCTAGACGTTTATTGCCGTGTTCGTCTACCTCCGCAGGGCGGATTTTAAGACTTGTCTCGTTATCTACTTTTAGTGAGCTGCCTTTTAGCAATGCAGTTAAGGCAAAGTCATCAATATTTGGTGGGCTATTCGCCAATATTTCATTTGGAGCTAATAACCTGGTTAGCTGATCGCAGACCTGTACTTTCTCGGGCTCCGTACAGTTATTGACAGAACTCCGAGAGGAGCCAGAGGCTCCAGAAAGAGCAAGAGCCCCCGCTTCAACATCATCGTTAACCTTTGATTTCTTCTGAATCGTCCAAACTTTGGTGCGTGTTTTAATGGTTTCTTCTGGTGTCGCGAAACCTTCGATTTTGCGAACGTCTTCCCCATGTGGTGAAGCAAACGGCAAAACCTCATAAGAGTTCACGATCAGCAAATCTTCACGCTTAACGAATGGGCCACCTTGCCCCATGATGTAACCTTGCCAGTTACCATGGTCGGCAGCTTTTAAAGTGTCTGTGATGCTCGCATCTTCTGACTTGGTGCGTGCTTGGTAGCTATCACCGATCACCTTCATTAACTCTTCATTGGTGATCAGCTTGCTCGGCTTGATAGGCCCAACCAAATCACGCTGCAACATCGAGTAAATAGTGAGTAGGTCGACACGCTCTTGCATGAAGAGGTATTCCATAAAGGCTTTTTTGTTCTGGTTAGCAAAGCGGCGTAATTCACGGTAAGTCGTAACCGGTGCACCACCGAAGAACTGGAACTGGCGGATGTTCCAACGGCTTTTCCAAGCACTCACATTCTTCGCCATGTCTTTAACTGACTTGCCAGTTTCGTCGGACACTTCATCGTCCATAGCGAAACCGTCTATGTTTTTGGAAATGTATTTAGCGATGTAGCCTGTTGCGGTGCCTAACTCTGGGTCAATGTCACCCACATCACAACGAGCCGAGTGATCAAACTTGCCTTGTTTATCAAATAGCTCATGCTTGTCTTCTTTCGTTGCGTAATCGACAAATATTTCTGTAACTAACTCTTTATCCTCTGGTTTAACCCAGATAAGCAAGTGCCAGTGTGGTGTGCCATCATGGTGTGGTTCGGCTACGCGAACCCCAAACCAACGAATGTCTTTGCGGCCCAACTTGGCGCGGATTCGTTGCCATACATTGTTTAAGTACGTTTGTGCATCACGTGGGCTTGCGCCGTTCCAGTGACCAATGAAACCGCCTTTCTTGTATGAGTTGTGATATTTAGCTGGCGTGGTCAGCGTTAAGAACAAACCTTGCAAACCAAGTTCGTTTCCAATGTCTTCACAGCCACGGCAACGAGTCATCAGTTCATGACGTCGAATTGCAGGGTTAGACACGCTTTTCAATACCATTGGAGCCAGATCAGTTACTTCTTCGGTTTCTTCATCAAACAGTTCATGCTGCTTAATGAACTCCCAATTTTTGGTCTGCTGCTCTCGGTGCTCGCGAATGCAATCCCATGAGGCATAAGGAGAGGCTTTTGAAGAAACTTGTCCCATTGCGATGGCAAGATGCTCGCGCATGATTTTGCGAATCTTCTTTAAGCGGTCACACCACCACTTCTCGCTGATCAGCCTTGAGATGTCTTGTAGGGCAGATAGTTCGGATTGGTCTTTGTACTTGCGAGGAGGCTTAACACCAAAAGTATCTGTCACGAACTTAGCTACTTGCTCATAGGTGAACACTGCCGCCATTTCAGTACCTAAAGCTGTTTTCGCATGGTACTTGCTCGCTTCTATCATTCTAAAGCGGTCAACAATATTGGAGATATTAAAAGCCATGTCGCGTAATTCTGTTTGCTCAAGCTCTGCTAGCAATCGGTTTTTAACTGGCTTTCGGTTACGCTCTGCATGCTCAAAGTCAAAGTAAGCTTGGCTGTTGTTAGCTAAGTCGCTTTGGTCAGTGCTCTCATTATCTTCACTGAGCAAAGCAACCTTTTGGGTTGTCGGTAGTTTTTTGTATTTGCGCAAAACCATAAGCGCTCGCTCTGCAGCTGGCCCCATGCGCTCACGCAAAAAGATGTTCGCTTCTCTTCTGCTTTTCTTTTCGAAAACGGAAATGTAACGAGTCACGAAGTACTTGGTTAGGTAATCCGGTAGGTCTTTAAGTCTTTCTCGTGCCCATTCGAAATCTTCTGGGTTCGCTTCAAATAGTTTGCGTTCAATGACACTCATGCCTTCCGGTTCACGATCAAACACAGGGCGTTCTGCCAAAACTTCTACCGCCTTAGGTTTTTGCGGATAAACGTGCAAATGCCCCCATTGCTGACAAGCGATGGAGGCTGCACGTTTTTGTTTAGTTGAGAATTCAGGTTTTGAAGAGCTCAAAGCCGATCACCCATTACGTCTAATGCGGTATTTCAAAATGCATTGGACATAGCTGTAATCAAGATCCATCTTTTCGGCAATCTGATACGGCTTTAACCCCTCATCCTCTAAAGCACGGCACAGTTCAACGTCACCCGCACAATGTTTAGCTAAATGATGCTGATCACCGTACTTTTGAAACGTCACACCAAGCTGCTTGGCTTTACTCTTGATGCCAACTTCTGTTCGATTTAGATGCTTTCCAATTTCTTTGGCAGTCATGCATTGCGCATTAAGTTTCAGAAATTGCTCTTCTTTGTTTGTCCAAGATTTCTTTACTACATTTACCAAACTGTAAGCGAGAGAAATACCACGTCGAGACGCAGCAGAACGGAGGTAATCGCTAGAAATTCCATAGTCTTGAGCTATGTCCTTTGCAGGACGTGAACCTGCTTCTTTCAATGCGGCCTGTATGCTCATACTTCCTCCAATTCTTGAGTTGTAACCAACATAAAACCGCCTTTCCCTTTTCCCTTGCTGATCACCCCTTTGTGTAGGTGAGTGCAACTTAGGTCTTGGCAAGCTTGTTCAATGGCCACTTCCATTGATTCAAAGTCGCCAACCAAAACATTGGCAACTTCTTGGGTATCTTGATGGCGGACGATTCCGCCATCAGGACAAAGCATTACTGCGGCGTATTGCATGATGGTTCCTCCATTCCTAGGTACCTTTTGGCCTTCCAAATGAATGCGTACTGGGCAATTGGATCATTTAAAAACTCACTGAGCTTTGACTCTGGAATCGTAATTGAAACACCCCAACCATCGTTGCCCGTAAAGGTGACATAAACTGCTCTGGCTGAATTCACCCATCCTGCGTTTGTGACTTTCAGTTTTTCTCCGTGGCTTACAAATTCATGCAGCATCACATCGCCTCCACTGTTGGATGACCATGTAGCGGCTCACAGTCTCTCCACCACATTTGCATGGTTGCGTTTTGGCTAGTGCTTTTGGTGCAAGCAGAAACAAAGAAAAGTGCGCGAATTGCACCTAAGGCTTGATGATGCATTGCGCTATCAGTTGATTGGTTGAATACAACAACCCAGAAAACCCACCAAGCAGTAATAAAATCTTCAAGACATAACCCTTGCTCAGTGCCGTTCACGTTCACCAACATAGCGCGAGTAGAATCAAGCTGAAGCATTGCGCCCTGGCTTGAATCAACGCCTTTGAACACACGAATGAACTGCTCAATTTTGCGAGTGGTAAAGCCTTCACCACGAAGGCCGTGCTCTAAATCTTTACGAAATACGGTGATAGTGCTCATGCCTTACCCCTCAATCACTGACAAGCAGTACTGTTCAAATTGATAAAGCGCCTCATCGTCGAAGCGGCCAAGATCACGCAGAGCAAGCATTTCAATAAACAAGCTGCGGTTTTTCATATCTAGCTGCGACCAATGGTGTAGCTGTGGTTTAGCATTCTCGTTTTGATAAGAGCGATACCAGCTCACATAGGTATGAGCGAAGAACACGCTTGCACGATCACCCTGCATTGCTTCTTTGATGTCGGCTAAAACGTCTTCTAGTGGGCGGTGGGTTTGAACAGGAGTTAGCTTTTTAGCGATAGCATCAAGCTGAATCACGATTTCTTCTTGCTGCGCTGTGCTGCTTTTTTCAAAGCGTGCGGCAATCTGTTCAAACGACTGGTTGAATAGTTGTGCGTAGATGTTGCTCATGCTTCCACCTCCGCGATAGATTCAGAGGCTTCATGCGCATCAGCAATTAGGTCTATGAGTTTGTCTTCAATTGCCAACAGCTCTGCTAGAGCGTTATCGCTCTGCAAGAAAATATTTTCATTAACTGTTAAGCCGCCTTCTTGCTTCAATGAGCTTGCGCGAACACAAACACAATCTACAGAAGCTGCGTAGTCGACAGAGGTATGAATTAAGTCTTTGTTGGTGATTGCCATATTCATGATGGTATTAATCACATCCATAAGATCACGACTGGCAATTACATCTACTAGTTGGCGACTCTTGTTAGCTAATACTTCTGGCGGTAATTCATCATGCTCAATAAGGCCGACGTTCTTTGGCAGAACAGAGCTCAACGCAAATGCTAATTTACGTTGATGACTCAATGTGCTGTCGTGAAGTTGTCGAGCTTTGGTTAAGAACTCCATGGCTTCTTGGTGAAGTTCTTTTGCTTGCTCAAGTTCAGATTTGTTTTCGTTCATCTTCTATGCTCCTACGCTAAGACGAAAAAAAAGCCCCCATTCCTTGTGGAATACAGCAGGGGCAAAGGGCTGGCTAGGCTGTTAAATTACTTTGCTGATATCGGAATGCTTTAGGCGGCGAACATCACCCACTTTGCGGTCGAACTTCATCACCATTTCTTTGAGTAGTTGCATGCCAGAACGGACTTTTTGCAACTCAAGGTCATCGAATGAATCAAACTCGCGGCTGTAATCTTTTGGTGGCATACCACCTGCAATCAGAATTAAGCCACGGCTACGATCACTCATTTCGTTATACATATCGCGTAGCTTTCTACGCTTTGCACTTTTATCGAAAAGCGACTTACAGGCGGCAATGCTTTCTGCTGCGCTTGGCGCTCTTTCTTTAAGTGAAGAAGGCTGCATTTCTTGTTGTCTGGCTAACTGACTCATGGTGTTCATATCCTCTTAATCGGGCTCAAGCTGTTTAGGCTAAGCCTGGAATAGGTGCACCATTAGCCAGAAAATCTGTGCCAAATTGCATTAGTGGCTGCAGGCCTGTGGTGCGGTGTTCAAGGTCATTGATAAGCAAAACCAGATTGCCCAAAGCGGCTTGCGCCTTGGCTAAGGTTTTGCGTTTAGTAGATCGCGGTAAACGCTCTGCGGTGCACATGGCTAACGCATCGCTAGAAAGCTCACCAGAGTGGGCGTTTAGCTGAAGAACCCTTTCAAGCAAGTTGAGTTCGTCTTCGTCTTTTGGAAGTGGAATGGTTACAACACCATCATTGGCAAATAACGTGTTTACGATTGAGTAGTCGCCAGAAACGCGGCTGATTAACGCCAACTCAACCGGCTTAAGAACGTGCGGTTGATTTGGGTTCAGCTTGTTGCGAAGCATCGTGCCATTTAGCTCTAACTTTCGGGCAATCGCTTCAACATCGTGATTGACGACAAAATCACAACAAGCTGCATCAAAAGTTTGTTGTTTGAGCTCGCGTAATACACACATTGAGTTATTTGCGTCCATAACCAATACTCATTTAAAGAAGAAAGGAACGAAAACGAATGACCAGCCGATGATATTCAGCCAAAGCGGACATTTGTCTGGGTAGTTTTCTTCCCAAGACTCACTCATTGCATTTTGCTGGGTGAGTTTGGTTTTAGGTGGGATAGCAGAGCTCATACTTGTTGCTCCGCTGCACGTTGGTAAAGCTTGACCAGGTTGATAAGAACGCTGCCGCTTCTGCCTTTCTTCTCTAGAACTGGGATTTCACCTGCAGTGATAGCGCGATCTAAGGAAGATGAAGACCAACCAGTACGACGGATAAACTCTTTTTTAGTACAAAAAGGTGCGTCTACCGCTATTTGAATAGTTGCCATAAGTGTTATCCTACTTGTTTGTGTTTGTTTGATGGCGATTGAGTGAGATTGGTTAGCCATCTTTGTGTATGTGAAAAGCGTACGATCATTTTTTCTCGTTTGCAAAATTTATCTTCTTATTAGAGAAAATAAACCCATTAACGTGATCTAGCGCAATTCAATTACCTATTTGAATAGGAAAATTTCTCTTATGAGCAGGTTAAAGGCAAAAATACCCCCATTTAACTACCTTGGTGGGCGAGATTTCACAGAAAAGCTCAAAAAGGTTACTGGCTGTAAGACTTTTGAGTTGATGAGCGATCGCTACGGTGTGCCAAATTCAACATTTTCAACTTGGCATACTCATAACAGAACAGGTTTTGAATTAATCGTCAGAGAACATTTAGCCACTGGTGCTTCAGTTCGCTTTATGGCTCTTGGAGAGGGTGAACCGTACGACAAGGGAGAAGATCGCACACCCACAGATTCAGTTCTTGTTCATTCAATACTAAATGGTGAACTCGTTGAATCGGGTCAGATAGCTATTGATGCTTTAACACTTGATGGGTATGGACTAAAAGCAAGTACAACTCTGATTATAGAGTTGGACAACCAACGCTGTTTTATCAACAAGGAAGAAACAAACGCCACTTCTGGACGTTACTTGATAGAGATAGATGGGGCTCACTCTATAAACCAAGTACAAAGATTACCTGGTAAGAAGCTCGCAATAAGCTTTGGGAACTCGACTATTGAAGCCGCAGAAGAAGACATCAATGTACTTGGCCGTGTAACAATGAGCATGATTAAAGAGTAGACCGGGCTCTAGTTGCCTCAGATCACAAATACGCATCATGTTTCATCAATGCTTATCTAAGCTTGTATTTTTCGGTTAACATCTAGCTTTCAATAAAGGCTAGGAGACAACATGGAAAATGATGACCAAGTTATCTGTACTTACCTATCGCAGAGACAGCGACTATCTACTCAAACTATTGAAAAGCCGACTTTAATGGTTGATGAAAAGGACGAGCCTGTCCACATCCAAGGATGGTGTGCAAACAAGGGCTCACCGCGCACATTACGCTATGACCATGTACTCGCATTTCATGATACCTATGAAGAAGCTGAAGCCTACTTCGAGTTTGCCAAAATCAAACTTAAGCAAGAGGGCTTTGAGTTCAATACTCAACGTTCTCTTGGATCAAGTAGGTACTCTAGCCCTGAAACCATGGATATCTGCTTTACTGGATTCAAAAAGGCAGATAAAAATCAGCTCACTACCTTAGCCCAAAAAAATGGCATGAGCGTTCGAGGTGAGGTTACAAAACACCTCGATATCTTATGCTATGGCTACAATGCAGGCCCCAAAAAACTCGAAAAAGCCCTATCACAAGGTGCGATGATTCTAAACAAAGAGCAGCTGGAAACGCTCATTGAAACTGGTGAAGTACCAGAGGATGTTTAAACTCTTATACAATTAAATGGACTGAATGAGGTATGTCTATGGAAGCAAGTACTATCTTCGCTCTTACAATATTCTTTTTACCCTTGCTTTTACTAATCATCACTCTGGTGATAGGAAAAAGAAGACGAAAAGCGCTCGAATTAAAACTAACTGACGCTAACCATCAAAATGAACTCAACCTTATAAAACTAGCAAAGCTTGAATCTGAGATAGATAGTTTAACTAAGAAATATAGTCCAATTATCGACATTGAAAAACACGCAGCTATATTACTTGATGAAGTAGAAGAAGATGCTACTGCTAAACGTGATCTGTCTTTAAAGCTAGTGTCCGATGCAGAAGCAGAGGCGGAAGTTATTCGCTTAGAAGCTAAAACGTTACGAACAGAAGCAACACAACGCGTAAAAGATTCAAAAGAAAAAGCTGAAACAATCAAATGCGAGGCTCGTGACGAAGCAACCAAAGTTATAAGCTTTGCTGAAGCTAAAGCTAAAGAAATTGCAGGAGATGCATATGAAGCAAAAGCTAAAGCTGACTCATATGAAAAGGCTATCCGAGCAATGCGGAATACCATTGATGGTTATAAAGATGACTATATTATTCCTAACCATTCAGTACTTGATGACCTAGCTGATGAATTTGGCCATAAAGAAGCCGGAGAAGAACTAAAAGCAGCTAGAAAACGCGTTCGAGAGATGGTTAAAGATGGCTATGCTGGCTCATGTGATTATGCAGAGGCCAATCGGAAAACATACGCAATTCACTTTGCTGTAGACGCTTTTAATGGAAAAGTAGACAGTGCCCTCTCAAAAGTTAAGCATGATAACTATGGAAAGATTAAACAAGAAATAGTTGACGCATTCGCCTTAGTAAACCATAACGGTTCACCTTTTCGAAATGCTCGCATCAATCAAGAATTTTTGGATGCTCGTCTAACAGAGTTGAAATGGGCCGTTGCTGCATTCGAATTACGAAGAATTGAACGAGAAGAGCAAGCTGAAATAAGGGCACAAATCCGTGAAGAGGAGCGTGCTATCCGTGAAATGGAGAAAGCTCGAAAAGAAGCGGAAAAAGAAGAGCGACTCATTCAGAAAGCACTTGAGAAAGCTCGCTCAGAATTAGCTCAAGCAACAGAAGAGCAAAAAGAACAATATGAAGCTCAATTGGCGGAACTGGAAAACAAATTACATGAAGCAGAAGAAAAAGGGCAACGTGCACTTTCTATGGCTCAACAGACCAGGCGTGGACATGTTTATGTAATTAGTAATGTTGGCAGCTTCGGTGAGGAAGTCTTCAAGATTGGAATGACCCGACGACTAGAACCAATGGATCGAGTTAAAGAATTAGGTGATGCATCTGTTCCATTTTCTTTTGATGTACACGCCATGATCTATAGTGATGATGCCCCTGCTCTAGAGAAAGAACTACACCGTCGCTTTGACTTACAGTCAGTAAACAAAGTTAACCCTCGTAAAGAGTTCTTCAAAACCACAATTGCAGAGGTCAAACAAGCCGTAGATCAACAAGGCGTATCTGATGTTCACTGGACGTTAAAAGCTGAAGCTGCCGAATATCGTGAAAGCTTAGCTATTGAGAAACAACAGCAGCAAGAAGCTGTTGCCTAAGTGATGGCAAGTACTCGACTGAGTCTCGAGTACTTGCCAAAGACTTTCTAAATAATCACTCCTATCTATGACTGTACGTAAAACAGAAGACGGCAACAAAAAACCATGGATATGCGATGTCCGTCCAAATGGCCGTAATGGTAAACGTGTAAGAAAACGCTTTGCGACTAAAGGTGAAGCACTTGCGTATGAGAAGTTTGTCTTAAAAGAAACTGACGACAAACCATGGTTAGGTGAGAAAAGCCAAACCCGTAGCCTGTTGGATATGATCGACTTATGGCAAGAACGCCACGGCCAATCACTTGCCCATTCCAAATACACTTACAATAAGTTGAAGGTTATGGGCTTGGCGTTGGGCGACCCGCTTTATCATAAGCTCACGGCAACGATGTTTACTGAATACCGCACTCGCCGCCTTGCAGGTGAAGTGGCTGATTTGAATGGCCGAAAGGTTGAAGTGTCTTTTCGTACTTGCAACAACGAACAAGATCTGCTGAATGCTGTGATTGTAGAGCTGCAGCGCATGGGAGAATGGAAAGGCGAAAACCCTTTAAAAGCTGTCCGTCAATTCAAACTTCATGAACCTGAAATGGAATTTCTCACCATTGAGGAAATGCAGAACCTTATCACAAAGGCAGAAGCACACGAATTCCATGATGACATGCATAAGATTATTAAACTTTGTTTGGCTACAGGTGGTCGCTTTCGTGAAGCATCCCGACTAACGGGCGCTCAAATCACAAAATACAAAGTCACGTTCACTCAAACGAAAGGTAAAAAGAATCGCTCGGTACCGATCAGCCCCGAACTTTACGAAGAGATTTACAAGGAAGGTTCTGGCCCATTGTTTAGCATTGGCTATTCGACCGTTTACCGATTCATTGTGAGAAATGTCCCACGACTAAAGCAGCAAGCGGCCCACGTTCTGCGCCATACTTTCGCGTCTTACTACATGATGAACGGTGGCAACATCATCGCCCTTCAACGAATCCTTGGTCATAGCGATATTAAGCAGACCATGCGATACGCACACCTCGCCCCAGATCACCTAGAAGATGTGGTCACAAAGAACCCGTTAGTGAATATCAAACAAGCGGTTTCTGTGGACACTAAAAAGGCAGAATGACCACCCCATGTGGACACTTTAATGTCCACATTGTGTCCACAAATTTTCAGAATATAGATAAATATTGATGATTATTGATGGATAAGCTTTTGATAAAGCCCCACCACGCCTTGTACGGCCTAGTTTCTATTGGGGTGATTTAAAATGTGGTCTTCCCAATCAACAACATCAATCTCATACACTACTTTATTACGTACACTTTCACCCGCAGCGTGCATTGCAGATTTAGAGCAAGTGATCAGTGGGTGCCATTCTGGCAGTGGCTTCTCTTCTGACAGTAGGCGATAAGCACATGTGTCAGGAAGCCAGTGAAACTCATCAATCTTGTCACGAGTTAACTTCAAACACTCTTCACCCGAGCTAAAGCGATTTGGGTAATCTTTACAAGAACACGTCTTACTGTTTAACCAACTACACGCCACGTTGGTGTAGTACACTTCGTCGCTATCTTCATCCATTAGTTTGTGCAGGCAACATTTGCCGCAGCCATCACAAAGCGATTCCCACTCTTGTTCGGTCATCTGTTCTAGTGATTTTTCTTGCCAAAATGGACTGGTCATAATAGGACTTCTTACTCTTTTACTGGGGTGCGTGTTATACCGCTAGCCCACAAAAAGTTCAAGGATAAAAAGTGTTCAGGGGTTAATCACAGACAAAAGCTGTCACAAGCGATAATTTTTGCTACTATCGCGCCCCCTGTTTTGACTGAGTATAAATTGATGGAATGTCGTCTAGGTTGTGGTGCCTGCTGTATTGCACCCAGTATTACATCTGCTATTCCTGGTATGCCAAATGGCAAGCCTGCTGGCGTTCGTTGTATTCAGCTCAATGAACAGAATCTCTGCAAACTATTCGGGCAACCTGAACGCCCAAAAGTGTGTCACCAATTTAAGGCGTGCCCAATCATTTGTGGCAAAACAAATCAAGAAGCGCTCGACAATATCACCGAACTCGAAGCCATCACATAGCCTCTGTCTCAATAAAATTGTTAGCTCATGAACAAAAAAGCCGCTGACTTTCTAGATAAGAGAGCAAGCGGCTGAGATTAGATTTTGTGTCGACCTAATAGTGAGTGAGACAGTGTGGTGCCATCCACCAACTCTAACTCACCACCGACGGGAACACCGTGAGCAATTCGACTAGCGTTCACTTGATGAGCGCTACACAACTCAGCGATATAGTGGGCGGTTGCCTCACCTTCTACTGTTGGGTTAGTCGCAAGAATCACTTCTGCAATATCGCCACGGCGCAGACGGTAGTCCAAAACATCGAGACCGATATCGCTAGGGCCAATACCATCAAGCGGCGATAAGTGCCCCATCAACACGAAGTAACGACCAGAGTACTGACCTGTCGCCTCGATTGCTGCGATGTCTGCAGGGCTTTCAACCACACATATTTGACCATTTTCTTGACGCTTAGGGTTGGTACAAATATGACAAACATCTTCTTCTGTAAAAGTACGACACTCACTACAGTGGCCAATTTCTGTCATCGCTTGACCAAGCGCCTCAGCCAATTGCAGGCCGCCTTTTCTATCGCGCTGTAACAAATGAAAGGCCATACGCTGCGCCGACTTGGGGCCAACCCCAGGTAGACAACGTAAGGCCTCCATCAAATGCTCCAGCATATGACTGGTACGCATTATTCAACCATTTCAGTTTTTAATTCACGATGCACTTAGCACATCACTGAGAAAAACGAATTAGAAAGGCATCTTCATACCTGGTGGAAGTTGCATACCACCAGTTACGCCAGCCATTTTCTCTTTTTGAGTCTCTTCAACACGACGAGCTGCATCGTTGAATGCCGCAGCGATGAGATCTTCAAGCATCTCTTTATCGTCTTCCATTAGGCTTTCATCGATATCAACGCGACGTACACTGTGGCTACCAGTGATCGTTACTTTTACTAGGCCAGCACCAGATTCACCGGTTACTTCCATATTTGCGATTTCTTCTTGAAGCTTTTGCATGCGATCTTGCATTTGCTGGGCTTGCTTCATTAGGTTGCCCATACCACCTTTACCAAACATGATAATCTCTCTGGTCTAATTGGTTATAAAATACATTAAGCAATAACTGACTTAATGGGGGCTGAACCGTTCTGATTCAACCCTATGATACTGTTAATGTGACAAAGGACATATCGCCAATTTTCACACTCGTGATGACTAAATTGGACGAACACTGTCTCTGTCCAGTTCAGCGGCAAAGCGCTTTTCAATGAACTGAACATTGGGATCGTTCTCAAGGCTAGTGAACGCATCTTTAAGCTTACCTTGATACAGCCTCTCACGTAATTCTAGTGGCGTTTCGCCTGATTCGCCGATCTCGACACTTAAATGGCACTCTTCACCGAATACGCTGTTCAGAGCTTGCAATAATTCACTCTGCGCTTTATCAGTATTCAAGTGTGCTTGTGTTGGTCGTAGCATCAGACTGATTGAAGTGCCGTTTTTACTGAACACGGAGTTCAGTGCCAACTGCTCGACAAGTTTCGCCGTTTCAAGCTTCTGTATGGTTGCCGACCATTCATCTTGAGCGATCGACTCATGCAATAGCTTTTCAGTCATTTCCGGCGTTTTAACGTGCTCTAAAGCGCGTCTTATCTGAGTAGGTGTTAACTCTTTCGAGACCTCTTTCACTGCAGGTTTAGACGGTTTCCAACGATAAGGTTCATTATCATCGGTTACATTTTGTGTCGATGCTGCAGAGAGAGAAGTTGGCGACACCCGCTCAGAACCACCGTGTTGCTGAGCAACTCGGTCGAGCACTGAAGTTTTAGCTGGTGTCGCTTTAGCCTTTTTTGGAGCACTGCCTCTTGCGTCTGGCGTTGCACCTCTACGCTGAGAACGTAACTGGTGACGTAATCCACTCACAGGTGATGCAGGGCGCTCAGAAGCCGGTACAGACTGATTTTGTGCCGCTGGTTGGCTTGGAGCAGGTGCCACAGGCTTTTGGTTCGCTGGCGCAGCAGGCGCGCCATACGGCCCATGATCATCATACGCCGGAGGTATATCCTGTGGGCCGCCCATATAACCAGAGTCAGGATACCCTTGAGGCTCTGAATATTGTGGCGCGTTCGGTTGCGCGTAACCTTGCTGGGGCGGCACAGAGTTTGGCGCTGGCTGAGCCTGATTCATAGGCTGCACCGAGTTAACAGGTTGCGTCCCTTGTGCAGGTGCGGCTGTTGGGGGCCTTGTCACTTTAGACTCCGCAGGTGCGGTGGATATAGCGCTTGACGACAGCTTTGCAGCAGGACGGAATGCCAACATTCTCAGCACAACCATCTCAATACCAACGCGAGCCGTTGGCGAAAGAGGCAGGTCTTCACGCCCTTTAAGCACAATCTGATAATAGAGTTGTACGTCTTGCGGGCTGAGTGCTTGTGCAAGAAGCTCTATTTTCTCAGCGTCTGGCTGAGCTTGATCTAACGAAGCTGGGAGAGCCTGATACATAGCGAGTCGATGCAGTTGAGTCGCCAACTGATTCAGCAAGCCATCCCACTCGACACCGTTCTCCGCTAGTGCTTGGATGCACGCCATCGCAGTTTGTGGCTGCTTGCTACTGATAGCCTCAAGCAAGTGAATAGCTTGGTCAGTATCTAGCGTACCCAGCATATGGGAGACAATGTCAGTGGCTACATTACCGTTGCCCAATGCAATCGCTTGATCGGTTAAGCTCAACGCATCACGCATACTGCCGTCAGCAGCGTGCGCTATCATTCCCAGAGCGCGAGACTCAGACGTCACCTTCTCTTCTGCAAGAATATGGTCGAGCTGCTCGTGGATGTTATCAACACTAATAGGCTTCAAATGGAACTGCAGACAGCGAGACAAAATGGTCACAGGCAGTTTCTGAGGATCCGTTGTTGCCAATAAGAATTTCACATACTCAGGCGGCTCTTCTAACGTTTTTAGAAGAGCATTGAAACTGTGCCTAGAAAGCATGTGAACTTCATCGATAAGGTAAACCTTAAAGCGACCACGAGCTGGCTTGTATTGAACGTTGTCCAATAGCTCACGAGTGTCTTCAACCTTGGTTCGAGACGCCGCATCGATTTCTAGGAGATCAACAAAACGACCTTCGTCGATCTCTTTACAGGTTGCACACTCACCGCAAGGTGTAGAAGTAATGCCTGTTTCACAGTTTAGGCCTTTTGCAAACAAGCGGCCAATGGTCGTTTTACCGACACCTCGAGTACCGCTGAACAGGTACGCATGGTGCAACCTGTTTTGGCTAAGTGCATTCTCTAAAGCTGTTAAAACATGGGCTTGACCAACGACTTCTTTGAACTTCGTTGGTCGCCATTTTCGCGCTAACGCTAGATAGCTCATGAATAATTCCGAAAGGATTAATGACCGTCAAATTCGCAGATACTAAACACTTCAAGGCCTAGGCCCTCTAAGCGCTTGTCACCGCCAATTTCAGGAAGATTAATAACAAAGGCTGCGTGGTCTACAACACCACCAAGCTGACGAATCAGTTTAGTTGTCGCTTCAATAGTACCACCTGTTGCCAATAGGTCATCGACCATCAGCACTTTATCGCCTTCAGAGATCGCGTCAGTGTGGATCTCAAGCGTATCTGTACCGTACTCAAGCTCGTACGACTGTGCCACAGTTTGACGCGGTAGCTTGCCCGGCTTACGAACAGGAACAAAACCAACACCCAACTCAAGCGCTAGTGGCGCACCAAATAGGAAACCGCGCGCTTCCGTACCAACAACTTTAGTGAAACCCATGTCTTTGTAAGTATCCACTAACAGTTCGATCGTCGCTTTGTAAGCAGCCGGATCTTCCATAAGGCTAGTTACGTCGCGAAATAGAATGCCCGCTTTTGGGTAATCAGGAATGCTTTTGATGCTTGATTTGATCAGAGCGATTTTTTCTGTGTTCATAATAGTGATGCACTTCATTAGGCCGCTTTCCCAACATCAATCAACGCCATCGTCGTTACTATTTTTGCTTGAGAAAGGCTTGGTTGGCTTTCATTGCAATCAGAGTCATAACTCTGATGCTGAAAAAATAAACGCCCGCTATAAGTTAGCAGGCACACTGGCTTAATGTTAGTGATTTTCTTTGCTGTCAGCAACTAACTCGTGGGTAGGAAGGCGAATAAACCATGTGAGAAGAATAACAAGTACGGCAATTAGGAACACTTTTACCCATACAATAGGTGCAAAGTAGATAGAGAGTGAAAAGCTAAGAAGAATAAACAGCACACCACGACTTTTCACGCGTTTTGTGACCGCACCATGTTCATACCAGTTGGTAAGCAGAGGGCCTAATGTTGGGTGTTGGTGCATCCAACGATGCAAGCGCGGACTACTGCGCATGAAACAAGCACTTGCTAGTAGCAAAAAAGGTGTTGTTGGTAGTAAAGGTAAAACAATGCCTAGAAAAGCGAGGATAATGCAGAGGCCACCAGCGAGGTTCAGGCTAAGAACTTTAATGCTAATAGTGACCTCCGGAAGTCTTTAAAATGTCGCGTAACCATTGAAAACACGGTAAAGCGTTAGAGTTGCAGGTAGTAGCGGAATCGCTGCAAATGCTAATAAAAATCCTAAAAAGTAGAATACATTAAACGGGTCTTTAAAATCTTGATTATCTGCCATGATTATTTCTTTCTTACAATATTAACGCTAACCCACATAGTTTCTGTTAAATGACACTCAACAAAAAAGGTATAGCCACACAATTTTGCAACTATACCTTAATAAAACATCTACAAATACCGAGCAACTGTAGGGTTAATCGCCACCGCCTTGATGCAGGTCGAGACTAAAACTGGCTGAACCTAAAAGACTCAAAGAGAGCTGACAACCTGTCTCGATCGGAAGCCTGTCAGTAATGAAGTTCTTCTTGCAGTTTTCACCTAACCTCTGCCCTGCGGCAATGTGTTGATTGACTAGGCCATTTGACCACTGACCATCCAAACCCGCTGGTAATATAGAAACGGTACCCTCAGCTAGGTTGGCAACACCAAACAGTGCATTCACCGGAGTCGCGCACTGTGAGCATTGAATGCCCTTCTCTAAAATCTCCGCCATATCTTTCAGATCTGCACTGAAACTTTGTAGATTTCTAACGTAATCGTGGAACAAGGCTCGTACTAACAAGGTGGTGGCCGCCCCGCCCTCAGATGACGACGAAGAGTCCACAAGATAAAACACAAACTGCCCATTCATCAGCCAGGCATAATCAAACACCAAGGGCATCATCTCTGTCGACTGCAGTAAACGATAACTGCTGCGCCAAGTACCTTGGCTGGTATCTTTATCGGGTAACAGTGCGTGCAGCAAATCTCGTGCAGCGCTTGGGTTATTCTGAAGATAATTCAAATGCCAATGCAGCTCTTGGTCTTCAGGTATCTCACCACCATCGTCGACACTGAACCATTGGCTCGAAAAGTCCCTTTGACTATTCATGTTATCAAAGGAATCTTTCAAAGTGTTTTCTATAGCACTACCTAAGTGGTTTGGATCTTCCAGTGGCTTAGGTAGGAAGTCCTTAATACCAAAACGCAGCGCTTTAGCAACGTCTGACATTTCATCAGTGGCAGAAACCACAATCATAGGCAGTGATGGGTATTCGAGACTTAACTCTTCTACGAGCTCGATACCATCGAGTATCGGCATGGAGAGATCACACACGATGAGATCGGGTGCTGCGTCGCGTAATTTTTGAAGTGCGTCTAAGCCGTTTTCAGCTTCAACCACACGATACCCGACAGCATCAAGGTATGCTGATGTTATGCGGCGAAAGATGGGGTCATCATCAACCAACATTATGCATTTTTGGTTGAGCGCTTCCTGTGCCGAGGTCGTAACGGGCTGACTGTGAGTTTTATACATACTCATTAACCTCACAAAAAAGTCGATTTATTATTGTTATCTGTTCTAAGAGCTCTCTATCAAACTTAGTAATAAATTGGTGAATACACAAATTTGCTAACTTTACTGGTAATTACCATCAGGGATTGGAATACTTGTAAATAGTGCAACAAGTTGACGTGACGCAAACTTTGTTCTCGGTGTTACGTATAAATTAAGTAAGTTTGTAAATAAATGTATCTGGATTTATGAAATTAGATGATTTAAACCTGTTTCGATTAGTCGTCGAAAATGGGAGCTACACCGCAACCTCGCGCAAAACTATGATTCCGGTTGCGACGATCACACGACGTATTCAAGCTTTGGAAGACTCTCTAAATCTGAGGCTTCTAAACAGACATGCGCGTAAACTTTCATTGACAGAGGCTGGAGAGCGTTTTTTCAATGAGTGCTCACCGTTACTACAGCGTTTGGCATCAACGGCTGAAGAATTAACAGATGTCTGCAAGGGCGCATCAGGTAAGATCCGTATTTCCGCACCATCAAACCTAACCAAGCGTATGATGATGCCAATGTTCAGCGACTTCATGAGCCAATACCCAGATATCAACATTGAGCTTATGATGAACAACCAAGCTGACCAACTCGACCCGACTGAATGGGACGTTATTTTTCGTGTTGGCCCACAGCGAGACTCTAGCCTTATTGCTCGTAAGATCAGCGAAGTTAAGGACATACTCGTAGCAAGTCCTGATTATTTAGCGAAAAACCCAGCCCCTACCCATGCAGAAGAGCTAGCTAATCACTCACTTCTCAAAGGTTACCCTTTAATCAAATGGCAGCTAAGCAACTCCAACGACGAAAGTGTGGTAAACACAGAAAAAGGTCGTTTCAATGCTAATGCGTTAAACGTAGTAAGACAGGCATGTTCAGAAGGCTTAGGCATCACTCTAATGCCAGATGTTATGATCCGTGAGTACATTGAAGATGGCAGTTTAGTGCGGGTGTTAGATGATTGGAGTGCTAACCCGAGAGACATTTACATGCTCTACAATCACAAAGATCACCTGCCAGAAAAAGTACGTCTATTTATCGATTTTGTGATCGCGTACCACATTCATTAATCAAAAAATTCTGCTTACCCCATAAAAAACCAGAGCCTCAGCGCTCTGGTTTTAGTCTTTGGTTTGCAGAGAAAGCGATAAATTAGCTAACTAAGCGGTAAATAAAGCTTAAGCACCTTCGTTGTGTAGCTCTAGGTTGGCTAAATCTTGCTGAATCTCACGCTGTATCTTTGAATCATCGTTACGCAGTGCATCTAGGAAGTCTAGGTACTTCTGGTCGATATCACCTGTCACGTACTCACCGTTGAATACCGAAGTATCAAATTGAGTAATGTCTTGGTTGCCTTGACCTACCGCTTCAATCAGATCATCCAATTTTTGGAAGATAAGCGCGTCTGCGCCAATTTGGTCACAGATGGTTTGATTGTCACGACCGTGAGCAATTAACTCATTTGCACTCGGCATATCGATACCGTAAACATTCGGGAAACGAACTTCTGGTGCAGCTGAAACCATGTAAACCTTGTTGGCACCAGAGTCACGAGCCATCTCAATGATCTGCTCTGAAGTTGTACCACGGACAATAGAATCATCGACTAACAGTACATTCTTGCCTTTAAATTCAGAGCGAATCGCATTGAGTTTACGACGAACAGATTTCTTGCGCTGCTGTTGACCCGGCATGATGAAAGTACGACCTACGTAACGGTTCTTCACGAAGCCTTGACGATATGGCTTCTCAATCGCTTGAGCAATGCGTAGAGCAATGTCATTCGATGTTTCTGGGATTGGGATAACCACGTCGATATCAAGATCTGAGTATTCGTCTTTGATACGACGACCCAGTGCTTCACCCATCTCAACACGCGCACTGTAGACAGAGATCTTGTCGATAAAAGAGTCTGGGCGTGCAAAGTAAACAAATTCGAAAATACAAGGGTTCAGTTTTGGATTGTCAGCACACTGCTTAGTAAACAGCTCACCTTCAAACGTAGCGTAGATAGCCTCGCCCGGCGCAACGTCGCGCACAAAATCGAAACCAACCGCATCTAGCGCGACCGACTCAGACGCGACCATGTACTCAGTGCGACCATTAACTTCACGCTTACCAAGACACAGTGGGCGAATACCGTTTGGATCGCGGAACGCAATCATACCGTGGCCGATGATCATGGCTGTTACTGCGTAAGCGCCACGAATGGTGCGGTGTACATTAGCCACTGCGCGGAATACATCGTCAGACGTTACGTTGCCTTTCACAGTATCGATCTCGTGAGCCAGTACGTTTAGCAGTACTTCAGAATCTGATGTTGTGTTTACGTGACGACGGTCTTTTTCAAACAGCTTCTCACGAACTTCGTTTGCGTTCGTTAGGTTACCGTTGTGAGCTAGGGTAATGCCAAATGGCGAGTTTACGTAGAAAGGTTGAGCTTCAGAAGCGCTAGAGCTACCTGCTGTTGGGTAACGAACATGACCGATACCAACATCACCTTGGAGGCGTTGCATGTGTTTAGCTTCGAAAACATCTTTAACTAAACCGTTCGCCTTACGCAGACGAAAACGATTGCTTTCTATGGTACAAATACCAGCGGCATCTTGGCCACGATGCTGCAATACCGTTAAAGCGTCATAAATTGACTGGTTTACAGGTGTTGAACCCACGATTCCAACAATACCACACATGTCCTAATCCTCGATTTTCGACATTAACTGGCGCTAAAGCGCGCCAGATAAGAAACTTGATGTTGCTTGTAAATGCTCGAAGAACGGTGCAATGATTCGACTGAATTCAGGAACCAACTGCGAGTTCTTCCACCACTCAGAACTTGGGAATGCAGTAAAAGCATCCATAAAAAACAGCACCGCTGACACAATCAGAACACCTCGTAAACCGCCGAAGACGATACCCAGGATTCTATCTGTACCAGACAAGCCCGTTTTCTGTACTAGCTGCCCAATCACGTAATTGATTAACGCACCGACAACCAGAGTCGAAACAAACAGTGCTGCTATCGCGGCGCCATTTCGAAACATGTCATCTTCGATATTTGTAAAGTAAACCGCCAATTTGGCGTAATACTGGCTGGCGATAAAAAAGGCACCAAACCAAATAACGAGTGACAGTGCTTCCTTAGCAAAACCACGAACTAAACTGATCAAAGCTGAAAAGCCGATCACCCCTAAAATGATAAAATCTAACCAATTCATGAATTCTTCATCTTAAGTTGGCGCGCATTTTAACAGAAAAAATGCTGACGCAAACGTTTTCTTATGGATTTAACGGTTTAAATTTGAGCAATTGGCCTTTTGAACCAGTAATTTTTTCTAATTCCTTAATTTGACGCTCAAGTTTGGATTTAGAGATATCTGGGCCAATGATGACTCGCGTAAATGTGTTTTCTTGCTTGGTATGCGCTTGATAACCACGCTTTTGCAGATCCTTCACAACGTTCTTAGCGTTGTCTGCATTCTTCAATGCCATGAGTTGGATGATCCAAGCGCTATCTTGATACTCATTCTTTTCAGTCACCGGCTTGATCGCAATCTCGACATTATCATCGACATCACTCTCTTTGGTAGCTGTGACAGATTCTGGTTGCGATAACTCTTGAACAACCGCTTCTACCGGTGAATCTGGCAGTGCAATTTGGTCTTCGACAGGATCGAGTACCTCGAACACTTCAACATCACCTTCTAATTCAGGCTTAATTGGAATGCTTGCAAACTCCTCTTTATAGTGAAGCTTTTTGCCATCCAGTACGTCCGGAAGAACAATAACGCCAACGGCCACCAAAATAATAGTGCCCACTAAGCGGCTTTGGAATTTACTTGCCATTTAGTTTCCTTTTGTTTGCCAGTGCTCCAGTACTTCACCCACGGTATGGAATGAACCCACAACAAGAATCACTTCGTCTTCGCTTACAGTAGATAGCGCCGCCTCAAATGCCTCTACAGGCGAAGAATACTCTGTTGTGCCACTTGGTAAGCTTTCACACAACTCTGCCGCTTTCGCTGCTCTCGGGCCTTGTAGCGACGCTGGATACCAATGCTGAGCGATTGGAGTTAGCACCTCTAACGTGGCAGGAATGTCTTTATCGTGCAGCATAGCGACCACCACATGCAGTGTTTTACCTGCATACTGTTGGCCAACTTGCTTAACAAAATACTCAGCCGAATGTGGATTGTGTGCCACATCTAGGATGATTGTTGGTTTGTCACTGATCTTCTGCATACGACCTGGAAGCTGAGCATTCTTAAGACCATTGACAACATTAACGTCACTGATGTCCAGTTCTGAGGTCCCAAGAGCCATTAACGCTGTTGCAGCATTCGGTAGTGGTAGGCTTGGAATAGGTAGCTGTTCAAGGTGGAATGCACCACTATGCCAGTCCCAAGTATCACCCGTCACTTCATAAGTGTATTGAATGCCAACTTGATAGAAGTCCGCTCGAATATCGTCTGCATGTGCTGCGACCGTTGCTGGCGGCTTAGGTTGACCACAAATTGCAGGTTTACCACTGCGGTAGATGCCCGCTTTCTCAAAGCCAATTACGTTAATATCATCGCCTAGCCAGTCAACATGGTCGACCGCTAAACTGGTGATAACAGAAACGTCATGGTCAACGACATTAGTTGCATCGAGACGCCCACCGAGACCCACTTCTAGAAGCACCACATCGACATTTTCAACTTGGAAAGCGCGCAGGGCGGCTAAAGTGCCGTACTCGAAAAAGCTTAGACTAATTTCGCCTCGTTCTTTCTCAATAAAATCGAAAGAGTCGACCAATTGTTGGTCTGAGAGATCTTGGCCATTTATACGAACACGTTCGTTGTAACGAATCAGGTGTGGAGAGCTGTATACGCCAACTGAGTAGCCAGCATCAAGAAGAATCGCTTCCATCAACGCACATGTTGAGCCTTTGCCGTTCGTCCCGGCAACCGTAATCACATGCTTAGCAGGTTTAGTAAGGTTGGATTTCTGTGCGACAGCTTGAACACGGTCTAATCCGAGGTCGATCGCACTGGTGTGAATGTTTGTTAAATAATCAAGCCACATCTCGAGAGAGGATGTGGCTTGAGGAATTGGTTGTTGACTCATCTAACTCATAACCATATGTAAGTAGGTTTGTTAGATGGTACTTTACCCTTTTTCTGGCGCTTCTGGTACTTCATAAGTAGCTTCATTCGGTGAATCGTTCACAGAAACTACTAATGGTGAAGGCTGGTTAGTCATTTTCGCGATTAGACTACCTACACGCTGACGCATGTCACGACGATCTACGATCATATCGATAGCACCATGCTCTAGTAGGAACTCACTGCGTTGGAAACCTTCAGGTAGATCTTCACGTACCGTTTGCTCGATAACACGACGACCAGCAAAACCGATAAGTGCTTTCGGCTCACCGATGTTCACATCACCTAGCATCGCTAGACTTGCTGAAACACCACCCATTGTTGGGTCAGTCATCACAGAGATAAATGGTAGACCTTTCGCAGAAAGACGCTCTAGAGCCGCACTGGTTTTTGCCATCTGCATAAGAGACATCAGTGCTTCTTGCATACGAGCACCGCCACTAGCAGAGAAACATACAAGACCGCAGTTGTTCTCGATAGCTGCGTCAACCGCACGAACGAAACGAGCACCCACAACCGAACCCATTGATCCGCCCATGAATGAGAATTCAAATGCGCAAGCAACGATAGGTAGACCTAAAAGTTCACCTTTCATTGCAACAAGTGCGTCTGTTTCGCCACTGCTCTTTTGAGCAGAAGAGATACGCTCTTTATAGCGCTTTGAATCTTTGAATTTTAGTTTATCTTGTGGCTCTAACTCAGAACCTAGCTCGACGCGCTCACCTTCATCTAAGAAAGTTTCTAAACGGCGACGCGCTTTCATGCGCATGTGATGGTCACATTTTGGACATACTTCTAAGTTACGCTCTAGCTCAGCATGGTAAAGAACCTGCTCACAAGAGGTACATTTAGTCCAAACACCCTCAGGGATAGACGCTTTACGAGAAGTTACGATGTTGCTTTTTTCTAAAATCTTTTCAAGCCAACTCATGGAAGACCTTTTCTTTCGATTCTTCCGCCTAATTGCGAAAGAAATAAATTTGGGAATTATGCGAGGAGATTAAAACACATAAAACAGCAAGTGTAGATAAAAAACTGGTTGTACCTATTTTTACGAGCTATTTTACGCACGATTTCGTCATATTTTTTGAACCTAAGTCCCACATTTAGTTCAAATTATCAGGCAAAAATAGTGGGCCGATCGGCTCTCTTGGAAGCTCAAAGTGTGCAGGATAATCCACATCAATCAAATAGAGCCCCTCCGCCTTAGCCGTCGCACCAGCCAACTTTCTATCTTTGGCTTCAAGTAACCACTTAATCCATTGCGGTTCTTGCTCTCCTTTACCGACAGCGATCAAACTACCCGTGATATTACGCACCATGTGATGCACAAAAGCATTGGCTTTAATATCAATCACAATATAGTGACCATGACGGGTAACGTTTAAGTGCATCAGGTTACGCCAAGGGCTATGAGACTGACAATGCGTCGCTCGGAACGAGGTGAAATCATTCTCGCCCAGTAAGTACTGCCCTGCTTCATGCATTTTCTTCTCATCAAGCTGACCATGATAATGACTCACACCTGAGTTCAAAATCCCCGGGCGAAGTGCATGATTGAATATCACGTAACGGTAGCGACGCGCCGTTGCTGAGAAACGAGCGTGAAAATCTTCAGGCACCTCTTTTGCCCAACGAACCGCAATATCTTTGGGCATGTTTGCATTGGCACCCATTGTCCATGCCACCATTTTGCGGTTTACATTGGTTTCAAAGTGAACAACCTGCCCTGTACCATGTACTCCAGCGTCTGTTCGACCTGCACATTGCACTTCAACAGGGTGGTTTGCGACAACCGAAAGCGCCTTTTCCAAAGATTCTTGGACACTCTTTACGTCACGTTGGCGCTGCCAACCAAAATAGTGGGTACCGTCATATTCAATACCTAAAGCAATTTTCATGTTTTTGATCTCTTTGAAAATGGGGCTCGAAGTATATACGTAAAAGGAGCGTATCCCAAACCGCTTAGCAGAAAACTACCGATAAAAAAAGAGAGCCATATATCTGGCTCTCTTTTGACTTTCTTGGCTTAGCGCCCGTTTAATGTATCTATTAAGTTCTTCGCTTCTCGGCGAATGTCATCCGAACCATCAACAATGGCCTCTTCCAACAACTTAATTGCGCCTTGCGGATCGCTCATTTCGATGTAGATCTTAGCAAGGTCTAGCTTACCCGCTGCTTCAGCATTGCTATCGACATCATAATTACCGATATCGCCAATTACGTCAGGGAACTCATTCAGACCAACGTCTAGCTTCAGTTCTTCTTCATCGGGATTCACCGCCTCACCATTTTCTTGCTCCACCTGCGCCATCAGTTCATCAATAGTCATAAACTGTTGCTCTTTTTCAGCCGTGGCTTCGAGCAGTTGGTCTTGCGCCCCCCAGTTCTCCTCTTGAATTTGAGGTTCTACTTGACGCTGTGCAGACTCCCAGATCTCTTGCTGATCATCCGGTACATCATGAGATAAGCTCGATTGCTGATCAGGCTCTAAGCTGAAACCTTTCCAATCTTCGCCACCCACTTCCAACATGGCATCAATATCAAGACCAGCACTGTCAATGGCGGTGTCGTCCATTGGTTGCTCGAACATCGAGTCAACCGAGTCTTGTACATCTTCAGATAGCAGCTCTGCTAATGCTGACTCATCGAATTCGTCAAAACCCTCTAATGGTTCATCTTGTGTAACTGGCGATGATGGTTGTTCTGCTTCAGGCTGATGCGACGTAATCTCATCACTCACAAAGCTATTCGCACCGGAGAAAAGGTCATGCAGTGCATCTTGCTCTTCCGCTTGCGCGCCGTATGTATTGAGTGGCTCGCCAATTTCAGAGAACGCGTCGCTCAGCGCCTCATCTTCGCCATACTCAGGTAGCTTACTTTCATCAAGCTCTACCCCCGGCTCAAGAGGGACTGGTTCAGGCTGCTGCAATTCGATGTCATCTAACACCGCATCGGCTTTTGCACTCTCTTCGTCGTACTCAGGTAACTCACTCTCTTCAAGCTCAAGCGCATTATCATCAATCGTAAGATCTTGCTCCAATTGGGCATCATCTTCACCACTTAGGATCTCAGCTAAAGCGTCCTCTTCTTCAAAGTCTGGTAGTTCCAAATCGTCGAACGAGAGTTCGTCTTCAGCAGTTTGTTCAGGGGCTGACGACTCTGTTTCTGGCTGTGACTCATTTTGAACGGCATCGAGTGCATCGTCTTCATCAAACTCTGGCAGCTCTAAATCATCGAACGAGAACTCTTCCTCAGCAGTTTGCTCTTGAACAGGGGCTTCTGATTCTAGTTGCGGCTCATTTTGAACGGCATCGAATGCGTCGTCTTCATCAAACTCTGGCAGCTCTAGATCATCGAACGAGAACTCTTCCTCTGCTGTTTGCTCTTGAACAGGGGCTTCTGATTCTAGTTGCGGCTCATTTTGAACGGCATCGAATGCGTCGTCTTCATCAAACTCTGGCAGCTCTAGATCATCGAACGAAAACGCTTCATCAGCGACTTGCTCTGGAGATGGTGCTTCTGGAGCTGGTAATTCAGACGCTGGTGATTCATCAACCTGCGCCTCTTCCGTTAAAGGCTCAGAACTCGTATCATCTTCGAACAACCAATCATCATCTTCTGGAACGCCAAACTCATTTGGAATGATCTCAGGCATATTCGCAGCACGAACTGGCTCTGGCTCTGGCTCTGGCTCTGGCTCTGGCTCTGGCTCTGGCTCTGGCTCTGGCTCTGGCTCTGGCTCTGGCTCTGGCTCTGGCTCTGGCTCTGGCTCTGGCAAGGAGTCTTCCATATCTAGCTGAGGCTCGCTAGCTTCAATTTTCGGCGCGAAGTCGAAATCCGACTCTACAGCTTGCGGTGACTCAACATCATCGATTGCTGCAGAGAGCCAATCATCTTCAAGCTCCGTCGAATCTTCTAGCGCTTGTTCATCTGTCACTTGAGGGGGTGTCTGTTGCTCTACATCCGCAGCCAAGACATCCTCGAGATCATTTGGAGTCGATTTCACTTCTGGCTCAGGTTGAGACAGTAATTCTTCGACACTCTCTTGCAAATCTTCAGATGGTAACGATTCATCAAACGCTTCTAGCTCAGGCTCTGACTCTTGTGACGGAGACTCTTCAACCGATGCGATATCCTGATCTAAGTTGTCAACGTTTGGAAAAGCCAGCTTATCTTCATCAATAATTGCGCTTTCGTCCGTCTCTTCAGTAACTGAGGCGTTTTCTAGAGTCGCATCATCAGACGCAGCAGTGTCTGAGTGCTGAGTAGACTCATCAAACAAGGCGTCTGCTTGAGGTGCAATATCGTGCATGTCACCGATGAAATCGTTGCGGTTGAAATCTTTACTTTCTTGTTCAACCGGAACCGTTGGCTCATCATGCACTTCGGCATCATCAAGTGAGCTCTCCGTTTCTAACGCTTCAGATTGACGTTCCGCCGCACTCTCTTGGTCAGCATCTTCTTTCCGCTCAGGCACTTCTGCTGTATCGGAGTGCTCAAGTTCACCTAAGTTCGCTTCTGAAGTTTCAGCCGTCTCTTCAAGCGCTGAAGAGAGAGACTGCTCAAAACTTGATTCTTCAGGCTGGGCGCCTTGTTCAAGATCTAAATCATCAATACCGTTGGTTAATAGCTCGTCAAACGGGTCGAGTGATTCCGACGCTTCTTCCGCTTCTGGCTCTAACAGTGATGACTCAGAGAAATCATTACCTAGGAGTTCATCGAGTGTTTCATCCTCTTCAAGTGTTAACGGTGTATCATCGTCATCTAAAAAGTCATCGAGTAGATCCGTGCTGCTTTCATCTAGTTTAAAGTCATCTTCACTTTCTTCAGATAATCCAGACAGCTCTTCAAGTTCCGTAAGTGGATCTAAGTCTAGATGCTCTTGTTGGTCGGTATCATCGTCATCTCCGATCATCTCATCAAGAAGATCGGTTGAATTGCTAAGATCTACATCGTCACCATCTAGCAACTCATCGAGCAAATCCGTGCTTTCGTTAGAAGCCAATGCTGGGCTATTGGAGAGTAGATCGTCTCCAATCAGCGCTTCCTCTTCAGGTTCTGGCAGATCAAATTGAGAAAGGATATTCTCGATATCATCATCAGAAGCGAGTTCACTTGTGAACTGAGATGTCAGGTCTTCTTGTTCATCAAGATTGAAATCATTATCAGAACCCGCTGGCGCTTGCTCAGCAACTTGCGCAAAAATGTCGTCAATGTCATTGTTACTTGCGGTCTCAGCTGGCGATTGTTGCTCTGAGATAAGAGCATCAATATCGAATTCGTCACCCAAGTCAGGCGTTTCGGTAGAAGCTGGCGACTCATCCACTGACGATTGCTGCTCTGAAATAAGCGCATCAATGTCAAAGTCATCGCTCACACCCGGCGTCGTAGAGCTGTCGTCTTCCGACATCAAGGTATCGAGATCGAAGCTATCATCGTCATCGCTTGATGCAAACAGATCATCCAACATCGACTGATCTAACTCATTAGAGCCAAGATCTTCAGTTTGTGCATCCTGAGACAATAGTGCTTCAATATCATCGGCTGACATTGGATTGTCATCTGAGAGGTCAAAGTCACCTTCATCAGAATCAAGCGCACTCTCAACTGTTTCGTCGAGGGCGCGCTCCATCTCTTCTAAACCAAGGGCTTTTTCTTCGCCGTTAACACTGATGCCGTTATTGCTACCAAGGTCATTGCTGTCTAGATCGATATCTTCGAAGTTACCATCTAGGTCACCGTCGTCCCCGATACCGGCAAATGGGTCGTCATCTTCACCGTCAAGGTTAAAGTCCAGGTCAGCGTCGTCCAGCCCAGCAAAGACATCTTCTTGCGCACTGCTACCTTCGTCTTCAAACAGCTTCTCTGTGTCATTATCAGTACCGAACAGCTCATCATCTAAGGAAAGCTCAGTGTCAAGATCCGCCAGCTCTTCATCGAGAGGCATTGGAACCATATTACTTTGTTCAGGTAAATTATTTGTTCCTTGCTCAGCTTGTTGGGGCTCGTCTTGTTTCGACTTTCTACCCAAAAGCATAATAATGAAAAGACCAACCAGAAGACCTGGAATAATAGCCAAAGCTGCAACGAGCCAACCGTTAGATAGCAGTTGATCTAAGGTGCTCGGAGCCATTTTTTCAATGTCTGCGTTCTTCTGACGCTCTTCCTCGAGCAGCTTCTCTACTTCGTTACGAATACGGTCTTCATCGCTCAGCTCACTTTTAAGTAATTCGACTTCAGACTGAACATTCGACAGCATCAAACGTAACTGATGGTTTTTCTCTTCAAGAGACAACAGTTCAGATTCTGACATCTCCAACTGCTTCTCGAGTTGATTAACTTCATCTTCTTGAGACGAAGTCAGCGGCTTTGATGGCGCTGCAGGTTTCGTCTCAGCCGTTACCTTAGGTTCAACCGTTTCAGGTTTTACAACTGGATCAGGTTTTGCTGTCGCAGGTCTCGTTACTTCTGGTTTAGCGGGAGCGACTGGCTGACGAGACGGTGCATTCAGCTTAGCTTGGTGCGAGTCCATAATTTGGATAGCTTGCTGCGTTGAGCTTGCTCGAGCCTGCTCTAAAGATGGTACACGTAGGTAGCTCGATGGCACTAAACTGTGGATGTTTTGATTTTCAAAAGCCTGAGGGTTTAATCGATAGATCGCCAAAAGCGTTTGTTGCACGGAAACTGAGTTATCAGGGCGCAGCCGAGACGCAATAGACCACAAGGTTTCATTGCCATTGGTTGGCCCATAAAATCGAGAAGGCTCACTCGCTTGATTGAGTGATTGAGCGCGAACGGGCTCTGAGAATGTTGGCGAGGATTTGATCTGTCCATCAGGGCCAACGACTCGAATAGTATCTGCACGAACTACGGAAATCTGAGTCGCAATGATAAACGCTAAAGGCATCCACCACTGCTTGAAAATTTGAAACATAAAAGGCTCAGTTAGGTGCTTAAATTCGGAAAAATAATGATCTACTAAATATATCGGATATCAGGAGCAAAACTATAGGGATGAAAACAAAAAATGTGTTACGACGACAATATTCGCAGCAATTTCACACAATTTATGAGGATGTATTTTTGATTGATTAAAAAAGCCCCACTAATGAGTGAGGCTTCAGTAAACAGTGAGGGGATTCGATTATAGGTAATCGCGAATCAATACTTCACCGATTTGTACTGCGTTGGTCGCTGCGCCTTTACGAACGTTATCCGCAACAACCCACATGTTCACGCCACTGTAGTGACTGATATCACCGCGGATACGACCAACCATGACATGGTCTTTACCGCCCGCATCACGAACCTGAGTTGGGAACTCTGCACCGTGGAACACTTCAATACCTTCTGTGTTCTCTAGCAGTTGAACAACATGCTCAGCTCCGATTGGAGAGCGTGTTTCAATGTGTAGAGATTCAGCGTGGCCGTAAAATACTGGTACACGAACACAGGTTGGGTTTACTGTGATTGAAGAATCAGCGAAGATTTTTTGAGTTTCCCAAACCATCTTCATCTCTTCACGGGTATAGCCATTTTCTGTGAACTCATCAATCTGTGGGATACAGTTGAACGCGATCTGTTGAGGGAACGCTGAGTTCTCTGCTGGCATACCGTTGAGCAGTTTCGCTGTTTGGCCTGCTAACTCATCAATACCCGGCTTACCTGCACCAGAAACCGATTGATAGGTAGAAACGTTAATACGCTCTAGACCCACTTCATCGTGAATCGGTTTTAGTGCCACAACCATTTGGATAGTTGAGCAGTTCGGGTTTGCAATGATGTTACGGTTACGGAACTCTGCGATCGCTTCTGGGTTCACTTCAGGAACAACCAGAGGAACATCGTACTCGTAACGGAACTTAGAGGTGTTGTCGATAACAACGACGCCTTCGTCTGCTGCAATCGGAGCCCACTTCTCAGATAGATCACCACCAGCAGAGAAAAATGCGATGTGTACTTGAGACCAATCAAAGTCTTCTACATTCTGCACTTTTACCGTTTTACCATTGAAACGGTAGGTTTTGCCTTCACTACGTTCACTTGCTAGTAAGTGCAGTTCACCGACAGGGAATTTACGCTCTTCTAGTACTTCGATAATGGTTTCGCCAACCGCACCCGTCGCACCTAAAATAGCAATATTAAATTCTTGGCTCATTGTTTCTCTCTTTTATAAAGTTGGCTTTACCATAAAACCGAGTTTCGCTAACGGTGCTAAGTTACAAGTCTCATCACCCGTTAGTTCGACTGCACTGTATTCTCTGCGGTCCCAATATTCTTTACGCATGCGGTCAAAAGAACCTGGCGTAGCGATATTGCGACGGAATAAGGCGTCGTCTTTGCGCACATCATAGATCAACTGAGTCAAATTGTGCAGTGTTGCTTCGTCCCATGCTCTATCTAATTTCATTTGCGGCACTGGTGCCGTCGGCAATAAGTCACTGGCATAAGCACGCTGCTCTTTACCTAAGAACTCACAATAGCTGTTGAAAATCATGGTTGTACCGCGCGCTTTGCCCTCTAAACCATAACCAGCAACATGCGGTGTTGCGAAGGCAAGCAGTGGCAATAGCTCCATGTCCACTTCTGGTTCGAATTCAAATACATCCAATACCGCTGTGAAACCATCCGCTTTTTGTAAGCGAGCCTTCAGTGCTTGGTTGTCCACCACAGGACCGCGAGCTGCGTTAATCAAGATTTGATCAGCACGGAAGTTGTTTAGTACCGTTTCGTTGATCAAGTGATGCGTTGGGTAGTCACCCGTTTTGGTGATCGGCGTGTGCGTGGTGATAATGTCCGCTTGCTCTAGGAGAGTTTCAAGCTCAGTGAACTCACGCGCGTCGCCCTCTTGCTGTTTTAGAGGATCATTCAAAAGCACTTTTATGCCGATACCTTCCAAACATTTTGCTAGGTAGCTGCCCACTTGACCACAACCGATAATGCCGACCGTTTTGTCGAATACTGAAAAGCCTTGCTGCTGAGCCAGCACCATCATTGCGCTAAACACGTACTCAGCTACACCGACTTTGTTGCAACCCGGAGCGGCTGTGAAAAAAATCCCACGCTCTTTCATCAAGTCTTGATCAACATGATCCATACCTGCGGTTGCTGTACCAACGAATTTCAATTTGTTCGCTTTGCTGATCAGTGACTCATTCACTTTAGTTACAGAGCGAATCATTAGAGCATCAACATCTACAAGGTCGTCAGCTGTTAGGGTTCGACCTGACTTTAAAATCACTTCGCCCAGTTGACTGAATAGTTCTTCAGCATAAGGCATATTTTCATCGATTAAGATTTTCATTACGCGGGTACTTTAGTTACGGTCCATCGACCTAAAATGAGGATTGAAATGATTGTGCAAAATTAGACAGCGACTGTCGAGGGCAAATAGAAAAACGCCTCACTTTGGTATATTTGCTTGGTGATAAAAAGAAAAATGCCCGATTGAATAAACAATCGGGCAAATACCCAGAACAAAAGGATCCTGTCTCGCTCTCCAGGAGACAGAGTCTGCGTCTGTTCGATCAGTGACTAACCAAAGCCAGTACTGATCAAGCTCTGGAAACCTATAAATCTAATAATCTATACACCTGTCGTCAGACTTATTCTGTTTATTGGTGACGAAAGTACAGACTTAGTCTTGGTACTTTTTGATCACTAGTGTTGCGTTAGTACCGCCGAAACCGAAGCTGTTCGACATAACTGTTGTTAGCTCTTGCTCACGAGCTTCAGTTACAATGTCTAAACCCGCTGCTGCTTCGTCTAGGTTTGCAACGTTGATGCTTGGTGCAATGAAACCATTGTCTAGCATTAGCGTTGAGTAAATCGCTTCGTGTACACCAGCAGCACCTAGAGCGTGACCTGTCATCGCTTTCGTTGCAGAAATAGCTGGGCTGTTACCACCGAACACTTCTTGGATAGCACCAAGTTCTTTAACGTCACCAACTGGCGTTGAAGTACCGTGAGTGTTCACGTAGTCAACACCTTCAACGTTTTGCATTGCCATCTTCATACAGCGAACTGCGCCTTCACCAGACGGAGCTACCATGTCGTAACCGTCAGATGTTGCACCGTAGCCTATGATCTCACCGTAAATTTTCGCGCCACGTGCTTTCGCGTGCTCAAGCTCTTCGATAACAAGCATGCCGCCGCCACCAGAGATTACGAAACCGTCACGGTCTGCATCGTATGTACGAGATGCTTGCTCTGGAGTGTCGTTGTACTTAGTCGATAGTGCGCCCATCGCGTCGAACATCATAGTCAGAGACCAATCTAGCTCTTCACCGCCACCAGCGAATACTACGTCTTGTTTACCCAGTTGGATAAGTTCCATTGCGTGACCAATACAGTGAGCAGATGTCGCACACGCAGAGCTCATTGAGTAGTTCACACCGCGGATTTTGAAAGGAGTCGCTAGACAAGCAGAAACCGTTGACGCCATTGTACGTGGAACCATGTATGGACCAACGCGCTTAACGCCTTTTTCACGCAGGATATCAACCGCGTTCACTTGGTTTAGAGATGAAGCACCACCAGAACCCGCAACAATACCAGTACGATCGTTTGAAACTTGCTCTTCTGTCAGGCCAGAATCAGCGATTGCTTGCTCCATTGAAAGGTATGCAAATGCCGCTGCATCACCCATAAAGCGCATTTTTTTGCGATCGATATGGTCAGCTGGGTTCATTTTTAGGTTACCCCAAACTTGCGAGCGGAGGCCTTGTTCCTTGAACTGTTCTGAAGCGGTAATACCTGATTTACCCGCTTTTAATGATGCTAAAACTTCTTCGACGTTGTTACCGATACTTGAAACAATACCCATACCGGTGATTACGACTCGTTTCATGTGACATTCCTATAATTCAAAATTCAGCTAGATGATAACTAAGAAGACCAACAAAAGTGGTCAGCTTTCCTAGAAATTCGTACAATCCCTCCAAACATATCGCTTCAAATCACAAAATGATAGATTTTATGACTTCAATTACTAATGCTGAACTGGATTGGAACGAGTCTGGTACGCCAGTTTCCGACCAATTCGACGACGTTTACTTCTCAAACGTGAATGGTTTGGAAGAGACTCGTTACGTGTTCTTAAAACAAAACCACCTTCCAGAGCGCTGGCTAGAACATGAACAACGCCGCTTTGTAATTGCAGAAACGGGCTTCGGAACGGGCCTAAACTTCCTTGCCGTCTGGCAGTGGTTTGATGCGTTTCTAAAAGATAACCCACAAGCTGTGACCAAAGCGTTACATTTCATCAGTTTTGAGAAATACCCGTTAAACAAAGACGACCTAATCAAAGCACACGAGGCATGGCCAGAACTTGCTGAGTATGCAGCTCAGCTCCAAGAGCACTACCCGATTGCACTGCCTGAATGTCATCGTATTGTACTAGGCGATGGCAAAATCACCCTCGATCTGTGGTTTGGTGATATTAAAGACTGCATGCCACTTGTCCCTAATCCAGAACAAGGGCTAGTCGACGCTTGGTTCCTCGATGGTTTCGCACCGAGTAAAAACCCTGAGATGTGGAATCAGAACCTGTTCAACGGTATGGCTAAACTGGCTAAGCAAGACTGTAGCTGCGCGACCTTCACGGCTGCAGGCTTTGTGCGCCGCGGTCTGATTGAAGCCGGCTTTGAGATGAAAAAGGTTAAAGGCTTTGGTACGAAACGGGAAATGATCGCGGGACGCCTGAATCACAAACAAGCCGATTCCAACATCAAGCCTTGGTTTGGTTTAGCGCCTCATAGTGACACTGATGATATCGCGGTCATTGGAGGCGGTGTGGCGAGCGCAGCTCTGGCCAAAACGCTCACCCGTCGCGGTAAACACGTATCACTCTACTGCGAGCACACACAGCCAGCAGAAAATGCATCTGGTAACAACCAAGGAGCGATCTATCCGTTACTGAGCGAAACCCGTTCAAACGTATCGCGTATATTTGGTCCGGGGTTACTCTTTGCGCGCCAGTTCCTTGAGCAAGCCTCTCAATCTGTCGAGTTTGATCACGACTGGTGCGGCGTAAATATTCTGATGTGGGATGAAGGCTCGACCAAAAAGCTCAATCGTATGCTTGAAGGTAACTTCCATCCTGATTTGATTCAACGCCTGTCTCCAGAGCAAGCTAATGAAAAGATCGGCCTGCCTGTCGATAAAGAGAGTGTCTACTTCCCATTAGGAGGATGGTTGAGCCCCCGCCAGCTCACTCAAGGCTTGATTTCTCAACTTGAGGCATCTGGGTTACTGCAAGCTCACTACCAGAACCAAGTGACCAATCTGGAGTGGCTTGATACCGACCAGAAGTGGAAGCTCACCATCGATACTCCGCAAGGCGAAATCACCAAGTTACATAAACAAGTGGTGGTTGCTAACGGGCACAAATTTACTCAGTTTGAGCAAACCGCTCCAGTACCACTAACTCCGGTAAAAGGTCAGGTTAGTCATATCCCAACCACTGAGAGTCTGAGCAAGCTTAAAACCGTGCTCTGCTTCGATGGCTATATGACACCGCAAAACCCGAACAATGGTCACCACTGTATTGGGGCAAACTACGACAAGAGTAATATCAACCAAGATTTTGATACTGAGGTTCAAAAGCACAATGGTGAGCGCCTACATGGTTCGCTGCCAGATCAAGCATGGACCCAAGATGTCGACACCACTGGCAACCTATCACGCCAAGGCATCCGCAGTGTTAGCCGTGATCACTTGCCATTTGTTGGTAATGTCGGCGATTTTGAAACGATTAAAACTCAGTATCAAAACCTGCATAACTTCAACCCACAGCGTGATGAAGCTAGCAGCATTCAGACAGTTGCCAGCTACCCTAACCTCTACTGCTTTATTGGTTTAGGCTCGCGCGGGCTAAGCTCAGCGCCCTTGCTGGCAGAGGTGTTAGCCTCACAGATCTGTGGCGACCCAATACCACTGCCTGTTGATGTACTGGAGGCAATTCACCCAAGTCGCATGTGGGTAAGACGATTACGCAAAGGCAAAGCGCTCACCGCTGGCTGGGTGGCAGACAAACAGGCAGGACGTAATCAATAACCTCAAACTGTTATCTTGTGAGTTAGGCAGACGCTCTAATTTCTAAAACAGACATCGCAAAAAGCCCAAGCTTGATTAAAAGCTTGGGCTTTTTTAATTTTGGGTAAGTATGACTTACAGCTTGGCTACCGCATCCTTAATTTGAGTTGCGATATCTTCATTGCTAATCGAACCCGTCTCAAAATCGAAGTTATCGTAGAAGCTTGGTACCGACACCGACGCTTTTACATTGCCACCAAAGTAAGGTGCCGAACCGGTTGCTGCACCTAGGACACTCTGTGCTCCACCTGGGCCGGGAGAGGTTGCTAAGTACACCGCTGGTTTGTCGCCATACACTGAACGTTCAATTCGTGTCGTCCAGTCAAACAGATTCTTAAATGCTGCTGGGTGGTGACCGTTGTGCTCAGCGAAAGAGATAACAAAGGCGTCGGCTTCAGCTAAGTCGCGCAAGAATGCTTTCGCCCCTTCTGCTTGACCAATCTCTTTTTCAGTATCTTCACTGAACATTGGAACTTGGTAATCGTTTATGTCTAAAACTTTCACTTCGGCCCCTTCAATCAAGTTAGCCGCGTAAGTTGCTAGAGCTTTATTGATAGAAGTAGAGCTGGTGCTTGCGCCAAATGCGATAACTTTCATGATGATGTCCTTTCATTTATCTCGGTAAGTGGTATTAGATTAACCCAAGTACGAAATGGAACCATCACAAGATTTGTACAAACTCATTCAAATTTTTCGAATAAACGGTAAGAGGAGGAGAGGCGCGCCACGAGGAGGGCAAAATCAGCGCGCCATAAACGAACACGTTAAGATAAATAAGTTAAGCGAGATTTTGTAGCTCAACCCAAAGGTCGTTAACGATAGTACGGTCTGCTGGGGTCAGTTCGGAACGAGCTTCTTCTAGGCTCTGCTCAATACGAACTTTTACTTCAGCAATATCTTCGATGCCTTCTTCTTCACATGCAGCAACAGACAGTGAAATATGACCACGCAGATAGCCACCCGCAAACAGCTCATCATCAGAAGCATTCTCAATACGAGCGTCAATTACTTCAAGTAGCTTTTCTTCAAATTCGATAATCATAGTTTTCTCTTATTTCACAATAAATTGGTTGGCCGTCAATGGAGCAATATTATAGAAATCTCGCAACGCCTCTGACAGCATTTTTACACGAGGTGGTAAACCCGCTTCTAAAATCCCCATGACTTCGTTGTGCACTTTTTGCATAAAGGCCAAACGATCTGGCTCAAAATCGCCGTGTAGATTGTCACAGCTGACATTAAAAGGAAAGCCCGCGCTCAATGCTAAGATCCATTCGTATGCTTGAGGTCGAATTTCTACTTTCTCAAACTCTGCTTGTACAGCCTCAGTACGACCATCAGGTTCATACCAGTAACCAAAGTCTTCCAATAAACGACGCTCTGGGCCAGCCACACACCAGTGGGCAATCTCGTGTAAAGCTGATGCGTAAAACCCACGAGCAAAGATGATGCGATGGTAAGCAACTTGCTCATCCGCTGGAAGATAAATCGGCTCATCTTCTCCTAGCTCTAGCTTGGTATTGAAGCTCTCGAAAAAGGTTTGATTGAAGATATTGATGATGTCTGGATATTGATGCGTCATAAGATTAAAACTAAATAAGAACAACGAGGGCATTCTGCGTTTTTTTAAGCGCTTGGTAAAGCCCTATTCTATGTAATGTCATTGAGTTATTGTGCTTATAAGGCCATGATAATCGATTGCTCACCCCAGGTTAACCCGGCTGAAGTTGCATGATTAGTTTAGCTAATCTGAAACGCTAATTCGCGGTACAAATATTCATTCGTAAAATGTGACTTTTCGCACTAAACTCGCGCTTCTTTTTTACATCGCACGGCTCATAAATCACGGTTTTATAGGGCGAAATTATAGAGTTACAGCAATGCTACTAAGTGTTTTATATATCATTGGTATCACGGCAGAAGCCATGACTGGCGCACTCAGCGCTGGTAAACAAAAAATGGATTGGTTTGGGGTAATGCTGGTTGCCAGCGCAACGGCAATTGGTGGTGGTACAGTTCGAGATATTTTGCTCGGTCACTACCCGCTAGGCTGGGTGGAAAACCCAGAGTTTCTGGCGATTACGTGCATTGCGGGCGTCATCACGACCGGCCTAGCCAAGTGGGTGATTAAGCTTAAAGGCTTATTTATCCGCTTAGATGCTCTAGGTTTGATTGTATTTAGCATCATTGGTACAAAAGTGGCGATGAACATGGGTCTACACCCAATGATCTGTATGGTGTCGGCACTGGTCACTGGTGTCTTTGGTGGCCTGCTGCGCGATCTAATCTGTCGTCAAACACCGCTAGTACTGCATGAGGAGCTTTACGCATCGATCGCACTTATCGCATCAGGCCTATACCTTGCCCTGCTAGAGTTTGGTATTAACGATGTAACCGCAACTATCACAACCTTGGTTGTTGGCTACCTATTGCGAATGGCAGCCGTGCGCTTTAAGTGGCGTTTACCTTCGTTCCACTTAGATCCAGAAAGCTCAGTGCATTAATCTTTGGGCTAATTAGAGACACTGCATTCACTAGAAAACAAAAAGGGTTGCTCCAACAGGAAGCAACCCTTTTTTAATCCATTACCCTATACACTCAGTCGTTAGATTTGAGGTGTATTGGTTGTCACGCCGTGGTTTTGACCACGATGACGTAATAGGTGATCCAGAAGTACAATCGCCAGCATCGCTTCTGCAATTGGCACAGCACGGATACCCACACATGGGTCGTGACGACCTTTAGTGATCAGCTGTGTAGGCTCGCCATCTTTAGTAATGGTATCGCCCGGCACTGTGATGCTTGAAGTTGGCTTAAGCGCGATGCTTGCTACGATATCTTGCCCCGTTGAAATACCACCCAAGATGCCACCAGCGTGGTTACTTGTAAAACCTTCCGGTGTTAGTGGGTCACGGTGCTCGCTGCCCTTTTGATTAACAACATCAAAGCCGTCACCAATCTCAACACCTTTAACCGCATTAATACTCATGAGTGCGTGTGCGATGTCAGCATCTAGGCGATCAAAGATTGGCTCACCAAGACCGACTGGCACTTGTTTTGCCACAACTTGGATCTTAGCACCAATCGAGTTACCTTCTTTAAGTAGATCACGAATCATCTGATCGAACTCTGGCACTTTATCTGCATCAGGGCAGAAGAATGCATTGTTCTCGATTTCGTTCCAATCTACTTTCTCGATAGCGATATCGCCCATCTGAGATAAGTATGCCTGAATCTCGACTCCGAACTCTTGCTTCAGGTATTTCTTCGCAATGGCACCCGCTGCTACACGCATTGCTGTTTCACGAGCTGAAGAGCGACCGCCACCACGGTAATCACGCACACCATACTTTTGATGGTATGTGTAATCCGCATGACCTGGACGGAACTTGTCTTTAATTTCTGAATAGTCTTTAGAGCGTTGGTCTGTGTTTTCAATCAGTAGACCAATAGACGTACCCGTGGTTTGACCTTCAAAAACACCCGATAAGATCTTGACTGCGTCCGCTTCACGACGAGCCGTGGTATAGCGAGAAGTACCCGGACGACGACGGTCTAGATCTTTCTGCAGATCTTCTTCGGTGATTTGTAATCCTGGTGGGCACCCGTCTACGATACATCCTAGTGCGATACCGTGACTCTCTCCGAATGTGGTCACTCGAAAGTGTTGTCCGATACTGTTTCCTGCCATTGCTTCCTCTAAATTAGCAGCTAGTGAGGCGGTTTGAATAAGTAAACCTTCTTCCTAGCGGCTTTACTTGTCTATTCTTCGTGGATTCATAGTGGCTTTATTACTAAATGATGTAAAGCCCCAATAGAGAACAATTGTTAGATTATCGAGAAATAAAAAAGGAAACCTATCGCTAGGCTTCCTTGTTTCAATTATTAAAGTCACTTGTCATTCAGTGCATGTCTAAATAACAAGTTTTCTATTAGTCGTCGTTCGACGAACCATCCCACACCATATTGAAGTTCACATCAGTAATGTACTCGCTCCAGTCATCACTGATTTGGCCAATGATGCTGTAAGTCTCGTCTAACTCAAGTGAGTAGCTGTTACCTAAACCAAACAGGAATGAAAGCACCGCATTTGGAGTGCCGCCTTCGAATACATCGTCACAGAATTGTGGATGTAAGCTATTACCATTGCTTGCCGAAATGGTTTCAGATGTCACTGTGAAACGTTCAAAAATAGCGGTATCACCATCATGAGAATCAAACAATCCATCACAGCTAATACCATTCATCCACACCTTGATGTAGTCGTGTGAATTATCCGAAGAAGGTTCTGCTGTATTCATCTGTAATGAAGTCGAAATCAACTGATATTGGTGTGCTTGTTCGCCAGGCCAGTACAAATAAGCATCACGCAACTCAGGACCATCACTGGATTTCACTTGAATGCGCTTTTCTGCATCCTCTTGGCTGCTAAATCCAACATAACGACTCGAGCGCCCCTCTTCAGTCCAAAGCATGGTCACGGCACCTGGTGAGATTACGTTGCTATCGTAGTCATTAGTGATGTCGTAGCGCATGGTCATTGTCTCATCGTCTTCTGTGTATGAGCCAACTAGGGTGTCACCCTCAATAACATAGGTTCCCACTTTCATGGTCGCTTCAGTGGTACATTCAGATTTGTTGCTTAGGTCACGGTCGTTGTAGAAGATCTCACCATTTTCAAAACGCACTGTGTCACACCATACTTGAGCGTAACTCGTTCCGTTAGAGCCTCGCTCCAAGAAATACCAAGTGTTCTCTTCAAGCGGATGTGTATCGCCAGGTGGTAACGGTGCTTCTTCAATGATTGGGAAGCTCAAGGTTGCCGAAACCCAATCACTGTTCACGCCATCATTCACTGAAACCGTCACTGTTTCAGTATCTGCCGCAGCTGAACGCGGAATCAGACCAGTGAAGCTCACTATGCCGTCATTACTCACTAAAGCATTAAAGCCTGTGCGAGTGACTGTTGATAATGTTGTTTCTACTTTGTAGTCAAGGTCGTCACCGTCGCTGTCTGTGAACAATGCACTGACATCTAACGTATCGTCTAACGTCTCACCTTCTGTCATCACCCATGCATTCATTGTCGACTGTAGGTTTGCCAGTTCGCCTTCATCCAAAACAGGTGGCTTGTTTTCCGTTAACACGGTTACTTCAAACGTCAGTGGGTATGAACGTGCGTCGTGCGTATCGGTAGCAAAGATATGGTAAACAAAACTACCTGCTTTTTCTGGCACGCCAGTGATCATACCCGTTTGCGCATCGATAGACAGACCATTATTCCCTTCGAAATTATCATCACCATCAAATTCAGCGACAGCCATAGTAAAGGTCATATCATCGGTATCTTGGAATTTGTCACTTACATCGTACGGAAGCCAAGCATCACCTAGCGTCAATTCAACAGGGTCAGTCGTACCAACAACTTTTGGTCGAGTGTTTGGAATAATAATGATATCGCCGCCGCTTGGTGGAATATCAATGATTGGCGAGTAGCCATCAAGAGACTCGCCAGTTTCAATGATCTCTTGCGTTGCCTCCGCCATCGCCTGTGCTAGTTTTAGCTTAGTGTCGATATCTTGGTCGGATTTATCAACTAGCACTTCACCAATCAAATTAAGTGCTTCTGCTTGCTCTGAGGTATCGGCAATGTAGTCACCAAAAATAAGTGCTTGTGATACCTCAAGACCAGCATCACCCGTGATCGCCGCAACGACTTGCTCTTCTGCCTCTGCCAAAGTAAGTTCGGTGTCTGCGGCCAGCAGTTTTTGCACCATGTTAGTCATCGGGTTGATGATTGTGCCACTGCCCGCATTTGCTAAAGTAAAGTCGTGCTGTATCAGACCACGGTTGCTGTCGATTGTTTGACCTGCAACTGCATCTACACAGACTGTGGAATTTCGATACTCTACGCTGAGATTTGCTTGACCTTTATTATCCGTTTTACCCTGAGACAGATCACAAACACCATCTTGAGTACTATCTACCGAAACATTGGCATTAGCTAAGTAGCCATCAATTGCGGTAATAGAAAATGTTGTTGGGGCGCTGGATTCGTTGTCCGAACCACACCCGACTAAAGCCACTGCAATTGACGCTGCCAGTAAACCTTGCTTTTTCATTGATATTCCCTTTATAAGCCTTTTATTGTTTGAGCCATGACTGAATACTGAGAATCAGTGGCTTCAAGTCGACGTTATTTTTAGAGATATCAGTACTGCTTAACAAGACACAGGGAATACAGGAAAAAGCGTAAATTTTTTTATGAATTCATCAAAAAATTGAGACATTTTCATTAACTTAGGCCGCCAACCTGTTGTGTAGCCAGCTCTTAGCAAATTTAAGATCTTTTTCGACCAGACTAGAGCTGCACTCTAGAAGTTGGCAGATCTCGGTATGCTTCAGCCCAATGTAGTACTTTAGCTTCAATACATTAGATTGACGTGGATAGTGTCGGGTAAACTCAACCAAGGATTGTTCTAATGCAATCCTGCGTTCTAAAGGCAGGCCTTCAATCGACAATGTCTGTTCTATGACAAGCGATTGATCAGGTTGACGCTTATCCGCTTGTGCTGCCCACGCTTGATTGATAAGAATGTGTTGCATTGCTTTGGCAGCCATCAAATAAAAATCTCGAGTTTTCCCTATCGCTCCTTTATCCAATGCAGTTACCTTCAAATATGACTCATGAATCAGAGCGGTAGTGTTAGTGGACTCTTTGTTCAAACGAGCGCCCGACTTTTGACGACGCTGTTGAGCCAACTCTTTTAGCCTACGGTAGGCAAAATGAAATATCTGTTCCTCAGACTTCTTACAACCAATCTGCCACTGTGAAATCAACGCTGTCAGGTGATCGCTATCGACCCTAGCGTCCTCAGTTTCAATCATTATTGATCACCCCAAAGATTCTTTTGAAGCAATAGCCTCATCGGTTGATTGAATCTCATCATGCCCTTCATCTCCTATAGGCTGCACAAACTGTATATTCATAAGCTCAATAGAGCTGTGTTCAACCTCATCAGCCGCTCGACTACGGACAACTCGAATTGGATCATTCAATTCCTCCCGACTTTGCGGCCAATAGGGGACTGAAGGACTATCCAATAAAAGCTTAGGTCGGTTTTCTCGACTCTCGATACCCACTTCCCAATCCGTCAAATTGTTATTCATGGGGTAGACGCTGGCCGTGACATCATTAAGCACCGAATCCAGTGTCAATTTTTGACGATTAAGGTCTTGAGTCGCTGTCGACAAAGCCATAATGACAACAACCATGATCAACATCAGAGCTGTGCTGCACAGAGTAAAAACTGGAGAGCGAACAATTGCCTTTTTTATCACTTCGACCCTTACTGTCGACTCTTGAGTTAAAGGGAAACAGCAGCGAACGTTTTCGATATCTTTGGCAAGATCTATCGCTCTGGCATATCTATGGTTAAGTGAACAGTGAGTCGCTAACGCCACAACCTTAGTCATGTCACCTCTCGGCTGAGCCCTAAGGATGTCCAAATACAGAATCCGACCTAAGGCATAAACATCCGTGCGACAATCTATCGTATCTCCATCAAGCTGTTCTGGACTTGCATAGCTTCGAGTGAGTGCGACTACACTTGAGGTGTGGACGCCCCTGTCTCCAATATTGAGCGGTTGTACTTTTAGGGCAATATTAAAGTCGATGATTTTCGGCGTACCATCGCTACAAATCAGTATGTTTTGTGGCTTGAGATCTCCATGCACCACTTGATGTTGATGAGCATGCTCGACGGCCAAACAAATATCTCGGAACATCATCAATTTCTGTCCAAAACTCAACTTTTGCGAGCTTAGATACGTTTTTAAGTTCACCCCATCCACAAACTCCATCACGATATACACCACTCCGTTATAGATACCTGCATCGTAAACTTTGGCAATATTGGAGTGGCTAACATCAGCAAGAAGCTGTGCTTCTGAAAAGAGCGCCTCTTGACCTAACAGTCCTAAAATCTCGGGATGAAAAAACTTGATTGCGTACTGCTGATGAAAAAGCGAATCGCAGCGAGTTGCGTAGTAAACCGAAGCAAAGCCCCCTCTGCCCAACTCATGACCAATAACATAGCGATCAATGTGAAGGTTTTCGTAGCAGATAGTTGCTTGACTGGTTGTCGATAAGTGCGCCTCTAGTGCTTCAATCACAGAATCATTATTGGCTTGTTTCAATAAGGCATCGACTTCATGAGCAAGTTGGGGCGAGCTTCGACGAACGTCAGAGAGGATAAGATCGCGTTCGCTGGATTCCTTATCAATCAGATGATAAAAAAGTTGAGTGCTACTGAGGCTAAAGTCCATTTTAAGTGCCAGTTATTATAGCTACTGGTTTTATATCCCAGAACTTTCAACCCTATCAATTGCCAAGAAATGAATTGATACATTTTGTAAGCTATTGAAAAGAAATGCCGTTTTTATCATTGATCAAAAAAATGATTGCCTCAAAACCACTATTCAAGAACAATCACTTCAACGTCATACCTTATATTCGAAGACCAGATCTAAAGATGAATTATTGGATAAATTCATTGCTGGCAACGTTATTTTTTACCCAAATTAACGCCTGTAATCGATTTTTCACTTTGATTTTTTTAAAGGTGTTGTGAAGGTGCGCTTTAACCGTGTTTTCACTTACGTAAAGTGCATCCGCAATTTGTGTGTTAGACGCACCATCACCAAGGAGCTTGATGATTTGCTGCTCACGTTTGGTGAGTTTCAGGTAGTAAGGGCTGGTTTTCGCACACTGTCTCTCTCTGTAAAAGCGAATGTACTGGGAGATGAGCTTTCTACTCATCCACATTTCATCTTGCATAATACAGTTAAAGCCCGTCACGAGCTTATCAAGTGTGTCAGACGCATAAAAAATGCCAACCAGATACTGCCATTTGAGCATCTCATGGTGAGGGAAATCGCTAGGGGTATTTAACAGTACTTCATGAACATCACTCTTGATATCATCCCTAATCTCTTGATATTTTTCGATGTACTGGTTACTCATGGTTGGGTAATCAATAATCACCAGATCTAAGTTAGGTACTTGCAGTGATTTAGTGGATAGCTTTTCTGGTGATACTAACTTAATGCCCAATTTCACCTTTTGTTCTATGGACTCTTTGAGCAGCGTTGATTGCAAATTATTTTCTGCTATTAAAATGGCTTGATGAACTTCCGTAATAGCCATATGTGAACTCCTTTTTACTGTTCATCGCTTGCTTATTAGAATTTAAAGTTTATAACATGGACTGATAATTTGATCATTAAATATTTCTATCATTTCACTATTAATTAATAGAACACGTGAAGGTGTATTTTATTATTTTACTGGAAGTGTATGTTTACTCTGAATTTGTTTTGGTTATTTTACAATATCTAAAAATTTCCCATACTTCGCTATTATTATGAATTTCTAATATTGCAGGTAATTGCTCTAATCCTAATATAATCGTTGTTCTCCCACTATTAACCCTCTGATTATACTCCGAATTGGTACGTGTTTTTAACGTTAATGAGAATGGTGAACTGTTTTTAATTATCAATATGGTATCTTGTTTTTTAATTAAACATTCGACTGTACTTGACGTTCCAGAGTAAGTGGGCAAAGAAGCAAGGCAAAATAAAGCGGCGATCATCGCCGCTTCAGTATATGTAAAATGTTTCATATTAATTTTGATAAATCAGACCGACATTCCCGTTTGCACCATTCCCTAACACAGCAGCATTATCGTAAGAAGTTTGCTCAATCATAAATTGGTTCATATTGCTGTTAACTAGGTCAACTGTCACATTTGAATGAGAACCTGTTTGAAGAGTGAACACGCGGTTATCATTACTGTTCATTAGATCGATATCAACATCGTTCCAATCACCACCACCAACATCAGTGTTCACAATGGTTTCTACATAGTTTCCATCACCCGAGACATCGATAGCCACATCGTTTCTATCTACACTGCCATTACTAAACTCAGTGTAAGTCGTATTTGAGTTACCATTAATGTATACGTCCGCTTCATTTCGGTCAGCACCGCCTTTAGCTTTTACTACCGAAATGTTCTCGTCACCCATTTGAGTGACACGCAGATCATTAAGGCGGCCAGCTCCATTCACTTTTACTCTTGCTTGGTTATGTAAACCGTCTTGATCTATCAGAGCATTGTTTCTTCTGTAGCGCAGTTTCACGTGAGCCTCGTTGAGGTTACCCGATTGTTCAACAACAACATCTGATTTATAACTAGCGTGTGTATCAACAAGAGCTACGTGCCCATCTGTAACACCTGATGTGTTTTGGTTGATAGTCACATTTGCCATGTCACCACTACCCATTTGCCATACGGCTGTGTTGTCCATAGCCAACGGCTCTATAGCTGCCACTTTCCCTTTAATGCCAAGGTCCGTTGTACCTTCTTTAACACCGATTGCTGGCTCTGGTGCTGGATAAGGTGCAGGAAGTGGATCTGCTTGAGCTGCATTAAAGCCAATAACGGCACCGACTATCATTCCAATTTGTGTAAGTTTCATAGGTTGTATCCTTCTGCTTTTCCATGTCGACTATCTATCACTTCATCTGAAGTGGCTGTGAATCAAGCTTTCTATACTGCGCACTAGTTTGCTTGATTGATAAAGATCCTCATCGAGCTCGATGCGTTAACGATCGCTAAATCGTGCCCATCTTGAGAAATCCCTAAGTTGTCACCTCCCGAACCAGCCATAAACGCGACATTATGATTACCTTTTTGGTCGATGCTTAATTGGCTTCTTTGTCCAGAGAAGTTTGCTTGTCCTAGTACTGCCAAATTGTGGTTTCCATCTTGGGAAATCAGCGCTTCACTATTCCCACCGATCTGCCCAATTACAACGGTATTACCTGTGCCTTCTTGATTTATATATGCGACGTTATTCCTCCCTACTTGAGAAATATCAGCGGAATTAGAATATCCGCTCTGTTTTATTTTCGCTCTATTGTTTGCTTTAATTCCTGGGCTATATTGAACAATGGTAGCATTTGAATCAGAGCTATTAGTTATGTCGATCTCTGAATAGTTGTCTAAGTCTGTAGAGTACATATTATAAAGTTCTCTGTACTCATTAACTATGTCTCGATCCACATTGTATAAAAAGTCTCCTTCAACATCAGAAGCCATTGAAACATTGACATTACCTATTGATAAATATAAACAAACCACGCTTGCAAGAGACGCTATCTTACTTATCATCATGTCTACCTTAAAATATCTAATGTTCACCTGATCAACAAAGAATACATATTAACGACGAGCATATATTTGAGGAAAACTCTCTACTCGCGATGATCTATATATTCCTACTGAACGCTATGTAACTCACTAGCATGAGGGAATAATAGGTTTGCAGATGAATATCATCTATAAACTTAGAGGTAAAAATACTTAATTGCATATGATAAATTTAATTAGTAATTGTTGCGCCTACCTCTACATTAGTTAACTAAATCCTATTAAAAATTAACCCAAAAGTTTATATATGCCACTGTGAGCATCAGTTAGGCTTAATTGTGTTTCGATGAATCATATTTTTATTTCATAAATGGAAGCACATATGACAATGAAACTGTATATCGTTGCGTTGCTGTCTTGCACTGTTAGTGCAGGAGAAAAGAGTCACAGACTTGAAAATGGTGCGCCTTTAGAAAATGGGACAAACTTTGAGGATTCGACAAAAAGCTTGAAGGAACAATTTAACGACTTTAGTGAAGTGAATGGGATAATAGTTGACAGAACAATTACGCGCTTAGGTGATGATTTCTATTTCTTCTTCTCGCAATCGATCAATGAAAATTATCCCAACCTGAAGGAAAATTTGACGGTAAAAGAGAGACCAACAGCATTGTCTGGAAGCATCATAGAGGTTCAGCACTCTAGAAAACCCATCTTCCGCACAGCATTGTCTCCCGGTCGTCGACAAGCAAAAGAGCGAGCTGCTGATGCAACGCGAGTTGTTGGGAATTACATCATAAGATGGCAAGCGGAAAGGCTCTTTCAGGACACTTACGATCTCGATCATGATGAATTTTAAGGAGCCAAGGATGTCGACAATTTTAAGAAAAATCACGCTTATTGCACTGCTAACTTCCCCTACTATTTGCGCGAGCGAATTGGTCTATACGCCCGTAAACCCAAGTTTTGGTGGAAATGCTTTAAATAGCTCTCACCTATTTAACCATGCTAATGCGATCAATGATTTTGAAGACCCAAACGCTAGGGACTTTTTCGGTGAACAAGAATCCGCACTAGATCGCCTAGCATCCAGCTTAGAGTCTCGTTTGATAAGTCAGCTGCTTGCTGATGTGGGGAACGGTAACACTGGACAATTAGAAACGGACGACTTCTTCCTCAATATTGTTGATGATTCTGGATCTTTACTCGTTCAGATAGTGGATAAAGCGACCGGCGAATCAACAGAAATTAGCGTATCGGGACTAAACCCAGACCTCTAATCACAAGGGTTATGTTATGAAATCGATGATTATCGTCTTCCTAACCTTGGTGTTAGGAGGATGCTCTTACTCTATGCAAATCCCAGAGACTTCTGAATCACCTAAGCTGATGCCGAGGGGAACAACGTATGTCGACCTCATTTCGTTGCCACTACCACGCGGTAAAATTTTGGTCTCAGTGTATGATTTTAGAGATCAAACCGGGCAATACAAACCTCAACCCAACAGTAACTTCTCAACAGCGGTGCCACAGGGAGGAACATCACTGCTCACAACGGCACTGATTGATTCACGATGGTTTATCCCACTTGAGCGTGAAGGGCTTCAGAATTTATTAACGGAACGTAAGATCATTCGAGCCGCTCAGAAAAAAGATAAGGTTGTGAATAATCATGGCGCAGACTTGTCGTCTTTGAGCTCTGCAAACATTGTTATTGAAGGCGGGATCGTCGCTTACGATTCGAACATTGTTACCGGTGGCGCAGGTGCAAAGTATTTAGGTATTGGTGGCTCAGGACAATACAGAACGGATCAAGTCACGGTTAACCTAAGAGCAGTTGATGTTCGAACTGGACAGGTTCTTTTGAGCGTAACCACAACCAAAACCATTTCTTCACATGAGATCGGCTTCGGGGCTTTTCGCTTTGTTGACTACAAAGAGTTACTAGAAGTTGAGATGGGCTATAGTCAAAATGAACCCGTGAATATTGCTGTGATGTCAGCAATAGATGCAGCCGTGATCCACTTAATCGTTCAAGGAATGAAACGTGGTATGTGGTCGCCTGGTGACCCTAATGCTATGCAGAACCCAATCATCTCTCGTTATTCTGACGCAAGCACAGACATACTTTAAGTAATACCAATCACAGTAAGTAAGTGATCAAAAATAGCGCAGGAAAAAGGCTTGAGAACAAGGCAGCTTTTCTGCAACAGAGAGTTTCGGTAAGTAGTTATTCTACAATCAAAAATTCTAACGCAGTTATCGAGCGTTTTAACAAGCTAGGGTGAGCAATTATTTACTACGATTGGTATAAACCATATTACTGTTTTATACCGCCCCAAAACGACAAAGGCCTGACAACTTAATAAGCTGTCAGGCCTTTTAAAATAATGGCACGCCCTGTAGGATTCGAACCTACGACCACATCCTTAGAAGGGACGTGCTCTATCCAGCTGAGCTAAGGGCGCGCTACAGGAAAGAATTATACGAATTCGAATCAGTAAAGCAACGGCTTTATCTAACATTCTGATCTAAGTGGGTAAAAAAAGGGCAAAGACATTATAAGTGTTGAAAATTAGAGCAAAGCAAACGTTTGCTTGATGGAAATCAAAAACGTTTTCTGGAATAATGCGCCAAAACATCAGCCACTAACTTGAATATCACTACTAAGGAAATTCATGACTGCTCAAAATATTGATGGAAAGCTAATATCTCAAACCGTTCGTTCTGAAGTTGCTGCACGTGTAAAAGCACGTACTGAAGCAGGCTTGCGAGCTCCGGGCCTAGCGGTAGTTTTAGTGGGTGAAGACCCAGCTTCTCAGGTTTATGTGGGAAGCAAGCGCAAAGCGTGTGAAGAAGTCGGTTTTGTATCAAAGTCTTTTGACTTACCAGCAACAGCAACCGAAGAAGAGCTACTCACTCTAGTTGACCAACTGAACGAAGATCCAGAAATCGACGGTATTCTTGTTCAGTTACCTCTTCCTGCCGGTATCGATAGCACACACGTGCTAGAGCGTATTACGCCAGAAAAAGACGTTGATGGTTTCCACCCATACAATGTCGGCCGTCTGGCACAACGTATCCCTAAGCTACGTTCTTGTACGCCAAAAGGTATCATCACTCTGCTTGATCGCTACAACATCGACCTACGTGGTAAGCACGCGGTTGTTGTCGGCGCATCAAACATCGTGGGTCGCCCTATGACTCTAGAGCTACTTCTAGCGGGTTGTACGACCACGACTTGTCACCGTTTCACCAAAGACTTGGAAGGTCACGTTCGTCAAGCAGACGTTGTTGTGGTTGCGGTAGGTAAACCTAACTTCATTCCGGGAGCGTGGATCAAGAAGGGTGCCGTGGTGGTCGATGTGGGTATCAATCGCCTAGAATCTGGCAAGTTGGTGGGTGACGTGGAATATGATGTCGCAAAAGAGAGCGCAAGCTTTATCACTCCAGTTCCGGGTGGTGTTGGCCCGATGACGGTTGCAAGCCTTATCGAGAACACAATGATCGCTTGCGAGCAGTTCCACTCTCATAAGTAACGGCTTTCTCAAGTCAACATTACTCCAAATAAAGGAAAGCCGCGACAATTCATCCGTCGCGGCTTTTTTGTTAGCTATTCACTTATGGAAAAGGCTATAGCGACAGTGCTACACCTGCAATCGAAGCACTCATCAAGTTCGCTAACACACCTGCACAAATCGCGCGGAAGCCGTACTTAGAGATGAATGAGCGACGCTCTGGTACTAGGCTACCCAAACCACCGATCAGAATCGCCATGGTTGAGATGTTGGCAAAGCCACACAACGCAAAAGTAACGATGGCTTGAGAATGTTCGCTCAACACTTCCTTCGCTTCCATCAGCTGGATGAAGGCTACAAACTCATTCACAACAATCTTGTTACCGATCAGTGAGCCCGCAACAATCGCTTCGTCCCATGGCACACCAATCAGCCATGCAACGGGTGCAAACACATAACCTAGGATAAGCTCGAAGCTTAGGTCCACGCCGAACCAACCTCCAACTGCACCTAGCATGCCGTTCAGCATTGCAATCACACTGACAAAGGCAAGAAGTGTTGCACCCACTGCGACTGCAATACGAAGTCCGGACATAGCCCCATCTGCCATGGCCTCAACTACGTTGGTTGCTCGTGGAATTTCTACATCTGATTCAATGCTCTCTTGAGTCTCATTGGCACTACCTGGAACCAAAATCTTCGCCATCAGTAAGCCTGCAGGCGCAGACATGAATGCCGCTGCGATTAGGTAGTTCAGATCTACGCCCAGAGACGCATAGCCTACTAATGTACCGCCAGCTACCGATGCCAAGCCACAAGTCATTACCGCAAACAGCTGAGAATCAGTCATATGCTTCAGGTAAGGCTTAACCACCAGTGGTGCCTCAATCATGCCAACGAAGATGTTCGCCGTAGCAGAAAGAGACTCCGCTCGGCCTGTACCCAGCAGCTTCTGCAATGCGCCGCCAATTAGGTTGATCACTTTTGGCATGAAACCAATATGGTACAGACCCGAAATCAAAGCTGAGAAGAAGATAATGATACCAAGAACATTGATAGCAAATACAAAACCACTATTGGTTAGGCCACCAAATAGGAAGCCGATACCTTCTTGACCATAATTGATTAAGCTCGACACTGCTCCTGTAACACCATTAAGCACTTCTTTGCCCATAGGCACGTAAAGTACAAGCAGTGCAAAAGAAACTTGTAGTAGGAAAGCAAGAGACACCGTTCTCAGCTGAATATTTTTTCTGTCCGTAGATAGTAACCAAGCGATTACTAAAAGAGTAATGATTCCAATTAGGGATGCCATGTGCGTCAAACCTGAAAAAGTTGTAGTAGGAAAGGCGACGCATTGTATAGAGGAAATCGTTTGCGGCAAGTTGCGGTTGTTACATGGATGTTGGTTCAATAGGCGATTTTAACCCGAAATATCTAACCTATTGAATTAATTGAAACTATATTGATTGTTTTTAATACTTTTTCCATATGGAAATTATATTTTCAAAAACAGCGACAGTTAGCGGTGTAATTCAACACAAGTTTTCAGATTTTGATCCCAATAAGTTGGAGAGCCAATATGCTGTTTAAGAAACTCAATCACGGTCGATAGTTTTTTCGGCATGTTCTTGCGGCTCGGATACACGGCAAAAAATGGCATGATTTGGCTCGCTTTCCATTCCGGCAAGACTTGAATCAATTGCCCACTACGAAACTCCTCTTTGACGAGGTAAGTCGCAAGATAAGCAATTCCCCACCCTGCCACAGCCGCGTCTCTTACCGCCTCTGCGAGATCGACAGAGTAATCACCACTTACGGTGACACATAAACTTTCTTGTCCGTTATCGAACGCCCAAGAGGTGTAATCACGCTCACGGCTACGATAGATAAGACAGTTGTGGTCGCTCAGCTCCGAAGGGCAACTTGGCGTGCCTGCTTTGATCAAATAATCCGGTGATGCCGCCACCACAAATTGGCTATCCGCCAATCGTTGAGCAATGTAGCCTTCCGGCAGTGCCTCATTATTGGTGATCCATAGATCCAAGCGCTCTTCGATCATGTCTACTTTGTAATCGAACAGGTGAATCTCGACTTTGAGCTGTGGATAGAGCTGACGCAACTGATCGATAGCGGGAATGACATGCAAAGTACCAAACGATTGAGAGATCCCAACTCGCAACTTACCGGAGACATCATCGCGCTGACTCTCCATATCCATTTGTGCAGCTTTAAGCGTGCCAAATAACTGCTCACAGTGCTGATAGAACACTTCGCCTGCTCCGGTCAGCGTTAGGCTACGTGTCGTACGCTGAACCAGTTTAATCCCAATGTTGTCTTCCAACAGTGCAATCTACTTACTGATGTGTGATACCGATACATTGAGACTCTTCGCTGCACTGGTGAAACCACCGTGTTTGATCAAGGCGTGAAAGATCACCATTTGCGCCGCTCTGTCTGTTAACACTCCGCTTGCCCTCTATCTTTAAGAAACGGCCTATTCTAAAAAGGCCATTTATCTGAAAACACCAAAACAAAAGGACTCCGAAGAGTCCTCAGACTGCTGACAAAGGTCTAGCTTTCAAGCTAGACCTTTGATCTAATAGGGGTATCGAAATATGGATATCTCACTATGCTTCAAGAGCCTTCACCTCAACAATATGAACTCGAAATGGTCACCATGGAACAGCTCGTTCCTCAGAACCATTTAGTTCGTAAGATAGATAAAGCCATCGACTTCGAGTTTATCCGTAATGAAGTCGCTCACCTCTACTGTAAAGACAACGGTCGCCCACCTGTTGACCCTGTACGCCTGTTTAAAATCATCCTGCTTGGTTACCTCTTCGGAATAAAAAGCGAGCGACAACTCGTGAAAGAGATTGAAGTCAATGTCGCTTATCGATGGTTCCTGCGTATGTCACTGACAGAGAAAGTTATCCATGCATCGACACTCAGCCAAAACCGTATTCGCCGCTTTAATGGTACCGATGTGTTTGAGCGTATCTTTATCAATATCGTAGAGCAGGCAATGGCGAAAGGTTTAGTCGCAGGCCAAGAACTATTTACTGACAGCACGCACCTAAAAGCCAATGCCAACAAAAATAAGCACACGAACAAAGTGACTAAGGTTCGCGCCAGTGCTTATCTTGACATGCTCGATGAAGATGTCGCGCTAGACCGAGAGAAAGAGGGTAAGAAACCTCTAAAGTCACGTACCGCTGAGCCTAAAACTAAGAGCACCAAAACGAGTACTACCGACCCGGAAAGTGGCTTCATGACTCGAGATAATAAACCCCAAGGCTTCTTCTATCTCGACCACCGTACAGTGGATGGACAGCATGGCATTATCTTAGATACCCATGTCACAGCAGGTAATATCAATGACTCTCAACCTTATGTGAAGCGTCTGGACTATACCCTAGAGCAATTTAACCTTAATCCAATCGCCGTTGGACTCGACGCGGGCTACTTCACTGCGCCAGTCGCTGAGTCATTAGAGCGTCGAAATATCTTAGGCGTGTTCGGTTATCGCAGACCATCGAGAACAAAGAATGCGTTCAAGAAAAAGCACTTCATCTACAATGGAGAGCGAGACAGTTACCGCTGCCCTAACGGTCAAGAGCTCATCTATAAAACAACGTCTAGAGATGCGTATCGTGAGTATCACTCCGACCCGAAAGAGTGTGCGTTCTGTCCAATGAGAGATGACTGTACGCAAAGTAAAAATATAAAGAAAGTCATTACAAGACATATCTATACGGACGCGATGGATAGAGCCAACCAAATGCGGCTCTCACCTTATGGAAAAAGACGTATAGGCGAAGAAGTGAGACGGTAGAGCGGAGCTTCGCCGACGCTAAGCAGCACCATGGTCACCGTTATGCCCGCTTCCGCGGGCTCTCGAAAGTGCAAATGCAATGTTGGTTGGCAGCTGCCGCTCAAAACATCAAGAAGATAGCCTTGGTGGTGAGCTATTTACAAAAAATAGGGCTAAATATGTCCCAAATACGTCAAATTATGGCGTCTAGATGCCAATTTAAGTGTTGGGCTCTTCCAAACTTCGCATAATAAAAAAATATCGCGATCGCGGCCTACGGCCGCTCGAAAAAGAGAACCCCACTTCAAAAAGTGGGGTTCGTCAGCAATCTGAGGACTCCGAAGAGTCCTTTTTAATCTGTTGGCTTGCGCCGCTTTGCCTTGGCCAATGTGTTTAAACTTGAGCTATTTAAACTTAATTCGATCAGCGAAGTGACTCACTGCCAGTGCAAAGTAGTACGAACGATTCCACTTCATCAGTACATTGTAGTTGTTGTAAACTAAATAAGAGCGCCCAGTTTGGTCGTCTGGCATGATCAGCCAAGCTTTAATATCTTCATCAAGCTTAGGTAACGGGCTGCCATCAAAGCGTGTAATACCCAACTTTGACCACTCCTGAAGATACTTGCCTTTCTCTTCCGAGCGACCCTGCATGTCAAGAGAGATATTCGCAGGCACTTTTATCTGTCTGCCCCATGTATACTTATCATCCCAACCAGACTGGCTCAGGTAATTTGCCGCAGAAGCAAAAACATCGGCTTCGGTATTCCAGATATCCTTCTTACCGTCACCATTACCATCCGCCGCATAAGCTAGAAAAGAGCTTGGCATAAACTGAGGTTGCCCCATCGCTCCAGCCCATGACCCTTTCATGTCTTGAGGCTCAATATGTCCCTCTTCAAGAATGGTCAGTGCTGCCATCGCTTCTTTGGTAAAGAACGCCTCGCGACGACCTTCGTAAGCCAGGGTTGTTAGCGCGTCAATCACACGATAATTGCCCGTAAAAGTACCAAAGTTACTCTCGACGCCCCATAATGCAACGATAAAGCGAGGTTGAACACCATACTCGTCACCGATGCGTTTCAACTCCGTATAGTGCTTATCGTAAAGCGACTGCGCTTGTTTCACCTTCCAAGCAGGAACCGCTCTTGGGATGTACTCGTCGAGCGTCAGTTTTTTCTCTGGCTGATTTTTATCCGCCTTCACTGCACGCGGTTTAAATGTCACGCCATCAAAAGCTTGGTCGATGATCGATTGAGAGATGCCTTGCTCTGAGCCCTGCTGTTTTAGCTTTTCAACAAACTGCTCAAAGCTCAACTCGTTAGCGTGTAACGGAGCCACTGCACTGCCAGCCAACAACGCCGACACGGTAATTAGGGTTTGCGATAATTTACTCAACGATCATTCCTCCCTGAATTAAGGTGAGTACGACTACTCTTCATCTTGAGTGTTTTGTTGAGCTTTACGCTCCTTGTACAACTCAAGTTCATTCACTGGTGGTGGCGGCAATTGTAAAAAGAAGCCGTCAGTTTCTAAAGACTCACGAACTTTATCGATGTTCACTTGCGCCAGTTTACGACCATCCATCTTGATGACCATTACGAAGGTAGGTTTACCAAACATTTCCATCAATGCGTCAGGAACTTGTGAAAAATCATCCTTTTTAGGGATATAAAGGTATGTTCCTTCTTTTTTTGAGCTTTTATATATAGAACACAGCATGACAAACCTTTTTTAACTGTTTATGACTACAAAACTCTCACATGCGAGATCAATAGTTTATGTTGGTGAAATATTGGGAACAAAACGTCCATTTGACAACAAGATCACTTGCTGTGCTTGGTCTGGGAATATAACATGATAAACCTAGTTTCAGGCAATGCCCTTTATCGTAAAGATGAAAGAAATTGTAGCCAACCGTTATTGAGGTCCTGTAGTTTTCGATGTCTAGTAACCCAGATTTAAAAGGTAGCAGCTTTACGCTATCTGTTTTGCACTTATCCGATGATAACGTCGAAAATGCAGCGTCATTCCTTCAAGAAAAAGTCGACCAAGCACCAAACTTTTTTGCTGCAGCTCCTGTGGTCATTAACATCAGTCAAGTTGCTAGTGATATCGACTTCCTTCAACTTAAAAACGGCATCTCTCAAGCAGGTATGATCCCTGTCGGCGTGACGGGTTGTTCTGATAAGCGCATGCAAAACCTAGCAAAAGAAGCTGGCTTCGCTGTGATGACGACGAGCAAGTCCCCTTCACAGGCTCCAGCTAAGATGGCGCCCACAAAAGTGGTAAGAACTCCGATTCGTTCTGGACAACAGGTCTATGCTAAAGATGGTGACCTATTAATTTTGAGTCACGTCAGTGCTGGAGCGGAAGTGATTGCGGATGGCAGTATTCATATTCATGGCACATTACGCGGCCGCGCAATTGCAGGCGCAAGCGGTCAAACTGAAGCAAAGATTATCTGTAACGATTTACAAGCCGAGCTGGTTTCCATTGCAGGCAACTACTGGCTCAGCGATCAAATTGAAAGCGAGTACTGGCAGAAGAAGACCATGTTCAGCATGGACAACGACGTACTACGTGTTGACGTACTCGCACTATAAAGAAATAAAAGGAAAAAAATAATGGCACGCATTATCGTTGTAACGTCAGGTAAAGGCGGTGTAGGTAAAACGACCTCCAGTGCAGCTATTGCCTCAGGTTTAGCGTTGAAAGGAAAGAAAACAGCGGTTATCGACTTTGATATTGGTCTGCGTAACCTCGATCTTATCATGGGCTGTGAGCGTCGTGTCGTTTACGATTTCGTCAACGTTATCAATGGTGAAGCGACTCTGAATCAAGCGATGATCAAAGACAAGCGCACCGACAATCTATACATTCTTCCAGCCTCTCAAACTCGCGATAAAGATGCGCTCACTAAAGACGGTGTTCGTCGTGTATTTGATGAGCTAGATGACATGGGCTTCGACTTCATCATCTGTGACTCTCCAGCAGGTATTGAGCAAGGCGCTCTGATGGCACTTTACTTTGCAGATGAAGCGATTGTGACGACTAACCCAGAGGTTTCTTCGGTACGAGATTCAGACCGTATTCTAGGTATTTTGGATTCTAAGTCTCGCCGCTCTGAAGAAGGCTTAGAGCCAGTAAAAACTCACCTACTTCTTACTCGTTACAACCCAGCACGCGTTACCCAAGGTGAAATGCTGAGTGTGGAAGATGTGGAAGAGATCCTGCACATTTCTCTGCTGGGTGTTATTCCAGAAAGCCAAGCAGTACTTAACGCATCCAACAAAGGTGTACCTGTTATCTTTGATGAAGCGACCGACGCAGGCATGGCTTACAGCGATACTGTAGACCGTCTACTTGGCAGCCAAGTGGACTTCCGCTTCTTGACGGAAGAAAAGAAAGGCATCTTCAAACGACTATTCGGAGGCTAATCAACTATGTCATTACTGGAGTTTTTTCGACCACAGAAGAAAACCACAGCCAACCTAGCGAAAGAGCGTTTGCAGATCATTGTTGCAGAACGTCGTAGCCATGACGATCCTGCGCCTTCGTACCTTCCGCAGCTTAAAGAAGACATCTTAAAGTGCATTGCCAAATACGTTGAGGTTGATCCATCAATGGTTGACCTTACGTTCGAACACAAAGATGACGACATCTCTGTATTGGAACTGAACGTGAAACTGCCAGAAGACGATAAGTAATCATCGCTATCTGCAAAAAAGGTGGAATAAAAAAGAGAACCGAAGTTCTCTTTTTTTACGTCTGTGTGTTCAATAGTCGTGCTATTTAATAGCTTTGTTCAACTTCTCGCCAACCACATCTAAGCGCCAGCCTTGCATCACATCTGGCAATTTTTCTGGGTTGCGATCGTGCTTCCAAACCCAGCTTAAGACTTGATTAAGCTGTTTTTTAGACGCGATAAACTCAGTCGCCAAACCACTGTGTTGAGATGCTTTCTTCACTTCATCTTTGAGGACTTTAAACATCTGCTTGTAACCAGGGAAGTCCATCAAACGTTCGACAACCGCTGGATACTCTTCTTCTGGTGTGTGTTCTGCCAGCTTTACGATAGAGCTAATTTTCGCACCGTGGCGACGCACTGAGCGGAAATCAAAACCTTCCTCTTCCATGCGCTTTGGATTCTTAATAGCAAAACGTGCTACCGCCCAAAGATCTTGCTCTTTAAAAATGAAATTTAACGCTAGGTCGCGCTTAATCGCCTCTTTAAGTCGCCAAGTTGCCAAAGGTTTCAAAATAGCCAGTTGCTTAGGTTTTAACTGCCAAGCACCTTTAATTTCTAGGTAAGCGTTCTCTGGTTCAATTGAGCGAATACGCTTGCTGACTTGCAGCTCAGACTCTTGCTGCGCAGCGTCCCACCAGCCAGCTTGCATCACTTTTTCTAGCAGCTTGTTGTACATTGGCAACAAGTAGTAAACATCCGCTGCTGCATAATCAAGCTGCTTTTGAGATAGCGGGCGCGCTAACCAATCGGTGCGTGATTCGCTCTTATCAAGGTCAATGCCAACAAATTCGGACACCAGGGCTGCAAACCCCGTCGATAAACCGTGCCCCAAGAAAGCAGCCATGATTTGCGTATCCACCATTGGTGTTGGCGTACAACCAAACGCATTTTGGAACACTTCTAGATCTTCACCACAAGCATGTAACACCTTCATTACCGAAGCATCTTTCAGTAATGATACAAACGGAGTCATCTCATCCAAGGCGATTGGGTCAATCAAAGACAGAGTTTCACCATCAAATAATTGAATCAAACCTAACTGCGGGTAGTAAGTTCTGGTGCGGACAAACTCGGTGTCCAGCATCACAACATCGGCTTCACGGGCTTGCTGACATACACGTTCAAGGTCTTTCAATTGGGTAATGATTTGATAGTTCACAAAAACTCTCACTGATTTAATTATTCCGCCGGATACAAAAATGCCGACATTCACTGTCGGCATTCTATCACTAATTTACATTAACCGCTTAGATTAAGCGGTAAGACCATCACTTATGCACTTGCACGTTTAGCAAGCTCCGCATCGTTCTCTTCGCGCAGTACGCGGCGCAAGATCTTACCTACGTTGGTCTTTGGTAGATCATCGCGGAACTCAACCAGTTTTGGCACTTTGTAGCCTGTTAGGTGTTCACGACAGTGCGCAATCACATCTTCCTTAGTCAGGCTTGGATCACGCTTAACCACGTAAACCTTCACAAGCTCACCGGAAACTTCGTGTGGTTGACCAATTGCCGCGACTTCCAGCACCTTACCGTGCAGAGCAACGACGTCTTCAATTTCGTTAGGGTAAACGTTAAAGCCAGATACCAGAATCATATCTTTCTTACGATCAACGATGTGCAGTAAACCTTCATCATCAAACTTAACGATATCACCTGTCGACAACCAGCCATCATGATCGATCACTTCTTTGGTCGCTTCAGGACGCTGCCAGTAACCTTGCATCACTTGAGGACCACGTACTTGCAGCTCACCCACTTGATCATTCGCAACAACATTGCCTTCGTCATCAATAATACGAACCTCTGTCGATGGTACAGGCAGGCCAATAGCGCCGGTGTAATCTTTAAGATCGTAAGGGTTACCCGTTACCAGTGGAGAACATTCCGTTAGACCGTAACCTTCCAGTAGGTGAATACCTGTTACCTTTTTCCATTGCTCAGCCACAGCGCGTTGAACAGCCATGCCGCCCCCTACAGATAGACGTAAGTTGCTGAAGTCCAGTTCATGGAAATCTTCGTTATTCACAAGCGCATTAAACAGTGTGTTTACACCGGTAATCGCCGTGAATGGTACTTTCTGTAGCTCTTTGATGAAGCCCGGGATATCACGAGGGTTAGTAATTAGTAGGTTACGACCACCCATTTCAACGAACAGTAAACAGTTTACTGTCAGTGCAAACACGTGGTAAAGAGGCAGTGCCGTTACCACCAACTCACGCCCTTCATTCAATACAGGGCCGTATGCGCCTTTCGCCTGCAGAACATTCGCGATCATATTGCGATGCGTCAGGATTGCGCCTTTCGCGACACCCGTAGTACCACCGGTGTACTGCAAGAACGCGATGTCATCACCAGACATGAATGGTTTTACGTATTGTAGGCGGCGACCTTTATGCAGTGCCTTACGGAATGAGATTGCACCCGGAAGATCGTATTTAGGAACCATGCCTTTTACGTACTTCACTACGAAATCGACAACTGTACCCTTCGCGCGCGGTAGCATTTGACCAAGACTAGTCAGTACTACGTGCTTCACAGGAGTGTTATCGACCACTTTCTCGAGCGTACTCGCGAAGTTCGAAACGATAACAATCGCTTTTGCGCCCGAGTCGTTTAGCTGATGCTCAAGTTCACGTGGTGTGTACAGAGGGTTTACGTTAACGGCAATCATACCAGCACGCAGTACACCAAATAGTGCAATTGGGTATTGCAGTAGGTTTGGCATCATTAGAGCGACGCGATCGCCCTTTTGCAGTTTCAGATCGTTCTGTAAGTAAGCGGCGAAAGCACGGCTACGCTCTTCGAGCTTACGGAATGTCATGACCGAGCCCATGTTTTCGAATGCAGGTTGATCGGCGTACTTCTGTACAGACTGCTCAAACATCTCAACTAAAGATTGGTACTGATCTGGGTTGATCTGCTCTGGTACGTCACTTGGATAACGTGAAAGCCAAGGTTTATCCACGATGTTACTCCTCGTTTATCAGCTGACGACTGTTTCGCCGCTATTTATCATGGCGATATTACAGCACAGCTTTAGTGCATGAGCACTAAAAGGCTCAAACACTTGTTTAAATTTTGTTAACTACACCAAGAATTAGCTCTGAAACTGACTCTGGGTTCTCTAAATGACAGTGGTGTCCGCCTGAAATCATCTCGATAATTGGGGGATTTTGAGTGGATTTGTAGCGATTATGCTGTAAATCCTTAAATCCTTCATTTCCCAAAATTATCAGTTGAGGGCATTCTATCGCCTCGTTAATCGCATCAGCGTGTGCTTGAGACATTCGATAGAGAGAATCACACTTCAATTTTGGATCGCTACGCCACTGCCAAGCGCCCTCAATTTGGGCAATGCCTCGAACAACGACGGGAGCGATCAAATCTGGTGCAATTTGATTAGCATGAGCTCTCAGCTTAATGGCGTCCTCTAGACTGACTAATGGACGTGAAGGCTTTCTTCGCTGTCGTTGACGACTGAGTACCCCATCTCGCAACCGAGAGACCGCTGCTTGGGGAGCTTCAGAAAGAGGTCCGTGACCTTCAATTTGGATTAATCCAGACACCATTTCAGGAAAGGCGGCACTATAACAACTTGCGATCAATGCACCAAGCGAATGTCCTACTAGTACCAGTCTGTTTGGCGATAATTTACCCACCAACTGATGTAAATCATCGATATAGTCATGAAAAGGGTAATAACTGCCGGGTTTGTGCGAGGAGTGTCCGTGACCAAACAGATCGATCGCCACCATGTGATAGTGGTTCGACTGGGTATGCATTGCCTGCATCACAGAGGTAAAACTGGCCGAATTATCTAACCAGCCATGAACAAAAACGACCGTCAAAGCGGCCGTTTCTGGATTTCCAAGCTCTTGGTACACCATGGTGCCACTTGGGAGTGAATAGGATTTTTCAATCATCCGTTATGATCATTCCTTAATCTTGTCTATTCAAGCGAGAGACATAGTCGCTAACTCCAATGACTACTCTAAGTCTTGTACCACTCGACCTTGTCTAGGCATGGTGTGGAAACTACGGCAATGTAGGCTACGACACGAGTAGTACGTTGGAGCAAAGTCATTCACAATTACATGCTCGGTGATTTGCCATAGGCGCTGGTTATCAACATTCATCACTGGGAATGTATACGGGAACTCGCCAATTTTACCATTTTCCGAACCTGCCGATTGACCCACAAATGTCACCAAGCGACCTTCTGCAAAGCTTAGAGGCTCAATATAACCATCAACATAAGCGACAAAGCGACCACTTGGTTCAGCATCAAGATCTGGCTTACCACTGCTGGAAATAGGCATATTTACCACTTCAACGCGTGATCTATCTTTTAGATTAGTGACTTTAGCTATCACACCGCCTAGACGGACATCCTTAGCATCAGGCAGTTGATTTACCCACTCTTGGTAGTCAGTAATCACGGTTTCAGATGAGGTTTCAAGTTCTGTAGGTAGAGATGAACACCCGACCAACAACACAGAGAATAAGCCAAGGGCAAAGAGGCGCAACTTTGCAGGGGAAATCGACATGGTTCTAACCCTTAAAGTAGAAGATAAATTGATGTCTTTATATATAAATATCGACACCGATGAGTCTTGTAAGTTCCTCTTTTTTCGCCTGATTCATAACATCCATATACTCTTCCATCGCTTTTCGTCCTCGCCCTTCAGGAAGGTCGTACTGAACTTGAGCTCGATGAATATCTGATTCTTGAACATGACGAATAGAGTGCGAGACAGCATTGGCTACCTTAGTGGGTTGTGCCACTGAGGTCTTTGCATCGGTTTTCTTTACCTGATTCTTCTTATTGGTGCGATTGGCTTTAGATGTATTGCCTATCGAAGAAGGAGGTAAACCATTAATTGATACCATTCACTCAATCTCTGCCTCGGTATGACTCTAAATATGCGCTATCTAGAGTCATGGCTTATCAGAACCGTGTAAAAGTTATGACGTTTTTGTTTGTTCGTGACTCTGTCGCTTATTTGCGACCAAGAAACTGTTCGCACCCAAGAAGTTACTTTCAACCCAGAAGCTATTTTCAGCCTAGAAGCTATTCACGACCAGGAAGTTTTTTCCACGCCACCTTGTCACGTAGATAAACAGGCTCAGACTCTTCAACTGGAACCGCTTTACCCGCCGCAAATGCAAACTGTGCGATAAACGCCATGTCTTGCGCCTCAGGGTAAAGAACATCACTTGGCTTTGTAGTTAATGATAGCGTATCCATGTACTCTGCGTACGCAGCCCAACCTGTACCAACCTTTGCCCAAGTATTTTGATCTGCTTCAATTTGGTTCACAAGCTCTTGCGGCGGGATAACGCACTCTTCATCAACCAGAGACCAACGGCCGTCTTGTTCACGACTGTAACGAGCCCAGTAAACTTCACTCATACGTGCGTCAATGGCACTTGCAACATGGGTCTCACCAAACTGACGGTAGCTTGATTGCGCCATAGCTTCCAGTGTCGATACACCAATCATTGGCAGGTCAGCACCAAACGCTAAACCTTGTGCGATACCAATACCAATACGCACGCCAGTAAAGCTACCAGGGCCTTGACCAAATGCAATCGCATCAAGCTCAGCTAAAGTCAATCCCGCTTCTTTCAGTACTTCATCAACCATAGGCAGTACTTTCTTGGTATGGTCACGTGGTGCTACTTCACTGCGGGCGAACACTTGTTCCCCCACCATCAATGCTACTGAACAGTTTTCCGTTGCTGTGTCTACTGCAAGAATTTTTGCGCTCATTTGTGTCTCAAATATTCGTTATCTAAATCTAAAAACAGTGGCCAAAGCGTCACTTATGATTCGTCGGCTTTGGCTAGAAATTCTTTAATTACCCCTAAATCTCGGGTACGTGGAATAGGAGGTAAACTCCCCAGGAAAATGCCGCCATAATCCCGAGTCACTAAACGATTATCGCAAATGATCAGTGCGCCACTGTCGCTCTTATCACGGATCAATCGCCCGACACCTTGCTTAAGGGTGATCACCGCATCAGGCAGTTGAACCTGAGCAAATGGATCGCCACCTTTAAGCTTACAATCTTCAATCCGCGCTTTGAGCAAGGGATCATCCGGTGCCGTAAAGGGTAATTTGTCGATGATAACACAGCTTAACGCATCGCCCCTAACATCTATCCCCTCCCAAAATGCGCCAGTCGCCACCAGCAACGCGTTACCTAACTCCATAAACTCAGCCAAGGTTTTTTGCTTACTGGTTTCCCCTTGTAGCAATACTGGGACGCTCAACGTTTCTCTAAAGCGTTCGCCAAGTTCGCGCATCATGCTGTGTGACGTACACAGAAAAAAGCAGCGCCCTTGGTTCTGCTCAATCACAGGTAAAAGCATGCGCACCAGTTTATCCGCGAGCCCCGGACTGTTTGGTTCCGGCAAATAGCGAGGCACACATAAACGCGCCTGTTTCGAGTAATCAAACGGGCTTGGTAGCGAGAACTGCTGGCTCGGTTTTAAGCCAAGACGAGAGGTAAAATGGTCAAAGTCATCCGATACCGCGAGCGTGGCCGATGTAAAGATCCATGCTCCCGGTTTGAGCTCGATCTGTTCATGGAACTTATCCGCCACAGACAGCGGCGTAATATGCAGAGCAAAATGACGTGGCGTGGTGTCATACCAATACGAATAACCAGTAATTGAGACATCGCAAACGCGCTCAATGCGAGCCTTAATCATAGTGGCACGCTCAAACGCGGTGTCCAATAATTGGCTTCGCCCAAGAGCAAGCTTCAAAACATCAACCGCCAACTCAAGCGCATCTTGCATACGCACCAATTCACGGGCAATCGACTCAGATTTCAGTGCTTCACGCCAGTTGCCCCGAAAACCGGTATCACCCAGTACAATTCTGAGATCTGCGGCAGACTGAACCAGCCTATCACCCACTTTTTGTAGCTGGCGCATATCCTTGGCTTCGGTGCGATAGCCAATCTCAATGTCTTTCGCGAGTTCATGTATCTGGCGGCTCGACACCGATTGCCCAAAATACTCACTCGCAATATCTGGCAGTTGATGGGCTTCATCAAAGATAAACACATCTGCATCGGGGATCAGCTCACCAAAGCCGGTTTCTCTGATCGCCAAATCCGCCAAGAATAGATGGTGGTTCACCACAACCACATCCGAATCCATCGCTTTCTTTCGAGCCTTAAGAACAAAGCAATCTGTATAGCTTGGACACTCTTTACCTAAACAATTGTCATTCGTGGAGGTAATTGTCGGGATAATTGGGCTATCTTCCGCGATATCGTCACAGTCACCAAGGTCGCCCGTTTGCGTCGATGACGACCAGCTGCGCACCTTGACTAACTGTGCAAGCAGTGTTGGGTCTGTGTGTGTACCATGGCTCTCAACCATCTGACGACTGAGTCTATCCAAGCACAAATAGTTAGAACGCCCTTTTAGCAGTGCCACTTGTCCATAAAAGCCGAGCGCGTCGGTCATTAGCGGAAGGTCGCGGTGGAAAAGCTGCTCTTGAAGGTTTTTGGAACCCGTACTTATTATGGTCTTCTTACCACTCAACAAAGCGGGAACTAAGTAAGCAAAAGTTTTACCTGTACCAGTCCCAGCTTCAACCACCAACTGACTTGAATCTTTGATTGCATTAGAAACCGCTTCGGCCATATCAAGCTGAGCTTGTCGCGGCTGAAAACCGGGAATTGCTTTACCTAGCGCGCCATCAGCAGAAAACGTTTTGGATATCATAATTTACGAACTTGGAGAAAACCGTGTACGGGTTGAGGAATCTGACCGTGAAGTATGGCAGGTTTGAGGAGACAGTGGAATGCCGAGTGCATCTGTATGATAGAAAGATTAAGCACATGAATAAGTGGTAAAACAGACACCTCTAGTCGATTCCTATTAGGATATCCATGAAAGCAAACCATCTTCCAACTATTTTGTTGAAAGTCGTCAGATAATAGATTAATTATAACGGTCATATTACAGCAAAGTTAACCGTTCGACTGACTGTATAAATTTTTAAAGAATAAAAATATTTCATGGAAGTAAGATGAAAATGGAAAAGAAAACACTGCTAACGCATTGTACCGATGCGCCGGGACTAATCTCTAAAATCACCAACATTTGTTACAAGCATCAACTCAACATCATCCACAACAACGAGTTCGTAGATAACACTAGCGGCCACTTCTTTATGCGCACTGAGCTTGAAGGGTATTTCAATGACGAGACCTTTCTTGCCGATTTAGATCAAGCGCTACCAGACAATGCTAAGCGCAAGCTAGTGGGCTCCTCACGCAAACGTATTGTAGTGCTAGTGACCAAAGAAGCGCACTGTCTAGGTGACATTCTGATGAAGAATTTCGATGGTAGCCTTGACGTTGAAATTGCCGCTGTTGTTGGCAACTACGATATTCTACAGAGCCTGACTGAGCGCTTCGACATCCCTTATCACCACGTTTCTCATGAAGGGCTCAACCGTGAAGAACACGAGCAAAAAATGCTAGACGTGATCGACAGCTACAATGCCGACTACCTAGTTCTAGCAAAATATATGCGCGTATTAACTCCGGGCTTCGTCGAGAAATACAACCACAAGATCATCAACATCCACCACAGCTTCCTACCTGCGTTTATTGGTGCTAAGCCATATCAGCAAGCGTATGAGCGCGGTGTGAAGATCATTGGTGCTACGGCTCACTTTGTAACCAATGACTTGGATGAAGGTCCAATCATCAAGCAAGACGTGATCCCTGTTGATCACAACTTCAGTGCCAAAGACATGGCTCAGGCTGGTCGTGACGTAGAGAAGAACGTATTGAGTAAGGCGCTAAACAAGGTGATCAACGATCATGTATTTGTTTACGGCAATAAGACTGTGATTCTATAGCGAGTAGTTTTAAAGGGTTGGTAATTATCGTCAACCCTTTTTTCATTGTAATGAAGGGCGTTATTAACCCTGCTCTGATTCCACAATCTTCTTCAATGAGTGTGGGTGCAGCTTGATGCAAATCCCTTGATGCTTAAACGCAACCGTTGGGTTATTCAAACGCTCGCCTTCACCTTTCGGACTAGAAAGTTTGACCTTAACGCCTTGCTCTGCCAACGTTGCAAAGTTAGCAGCGAACTGCGGGTACGTGTCTTTAAGGTCCGCTAAGTACTCATCAGCCGTTTGTGCATGAGATGGAATAACAAACTCAACATGTTCCCAATCTTGGCTTGGGTAAATCTTACCTTTTGCCGGATATGGTAATTCTAGACACTCAATCGACCAACCTCGGCTCTTTAATGGTTCGTCAAAAGCAATCACAACAATTGGGCGACCATTGATTATCGCCTGAGAAATGGTTTCACCATAACCCGCCCACGCCTCATGCGCTGCTTTTGCTAAAGCGGTCTCGTTAACCCTCATTGCAATATGGTCTGCTTGAGCAAAGCTTAGATCTAACCCGAGCTTACTACCAAACTCTTCGATTCTGCCCATAAAATCATCTAGGCGTTCAATCATCTGTCGCGGTTCTAATTGTGCTTGCGTGAGCGTCATAATCTATTTTCTCCAAATCTGATGCGCGCATGGTAGCAGCTCTATTTTTTGCAACAAGCCTTCTATTGAGCGTTGTTTTGAAATCTCTACGGTAATTGCGTTTATTGGGTTAAAGGAAATGTAAATTTTCTATCAATCCGCCCTATAAGAAGGCCAACAAAATTGGTATCATTACCGCCATTTTTGTGAACTCAAACAGAGTCTGTTGTTCATTTCGTCACTAAAGCGTTAAGTAAATTGCACCTTAACCTTAGCTGACTCCGAAGTAACGACCACTCTTATCATCCTTGAATTGAAGGAAACGCGTGTGAATATCCAAGCACTGATTAATGACAAAGTATCTCAGGCTCTAGAAGCCGCTGGCGCACCTGCAGGCTCTCCTGCGGCTGTTCGCCAATCTGCAAAACCACAATTTGGTGACTACCAAGCAAACGGCGTAATGGGCGTTGCAAAGCGACTAGGCACTAACCCACGAGAATTTGCTCAGAAAGTATTGGACGTTCTAAACCTAGACGGTATCGCTTCTAAAGTTGAAATCGCAGGTCCTGGTTTCCTAAACATCTTCCTAGATGAAGCTTTCCTTGCACAACAAGCAGACGCAGCATTGGCTGATTCTCGTCTCGGCGTTGCAGCGGCTGAAGCTCAAACTATCGTTGCTGACTACTCGGCACCAAACGTAGCTAAAGAGATGCACGTTGGTCACCTACGTTCTACCATCATCGGTGATGCCGTTGTTCGTACTCTAGAATTCCTAGGCCACAACGTTATCCGCGCAAACCACATCGGTGACTGGGGTACTCAGTTCGGTATGCTTATCGCAAACCTTGAGCGTGTGCAGCAAGAGTCTGGTGAAGTTTCTATGGAGCTTTCTGACCTTGAAGCCTTCTACCGTGAGTCTAAGAAGCTATACGACGAAGACGAAGAGTTTGCAGTTAAAGCACGTAACTATGTAGTGAAACTACAAAGCGGCGACGAGTTCTGCGCAGAGATGTGGAAGAAACTGGTTGATATCACAATGATTCAAAACCAGCGTAACTACGACCGTCTAAACGTATCTCTAACTCGTGATGACGTGATGGGCGAAAGTAAGTACAACGACATGCTTCCTGCAATCGTTGAAGACTTGAAAGCTCAAGGTCTTGCTCAAGAAGATGACGGCGCACAAGTTGTTTTCCTAGATGAGTACAAGAACAAAGATGGCGACCCAATGGGCGTTATCATCCAGAAGCGTGACGGCGGTTTCCTATACACAACAACCGATATCGCATGTGCTAAGTACCGTTACGAAGAGCTAGGCGCAGATCGCGTTCTTTACTTCATCGACTCTCGTCAACACCAGCACCTAATGCAAGCTTGGACAATCGTTCGTAAAGCGGGCTACATCCCTGAGTCTGTATCTCTTGAGCACCACGCATTCGGCATGATGCTAGGTAAAGATGGTAAGCCGTTCAAGACTCGTGCAGGTGGTACGGTTCGTCTTGCTGATCTTCTTGATGAAGCAGAAGTTCGCGCAGCACAACTGATCGAATCTAAGAACCCAGAGCTAGCAGAAGAAGAGAAGAAAACTATCGCAAACACAGTTGCTATGGCAGCGGTTAAGTACGCGGACCTTTCTAAGCACCGTACTACTGACTACGTGTTCGATTGGGACAACATGCTTGCGTTTGAAGGTAACACTGCACCATACATGCAGTACGCTTACACTCGTGTTGCTTCTGTATTCGCTAAAGCAGGCGTTTCTATGGACTCGCTTGAAGGTGAAATCAAGATCACTGAAGAGAAAGAGAAAGCACTTATCGCGAAGCTTCTACAATTTGAAGAAGCAGTTCAGTCTGTTGCTCGTGAAGGTCAGCCACACATCATGTGTACTTACCTATTCGAACTAGCGGGTCAATTCTCTAGCTTCTACGAAGCGTGCCCTATCCTAGTTGCTGAAGACGAAGCGGTTAAGCAAAGCCGTCTGAAACTTGCAGCATTGACAGCGAAGACAATTAAGCAAGGTCTGTCTCTACTGGGTATCGATACTCTAGAGCGTATGTAAGCGAATCGAGATTCGAGATTCGAGATTCGAGATTCGAGATTCGAGATAATTAGAAAGGTTGGCGTGAAAGCGTCAACCTTTTGTTTTTTTTGGACGACCGTGATAGGGAATCTGCTTATTGAGATCGTAAGCGCTAGCCACATTCTCATTCCAACTTTATACTCAACTAAAACAATTAATTGGAAAGATCATGAGCTTCGAACTTCATCCTCAATTAGCAAAAGACACCACTGTTATTGGTGAGTTTCCACTAAGCCTTGCCCTGCTGCATAAAGACAATGCCGTGCCTTGGGTTATCCTTGTACCAAAACGTGCCAACCTAAAAGAACTTCATCACCTGCCGATGAAAGAGCAACAACAATTCTTGCATGAGTCACAAGCGGTAAGCCAAGCTCTAGAAGCGACTTTTCAGCCAGACAAACTTAACTTAGGTGCACTAGGTAATATGGTGCCGCAGCTACACATCCATCATATTGCTCGTTTTAAGGACGACATCGCTTGGCCGGGCCCAGTATGGGGCAATACCAAGGGTGAACAGCGCAGTGAAGAAGAACAAGCTGCACTGCTGACACGTATCCAGAACGTTCTATCTTTGAGCTCTATATTTCAAAAGCTATAAAAACAAAAACCGCAGTCATTTCATTCTATGACTGCGGTTTTTTCATTTTCATCTTAAGAACTACATCATCACGTTGAGTGATAAGCCGTTTTGTTGATTAATGGTGTACCGAATGCGGGTGGTGTGGCCATGTTGATTGGTATCCACCAGTCGACTCACTTTCCCTTTTTTTATCCAGACATGGAGCATCGCATCAACGCCATCTTCACTCATGCCAAACTTAGCCGCAAGTTCCTTACGAGCCGCACTACCTTGCTCGGTAATGTATTGATGTAACTCTCTTAAAATCATGCAAATTGAGCCTCTAGTGCGCGCTGTTTTTTACCCAGCTTTTTAAAGCCGATGTAAGTGACAACAAAGCCAACCACAATCACTACCATCCAAACTGCACTTGAGATTGGGTGAGCAGCGAAATTAGCTACTTGGTAATAGAAAGCCGCACCAAAGTAGCCTAGCGCCATTGTCCAAACCGCAATAAAGCGGGCAAACATTTGACCAAACTCTCTTACGTATGCGCCCATCGCAGCCACACAAGGAGTGTATAGTAAGATAAGAATTAGGTACGCAAATGCTGCGTGGCTAGAGGCAAACTTCTCTTTCAAGTTGCCGAAGATAGATGTATTAACTTCTTGCTCTTCGGCTACAGCGCTTGAATCTGAAAGATCACCGACTTCGATACCTAGAGGATCTGAATAGCTTAGACCTGCTAGGTTATCTGGAATTGTCATTACCGCCTCATACAGGCTGCCCGCTAAATCAAACTCCGCAGCTTCTTCATCTGAAGGAGTTGTGTACAAACTGTTCAATGTACCCACTACTGCCTCTTTAGCGAAGATACCTGTAATGATACCTACCGTCGCTGGCCAGTTCTCTTCTTGAATACCGATTGGCGCAAACACAGGCGTGACCACTTGAGCTGCTTTCGACAATACAGAGTTTTCGCTGTCTTCGTTACCGAATGAGCCATCAGTACCCAGAGAGTTAAGGAAGCTTAGTACTGCAACGACCATAACAATAGTTTTACCTGCCCCCAGAACAAAGCGCTTCAGCTTTTGCCAGGTTTTCAGCATTACGTTTTGCATGGTTGGCAATTCGTAGTCTGGCATCTCCATAACTAGACTGTCGCTGCTGCCTGGGTAAAGCGTATTCTTCAGGAATAAGCCAGTAAAGATAGACGCTGCAATACCCAATAAGTAGAGAGCAAATACGATGTTCTGTCCCGCACCTGGGAAAAACGCTGCTGCAAATAGAGCGTACACCGGTAAACGTGCGCCACATGACATAAATGGAGCCATTGCAGCGGCAAGTTTACGCTCACGTTCTTGGTCAAGAGTACGTGTCGCCATAATTGAGGGAACGTTACAACCGAAGCCCAACACTAGTGGTACAAAAGCTTTCCCTGGCAGACCAATTTTCTGCATCACTTTATCAAGAACAAACGCAGCACGAGCCATGTAACCTGAACTCTCGAGAACAGCAAGGAACAAGTACAAGCAAGCAATCACAGGAATAAAAGTGGCGACCGTTTGAATACCACCACCGATACCATCCGCTAATATAGTAACGAGCCAAACGGGTAAATGATCATCCAATAAATAGTGACCACCATCGACCAACAGTGCGCCAACGCCGATGTCAAAGAAGTCGATGAATGCACTACCGATGTTAATGGAGAACATGAACATCAGATACATCACTACGAAGAAGAACGGAATGCCTACCCACTTATTCAGAATCAGTTGGTCAGCTTTTTCTGTGAAATTTCGGCTCAACTTACCTTCGCTACGGCGCACGCGCTTACAAAGCTCATGCAGCATAGTGTATTTTGCATCTGCCACCGCTAAGTCGATATCGAGATGGGTACCGGTTCTTATAGCATCAATCTGCTGACGGTCATTTGGCGCTAAGCTATTCAAAACTAGGTAATCATTTTCAAGGGCACGAATAGCAAGCGCACGATGCGATACATCTGTATCATCAAATTTTGTTTCGACTTGTGGTATTAACGCTTCAAACGCTTCTTCATAGTCAATCGTGATAGGCTCTAGGCTGACACCTTGAACCAACAATCTATGCAACTTCTCTTTGAAGCGAGCAACTTGTGATTTGTCGTTTGCTGATAGGCTTAAAACAGGGCAACCTAATGCTTTTTCTAGAGTTTTCTGATCGAGAACCTGACGCTCACGCTTAAGCACATCCATCTTGTTGAGTACAACAATCATTGGACGTCCCATCTCACGCAATTGAAGTGTCATGTATAAGCTGCGCTCTAAGCTACTCGCATCGACAACATTGATGATCACATCAGCAGGATGAGTAAGTACAGCACGAGAAGCGATAGATTCATCAATACTGTTACTGTCATTACCACTATCTAAAGCGTAGATACCCGGAAGATCAGTCAGTTTAAACTGATCGCCTGCATGACTGTATGTACCTGTCTTTTTCTCTACAGTCACACCAGCCCAGTTACCCACATGCTGCTTAGCACCGGTTAAAGCATTAAACAGTGTTGTTTTACCACTGTTCGGGTTACCAACCGTCAATACTTGATAATTCATTGGCTCACCTCGATCTGCTGGGCAATGTTTTGACGAATAGCAATAGATACACCTCTAACTTCAACCTGCAATGGGTCCCCCATTGGTGCACGACGAACCAGAGTGACTTGGGTTTTCGGAAGAACCCCCATGACCATAAGTTTTTTTCTGACATCGGGAGATAATCCTGTGAGCGCTACAACAGTAGCCGCTTTACCTTGCTCAAGCTGTGACAGTTTCATAAGCATCCAGTAGAGATATTGATAATGAGAAATATTGTTATTAACGTGATAATACACATCAATAACCATAATAATAATGTGTGAAATCAAAGTTTTCGAAAATAGACACTCGTAAATTTCGTCAAAACACGCTACGTCAATTCCGTTATTTTCAACACTCACGGAAAACTACCGTAAGAGTATGAAATCAACCAAACACAAATAAATAACTAAAAATCAATAACTTAAGAATATGTCGGATTTGTTACATCATGATGTCGTTAATTTTATAAGGAAAATAAGTGCTACCCCGTATAGTTAATTCCAACGAAGAGAAACTCCTTCTCTTTAACTTTATTCCAGAGGTGATATAGCTTTCGCTGTATCACTCCGGCAGCAAGCGAAGGTGTCTTTGACACCCGTGGTATAGTCCCCCCGGCTATACCACGATATTTTTTTTCTTATCTTCTCTACCTCACTCCTTACTAATCAATCGTCTATTCTTTCGTATCCCTTATCTCGCATCTCGCATCTCGCATCTCGCATCTCGCATCTCGCATCTCGCATCTCAGAACCATAAAAAAAGCCCCGAACAATGTCGAGGCTCATTAGTATTCCAATTTCTATTAGTCGTCACTATTTTCAGCAAACTTCGAAGGTGACATACCAAAGTGGTGTTTAAATCTCTGACTGAAATACGACGGGTCATTGAATCCGGAATTGAAAGCCACGTCAGACACTTTCTCACCAGCTAACAGTCTTTCACAAGCATGCTCCAAACGTACTTGGTTCAAGTGCTCTTTAAACGTCTTGTCGAAAGCAGACTTAAAGCGACGCTGTAAACTGCGCTCAGACATGTATAGCAAGCGTGCAGCAGAAGCCGTACCAAACTCTGCATCAGAGTAATGCTCACCAACTAATAGAGTGACACGGTTCTTCCACTCTTGTTCAGCGCTCATTTTCTGCTGCTCTTGCGTAAGCACAGGATGTTTAATCGTTTCTATCTGCTCTAAGGTGCTTTCGGTGACTTTCTGAGAGGCTTGGTACTCAATTGGCCAAAGCAGCTGCACAACATTTTGCGAATCCGATATGAATGCCTTCAGCTCACCACCACTCTGTTGTACAAGGATTGGTAGTTTCTCAATGTTTAGATCTGTCGACTGAGTTACACCGGTATCAGGATTGGCTACTGCCCATTTAGGGAACGGCATCCCAAAATCACGCAATGTGACCACAAGTTGCTGTTGAACCTCCTCAACTAAAATAAGCATACGTTGAGACTTAAAATTCCGTTTGATTGCACTGGCCACCAAGCTATTGAAGACAATATCAAGATTGAAGTAATTCAGTGTGATATATCGCTGCTTAGTGTTTAAGCTGACCTCGAGCTCAATACCTGCCTTGGCAAGATCATCTTTCCATGCGGTTAACACTGACTCTAAAACGAGAACCAAATCGTAATATATCGCTTGGCTATTCTCATGACCCTGAGCGAGTTGCTCTAGCCCTTGGCGAAGCTCTACGATGGGCGATATTTCATCACTCTCTTGCCAATTAGGGATCAGTGCAGCGGCGCGATTTACCTCTTCAACTAACCTGCTAGCTGTATGGGTTACGAGAACATTTTTTACCGCCAGCTGTTTTTTAAGTTGTTGGTTAGTTGCCAATAAAATTCGACTTTGATGTCGCAACTGATCGGTCTTCAATGCCACTTGAGCCTTAAGCTTGCGGTTGGCGAAAGTAACAAAACGGGAACGCCAAAATACCAACGCAATCACGAACCCTGCCAACAAAACAATAAAGCTTGCTGCAGCCCAATTACTCAAATACCAAGGCTCTAGAATAGAAAACGGCTGCTTAGTCGAGACGAAACGATAATGTGAGTCTTTAACTGGCTTCACTTCGAGTACATAGTCACCGGGCAAAATGTGCTCAAGAGTCAGTAAGCCGCCTTCGAACTCTATCCAGGGCTCATCTTCACTCAACCGATACTCCATTGCTTGGACAAAACCAAACGGTAAAACTCCAAACTTAAAACTCAATGAGCTGCCATAAGGCACTTCCAATGAATCTATATACTTTCCGCCCAAAGCAACTGTGTCTTGATCGACCGTGACTTTGCTTACTAACGCACGCCTTTGCGGTGTCACAGACACCAAAAGCTCATTAGACATCGCCCCCACGAGACCATACTTAGATCCCATAACAAGCAAACCCGATTGCAATGGTTCAGCGACTGCTAAACTGCACGCTCCAGGTGAGAACTCGTTAAGAATCAAACCGAATGGTGAGCCAATATGTTTATTGAGATTGCCACTAAGCCCATAAAAGCTAATCCCTTTTGAAGACCCCAGCCAAACTCCATGTTTATCACTGACCAAACACACCGGACTGATGTTGTCTTCAACCAGCTCGACATCTTCAATGAACTCACTCCCTTTCGCCATTCGATAAACGCCATAGCGCCCAGCAAACCAGTGAGAGCCATCACTAGAGTGGGTAATATCAACGACCTTACCAAACCTCAAGCTGTCTTTTTTAAAGCCAATTTTGCCATTCACCAATGAGTAGTAACCATGGTCCGTACCAATGTAGACCTCACCTTGTTCGTCTACCGAAAGATCGGTAATCTTTGCAGGTAAGTACTTACTGACTAGCCAATCCGCACCATAGGAGACCGCTTTATTTGTGGTTATATCGAGTGAATAAAGGCTTTGTTCAGATGTCAGCCAAAGTAACCCTTCTTTACTCAGAGCAAGAGTATCGACTTGCCGTTGAAGTAAGCTTCTAGGTAAATTCAACGATTTGAGCTGACGAGTATACTGATCAACAGCGACTAAGCCGGTTGGCGTCGCAAGGTAAACTAAACCTTGATACGCAACAATATCGCTCGTTGGTTCAGAGTAGATTCGCTTGGGAAGTACTCTAGAATCTGTTCTGGCTACATATAACCCTTCCGACGTCGCTACCCAAAATTCGGATTCACTGATAGACAGTATTTTATTGACGGAAAAGCTCACCGAATGCATACCTAACCCAGAGATTGAGGTTCTTTGAAAGGTGCTGCTGTACAAAGAAAAGTAGCGTATACCATTGTTAGTCGCGACCCACAAACCGCCAGCAGAGTCGTTGACTAAAGAGTATATTTTTTCACCCGGGAGCGAAAAATCTTGGTTATCAGCCCCTTGGAAACGCGTAATCTTACCTGTGATAAAGTTATAGCTCATCAGGCCATGTTCGGTTCCAATCCAGTATTGGTCTGAGGTCTCAGCAAGCGACAAGACGTGAGAACCAGGAATTCTATTCACCACATCCGGTGATGATAAGCTAATGATCGCTAACCCACTCCTTGAGCCGACAAGTAACTCACGTCGAGCATCAGAAAAGTAGACCTCTTCGATATAGAATTTACCTGAAGCAGTTATGTGCTCAAACTCCCTCTCTTCTGAGCGATATACCCCAGCCGATGTTGCGAGTACCCACTTCGACAGTACACGTTCAGCATCATTTATTTGGATATCGCCTCGTTTATTATGGCGATAGAGCTTAAGTAATGAGTAAGTCTCAAACTCGCTGGTGAGAGTGTTGAAGGTATAGAAGTTGTTTCGATCGGTCACCCAGATATAGTCGCCTGAAGCGCCGATATTAAGAATGTCTGATCCAGGGCTTAAACTGAACGCGAGAAAGCTCTCTATACCAGGAACATGACGATAGACCTCATTATCAAAGTAAGTCCAAAACTCATCGTTTAAGAAAGCCACTTCGTCGAAAGAAAACTCAAGTAGGCTACCCTTTCTTGGTAAGAGGGTTCCACCGTCATAAAACATGACTTTACCGTGCACATCATGGATCCATAAGCCTCCGCCTTCACCTAAGTAAAGGTTTTTAGCCGCAAGAAAGTTCCCTTGCCCTTGAACAGGTAAAGGATAGAAAACCGATGATGCGACACTCAGTGTAGAAACACTCAGCGAAAGACTCATGAAGATGAGTAATCTAAGGATCACTGAATACAAGCTTTTTCCTAACAACAGCAAATAGTACCGGCCCACACAACTTTGAGAGTGCAACAGCCGTCGATGAGTTATTTTGTGATTATAATTATCTCACTATTTTAGCGGAAATTAGCTTGGGAAAAAGGCAGATTGCAAATTTGAGGTAGGATTTATCTTGTAGATCACGAAAATGCCGCAAAATGCGGCATTATTCATAAGCGTCTGATTACTAAGTCTATAGAAACTTTACTCAGATGCGATTTATTGTGCAGATAAACAACTTGAGTAACTATCAGTCAATTGCTGGAGGAACTCGAAGTAACTCCCTTTACCGACTTCAATTGTTGAACCGATTGGATCTAATTGACCTTTCTGAGTAGAGCTACCGCGAACGACTGATTCAATCACCGCTGGCGTAAATTGAGGCTCAGAGAAAACACATTGTACATCTTGTTTCGCCAATGTCTTTTTAATCGAGATCAGTGTCTTAGCACCAGGCTTACGCTCAGGACTTACTGTAAAGTGACCAAGCTTGTTGAGGCCGAATTCATCTTCATAGTAGCTGTATGCATCATGGAATACGTAGTAGCCCTTGTCTTTTACCGGTGCTAGTTGTGCTTCAATCGAGCTCTTTTTCTCAGCAAGCTGTTTCAAGAAGTTCTCAAGGTTTTTGTTGTAAGCATTCGCATTCTGAGGGTCAACTTCGATCAGCTTGCCGGTGATATAAGTTGAAGCGACTTTCACCTGATCAATACCTAACCAGAAATGCGGATCATGACTACCGTGATCATGTCCATCATGATGGTGGTCATGTGAATCGTCACCAAACTCTTTTAGGTTTATGTTGGGGATTTCACTAATAGTCACCACGTTATCATTCGATTTAACGACTTTGGTTAGAAAGGCTTCTAGGTCTGGACCAAACCAAATTACCATGTCAGCCTGCTGAACTTTCTTTACATCAGACGGTTTTAAAGCGTAGTCATGAGGTGAGGCATTACTGTTCATTATCGCATCTGGTTCACTGACACCTTGCGTTAATTCCGTAACAATCATTTGAATAGGTTTAAAACTTGTTAGAATAGTGCTGGCACTGGCAACGCTTGGGATCAATAGCAAGCTTGTCAGTATAAAAGATGAACGTAACATATTACCTCTATAATAGAAAAGTAGCTTAGGCCTGCTGTAGATGTTACATTATAACATTAGCTAATTGCAAATGAGTTCTATTCATGGATAACTTAATCCAATTGGATTCCGTCAGTGTTGAGTTCGACGGTAGAAAAGTTTTAGACAATATATCTCTAAATATAGAGCGCGGCCAAATCACAACTCTAATAGGCCCAAATGGTGCAGGTAAATCGACCCTAGTCAAAGTGCTACTTGGGCTTCAAAACCGATACTCTGGCACCATTACCAAAAACAAAAAACTAAAAATTGGCTATGTTCCTCAAAAACTGAAGCTTAACGACTCTCTACCTCTAAATGTAGAACGTTTTCTCAAGCTTACCGGTAAGTTCAGCCAACAAGAGATTCTTGAATCATTAAAACTGGTTGGCGCAGAGCACCTTATTAAGAACAATATGCATCAGCTATCTGGTGGTGAGAACCAACGTGTACTTATCGCTCGTTCGCTGCTCCGTCGCCCAGATTTACTGGTACTCGACGAGCCAGCACAAGGTGTTGATGTTCAAGGTCAAATTGATCTTTACGAACTTATCGACTCAATCCGGCACCGTTTCGGGTGCGCAGTATTCATGGTATCTCATGATTTGCACCTCGTGATGGCGAAAACCGATGATGTGATTTGTCTTAATCACCATGTTTGCTGTTCAGGTGCACCGGCTGATATCAAGCATCACCCTTCTTACATCGCCTTATTCGGTACTGCGGTTCAAGAGAGCTTGGCTTTCTACCATCATCAACATGATCATCACCACCATGATTTAGCAGGTCAACCTGTATCAGGTGAAGCTCATAGTTGTAAAAATCACAATCACGGACACCACTAATGCTTGAGTTCCTTTTACCTTCTATTCTTGCTGGCCTTGGCATTGCTTTGATTGCTGGCCCACTCGGCTCTTTTGTTGTGTGGCGTAAAATGGCCTACTTTGGTGATACGTTAGCGCACGCGTCATTGATGGGGCTGGCGCTTGGCTTCCTATTAGAGATTAACCTCTACTTAGCGCTGCTAATCTGCTGTTTAATGCTCGCGGTACTGCTAGTTACCTTACAGAAACAGAAATTGGTTGCGACCGATACATTACTGGGCATCCTTGCACACAGCGCCCTTTCGCTTGGCTTAGTGGCCGTTAGCTTTCTCGATAACGTTCGTGTTGACTTAATGAGCTACCTATTCGGTGATCTGCTTGCTGTATCGCCGACCGACCTCGTATTTATTTATAGTGGTGCTGCCGCTGTAGCACTCGTTTTGGCTATTTTCTGGCGCCCTTTACTATCGACAACGGTTAATGAAGACCTCGCTGCTGTAGAGGGTATCAACATAGACCTGATGCGTTTGGTATTGATGTTAATGGTCGGTATCGTTATTGCGGTAGGTATGAAGTTTGTTGGTGCTCTGATCATGACATCATTACTGATTATTCCAGCCGCGACAGCACGCAAGTTTGCTCAAACCCCTGAACAGATGGCCTTCATTGCATCTGGTATTGGTTCTCTGGCGGTGCTTGGTGGACTGAGTCTTTCTTGGTTCTACGACACCCCAGCGGGTCCTTCTGTCGTCATCACTGCAACCGCAATGTTTATGTTGTCACAGATGGTAAAAAATAGAGCTTAGAGTTACTTTTTGTATCTCGTATCTTAGAAAACATACAAAAAAGGCTTGGTCATCGACCAAGCCTTTTTATTATCTATCACTGTAAAGCGCTGATTACCAACCAGTAATCTCGCGTAGACCTTTACCGATGTCAGCAAGAGACTTAACTGTCTTAACGCCTGCTGCTTCAAGTGCTGCGAATTTGTCTTCAGCAGTACCTTTACCGCCAGAAATGATTGCACCAGCGTGGCCCATACGTTTACCCGGAGGAGCAGTAACACCTGCGATGTAAGAAACAACTGGCTTAGTTACGTTCTCTTTGATGAACGCTGCTGCTTCTTCTTCCGCTGTACCACCGATTTCACCAATCATTACGATTGCTTCTGTTTCAGGGTCTTCTTGGAACAGTTTTAGGATATCAATGAAGTTTGAACCTGGGATTGGGTCACCACCGATACCAACACACGTAGACTGGCCGAAGCCTTCGTCTGTTGTTTGTTTAACAGCTTCGTAAGTAAGAGTACCTGAACGAGATACGATACCTACTTTACCTTTCTTGTGGATGTGACCAGGCATGATACCAATCTTACACTCGTCTGGAGTGATAAGACCTGGACAGTTAGGACCGATCATGCGAACGCCAGTTTCTTCTAGCTTCACTTTAACGTCGATCATATCTGTCGTTGGGATACCTTCAGTGATCGTTACGATCAGTTCGATACCTGCGTCGATCGCTTCAAGAATTGCATCTTTACAGAAAGGAGCTGGTACGTAGATAACTGTTGCTGTTGCGCCAGTTACTTCTACTGCTTCACGTACAGTGTTGAATACAGGAAGACCAAGGTGAGTTTGACCACCTTTACCTGGAGATACACCACCAACCATTTGCGTACCGTATGCGATAGCTTGCTCTGAGTGGAATGTACCTTGACCGCCAGTGAAACCCTGACAGATTACTTTAGTGTCTTTGTTAATTAGTACAGACATTATTTCGCCTCCGCAGCAGCAACAACTTTCTGAGCAGCATCTGTTAGAGATTCAGCTGCAATGATATCAACATCAGAATTAGCAAGTACTTCACGACCTAGGTCTGCGTTTGTACCTTCTAGACGAACAACAACTGGTACTGTTACGCCTACTTCTTTAACCGCACCGATAATACCTTCTGCGATCATGTCACAACGAACGATACCACCGAAGATATTTACTAGTACTGCGCTTACATTGTCATCAGAAAGGATGATCTTGAATGCTTCAGCTACACGCTCTTTCGTTGCGCCGCCGCCCACATCAAGGAAGTTTGCTGGTTTGCCACCGTGTAGGTTAACGATATCCATCGTACCCATAGCTAGACCTGCACCGTTAACCATACAGCCAACGTTACCATCTAGTGCTACGTAGTTTAGTTCCCACTGTGCTGCGTGTGCTTCGCGCTCATCTTCTTGAGATGGATCGTGCATTTCACGTAGTTTTGGCTGACGGTACATCGCGTTTGAGTCGATGTTGATCTTGCCGTCTAGACAAAGAAGGTTGCCTTCGCCAGTGATAACAAGTGGGTTGATCTCTAGTAGAGCTAGGTCGTACTGAGAGAACATTTGGCCAAGACCCATGAAGATCTTAACGAACTGTTTGATTTGGTCGCCAACTAGACCAAGTTTGAACGCAAGTTCACGGCCTTGGTAAGCTTGAGGACCTACTAGAGGATCAATCGCAGATTGGTGAATCAACTCAGGAGTCTCTTCAGCGATTTTCTCAATATCCACACCGCCTTCAGTAGACGCCATGAATACAATTTTACGTGTTGCACGATCGACAACTGCGCCTAGGTAAAGTTCGTTAGCGATGTTAGACGCTTCTTCAACTAGGATTTTAGTTACAGGCTGACCATTTGCATCTGTTTGGTAAGTCACTAGGTTCTTACCTAGCCACTTTTGAGCAAACTCTTTAACGCCTTCTTTTGTGTCATGTAGTTCTACACCGCCCGCTTTACCGCGACCGCCAGCGTGTACTTGACACTTAACAACTTTCTTTTCAGTAGAGATACGACCCGCAGCTTCGAAAGCTTCTTGAGCTGTATCACATGCGAAACCTTCTGGTACAGGCAAACCGAATTCTGCAAACAGCTGTTTGGCTTGGTATTCATGCAAATTCATTTTGATATTCCGTTTATTTTCCCTTAAGGGATTATTATTTCCATAACGACACAGTCATCTGTGTTACGTCTGTAGGGTCTTCTCAAATCAGCCAAGACAACTCAAGATAAATAGCGAATATTTAACAAGTAATCCTTAGCTCAAGTGAAGGCCAGACGTTGAGCTAGCCTAGCCTTTGAAACTATCAACGTCTAGCTGTTGAGCACAACTAGACGTTTTAGCGATATTAAACGTCTAATAGGAGACGTGCTGGATCTTCTAGTAGCTCTTTAATGGTTACTAGGAAACCAACTGACTCACGGCCATCGATTAGACGGTGGTCGTAAGATAGCGCTAGGTACATCATCGGTAGGATTTCAACCTTACCGTCAACCGCCATTGGACGCTCTTGGATCTTATGCATACCCAAGATAGCCGCTTGTGGTGGGTTGATGATTGGCGTGGACATCAGTGAACCAAATACACCGCCGTTTGTGATAGTGAAGTTGCCGCCCATCAGCTCATCAACCGTTAGCTTGCCGTCACGGCCTTTGATCGCTAGCTCTTTGATGCCTTTCTCGATGTCAGCGAAACCTAGAGTGTCACAGTCTTTAAGGACTGGAGTGACTAGACCACGTGGCGTAGATACCGCCATGCTGATGTCGAAGTAGTTGTGGTAAACGATATCATCACCGTCGATAGACGCGTTGACTTCTGGGTAACGCTTCAATGCTTCAGTTACCGCTTTCACGTAGAAAGACATGAAACCTAGACGTGTATCGTGACGCTTCTCGAACTGGTCTTTGTACTGCTTACGAAGATCCATGATTGGCTTCATGTTTACTTCGTTGAACGTCGTTAGCATTGCAGTGCTGTTCTTCGCTTCAAGCAGACGGTTAGCAACTGTTTTACGTAGACGAGTCATTGGTACACGCTTCTGGCTACGAGCTGCTGCTGGCGCTTCTACCGCTGCAGGGGTTTCTGCTTTAGGTGCAGATTTCGCTGCCGCTAGGTGTGCATCGATGTCTTCACGAGTGATACGACCGCCTACGCCAGTGCCTTTAACGTCAGCTGGTTGCAGGTTGTGTTCAGCAAGAAGACGACGAACTGCCGGGCTTAGCGCGTCGTTGCTCTCTTCAGAAAGCGTCGCTTTGTGGCGCTTGTCTGGAGATGCTTCAGTATCTTCCGTTGTATCAGTCGTTGGTTCACCAGCAACCGCGCCAGGCTTAAGCTTAGCGATAAGTTGCTTAGAAAGTACTGTTGCACCTTCTTCTTCGATGATAGCCTCTAGAACACCGGCTTCTGGAGCTGGTACTTCTAGAACCACTTTGTCAGTTTCAATATCTACGATGACTTCATCGCGCTCAACCGCTTCGCCCGGTTGTTTGTGCCAAGTTGCGACTGTTGCGTCAGCCACCGATTCAGGTAAATCTGGAACCAGAATTTCAATTGTCATATCTGTGTTTTCCTTTTACTTCTAGTTCGAAAGTAGGGTCAGAGCGTCTTCAATTAACGCTTTTTGTTGTTTCAAGTGTACTGACATGTAGCCAACCGCTGGTGATGCTGAAGCAGGACGGCCTGCATATTTAAGATCAGCACCCGCTGGAATCGCAGCACGGAAGTTGTGTTGACTGCTGTACCAAGCACCTTGGTTTTGTGGCTCTTCTTGACACCAAACGTAATCTTCAACATTTGTGTACTGTGCAATTGCAGCTTGAACTTCCTCAAGAGGGAATGGGTATAGCTGCTCGATACGCACAATAGCAACATCGTCTTGTTCGTTCTTACGGCGCTGCTCTAGTAGGTCAAAGTAAACCTTACCTGAACAGAACACTACGCGTTTCACGTTCTCTGGTTTGATGTCATCAATCTCAGCGATTGCTGGCTGGAATGTACCCTCTGCGAGTTCTTCAAGTGAAGAGGTACACAGTGGGTGACGCAGCAATGACTTAGGAGACATTACAATCAGAGGACGACGCATTGGACGTACAACCTGACGACGAATCATGTGGTAAACCTGAGCGGGTGTTGATGGCACAACAACCTGCATGTTCTGTTCAGCACATAGCTGTAGGTAACGCTCAAGACGTGCCGAAGAGTGCTCTGGACCTTGACCTTCGTAACCGTGTGGAAGCAGCATTGTTAGGCCACATAGACGTGCCCATTTTTGCTCACCCGACGAGATGAATTGGTCAATAACCACTTGAGCACCGTTAGCAAAGTCACCGAACTGCGCTTCCCAAAGGGTTAAACCGCTAGGCTCGGCTGTTGCATAGCCGTATTCAAATGCCAAAACTGCTTCTTCAGATAGCACTGAGTCAAACACTTGGAAAGGACCCTGCTTATCGTGAATGTTCGCAAGTGGAACGTAAGTGCTCGCATCTGTTTGGTTATGTAGAACAGAGTGACGGTGGAAGAAAGTACCACGGCCGGAATCTTGGCCAGAAATACGGATACGTTTACCATCATCTACCAGAGTCGCATACGCAAGTGTCTCCGCCATACCCCAATCGACTTGTTTCTCACCATTAATCATGGCAGTACGATCGTTGTACAGTTTGTTTACTCGGCTTTGTAGCTTGTGGCTATCTGGGTATTGGCACAACTTAGTACCAAGCTCTTTTAGACGCTCGATATCAACTTGGCTGTTCCAATCGATGTTCCAATCGTGACCAATGTATGGGCTCCAGTCTACAGAGTGTAGTGCCATTGGGCGCCACTCTTTAACGACAACTTCACCATGGTCTAGAGCATCACGGTATTCGTTCACCAGCTGAGTTGCTGTGTCGATACCAAACTCACCGCGCTCCATTAGGATGTCAGCGTATAGCTTACGTGGTGTTGGATGCTTTTTGATTTTTTGGTACATCAGCGGTTGAGTTGCATTCGGCTCATCTGCTTCGTTGTGACCGTGACGACGGTAACAAACAAGGTCGATAACCACATCGCGCTTGAACGTATTACGGTAATCCAGTGCCAGACGCGCAACGAAAGCTACTGCTTCTGGGTCATCTGCATTAACGTGGAAAATCGGTGCCTGTACCATCTTAGCGATATCAGTACAGTACATAGTAGAACGCGTGTCACGTGGGTTTGATGTTGTGAAGCCAACTTGGTTGTTAACAACGATACGAACGGTACCGCCAACACAGAAGCCACGTGCTTGAGACATGTTGAATGTCTCTTGAACGACACCTTGACCTGCAATTGCAGAGTCACCGTGAATAGTAATAGGGAGCACGCTGCTACCATCTTTATCGTCTAGACGATCTTGACGAGCACGAACAGAACCAATAACTACTGGGTTCACAATCTCAAGGTGAGACGGGTTAAATGCCAACGCTAGGTGAACATCGCCACCTGGAGTTGCGAAGTCAGCAGAGAAACCTTGGTGATATTTCACATCACCTGTACCCCATGTTTCGTCGTGTTTGCCAGCAAACTCATCGAATAGGTCTTGTGGTTTCTTACCAAGTACGTTCACCAACATGTTCAAACGACCACGGTGAGCCATACCAATAACAACTTCACGCATACCTTGACCACCAGCATGACGAATGATCTCTTTCGTCATTGGGATCAAAGCATCACCACCCTCCAGAGAGAAACGCTTCGCACCAGGGAACTTAGCACCAAGATAGCGCTCAAGACCTTCAGCAGCCGTTAGCTCTTCTAGGAAAGCTCGCTTCTCTTCTTTGTTGAATGATGGTTGACCAGAAACAGACTCTAGACGCTGTTGAATCCAACGTTTTTGTTCTGTGTTAGTCATGTGCATGTATTCTGCACCGATAGAGCCACAATACGTCTGCTTCAAAGATTTGTAGAGATCTTTAAGAACCATCGTCTCTTGACCAATCGCGTAAGAGCCGACGTTAAACGTCTCGTTGAGGTCTTCTTCGGTGAGAGTGTGGAAAGAGGGATCCAGTTCAGCGACTGTATCTCTTTTCCATAAACCTAGTGGATCTAGGTTTGCTGCTTGATGCCCACGGAATCGATAAGCATTAATAAGTTGCAGAACCTTTACTTGTTTCGCATCGACATCTGGATCACTAACTTGGACACTGTAATGCTTTGTTTCTTGAGCGAGTCGTCGGAAGTATTCACGAACACGAGAGTGTGGTTGTTCCACCGTTTCTGAAGCTTGCACAGGCAACTCTTCAAAAACACTTCTCCATTCGTCACTTACCGAGTCGGGGTCACTTAGATACAGTTCGTAGAGTTCCTCTACGTATGTTGCATTGGCGCCAGCCAAGTGTGAAGACTCGAGCCATGCCTTCATCACGCCGTTGTGCATATTTTCCCTTAACCAGTAGTTTTCACGTTTGCTGCGGTCTATGCCGAGCTATTAAAAGGCCGCCCAAAACAGCTAGGGCGGCAATTTTTATCCATTTCTAAACCGAACGATTCACGAGCATGGTCTTGATGTGACCAATCGCTTTCGTCGGATTTAATCCCTTAGGACAAACACTTACACAATTCATGATGCCGTGGCAACGAAAAACGCTAAATGCATCATCAAGATCAGACAAACGTTCATCTGTCGCTGTATCTCGGCTATCAATTAACCAACGGTAAGCAGCTAGTAGGCCTGCAGGACCGATGAACTTGTCTGGGTTCCACCAGAAAGAAGGACAAGACGTTGTACAACATGCACACATGATACATTCATACAACCCATCCAAATGAGCTCGTTCATCAGGGGTTTGTAGGTTTTCGCGTGACGGTGGCACATTGCCATCAGACACTAAGAATGGCTTCACTTTTTCGTAGTTATTGTAGAACTGAGTCATGTCCACAATAAGGTCACGAACAACCGGTAGACCCGGTAGTGGGCGAATCACAATCTTGTCTTGGCCTGATAGCGCAGACAATGGAGTGATACATGCCAGTCCATTTTTACCATTCATATTAAGACCGTCGGAACCACATACACCTTCACGGCATGAACGACGGAATGAAATTGTTGGATCTTGCTCTTTTAATAGAATAAGAGCGTCCAAAAGCATCATGTCTGACCCTTCGTCTACTTCAAGGACGTAGTCCTTCATGTAAGGTTTTTGGTCAACATCTGGATTGTAGCGGTATAAAGAGAAATTCAGTTTCATGGTTAGATCTCCTTAGTACGTACGTGCTTTTGGTGGGAACGCTTCACGGTGGATAGGTTCCATGTTTACGTTACGCTTAGACATCTCTTCTGTATCTGGATTGTAAAGCGTGTGGCATAGCCATTGCTCATCATCACGATCAGGGAAGTCAAAACGAGCGTGTGCACCACGGCTCTCTGTACGGTAGTTAGCCGCTACAGCAGTCGCGTAAGCTGTTTCCATTAGGTTTTCAAGCTCTAGACACTCAATACGCTGCGTATTGAACTCTGTAGACTTGTCAGAAAGGTGTGCATTCTTCAGACGCTCGCGAATCGCTTTAAGCTCTTCTAGGCCCTCAGCCATTGCTTTACCTTCACGGAATACAGAGAAGTTGTTCTGCATACATTGCTGTAGATCTTTACGGATCTGCGCTGGATCTTCACCGTCTGTGCTGTTTTCCCAACGGTTGTAGCGCTCTAGTGAACGGGCAATGTCTTCTTCAGTTGCTGGCTTCGCATCCGCTTGCTTCTTCAGTGTCTCACCTAGGTGTAGACCGGTCGCACGACCAAATACCACCAAGTCAAGTAGCGAGTTACCACCCAAGCGGTTTGCGCCGTGTACAGATACAGAAGCAATCTCACCACAAGCGAATAGACCTTGTACTTCGACATCGCTACCATCAGCAGCTTGCTTGATCGCTTGACCAGAAACTTGCGTCGGAACACCACCCATCATGTAATGACATGTTGGGATTACTGGAATTGGCTCTTTTACTGGGTCAACGTGTGCGAAGGTACGAGACAGTTCACAAACGCCAGGTAGACGAGATTCAAGCGTCTCTTTACCTAAGTGATCCAGTTTCAGTTTGATGTGTGGACCCCAAGGACCGTCACAACCCCGACCTTCACGGATTTCAACCATCATTGAACGAGCAACAACGTCACGACCCGCTAAGTCTTTCGCGTTTGGTGCGTAACGTTCCATGAAGCGCTCACCGTCTTTATTCAGAAGGTAACCACCTTCACCACGACAACCTTCCGTTACCAGAACACCTGCACCAGCGATACCCGTCGGGTGGAACTGCCACATTTCGATGTCTTGCATTGGAACGCCAGCACGGATCGCCATACCAACACCGTCACCAGTATTGATGTGCGCGTTTGTCGTTGACGCGTAAATACGACCAGCACCACCTGTCGCTAGGATAGTGGCTTTTGCTTTGAAGTAGCATACTTCGCCTGTTTCCATGCAAAGTGCTGTTGTACCAAGGATGGCACCGTCTTCATTTTTCACAAGGTCAAGCGCATACCACTCAGAGAATACGGTTGTCTTGTGCTTGATGTTTTGTTGGTAAAGCGTGTGTAGCAACGCGTGACCAGTACGGTCAGCTGCTGCTGCAGTACGAGCTGCTTGCTCACCACCAAAGTTCTTCGATTGACCACCAAAAGGACGTTGGTAGATAGTTCCGTTGTCAAAACGAGAGAATGGAAGACCCATCTTCTCTAGTTCGATAACGGACTCTGGGCCATTTTTACACATGTATTCGATAGCGTCTTGGTCACCGATGTAATCAGAACCTTTAACCGTATCGTACATGTGTTGTTCCCAGTGGTCCTCATGCGCATTACCTAGCGCAACCGTAATACCACCTTGAGCAGAAACGGTGTGAGAACGAGTTGGAAATACTTTAGAAAGCAATGCACATGAAAGGCCTTGCTCTGAAATTTGTAGTGCGGCACGCATACCAGCACCACCAGCGCCGATTACTACGGCATCAAACTCACGAACAGGAATAGTCACTTACGCACCCCACAAAACAAACAGACCAGAGAAGAAATATCCTAGAAGAACCGCAACTACACCTACTTGAAGACCAACACGCAGTTTAGCGCATTTGATGTAGTCGGTTAGCACTTGCCATAGACCGATCCAAGCGTGAACAAGAACCGAGGTAAGCGCTAACATGGTAAAGACTTTAGTGAAAGTTCCACCAAAGAACTGAGTCCATGATACGTAAGAGATGTCGGTGAAGGCACAAAAGCTCACCAAATAAATTGTGTAAAGCGTCATAATGATTGCAGTTGCACGAATCAGTAGGAAATCGTGAACGCCATTACGACCAAATGTAGAAACGTTGTTTACCATACTAAGATCCCCGCTAGTAGAGACAATACCGCTGTCGCTGCGAATGCAACCTTAGCGCTCTTAGCGCCAGATTCCAGCTCTTCAAAGTGACCTAGGTCCATAAGAAGGTGACGAATACCACCAGCAATGTGGTATGCCAGAGCGGTTAAAATGCCCCACAGAATAAACTTAACGAAAAAGCCATCGACGATGTCGCTTGCTTCCGCGAAGCCTTCCGGGGAAGAGAGGGAAATATTTAATAGATAAAGTAAAATTCCAATCGCAACAAAAGTAATCACCCCAGACACGCGGTGTAGGATGGAAGCTATTGCTGTGATAGGAAAGTGGATAGTCTGCAAATCTAAATTAACAGGTCTTGTCTTTCTTTCTTTCACGGGCTTGCTCACTCAGCTCCATTGAGCATTACGGTCATTAAATAACCTTTGATATTGTTATGGACAAAATTTGGTCGCAAACCTGCAAAATTTAACATTAACTTAACAAATAACTGAAGTTGAGCCTGAGTTAATTGTAAAATATTTGTTAACAACAAGGTTAACGAAGACACCTCACATTTCTTCTTAGCCTTGCATTTATAAGGTTTTAACCAAACTTTTCAGCGCCACTATACGGACGGCAACATTCTAATACAATTGATGTAACAAATAATGCTACACAGCACAGATTTTTAACGAATTTAATGTAAAAAACACTAACAAGTGCACACAAAGCTGCAGAAAAATTGACTTTCCCACGTAAGACCAGTAAAAAAATGGCACATAAACATCCTGGACGGATTAAATAATAAACAAAGGAGATTGTTATGGCGGATAAGAAAGCTACCCTTCATATTGAAGGTCAAGCGCCAATCGAGCTGCCGATTACGGAAGGTGTACTTGGTACGCCAGTGATCGATGTTCGTACACTAGGTTCTAATGGTTTTTTCACTTTTGACCCTGGTTTTCTTGCCACTGCATCCTGTGAGTCTCAAATCACTTTTATTGACGGCGGCAAAGGTATCCTTTTGCACCGTGGTTACCCAATTGACCAACTAGCCAATAACGCTGATTACTTGGAAGTATGTTACATCCTTCTCTATGGTGAAGCCCCATCTCGCGACGAATACGAGAAATTCAAAACGACCGTTACTCGTCACACCATGGTTCATGAACAAATCGCAAGCTTCTTCCACGGCTTCCGTCGTGACGCCCACCCAATGGCTGTTATGTGTGGCGTGGTTGGTGCTCTTGCTGCGTTTTATCATGACTCACTTGATATCAATAACGACACGCACCGTGAGATCGCGGCTTACCGCCTAATCTCGAAAATGCCAACGTTAGCCGCAATGTGTTACAAGTACTCGATCGGTCAGCCGTTCATCTACCCTCGTAACGACCTGAACTACGCAGAAAACTTCCTTCACATGATGTTCGCAAACCCATGTGAAGAGTACGAAGTGAACCCTATCGTTGCTCGTGCAATGGATAAGATCTTCACTCTGCACGCAGACCATGAGCAAAATGCTTCTACTTCAACTGTACGTCTATCTGGTTCTTCAGGTGCTAACCCGTTCGCGTGTATCGCGGCAGGTATCGCATCTCTTTGGGGTCCAGCTCACGGTGGTGCAAACGAAGCGTGTCTACGTATGCTGGAAGAAATCGGCAGCGTTGATAACATCGAAGAGTATGTTGCAAAAGCGAAAGACAAAGACGACCCATTCCGTCTAATGGGCTTCGGTCACCGCGTTTACAAAAACTACGACCCACGTGCGACAGTAATGCGTGAAGCATGTCACGAAGTACTGAAAGAGCTGAACATCAAAGATCCACTGCTAGACGTTGCTATGGAACTTGAGCGTATCGCCCTTTCGGACGAGTACTTCGTATCTAAGAAACTGTACCCGAACGTAGACTTCTACTCAGGTATCATCCTGAAAGCGATCGGTATCCCTGTTTCAATGTTCACAGTAATCTTCGCGATGTCTCGTACTATCGGTTGGATTGCACACTGGAACGAAATGCACAGCGACCCAACGAACCGTATCGGTCGTCCACGTCAACTTTACACGGGTAAAGAGCAGCGTGACTTTAAAGCACTTCACGAACGTGAATAATCGTTTTTAAAGTATGATTGTTAAAAAGGGTTGATGCGAAAGCACCAACCCTTTTCTTTTTATACGAGATATTTTGAATCTCTATGGCACCCTGTCACGCTGCTATCAAGAGAATCCCTACTCCTTCCTCCATCAATTTGAGGAATAAGGAATACCTTCTACTCGTACCCCTTATCCCGTACTTGCTCTTATACCGGATTATCGATATCGATAAACTCAACATCCAAACCGTGCTCTTTTGCAAGCCATTCACCGAGCGCTTTAATGCCGTAGCGCTCTGTTGCATGGTGACCTGCAGCAAAATAATGGATGCCTTGCTCACGCGCTGAATACGTTGTGCGTTCTGAGATCTCACCCGAGATAAATGCATCTAAGCCGTTTGACGCAGCAAGCTCAATGTAGTCTTGACCACCACCCGTACACCAACCGACTGTTTCAATCATTTTATCGGCGTTTTCCGGAGCAATATGCAAAGGAGCACGATTCAACACCTGATTGATCTTCTGCGCAAATTCAGCACCTGTCATTGGCTTGCTCAACTTACCAAACATAGCGACTGATTGCGGGTGCCCTTCTAAACCACCTTCTACCTCGATTTCAAGCAGTCGAGCCAGCTCTGCGTTGTTACCTAATTCCGGATGAATATCCAAAGGCAGGTGATAACCCATCAGGTTGATGTCATTCTTAATCAAAGTGCGGATGCGTTTACCTTTCATTCCGCGAATCGGTTCAGGCTCACCTTTCCAGAAGTAACCATGATGAACAAGCAGTGCATCTGCGTTTAGCTCAACCGCCTTATCAATCAAAGCTTGTGAAGCAGTAACTCCTGTTACAACGCGTTTGACTTCAGGCGTACCTTCGACTTGTAGACCATTCGGACTGTAATCTTTAATCTGTTGAGGTTGCAGCTTGTCATTAAGAATTTTTTCTAACTGTAGGTTATTCATTGCTTGTTCCAGCTTACATTTTTGATAACGTGGTTATATCAATTTACGGGTAGAATGTCGAAAGCATACTGGGGTCAGACGACCTTGGCCAATCAGTGAGGAAGAGATGGCGTCATTACAACGATTTTTTCAATGGATCATAGATTCACCGCCACTATTAGAGTGCAAGGACCCCGTCAGTGATTTAACACTATTTGCATCGTCACAATCACTTCCAAATGACCACCAATATCAAGGCAATCCAAGATTAGGCTTTGTTTATCAGCATTTGTGCCAGACTCTGTTCGAAAACTCACCAAATTACGTCATTGCTCATGATGAGATCCAAATCAATGTAGATGGTCGAACATTGGGTGCCATAGACTTTATTCTAGAAGATAAGCGCAACGCTCAATTGGAGCATTGGGAAGTGGCCATTAAGTTTTATCTGCTTCATGAAGATACTTGGTATGGCCCAAATGCGCATGACCAACTCGACAAGAAGCTTGATCGTATGCTTAGCCACCAATTGCAAATGTCTTGTTCTGAAGCATTTCGTGCTCAATACCCAGACCTTGATATTCAATCGCAACATCTGTTAATGCAAGGCCGCTTGTATACTAACCCATTTCTTGAACAAAAAGTTCCAACTCATTGTTTAGGTTATAAAATTAATTCCACGCAAGTAAACGGCTACTGGTGTTATCAAAATCAAGCTCACCTTATTGAAGAAGCGCTGTACCCACTTACCAAGAATCAATGGGCGTCAGGTACTGAAGATTTCGAGCAGTCACCCATTACAGAGTTTGGCGATCGCTTTATACATGGCCAAACAAAGTCTGGGCAGTTCTGGTTCGTGATGCCAGAACGTTGGCCACATGGATAAGGCTATTTTCAAAGTGGCACAAAAAAGGGTTAATGCTTTCACATCAACCCTTCTTATTATCTAGCTAAAATCGATTACCGATTATAAACCTGCCGCAGCAAACACTTGGTTAACGATCTCTTGAGCTTCTTCTTCGATTTGCTTCAGGTGCTCTTCGCCTTTAAAGCTTTCGCAGTAGATCTTGTAGATATCTTCAGTGCCTGACGGACGAGCTGCAAACCAACCGTTTTCAGTTGTTACTTTAAGACCACCGATAGCTGCGCCATTACCTGGAGCGTGCGTTAGACGAGCAGTGATTGCATCACCCGCCAATGTTTCCGCTGCAACCATCTCTGGTGATAGCTTTTTAAGTACGTCTTTTTGCTGGCCGTTAGCAACGGCTTGAATACGGTTGTATTTAGACTCACCGTGTTTTGCCGCTAGCTCTTCGTAGTAGTCTTGTGGGTTCTTGCCCGTTACCGCGGTAATCTCAGCAGCAAGAAGACACAGAATGATGCCATCTTTATCTGTTGACCATGGTGTACCGTCTTTACGTAGGAATGATGCACCCGCAGACTCTTCACCACCAAAGCCGAACGTACCCTTGTATAGACCATCCACAAACCACTTAAAGCCTACCGGGACTTCACATAGTTCACGACCAAGGTCTGCAACTACGCGGTCAATCAATGCACTTGATACCAGTGTCTTACCAACCGCGACATCTTTGCCCCAACCTTCACGATGACGGTATAGGTAATCGATACATACCGCTAGGAAGTGGTTCGGGTTCATTAGACCTTTTGGCGTTACGATACCGTGGCGGTCGTAATCGGGGTCATTACCAAATGCTAGGTCGTATTCGTCTTTAAGCGCTAGCAGACCTGCCATTGCGTAAGGAGAAGAACAGTCCATACGAACCACGCCGTCTTTATCTAGAGACATAAACTGGAACGATGGGTCAATCGCTTCACTTACCAGTGTTAGGTCAAGGTTATATGCCTTACCGATTTGACGCCAGTAGTCGATGCCGCTACCACCAAGTGGATCAACACCAATTTTTAGGTTTGCTTTTTGGATTGCTTCCATATCGATCACATTCACTAGGTCATCGATGTATGGTTTCACAAGGTCCATCTCTACAAACAAGTCAGATGCTTTCGCTTCTACAAGGGACATACGTTTGACACCTTGCAGACCTTCTGCAATAAGAGCATTTGCACGATCTTCGATCGCTTGTGTCAACTCAGCTTCAGCAGGGCCACCGTGTACTGGGTTGTACTTGATACCGCCATCTTGTGGTGGGTTGTGAGATGGCGTAATAACAATACCGTCAGCCTTATCTTCATGCTTAAGGTTATGCGTTAGAATCGCATGAGAGACACCCGGAGTTGGAGTGTAGCCATTGTCTTGCTGAGTAATAACTTGAACGCCATTGGCAACAAGTACTTCAACAACACTTGAGAATGCTGGTTCCGAAAGCGCGTGCGTGTCTTTACCTACAAACAGAGGACCAGTCGTGCCCTGCTCTGCACGCACTTCAGCTACTGCTTGAGCAATAGCAAGAATGTGGTTTTCATTAAATGTTGATTTGTCTGCTGTACCGCGGTGACCTGAAGTACCAAACTGAACTTTGTGGTCTGGGTTTGAAGCATCCGGTTGCTGTAAGAAGTAGTTTGCAACTAAAGCCGGGATATTATGAAGATCTTCCTGCTGAGCTTTCTGCCCGGCACGAGGGTGCATAGCCATTTTGACATCCTTATATACAAAATTAAAAAACAAAAAAACCTCATAATATCTTCTTTAGCATGGATATTATGAGGTTTAAATCAGATTTCCTTAGATTGAACCTGTTACTTTTTCTATTAGTTCAGCTTGGAAATTCATGCGACTCATCAACTGTTCAACCATCTGTCTTTTGCGACTGGTGTTGTTATTGGTGATTACCCAAAACGGGCTGTTTGGAATCGCTTTTGGCTTAGTCGTATTACCGTTAGCCAGCAGTGTCGCTTCATTGTCTGCGAAGTAGACACGTTTGCGACCTTTTACTTGAGTCGCTTCTGAAAAGCTCGCTGGGTCAATTTTATGCAGTGTTGATAGCACCAGCATGAAACGATCAATGGCTTTCTTTAAAGAGGCAAATTCATCTGAAATAAGCAGCGAGCGCATCTCTTTAACGCCATCTAGCTTCTCTGGAGTAAAGCCTACTTCCTTACTCACAACGATACCTTTCGGCTCCACGATCTCTTCAGCCGGAGCCAAGCCTTGATTATCCACCTGCAATAAGCGGCGCAGAATATCTGAAGCACTTTCGCCGATACGTTCTGTCTGACCCGCGATATAACGGTACAGGTCCTCATCAACCTCAATTGTTTTCATTCGCTTTTCACAATCTCAATGTTTAAACTCTGGGGGATTATAGCGAGATCCGCGCGGATACTCTACGTCAAACCCACCATGAATAAGATAAAAATGTCAGTACAGCTCAACTATAAATTGGAAGGTGAGGGTCACACCATCGTTTTGATCCACGGATTATTCGGCAACTTGGATAATTTAGGCCTACTTGCTCGTGATCTTAAAACCGATCATCAAGTACTCAGTATTGATCTACGTAACCACGGTATTTCCCCGCACAGCGATATACACGATTACCACTCGATGGCTGGTGATGTGGCGCAGCTTTTGACGTCACTCAATATCTCTAAACCAACCGTTATTGGTCACTCAATGGGTGGTAAGGTTGCGATGGCGCTGACTGAATTAGTGAGCATCGAGAAACTTATTGTACTCGACATGGCACCTGTCGCTTATACGCAAAACCGCCACGACAATGTTCTTGCAGGTTTAAACGCCGTCATCGAAGAGCAACCAGCTTCTCGTTCAGAAGCGCTCAAGGTATTAGCCCGCCATATTGAAATTGACGGCGTACGCCAGTTTTTAACCAAGTCACTGTACAAAAACGAAAGCGGGATAATGGTGTGGCGATTTAATGTTGCATCGTTAGAAGCAAATTACGCCAATATTATTGGTTGGGAACCAATCGAAAAAACCAGCGTCAAAACACTACTGATTAAGGGTGGCGACTCTGACTACTTGATGCCAGAACATCAACCTCTGGTTCAGCAGCAGTTTTCTAATGTGAAAGCGCATGTCATTGCCAATACTGGGCACTGGCTACATGCAGAGAAACCCAAGGAAGTTCTCAGAGCTATTCGCAAGTTTTTGAGCTAACAGCCTCGTTTTTTAAAAGCATAATCTCGATATCAATAGATAAATGAGAAGTCAGCGATTTCTGCCGATTAACTTTATCTCACAACAGTGATATAGTGCGCCCAAGCAAAATTGGTATATAAGGTTCCCATGCTTTACGACTACATGAACATCATTGAATCTATTGGTTTAGATCTTCTATTTGCATCGATTTTCTTTCTAATCGGTATGGCAATTAAAGACGTTCTGAAACAGGGTAATGTTCCGGCGTTTGGTCGTCGCATTGTGTGGTTAGTGTTGTTCCTTGGCTGCGCGGGTTTTATCGCCAAGGGAATTATTCAAGTGAGCTGGGAAGGTTCAGGAATCGGTTGATTCTCGTCCAAACTTATTACACCGACAACAGACAAAATGAAAGGTAATGATTCTATGGCAAGTGTAGGTCTCTTCTTCGGTAGCGATACAGGTAACACTGAAGCTGTTGCAAAGATGATTCAAAAACAATTGAGCAAGCAGCTCGTTCATGTTCAAGACATTGCAAAAAGCAGCAAAGAAGATATCGATAACTTCGACCTGCTTCTTCTAGGTATCCCGACTTGGTACTACGGCGAAGCACAATGTGATTGGGACGACTTTTTCCCAGAGCTAGAAGCCATCGACTTCTCAACTAAGCTAGTGGCTATCTTTGGTTGTGGTGACCAAGAAGACTACGCTGAATACTTCTGTGATGCTATGGGTACAATCCGCGACATCGTTGAAGCGAAAGGCGGGACTATTCTAGGTTACACTTCAACTGAAGGTTACGAGTTCGAAGCGTCTAAAGCCCTTGTTGAAGGCGACGACAGTCAATTTGTGGGTCTATGTATCGATGAAGATCGTCAACCAGAGCTAACTGACGAGCGCGTATCTAACTGGGTTAAGCAAATCCACGAAGAGATGTGCCTAGCAGAGCTAGAAGACTAATCATCTCTCTGCTCGTTGAAGATATTGAAAAACCTCCACGCGGAGGTTTTTTTGTATCTATTACTTGCCAATTTCAGCTAATCAAGCCTCTACAGGCTCATCGTCTTCTCTAAATTGTGGTTTCTTCCTTACATAGAGCGTGCGTTGGATTTCAGACACCACCTGCCCTTTTTTGTCTTTGACATAAATAATGAACTCCGGAAAGCACTTTTCACCCAGTTGGGTTTGACGATAAATGTCATCCAATTGATTTTGAGTAATTTCAAACTCGGCATACAGATCCGACTGACCAGGTTTGATAAAATTAATGCTCGCTTCTTTATCCCAAACATAATAACGCTCACCAAGAATGCCCATTAACATCAGTGAGTAAACTGGATCAGTGAGAGAAAAGATACTGCCCCCGTATTGGGTACGATTGGCATTTTTATTCCACCAACGTAACTTTAACACCGTCTTTACAACTCGAAAATCATGGCTAATGTGGTCGATTTTAATACCTGCCCCCCAAAAAGGCGGCCAGATGTTGAGCGCAAATTTAACGATACCGGGTTTGTAGATTCTAGCGAGTTGCTTGTTCATTACGATCTTCCATGTTCTGCTTCTATTCAGCACCATAATAACTGGTCTAACCTCTAATATAAGAGAGATATTTAGATTTTACAAAACAGATTGTGATACAAGTGATTAACCCTTTGAAGTTCGTGGTTTATTGTTGTGGTCGAGTATCCTATAATAACGGGAATATTGAATTCTGTTAATTGCTGCAGATCATCAACAGGAAAGTATATGTCAGACAACAATCAAGCGCTAAAAGATGCTGGTCTTAAAGTGACCCTCCCAAGGCTCAAAATTCTAGAAGTATTACAACAGCCAGACTGCCAACACATTAGTGCTGAAGACTTGTATAAAAAGCTAATCGACTTAGGTGAAGAGATTGGCCTTGCGACCGTTTATAGAGTTCTTAACCAATTCGATGACGCTGGCATTGTAACTCGTCACCACTTCGAAGGCGGCAAGTCTGTATTCGAACTATCAACGCAGCATCATCACGATCACCTTGTATGTTTAGACTGTGGTGAAGTGATTGAATTCTCAGACGACATCATCGAAGAGAGACAAAAAGAGATCGCCAAGCGTTATAACGTTCAGCTAACGAACCACAGCTTGTACCTTTACGGTAAGAGCATATCGGGTGACTGCAAAGGCAACCCAGACGCGCATAAAGCGAAGAAATAAAACAAACGCTGACCTCGGTCAGCGTTTTTTATTTGGAAGGCAACGAAACGTACCGAAGCAGACATTTAACAACCCTTAATGAACACAGTTAAACTCAAGATACAAAAAAGCCAGCTTCTGAAGAGGCTCCCAGTCATCGGGAGCCCAATCAAATCGCTGGCTTTTTCCTTTATCTAACCGAAGAGGTTATTAAGCTTCTGTTTTACCCCAAGTATCACGTAGACCAACCGTACGGTTGAATACTAGCGCGTCTGCTTTCGAGTCTTTTGAATCAACACAGAAGTAACCTGTACGCTCAAACTGGAAGCCTTGCTCTGGAGCTGCTTCAGCTAAGCTAGGTTCAACAAAGCCGTTCAGTTTAACCAGAGAGTCTGGGTTGATTGTTGCAGCGAAGTCATCCGCAGCCGCTGGGTTAGCGACTGTGAATAGGCGATCGTACAGACGAATCTCTGCTGGTAGTGCTTTATCAGCCGATACCCAGTGGATAACACCTTTTACTTTACGACCATCAGCTGGATTCTTACCTAGCGTTTCGTTATCGTAAGAACAGAAAATCGTTGTAATGTTACCTTCTACATCTTTCTCAATGCGCTCAGCTTTAATCACGTAAGCACCACGTAGACGAACTTCTTTACCTAGAACCAAACGCTTGTACTTCTTGTTTGCTTCTTCACGGAAGTCATCACGCTCAATCCAAACTTCACGGGTAAATGGTACTTCACGAGTGCCCATTTCAGGTTTGTTCGGGTGGTTGGCTACCGTAAGTGTTTCCACTTTATCTGCATCGTAGTTTTCGATCACGATCTTAACTGGATCCAGAACTGCCATTGCACGCGGTGCGTTCTCGTTCAGGTCATCACGAATACAAGACTCAAGCGAACCGAATTCAATCATGTTCTCTTGCTTCGTTACACCGATACGCTTACAGAACTCACGAATAGACGCAGGCGTGAAACCGCGGCGACGCAGACCAGAGATTGTTGGCATACGTGGGTCATCCCAACCGTTAACTAGGTTTTCAGTCACAAGCGTGTTCAGCTTACGCTTCGACATCACAGTGTACTCTAGATTAAGACGGCTGAATTCATACTGACGTGGCTGACAATCAATTGTGATGTTATCGAGTACCCAATCGTACAGACGACGGTTATCTTGGAATTCTAGTGTGCAGATAGAGTGCGTAATGCCCTCTAGCGCATCAGAAATACAGTGCGTGAAGTCGTACATTGGGTAAATGCACCACTTGTCACCCGTTTGGTGGTGGTGAGCAAAACGCACACGGTAAATAACGGGATCGCGCATTACCATGAACGACGAGCTCATGTCGATCTTAGCACGCAGACACGCTTTACCTTCTTCAAAGCCACCGTCACGCATCTTTTCAAATAGCGCTAGGTTCTCTTCAGGGCTGCGATCGCGGTATGGACTCGCTTTACCAGGCTCTTTTAGCGTGCCACGGTATTCACGGATCTGCTCAGGACTTAGCTCGTCAACGTACGCTAAGCCTTTATTAATTAATTCGACAGCGTAAGCGTAAAGCGTATCGAAGTAGTTTGATGAGTAACAGATGTCACCAGACCACTCGAAGCCTAACCAGCTTACATCATTCTTAATTGACTCAACGTATTCAACGTCTTCTTTTTCAGGGTTTGTATCATCAAAACGAAGATTACATTGTCCCTGGTAGTCCTGAGCAATACCAAAGTTCAAGCAGATAGATTTAGCGTGACCAATGTGCAGGTAACCATTCGGCTCCGGCGGGAAACGAGTATGCACGCTAGTGTGTGTACCATCCGCTAAATCTTTATCAATAATTTGGCGAATGAAATTCGATGGACGAGCCTCAGCTTCACTCATCTATAGCACCTCTATGTATTTAGTATTGTCAGAGAAAAATTCTTCTTTCCATTCCAGAAATAGCGCTTTTAACTTAAGCCTAGGATAGAAAGATCATTGTTGCTAATCATCCACAATTCTTAGGCTTTACACAATAAGAACCATCAGTTTATTGTGAATATTTCTGCTATTCGATGAAGAATAGAACGCTGAATGATTCAAGCGCCAAAGCCAGATACGAAAAAGCCTCCCATAAGGGAGGCTTCAATTTAGACTTACTTAGCTCTTTAGGCTGTTGCGTGAGTGATTTGCTCTACGCGAAAGCGACTAAGGAAGTTTAACATCTGATAGGTCTTCACCTGCACCGATTGCTTTCATTTCGCCAGCAACGATTTCAGCTAGTGGACCTAGGATAACCTGTAGGTTGTTTTCACCTAGTTTAACCACACCTTTCGCACCTAGTTTCTTAAGAACAGCTTCGTCAGCTACTGAGCGGTCTTTAAGAGTTAGACGTAGACGAGTAATACAAGCGTCGATTGAAGTTAGGTTCTCGTGACCACCTAGAGCTTTCAGGTATTGACGAGCTAGGTCACCTTTTGGCGCTTCAGCGTCAGTTGCTGCAGCACCTTCTTCGTCATCTTCACGACCTGGCGACTTCAGGTTGAAAGCGCGGATTGCGAAGCTGAATGTGAAGAAGTATAGAGCACCGAAGCCTAGACCGATGAATAGCAGCGTCATTGGCTTAGTCGCTAGACCGAAGTTCAATACGAAGTCGATTAGACCAGCAGAGAAACCGAAGCCGTGAAGCGTACCGAACATGTTAGCGATGACTAGAGATAGACCAGTAAATACAGCGTGCATTGCGTATAGAGCAGGAGCTAGGAATACGAACATGAATTCTAGTGGCTCTGTGATACCTGTTAGGAATGAACAGAATGCTACTGAGAATAGTGCGCCACCAACTTGACCGCGTTTTTCAGCTGGAGCTGCTAGGTACATTGCTAGTGCTGCACCTGGTAGACCAAACATCATTACAGGGAAGAAGCCGTTCATGAATACGCCAGCGCCTTTGTCGCCGCCGAAGAAGCGGTGTAGGTCACCAGACTTAACTGTTTCAGTTACTTCTTTAACAACTGCAGTGATTTCTGGGTTTACAGAGTTCGCGAAGTTGAATGTGTACTCTTGACCAACAACTAGAGTTTTCGCTAGAGCTGGGTCAACACAAAGTTGTTTGAAGCTTTCGAAGCCAGCAGAACCAGCTACTACGATCTCTTGACAAGTACCCATACCGAACCAGAAGTAAGAGTTCAATACGTGGTGTAGACCTACAGGGATAAGTGCACGGTTAAGAGTACCGTATACGAACTGACCGATAGCACCAGACGTTGATACTGCGTGAGCTAATGCATCTAGACCAGATTGAACACCAGGCCATACCACACCAGAGATTGCACCAGCAACTAATGCAAATAGACCGGCCATGATTGGCACAAGACGTTTACCTGCGAAGAATGCTAGCCACTCAGGAAGGCGTGTTGCATGGAAAGCGTTGTATGAGTGACCTGCAATAATACCTGCGAAGATACCGCCAAAGAAAGACATGTTTACGTCAGCATTAATTGTTGTTGCTGTCGCTGTAAGTACGAAGTAAGCAACCGCACCAGCAAGACCTGCTGCACCATTGCCGTCTTTAGAAAGACCAATTGCGATACCTAGACCAAATAACAGCGGTAGGTTACCGAAGATAGCACCACCAGCTTGCGCCATAAATGGAATATCAAGTAGATCGCCTTGACCTAAACGTAGTAGAAGCGCCGCAATCGGAAGCGTTGCGATAGGAAGCATTAACGCTTTACCTAGCTTCTGTGCATATCCTAGAATATTCACCTGTTGTTTCCCCCTATAGGATTTTGAGTATTCGTTTGAGAAACTTATTTTAGTCACTCAATTTAGTCCTAATCAGTGTATTCAATTAATTTTGCCCCGCAAATTAAAACCTTACCATTTGTGATCATAATCACCAGTTTTTGCCAAATCACAAGGTTTTTGCTAGCGAGATCATAAAACTTATTTTATCATTCAAAAAAATGAAGATTTACAGATAAAATTCAAGAGTAATTATTAGGCCAATGCATGGGTACAACCTGCTTTCTTTACCCCGCTAATAATCAATAATCAGGCCAAGTAATGAAAGACCAAAACGTATTTGTTTACTGTATTTTCAAAAACTTAATTCGCACTTCACCTTGAAGTTTGCCAGTTTCAAAAAGTTAAATCGTTACGTAAATGATGTTCGCAAAGTAAGTCGAAATTTTAGGTAACGAACAAAATTTAAAGTTCTCACGAAATAAGGATTAGCTGACTATGTACGCGCTAAGTAACTGTAAAATCTACACTGGTAGTGATGTTCTGACCGATCACGCAGTTGTTATTGAAAACGGACTGATTAAGCAAGTCTGCCCTGTTGCTGAACTGCCAAACGGCATTGAAGTTCGTGACCTAGAAGGTGCTAACCTGAGTCCGGGCTTTATTGACCTACAGCTTAATGGTTGCGGCGGTGTTATGCTTAACGATGAAATCACTGCTGATACGATGCAGATTATGCATCGAGCTAACTTAAAGTCTGGTTGCACGAGCTTCCTACCAACTCTGATCACCTCTTCAGACGAAGACATGCGCGCAGTGATCACAGCAGCTCGTGAATACCACAACCAATATCAAAACCAATCTCTTGGTTTGCATCTGGAAGGCCCATACCTTAACGTCGCGAAAAAAGGGATTCACAGCGTCGACCATATTCGTAAATCAGACAACGACATGATCGACCTCATCTGTGAGAACAGCGATTTGGTCGCTAAAGTTACTTTGGCTCCTGAACTAAATGACCCTGAGCATATCGAACGTCTACACAAAGCTGGCGTCGTTGTTTCTATCGGTCATACCAATGCGACTTATGCTGAAGCGCGCAAAGGCTTTGAGTCTGGTATCACCTTCGCAACACACCTTTTCAATGCGATGACACCAATGGTTGGCCGTGAACCAGGTGTTGTAGGCGCAATCTACGATACACCTGAAGTCTATGCGGGTATCATCGCTGACGGCTTCCACGTTGATTACGCAAACATCCGTATTGCGCATAAAATCAAGGGAGAAAAGCTTGTATTAGTGACGGATGCCACAGCTCCTGCAGGTGCTGACATGGAATACTTTATTTTTGTCGGTAAGAAAGTATATTACCGAGATGGTAAGTGTGTTGATGAGAACGGCACACTGGGCGGCTCAGCTCTGACTATGATTGAAGCAGTACAGAACACAGTTGAGCACGCTGGAATCGCTTTAGACGAAGCTCTACGCATGGCGACTCTGTACCCAGCAACTGCGATGGGTGTAGAAAGTAAACTAGGTCGAATTAAGAAAGGCATGGTAGCTAACCTGGCTGTGTTCGATAGAGACTTCAATGTAAAAGCGACTGTTGTTAACGGACAATACGAGCACAATTAAGTATGAATGGCGGACAAATAGGTAACGTAGACTTAGTTAAACAACTAAACAGTGCGGCGGTATACAGGCTCATAGACCAACAAGGTCCTATCAGTCGCATACAAGTGGCTGACGTAAGCCAACTCGCACCAGCAAGTGTTACAAAGATTACCCGCCAATTATTAGAGCGCGGCCTCATCAAAGAGGTGGCTCAGCAAGCGTCTACTGGCGGTAGACGCGCTATCTCCCTAACGACAGAGGTGGAGCCTTTTCACTCCATCGCTGTTCGTTTAGGGCGAGATTATATTCAACTTAGCCTTCATGACCTCGGTGGTCGTGAGCTGGCTTTCGTTCAAGAAGACCTAAACTACTCAGATCAATCCGATTTGATGGAAGGTTTATTGACCACCCTTAAATCATTTGTTGCTGAACAGCAGTATCAAATCGACCAATTGATTGCGATCGGCATTACCTTACCTGGCCTTGTAAACCCGACAACAGGTGTGGTCGAGTACATGCCAAATACGGATATCGATAATTTAGCCCTCAGTGACATTATTCGCGACACATTCCACGTGGCTTGTTTCGTCGGAAATGACGTTCGCGGTATGGCTTTAGCAGAGCATTACTTCGGTGCAAGCCAAGACAGCCAAGACTCAATCCTAGTCAGCGTTCATCGTGGTACAGGTGCGGGTATCATAGTAAACGGCCAAGTGTTCTTAGGGCATAACCGTAACGTTGGAGAGATCGGGCATATTCAAATTGATCCACTAGGTGAACAGTGCCAATGCGGTAACTTTGGTTGCTTAGAAACCGTTGCTGCAAACCCAGCTATTATCGACCGTGTTCAAAAGCTAATTAAGCAAGGTTACGAATCTTCTCTAACTGAGCTTGAGTGCATCACAATTCAAGATGTTTGTGACCACGCAATGAATGGTGATGAACTGGCAAAACAGAGCTTGGTTCGCGTTGGTAACCAATTAGGTAAAGCCATAGCAATGACGATCAACTTGTTTAACCCACAAAAAGTGATCATTGCTGGTGACATTACCAAGGCTCAAGACATTGTTTTCCCGGCAATTAAGCGTAATGTAGAGAATCAATCGTTAACGACTTTCCATAGCGGCTTGCCTATTGTAGCATCTGAGATCGACAAACATCCGACAATGGGTGCCTTCGCGATGATCAAACGTGCCATGCTCAACGGCGTGTTATTGCAGAAGCTACTCGAAGACTAAAGAAAAGCAATATTGATTTTCAGCGGGCCGTGTTTGGATAAAACACGGCCCGTTTTTATAAGCTAGGGAACAACAACTACAAGTTATGGAACTTATATTATTATCCGCTGCATTTATTGCAGGCTTTATCTCTTTGAAGTGTCAATTACCCCCACTCGTTGGCTTTCTCATTGCAGGCTTTGCGCTTAACGCGTTTGGCTTTGAAAGCAATGACACCATCGTTACTCTTGCCGATCTCGGCGTCACTCTACTGTTATTTACGATTGGTCTTAAGCTGGATATCAAAACCTTGTTATCCAAGGAAATCTGGGCCGGCGCAACCGTACATAACCTGATCTCTACCCTCTTTTTTGCAGTGGCTCTGTTTGGCTTTAAATTGCTTGGGATCTCCTCCCTTGCTGCAATGTCAAATGAACAGCTCATCTTACTAGGCTTTGCTCTTTCCTTTTCAAGTACGGTTTTTGCGGTCAAAACGCTACAAGAGAAAGGTGAGATGAATGCCACCTACGGCACCCTAGCGATCGGTATTTTGGTAATGCAAGATATCTTCGCAGTCGTGTTTCTAACCGCTTCTACCGGTAAGCTCCCTGAATGGTATGCTATTGCCTTGTTCGCACTCCCTCTTCTAAGGCCACTCTTCTACAAAATACTTGATTGGGTAGGACACGGCGAAATGTTGGTGCTGTTTGGTATCTTCTTTGCTCTCGTTGTCGGTGCCGGTCTGTTTGAGTTTGTTGGGGTAAAACCAGACCTTGGCGCACTGATTTTAGGTATGTTGCTGGCAGGTCACGCTAAAGCATCGGAACTGTCAAAATCACTCTTTAACCTAAAAGAGTTGTTCCTTGTGTGCTTCTTCTTAAATATTGGCTTGTCTGAACAGCCGACTATTCAGGGCTTTATGCTGGCAATCTTGTTCTTACTGTTATTGCCAGTCAAAGGCTTCCTCTACTTCTGGGTGCTTAATTTCTTCAAATTCCGAGTTCGTACCTCGCTGCTAGCATCACTTTCTCTATTCAACTTCAGTGAGTTTGGTCTGATTGTTGGTGGCCTTGCATTTAAAATGGGATGGATGTCTGGCGATATCTTGGTTGCCGTCGCGATTGCTGTCTCATTATCTTTCTTGATTGCCGCTCCACTCAATCGCGCTGGGCACAAACTGTATCAACACTCAGGTAAATGGCTAAAAGAGCACGCAGCAGAAAAGCTCAACCAGCGTGATAAACGGATTGATCCAGGCCATGCTCAAGTATTGATCCTTGGTATGGGCAGAATTGGTACTGGTGCTTATGACGAACTTCTCACTCGCTATGGAAAAGTCTGCTTAGGCGTCGAAGTACGAGAGGATGCCGCAGACAGCCATCGCAGTCATGGACGTAACGTTATCTCTGGCGACGCAACCGACCCGGATTTTTGGGAACGTATTTTAGATACGGCTAATGTTAAGCTCGTTATTCTTGCGATGCCTCACCACCAAGGTAACCAGACCGCGCTTGACCAGCTCAAAGCTCGTAACTTTAAAGGTCAAATTGCTGCTATCGCAGAGTATTCGGATCAACTAGAGACACTGAAAGAAAACGGCGTTGACGCTGCATTCAACATTTACAGTGAAGCGGGTAGCGGTTTTGCACGCCACGTGTGCGAACAACTTAGCCCTAACATTATGAAAATGTAGTATTTCACCCTAGCCACTCCCCCTTGTTTTCGTTCAAATATTGTCGGCAATGAGGGAGGAGTGGCTAAAAATCACACCGCATTTAAATAAAATCAATCAAAAATACACTTTAAATAGAAAATCTCTAATAGAACCCTCTTTATATAATTTTTTTCATCATACCCGGTTGCATTTTTTAACCAAAATGGCAAATTGAATACAGTTGATTTGGAAATGATTTGAAAGGAAGTTCTATGTGTTCAGTATTTGGCATTCTTGATATTAAAAGTGATGCTGCAGCACTTCGCCCTGTTGCCCTAGAAATGTCTAAAAAACTCCGCCACCGTGGTCCAGACTGGTCTGGTATTTACGCAAGCGACAAAGCTATTCTTGCTCACGAACGTCTTGCTATTGTTGGCCTAAATAGTGGTGCACAGCCTCTTTACAGCCAAGATAAAAAACACATTCTGGCGGTAAACGGCGAAATTTATAACCACAAAGAACTTCGAGCTCGTTACCAAGATAAATACGAGTTTCAGACGGATTCTGACTGTGAAGTTATCCTTGCCCTATATCAAGAACTTGGTGCGGATCTGCTGGAAGAGCTAAACGGTATTTTTGCATTCGTACTGTACGATGAAGAGAAAGACGAATACCTAGTTGGCCGTGACCACATTGGTATTATCCCTCTATACCAAGGTTACGATGAACACGGTAACTACTACGTCGCGTCAGAAATGAAAGCACTAGTACCAGTATGTAAAACAGTGAGCGAATTCCCTCCTGGCTGTTCATACGGTTCAAAAGATTCAGAGCCTCAGCGCTACTACATTCGTGACTGGAACGAATACGCAGCTGTACAAGGTAACTCAACCAGCAAAGAAGAGCTGACAGAAGCGTTAGAAGCTGCGGTTAAACGCCAGCTCATGACTGACGTTCCATACGGTGTACTTCTATCAGGTGGTTTGGATTCATCCATCACATCTGCAGTAGCAAAACGCTTTGCGGCAATGCGTATCGAAGACGACGAACAGTCTGAAGCATGGTGGCCACAACTGCACTCTTTCGCTGTTGGTCTTGAAGGCGCGCCTGACTTAGTCGCTGCTCGTGAAGTGGCTGACAAGATTGGTACTGTTCACCACGAAATGACCTACACAATCCAAGAAGGTTTGGATGCGATTCGCGATGTTATCTACCACATTGAAACTTACGATGTGACCACCATACGTGCATCGACTCCGATGTACCTGCTTGCTCGTAAGATCAAAGCGATGGGTATCAAGATGGTACTCTCTGGTGAAGGTGCAGATGAAATCTTCGGTGGCTACCTGTACTTCCACAAAGCGCCAAATGCGAAAGAGTTCCATGAAGAAACGGTGCGTAAACTTCTAGCGTTGAACATGTTTGACTGTGCTCGTGCTAACAAATCTCTAGCAGCTTGGGGCGTTGAAGGTCGCGTACCTTTCTTAGACAAAGAGTTTATTGATGTGGCAATGCGTCTAAACCCTGAAGATAAGATGTGTGGCAACGGTAAAATGGAAAAACACATCCTACGTGAGTGTTTCGAGCACTACCTGCCAGACTCTATCGCATGGCGTCAAAAAGAGCAGTTCTCAGACGGTGTGGGCTATGACTGGATCGATACACTGAAGGCAACTGCAGAAGCAAAAGTAACCGACCAGCAAATGGAAACAGCGAAATTCCGCTTCCCATACAACACGCCTACAACCAAAGAAGGTTACGCTTACCGTGAGATCTTTGAAGAGTTGTTCCCACTAGAGTCTGCAGCAGAGTGTGTACCAGGTGGTCCTTCTGTAGCATGTTCATCTGCGAAAGCGATTGAGTGGGATGAGTCATTCAAGAACAACGCCGATCCTTCAGGCCGCGCTGTTAAAGCGGTTCACAACGACGCATACTAGAACCTGACTTTTCTAGAAAATCAGAATCAAAAAAGGCGCTCTTAGCGCCTCAGATTGCTGACGAACCCCACTTTTTGAAGTGGGGTCTCTTTTTCGAGCGGCCGTAGGCCGCGATCGCGATATTTTTTTATTATGCGAAGTTTGGAAGAGCCCAACACTTAAATTGGCATCTAGACGCCATAATTTGACGTATTTGGGACATATTTAGCCCTATTTTTTGTAAATAGCTCACCACCAAGGCTATCTTCTTGATGTTTTGAGCGGCAGCTGCCAACCAACATTGCATTTGCACTTTCGAGAGCCCGCGGAAGCGGGCATAACGGTGACCATGGTGCTGCTTAGCGTCGGCGAAGCTCCGCTCTACCGTCTCACTTCTTCGCCTATACGTCTTTTTCCATAAGGTGAGAGCCGCATTTGGTTGGCTCTATCCATCGCGTCCGTATAGATATGTCTTGTAATGACTTTCTTTATATTTTTACTTTGCGTACAGTCATCTCTCATTGGACAGAACGCACACTCTTTCGGGTCGGAGTGATACTCACGATACGCATCTCTAGACGTTGTTTTATAGATGAGCTCTTGACCGTTAGGGCAGCGGTAACTGTCTCGCTCTCCATTGTAGATGAAGTGCTTTTTCTTGAACGCATTCTTTGTTCTCGATGGTCTGCGATAACCGAACACGCCTAAGATATTTCGACGCTCTAATGACTCAGCGACTGGCGCAGTGAAGTAGCCCGCGTCGAGTCCAACGGCGATTGGATTAAGGTTAAATTGCTCTAGGGTATAGTCCAGACGCTTCACATAAGGTTGAGAGTCATTGATATTACCTGCTGTGACATGGGTATCTAAGATAATGCCATGCTGTCCATCCACTGTACGGTGGTCGAGATAGAAGAAGCCTTGGGGCTTATTATCTCGAGTCATGAAGCCACTTTCCGGGTCGGTAGTACTCGTTTTGGTGCTCTTAGTTTTAGGCTCAGCGGTACGTGACTTTAGAGGTTTCTTACCCTCTTTCTCTCGGTCTAGCGCGACATCTTCATCGAGCATATCAAGATAAGCACTGGCGCGAACCTTAGTCACTTTGTTCGTGTGCTTATTTTTGTTGGCATTGGCTTTTAGGTGCGTGCTGTCAGTAAATAGTTCTTGGCCTGCGACCAAACCTTTCGCCATTGCCTGCTCTACGATATTGATAAAGATACGCTCAAACACATCGGTACCATTAAAGCGGCGAATACGGTTTTGGCTGAGTGTCGATGCATGGATAACTTTCTCTGTCAGTGACATACGCAGGAACCATCGATAAGCGACATTGACTTCAATCTCTTTCACGAGTTGTCGCTCGCTTTTTATTCCGAAGAGGTAACCAAGCAGGATGATTTTAAACAGGCGTACAGGGTCAACAGGTGGGCGACCGTTGTCTTTACAGTAGAGGTGAGCGACTTCATTACGGATAAACTCGAAGTCGATGGCTTTATCTATCTTACGAACTAAATGGTTCTGAGGAACGAGCTGTTCCATGGTGACCATTTCGAGTTCATATTGTTGAGGTGAAGGCTCTTGAAGCATAGTGAGATATCCATATTTCGATACCCCTATTAGATCAAAGGTCTAGCTTGAAAGCTAGACCTTTGTCAGCAGTCTGAGGCGCTCTTAGCGCCTTTTTTATTATCCAAAGACCCGAAAGTCAGATTAAATGCGTGCTGCCAGAGCTGCGTTCTCAATGCTTACCGGAACCACCTGGCTAATCATCTGTACCAGCATAATCGATCGCGCTTCACCATCTTTTTCATGATAAACCGCCTTGATACCTGCAAACTGACCACTGCAGATCTCAACGACATCGCCCGCTTGATAGTCTGGACATAACTGCGGACAATCATCCACGAGATACCCCTGACATTCGTGTTCAATCTGCTTCAACTCGTAAATCAGATCACCTTGCACTTCATGTGGCATCGCACCAAATTTAATGAAGTCCACCACGCCTCTTGTTGACCGCAATGTAGTAAAACTTGGTCCTTGTTCATAATCAAATCGAACAAAAATATAAGAAGGAAACAACGGCTCTTTGACACGCTTCTTTTTTCCTCTGACGATTTTTTCGACTTCAAGTTGAGGATAGAAACACTCTACCCCCTGATTTTCCATATGCTGTTTCGCTCGGAGTTGCTCTCCTCGCTTACAGTAAAGTAGATACCAACGTTTCATTTTCCTAGCCATTTTGTATTTTTTTTACATCTTAACATAGCCAAATTCGGATTAATTCAGGTTGATGATATGAATTAATCCTCGTTGGTCAATATTGCGGAACAGACCAATTATTCAACAAAAATAATTTCATCAAAAGCCACACCCGAACTATACAGTGGCGCACACCCAAAAATGAGAGCAAAATACATACGCTTACAAACCGAAAAATGCTACTTACAAGCCCATAAACCATTAATAAGCACTTATTCAATAATGGAAAATTAGTTTGCAGCACACAAATCCCACCCCACACTAGCAATAAAAACAAATCAAATCATAGGTTTAACAAAATATTACTGTCATCACTATAAAAAGACCCTATTGCAGTTTTTTATCTGGGTATGTATACATGATTAACTATAAAATCTTTTAATATTTAAAATTAGTAAAACTTATGCCAAAAACACACAACATCTTCGGCCACCCACGAGGGCTGTTTCTACTCTTTAGTACCGAGTTGTGGGAGCGATTCTCCTACTACGCAATGCGCGCCATTCTCGTTCTATTTTTAACAGATACCACCATCAATGGCGGCCTTGGTTGGTCAACCAAAGACGCTCTCGACCTTTACGGTATCTATACAGGTCTTGTTTACATCACACCTCTTATCGGCGGTTGGATTGCGGATAACTACCTAGGTCAACGTAAATCCATTCTGATTGGTGGCCTGTTAATGGCTCTGGGTCAGTTCACTTTAGCATTACCTAACGGCTTTATGGGATTAGACCAGGTGAGCGCTTTGTATCTAGGTTTAGCTCTACTGATCAGTGGTAACGGCATGTTCAAGCCAAACATCTCTACTATGGTGGGTGACCTTTACCAAGAAGGTGACAACCGTCGTGACGGCGCATTTACTATTTTCTACATGGGCATCAATCTGGGCGCACTGCTGGGTGGTCTAATTTCTGGTGCAGCTGTGGATTCATATGGTTGGAAAGCCGGTTTCCTTGCTGCAGGTATCGGTATGGTGATCAGCCTTGTGATGCAAATGACAATGGCCCAATCTTGGTTAGGAGATATCGGTTCAGTGCCAGCGGCTGCTCGTGCAAAAGCGCTAAGCAAATCGAAAGAGAAAGCACCACTAACCAAAGAAGAGTACGATCGACTCAAAGTTATCCTTATTATGGGTCTATTCGTTATCGTATTTTGGGCGGGCTTTGAACAAGCAGGTGGCCTAATGAACATCTACACTCAGCAGTACACTGACCGTATGATTGGCGATTTTGAAGTACCAGCAGCTTGGTTCCAATCTCTAAACCCATTCTTCATTATTACGCTAGCACCAATTATCGCGGCATTTTGGGTGAAGTTAGGCAAACGTGAACCAAATTCTCCGGTCAAATTTGCTATGGCTCTATTCTTTTTGGCTCTTGGTTTCGTTTGTATGATCGGTGCAGTTATGGAGCAAGGTGGCGACCTAAGCGTGAAGACTTCTATGCTTTGGTTAGTTGGCGCATTCTTCTTCCATACTCTTGGTGAGTTATGCCTATCGCCGATTGGTCTATCGCTGGTAACGAAACTGGCTCCTCTTCGCCTGGCTTCTTTGATGATGGGGGCATGGTTCGGTTTCAATGCGATCGCAAACTATGTTGCTGGTCTGGTGGGTTCTCATGTCGGTGAGCTAGGTGCAATGGCTATCTTTAGTGGTATTGCTATCTCAGCAACGATTAGTGGTGTGATTCTACTTCTTTGTGCGAACAAGCTAGTTGCTTGGATGCATGGTGTCGAAGGCAACCCTGTGAATACCGAATCAGAAGAGACTAGTGCACAAACTTCGCTAGCTTAATACCAATCACAGTAAATATGTGATCAAAAATAGCGCAGGAAAAAGGCTTGAGAACAAGGCAGCATTTTTCGATAAGTAGTTATTCTACAATCAAAAGTTCTAACGCAGTTATCGAGCCTTTTAACAAGCTAGGATAAGCAATTATTTACTACGATTGGTATAATACTAGACTCAACAAACAGTAGATAAATAAAAAGGAGTGGCTCTGTGAGTCACTCCTTTTCTGTTTTCAATAATGCCGTTTAACTATCGATGCATCTCGACGAGTTCTGCCATCATTTGGATGTGTTCATCATTGTCGTTTAGGCACTTAATGTAACTGAAGGCTTCGCCGCCCGCTTCAATGAAGGTCTCTTTACATTGATCAGAGATCTCTTCCAGTGTTTCCAAACAGTCTACAGAGAACGCTGGAGCCATGATATCGAGCTTCTTAATACCTTGCTTTGGCAACGCTTCCAACGTTTCGTCCGTATATGGCTTAAGCCACTCTTCACGACCAAAACGAGACTGATAAGTCATGGTGATCTTATCTGGTGACAAACCCAATTCTTGAGCTAACAACTCGGTCGTTTGCTCACAATGTTGAGGATAAATGTCACCTTGGTCAGCCAAACGCTTCGGAATACCGTGGAAAGAACAAACAAGATGGTCACCTTGCCCATTTTCACGCCAATGCTTTCTCACACTCTCAGCCAGAGCTTTAACGTAGCTTGGGTGGCTATAGTAATCACGGATAAAGCGGTAGCCCGGTATCACCGGCAGCTGTTTGAACGCTTTGGTGAGTCCGTCAGATACCGCAGCGGTCGTAGTTCCAGAATATTGAGGGTAAAGTGGCAGTACAATAATCTCTTCGACACCTTGTGCCATCAGGGCTTCAATACCTGATTTGAGACTTGGATTGCCATAAGTCATACCAAGCGCAACAGGCATCTGCAACTTATCTTGTAGCTTAGCGACCTGACGCTGAGAGTAAACCAACAGAGGCGAACCTTGGTCCATCCATACAGATTGGTAGAGCTTTGCAACTTTAGGTGAGCGGATTGGTAAGATCACGCCATGAAGAATCGGACACCAAAGCCAACGAGTGAGACTCACCACTCGTTTGTCATGCAGAAATTCGCTTAAAAAACGGCGCACAGCTGCAGGAGTTGCTGCATCAGGTGTCCCTAAGTTCACCAACAACACACCCTGCTTTTTTTTATTTTCCATAGATACCTGAGACCATTAATGAAATTTGGAAAGCTTTATACTCAGCCAGTCACTTTTGGGATCACCTTGATATACCTATTCAGATCCTCGGTTCATTATCTCTAACTTAACAACCATTTTAGCGATCACAAACACGAACTAAGCTGACCATTGATATAAAAAAAGCGACCTAACCGGTCGCTTCCAATATATCAAATTATAAAACTGGCTGTTAGCCAATTATGCTAGTGCTTTCTCAAGTTCTGCACTAACTTCAGCAACTTGCTTAGTACCGTCGAATTTAAGGTACTTAGTGTTACCCGCTTCAGCTTCTTTACCGTAGTAAGCGATAAGTGGTGCTGTTTGCTCATGGTAAACACCTAGACGAGCACGAACTGTTTCTTCTTTGTCGTCATCACGTACAACTAGCTCTTCACCAGTTACGTCATCTTTACCTTCTTCTTTAGGCGGGTTGTACACAACGTGATATGTACGGCCAGAAGGAAGGTGAGCACGACGACCAGCCATACGCTCAACAATCACGTCATCAGCTACGTCAAATTCAATAACGTAATCTACAGCGATACCCATCTCTTTTAGGCCATCAGCTTGTGGGATTGTGCGTGGAAAACCGTCAAGTAGGAAACCTTTTTCGCAGTCATCTTGAGCGATACGCTCTTTGATTAGACCAAGGATAATTTCATCAGAAACTAGCTGACCAGCGTCGATTACTGATTTAGCTTGCTTACCAAGCTCAGTACCCGCTTTGATAGCAGCACGTAGCATGTCACCAGTTGAAATTTGAGGAATACCAAATTTGTTCATGATGAAGTTTGCTTGAGTGCCTTTACCCGCGCCAGGAGCACCTAGAAGAATGATGCGCATGTTTAATCCTCTTATAAAATTATGATTTATACCGAAGCTCACTATTTGATTGATTCCGCATTTGACGAATAGAGTTCGAAAACTGCAAAAATAAGCACAACGGTAAGTTTCGGTATAACGTTTAAAAATCATACAGGTAGAGACCAATTTAACGATTGCTACCCGATTAGGTCGAGCATTCTACCACATTAATATTCATTGTGGCTGAATTTAAGACTAAAGAATGTAAGGTTGAAGAACAGTGCTGCACTCCTTGCCATTTTTCAACCAAATTGCAGAAGTTCAACGACATTCATAAAAAAAGCCCGCATTTGCGAGCTTTTTAAAGAAATTAGGCTTTTAGCCCAAAGTCGAAAGCTTAGCGTTTCGACAGCAGTTCATTGATTGCACCCAAGAACTGTGATGGATCTTCCATTGAACCTTTCTCGGCCAACATAGCTTGACCTAATAGAAGTTCAACCCAGCGACCAAACGCTTGTTCGTCCGCTTCGTCGGCCATTTGCTTAACAAGTGCATGTTCTGGGTTAATCTCAAAGATGTATTTCACTTCAGGTGCCGCCTGACCAGCAGCTTCAAGAAGCTTCGCCATTTGCGTACCCATCTCGAAATCATCGGTAACAACAACTGCAGGTGTGTTTGCCAGCTTGAATGTTGTACGAACCTCTTTAACACGATCACCTAGGTAAGACTGAGTGCGTTCAATAACAGACTTGAATTCCTCTTCTGTCTCTTTCTGCTTCTCTTTCTCTTCTTCACCTTCAAACTGACTTAAATCTAGGCCAGCTTTAGTAATAGATTGGAACTGCTTACCATCAAACTCAGTTAAGTAGTTCATCAAGAATTCGTCGATACGATCAAACATCAATACAACCTCAATCCCTTTCGCTCTAAATTGCTCTAGGTGAGGACTGTTTTTAGCGGCTGTGTAGCTGTCTGCTGTCAAGTAGTAGATCTTATCTTGACCTTCTTTCATGCGCTCTACGTAAGAAGCAAGGCTGATTGTCTGTTCAGAAGAGTCCACTTCCGTTGAAGCAAAACGCAGTAGACCGGCAATCTTCTCTTTGTTTGCCATATCTTCTGCTGGGCCTTCCTTCATCACTAAGCCAAACTCTTTCCAGAACTCTAGGTACTTGTCGTTATCGTTGTTCGCCATACGCTCTAGCATCGTCAGTACGCGCTTCGTACATGCGCCACGTAGCGATTGAGTCACCTTATTGTCTTGCAGAATTTCACGAGAGACATTCAAAGGTAGATCATTCGAATCAATCAAGCCGCGTACAAAACGCATGTAAGATGGCATGAACTGTTCTGCATCATCCATGATGAACACACGCTGTACGTATAGCTTTAAGCCACTCTTATGGTCGCGGTTCATCATATCCCAAGGAGCTTTAGACGGGATGTAAAGCAAGCTTGTGTAGTCGTTCTTACCTTCAACTTTGTTGTGGCTCCAAGTCAGAGCGTCTGCAAAGTCGTGAGAAACGTGCTTGTAGAATTCTTGGTACTCTTCTTTAGTAATGTCAGACTTGTTGCGAGTCCAAAGAGCTTGAGCTTTGTTGATTTGCTCCCATTTCTTCTCTTCGGTGTCTTTCCCTTCGTCATCTTTTACTGCCGTAAGAATAGAAACTGGAATGCCAATGTGGTCTGAGTATTTACTGATAACATCGCGCAGACGCCACTCGTTCAGGAACTCTTTACCTTCGTCACGCATGTGAAGAATGATGTCAGTACCACGAGACTCTTTTGAAATCGTCTCAATCGTGTACTCACCTTCACCAGCAGAGTGCCATTGAACCGCTTCGTCGCTTGCTAGACCAGCAGCGCGAGTACGGACAGTTACTGCGTCCGCAACAATGAATGCCGAGTAAAAGCCAACACCGAATTGACCAATCAGTTGAGAATCTTTGCTTTGGTCTTCAGAGAGCTTAGAGAAGAAGTCAGCCGTGCCCGATTTTGCGATCGTACCTAAGTGCTCGATCACATCATCACGACTCATACCGATACCATTGTCTGAAATGGTTAGGGTGTTTGCGTCGGCGTCAAAAGAGAGTTTAACGCCAAGGTCAGCGTCACCTTGGTATAAATCACCGTTTGATAATGCTTGGAAACGCAGCTTATCAGCAGCGTCAGATGCATTTGAGATCAATTCACGAAGGAAGATCTCTTTATTTGAATATAGTGAGTGAATCATCAAGTGAAGCAACTGCTTAACTTCTGATTGAAAGCCATGAGTCTCTTTATTTTGCGTTGCTGTTTCGCTCATTTTTACTCCAAAACATCTATACTTGAAACGTCAAAATCGGAAGGATGTTCTGTTTCTCCCCCCTAGTATGTTCAATAACATGAGGATGACAATTGTAAATTCAAGGTCAAAAATCATAAAAACACTGTTTTTTTTATCTGTTTTTATTATGCTAAGGCTCATAAATATAAAAGAACATAAAAGAATCATGATTTAGATGGAATTGAAGCTGAATTCCTTCGCAATTTGTCTATTTCGCATCCAAAAACAATTAAAAACATAGAAGAGTTCAATGAGCAATATCGGCACAAAGTTTATTCTCGCGCAGCGATTTGTATTTGACCCTAATAGTAACTCCCTTGTTGATCAGGCCAACGAAGGTGAAATCGTCCGTTTAGGCAGTAATGAAAGCCGCATTCTCCTCATGCTTTCAGAAAGGCCGAATGAAGTGATTACCCGAAATGAACTGCATGAATACGTATGGCGAGACCAAGGCTTTGAAGTCGATGACTCAAGCTTAACGCAAGCGATCTCTACGTTACGTAAAATGCTTAAAGACTCAACTAAATCTCCCGAGTTCGTTAAGACCGTGCCAAAGCGCGGTTATCAGTTTATTGCAACGGTTGAGCGTTCAGCACCATTTTCATCAAGCGATCAAACCACTTCAATTGAAAAACAAGAGGTGACTCTAGAAGCGGTAAACTCAGCACCAGTTACCACTGAGGAAAGTATTGAAACCTCAACTTTTGAGCCAGTGGTATCTCCAACACCAGTGGCGAAGCCTGAGCTTTCGAGCCAGAGCACTGGCACTACATCACCTCAAGAAAACAAATGGCTATATCGCGCTATTGGTTTGCTGGCGATTTTAATACCTATATTGGTTGTGACTTTCACGAACCCTGCCGAGTCTGAGTTCAGAACGTTAGCGGAAGTGGATGGCGTCCAAATCCTATCTCCGAAGAATCACCCTGATTTATCAGGCTGGATTCCTGCAATTGAAAAGTGTGTCACACACTACATTGCTGAGCATGATGGGCAACTTAAGCCAACACAAATTATTGCGACTGGCGGCCAAACTAATAACTTGGCACTCAACTACATCCATGCACAAGAGTACTCAAGTGAGAACATCACATTGAGGCTATACGCTAACCAAACCGACCTAAGTGAAATTTGTAAGGGTGGCCAGTAATATGAAATTAAAAATCTCACTCGCGTTACTCGTCGCTTCTGCACTGTTCAGCGGCTGGCTATACTGGGGCAGCGATGCCAAGGTTGCGCGCCTACTAACAGCACATGAATGGCAGTCAAAGATGGTCACGCTAATTACAGAAAGTAAGCAAGAAGACACAATTGGACCACTGCGTAAGGTAGAGTTATCTTCAAATGCCAAGTACCTGCCAAATGGCACTTATCTGAGAATGTCGATTGTTAGGCTTTACGGAACAGAAACTGCACCAGCCAATGTGATCAACATTTCAGAGACGGGTCAGTGGGACATCAACGACAACTATTTGTTAGTGTCACCTACGGAGTTTAAAGACGTGACGTCAGCACAGACCCAAGACTTCTCCCAACAACAGTTGGATTTGATCACTCAAGTAATCAAAATGGACGCGGAACAAAGCAGAAGAATCGATATCGTAAACCCAAAGGCACTGCTGCTAACTAGCTTGAATCACGGTTCTACAGTATTGTTTTCTAACTAAGTCACTCAATATTTGCGATAGAAAAGGGGCATGATGCCCCTTTTTTGTTGTCAATAACTCATAATACCAACTTATACGATGAGAGAATACGACATGGAGCAACCCACTCTTAATCAAGCTGCTGATAGACCAACGGTCACTATTTATTACTGTCGCCAGTGCAATTGGATGTTACGCGCTAGCTGGTTATCTCAAGAGCTTCTGCACACTTTTAGTGAAGAGCTTAGTGCTGTCACACTCTGTCCAGACACGGGAGGTCGATTCGAGATTTTTTGTAACGGAGTACAAATTTGGGAAAGAAAAGCCGAAGGTGGGTTCCCTGAAGCAAAAATACTCAAACAGAGAGTTCGTAATATTATTGCTCCAGAGCGCGATTTGGGCCACGTCGATTCAAAATAAACTCAGACCCTATGTTTCAAACAGGTTTGTAAAGTAGTTTAAGAGCGGTTTCTGTTATAGAGCACCGCTCTTCAAAACTTCCCCATCAAAACTCACGACTGAAAACAGTCCATCTTCATAGAGACCATAACTGGCCGGGTAACCATCGCGAGGAAAGGTGACAGAGCTTGGATTAAAGATAAAAATTTCATCTTGATACTCTGCAACTGGAATATGAGTATGACCGTGAGCAATCACGTCACCTGGGTTCAATGGTGGGCGCTTATTGGTGTTATATAGATGGCCATGAGTCAAAAATATGCGCTGTCCCGTCGGCAACAGTACCCATGAAGAATCCATCATCATAGGGAACGAAAGCAGCATCTGATCCACTTCGCTATCACAGTTACCTCTAACCGCAATAATCTGCGAAGCAAACTCATTCAATTTATCCGCTACAACTGGAGGGTTGTAACCTTCAGGGACCGGATTTCTTGGCCCATGATTTAGAGTATCACCCAGCAGCACCAAATACTGAGCTCCGGATGCCTTGTATAGCTCTAGCACTTTTTCAGTCGCAGGTAGCGATCCATGTAAGTCTGAAGCAAAAAATAATTTCACGCGTACATCTCCATAAAAACTATGGGCCTATTGTACGGTTACACTCACTTTACGTCATCCTTTGCCATACCATTTATCACAATATTATTGTAACTGACCATGCCGATAATCTTTCCCTCTTGAATCACCGGCGCTCTACTCACACCGAAACGTTCAAACAACCGAGCGCAGTACTTAACGTTCATGTCCGCTGAGACACTCAATGCTGGCTTGGTCATAATTTCATAGATGTTAGTCCGTTGTGGAGCCCTATTTTTCGCCAAAACCTGTTTAGCAATATCATTCATCAACACAATACCGTACTCATCACCATCATGACGTTTATCAACGATAAGTGCCTTGACTTGATGTTGCCTAGCCAACCTGATTGCCTCATCAACGGTGATCAATCCATCCACAATAATGTAAGTATTCGCCATCACGTCCGCGACGCACATGGTTTGTTGTTTGCTCATAGTTTCTCCTCAACAACCTTGGTTAATGTTTCAACTTGGTGTGCGACACCGACGGCATCTTCGACGTCGATTTGTACTGCAATCCCTTGTCCCGACTCTTGATCGAATTCCCCCACCTCACTGATGGTTTCTAGAATATGGCGGGATAGGTGCTCCTCGACAACAAACAAGAGGACATCCTTTTGAACCTCTAACGTTAACCCAAAAAATGTCCGCTTTTGATTAAGGCCTTCTCCACGAGCGTTGCTGATCACTGTTGCGCCTGTTGCCCCAGCACCGCGCGCCGCATCAAGAACGATGTCCGTTTTGCTGTCTTCAACAAAAGCTAGAATGAGTTTGAAACGCATCTACTGCTCCTTATATTCTTGTGATTGAACGTCTTGTGGCTGAGCTTTCTGTGGTTCTGGCCGCTGTAACTGATTGAGCCATTGAGTGACTTGTGCGTAACTCATGACAGAAATAATGGGAAAGAGGCTGGCAAAGGCGATCAAGCCAAAACCATCAATAACTGGGTTTCGACCAGGGACTGTCGAAGCCAGACCGAGCCCTAATGCAGTGACCAAAGGCACCGTAACCGTCGATGTCGTCACTCCGCCTGAATCGTATGCCAAGGGTATGATCAATTTCGGGGCGTAAAATGTCTGAACGACCACCACCACATAACCACAAATAATGTAGTAATGAATAGGGTCGCCCGCGACAATCCGATAGCTCCCTAAAGAGATACCAATAGCGACCCCTAGCGCGACAGCAATTCGTAATCCATTAACGCTAATGCTGCCACCCGAAACCTGATTCGCCTTGAGAGCAACGGCGATAAGTGAAGGCTCGGCAATCGTGGTACTAAAGCCGATAAAGAAAGCGAACAGATAGACCCAATAATAGTCGAACCAGCCAAGCTGATGACCATGACTGAATTTAAAGTTACTCAAAAAATCTGGAGCCGTCAGCTGCATCGCCATCGTCTCCCCCAATGGAAACAGAGCGAGTTCTAGCCCCATCAAGAAGAGAGTTAAACCCAGTATGACGTAGAAAAAACCAAGAATGACTCTCATCAGATTAGTAACAGGCTTACGAAGAACGGCCAGTTGGAAGCCAAAAATGATGGCAGCAATCGGGATCACATCTGTCACTGTGCCTAAAAAGGTATCGAAAAATAGATTCAGGCTCATCATGCAATCACCATCCCGTATACCATCACAAACATCATTGGCAATAAGGAAGCAAAGGCAATCAAACCAAAGCCATCAATCATAGGGTTGCGGCCCTTTATTGACGAAGCCAGTCCAACCCCTAAAGCGGTGACAAGAGGAACAGTAATGGTCGATGTCGTTACCCCACCCGAGTCATAAGCAATACCGATAATGTTTTCTGGAGCAAATGCCGTCAGAATAACAACACCCACATAGCCGCCAATGATCATGAAATGAATCGGCCAACCTTTAAGGATACGCAGCACGCCAAGCACTATCGCTAACCCAACAGAGAGCGCTACTGTGACACGAAGGCCGTTAGCGTACTCTTCCATCTCTTGCTCAGAGTTAGGAATCACACCACCTTCTGCGGCGACTTCTGCGGCTTCATCGGCGACGGCGGTCAGTGCCGGTTCAGCTATGGTTGTACCAAAGCCTAAACAGAACGCAAAGATCAATAGCCACATGACGCTACCTTTACGAGCAAAAGCCTGCGCCATCGACTCACCTATGGGGAAAAGTCCCATTTCCAGCCCAAAGATAAAAAAGGTCAACCCCAGTACAACGAGCAACAGACCACTTAAGATTGAAAATAGGTTTGGCAGTGGCTCTTGCAGTACCACCAGCTGAAAAAACGCGATAACAACGACAATAGGCAGCAAATCTCTTAGGCTACCGAGCATGGCTTTCATCAAAGCAAGTATCGCTGTCATCAAATCTCCTTAGCTATCGAGTTAGTGCGGGCAAATTAACCACACAGTGAGTGTCACTTCTCAAATAAGCATGACAAATTATCCTTCGCTGTTATGTGACTCTGATTGAGCACTCAGTAACATATTGAAACATTTTCGCTAAACTGTGAGCACAACCACTAACCAGAGTGAACGCGTTATCACATGAATGAAACCTTATGATCGTTATATAGTTTTCTGCGTAATGGTTGGCAGACTGAAACAAGCCGGGTCTATAATTAACAAATTAAGAGGAGGTAGGTATGAAGATTCTATTGACGGGTGGCACTGGGTTTATTGGCTCAGAATTAATCAAAAGCTGGCAAACAGATGAAGTAACACTACTGACACGGGATCCGTCAAAAGCGAAGATGACACTTAACCACCTCAATCAAAACAATCTTCACTACATCAAATCGTTGGATGACCTTTCTGATCTCAACCGCTTTGACGCTGTTATCAATTTAGCGGGTGAGCCTATCGCCGATAAGCGTTGGAGCGCAAAACAGAAAGAACGTATCTGTCAAAGCCGCTGGCACATTACCGAGAAAATCGTTGAGCTGATTCACGCAAGCACTAACCCACCAAGCGTGTTTATTAGCGGCTCCGCCGTCGGTTACTATGGTGATCAACAAGCTCACCCTTTTGATGAAGCGCTGCACGTTTCAGACGAGAGCTTTGCGCATAAAGTTTGTGCACACTGGGAAGAGATAGCTAAACGAGCACAATCCGAAAACACCAGAGTCGTGCTGCTTAGAACTGGCATTGTCTTAGGAGAGCATGGCGGCGCACTAAGAAAGATGCTTTTACCCTATAAGCTAGGCTTGGGTGGACCACTAGGTTCAGGTGATCAGTACATGCCATGGATCCACCTCCTCGATATGATCCGAGCAATCAATCACCTACTCAATACTCCCCATGCGCAAGGGGAGTTCAATATGTGCGCCCCTCACCCTGCGACCAATAAACAGTTCAGTCGCACCTTAGCCAAACAGCTTGGGCGTCCCCATATACTGTTCACGCCCAAATGGGCGATGTCGCTGATGATGGGTGAATCCTCCTGTCTACTATTTGATAGCATTCGCGCTAAACCAAAGAAACTGACAGAAACGGGCTTTATATTCAGTTACTCAAGAATTGAACCGGCATTGAAAAACTTGTTACAACATCGAGACTAATTCCTTTAACCTAGGGAAAGGTAACAGCCCCTAGGAAAGGAACCCCCGTGACGAAATCAATATTGATTACTGGATGCTCAACCGGCATTGGTTACACCTGTGCTCATGCTCTCAAACAACGAGGCTTTCATGTGATTGCGTCGTGCCGCAACGAGCACGATGTGAAGAAACTCCGACAAGAAGGGTTAGATTGCGTTCAACTCGACCTCAATAATGAGCAGAGTATTGAACGAGGTGTAGAACAAGCATTTACATTAGCTCCAAATGGCCTTTATGCGGTATTTAATAATGGCGCTTATGGTCAACCGGGCGCGTTAGAAGATCTACCAACGCAAGGGTTACGCGACCAATTCCAAACCAATTTTTTCGGCTGGCATCATCTGATTCGGTTAGTGCTTCCGAGTATGCGTGAACGTGGCGAAGGACGAATCATTCAAAACAGCTCAGTGCTTGGTTTCGCAGCGATGAAATATCGCGGCGCTTACAACGCCTCTAAATTTGCCATCGAAGGGTGGACAGATACTCTCAGACTTGAACTGCATGGCAGCGGTATCCACATTTGCTTACTTCAACCAGGGCCGATTGAAACAGAGTTTCGACGCAACGCTCTGACCGCATTCAATCGTTGGATTGATCCAACCAGCAGTGTCCACTATCAATACTATCAACAGCAACAACAGCGACTAGAAAACGAAGCCTCCGGCAACCGTTTCGTACTTCCTCCAGAAAGCTGTATTGAGCCCGTCTATCATGCACTCACCGCCGAAAAGCCTAGATTGCGTTATCGAGTGACAACGCCAACAAAGATCTTTGCGATCCTAAAACGCCTACTACCCAACCGTTGGCTGGATCCGATTTTACGTAAAGCAGCCTAACAACAAATAATCGAATAAATCGCAAAAATCGTGTAACGATGTAATTTGTTCGTAACAATAAGATGTCATGATTCACATCGTAGCATCAAGCGCTCCTGCTTGGTGTATCAATTGAAGGTACATTCATGACTCTTAACACCTTAAACTGGGTTGGTGTGAGTGTTGCCATCACCCTGTTTTTACTGTTTTGAGTACTAACCGGGATTGCACCTCCAACCTAATTGGTAAATGACGCTATGCTTTCACGCCCTAACAATCGGCGCAGAAATCGTAGCGTTTTTTTATGGCCTAATCCCCTATCTTGCTCTCTCTTCACTGTAATACCAATCACAGTAAGTAAGTGATCAAAAATAGCGCAGGAAAAAGGCTTGAGAACAAGGCAGCATTTTTCGATAAGTAGTTATTCTACAATCAAAAATTCTAACGCAGTTATCGAGCATTTTAACAAGCTAGGGTGAGCAATTATTTACTACGATTGGTATAATCTTGAAGTTACATTAACTGCCCCCATATCACTGTTAGCACTCAACTTAACTCAAGGAACGCTGATGCAATCGCCGCATATTGTTGAACTCAATGAACAGAACTTTCGTCAGGTATTAGAAGGTTCAATGCAGACTCCTGTTCTGATCCATTTTTGGGCACCGATGAGCCAAGAGAGCGCTCAGATCATCCCTGATCTTCAAACGCTTACCCAGCAGTACAATGGTGCATTTACCTTGGCACTATTAAACTGCGAGCAAGAACAAGCAATTGCGAGCCAATTTGGTGTGCAAGCACTACCGACCATTGCTTTATTCGTTAATGGACAGCCTGTAGACGGCCTAGGTGGTCCACAAACTATCGAAGCAATTGTTGACATGCTAAGCAAGCATCTTCCTAGCCAAGATGAATTAGCGCTTCGTCAAGCTCTAGAGCAAATGCAAGCTGGAGAACATCTACAAGCGCTTACTGCAATGCAGCAGCTACCAGAAGAACTCACCAATAAAGGTGAAGTGAAACTCGCCATTGCAGAGTGTTTTCTAGAAACGCAACAGTTTGAGTTGGCGGAAGCACAACTCGCTGCTATCCCACTAGAGTATCAAGACAACTATTTCAAAGGCTTAGTGGCAAAACTCGAACTGCATAAGCAAGCTGCTGATAGCCCTGAGATCCAAGCATTAGAAGCAAACCTGCAAGCCAATCCTAGCGATGCGAAAATCGCTGCGGAGCTCGCACTGCAGTATCACCAAGTCAACCGAAGTGAAGAGGCACTTGAATTGCTGTGGTCATTTCTAGTGAAAGACCTAAACGCACTAGACGGCGACATGAAGAAAAGCTTCATGGATATTCTAAGTGCACTAGGACAAGGCAACGCCAATGCGAGCAAGTACCGTCGACAACTCTACTCGCTGCTCTACTAGTCTCAGCTACTGTGTAAGCACTCAATAAGCTCGCTCTTCCCGAGATAATAGAAATTAAAAATGGGCTATAAAATCAATATTTTATAGCCCATTTCTCATTTATAAATTTGCTCAGAGTACAAAATTAAGCCACTATCTTTAAAGTAAAATCGAAGACTCGTTTAAACAAGGATTTTGTATGGCTATTGATACTCTAATTACTATCGGCGGTTTTACCGTTGTTGCCCTTCTATTTATTTTCGCAGGTATAAAAACCGTCCCTCAGGGGAACAACTGGACCGTTGAACGTTTCGGTCGCTACACCCATACCCTCAAACCGGGTTTGAATTTGATCATTCCGTTTATTGATAGCATTGGTCAAAAAATCAACATGATGGAGCGTGTATTAGATATTCCAGCACAAGAAGTTATCTCTAAAGATAACGCGAATGTTGTTATCGATGCAGTCTGTTTCGTGCAGGTGATCGATGCAGCAAGAGCGGCCTATGAGGTTAACGATCTTGAGCACGCAATTCGCAATCTAACGCTCACCAACATTCGTACTGTCCTTGGCTCTATGGAACTGGATGAGATGCTAAGCCAGCGTGACATGATCAACAGCAAGTTGTTAAATATTGTTGATGAAGCCACCAACCCTTGGGGCGTCAAAGTCACTCGTATCGAAATTAAAGACGTGCAACCACCCGCTGACCTTACCGCTGCAATGAACGCACAAATGAAAGCTGAGCGTAACAAACGTGCTGACATCCTAGAAGCAGAAGGTGTGCGACAAGCTGAGATCCTAAAGGCTGAAGGCCACAAGCAGTCAGAAATCTTAAAAGCAGAAGGTGAAAAGCAAGCGGCTATCCTTCAAGCAGAGGCGCGCGAGCGTGCTGCAGAAGCAGAAGCGAAAGCAACGGAAATGGTATCTACAGCGATAGCTCAAGGTGACATGCAAGCAGTAAACTACTTCATCGCTCAAGGTTATACCGATGCGCTTAAATCGATTGGTCAAGCGGAAAATGGTAAGATCATCATGCTGCCACTAGAAGCATCGGGGCTAATGGGCTCAGTTGCGGGTATTGCAGAGATGTTTTCTCACAAAGGAACAAATAACAAGGAGTAGCTGATGATTGAACTATTGGATCAGGTAAACCACTGGCACTGGCTTGCTTTTGGCTTACTGCTACTTGGATTAGAGCTATTGGGCACTGCAGGGTACTTTCTCTGGATTGGCATTTCAGCAATGATTGTCGGTGCACTGCTTGGCATTTTACCGCTGAGCTGGCAAATGCAATGGCTCTCGTTCGCCAGTTTTTCGCTAATCACAACTTGGTTATGGTGGCGCAGACAACTAAAAAGTGATCGTAAGTCAGATAAAGCTCGAGTACTCAATCAGCGCGATAAGCAGTTGATAGGAAAAACCACTCGATTGGAAGACGCTATCCAGAAAGGTCGATGTCGTATCCGACTCGGTGACACCACTTGGTCAGCCATTGCCGAGACTGACATCGCCGCAGGCTCCGAAGTCGTAGTAACAGCGGTTGATGGTATTGTTCTCACGATCGCACCAGTCAACAAATAGTCACAAGGCCACTAGGTTATGCGTTAACACTGCGTACTATGCTAATGGCCTGATCGATTACTCATCGACAAGATCATTAATGATCGGACAATGACTATTGGTATCGCCCGGGCACTTTTCAACCCAACCCTCTAATGTTGTCTTTATCGCCATCAAATCCGCAATTTTTCGATTCACTTCATCAAGCTTGCTCTGAGCTTTTGCTTTAACATCGGCGCTTTCTCGGCAAGGATTGTCCGCTAAAGCAACCAACTCCTTACACTCTTCTAAAGAAAAACCAGCGCTTCTTGCCTTAGCAACCACACTTAACTCTTTTAATTGCTTCTGAGTGTAGGTTCGATAACCATTTTCTGAGCGCATCGGCTCAGAAATCACGCCTTTGTCTTCATAGAGACGAATCGATTTCGTAGATAAATTCGTTAGCTTGGCGACTTCACTTATATTCATGATATTACTCAAATCATTAGCAGAACAAGGTTTCCAACCTCACTCATAAACCATCACATTACGTCCAAATCATACACTCAAATACGCTTAATGCGTAGCAAAGATAATAAGAGAAAATAAAGCTCGCGAATTATGCTCAGTTTCACTGACTTTTTAAATAAACGAACAAGTTTCAACAAATTCACGTTACGTAATTTCAATAAGTTACTGATTAATTTAACCAAACTATCGATTGTTATTTTTTATAAAAAATTTTTATATTTTTTGATCTTTGCGAAATAGTTCACATACTAATGAGTATCTCTTGTTTGAAGAGATTTTAAGTGAGGTGTCATTATGAAATATTTTTTAGCATTTGCATGTAGTTTAATTTTTAGTTTTTCTGTATCAGCTCAGAACCCAGGAAATTCCGCTTCAGGGCCTCTGGTTAATTGCGAATTAAATGGTCACGTCGATTACGTGCCTATCGTTATTTGTAAACACAGTAATGGTACGGTTTTAGATTAAAAAAAAGGAGCCGCTGGCTCCTTTTTCTCAATTCTATAGTAACTGTTTAATTATTGCTTTTCTCTCATCTATTGATGCTTTCTCAAACCAATAACTAAACATTTCCGCTTCTTTTGAACCAGTTAATGACTGAATCTCCGCAGAAGAACGGTTTTCAACAGCCCAATTTAGAATCTCATTTTTCTTAGCCGCTGGCACTTCTTCAAACCAGTAAGTCGACATTTCAACAGGTTTAGATACACTCGCAATAGGTTGTTCCGGTTGAACGACAACAGCTGGCGCAGAAACCATAATAGCTGGGGCCAAAGTAGTGCCTGAAGCGCTATTGTAAATAGTCTCGATATATTCTTTAGGAACGATGAAGGTAGTACTTAAAACTCCACCTTGCCCTTCAAGGGTAAACTCAAGATCACTTTGTCTTGCTTGTTGGACGTCTTTTTCTGTCAGAGGAAAGGTAAAGTATTGTGTTCTAGTGCAGTGCTCGCTACAACTTTCTCGTGACACTTGAGTACTGTTAATATCTAGTGACTTACCATTGAAATTAACAGTGGAATATTCTTTGTAGCTTTGGAAGTAACTTACATCCATTGTTATTAGTGATTCAGGCGTCGCATCGTTAGACACTTTGTGGTTGTAAGTAAAGTACAGTGAAGACTTTAAAATATCTGCTCCAACGTTTGCTTTGCTATCGGGAGAGTACGATTGACCTGTAACCTGGATGTATCCATTTTTAGGAGTTATCTCTGCCACAGAATTATCAAAGTTGCTTTTAGAATCTAGTGAACTACAAGCTCCCAAAAATAATGACAATACTGCGATACTTACTTTATTCATTATGCTTAATTCCTTATATTCACTATGTAAAAACGCTGGTAAAGCAACTTACCAGCGTTCGTTTATCTCACTAAGACAATATCTTAGAAGCCGTATTCAAGACCGATACGAGTTACGATATCTGTATCAGCATCACCTACAGTACGACCTGCGATTCGTAGGTAAGGTACAAAGCCATTGTGTACAGCCATCAGCTGACCAGAAATAGTGTTGCTATCTGTGTTAGCTTCTTTTTTACCGTTTAATTCAGACTCAAGGTTAGCTGCGTAGCCAAGTTTGAAACCGATTGGGCCATTCCAGTATTGACCAATAATTGAGTAAGAGTCTTGAGTTTGTTTACGTGTACCGTTGTCTAGCTCTTCGCCTTTATATGCAGCAGCGATCCCGAAGCCTGCCGGTAAGCTCGCTTCAAAACCTACAATATACGCAAATGTATCATCTTTGTAGCCAGGCACTACTGGGTTTTGTACTGGAGTACCAGTATCATCAAGCTCCCAGTCACCGCCTGTTTCTTCAACAACACGAGTACCAGATTCTACTGCACCCATTAATGTTACTTTTTCGAAAGCATATTTTGCACTTGCACCGAAAAACTCTGCATCACGTGTAGCAGCACCACCGCCATTGTCATTGTCATCACGACCAACAGACGCAGCAAAAGAGAAGCCACCGAACTTAGCAGAATCGTAACGGATTTGGTTAGATTGACGATCGTAGTGGCCATTGATACCGCCCCAATCGAATACAGAACCTAGACCTGGGTTAGAAAACGGCCAGTCAACAATTTCGTATAGAGGAGTAAGAACACGACCAACACGTAGGTTACCCCAGTCACCAGATGCACCGATGAAAGTATCACGGAAACCTAGAACACCACCAGAAACACCGCCATGAGACCAGTCAGTGCTATCTACGTAACCTGATTCGATTTGCATCGTAATCGTTACGTCTTCAAACATCTCTTTGTGGGCACGGAAGCCAATACGAGATTCGTTTTCTACAACGAAACCTGAGCTAGAATCGTTGTTATCTGTCGTGTTGTAATTCACAAGAGAGATGGCTGCAACACCGTAAACATCAACGTTGAAGTCTGAGTTGATACCTACTTCTTTAGCCATTGCGCCAGTAGAAATCATTGCTACTGCCGCGCCTAGTAGAGTGCGTTTGAAAATTTTGTTGTCCATGGAATAAAACTCCTAAAAATGGATATAGCTGTTTGATTATTTCTCACCTAAAGTTGGCCGCCGTAGAGAGAAATACCTTTTCTTGTTTAGAACCTCTAACCACATGAGGCTCTTTTCCTTACTGGGTATACACTGCGTGCATCCATGACAACAAGACTAACTTCGCCTCTAAAAAGATCAATGAGAACTTAATTCTCATCTAAAAAAATATGAGTTGGTGCAAATTTATCTATGACTTAGTGATCCCGATCGACAAATATTATAGCAATCTCAATAAGACCAATAAAACAAAATAAAAACAACAACTTAAAATTAAAACAACTTTATAAATAGTGATATCACTCGCAAATAAAAGAGTGACAGAACGGTATTTCATTATTGTTGAGCAAGCTCACAGTCCTAAATTTAGACTTAATATAACGACAAATTTTTCCAAAAATAAAAAGAGTGAGACTTAATGCTCACATACAAAAAAAGGCACTCCAACATGGGAGTGCCTTTTTGCTTTTTTTAGAGCGGTTTATTTATGAAATAAGATCTATTAAGTCTTGCTCATTTCTTATTTCGATGCCCAAATCTTGCGCCTTAGTCAGTTTAGAACCCGCGGCTTCACCAGCAAATAGGATATCTGTTTTCTTGGAAACACTGCCCGTTACTTTTGCACCTAGTGCTTGCAGAGCGGCTTTCGCTTCGCTGCGCCCTAATTGAGAGAGAGAACCGGTCAAAACCACAGTCTTGCCTTCAAGTGGTAGTGACTGCCCTTCTACAGGTGCTTCTATCGCAGGCCAAGTTACTCCAAGCTCTAGTAGCTTCTCAACCACTTCACGGTTATTCTCTTGGGAGAAGAAGCTGGTAATATGACTCGCGACAATATCACCAATATCTTGTACTTCTACAAGTTGTTCGTGCGTTGCAGCCTGAACCAAATCGAGCGACTTAAAGTGCTGAGCAAGGTTCATAGCTGTCGCTTCACCCACTTCTCGAATGCCCAAAGAGTATAAAAAGCGAGCGAGTGTCGTTTCTTTGGCTTTGTTCAGCGCATTCACCACGTTCTGAGCGGATTTAGGCCCCATGCGGTCCAGCACTGTTAAGACACCAGCACTTAGCTTAAACAGATCAGCAGGGGTCTCAACCATTTCACGGTCAACCAATTGCTCAATCACTTTCACACCTAAACCATCAACATCCAGTGCTTTACGCGAGACAAAATGCTTGAGCGCTTCTTTACGTTGCGCCTGACATACTAGGCCTCCGGTGCAACGCGCTACCGCTTCGCCTTCAACACGTTCGACATCAGAGCCACATACAGGACAAGCTGCAGGGAAAACTATCTCTTTTGCAGTGTTAGGGCGACGCTCCATTACCACAGCAACGATCTGTGGGATAACGTCACCCGCACGACGGATTATCACGCTATCCCCAACCATAACGCCCAAACGTTCTATTTCATCTGCGTTATGTAGAGTCGCATTACTTACCGTTACTCCACCAACAAACACCGGCTCTAACTTCGCTACCGGTGTAATGGCACCCGTTCGGCCAACTTGGAACTCGACATCGTTGAGTAAGGTGATCTCTTCCTGCGCTGGGAATTTATACGCTATCGCCCAACGTGGAGCGCGAGCAACAAAGCCTAGAACCTCTTGCGCTGCGATATTGTCAACTTTGATCACCACGCCATCGATCTCATAGGCCAATGCATCCCGACGACTCATGATGTCTTGGTAGTACGCTTTAACGTCACCCAATGAACTTAGCTGTTTGGTCTCTGGACACATTGGCAAGCCCCAACTCTTCAACTGAAGAAAACGTTGGTAATGACTGCCTGAAAGCTCTGCACCTTCAACAACGCCAACACTGTAAGCATAAAACGCTAATGGACGCTTAGCCGTAATACGAGAGTCTAACTGACGCAAGCTACCAGCTGCCGCATTACGCGGATTCACAAACACTTTCTCGCCTTTCTTTAGTGCTTGTTCGTTAAGTTTTTCGAAACCCGCCTTAGGCATGAAGACTTCGCCACGCACTTCAATACGTGTCGGCCAACCTTGACCTTGAAGCTTCAGTGGAATTGAACTGATAGTACGCACATTTTCAGTGATGCTCTCACCGGTTGTGCCATCACCTCGAGTCGCAGCTTGAACAAGCGTGCCGTTTTCATAAAGCAGACTCACCGCTAATCCATCCAGCTTGGGTTCACAACAAAATGTGCTTAAGTCAGCCAATGGAGCACGATCAGACATACGCTTGTTAAATGCGTCTAAATCTTCATCAGAGAAAGCGTTGTCTAAAGAGAGCATTGGAATTTCATGTGTCACTTGTGTAAAGCCATCTAATGGCGCACCGCCGACACGTTGACTTGGTGAGTCTACTGTGACCAAATCTGGATTTTCTTGCTCAATCTTCAGCAGTTGCTGCATTAATCGGTCATATTCTGCGTCAGGGATCTCTGGGCTATCCTCAACGTAATAGCGAACGGCATGATAGTGCAGAGTCTCTTTTAACTGCTCTAAAGTACTTTGAATGGATTCTTTCATATCATTCTCTGTCAGATTGAAGTATCAAAAAGGGCCCCATCAGGAGCCCTTTCTATCATTATAGATTAACTGTAAGGCTTACATTGTCTACTAAGCGCTTTGATTAGCCATAAAGTCTCGAATTTGTTTGCGGTATTCAGACAAGCGATTTGGTGTCATCAGGTTTCGTGACTCGTCCAATACGTTACCACCTAGATCATCGGCAATTTGTTGCGCAGCATTCAGCATCACATTGAAGTTTTGATCGGCTTGACCATAACAAGGTAAGGTCATGAAAAATGAAATGCCTTTAGTTGTAAAGTCTGCTGGGTTGTCATGTTCTAGCGTACCCGGCTGCATCATATTAGCGACACTAAAGATCACTTTCGGAGTTTCTGCTGCTTCTGCGAAACAGTGATAGATAGACATCTCACCATAGGTTAAACCATTGTTTTCCATGCTGCGGAAAAGTTCAGTACCGACAAATGGTGTCTCACCTGCACAGTGTACATTCAGTACAATCACTTCCAAGCCCAAATCGTCGTCTTGTGTCTCTTCAGGCGCTTCTACGATGGGTGAGGTGTCTTGCTGCTGCAAATTCTGTTGCACAGGTTGTGTGTCAAACTCAGACTCTTGTGGCATAGCACCGTAGTGCTCTTTAAAGTCAGCGTGGCTCTCTTTTTGTGCTTCGGTTAATTCAAAACTTGGAACAGCGAGATCAGCAGGTGACTCAGTTTGTAACTCTGACTCTTCTTTAACCGATGCCTCAACGCTGAAAGATGGCAGATCGTTTAATTCAAGATCTTCTTGCTCATTCTTGCTCGATGGGCTTGAAGTCAGTGGATCAGAATCAATCAATGGGTCTGCATTTGTCGGTGATACAGCAAAATCCGGCTCTTTGCGCTCTTTACGAATGATTTCAAAGTCGTCTTCTGGCGCAAAAGAGCGCTCTGGCGTCGAGCTCACGTCATCTAAGCTGTCGTTGTCGAGCTTACCAAGTGGTTTATCACCAAACTTGGCTTTCCCTTCTTTTTTACTCGTCCACAATCCGTGGAACAATAATGCGGCGATCGCTAACGCGCCAACAATAATGAGTACAAATCGCAATTCCTGCATTTTTCGCTCTCAGCTTTCATAGTCACCCTGAATTTTCAGGTCGCTATATCAGTTAGGTTAATTTGACCAATCTCACTACTGTATCAAAAGTAGCTACTGTTTTAGAACAACTTAATACAATAAGTTCCTCAGTTGATGTGATTTTCACCACGCTTTTTTTCTTAATATCGGTCGAGTACACTATAGGTGTTTGCTATTTAACCAACTCCCCCTTATGTGAGCTGATATTCCAATATGACTAATTTATCGATTCCTCGCTCTGGCTTCGGCTATTTCATTTTCGGCGCTAAAATCGCTCTTTCTCCAAGCATCCGTAAATTTGTACTCATGCCTTTGTTGGCAAATGTTTTGCTGGTTGGTGGTGCGCTGTTTTACATCTTTTCTAACCTCAACACTTGGATTGATGGATGGTTAGAAGGTCTTCCTAGTTTTCTCACTTGGTTGAGCTATATTTTGTGGCCGTTGTTGGCGTTAACCATCCTCGCTACCTTCTCATACTTCTTTAGTACATTAGCAAATTTCATCGCGGCTCCGTTTAACGGCTTACTTTCAGAAAAAGTAGAAGAGCTGTTAACGGGTAAAAAAGTAAATGACGATGGCTTAATGGACGTGCTTAAAGATACGCCACGTATCCTGGCTCGTGAATGGCGAAAGCTGGTTTACACGTTACCAAAAGCGATTGGGCTGTTCTTACTGCTGCTCATTCCCGCTCTTGGCCAAACTGTCGCGCCGTTTTTATGGTTCATTTTTACAGCGTGGATGTTAGCTATTCAATACGCAGATTACCCGTTTGATAACCATAAAATCAGCTTTGATGATATGAGAAGCTCATTGAAACAAAAGCAAGGTAAAAGCTATGGATTCGGAGCACTGGTGTCTATTTTTACGACCATTCCAATCCTTAACCTAATTGTTGTACCTGTAGCAGTATGTGGCGCAACAGCCATGTGGGTATCAGAGCACAAAGGGCAATTTACTCACCTTCGCTAACCTCTTTTATTATTCATAAAACGCACGCCCATTTTGTTGAATCACTGATTTCTATCAAAATGGGCGTGCATTCTGCTACATATCTATATGATATAACTTTTTAATCCTTTTACCTTTTTTTCAACTTGTTTAATCTAAATTCAATTTAAACAAACATTGAAATAAACGGGATGACTAAGTCATTGATATGCCGCGTTTAGTTCTGTCATCAAATGAAGGAATATTCCATGAGCAAGATTTACGAAGATAACTCCCTTACGATCGGTAATACACCACTGGTTCGTTTGAACAAAGTAAGTAAAGGCAATGTACTAGCGAAAGTGGAGGCTCGTAACCCTAGCTTCAGCGTTAAGTGTCGTATCGGCGCGAACATGATCTGGGAAGCTGAAAAAGCTGGCACTCTTAAGCCTGGCGTAGAGCTTGTAGAGCCAACAAGTGGTAACACTGGTGTAGCACTTGCCTTCGTTGCAGCAGCTCGTGGTTACAAACTAACGCTAACTATGCCTGAGTCAATGAGCCTGGAGCGTCGTAAGCTACTTAAAGCGCTCGGCGCTAACCTTGAGCTAACAGAAGCGGCGAAAGGCATGAAAGGCGCGATCGCAAAAGCAGAAGAAATTGTTGCAAGCGATCCTGAGAAGTACCTACTTCTTCAACAATTCAACAACCCTGCAAACCCAGAAATCCACGAGAAGACAACAGGTCCTGAAATCTGGGAAGCAACCGACGGTGAGATTGATGTATTCGTAGCCGGTGTGGGTACGGGTGGTACAATTACGGGTACAAGCCGTTACATTAAAGGTGAAAAAGGCAAAGCAATCACTTCTGTAGCGGTTGAACCTGCAGAGTCTCCAGTAATTGCACAAGCACTGGCTGGCGATGAAATTCAACCAGCGCCACACAAAATCCAAGGTATCGGCGCAGGATTTATCCCTGGTAACCTTGATTTAGAACTTGTAGACCGTGTTGAATCGGTGACTTCAGAAGAAGCCATTGAAATGGCACAACGCCTAATGGCCGAAGAAGGTATCCTGGCTGGTATTTCTTCTGGTGCAGCCGTCGTTGCAGCAAACCGCATCGCGGAACTACCTGAATTTGAAGGGAAAACAATTGTTACAGTTTTACCAAGCTCAGGTGAACGTTACCTCAGCACAGCCCTATTTGCCGGCATTTTTACCGATAAAGAGAACCAACAGTAATATGTGGTCAAATCAATATTTGGTCTAAAAAAGCCCCTAAATGGGGCTTTTTTGTTGATCCCTGCCCCACCTTTGGTAATATCACCCTTGTTTTATTTTTCGCTTCAAAATAAAAGAAGCAATAAACCAGATTCTGAAAGTCGTGAGTTCTCACAAAAGAGCACCAAGGCTGGATAAAATTTTAATCAAACTGTTCAAACACGAACATAGCGCACTACACTCTGGCGAATGCATGTCAGAGAAGTTAAGCTAAACTTGGTTATAATCTTTACAAATAATAAATTAATTGGGGTATATAAAATGTACGAGAAGCAAGTAGAAATCACAGCAGAAAACGGTCTTCACACTCGTCCAGCTGCACAGTTCGTTAAAGAAGCAAAATCTTTCGACGCAGACATCACTGTGACTTCTAACGGTAAAAGCGCTAGCGCTAAGAGCCTATTCAAACTACAAACTCTAGGCCTAGTTAAAGGCACTGTAGTTTCTATTTCTGCTGAAGGCCCACAAGCTCAGCAAGCTGTAGACTACCTAGTTGCTCTAATGGACCAACTACACTAATTCGGTCTTCTTCTTTCAAAGCCATTTTGCTCCGCAAAGTGGCTTTGTTCGAAATAGAACAGAATAAGCTCGGCATAACGCCAAGCGGTAAAAGTCACACACTCTCCCGTTTACAGTTGACCAACTTAAGGTAAAGCTATGATTTCAGGTATCCTAGCATCTCCTGGTATTGCTATCGGTAAAGCACTACTACTTCAAGAAGATGAAATCGTTCTAAACACTAACACTATCACTGATGACCAAGTTGAAGCAGAAGTTCAGCGTTTCTTTGACGCACGTAACAAATCTGCAGCTCAACTGGAAGTTGTTAAGCAAAAAGCGCTTGAAACTTTCGGTGAAGAAAAAGAGGCGATCTTTGAAGGTCATATCATGCTTCTTGAAGATGAAGAGCTAGAGGAAGAAATCCTAGCACTCATCAAGAACGACAAGATGCACGCTGATAACGCAATCCACACGGTTATCGAAGAGCAAGCATCTGCGCTTGAGTCACTAGACGACGAATACCTAAAAGAACGTGCAACTGATATCCGTGATATCGGTACTCGTTTTGTTAAAAATGCACTAGGCATCAATATCGTATCTCTAAGCGATATCAATGAAGAAGTTATCCTAGCAGCATACGACCTAACGCCATCTGAAACTGCACAAATCAACCTAGACTACGTACTAGGCTTCGCTTGTGACATCGGCGGTCGTACATCTCACACATCTATCATGGCGCGTTCACTAGAACTTCCAGCTATCGTTGGTACGAACGATATCACTAAGAAAGTGAAGAACGGCGACATGCTTATTCTTGATGCGATGAACAACAAGATTGTTATCAACCCATCAGAAGCTGAGCTTGAAGAAGCAAAAGCAGTGAAAGCTGCGTTCCTAGCGGAAAAAGAAGAGCTAGCAAAACTTAAAGATCTACACGCAGAAACGCTAGACGGTCACCGTGTAGAAGTTTGCGGTAACATCGGTACGGTTAAAGACTGTGACGGTATCATCCGTAACGGTGGTGAAGGCGTTGGTCTGTACCGTACTGAATTCCTATTCATGGACCGTGATGCACTTCCTACTGAAGAAGAGCAGTACCAAGCGTACAAAGAAGTTGCAGAAGCAATGAACGGTGAGTCAGTGATCATCCGTACTATGGATATCGGTGGCGACAAAGATCTACCATACATGGATCTTCCAGAAGAGATGAACCCGTTCCTAGGCTGGCGTGCAGTACGTATCAGCTTAGATCGTCGCGAAATCCTACGCGACCAACTACGTGGCATCCTTCGTGCGTCTGCGCACGGTAAGCTTCGCATCATGTTCCCAATGATCATCTCTGTTGAAGAGATCCGTGAACTGAAGAAAGCTATCGAAGAATACAAAGCTGAGCTTCGCGCTGAAGGCCTAGCATTCGACGAAGAGATCGAGATCGGTGTAATGGTTGAGACGCCAGCTGCTGCCGCTATCGCACACCACCTAGCGAAGGAAGTTGCTTTCTTCTCTATCGGTACCAACGACCTTACTCAGTACACACTTGCGGTAGACCGTGGTAACGAGATGATTTCTCACCTTTACAACCCACTATCTCCTGCTGTTCTAACTGTAATCAAGCAGGTTATCGATGCGTCTCACGCTGAAGGTAAGTGGACAGGTATGTGTGGTGAGCTTGCAGGCGATGAGCGTGCAACACTGCTTCTACTAGGTATGGGTCTAGATGAGTTCTCTATGAGCGGTATCTCTATCCCTAAAGTGAAGAAAGTTATTCGTAACTCTAACTTCGCAGAAGTTAAAGCAATGGCTGACGAAGCACTTTCTCTACCAACAGCTGAAGAAATCCAAGCAGTAGTAGAAAAGTTCATCGCAGAGAAAACTCAGTAATCACCAATGGCTTAATATGATTAGACGACTTAAAAAAAGTCGTCTAATTTGCTAGATTGGTATAGTATATTCTACAGAATAAAACTAAACGTTAGGAGCATGACACAATGGGTCTGTTTGACAAACTTAAGAAGCTAGTATCTGATGACAGTGCTGACGCTGGTGCAATCGAAATCATCGCACCTCTATCTGGTGAAATCGTAAATATCGAAGACGTGCCAGATGTTGTTTTCGCTGAAAAAATCGTTGGTGACGGCATCGCGATCAAACCAGCTGGCGACAAAATGGTAGCTCCAGTTAACGGTACTATCGGTAAAATCTTCGAAACGAACCACGCATTCTCTATCGAGTCTGACGACGGTGTTGAGCTATTCGTTCACTTCGGTATCGATACTGTTGAACTTAAAGGCGAAGGCTTCACTCGCGTAGCAGAAGAAGGCCAAACTGTTAAAGCTGGTGACACTATCATCACTTTCGACCTAGCGCTTCTAGAAGAAAAAGCAAAATCAACTCTTACTCCAGTTGTTATCTCTAACATGGACGAAATCAAAGAGCTGAACAAACTTTCTGGTTCTGTAACTGTAGGTGAAACTCCAGTTCTGAAAGTGACTAAGTAATCTCTACTTAGCATTTCAAAAGTTCAAAAAGCGCAGCCTCAGGGCTGCGTTTTTTGTTGTCTAGAAAAACTACCCTAACAAAGACAGAGCAGTGCTAGTATTTTGATTTGCCTGTGCAAACAGTGTTGACGTAGCACGTTCAAGCATCTGAGATTTGGTGAGCTCTGTAGTAAGCTTGGCGTAATCGGTATCTTTGATTTGCCCTTCTGAATCCGCAATACGATGAAAAGTGTTGTTGAGACTATTCATCGTACGGCTAACCCCGTTCTGGAAACCACCAATTTCACTACGATGTCCATCCACATAGTTCAGTGAGGCATCAATTACCGCTACACCAACTTGTGCCCCACCTACGGTCGTCATGTCCACATCATCTAACGATATCGCTTCAGTATCACCAAAATTAAAGGTGTTCGCTGCGCTTCCCGAAATGTCAAAACCTTGAGGTGCATCAGCATGAGCCGTAAACAACTGCAACTGATGATCTTCGTTTACCGAGGCTCTGACCACATCCTGTTGCCCATTAATGTACGTAGCAACCTGATAGATATCATCCCCTTCTTTAAGCCGAATATCGAGCGCCTGAGCCTCGTCATTGCTATCTTGATAGCGAATAGTTAACCCTTGATTATGAGAATAGACTCGCCAATTCTTGTCGACGTCACTGTTTGCTTCTGCAAACTGCCCGCCCATCTGTGGAATGTTGGTGTACATGCTCTTAAGCGTGAGCGAGACCGCGTTCGAATCAGGGCCAAGGTTGAAATTACGCTTTCCAAAAGAGCCATCAAATAACTCATCCCCTGCAAACGTCGTTGACGACGCGATACGATCGAGGTCGTTAATCAGCATTTTTGATTCAATCTGAATACTTTCGCGTTCGTCTCGACTCAACGCACCATTGGAAGCCTGTAATCCAAGGTCGCGGAGTTTTTGAAGCATATTCGTGCTTTCATGCAAAGCACCTTCAGCCGTTTGTGCAATAGAATCCGCATTGGTCGCATTCGACAAAGCAGCATCAATCCCTCGGGTTTGAGCTTTAAGTCGATTGGCTATTTGCAGGCCTGCTGCATCATCGCTACCTGCATTGATACGAGAACCCGATTGCAATTTTGATTGCGCCTCAACAGATTGGCTTTGAGCATCACCAAGATGCCGTTGGGCGATTGAGGAAGATATGTTTGTGTGTATCGAAACCATTTAGTTGTATTCCGTTTAACTAGGTTCACCCCAGCTCACCGCTTGTGTCGTCCTTTCAACATCCATTGCATACAGCTGAATGATACAACTCATAACATCAATACAATTTATCATTCGGTAAGTTTTACTCATAAAAAGAAAGCTAGGTGTTTTACCACCTAGCTTTCAGTCTTAACTTTATTTTGTATTAGCCAAGTAGACTCAGTGCTGCGTTCGGTGCTTGCTTCGCTTGCGCAAGAATCGAGCTAGACGCTTGAGAAAGAATTTGCGACTTAGTCATTTGCGTCGTCTCTTTCGCGAAGTCTGTGTCTTTAATACGGCTCTTAGATGCATTTACGTTTTCGTTGATGTTATCTAAGTTATTGATAGCGTGGTCGAAGCGGTTTTGGAATGCACCCAATTCTGCACGGTGGCTATCTACGTACTTTAGTGCTGCATCAATGATAGCTACTGATTCTTGAGCGCCACCTACCGATGTTACGTCGATGGTATCAACCGTTACTTCTTTACCACCTTGAATACCAAGCTCACCCGCAAGACCACCAGAGAAATCTACCTTGCCTTCTACTTTGTTGTTACCTGCGAACATTTGTAGCTTGCCATCTTCCGTTACAGACGCTTTCACAGAGTCTTGTTGACCGTTGATGTAAGTCGCTAGCTCTTCGATGTCATCACCCGCTTTTGCATTGATGTTGATCTCTTGAGCTTGACCAAAGTTATCTGTGAACGTCATTTTCAGGTCGTTAGAGCCCTCTTGAACGTTCCAGTTTTTGTCTTTTGCGTTCTCAGTTTGGTAGCTCTGACCACCCATTTGGTCGTTGTCTGAACGCATGTCTTTCAACTCAAGCATCACGGCTTCACCGTTGTCCGCACCGATTTGGAAAGACTGAGTACCGTACGTACCATTCAGAAGCTTGTTACCACCGAAAGAGGTCGTTTCTGCGATACGGTTCAGCTCGTCGTTCAGTGCTGTTACTTCTTCTTGAATTGCTACACGCTCAGCTTTGGAGTTTGAGCCATTTGCTGATTGTAGAGAAAGATCACGCATACGTTGCAGGATGTTTGTCGTCTCGTTCATTGCACCTTCAGCGGTTTGAGCAATCGAGATACCGTCATTCGCGTTACGTACCGCTACGTCTAGACCGCGGCTTTGTACGTTCAAACGGTTAGAAATTTGTAGACCTGCTGCGTCATCTTTTGCACTATTGATTTTAGAGCCAGAAGATAGACGCTCCATAGAGGTCTGCTGAGCGCTGTTTGCGTTGTTTAGGTAACGTTGCGCAGTCATCGCTGAAACGTTGGTATTTACATTCACTGCCATGGTGATTTCTCCAATTGATTTTCCGGTGTTGCGGTTTCCGACGTCTCGGAAAACCAAGTAGTTCTCTCAAAGTTACTTTTAATAACGGCGCTTAGTCTGAAACCTTTAGAGAAAAAACGAGAAAATTCAGAAATAAATTCGGTTGAATGAAGAAACGTGACCAGAGGTGTAAATATAAGAAAAAACAGAAAAAAATACTAAAGTTGTAAAATGTGTGGCCGATGAGCGTAACAATTTATCCCAATAGCGTTAACGCTAAATTGGGCGCCTGTTTAGCTTGAGCCAAAATAGTGGTACTTACCTGCTGCAAGATTTGCTGCTTGATCATCTGCGTAGTCTCTTTGGCATAATCGGTATCTTTAATACGACTGTTTGAGGTCGCCAAGTTCTCGTGTACATTTTGTAGATTATTAATCGCGTGATCAAAGCGGTTTTGCATCGCCCCCAACTCAGAGCGATGACTGTCTACGTACTTCATCGCTGTATCAAGAATAGATACTGCTCGCTGAGCACCACCAGCACTGGTTACATCAATGTCATTGACCGACTCATAGCGACCTGAAGACATGGATAACTCATCCGCTAAAGCACCCGAAAAGGAGATTGTTCCTGACGTTTGCTCGCCCGCCATGTAGATTTGTAGCTGCCCATCTTCATTGACCGATGCAGACACTTGGTCTGTTTGGCCGTTGATGTAAGTCGCAAGCTGCTCGATATCGTCGCCCACTTTGGCGTTAATAGAGATGGATTGAGATTGGCCGAAGCGATCAGTAAATGACATATTGAACTCAGTGTTACCCGAACTTACCGCCCAACGCTTATCAGCCATACCATTAGCAATATAGCTAAAGCCCCCCATGTCGATACCATCTGTTCGCATGCTTTTTAGGCCAACTTGTACCGCCTCACCAGAGCTACCACCTATTTGGAAGGCGGTGTTACCAAAACTGCCATTCAATAGCTTCTTGCCACCAAATGAGGTGGTTTCAGCAATTCGGTTCAGCTCGTCATTGAGCGCGCGAATCTCTTCTTGGATAGCAATTCGTTCCGATTTACTGTTCGAACCATTCGCTGACTGCAAAGAAAGATCACGCATTCGCTGCATGATATTGGTGGTCTCATTCATCGCCCCTTCTGCAGTCTGCATAATAGAGATACCATCATTGGCGTTTCTAACCGCAACATCGATACCGCTCATTTGTGCTTCAAGTCGATTTGATATTTGTAGACCAGCAGCATCATCCTTAGCGCTATTAATACGGTTACCTGAAGCCAATCTCTCCAAAGATTGGTTCAACATGTTGCTGGCATTAGAGAGATTTCTCTGTGCCACCAGCGCTGAAACATTGGTATTTACCGTAATCGCCATAGATGTTCGCTCAACCGTTGGGAGGTAATAAAGTCAATCGTTGCTTCTATATCGACCAAGTATGCTAACTCTTTAATCAAAAAAGAGGCTAAACGCCTCTTTTTTTTAACTAATTGGATTGCCGCTTAATGGCTATTTACGACTTAATCGACAGTTCCGCCAACATTTGTTGCGACGGTGCAAAATAGTAAGCACCAGTCACAGCACGGGTGAAACGCAGCAGTTGGTCTGTCTTCCCGTCGGTCACGCCGTACATGCTTTCAAGCATCGCATCAAAGTTATGGCGAACATTACAGTAAGCGATGAAAAGTAAGCCATGATCGCCTGTCGCGCTGCCATAAGGCAGGCTGTGACGAACAATTTTCAGACCTTTGCCTTCTTCTTTGATATCGACACGGCCAACGTGCGATGCCGCAGGCACATCGTCTAGTTCAATCGAATCAGGCTTGGTACGACCGACTACTTTCTCTTGCGCCTTAATATTTAATCGATTCCAAGCAGGTAGGTTATGGATAAAACGTTGCACCATTACGTAACTGCCGCCTGCAAATTCACCTTCAGGAATTAATGCAACTTCAGCGCGCTGTGCATCTTTCGGGTTTTCGGTGCCATCCACAAAATCCGTCATGTCACGAGAATCTAAATAGCGGTAGCCGTAGGTTTCATCAACCACTTCGACATCTTCCGAAACCTGCTCTAGCAACTTACGAATGACGTAAAAATGCAAATCGTGACGGTTCGAGTGGCAGTGAAGTAGCACGTCTGAATCTGTGCTTGGTGCAGTAATATCACCCTTGCCAAGTTCTGGAAATGCGATCAAGTCAGCTGGCGCTACTTGTTCAAACTTGTCCCAGAATGTCTTAGAAAAAGCCAATGAAAGAGTCAGGTTTGACTCTGGTTGCGACTCGTTCAGTTCCGCAACTAGAGAAGGCAACTGCTTTAATTGTTCTAAAACTTGTGGGGCATTGTCCACGACTTTTAGCTGCACATACAGAGCGAAAGGCCCAGCTTCAGGTAAAATAGCACCTTGTGCTTGAGGCAGCTCATTTGAAGAGTTAAGCATAGTTCGATCCTTTCAATTTTTAGCTTCTAGTATAAATATGACTATATTAATTATTTTTGACTATTATCAGTTTCAACGCTGGTAAAACAATCTCGTACAGCGTTGCTCTTAATGAGGTAGATCAAAAGCCACAACAACAGCGTGAGTGTGACGCCATGTAACCAATGAAACACACCGCGATCGAGATAGACAAGATAAACGGTATGTACAAACTGACTTAAAACAGCGAAAAGGGTAACCCATCGTCCCCAAGAGACAATCGTATTAATATAGGGGCGTTCAGGCGATCTCAGACCAAACAACCACATCAATAAAACGCTCGGCACACTTAGAGTAATCCCCACATAAAACATTTGATGGTCAGGGTAAACTATCTCTAGTATTTTAGCGCCTGATTCCCGGCTGGCACCGGCCACAACAAACACGACCAAAGCCTTGGCTAAAAATAGCCAGCCAAGCCACAGTAAAGCTGGTGCTTTAAGAAAGCCATGTTTGTCATATTGTTCTAAAGAATACCGCACAACGTTCACTTCAACATATTAAAAAAACGGACACTTTAACGCAAATCATTCATACTTCTCTAGGTTTACGTTATCTTATTTACATATTGGAATTAACGATTATCTCGACATGAAAAAGAAGACACTAACACCTTCTATTGAATCCCAACAAGAAGCACTCAAAATAGCCAGAGCAACTCAAAAGCCTGGACAAACCAAAGAGCAGACTAAACTGATCGCTCAAGGTATCGAAAAAGGCATCGCGCAATACAAGAAACAGCAAAAAGAGCGAAACCGTCAGGCCGATAAAGCGAAAAAGAAGCAACAAAAAGAGAAGCAACAAAACCTTAATCAAACCAATGAGGTTGTCTCTGATCACGCTGCAGTACCAACACAAAAACCAAGCATGCTGCCGTGGGCACTATTGATTGCCAGCTGGCTTGGTTTCGCTGCCTACATTACTCAACTGTGAGATGATGAAATGAAACGACTACCATTGGCGCTAATAGCTCTTAGCCTGCTAGCAGGATGTACGAGCCCAACAAAAGCGCCGCATGAAAACGCACATCGAGTAAAGATGGATTATCATGGCATTGTTGATATCAGTGATTGCCAATACAAAGGTGAAATAACCGGGAGTGAAGGGCATTGGTATAGCTACCTATTCTTTCCGAATGACACCATGGTTCAAGGAGCGATGAACGAACTCAAGTCCAATGCTATCGCACTAGGTGCAAACACCGTCGTTTTCTCACTACCACAAGATTTCGCCACCTCAGTAACCATGCTTGGCACTGCCTATCAATGCCCATAACCTTATCGCGCTTTCGATAATACACCTTGGAAAACAGGGCAACAAAAAAAGAAAAGCCAGCTTTCGCTGGCTTATGCACTAAATCCAAGACTGGACGCTATATCACTCTTACGTTCCAGAACCCATTGGCTGTCGAATGGTCCCCAATCAGACAACTGATAGTAACCATCATTATGACGCCGCCCATCTTGAATAAACATGAGTTCGATACCGATCCCCGGTAACGCCTTGAGTACATCTTGAATAGTACGACGAGGCCAACCCGTTTTTTCGATGAGTTTAGGCACATTCGGCCTTTCAAGGCTTTCGACGAGTAACGCTAAATATAGCCGCCTTGCAAAAACAGGACTCAACTCCATTGACACCTCCTATATCTGTGCCTGTTAATTATTTCTTTTTTCTCATCCGGCATGTTGAGGTTGATCAATAAGTCTCCATTCGTGACATTTTCTTACCGTTTTTTTTCGTTCTTTGAAATATTCCTCACTCTGTTTTGTCTGAATTCCGAGTTCCTGATAGGATTCCATACATAACAATGAAAGAAGATCACCAAAAGGAAGAATAATGACTATCACAATGTTTGGTATCCCGAACTGCGACACAATCAAAAAAGCTAAGAAGTGGCTACAAGCTGAAGAAATCGGCTTCGAATTTCACGATTATCGTAAACAAGGCGTCGATGAAGCACTAGTTCGCGGCTTCTGTGAAGAACTCGGTTGGGAACAAGTGCTGAACAAGCGTGGCACGACTTATCGCCAGCTCACTCAAGAACAAAAAGATGGCCTAAATGAAGAAAATGCTATCGCTCTTTTGGTTGAACAACCTGCAATGATTAAGCGCCCAATCCTAAAAGTTGAAGATAAGCTGCATATTGGCTTCAAAGCTGATCAATATTCCGCTATTTTTGCGTAATCCCCATTTGCACTAGCACTAAACAAGCACAACTTTAGAAATGTGGTGCACAAGTGCCACATTTCTCACAAAATAAACGACAAGTAGAACAAGGAACTCAAGGATGACAGACAGCCCAACTTTGGCTCTGGCAAAAGATCTCATTAGCCGTCAATCAGTCACGCCAGAAGACGCTGGCTGCCAAGAAGTAATGATCGATCGCCTCAAAGCTCTCGGCTTTGAAATTGAGGTGATGGTATTCGAAGACACAACTAACTTTTGGGCCCGCCGAGGCACAGAAGCACCACTGTTCGCTTTCGCAGGCCACACAGATGTCGTTCCTTCTGGCCCAGCGGAGCTTTGGGATACGCCACCATTCGAACCAACGATTGTTGATGGTTATCTTCACGGTCGTGGTGCAGCAGACATGAAAGGTTCACTGGCTTCAATGATTGTGGCGGTTGAACAGTTCATCGCTGAAAATCCAGATCACAAAGGTTCAATCGGATTTTTGATCACTTCAGATGAAGAAGGGCCGTTCATTAACGGTACTGTACGCGTTGTGGAAACACTGATGGCTCGTGGCGAGAATATCGATATGTGTATCGTGGGTGAGCCTTCAAGTACAGAGTTCGTCGGAGATGTGGTGAAAAATGGCCGCCGTGGCTCAATCACGGGCGACCTTACCGTAAAAGGGACACAAGGCCACGTTGCCTACCCTCACCTGGCGAATAACCCTGTACACAGCTCTCTGCTTGCAATTCATGAGCTTGCAACAACGGAATGGGACAAAGGGAATGATTACTTCCCACCAACCAGTTTCCAAATTCCAAACGTCAGTGCGGGCACAGGTGCATCAAACGTTATTCCTGGCGAGTTCAATGTTCAGTTTAACCTCCGTTTTAGTACTGAACTGAGCAACGACATCATTGTAGAGCGCATCACGAGTACTCTAGACAAGTACGACTTTGAATACGACCTGAAGTGGACATTCAATGGCGACCCGTTCCTGACTGATACTGGTGCTCTTCTGGATGCCATCGTTGATGCCGTTGACCACGTAAACGACGTAAAACCAGCGCTGTTAACCACTGGTGGTACATCTGACGGTCGCTTCATTGCACGCATGGGTGGACAGGTTGTGGAACTAGGCCCGGTGAATGCAACAATTCACAAAGTGAACGAGTGTGTGAAAGTCGCTGATCTAGAAAAACTGACCGACATGTACCAACGTACGTTGGTGAATCTACTCGCAAACTCATAGTCTTTAAAAACTCATAGTCTTTAAAAACACATTGTCTTTGAGAACGAAAAGACAGCAAAAAAATTGGACAACCTCATGACACCAAAAGAGTTAACCGGACAAGTAGAGTCTCATTTAATTGAGACATTAATTGGAAGCAAAAACTTTCTTGTGCACCATGAAGTCGCCCAAGATCTTCAACGTTTAATCGCTTCTGCTGAACAAGCAGGCTACAAAATGGAGATCGCCAGTGGTTTTCGTAGCTATCAGCGTCAGTCGTTGATTTGGAATCGAAAATTCGCAGGGGAAACTGCAATTTTAGACAGTGATAGTCAGCCTCTAGACACCGCTCAATTAACTGACACTGAGAAGCTGTGGGCTATCTTGCGCTGGTCTGCCCTACCCGGGGCTAGTCGACATCACTGGGGTACTGATTTTGATGTCTTTGCACGTAATCACCTTCCCCAAGACACCCAACTGCAGTTAGAGCCTTGGGAATATTTCACAGGCCACCAGCATAGCTTTTACCAATGGCTAGAGGCCAACGCTGATGAATTTGGTTTTTTCTTCCCATATCGCAAAGACTTAGGAGGCGTGGCTGTTGAGCCGTGGCATATTAGTCATAAACGCACAGCGCAGCTTTGTCTATCACAGTTATCGTGTCCCCGACTTGGCAATCAACTTCAGTCTGAGCCAATATTAGGGTATGAGATCGTTATGGAGCACCTTGAATCCATTTATGATCGTTTCATAACGAATATCAGTAACTAGGAGCTTATATGCTTGAATGGCTAACCAACCCTTGGGTGATCATTTTTATCGTGGTCAGTGTTGTCGTCGGTAACATTGCAGCACTCAAGTACACGGCAAACATGAACGTCGGCAAGGCAGATAAACAGAAAAAAGAGAGTGATCTCGATAAGCTCAATCGTTTAGACAAACTCAATCGAGAAAACCTCGACGATAAATAACAGCTAAGTGACTAGGCGCTATCGAGCCATCATTCTCAAGCTAACAGACACAAAAAAGAGGACATCGCGTCCTCTTTTTTCATTGATGCCATTGAGACAGTAACCTACCTACTTAGTTACTTCTCTTTGGTATCTTTGGTTTGGTCTGCAACGTGCGCCAAGATAGGAACCAGAGACTTCAATAGCTCTTCTTCCACTGGCTTACCTGAAGCATCAGTTACATTGATAGAGGTACGGTTACCCAAATCACCAAATAGGAAGGTGTAAGTACCTGGACTTAGGTCGATCGGCTTAAGGCCAACCTCATCCCAAAACTCATCATCTGGAGAGGCATATTTCGCTTTCACTGTACCTTGTGACTGGTTACGCTCTTCTAGATCAAAGCCCATTTGAGGCAGAAGCTTAGGCAGACGCTGCCACAATACGTTGTAAGGTGTACGCGCGATGATCACCGGGAATCCGCTGCGGTCTGACCCCATTGAAATAGGGATCTTCTTAACCAGCTCTTGCGCTTTCAACGCCGCTTCAGCACGCAAGTTCTCATCGTACTTCGCCATAACCAAGTTGGTCATGAAGGCGTTGTAACGCTCCTTATTGGTCGCTGAAACAGGCTTCTCTTCAGAACCCTCACGCCAATCAATCAAGTTAAGCTTGAAGCCGTGACGATTATTCGCCTCAAAGCGAGAGATAGTGTAACGACTGCCAATCTCAACTTCTTCGTCTTCAGAGACCCAAGTAACCCAATCAGTCTCAATCTCTTTATCAGACTGCTCACGAATACCGATGTTACGCTCTGTCAGCATGTCCACGGCGGTTTGCCATACACGATCAGCTTCTTCAGCACGCAATAACCAAAGAGTGACTTCTCCGTTTTGACGCTCAGCACGCGCACCTGGAATAAGCTCCAACACCTGCTGTGGTGGTCGAATATCAACATCGCGGCCAATACCACCAGCAAACTCTCCTTTAGGGATATCGTAGTTTGGGTAGAATTGAGGGGTAGCGTCTTCAGGCAGTTGCCATTGAGTCAACGCTGGGGTTTCTAAGTATTCGAAGTCATCCTTGGCTTGACGACGTTGAGTCGGGCTGCCAGAGCATGCTGTAAGAACGAAAACAGCCAGTGAGCCGATCACTAGCTGGTGAGAATACTTCATTTATACTCCTAAATGCCGAAGACAAGCTTCGGCACTGTTTCAAACATTTAGTAAATACACGCTTCTGTCATTGCTTGAGCAACGATAGGTTGAGCCGGCTCTGACAGTTCTGTCAGTGGAAGTCGAAGACTGCCCTCAGCGATCAAACCCATTTTATGAACCGCCCATTTTACTGGAATTGGATTAGATTCAATGAACAAATGTTTGTGAAGTGGCATTAAACGTTCATTGATCGCCTCTGCCTCTTCGAATTTGCCCTCTTTCGCCAGCTTAAACATGGTCGCCATGTCAGCTGCTGCAACGTTATTCGTTACTGAGATAACACCGTCACCGCCACGTTTTACGAATTCTAGGCCTGTGAGGTCATCACCACTTAGTAAGATAAAATCTTCGCCACAAAGTTCACGATGAATTGCAATTCTGTCTAGATCACCCGTCGCATCTTTAAGTGCAACGATGTTATCAATCTTTGAAAGACGAGCCACAGTCTCTGGCAATAGGTCTACTGCCGTACGGCCCGGTACGTTGTACAAGATTTGAGGAACGTCGCTCACTTCCGCGATCGCTTTATAGTGCTGGTACAAACCTTCTTGTGTTGGTTTGTTATAATAAGGTGTCACACTTAGACAACCTGCAATACCAGAACCATTGAGCAGACGACTGAACAGTACCGACTCATGAGTTGCATTTGCACCCGTACCCGCAATCACAGGAATACGGCCATCAGCAAACTCAACCATCTTGGTAACGACTTTGACATGCTCTTCAATAGTCAATGTAGAAGATTCACCCGTAGTGCCTACTGCTACTAGACCATCACTACCTGCAGTAATGTGGTGCTCGACCAGTTTTTTAAGGCTTTCGAAATCCACTTCACCGTCAGAATTGAATGGTGTAACCAGCGCAACGATACTTCCTGAAAACATGTCTATCTCCCTTAATTTGTTCTTTCTGCATGTTACTGTAAGCCGATTAATAAACACAAGCGATTAAAGTCGCTTCGCGGCCACAACTGTATGAAATATTGTCGTATGTTAGAGGTCAGACGACTTATAAGCAGGTTCAATACCAGAAATGATTTGCTTACACCCAATGTAACCGATTTAGCTCCTCACGTGTCAGCGCTCGGTTAGTGGTAAGCTTTTATCACTGTGCTCGTATCATACTAAACTCAAACTCCGCTCATTGAGTACCCACTTAAGTCTAAGTGACGCATAAAAACGCCCCGACCTTCACTCATTAGTCCCTGTATATGTGCTAACATGCTCTCATCAATGGAATATAAAGAGACGTGATTTATGACTCAACATCTAGTAATCACTGCAGTGGGCACAGATCGCCCGGGTATTTGTAACCAAGTGGTTCAGTTAGTCACCCAATCAGGCTGTAACATTATCGACAGCCGCATCGCGATGTTTGGTGAAGAGTTTACTCTCATCATGCTGTTATCAGGCAAAGCCAACAACATTACGCGCGTGGAGACAACCCTACCTTTGCTTGGTCAGGAGCATGACCTGATTACTATCATGAAACGAACGTCCCCGCATGATCATATCGAGAACTCCTATACGCTCGAAGTATTTATCGAATCTGACGATAGACTGGGTCTTACCGAAAAGTTCACCCAATTCTTCGCCGATAGAGAGATTGGTTTGGACTCGCTCAGCGCGCAGACCATTAACAAGTCGAAGGTACAACTCGATAACGATCAATTCCATATTTCAATTACTGCTTCTGTTCAATCAGAATGTAACCTGATGCAGCTACAAGAAGAATTTAACGCGCTGTGTCAGAGCCTATCAGTCCAAGGCTCGCTCAACTTTATCAAAAACAGTCTTTAAAAAGGAAATGTCATGAATACGCTGACAGCTGGCACTCCAGCACCTGCATTCTCTCTTCCAGATCAAGATGGCAACATCGTGTCTCTTGATGACTTCAAAGGCAAGAAAGTCCTTTTCTACTTCTACCCTAAAGCGATGACGCCGGGTTGTATTGTGCAAGCAGAAGGCCTGCGCGACATCAAAGCTGAGCTAGATGCACTAAACGTTGTGGTGCTTGGTGTTAGTATCGACCCAGTGAAACGTCTACCAAACTTCATTACCAAGAAATCACTGAACTTCTCACTGCTTTCTGATGAAGACCACGCCGTTGCTGAACAGTTTGGTGTTTGGGGTGAGAAAAAATTCATGGGTAAAGTTTACGATGGCCTGCACCGCATCAGCTTCTTAATCAACGAAGAAGGTGTCATTGAACATGTATTCAACAAGTTCAAGACAAAGACGCACCATGAAGTGGTTCTAGATTACTTCAAGCAGCAAGACTAAACCGCGCTCTGAACAACTTAAACCCAATAAATTGAAAGGCCGAATATCTTAAATATTCGGCCTTTCTTTCTCATCATGTTTTGAATCAAGCAAGCTACGCTTCTTCTATATCATCTTCCAATGCATGGCTTGGTAATGCGTTCCACACAGCCTTCACAAGTGTGGCGAGAGGAATCGCAAAGAAGACCCCCCAGAAGCCCCATAGACCACCAAAGACCAATACCGCGACAATGATAGCAACTGGATGCAAGTTTACCGCCTCTGAGAACAACACTGGAACTAACACATTACCGTCGAGCGCTTGAATAATACCGTACGCTAAGAGCAGCCAGTAAAACGGTGGCGCAAGTCCCCACTGGAACAAACCAACGATAGCAACCGGTACGGTGACCGCAGCAGCACCGATGTAGGGGATCAACACCGAGAAGCCAACCGCGACAGCCAGCAGTGCAGAATAACGCAAGTCCAAGATAGCGAAGGTCACATAACTGACACCACCCACAATCAAGATCTCAAGTACCTTACCGCGAATGTAGTTTGAGATTTGCTGGTTCATCTCAACCCATACTTTAGTTGCCAAACGACGATTCTGAGGCAGCAGTCCGCTTGCCATTCTGATCATCTCTTCTTTGTCTTTCAGTAAGAAGAAAATAAGCAGTGGCACCAGAATTAGGTAGACCGCAAGTGTGGCAATGCTCACCAATGAGGCAAAAGAGCCTTTTACAACGCTCTCGCCCATACCTAAGACTTTGTTTTTCGCATTCGACATCACTGACTCTACAATTTGTAGATTAGCCAGTTCTGGGTAACGTTCAGGAATCGTCGAGATGAACTTTTGCAGCCCGATATACATATTCGGGATATCATTAAGCAAATTACCCACTTGATTCCAAATGGTTGGGACCAAACCAAATAGAGCTATTAGCATCACACTAAAGAACATCAAGATGACCAGCATCACTGAAGGCGTTCTCGGTAAACCAAGACGCTGTAATTGTGTCACAGGCCACTCTAGTAGGTAGGCAAGCACAATCGCCACCAGCAATGGTGCGATCAAATGACCGAAAAAATAAATGGTAATAAAACCAAATAAAATGATGGCCACCAAACTGACTGCATGTGGATCAGAAAAACGTCGTCTGTACCAGCGATTCATCATTTCAAGCATTTGATTGCAATTCCTTTTTTGTAACTTGGATTTGGTGATGACCAGAGCAAGCTTCAACTTTTACATCAAAAGCATGCTTGGATAAAAAGCTTACAATATCGGCCATTGAGCTCTGATCAGCAATATGTATCAGCAAAGACTGACCGTTTTCTAATTTAACACTGTGACGCTTGGCTAATAATAACGCCATTGGGCAGCGCTCTTGGCGTAAATCTAGAATATTAGGTTTCATTATCTAGCTCGATGCTTATTATAAGGGTCGTATTGTAATCTGTTTTTAAAAACGTGCCATCTTTCATTCTACAACCTTTAGTTTGACGCACGTTACCAAACAAAGGTGAGAACAGATAAAGAACCATTTCGTGTTGTCCTTGTCTTACTGTCAGAAGAAACGGAGTATTACTGACTAATATGTTTAAACGCGCTCGCTCAATAGCTTGCTTATGCATCGCTACAACACTCGGCACCCCATTACTGGCTCAAGCCAACAGCTTGGATCTTCCCGATATAGGCACAGCTGCCGGCGGCACCCTGACCATAGACCAAGAGTTGATCTATGGTGATGCTTACATGCGCATCATTCGTAGTAGTCAGCCTGTAATCAATGACCCGGTACTCAATCAATACATTGACAGCTTGGGTCACCAACTCGTTGCCAACGCCAACGATGTAAAAACGCCGTTCAACTTTTTCATGATTCGCGACAGGAATATCAATGCATTCGCCTTCTTTGGTGGCTATGTCGCATTACACTCTGGACTGTTTCTACACGCTCAATCAGAGAGTGAACTGGCTTCAGTACTGGCTCACGAGATTGCACACGTAACTCAACGCCACTTAGCGCGAAGCATGGAAGACCAAGCGCGCCGCTCTCCGGCCACCATTGCTGCACTCGCTGCTTCGGTGTTATTGGCCATCGCAGCGCCAGAAGCGGGTATCGCAGCGCTAACCGCAACAACGGCTGGCAACATGCAGAGCCAAATTAACTACACGCGCAGCAATGAGAAAGAAGCAGACCGCTTTGGTATCAGCACTATGGCTAAGGCTGGATTTGATGTGAATGCGATGCCACGCTTCTTTGGTCGTCTTGCCGACGAGTACCGCTATGCAAGTACACCTCCACCTATGTTGCTGACTCACCCATTGCCAGAAGATCGTATTACCGATTCGCGCGCACGTGCCCGCAGCTATCCACCTCTAAAACTCGCGCCATCACTTGATTACCACTTAGCAAGAGCGCGTATTGTGGCTCGTTATGCGGGGATTGATGGTGATGCGGCATTGGACTGGTTTGAACGTAAATTGAAGAAAGCACCAGCATCGATAATGCCATCTTTAGAATATGGGCAGGCGCTAGTGTACCTAGATACCAAGAAGCTCGATAAGGCCGAACCGATTCTAAACAAGCTGATCACCAATGATCCAACCAATCTTTTCTATCTCGATGCGATCTCGGATCTGCACATCGAACAGAAGAAACCTCAAATGGCGATCAAAGAGCTCAAAGCGGCATTGGTACGTCAACCCAACAACCCCGTACTGACCATCAATTACGCTAATGCGCTACTTGAGAACGAAGAGCTGCAAGAAGCGATTCGAGTGCTGCAGCGTTACACTCACGATAACCCAAATGACACCAATGGTTGGCACTTACTGTCAAAGGCGAATATCGATTTAGGGAACAGTGACGAAGACTTAGCGGCACGAGCAGAAATTTTAGCTCTACAAGCGAACTGGAACAAAGCCATTCAGTACTACACTCAAGCCAGCCAGATAGCCGAGCTAGGAAGTCTAAAACAAGCGCGTTACGACGCACGTATTGACCAATTAATGATTCAACGTGAACGCTTCTTAGCACTACAATAGCGATTATCTAAAACAAGACTCAACCTGTGAGAGTAGCAACTACGTGGCTCTCACAGCAATAAACCAAAAAATAATACCGAGGAAGCACCATGTCTGTCGTAATTTATCATAACCCTCGCTGCTCAAAGAGCCGTCAAACTCTAGCGATTCTTGAAGAAAATGGGGTTCAACCTGAAATCATCAAATACCTAGAGACACCACTGTCTGTTGAGCAGCTCAAGGTTCTGTTTTCTCAATTAGGTTTTGAAAGCGTTCGTGAGATGATGAGAACGAAAGAAGCGGATTACAAAGAAGCGAACCTAGGCGATAGTTCAGTAACCGATGAGCAGCTGTTCGCGGCAATGGCGGATAACCCAAAACTATTTGAACGCCCTGTTGTTGTTGCTAATAACCGCGCAAAAATCGGCCGTCCACCAGAGCAAGTACTAGAGATCCTATAAAGCTTTATGAGCGTTTCAATACTGGTCTTATATTACAGTCGCCACGGCAACACACTCGCGTTGGCTCGACAAATCGCACGTGGCGTTGAGTCCGTCTCTGGCTGTGAAGCTGTGTTACGAACAGTGCAAGAGATCCACACCAGCGATACTTCGCCACGTGATGACATTACAACGAGCGACCCATGCGCTAGCCTTGACGATTTAAAAAAATGCGATGGTTTAGCGCTAGGCAGCCCGGTATGGTTTGGCAATATGGCAGGGGCGATGAAGCACTTCTGGGATAGCACGACCCCGTTATGGGTCAATGGTGACCTCATCGATAAGCCCGCCAGTGTCTTCACCTCATCTTCCTCTTTGCATGGTGGTCAAGAGACCACTCTACAAACGATGATGCTGCCCTTGCTGCATCATGGCATGCTTGTGATGGGTATCCCTTACTCTGAGCCGGCTCTGCACACCACTCAAACGGGTGGCACACCTTACGGAGCAAGCAGTGCTGGTGAAAACAGCACGTTGAGCAAAGAAGAGATTGAACTGGCAAAAAACCTTGGAAAACGCTTGGCGAGAACGGCAATAAACCAGAAAGGAATATCTTGATTATGTATATGTCTGAGAAAGCGATGTCTCCCAAAACAAAACTATTTCGTTACTTTGCTTTGGTGGGTAACTTATTGCTTTTGGGCTGGGTAGTTGCATGGCAGATGACCCTTTCCCCGCACCCTCATTTAGACAGTGTCACGCTGGCGATTGTATGGGCAGTACCACTGCTGTTACCACTGCCGGGGATTTTGGCGGCGAAGCCATACACCCATGCGTGGGCGAATTTCATTTTAATGCTCTACTTTCTTCATGCATTGACGATTTTGTATGTCGATGGTGGGGAGCGCATGCTCGCGGCAGTTGAGCTTCTGCTCACGACCTTAGGTTTCGCAGGCAACATTCTGTTTGCTCGTTTCCGAGCGAGAGAACTGGGCATTAAGCTTAAACGCCTATCTGAAGTCGAAAAGAGAGAGAAAGCCAAGTTTGAACAGTAATACCAATCGTAGTAAATAACTGATCATCCTAGCTTGTTAAAACGCTTGATAACTGCGTTAGAATTTTTGATTGTAGAATAACTACTTACCAAAAAATTCTGCCTTGTTCTTAAGCCTTTTCCCGGCGCTATTTTTGACCACTTATTTACTGTGATTGATATAATTGGTAGGAGGTCTCTTCGTCAGCACCGCTATCGATTACAACACCCAACAGCTATAAAAAAGCCCTGCATTGCAGGGCTTTCCTCATTTTAAAGCTCGATTATCGAATCCACTCGTAAACCAGGCTTGGCTTTAGCTGTTTTGGAGCGCTGGTCGTCTCAACAACTTCACTGCCTGCCACTTCTCCGGCTGCTTCTTCACTGACATTCGTTTCTGACTTGACGTCCGATGCTTTGACTTCCGCAGACAAGTTACTTGGAGTGACCACTTGAGGCGCATTCCCAGCTTCCGGTTGTGGTTCAACGCCACCCACCGACAAGGTGTTGTCTTGTGCTTCAAATTCAGGAGTTTGCTCTGGCTCTAAGTAAGAAGCTTCAATCTTCGCCACTGAGCGTAGTCTCTCGACCTCATTCTCAAATTCATCTTGAGTCGATAGCAGATGGATTCTGAACGTCACTCCATGATTCTGAATTTTAAGAATATCTAGGCTTGCTACCGAGTTGAGCGCTTTTAACGCATTCTCTAGCTCGAAGAAGTCTTGCGCACTATTCAAGCTAATGAACTGTGCCAGAATTGACTCCGACGACTCGCTTGCGACCGTGACCGCACTTTTCGCTGCATAGTAGTTACTGATCTCGTTAACCAATGATTGAGACGCCGAAGCACCACTGCCTGAAATAGAGCCTGTGACCGGTGACTTCGGTGAACTGGTTATTTGGTTGGGTTGTTGATCGTAAAGCGTCCAGCGTAGACCTGAAGGCTGAGCACGCACAACCAACACCGCATCCACAGGGTAACGCTGACTTGCTTGACTGATAGGTGAAACAAAACCGCCCCACAGATCAGAGGTTGCAATACCTGTGATGTCGTCGAAGTCACCCACTGGTAACGTAATCGGTAGGCCACGCAATTTTGCATTCTGTTGAATGCCTGCCGCTAGCTCAGAATTCGAGTGTTCCCAAACGATATTCTTGTCGTAGTTTTGCTCTTCAACTAGCCACACTAAGACGTTGGAACGTGTTTCAGGCCAGTATGGTAATTGCGCTTGAGTCAGTAGGTTGCGAATCTGAGCGCCATTAAAACGCATGCGCAGCGTAGTTTGCTCGCTTGCTTCCCCAAAACTCATTTGTGACAGGTACTGAGCGCTTTGGCGCATCGCCTTCTGTACTGTCTTGTTCTCGGCAACGTCTGTTTGACCAGTTGCCCTAACCAGCACCTGTTGCATACCTTCATTTCTAGCCGCTCTCTCTGGCTCGTTCTGTTCTGAGTTGATAGCAACTTCGGCACTAAAAATATCCACCTGAGTCAGTGCATAACTCGGTGCAGCCAAAAGTCCCATCAACAATGCTAAATAACGCATATCGATCCTAGTCTTTAAATCTTGTGCTCTGATGATAAGCAACTATAGGTAACTGGGCAAGGAAGATAGCGGATACTCGATTGAATATCCGTGAATTGGTGGGGTGTTAGATAGCTTTCAAAGAAAAATAGCGAACACTTAAGTGATAATGCACATATTTCCGGCAAATGAGAGAGAAATTTGACATAACCTATACAGCAATCGATTGCTAAGTGATAGAATCCCGCGAATTTGTTTTTTACTTCACGATTAGCTCAAGGACTTATCATGAAAAATGCTTTACAAGGCGCGCAAATGCTCTTTGTCGCCTTTGGTGCACTGGTATTGGTTCCCCTACTTACCGGTCTAGATCCCAATGTCGCGCTTTTCGGTGCTGGTATTGGTACCCTCCTCTTCCAAGTCATTACTCGCCGTTCGGTTCCAATTTTTTTAGCCTCCTCTTTCGCGTTTATCGCACCGATCATGTTTGGCGTACAAACTTGGGGCATAGGTGCCACAATGGGCGGCCTAATGGCAGCAGGTGTGGTTTATGTGCTAATGGGTGGCTTAATTAAGGTGCGCGGCGTTGGCTTTATCCATAAGCTGTTACCGCCAGTAGTAGTGGGCCCGGTTATCATGGTTATCGGTCTTGGCCTAGCACCGGTAGCCGTTAACATGGCACTAGGTAAAACTGGAGATGGCGCAGTACAGTTGGTGGATGCCGATGCCGCTCTTTGGATCTCAGCAATCTCACTGGTTGTGACTATCATTATTAGCGTATTCGCTAAAGGCTTTTTGAAACTACTGCCAATCTTTGGTGGTATCGTCGCAGGTTACATCACAAGCTTGGTGTACGGTGCGGTCGACTTTACTCCGGTAGCTCAAGCCTCTTGGTTGGCTATGCCTAACTTTGTTGCGCCTGAATTCAACATCAATGCCATCTTCTTCATGGTGTTTGTTGCTATCGCACCTGCCGTTGAGCACGTTGGCGACATGCTAGCCATTTCGAACGTAACGGGTAAAGACTACCTTAAAAAGCCAGGCCTACACCGCACCATCACAGGTGACGGCGTGGCAACGATTGCTGCTTCGATGCTGGGCGCGCCACCAAACACAACTTACAGCGAAGTAACGGGAGCAGTAATGCTAACCAAAGCGTTCAATCCAGTGATCATGACTTGGGCTGCAGTCACAGCTATCGTGCTTGCGCTTGTTGGTAAGCTAGGTGCATTACTGCAAACCATCCCGGTTCCAGTAATGGGCGGTATCATGATTCTACTGTTTGGTTCTATTGCAACGGTTGGTCTGAACACACTTATCAAAAACCAAGTTGACCTGCACAAATCACGCAACCTAGTGATCGTTGGTGTGACACTGGTATTTGGTATAGGTGGTATGGCTTTTGGTATCGGTGATTTCAGTCTTCAGGGTGTGAGCTTGTGTGGTATCGTCGCAATCCTACTAAACCTTGTACTGCCGGAAGAGCTAGGTGAGAACCAGTCGGTAGACACTGCACAGATCAAGTAGTCGAACAAATTGAGAACAAATAAAAAGGGAGCGTATCAAATGATACGCTCCCTTTTTTACTGTAGGCCGTAACAAATATCGCTACGACCAACCGAATTACTTAGTACCGAAGATCTTATCGCCAGCATCACCTAGACCAGGAACAATGTAGCCCTTGTCGTTTAGCTTCTCATCGATTGCCGCAGTGTAAAGCTCTACATCTGGGTGTGCTTTCTCAAGTGCTGCAATGCCTTCTGGAGCAGCAACAAGAACAAGAATCTTAAAGTGCTTACAACCTTTCTCTTTCATAAGGTCGATAGTTGCGATCATTGAGCCACCCGTTGCTAGCATTGGGTCAACAACGAGAGCAATACGCTCCTCGATATTAGACGCTAGCTTATTGAAGTATGGTACAGGCTCAAGTGTTTCTTCATCACGGTAGATACCTACCACACTGATACGTGCACTTGGGATATGCTCTAAAACGCCATCCATCATGCCAAGACCAGCACGTAGGATTGGCACAACGGTTACTTTCTTACCTTTAATTTGGTCAACTTCTACTGGACCATTCCAGCCGTTGATCTCTACACGCTCAGTTTCGAAATCTGCTGTCGCTTCATATGTTAGAAGGCTACCCACCTCTGTTGCTAGTTCACGAAAACGCTTCGTGCTGATTTCGCCTTCACGCATCAGGCCAATCTTGTGCTTAACTAGCGGGTGTTTTACTTCAACAACTTTCATTTCCAACTCCGGCAATATTTAAATAAACCCACAGATTATACATCGTTTTTATCAAATTTTCAGTATGTTTATTTGGCAAAAAATTCACGCAAACGTTTGCTCTTGTTTGGTAAGCCCTGTTAGAATAGCGCCGTTTTCACATCCAACTTAAGACCGAGGACTATCCCGTGAGCGGTAATAATTCTTCTCTAAGCTACAAAGACGCTGGTGTTGATATCGATGCAGGTAACGCACTAGTAGATCGCATTAAAGGTGCTGTAAAACGCACTCGTCGCCCAGAAGTAATGGGTGGCATTGGTGGCTTTGGCGCCCTATGTGAACTACCAACTAAATACAAAGAGCCTGTACTGGTTTCAGGTACAGATGGTGTAGGTACTAAGCTTCGCCTTGCTTTGGATATGAAAAAACACGACACCATAGGTATCGACCTAGTGGCAATGTGTGTGAACGACCTAATCGTTCAAGGTGCAGAACCTCTATTCTTCCTAGACTACTACGCGACAGGCAAGCTAGATGTTGATACAGCAGCAGATGTTGTATCTGGTATCGCTGAAGGTTGTGTTCAATCAGGCTGTGCACTGATTGGCGGTGAGACCGCTGAAATGCCGGGCATGTATGAAGGCGAAGACTACGATGTTGCTGGCTTCTGTGTTGGTGTTGTTGAGAAAGCAGACATCATCGACGGCACTAAAGTAGCAGCGGGCGATGCACTTATCGCAGTTGGCTCAAGCGGCCCACACTCAAATGGCTACTCACTGATTCGTAAAGTACTAGAAGTATCTGGTGCAGATAAGAACGAAGAGCTAGAAGGTCGCACCATTGGTGAACACCTACTAGAACCAACTAAGATTTACATCAAGTCAGCACTTAAGATGATTGCAGAGCATGATATTCATGCTATCTCGCACATCACTGGTGGTGGCTTCTGGGAGAACATTCCACGCGTACTTCCTGAAGGTACAAAAGCTGTCATCGATGGCAACAGCTGGGAATGGCCTGCTATCTTCAACTGGCTACAAGAGAAAGGTAACGTGGAGACATTTGAAATGTACCGCACTTTCAACTGTGGTGTTGGCCTAGTCGTTGCGCTTCCTAAAGAGCAAGCTGAAGCGGCTGTTGAACTACTAAAAGCTGAAGGCGAAAACGCTTGGGTGATTGGTGAAATCGCACAAGCCGCTGAAGGTGAAGAGCAAGTTGAAATCAACTAAGCTTAATTGCTAGCTCGCACGATTAAGAATGAGGACTTTAGGTCCTCATTCTGCTATTCACGCCCCAGAAAACCTTAAAATATGTAGGTAAATTGTTATTTACTTTCACTTATCGCGTTTTGATATCTCTATGAAAAATAATGCTCCTCAGAAAAACATCGTTGTTTTGATCTCCGGCAGCGGAAGTAACCTCCAAGCAATCCTAGATGCTTGTCAGAACCAGTACATTAATGCTTCTGTTAAAGCGGTTTTCTCAAATAAAGCAGAGGCATATGGCCTAGAGCGTGCTCGTGTCGCAGAAGTCCCGGCGCACTCTCTTGACCCAAAATCATTTGAATCACGAGAAGCTTTCGATCGCGAGTTAATGCAACAGATCGATGCCTATCAACCAGACTTAATTGTTCTTGCTGGTTACATGCGTATTCTGAGTGCTGACTTTGTTCGTCATTACTTGGGAAGAATGATTAATATCCACCCTTCACTACTGCCGAAATACCCAGGTCTACATACACACCAAAGAGCCATTGATGCCAAAGACAAAGAGCACGGAACCAGTGTCCACTTTGTCACGGAAGAGCTAGACGGTGGACCAGTGATCTTGCAAGCTAAGGTGCCTGTTTTTGCAGAGGACGATGCAGACGAATTAGCAAGCCGAGTATTAACACAAGAGCACCAAATCTATCCATTGGTGTGTCAGTGGTTCTGTGATGATAGATTAGTGATGAGAGAGGGTTGTGCCAAGCTCGATGGAAACACGCTTGGCAAGCATGGCTACGCACAAGACTAGACAAAGAAAACATATCAGTTCGAACAATAAAGGCCGCATTGCGGCCTTTATTGTTTTGAGCTTGGTATTACTCTAAAGGTTCGGTTGGAGCTTGGCTTGCCACCTTTTTAGGAGCGTACGCCACATCAGCTAAAGCTTGATGATTAGACTCAATCAATTCACCGAAATGGAACAGCGCAAACTCGCCAGGCTTCATGCGCGCCCACTCTTCATTATCCGTTAATGGTTGTGTAGCAACGACACTCACCACATCATTCGGCGTGGTCTCTTCCTGAAAATTGATCTCAACATCTTCATCAATCAGGCTCGCTTTACCAAACGGAGCGCGTCGCGTAATCCAGTAAAGATGGTTAGTGCAATATGTCATCACGTACTCGCCATCGCTCAACAGCATATTAAATACGCCTTTTTCTCGCAGTTTGTCACAACACTCTGCAACAAAGCGGAACATCCCCATCATATCTTGAGGAGGCTCTGGAAAACGGTCTTCTAACTGCTTAATAAGCCAGCAAAACGACAACTCACTGTCTGTTTGACCAACTGGACGAAAGCGTCCGCTTTCAAGGTCATCATAGCCGGTTAACTGACCATTGTGAGCAAAGGTCCAATACTTACCCCATAACTCGCGCGTAAAAGGATGAGTATTTTCTAGGTTAACACCACCACGATTTGCTTGACGGATATGACTGACTACAGCACAGCTTTTAATTGGATAGTTTTGAACCAACTCTGCGATCTTGGACTCACAGCTTGGAGTCGGGTCCTTAAAAGTGCGAAAGCCTTTTCCTTCATAGAAGGTAATACCCCAACCATCTCGGTGTGGGCCAGTCTTACCACCACGTTGCATCAGGCCGGTAAAACTGAAACAAATATCCGTTGGCACATTAGCGCTCATGCCGAGCAATTCACACATGGTTAAGCCTACTCCCTCTTCAACCAAACATGGAGCTCAAATCAAAGAGCTCCAATCTGCTACTACGTTTTTATTCCATCTCTTTTTCAACAAGTTGAATGATGATGTGAATGATCTTGATATGAATTTCTTGGATACGATCGGCGTAACCGAAATGCGGAACACGGATTTCAATATCCGCACAACCAGCCATTTTACCACCATCCTTACCCGTCAAAGCGATGGTCTTCATACCTTTCGCCTGAGCGGATTCAATCGCCTTCAGGATGTTACCTGAATTACCAGACGTTGATAGGCCGAACAACACATCACCCTTGCGGCCAACCGCTTCAACGTAACGAGAGAAAACGTAGTCGTAGCCAAAGTCGTTACTCACACAAGAAAGGTGGCTCGGATCAGAAATAGCGATACCGGCATAACCAGGGCGGTTTTCACGGTAGCGACCAGTTAGCTCTTCCGCAAAGTGCATCGCGTCACAGTGTGAGCCACCGTTACCACAAGAAAGTACTTTACCCTCTTGTTTAAAAGAATCAGCAATCATCTTAGCTGCTGCTTCAATTTGCGCGATGTTGTGATCATCACTTAAAAACTTGTTCAGAACCTCAGCAGCTTCGTTTAATTCACTTTTGATTAGGTCTTGGTACATAAGGCTTATCTCTTATATGTATGTGCGTCACTTAAGCATACGCGAAATGAGAATGGAGGTTGTTTCCCCCTTTTACTTGAGTTTACCCACAAACATTTAAGAGTGTCGACAGTTAAGCCAAAAGATTGCCACCTTTATTGTTGTTCTGGTTTCAATTCGCACATTTATTCACCACACACCTCTCACAATTAGAACTTTAACTCTACAGAGATCACTTTTTACTCAAATTAGAGTTTTACAAATATTTAATACTTTGTTTACACTTAACTGGTTAGACCTCTTAAATAAACCAAAACAATAAGTGATCTCTGAAAAGGAAATCGATCATGAACATACTGCTCTCTCTACTGTGCATGACCATCGTACTAAGTGTCTGCCTGTACCATCGAGTCACCCTCACTCGCGCACTCGTGGCATTAACGGCCACTATGTTTGCTCTGACCTTCGCCGCGGATGTCGGCATGACGGGTTGGCTGAGCTACCTACTTGCTGTCGCTATTTTTGCTATCCCAGCAATTAGACAAACACTGATTAGCCAAAAAGCACTAACCGTCTTTAAGAAAGTGCTGCCTGCGATGTCTCAAACAGAAAAAGAGGCACTGGAAGCAGGTACAGTTTGGTGGGAAGCAGAGCTGTTTAAAGGCAAGCCAGATTGGAAGAAGCTGCAGAATATCGCAGACCCTAAACTGTCTAAAGAAGAGCAAGCTTTCTTAGACGGCCCAGTCAATACTGTCTGCGAGATGGTGAGTGATTATCAAGTTACTCATGAGCTTGCAGATCTGCCACCAGAAGTTTGGCAGTATCTGAAAGATGAAAAATTCTTCGCGATGATCATTAAGAAGAAATACGGCGGTCTTGAGTTTTCTGCTTACGCACAATCACTGGTACTACAAAAACTGACTGGTGTTTCTAGCGTTCTGTCATCAACCGTAGGTGTACCTAACTCTTTAGGTCCGGGTGAATTGCTACAGCACTACGGTACTGAAGAGCAAAAGAATCACTACTTACCTCGCCTCGCGGAAGGTAAAGAGATTCCTTGTTTCGCCCTAACTAGTCCAGAGGCAGGCTCAGACGCTGGCTCAATTCCTGACTACGGCATCGTATGTAAAGGGGAATGGCAAGGTGAAGAAGTGCTGGGTATGCGCCTTACATGGAACAAGCGCTACATCACTCTAGCACCTGTGGCGACAGTGCTTGGCTTAGCATTCAAACTGCGCGACCCTGACGGCTTGCTCGGCGACACACAAGACCTTGGCATTACCTGTGCACTTATCCCAACCGACCTTCCGGGTGTTGAGATTGGCAATCGTCACTTCCCACTAAATGTCCCATTCCAAAATGGCCCAACTCAAGCTAAAGACCTGTTCGTTCCAATGGATTTCATCATTGGTGGACAAAAAATGGCGGGTCAAGGTTGGCGCATGCTAGTTGAGTGTCTTTCAGTAGGACGTGGTATCACATTGCCATCAAACTCTACCGGTGGCCTGAAAACGGCAGCTCTCGCAACCGGCGCTTACGCACGTATCCGTCGCCAATTCAAACAGCCGATCGGTCGAATGGAAGGTGTCGAAGAGCCATTAGCGCGTTTGGCGGGTAACGCCTACGTCATGGATGCGGCAAGCAACCTCACTGTTGCTGGTATCGACCTAGGTGAAAAGCCTTCGGTGATTTCAGCTATCGTGAAGTACCACTGTACTCACCGTGGCCAGCGCAGCATCATTGATGCGATGGACATTGTAGGCGGTAAAGGCATCTGCTTAGGCCCATCAAACTTCCTTGCGCGTGGCTACCAAGGTTCACCAATTGCCATTACGGTAGAAGGTGCCAACATCCTAACTCGTTCAATGATCATCTATGGTCAAGGTGCTATCCGTTGTCATCCTTATGTACTGGAGGAGATGAATGCGGCCTACTCTGAAAGCAGTGATGCACTTGAAAAGTTCGATAACGCACTCGCAGGGCACGTTAGCTTCACCATGAGTAACCTAGTACGTAGCTTATGGTTCGGTTTGACTGACGGTCGTGGTTCAAGCACTCCTTCAGATAAAGAGACTAAGCGCTACTACCAACAACTGAATCGCTACAGTGCGAACTTAGCGCTACTGTCTGATATCTCGATGGCGGTACTGGGTGGTTCTCTGAAACGTAGAGAGCGTTTATCTGCTCGCCTAGGTGATATCTTGAGTCAGCTATACCTTGGTTCAGCGACTCTAAAACGCTTTGAGAGCGAAGGAAGCCATAAAGAGGATTTAGCTTTGGTTCACTGGGGGATGCAAGACAGCCTTCGTCAAACAGAAGTTGCGATTGATGAGTTCCTAGCAAACTTCCCTAACCCAGTTGTCGGTCGTCTACTGCGCGTTATCTTGTTGCCATTTGGCCGTATTCGCCGCGCACCAAGTGACAAGCTAGATAGCCAAGTGGCGCAAATCATCCAAACGCCAAGCGCAACCCGCTCTCGCCTTGGCCGCGGACAGTTCTTGGCACCAACGGAACACAACGCAGTCGGTAAGATTGAACGTGCGCTAGAGGTGATTCTAGAGGCAGAGCCGCTATTTGATAAGGTGTGTAAAGAGACGAGTCAGCGACGTCCTTTCCTACGCTTAGATCTAGTGGCTGAGATTGGTTTGGATAAAGGCATCTTAACCAACGAAGAGGCGGCACTGCTGAAGAGTGCTGAAGAGCATCGTCTATACACCATTAACGTTGATGACTTCGCACCAGAGGAACTGGCAGCAAAGCCACAGTACCCAGAGACATCGATTGATAATGTTGCATAGGGTTAAGAACAGTTAATATTAGAAGCAAAACGGGACTCAGTGAGTCCCGTTTTTTTATACTTCATCTTAGCCGTTCAAACATCAAGGTAAAGCTGTTTAATCGCTTCTTCACCCCCACTACGCCTTACTAGCAAGTAGCAATCACCCTATAACTAATATCAACAATTTAACCAATATCAACAATTCACATCATTGCCTTACAGCCGTCACACCACAAAACAATGTTAAGCGTTAATCGACTAAGACTTAGGTACAGATAGCTGCATCTCTGGTTGCGCTTGCTTCTTGGCTCTGATTTTACGAACAACAAACCAAATCAACAGACCTAAAAGAATCGCCACAACATTCCCAACACCAATAATGATCATGCTGCGTTGTCGCTCTTCTTCACGCTGCTTCAACAGCAACTGCTCAGCGGCAATACGTTTTTGCTCAGCTAAAGCCTCTTCCTGTAGGCGACGAGACTCGGCCAAGTCAATATCTTGAACCACGCTGTAGGTCTGCTGTTTAATTGGAAACATCAGTGGACGTTGATTCGAAGCGTCCGTTGCAAATACCTTTCCAGACCAAGAATAGATCCCCACCTCACCAGTGTAAGGGATCTCCATCGAGACCTTCATACCATCCGTCGCTGCTTGTCCTTGCTGATAAGAGACGTATTCATCTGGCGCTGTATGCTCGACATGAGTGGCCAACGAGCTTGGCGCAATCATGCCCTGCTCACCCGATACAATAATTGTATGTGGAGAACCCTCTTTGCGAGACTGGATAAAGGTGGTTGATATCGGTGACGGATAAACAAGGACTTGCTGCTCTTGGGCACGTAGGAAAACCCCGTTTCCAGATGTGATTCGAGCACGATACTTACCCGGCTCAATATCAATCGGTAACGCAACCGTGAACACGCCATCACCCGCTTTCTCATCAAGATCTTCACCGTTATCGGCAAATTCACCCATGATAACAGGTACTGGGCGGGCTTCTCGAACCAAGGCATCTTCGTTTTCTATGTATTTAGTAAAGGTCACCTTGAGGTTAACCCTATCCAGAAAATCTCGAAGTACCAGAGGTTTACCATCGGAAGTCAAACGCGCCGTGAATTTCAAAACTTCTGTTTGATAAAGTTTGTCTGGGAACTGCTTTGCATCAAGCACCAAGTGAGAAAGCAGCTTGATCTTGTTCTTCGGAGAGACCTTCCCTACCGCCTGCCAAGGCCCCGGCATCGGGTGTTCAATCGAGACAATGTCCATCGATGACTCTTGATACCAACGAACATTGTCTGCGTTACGCCACGAATAGTATTTTTTACCATCCGGGCGAACCAGTACTACAGGTTGAGAGTTGTCGGCTCGGTAGATAACAAATGTAATCTGTTCAATACTTGGATCCACTCTAAAGCGGTTATCCAAGAGTCGAATTGAAGACTCTGTTGCCGCCTGAACACCGATGCTGATAAGTAACAAGCAACTCCAAGCCAATGCCTTAAACATACTCTCTCCCTACTGACGCCAAAGGCAGCTTCCACTCTCCTCGACGAGATCTAAACGATTTTGATGCGCTTCTAATTCATCGGCCGTTGCACGCAAAACCTTTAGCGATTTTCGTCCACTTTCGACACGACGGATCCCTTCGGCTACACCTTCTTGCTGACCCGCATTGAACTGCAGTGAGGTTTGTCCACCCGTCATTAGTAGGTAAACGTCAGCTAGGATCTCCGCATCGAGCAAAGCCCCGTGGAGCGTTCGGTGAGAGTTATCAATACCGTATCGCTCACAGAGAATATCGAGGTTGTTGCGCTTGCCTGGGAAGATCTTCTTCGCCATAGCAAGGGTATCGGTGACCTTACAGTAATCGTCGGTCTTACCTATACTTGGGTCGAGTCTCTCAAACTCGTAGTCCATAAAGCCGGTATCGAAGGGGGCATTGTGCGCGACAAGTTCCGCGCCTTTGATGAATTCGAGAAACTCTTTATGAACATCTTGGTATTCAGGTTTATCCACCAAGAACTCATCGGTAATACCGTGAACGCCAATCGCCTCTTCTTGAATCGCACGATCGGGCTTGATGTAAACGTGGAAGTGACGCCCCGTTAGTTTTCGGTTAATGATCTCTACAGCACCGATCTCGACAATGCGGTGCCCTAGGTAGTGCGGTCCACCCTCGGTGTTCATACCCGTGGTTTCGGTATCGAGTACAACTATACGCCTGTTTTCAGCGTTTGAGTGGTGTTCAGAATTGTTACTGGTATTCATAAGGATAACTGTGTCAGACTATGCCGATAATGTGCTTGAGGTAATAATATCAAATCATGACGAAACAAGTTGAAATTTTCACTGATGGTTCGTGTCTCGGAAATCCAGGGCCTGGTGGCTATGGGATTGTACTCCGTTATAAACAGACTGAAAAAACTCTGGCAAAGGGCTACTCGTTAACGACGAATAACCGTATGGAGATGATGGCTGCAGTTGTCGCTCTGCAAACCTTGAAAGAGCCTTGTGCTGTTATCCTGACAACCGATAGCCAATACGTTCGCCAAGGCATCACTCAGTGGATCCACAACTGGAAAAAACGCGGCTGGAAAACAGCTGACAAAAAACCAGTAAAAAATGCCGACCTCTGGCAGTTACTGGATAAAGAGACGGCACGTCATCAAGTAGAGTGGCGTTGGGTAAAAGGCCATGCGGGTCATCGCGAAAATGAGATGTGTGATGAGTTAGCGCGCACCGCTGCAGAGAATCCGACTGAAGAAGATACAGGTTACCAAGCGAGCTAAGCTTTTCTAGACAAACTCGTGAACTTAATCAGTAGTGCATTCTGAAACACAGACTGACAACAATAAGAGCCAATAAAACATCAACGTGACGAACCGACCATCAGTCGGCTTTTTTATTGCGGTTGGATAATGAAGAGGGCTCAAGGGCAGTACTGCGAACACCAGCCCTGAAGCTTGCACCAACCGGAGAAAAACGTCGTTTAAGATGCCAGTGAGGTTTAATCGGCTTAATTGGGTATGTGCGTTTGCGAGCCACAATAAAGTACTGGCTACCCGCGACCGAAGCGCAACTGCCGAGGCTGTTTTCAAGCCATGTCCAAAATGCGCGATAGCGACTCATTGGGAATAACGCATAGGTATCACAATGAATCACCTGATAGTTAAGTACACCCAACCAATCTTTAACTCGGTTCGGTGTGTACATTCTGCCACTCCAAGGTAGACTGTTCTTGCGCCAAGGCAATAAGCTGGCGAGCCCAGTGAAACTGAACGGATTAAACCCAGTGACGATCAGATAACCGTCATCCATCATCACTCTATCGACCTCTCGCAATATCCTGTGAGGGTCATTGCTATAATCTAATTGATGACTGAGGACGACAACATCGAAGCTCTTCTCTAAAAAGGGCAAATTATAGTCATCTGCAATCACATTGTGTAAAGGGTTCTGGATATCTAGATTTACTTGATGTTGAATATTGCATGTGCAGCTGGATATCTCGCAACTGAGACCACCGAGCTTGAGCATATGATAGCCAAACAGCTTAGGGCACCATTCATCCAGACGAGTTTGAATAGACTCGCGGAGCCAAGGGCCATTGTGTAATTGTTCCCAAGTATAAGGTCGCTCAAACTTCTTGCGGCTGCGTGCTGGCTTCATCAATAATCTGTCTCACTTATTCTGTCGCACTAAAAGTGACTGGAGAACCAATAATGTTACATATCAAAAGCATACCTGCATTCAATGACAATTACATCTGGCTGATTGAAAATAGCGATCGTCGTTGTGCTGTTGTCGATCCTGGTGATGCGGCTCCAGTGCTTGAATACCTAGAGCGTCATGAGCTAACTTTAGATGCAATCTTAATTACGCACCACCACAACGATCACATTGGTGGCGTTCCGGAGTTAGTAAGACAATTTCCAACTATTGATGTTGTCGGTCCTAAAAACGAGCCTATTCCAACCCTAACTCACCCTGTTGATGATGGTGATCAGTTAGAACTGTTCGATGAAGTATTCTTAGTGCTTGGTTTGAGCGGCCATACCGCAGGTCACATCGGTTACGTTGGCGACGGTAAGTTATTCTGCGGAGATGTGCTGTTCTCTGCTGGCTGTGGCCGTATCATGGAGGGCACCCCGCAACAGATGTTTGATGCCCTCAATAAGATCACCGCTCTGCCGCAAGAAACTGAGGTCTACTGCGCCCACGAATATACGGCTGCCAATATTGCGTTTGCCCTTGCTGTTGAACCTGATAATATGCAACTTCAACAATACAGAGACGACGTAAACCGTTTACGAGCACAAAATAAGTCGACCATTCCAACAAATTTACGTTTAGAGAAGTGGATCAACCCATTTCTTCGCTACAGCGAACCAAGTGTAATTAAATCAGTATCTAACCGAACTGAGCACACAGACCCCCTTTCAGTGTTTACAGCGCTTCGTGCGTGGAAGAACGAATTTTAACAATTAGAGACTTGTCACTCATAGGGAGTGGCAAGTATTATCAGCAGCCGTTTAAAAAAAAGGCTGTAACATGCGAGTTAAGTACAGCTGGGCTTTGGTATTACTACTTTCTGGTTGCCAATTAACTCAGCCAGATAATCAAGGCCAAGCTTCCGAGCAAACCAACATTTCCCCTGCGAAAGAAATTTCTCAACCAGAAGTTTCAATATCAAAAGCAGAAAAAGAACAACCTAAAGTTGAAGCACCCGTCGTTACCCCACAAACACAACAAGATGTTTGGAAACGCATTGCAATGCAACTTGAAATGGATGTACCCAACCACAAAAAAGTCGACTATTACCGCACTTGGTATTTGAAGCATCCTAACCATCTAAAAACCGTATCAAAACGAGCAGAACCTTTCCTTTATTTGATCACTGAAAAGATCGAAGAGAAGGGTCTACCGCTTGAGCTCGCTTTACTCCCTGTCGTAGAGAGCTCATTTGATGCGTTTGCCTACTCCCATGGTAGTGCTGCAGGTTTGTGGCAATTCATCCCAGGTACTGGCAAATACTATGGTCTTGAACAGAACTTCTGGTACGACGGACGTCGTGATGTTGCAGCGTCAACCGATGCTGCTCTTGAGTACCTTGAGTCACTAAATAAGCGCTTTGACGGTGATTGGAGTCACGCTATCGCGGCTTATAATAGTGGTGGTGGCCGCGTAAACAGCGCGATTCGTAAGAACAAAAAGTTGGGTAAGCCGATAGACTTTTTCTCTCTTGACCTCCCAAAAGAGACCAGCAGCTATGTCCCAAAACTGCTGGCTCTAGCGGACGTGATTGCTAACCAAGAAAAGTACGGCATCGATATTCCACCTATTGCCAACAAACCCGTTCTTAAACTGGTGAATCCTGAAGAGCAGCTTGACCTAGCGATTGCGGCTAATTACGCAGGTATCCCAGTAAAAGAGCTACAAAGCTACAACCCAGCTTACAACCAGTGGGCCACTGCGCCAGAGAAGCACCAACAGCTCCTTCTTCCAATCCATTCGGTTGAACAGTTCAATAAAAAAGTGGCTGCGAACAAAGGCAAAGGCATGAAGCTGGTGCGCTATAAGGTGAAATCTGGTGATAGCATCAGCGTACTTGCTCAGCGTTACAACACCACCAGCAAAGTCATTCGCAGCGCTAATGGTATGTCCAACAACAACATTCGCGTTGGTCAGCATCTGATGATTCCTTCATCAACTAAAGATGATAAAGCGTACGCTCTGAGTGCCTCTAACCGCTTAGCGAACACACAGTCGAAAAGTCGCGGTCAGTATAAGCTGACCCACACAGTAAAAAGTGGCGAGAGTCTATGGACAATTGCACGTGCCAATAAGGTCTCTCATCAGTCTCTTGCTAAATGGAACGGCATGGGGCCTCGAGACACGCTGCGAGTTGGTCAAAATCTGGTCGTTTGGAAAAACAGCGCCGATGGTGCAATCATCAGAGCCGTCTACTACAACGTAAAATCAGGTGACACAGTCAGCGGTATTGCATCAAAGTTCAAAGTAAAAACTTCGGATGTTGTAAAATGGAACACTTTGCAAAACAAGAAGTACTTACAGCCAGGCCAGAAGCTTAAGCTGTATGTTGATGTAACTAAGGTAAGTGTATGAACCCGTCAAGTAACCCACTCGTAATGCTGTTGGACATTTTCCGTTCTCCAACTGCGTGTTTCCTCGCACTGTATCAGCGAGGAGCCTGGGGGTGGCAACCCTACGTTGTCTTAATGCTCAGCCCATTTCTATTTTGGGGTGCCTATTTTTCTAACGTAGATTTCACCTGGTTGAGTGCAGAGTTGACTCGCCAACTTGCGCAAACCAACCCAGCTCAATTGGAGTTACTTGATAGCAACACACTGCTCGCCAGTGAAATCATCAGCGATGTCTTTGGCCGTACGCTAACAATAGCGATGCTGGCATTCTGGTTCAACCTTGCAACCAAACCGAGCCAACACCAACATGGCTACTGGAAATGGTTTGCTGCGTCTGCGGTGATTACCTTCCCAGCCGTGATAGGCGATATTGCGAGCTACGCAAGCCTGCTGCTTAAGCATGGTCAGGTCATGAACTACGCCGCTGATCTGAACAGTATTAATGGTCTTATTAAGCTGCCACTAACCAATGATTGGTCGCAATTTGCTAGTTCATTCCCACTGTTACTGCCTTGGTACATCGTACTCGGTTACGCAGCAGTACTCACTTGGACCGAGTTTGAACGTGGTCAAGCACTGGTAATCTCGGCACTGCCATGGGTTGGGTACTACCTAATCTGGGCACTGTATATTTTGGTGTCTTAATCTAGCCAGACTACTGAACATCAAACGTAACCTGCATAGGGTTATGATCAGAAGCGTCCGATTCGGGCGCTTTTGCGTTTCTCACACTCAGTCCGCGATAGAAGATATGGTCCAGCACTAACCCAGTCACGAACTGAGTTCGATGATCTGGTGAAAAGGTAACCTCAACTAAACCGATCTCACTCAAAGCTTTCTGCAGCGCCCCAAAGCGAGCTTCACTCCAGCTGTTAAAGTCTCCAGCAAAGATAATTGGACCACGGTACTCTCTCAGTACTGATGTTAGTGCAGACAGCTGTTGTACATAGTCTTCGGTGCCCAAAGTAAAGTTGACCGCATGAATGTTCACCACAGCAAGCTGCTCACCGTTGCTCAATTGGTAACGCGACCACAACGCCGATTTCGGTAACTGTAACCAAGGCTCTTCGTGAGTATAAGCACAGGCCTCAATAGGAAGATGAGATGCAAGATTCAGCACCCCAGCACTTTTATTAAATGCTTCAAAAGCATTAACACGACTACTCCCCCACAAACCACTAGTGATCCATGATTGCATCTCTTCAGTCATACTCGCCTCTTGAAGCAGCACCAATTGGCTTTCATTGGTCAATGCGTTAAGGGCTGTGCGCCAGTTATCACGATTCTGTTTGTAGATATTCCACACAGTCACATTCAACCCATTAGCGACATCTAGCGCTTTGGGTTCTGAGTTTTGATAGCAGCTATAAACGTCGTTACTGATAGTGGGAGAGTGAGTAACAAGATGAGGTTGAGTAGGAATTTTGAAAATCAGTTTAAAGCTCGCAAAAACAAGCGCAGAGCCAACAACAAAACCAAACAGCACTTTCTTCAACATACACCACGCCCTAGAAAATAAAAAAGGAGCGATAATCGCTCCTTTTAGGGTAAATGTTTTTTTAAACGGCGTCTTCGTCTTCTTCGCCAGTGCGGATACGAACCACACGTTCAACGTCGGTAATGAATATTTTACCATCGCCGATTTTACCCGTTTGCGCTGTTTCGATGATGGTATCAACACATTGATCCGCCACTTCGTCAGTCACTACGATTTCTAGTTTTACTTTTGGAAGAAAATCAACCATGTACTCTGCACCACGGTAAAGCTCAGTGTGACCTTTTTGACGTCCAAAGCCTTTTACTTCAGAGACCGTCATGCCCGTAATACCTACTTCAGCCAGTGCTTCACGTACATCATCAAGTTTGAACGGCTTGATAATGGCTTCAATCTTTTTCATGTTCATCCCTTAAACTCTACGAATAGCCCATTATCGAATAGCTATCATAAACATTCAATGAAAAAAGCCAGCGCTAACAAGCACTGGCTTAGAAATCACGTTCGGATGTAAAACTATTTTAGGCTTGCATAGTAAGCCGCAAGGTTCGCGATATCAGCATCGCTTAACATCGCTGCCTGAGCCTGCATCACAGCAGCTAGGCCGCCGTTGCGTTGCTTGCTTTTGTAAGCATTAATTGATGTAACAAGGTACTGCTCATTTTGACCTTTTAAGTTCGGGTAACCTGGGATCACCGCGATTCCGTCAGCGCCATGACAAGCTGCGCAAACCGCTGCTTTTGCCTGACCCGCTGCAACATCACCCGCTAGAGCATTGCCACTTAATAGTCCCAGTCCAAGGACGAATCCTACTGCTATCTTTTTCATTGCTTATTCCATTGATTATTATTGATATAAGTGCCTTTAAATTGTGCCACAAAGTTCTATTACTTGCTCCAGACAGCTTCACAATCTTGGCCTTGGTAGCGCCTATCAACAAAAAGTCCCATTACGGCAACAACATGATCCCCATCGATAAGTATCGGTGTTCTTCGACGTAACCAACTCGGAACCTTATACTCTTGGAATAACTTTTTCATTTTTCGACTATGCCCACGCCCCACAGGGTGAGCAGTTAATCCTTCCGGGTTAAACATCACTGTTATTGGATCTGAAGCATTAGATAATGAGAATTTGACCATACTCTGAGCCTCTTGGGATGCTGCACTACCATTGATATTTAGAGAGAGAGAACCGAGATTATCGGGTAATTCCAAAGACTGCCCTACTTTTAACTCAGCTTGCCAAGATTCTAATGAAGGTCGAGACTCGACGATAAACAGCTTGTTGTCAAAGCGTCGCACTTCGGTGTCGCCTAACACCAAGACCGGATTCGCATCTTGCTGTGCACAAGCGACCTCACTCCACAACAGTTCTAATTGCTTCTGGCTTGGCATAACTAGACCATTTTCAGCCAACCACATTCTTAATAACCGAGCGCGCATCACATTTGAACAATCTAACAAGCTCTCTATTTTCAAGCTTTGGTGCAGCCCAAGAGCTTGGTTCAACTTAGGAACTAACAGTTCATCAAGTAGTAACTCTTGCTCTGCGCACAATTGGGCACTGCGAGCCACCGAGTCCGGAAAAGAGGGCCAGCGCGCCACCAGCTTAGGTGTCACCTCGTGACGAATAAAGTTTCGGTCAAAGCGCTGGTCTTGGTTACTTTCATCTTCAACCCATTCAAGTCCGCTTTGGTCAGCAAACGCTTCTATCTCTTGGCGAGAAACCCCGAGCAAAGGACGCACTAAAACCGCTTCACCAAACGACATCACTTTTGCCATTGAAGACAAACCTTTAGGTCCGCTGCCTCGCTTCAAGGCAAGCAAAAACGTCTCTAGCTGATCATCTTGATGCTGCCCGGTAAGCAGAATATCTCCTTTGCTCAGGTGTTGTTTTAAAGCGCCATAACGCGCATCTCGAGCAAGCTTTTCTAGGCTTTCACTGCTTGAGGTATCCAAAGAGACTCGTTCGATATATAGCTTAACAGCTGACTCCAAACACCATTGCTGGCATTGTTCTACCCAAACATCGGCGTTGGTGCTCAAGCCATGATGAACATGAACGGCAATGCACTCAATGCCTCGCGCTTTACCATAACGAGCAGCCAACTCTAGCAACACTCGTGAATCAACACCGCCACTAAATGCGATAACAATCCGATTGATGGAAGGTGAATAAGGTTCGAGTACAGATGAGAACGCTTGATATAGCTGGGACATTAGAATTTGGCAGTTAAGAGTAATGTAATAATAATAAAAAAGGGTTGGCACTGAGTCCAACCCTTTCATTGTCGCTTATCCAATCTAAAAAGATTGTCGTCGCCAAATTAGCAGTAACCGTAGCTCATTAGGCGTTGGTAACGACGCTCCAATAGCGTATCGTTATCAAATTGCTCTAGCTCTTCTAGTTGTTTAACGAGTGTTGCTTTCATGTTCTCAGCCATTTGGATTGGATCACGGTGAGCGCCACCGAGTGGCTCAGGAATGATCTCATCAATCAGCTCAAGCTCTTTTAGGCGAGGAGCAATAAGACCCATCGCTTCTGCAGCTTGTGGAGCTTTATCTGAGTCGCGCCATAGGATTGATGCACAACCTTCTGGAGAGATAACTGAGTACGTAGAGTACTGAAGCATATTCACGTAGTCGCCAACACCGATCGCCAGAGCACCGCCTGAACCACCTTCACCAACAACGTTACAGATAACAGGAACCGTTAGACCCGCCATTACCTTTAGGTTCTTCGCGATCGCTTCAGATTGACCACGCTCTTCTGCACCAACACCTGGGTATGCACCAGCAGTATCGATGAAGGTAATGATTGGCATGTTGAAACGCTCAGCCGTTTCCATTAGACGAAGCGCCTTACGGTAACCTTCTGGCTTTGGCATACCAAAGTTGCGGATTACTTTTTCTTTCGTCTCACGACCTTTTTGGTGACCAATAACCATAACTGGACGACCGTTTAGACGAGCCATACCACCAACGATCGCTTTGTCGTCAGCGTAAGCACGGTCACCCGCTAGCTCTTCAAATTCAGTGAATACGTTCTCTAGGTAATCTAGCGTGTAAGGACGCTGTGGGTGACGAGCAAGTTGAGCCACTTGCCATGCACCTAAGTCACTAAAGATTTTCTGTTTAAGCTCTAAGCTTTTTTTCTCTAGTTGTTCAATTTCTTTGTCTAGATCTACCGCAGCATCACCACCGTGACGAGAAACGTCACGTAATGCTTCAATTTTTGCTTCAAGTTCAGCGATAGGCTTTTCAAATTCTAGAAAGTTCAGGCTCATCTATGAATCCTTGTTGACTCAGCTCCCATTAGCAAGAGCTGAATTTTAGTTAAATTCGAGTTCTACTTGGCTATTTCCAAGTAGCTGTTTTAATTCATCTAGTAATGTATCACTTGGCGTTACGCGCCATTCTGTGCCCAATGTTAACCGCGCTCTAGCGTCGGCACGCTGGTAGTATACATTGACTGGGACCGTTCCGGCTCTATATGGTTCTAAGATTTGGCTAAAACGCTCAAAAAATTGACCATTAATTTGTGATTGATCGATAGAAATCGATAATCCGCGAGCATATTTTTCTCGGGCGCTTCCTAAGTCCATGACCTCGCGCGCGGACATTTTAAGCCCACCATTGAAGTCATCAAAGCTGACCTGTCCGGAAACGACCACAATTTTGTCTTTTTCGAGCAATTCTGCATAGCGTTCGAGCGCATCTGAGAACAACATCACTTCCATTCGACCCGATCGATCGTCGATCGTCATCAAACCGATTCGTGTACCGCGTTTAGTGGTCATCACTCGAGCTGCAATCACTAAGCCTGCAATCGTCAGTGACTGATCACGACGAGTCGGTGTCGCATCTTTTAAACGGCAGCTAGTGTATTTCGCAAGCTCTTTAATATACGCATTAACCGGGTGACCTGTTAGGTATAGGCCTAGAGTTTCTCTTTCCCCTTCAAGCCATACCTTCTCAGGCCACTTAGGTACTTGAGTATACTTTTGTTCAACCTCTTCTGGCGCATCAGTCAACACACCAAACATATCCGATTGACCAAACGATTCTGCGTGGTGATGTTGGCTCGCCGCTTTCACCGCATCGTTAAGAGAAGCCATCATTGCTGCACGGTGTGGACCTAAGCGATCGAGTGCACCCGACATAATGAGCTTTTCAATCACACGCTTATTGACCTTTTTAAGGTCGATACGAGCACAGAAATCAAATAGGTCTTTAAAATACCCGCCCTTGTTTCTGGCTTCGATAATCGCTTCAATCGGGCCTTCACCGACCCCTTTAATCGCTCCGATGCCGTAAACAATCGCACCATCTTCATCCACATTAAAGCGATACAAGCCGGAGTTGATATCTGGCGGCAACAGCTTCAGCTTCATACGGAAACACTCATCCACCAGGCCGATGACCTTTTCAGTGTTATCCATATCCGCTGTCATTACCGCAGCCATAAATTCAGCAGGATAGTGGGTTTTCAACCAAAGAGTTTGATAGGAAACCAGAGCGTAGGCAGCAGAGTGAGATTTGTTAAAGCCGTAACCCGCAAACTTCTCTACCAAGTCGAAGATTTTCATGGCTAGTTCGCCATCGACTCCGTTGGCTTCTGCCCCCTCTTTAAAAATACTACGCTGCTTTGCCATCTCTTCTGGCTTTTTCTTACCCATTGCACGACGCAACATATCGGCGCCACCGAGCGTGTAACCCGCTAGGATTTGAGCAATCTGCATTACTTGCTCTTGGTACAAGATAATGCCGTAAGTCGGCTCAAGCGTCTCTTTTAACGATTCGTGTTGCCATGTTTCATCTGGGTATGAGATCGCTTCTCGGCCATGCTTACGGTCGATAAAGTTATCTACCATGCCCGATTGCAGTGGACCCGGACGGAATAGAGCTACCAATGCGATAATATCTTCGAAACAGTCCGGTTGAAGACGTTTGATGAGATCTTTCATACCACGCGATTCCAGCTGGAATACCGCAGTAGTTTCTGAATTTTGTAGCAGGTTAAACGACGCTTGGTCATCTAACGGAATCGATTCGATACGTACTGGATCTTTGCCTTCACGCTCAAGTCTTGGGTTGACGAGCCCTAATGCCCAGTCAATGATCGTCAGAGTACGCAAGCCCAAGAAGTCAAACTTAACCAGACCCGCGGTTTCTACGTCGTTCTTATCAAACTGAGTTACTGGGAAGTTACCCTCGGCATCAGCATAGATAGGTGCAAAGTCCGTGATCGTGGTTGGTGAGATTACAACACCACCCGCGTGCTTACCGGCGTTACGAGTACAACCTTCGAGGATACGACATTTGTCGATCAGCTCACGTACCTCTTCATCACCGTCATACAACTCTGGTAATGCAGGCTCAGCTTTGAAGGCTTTTTCGAGGGTCATCCCTGGATCAGGCGGGACGAGTTTTGAGATTCGATCAACGAAACCAAATGGGTGACCAAGTACACGACCTACATCGCGGATAACCGCTTTCGCCGCCATAGTACCGAATGTGATGATCTGAGATACCGCATCACGACCATACATTTCTGCTACGTGATCAATAACTTGGTCACGCTTATCCATACAGAAGTCGATATCGAAATCGGGCATGGAGACACGTTCTGGGTTCAAGAAACGTTCAAAGAGCAAATCGTATTCAAGCGGATCAAGATCGGTGATATCTAACGCATAGGCTACCAATGAACCCGCACCTGAACCACGTCCTGGACCAACCGGTACGTCGTTATCTTTAGACCACTGGATGAACTCCATTACGATCAAGAAGTAACCTGGAAAACCCATGTTGTTGATTACTTCAAGTTCAACTTTCAAACGCTCATCATACTCTGGTCTACGCTCGGCACGTACTTGTTCATCAGGGAAAAGAAACGCAAGACGACGCTCTAAGCCCTCTTCAGACTTCTTAATCAAGAAGTCTTCAATCGCCAGACCTTCTGTCGGGAAATTTGGTAGAAAATACTCACCGAGACGAACCGTCACATTACAACGCTTGGCGATTTCAACACTGTTTTCCAGTGCTTCTGGAATGTCAGCAAAGAGCTCGCACATCTCTTCTTCACTACGAAGGTATTGCTGCTCACTGTAATTTTTAGGGCGTCGTGGATCTTCTAGGGTGTAACCATCATGGATTGCTACTCGAATCTCATGCGCTTCAAACAAGTCTTCTGAGATAAATACTACTTCGTTGGTCGCAACCACCGGCAGCTCTACTCGTTCTGCAAGATCCAGAGCAAAATGTAGGTAAGACTCTTCATCAGGACGACCCGTACGAATCAGCTCAAGATAAAAACGATCGGCAAAGTGCTCTTTATAGAAAGCAACACAGCTATCAGCAAGCGCTTGATTGCCTTTCAATAGTGCTTTACCAATCTCGCCGTCTTTCGCACCGGACAGAATGATCAAGCCTTCCGCATTCTCAATCAGCCACTCTTTATCAATCACAGGATGGTGTTGAACATGACCACGAAGATAGGCCTTCGATATCAACAGAGTCAGGTTGTTATAACCCTTGTTGTCCGTCGCTAGCACGGTCAAACGCGTAAGCTCTTCACCAAACTCTGGAGACTGCATCAGGAAATCGGCACCAATGATCGGCTTTATACCACAGCCATGAGCTGTGCCATAAAACTTCACCAAACCACACAAGTTAGTAAAATCGGTGAGCGCCATCGCTGGCATACCCATCTCAGCGACCTTTTTCACCAGTGGCGGTACTTTTGAGAGTCCATCGACCATTGAAAAGTCACTATGAACACGAAGGTGGACGAATTTAGGATCTGACATTCTTCTTCCTGATATCTAGGCTAGACCTAGGGGTAACAACGTTCTGTTAATTTTATGAGTTTCTATTGGTGGCGCGACTGCTAATCAAGCCCTAAAATGCGTTTTACAGGCTTAAAGCTCTTACGATAATGCTCAGTCACACCATATTTTTCAATAGCTTCAAAGTGTGCTTTGGTTGGATAGCCTTTGTGTTTTGCAAAACCAAATTCTGGATGCTGCTTATCCAGCTCTTCCATCTCTTGGTCTCTCACCACCTTAGCAATGATCGAAGCTGCACTGATCTCTGCAACTCGAAGATCGCCTTTAACAACGGCTTGACCTGCCATTGGTAAATCAGGTACTCGGTTACCATCAATCAATGCCATATCAGGTTGTACATCTAACCCGGCAATCGCACGCTGCATCGCTACCATGGTCGCTTGAAGGATATTTAACTCATCGATTTCTTGAGGTGAGCAGCGTCCTACAGACCATGCTAGCGCTTTCTCTTTTATCTCAGGCAATAGAGCTAGGCGCTTCTTTTCTGATAGCTTCTTTGAATCATTAAGCCCTTCAATTGGGTTATTGGGGTCAAGAATCACCGCGGCGGTCACTACATCGCCGACCAAAGGCCCACGGCCCACTTCATCAACGCCAGCAAACAACTGGTAACCTGCTGGGTACTCGAAAGGAGGAAGTTCTTTTTTATCTTTTACTGCCATAGTGTTCTCTGGGCATTTAGTAATCTGTTATTAGTCTTGCGTTGGCCAACCAATCAGCTTCAACACTTGGTTTGCGGCTTGTTTATCCGCATCTTTACGAATCCAGTGGTGCATCTCGGTAAAGCGCTCGATTAAAGCGGTGTTATCACGAGAAAGCATGGCATCTACCGACGGGAATAAAAAGTCAGGGTGGCACTCTTCAAGGATGTGCTCTTTGACGATCTCTTCGCCAGCAAGAATGTTTGGCAAAGAAACAAACTCGGTAATCGCTAGCTTTTTAACAATGTAGCCCGTCAGTTTATTCACCTTATAACCAACCACCATAGGGCGTTTCAGTAGCATACATTCCAGGGCAACGGTGCCAGAAGCGAGCAGGACTGAATCGGAAGCCGTAATGACATTGCGCGCAGTATCTTGCACTATCACAAAATCGAGCTCAGGTGCCGTTGCCTTCCAGATCTCGGTAAACTGCTGATTGCGGGTCTCATTCACCGCTGCGACAACAAAGCCGATATCCGGATACTTTTGATGAATGCGTTGACAGGTCTCAATAAATGGTTGAGCAATCAGCTTCATCTCACCGCCACGACTGCCAGGAAGAACCGCTAACCACCTCTTGTCTTGCTCTAAACCGAGCAGTTGACGCGCTTGTGCTTGATTTGGCTCTAATGGAATCGCATCCGCTAATGTATGCCCAACGAACTCACAGGCAACGTTATACTTATCGTAAAACGCCTTTTCGAATGGAAGGAATGCCAATACCAAGTCGGTCGCTTTATCGATTTTAAAAATGCGTTTAGGACGCCATGCCCACACAGATGGACTCACATAGTGAACCGTTTTAATCCCAGCATTTTTTAGGTCTAACTCAAGGCGTAAATTGAAATCTGGCGCATCAATACCAATAAAAACGTCAGGTGGGTTACTGGTGAAATACTTCACCAACTCCGCCTTAACTTTCAACAGTCGTGGCAACCTTCCAAGCACTTCCACCAAGCCCATTACGGCAAGCTCTTCCATTTCGAACAGAGACTCACAACCCAAGGCTTTCATTTTTGGACCACCAATACCAACAAACTCTGCATTGGGATACTGCGCTTGAATCGCTTTCATGAAGCCTTCACCCAGGGTATCACCAGAGAGTTCACCAACCACAATCCCCACTCTTAATGGGCGTTCAGAAGGTGCTTGATTATGGTTTGATTGCATCGTTTCTACTGACATAAACCTTTCCTGATTCCTTACGGCTTAAAACAAAAAAGATCGCTAATGTGAGAGCGATCTTTTTGTTAATGGGTAAATGAAACTATGAATACACATAGACGACATCTACCCTGTCATTTTTCTATCGGATAATTCCGCGCTCTGAGCGTTCAAGCATCTCAAGCATTGGATTAATTGATGGGAATTCATTCGCCATCTCTACCAATGTCTCTTTGGCTTCGTCCAGTGTTTTTCCTGAACGGTAGATTTCTTTATACGCTTTTTGTAGCGCACGAATCTCAGGCTTCTCGAAACCATTTCGCTTCAGACCTACAAGGTTGAGGCCAAATGGTGCTGCATGGTTACCTTGTGCAAGTACGTACGGAAGTACATCTTGAACAACAGCGGAGCAACCACCAATGTATGCGTAAGCTCCGATTGAACAGAACGGGTGAATTGCAGAAAGCGCCATAACACCGGCGTAATCGCCAACCGTTACGTGACCACCCAAGATAGCATTGTTACCAATGTGAGTGTGGTTACCAACAATAACGTCGTGCGCTACGTGGGCGTTAACACACAGTAGGTTATCATCACCAATCACTGTGGTTGCTTTATCTTGAACCGTACCACGGTGGATTTGAACCGCTTCACGAATCACATTGCGATCACCGATAACTACTGTTGTGTCTTCACCACCGTACTTTTTATCTTGGTTCTCTTCACCAATCACAGCATGCGGGAAGATTCGGTTATCTTTACCGATTGTCGTGTGACCTTTAATCACAACATGCGACATAACTTCAGTGCCTTCACCAATAGTTACGTTGCCAGAAATGTAAGTGAATGGCCCCACAGATACATTTGCACCAATGGTCACCTCACCTTCTATTACCGCTGCTGGGTGAATGTTTGCTGTTTCATGGATCATATTAAAACTCTCTACGAGCACATTTTAGTTCAGCTGAACATACTACTTCACCGTCCACTTTTGCTACACCATTGAATGATGCGATGCCACGGCGTTCTTTAAGGAATTCCACTTCAATAACAAGCTGATCACCAGGGACTACTGGCTTGCGGAACTTCGCTTTATCAACACTTGCAAAGTAGTACAACTCATTCTCTGATGGCGCACCAAAAGATTTAAATGCAAGCAGACCGGTTGCTTGAGCCATTGCTTCAAGAATCAACACACCTGGGAATACAGGAAGTTGTGGGAAGTGGCCAGTAAACTGAGGCTCGTTCACAGAGACATTCTTGATCGCTGTCAGTGTTTTCTCTTCTTCAAAATGAGTAACACGGTCGATCATTAGGAATGGGTAGCGATGAGGTAGTAGTTCCTGAATTTCAGTAATGTTCATCGTTTTCTGTTCAGTAGTCAAAGTCGTATTCCTATTTGTGTTCTTTAGTCAATTAAAGGGATTATAAACGAAAAAGACCCGCATGACGCGAGCCTTTTAATTAGAAATGCCGGAATTATGATTCCGAGCCCTTCTCGATAAGTTTTTCAACAGTTTTCAGACGTTTGTTCATCTCATCAATACGGTGAACACGCGCTGCCGTTTTACGCCACTCTCTATTTGGCTGTAAAGGAATACCTGAAGAGTACATGCCTTTCTCAGTGATGCTACGCATAACCATCGACATACCGGTGATTGTCACGCCGTCTACGATCTCAATATGACCATTGATAACGCTACCACCACCAATAATACAGTACTTACCTATCGTTGTGCTGCCGGCTACGATAATACCACCCGCCAATGCCGAACCATATCCGATGTGAACGTTATGAGCGATTTGCAACTGGTTATCAATAATTACGTTATCTTCGATAACAGTGTCATCAAGTGCGCCACGATCAATCGTGGTACATGCACCGATCTCAACACGGTTGCCAATGCGAACAGTTCCGACTTGAGGAATCTTGATCCACTCACCTTTATCATTCGCATAACCAAAGCCATCAGAACCAATTACTGTACCGGATTGAACCAAACAAGCTTCACCTAGCACAACTTCATGGTAGATGCTCACATTCGCCCACAGCTTCGTGCCTGAGCCAATCTGCGCATTTTTACCGATGAAACAACCAGCACCGATAACAACGTTATCACCTAGCTCAGCGCCAGACTCAATCACTGCATTCGCACCGATAGATACATTCGTTCCTAAAACCGCTGACTCAGCAATTACTGCAGAATCTGCAATAGCCGAAGCCGGTTCAGGAGTAGTATCAAGAGCTTGTGCGACTTTCGCAAACGCAATATATGGGTCATCAACCACGATCACGTGAGTTGTACACAGTTCGCGTTCACTCTCTTTTACCATCACAGCAGACGCTTTACATTCAGCTAAGTGCTTGCTGTACTTTGCATTTGAAAGGAATGTCACGTCCCCTTCTTGTGCCTTGTCCATTGGAGCTACTGCAGTGACAACAACGCTGCCTTCGCCATGTAACTCGCCCCCGGTAATTTCTGCCAATTCGGCTAAAGTCAGATTCTTCATAGAGCTCTTATTTTAGTGATTTGATTACTTTCTCAGAGATATTGTATTCAGGTTTCGCGTATTGAAGCGTAGAGATATCGACAATCATGTCGTAGCCTTCTTTCTCAGCTACTTTTTCTACTGCTTCTTGAATCACTTTAAATAGCTTCTGTTTCTCTTGAGCTTCGCGACGTTGGCTCGCTTTCTCAAGAGCTTGTGCTTTAATCTTGTATTTGCTGTCTAGTTGACCCACTTCAATACGTAGTTTTTCTACTTCTTCAGGGCCAAGAAGCTCGCCATCACGCTTTAGCTTTTCGATCTTGGTTTGAGCTTCCGCTTGAATGCTCTGCAGTTCAGCGGCTTTATCTTTAAACTCTTCCTGCATTTTTTGAAGAACAACTTCACGCTGAGGCAGAGCTTGGAATACTTGTGCAGTGTTCACGTAGCCGATTTTCTGTGCCGCTTCTGCAGCTGTTGCAAAGAAAGAAGAGCTAAGAACGATTAGGCCTAGGCCTGCTGCTTTCATCATTTTTTTCAAAATATTGTCCTTTAAGTATTAGAAAGTTCTACCAATGGTAAATGTGAAGAACTCTTCATCATCACCTTCGTAAATTTTAATTGGTTTCGCTAGAGAGAAAACCAGTGGTCCCATTGGCGACATCCACTGTAGGGCTGCACCATATGAAGATCGGTAATGTGTTGGGTCAGAGTAGTCATAGTAGTACTGAGAGCCGTTGCTTGGTGCACCACGGTCTACGAACTCTGTATCCCATACACTTGCCATATCAAAGAACACACTGGTTCGGATCTGGCTACGCGCTTCGTCAGAGGCAAATGGTGTCGGAACAATCAACTCTAGGCTTGCGAGTGCGATTGCGTTACCACCAATTGAGTCGTCCGTTGCTGTGTCGTAAGTTGGGTTGTTACCCGTGCTATTTGAGTAAACGGCCTTTGGACCTGCTGAGTTAGAGCCAAAGCCACGCAATGTGGTGAAACCACCAGCGTAGTAGTTCTCATAAAATGGGAACAAGTTATCATTACCATCGGTCTGACCATAACCATTACCATAGCCCAAACGACCGCGCATCAGTAGCGTAAACTCATGCTTTTTAGTCAGTGGAATGTAATGTTTTACGTCGTACTGCATTTTGAAGTACTTAACATCAGAACCCGGTACTGTCATTTTAGCGAAAGCACGTTGGTGGTTACCTTCTGTTGGGAAGAAACCTCGGTTCAGATTGTTACGCGTCCAAGAGATATTGATATCAAAATCATCGGTAAGAATATGTTCATCACCATACTGGTTGATACTGCGAGCAAACTGTTCAACCTGAATGTAAGTTGGGACATTACCGATCTTGTTGTGAGTGTAACCTACACCAAACTCAAGACGGTTCAGTTCATCCATTGGGAAACCCCATGTCAGACTAGTACCATAACTTTGGTTGGTATAATCAACAATACCCGCTTCAGACGCTTCAAATTCGTTGTAGAAGATCTTGCCACCCAAGCTCACACCATCAAGGTTCCAGTATGGGTCACGGTAGTCCAAGCTAACGTTCTTTTGGTAATCGTTCATCATGGCGCTTACACCAACACGGTTACCTGAACCTGCGAAGTTATCTTGCTGTAGACCAACTTGGAAACTCACCCCAGATTCAGTACCGTAACCGACACCGAAGTTGATGCTACCCGAGTTTGCTTCTTTCACGTTGTATACCAAATCGACTTGGTCTTCGGTTCCCGGAACACGTACCGTCTGAACATCAACGGTTTCGAAGAAGCCCAAACGATTCAAGCGGCTCTTACCCGTATCGATAGATTTCGAGTTGAGCCAACTGCCTTCCATTTGACGCATTTCACGACGTAATACTTCGTCTTTAGTTGAATTGTTACCCGTAAAACGAATATCACGTACGTAGATACGACTGCCCGCTTCTACATTAATCACCAAAGAAACTTCTTGAGTCTCATCGTCAAACTCAGGAATAGTACGCACTTGTGGGTACGCATAGCCCGACTCACCTAGGATACGCTTAACGCCCTCTTCTAGAGAGGTCACAGCCGAACCGTTATAAGTCTCACCCTCTTCAAACGGGACTAACGCTTCAAAGTCAGCTTCGCGACCAATAAGTTCACCACGGAACTTAACGTCTTTCACCTTGTATGGTTTACCTTCATCGAGGCCAAGCGTAATGTACACGCCCTTCTTGTCTGGTGAGATAGAGACTTGAGTAGAATCAACCTGGAATTTTAAGTAACCACGATCAAGATAGTACGATTTCAACGCTTCAATATCGCCCGCTAAAACTTGCTTCTGATACTTTTCGTCAGCTAAGAAGTTCCACCATGCAACATCGACATTTAGATTGAAGCGGCTTAGCAGCTCTTCATCACTGTATACTTCGTTCCCGATAAAGTTGATCTGTTGGATCTTCGCAGATACACCTTCGGTGAATACAAACTTAAGATCTGAACGGTTACGAGGAAGAGGGGTTACCACCGCTTTTACGGTCGCATTGTATTTACCCACGCTGTAGTAAAAGTCTTCTAGACCTTTCTCAATATTGCTCAAGGTCGTTCGATCTAGCGCTTCACCTTCACGTACACCTGATGCATCTAGGTTCTGCTGAAGCTGTTCTTCCTTGATCGCTTTGTTGCCAGAAAAAGAGATACTAGCAATGGTTGGACGCTCTTTAACTTGAACAATCAAGACACCTTCATCACGTAATACTTTCACGTTCTCAAAGTTGCCTGATGCGTAAAGCGCACGAATGATCTCAGATACATCGCTTTCGTCTACTTGGTCGCCAATACGCACTGGCATTTTCAAGAGAGCCGCACCTAAAGCGACGCGTTGTAAGCCTTCAATCTTAATATCTTGAACTACGAAGTTTTCTGCTCCATTCGCAGCCACGCTGGTGGCTAATAGACTTGCGAATAGAATTTGCTTAATCGCCATACTTATTCTAATTATTCCTTGCTACTACCAAAGCCTGTGAGGAACCATTCACAGACGAGTAAAGTCGTTAAATATTGCTAGGGCCATCAGTGAGAAGATAATCGCACTGCCCACTCGGTAACCCATCTCTTGTACCTTTTCTGGTACAGGTTTACGAGTAATTGCCTCAATAGCGAAAAAGAGCAAATGACCGCCATCTAACATCGGCAGCGGTACTAAATTAATGATGCCTAAGTTCACACTAATTAGAGCTAAGAAACCTAAAAAGTAAACCAAACCATAATCTGCGGTGGTGCCTGCACCTTTTGCGATCGAGATTGGTCCACTAAGGTTGTTTAGTCCTACATCACCCACGATAAGCTTCTTAAGCATCGTCAGCGTTAGGTCGATGATTTGACCCGTTTTATCAATCGCCTTCCCTACTGCTTCAAATACACCAAATTGCAGTTCAAAGCGATAATCTTCCGGCCATTCTGCGACTTCTGGAGCAATACCAGCATAACCAATTGAACTACCGTCAGACAGATCACGGGATTTCGGTGTTAAAGTCAGCTCAGTTTGATAGCCATTACGTTCAATACCGACACTCAGCGCTTGTTCAGGATTAGAACGAATAGCTTCGACCACACTCGGCCAGCCATTAATCGCTACACCGTCAATACTGACAATCTGATCACCAACTTCAAAACCTGCGGAGTACGCCGCACCATCTTCCATAACCTGAGCAAGCGTTGTTGAGATCTCAGGAGAAAATGGTTTAAAGCCCAAAGTCGACATCGCCGATTCTGTTTCTGGGTCAAAAGACCACTGCGTCAGATCAAGAGTCAACTTCTGTTCTAAACCAATATTGTCTTGAGAAGCTACGGTCACCGTCATACTGTCGTCACCAATATGTGAGATCAGACCAATGTTCACAGATTCCCAATCAGCGGTTTTGATTCCTGAAATAGATTTAAGTTCCATTCCAGATTCAATTCCCGCTTGAGCAGCGATAGATTGCGGAGCCACCTCACCAATTACAGGCTTAACAGCAGGCACACCAATCAAAAAAACTAACCAATACGCAAAGATGGCGAACAGAAAGTTAAATGCGGGGCCAGCACCCACAATCGCGGTTCGCTTCCATAACGGTTTCTTGTCGAACGCGTATTTCTGTTGGTCTTCAGTAACGTCATCGACTCGACCGTCGAGCATTTTAACGTAGCCACCAAGAGGAATGATCGACAAGCTGTATTCAGTGCCATCTTTTCCTACTTTGCTCCAGATTGATTTACCAAAACCAATCGAGAACTTTTCAACTTTTACACCACAACGACGAGCAACCCAGAAATGGCCAAACTCGTGAACGGCGACCAGTATCCCTAATGCGACGATGAAGGATACAAAGTTCCATAAAATTCCACTCATAACAACTGCTCTTCAATAAACTGAACGGCAAGATCTCGTGACATAGTATCTAGCTCTAGCAAGCTTTCCAAGCTATCTAGACTTTCAGACGTATGCTGTTCACAGACTTTGTTCATAACGTGTTCGTTAATCAAGGCAATGTCGGTAAATTTCACTTTTTCATTTAGGAATGCGTCCACCGCCACTTCATTGGCCGCATTAATTGCCGTTGTCGCATGCTGCCCAAGGTAACAAGCCTCGATAGCTAATTTTAAGCATGGGTAGCGTGCGTAATCGGGCTCTAAGAAAGTCAGTTCACCGACTCGGGTAAAGTCGAGAGGCTTGACACCAGCATCGATACGCTCTGGATAAGACATCGTCAGTGCAATGGGGGTGGCCATATCAGGTTCGCCCATTTGCGCTAACACCGAGCCATCTTTATATTGCACCATAGAGTGAATCACGGACTGTGGATGAATAATCACTTTCAGCTGATCTTGAGATGCATTAAAAAGCCACTTTGCTTCAATGTACTCAAGACCTTTATTCATCATAGTCGCGGAGTCGACTGAAATCTTAGGCCCCATAGACCAGTTAGGATGCGCTATCGCTTTCTGAGGAGTCACCAATTCCAGCTCAGATACGTCTGTGTAACGGAATGGACCGCCAGACCCCGTTAAAAGGATATGGTTGATGCCACTTTCGGCAAGATCGCAACGCCCGAGCTGCGTTTGAACTTGCTCAGGCAGACATTGAAAAATCGCGTTATGCTCACTATCGACCGGAAGCAGTTCCGCGCCGTACTTTTCAACAGCATCGATAAACAACTGCCCTGACATAACCAAGGCTTCTTTGTTGGCAAGCAAAATGCGTTTACCGGCCTTTACCGCAGACATCGTCGGCAACAAACCTGCTGCACCAACGATAGCAGCCATCACTGTATCGACATGCTCCAATGACGCAACCTGACACATGCCATCATTGCCACTTAGCACTAATGTTGAAACAGAGTCTTGTTGAAGCTGACGCTCTAGCTCTTTAGCCGCTTGAGAACAAGCCATTGCTACGTATTCTGGCTGCCACTTATTCACTAGCGCTCGCATTTTTTCTACATTAGAACCCGCCGCTAGCGCCACAATATTGTATTGAGTAGGATTCTGTTCAACGACTCTTAGGGTACTCGCACCGATTGAGCCTGTTGCGCCAAGGATAGTTAGATTTCGCATCTCAGTAAGACCGTAGGAATAGAACAAAGGGCAGATGGTCTGCCCTTATAATTTAGAATGCTAAGTAAAGCAGAGCAAAGACAGGGAAGGCAGCAGTTAAACTATCAATTCGGTCCAGTATTCCACCGTGACCAGGAATCAAGTTGCTGCTGTCTTTAATGCCAGAAACTCGCTTGAACATACTTTCAACGAGGTCACCCAATACAGAGATCACGACCGTAATTAGGGTAATCGCTATCATTTGAATCGAGCTTGCAAATTGAATATCAAATAGTCCCGCGAAAATCCACGCGACAATCAGAGCAGTAATGATACCGCCAATCAAACCTTCAATGGTTTTATTTGGACTCACTGCCGGCGCCATTTTACGTTTTCCAAAACTCTTTCCAGCAAAGTAAGCACCGCTGTCCGCAGCCCATACAAGCAAGCAAACAAACATCACCAACTTAGCTCCATGATAAGGATCTTGATCAATACCATTGGCTCTTAAAATCACTACGCTCCAAAAAAACGGGAGTAGTGTCAAAATACCGAAACAATGTCTCAGTAGACTGGAACCTTGCCACGCAGGTGTAGACTTGGGATAAGTTACCGCTAAACCACTTGCAATAACCCACCATACCGAACCGATTGCTAACACCGCGAAGTGCGCGCTTGAAAGGTGGTTTAAACTAAACGCATCAAATGGAATCAAAGCGAAGCTGGCAACACTGATCGCCACCGTCGGCACAAGAGCCAAGTAGCGTGATTTACTCTCTACAAACTGAGTCCACTCCCAGTAACCTAAAAGGGTAATCACGAATAGTGATAAAATGAAGGTTGCTAGTGATAACTCGAAGATGCCCAGAATAACCAGAGGAGCTAAGATCAGCGCAGTTATAATTCGTTGTTTCAAACTAAAAAATCCTTGTTAACTGTCCATCATTGCTTTGATTTGCTCACCAGTACAGCCAAATCGACGCTCTCGATTTACAAACCAAGTTACCGCTTCAACCAAGCTATCTTCGTTAAAGTCAGGCCAGTACTGTTCTGTGAAATACATTTCTGCATAAGCAAGTTGCCACAACATGAAGTTGCTGATTCGGCATTCACCGCTAGTGCGAATAAGCAGATCGACTTCTGGAATATCAGACATAGTAAGATGCGAAGTGATCAGTGGCTCATCGATCTCATCAATGCTAAGTTCGCCCTCTTTCACTTGAGCCGCAATTGACTTCACTGCCTGTTGAATATCCCATTTACCACCATAGTTGGCAGCAATGTTAACCACCATACCCGTGTTATTGCTGGTTAAAGCTTCCGCTTCTTCGATTTTCTTTTGTAATCGCTCGTTAAAACGACTTTTGTCACCAATAACACGTAACTGTAGATTGTTCTTGTGCAGCTTTTTAACCTCGCTAGCGAGAACGGTAATAAAAAGCTCCATAAGGACACCCACCTCTTCTTCTGGGCGGCGCCAATTTTCACTACTGAACGCAAATAAGGTGACGGCTTTGATACCGAGTCTTGCAGAAGATGATATGGTTTTACGAACCGCTTGAACGCCATTTTTATGGCCAAATACGCGAGGTTTACCCTGAGCCTTAGCCCAGCGGCCATTACCATCCATGATGATAGCAATGTGCTTTGGGAGAGAGTCTGTGAACGCTTGAGAATTATGCATAAAAGAGTGAATCAAATTCTAATAGTCGGACAGAGTAGCATAAAAAAACGCTGAACGGTGAGAACAGCGTTTTTCCAACAGAGAAGAATGTGGAAAATTAAACTTCCATCAACTCTTTTTCTTTAGCAGCTAGAACTTCGTCTACGTTCTTAACCGCAGCGTCAGTTAGCTTTTGAATTTCGTCTTGTGCTTTGCGATCTTCGTCTTCAGAGATTTCTTTGTCTTTAAGAAGCGCTTTTAGGTCGCTGTTTGCGTCACGACGGATGTTACGGATAGCAACACGGCCACCTTCAGCTTCGCCACGAACGATTTTAACTAGGTCTTTACGACGCTCTTCCGTTAGCGGAGGAAGTGGAACACGGATAACCGTACCTGCAGACATCGGGTTTAGACCTAGGTCAGATGTCATGATCGCTTTTTCAACAAGCGGTGTCAGTGTTTTATCAAACACTGTGATTGCTAGAGTACGAGCGTCTTCAGCAATAACGTTAGCAACTTGAGTTAAAGGCGTTGGTGCACCGTAGTACTCTACAGAGATACCAGATAGTAGGCTTGGGTGCGCACGACCTGTACGGATTTTTTGCAGGCTATTTCTTAGTGCTTCAACACTTTTTTCCATGCGCTCTTGAGCGTCTTTTTTGATTTCGTTAATCACAATTTCACCTTGATTATGTTCTTTCTTCAAGAAAGCTTTTAGGAGTGATGAAAATAAACTCGCCAAGGCGATACCTTGGCGAGAGGGTCATTATTCAGTTTCGCTGATTAATGTACCTTCAGTCTCACCCATAACCACGCGACGTAGTGCGCCTGGCTTGTTCATGTTAAATACGCGGATTGGCATCTTGTGATCACGTGCTAGCGTAAATGCAGCCAAGTCCATTACTTTTAGCTCTTTCTCAAGAACTGTGTTGTAAGACAAAGTATCATACAGCTCTGCGTCTGGGTTTGCTACTGGGTCAGCCGTAAATACACCATCTACTTTAGTTGCTTTTAGCACAACATCAGCTTCAATCTCGATACCACGTAGACATGCAGCAGAATCTGTAGTGAAGAATGGGTTACCTGTACCCGCAGAGAAGATCACAACACGCCCCTGACGAAGTTGAGAAATCGCATCAGCCCAGTTGTAATCGTCACATACACCTTTAAGAGGGATTGCAGACATTACACGTGCGTTTACGTAAGCACGGTGTAGAGCGTCACGCATAGCAAGGCCGTTCATTACTGTTGCAAGCATACCCATGTGGTCACCCACAACGCGGTTCATACCAGCTTCAGCAAGACCTGCGCCACGGAAAAGGTTACCGCCACCAATTACAACACCTACTTGAACACCTAGTTCAACCAATTCTTTTACTTCTTGAGCCATACGATCAAGGATCGTTGGGTCAATACCAAAACCTTCTTCGCCTTGTAGCGCTTCACCGCTAAGTTTTAACAGAATACGTTGATACGCTGGTTTAGGGTTCGTAGTCATGGAGTTTACCTTCCAAAGAGTTGATGATTAACAGTCATGAATAGACAAAAATGTGTCGAGATTTTTATCCATTCATCACGGCTAATTTTCCATATGCTATTCATAAAAAGACCGTAGCATGGGCCACGGTCTTTTTTCGAACAATACGCTAAGGATTAACCTTTTTGTACCGCTGCAACTTCTTCAGCGAAGCTCATTTCTGCAGCTTTCTCGATACCTTCACCAACTTCTAGACGTACGAAGTTAGTTACTGCAGCGCCTTTTTCTTTAAGGATTTCGCCAACAGTTTTCTTAGGTTCCATGATGAAAGCTTGACCTGTTAGAGAGATTTCGCCCGTGAATTTCTTCATACGGCCGATAACCATTTTCTCAGCGATCTCTTGAGGCTTGCCTTCGTTCATAGCGATTTCAACTTGAACAGCTTTCTCTTTAGCTACTACGTCTGCAGGTACGTCTTCTGGGTTAACGAACTCAGGACGAGATGCAGCAACGTGCATTGCAACGTGCTTAAGAGTTTCAGCTTCGCCTTCACCAGCTACAACAACACCGATTTTCTCACCGTGACGGTAAGAAGCTAGTGCAGCACCTTCAACGTAAGATACGCGACGGATGTTGATGTTTTCGCCGATTTTTGCAACTAGAGCAACGCGAGTTTCTTCGAACTGTGCTTGTAGCTCTTCAACAGAAGCTTTAGAAGCTACTGCTGCAGCTGCAACTTCTTCTGCGAACGCAGTGAAGCTAGCATCTTTTGCTACGAAGTCAGTTTGACAGTTAACTTCAAGAAGAGCAGCTACGCCGTTCTCTTCTTTGATGATGATTGCGCCTTCAGCAGCAACGTTACCAGCTTTCTTAGCTGCTTTCGCTGCGCCAGATTTACGCATGTTTTCAATTGCTAGTTCGATGTCAGCGTTTGCTTCTACAAGCGCTTTCTTACATTCCATCATGCCAGCGCCAGTGCGCTCGCGAAGTTCTTTAACTAGAGCAGCAGTTACAGTTGCCATTCTCTATTCCTCGGTTGATTCGAAAATAAGGTAAAAATCAGGGGCCAAAATGAGGCCCCCGATCTAACTATAACTTAGCTTACATTTAATAAAGATTTCAAAATCTAGATTAATAAGCCAAGCGTGATTCAGAGCCGCTATTATTCAGCTTCTACAAAACCATCTTTTTCAGCAGCTACAGCAGCAACGTCTTTGTTACGACCTTCTTTAACCGCGTCTGCAGCAGCGTTTAGGTAAAGCTGTACTGCACGGATTGCATCGTCGTTACCTGGGATAACGAAGTCAACGCCGTCTGGGTTAGAGTTAGTATCAACTACAGCGTAAACTGGGATACCTAGGTTGTTTGCTTCTTTAACTGCGATGTGTTCGTGATCAGCATCGATTACGAATAGAGCGTCTGGTAGGCCGCCCATGTTCTTGATACCACCAAGAGACTTCTCTAGCTTCTCCATTTCACGAGTGCGCATTAGAGCTTCTTTCTTAGTTAGCTTGTCGAAAGTACCGTCTTGAGCTTGAGCTTCTAGGTCTTTTAGACGCTTGATAGACTGACGAACAGTTTTGTAGTTCGTTAGCATACCGCCTAACCAGCGGTTGTTAACGTAGAACTGGTTGCTGTTTACAGCAGCTTCTTTAACAGCTTCAGATGCAGCGCGCTTAGTACCAACAAAAAGAACTTTACCTTTCTTCTCGCCAACTTTAGCTAGTTCAGCTAGAGCGTCGTTGAACATTGGTACAGTTTTTTCTAGGTTGATGATATGAACCTTGTTACGAGCGCCAAAGATGAATGGCTTCATTTTTGGGTTCCAGTAACGAGTTTGGTGACCGAAGTGAACACCAGCTTTTAGCATATCGCGCATTGATACAGTTGCCATTTTAAAATCCTCTATGGGGTTAGGCCTCCACATCCCCCATGAATCCGACCCCTAACAACTAACGGCTTAAAGCAGCGGTTATTTATGTTGTTGAAGCACCCCGGAACATGTGTCGGAATGTGTGTGATTTAAAGATATAGTAAGTGAACACAAAGGCTGTTTCGCCAAGAGGGAGAAAACAGTCCTGATGTCCGGCGCGCTTTATACCATATTTTGTCTATCTTTGGCTAGAAAAAATTCTGTTTTAGGGCTTAACAACAGCGACTGATAAAGTGCATTTTTACGTCGCTATGATGGAATAATTTGTCGTCTCTCCAACAGCACCAAGAGTAACCACCCTTTTCGTATGGATATGGCAGTGTTGCGCTAAACTGCTGCACTGCTAGAATAGCCCCATACGCACACTTAGGTGCGACCTAATTAAGAGATATGCAATGGCTGTAAAAATTAAAACTGCTGAAGAAATCGAAAAAATGCGCGTTGCCGGTAAACTGGCTGCGGAGATACTAGAGATGATCGAACCTCACATTCAAGTGGGTACGACAACGGAAGAGCTTAACAAGCTTTGCCACGAGTACGCTCTAGAGAAAGGCGCATATTCAGCTCCCCTTGATTACCACGGTTTCCCTAAGTCGATCTGTACTTCTATCAACCACATCGTTTGTCACGGTATCCCGGCAGAGCAAGATGAAGTGGGCAGCACTGGTCAACACAAGCCAGCTGTACTGAAAGACGGTGACATTCTAAACGTCGACATCACGGTTATTATCCCTGATGACAAAGATGCAGACTTAAGCGTACGTCCTCAAGGTTACCACGGTGACACCTCTAAAATGTTCCTTGTAGGTGACGTTTCACCTGCCAACAAGCGCCTATGTATGGTGGCACAAGAAGCTCTATACGAAGGTATGCGCCAAGTGAAACCTGGTGTTCAACTGGGTCAAATCGGTACAGCGATTGAGAAGTACATCAAGACCAACAACAAGAATAACCCGCGTGCTAAGTTCTCTATCGTGAAAGATTACTGTGGCCACGGCATCGGTTCTGAGTTCCACGAAGACCCACAAGTCGTACACTACAAAAACAATGACCGTACAGTGCTAAAAGCGGGCATGTGTTTCACTATCGAGCCAATGATCAACGCAGGTAAGTTCGGCTGCCGTCTTGATGACGAAGATAGCTGGACAGTGTACACAGCAGACAGCAAGAACTCGGCTCAGTGGGAACACACTCTTGTTGTGACGGACACTGGTTGTGAAGTTCTAACACTGCGTAGTGATGATACTATTCCTCGTATCATGAAGAACGCTTAGTTCATCGAAATCACTAACTTAAACAGATGAAAATATCCTCGCTTAGTTGAGGATATTTTTTTACCTGTCGATCTTCTTACCTCTTAGCAAAAGCGTTTGAACAACCATTTCGGTTTCCAGGCAACCTCTGGTAAATTGTCTGTTATTACTATTTTGCTTGCACGGATAGCAGATTATGCCATACCAATGTCCTCTCACGTTCAAAGAAGAACAGATAGAAATCAGTGAACTCAAACAGAAACTCGAACAGTTCACCGAGCATCAGAAAAACGAGTTTCTCAGCCACCACCCCGTTACAGACCTTGTCCTCTCCCGCTCCGAATATATGGATCGTATTTTAACTCGATTGTGGCAACATTTTGGGTTTAGTGACTTGCCCCACATTAGCCTGGTTGCTGTTGGCGGCTATGGGCGTGGCGAACTCCACCCACTTTCAGACATCGATATTCTTGTCGTCTCCCAGAAAACCCTGCCAAAAGCATTAGGTGACAAAGTCAGTGAATTCATCACACTCCTGTGGGATCTAAGATTAGAAGTCGGCCACGCTGTGAGAACCGTGACTGAATGTTTGGACATCGGCAGTGCTGATCTCACTGTAGCCACGAACCTGCAAGAGTCTCGACTGTTATGTGGTAGTGAAGATACCTTCCAGCAACTTAAACTGAAGATTCATTCTGACTCATTTTGGCCTAGCGAGACCTTCTACAAAGCCAAGATCCAAGAACAGAGAGAGCGTCATGCACGCTATCACGACACCACCTACAACTTAGAGCCAGACATCAAGTCTACCCCAGGCGGACTGCGTGATATTCACACTCTGAGTTGGGTTGCTCGTCGTCACTTTGGCGCGACGTCCCTGCTTGAAATGAGCAAATATGGCTTCCTTACCGATGCGGAGTATCGTGAACTGGTTGAGTGTCAGGATTTCTTATGGCGTGTACGTTTTGCACTACACATCGAACTAAGGCGCTACGACAACCGCCTCACTTTTGCCCATCAAGCTCAGGTTGCCGAGCACCTCGGCTACTCAGGTGAAGGGAATCGCGGTGTTGAAATGATGATGAAGGAGTTCTATCGAACCCTACGTCGAGTCGCTGAGCTCAACAAGATGTTACTTAAGCTGTTTGATCAAGCGATCATTAACGGTGGAGAAACCGAAGACGCTCAAATCCTTGATGACGACTTTCAACGACGCGGCTCTCTGATTGAAGCGCGTAAACCAGCCTTGTTCCAAGCGCGCCCAGAGACCATTCTCGATATGTTTATACATATCGCTAATGACTCCTCTATTGAAGGAGTGAGCCCCCCAACGTTAAGACAGCTACGTACTGCACGACGCAGGCTTAACCGCTTTCTGCATACGATCCCTGAAGCTCGTGAAAAATTCATGGCCTTGGTGCGTCACCCTAATGCGCTGCATAAAGCCTTTAGCCTAATGCATAAACTGGGGGTACTTTCGGCGTATCTACCACAATGGAGCCAAATTGTCGGTCAGATGCAGTTTGATCTTTTCCATGTCTATACCGTCGATGAACACAGTATTCGACTGCTGAAGCACATTAACAGCTTTAGCTATGCCGCTAACCATGACAAGCACCCGATCTGTTGTGAAGTGTACCCACGCATACAGAAAAAAGAGCTGCTGATTCTTGCCGCAATCTTTCATGATATCGGAAAAGGACGCGGTGGTGATCACTCTGAGATTGGCGCTGTGGAAGCGTACTCTTTCTGTATCGAACATGGATTGTCTAAACCTGAAGCGAAACTTGTCTCTTGGTTGGTTCAGAACCACTTACTCATGTCCGTGACTGCTCAGCGTCGTGACATTTACGACCCGGACGTGATCACCGAGTTCGCCAAAAAAGTACGCGATGAAGAGTCACTGGAGTACTTAGTTTGTCTGACTGTTGCTGATATCTGTGCAACCAACCCTGAGCTCTGGAACAGCTGGAAACGAACTCTATTAGCTGAGCTCTTCCACTCTACTCAGCGAGCTCTGCGCCGCGGGTTAGAGAACCCTGTTGATGTACGCGACCGTATTCGTCACAACCAGCAAATGGCATCAGCCCTACTGCGCAAAGAAGGGTTTACTGCGCGCGAGATAGAGGTGTTGTGGCAACGCTTCAAAGCCGACTACTTTCTGCGTCACAGTCACAAGCAGATCGCTTGGCACTGTGAAAATTTGCTGCGTCTTGAAGACTCTAACCAGCCACTGGTACTGATCAGCAAAAGGCCAACACGTGGCGGCACAGAAGTATTTGTTTATTCAAAAGACCAACCTGCACTGTTTGCAACTGTGGTCGCAGAGCTGGATAGACGCAACTTCAACGTCCATGATGCTCAAGTGATGGTAAGTAAAGATGGTCACGTTCTCGATACTTTTATGGTACTCGATCAACACGGCGAAGCGATCGACGAGGCGCGGCATAAAGCGGTTATTAAACATCTAACCCATGTATTGGAAGACGGTCGACCAACCAAGATCAGAACTCGTCGTACGCCACGTAATTTGCAGCACTTTAAGGTGAAGACGTCCGTAGAGTTTTTGCCAACCAAGAGTAAGAAGCGTACCTTGATGGAGCTAAGAGCACTCGACACGCCAGGATTATTGGCGCAAGTTGGTGCAACCTTTGCCGAGCTCAATATCAACTTACATGCGGCCAAAATTACTACCATAGGTGAGCGTGCCGAAGACTTGTTTATCTTGACTAGCGATATTGGAGGACGCTTAACTGAAGAGCAGCAACAAGCTCTACGTGAACGTCTCACTGAGCACGTATCGGAGCTTGCGCCATAGTTAGACCACCTCTAGCAGGTAGTTGAATATTCTGCTTTTAGTGTGGGCAAGGTCGAGAGAGCGATCTTGCCCACAACTTAGTATCAATTCATTCACCAGCGCTATCTAGCTCATGATTAGGCTGCTACATTAACCTATGTAATCCGTCTTCCATTCAGATACTAGAGGTCGCTTATGTATCCAAACCTCACTGGTTTAGGCATCCATGAACCTAAACAGATTGAACGTTACTCACTTCGTCAAGAAGCTCACAAAGACATCCTAAAGATCTACTTCCGCAAGCAAAAAGGCGAGCTGTTCGCTAAAAGCGTCAAATTCAAATACCCACGCCAAGTAAAAAGCGTGTTGGTCAGCGGCGGTAACAACCAATATAAAGAAGTTACTGAGATCAACCGCAATCTAACGCTAGTGATTGATGAGCTGAATAAGATCACCAAGCCATCTCCAAGCAGTGACGTCGATGTGAAACAGAAGATACTGACCGACTTACGTCACCTAGAAAAAGTGGTTTCAAGCAAGATCGCAGAGATCGAAGCGGATCTAGAAAAACTGAAGTGATCCCTTTCTTAAGTTAATAAAAAGGGCTGATAGTCTTCTACTAATAGCCCTTTACTTTATTTTGTAGTCAGCGATTTACTTCTGCGCAACTAACGCAGTATCCCACTCAAACTGTCTAAACAGGTTCAGCCAAGTCTCGTCTAAACTCGCTCTCATCACCACCTCTTGCTGAGTAAACGGATGAATGAAGCGTAATTCTGAAGCATGTAGCAGCAGACGGTGTGAATCGAGATTCTCTCTAAATAGTCGATTGTGCTTACCATCACCATGCGAGGTATCCCCGACAATTGGATGTCTTAAGTGGGCCATATGGCGACGCAGTTGATGTTTTCGACCCGTCTTTGGCAACATTTCAACTAAGCAGTAGCGACTGGTTGGGAAGCGACCTGTCGAATAAGGGACTTCAACCTTAGCTAACGGCTCATACACAGTGACAGCCTCTTGAGCTTCCTTATCTTCTTTTGCGAACTTGTCAGCGATCTTATCCAGTTCAACCTTAAGCGCGTAATCTAGGGTGTCCCCCTCTTCTATCCACCCACGTACAATCGCATGATAGGTTTTCTGCATCTCATGGTTCGCAAACATCGGCATCACCTCAGAGGCAACTTCGCTCGACAGAGCAAAAACGAGCACACCCGATGTCGGCCTATCTAAACGGTGCAGTGGGAAAACATGTTGACCGATTTGATCACGCAGCGTCTGCATAACAAATTGTGTTTCATGTTTATCAAGCCACGAGCGGTGAACCAACATACCTGCAGGCTTATTGACCGCGACAAAGTATTCGTCTTGATAGATGATCTCTAACATTATGCGCACACCTCATCAATTTTCTTTATGAGCATCAATAGTTCACTCTTGGACGCATCGTTTTTCCACACTTCAACAAAGTAAGGAGCCATTGAAAAACCTTTGGGCAGTGCAGCACCTGATGCGATCATCGCCTTGATTCGAGCAATGAATATCCACTGGAGCCACTGCTCAGGCTCTAGGGTATCAATAGCAAAAGGCTGCGTGCTCGCCAATGCCTCATCGCTAGGTGGCACCTCACTCCATAGCTGTGCGTGTTGTAATTGCAGCTCCAACTGCTGAAGCAAAGAGAATAACTGTGTGGTTGCCGTCATTTTTCACCAAGTAATTTATCGCATGACCTTGAAATTGGGCCATAGAGTACCATCTATTGGGGAAAGAAAGTTAGGAGCTTATTACTGATGGAAACAATTCACACGCTCACCCAGCTGTTGAAAAATAGCGGCTGCCAATATGAAATCTACGATCTTGGCCGTCGAATTCAAAAAGTCGACAACGATCTATTTGCCGATGTTGAACAAGGCATGCAGCCCTACCCGTTCCCATTACAAAAACAGGCACACCTAGCAATAAGCTACTGGAACGAACAGAAGCAGCCTTGGATCTGGTTTCTAAAATTTAAGCTCGATGAGCGCGGCCTATTGAGCCAAGCGGATATCGGTAACTTCTTAAAATTCGTACTCGAGGCAATGGGCACTCGTCTGAGCGGCGATATGAGTGAAGAGCAGCAGCAGAAGCTCTCTAACAACCCATACACCTTTAAGCCATCAGAAGACAAAATGGCGGTATTCCATAGCCAAGTTCGCGCTGAGCTATCACTGCCAACGAGCCAGTACTATGAGCATGCACAGCACTACTTTACGGGCGATCTTGGTTGGGAGAACTGGCAGACCGTCGGCTTGCAAGGCATCACGGATATGTGTGCTCGTTTAGGCGATAAGCAAAACGGCGTTGCCATTCGTAAGGCCCTTCGCAAACTGCCTTCTGAGCCACTTTATGCCACCCTTGGTGCACTTGAACACGCCACTCTTGGCGATAAGCTTGCAGAACGTATTCAAGAGATGGCTAATGACCAGATCAATAGCCAAGACCCAGATCTGTTCTTGCTGTCTGCACTGGTCCGCGCGCTGTCAGGCGCTGACTCTTCAATCACAAAACAAGTCGTCACTAGCATACTGGCTAGCCCAAGACTGAGTCACCAAGAGGTATTGATTGGTCTAGCAGGACGAGGCTGGCACACATTGCAAGACGCTACAATCGCCGAGCAGTTCTTGCTGCGCCTTGCCCAAACAGGCAACCAGACCCTGTTCAATCAGCTGTTTGCTGACCTTGTGATGATTCCAAGCTTACGAATGGTATTCTTACCACTCTTAAACTCGAACCCATCACCAGAACTGGCTAACGCTTTAATTAAGTTACAACAAGCCGCAAAAGCGTAATGCTGCAAGCATCATAACGATCGAGTTTAAAAATTAAGAGTTGGTACAAAAGGACGTGTCGTAGAATGATAGATAATTTATTGGGGATTCTGTTTCTTTGCTTCTTTTGCTTTCTGTTTTGGCAGCAACGCCGACAGTCAGAGCTTGCTAAGGCAGCAATTGCGAGAAAGTGCAAAGAACTCGATCTTCAGTTGTTAAGCGTAGCGTTCAGTGGACATAAGTTGAAAATGCGCCATGAGTTAACCACAATTTGGCGCTGGCACACCGTATATCAATTCGAGTTCTCTGCTCTCGGTGATGACTGTTATAAAGGCAGCCTTACCATGATTGGATTTCGCGCGATGCGTTTTGAGCTGCAGCCTCATAGAATGTGATTTTCTTCTCGCTAAGCTCCGAGTAACGATACTCGTGGTAGGGGCCAAATTCATCTTGTTTGGTCCCAGCAAACTCAAAACCTAGCTTGTCTAGCAGTTTAATCGATGGGTTATGAGTGACATTCACTGTTGCCACTACCTCATTCAGATCCGCTTCAAACCTCGCCATATTAAAGAAGGGTTTCACCACTTCGCTGGCGATACCTTGATTCCAAAAACGCTTATCTAAAATAAATCCCAACTCATCACGACCTTCACTGTGAGAGATAAAGATATGCCCCATGTATTCGCGAGTTTGGTTATTAAGAATGGCGCGGGCAAAGCCTTCTTGATCAGATAAAATATGCTGAAACAGACGCTTTGCTGATGAGATGGTATGAGGTCCATTCATTTCTGCTCGATTTACCGGACAACAGTGAAGCTTGATAAAATCAAGTTCTAGCTGCTCGGTATACGGCACGATTAAAGTTCTTGCAGTCGCAATCGTCATATCACACTCCTTGTGTGGACAATATTGAATTTGAATAGATAAAGAAAAGCCCCGACACCGAAGTGTCAGGGCTAGGGTCTTACTCGCAGCAGTCCGGCTACTAATTAATGCTCCATGCATCGTCCATAATAGTGGCTGTAATCCTTCAGCTCTTTCCTTTACTTCGCCGTCCTAGCGGTGTCCTATCGTCCTGAAAGCTAACAATCCTCGTTAGCGCACATCACTTGTTCCGTGAGCGGTGTCCTTTACATCATCCTGATGTTGTTCCTAACCTTTATCCTAAAGGTGTCCATTGCCAATCCGTTGCAGTTAATGTCCTATCAACTGTCGTATCCCTACAATGTCCTTACGCTCCATGCTTGATCACTCATCCTAAGTAACCAAATCTTCATCCTGAAGATAACCAAATCCTTGGTGCTTTCCTGTTCCGTGTCAGACTCCTTCCGACAAGGTTTAATTTACGCTTTTTCAGATTCTGAACAATAGATTGATATCACACTTTAAGCTCAGCTATATTGTTAACAAAATAAAACCATTAAAAATCAACACAATGGAACAAGATGAAGTTATCAGCTCGATATCGAAATCGCTTTATCTTACAGCCTTTGTAAGAGATCTCGCACAAACGAATGTCGCTTTTAGGATTCGCTATCCACAGCTTGAGCGAGTAACATACAGAGAGATGACGTTATGGAGGTTAATATGCTAACGAAAGATGTCTCAGACGAGCTAAAAAGTGTCTTGGAAGGACTGCAAGCTCAAGGAAAAGAGCCGACGGTTGCACTGGTCAAGGCACGTATGAATACACCGGTGCCAATGCCGGCACTGATAACGACGATTAAAAGCTGGAAGAGTGCCAACCGAGTTCCAAAAGTCGAAGTCGCGGCTTCGCAAGACAATGCCACCGACAAACTTGCACAACTCGAGCAACAGATTATCGCTCTTACCGAGCGCGTAACTCAGCTTGAAGCAAAATTAGCAGAGAAAGAGTAAATGATGAAAATTTGGGTTGATGCCGACGCCTGCCCTAAGGTAATTCGAGAGACCATCGTACGTGCCGCAGAACGTACAGGCGTTGAGTGTACCTTTATTGCCAACCATGCAGTGCCTGTTCCAAAACGCAATAATATCCACTCGGTTCAAGTACCTAGTGGCTTCGACATTGCTGACAATGAGATCGTAAAACGTACCGAAGCGGGTGATCTTGTAATTACATCCGATATTCCACTCGCTGATGAAGTCATTACCAAAGGTGCATTAGCACTCAGTTCTCGTGGTGAGCTATATACCAAGGAAACCATCAAAGCACGTCTCAATATTCGTGACTTTATGGAAACCATGCGCTCTAGTGGTGTACAAACGGGTGGTCCTGCATCTCTGTCACAGACGGATCGACGAGAGTTTGCCAATCACCTCGACCGTATTCTTGCTAAACGCTAAGAAACCTAGAATCCCCCTCTGAAATAAAATAGGCACTGCTCCGTTCTTATCTAAGACGACAATAACGGAGTATTGCTTATGATGTCTCGCATTGCCTTATCAATGACTCTCGCTATCACGGCCAGTCCCACCACTTTTGCCAGTAAAGAGTACGGTATTGTAGGAGGTAGCCTCACCGTAGGTGAAAGCGTCTTTTCGACCAAAGGCTCAGCTCAAGTAGGTGTAACGCCCAACCTTTTCTACTCAGGTCCCATTGGGTTTGTTGACGGTAGCTTAGCCAATTGGCAAGTCTTACCCTATGTTGGCCTTTCAGGTCAGTGGCGTTTTGCTGAAGTGTCCGACACCTTTACCGATTTACCCAACGGTATCGAAGACAGAGACGGGAGTGGTGAACTCGGTCTAACACTCGGGACTGTTGGTGCGCGCGTGACCTTTCTGCACGATGTAACCTCTGAACATAAAGGCTATGAAATTCAGCTGCACCTAGGACGTACCCTTGAGACCTGGGACTCTGCATTTACTCTAACTCCCTACTTTGAAGTCGACTATCGTAACGAAAAACTCTCAAATCATCTTTATGGCATAAGCGCAGCAGAATCGATTACGTCTGGACTGAATACCTTTAATGCTAGCGGCACTTTTGTTTATGAGGCAGGACTGATAGGGCTGTACGAGTTTAGCCCTCACTGGATTGGCATCAGTAAGGCAGAATTTATTCACCATGATACCGATAGCCCACTTGTCCAAAGAGACATAGGTTGGTCGTTAGAAGTAGGTTTAACCTATCGTTTTGCAGGCCTGTAATCTTTTAATACTCGCTATTAGCTCTTCTATGAGTTGTTTATAACTAACTACGACATGAACAAAAAAGCCTGCACATTGTGCAGGCTTTTACATTCATCATGAATTCACAATTCAGTACTAAGGCGTGTAGTAAGTTGCAGCGCCAGGACCTACAGGTAGACCAAATACGAATACCCACACGTAGAACATTAAGCTCCAACCAACGATGAATACGATCGAGTATGGAAGCATAGTTGCAATCAGAGTACCAATACCTAGGTTCTTCATGTAACGCGTTGCTACAGCAAGGATAAGACCGAAGTAGCTCATCATTGGAGTAATGATGTTCGTTGTTGAATCACCGATACGGTAAGCCGCTTGAATCGTTTCTGGTGCGTAACCAACAAGCATTAGCATTGGAACAAAGATAGGTGCTGTTACTGCCCACTGAGCAGAAGCTGAACCGATCATCAGGTTAATGAAGCCACACATTAAGATGAATGCGAAGAACAACATTGGACCTGTTAGGCCGATGTCTTGTAGGAAGGTTGCGCCTCCTACTGCGAATACTTGACCGAAGTTCGTCCACTTGAAGAAAGCAACAAACTGAGCAGCGAAGAATACAAGTACAATGTACATACCCATAGAAGACATGGACTTAGACATTGCGTCGATAACGTCACGGTCGGTCTTCATTGAACCAGTCACTTTACCGTAAACGAAACCAGGAACTGCGAAGAATACGAAGATAAACGCTACGATACTCTTAAGGAACGGAGAGCCTGCTACCGTGCCTGCTGCAGAGCGTAGTACACCATCTTCAGGAACAATCGTCCAAGCAAGAAGTGCTGATACTGCTAGCACAGCGATACCTGCTAGCTTAAGGCCTTTTTTCTCAATGTCGGTTAGCTTGCCCATTGAGTCATTTGATAGGTCTTCAGACGCTTCTTCATCGTTGTATTTACCCAGTTTCGGCTCAACAATCTTCTCGGTTACAAATGCACCTGTAATTGCGATAAAGAAAGTAGAAACAAACATGAAGTACCAGTTTGATTCTGGACCCACTGTGTACGTTGGGTCGATCATTTGTGCTGCTGTTTCTGTAATACCAGAAAGCAGCGGATCAACCGTACCGATTAGAAGGTTTGCAGAGTAACCACCGGATACACCAGCGAATGCTGCCGCTAGACCAGCAAGAGGGTGACGACCCAGAGAGTGGAAAAGCATTGCTGCTAGTGGGATAAGTACCACATAACCTAGCTCAGAAGCCGTGTTAGAGATGATACCTGCGAATACCACAGTTACAGTAACCATGCGCTTAGATGCGCCCATTACCATGCCACGCATCGCAGCAGATAGTAGACCAGAGTGCTCAGCAATTGCTACACCTAGCATTGCAACAAGCACAGTACCTAATGGCGCAAAGCCAACAAAGTTCTTAACGAGATTCGTTACGATAAGTTGTAAGCCTTCAGCATTTAGCAAGCTTACAACGTGGATCATGCCGTCAGCAGCACGCCCTGGAGCGCCTTCTGGACGAGGGTCCATAACAGACACTTCAAAGTACCCTGCGATACCTGAAGTAACTAGAATTGCGACACAGAAGATTGCAAAAAGAGTGATCGGGTGGGGTAATAGATTCCCCAAATACTCAACACCATCGAGAAAACGGGTAAAAATAGGTTTCTTTGGCGAGTTGTTTTTTATTGAAGCTGATGAACTCATCAGTTCCCTCCTTGTAGTGATTCCTATGCAAATGTGACAAAAATGTTCAAATTGCAGGCGCAGAGTACTCGACAAAATAGTCAATTAGAAATGTAAAATGTTACAAAGTGTGTATTAAATCATATAAACTAACGCCATTTGAACAAAAAATTAGCAAATTACACCAAATAAAACAAAAAACACAGTCTTATAATTCATATAAATACATTCATTCTGTTTATATACCGTACCCTAACTACTTGATTCAACGTCGCCTAAAATTCCCTCTATACAATAAAAACAGTCTATCGCTGATGAAGAGCTCATCAGAGAAAGAGATCACAGCCCAATAAAGAAAAATGTGACCTCGTCTCCTAGATTGTTACATGTTCTTCACATGCCAGTGACGCTTACTTTTGCACCGCTTTGAATCTTGGGTTGGTTTTGCAGATCACATAAAGGCGCCCTCTTCGCTTCACGATTTGGCAGTCAGGGTGACGACTTTTCGCACTTTTTAGGGATTTAACGACTTTCATTTACTTCTCTCCTTTGCTGAATTGACCAAAGCGACGTGTAAAGTTCGCCACGCGACCCTCTTTATGGATCACACGCTGCTTACCGGTATAGAAAGGATGTGATTTTGAGGACACTTCAATCGTGAAGTACGGGTAGGTGTTACCGTCTTCCCATTCAATTGTGCGGTCAGTTTGTAGGGTCGAACCAATTAGAAAATACTCATCAACACTCGTATCGTGAAAGACAACTGTACGGTACTCTGGGTGAATATTCGGCTTCATTTCTTTTACTCCATCATTAAATGTTATGATATAACATTGCGAATGATAATTATTATCAAAAGAAACACAAGCAGTTTTATGCTATTTTTGCCACAAATCGTAAGTTGAGACGCCTCAAACATGTACACAATTGAGCCTGTTGGTTTTATAGAATCACCATATAAAGAGAAGTTTGCCGTGCCTAGACAGCCAAGGTTAGTGCCTTCAGCGCGTGCTCGCGTCAAACTATCGGGAACCGCGAATTGCTTGGAGTCTGTGCGAGAAATAGAACAATTCAGTCATGTATGGTTGCTATTTCTATTCGACCAAAACTTACAAGCGGGCTGGAAGCCTACAGTTCGCCCTCCACGTTTGGGCGGCAACGATAGAGTTGGCGTATTTGCTTCTAGAGCCACTTTTAGACCAAACGGTATTGGCATGTCAGCAATAGAGCTAAAAGGTGTCACGCAAGAGAAAGGACAAACTTACCTCGAATTAGGCAGCGTTGATTTGGTTGATGACACACCAATTATCGACATCAAACCCTACATCCCCTACTCAGATTCTATTCCGGATGCTCTGGGAGGGTTTGCAGCCGAAGAGCCAGAAGTGTTGGAGGTTAATTTTTCACAGCAGGCACAAAACAAGCTGGCACAGCACCCGCAAGCGCGTCATATTATTCAGGTGATCAAAGAGGTGCTAGGTCAAGATCCTCGTCCCGCCTATAAGAAAGGTAAGCCCGATACCAAGGAATATGCAGTAAATTTGTTCGATCTGAACGTCAAATTCACTGTAGAGGCACTTTTCATCAATGTTACTGACATTGAACGCTTTTGAGATCCTAAATAGGCTGATATTATATGCGGCTAAATCGGATTTATTGTGGCAAAAGCTACAGTGAATTTTCTTTAATTTATGATGAAACGGATACCATAGAATGCGTACCAGTAACTATCTTCTTTCTACTCTGAAAGAGACTCCAAACGACGCAGAAGTTATCAGCCACCAGCTGATGCTACGTGCAGGTATGATCCGTAAGCTAGCTTCAGGTTTATACACTTGGCTACCTACCGGTCTGCGTGTACTGCGTAAAGTCGAAAACATCGTTCGCCAAGAGATCGACAATGCAGGTGCAGTTGAGACTTTAATGCCCGTAGTGCAGCCGTTTGAACTATGGGAAGAGACTGGTCGCAGCGAAAAAATGGGCCCAGAACTGCTGCGCTTTACTGACCGTCATTCTCGTCCGTTTGTTCTTAGTCCAACCGCTGAAGAAGTGATCACAAGCCTAGTTCGTAACGAAGTAAACTCGTACAAGCAGCTTCCTCTGAACCTATACCAGATTCAAACTAAGTTCCGTGATGAGCGTCGCCCTCGTTTCGGCGTAATGCGTGCACGTGAATTCAGCATGATGGATGCGTACAGTTTCGATATCGACAAAGAAGGCCTAGAGAAATCTTACCAAGCGATGCACGATGCTTACTGTAAAGCATTCGACCGCATGGGCCTTGAGTACCGTCCAGTACTGGCTGACTCTGGCGCTATTGGTGGTAGTGGCTCTCAAGAGTTCCACGTACTCGCAGAAAGCGGCGAGGACCTAATTGCATTCTCAACTGAGTCTGATTACGCAGCAAACATCGAAAAAGCAGAAGCACTTGCTCCTACTGAAGAAGCTGCGGCTCCAACTCAAGAGATGGAACTGGTTGACACTCCAAACGCGAAAACTATCGCTGAATTAGTGGACCAGCACGGTCTAGCAATCGAGAAAACGGTTAAGACTCTATTCGTAAAAGCTTCTGATGAAGTAGACGCAGACATCATTGCTCTAATCATCCGTGGCGACCACGAACTGAACGAAGTAAAAGCGGAAAACCTTCCACAAGTGGCATCTCCACTAGAGATGGCTTCTGAAGAAGAGATCCGTGCACTAGTAGGCGCAGGCCCTGGTTCACTTGGTCCTGTGGGTCTAAAGCTACCGTTCATCGTTGACCGCTCTGTTGCAGTAATGAGTGACTTTGGCGCAGGTGCAAACATCGACGGTAAGCACTACTTCGGTATCAACTGGGGTCGTGACGTTGAGCTTGCTCAAGTAGAAGATCTACGTAACGTAATTGAAGGTGACCTAAGCCCATGTGGTAAAGGTACACTTCAGCTTAAACGTGGTATCGAAGTGGGTCATATCTTCCAACTAGGTAACGTTTACTCACAAGCGATGAACTGTGGCGTGCTTGGTCCTGACGGTAAGAACGTTATTCTTGAGATGGGTTGTTACGGTATCGGTGTATCACGTGTTGTTGCTTCTGCAATCGAGCAGAACCACGACAAATACGGCATCATTTGGCCAGACGCACTAGCACCTTTCCAAGTGGCTATCGTTCCTATGAACATGCACAAGTCTGAAGAAGTTAAAGAAGCGGCTGAGAAGCTATACGCTGAACTAACAGCTATGGGTATCGAAGTACTATTCGATGACCGTAAAGAGCGTCCAGGCGTCATGTTCTCTGACATTGAGCTAATTGGTATCCCTCACACTATCGTGATTGGCGACCGCTCAATGAAAGAAGGTAACTTCGAATACAAGAACCGTCGCGAAGGCACTAAAGAAGCAATCGCAATGGATTCAATCGTTGAGCACGTAACTGCTCAGTTTGCTAAGTAAGCAAACCGTCATCGATTGAAACTCTAAAAGGCTGCCGCACGGTAGCCTTTTTTGTATCTCTTCTGTTTACCTTTCTTAATTCATGATAAAAACTTTATGAAAAAGCGTACCTCAACGAGCTCGCTCGCCAGTTATACCTAGCCGATGAAGTGAAACTACAGCGAGAACAACAGGTCACCATTTAACCTCGTAAAATGAGTTCTTGAGCAAGAACAAACTTAAATGAATATTCGTTGAATGCGCTTTGTTTTTGCTTTTCTCTGTGTGTATATTGAGAGAAGTTATCATTTAGTTAGGTATAGAAATGAAAGTATACGATTGTTGTGATTTAGTTCGTGAGCTTTATTCTCAAATCGGCAGTGGCGATCAAGGCTACATCCCTCAAGCTATTACATGTGCAGTGAAAACACTCAACGATTTAGCCGCAGACGAGTCTTTGCCACGCGAAGCGCGCGAACGTGCCGCTTTTGCTGCAGCAAACTTGCTAATCTCTGATTTCGAGGACTAGGCATGAACTTAGCGAATTTTGAAACCATGGATCCTGTGATGCTAATGAGCATCGTAAACATGAAGCTACGTGACGACTTCTCTGGCGACCTCGATAAACTCGCTAACTTCTTCGATATTGATAAGGCTGCACTCGAGGCAAAACTTGCGACTGCAGGCTTTGAATTCCTACCTGAAGCGAAACAATTTCGATAAGTCTAGACAGATTGACAAAGGCCAACCTCGTGTTGGTCTTTTTTATTGGTGCGAGTTAAAGCAAAAAACTCATTATAAATTATCTATTTACATCTATACTTTTATTTCTCAGCCTTAGAGCAATAGCTTCAGCAGTGGAGCTTGTCGCAATAAAGGGTTCTCAAAAACTAAAAAGGCCCCAACAAAGGAGCCTTCAAAATCATCATTTTTTCAAAGTAGATGAGCGAAGTTCAAGGAGCTCACACGGAGTTTGCGCTAGCAAATGAGTATGTGCAACACAGAAATTCGTTCACTCTCTAAGCATTTCTATGCCAATAAAAAAGGCTCCCAACAGGAGCCTTTCAAATCGTATTTTTCAATCAAATAGCTTTAGTTCAAGGAAAAGGCGCGGAGTTTACAAATGTAAATGAGCACCTTTGACACAGAAATTAAGCTATTTGAGCCAGAAAAATTAAGCGTAAACTGGTAGACGCTTACAGATCTCTAGTACTTTTGCTTTAGTTGCTTCGATAACAGACTCATCACCCATGTTATCTAGGATGTCACAGATCCAACCAGCTAGCTCTTTCGCGTCTGCTGCTGTGAAGCCGCGACGAGTGATAGAAGGAGAACCGATACGGATACCTGACGTTACAAACGGGCTGCGTGGATCGTTTGGTACTGAGTTTTTGTTTACAGTGATGTTTGCTGCACCTAGTGCTGCATCGGCTTCTTTACCCGTGATGTCTTTGTCGATTAGGTCGACTAGGAACAGGTGGTTCTCTGTTGAACCTGAAACGATGTTGTAACCACGAGCGATAAACTCTGCAACCATTGCTTTTGCGTTAGCAACTACGCGTGCTTGGTACTCTTTAAACTCTGGCTCTAGAGCTTCTTTAAACGCTACTGCTTTACCAGCGATAACGTGCATTAGAGGACCACCTTGGCCGCCTGGGAATACTGCTGAGTTCAGCTTCTTGTATAGATCTTCGCCTTCGTTAGAAAGGATAAGACCACCACGTGGACCTGCTAGCGTTTTGTGCGTTGTTGTTGTCACAACATGCGCGTGTGGTACTGGGTTCGGGTAAACGCCTGCCGCGATTAGACCTGCTACGTGCGCCATATCTACGAATAGGTAAGCACCGACTTTGTCCGCGATTTCACGCATGCGTTTCCAGTCACAGATTTGAGAGTAAGCAGAGAAACCACCGATGATCATCTTAGGCTTGTTCTCGATAGCTAGCTTTTCCATCTCTTCGTAATCGATTTGACCTGCTTCGTCGATACCGTAAGGGATGATGTTGTAAAGCTTACCAGAGAAGTTTACTGGAGAACCGTGAGTTAGGTGACCACCGTGCGCTAGGCTCATACCTAGAACAGTGTCGCCTGCGTTCAGTAGCGCCATGTATACAGCGTTATTCGCTTGAGAACCTGAGTGAGGCTGTACGTTCGCGTACTCAGCACCAAAAAGCTCACATGCGCGCTCGATCGCTAGAGTTTCAACTTTATCTACGTACTCACAACCACCGTAGTAACGCTTGCCTGGGTAGCCTTCAGCGTATTTGTTTGTTAGCTGAGAACCTTGAGCTTCCATTACACGTGGGCTTGTGTAGTTTTCTGAAGCGATTAGTTCGATGTGTTCTTCCTGGCGAAGAGTTTCTTCTTGGATAGCTGCGAATAGATCCGCATCGTAATCAGCGATGTTCATGTCACGCTTAAGCATCTGTATCTCCTGACTCAGATTGTACTGAAAGTTTCAAAAAAACCACATAACGACCGAAAGCAAACGTTTTCGTCACCGTTTTAATGGGACGCATCATACATAATTTGATCTAGGTCATAAAGAGCTAATTGCAATTTTATCATGCAGTTTCTTCATAATGACATATAAGCTTCATCATACTTATGCGACACATCGCATCAGCACGCGACTTACTGTCAAGTTTTCGCTTTACACCCTGTAAAACGAACATTACATAGGTTTACCTTAATTTTGAGTCTCAAGCTACCGAAAATCCATGTTTTTATCTACTATGCACGCCTTTATTGGCTAGGTAATTATAAAAACGATGGAAAAACACTCACGTAAGGAAGATTGGGTTGCCATTCTTACAGGGACCTTCTTAGTCGCACAAGGCGTCTTCTTTTTACAGTCTGCTCAACTACTTACTGGGGGGACTACGGGCTTGGCTCTACTATTGAGTCAATTTCTACCTATCACCTTCGGTGTACTTTACTTTATCGCAAACTGCCCATTCTATGTATTGGCGTGGAGACGTTTTGGACGTAATTTTGCCATTAGCAGTGCTTTTTCCGGTGCTTTAGTGTCTGTTTTTGCAGATCATCTGTATTTAGTCATCTCACTTGATGCCTACAATGAGATTTATTGTGCGATCGCTGGCGGCTTGCTCATGGGGCTTGGCATGTTGATTCTATTTCGCCATCACTCCAGTTTGGGGGGCTTCAATGTTTTGTGCCTTTACATCCAAGACCGCTATGGTATTTCAGTGGGTAAAACTCAAATGGCGATTGATGTCTGTATCCTATTTGCGTCGTTCTTCTTTGTATCACCTTGGATCATCGCCGTTTCAGTACTTGGGACTGCGGTACTGAACGTTGTACTCGCTATGAACCACAAACCGACACGATACTCGGTTAGCTACAGCTCATAAGCTTGCAGGTTAGCCCTCGCTTTCTCGATTTTGAGTCAAAATAAAGTTAGTGCTTTTGTTTGGGATACTTAGCTGCTTTTTATAAACAAAGCAGCTAAAATCGTTTACTTTTATGACACGCGGTTTCCTATGCAAGACTTCCTCTCTGCTGCTCAGGCGAACAATACCTCTATCGTTATTGCCGATTTGGTGTACAACCCTAGTACCCGAGAGTTAAGCACACCTCAAGAAGTCATCAATTTGGAACCACGCTCAATCGAGTTGCTGGAACTTCTGTTACGCCATGTTGGAGAACCACTTTCCGCAGAGTTCATCATCCAAGAGATTTGGCAAAGTAGCTTTATCTCCAAGAATGTCCTAACCAACCGAGTAAGCACGCTGCGTTCGCTATTACAGAAACACCTTCCTGACAGCGACGCCACTAAGATACTCGTGACTTACCCGCGCAAGGGCTATTTTCTCAACCCGAGCTCTGTTCATCTAGAGAGCGTTGAAAGCAAGCAGCCTGCTGAACCAGAGGCCGAGCACAGTAAAACATCAGCAAGCCCACGCTGGCTATGGCTAGTGACACTTATGCTACTCACAAGCACAATCACATTGGGCTATCTGTGGTGGCAATCTCCAAACCACAGCTCTGAACTCACTCGACAGCAACGTCTAATTCCTAAGGTTGAGTTATTGCTCAGTCGCATTGATGTCGTCGGTGACAACGCTAGACAATACCGAGCAGCGATTAAGGCTCTGTTATTACAACAACAGATCGAATACTCCTATACTGATCTCGCGAATCAAGATGCTCCGAGCTACTTTGTCGACCCGATAGATAACTCTCCTTTCTTTCCAGGCGCAAAAAACATGCGTACCAGCGATTATCTGTTAAATATCCAATTGAAAGACCAAGAAACGGACGATCACCTTGCAGCTCAGGTCAGTCTAATCTACCCAAGCTCCGGTAAACTGGCCTTTCGTGGCGTCTATAGCATTGATGTCAATGATCTGAGTGATAGTCTCATGGCGATCAATCGAGAACTGGCTGACTACTTCGCGTTACCTCAGCCAGAAATGCCGCATTGGTCTATCGATAACAGCCAGCTTGGTGCATTGCTGACTAAGCAGTTTGTTGATTTGGAGTCGATCAAGCTGAACTGCATGAACTCGACCCTAATGGCTCGTCAGTTGGCACTGTACGAAACTGACCATCAACGCCTGATTCGTTTTACTAACCGAGTACAAACACACTTTAAGTTGCTTCCAGACGAACTCAAGCTGTGGCTTGGTGTGATTCACTTTAAGCTGCGCGATCTGCCAACAGCCAAAGCGTTGCTCACCAATCCATCAGGGCACTCTAGCATTGAGAATGCACTTATCTACATGATGATCTCATACATCAGTTTTCAACAAGGCAACCTCGACAACTTTCGTTTAAACTACATGGAATCTTTAGTCGCCCTGTTAAGGGTTATTCCTTCCGAAGCACTGTTTTCTAGACTGTCGCAACCGGAGTCAAAAGAGACCTGCTTGCAGCCTTGGAGAAGCTTAAAACTGAGTATCAAGGAGCCTTTAATCATTAAACCTTGGGAAGACCTGATGATTAATTACTGTACTTCAGTAGGTGAAGAGTTTGCTGACAAATAAAGATAAAACAATAAAAATCAAAGACCTAAATATAAATTAAGAACTCATGTGACTTCGTTTTTTGCCCTATAAACGATTTAAAACCTAGTATTCCGAGCAATTTCGGCAAGCCTTGCCCATTCACTTTCGGAATACTCAACATGAATAAAACTTTGACTCTCCTTACCGCTTCATTGGTTGCCTTGTACGGCTGTGGTGGCGGTGGTTCTTCTTCGGGCTCCACCAGCAATCAGAAAGGTCCAAGCAACCAAGCAGACTTTCCAATCAAGAATGCGCTGTTTGCCCCTAAGCCGAGTACTATTTTAAACTATGTATTCGAGGCTGATAGTCAACCAGACGGCAATATGTCAATGCTCTACTCTGCATTGAGTGCAGACGAACTCATCGAGCGATTACAGCAAGATCCAGAGAGTGAGGCATTGCAAGACGTTGTCAACCTTCTGAGTAATTTTGATGGCGTCAATCAGTTCTACCAATCGGAAGCCGTCTTCAATGAAGACCAGACGCAACCGGAATATACATTTTACTTTGCAGGCACCGATAACGCTCTTCATGAAATCACCGATCTTTATTTCATGAAATCTCTTCCTACGGCCATGCTAATGGGCAGCAGCCCACAATTTTTAGTCAAAGGCTCTTTTGTTGAAGACGAAGATCCGAACATTGATATAAGTTCAGACCCTGTGTCTGTAACCGTAGATTTGTCAGGAGAGGAAGTGAAGCGCATGCTTGACTCCTTTGATTACGATGTTTGGGTAGAAACATTAGAAGATACCGCTCAGTGTCGAACCACCTGGAATCAACAAATCGGTAAAACAGGTGCTCGCAAAACGTTAAATGTATCAGGCCAATCGGTTGAAGCCGCATACCTAACAGAGAAAAACACTTACAACCTTGTATGTGGAGATATGGAATTGAACGATTCTAAGGAGTTTGAGAGCACGATTGAACGCTGGTTTAACCCAACTCTCGGATTGATTGAGCAAACGGAAAAATTAAAGAGTGAAGAGAGTCCGCTAGTGAACGTAAAAGCGTCTCTCAACAAGATCGAAACAGCCTCGCTCTGAGAACCGATTGTTTGAAGGTACCACAACGCCTTTCTTCTATATTAAGCCCCTACCCTACTGAGGTAGGGGCCTATTTTGGACAAGCCTATGGCTCAATATTAGGCTTGGTTATCAATCAGCAGAATGCGCGTCTCATATGGGCGCAGTACTTGATGATGCGATGTTACTGAGTCGTCTGTCTCTTGGTAGTTAGAAAGCAAGCACTTGGCATTCGTCATCTCAAAACGCTCAGGTAAAGCACACTCCGTCTCTTCGCCATAATAGTTATTTATACACAGCAGAGCTTGCCCTTCGCTCTCGCGAGAATACGCAAATACCGATGGATGCTCGGGTAGCAAGTCTTGATAATCACCATCAGTGATCACTGGCACTTGTTTGCGTAACTCAATCAATTTTTTGTAGAAATAGAACACGGAATCAGCATCTTCAACCGCTTGTTTTGCATTCACTTCACGGTAGTTACTGGCCACTTCTAGCCAAGGCTCAGCCTTAGAGAAGCCGGCATAGTCAGAAGCATCCCACTGCATTGGTGTACGAGAGTTATCACGAGACTTCTGCGCCAGAATTGCCATCATATCTTGGTGTGAAACGCCTTGTTCGTTAACCATTAGTTGGTAGATGTTGGTGCTCTCTACATCACGATACTGGGCAATATCTTGGTAGCCCGGATTCGTCATACCAATCTCTTCGCCTTGATAGATGTATGGCGTGCCTTGCATCATATGTACTGACGCCGCCAACATCTTCGCAGACTCAACGCGGTAGTTTTGATCGTCACCCAAACGGCTCACCACACGAGGTTGGTCATGATTACACCAGAAAAGTGCGCCCCAACCTTTACCGTTGAGTCCACTCTGCCAGTGGTTAAAGATCGACTTCAGCTGTAAGAAGTCAAACGGCGCTTTGGTCCACTTTTCACCATTCGGATAATCCACTTTCAAATGGTGAAAATTGAACACCATTGATAGCTCTTTATTATCTAGGCTCGAGTATTGCTGACAGTGCTCAAGGGTGGTCGATGACATCTCACCAACCGTTACGCTGCCGTACTTTTGGAAAACCGCTTCGCTGATCTCTTGTAAGTATTCGTGAACTCGTAGGCCATCTGTGTAGAAACGGCGACCATCGCCAATCTCATCGTTAGGGAAATCTTGCTGCTTAGAAATCAGGTTAATAACATCTAAACGGAATCCATCGACGCCTTTCTCCGCCCAGTAACTGATGATCTCTTTAACTTCACTACGAACCTTAGGGTTTTCCCAATTAAGGTCGGCTTGTTCTTTTGCAAATAGGTGCAAGTAGTATTGACCTGTTGCTTCATCTAGCTCCCAAGCATTGCCACCAAATTTGGATTGCCAGTTGGTTGGTGCCTTACCATCAACCGGATCTCTCCAAATGTAATAGTCACGATATTGGCTCTCTTTATCGCCCAAAGCCGATTGGAACCAAGCGTGGTGAGTCGAGGTATGGTTAACAACAATATCCATGATGATGCGAATACCACGTTGGTGAGCCTCTACCAACAATTGGTCAAAATCCGCCATAGTGCCGAACTCTGGGTTTATCGCGTAGTAATCAGAAATATCGTAGCCATTATCCACCATCGGTGATTGATACACTGGTGTTAACCAAATGGCGTCTACACCCAGTGTTTTTAAGTAATCTAGTTTGGATATCACTCCTTGAATGTCACCAGTTCCTTGGGCGCCACTATCACAAAAACTCTTCGGATAAATTTGATAGATGGTTGCGGTCTTCCACCACATCGCATCACGATTCTGATTGGTCATCTCTACTCACTTACAAAAATAAAAATGGAGCAACAGTGACTCAAAACACTATTGCTCCTTATAAAATTAAGCGCTTGCCGCTGTTAACTCACCCTTAGCCTGTGCTCGCTTGTAGAAGAACAGTGTTAAGATGATTGGAACTGCAATCGCCACCGCCAATGCCAACAGATAAACCGTCCAGTATTGCGGCTGAATCGATAGAATGCCTGGCAAGCCACCAACACCGATACCATTCGCCATCACCCCGGCACCACCACAAATTGCAGCCGCAGCAGCACTGCCTAACATTGCGCTCAGCATTGGGAACTTGTATTTCAAGTTAATGCCATACATCGCAGGCTCTGTTACACCCAAGTAAGCTGAGATCGCTGCAGGCACAGAAATGTCACGTTCACCTTCGCGCTTGCTCAAAATAATGATGCCGACAACGGCAGATGCTTGAGCCACATTTGAGAGAGCAATGAGCGGCCAGATGGGAGTGCCGCCAAGCTCTTGCATTAATTGCAAATCAACGGCGTTGGTTGTGTGGTGAATACCGGTAATCACAAGTGGCGCGTATAGGAAGCCAAAGATTGTGGAACCTAGAATCGCGAAGTCACCTGTCATAGCCGCTTTCGCAGCAAAGGCAACACCATCGCCAAGTACTCGACCAAATGGACCGATGAAAGCATGCGCCAAAATCACAGACAAAATGATAGAGACGAATGGCACAACCACGAGATATAGGTAAGCCGGAACAATACGCTTGAGGTTGGTTTCTATGAAGGCCAGAGCAACACCGGCTAACATGGCTGGAATCACTTGCGCTTGGTAGCCCACTTTTTCAATGACAAACAGGCCGAAGTCCCATACCTCAGGCACGGCTTTACCTATCATGTAGGCGTTCATCAGTTGTGGTGAAACCAAGGTGACACCAAGCGTGATACCCAAGATCGGTGTTCCGCCCAGTTTCTTCACTGTAGACCAACACACCCCAACCGGGAGGAAGAAAAAGATCGCTTCACCAATCAACCATAGGAAAGAGTGGACCGTAGCCCAAAACTGGCTGAGCTCAACCAGAGTCTTACCATCGAACATACGAATGTCGCCGATGACATTACGAAAGCCAAGAATAAGACCACCAGTAATAATGGCAGGCAGCAGCGGTACAAAAATTTCGGCAAGGTGTGAAATACCGCGCTCTAACACATTCATGTTTTGACGAGCAGCCAACTTGGCCCCATCTTTCGACGACTCTTGTTTGCCAGTCTGTTCAATCAGTAACTTGTAGACCTCATCGACCTCAGTACCAACCACGACTTGAAATTGACCCGCGTTGGTAAAACACCCCTTTACTAAGCTCAGTTTCTCTAACTCAGTTTTGTCCGCTTTGTCTGTGTCATTCAATACGAAACGTAAACGAGTTAAGCAGTGACTAACACTCGCGATATTGTCACTTCCACCCACTAACTCAATAAGACGCGTAATGTCTTGCTTCGCCATCTTACCCATACTACCCCACCCTGGTTCTCTTCGTTCTACACTCAAATTCAGTTGAATTCATTATCAGTGGGAACATTCCCACAACTTGGTAATTATAGTGCCTGCATGATAATAGAATTAAAATGGGAACAGTCCCATTAATTGAATGAGATCACACTCTTCAGTTTAGTAAATAGACCGAGCTCACCCTAGAAATGAGGACTTAAACGATGGGCTTTTGGGTATGATGAGAGATAGGAGTTTGACCAAGTAATTGAGATATTAGTAACTTAGCAGCCAAAGTACCCGCAGATTGATAACCAGGATCAATACTAAATACACGTGGGAATAAAAATGAAAGCAGATCACTGCCACCGACCCCAGTTACCATCACATCTTCACGTTGCAACTCTTGCAGACGTTTTATCACGCCCAGTGCTAATGTATCACTCGCACAAGCGATCGCTTGAGTCGTCGATCTAAGCACTAGGTCAACCAGTTGGTAGGCACTCTCATGATGCAGAGCACCAGTCTGGTAGTTTGGCTTAATGTTGTTGTCACTACACCAGTTCAGGTAGGCGTTAAGACGTAATTCACCCGTCGATTTGTCACTAGGATCAACACCGATAAAGCCGATATCGGATAAGCCCTGCTCTTGCAAGTAAGCGAGGGCACTGCCAATCACCTGTTGGTTATCGTAGTTAATCGAGGTGACGTTCTCAGTATCTAATGCAATCACAACTGCGCGGTGTTCCCACGATTCGATGGCTTCGATGTCACAATCGGTAAAGCCAAATACAATAATGCCATCAACATTACGCTGCTTAAGGACTTGAAGATGCTCATTGGCTTTCTCACGATCGAACAGACTCTCCATGATCACCACATCATAACCAGCGCGATACAGCTCTTCGAGCATCGTACTTACGGCCTTGTTCTCAGACGGAGAATCCAGACGAGAGATGATCACACCAACCACTTTTTGGCTGCCGCCACGCATCGATTGCGCTGATTTAGAGGGAGTGTAACCCGACTCCTGAATCACTCTTTCTACTCTTTCACGTGTTTCTGGCTTCACTTTAGGATCATTAGTGAGAACACGGGAAACCGTTGATTTTCCAACACCTGAGAGCTTTGCGATATCAAGAATAGTGAGTTTTTTTTGCATCGAGTCTTATAAAGTTATTCAGAGAAAAACGACAAGTAACGGATTTTCCGTGACTTGTCGTTATTGATTGATTATTGGATACGGCAGTTGCGGTAAGTCACTCTTCCAAGTTCCAATCGAGCATGTTCTCCTTTGGTAAACAGGGTGATTGCGTCCATCTGTTCCGTGGTTTCGGCATCACTAATATACTTAGCACCAGAAGCAGACACCACGTGTTTAAGGCGATATTGGTTATCAGGCAGTCGAAGAACCGCTTGCCCGTCACCGTAAGCAACATCAAATGTTTGGTCAGATTCGCACTGGTAAGTCATGTATTCACCACTGGAGATATCTTTCTCTACCACCTCAGATTGAGAACACCCCATCAGTGCTGCCAATGTAAATAGGCAAACTGTATACTGTCTCTTCATAAACATCCCTTTCGATTAAAAAACAACCCAACTGCTGTTGTTGTTGAATTAACGCTTCAGGTAAGCAGGCACGTCTGCAATGCTATCGAGGACTACGCTCGCTAAGGCTTCACCTTTTTCTGTAACCGGTTTACCCGTTCTGACGAGCACCTTAGTGCCAACACCTGCAGCTTCTGCTGCCATCATGTCTTCCGCTTTGTCGCCGATCATGACTGACTTCGCCATATCAATCTTCAAGAAGTCACGCGCCGAAATGAACATTCCAGGCTTGGGCTTGCGACAATCGCAATCTTGCTTATATTCGCCAATACCGTGCTCTGCATGATGTGGGCAGTAGTAAATGCCATCTAACTCTACGCCATTGTCGACGAAATTCCAGTCCATCCATTGAGTTAAAGATAGAAAGCGGTCTTCGCTAAACATACCACGAGCGATACCTGACTGGTTGGTGACCAATACTAAAAGGTATCCCATGTCTTTGAAGGCTTTTGCTGCTTCAAAGACGCCGTCGATATACTCGAAATCATGCTCATCATGCACGTAGCCGTGGTCAACGTTAATTACGCCATCACGATCTAAAAATACAGCCGGTTTTGACAAAATTTGGTTCTCAATCAACTCTCTATTAATCACTAATTATTGCACGCTTTAGTAGCTTCATCACCTGCTATTTGTAGTGCTTGATATAGATATTTTTACGTTTAGACGTCTAGACGTAAAAATATCTATTGACTTAGATCACGTAACGCCATAGCATCGTCTGTAAATCGAACAAACTATCAACATATTATTCTGTTCACCGTTACAGGTTTATTTATGATTAAAGTGAATCAAGTCAACAAGGTTTTCTATCAAGGCGCGAAAGAGATCAACGCCTTAATAGACATCAATCTTCACATCCCTCAAGGTCAGATCTTTGGCGTTATCGGCTCATCAGGTGCAGGTAAAAGTACGCTGATCCGCTGCGTGAACATGCTAGAGGCACCTACCTCAGGTGAAGTGATTGTTGATGGCGTCAACCTCACAAAGCTAAGCAAGTCAGAGTTGAGTGAAGCACGACGTAACATCGGTATGATTTTCCAACACTTTAACCTGCTCTCTTCTCGTACCGTATTCAATAATGTGGCACTGCCGCTAGAACTTGCTGGCACAGACAAGGCAATCATCGAAGAGAAAGTGAGCCAACTGCTTGAGCTTGTTGGCCTCGCAGATAAGCGCGACAGCTACCCATCAAACCTAAGTGGTGGTCAAAAACAGCGTGTCGCGATTGCTCGTGCACTGGCGTCTGATCCTAAAGTTCTGCTGTGTGATGAAGCGACCAGCGCACTAGATCCGGCAACGACTCAATCTATCCTTGAGCTACTTAAAGAGATCAACCGCAAGCTAAATATCACTATGCTATTGATTACTCACGAGATGGATGTCGTGAAAAGCATTTGTCATGAAGTGGCAATCATCGGAGGTGGTGAGCTGGTAGAAAAAGGCACTGTTGGCGACATTTTTGCTCACCCTAAAACAGAACTGGCGCATCAATTCATTCGCTCAACGCTCGATCTTTCTATTCCAGAAGACTACGAAGTAAGGCTGCAAACAACGCGCGTTGAAGGTAGCTACCCTCTGGTCCGTCTTGAGTTTACTGGCGCCACCGTTGATGCTCCGCTAATGACTCAAATCGCACGCAAGTTCAACATCGACGTTAGCATTTTAAGCTCCGACCTCGATTACGCCGGTGGCGTGAAGTTCGGCATGATGGTCGCTGAACTTTTCGGTACAGAAGCAGACGACAACGCAGCAATCGAATTCCTACGTGAACACAATGTAAAAGTAGAGGTACTTGGCTATGTCCTTTAATGAAATCACAGATTGGTTAAGTCTTAACGGAAACCTACTACTTGGCGCGACTTGGGAAACGCTCTACATGGTCGCAGTAGCTGGCATCGTCGGTTTCGCTATAGGTATTCCACTTGGCGTTATTCTGCACACCACTAAAAAAGGGGGTTTGTTAGAAAACACCAAGCTAAACAAAATTCTTGGCGCAATAGTGAACGTCGGGCGTTCTGTACCTTTCCTAGTATTGATGGTTGCTATCATCCCACTGACTAAACTACTGATCGGTACGTTTATTGGTACAACAGCAGCGATTGTTCCTCTGACTATTGGCGCAATCCCATTCGTGGCTCGCCTTATTGAGGGAGCACTATTAGAAGTACCAACAGGGCTTGTTGAAGCAGCACAATCTATGGGCGCAACACCAACGCAGATCATCACAAAAGTTCTGCTACCTGAAGCGTTACCCACTATTATCAATTCAGTAACCATCACACTAGTCACTCTAGTGAGCTACTCTGCAATGGCTGGTACCGTGGGCGGTGGTGGTCTCGGTGACGTAGCGATTCGCTATGGCTTCCACCGCTATGATGTAACGATTATGGCTGTCACTGTGGTGATGCTGATCGTTCTAGTTCAAATCATTCAATCCATTGGTGACTCGATTGTTCGCCGTGTTGATCACAGATAAAAAGATGTATTAAAAGGAGATTATTATGAAATTCAGTCTAAAAAGCTTACTTGCTATCGCAGCCGCGGCATCAGCACTCGTGCTATCTGGTTGTGGCGAAAAAGAGATCGACACATCAAAAGTTAAAGTCGGTGTTATGGCAGGCGCAGAAGCTCAAGTAGCAGAAGTTGCGGCTAAAGTTGCAAAAGAGAAGTTCGGTCTAGACGTTGAACTTGTCACCTTTACTGACTACGTGACACCAAACGCAGCATTAGATGACGGTTCAATCGACATCAACGCGTTCCAGCACAAGCCATACCTAGACCAGCAAGTTGCTGATCGTGGCTACAAGCTTACTATCGCGGGCAACACATTTGTTTACCCAATTGCAGGTTACTCTAAACAAGTGACTTCTGTTGACGAGATTCAAGACGGTGCACGTATCGCGGTACCAAACGATCCAACAAACCTAGGTCGTTCTCTACTGCTTCTTGAGCAACAAGGTCTACTAGAACTTCGCGACGGTGTTGGCCTTCTTGCAACCGTGCGTGACATCGTAGGTAACCCAAAGAACCTAACTATTGTTGAACTAGACGCAGCACAACTTCCACGTTCACTGGATGACGTAGCGCTATCTATCATCAACACCACTTACGCAAGCTCTATCAACCTAACTCCACAAAAAGATGGTGTGTTCGTTGAAGGTAAAGAGTCTCCATACGTAAACCTAATTGTGTCACGTGAAGAGAACCTAAACGCAGAGAACGTTCAAAACTTCGTAAAAGCGTACCAAACTGAAGAAGTGTACAACGCAGCATCTGACATCTTCCAAGGCGGCGTAGTAAAAGGCTGGTAATCCACGCTTTGAGCGCACCTCAATTAAGAAGGGCTGACATGATGTCAGCCCTTTTTTTATGGTTCATCGCGGATTAGCGGGAACTTAAAACAAAAACGGTAGTAAGTGATATGGTTTAGTCGCCAAACAAAAATCATACACAAACTACCGTTTCCATGCCGAATCATACTTTCCTATCTTCATTCTGGGAAGGCTTTCAAATAGTAAAGTCTCACCAGACAGCAACACTTATTACCCTTACTCTTAAACCTAACTCTGAAGCTAAATGCCTCTGTGGTCTTGAAGCCGAAGCTATCCATGAGTATCAATGGCGTCATGTAAAGGATGCCATGTTACTCGGTGTTCCAGTTGAACTTTCCGTTCAAACTCGAAGGATTAAGTGTCGCGACTGCGGCATAAAAACAGAGTCTCTATCTTGGTTAGAGCCTTATGCTCGCATAACGAAGCGCCTAAAAAGCTATATAGAACAACTATTACCTCTTCTCCCTATTAAGCATATCTCCCAGTTAACGAGCGTTCATTGGCACACAATTAAAGAGATAGATAAACACCGGCTTAGACAAGTTGTACCGTCAATAAAATGGGAAGACCTAAGGCAACTCGTCATGGACGAGTTCGCCATCTTTAAAGGACATCGATATGCCACGGTCATCGCTGATGCTAAGACTCACCAAGTCATTTGGATAGGATTAGGTCGTAGCCGCAAAGACATACGACCGTTCTTCGAGCAATTAGGCGAGCATGGGATAAATATCGAAGCCGTCGCGATGGACATGAATACGGCTTTCGATCTTGAAGTTCAAGCGCACTGTCCGAACGCAAAAATCGTTTACGACTTATTCCATGTTATCGCTAAGTTCGGTCGCGAGGTGATGGATAGAGTTAGAGTCGACCAAGCTAACAAACTTAAGCAAGACAAAAAAGCGAGGCAATGGGTGAAGCGTTCACGCTGGGTACTGCTGAAAAATAGAGGCAACTTAAATACACGCCAAGAAAGCTATCTTACTGAAATATTGAATATCAATAAGGACTTAATGACCACTTATATACTCGGAGCACAACTCAAAGAACTTTGGTATTGTGAATCAGAAGGGCACGCTAAGGGGCTCTGGGACGCGTGGTGGGAACAAGTGCAAGAGAGTGGGATTAAGCCATTAAAAGAGTTTGCACGAAAACTCAGACCATATCTTCACGGGGTTATCGCATCGGCAAGTTATCCGTTAAATACCTGCACGCTTGAAGGGATAAACAACAAGATAAAGCTAATCAAGCGAATGGGATATGGTTATCGAGATACTGACTACTTCTTCTTGAAGATAAAAGCGGCTTTCCCCGGAAAGCCGCGATGAACCTTTTTTATAGGTAGCTTTGATTAACCTTTACTACGATTGGCGTTCCACCCCAGCCAATTGAAAAAGTTACTTAATATGATCCCATGACATATTAGAAACGATACGACAGTCGTCGCATTTGAAATGGAAGATATCGTGAAGCGGTTCATCAAGCAGCCATTCACCACCACACTTCGGGCACTTTCTGGCTTGTTCATCTGCGAGACTTTTACCACCGACTCGATACTGATAGTAATATGTCGGTACTTTTGACAAGTACTCTAAACGGCCTCGCAGATCCCAACCGCGCTTGAACAGCACACTGTCAGCATCGCAAATTTCATGCAGTGCTGCATGCTCAGCACGACAGCCACCAGCCATCTGAATTTCATCACACGCCTGCCACTCCGTTTGCCATTTCACCACCGCTTTATGGTCACCATTGGAGGTCGGTGGATTGCGATAAAGCGGGATTGGCAATAATGTCTCACCGCTTCGCAATGGCGAGCAGGTATGGACATAAGTGGTGTAAAGCACCTGCCAACTTGGTTTTTCATCTTCGGCAGCCTCTTCAGAATTGAGATCACGGCCAAGCATACGCATTTTCGGCGCGAGTAAGCTCGCTTCAGACAGACGGTTAAAGCAAACCTTCACAAAATCTGAGTGGTTTCTTGGGTGCAAGCTATCTTGTTCAGGGCAAACAACACGGACAAAGAATTCGCCTTCACCCATCACAACCGGAAACTCACGCCCCAATACCTGCCCGTTATAACGCAGCGCATCCATCAAACCGTTAATGGCCTTATCGACCGCGCTAATCGTGGTGTTATCAAAACACTCGAATTGAAGTTCTACAACGTACATCTTAAACAGCCGGTTCCAGTTTCTCTAAAAACTCAGCCAGCGTCGCTGCGAGTACATCACGATTGCCGGTGCCAAGGCGTTCAAGAATGACATTACCTGTCAGGTTGCAGATAGAGATCACGTCCATATCGGCATCGGTTGCGGCAATAAATACGGTCGGCTTAAGCTTCAGACGGCGCTGAGTCACTAAGTGCCCAAGAATGTTTTCTTGAAGGCGAACAAAGTCTTCATCGCTCCAAACTTGCAGCAGTGTCAAAGGGTTGCCATCAAAGGTCGCATCCATATCTGCACTGTATTGCGCGCCGTAGAATGTCTTAATATCTTCATGCAGTGATAACTCAATACCATTTTCAACGTTGGTAAAATCTGCATGCTGCTCACGAGGATAGTTTTTCCACAACACAGCACCCGACAACTTTTCTTCAACGCACGGAGAAACGAGGTCTGCTAGCTCTTCACTACGAGGTAAAGATTGATGTTGCTGCTGCCAAGCATCGACATACTGCTGACTGAATGAAAGTAGTGCGTCTTGGGCACGTTGAGTCATGAAAATCTCCTAAAGCGAAAATAATAAATAGAATCGGGCACCTTTCCACGTCGATTAAGCGATGACCTAATGACACAGTAATGGGGATTCAGTAAAATCGCCCCCATTCTAATCGAATTTGAAACGAAAGTATGAGCAAATATTCTGACGCTAAAGAGCTTGCGGGTTTGACCCTAGGTCAAAAAACTGAGTACGCTAACCAATACGATGCCAGCCTACTACAGCCTGTTCCACGTAGCTTGAACCGTGATGACCTCGCTTTAGGCGACGAACTGCCATTCATTGGTCACGATATCTGGACCATGTATGAGCTGTCATGGCTAAATGACAAAGGTTTACCTCAGGTGGCGGTGGGTGAAGTTTTCATTCCAGCAACAAGTCCGAATCTCATTGAATCAAAATCTTTCAAGCTGTACCTAAACAGCTACAACCAGACTCGTTTCTCTGATTGGGAAGCGGTAACCGAGCGCCTAACTCAAGATTTGTCAGTATGTGCAGGTGAAGCAGTACTAGTTAACGTAAACAAAGTGACTGATTACACCAATCAACCGATTGTTACTATGCAAGGCGATTGCATTGATGATCAAGATATAGAGATCACCAGCTACGACTTCGAAGCATCAATCTTGGAGGGTGCAACTGAGCAGGAGCAAGTTGAAGAGACTCTTCATAGCCATCTGTTAAAATCTAACTGCCTGATCACCAATCAGCCAGACTGGGGCAGCGTTGAAATTGCTTACACCGGTTCGAAAATCAACCGCGAAGCACTGCTGCGTTATCTCGTCTCTTTCCGCGAGCACAACGAATTTCATGAACAGTGTGTTGAGCGTATTTTCACCGACATCATGAAGTACTGCGCACCAACAAAACTAACTGTTTTTGCTCGTTATACTCGTCGTGGTGGCTTAGACATCAACCCATACCGTTCCACAGAACAGGATAAACCTGCTCACAATATGCGTATGGCTCGTCAGTAAGTCATTGAAAGGTTTCGCCTCTAACTCTGTATTTCGTCTCTATATCTGCAGTTCGACTGAAAGGAAAATAAAATGCGTTGGTTAACTTTTATTGGCCTGCTGCTTGTTAGCTTAAGTGCTTCTGTTAGCGCCTCGATATATTCATCGGCTTTGCTTAACGAGGCCAATAACTTGGTTGAGATAGAACCAAGCCGAGCCAAACAGATGGCCAACAGTTATCTAACGCTTCGCGTCCTATCGGATCAAAGCGAGAAAAGCCCATCAGCCATTTCTCGCGAAGAGACGGACTCCTCCATTCGCACCCCAAATAGTAGTATTGATGCTTATAAGATTCTCGCTAAGGCAGAGTTCAACTTGGGGCACACGCGCACCGCGATTCAGCATATCGAAACTGCAAGCGAACTGGCGGAGACCTACAAACTTCAATACTTAGAGCTTGACCTTCAGATCTTAAGAACTCGCTTACTGTGGCTCAGCAACCGCAAATCAGCAGAAGCCAAAGAGGTTCTCGCCACAATTGAAGCCAACCTGCAATCGATCAACAAGACGCTACGTCTCACTGAAGGCATTAGCTACCGCTTAATTATGCTTAAAGCTGAAATCGCTTCTTATGAGAATCAAATCGATGAAGCAGAAAGCCTATATAAACGTGCTAAAGATTTCCTAGACCAGCGCTACTCTGAGAAAGTGACCATCGACTACCATATTGCAGTAGGTGAGTTCTATTTGACGCACAAAGAGTACAACCATGCACTGTCTGAGCTGCTCTACGGCTATTGGAAATCGGTTGAAGGTAACCTGAGTGCGCGCTTGGCGAAGGTCAACCGCTTGTTAGCACAACTCTTTTTTGAGAGACAGGTTTTAGACAAAGCGATTGAACACCTTTCTCAAGCCGCTGACTTTTATGATAACTTCGAAACATCCCCTATTCTTGCTCAAGTATTGAAAAAGATGGGTGACGTGTACTACTTCCAAGGTAAGTACAACCTCGCTTTAGTGCATTTCTTTAATGTTTTGGATCACGAAAGTACCGACCGCGATATTAATCAAGTCATTGATATTCGCTTGAGTCTATCAGCGACATACCTACGTCTATATAACTATCCATTGGCGGAGCAATACCTATCGCGAGCACTGGAACTTCTGGAATACACAGACAACCTGAAACTCGAAGGTCGTGCAGCGCTGTTGTCAGCGGGGCTTGCCTACCACCTTCAAGACAGCGACCAAGTGATTAAATATGCAGAGCGCGCACTGGATATCTCTCGTCAAATTGAAAATATGCGCCTTTCACAACGTTCGTACCACCTGCTCTCTTTGGGTTACGAACAGGCGCAACAGCCGCAAAAAGCATTAGAGAATCTCAAGCAATACACCTCTCTGATTTCACTAGAACAACAAAACCTCAACCGAATCAGTGAAGATGCCTTTCGCCAACAGAAAGAGTTCGCTGAACGTACGCTACACTACGCAGGTCAGGCTGAAGAGCTAGAGCTGTATAAAGAAGAGCACCGCAAGTTCCAGAAGATCTCTTTTGCCCTGTTCTTATTCAGTATTATCTTGTTCTTCTTTGTATTACGTCGTGGTTACGTCATTCAAAGCCAAGCGAGAGAGAATGAACGCCTGAGTACTGATCTATTCACTCACTCGCGCTCTAAACTGCCAAACCTGAGAATGCTCAACGCTAAGCTGTCTAACTCGCTTGAACAGACCAGCCAGACTTTCGAGCAGTGGCAACTTGGTGAGCTCATTCATGAGCCGCTGAATGACCGCCTACGCTTTGTGATGATTGACTTACCATTTCTGCGTAACATGTACACACAAAACGGTTACAAAGCCGGTCTTGAGCTCGAAGATGCCTTTGGGGAATACCTGAAAACCAAGCTTGATGAGCCGTCACGTATCTACCACTTCTCTGATGCTAACTTGCTATACATTGAGCCAAATTCGGATCGTAATGCGTCTCCAGAGGCCATGTTCCGCAAAATTCAATCTTGGATCTCTGACTTTGAGCCCGCTCGTAATATGAATCGCACTATTCGTGTTGGTATCGCCGACTACCCATTCTTGCCACGCGCTTATACCGCGATTAATGACCAAGAACTACTCGATGTGCTGCTGATGGCAACCAATATTGCGCGTGAAGTGAGCCTCAAAGAGCGCAACAGTCAGTGGGTCTATTTGAAAGCCATCGATAATGCTCCAGCAGCGAGCCTTGCAACTGATAACATAAGAGAAGCGTGTAAAGTCGCTATTAATCAAGGGTTAATAAAAATACAATCCTCTTATCAGAATGAGGACAATATCAAAAAAATGCTAAAAGATGAGTGATTTGCGAGCGGTTAGTCACTCAAAGCAGTGACCTTATTTTTAGTTTTGTTATTATCGATAGATTGGCATTTCATCAAAGCGATCGTCAGCGATCTATGTGGCACTAATTTATTGACCTATGGGCATTCTCGAAAAAGACATACAGGCTCAGCTGCATCAACTGAAAACTCAGTTAGATCAAGCTCGTCTGAATCAGAGAGACACCTCGTTCAAGTTCATACGTGAACAGAAGGTCCTGAAACGTATTGTCACATCTTTAAGCGATGCTTGTGTCGGCACCAATGAGCACCTTGATGAAAACTTAATCGCCCTTAGGGAAGCGCTGCAAAAACAGAAAGATGTCAGCTCAATGATTCCGAAGCTGGCCGTTTTGGAGCGTATGCTAAAACAAAAAACGGTGGCTATGGAAAAACAGAACGGGTATCTAGACGAAAGCATTAAGCACAGTGGTGAAACACTGCAACGTGTAACAGGCTTACCAGCTCAGATTAAACGCGACTTGCGTAATCTACTGAGTTTTTCTGAAGCCAATGGTAGTCAAAAAATCGACCATGCAATGAAACTGCTCAGCATCTACGAGCGCGCAGTGAAAATTATGGCGACAAATTCCCGTTCTCATTTTTCCGATGCCGATTGCTCTCCAGAGCAAAGCCTACTCTCAGAACTATCAACCGAGCTGCAACACCTGATCACCGAACTCGACTTCGAGGGGGAATCAGGAGATTTATTGATCGACATCCGAGCGAAGCTTCTGCTTGGCGTTTCTACTCAAAATCTATTTGAACTGACACTGCAAGTGTTGAAGTTGGTGATTGAAGGGACAAACCTAGAGCGCAAGAAGTCTGAACAGTTCCTTGAGCAACTTAATGCCTCTCTCTCGTCAAGCATTAAAACGGCAGACCAGAACAGTGACCAAAGCCAAACCTACTTTGAACATCGCCAAAGCCTCAATAACGAGCTCGGCAACTTAGTGGGAAAAAGCCAGCAATCCGTAGAGAAAGCTACCGATATCCATGTTTTGAAGCAGTCGATCACACCGCTACTTAACGAAATCGCCTCGCTATCAGAAAGACTTAGCCACGCAGAGCAAAAAGAACAAGCTCTGATCGAGCGCATGAACTACGGCAAAACTCAGCTCGATTCTTTGTATGAAACCACCCAAGAGTACCGCCGACGCCTTGAAGATCAAGCGCAGCGTATGTTGCTCGATCCTCTCACTAAGGTGTACAACCGCACTGCATTTACCGACCGCCTAGAGTTAGAGTACCGTCGTTGGATTCGAGCTCAGCACCCGCTACGTGTAGTGCTGCTTGATATTGATAACTTTAAAGCTATCAACGATAGTTTCGGTTACACTGCTGGTGACAAAGCTCTGAAGATCATTGCGCGCACTATGAGTAAGGAGCTGTCCAAGACTGACACTGTGGCTCGTTTTTCTGGTGAAGAATTTATTCTACTGCTGCCAGAGCAGAATGATGAATACTGCCATCAAGTGATTCAGAGCATTCAGACACAAGTGAGCCGACTGCCCTTTAAGTTCCGCGATCAGCAGATCACCATCACTCTATGTGCAGCAAGTACTCAATTTGGCCAATCGGATACACCTGAAGAGGTACTTGAGCGCCTAAATCGTATCCTAAATAAGGCAAAACAGCGTGGAACCAACCAGCTGGTTTGGCAATAACGAGCTCTTTTCAAGAAATTATTTCTCTTTTTCAAATACTTATCACATACCAAATAGCAAATTATTTGCTAAGCTAATGATTAACATTTGCTTAACAAGCCTTTTCTGGCGATAAAGCCTGTGCCAAGACCATTTAGCAAGGCATAAAATTACGTGATTATCACCCAATGCCCTCTGGCTTTGTATACCTTGCTTCACTACTCCCGAGTTTGAGGGTGACGTCACATCTTGTCTCTCCGACTCTTATTCAACAAGGAGGCACTATGATCACTCATATCAGTCCTACCGGTAGCATGGATTTACTCTCTCAACTGGAAGTTGAGCGCCTTAAAAAAACCGCATCCAGTGATCTCTATCAGTTGTATCGCAACTGTACCCTCGCGGTACTCAACTCAGGCAGCCACACCGACAACTCAAAAGAGCTGCTGGATAAATACCTCTCTTTCGATGTTGAGGTGATACGACGCGAGCGCGGCATAAAGCTCGAGCTTCACAATCCACCTGAGCACGCCTTTGTTGATGGCGAAATCATCAAAGGTATTCAAGAGCACCTGTTTTCTGTGTTGCGCGACATTGTGTACGTCAACATGCACCTTGCCGATAACCAAAAGCTCAACCTAACCAATACGACGCATATCACCAACTTAGTATTTGGCATTTTGAGAAACGCCGGCGCATTAACACCGGGCATAGAACCTAACTTAGTTGTTTGTTGGGGTGGTCACTCGATCAATGCCAGCGAATACCAGTACACTCGCGAAGTGGGCAATGAACTTGGCCTACGTGAACTCAATATCTGTACCGGCTGTGGCCCCGGCGCGATGGAAGGGCCTATGAAGGGAGCGGCCATTGGTCATGCGAAGCAGCGTTATACTCAACACCGCTACTTGGGCTTAACCGAGCCATCGATCATTGCCGCAGAGCCACCAAACCCAATTGTGAATGAGTTAGTGATCATGCCGGACATAGAGAAACGTCTCGAAGCCTTTGTGCGTATGGCGCATGGCATCATCATCTTCCCTGGGGGGCCGGGTACGGCGGAAGAGCTGCTCTATATCCTAGGTATCATGATGCATCCGAACAATGCAGATCAGCCAATGCCGATTGTGTTAACAGGCTCAAAAGAGAGTGAAGAGTATTTCCGCTCTATTGACCGTTTTATCGGAGAGACACTGGGTAAAGAAGCGCAGAAACACTATGAGATCGTAATCGATGATCCTGCTAAAGCAGCGAAAATTATGAAGCAAGCGATGCCTGCGGTACGTTCACACCGTAAAGAGACCGGTGATGCGTACAGCTTTAACTGGTCACTGCATATTGAGCCTGAGTTCCAACTGCCATTTGAACCAACTCATGAATCTATGGCAGCACTCGACTTACACATGGATCAGAAGGCCGAGAGCTTAGCGGCCAATCTGCGTAAAGCTTTCTCGGGCGTTGTAGCGGGTAATGTTAAGGCAGAGGGCATTCTCGAGATTGAAAAACACGGCCCATTCATCATTGACGGGGATAAAGCGCTAATGGCGAAAATGGACAGATTGCTCAACGACTTTGTCGAGCAGCACCGTATGAAGTTGCCGGGTGGCAGCGATTACGTGCCGTGTTATAAGATTGCTCAAAACAATGACTGACCATTCTGATCAGAGCATTTCAACTACTTAAGTGATACGTTACTATAAGGGGCGAGTTCATCCGCCCCTTTTTTATTGTTTAGTTATTGGAAACTTATGTCTATCCATCTTGTTATTATCGATGCCCTTAACCTCATCCGCCGTGTTCACTCTGCACAGCCGGACCCAAGCGATATTGCAAGAACCATCACCACCACGACGCGAACGCTAAACAACATCACCAAAGAATCGAAACCAAGTCATATCATAGCGGTGTTTGATCATCATCTACAAGATCGTGGCTGGCGCGCGGAGCTCTTACCAAGCTACAAGGAGAACCGTAAACCCATGCCTGAACCATTAATGGCTGGATTAGATGCTATTCAACAAGCTTGGTGGGATCTAGGCATCGATTCTCTGTTATCCGATGGGGATGAAGCGGATGATTTAGTCGCAACGCTTGCCAAAAAAGTGGCAGACCGCGGTCAGAAGGTCACGATTATCTCAACGGATAAAGGCTACTGTCAGTTGCTCTCTCCCACTCTGCAAATTCGTGATTACTTCCAGCAACGCTGGTTAGACACACCTTTTATCGAAGCGGAGTTTGGCGTTAAACCGAGTCAACTTGCCGACTATTGGGGTTTAACCGGCGTAAGCTCTAGTCAAGTACCCGGAATCCCAGGGATTGGACCTAAAGCAGCTAAAGAGATCTTAACCAATTATCCAGATATAGAAGCGGCCTACCAAGCTGAAGACCTGCCGAAAAAATATCGCAAAAAGTTCGATGAACATATTGAATCGGCACGTGTCTGTAAACAGGTTTCGGCACTTAAGACAGACATCGACCTTGGCTTCAATTTACAAGACCTGCGCTACGACCCTCAGCCATAGGCTAGGAAAGGCAAATAGCGCCGGTATCTGACGCGCATAAAAAATGCTCCCAATTAGGAGCATTTTTTCAACACGACTATCGATTTCGATTAGTGCGGAGAGATGTTAGAAAGCGACTGAATATGTACTGTGATCTCTTCACGGTCATGGTACAAGTGCTTCGCCTGCATCTTAAACTTCACTTTATTTTCGATTAGGAACTGCTTTAGGTTCTCGATATCTTGAAGAACCTCATCGTAACGCCCCTTCATCGGCAGCTTGAGGTTAAACAGCGCTTCCTTCGCCCAACCTTTGATGATCCACTCGCCCATTAGGTGTGCAACACGCGCTGGCTTCTCAACCATGTCACAGATGATCCAAGTAACGTTCTTACGGTCTGGCTCAAATTTGAAACCATCCACCATGTGGTGTTTGATCTGACCTGTTTCCATCAGGCTATCCGCCATCATGCCGTTATCGACACAGTGAACGAACATAGAGCGCTTCACCAGTTGGTAAGTCCAACCGCCCGGACACGCACCTAAATCTACACCCCACATACCCGGAGCAAGACGCTCATCCCACTCATCACGCGGGATGAAAACGTGGAATGCTTCCTCAAGTTTCAGCGTTGAACGGCTTGGCGCGTCTGCTGGGAACTTAAGACGTGGGATACCCATGAAAAACTGAGAGTTGTTGTTCGGGTAAGAGTAGCCAACAAAGCAGTGACCCGGTGCGATGAAACATAGATGAAGTACTGGCTTCTTCGGATTATCTTTCGCGGTCATCAAACCCTTACCACGCATCGCTTGACGCATCGGCACGGTAAACTTACGACAGAACTTCAGTAGCTCCTTCGCTTCGTTAGTATCTGGCGTTTCGATACGAATGTCGCCACAGCGTGGGAAACCTTCTTTGTCTGCCAGCTCATCAAGGATTGGAGAGATGCGATCATCTTTTGGCAGATCTTTGATTTCAACGGCTACTGCTAGCATTTGACGAGCAAAGATCAGCGACTGGAAATCAATTTCTTTGATCAAACGATCCGCTTCGCCATCTTGATAACACTCAAACAATACAAAGCCCGTATTGTTTTTTAAGCGAGGAAAACCAAACACTTCCAGCTGTGTTGCTTTGTCTTGAATTTCGCCAGCACATTCTTTTTCAAAACCAGAGCGACAATAAAGTAGTACGTGTTTCACTGAGTTACCTCTTTTATATTCAAAGCAGCGAAGGAGAAGACTCCCCAACCAATGATAAATAGTAGTCCACCTAACGGCGTTATTGGACCAAACCATTTAATTCCTGTCAGCGCCAGCGCATAGAGGCTGCCACTAAAACAAAGGATGCCGATGATAAAGCAAATTGCCGCAATGAAAAAATATTTTTGTGATTTAGCACCAAGTTTCAGTTGCAGCAAGATAGCACACGCCACAATCGCGAAGGTATGGATGAACTGATACAAGACACCGGTCTCGAACACACCCAATAGATAAGGGGCTAGCTGAGATTTAAGTCCGTGTGCTGCGAATGCCCCAAGCATCACCGCAATCGCGCCAGAGACGCCCGCAAAGGTAAGTAACCCCTTACTTTTCATCGATGGCTCCTTTAATGAACTTAGCCAGTTTCTCAACCGCTAGTGCAATGTTTTGCTGTTCAGTATGCCCTGAGCTCTTACGCGGCTTGAAACTATGGTCACCATCCGGAATAAACTCAACAGAGACTGAGTCAGAGAGGTTAAACGCGGGAAACTCTTCACGCTTACCAAAGGTATCGCGCTCTCCCTGTAAGATAAGACACGCTTTACTCAGCTCAGCTAGGTGCTCACCTTTGTACTTGTCCGGTTTACCCGGCGGGTGAAAAGGGAAGCCCAAACACGCCACACCAGCCACTTTGTCGTGATCAGATAAGTGACTGGCCATGCGCCCACCCATCGATTTACCACCAATGACTAATTGTTGCGTATCGATCTTCTCAATCACTTCTTGGTACGCCTCCAATAGCTTAGGCGCACGATCTGGCGGTCGACGTTTACCGTCTTCAGCGCGTTTGATCATATAAGGGAAGTTGAATCGAATCACGCGAATCCCCTTAAACGCTAGTCCCTTAGCGACTGACTGCATGAATTCATGATCCATACCTGCGCCAGCACCGTGAGCAAACACAAAGGTATACTGGCTATGCTCTTCACCATCAATCAGCCAATTATTCATCGAGTAGTTCCTCTTGTTCACTCTGTGCTTTCGCCAACATCCAATCACGGAATGTCGCAATACGTCCCATGTCTGCCTGTTTGTCATGACACACGACATAAAAAGCGTTCTTACTAATTAACACTTCATCAAACGGGGCGATCAGACGTCCAGCTTCAATTTCTGGCTGCGCTAATACGTTGTTGCCTAATGCGATACCTTGGCCATGAGCGGCAGCCTGCAGCACCATGGTTGAGTGGCTGAAGATAGGGCCATGATTAACGTTAACCCCATCAATACCATTTTGTTTTGCGAACTGTTTCCAATCTTTACGAGAGGTATCATGCAATAACGTATGACATGCCAAATCACTCAGTGACTCTAATGGTTTATTGCCCAATAGAATTGAAGGTGCACACAGTGGGATCAGATATTCTTGGTAAAGTTTGTCCGCACGTAAACCCGGCCAATTACCTCGCCCGTAGTAAATAGCGACATCAACATCGTCTGTCAGTGAACCCTCATCCATATCAACCGCTTTGATACGAACATCAATATCAGGCTCTTGTTGATTAAAATCGGCCAAACGAGGCACCAGCCACTGGATAGCAAAGCTAGGCGGCAAGCTGATGGTCAACGCACCTTTCTCACTTCGCTCAAGTACCTTATCGGTCGCCTCGGCAAGCGATGTGAAGATATCTTTGATGTCTAAGAAGTAGCTCTGCCCCTCTTCGGTAAGCAGTAAAGAGCGATTCCTGCGGCGAAAGAGCTTCAAGGAGAGGAACTCTTCCAATGATTTTATCTGGTGACTCACCGCAGCCTGAGTAACAAACAACTCTTCTGCTGCACGCGTAAAACTCAAGTGTCTAGCCGCAGCTTCAAACACTCGTAAGGAGTTTAGTGGGGGTAATCGACGAGACATAGTTACTCTCTAAAATGGCATTAGTTTTTTTTATCTGAAACATTATAATTTGTCCATTGCTTAGCGGCTAGAGAAATTCTATATTTCCTCCCGCAGTCACTAGCCTGAACGGCTTGATTCTCTCTGAATCAATTGGCTTAGTCACTGCGATGTTGTGTTTGCAAACTCGTACTTTTCGAGTTGGGTAGAGTTCTACCAAATGTTTTGTTTTAGTAATCCCCTAAAACGAGGCATCTACTTCCTGTATTTATTTTGACCTGTCTGTCAAATTTCTTTACACCGCCTTTATGGCGGTGTTTTTTTATCTACCGTTTAATAACAATACGTTTATCAATAGCTCACCTAATTGAAACACTCTTAGTCAGAGTCATTTATGCTTAAACTGACAAATTAAATTTGAACGACTGTTCATGTTGAATTATAGTCAATGCACAAGCACGGACGTGCCGACGACAAATAACGAACTAGGAGTTCAATGATGATTAAGTTCTACTTCCACCGTACGCCAAACCCTATGAAAGTTGCACTCTACCTTGCAGAGACAGGTCTAGCCTACGAGCTTGTCCCAGTCGACACACTCAAAGGTGAGCAACACACTCCAGAATTTCGCCTAGTTAACCCAAACGGCAAAACACCTGCGATTGAGGATGACGGCATCCGCATTTTCGACTCCAACGCGATCCTACTTTATCTATCAGAGAAAACCGGCCTGTTTGCAGGTCAGCCACAAACGCGCGGTGAGTTGCTCTCTTGGTTGATGTTTATCGCATCAGGGCTAGGGCCCTTCTCGGGTCAATCGGTTCACTTTCATAAGGCGGCGCCAGAAGATCTTCCTTACGCAAAGAATCGCTACCGTCGTGAAGCAGAAAGGCACTATGAGGTACTAGACAATCATCTGGCCGATAAAACATACATGGTGGGTGAAGAATACACCATCGTCGATATGGCGGCTTGGGGCTGGATAGACAAAGCACCATTTGTGCTCGGAGAGGATGCACTCGATGATTATCCAAACCTAAAGCGCTGGTTTGAACAGATCAATGCGCGCCCAGCCGTTGCCAAAGCACGCGAGATCGAAAGTGGGATAGACTTTAAATCAACAATCGATGAAGAAGCAGCAAGAGCCCTGTTCCCGCAGAACTTTCCTAAAGCCTAGAGCTCCGTTACTTGGAACACTCTGTTTTCAACGACCAATAAAAAAGGTTCATCGCGGATTAGCGGGAACTTAAAACAAAAACGGTAGTAAGTGATATGGTTTAGTCGCCAAACAAAAATCATACACAAACTACCGTTTCCATGCCGAATCATACTTTCCTATCTTCATTCTGGGAAGGCTTTCAAATAGTAAAGTCTCACCAGACAGCAACACTTATTACCCTTACTCTTAAACCTAACTCTGAAGCTAAATGCCTCTGTGGTCTTGAAGCCGAAGCTATCCATGAGTATCAATGGCGTCATGTAAAGGATGCCATGTTACTCGGTGTTCCAGTTGAACTTTCCGTTCAAACTCGAAGGATTAAGTGTCGCGACTGCGGCATAAAAACAGAGTCTCTATCTTGGTTAGAGCCTTATGCTCGCATAACGAAGCGCCTAAAAAGCTATATAGAACAACTATTACCTCTTCTCCCTATTAAGCATATCTCCCAGTTAACGAGCGTTCATTGGCACACAATTAAAGAGATAGATAAACACCGGCTTAGACAAGTTGTACCGTCAATAAAATGGGAAGACCTAAGGCAACTCGTCATGGACGAGTTCGCCATCTTTAAAGGACATCGATATGCCACGGTCATCGCTGATGCTAAGACTCACCAAGTCATTTGGATAGGATTAGGTCGTAGCCGCAAAGACATACGACCGTTCTTCGAGCAATTAGGCGAGCATGGGATAAATATCGAAGCCGTCGCGATGGACATGAATACGGCTTTCGATCTTGAAGTTCAAGCGCACTGTCCGAACGCAAAAATCGTTTACGACTTATTCCATGTTATCGCTAAGTTCGGTCGCGAGGTGATGGATAGAGTTAGAGTCGACCAAGCTAACAAACTTAAGCAAGACAAAAAAGCGAGGCAATGGGTGAAGCGTTCACGCTGGGTACTGCTGAAAAATAGAGGCAACTTAAATACACGCCAAGAAAGCTATCTTACTGAAATATTGAATATCAATAAGGACTTAATGACCACTTATATACTCGGAGCACAACTCAAAGAACTTTGGTATTGTGAATCAGAAGGGCACGCTAAGGGGCTCTGGGACGCGTGGTGGGAACAAGTGCAAGAGAGTGGGATTAAGCCATTAAAAGAGTTTGCACGAAAACTCAGACCATATCTTCACGGGGTTATCGCATCGGCAAGTTATCCGTTAAATACCTGCACGCTTGAAGGGATAAACAACAAGATAAAGCTAATCAAGCGAATGGGATATGGTTATCGAGATACTGACTACTTCTTCTTGAAGATAAAAGCGGCTTTCCCCGGAAAGCCGCGATGAACCATAAAAAAGCCGCTGTTATAGCGGCTTTTAAGATAACTTTTGGAGAGTGACCTAAGGACGGTACACTTTCACGTTAGAGAAACCTTGCTCTTGTAAGTAAAGCGCTTGCAGACGGCTCATAACACCACGGTCACAGTACAGTAGGTACTCTTTGCTCTGGTCAAGATCACCAAACTGAGTTGCGAGCTTGTAGAAAGGCAGGTGCTTCACATCAACACCATCAATCTCTAGTGGGTTTTCGTCTTCCTCATCAGGGCTACGAATATCCAGTACGATTGCGTGCTCAGCAACAGCTTGAACCTGCTCAACTTCAGGTGCTTGCTCCTGGCTCTCTTTCTCGATGTCACGAATGTCCATAACGCGAGCGTTCTCAATCACTTGCTCAAGCACTTCAAAGTTAAACTTCGCTTCTTCCGCTTCTAGCTTACCTTTCTTCGCTTTTACTGTTGGCTTCTTAGAGATAACACCACAGTATTCAGGCATCACTTTTGCGAAATCTTCAGTACCAATGTTACGCGCAAGGTCGATGATGTCTTCTTTGTCCCAGTTGATCAGTGGGCGAAGGATCAAAGTGTCCGTTACGTTATCGATGTGACGTAGGTTAGTCAGCGTTTGGCTTGATACCTGACCTAGTGCTTCACCTGTAACCAGTGCTTCGATCTTGAACTTCTCTGCCACCATGCCACCAGCACGCATAAACATACGCTTAAGAACAACGCCCATTTGACCGTCTTCCACGTTCTCAAGAATTTCAGCCACAACTGGTTCGAAGTCGATAGAGATGAATTTCACTTTTGCAGAAGAACCAAACTTGTTCCACAGGTAGTGAGCGACTTGCTTAACACCGATTTCGTGTGCAGGACCGCCTAGGTTGAAGAAGCAGTAATGTACTTTAGAACCACGTTTGATGTGTAGGTAGCTTGAAACGCCAGAATCAAAACCACCAGAAATCAGGCTCAGCACGTCTTCTTGCGTACCTAGCGGGAAACCACCTAGGCCCTTGTGACGAGCGATGATCTGGTTAAGCTTGTCGTTTGCGATTTCGACTTTAACCGTCACTTCTGGATCTTTCAGCTTAACGCTTGCCGATTCTACCGCTTGGTTTAGACCACCACCAACGTAACGCTCTAGTTCGATAGACGTGAACTCGTGCTTACCACGACGCTTAGCGCGAACAGAGAAAGTCTTACCTTCGATGTCTCCACGGCTACGCTCTAATACCTGCTCGAAAATATCGTGTAGGTCTTTGAATTCAGACTGCTGAACTTCCAAAGAGTGGTGAATACCTGGAGTTTGAGTCAGGATCTCAAGCACTTCTGGGTAGTACTTATCGCTCTCAGATGTCACTTCGATATGATCACGACGGTTGAATACCGCAACACTTTCACAGCGACGCTGGATAACGTTGCGAATGTTGCACTCTAGAATCCTTGTGAAGCGCTTACGCACCGATTCACTTTTTACAAAAATTTCCGGATGGGGCTTAACAATAAATTTCATAGTACTTTCACAACATTAAACAAGTTTAAGGGGCTCGGCGCTAAGCAAAAAACTGAGATTTTACCGAGCACTTGAAGCAAGAATAGATCATATCTAAATCTAAGGGCGCGAATTATACATGAGAAAGTCATACAAGGAAAAGAATGCTTGCCCTAACCCTATCATCAACAGGGAATAAGCACTCAACCCCCGTAATTTGTACTGCTAAACACAGTGAAAGGTTTAGTTTTTCCCACAAAAAAGCCCGAGTCTCGATAACTCGGGCTTTCGATTTAAGCTTGATTATTGAAGTGATTCTATTCAGTCACGACCGGAACTTCATCACTGTAGAGCGGTTCACCCTGCATGATACTTATCTCAACTCGGCGGTTAAGACTTCTTTGCCAGTCAGTATCATTCGGCTCCAGAGGCTCAGTATCTGCCATGCCGCGAACTCGTAGTCGCTGGTGAGAGAAACCTCTGACCTTCTCCATCTCTTGGGCAACCGATACCGCTCGCTGAGATGAGAGATCCCAATTTGAACGATATAACTCTGAATCCAAGCGCTGGTTATCGGTATGCCCTGATATACGAACAATACCCGGTACGTCTTTCACCAATTCAGCCACCTGTCTCACCAAAGGACGGAACTTGGGTTGCAAGAACGCCGAACCTTGAGGGAACGCCCCTTTTTCTCGAATTCGAATCACAATCTGCTGACCAAGGTTTTCTACCTCAATCGCCCCCTGATCAATCTCACGCTCCAAGGCTTTCTTAATGCTCTCCATTAAGGTTTCCATCTCTTGCGATTGCGCTTCAGACTGCTGCTGTTGATTATCTGACTCAGAATTTTGGTTATCATGCGTCGAAATCTCTGGCGACTTGCCGCCGGTCATCTTACCTTGATCACGCATGGTGCCACCTGCACGATCAGATTCACCCTCATGAAATTCAAGCGTTTGCTGAGTAACATCTATGGTCTGCTGCATAATCACGTCAATCGGTGTCGGCTCCGGACGACCCGGGCGAAACTCTTGCGCGATGATACTGGTCCCTTTTGGAATGTCTTTCACTTCCAAACGGTTTTGTACACCAAAGGCAAACTTCATTGAGCCGGCGATCTGTTTAAACTTCAGTACGTCCATCTCTGAGAAAGAGAGCAGCAGTACGAAGAAACACATCAGCAGCGACATCAAGTCAGCAAAGGTACCCATCCATAAAGGTAAGCCGGGGGGCGGGCATTTACAGGGCGTTTCTTCTTCCATTACCGAGCTCCTTAATCAGCTTCGCCATCAAGAAGACGTTTACTCTCATTGAGGTAGTTCTTCAGGTAGCCATCGATAACACGTGGGTTTTGACCATCTTGAATCGCTAATACACCATCCATAACTAAGCGGCGGTTTAGCGTCTCTTGTTCACGGCGCAGTGCCAGTTTGTCGGCAATTGGGAAAAACACCATATTAGACAGAATCGCACCGTAAAGTGTGGTTAAGAGTGCCACCGCCATCGCAGGACCGATCGCTTTTGGATCATCCATGTTCGAAAGCATCGCAACCAGACCAACAAGAGTACCAATCATACCCATCGCTGGTGCAACGTCACCGAAGGCGCTGAATACTTTGCCACCACGCTCATGTCGTTCATCGGTTAGAGCGATATCTTTTTGTAATGCCGCCCTTACTACGTCAGCATCGTGACCATCGACAAGCAAATCGATGCCCTTCTGCATAAAGCTATTATTGATTTCCATCTCTTCCAGAGCAAGAAAACCGCCTTTACGAGCCGCATCAGCCATCTCAACCACTTTCGCGATCAAGTCTTCGGGCTCGTCAGCTTTAAACATAAAGGCCTTACCTGCAATCTTTGCCGCGCCAAAGAACTGGCCCATTGTGAACTTCATCAAGACCACAAAGGTTGAACCACCAACCACGATCAAGATCGAAGTCGTGTCATAGAACATCCCAAGGCTTCCGCCCAAGATCATTGCCATGATCACGAAGGCAAATCCACCAATCAAACCTATTAGGGTTGCTAAATCCACTGAGCACTCCTCATGCTTTTTCTTGTTCTACCTCGAGAATAATCTTCTTATCGGCAAGACTGTAAGATCTTTTAGAAAATTCTTGGCCTAAGTATCACACTTTTGAGTAGCAATAACATTAAGACTTATGAATAACTGCACATCACGAACAAGCGCATCAAATGTCAGCCCTCTCCAACCAGACACTTCTCAAGTCACACAGTTATGACTGCCAAGCGTCCGATAAAACAAACTTTCTAGCAAATTTTATTGGTTACATTTGACCATCTTCACGCCCTAGGGTAACGTTCGCTCATCTTTCCAAACGCAGAACTATTATGGCTACTAAGAAACCGGAGAATATGAGCTTTGAAGCAGCAATTGAAGAGCTTGATGGCTTAGTTGATCAACTTGAAAATGGTGATCTAGCTTTAGATGATGCGCTGAAGAAATTCGAGCGTGGAATTGCACTAGCTCGTGCAGGTCAAAGCAGACTCAACGACGCAGAGCAGCGCGTGAGTATTCTTTTGCAAAACAGCGAAGATGCTGAGCTGAGTGACTTCAACCCACAACCAGAATAACGAATAGTATGAGATCCCCTATGATTGAGACTTTAACGTCTTATCAAGCACGTAATAACGAGCAGTTAAACCAATGGCTTGACCGCCTTCCACATCAAAACCAAAACCTAATCAAGGCTATGCGTTATGGCTTATTGCTGGGTGGAAAACGCGCGCGTCCATTTCTTGTCTACATCACAGGGGAAATGCTCGGCTGCAGCGCTGAAGAGCTAGACACTCCAGCATCAGCGATTGAGTGTATCCATGCTTACTCACTCATCCATGATGATCTGCCTGCAATGGATGACGACGAACTGCGTCGCGGTCATCAAACCTGTCATATTAAATTTGACGAAGCTACAGCTATTCTTACCGGCGATGCACTACAAACCCTAGCCTTTACTATACTTGCAGAAGGCTCACTAAGTGCAGTTGGCGAGAGTAACCGTGTCCGCATGATTCAAAGCTTAGCTCAAGCCTCTGGTGCTCAAGGTATGTGCATTGGACAAGCGCTTGATCTGGAAGCGGAGAACCGCACTATTTCCCTGCAAGAGCTGGAAGAGGTTCATCGCAACAAAACAGGGGCATTGATGAAGTGTGCCATTCGTTTAGGTGCGCTCTCTGCTGGTGAGAAAGCCTTCGAGGTGCTACCACAACTTGATAAATTTGCCGATGCGGTTGGTTTAGCGTTTCAGGTTCAAGATGACATTCTCGATATCGTTAGTGATACAGAAACTCTTGGTAAACCACAGGGTTCTGATGAAGAACTTAACAAAAGCACCTATCCTTCTTTGTTAGGATTGGACGGCGCTCAAGAAAAAGCTCAAACTCTATTGAACGAAGCGCTTCAAGCTTTAGATGCAATCCCATACAATACCCAGTCACTCGAAGAGTTCGCCCGATATGTCATCGAGCGCAAGAACTAAGACAATAAGCGCGCATTACCTATGACTCTTGATATTTCAAAGTACCCAACTCTTGCCTTGGCTGATAAGCCAGAGGACTTGCGTCTTTTACCAAAAGAGACGCTTCCACAGCTCTGCGATGAGCTTCGTACCTACCTCTTGAACTCCGTGAGCCAATCAAGCGGTCACTTAGCATCAGGCCTAGGTACAGTAGAACTGACGGTCGCTTTACATTATGTATATAACACTCCTTTCGATCAGTTGGTTTGGGATGTGGGCCATCAGGCTTACCCACATAAAATTTTAACGGGTCGACGTGATCGCCTATCAACTATCCGCCAGAAAGACGGCTTACACCCTTTCCCTTGGCGAGAAGAGAGCGAATACGACACCCTATCTGTTGGTCACTCATCGACGTCTATTAGTGCCGCTCTTGGTATGGCAATCAGTGCCAAAAAAGAGGGTAAAGATCGTAAAGTCGTTAGCGTAATCGGTGATGGTGCGATCACTGCTGGTATGGCATTTGAGGCTATGAACCACGCCGGTGACGTTCACAACGATATGCTGGTTATCCTTAACGATAACGAGATGTCGATCTCTGAAAACGTGGGTGCGCTTAACAATCACTTAGCTCAGGTTCTTTCTGGCAATCTTTACACGTCAATTCGTGAAGGTGGCAAGAAAGTGCTCTCTGGCGTTCCACCGATTAAAGAGCTAGTGCGTCGTACTGAAGAACACCTAAAAGGCATGGTCATTCCTGGCACCATGTTTGAAGAACTTGGCTTTAACTATATCGGCCCAGTGGATGGCCATGATGTTAACGAGCTAATCAAAACGCTTAAAAACATGAGAGATCTAAAAGGCCCTCAGTTCCTGCACATCATGACCAAAAAAGGTAAGGGCTACGAGCCGGCTGAGAAAGATCCCATTGGCTACCATGGTGTACCTAAGTTCGATCCTGCACACTCTAGCCTGCCAAAGAGCACCAGTGCCAAGCCGACCTTCTCTAAGATCTTCGGTGACTTTCTGTGTGATATGGCCGCGCAAGATCCCCAGCTGATGGCAATTACTCCAGCGATGCGTGAAGGCTCTGGCATGGTACGATTCTCGAAAGAGTACCCAGAACAGTACTTCGATGTTGCGATTGCAGAGCAGCACGCAGTGACACTAGCAACAGGCATGGCGATTGCAGGTAATAAACCCATTGTCGCTATCTACTCGACCTTCCTACAACGTGGCTACGACCAGTTGATCCACGATGTCGCTATCATGGATTTACCAGTCATGTTCGCCATTGACCGTGCAGGTCTTGTTGGGGCTGATGGTCAGACTCACCAAGGTGCGTTCGACTTAAGCTTTATGCGCTGCATTCCGAACATGGTGATCATGGCACCAAGCGATGAAAACGAATGTCGTCAAATGCTCTACACGGGCCACCAACACAATGGTCCAAGTGCGGTTCGATACCCTCGCGGTAACGGCATGGGCACAGAAATTCAAAGCGAGTTCACTGCGCTTGAGATTGGTAAAGGCCGTATCGTTCGTGAAAGCTCATTAGAAAAAGATGGCGCTAAGGTTGCTATCCTAAGCTTTGGTACATTCCTAGAAAATGCACTTCAAGCTGCAGATGCACTGGATGCCACCGTTGCAGACATGCGCTTTGTTAAGCCACTAGATGAAGCTCTCATCAAGCAACTGGCCGCTGACTACGATGTTCTAGTAACGATTGAGGAGAATGCGATTGCCGGCGGTGCTGGTGCAGGTGTAGTAGAGTTCTTAATGCAAGAGAAACTGCCAATGCCAGTATTGAACCTTGGTCTACCAGATAAGTTCATCGCTCAAGGCACACAAGGTGAGCTACACGAAGAACTTGGCTTAGATGCGAAAGGCATAAAGAAAGCAATTAGCGACTACCTTGCTAAGTAAGCAGACATTTAAGTAACACACTATTTAATAAAGCATTTCACATTCATGAAAAACACCTTTATCTCAGACAAGAGTAACAAAATCATTAACATCATCATGTTGCTACCGATCCTTTGGTCTTTTAGCGCAATGTTGCTGTATCCAGATGCAAAAAAACACATTGTCATTGTTACGATTTTGTCTTCTCTAGTTGGACTCTTTGCGTATGGATTCAAACAAATTCGTGAGAATCTAATAGATAATAAGATCTTATGGATAATGGTAGCTTTATTAACAGCATCTTTCATTGCTAAAGAATACTATGGCTATAGTAGTAGTTTAATTAGAGCTTATGCAGTTCTTTTCTTGGTGTTCTCATTAACCCCTAAAGCCATAATATTGAAAATAAAAAACAACATACACTACCTAATTCTCACTGGTTCTGTGTTCTCGTTTGGCTATACTTACACTCAAACTTTCATACAAGAGTTAGGCAGAGGTTGGAGTATCAACCCTATTCCGTATACTACCATTTCTGCATCACTTGCCGTCGCAAGTTTGTGTATTTTGTTTTTCAATAAAGAAAGTAGAATAAACACATTGATGTTTATATCATTCACTCTTTCTTTTAATCCACTAATATTTGGCCAAACAAGAGGAACAGCTCTTGCTTTTATTATCGCCAGCTTAGCCTTGGTAGTATATTGTTACTTGATAAAAAAAGAGATTAAGTCAAAATTAATCATAACATCTGTAATAATAATGTCTTCACTTGCCATTAATAGTGGCTTAATTGAACATAGAGTTGAGACCACTAAAATAGAGTCTGGCTTGATCGAAAACGGACAGCTCGAAAGTTCAATAGGTCAACGACTTCAAATGTGGAAAGCTGGACTTATATTAATAAAAGACAACCCTATTTGGGGCCATGGTGACAATCACAACTCGCTCAAAAACACTATGGCTGAGTCGGGGATCATTTCTCAATCTGTCGTTCACTATACACACTACCACAACCAATACATTGACTCTTTCGCAAAGTACGGTGTGCTCGGTTTTTCCCTAGTAATGATTATTTACTTGATGCCTTTCATCATGGCGTATAAAAGTAAAAGCGCCCCAAGCATAACATTTGCTTTCGTCGGTCTGGTTTTTATTGTTGCGTCTTTAACTGATGTTCCAATGAGTCACGCGCAAAGTGTTATCATATATTTCATACTTATGTTTATTCTAAACTCCAATGAGGCTAAAAAATGCAAATAATGATATTAAGTATGATAACCTCAGAAGAAAGAAGGCGAAAAATATCAGAGCTAATGGCGTGTGAAAATATAAGCTTTACCTTTTTCAACGCCACAAATATCCATGAAATAAGAAATCATGAAAGCGTTCACAATGAAACATCTCAGAAAACCCTTAGAAGAAAAAATTATTTCCTGACAGATTCTGAAATTGCGTGCGCTTACTCACATATTAAAATGTGGGAAAAAGTAGTTGAAGATAATGAAAACACCATCATCTTAGAAGACAACTTTAGAATTGAAGATCAATACATTGGCCGTCTATCTACTTTGTTAAATAACATTTATCAATCCTTTTGCAAGAATAATTTAAACTACTTAAAAATTTCTCACCAAAGAGAAGAAAAGTTAAGAAAAATTAACTTCCAAGTAGATGATAAGTTTAATATAGGTTACTCGCAAAGAACCACGGCTGGCACGTCCGGATATATTATATCTCCCAAAGCTGCCAAACAGCTTATAAAAAGGTATAAAGAAATCATAGAGCCAGTGGACGACTTCATCGAAAAGCCTTGGCGAAGTGGTATTTCAGTTCAGCACTTAAGCCCTGCGATAATTCACAGAGATAAACAAACTAAATCTCAAATTGGCAGTAATAGAAAACGACAACGCCGAAAGACGACGAAAGCTATCATAATGAAGGAATCGTTTAGGTTTTATGAGCAACTAATGCACAAATTATATAGAATTAAATTTATCAGAAAAAGCAAAACAATATAGACGAGACTATATAAATCACCTTGAGCTTAGTGATTTTAGATAATAAGGTAACCTCTACTTACCTAAAACCCAAACCAATATTGGTAAGTAGAAGGCTCTATATTTAACCATGTTTATTTTAGAATCGGTGCGTCGTAGTTCTCTGGCTCATCAGTGTAGATACACACATTAAACTTCTCAACTAGGCCAGTCTCTTCAACGCATTGCTGCTGGAAGAACTGTTGAATTTCACGACGTTGGCAGTGCGCTTCAAACGCTTCATTGTCTGCCCAGATCTCGTTGAATGCGATAGGGTAGCTCTCACCTTCAGCAAATGGGCTCTGCAAGTGGCGCGTCACCGTGTATTGAATACACCCATCTTCACGCATTGTATTTGGCTCAAGCGCTTTTAGCACTTCGAATAGCTCGTTCAGTTTGCCCTCTTTTGGCAGAAACTGAGCAATACAATAAACCTTCTTAGACATTATTATTCCTTGTTTTCTATTGTGTTGCTAACCAACTAAGACGCTCCAACTCAATACAAGCCTGCTAGAGCGCCGTAAACAGTTTATGCTAACCAACCTGCAAAATGCCCCACGGCGTAAAGCGCAATGCCAGCCATCACGCCCGCGACGATATCATCAATCATGATGCCTAAACCGCCATGAATGCGTTTGTCTAACCAGCCGATCGGCCATGGCTTCACCATATCAAAGAAGCGGAACAGGACGAAGCCTGTCAACAGCCACTTCCACTCATCGGTTGGTATCTGCAGTAAAGGCACTAGACTCATGGTGATCCAAAAGCCTGCAAACTCATCCCAGACAATTGAGCCATGATCGTGTACACCCATGTCGTCAGAAGTGACCTGACAAATTTTGACACCAATAACGCAGCTAATAACCACAGCCACCACATACAGCGGAAACGGCAACTGCACCAACAGTAGGTATAGCGGAATCGAGGCTAAGGTCCCCATAGTGCCAGGCACAACTGGTGACAGTCCGCTACCAAATCCAGTAGCCAACAAGTGCCAAGGGTTCTTTAGTGAAATAAGAGAGAGAGGGTTTGTCATCCGTTTACCTTAAAATGATCGTATCCACTTAAGTCCCAACTTAGTGGTTGACCGTTGTTATGCAATTCAAAGAATTCTACAGGTCTTATCTGACCAATGCAGGTAACTTTTGTTCCAGTGTGTGACAGAGCACTTTCCAATGAACCTTTATTTTCTTCCGGCACGGTAAAGCAAAGCTCATACTCTTCACCACTGGTCAGCGCATAATTCTGGGCTGCTGAAATATCAGATGTGAACTGGCGTAGCTCTTGAGAAATAGGCAATGCACTCACATCGATGCTCGCGCCCACTTGTGAACGCTCAAGGATATGTTTCAAGTCCGCAATTACGCCATCTGAGATATCAATAGCGGATGAAGCGAGGTTCACAAGAGCCTGACCAGCAAGCACTCGCGGAGAGCTAATGTAGTGTCTCTCTTCAAGCTCTCTAGCATAGGGTCTAGATTGGTTTTCTTCTGGATTAAGTAACACCTCTAGGCCTGCCTTACTGTCGCCTAGGTTACCTGTCACGTAAATCCAATCCCCGACCTTAGCACCGTCACGACGCAGCGCTTTACCTTCAGGCACAAAGCCTTGCACTGTCAACGTCAGGCTCAAAGGGCCCTTAGTGGTATCACCACCGATCAGTTGAATACCAAAATAGTCCGCAAGCTTAAAAAAGGAGTCACAGAAAGGAGCCAGCCACTGCTCATCAACTTCAGGCATGGTCAGCGCGAACGAAACCCAAGCAGGGGTTGCGCCCATAGCAGCCAAATCGCTGATGTTCGATGCCAGAGCCTTATGCGCCACCCAAGCCGGATTCGCTTCGGCTAAAAAGTGTGTCCCCGCAACTAAGGTGTCAGTGCTGATAGCAATTTCTACATTACTTGGTGGCTTGACCAAGGCGCAGTCATCACCTGCGGCAAGATGTACATCCTTACGTTGAGGCTGTCGGTTTACGAAGTATTTATCAATCAGGTTAAACTCACCAGACATGTGATTACCTTTCTTTTATACCAATCACAGTAAGTAAGTGTTCAAAAATAGCGCAGGAAAAAGGCTTGAGAACAAGGCAGCATTTTTCGATAAGTAGTTATTCTACAATCAAAAATTCTAACGCAGTTATCGAGCATTTTAACAAGCTAGGGTGAGCAGTTATTTACTACGATTGGTATTACCGTCATCAGTTACAAAAAAGGCCAGCATATTTGCTGACCTTTCGATTCTATGTCGAACGTATTATTTCTTACGAACGTGCGGTGCTGCTTTATCAAGTACACCGTTAACAAACTTGTGGCTGTCTTCTGCTGCAAATACTTTTGCAAGTTCGATAGCTTCGTTGATGACCACTTTGTATGGTACATCTTCGCGACGAGTCATCTCGTACATAGCTAGGCGAAGAAGAGCAAGCTCCATTAAGTCCAGATCTTGCATCGGGCGAGATACGAATGGACGAAGTTTGCTGTCTAGTTCCATGTGGCTTAGAGCAACACCAGTTAGCAGGTCGCGGAAGTATGCAACGTCTGTTTCTGGCATAGCAAGCGCAGGCTCAGCTGCGTGATGCTCTTCTTCATCATACTTACCACCAGATAAGAACTGTTCTTCAACTGTGGCAATATTTTCTTTAGTAATTTGCCAAGAATAAATTGCTTGTAGAGCAAATTGACGTGCGTTACGACGTGCGGCTGGTTTCACACTGGCCCCCATTAGGAATCGATTTCAGAAAGAACGTTGATCATCTCAAGTGCGCTTAGTGCAGCTTCTGCACCTTTATTACCAGCCTTGGTTCCTGCGCGTTCAATAGCTTGATCGATCGTATCAACAGTTAGCACACCGAATGCTACTGGAAGAGAGTATTCCAGAGACACTTGCGCCAAACCTTTATTACATTCACTACAAACATAGTCAAAATGAGGCGTACCGCCACGAATTACTGTACCTAGAGATACAATCGCGTCGAACTTACCTGTTTTTGCAACGCGCTGCGCTACAAGTGGAAGTTCAACTGCACCTGGACAACGAACAACAGTGATGTTGTCTTCGCTAACTTGTCCGTGACGTTTTAAAGTATCGATTGCACCAGAAAGTAAACTTTCGTTAATAAAACTGTTGAAACGAGCAATAACGATAGCAATTTTTGCATTTGGCGCTGGGAAGCCACCCTCGATCACTTTCATAAGCCTTCCTTTAACTATTTTCATCAAGTGAGAATCGCCGGATTCTAGCACAAAACTGTGAGCAATATCTAATGCTAATTTTATTGAGCTGATACCGGAGAAATAAAGTAGTAACGACAGCGTGATTCCTTTGTCGATAAGGCTCAAAACGCAGAGAGCGGACTATGCAATCTTGTGCTCTCTGCTTGATACTTATCGTTTAATCGAGACTGTATTACCTAAAAAGTTTGCTGATTGTTCTGTTTTGAATCAGCGCTATTCGCACACGTACTCAACCACATTCAAACCAAAACCACCCAGTGCGTGGTAGCGTTTCGTACTTGAAGAGAGTAGACGCATGTCCTGAACACCAAGGTCTTGCAGGATCTGAGAGCCGACACCAACACGACGTGACGTACCTTGCTTTTTAGCCATAGTTGGCTGCTCGTTCTTGTCTTGAGCTTCGAAAGTCTTCACTTTGTGAATCAGAGAATCAGACGACTCTTCATTGCCAAGAATCACTAGAACGCCGCCTTCTTCGCCGATACGCTTCATCGCCTTATCTAGCGACCAGCTGCGCTCAGTACCACGATCAGAATGCAGCAGATCGGTGAAGGTGTCATGCAGGTGAACACGAACCAGTGGTGCTTCGCCCGTTAGGTCACCCTTTTGCATCGCATAGTGGATTTGGTTATCAATCGTGTCACGGTATGTCACGAGTTCGAAGTCACCGAACTCAGTTGGCAAATGACACTGCGCAACACGCTCAATCGTCGTCTCGGTGTTGTTGCGGTATTCGATAAGGTCAGCAATCGTACCTAGCTTGATGTCGTGCTTTTCAGCAAACACTTCAAGGTCTGGACGACGAGCCATAGTGCCATCGTCATTCAGGATTTCAACAATCACAGATGCTGGTTCGCAACCTGCCAAGCGAGCCAAATCACAACCCGCTTCAGTGTGACCTGCACGTGTTAGTACACCGCCCTCTTGAGCCGTCAATGGGAAGATATGGCCCGGTTGAACGAGGTCTGCCGCTTTCGCCTCTTTCGCTACAGCCGCCTGAACAGTCACGGCACGGTCCGATGCAGAAATGCCCGTCGTTACGCCTTGCGCTGCTTCAATAGAAACGGTGAAGTTAGTGGTGTATTGCGCGTTGTTGTCTTGAACCATTGGCGCGAGACCTAAACGGCTCGAGCGCTCTTTGGTTAGCGTCAGACAGATCAAGCCACGACCGAACATCGCCATAAAATTGATTGCTTCTGGCGTTACATGCTCTGCCGCCATGATCAGATCGCCTTCATTCTCGCGATCTTCATCGTCCATCAGGATAACCATCTTTCCTAGGCGGATGTCTTCAATAATTTCTTGAGGAGTACTAATTGGCATTATTTTATATCCTTTGAAATGGTTCTGCTTCCAAGAACCGACACTGTTTAAACCTGATTGGAATTGCTCAACTCCACTGCCCTTCGCTGTCGCGCACAAGGAGTCGTTGATTAAGCAAAACCGTTTTGTTGTAAGAATTCCATTGTTAGACGAGACTCTGGCTTAGACTCTTCTTGCTGGCCTTGCAGTAGTCGCTCCATGTAACGAGCAAGTACGTCGACTTCAAGGTTCACCTTACGACCGACATTAAATTGATCAATCGTCGTCTCTGATGAGGTGTGAGGAACAATAGTCAGCTTAAACGCGTTCTTACGTAAATCGTTCACTGTGAGACTGATACCGTCGACAGTAATAGAGCCTTTTTGAGCGACGTACTTTGAGATCTCCGCTGGCATCTCTACCCAGAATTCAATTGCACGACCAACTTGGTTGCGCTCAACGATCTCGCCCACACCATCAACGTGACCAGAAACAATGTGACCGCCAAAACGAGTGGTCGGCAGCATTGCTTTCTCAAGGTTTACCTTATCGCCCGCTTGATAGTCGATAAAGCCGGTCTTTTTCAGAGTTTCCAGTGATAAGTCAGCGCTGTAGCTGTTGTCATCGAATTCAACCACAGTCAAACACACACCATTGGTGGCGATGCTGTCGCCGAGCTGTACATCAGACATATCCAGCTTACCGACATTCACGGTGACCGTAATATCTTCACCGCGAGGTGTGATAGCACTTAAGGTACCTACGGCTTCTACAATTCCTGTAAACATTCTAAAACTCTTGTTCTTACTGCTTTTGCATCAAGCAGTTAAATTACTATAGATATAACTATCGCGGATTAAGATTTCCATACTGGCTGAGCGACAATGCGAATATCAGGCCCTACCATACGCACATCTTTGATCGACAAATCGATCACGGCATCCATTGAGCTTAAGCCCAACGCACCCATCAAACCGCGGCCATCGCTGCCCATTAGTTTAGGTGCTAAGTATAAGATTAGCTCGTCAACCAGTTGATTCTCAATAAAGCTTTTTGCCAATGTTGCGCCCGCTTCCACCCAAATATGGTCGATATGATGACTAGGAAGATCTTGAATCAGCTGGGCAATATCAAGCTGCCCTTCACTGTCGAGAGCAACCATAATGTCAGCTTCAGACTCAGCAACCCGTAGCACTGGAGCTTGAGATTGATACAACTTGAGATCTTGATTATCAGCTTGAAGCAATTGTGCCTGTCGATCGAGAATCACACGTGTAGGTTGGCGCAGCGAAGATTGAGGATAAAGAGCCTGAACTGCTTGCGGTAATTCATCCCAACGCACATTGAGTGACGCATTATCTTCAATCACAGTTTGACTGGTCGATAACACCGTTCCCGCCTTGGCACGGTAATGCTGCACATCACGACGAGCATGCGGCGAAGTAATCCATTGGCTCTGGCCATTACTCAAAGCAGTTTGGCCGTCTAAGCTTGCTGCCATCTTCAATTGAACAAACGGCCTACCTGTTTGCATGCGTTTGATAAAGGCTGGGTTTAACGCCAATGCATCTTGCTCTAGCAGCCCAACTTGAACCTCAATACCCGCATCACGCAGCATTTTGATGCCACGGCCTGCAACTTTCGGGTTCGGGTCCTCCATTGCACAAATCACTTTGGCAACTTGAGCCTTAATCAACCCTTCAGCGCATGGCGGCGTGCGACCGTAATGAGAACACGGCTCTAGCGTGACATAAGCAGTCGCGCCTTTGGCTTTATCGCCAGCCATTCTCATGGCATGAACTTCTGCGTGTGCTTCACCCGCTTTGGCATGAAAACCTTCACCAACAATGTTGTCGCCGTGCGCGATAACGCAGCCGACATTTGGATTTGGTGCAGTGGTATAAATGCCGCGCTTAGCCAGTTGCATGGCACGCGACATCATTTGAAAATCTAACGGAGAAAATTTTGACATGAGTGGGAGTTAGTCCTCTAGCTTGGCAATCTCTTCGCCAAACTCTCGGATGTCTTCAAAACTGCGGTAAACAGAGGCAAAACGAATGTAAGCCACCTTATCGAGCTCTTTCAGTTGGTCCATGACAAGATTACCAATCATCTCTGTTGGTACTTCACGCTCGCCAGTTGCTCGCAGTTGAGACTTGATGGTACTGATCGCAAGTTCAATGGCATCTGCGCTCACTGGGCGCTTCTCTAATGCACGTTGAATTCCGCCGACCATTTTGTCTTCGTTAAAGGGTTCACGGTTGCCATTCGACTTGATCACTTTTGGCATAACAAGCTCAGCCGATTCGAATGTCGTAAAACGCTCACTACAGGCCAGGCATTGACGGCGACGACGAACTTGATGCCCGTCTGCGACTAGCCTTGAGTCGATTACTTTAGTGTCGTTCTCTGAACAAAAAGGACAATGCATATCACCTCCAAATAATTGATTGTCAGTGTAACGGAATTGCCAAACGTAGGGAAAGAAAAAGGGCCAATTAAGGCCCTTTTATGTGGTTATTGGTTGATTATGACCAACCGAGCTTCACATTCATCCTAGCTACGAACTAGGTAGTTCGCTTTACCAACCCACTTGTAACTGGTTAGCTCTTCCAATCCCATAGGACCACGAGCATGAAGCTTCTGTGTTGATACCGCCACTTCTGCGCCCAGACCAAACTGTGCACCATCAGTAAAGCGAGTTGATGCATTCACATACACTGCCGCAGAACCGACTGAGTTAATGAAGCGCTCAGAGCTCTCTAGGCTGTTTGTCATGATCGCATCTGAGTGACTCGCATTATGTACGCGCATGTGGTCAATTGCCTGAGCTACGTCAGCAACCACTTTGACACCCAAGGTGTAGCTTAGCCACTCAGTATCGAAATCATCTTCACCCGCATCACGCACGTCAGCGAAATCAGCAAGCAGCGCTTTAGCACTTGCATCAGCGACTAATGTCACTTTACCCGCTAGGCGTGTTTTAAGCTTACCAAGGAACTCCTCAGCGACCGCTTCATGAACAAGCAGAGTATCTAGCGAGTTACATGCTGATGGGCGTTGAACCTTTGAGTTTTCAACCACATCTACTGACTTTTCTAGGTCAGCCGATTCATCAACGAAAATGTGGCTAATACCAAAGCCACCGATGATTACTGGGATGGTGCTGTTCTCTTTACACATTTTGTGTAGACCTGCACCACCACGTGGGATGATCATATCAACGTACTCGTCTAGCTTAAGTAGCTGAGACACAAGTTCGCGATCTGGCTTCTCAATGTATTGTACCGATGCTGCTGGTAGCTCTGCTTTTTCGAGTGCAGATTGGATAACTTTAACCAGCTCCATGTTTGAGAAGAACGTCTCTTTACCACCACGTAGGATGCTTGCGTTACCTGTTTTCAGGCACAGTGCAGCAATGTCGATGGTTACATTCGGGCGTGCTTCATAGATAACACCAACAACACCAAGCGGTACACGACGGCGAGATAGTGACATACCGTTTTCTAGTACCTTGCTGTCAATTTCGCTGCCTACAGGATCATTCAGGCTAATAACGTTGCGCACATCGTTAGCAATGCCCGTTAGACGCTCTTCGTTAAGAAGTAGGCGGTCAAGCAATGCTTCTGTTAAACCAGCTTCACGACCCAATTCAATATCTTTTGCGTTCGCTTCAAGAATGGTCGCTGCATTGGCTTCTAGCTCATCTGCAATGATAGAGAGCGCTTTGTTTTTCTGCGCTGTTGATGCTGTTGCTAGGTGAAAGGCAGCCTGTTTTGCTGCGATACCCATGTTAGTTAAATCCACGTTTAACTCTCCCTTAATTCTGTCTGTCTCTCTGAAATTCTGGGTGCGCTAGTTAATGAAATAGCCACCTTCTATCGGCAGCTATTCATTGGTCTCTCATTTTCTGAGTAAGCGTACTCCGTTTAGTTCGTCTGTTACTCTTGGATCACTACCATGTCATCACGGTGAATAACCTCTGAGCCGTAGTCATAACCCAGAATTTCTCCAATATCTTTACTGTGTTTGCCCGCAATCTTCGCCAAGTCTTGACTTGAGTAGCTTGCGATACCACGCGCAATCACTTTACCTTTTTTATCAGTCACTTGAGTCACTTCGCCACGAGAGAACTCACCGCGAACTTGAATCACACCTTTAGCCAATAAGCTGCTGCCTTTAGTGTTCACAGCATTCACTGCACCGTCATCAACCACGATATCACCAGCCGATGCAGGGCCAGCTAGGATCCAACGCTTGCGGTTCTCAAGCGCCTCTTCTAATGGCAAGAAACGTGTGCCTTGTGGTTCTGCACTGAGTGAGTCGAAGACCACATTCTCCGCGCTGCCTGCTGCGATGATCACTTCAATACCAGCACGACGTGCAATATCCGCTGCTTGCAGCTTAGTTGCCATGCCGCCAGTACCCAAAGTCGTGCCACTGCCACCAGCGATCTTACGTAAAGTATCATCGATGGTCTTAACCTCTTTAATCAACTCAGCATTTGGGTCTTTGCGAGGATCTGCGGTAAATAGACCTTTTTGATCAGTCAGGAGTAGAAGCTTATCAGCACCACACAAAATACCGACTAAAGCCGACAAGTTATCGTTGTCGCCTACTTTAATCTCGTTGGTCGCTACTGCATCGTTCTCATTAACGATTGGGATAATGTCGTTATCCACCAATGCATTAATGGTGTCACGTGCATTTAGGAAGCGCTCACGGTCATCAAGGTCAGCGCGCGTTAGCAGCATTTGGCCAATCTTGATGCCGTAGATAGCAAACAAAGACTCCCAAACCTGAATCAGCTGACTCTGTCCTACTGCAGCAAGCAACTGTTTGCTCGCCATTGAGTTGGGCAGTGCGGGGTAACCAAGGTGCTCACGTCCAGCTGCGATAGCGCCAGACGAAACCATAACCACAGAGTGGCCTTGCTTTTTCAGTTCTGCACACTGACGTACAAGCTCTACCATGTGAGCTCGATCTAACGCTAATGTGCCACCAGTTAAGACACTGGTACCCAGTTTAACAACCACAGTTTTACGCTGTGTTGCTGTCCCGCTTTGATGATTAGTTGTCATGAAGTCTTTATATGAATAAAACAAATAAGAGGTGATGTTTTAACAATCAAAACAGGAATTCACAAGTAGAAAAGGTGCGAAATCGCACCTTTTTACCTTATAGAGAGGAGTAACCTTTAAAATTAAACAAATTCGACAGAAGCTGCGTCTAGCCCAACCTCCAGCTCGAACTTAGATTTCAGCTCGTCAGAGAGCTTTTGATGAAAAGCCTCCTGAGTGCGAGTTACCTCAGAAACAGCCTTTTTAGGAAGTTCCAACACTTCCCATTCACCTTCAACATTATATTTTCCAATGTTGTATTTGGCAGTAAAGCCTTGTTCAGATTTTGCCAATTCTAGCCACCACCCCCAGAACTCACGCTCTTCTGGTGACTTCTTATCGTTTACACATACCGAAAGGCAATCGAAGATGTAGTGACCCTCTTCCGATTGTGGCTCTCTCAGATATGGGCCAATGGCCTTTAAAACATTCAGCAGACGATAATGCGTAGGTTGTTGTGTCACTTCTGACATATTGAATCTCCATTTTCAATGTTAAGAATGACGTTACTCAGATGGCAATACGTAAAAACGCTGCAATTGGATTTTATAAATTCTATCTGAGCATCAAGTACTTAATCTGTACATTTTTTATGCTTAACTAATTTAGGAGAAATGTCATCTAAATAATTCATCCTCGAGCCATTTTATCGCCAATTCGAGGGATTGCTCATAACCCTGTGTAATTGATTTGGATTTAATTTTCTTCGCTTTACCGTAATCGCTGTAAATAGCAACTAATTGATTATCAGATGGCGGTGATACCGGATCACCTTCTAGAGCCAATGCTAGGATAGGAACTTGTGTTTTACTGTTGGCTAGTAGCCCTTGAACTTTTAGAGACCAAGCCATCAGTTGGCCCGACAAGCTATTGATATCAACGACACCCTTGCCCAGACGTGAGGCAAGTACGTCGAGGTGCATTTTGGGCATCTGTTTCAGTTTATCCGCATGGACAAAGATATCGTGAATCGGTGCACCGAGTGCCACACAAGCTTTGATTTTCTGCTGCTCTAGGAAAGACAGACGAACCATTGCGTTGCCGCCAAAACGGAAACCAAACAGACCAACCTTGTAGTGATCAACCCAAGGGATGTTCGGTAGCTCATTCAGAACCGCTTGGTGCAAACAAGAAGAGTCTTCGGTGAGCGGCCAGTGAGAACTGTGACCAATTGATGGCATATCTACTGTCAACATCGCGATATTCTTCGGTGCAAGATAATCTCGGAATAGACGCCACATATCCGTTTGCAAACTATCTAGCCCCGCACTGACAATCACCACAGGTTGAGGTTTATCTGTGTTCGATAGGTGCAGGTGCGCTTTGATCTTGCGATTTTGATACGGAATCTCAAGCTGCTTTACCACCAGTTTAGTGTGCTTAATCGCTTCTGCATAAGCTGTGTTGGCCAACACCTGAGCTTGAGTCGCTAGGTTGTCGTTTTTCAAGTGAGGGTAGCCAGCAATACTAAAGCAAAGTGACGCAGAAAACAGTTCCTCTGCAACCTCTTCGCCGCTCTTATCGTTAGCACGGTTTTGGTGTTGCATACCGAGCTTGGTCCACTCATAAGCCCAGTTACCACTGCGGTAGCCCATGACGGTATCCAACCAATCATCTGTCGTACGCGAATGGGTCGATGATGCAATGCGTGACAACACCGCTTCTTGTTCAATCGGGTTTACCCCTTGCCAGACCCACTGCATGCGGCGCAGGTTTCGATACCACGCGCTGTCTTGTTGTTCATGCTTCTGTTCAAGCATGTCGACAGAGCTCGGCATATATTGCGTCAGCATTGAGGTCTCTTTCGCCTGTTTATGTTTGACAAATAGAGTTTCAGATAGGTTTTTACTGGTTTCTTCAGATAACGACATGGGGATTCTCAGTCGAGGATGATGACTGTAATAATATAAAAAAAAATGACCCTATAAAGGGTCATTTCTCAAAAAACACAGATTATGCTTATTTTGACTTGCGATTTACTGGCTCAATGTAACCTAGGCTTAGATCCCACGGCTGTTCAATCCATGTGTCTTGAGCGATATCAACAATGTAATCGTCGAGTAGCGCTGCACCTGAAGGCTTAGCACATACCGCGATTAGCTTCGCTTTAGGGTACATTTCACGCAGTTTACGTGCAGTGTCACCGCTGTCTACTAGGTCTTCAACGATTAGGAAACCTTCACCGTCACCCTCTGGCGCTTTAACGACAGTCATATCACGTTGGTGATCGTGGTCGTAGCTAGAAATACAAATTGTATCAACGTAACGAATACCTAACTCACGAGCCAAGATTGCACCTGGTACTAAGCCACCACGACTTACTGCCCAGATACCCTTCCACTGTTCTGCAGGCATTTGCTTAGCAGCCAGTTCACGGCAGTAAGATTGCATGTTGTCCCATGTGATGATGAATTTGTTACTCATAGTAATTAAACCTAATAAATTGTCATGTTGTTAGAGGCCATATCAACTTGGCCTCTGCAAGCGATTAAGCGAAGATGTACTTAAGGATAAAGATCAATGACATTACCCAAACGGCAATAGAAACGTCGCGACCTTTACCACTTAGCAGCTTAATTGCAGCGTAAGCGATGAAGCCTAGAGAGATACCCTCTGCAATAGAGTACGTCAACGGCATAAGCAGACATGTTACCACGACTGGAGCTGCTTCTGTAATATCACGCCAATCAATACCAACCAGACCAGACATCATCAGAATGGCTACATAGAATAGTGCACCTGACGTTGCGTACGCTGGAATCATACCCGCTAGAGGTGAGAAGAATAGAGCAAGAAGGAAAAGTACGCCTACAACAACAGCCGTTAGACCGGTACGACCACCCTCTGCAACACCTGAAACACTCTCCACGTAAGAAGTGGTGTTTGATGTACCTAGAAGAGCACCAATTGACGTTGCGGTTGAGTCAGCAAGCAGTGCTTTGTTCAGACGAGGAAGTTTACCGTCTTCTTTAATTAGGTTTGCTTTAGTTGCAACACCAACTAACGTTCCCGCCGTGTCAAATAGGTCGACGAATAGGAAAGCAAACACAACCGAGATCATACCGATTTCAAATACAGCAGAGAAATCAAGCTGCATGAATGTTGGCGCTAGACTTGGTGGCGTAGAAATAATACCACCGTATTGCACATCACCAACAATGATTGCAATCGCTGTGATAGCAAGAATCGCGATCATTACAGCACCTTTCACACCACGGTGAACCAGTGCAACCGTTAAGAAGAAACCAAGTGCACCCAAAATAGGGCCAATCGCTGTAATGTCACCTAGTGATACTTTGGTTGCTGGGTTAGAAACCACGATACCAGCGTTGCTTAGAGCGATAAAGGCAAGGAAAAGACCGATACCCGCAGAGATACCCACGCGCAGTGACATAGGAATCGAGTTAATGATCCATTCGCGAACTTTAAAAATACTTAGAAAAATGAAGATAACGCCCGATACGAATACCGCAGCCAAAGCCACCTGCCACGTGTAACCCATGCCCATTACAACGGCGTAGGTAAAGAACGCATTCAGCCCCATACCTGGTGCTTGAGCAATTGGGTAATTGGCAACAAAGCCCATGATGAAACAGCCAATAGCCGCAGCTAAACAGGTTGCTACAAATACAGCGCCGTGATCCATACCAGCATCAGCTAAGATCATTGGGTTTACAAAAATGATGTAAGCCATCGTAAGGAAGGTCGTTAGACCGGCGATGATTTCAGTGCGCACATTGGTGCCATTTTCACTGAGTTTAAATAGCTTTTCGAACATTATCGAATCCTATAAGGGTAAAAAGTAAACGGTTGCGTAATCGATTGGCTCAGGATTATAAAGTTATCAAATAACAAATTCCAGATAGAATTAAGACTCTAACTAATATTAATGGTGAAAACGTATGAAACAGATCGATTAAAAAACGCCATTAAAAGCATAAAAAAACAATATTTAACAGATACTTAAAACAAACAAAAAACTAAAAGCAAGTGGTGTTTTTTTGAACTATGCAAAAAGTTCACATGGAAGGTTAGGCAAGTAGCGTACGATAAAAGTCATAAAATTGCCCCATTTTTCAACAGATCCAGTAATAATGAAAATTCCGAACAGTTACAGTTCAAAATTCAACCAAACATTATGCTACCAATTACATTAAATCAGTGATCAAAAATAGCGCAGAAAGAGAGCCTGAGGACACAGTATTAAGGTCACAAATCGAGCATTGGAACGGTGATGGAAAACAGCAGGCAAAAAAAACGCCACTCAACTATGAGTGGCGGTAGAATCAGTCAACCAGAGGGTTGTAAAAAATTCCAATATATAGGGGTGAACAAACTGTTCAAGTCACACGCTCAGGTTACTTGTAACCAAAGCTAGTTGGGTATGCAAAGTTGCTAGTGTAAACAGAGCTGTTAAGCCAGAACGTTGCAGATGGTAAACCTTTCATAACTATCACCTTAATAAATCAATTAAAAAACACTTTTGATTTCTCGGTTCCTTGGAGGCGATAAACGGACTCATCCTTTGAGCATTTACTCTTCATCTCAGAAGTTGGTTATTAATATACCTTAAAGAAAAAAGATTACAAGAAAATCTTGCACTAAATCACATTTTTTATCAAAAAAGACCAGATAACAAATTCAAAATGTAATTAAATTACACAAAAGAACGATAAAAACGTTTGCATGGAAACTTATTAAGCAACTGAGCGCCTATTTTTGATCAGAGCAACAAATCTCTTTTCAAACTTTGAAACAATTGCCCGCGACTACCGCTACTCGTCTACCCGCTCAAATGGTATGCTGTCGGCATCAAAACAGACCTATATTTCTAGATAATTGTCCTTTGTACAAAGCAACTTTTACCTAAAGATATGGTTATTAAATAAAAAAGGAGTTATCCGTGTCTGAATTCCATTCTGAGATCAGTAAATTATCCCCTGCCCCACTTTGGCAGTTTTTCGATAAAATTTGCTCAATCCCACACCCATCAAAACACGAAGAAGAGCTTGCTCAATACATTATTGCCTGGGCAACAGAACAGGGCCTAGATGTTCGTCGTGACCCAACGGGCAACGTGTTCATCAAGAAGCCTGCAACACCGGGTATGGAAAACAAAAAAGGTGTGGTACTGCAAGCTCACATCGATATGGTTCCTCAAAAGAACGAAGACACGATTCACGACTTCACTAAAGATCCTATCCAACCGTACATCGACGGTGAATGGGTAACGGCAAAAGGCACAACGCTTGGCGCAGACAACGGTATGGGTATGGCATCATGCTTAGCGGTTCTAGCATCAAACGACATTAAACATGGCCCAATCGAAGTTCTACTAACAGTAGACGAAGAAGCAGGTATGACTGGTGCGTTCGGTCTTGAAGCGGGCTGGTTAGAGGGTGAAATCCTTCTTAATACCGATTCAGAGCAAGAAGGTGAAGTGTACATGGGTTGTGCTGGCGGTATCGACGGTGCGATGAAGTTTAACGTTGCCCGTACTGCAATCCCAGCAGATTTCGTAACTCGCAAGCTAACGCTAAAAGGTCTGAAAGGCGGCCACTCAGGTTGTGATATTCACACAGGTCGTGCAAACGCGAACAAACTGCTTGCTCGTTTCCTAGCTGGTCACGCAAAAGAGCTGGACCTACGTATCGTCGAATTCAAAGGCGGCAGCTTACGTAACGCAATTCCTCGTGAAGGCTTCGTAACAGTTGCAGTACCCGCTGCAAACCAAGAAAAACTGGCTTCGCTATACAACTACTACACGGAGCTTCTTTCAACAGAGCTAGGTAAAGTAGAAGACAGCATTGTGACTTTCAACGAAGAAGCTTCAGTTGAAATGGGTGCACTTGCCGCGGCTGACCAAGCTCGATTCATTGCAGCACTAAACGCAGCGCCAAATGGCGTGATCCGTATGAGTGATGAGATCGAAGGTGTGGTAGAGACATCTCTAAACGTGGGTGTTATCACAACTGAAGAGAACTCAATCACTGTACTGTGCTTGATCCGCTCTCTTATCGATTCTGGCCGTAGCCAAGTTGAAAGCGTGCTTCACTCTGTAGCAGAGCTTGCGGGCGCAACTATCGAATTCTCTGGCGCTTACCCTGGTTGGAAGCCAGATGCGGATTCTGAAATCATGCACATCTTCCGCGACATGTACGAAGGCATCTACGGCCACAAGCCAAACATTATGGTTATCCACGCGGGTCTTGAGTGTGGTCTATTCAAAGAACCATACCCGAACATGGACATGGTTTCTTTCGGCCCTACGATCAAGTTCCCTCACTCTCCAGATGAGAAAGTGAAAATCGATACGGTTGAGCTATTCTGGAACCAAATGGTTGCACTACTTGAAGCCATCCCAGAAAAAGCATAATTCGCTTTTCTTGCAGAAACTAAAACAGGTGCTCATCGAGCACCTGTTTTTTTATAACGAGTTTGTTGCGTTCTCTACAACAAATCTTAGGCGCGCTCTGCCGCGTAAGCCGCTAGTTCATCCATTGACGTTTGAGCCACAATCTCACCATCAATAGAATACGTCACTACTTCACCGTCACGCACACCAATTAAAGTTGCTTTGTCACCGTTTTGGTAGGTGATGCTCATTTGAATCGTATTTTCATCCAACTGCGTCATTTCACCACGCTCAATCACACGGTTCTGTGTTAACGGAGCGATTGGCGCTTCGGTTAGAGACTCATCTAATTTGTGATTGATATCGATGTAAGTATCGGTTTTGCTGTCGAAAATATGTGGAGTACCTGTAATCGGGTTTTTGCCCGTCCAGAACTCCAGCGAGTTGAATACCAAGTAGTCAGCCGCAACGGTTAAACCGTAAACAGGCGCGAGCAGCATATTCAATCCACCCCGCGCATAACGGTTGTCCACCGCTTTGAGGTTAAATTGCATTAAGTAACCGGTAACAGCATTACTACCCACACAGCCAGAAAGAGCGGCCGACGCCACTGCCAATGCTACGATCTTTGTGATTGTTTTTTTCATAACGATCTCAGTTGATTAATTTACTCCCCAAAAAGGGGGCTGGATAGTACCAACCTCAAACTCAAGAATTATCAGAATAAAATCAATAAATTGTCAGAGCTAACACAGTCAAAAGTCTCTCTGATCAGAGTCAAATCAACACTGACACCATTCGCAGAACCCACCAATTAAAAATTTTTGTCGTCACCGTAAAGTGATTGATTCGTACTAAAAATCAACGATTGCTACATTCCGACTTAACCCATTATCTATTCGTTGAGAAACCTAAATGGCAAGACTAAAACCTAACCAACCATTCGAACTCCTTGATCAAACTGTACAGCCAGGCCAACGGATGGAAATTGAGCTGCAAGCGGCTCAACTGTATACCCACTCGCCGCTATCGATCCCTATTGAGGTGATTCATGGCCGCCAAGCGGGACCAACGTTGATGGTAAACGCAGCGATTCATGGGGATGAACTCAATGGTGTTGAAATTGCGCGTCAACTGACGAATGCTATCGATCCGAAAAAACTCAAAGGTACTTTGATTGTGGTACCTATCGTCAACGTGTTTGGTTTTATTCATAAGTCTCGTTACCTGCCCGATCGTCGCGACTTAAACCGCTGCTTTCCGGGAAGTGAAAAGGGTTCACTCACTTCGCGTATCGCACATACTTTCTTCGAGAACGTAGCAACACGTTGTGACTACATTTTGGATTTACATACCGGTGCTATTCACCGCACTAATTTACCTCAGATTCGCGCAAACTTATCGAATCCTGAGACATTAAGAATAGCGAACGCGTTTGCGACACCAGTGATCATTGACTCGCCACTACGTGAAGGCTCACTGCGTAGCGAAGCCGAGAAACTCGGTATTCCAGTGCTGACGTACGAAGGCGGTGAAGCACTGCGCTTTGATCATTTAGCCATCCGTGCTGGTTACTTAGGTATTCACCAAGTGATGAAAGCCATCGGTATGCTAAGACCAAACCGTAAGAAATTACCAGAACCTGTGATCAGCCGCTCCACCAGCTGGATCCGTGCAGAATCAGACGGCATCTTACGTGTCATGGTAAGACTTGGCGAAAAAGTCGAAGCAGGACAAACTCTGGCTTACGTTAGTTCACCGCTAGGCCATCAAGAGGGTCAAATCATCACTAAGAAAGGCGGTATTGTGATTGGACAACAAACACTGCCACTAGTGAATGAAGGAGATGCTGTGTTCCACATTGCTTACTTCAAGCAAGATAATGAAGATGTTGAACAATCAGTAGAAAACTACATTGAAGAGGTCGCTGAAGAGGTTTGGTCAACGACTCTGAATAACTGATCACTGGCTGAACGAGAAACTAAACTCCACAAAAAAGGCCCCAGTCGCTCAATACGATTGGGGCCTTTTCTTTACTGGGCGAGTAAACTCAACCTCATAGAATCTGAATCTTATTCAGCATCAAGCTCAGCAGCTGCTGCGCGAGCTTTTGCACGTGCTTCACGCGCTTGTGCTGCTTTTAGCTCTTTAGCGTGGCGCAGTTCATCACGCTCTTTACGCTGCTCTGCTTTACGCTCGTTGCGCTCAGCTTGGTTAGCAACGAAAGAAGCTAGCTCTTTCTCTGCCCATTCTTGTGCTTGAGCTTCTGTTTCAAAACCCGTTTCACGCTTAGAAACGCGAGTTGAGCGAGAAGTTACTTGACGAGTAATCTCTGCACACCAGCCATTGCGTTTTTCTGAAAGGCGGATATCAAATTTTTTGGTCTTAGACATGTTCTGTATTTTCCTAAGGGAGATCATTAAGGGATCGGTCAACTTTGATAACTCCATCTATGTGAGCATCTTTTAACACCATCCCTTGGTAAGCGCGGTATTAGAGCACAAATCCATAAACATTGCTGCAAAAATTTGCAGAGGATCACACTCCAATTGTGCAAATCGTTTGCGACTCGGTGCCCTCAATTTCATTCCACCTTTCTTCCCCTCCACTTTGCAGAGAACAGAGCGTTAATGATGAAATGAACTATGCTCAAACATAGGCAAGTGAACCACTAATCGACTCGATTACCCATCAATGTTCAATGTCTTAACTACTCCGCCCATAATTAAAATAGCTAAGGAGTCGCTATGGATAGCTTCATCAAAAATCTACCGAAAGTTGAGCTGCACCTACATATTGAGGGCACACTAGAACCGGAACTGATGTTTGAATTGGCAAAACGTAACAGTATTGACATCCCATTCGACACTCCAGAGCAAGTGCGTCAGGCGTATCAGTTCCACAACCTACAATCGTTTCTCGATATCTATTACCAAGGTGCCAATGTTCTTATTCACGAGCAAGACTTCTACGACCTGACATGGGCTTACTTGCTTAAATGCCAACAAGATAGCGTGATTCATACCGAGATATTTTTTGACCCTCAAACCCACACTGAACGAGGGATTGAGTTTAAAACAGTGATCACAGGTATCACCCGCGCTCTAAAAAACGCCGAACAGGAGTTAGGGATCAGCAGTCAGTTGATCATGTGTTTCTTACGTCACCTTGATGAAGAGAGCGCCTTCGCTACTCTGAGTCACGCCCTTCCCTACAAAGAACACATTATTGGCGTCGGACTCGATTCTTCTGAGATGGGCCATCCTCCAGAAAAGTTTCAGCGCGTATTTCAAGAGGCGCTCAATCACGGTTTCCTCACCGTCGCTCACGCGGGTGAAGAAGGACCTGCTCAAAACATTCGAGATGCCATTGAGATGTTAGGGGTTACTCGGATCGACCATGGTGTACGCTGCAGTGACGATCCAGAACTCATAGCAGAGTTGGCCGCACAGCGTATACCTTTAACGGTTTGCCCGCTGTCGAACACCAAATTGAAAGTGTTTGAGACTATGCAGCAGCACAACATCGTTGAGCTACTAAGAAAAGGGCTATGTGTAACCATAAACTCGGATGACCCTGCCTACTTCGGTGGCTACATGAACGATAACTTCTTAGCCGTTGCCCATGCTCACGGGGTTACAGCCCAAGAGCTGGCGCAGTTTAGTATCAACGCTATCGAAGCGAGTTTCATCTCCCCTCATGCTAAGGAAGATATGATTACCCAGGTTCGACACTATCTCGCCAACCACCAAAACCACTAAACCTGGACACTCAAGTTAAAACGAAAAAGGAAGCACATCGCTTCCTTTTTCGTTATTCATAGATCTAATCACTTAACCCGGATGACCATCAACTCTAGGCGTTAGCAACATCATGCCAAATTTAAGCACATACATACCAAACGCGAGTACCCATAAACCCGCACTGATATTGACGATAGGCATCATATAAACCGGGAACAAACTGACACCGACACTGCGCAGTAACGCTGCGAGAATCAAGGCTGCAAAGGCTACGGCCATATTCGGCCCTTTGTAGATAGCGCGCCCTGTATGGCCCATAGTGACACGAGCAATCATCGCCAAGATCAAGCCGCTCAAGCCACCTATTGCAAATAGGTGAATCATGTTATGCCCTGCAAACGGATTATCCAGTAAGCCACGTAATAGCAAGCTCAACGGAATACATAGGTATGCCGCGTGCAGTGACCACACCAACGGCTCAGACAGCGTCGCCCAAGGTTTCCAACGAATCACACGTATTAACTGAGCAATACCCGCAAACAGCATCAAAGGCTTACCGACTTCGACAAAAGTCAGTGGGAAGAAACTCAATACAAACAACCCAACCAACGGCAGATTGGCTAACCACTCGAGCCATAGTAGAGGTTGCGGCTTATCAAAGTTAAAACGACGTGCGGTGAAGAATGGGATGACTCTCCCTCCCATCACAGATAACAGCAGCGTAAACCACCACAGCATCGCATGCCAAACCGCTGAAGCAGGGAATGGCGGCATCCCCTTAATGGTTGCATAGCTGGCAAAGTTCGCCACGATCGTCAACACAAACAGTGGAACAAAAAATAGGTTTTTCCACCCTTTCGCATGTACTACTCGAAAGCCAATTTCGTAAGCAGCAAGAGCTAAAAACAGCGCTTCAATCGATGAAATTAGCCACAAGGGTGTGGGTGTCCAAAACAGAATTCGAGGCGCAAGCCACAAGCCGACCAAAGCCGCGAGACGATAATGTTTAGTACCATTTACGCCCGTCCATGTCTGTACCGCGGTCAACACAAATCCCACAACAATCGCCATCGCGAAACCAAACAACATCTCATGAACATGCCACCATAGAGCCGGCACTTGTAGGATCTCAGGTTGACCGTTCTGGAACATGTATACCCAAAGAACAATGGCGAGCACCGCATAGATACTACCGAGGAAGAAAAAGGGTCTAAAGCCCAAGCGTAGATAAGCGGGAATCGCATCCTCGACACTTTTGTCTGTGATATTTAACAAAGTCGCTCCTAAATAAATAAGCGTATCGCCAACTTGGATTCGAGAGTGGCTTGGCGATAGATTCACATATAACTAGGTCAATGCATGAAGCATTCCAACATACTAAATCACTGTATTTATTAACTTTAGGGGCATTCACTCTTCGATATAGAGTCAAATAAACACGCCCAACAGTGTCAATATAACACTTACGAGTCTTTCAGTTATATACTGACTTTTATTTGCATCCCTCATATAGTAGGAGGGTTTTCAACAATAAACAGACAAGGATAGCGATGTATATTTTTGGCTACGGCAGTTTAATCAACTCCTCTTCACGACAACTCACCGGTCAGACTGGAAAAGCGATCCCAGCGATCGTCGATGGTTTAGTGCGCCACTGGAGTAAAATCGATGACAGTTACGTATTATCTCCACTGATTGTTAACCTTGGCGAAGGGCAAGTGAATGGCGTCTTACTCGAAGTGGATGAGGTAGCACTGGCCGAGTTTGATCGTCGCGAGCGCGGCTATCACCGAATTGAATTAGATCCTGAACAGATCGAAGCTCATCAGGGCTTTGACCCTTCTCAAACGATCTGGGTTTACATTAAAGATGAGATTGAAGCGCCCTGCAGCAACAGTCCAATTGTTCAAACTTATGTCGATACTGTCATTGCTGGCTGTTTAGAAATATCAGAAAGTTTCGCTTCTCACTTTGTGCAACATACGCAGGGTTGGCAACACCCAATGATTAACGATCGCCACCAGCCTAAATATGGCAACTTAGCGGGAGTGTCTGAGCATCACCACAGCATTATTGATGACCTACTTCTAGTGGTTCGGAGCTCTTAAGTCGCTAAACGATACTCACCCAAATCCACTTCGGTAAACTTTCTGCTTCGAATCCAAAAGAAAAGCGCTAGGGGGAGCTAGCGCTGACAAAACCAACTAATTCCATTTAGTTAGGGAAATTTTTAACCATGCAAAACTGCATCCATAGTTAGAGTCACTAAACATACATACGATCATCTATCGTTGTAACTAAATTAAGTATCAAACCAAGTATAGTCACAGTTTGAACATGGTGATGATAAATTCTCTGTTTTTAGGATTTGTTACTCCAATTACACAAAACCCCAAAAACTACGCTAGCATTTTATTAGGTGCTACTTTTTCTGCAGTTAACTTCAGACTGCTTATAACGGCTATTTGCTGTAGGTGTTTATGGATCAGTCATCCCCGTTCAATACAAAGCGTTCAAGTCTTGCTCTCTCATTGCAGAATGAGTTCAATCGAAATAAATTGATCATCTACTTTGTTGTGATAACGACCCTTCCTGTTTTTTTAGTCGACTCTTCAACTTATGGAACTCTACAATATGAGCTGTATAACTATTTAGAAATTCTATCTATCGTCTGTTATGTGAGTTTCATAGTTTGGGCTACCTATTTCTATATTTACCTACTGATTAATAGAGAAAAGAGACCACTTAAGCGTTTTTTAATGAAAATAAAGACGCTGTTTATACCAATTTCAAAACCAATTTTCTTTGCCGTAATGATATTTACTCTAAATATCTCTTTCTCTAGTTATACATTCATAAAATCAATCATACCTGAGGTCATGCCTTACTACTTGGATTTGGAATTTTACCATATCGATAAGTGGCTTCATTTTGGCTACTCCCCGTGGGAGATAACACATTACTTGTTCTCCTCTTCCTATTTCACACTATTTATAAACACGTTATACAATGCCTGGTTTTTTGTAATGTGGGGGATGATTCTATACTTCATCCTATATAGACAGTGCAATCACCTAAGAAATCGATTTTTTATCACTTTTATGAGTTCTTGGACTTTACTAGGCAACATCATGGCTATTTTATTGTCATCAGCAGGTCCTGCTTTCATACATTACTTCGAAGATGTGACCCTCTACTCTGATCTAATCGCAACACTGGAGCGGCAAAGCACACACCTAGTCTCTTCCGATTTACCACCGGTTTGGGCGTTAGGTACTCAAGAAATGTTATTAGCCAAATACATAAACTCTGAAACTGGAATAGGTATCGGAATATCAGCTATGCCAAGCATGCACGTCACAATCGCGGTTCTTATGGCTCTGTGCGGGTATGAATTAAACAAAAAACTCGGATACGCACTTTGGGTGTATGCTATTTTGATTCAAATTGGATCTGTCCATCTCGCTTGGCATTATGCTATCGATGGCTATATCGGTGCGATATGCGTCATCACTCTCTGGTACTTAGTCGATTGGTTGCTCAGAAAGATTGGTTCGTATCCTGGCCCTTCTTAGCGATTCTAATAACCGTTTCACTAACAAGGTTTCGAATAAATTTATTTTTATTGTCTTTTAACATACCTTTTCGATACATCAACTGTATATCAAAATCAGGAACGTCAATCGGTGGTATTACGGCTTTGATAGAATTGACCGTATTTTGCTGAGTCGCGACGAGTTTAGGAACGATGCAAATTAATTCTCGACCTTGGATAAGGTTCTTAACAGTTAAGAAGTTACTTGAAATAAAAGAAACTTGTCGCTTCAAACCACGTTCTTCAAGCTTTTTATCAACGCCTGTGCTCATCGCACCATTCGGTGAAACTAAGGCATGCTCAACAGAAGTAAACTCTAACAGAGATATAGGATCAGAAAACTTGCATACATCACCGTCATATAAACAGACATGTTGCTCAGTATAAAGCAGTTGAGTACTGTATCTTTTTACTGCTTCTCCAAAACTACCGATAACGACATCAAGCTTTTCACTTTCATAAACTTGTTGGTAGTTAGCGCGATTAACATTAAACAACGCGACTTTCGACTGAGGTGCCAATCTTTTAATTGTGTCAAACAGTGACGGCCCAAACATTTGCTCTGCATAGTCTGTTAAACCGATCTTCCAAACTCCATCATACGTTTGCGGATTAAATGGTTTAGCTCGCAAAATATCTGTCTGAATCTGAGCCAGCAGCAAATCTACTGAATGGGACAGCTCGATCGCGCGCTCAGTTGGTTCCATTCGGCTTCCCACTCGCTCAAACAAGGGATCGTCAAACAACTTTCTTAACCTTTGTAGACTGTGGCTCATCGCTGACTGGCTAACGAAGCAGCGTTCGGCAGCCTTGCTCACGCTGTTGGTTTTATACAGTGCTTGCAGTGCAATCAATAAGTTAAGATCTATACCTTTCCAGTTAAAACTCGCCACTTACCCATCCCACTTCATTAATAGAGATAATTAAAATAATTAATTTGAATCATAGTACTGTTCCTCCTAAATTACTCGTAGTTCTTTAAATGGGTATGATCATGTTTGCAATTTTTAAGACCTTTTTTTGGCTCGGTTGGATCAGTTTTGGTGGTCCAGCGGCTCACATTGGTTATTTCAGAAATGCGTTTGTCGAGAAAATGAGATGGCTAACTGACGAAGAATATGGCCAGATCGTCGCACTAAGTCAGTTCTTGCCAGGTCCGGGATCAAGCCAAGTCGGTTTCGCGGTCGGTTATAAAAAAGGAGGACTGCCTGGTGCAATTGCTGCGTTCATTGGTTTCACAACTCCATCCGTGATCTTGATGCTAGTTCTAGCGGTTGCCAGTTCACAATTGTTAGATAACTCTCTTTTCAACTCAGTTATCCATGGGCTTAAGCTGCTTGCCGTGGTCGTCGTCGCCGACGCGACCTATGGAATGTATAAAAACTTTTGTACGTCAGCTATCGCGACCTCACTGTGCGTTATGACGGCTGTGGTTTTGCTTCTATTTCCAGGTATTTGGCCACAAATCTTGGTACTTATTGTGGCGGCATTAATTGGCAGTCAATTTCTGGCTTCACAAACTCACTCTTCAGAGACAAATAGCAAAAAGGTTTCGTTTGCACCTTTAGTTCTCTTTATTGCTCTGTTACTCAGCTTGCCTTTACTAGGCAGTTATTCTCAGGGTATCGAAGTGTTCGGCTTGTTCTATCAAGCAGGTAGTTTGGTGTTTGGCGGTGGCCACGTAGTTCTACCATTACTCCAAACTGGTATTGGTGATCAGTTATCCCAAGACGCTTTCCTAACAGGTTACGCAGCAGCACAAGCCGTTCCGGGACCTATGTTTACGCTCGCAACCTATCTGGGTTACGTCCTTATGCCTACATCGCCAGTGTTAGGCGCTCTGATTGCAACCATAGCAGTCTTCCTACCGGGTTTTTTACTGCTGTTAGGTGTTCTTAAGAATTGGCAAGCGATAGCGAGAAAACCACTAATTTCTGGCGCGTTAACTGGTGTTAATGCTGCAGTTGTTGGTCTACTGCTCTCTGCTCTGTATCAACCAATTTTCACTAGTGCAGTGAGTAGCGGACTAGACTTCGCACTTATCGTGGTCGGAGTTTGGTTGCTTAAATCAGTCAAGTTACCAATCGTTGGCTTAGTCGGTGTATTCATCGCTGCGGGCGTAATGATGCATTGGCTGTAAACTCAATTAACGCTTGAAGCCGAAGCGAGAGACAGCTCGCTTCGGCTTCATAAATACGTTCAATGATAGAAAACAGCAGAATGTATCTTTTTAATTCATCTCTCGAACTTGCGAAATCGCTGTCTCCAGGTTTTTGTTAGCGAGTTCATAGTACGACGCTTTCTTGTCAATCGCTTGCTGTAAGTAAGGGATGGCTTCCTCTGGCTTGCCTTGAAGGATTAAGAAGTAACCGACATTATTCAACGCCTCCGGTGCATCCATATGACGCATAAAGGTGTTTACCGATTTCTGCACCTCTCCTTTAGCAAGGTAAATCAGCGCAAGGTTATTCTGCGCTTTCTCATTGTTAGGCTCTAGGTTTAATGCCTTAGTCGTAAAACGCATAGCTTCGTCATAGTCACCATCCATATAGTGAGAATAACCCATATTCATTAATCCTTTCACTGAGCGAGGAGAGATTGTCAGCACTTTACCAAATAGAATCTGCGCCACATCATGATCACCGGCAACATCACGCAATACCCCGACGCCCATATAAGCAAGCAACGGCGACTGGTCATCTACTTTGAAAGCTTGAGCCTGACTCTTGGTCAGTGAGTGATTATTAGAGATACTCTGACCACTACTCATCCGCAACTGGTCTGAGTTAATGGCTTTGTAAAAGTAACTTAACCCCTCTTCAAGTCGATTCTGTTTAGTGTATAAACTCCCAAGCTGTTCAAGCGCTCCGGTATGGGCAGGGTCCACATTCAACACCGCAAGATAAGATTTTTCAGCCAAAGGGTAATTTTCTCTTGATTGATGAATACGACCAATCGTAAATAATGTTCTGTCGTGGAACTCTTTTTCTGGGTACGAAAGGGAGCGAATATATTCGTATAAAGCAAGGTCGACATTATTGTCACGCAGCGCTTTGTCCCCTCGGACAATGGCCTCTTTCTCATTTAAAGGAGGTGCATCGTTACTCAGCGTGTCTATCGGTTTACCCGCGTACAGTTCAGAATTAAAGTCGTTGCCCGTTTCATCAGATGAAACACACCCAATAAGAAAAAGAGGTAACATGAATAATATGACTCTATTTATGGTTCTCATAATCCAGCTCCTGGAGATGTCAAGGCATCCATTACAATCATCATCCCCGGCCCTAGCGCAACGATGAAGAAGCATGGCCAGATGAACAACAACATTGGAAACAACATTTTGGTTGGGATTTTAGCGGCGATCTCTTCTGCTGCTTGTTGCCGCTTGTCCCTGAAGTCAGCGGTATAGTCTCTCAAAGTTTGAGCAAGGCTCCCCCCCATCTTTGAGGCATGAGAAAGCATAGAAACGAGTCCTTCTAACTCAACCAACCCTGTGCGCTCAATAAGTTGACTCAAAGCATCTGGCATTGGTACGCCAGCTTGGATCTTAGCAAACACCGTATCTAGCTCGTCGGCTAATTCAGGTTGAGATACGTATAACTCGGTGGCTACGCGGCCAAGAGCAGCATTAAAACCAAGGCCAGACTCAGTACAAACCACCAACAAATCTAAAGCGTCTGGAACACCATTTCGAATTTTACGTTGGCGATCTTTTTGCAATTTATTGAGAATAAAGTTCGGTGTAAACATCCCCAAAAAAATACACGTTAAAATCAAAAAGTGGTTATAACTGCCACCCACCGCAGCAAAATACACCATAAACGCACATAGCAAACCAATTAAAGTCGATAATAACTTCAATGAATAGAAAACCGACAATGCACTTTTATTATGGTACCCAGCGTGCATCAACTTCTCCGAGTACGTTTCATTGTCACGCTTGTTGCCCTTACCGATAAAAGGACTTAAAGACTCAAGTGTATTAGTAAAGTCGTAACGTTTTCTTTGTGTCGAGTTTCCACCATGACCCGATATTTTTTTCAAACGCTTATCTAATGGTGAACTTGCTCCAACCACCAAAAAACCCACAGTTAGAGTCAACAAAACGGTGGTCAATAAAATCATCGCATAAATAACAAATTGCGAACTCAGACCGAAGTTTTCGATAGCTTGTATCCAAGCGCTTACATTGAATAACTCCATAGTTTAAATCTCTACATTAATTATTTTCTTGATCCATAAAGCACCAATGGCCAACAAAACAATACCTACACTCACCATAGTGATACCACGAGGGTCGCTGTACAAAGGTTCTACATAATCTGGATTCACTAATTTAAGACCGAAAAACAAAGCAAAAGGAGAGAGCGTTAATATCCATGCAGACAAGCGGCTCTCCGCCGAGAGTGTCTTAATCTTTCGCTCCAACTTAAAACGAGCTCTTAATACTTCTGATACTTTTTGAAGATTTTCCGATAAGTTACCACCGGTCTCCTTTTGCAGCATAACGGCACTGGAAAACGCCAACATGGACACGGTAGGCACACGTTCTGTCATTTGCAAAATAGCCAAACGCAAGTCATAACCATAATTCAACAAGTTGTAGGTATTCTTAAATTCAGTCCCAATGGGATCGGGTAACTCTTCACCCACTTCATTGAATGACTGAACCAAAGGTTGCCCAGCTTGCAGAGCTCGACGAATGATATCTAAGGCTTCAGGGAGCTGCTGCTCAAAAAGCGCAAGACGGTAAGTGATCCGGTTTTGCGTATATAAATACGCAATCACCCAGGAAAAGAAAAAGACAGCTACGCAAATAAACCACTCCTGATTAAAAAGCAACGCTAACAAGGTCAACGAAAGCCCGGCCAGAAAAACAGTAAACAGGAAACGTGTGAGGGCCATCTTTATACCTGCGAGCTCAAGCATTCGCTTCAAGTCTGAAAACAGTGTGATAGAGACTAACTTCCGGTCTAATGGGGACAGTTCTCGGCGGTAGTGCTCTTTCAGTAGAGAAAGGCTCTCCTCATCAATATTTCGCTGTGCTTCTTTCAGTCGGCGAGACAACTCTCGGTGTTTGGCCTTCTTCCCCGCAGCAGGCAGTAACAAGGCTTGTGAGATGAAGAGAACCGCAACAAACAGCAGCATGAGTGAAACAGTAACACTATCCATACTCCCTCCTACTCTTGACTCTCAGAGAAGATATCAAAAGGAATATCTAGCCCACGTTTAACCAGTTGATCATGAGTTTGTGGGACGATACCTGTTGCGGTGTAAAAACCCTGAATATTCCCTTCTGCATCAACACCTTTTCGTTGAAATCGGAAGATCTCTGACATGGTGATCACCTCACCTTCCATACCGTTGATTTCTTGTATGCTGACCATACGGCGCTTACCATCTTCTTGACGTTCCATTTGAACGACCAAGTGAATTGCTGATGCAATCTGAGCTCGGAGATTTTTGGTTGAGATATTCCAACCCGCCATAGAGAACATGTTTTCTACTCGACTCAAAGCATCTCGAGGGGTATTGGCATGGATCGTAGCTAAAGAGCCATCGTGTCCCGTGTTCATTGCTGCGAGCATATCCACAGCTTCACTCCCCCGAACCTCCCCAACTACTATTCGGTCAGGGCGCATACGTAAGGTGTTTTTCACCAATTCACGCTGGCTAATTTCACCTTTACCTTCAAGGTTAGCAGGACGCGTCTCTAAACGAATCACATGAGGTTGTTGTAATTGAAGCTCCGCGGAATCCTCAATCGTGATAATTCGCTGATCTCTAGGAATAAAACCTGAAAAGATGTTAAGTGTGGTCGTTTTTCCTGAGCCAGTACCGCCAGAAATGAGAATATTGAGCTCCCCTTTCACCGCCGCTTCCACAAATTTAGCCATCCCTGGTGATATAGAACCATAGCTCAACATATTATCCATCGTCAGGCGATCAACAGCGAAGCGTCGAATTGATACAGAAGGGCCGTCCAGTGCGAGAGGGGGGATAATGGCATTAACACGAGATCCATCGACAAGCCGCGCATCCACCATAGGTGATGCCTCGTCGATACGTCGTCCCACTTGACTTACGATTCTGTCGATGATGTTTCTTAGATGGCGGTCATCAAGAAAAGTATACGGTGTTTTCTCCAGTTTGCCTCGACGCTCTACGTAAACACTCTTTGGGCCATTAACTAAGATATCTGATACTGTGGTGTCTGCGAGCAAAGGTTCTAGCGGACCAAGCCCAAAAACCTCGTCTTCGATCTGTTTAATGACACGCTTGCGACCTTCCGCACTTAAGGCTTGACTTGAATCATTCGCCATTAACTGAACGATCGCCTCGTGTAGATCTACTTTGGCCCTATCTGTCTCCAAGCTTGAGAGTAACCCTAAATCCAATGTCTCTAACAATTGCTTGTGGAAGTAGTGCTTGATTGAGAGCTCCTGCTCAAGTGCTTTTCTCGCTTCATTTATCGACTTTTCTTTTTCGGCACTAGCGTTTTCCACATCAACCTTAAGTGTTCGATCTGGAGAAGATGCTTGGACTTCATTTGAAGTCGTAGTTGCAGCTTTTTTTTCAAACTCTGGGTTAATATTTTTTCGTTTAAAGAACATAACGCTCCCTCGCTTATGTATGCCACTGCCGTTTTATGAGAATAGTCGCTTAATCCAACTTTTGTTTTCTTCTTCATGAGGAGATAAGAAATTAGACAACTCAACAATAGAGCGAGTGATTGAGCTATTTTTCTTACTTTGAACAAATGGCTTACCTAAATTTGCACTCTCTAAAGCAACCTTGAAGTCATTAGGCATAATATGAATATCATGAGCTCCTAATGTCTGTTCGATATCTTTTAGCTTGATGGGCTGTCTTTTGTCATAACGGTTTAAGACAATCTCGATAGCGTCCGTTTGCAGACCATATTCAAACTTCAAAGATTTAATTAAGCGTGACGTGTTTTTGATTGAGACGAGGTTCTGTTGCATCACCAACAAAGCTTTATTCGCTGGGGATATCGTTGAAGCAAAAACATGGTCTAATCCACGAGAAAAATCGATAATAATGTATGGATAGTAACGACGAAGAACAGGCAGCATCTTGCCGATTTTAAGGGCATGTTCATAATCATCAGCGTTGTTTTCGTGCTTGAAACTCAACAAATGTAAACCTGATTCATGCTTACAAACGAATGTTCCTAAAGAGATTTCATCAAGATCTTTCGAGTTATTGATAACGTCAGAAATACTGTAGGACGGATGCAAATTCATATACTCAGGTATCACACCGAATTGCAGATCAATATCCAACAACAACACCTCATTAGGGTGATGCTCTGCAATCTCTATCGCAGTGTTCAAAGCCAATGTCGTAGCGCCCATCCCGCCCTTGGTATTGAGGAACAGAAACAGTTCACCAAGTTTCGCGCTAGCCAACTTGTCCGATGATGTTTTCTGCAATAAAGGAATCAGACCAGCGATAGAGACGCTGTGAGACAAGAAATCCGAGGCTCCTAAACGGAGCGCTGTTTTTAGCGAGGCGTTATCGCTCTCATCTCCGAATACAACTAAAGACAAATCGTGGCCTTCCCAAGCGAGATTATAGCCCTGTAGTTCAGCCATCTTTAATGACCAGTCTCCACCAGCTTCAACAAAAATAAGATCTGGAGCATCAAGACTCTGCAAGTACTCTTCGCTCATCCCCAAAAGAGAAAAAGAGTGCGTGTATAGATTTCTACATTTCTTCAGCTCTTGACTCATATAGGCATGAAAACTCTCACTATGATAAATAAGCCAAACCTTCAGATTTGTCTTCAACCTAGCGATCTCATTATCATTAGATGGTAATGGTATAGCTTCCCCCATAACACTACTCCTATGGCAATTTTGGACACCTTGCCCTTATATTAGAATTTGCTCGTATGACACCTAGACTCTCTGCGGGTAAGATCGTTTCAAACGCAGGAGCCGTAAGATACCCGGAAGTGCCCAAGAAATTTAAGTTACTGATTAGCTGTATTCCATAGCCCGTAGCTCTTGCACGAACAAACTTAATGTCACCAAACCCAGGGTTTGTGGTGTAACCCGAAGTGATTTCTGTCCCACTTGCATCTAAGTACGCGACTTCAATATTCGAAGCAGAGAATCCAAGCAATGGAATGTCTTTGACCACCATTCCAGCAATGTTATCTCTATCTTCCACCCAACATACCGTGGCAAGTCGAGCCGACTTTCGAGTCGCTTCGCTAACCATTTGCAACGAAAAAACATAGACACCGATACCAAGGATCAGAAATATCAATAGAAACACAAACCAAGAAACTAATGTGAATTCAACAATCGCCAACCCTTTCATGTGACGTTTAGTTAACGTGTTCATCACAATACCCTCATTACCGAAGAGACTTGCAACGGTATCGAAAAGACCTGGCTAGAGAACGGAATGCCTATAAAGTGGGGCACATAACTGTAATTCACACTGATCCGTACGTAGCTATCTGTTGAGGGCAGAGTTACGGTCACATCGGAAGTGCTCAGATTAGACAAAAGAGCATTTCCAGAAGTATTTTGACCATAAACAACAACATTCTGAATTTCAGACGTTGGAGCTAAAGTACCGCCTTTCGTACCATAAACTTCGCTAACCGCGTAGCGAGCGCCATTCTGTACCGATTTTGAGATAACATTGTAATGAATCAGTAAATTGCCCACCTCCAGCACCAGTACAAGGAAAAAAAGCAACACAGGTGTCGCGATGATCACTTCTACCGCAGCCCAGCCTTGTTGGGACTTCATGTTCGCTTTCATGATTACGACTCCTCACTATCAGGGTCATCATAGAGCACGATTCGATACGCCCCTTCTGTCGTAGAGTCGACACCGCCTGAACCGCCAATCACAGTACATGAGTGAATGAACTCACCAAATACAGCCTGTGTACCACTGTTATTCGTGGGGGCACGTTGTAGCAAGAAAAAACAACCGATTTTATTGACTGTGAATTCGGTAGCGCCGCCACTTTTACCGGTACAATCCACCATTGGGATAGGTAGGATTCTACGCCAAGCCACACCGTTATTTGCACAACCACTCCCTGTTCCACCACTTGCTATACAAGCATTTGTATCGCTTTCATAATCAGCGTAGGTATAGGTGCCATCAAAATCTATCTCACCCGAGTTGCCGTCAATCGTAATATCATCGTTTGGCTCTGTCGTGATGTAATCGGACGGATAATCTGAGGCAGATAAACCACCTCCGTAGTCACCAAAGCGAGTGTTCAAACCGTCACCTGTTGGCCCCACTGTGCCGCCTGGTTTTGTAACGATGTCATCCCCTATTGCTACTGGATAATCATAACTGCCACCAAGCGCATGCTTAATCGTGTTACCACCAGAACCAAAATCGAGTAAATGGTAGTTACCATTTCCCATCTCAGAAAGGTTACTGTCTCCAACTTTCAACGCATGCACTGTTCCAAGCTCATAACCGAACACGCTGTTAATCACTTCACCGGTATCATCATCAAGGCCATCTTCATTAACGTCATTATCAAATGTTCCATCCCCAATACAGACACCGATAGGCACAACATTATTGATCAACCTTTGACCCGAACTAGGCCCCGCCACCGCGCTTGCAGCTACCGTTTTATCCAAACCAAATGCTTGAATAAAGAATTCTTCCATATCGAGAGAGGAAACGGTAACGCGAACATACACGTCATCATCAGCACCAAAACTTGCTGTTCCAGAGAAATCTTGGGGATCATTGGAATACTCTATCGAGACATTCGCCGTCGAAAAGTCAATCTCCTGATTGCCTGCAGATCCTGCCATCGCCGAAAGCGCCGTATTCACCTCTGTATTTACAGCCGTTTGATCTTTACTATTGTCTAGTATTGTCGCAGCAGCCAAAGCTGCAGAGTCCACTGCGTTTTGCAGTCGTGTTTTATTAACCAAAGCATGATTAATATCGACGGCAAGTGCAGAGACTGCCAAAAAAACTAACAGTGCGACGGTGACTAATATCACCACCAAACCTTGTTGCTTTTTAGGACTTTTAGATACTCGATACAGCATATGAGTACCTCCAAATATTAATTAAACTCTTGAAGTACTTGGCTACTATTGCTAGATAAGGCTTCTTCTCCTTTACCAACATACCGATCGTAACCAATCTGCATTCGCTCCCCTGTACCATCAGGTACTACGAGCAAATTTTCTTGAGTCGCATCTGGGTTATAAATTTGTTCTGTTTTAACCTGAGCTACAGAGTGACCCAGAGGTGCATCTGACATCACACACCCCACCAAACCTACACTGAGACAAACCATCATTATCTTAATCATAGCTATCTCCTTATAATTCGTGTCCAAATGAGCCTTCGCTTCCACCTTCAACTGGAATCGTCTGAGGTGTTGATTGGCGAGGAGCTTGTTCATCATCATCCGATGGCTCCACAATGTAAGCACTTCGGCCAAGCAAGTAATATTGAAGGTCGTTGGGGCTCACAAAAGCATCCGTCGGCAAGGTAACTGCATTTCTATCGATAGGCTTAGCCAACCTCGGAGTAACTAAAATGACCAACTCAGTTTCCCCTGATACAAATTCTTGGCTATTAAATAGCTGTCCCAATACAGGGACCTCTCCCAACCCCGGCATCTTGTTACTGACATCTCGCACGTTTTCACTCAGCAGGCCTGCGATACCTATGGTTTGTCCATCGGCTAATTCCAATGTTGATGATGCGCTACGTCGAGTAATTGGTGGGATGAAGTAAGTCGCATTACTCAAACTCGGCTCAATGGTGAGAGAGCTGCTATTTGCAATTTCACTCACATCAACGGCAAGGTTGAGGTTGATTTTTTGATCGCTCAAAACAGTAGGAATGAACTTTAAGCCAACACCGTACTCTTTGTACTCGATGGTGATGCCGTCTTCATCAGGAACGGGAATAGGGAACTCACCACCCGCTAAAAATTCGGCTTTTGCTCCACTGAGTGCGGTTAAGTTTGGTTCTGCAAGCACTTTGGCAACACCATTTTGTTTGGCAACATCTAATGCGAAGCTGAACAATGTATTGCCATCAACAAACGACCCTAAAATGCCGTAATCCTGTGAAGTAGGAATATCGAAAATAGGTGTAGCTCCAACAATGCCGGCAGGAACAGACGCACCACCCCATGAAAAATTAGAGCCACTGCTTTGGAAAAAATGGAAATTCGCGTCAAACTTTCTCACTAAGCTCCGCTGAACTTCCGCTACCGTGACTTCTAACATCACCTGCTGCGCACCACCTATCGACATCAAATTGATCACACCAGTTGCAGCAGTCACTTCACTACCCGATGCATTCGATGTATCCACCGATTGCCCTGCTGCATAGGTTTCGGCAATACGCATTGCAATGTTCATCTGCTGTTGATTACTGACCTGCCCACTCAATAACAAACGATTCTGTGAACTATGAACTTCGATCTGCTCATTAGGCAAAAATTCAAATAACTTAGCTTTCAGACTATTTAAGTCGTGCGTCACTTCAATATTGATTGACTCTATGAGTACCCCTCTAGAATCCCATGCCATTAAATTCGTAGCGCCGAGTTTCTTACCTATCAGAAACAGCTCATTTGATTTCAGCATGACAATATCAAGGACATCCGGATCACCCAGAGACACTTTGCTCGCTTTGCCCGATAGCTTCACGTGTGTTGACTTATGGTGCGGCACCGTCACCGTTTTACCTGTTTGGATCGCAGCATAACTAGAAAGCGAAACACACAGTAAACCAATAAGACATGTTATTATTGTTTTCATAAATCACCTCAATCCTTGACGCGAACATTCGATGTTTCCGTACCTTTGATGATAGTAACGCTTGGTCTTGGTACGTATCGTTGCACGACTTTTTTGTCTACTTCATGTGGGTTTCTGAGTGTCAGTTGAATACTGCCTTTGCTTTTCGCCGTGAGTAACTTCTCAGCATCTTTGGGGGTCACTTCCAGTGTCACAGCACGAACAATAATAGGACTGTTCTCTTTGGTTTTGGCTGTTTGGTCGACAGCGAGCACTTTAATGTCTTTCAACACTGTTCGAGTCGCAGCAGAATTTTTTCCATATGACACAGTATTAAGAATGTCTACTTTATTACCGGGCAATAGGAAACCGGCCACGCCAATGACATCATCGACTCGAATCGTCACCGCTCGCTTATTTTCTGGAATCAAAGCAGCCAGAGTTGAACCCTCTCCGGGTACGGTAAATCTCATCTTATGCAAGACCTCTCCCGCATATACGGTATTGGCAACCACTTTACCGACTAGCTCTTCGGGGTTGGAATAGTTGTTTTCGTTAATCCAACTCACTTCCATCAGTTTTGTCGTCAGGAATTGATCCTCGATAATCGTTCCAGCCTCAATCTCTTGTGAGGCAACAACCACAGGATGACGCTCAACCTGCTCTACTTCTACGGTTGGCTGTACTTGATTGTCCATCCATTGTTTAGCAAAAAAAACAGCGGCTAAACCGAATACTACGGACAGTAAAAATAGAAGAAATATTTGGCTTTTACTCATTGTTCTCTTCCTCGAGTCCATCAGAAGTGAAATACACCTTCCATGCTGTGGTCAGAATCTCTGGAGTAATCATTAACGGCAGCTGTTCAAATAGAACGATATCTTTACTGATACCGACGAGATCTTTAGGTAAGCAAGGAAAATAGTTAACGCCATGAATGCGATGAAGCTTATATAACTGTTCAATCGTATTATCAGGTACTTCAAAACCCTGAGCTTTAGCTGTGTCGAACCATAAAGCTTGATAGTCTTTTTGTGATAAAGGCTCAAACTCGATTTTGTAGCCCAATCGACGCAAAAAAGCTGGATCACTGATTTTTTGGGGATCCAAGTTAGTAGAGAAGGCTAACGTTAAGATAAAAGGGATCGTGATTTGCTGACCATTCGGTAATGACAAGTAATCAAAGAAGTACTCCATTGGTACAATCCAACGATTTAACAGCACATCGACGGGCATAGGTTGACGCCCCAAATCATCAATAACGAAAATACCGTTGTTAGCCATCATTTGCAGCGGTGCTAACCATACCCGACTGTTTTCTGAATGGTTAACTTCCAGCATATCCATCGTAAGTTCACCGCCAACCTGAATATTTGGTCGCTCACAGTTAAGCCAACGCTTGTCATATTGATCGAGCAAAGATACTGAACGATCCTTACCATTATTATCAATTGGCTTATGATGCTGAGCTGAAAACACCTTGATGATGTTGCCTAATGCGTAAACTGCGTAAGGAATGAATACTGAAGTTCGCAGGGCATTTACAATCCTTGATGCCACAAAGGTTTTACCCGTACCTGCGTGTCCATAAAGAAGTAGTGCTCGTCCAGAATTAATAGCAGGCCCTAAGACAGGTACCTTACTTTCAACGCCATAAACGTCATCCAAAGCCGCTTCAACGTCAGGGCGAGAAACCAGGTGAGCTCTTAGATCCTGAGCTTTTACAATCTCATTATACTGATCTAACGACACTGGAGCAGGACCAAGATACGCGTCACGTTTGAACGCCAAATCAGCCTCCTCTAAACCTTTTTCCGACAACGAATAACGTACATGGCTGTGAGAAAGCGTATTAAGAGCTAAATTCTCATTGGGCTGAAATACTTCGATGAGAGATTTTTTTCGCAAAACGGCAAGCGCATTCTCAACAATATGAGTGACTACACAAAGATAGTTGGAAAGATCCAAAACGTCTGACTTTGGATATGCGGATAGGTGCTTGAGTACAAGATTCTCAATGACAACATCAGGCACACCAAGCATCTCTGACGAAGTCGGTACTAAGGGAGCCGATATTTGAGGTTTTAAATCCGATGTCCGTTTTCTACCTCTAATATCCATAAATCACCCCACCATATTATTCACTGTTCACTTCATTTCAATTAAAGTAGCTATACATTGCCAAGCCAATAACAACAGCAGGTGCAAATGGCATGGTCACTTTATTTCTGTATCTTGAATGACTTCCAATTTCTGGATGTTCCAAATTGGCGCTTATATTTGCCACAGAAATAACCTTTTGCTCAAAATAGCCCTTTATTCCCAACCAGTTATGGCTTGCAAAGTGATGAAAAATATAAGTAATACCAACAATGCCAGCTGAAATAGTTATGTAGTAAGCTACTGACTGCAAATTACCCCATCCGACATAGAGACCAATAACCCCCAATAGCTTTACATCTCCAGCAGACATTGCTCTAACAAAGTATAAGAGCAACCCAAATGAAAACATCGCTAAACCACCAGCCAAAGATATTCTTAGCTGCTCAAATGAAAATTGAATCGATAACTGTAAGGAAAACAACAATACCATTAATAGTAGCAGTCGATTGGGTATGCGATGCTGAGATACATCGCATACCGCTACTATCAAAAGAACGATCCAAAACGGAAGAAAATCGTCAATCATAAATCGTCTACAATACCGACATAATAGTCGTTAACTTACTAATTAAGGCAGTAGAACCACCAGACATCACCATCCATATCGCAAATACCAACAAGGATGCACCAATGACATACTCTGCCGTCGCAAGACCCGCTTGTCTCTTCACTGTCAACTCACTCTATGGCGCTGATGTCGTACTAATCGCCCCAATAATTGCACTCAATTTATTCGCAAGAACTGTACCGATACCAGAAAATATTGTTGTCAATCCGAAAACGAGCATAGCCGCACCGATAACATATTCGACTACAGTTAACCCTTCCTCGTCATTAAAGAAATTTTTAATATCAATCATTAATTTATCCATGATCTTATCTCCATTATTCTCAAAGCAGGTTTTGCTAACCTGTAAGGTAAATCTAGAGGCAAAGATGGTATTGAGTTAGGATTTTTTTTCTTATCACTTGTACTTTTTTGTTCTCTTTCTAATCTATTTAATATAGAGGCTCCATGCGCCTACTTTCGATAATGATTAACAAATGAAACTTGAGGCATATGATTATGCACTTATTTACACCTCTATTATTTGATAAGCAGAGTAGAATTAATTCGATAATTATAAAGAAAATTGAGCGTTTTTTTTCTATTACAACCTTTGGGCAAGACATCTCTATTATCAGTAAGTTAGAAGTGAGGTTGGTGTTTTTTATAATTAACGACGCTAAAAATTATCAACTACTTAACATGGCTATTTCTATTTGTGAAAACCTAAATAAGAAGATTATTGTTATATCAAACTGCTCTATAGATAATGTAATTAAGTATAAGAAAAGTCTGATTGATATTGTCAATGTAAGTGAGATTGGTCTCACAAGTGAACTTGAGTTTCTCAAAATTAAGACAGACCACTTATTCAATACGCATTGCCACATTGAAAGTCACTATCGAGAGAGAGATAGCGGTACTTTGTTTCTGACACAAGTCTCTGAATACATCTTTAACCACCTTACTACCGATATAAGAGAATCGGATCTTGCTGAGATGTGCCACTGCTCTACCAGCTACTTTTCCAAAAAGTTTCATCGGTATTTTGGGGTTTGCTTTCGAGACTTCGTTTGCGATAAGCGAATTTTGCTTGCCAAGGAGATCATGCAAAGAGATACGGACTCCAAGATTGCAGTCATCGCTTATCAATGTGGCTACAAAGATGTGTCTTATTTTTCGCGAATTTTTAAGAAGAGAACAGGGGTCACACCAGCAAGTTATAGGCGAGCCTGCATAGATGACAAATAAACGCTAATTTTACTCCCTAAAAGATAAGTTACGTGCTATGTTTAACATAATTTTAACAATAATAACTTAGCGAAAAACATGGAGTTAGACAATGATTCAGCCTAACGAGTTTAGCCAAGACCAAAACCAAGCTCTCCCTACACCAAATGAAATGATTTTAAAATGGGCAGAGGAGCGCCCAAATGAGGTCTATCTAAAACAGATCATCAACCGTCAGTTTGTCGAGTACACTTATAAAGAGGTGGCAGATAAAGCACTCAAATTGGTTACTGCACTTGAGGAGCTCGGTGCCAAGGCGGGCGATAGAATTGCCCTGGTATCAAAAAACTGTGCCGAGTGGTTCATTACCGACTTAGCCATGATGCTGGGCGATTTTGTCAGTGTTCCGATCTTTCCCACCGCTGGAGCAGACACCATCGCTTACTGCATTGAGCACAGTGAAAGTAAAATCGTTATAGCAGGTAAACTCGATGATCCTGCCGCTACTCAGCAGGTGCTCGATGATAATCCGGAGCTGATTAGTATCGCTCTGCCTTATGACACCGCAGCAAAGTGCCAATACGCATTTAATGATCTCATCGACAACAGCACCCCCTCTTCAAAACGCCCAGTGCATCACGACGACAAACTTATGTCACTGGTCTATACATCAGGGACGTCGGGGCAACCAAAGGGCGCGATGTTGACTTATGGCGCTTTCACTTGGTCGGTTCAGCGTCTGATCGACCATATTGGGATCGAGAAAAACGACCGCCTGTTTTCTTATCTGCCTTTGGCTCACATTACTGAGCGTGTATACATTTTTGGCTCGTCTATCATGGGTGGCGTACCAACCGCTTTCCCAGAATCACTCGATACTTTCATCGAAGACGTTAAGATGCACAGACCGACTCTATTCATCTCCGTGCCAAGACTCTGGACTCTCTTCCAGCAGCGTATTCAAGACAAATTGCCTCAGAAGAAACTAAATATTCTTCTAAAGATTCCGTTTGTTAACTCACTCATCAAGAAAAAACTGGCTGATGGTCTCGGATTGGATCAAGCACGCGTTCTTGGATGTGGCTCTGCCCCCGTGTCTCCCGCTCTACTGGACTGGTACGAAAGCGTAGGTCTGCACATCACTGAAGCCTGGGGGATGACAGAATCTTTCGCTTACAGCACCCTTAACTACCCATTCAGAGCGGACAAAATTGGGTCTGTAGGTAATGCGGGGCCGGGTGTTGAGCTCAAGATTGCTGAAGATGACGAGATCTTAGTACGCAGTAAAGGCCTGTTCTCTGGTTACTACAAAAATGATATCGCTACACAAGAGTCATTCAATGAAGAAGGCTGGCTACACACCGGTGATATCGGAGCAATTGATAGCGAAGGTTACCTGACGATCCAAGGTCGTAAAAAAGATACCTTCAAAACCGCGAAAGGGAAGTTTGTTGCTCCTGTACCTATTGAGAAAAAGCTCTTTGAATACAGCCGTGTTGAGATGATGTGTCTAATCGGTCTAGGCTTGCCAGGCCCTATCCTACTGGTTGTTCCTCATGACTTCCCTAACTTCGATCGTGCACGCTATGAGAGAACCACAAAACGAGTGATCGATAAGATGAACGCGCAATTAGGCTCTCATGAAAAGATCAAAGGTGTACTTATGATTAAGGAGCCGTGGAGTATTGAAAACGGGATCTTAACTCCAACACTCAAGATCAAACGTCATGTTCTCGAGCAGAAGTACCACGAAATAGGCCACAACTGGCCGAGCGACAAACTTGTCGTTTGGGAAGAGTAATCGGCCCTAAGCCAAACTCTTTTTGATCAAAAGCGCTTTTGAATAGACAAGCGTAACTCAGGTAACCACTTGAGTTACGCTTTCTAACTCCCTTATTCCCAAAACGCTTTCCTCTCCTGTCCTCAAGATGGCGTGAGAAGAATCAACAAAAATCCCAATCAACACTCAACATCATTGATACCGACTTCTCATTGAAATGGCCCGGAAACTCGGATGACTAAGCTGCTATACTGACGAAAAATACTTATCGGACGTATCATGACACAAGCAAACAACCCACTACATGGCATTACTTTACAAAAGCTACTCACTGAACTAGTGGACCACTATGGGTGGGAAGAGTTGAGTTACATGGTTAACATTAACTGCTTCAAAAAAGACCCAAGCATCAAGTCGAGCTTAAAGTTTCTGCGCAAAACGGAATGGGCTCGAACTAAAGTAGAGCAAATCTATATCGATTTAAAACGCTAATGTTCACTACCTAAATCACTCTAATTCCCCGTAGTTATTTCGCGGGGATTACCCCCTGTGTCTACTTTTTAGGGGCCACATCAATCTCGCATCTCGCATCTCGCATCTCGCATCTCGCATAATAAACCCCACACAACAAAAGCCCCGCAAGCTTTCACTTGCGGGGCTTTAAAACTAATTAGATTCTAAAAACAATTACTTGTTTTCTTTGTCTTCTTTAGCTTTTGCGATTACTTCTTCTGCCACGTTAGCTGGACATGGAGAGTACTGTAGGAATTCCATAGAGAATTGACCACGGCCTGAAGTAATAGTACGTAGGTGACCGATGTAACCGAACATTTCTGATAGTGGTACGTCAGCTTTAATACGTACGCCAGTAGCGCCAGCTTGTTGGTCTTTGATCATACCACGACGACGGTTAAGGTCACCGATTACATCACCAACGTGATCTTCTGGAGTGAATACGTCAACGTTCATGATTGGCTCAAGAAGTTGTGCACCCGCTTTAGGCATAGATTGACGGAATGCGCCTTTCGCTGCGATTTCAAATGCGATTGCAGATGAGTCAACTGCGTGGAAGCCACCGTCGAATAGTTCTACTTCAACATCTAGAGTTGGGAAGCCAGCAAGAACACCGTTTTCCATCATAGATGCGAAACCTTTCTCAACTGCAGGCCAGAATTCCTTAGGAACGTTACCACCAACAACAGTTGAAGAGAAAGTGAAGCCAGAACCAGCTTCGCCTGGTTTGATACGGTAATCGATCTTACCGAATTGACCAGAACCACCAGATTGCTTCTTGTGAGTGTAGCTATCTTCAACAGCTTTCGTGATTGTTTCACGGTAAGCTACTTGAGGAGCACCTACTACAAGGTCAACACCGTATGTACGCTTAAGGATATCTACCTTGATGTCTAGGTGAAGTTCACCCATACCTTTCAGGATAGTTTCGCCAGTTTCTTCGTCAGTCTCAACTTGGAAAGATGGATCTTCTGCAACCATTTTACCGATCGCGATACCCATTTTCTCAGAACCGCCTTTATCTTTTGGAGATACAGCGATAGAGATTACTGGTGTTGGGAAGATCATTGGCTCTAGAGTACATTCGTGCTTAACATCACATAGAGTGTGACCAGTTTGAACGTTCTTCATACCAACAACAGCGATGATGTCACCAGCTTGTGCTTCAGTTAGCTCGTTACGCTCATCAGCTTGCATCTCAACCATACGGCCGATACGCTCAGTTTTACCAGTTGCAGAGTTAAGGATTGTATCACCCTTCTTCATGCGACCAGAGTAGATACGGATGAACGTTAGTGCACCGAAACGGTCGTCCATGATCTTAAATGCAAGAGCACGTAGCGGCTCATCAGCAGATACTGTAGCAACTTCACCAGTTGGCTCACCAGTTTCTTTGTCTGTTAGAGGCTGAGGATCAACTTCAGTTGGAGCTGGTAGGTAATCTACTACAGCATCAAGGATAAGTTGCATACCTTTGTTCTTGAATGCAGAACCACAGAACGTAGGGAAGAATGCGATATCACGAGTACCTTTACGGATACAACGCTTGATGTCTTCGATAGAAGGCTCTTCACCTTCCATGTACGCTTCCATTAGGTCATCGTCTTGCTCTACAGCAGTTTCGATTAGCTCTTCACGGTATTGCTCAACGTCATCAACCATGTCCGCAGGAACATCAGTGATTTCGTAGTTTTCAGGAAGACCTGTGTCATCCCAAACGTATGCTTTACGGCTTAGTAGGTCTACAACACCAACGAATTCATCTTCGCGGCCGATTGGTAGAACCATTACTAGAGGAGTTGCGCCTAGAACGTTCTTAACTTGGTCAACAACGCGGTAGAAGTCAGCACCCATACGGTCTAGTTTGTTAACGAAGATCAGACGAGATACTTCTGATTCGTTAGCGTAGCGCCAGTTAGTTTCTGATTGAGGTTCAACACCACCAGAACCACAGAATACACCGATACCGCCATCAAGTACTTTAAGAGAACGGTATACTTCAACTGTGAAGTCAACGTGTCCAGGAGTATCGATAACGTTTAGACGGTGACCGTTCCAGAAACAGCTTACAGCTGCTGATTGGATAGTAATACCGCGCTCAGCTTCCTGTTCCATGAAGTCAGTCGTTGATTCGCCGTCATGTACTTCACCAGTCTTGTGGATTTGACCAGTTAGCTTAAGGATACGCTCAGTGGTAGTTGTTTTACCCGCATCAACGTGCGCGAAAATACCAATGTTTCTGTATTTCGATAAATCTGCCATTGTCTTACTCTGTTAATAGGATATAAAATGCGCGCAGAGTATATCACAATCTGTGAAGACTGATAGCTTTGCATGCATTTGAGACTAAAAAACTTTTGTCTTTCCACAATCAGAAAGGAAAAGTGCTCTGTAGAAACAACCTAAACGGTTGTCAATTTTAATATTGGGCTCGCAGAAAGACGATTCGCAAACCCAATTTGATTTGCTGCTGTATAGATTAGCCTAACTTAGCTTTATTACAACTCATCAAAAGCACTAATTGCTTCTGACAATTTTTTCACCCCGTGGATTTGCATCCCTGGAATACCACCCTTGGGCATGTTGGCCGCCGGCACGATCGCTTTTTTAAAGCCATGCTTGAAGGCTTCGTTTAGACGCTCTTGTCCACTTGGAACCGGCCTAATCTCCCCGGCCAAACCGACTTCACCAAACACGACCACATCTTTAGGTAGTGCTCTGTCTCTAAAACTAGACAACAGTGCCATCACTAATGCTAGGTCAGCACTGGTTTCGGTTACTTTAACACCACCGACGACATTCACAAACACATCTTGGTCGGCCATTTGCAGTCCGCCATGTTTATGCAGCACGGCGAGTAATAAAGAGAGGCGGTTTTGCTCTAAGCCTACAGCGACACGACGAGGGTTCGCCAACTGTGAATAATCCACCAGAGCTTGAATCTCGACGAGAAGTGGACGCGTACCTTCCCAAACCACCATCACTGAGCTTCCCGAGGTTTCTTCTTCACCACGAGAAAGGAAAATAGCCGAAGGGTTCGAGACTTCTTTAAGCCCTTGCCCCGTCATTGCAAACACACCAAGCTCATTTACCGCACCAAAACGGTTTTTATGGCTGCGCAGCGTTCTAAAACGACTATCAGTACCGCCATCAAGCAGCACCGAGCAGTCAATAATATGCTCTAGCACTTTAGGGCCTGCCAGCGTGCCATCTTTAGTTACGTGACCAACAAGGAAAATAGCGACATTATTCTGCTTGGCAAAGCGAGTCAGTGCGGTTGCTGACTCACGTACCTGAGCCACACTGCCTGGCGATGACTGAACATCGGCGACATGCATAACTTGAATCGAGTCTATAACCATGATCTTCGGTTGCTCTTTTTCTGCTACCTGACAGATCTTATCGACATTGGTTTCAGACAACATTTTGAGATGATCTTTCGGCAAGCCTAAACGCGAGGCGCGCATCGCCACCTGCTGCAACGATTCCTCACCTGTCACATATAAAGTGGGAAGCTGTGAAGAGAGTAGACACATCGTCTGTAACAGTAGCGTCGACTTACCAGCTCCTGGGTTACCACCGATAAGAATCGCAGCACCAGGAACCACACCGCCGCCAAGAACGCGATCGAGCTCTTTAAAGCCACTACTAAATCTCGGTACTTCTTGCAGATCGATCTCTGAAAGGGTTTGAACACTCGATTCCGTTGCGCTGCCTGCGTAACCGGTGAGTCTCTCATTACGTGCAACTTGAGGTGATGCAGCGAGCCTTACCTCTGTGATTGTGTTCCAAGCTCCGCATGCATTACATTGCCCCTGCCAGCGCGGAAAGTCTGCGCCACAGTCATTACATACATAAGCTCGTTTTGCCTTAGCCATAAAACCTCAATAATTTACCTTGTTACACGATGATGTTGTCAAATTACGGTGTTGTTGACCGTGCGGATTAAAATAATCGTTGCAGTCGTACCAGTTATACTTAAAGATCGATTAAAACTAGTCGATAACATAAGTGCACTATCCATTCTAACAATAAAAGTATGCAGCAATCTGAAATTCTATCTATAGCAGAGCGACTCATCCCAGCCTATCACGCTGAGGATTTCGACTTCCTTCTATCACAAATGACAGAGGGTGAATCCCCGTCTCTGAAATTGCTCGTTAAAATGGAACTGAATCGTATCATGGCGCCATGCACCAAGAGTATCGATTTACGAGGCCGTATCGACAATGAGTGTCACCAGTTTACCCTAGACGGACGTAAACACTGGCTTGATGATATCGCGCTCAACGCCTATCAGCGAGGCACTAAAAAGTTTCGCGGCTATACTGAGGGAGTTTGGGAGATGGTGATGTCTCCGAGAACTCAACCTGTCAATAATCAAATCAATACCGCTCAGCAAGAAGATAACGGCATTACCAGTGCCAATAGCCCCTATGAAGCGGAAGCTATTAACCTGGGTTACGATTTGAAACGTCAAGAGAACCGTCTAAAAGTTGCGTCTCAAGTTGAAATAACAACCTCAAAGGGCCAAGTGCTGTATGGTGTGACAGTGGATATATCACCATCAGGCGGAAAGTTTAAAGTGCCGAGCGCCTTCAAATATAGTCTTGGTGAAGTCATTGGCGTCAAATTCACTGAGTTGGTTGAAAAGTCAAAAGAACCTGAAGTTGATAAAACCATTGAGTATCGTATTCTTGGTATCGACGACTCTTTTGAGAACAATGCGGTTAAGTTTTTACGAACAATACGTGTATGTGATAGTAATGTTGTCAGTCGCTTAATCGAAGAGTCATTAAACAGCAACAGCAAGAAAACTCAGCACGAGAACCAAGATCGCATTATTCGCACCCGAACTCGCGGGATCGAGCATACATACCTCAAGCACACCTGTAACCTGCCCCTCTTTTTTAGCGGCAGTGAACTCAAACTGGCTCTGCTGACTGATAACAATCTCCCTCTTTGGCAGTACTGGCATGATGAGCGGAACCAACAAGCTTTAGGGACGCTATTTAATGAACAGCGTATGAGCCAATTAGCTAAGCCTGGTGTAAAAGGGACGAGCAATGTTATCTACTCGTTTACTCACGAGCACCAAAATAAGACGCTGTTCTACTCAATGATGCTGCCAGAGGCAACCAGAGAACAACGTCAGCTGTTCTGGCATATTGGTGCTAAAAGAGTGAGCTGGAAAACCTTTAAATTCTCTGTTTTTGAACTGTCCGAAGAAGAACGTAAATCGCTAGCGCAGCACTCGAAAGATCTCGCAAGAAGCTCTGAGCAATTAACACACTGTGGCATCTTGCAAGAGATAGGTGCGGATGACAGTGCAGACGACTACCTACTTACAGAAAAACCACGTATTGCCAGCAGTGAGCTGAATAAGTTCCGCCATGCACGCGCCGTTGTGGGTAATATTCAGAGCATCTACTTTGATTCTCAATCTCGCCGCAAAGAGCCACGCTATCAGTTTAAGTCACCACTGCAGATCACAGCAGGCGATGGTGCAGCAGCGAACGGTCATACTCTGGATCTTTCCAAGCGTGGCTTAAGCGTCGCATTAGAGCAGCCACTGATACTGAAGATCGACGATCCTGTTACCATCAACTTCAATGAGCTTCAACTCTATGATAAGAAGCTGCCTCTGAGTGCAGTACCTTACCGAGTGATCCGCGTTAGCCCAAATGGAAAAAATGTTCAGTTGGCGATCGATGAAACGGGCAAAACCATGCGCACCGTGGCTTTCCTTAATGGTCTCATTGAGCATAACCAAAATAAACTGATCAAAAAGCAAGAGATACTGCCCACTCACTCACTGTTGGAGTCTCTCCATAATGTTTTGTTGAGTAAAATAGTCAGTAATCCGATCTTTATCGATAAGCCAAGCTCAAAGCTACGTTGCAAGATCATTGGGGTTAACTTCCCTCTTAATGGCTACTTAAGCTTATTGGCAAAACTTGGACACAATCATAAGTTATCTTTAGAGCCGATTTTTAAAGGACACAGTAATACCCTGCTAGCAGATCCACTGAAGAAAATAAAAGGGGCAGGTCCGAAGCATCATGATGTGTACGTGGCCGCCATTAAGTTTGGTGACAAGGTTCAGTCGGTACACACTAAGCTAAGTCGAGAGTTCAAATCGGTTAAAGAACGGATTATGTTTATCAAAAAGGCTCAGCACATGGGTGAGCTCTACGTTTTACGAGTATCAACAGCACCGATTTTTGATCCATTAACCAGCCTGTTCCAATCCGATTTAGAGAGCATTGCTCGTATAAGCATGTATCAAGCGAAGAAACTCGAAAATGAAGTGACGGCCTTTATTGGCTACGGCGAAATGTGTGATATCACAGATGAAGTGCTAATCAGACTCGAGTTGACCAAGTAGCCGAATTACATCATTCAACTATTAGCAAAACCCATTAAAAAAGCAGGCTCTAAGGCCTGCTTTTTCTATCTATAAACAAGGATACTATGGTTTCACTTGCCAGCTGATTTTTTGATGCTTAGCCAATACACCAGAAAGAATACATAGCACGCCACCCAAACCTGAATAACGAACAGCCGATTGAGCCTGCTGCTCCACTTTCGGTTTCGCATGATAGGCAATACCCAAGCCTGCCGCTTTCATCATCACTAAGTCGTTGGCACCATCCCCAACAGCCACTGTATTGTGCAGCTCAATCTCATGCTCTTCAGCTAGCTCTATCAGAATGTCGGCTTTGGTTTGTGCTGATACAACATCGCCCAACACTTGCCCTGTCAACTTACCATCGACGATTTCCAAGGTGTTAGATTGCGCGTAATCGAGATTTAAGGTGTCTTTAAGATAGTCCGAGAAGTAGGTAAAGCCGCCCGATGCTATTGCAGTTTTCCAACCTAGCTTATTCAGTGTGTTCACCAACTCTACCAAATCTGGCATGAATGGTAGTGTACTGCGCACTTGCTCTAAGATAGCTTCATCGGCATCTTTCAGTGCACCGACACGCTGACGAAGGCTCTGCTCAAAATCGAGTTCCCCCTGCATTGCGCGCTCTGTAATGTCAGATACCAGTTCACCCACACCCGCTAATTTTGCAATCTCGTCGATACATTCAATTTGAATCGCCGTGGAGTCCATATCCATCACAATCAAACCCGGCTTCGACAAATCTGGAACCTCACTTAAGCAAGCGTAATCGAGTTTTAATCCTTGTAAGATCTCTTCATGCGCAGGGGTAAGCTGCCCAGACATAAGAGCAACTTCGTATTTGCCTACTTTCCAAGTGTCGAGAATAGTGTTGTAGAAGCCTGTAAAAAAGTCGATGTCGTCGAAGGCTTGGGGAGAAAGGTACTCACCAAATACGATCCAGTTTGCCTTTGACTTCGCCAGTTGAGAAGCGAATCGCGTCTCTGGAAGTCGAGTGAGCAGCGTAGTATGCCTTTTGATAGGCAAGAGTTTCTGTGCGTCCATGTGTATGATTCCTAATTAACTTAGCTAGACGTTAACCTATTGCAATTTACATGTGCAAGTCTCAATATACCTTAATCATAACATTTGTTTATTTCAGACGAGATGAATCATGAATGAATCGCTGTTCTCATTACGTAATGCACTGCGTATCCTAGCGCTTATTTTATTAGCCGCTATGTTGGTGGTCACCATCAAAAACACCGTGGTGATCAGTAAAGGTAATGAGAAAATTCAAGCCAAGCAGCTCGAGACTCTAACCAAGGTTCTAATCTCACAAGCATCGCTATCTGCAAGCAAAATGATCATTCAACAAGATCAAGAGCGCCTGTTAGATCTCGCCAATCAGCTATCTCAAGACCGATTGGTTTTTGATACCACAATCTACAACGCTGAAGGCATTCGTTTGGCATCAAGTGAAAAGGCACTGACGGTCCGTGAAGTACTTGGGTTAGACACACCACTTTCCACGGCCAGTATCGGAAAACAGCAGTTAGTGGAACCTATCTACTCACCAGAAAACACCATCATTGGTTTTATCCGAGTAACGTTTGAGACAGGTCGAGTAACGGCTATCTCAGATCACCATTACCGCAAGAGTGACCGCTATATGATTGGTATGGTAGTGATGGGATTTGTCAGTGGCGTGCTGTTTATTCTGTTGATCCTTAGACGTGGTAAATCCAAATCAGGCGAGAACCTGCTACTTAAGAATGTTAGCTCTTAGTAAGCAAACTCCAATACAACCACGCAATAAAAAGCCCCAACAGTCGAGACTGTAGGGGCTTTTTTCATTCAGCTCAAAGCATACTGAGGCTTTCGATTACTCGTCGTCACCCAGTAGAACAGAGTCTAGTGCAATCACCATCATGTCGTTGAAAGTCGTTTGACGCTCATCAGATGTGGTTTGCTCACCTGTTTTAATGTGGTCTGAAACAGTACAGATAGTTAGTGCTTTCGCGCCGTATTCAGCACACACACCGTAGATACCAGCCGCTTCCATCTCAACACCAACGATGCCGTACTTGTCCATCACATCGAACATTTCTGGATCTGGTGTGTAGAACAGCTCAGCTGAGAATAGGTTACCGACTTTTACGTCAACACCGCGCGCTTTTGCCGCGTCTTCAGCTGCACGAACCATTTTGTAGTCAGCAATGGCAGCAAAGTCATGACCTTTAAAGCGAATACGGTTCACTTTTGAATCTGTACAAGCGCCCATGCCGATAACAACGTCGCGCACTTTAATATCTTCGCTAACCGCACCACAGCTGCCAACACGGATGATTTTCTTCACGCCGAAGTCTTTAATAAGCTCTGTCGCGTAGATAGAGCACGATGGAATGCCCATGCCGTGGCCCATAACAGAGATCTTACGACCTTTGTAAGTACCTGTGTAACCAAACATGTTGCGAACATCACACACCTGAACAACATCATCTAGGAATGTTTCAGCAATGTATTTAGCACGTAGCGGGTCACCCGGCATAAGAACAACGTCTGCGAATGCGCCCATTTCAGCATTAATATGTGGAGTTGCCATTGAAAATATCCTTTATCTCAAAACAAAAAAGAAGAGAGAGGCTACCCTCTCTCCTCAGTATACTTAAAAATTACAAAAAGCTTGTGCCATAACCCATTGGCGACGTACCAAAGTATGTAGCTAGCGTTTGGCCGATATCGGCGAACGTATCACGACGACCTAATGAGCCAACAGGAACATTCTTACCGTAAACGATCACTGGAATGTGCTCACGAGTGTGATCAGAACCCGGCCATGTTGGATCACAACCGTGGTCAGCGGTTAGGATCAAGATGTCATCTTCTTGCATCATATCCATAACTTCGTGAAGACGACCATCGAAGTACTCAAGCGCTGCTGCGTAACCCGCTACGTCACGACGGTGACCGTAAGCAGAGTCGAAATCTACAAAGTTAGTGAACACAATCGTGTTGTCACCCGCTTCTTTGATCGCGTCTTTGGTTGCTTCAAATAGGTCAGGAATACCTGTCGCTTTAGTCTTCTTAGTGATACCACAGCCTGCGTAGATATCAGAGATCTTACCGATTGAGTGAACCTCACCGTTTTTCTCTTCAACCAGTTTTTGCAGGATCGTTGCTGATGGCGGCTCAACAGATAGATCGCGACGGTTACCGGTACGCTCAAACTGACCTTTACCCGCACCAACGAAAGGACGCGCGATAACACGGCCGATGTTGTAATCTTCTAGCTCTTCACGCGCGATCTGACAAAGATCTAGCAGATTTTGCAGACCAAATGTCTCTTCATGACATGCGATCTGGAATACGGAATCTGCCGATGTGTAGAAGATAGGTAGACCTGTCTTCATGTGCTCTTCACCTAGATCGTCCAGTACTTGAGTACCCGATGCGTGACAGTTACCTAGGAAACCAGATAGGCCAGCACGCTCTAGAATGCGGTCAGTCAGCTCTTTAGGGAAACTGTTCTCTTTATCAGTGAAGTAACCCCAATCAAAAAGAACAGGAACGCCCGCAATTTCCCAGTGACCTGACGGTGTATCTTTACCAGAAGACAGCTCAGCTGCGTGACCGTAAGCACCGATGATTTCAGCGTCTGCATCCATACCAGGAGCAAAACGACCTGTTGACTCTTTATGAGCCATCGCAAGGCCCAGTTTAGATAGGTTTGGCAGAGTCAGTGGGCCTTTACGGTCAGCGTTATCCGCTAAGCCTTTGTCACACTGATCCGCGATGTGACCCATAGTGTCTGAACCTACATCACCAAATTTCTCAGCATCAGCCGTTGCGCCAATACCAAATGAGTCTAAGACTAAAATAAATGCTCTTTTCATTGCTATTTCCTTTAGCCCGCTCATTATCGAATAATGTTGTGTGAGCAGGCTTTGTGTAATTTTTTAATTAAACGTCTTCTGAACGAATTTGACGGTAAACGTCTGGCGTTGCTGTGTATTCACCACCAACAGTAATCGCATTTTGAAGGGCTGTTGCCGCTTCTTGCCATTGCTGTTCGTTACGTGCGTGAATAACCGCAAGAGGCTTGTCTTCGCTTGCTACTTCACCTAAACGGATGAAGTTATCGAAGCCGACTGCGTAATCGATGCTGTCAGTTGCAACGCGGCGACCGCCACCCATGCCAACAACAGCCATACCGATTGCGCGCGTATCCATTGCTGATACAACACCACTTTCAAGTGCGTATACTGGCTTGATGATTTCCGCTTTCTCTAGATAGTTGTCGTAGTTTTCTACGAAGTCAGCTGGACCGCCCAGGCCTGCAACCATCTTGCCGAAGCACTCTGCTGCTTTACCGTTATCCAGTACCGCCATTAGCTTCCCACGAGCCTCTTCAGAGTCTTTCGCAAGGTTGCCAAGCACGAGCATTTCAGCACATGAAGCTAGCGTGATCTCAAGTAGACGAGGGTTACGGTATTCACCCGTCAGGAATTGAACCGCTTCACGTACCTCAACGGCATTACCTGCAGAAGAAGCCAGAACTTGGTTCATGTCAGTTAGAATCGCTGTTGTCTTAGTACCCGCACCGTTTGCTACAGCAACGATAGATTTCGCCAACTCTTCAGACGCTTCGTAAGTTGGCATGAATGCGCCAGAACCTACTTTTACATCCATGACTAGAGAATCTAGGCCAGCAGCCAGTTTCTTAGAAAGAATTGAAGCGGTGATTAGCGAGATGTTGTCTACAGTCGCTGTGATATCGCGCGTCGCGTATACGCGCTTGTCCGCAGGAGCTAGATCACCTGTTTGACCGATAATTGCAACACCTGCGTCTTTGGTTACTTCACCAAACACTTCATTTGTCGGTGTGATGTTGTAGCCAGGGATAGACTCAAGTTTATCGAGCGTACCACCTGTGTGGCCAAGACCACGACCAGAGATCATAGGAACGAAACCACCACATGCTGCCACCATTGGGCCAAGCATCAGTGAAGTTACGTCACCAACACCACCTGTAGAGTGTTTATCAACGATAGGGCCATCAAAGTTCATGTGGCTCCAATCGATAACCATACCTGAATCACGCATTGCACACGTTAGCGCAATGCGTTCTGGCATTGTCATTTCGTTGAAGAAGATCGCCATTGCAAATGCCGCGATTTGGCCTTCAGAAACCGTGTTTTTAGCAACGCCCTGAATGAAGAAGTTGATCTCTTCAGCAGTTAGCACTTCGCCGTCACGTTTTCTGCGAATAATTTCTTGAGGTAGAAAAGTTGGAGTTTTGGTATTAGATACTTCAGACATTAGATTCCTCCCAACACTCATGATGAGTATGGTATGTAAGGTAAAGAGGTAATATGGAGCGGCAAAATCACCGCTCCATCAAACAGACAATTTAAGAATTAGTAAGCTGTTGGATCAGCTGTCTCGTCTGTTACTTCTAATGTGTTTAGTAGGTTAGTCAGTAGGCTTGATGCACCAAAACGGTAGTGCATATTGTCAGCCCAATCTGCGCCTAGGATGTCATCAGCCATTGCTAGGTATTGTGCTGCATCTTCAGCAGTACGAACACCACCTGCAGGTTTGAAACCAACCGTCTTAGCTACGCCCATGTCACGGATCACTTCAAGCATCATGCGCGCGTACTCTGGAGTCGCGTTTACTGGCACTTTACCTGTTGAAGTTTTAATGAAGTCAGCGCCTGCTTTGATACAAATTTCAGATGCTTTCTTGATTAGTGCTTCTTCTTTAAGCTCACCAGTTTCGATGATTACTTTCAGTGTAATGTCGCCACATGCTTCTTTACACTGTTTAACTAGCTCGAAACCAACCTCTTCGTTACCAGCGATTAGAGCGCGGTATGGGAATACTACGTCTACTTCGTCTGCACCGTAAGCGACTGCTGCTTTAGTTTCAGCCACTGCGATTTCGATGTCATCGTTACCATGAGGGAAGTTAGTTACAGTCGCAATACGTACTTCTGGAGTACCTTGTTCACGCAGTGCCTTCTTAGCGGCTGGGATAAAGCGAGGGTAAATACAGATTGCAGCTGTGTTGCCCACTGCAGTCTTCGCATCGTGACAAAGCGCTACAACTTTTTCCGTTGTGTCGTCGTCATTTAGCGTAGTTAGGTCCATAAGTTTAAGTGCACGTAGAGCTGCTGCTTTTAAATCGCTCATTTCTATCTCCGATCAATATATTCAAATAGTTAACTACTTTGCCCTCCATCCAGTATAGATGGATATTTTAGTAATGCTCTGTAGTCACCAATGAACGGACTTGGTTCCCTGAAGACTTGTTGGCCTTACGCCGTCAATTGCTATCCTTGTCACCGCACAGTACCAGTTTGGTCTATGGCACAACAAAGTTACCTTGTTGTGTCTAACATCTATAGCGTATCGCTATGTTTGGCTTAATCCCAGAAGAATCACGATTGCGATTAAACAAGCGGTCATTTTCTTGCCAAAAAGAGAAATCCTATCTCTATAGCTTATACATTATAGGTATCCTTCGATAATTTGTAGTGCTCCTTAGAACGCAAACGGTTTGTATCTCAAAATAATTCAGTTTCCGAGTTATTGATGACAGCAATCGTTGTGAATAACACATCCTGTGTATCAACGTTTCCTGCACTTACTGCTCAATAATCCGGTCCCTAAAACAAAAAAGCCCCGCAGCAATCTCTTGCTACGGGGCGATATTAAAGTGGCGTCTATATAATCTAATCTACTTAATTAGAAAGATAGGAAGAAGCCAGCAATTGTCGCTGCCATCAGGTTAGATAGAGTACCAGCAATAACCGCTTTAACACCCATACGAGCGATGTCGTGACGACGGTTTGGAGCTAGACCACCTAGACCACCTAGTAGAATCGCGATAGAAGAAAGGTTTGCGAAACCACATAGTGCGAACGAAATAATTGCTTGAGTCTTAACAGACATTACTTGACCAGTCGCTTCAACGATTTGCGCGTTTTCACCAACGAAAGGTACGAAGTTTAGGTATGCAACGAATTCGTTAACTACGATCTTCTGACCGATGAATGAGCCAGCAATATCTGCTTCAGCCCATGGCACACCAATAATGAATGCTAGTGGAGAGAATACTTTACCAAGGATCCACTCAAGAGTTAGGCCTTCAAAACCAATCCAACCACCGATGCCACCTAGGATACCGTTGATTAGAGCGATTAGACCGATGAACGCTAATAGCATTGCACCAACGTTTAGAGCAAGTTGAAGACCAACAGATGCACCACCAGCCGCTGCGTCGATAACGTTAGCTGGTTTGTCGTCGCCACCGTCCATTTCTTCAGTGATGTTGTCATCTGGCGTGTCAGTTTCAGGCTTGATGATCTTAGCGAATAGTAGACCACCTGGTGCTGCCATGAATGATGCAGCAACTAGGTACTCTAGAGGTACGCCCATAGAAGCGTAACCTGCTAGTACACCACCAGCAACAGAAGCTAGACCACCACACATTACAGCGAATAGTTCAGACTGAGTCATTTTAGGTACGAAAGGACGTACAACTAGAGGAGCTTCAGTTTGACCAACGAAGATGTTTGCTGCAGCAGACATAGACTCCGCACGAGATGTGCCAAGAGCTTTCTGTAGGCCACCACCAAGAATCTTGATAACCCATTGCATTACACCAATGTAGTAAAGTACAGAGATAAGTGCAGAGAAGAAGATTAAAGTTGGTAGTACTTGGAATGCAAAGATGAAACCGATACCGTCAACCGAGAAGTTAACTAGGCTGCCGAATAGGAAACCAGTACCGTCTTTACCGTAGTCGATCACGTTTGCTACACCTGCAGAGAAACCTGCAAGAAGATCACGACCCCAAGGGATGTAAAGTACGAATGCACCAAGTGCGAATTGGATAGCGAATGCGCCACCCACCGTTCTAAAGTTAATAGCTTTGCGGTTGTCAGACAGTAATACTGCGATTGCAATCAGTACTACCATACCGACTAGGCTCATAAACAGGCTCATAGTTTATGACTTCCTTATTGGTTATTTATTGGCGTGTTACAAAATGGGGCTATAAAGCGGAGGCAATTATACTCATGCGACCACTAATAAAGTAATGCCGTCCTCACACTTTGGTATAAGATTCATGTATCATTCATTTACATCTGTGAGCCAAGTCACGATACGGTTGTAAAACACGCAAACGATAAACAAAAACTTTAGATTTTATTCACATATACCGAATAGCCGATGGCTATTTTGCCAAATTTGAGTTGCAATCGATTGCTTTGGCTCTTTTCTAAGCGAAACAAGTTCATTTAATATCGTAACTAAATATTTGGAATGATTAATGTTTCCTTGCTGACCACTGATCGGCATATCCGGTGCATCTGTCTCTAAAACAACCCATTCAAGAGGAAGACGAGCAACTGTGGTGCGTGTTTTCTGCGCTCTTGGGTAAGTTATCGTTCCACCGACACCAATATAGAATCCTAAGCGAATCCACTCTAAAGCTTGCTGTTCGCTGCCCGAAAAACCATGAATCACTCCACCATTGGTGAATTTTTGCTGCTTAATAAGCTGAATAAGGCGATTATGTGATTTCCGTTCGTGGATAATCAGAGGCAGTTCAAAAGCGGTCGCGAGCTGTATCTGATGGATAAAAAAGCGTTCCTGTTTATCGAGTTCCACATCCACAAAGAAGTCTAAGCCGCACTCCCCGATCGCAACACACCGTTCAGAAGCGCCACTTAGGTGCTGTTCAAGTTGAGCAAATTCGCTCTCATTCGCTGTCGCTAGAAAGTAAGGATGAAAACCCAACGCATAGTAAAGGTTGGCGTGTTCCAAGCTCAGTCGATCGAGTTTTTTCCAGTTGGTTTGACCAATTGACGGTACAACAACCTTCTCAACGCCTCTCTCTCGAGCGGTTGAGAGATAATCTTGAGCAGCCGTAGAACTGTCTTGTTCACCAAGTGAAAAGACGTCGAAGTCTAGATGACAGTGGGTATCGAATAGCGGTATCGACATTACGGCTTATCTTTGGGTTCAGGTTGAGGATCGCTACGATAAGGGGTGCAGCTGCGCTTATTTTCTGGCGTTAACCCTAACTCTTTACACCATTTATCGTACTGCTTAATCCATCGTTTAATGACTTGAAACATCCATTCTCCTTAAGGCCAACATAAAAAAACGCCTATTGCAGAACAATAGACGTTTTTAATCACTTCGACTAGCACCAGCTCAGTGAGTTGGCACCGTCATCAATAAGATTAGTGCTCGCGAGTTGCACGGAACTCAACGTCAGGGAAACGCTCTGACGCTAGGTTTAAGTTAACCATAGTTGGTGCGATGTAAGTTAGGTTATCGCCACCATCCAACGCTAGGTTAGTCTGGTTCTTACGCTTGAACTCTTCGAACTTCTTAACGTCGCCACACTCAACCCAACGCGCTGTTGCAACGTTGACACTCTCGTAGATCGCTTCAACGTTGTATTCCGCTTTCAAACGAGCGACCACCACGTCAAACTGAAGCACACCAACCGCACCTACAATCAGATCGTTGTTCTGTAGTGGTCGGAATACCTGAACCGCACCCTCTTCAGAAAGCTGAACTAGACCTTTAAGTAGTTGCTTCTGTTTTAGTGGATCGCGCAGGCGGATACGACGGAATAGTTCTGGTGCAAAGTTAGGAATACCAGAGAACTTCAGTGACTCACCCTGAGTGAAGGTATCACCAATCTGGATCGTACCGTGGTTATGTAGACCAATGATGTCACCCGCGTACGCTTTCTCAGCACGAGCACGATCACCCGCCATGAAGGTTACCGCATCAGAGATACTGACATTCTTACCAGTACGAACATGATTCATCTTCATACCTTGAGAATAAGTACCCGATACGATACGCATGAATGCGATACGGTCACGGTGTTTTGGATCCATGTTTGCTTGGATCTTAAATACGAAGCCAGAGAACTTATCTTCTGTCGCTTCAACATCACGCTCAACGGCTTGACGAGTTTTCGGCATTGGCGCCCATTCCGTCAGGCCATCTAGCATGTGGTCAACACCAAAGTTACCCAATGCAGTACCGAAGAAAACTGGTGTTAGTTCGCCCGCTAGGAATAGGTCATGATCGAACTCAGGGCACGCGCCCATGACAAGTTCAAGCTCTTCACGAACACTTTCCGCTAGATCAGCACCCACTTCTGCATCTAACTCTGGGTTATCTAGACCTTTGATGATTCGAACTTCTTGGATCTCATGGCCGTGGCCAGATTCGTATAAGATCGTCTCGTCGCGGTGAATGTGGTAAACACCTTTAAACTCTTTACCACAACCGATTGGCCAAGAGATGGGTGCGCACGCCATACCCAACTCGCTTTCAACTTCATCTAGAACTTCCATTGGATCACGTACATCACGGTCCAATTTGTTCATGAAAGTTACGATTGGCGTATCACGCAGACGTGTCACTTCCATTAGCTTACGTGTACGGTCTTCGACACCTTTTGCGGCATCGATAACCATAAGACATGAGTCAACAGCCGTTAGTGTACGGTAGGTATCTTCCGAGAAGTCTTCGTGTCCCGGAGTATCTAGTAGGTTTACTAGGCAATCATTGTACGGGAACTGCATCACAGACGTGGTTACCGAGATACCACGTTCTTTTTCCATCTCCATCCAGTCAGATTTAGCATGCTGGTTAGAGCCACGGCCTTTTACGGTACCCGCTTTTTGAATCGCGTTTCCGAATAAAAGAACCTTTTCAGTAATCGTGGTTTTACCCGCATCCGGGTGAGAGATAATCGCAAACGTTCTACGTTTGCTCACTTCTTGTTGGAAAGACATAGTCGCCCTTTGCTGATCTAAAGCGTAAAAAGGGCAAGTTGTTGAGACTTGCCCTTGAATTTTGTGTGCGGATTATACAGAAGTCGCTCAGCTTTCTAAAGCCTGAGCTAGAAAAAGTCAGAGAGTTAGAGTGTGGGAAGGTGCGCTACCCTAGAGAGCTAGACATAGGTACCACATTAGAAACAGAGTTCAGCCTAAGATTCTCTATTAATTTATCAGCCGTTTGAGGAGAAGTAAGATAGAAGCCCTGTCCTATTTCACACCCCATCACCATTAGATCACGTTGTTGTTGCAACGTCTCTACGCCCTCCGCGACGACCGCAACCCCAAGTTCATTGCCTATCTGAATCATGCTTTTGAGAAGCACTAATGAGGTTGAATTGGTCACATAGTCCATCACAAAACTACGATCGATCTTCAGCGTATCGAATTCAAAATCTTTGAGATAAGAGAGAGATGAAAAGCCAGTACCAAAATCATCAAGCGCGATACGAACACCAAGTTGATGAAGCTCTTTAAAGATGATCTGTGCAAACTGATCATTATCTATCATCACGGTTTCGGTGATCTCCACTTCAATTCTGTGTGTTGCCACACCACTGGAGATGATCACACGCTTCAACGCATCAAAGAACTGAGGATGTTTCAAGCTGCGAGCTGAGATGTTAAAGCTCATCACACCAATATCAATACCGCGAGTAAGCCAGTTTTTGTGTTGTGCCAACGCCATTTCTGCTACCAACAGATCTATCTGACGAATTTGCCCGGTTGCTTCTGCTACAGGAATAAAATCATTCGGACACATCAAACCTTTAGTCGGGTGATTCCAGCGTACAAGTGCTTCAACCCCTTTCACGTCCCTCGATTTTAATGCCCATTTGGGTAAGTAGTGAATTTCAAACTGCTGTTTATCGACCGCTTGTCTTAATTCGCGTTCCAACTCTTTCTGCGACATCGCAATATAGTTGAGCTCTTTTGAGTAGAACTGAAAATTGTTTTTCCCTGATGACTTAGCATGATACATCGCGTCATCAGCATAACGGATCAGTGAGTGCTGAGAGGTACTATCATCCGGGTAAATCGAGATACCAATACTCGCTGTAACTTCTGCAATGCCATGTTTCAGTGTGAAAGGCTCTCTTAGACGCTTAATCAACTTCGAGGCGATCTTGTTCGCTACACTCACCGCCATATCGACGTCGCGCAAGTGTTCCAAAACAATGACAAATTCATCACCGCTAAATCTCGCTGATAGATCCGTTACTCGAATCGACTGTGTTATGCGCTGCGCGACCTGCTTTAATAGTTCATCACCCGCAGCATGACCATAGAGATCGTTAACCTCTTTAAAATGATCAAGGTCGAGGAATAATAGTGCGAATGGGCGTTGAGTCTGCTGAGCATTGAGTATCGACTGTCCAAGCCTATCGAGAAACAGAGTACGATTGGGTAATTCGGTCAAAGGATCGAAATAGGCTTGAGTATGTAACTGCTTGTTCTTGAGCTCAATCGATGACTTGGCATCCGTAAGCGATTTCAATAGCAAATCTCGGCTCTGCTCATATTTAAACTGAACACGAAGTGAGTACACAGCGATAAAAACGGCGGCAATAATTAGAGTAATACTGGTTTTGGTGTAGCTCGCAATGCCGGATTCATAGCTGGTTTTGATTACGCGTTGAATCTCATCTGCCTGACTAGCGAAATCGAGATAATACTCGTCAGTTTTTAACCCCAATGACGGTGTCTCTAAAACCGATTGCTGATAATGCGAACCCGCATATTGACGAAACTCAGCCAGCGTTTGACGCAGCATCATCAATCGCTCTCGAAGTTCGGGATCGCTGATCGCTTGATAACTACCCATGATGCTCTCTCCCCCATCGAGCAACGCCCCTACATGCCAATCCGCAATCTCTAGGTAGTACCAGACCTCTTGGATCGATTGGGTTGTATCGCCGGAAACAATCTCATCGAACCATAAGTAAGCCAGAGAGCCGTTGATCTTTATCTCAGCAGCGGCTTCTGCAAGGGGGGATTTTTTAACCAAAAGGTTGGTTGATTGCATCACGAGAACTGTGGTTGACGCGACCACCAGCAACGCCAATAGAGAGGTGAATAAGAACTTTCGCTTATTTAGTACTTTGGGGAACAACATAATCAGGATAAAAGGATGAGTAATACATCGACCTTAATCCATCAATGTTTCAAATTAATGAATAAGTAAACAATTCAGTTGCTTATGAAGTTTTGATGAATATTGAAGAATGTGCATTGTATAACCAAGTTACGCAACGTATATTTCTTTAGCTCGATTAAATATGACAATGCTGGCCGAGAGAAGCGTAACGTACACTATGATGGAAAGGTTCTTACACAAAGCAATCACCACTGTTATCTTTTTGTCTCTATGGCCAACGATGGGCATGACAAAAGATCTGATCAAGATCGAAGGTTCAAGCACGGTTTACCCCATCACTCGTCAATTCGCTCAGCAGTTTATGGCCCAGCAAGAAGAAGTCGCCCAGATAGTGGTTGGTGTCACTGGAACAGGGGGCGGATTTCGCAAGTTTTGTCGTGGTAAGACGGATATATCTAACGCCTCTCGCCCTATCAAAACGCAAGAAAAAGCCCTGTGTCGAGAAAACGGTATTGAGTTTTTAGAACTGCCTATCGCACTTGATGCGATCACACTCGTGGTCAGTAAAGACAACGAGTGGTTACAACACCTATCCCTTGAGGAGCTGGCAACCTTATGGCACCCCTCTTCTGAGAAAACCATTACGCATTGGCATCAGCTCAATCCAAGCTTCCCAGCAGAGCCGATCAAGCTCTATGCTCCAGGAAGCGACTCAGGGACTTACGACTACTTTACCAACGTTGTTCTCAATGGCGACGAGTTGCGCGGTGACCACATCGCCAATGAAGACGATTATCTATTGGCCTCAAAGGTCGCTACCGACCCAAATGCGTTGGCATTTTTAGGCTTTGCTTATTACCAAAACAATCAAACCCAACTCAAGGCTGTTTCAATTTCCAATGACGAGCAGCAGGCGATTGCTCCAAGTATCAATAGTGTCACCAGTGGCCAGTACAGCTCACTGTCTCGGCCACTGTTTATCTACGTCAACAAAGCAGCCGTTAACCGACATTCCGTCAATCAGTTCATCGAACACTACTTGAATCAAAAACATTTATCGTATGTCGTGAGCACGGCTGGCTATATTCCACTCTCCCCGAAAATGCAGAGCGCTGCCCAATCAATCTTTGAAGATCAAACCATTGGCTCGGTATTTAATAGTAAAGAGCTGAGTACCAATTTCGAACACTTTATGGAACGTAAGTAAACGTCTGTCTTAGTTTCAGAAACATCAGACAACAAAAAGCCCAACCGAAGTTGAGCTCTACTGATTTCGATATTGTCGAGTAAATCATTAGAAGAAGATGTAGCTCATGATAATCGCGTCTTCTTTGCCTGTTGTTGTTGGGTAATAGTTACGGCGACGATCCACCTCATTAAAACCAACCCACTCGTACAAACCAAATGCGTTAGTGTTACTTTCGCGAACTTCGAGCCATGCACTCTCTGCTTTCGCTTTTTCGCACACCAACAGAAAGTGCTCAATCAGTGCTTTGCCATATCCCTTACCTTGGTGATGAGGAGCAACCGCAATATTCAGTAACGTTACTTCGCCAACAATGTTTTGTGCGTAGAAGTACCCGACAACTTCGTCATCGACCAGCATTACATGATGGCAACCACCTCGACTGTCGAGATCGCGAATCATGTTTTGTGACCAAGGATGAGTATGAGCTTGCTGCTCAATCTGCCAGATCGCGTTGAGGTGCGAGTCTGACATACTAATAAATTGACTATTCATAAGAACAAATTTGCTGCCATAGAGCGCGACGTTGCTGGTTATTACCATCAATCAGAGATAACAGGGGAGATTGCAGCGTCTTAGCTGTGATATCAGTATCGGATTCACACCCAGCAAACCACACCCACTGCGGTGAAGTTAAATCAAAATGGTTCAGTTCACTTGGATGGATATACTGCGCTTGTGATAGATCCAATTTAATGCTTTTTAGCACTCGCTCAAACATCTCAGCTAGCGCGCCTTGCGGCTTTTCTGGTGAAACCAATAGTAACTGGCATGTTTCAGGTAGTTTAACGAGCTCGGTCTGATAACCGGCCAAGCGTTCAGGGTGGCTCAGTTCCCACTGAGTAATTCCCATTTCCTGTAAATACTGCGCATGAATCTGTGACATGTCTGTGCCTATCTGACGGAGCCCAAGGTTGAATCGAGCTGATACTAACAAAAAATAAAGGAGCATCAAGCTCCTTTATCTCTATTGGTCACGTTTCTTCTATCCGCATCTTATGTGCTGGCGAAGTCGATGAGGGTTACGCTCGCCTAGAGCTCATTAAACTCAGGGCTGTACTCAATGGTACCACTGTGTCCAGAAAACGCACCTTCCACCAGCTCAATCGCTTGAAAGGCGCCTTCAGGCACATCCCAACGGCACTGAAAACCAAACTCACTCGCAGCCTTAAAACCGGCCTTACTGTAAAAGCTTGGATCGCCCAGAACCACACAAGCTGGATAACCAAAATCGCGCAGTGACGAAAAAGCCTCTTCCATCAAAGAGTGAGCAATGCCTTGACCACGAAAGTCCTCGCGCACAGCTAATGGCGCTAAGCCCTGCCAGTTATGATCTTCGCCCTTTAGTGTCAGTGGGCTAAACATCACATGGCCAACCACTTCACCTTCATCAGAGCACGCCACCAAAGAGAGTGTCAGATGACTGTTTTCACGTAGGCTCATCACTAGGTTCGCTTCTGCATCGGTTTCAAAAACAGATTTCAGCAAGCGGTCAATTGCAAGTATATCTGCAGGTGCCTCAGTTCGAATAAGCATTCATTACCTCATTTTGTGTCTGAGGTGATTGTACCCCCTTCTGCACAAAATCAGCTAATTGATTCAATAACATTTTCATTGGAGCCGGAAGAAGGTCTAAATCTACGCTGTCCATCAGGTTCTTCACCTCTAGGCCCAGCTCGGTATCACCTTCGATAGAAAGACGGCGCTGGAAGAACAAAGTATCTGGGTCCTCTTTGCGTCCAGCGATCAATACAAGGTCGTTCAGACTACCGCTAAAGCTGACATCTTCTATTACTTCTTTATCTGCAACAATCAGTTGCTCATCTCTATAGCTGATACACCAACTCAACCCCATATCTTTAATCGACACTTTTAACCACTTCTCTTCAAGAAATTCAAAGTCGCCATCTTCCAGCGCTTCCTTAAACACATTTTTTAGCGCTTCTAACAAGGCTCTTTTTTGTACTGTTTTTGGCAATAACTGGACTGGAGATCGCAAAATTGATGCGGCATTTTGAACTAGTTGAGTGCGAATCTTGTTTATCACGTGACTTATCCGTAACTTTATCAATAATATGGCACTTATCATAAGTGATGTTGAAAGCTCAATTCCTGTTATGTATCAAATTAATTTCGGTTTGATACTTGGGCTTTAACATCCCCGGAATCGCGGTTATAGTAACTCAGACCCTAAGGACAGTCGCAAGATCGCTGCTATTTTGACTAAATAGCAAAAATTACATCATTCAGTAATAAACATTCATCGATAATGAATGCTCAAGCTCTTGGAGAATTGGTAGTACTTTGATGCCTCCCCAGCAACTACAACATTGGTTTTCACAGCTCACAGCAAATAGCCCTTTCTTTTTTGCTATTCTTGATGCTCAGCATAACTATTTTATAGTTAATGAGCGTTACTGTGATATTGCGGGGTTAGACCAATCAGAGTTAACAGGGATGAACGACCGCCAAACCCTTGGTGAACAGTTCTACCAACACCTTAAACCATATTACGAACGCGCCTTTAAGGGTGAGTCCATTGAGGCTGAAATTACTCTCAACGAAACCGACCTCGATACCAGCCTTCACTTTAGCCTAGCACCTCTGTCTAACGGAAAAGACACCGATTACATTGTTTTTCACGCCTTTGATACATCAGAAAATCAAGTACTTGTCCGTTCACTCGAAGAGTCTGAAGCCAAGTTCCATAAGCTAACCCACTTGTTGCCTGACGGTCTTCTTCTTGTCGAAGATGATTTCATTCTCTCTTCTAACCCAGCGGCTGCTCGCTTGCTCGGCTTCAACTCTCCATCAGAGCTGCTCGGCGAAGAGCTAGGACGCCTATTCATTGATGAGCAAACCAAAACAGTCTTCAACAATAAGCTGAGCTCTATTGTTTCTGAGTCTGGTTTGGTGTGCTTAACTGGCGCGCGCTGTGGGTTTGAACGCAAGGTTCAGTTGCATATTGATTCAACTGCGCTATTGGGTAGTACTACCCAATTAGTCTTGATTCAAGATGCGCAAGAAGCACCGAAAACGCTCACTACCAACATAAATGAAGATGCCTACATTGACGACCTGACTAAGTTGTATAACCGTGTTGGTTTCACGAAGCGATTAGAGCAGTTTATTCATAATGAGACGCCAGTGGTGATGTTGTACTTAGACATTGATAACTTTAAAAATATCAATGACTCACTCGGTCATCACATTGGTGATAAGGTGATAAAAGAGGTCGCATCTCGACTTAAACGCCTGCTGCCAAGGCGCGCTGTTGTCGGCCATTTAGGGGGGGATGAATTTGGTATCATTCTGCCGGAGCCGGAGAACAAAAAGACCGTTGAAACTCTAGCCGAAAAGATCATTGCTCTGATCAACCAACCGTTCGATCTTCACCATTTTAGCAAACGCTTAGCTTGCTCTATCGGCAGCGTCAACTTCCCTCAAGATGGCACCGATGCGCGTATCTTGCTACAAAATGCCGATACCGCAATGTATGAAGCCAAAGACCGAGGTCGTAATCGCCTGATTAAGTTCAATGAGCAGATGAACAAAGAGGCTCGTATGCGTCTCTGGCTTGAAATCGAACTTCAGAAAGCACTGCAGCAAAACGGTCTGGAGGTTTGGTATCAACCTAAGGTCAATGCCCGTGACTTTACCATCAATGGTGCAGAAGCCTTGGTACGTTGGAAGCACCCCGTCGAAGGCTACATCAGTCCTGCCGCGTTTATCCCTGTGGCTGAGCGTGCTGGCTTGATTGAACAACTAGGCCGAGTGGTGATGCGCGAGGTGTTTGCAACAGTTAAGCGTTGGAAGATCCAAGGGATCTTACCAGGACGTGTTGCGATCAACCTTTCGCCGGAGCAATTTGGTAATCCTAAACTGATCGACTACATGGAAAAGCTGCTGCGAACGACAGAGCTAGACCCAAGCGCCATCACCTTTGAGCTGACCGAAAGTGCGGTGATGAGTGACAGCGAGCACACACTTCAAATGCTCAACGCCATTAAAAAACTTGGCTTTGCCCTCTCGATTGATGACTTTGGAACAGGTTACTCTTCACTTTCGTATTTGGCTCGCTTCCCTATCGACGAGTTAAAAATAGACCGCGCCTTTATCACCGACATTGACACTCTACCAAAGCAAGTCACAGTGATAGAGAACATCATCAACCTCGGTAAGTCTCTCAACCTAACAGTGGTTGCTGAAGGTGTTGAAACTAGCGAGCAAGCGACACTCCTATCAAACCTCAACTGTAGCTCAATTCAGGGCTTCCACTTCTACCGACCTCAGCCAAAACAGGAAGTTGAAGAGCTGTTTGCCCAGAACCGCCGCCATAAAAATTAACCCACCAATTTTAAGTTTTTCTCTACCTCAAACGGAGTAAAAACAGATTTATCAGACTAAACCTGCCTTACATCAATTCTGACGTTCACATTTCTTCATAAAATGCTCGCTTCAAATTTATCTACTGGTAGTGAGCAAATGGAACTCTTATGCCCAGCAGGAAACTTACCTGCTTTGAAAACAGCCATTGACTGTGGTGCGGATGCTGTCTACATCGGATTCAAAGACGATACCAACGCACGTCACTTTGCTGGCTTGAACTTCTCTGGCAAAAAGCTAGATCGTGCCGTTGAATACGTCCACGACCGCAAGAAAAAAATTCATATCGCACTCAACACATTCGCTCACCCTAATGGCTTTGAACGCTGGACCAATGCTGTTGACCAAGCCGCTGCGCTAGGTGTGGATGCGCTGATCGTCGCAGATATTGCTGTTCTTGAATACGCAGCGAATAAATACCCGCATATGGAGTTACATCTATCAGTACAAGCGTCAGCGACCAACGCAGCAGCGATTGATTTCTACCACAAAAACTTCAACGTCAAGCGTGTGGTACTGCCACGCGTGCTCTCTATTCACCAAGTAAAACAGCTCTCTCGCAATATCTCTTCAGATGTTGACCTCGAAGTGTTTGCCTTCGGTAGTCTGTGCATCATGGCAGAGGGGCGCTGCTACCTTTCGTCTTACATGACAGGGGAATCCCCAAATACCGTAGGCGCTTGCTCTCCAGCAAAATACGTTCGCTGGCAAGAGACCGAAACCGGGCTAGAGTCTCGCCTTAATGAAATCTTGATCGATAAGTATGCGCAAGGTGAAAACGCTGGCTACCCGACTCTGTGTAAGGGTCGCTTTGAAGCTGAAATTGAAGGCGAACGTAAACGTTATCACGCACTGGAAGAGCCAACTAGCCTCAACACCTTATCGATGCTGCCAGAGCTATTTGCCGCCAACGTAGCGTCAGTCAAAGTTGAAGGCCGTCAACGTAGCCCTGCTTACGTAGAACAAGTGACTCGTACTTGGCGTGCTGCCATTGATCGTTACCAAGCAAACCCAGAAGCTTACCAAGTTGAAGCCGCTTGGAACGCTGCTCTAGCGAACGTATCTGAAGGTACACAAACCACGCTTGGTGCTTACCACCGTAAATGGCAATAGGATTGATGGAGAACACAATGAAATACGCATTAGGCCCACTGCTCTATTTTTGGCCAAAACAAGACGTAGAGAGCTTCTATGAGCAAGCTAAGACAAGCTCTGCTGATATCATCTATTTGGGTGAAGCGGTCTGTTCGAAACGCCGTGAGATGAAAGCAAAGCACTGGTTGGATATCGCCAAAGAGCTGTCAGCGTCAGGCAAACAAGTCGTACTATCGACGATGGCGCTGTTGGAAGCTCCAAGTGAAGTGAACATCATGAAGAAGTACGTCGACAATGGCGACTTTGCGATTGAAGCCAATGATGTATCGGCAGTCCAGCTGGCAAGTGAAAGTAAGGTTCCATTTGTGGTTGGCCCAGCGGTCAACACCTATAATGCGCACACGCTGAACCTATTTCTTAAGCAAGGTATGACTCGTTGGTGTATGCCGGTTGAGTTATCTCGAGAGTGGTTATCAAACGTGATGACTCAGTGTGAAGAGCTCAACATTCGCAACAAGTTTGAAGTGGAAGTCTTCAGCCACGGCTACCTACCTTTGGCCTACTCTGCACGCTGCTTTACAGCTCGCGCAGAAAACAAAGCGAAGGACGATTGCGAGACCTGCTGCATTAAGTACCCAACCGGTCTTCAAGTAGAGAGCCAAGAAGGACAATCCGTCTTCAACCTAAACGGTATTCAAACCCAGTCAGGTTACTGCTACAACCTGATCAATGATTTGCCAAATATGCATGACTTGGTTGATGTGGTTCGTTTAAGCCCACTGGGCATTGATACCTTCTCTGAGCTTAATAACTTTAAAGCTAATGAAAAGGGTGAGAACCCAATTCAAATTGCTGACCGCCAATGTAACGGTTACTGGCATCAGTTAGCGGGTTTAGAAGTCAAAAACATTTAAGCGCTATTTTCAGAACGAAGCGATTTTCAAAACGAAAAAGGTCTAGCACTCACTAGACCTTTTCTTTATCGATCATTCTCAATGAACTACGCAGTTGCTGTCTGCAATGGCTGCGCATTGAGCTTCTTTACATCTTTCACCAACATCAGAATCACTACCACACTCAACGCGATGTTCGACAGTGGGTAAGCAATCCAGATCCCCGGCACACCAAACAGCTTCGGCATAATGTACAAGAACGGCAGTTGAATCAACATATTGCCGACCGTTACAAACATCGCTTTGCTGCCTTTGTTTACGGCTTGATAGTAAGCACCTGCGACGACTAAGAAGCCATCCAGTGCCAAGGCGAACATATGCAGTCTAATCCCCAAAACTGTGTATTCGACTAGCTGCGGATCTTGTGAGTTAAACACCGATACAAACTCTCTTGGGAAGATGTTCAACAGAACGATAAAGACCAGACCCACACAGACTGAGCTTACCATCGCAATCTTAAGCAGTTGGCGAATATTGTCGTGACGCTTAGCACCGTGGTTGTAGCTTACGAGTGGTTGCATGCCATTGGCGATCCCCTCTGCTGTGAGGTAGTAAACCGTCACGATGTAGCCAAGAATCGCATACGCACCAATCATCAGTTGATTACCATATTGTGCAAACAACGCGTTATGTAGCGCCACCATCATTGAGCCATAAGCGTACATAAAGAAGCTCGACGTACCGATAGCGAAGATCTGTGGAATCACATCAAGCTTGAGTCTCAGTTCACTCCAACGCAGACGCAGGTTCGCTCTGCGTGAGAAGAAGTAAGCTAAACCTAGTCCTGTTACCACTAGCTGTGCGATTGCCGTTGCTAAAGCGGCACCTGTCAGTTCCCAGTTCAGCCATGCGATAAACAGATAGTCGAGTACGATGTTAATCACGGCACCAACTACCATCAAAATAGTCGCTAAGTTGGGGCTATCGTCATTGCGCAGCAAAAACGGCATTGCTATCGAGCCCAAGGTAAAGACACTGCCCACAATCAAGATCTGTAGATATTGCAAACCCAGCTCAAAGACGCGCCCTTCCGCACCCTGCCAACGCAAAAAGTCGTCGGCAAAGAAGAAAAGAACACCCGCGACTAACGGCGTCAACGCCAACAATAGAGTAAGACCAGTGGCGAGGATCTGTTTCGCTCCTTGGGTATCTTTTTCCCCTTGGCGAATCGATACTAAAGCCCCGGTACCCACACCAACAAGCATGCCTAGACCGAGGATTGAACCTATCACCGGCCAAGCCACGTTGATACCGGCAAGGCCATCGGCGCCCACAAAACGACCAATGAAAATACCATCAACCACTTGGTATAAACCATTGACCAACATCGCAGCCACGGTTGGGATTGTATAGCGCCAAAATTGACGACTGATTGACTGACTCATTTTCTACTCTTACTTTCTACTGTTATCTCACTATAACCAGTGAGTGATGACGTTTCTGTTGTCCCTGAAACCTATGCTCATCCTGCTGACCATTTAGTTAACCAAGCTAACTAAATGGTCAAATTTTTACTTGAGGGCCTTATTCAACAATAAGTTCAGCTGCTCTATTTCTTGCTCGCTTAACTGGCTCTCTAATGTGTTCGCCATAACCTGATAGATCTTACTCTCTTCCTCTAAGCCCGCTTCAGCTTTTGCTGTGAGTACAACTAGCTTCGAACGTGCATCTTCAGGGCTCGGCAGTCGCTCGACTAACCCTTTTCGCTCCAAGCGCTGCACCATAGTGGTCGCAGAGGGTTTGGTCACTTGCATCTCTTCTGCAAGATCAGTCAATCGAATGGGCTCTTTCGCCGCCTCAATGACCTTGAGGTAGTCATACTCATTAAAGCTAAGCTGACCAATTGGATCCTCTTTCGATTGCGTTCGCCATATTTTCGATGCAAATCGCTCGATCTTTTCTAGGTTCTCATTCAACACAGTTTTTCGAATAACTCACATTTAATTAGCAATGCTAACTATTTTAATCCAAGTTGATTAAATTGCAATCAGAAAAAGTGTGCCGCATAAAAAAACCGCTCATCAGAGCGGCTTTATTGAGATCTATTGAAAGGACTAGTTCTCTTCAGCTTTTGCCTGTTCTAGCTTAGCCTGAGCAAGACGCTCTTCCTTAAGGTCCATAAAGATTCGACCAAGCTCAAGGAAAGAGTAACGGTGCTCTACATACTCATAGACATTAAATGAAACCGCTAACTTATAAAGAGAGATCGCATTCGCGTAGTCACCACGTAAATGATAACGCTTACCTAAGTAGAAGTAGGTCTCGGTTAAGCGCTGCGCCAACAGTGTGTTGTCACGAGTGCCACTCAAGATCGCTTTGAATGCCTGCTCTTCTGAAATCTCATCGAGCATAATCGCAACCAGTACCCAGCCCCACTGCTCATCACGATCTTGGTAGCGTGACTGCAGATCTTTTAGTGCTTGTTCTGGCGTTAGCTCAGTCTGAATAATGTAAAGCCATAGTGCTCGAAATGGATCACTTGGATCATCGTTATAATGCTTAAGCATCTCTTCGTTTGACAACTCGTAGCGCTCGCCATAGTAGAGAGCAATGGCACGGTTACGCTCTGCGTATGAGTTGCTTGGATCAAGCTCAAGTGTTGAATCGAATGACTCATAAGCCGCATCAAACTCACCCACTTGGGTAAAGTAAACACCTAATAGATTGAAGATATCAGGTTGTGCCGGATTCAAAGACAAAGACTGATTAAAATCGAGTCGAGCGAGATCTCGCAAACCGACGCTGTCGTAATAGTTGCCACGCTCAAAAAGCATCTTAGCGCGAACGTCATCACCAAGGTCAGGTCTTTGTAACAGTTGAGATAAACGAGCTATCTGTACTTCTTGCTGCACACTCGGCTGCAGTGGCACAGCCATAGGTGGATAGACCCAGCGCTGAGCTGAACCGTCCATTGTCGATGCACAACCTGTTAAAACAAGCAGCAGAGACAGACTCGCGGTTTGAAACCATTTCACAAATACTTACTCCTGTTATGACCGCAATAAAAAAGGGAGCGATATGCTCCCTTTATAACATGCTTTGTTAATGATGGGTTAGAAATCACTAAAAAGCGATAGTTCCATCATTTTACTGAGAATTACTCAGCAGCAGGTGCTTCGCCTTCAGCTGGCGTTTCAACTGCTTCTTTCATGCTTAGACGTACACGGCCTTGACGGTCGATTTCAAGAACCTTAACAGGCACTTCTTGACCTTCAGTTAGGTAGTCAGACACTTTCTCAACACGCTTGTCAGCGATTTGAGAGATGTGTACTAGACCATCTTTACCTGGAAGGATAGTAACGAATGCACCGAAGTCTGCTAGACGAGCAACTTTACCTTGGTAGATGCGGCCAACTTCAACTTCTGCTGTGATCTCTTCAATACGGCGAATTGCTTCTTTCGCAGCTGTACCTTCAGTTGCAGCAATCTTAATTGTACCGTCGTCATCGATTTCGATAGTTGTACCTGTCTCTTCAGTTAGAGCACGGATAACTGCACCACCTTTACCGATAACGTCTTTGATCTTCTCAGCGCTGATCTTCATTGTGTGAATACGCGGAGCAAACTCAGAGATATCTTCACGAGCACCAGAGATAGCTTCATCCATTACAGAAAGGATGTGCTTACGTGCACCTTGCGCTTGGTTAAGAGCAATTTGCATGATCTCTTTAGTGATACCTTCGATCTTGATGTCCATTTGAAGTGCAGTGATACCAGTGTTAGTACCCGCTACTTTAAAGTCCATGTCGCCTAGGTGGTCTTCATCACCAAGGATGTCAGAAAGAACAACGAAATCGTCGCCTTCTTTAACAAGACCCATTGCGATACCCGCAACAGAAGACTTGATTGGAACACCAGCATCCATAAGTGCTAGAGACGTACCACATACAGAAGCCATTGAAGAAGAACCGTTAGATTCTGTGATTTCTGATACTACACGTACTGTGTATGGGAACTCGTCTACAGATGGCATTACTGCAGCAATACCACGCTTAGCCAGTTTACCGTGGCCGATTTCACGACGCTTAGGAGAACCTACAAAACCAGTCTCACCTACACAGTATGGAGGGAAGTTGTAGTGTAGTAGGAAGTGATCTTTACGCTCACCAGTTAGCTCGTCGATGATTTGAGCATCTCGCTGCGTACCCAGAGTCGCAGTTACTAGAGCCTGAGTTTCACCACGAGTGAACAGTGATGAACCGTGAGTACGTGGAAGAACACCAGTACGTACGTCTAGTGCACGAACCATGTCTTTTTCACGACCATCGATACGTGGGTTACCCGCGATGATACTGCGACGTACCACTGTCTTCTCTAGATCGTGGAAGATAGTGTGAACTTCTTTTAGGTTCACTTCTTCGTTTTCTGAAACTAGTACTTCGTTAACTTCTGCTGCGATCTCATGGATGCGGTCGTAACGAGCCATCTTCTCAGTGATTTGGTAAGCTTCAACAAGCTTAGCTTCTGCTAGTTCAGCGATCTTGTTTACAAGCGCTGTGTTCTCTTCTGGAGCAACCCAATCCCAAGCAGGAGTCGCAACTTCAGCTTTGAACTCGTTGATAGCATTGATAACAACTTGCTGTTGGTCGTGACCGTAAACAACCGCAGATAGCATCTCTTCTTCAGTTAGGTTGTCAGCTTCTGACTCAACCATAAGAACAGCGCCTTCAGTACCCGCTACAACTAGGTCTAGCTTAGACGTTTCTAGTTCAGTGTTGCTTGGGTTAAGAACAAGTTGACCGTCGATGTGACCAACACGTGCTGCACCGATAGGACCGTTGAACGGAATACCAGAGATAGCAAGTGCTGCTGACGTACCAATCATTGTTGGGATGTCTGGTTGAACGTTCGGGTTCACAGATACTACAGTTGCAATAACTTGTACTTCATTTTTGAATGCATCTGGGAATAGAGGACGAATTGGACGGTCGATTAGACGAGCCGTTAGTGTTTCGCCTTCAGAAGGACGGCCTTCACGCTTGAAGAAGCCACCAGGGATTTTACCAGCAGCGTAGGTACGCTCTTGGTAGTTTACTGTTAGTGGGAAGAAGTCTTGACCTTCTACCGCTTCTTTTTTACCTACTACAGAAACGAATACTGCTGTATCGTCCATAGTTACCATTACTGCAGCCGTAGCTTGACGTGCAATAACACCGGTTTCTAGAGTTACGGTGTGGTTACCGTACTGAAACGTTTTTACAACTGGTTTTTCAAACATTGTATTTCCTTCATCTAAAGATTGCTCTTTAGAATAAGTGAATGGGTACTCCGCAATGACTAATCGCGACTAGTAAAAAAAGACGAAAAACAACCACGTTTTACACTCATCTGTTTTTAATAGTCGCGACCTATTGGCCGACATCTGTGACTGTCATTGTTGAGTAAAGTGAAGTGCCAGAGTTTCATAGAATTACTGGCGTGCAAGAGTATAAACTATTTTTCTGACAAGAGACATTTTCAGAGCCAAAAAACGAGTTTACAGCACACATAGCAGGTGCTTTTCTCTGCGTTGTGACGATATTTCAAATATAAAAAAAGCCCCAGCAGTTGCTGAGGCTCTTTCATCAAATTCGAGATTTGATTAGCGACGTAGACCTAGACGCTTGATAAGCTCTTGGTAACGACCAAGATCTTTACCTTTTAGGTAGTCTAGAAGCTTACGACGGCTAGAAACCATACGTAGAAGACCACGACGGCTGTGGTGATCGCCTTTGTGAGCTTTGAAGTGACCTTGTAGGTGGTTGATAGAAGCAGTAAGTAGAGCTACTTGTACTTCTGGTGAACCTGTGTCGCCTTCAGAGCGCGCGTATTCTGCAACGATTGCTGCTTTAGTTTCTGCATTCAGAGACATAATTCTCTCCTGATAAGAGTAGTTTGATATTTGTAGCAGCCAATCTCTGATTCAGCCGCTACGCGAGCCGTGGATTATAGGGAAGTTTGCCTAGTGGTGCAATAACAATCTATCGTGATCTCACTGAACGAAAAACAAAAAAGCAGAAGACCTAAATGGGACTTCTGCTTTTCACAGTATATAAACGAAGATTGCACTTAATCTTGTTTACGCTTGCGGCTCTTCTTCACGGAAAACCACTAAGCGTTTTGGGGCTACACGACCATCATTATCGATCTGAGCCACACCGACAAACAGTTTCTCTTCACCACTTGTCATACGCACTGTGCCTTCTGCTGGTGCACCAGCAACTTGTACTGGCATACCGTGCTGAACTAAATCTGTCAGCTCCGCATTCAGGTTCACTTCTGGTAGATCTTCTACTGCGGTGTCCATTGGCATCAACAGTGGATCAAGCAGCTCTTTAGGTGCAATATCTTGCTGTTGAGCTTGCTCTAGGATCTCGTTCAGTTGCTCTAGCGTTACCATGCGCTCGTATGGGTACTTTGCAACACCGGTACGACGTAGCATGGTTACGTGCGCACCACAGCCTAGCATTTCGCCCAAGTCATCCGTGATAGTGCGGATGTAAGTGCCTTTTGAACAGTGCACTTCCATCTCCACTTCATCACCTTCAAAGCGAAGTAGATCGATAGAGTAAACCGTGATCTTACGAGATTCACGTGGTACTTCGATGCCTGCACGCGCGTATTCATACAAAGGCTTACCTTGGTACTTTAACGCCGAGAACATGGATGGAACTTGGTCGGTTTCACCCTTGAAGCTCTCAATGCAGCGCTCAAGCTGTTCGCGAGTGACATTCACTTCACGAGTTTCAACAACTTCACCATCAGAGTCGGAAGTGTTGGTACGCTCACCTAGCTTAGCGATCACAACATAGCGTTTATCAGAATCTAATAGAAACTGAGAAAACTTGGTTGCTTCACCCAAACAGATTGGCAGCATGCCTGTCGCAAGAGGATCCAAAGCACCGGTGTGCCCTGCTTTCTCTGCAAAGTAAATACGCTTTACTTTCTGCAGTGCGTCATTCGATGAGATGCCTGTCGGCTTATCTAATAAAATAACCCCGTTAATCGGGCGACCTTTACGACGGCGAGCCATTACTCTTCACCTTCCGAAGTAGACTCATCACGGCCAGCAGCTTGCTGCTTACGCTTGTCTTCGCTTACCACTTCAGACACTAGGTTAGACATACGCATACCTTCAACCAAAGTATTGTCGTAAGTGAAACGAATTTCTGGCGTTAGACGTAGACGGATACGCTTACCTAGCATCATACGTAGTTGAGGCTCGTGCTCTTTCAGTGCAGCTAGGCTCGACTCTGGTGTTTGCTCGCCCACACATAGGAAAGTAACAAATACTTTTGCGTAAGCAAGGTCACGAGAAACCTCTACATCAGAGATAGTAACCATACCGATACGTGAATCACGAACTTCACGTTGCAGCATGATTGCTAGCTCTTTTTGTAGTTGCTGAGACACGCGCTGCGTGCGGCTAAATTCTTTTGACATTTTCTTTTCTCACTTAGAAAGATGGGGGGCTTGGTAATAACCAGCCCCCCATGGTGTATTCAACAACCGATTACCACTTACCTATACCAGTAATGTTAGTAACCTTAGTCAATATGTCGAGTCAGCGGACTGATTAGTCTAGAGTACGCTTAACTTCAACGATTTCGAATACTTCGATTTGGTCACCAACGCGAACATCATTGTAGTTCTTAACGCCGATACCACACTCGTAGCCATTCTTAACTTCTTGTACGTCATCTTTAAAGCGACGTAGTGACTCTAGTTCACCTTCGTAGATAACAACGTTGTCGCGTAGTACGCGGATTGGGTTGTTACGCTTGATCGTACCTTCCGTAACCATACAACCTGCGATTGCACCAAGCTTAGGCGACTTGAACACGTCACGCACTTGAGCAAGACCGATGATCTCTTGTTTGAACTCAGGGGCAAGCATACCGCCCATCGCCTGTTTCACTTCGTCGATCAGTTGGTAGATGATTGAGTAGTAACGTAGATCTAGGTTTTCGTTCTCAACAGTACGACGAGCTGTCGCGTCTGCACGAACGTTGAAGCCTAGGATAATAGCGTTAGATGCTGCTGCAAGTACTGCATCAGTTTCTGTAATACCACCAACACCAGAACCTACGATGTTCACTTTAACTTCGTCAGTAGACAGTTTCAGTAGAGAGTCTGCAATAGCTTCTACAGAACCTTGTACGTCAGCCTTAAGAACAACGTTAAGCTCAGCAACTTCACCAGCTGCCATGTTAGAGAACATGTTCTCTAGTTTCGCTTTCTGTTGACGTGCTAGTTTCACGTCACGGAATTTACCTTGACGGTAGTTCGCTACTTCACGTGCTTTACGCTCATCACGTACAACTGTTGCTTCATCACCAGATGCTGGTACACCGGAAAGACCTAGGATCTCTACTGGGATAGATGGGCCTGCAGATGTTACTTCTTGACCGTTCTCATCGCGCATTGCACGAACACGGCCGTACTCTTGACCACAAAGAACGATGTCGCCCTTGTTTAGAGTACCAGACTGTACAAGTACAGTAGCAACTGGACCACGGCCTTTATCTAGGCGAGATTCTACAACCACACCAGATGCCATGCCTTCTTCTACTGCTGTTAGTTCTAGAACTTCAGATTGTAGAAGGATAGTCTCTAGAAGACCTTCGATGTTAGTACCTTGTTTCGCAGAGATGTGAACGAACATGTTCTCACCGCCCCACTCTTCAGGGATAACGTCGTACTGTGCCAGCTCGTTCTTAACGTTGTCTGGGTTAGCGTCTTCTTTATCGATCTTGTTTACAGCAACGATTAGCGGTACTTCAGCAGCTTTCGCGTGCTGGATCGCTTCGATCGTTTGTGGCATTACGCCATCGTCTGCTGCTACTACTAGAACAACGATATCTGTCGCTTGAGCACCACGAGCACGCATTGCTGTAAATGCCGCGTGTCCAGGAGTATCAAGGAAAGTGATCATGCCGTTGTCAGTTTCAACGTGGTATGCACCGATGTGCTGCGTGATACCGCCCGCTTCGCCTGAAGCAACGTGAGCTTTACGGATGTAGTCAAGTGTAGACGTTTTACCGTGGTCAACGTGACCCATGATCGTTACAACAGGTGCACGTGGAACCGCTTCAGCGTTGTTGTCACGGTCGTTTAGTACCGCTTCTTCTAGCTCGTTCTCTTTGCGTAGGATTACCTTGTGACCCATCTCTTCAGCAACAAGTTGTGCTGTCTCTTGGTCGATCACTTGGTTGATAGTCGCCATAGCGCCCATCTTCATCATCACTTTGATAACTTCAGTTGCTTTAACCGCCATTTTGCTAGCCAGTTCAGAAACAACGATAGTTTCACCGATAACAACGTCAGCTTTCGCTACAGATGCTGTCTTATCGAAGCCCTGTTGCATTGAAGTTGGTTTAGCCAGTTTACCTTTACCGCCACGACCACGTTGGTTGCGACCACCACGGTTGTTAGTAGCTTGCTTTTCAGCTGGCTTCTTCTTACGACGACGAGGCGCTTTCTCTTCTTTCTGGTCAGCTGCATCTTCCGCTTCACGAGCGTACGTAGAAGTGGTCACATGGTAGTCCGCAGACTTCTCTTGCTCTTGCTTCTTCTGCTCTTCTTCAGACCAGCGCGCTTCGTTCTCTTCTGCTAGTTTACGTGCTTCTTCAACTAGCTTCGCCGCTTCAGCTTCAGCTTTACGCTGTGCTTCTTGCTCTTGACGAGCTTTTAGCTCATCCGCTTCTTTTTTCGCTTGTGCGTTAGCGTCTGCATTTTTTGCATTCATGTCTTTTTTAGCCTTATCAGCTTGTGCGCGTTTTGCTTTTTCTTCAGCTTCACGTTTTGCGTCCGCTTCACGTTTTGCCTTCTCTTCAGCTTCGCGCTGTGCTTTCTCTGCAGCTTCACGTTTCGCTTGCTCTTCAGCTTCACGACGTGCTTTCTCTTCAGCTTCACGCTTCGCTGCTTCCTCAGCTTCACGTTTCGCTTCATCTTCAATAGCGCTGCGCTTCACGTAAGTACGCTTCTTGCGTACTTCTACTTGAACATCCTTACTCTTACCGCCTCCAGCGGCAACACTTAGCGTGCTGCGGGTCTTGCGTTGAAGAGTTAAACGAGTCGGTTCTGCTTCACCAGATGTATCACCATGCTCTTTCTTAAGATGCGTCAGTAATGCTTGTTTTTCTGAATCAGTAACTTGATCCGACCCTGTTTTCTTCATGCCTGCATCAGCAAGTTGTTCAATTAAGCGGTCAACTGGCGTACCAATCTCTTCACTCAGTGCTTTAACTGTTAATTGTGTCATACCGCTTTCTCTCCTTGCTGAATTATTCTTCGTCGCCGAACCAACAGATGTTACGTGCAGCCATAATTAGCTCGCCCGCACGCTCTGCAGTTAGGTCTTCAATGCCTTCTAGTTCATCAACGCCTTGGTCAGCTAGGTCTTCTAGTGTTGCTACACCTTTCGCTGCCAGTTTGTACGCCATTTCGCGCTCTAGGCCTTCAAGTGCTAGAAGGTCTTCTGCTGGCTCAACACCGTCAAATGTCTCTTCTTTCGCTAGGGCTAGCGTTGTTAGAGCATCTTTAGCACGGCTACGTAGCTCTTCTACGATATCTTCGTCTAGACCATCAATTTCTAGAAGCTCGTTTACTGGTACGTAAGCAACTTCTTCTAGCGTAGAGAAACCTTCTTCAACAAGCATTTGAGCGAAGTCTTCTTCGATGTCTAGGTGCTTCATGAAGTTTTCAATAGAAGCAACGGCTTCTTCTTGGTGTTTCTTCTGAAGGTCTTCAACTGTCATCACGTTCAGTTCCCAACCAGTCAGTTGAGACGCTAGACGAACGTTTTGACCGCTACGGCCGATAGCTTGCGCTAGGTTGTCAGCTTCAACAGCGATGTCCATAGAGTGTGCATCTTCATCAACGATGATAGAAGCAACGTCTGCTGGAGCCATTGCGTTGATAACAAATTGTGCTGGGTTATCGTCCCAAAGCACGATATCGATACGCTCACCGCCAAGTTCGCTTGATACCGCTTGTACACGTGCACCACGCATACCAACACACGCACCTACTGGGTCAATGCGCTTGTCGTTTGTTTTCACAGCGATTTTAGCACGAGAACCAGCGTCACGTGCAGCACCTTTTAGTTCAATCAGCTCTTCACCGATCTCTGGTACTTCTACGCGGAATAGCTCAGCAAGCATTTCTGGCTTAGAACGAGTGATGAACAGTTGGAAACCACGCGCTTCAGGTGCAACTTTGTAAAGAAGACCACGTACACGGTCGCCTGGACGGAAGTTTTCACGAGGAAGTTGGTCATCACGTAAGATAACTGCTTCAGCGTTGTTACCTAGGTCTAGGATAATAGTATCGCGGTTAACTTTCTTAACGACGCCTGTTACTAGCTCGCCTTCGTTGTCGATGAACTGCTCAACGATTTGTGCGCGCTCAGCTTCACGAACTTTCTGTACGATAACTTGCTTAGCCGTTTGAGTCGTAATACGGTCGAATGTTACAGACTCAATCTCGTCTTCGATGAAACCACCAAGTTCGATTGTTTCGTCTTCGAACTGTGCTGCTTCTAATGAGATCTCTTTTGTTGGATTCTCAACTTCTTCAACCGCTTCCCAACGACGGAAAGTTTCGAAATCACCAGTCTTACGGTCGATCTCTACGCGAACTTCGATTTCGAATTCGCTTTTCTTTTTCGTTGCTGTAGCAAGCGCGATTTCAAGCGCTTCAAAAATACGCTCACGAGGAACTGCTTTCTCGTTAGAAACAGCTTCTACTACCGCCAAAATTTCTTTGTTCATTAATCTAGCCTCTTAAGCTCTTCTCTCAGGGAGAACTAAAATTTAGGGATCAGGTTCGCTTTTGAAATATTGCTGAGGGCGAATTCTTCTTGTTGCCCTTCAACCAATACTGTTACGGTTTCGCCTTCAATAGATTGGATATCACCTTTCCATTTACGACGGTTGCCGACAGCCATTTTCAAAACGATGCTTACCTCGTGACCAATAAATTGTTGGTAATGCTCTGCTTTGAACAGTGGTCTTTCTAAACCTGGTGAAGACACTTCAAGGTTATAAGCCACTGAAATTGGATCTTCAACGTCCATTACGGCACTTACTTGGTGACTTACTTCTGCACAGTCATCCACATTGATACCGTTTGGTGAATCGATGTAAATGCGTAGCGTTGAGTGCTCACCCGCACGAATAAATTCTAATCCAACTAACTCATAACCTGATGCTGCTACTGGAGCTTCAAGCATTTCAGTAAGTTGTCTTTCTAAACCAGTCATTTAACCACTCCAGAAACAAAAAAAGGGCTCAAAGCCCAATTTAAATTCCAAGCAAACATTATCTAATAGCATTTACAAATGCTTAGATAACAAAAAACCCCGTATAAGCCGGGGTTTTTGTTGCTGGACCCTTATATACTAAGCGCCTTCATAAAATGAGTTACTGCACTTAGTTCACAGTGAGGTTCACACTGTGCAAACTTGCTACCAATCAAGACTAAATATAGCACTTAAAATTGGTTGCGGGAGCCGGATTTGAACCGACGACCTTCGGGTTATGAGCCCGACGAGCTACCAAGCTGCTCCATCCCGCGTCCGACTTGCGAGCATTATACGCCCAACAAGATGTTTTACAAGTTTGTAAACAATGGTGCCGAGAGAGGGACTCGAACCCTCACACCAAAGGCACCAGCACCTCATGCTGGCGTGTCTACCAATTTCACCATCTCGGCATCAAATCTTTCAGATTATTGTGGAATTTCGTCGCCTTGCGCCGGAACTTCACTCACTGCATCTTCAGCTTGCTGGATAACTTGACCTTGTGTAGGGTCTACCCATTGTGACTCAGTTTTATGTGTAGACATATTACCAAGCACTAAGCTAAGGATAAAAAATGTAGTTGCAAAAATTGCAGTCATTCGGGTTAGGAAATTTCCTGAGCCACTAGCACCAAACACAGTGTTTGAAGCGCCAGCACCGAAAGAGGCTCCCATATCTGCGCCTTTACCTTGTTGAATTAACACTAGGCCAATTACACCAAGCGCTGCCAACAGGTAAATCACAAGTAGAACTGTAAACATTTTTCCACCTATGTTCCAAATTGTTGAGCCAGCGCCGTTAAGTATTGACATAAACTCATGTCATACAGAACAAGGCTAGCGACCTCCTTACTGAAGGCCGAGCAATACTAGCGAATGCGACGTACGCTGACAAGCGGAATTTACCAAAAAATAAGCCTTTGACTAACGAACGCTCAAAAAAAGGGCAAAACGCAATAAAACCTTCTCGAAAGAGAGGCAAAGCATCGCCCTTTTTACAGTTTTCGTTATTTAGCTACTTTCGTTAATTAGATAAAGGTAACTTAGCAGCTTGCTTTCACTGCTTCAGCAATTTTAAGTGCCGAGTTTTGTACTAGTTCAGCGTCTTCGCCTTCCACCATTACACGTAATAGAGGCTCAGTACCTGATTTACGTAGTAATACTCGACCTTTCTCGCCAAGCTCAGCTTCTACTTCAGCAACAGACTGTTTTACTGCATCTGCTTCTAGTGGGTTTGAATCACCACTAAAGCGCACGTTCTCAAGTACTTGCGGGTAAAGCGTCATACCTTGAGACAACTCATTTAATGACATTTCGCTACCGACAACCGATGCCAGTACTTGCAATGCCGCAACAATAGCATCACCCGTTGTGACTTTATCTAGCAGGATCACGTGACCAGAGTTTTCAGCACCAATCTTCCAACCTTTAGCAAGAAGCTGTTCCATTACGTAACGGTCACCCACAGCCGCACGAACAAATGGAATACCTAGCTGTTTCAGGCCATTTTCCATGCCAAGGTTTGTCATTAGCGTACCAACAACACCGCCTTTTAACTCGCCACGACGCAATGCGTCACGAGCAATGATGTAAGCGATTTGGTCGCCATCAACTTTATTACCCAGTTCGTCAACCATGATGATACGGTCACCGTCACCATCAAACGCTAGGCCAAGGTCTGCTTTCTCTTCAACAACGCGAGCTTGCAGAGCTCGTACATCTGTTGCACCAACTTCGTGGTTGATGTTAGTGCCGTTTGGCTCAACACCCATCGCGATTACGTCAGCACCCAACTCACTGAATACAGCAGGCGCAATGTGGTAAGTCGCACCGTGTGCACAGTCGACAACAATTTTCTTACCCGCAAGGCTCAACTCTGATGGGAAAGTACTCTTACAAAACTCAATATAACGACCCGCAGCATCATTCAGACGAGTTGCTTTACCAAGTTCTGCTGATTCTACACACTCGATCTCTTTGTCTAACTCAGCTTCAATCGCCAGTTCGATATCGTCAGGCAGTTTTGTACCTTCAGAAGAGAAGAACTTAATACCATTGTCATAGTAAGGGTTGTGTGAAGCCGAGATGACGATGCCCGCTTCAGCACGGAAAGTTTGCGTCAAGTATGCTACTGCCGGTGTTGGCATTGGACCCGTAAAGGTCGCTTTCAGACCAGCCGCAGCCAGACCAGCTTCTAGTGCTGATTCCAGCATGTAACCAGAGATACGTGTATCTTTACCTATGATGACTTTCTTTGTGCCTTGTTTTGCAAGTACACGACCAGCAGCCCAGCCAAGCTTTAGAACAAAATCAGGTGTGATTGGGTACTGACCAACCTTACCGCGTACACCATCTGTACCAAAGTAACGTCTTTCGTTAGACATGTTGTTTTCCTTAATTATATTTCTATCTTTTTTAATGATTGTTATTCATCATTTTAATAATTTGCATTGCTTCCAATGTATCTTCTACATCGTGAACTCGAATGATCTGAGCGCCTTTTATGGCGGCAATCGTAGCACAAGTTACACTACCAACCATACAATCGGCTGGTTTCTTATCCAACAACTTAAAGATCATTGACTTGCGAGACATCCCAGCAAGTATTGGCAAACCAAATGCGTGGAACTTATCAAAGTGCGCTAACAGCTGATAGTTATGCTCAAGCGTCTTACCAAACCCAAAGCCAGGGTCCAGAATCAGCTTATCTTTTGATATTCCCGCAGCTTCACACGCTGCGATACGCTCTTGAAGAAAATCAGAGACATCTTGCAACAAGTCATCATAAGTTGGACTGGTTTGCATTGTACGTGGCTGCCCCTGCATATGCATTAGACAGATCGGCACACCTGTTTCGGCTGCCACTTCAAGTGCGCCTGGTTCTTGCAATGCACGAACATCGTTGATCAGATCAGCGCCTGCAGCAACGGCTTGTCGCATGACCTCGGCTTTACTGGTATCGATAGAAATCCACACATCGTGACGTGCGCGAATGGCTTTAATAACCGGTATCACTCGTTCGAGCTCTTCCTCAAGGGACACATCTGGCGCGCCTGGTCGAGTCGACTCACCACCGATATCAATAATAGATACACCAGCATCTATCATCTTTTGAGCTTGAGCCAATGCGTTATCTATGGAGTTGTATTTACCACCATCCGAGAAAGAGTCTGGTGTAACATTTAGGATACCCATCACATGTGGATGGTTGAGAGTAAGGGTTTTGTTGTTTGCTGTTAAGTTCATGAATTCCATTCTTTACTGGTCATTAGCCTAAAAACAGAAAAACCCTGAGCGAACACTCAGGGTTTTTATTAACGATTTAGATATTAAGAATCTTTATTCGTGTTATCTTCAGAATCTGTTTTTGCTTCTTCAGCTTTCACTTCTTCTTTAGCTTCTGGTTTTGCTTCCGCTTGTGGCTCTTCCTTTGCAGGTTCCGCTTTTACTTGGTCGCCCCAACCAGCAGGCTCACGAATTGTGTCTTTGCGGGCCATCAGGTCATCAATTTGACCAGCATCGATCGTTTCGTATTTCATCAGCGCATCTTTCATTGCGTGCATGATATCCATGTTCTCTTCAAGGATCTTCTGCGCGCGTGCGTAGTTGCGGTCAATCAAGATACGAATCTCTTCGTCGATGAGCTTAGTGGTATCGTCAGAAACGTGTTTAGTCTGACTTACACTGCGACCTAAGAAAACTTCACCTTCTTCTTCAGCGTAAAGAAGAGGACCAAGCTTCTCAGAGAAGCCCCACTGAGTCACCATCTTACGCGCAATATCAGTTGCACGTTCGATATCGTTAGATGCACCAGTCGACACTTTGTCTTTACCGTAGATAAGTTCTTCAGCAAGACGACCGCCGTACAAACTAGAGATCATCGATTCTAGGTGTTGACGAGACATACTTACGCGATCTTGCTCTGGTAGGTACATCGTCACACCAAGTGCACGACCACGTGGAATGATAGAGACTTTGTACACTGGATCATGCTCAGGTACTAATCGACCAACAATTGCGTGACCCGCTTCATGGTATGCCGTTGACTCTTTCGTCTCTTCCGACATCACCATAGAGCGACGTTCTGCACCCATCATGATTTTGTCTTTTGCTAGTTCAAACTCAACCATAGATACGTTGCGTTTGTTACCACGGGCAGCGAACAGTGCTGCTTCATTAACTAGGTTCGCTAGGTCAGCACCAGAGAAGCCTGGTGTACCACGAGCAATCAACGAAGGCTCTACATCACCCGCTAGAGGCACTTTGCGCATGTGAACTTTAAGAATCTGTTCACGGCCACGTACGTCTGGTAAGCCAACCACAACTTGGCGGTCAAAACGACCAGGACGAAGTAGTGCTGGGTCCAGTACGTCTGGACGGTTAGTCGCAGCGATAACGATAATACCTTCGTTACCCTCGAAACCATCCATCTCTACAAGCATTTGGTTCAATGTTTGTTCACGCTCATCGTGACCACCACCAACACCAGCGCCACGTTGACGACCTACTGCATCGATCTCATCGATAAAGATGATACAAGGTGCTGCTTTCTTCGCTTGTTCGAACATGTCACGCACACGAGATGCACCAACACCAACAAACATTTCTACGAAGTCAGAACCAGAAATAGTGAAGAATGGTACTTTGGCCTCACCTGCAATCGCTTTTGCAAGTAGCGTTTTACCTGTACCCGGAGGACCAACAAGTAGGATACCTGTAGGGATCTTACCGCCCAGCTTCTGGAATCGGCTTGGATCACGAAGGTAATCAACTAGCTCTTTCACGTCTTCTTTTGCTTCGTCACAACCAGCAACATCGGCAAATAACGTTTTGATCTGCTCTTCGCTCATCATACGAGCTTTGCTCTTCCCGAAAGACATAGCGCCTTTACCGCCGCCACCGCCTTGCATTTGACGCATGAAGAAAATCCACACACCAATCAGTAAGATCATTGGGAACCAAGAGATGAAGATAGTGCCAAGCAGGCTCTGCTCTTCAGGTGGTGTACCTTGAACTTTCACATTTTGATTAATTAAGTCATCAAGCAGCTTCTGATCATAAACAGGCATGTACGTAACGTACTTAGCACCACCACCACGACGTGTGAAAGTGATTTCGCTGTTATTGAACTGCGCCTCTTGAATCTGGCCTTGGCCAACTTCCTGTACAAACGTGGTGTAATCTACTGCTCTGCCGTTACTTTCACCAGGGCCAAAGCTCTGGAATACCGACATTAACACTACAGCGATAACAAGCCACAGAATTAAATTTTTTGCCATGTCACTCAAGGTGTCAGCCTCGCGATAACTAATTGTAATTAAAGGTAGGGTACTACAGTTTGTAACCTGTAGCTATATTGTTAACGCACACTATTTAAGAGAATCGTTAACCTTTGTAACCAGTGGCTACAATAAACACTTCACGGGAACGAGCTCGCGAAGAATCGGGTTTTCTCACTTTTACCGTTTTGAACATCTCACGAACGTCCTTAACGTATTGGTCGAACCCTTCGCCTTGGAATACTTTAACAACAAAACTACCATTGGTAGCTAGAACTTGTCGACACATATCCAACGCTAATTCAACTAAATACATAGCTCTTGGTTGATCTACAGAGTTGTTGCCTGCGATATTCGGAGCCATATCAGACATTACTACGTCCACCATGTCCGGTTGGATCCTATCTAATAGTGCTTCTAGTACTGCATCCTCTCTGAAGTCCCCTTGCAAGAAGCTCACACCTGCGATTGGATCCATAGGTAATAAGTCACATGCAATGATTTGACCACTGTCACCTACAATCTTAGCAGCATATTGAGACCACCCGCCAGGTGCAGCCCCTAAATCGACAACTGTCATGCCTGGAGACAGCAATTTGTCTTTCGTTTGAATCTCTTCCATTTTGAAGTAAGCGCGTGAACGGTAGCCTTTCTTACGGGCTTCGTTCGCGTACTTGTCGTCGAAGTGTTCCTTCAACCAACGGCCTGAACTGGCCGAATGTTTCTGTTTGCTCATTGGGTACCTAAACTGGAGGAAAGTACTAATTGCTGAATAAATTATAGTCTTCAGCTTTAGATGGCGTTAAAATAGGTTTTTTCAACCCTAATAGTAAAGAAAATTGGCCGCGTAATGAACCTAAGTACCAAACAAAAGCAGCATCTAAAGGGCCTAGCTCACAGTTTAAAACCTGTTGTGCTAATGGGCGCAAATGGACTTACTGAAGCTGTTCTAGCGGAAATCGAAATCGCTCTAGACCACCACGAACTGATCAAGATTAAAGTTGCATCAGAAGACCGTGAGACTAAGCAACTGATTATCGACGCCATTGTACGTGAGACTAAAGCAGAAAAAGTACAAACTATCGGTAAAGTACTTGTGCTATTCCGCCAGTCTGAAGAGCGTAAAATCGAGATTCCACGTAAGTAATTTAAACACGAGAGGCAATCTCAAATATCAGAGATTATCTTGTTGTTGAATCACTAGGTGAGAAAAGAAAAAGGTCGCAATTGCGACCTTTTTTGCCATCTAGAGATTGATAAATTAAATGTATTCTACTTTATCAATTTCAAAGTCTTTCTCGCCGCCTGGCGTTGAAATAATGACTTCATCGCCTTCCATTTTACCGATAAGGCCACGAGCGATTGGTGATTTCACAGAGATACGGCCAGTTTTGATGTCCGCTTCATCTTCAGAAACGATTTGGTAGCGAACTTCTTCATCGGTATCGACATCGATTAGCGTTACGGTCGTACCGAAGATGATCTTACCCGTATTTTCCATCTGTGTAACATCGATGATTTGAGCGACAGATAGCTTATATTCGATATCACGAATCTGCGCTTCACAAATACCTTGCTCTTCACGTGCAGCATGGTATTCCGCGTTCTCTTTTAAGTCACCTAGCTCACGAGCTTCACCGATCGCTGCTGAAATGATTGGACGCTGTTTTAGTAAGCGCTCTAATTCTTCACGTAGCTGCTGTGCGCCACGAACTGTCATTGGAACCTTTTCCATTTTCTACCTCAATGCTGAAAGTTTTCTTCAGCCAAAATAAAGCTACCCAACCTCGCGGGTTAGGTAGTTAGAACAAAACGATTTAGCTTAGTGTAAACAAACTTAGTGGCTAAATCACCTTTATTCAGCGTTGTATTACAAAACCGCTATCTAGGTCTAAATTACACACATCACAAAAATGAATATTAACCTTATAATTAATAACTATCGAAATAAAAACCTAAAAAAACAAAAACAAGCAAAAAGCCACACTTGCAATTAAAAATAAAAACCAAATAAAAACAATACCTTGACTTATAAAAACAAGAAAAAAACACTGTTCATTATTTTTATTGATATCATTTTACTATCTTGCGGTGGAACTTTAAGGGTAAAAAGTACCCCATGGATTGCTCTGGCAAGTTTCTCGCTTATGTTCTAAGCCTGATTATGAAGCTTGATTTATACGAGCAATACAAAAAAAGGATTCAAATCCTTGATAACAACCTTTATGGACAGTAATTAGGAATTAATAACATGAACAAGACTATGATCGCGCTTGCTGTATCGGCTGCAGCTCTTGCAACTGGTGCTAACGCTTCTGAGCTATACAACCAAGATGGTACTTCTCTAGAAATGGGCGGCCGCGCTGAAGCACGTCTATCTATGAAAGATGGCAAAGTTGAAGACAAATCTCGCATCCGTCTAAACTTCCTAGGTAAAGTTGAAATCCAAGACGGCCTATACGGTGTTGGTTTCTACGAAGGTGAGTTTACAACAGCTGAAAATGGCGGAGCTACAGACAGCAACAGCGACAGCCTAACTAACCGTTACGCGTACGCTGGTCTAGGTGGCACATTCGGTGAAGTAAGTTTCGGTAAAAACGAAGGTGCACTGGGCGTAATCACTGACTTCACAGATATCATGGCTTACCACGGTAACTCTGCTGCAGACAAACTTGCTGTAGCTGACCGTTCAGACAACATGCTGTCTTACAAAGGTCAATTCCAAGATCTAAGCGTAAAAGCGAGCTACCGTTTCGCTGACCGCGACGACAATACTCCAAACGATCAAGGCTACACTGACAACGGTCAAGACGGCTACTCTCTATCTGGTATCTACGCAATTGGCTCAACTGGTATTAAAGTAGGTGCAGGTTACGCAGACCAAGATAAGAACAACGAATACATGCTTTCTGGTTCTTACACTATGGGCGATCTATACTTCGCGGGTGTATTCACTGACGGTGAAAAAGATTTTGACGGTGTTCAATACACAAACTCTAAGTTCTCTGGCGTTCAAGACTACACTGGTTACGAGCTAGCAGCAGCTTACACTATGGACCAAACTGTGTTCACAGCGACCTACAACAACGCAGAAACTGGTAGCGATACTTCTGCAGACAACATCGCGGTAGACGCTACTTACTACTTCAAGCCTAACTTCCGTGGCTACGTATCGTACAACTTTAACCTACTAAGCTCTGGTGACACGCTAGGCAACTCAACTGTAGGTAAGAAAGGCGCTGAAGACGAGCTAGCTCTAGGTATGCGTTACGACTTCTAATTCTGATTATCTAATTGATTAATTAGTTAATTTCGAATCAAAGCGCCCGCTGACTAGCGGGCGTTTTTTATATCTGTATACTGAGATTATCACCCACGACTCAGCACTCTTATGCGTCTATTGTCTTCTTTGCTAGCTATCAGCTTCGCTTGCACGGCATCAGCTTATGCCCCACTCGACAAACTCCCTGACGGCAGCTCTAGCAGCCTAATTTTACAATCCTTGAGCGAAAATAAAGCTCAGCTAAGTACCAACACACAGGGCTACTATCCACCAGCAAGCACACTCAAGCTAGTAACAGCGCTGGCCGCTAAGCTAGAACTTGGCGATGATTTTCATTACACCACCAGCATCGCTCAGTCTGGGAAAGATGCGATCATCCAATTCAGTGGTGACCCCACCCTGCAACGTGACGACCTAAAAAAGCTGTTAAATCAATACGCGAAAAAGCAAAGCAAAACGATTCAAGGAAATCTCTATTTAGACAACTCTGCTTTCACTGGTTATCAACGAGCCGTCGGTTGGCCATGGGACATTCTTGGCGTCTGCTACAGTGCGCCGTCCACAGCTATCACACTAGACAGCAATTGTGCGCAAGCGTCTATATACACTCAGGACAACGGCAAAACGCGTGTCTACATCCCTGTTCACTACCCAGTGATTGTCTCAACCATTGCTGATACCGTGACTAAATCTGGCCAGAAAGCAACACAGTGCGAGTTAGAACTTCTAACCACACCAGACAATCATTATCAGCTATCGGGGTGTTTGATTGAACGTAAGAAGCCATTGCCGCTTAAGTTTGCGATTCAAAACCCGGAGCTTTATACCCAAAAGGTAACGCAATCGCTGCTCAAAGAGTCAAGAATAACCGTCAAAGGCAAAGTTATCATTGGGTCTAAACCTTCATCTGATCAGCATAAAGCCATCGCAAGCCATCAATCAAAGAAGCTCCCCGCTCTGCTCGATACCATGCTTAAGAAATCAGATAACTTGATCGCTGATAACCTGACTAAAACTCTTGGTTCTAAGTTTTACGTACAGCCGGGCAGCTTTAATAACGGTACTGAGGCGATAAAACAGATCTTACTCACCAAAGCAGATATCGACTTATCCCAAGCGCATCTTGCAGACGGCTCAGGGCTCTCTCGCAACAATCGAATGACATCGCAAAGTATGGCTGAGGTATTGCGTTACATATGGCAGAATGATACTGATCTTCAGCTTATCAAGGCGATGCCAACCTCTGGGGTTGATGGCACACTGCGTTACCGTCAGAGTATGCGTAAAGCCCCTATCAAAGAGAACATCATCGCCAAGAGTGGTTCCGTGTATGGGAGCTACAATATGGCAGGTTATGGCCTTGATAAGTCGGGTAAACCAAACTCGCTGTTTGTACAGTTTGTACGTGATTACTTCCCAAACAAGCAAGACCAAGATAAGCCCGTAGAAGCACCTATAGTGACCTTCGAGAAGGCGTTTTATCTTGATGTGATTGAATTTAGTCAGGGTAAATAAACATAAAAAACGGTGCAGTAAGTCAACACTTGCTGCACCGTTTACTGTTGGGAGCCAGTTAAAGCGTGAAATCAAGCGATACCAAGAAACGTATTCACCACCGTAAAGTAGATCCACATCCCAGAAATATCAACGATAGAGGCGAGCACTGGGCTCACTAATACCGCAGGGTCGAGCTTGAACAGACGAGCAACAATTGGCAAACCGCCACCAAGTACCGTCGAAATCGTCACCTGAATAAACAGAGCAATCGCAATCGCAAACGCGATCATATTTATGTCATAACCACCCGTTGACTGGTTTTCGCTAAACAGCAGAATACGGCCAACCATCACTACAGCAATCGCTCCAGCTAAACAGATAGCCACTCGAAACTCTTTCCAAACTACGCTCAGCCATTGACGCTTTTTGAGTTCGCCCGTTGCCAAGGCTCGAATTACCAGGGTCGCAGCTTGTGTGCCCGTATTTCCCCCAGCAGCCGCAATGACAGGCATGTAAATCGCAAGCAAAACCAACTGGCTGAGAATATCCTCGTACTGGGCGATAATCAGGCCAGAAACGATCCCTAGCAGGGCTAGCGCGATAATCCAACCGATACGTTGCCTTACGTGGTTCATTACTCCCGTTGTGAGATACCCCTGTTGAGGTTCAACTTCAGAATAGATAAGTCCTAACTGGTGGGCTAAATGGCGAGAGCGTTTTTCATGCCCTTGTTCTTCTAACTCACTAAGTAGAGCTTGGATAACACTGAGAGAACACTGACCCAGTACCAAGACTGCATCTTCCAATGGCATACGATTAAGCAGGTCAACTTGCTGCTCACGCGTGTGCTGTTGAAAGGCTCTCGATACGGCCTGAATGTCTCGTTCAGTGTATAAAGCTTCTATAGATAAAAAAGTGTTGTTCATTACCGTCATGGCGAATCTCCCGATTGGCAAAGGTAACGACCATCAAAACAAGTAGCCTGCAGTGAGTACTTCACAAACATAAAGCGGTATACATCAAGAGCGTATAACTCGATACATAAAGCATATAACTGAGCGCACCAAGAGCTGAAAGCACTGATGTGTCTACTTGTAGAGTCTAGAGTATGGAAAAGAATGAGGGGGAAACAAAGATACCCTACCTGAACGGCAGGACATGAGATCAATACCGAGACAGGTTATTCTTCTCCCTTCAAACTAGGAGGATGGTCGGTATTGTTCATAAAAATCTCCAAAATTACTGCCAATTTGACAGCGTGCGTAGTGTAGCAAGGCCTTACAAAATACTTGGTCAAATTCCTGTCAATAAATAGGGGTCAATAAAAAAGGCATCCGTAGATGCCTTTTTACTAACTCATTGAGATTGAATATTACTTGATAGTAATACGAGCAAACTTACGCTTACCTACTTGGTAAACTGCTGTACCTGCTGCAGGTACTAGTTTGCTGTCTTCAATCTTTTCGCCTTCGATCTTAGCCGCGCCCTGCTTGATCATACGCATTGCATCAGAAGTTGAGTTTACTAGACCTGCTTCTTTTAGAACGTTAGCGATTGGTAGGCCTGCTTCGAATTCGAACTCTGGCATTTCATCTGGCACTTGGTTCTTAGCAAAACGGTTTACAAACTCTTGCTCTGCTGCGTCAGCATCTGCTTCACTGTGGAAACGAGCAATGATCTCTTTCGCTAGCAGAACTTTAACGTCGCGTGGGTTCTTACCCGCTTCAACGCCAGCTTTCAGCTCTGCCACTTCTTCAAGCGGACGGAAAGACAGCAGTTCGTAGTAGCTCCACATTAGATCGTCAGAGATAGACATGATCTTACCAAACATTTCGCTTGGTGCTTCGCTGATACCGATGTAGTTGTGTGCAGACTTAGACATCTTCTTAACGCCGTCTAGACCCACAAGTAGTGGCATCATTAGCACTGCTTGTGGCTTCTGACCTGCCGCTTTTTGCAGTTCACGGCCCATTAGCAGGTTAAACTTCTGGTCTGTACCGCCAAGCTCAACATCGCTCTCTAGCGCAACAGAGTCGTGACCTTGTAGAAGTGGGTACATAAATTCGTGGATAGCGATCGGTTGACCACCAGCGTAACGCTTTTTGAAGTCATCACGCTCAAGCATACGAGCAACAGTTTGGTTAGAAGCAAGGCGAATCATACCTTCAGCACCAAGGTCTGATAGCCACTCAGAGTTGAAACGAATTTGTGTTTTCTCTGGGTCTAGAATTTTGAATACTTGCTCTTTGTATGTTTCAGCATTCTTTAGAACATCTTCACGACTTAGTGGTGGACGTGTTGAGTTCTTACCAGACGGGTCACCAACCATTGCAGTGAAATCACCGATCAGGAATGTCACTTCATGACCAAGCTCTTGGAAAGCACGAAGCTTGTTAAAGATAACCGTATGGCCCAGGTGGATATCTGGTGCTGTTGGATCGGCACCCAGCTTAATACGTAGAGGACGACCCTCTTTCAGTTTTGCAATCAGTTCGTCTTCTGGAATCAGTTCTTCAACGCCACGTTTGATCTCGGCTAGTGCAGCTTCAATACTCGCCATTCTTGTTCACTCCCACAGATTTGGCAAAAATATAATAGTTAGACATCTTACTTGAATAGCGATGTATTTTGAAACCAGTTACACTATTCAGCCGTCTATTTTATTAATTTTTACTATACGAACCGGAACATGTTGTCTATTTTTGCACGCCTTCCTATATTGCACCGGGTCTTTATTGCATTTTTTAGTGCTGTAATCTTCGTTGCCCTTTTTCTTCTGCCCGATGTCAGTTCTCTGCGTGATAAAAGTGACTCTCTCGTTATTGGCAAACATTACCCCCTCACCATCAACGCTGCTGCACTGGTCAGCAATGAAGAACATGTACCTACAGCGGTACTCAACTGGGAGAAGTACACGGTTCGTTCTGGAGAAAGCACCTCAGTGCTGTTCGAGCGTATTGGTCTCTCCTATCGGCTCTTAATTACACTGCTTAACACCAACAAAGACATCAACAAACAACTCTCGAATCTTAAGCCTGGCGATGTTTTGCAGTTTGGTTTTGATGAAAACAACGACCTAATCCAGCTAAAAAGGCAACTCAGTGCCTTCGAGAGCTTTAAGATCACCAAGTCAGGTGACAGCTACACCTCAAGCTTTGATAAAAAAGAGGTCGCTTACCAATACAACTACGCGGAAGCAGACATCACCTCTAACTTCTGGAACGCAGGCATTAGCGCGGGCTTAACCGCCAACCAAATCATGGAGCTTGCGGGTATTTTTGGTTGGGATATCGATTTTGCATTAGACATTCGCAAAAACGACAGCTTTAAAATCCTGTACCAAGAAAAAGTGGTTGAGGGTGAAGTGATTGGTCGCGGCAAGATCACCGCTGCGATTTTCAAGAACCAAGGCGACACCTTTACCGCGATTCTTGATGACAAGACGGGAAACTACTATGACGATCAAGGGCGAGCGATGAAAAAAGCCTTTCTCCGCTCTCCAGTCGATTTTAGACGCGTAACATCGAACTTTAACCCTCGTCGTAAGCACCCAGTCACCGGTAAAGTACGCCCACACAGAGGCACCGACTATGCCGCGCCTGTGGGTACACCGATTTGGGCTGCCGGCGATGGTATTGTTCAGAAGTCGGGCTACAACCAATTCAACGGTAACTATGTCTTTATTCGACACAGTAATACTTACCTAACCAAGTACCTGCACCTTAAGAAACGCTTAGTGAAAACAGGGCAGCGAGTGAAACAAGGCCAAACTATCGGTACCTTGGGTGGTACAGGTCGAGTTACCGGCCCACACCTTCACTACGAATTTTTAGTTAATGGCGTGCACAAGAACGCACGTACTGTGAAGCTACCGCAGTCTAAATCGCTGACTGGTAAAGCGAAAGCAACCTTCATTGCTAACTCGAAGCGACGCCTGGAAAAGTTAGACCGGTATAGCCAACTACTGGCCACTAACTAACGTTTTCATTTATCACTTCGAACTCTGTGTAAGCAAAAACGTTGAACAACATAAAAAGACAAAGAGCACTTTGGGGTGCTCTTTGTTTTATCTATCGTACCTAGTTTTTACTGTTGAGTTTATACCAATCGTAGTAAATAATTGCTCACCCTAGCTTGTTAAAATGCTCGATAACTGCGTTAGAATTTTTGATTGTAGAATAACTATTTATCGAAACTCTCTGTTGCAGAAAAGCAGCCTTGTTCTCAAGCCTTTTTCCTGCGCTATTTTTGATCACTTATTTACTGTGATTGGTATTATTCATCTGCGCTGGTGCTCTGTCTGTTTTTATCTCTACCTAGCATTAACAAACAAGGTGTAAGCACCAAGGTTAAAACCGTCGCAAATGCCAAACCTCCAGCAATTGCGGTTGCCAATTGCGACCACCACTGGGTACTCGGTGCGCCGAACTCGATCTTCTGATTGATTAAGTCGATGTTCATCTCAAGCACCATCGGCATCAAGCCCAAAATGGTTGTTACGGTTGTTAGCATTACCGGCCTTAGACGCTGAACACCGGTTCTTAAAATCGCGTCTCGCTTGTCTAGCCCCCGCTTGACCAGCTGATTGTAGGTATCAATCAGTACAATATTATTGTTCACCACGATACCCGCCAATGCGATCACCCCAATGCCGGACATCACCACTCCAAAAGGACGCTGGAATATCAGTAATCCCATAAACACACCCACAGTCGAGAACAGCACCGCACTGAGGATAAGGAAGGCTTGATAGAAGCTATTGAACTGAGTGATGAGAATCAAGGCCATTGCCGCCAACGCGACCATGAACGCACTTTGCAAAAATGCTGATGAGTTCTCTTGCTCCTCATTCTGACCACGAATACGAAACTCAACGCCATTGGGCAAGCCCAACTCACTTAACGCTTGTTCAATCTTAGGTAGCTCTAGCGCAAGGTTGAACCCTTCTTTCATATCAGCCAACACGTTGACCACTCGTTTCCCATCTAGGCGCTTAATGGTGTCTTGCTTATGGTCGGGTACAATCTGAGCGAAATTGGTGATAGGGACCAGACCTGCAGGCGTTTTGACTCTGAGTTGATCGAAGCGACCAATATCTCTCTTATCATTTGGATAACGAACTAAGATATCGACCTCTTCCGAAGAGTCATCAGGTAAGTAGTCCCCAATCTTTAGCCCATTGGTGACAAACTGAACCGTATTTCCGACAAGAGTGGCGTCGGCAGCAAAGCGCGCCGCATCATCACGCCTGATATCCACTTTCCAATCAATACCATCTTTACTGCTAGTGTCGCTAATGTTGGTCAAAGCAGGACTGGCATCTGCCCACGAGCGAACCATTTTAGCAGCTTGATTTAACTGCTGTGGTGTTTTGGCCGAGAGCTCAATCACCAAGTCATTCTCTACTGGAGGACCTGCATCCGGAAACTTAAACTCGATTTCGACACCTGGGTATTGGTCAGTTTGAACTTTTAGCTCTTCAATGATCGCTTTAACACTACGACGATACTGCCAATCGACAGGCGTAATCGAAATAAGACCGATCTGATCATCTCCCCCTGTTCTCGTATAAACACTGTCGAACTCTTCATGGCCAAGCATCATCTGCTCAATATCTCTCATGATGACGTCTTTTTCTTGAATCGAGAGATCACCATGCGATCGCACTTTAACGTTGAAAAACGGGGGATCAACCTCAGGGAAGAACTCGGCCCCAAGTCCCGCTTTCGCATAAGAAAAACCAACGGCGATCGAGAGCAAGATCGCACTCAACAAGATTTTGAGTGGATGTTGAATCGCTATAGAGAGGGTGTGGTAATAGAGCTTGGTTATCCCTGTCGCTTGTGAGAAGTCCCCATTATGTAGAGCGACCATTCGAGATTGATTAGAAGCAGAGACATACTGTGGTTTACCAATCAACCCTCCCAACACAGGAACAAACAACAGTGCCATCAACAGAGAAGCAAACAAGGTTGCTATCAAGGTTAGTGGTAAGTACTTCATGAACTCGCCAGTCACGTCTGGCCAGAACAGCAGCGGAGCAAATGCAGCTAAAGTCGTCGCTGTGGAAGCTGTGATTGGCCATGCCATGCGCTTCGCTGCCGCTTGGTAAGCCGTTTTCTTTGCTTCACCCTCTTGCATCCTTCTGTCAGCAAACTCGGTGACAACAATCGCACCATCCACCAGCAAACCGACGGCCATGATTAATGAGAACAACACCACGATATTGACGGTTAAACCAAACACCGATAACACCAGTAACCCAGTCAAGAACGATCCGGGGATAGAGATACCGACCAACAACGCAGTGCGAACACCCAAGATCGCGATGATTACGATCACCACCAAAATAATGGCGGAGAGGATGTTGTTTTGCAGATCATTAAGCATGATCTTGACGTCTTTCGACTCATCCCAAGTGAACTTAACCAATAAGTTGTTTGGCCATTCTACTCTTTGCTGAGCAACACCAACAACGGCCTTAACCAGCTCTACCGTCTCAATAATATTCTCGCCGGCACGCTTTTTAATATCTAATACTACGGCAGATTTACCATCTAAACGAGCAAAGCTTTCAGGGTCGCGAAAGGCACGCCTTACCGTGGCTACATCGCCAAAAGTGACAACCTGTTTACCGTCAACTTTGATTGGCAGCTCAAGCACATCTTTCAAAGAATTAAACACCGAAGGAACTTTGACCGAGAACCGACCATAACCGGTATCCACAAACCCAGCGGCTACGACGCGGTTATTCAGTGCGATCAAGTTATAGATATCCGCTTGATCTAAGCTGTAGCTCTCCATAAGCAGGGGATCAACAATGATTTCGACGATATCTTCTCTGTCACCAGCAATATCCACTTCGAGTATTTGGCGATAGCTCTCTAGCTTGTCCCCCAATTCACGAGCAATCTGAACGATAGTGCGCTCGGGCACCGTGCCATACAAAACCACGGAAAGTACGGGTTGCTCTGAGGCCAAAGTCACCTCATTAACGGTTGGTTCATCACTGTCTTCCGGCAACTTAGGTTTGGCAAGATCGACCGCATCTCGCACGTCTGCCATTGCCTTGGTGAGATCAACCCCGACATTAAATTCCAACACCACTGAGGCATGGCCTTCAGAAGCAGTGGCCGTCATCTCTTTTACACCCTCAATCGAGCGCAGCTCTTGCTCGATTGGTCGAACTAACAAGCGTTCGGCATCGGTTGGGGAAATACCTTGGTGGCCGACAGAAACATAGATGATTGGGATGGTAATATCTGGGCTCGACTCCTTGGGGATCGTAATATAAGTCCCGATGCCCGCGACCAAAATAAACAGCAGCAGTGACAGCATGGTTCGCGAACGAGACATCGCAGCATCAATCAATGAATACATGACGTTATCTCCTAGTTCGCTGCTGTTGGTTGCTCTGTGGCAATCACGTTATCACCATCACGGACAAAACCTTGTCCAACGGTAATGATATCCACTGTCTCACCTAGTCCAGCAAGCCAAACTCCATCTTGTTCTGCTTTCACTAACTGAATTGGAACAAACTTGACGACCTTGGCATCATCAGACGCTACTAAGGTTTTCACACCTAGGTTGCCCGCATCATCGAGAGCCAACATCGCAGGTGTCACTTTGATCGCTAGCTTGCTTTCTAGATTCAGAGAAACCTCTGCACTGACGCCAGCTGGCAAACTGCGCTGCGGGTTTGGGATTTCAATCTCAATTGGGAATGTATTGGTCGACGCTGTCGATATGCGTGAGATATAGCGAAGCTTGCCTTCCACACTTTGATGCCCTAACAAGCGAACGTTAGCCGCTTGACCTAATTGCAGTTGTTGAATGTGACGTTCACTCACATCGGCTTCAATCACCAGTGGGTCGAGGTCAATAACACCAGCAACCGGATCGCCAACCCCAACGAAGTCGCCAACTTCAACGTGTAACTCCTGCACAATGCCAGAGAAAGGTGAACGAATCACCGTATTGCGCAGGGCTAACTCAGCATTACTCTTCATGGCTTTTGCTTCGGTCAGTGCAGCTTCTGCGGTGGTGTAGGCAATCTCACCTTGTAGGCCACGCTTTTTCAAAGACTGCGCAGCCTTAAACTCTTTCTGCTTCAAGCGATACAGTGCTGAAGCTCGCTCTAATTGAATACCTAAGTCAGCTTTGTCTATCTGCGCGATCGCTTGACCCGCTTCGACCACATCACCTTTCGTAATATTGAGTGTAACGATTTTTCCTGCGATCTCTGCACCTAAACGCGCATGTCGATCTGGGGCTGTTCTACCATACAAATCAATCGTTTTGTAAGTGGGTGAGGCATCAAAGGTTTGAAAGGAGACTTTGGCGAGTGGAACCTCTGTGTTCGCTGAGGACGTTGGCTCTTCAGCTTGCCCAACACCTAATCCTAACCATGCAGATAGTAGCAGCACCAAAAACAGAGATACCAACCAAGGTTGCTTTGACCAAAAGGAGAACCCAATACGGGAGAATCGGCTAGGCATAACACGTCCTTTTACTATTTATAACCTGATGATTGAGAGAGAAACTGAGTTCATTTAAGCATGTGCAACTTCCTGATACACACCTACAACCATAACAGACCCGAAAAAGGTAAAATTCGATGGGACCGACACTTTATTCAACATGTCGTTCAATAGAAAACAAAGCTAGTTCTTTTAAAGACAACAACTTAGCTTAAAACCCGAGCATCCCCCCTCTCAGAATTCATTAGTAAATGTGCCAACGACTAAGATAAAAATACAAAAAAACGCCGAACCTAAGTTCAGCGTTTCTATAAAACAATACGTTTTTGTCAGCTTTTACACGCTGAACGACGCACCACAACCACAAGTTGTTGTTGCATTTGGGTTGTTTACAAAAAAGCGTGCACCTTCAAGCCCTTCTGTGTAATCCACAACACCGCCAATCAGGTACTGAAGGCTCATTGGGTCAACCACTAGCGTTACACCACTATTTTCAATAGTCATGTCACCATCATTTACTTTTTCATCGAATGTGAAGCCGTATTGGAAACCGCTACAACCACCACCGGTAATGTATACACGCAGTTTTAGATCTGGGTTTTCTTCTTCAGCAATCAGCGTTTGTACGCGGGTAGCTGCTGCATCAGAAAAAGACAATGGAATATTTGCTTCGCTCACGACAACCTCTCTTACCTGTGTCAAAAACAACATGATACAAATCGAGTTCGAGATCATAGTTGTTGAATTTATTTTTCTACTGCGTTGATTATCCAATACCTGACTGAAACGTTCAAGTATTCACCATCTGATCGCCGCTTTTCCTGCTAAAAACTCATCAAATAAAAATAAATTGGCCGCTTCACCCCTCAAAACCACCAGATTCGGGCGATTATCTCAGCGAAACCATTCCTAGTTGGTTTACGGATAGGTACAATGCGAGCCAATTGGTCCCGACAGTCAAAAGAGGATATATCAATGACCAAATCAGCAGAGCTGTACCAAAAAGCACAGCAAACTATTCCGGGTGGCGTTAACTCTCCTGTACGTGCATTCAACGGTGTAGGTGGTTCTCCAATCTTCATCGAGCGCGCTGATGGCCCGCTAATTTTTGATGCTGATGGTAAAGCATATATCGACTACGTTGGTTCTTGGGGTCCAATGATCCTTGGTCACAACCACGCGGTTATCCGTGATGCAGTTATCGAAGCGGCTCAACGCGGTCTTAGCTTTGGTGCTCCAACAGAAACTGAAATCAAAATGGCTGAACTGGTATCTGAGATGGTTCCTTCAATGGAACAGCTACGTATGGTGAGCTCTGGTACTGAAGCAACAATGAGTGCGATTCGTCTTGCTCGTGGCTTTACTGGTCGTGACAAAATTCTTAAGTTTGAAGGCTGCTACCACGGCCACGCAGACAGCCTTCTTGTAAAAGCAGGTTCTGGCGCTCTGACTCTAGGTCAACCAAGCTCTCCAGGCGTACCAGCAGACTTCGCTAAGCACACACTAACGGCAACATTCAACAACCTAGACTCTGTACGTGAGCTATTCGAAGCAAACAAAGGTGAGATCGCTTGTATCATCGTTGAACCTGTAGCGGGCAACATGAACTGTATTCCACCAGTAGAAGGCTTCCACGAAGGTTTACGTGAGATCTGTGACCAAGAAGGCGCACTACTTATCTTTGATGAAGTGATGACAGGTTTCCGTGTTGCTGAAGGCTGTGCGCAGGCTTACTACAACATCAAACCAGACCTAACGTGTCTTGGTAAAGTGATTGGTGGCGGTATGCCTGTAGGTGCTTTTGGTGGTCGTAAAGACGTGATGCAATACATCGCACCAACGGGCCCAGTTTACCAAGCGGGTACTCTTTCAGGTAACCCTGTAGCAATGGCTGCGGGCTATGCATGTCTGAACCTTCTACGTGAAGAAGGTAATGAGAAACGTCTAGCGTCGAAAACTAAGCAACTAGCGAATGGCTTCAAGCAACTTGCTGACAAGCACGGTATTCCTCTACTGGTTCACCAAGTTGGCGGTATGTTTGGTTTCTTCTTCACTGAACAAGAAACGGTGACCTGCTACGAAGATGTAACTAAGTGTGATGTAGAACGCTTCAAGCGCTTCTTCCACCTAATGCTAGATCACGGTGTATACCTTGCACCTTCAGCATTCGAAGCAAGCTTCACATCGCTAGCTCACGGTTCAAAAGAGATCGACGCAACACTAGAAGCGGCTGACCGCTGTTTTGCAATCCTTGCTGCAGAGTAAAGCGATGTAGCTTTAACACATTGTTTTATAAAGGCTGCATTGTGCAGCCTTTTCTTTTTCAAGCAAATCTAGAGTGACAAAAAACTTCTCACCTTTTGCGACTTCCAATCAACGCTCCCAAAATAGAAACATCAATAGCATTAAGGTGCCAAGCAACATTCGAAACCACGGGATCGCTTTTTTAGCTTGCTGTTCATTCTCTTGGCATTTATTGTCGTTATTGCAACACCCCATAATGAAAACTCCTGATTGCTAACTCTCTGTTTTGCAGCCATTATAAACTGAGTTAGCAAACATAGAGACCATTACCGTGTCAGAAAAGATCAAAATTAACTCAAGTCATTGGGTGATTATTGTTGCCCTACTTGCGGCGGCGTATGCCTGTTATCTGTTGATTGAACCTTACGTCAATTCGATCGTGATGGCGTTCATCATCTCGCTACTCATGTTTCCTATCCACGAATGGCTTGAGAAAAAACTTCCCAATAAAGCCAACCTAGTCTCTCTACTCTCGTGCATTATTCTCACGTTCATCATTGTGATCCCTTTGCTTGCTGTCTTTGCTGCGATTGTTCAGCAAGGTTCGTTGTTCTCGCAAAACACTTATCAATGGGTCACGCACGGTGGTATCCAAACTCTGTTTGAACATCCATTGGTGATTAAAGCACTGGCTTTTATCAATGACTACCTGCCATTCGATAAGATTGAACCACAAGCTATTGCGAAGAAAGTCGGCGAGTTCGCCACCAGCTTTGGCTCTAAACTGGTTGGTATCAGTGCCAAGATTTTAGGCGATGCGACCAATTTCCTAATGGACTTCTTCTTAATGTTATTTGTGCTGTTCTTCCTACTGCGCGACCACGACAAGATCATCACTGTGGTTCGCCACATATTGCCTCTGTCTCGCAGTCAAGAAGACAAGTTGCTTGAAGAGATCGAACAGGTTTCTAAATCCGCAGTTATGGGCTCATTTTTAACTGCGATTGCGCAAGGTTTTGCCGGTGGTTTAGGCATGTGGATTGCAGGATTCCCTGGGCTATTTTGGGGCACCATGATGGGCTTTGCCTCATTCATTCCGGTCGTTGGTACTGCACTGATTTGGGTTCCGGCCGCAGTTTACTTATTCCTAACCGGTGATACTACATGGGCTATTTTCCTTACGGTTTACTGTGTCGCAGTTGTGGGTTCGATTGACAATCTGCTTCGTCCACTCTTGATGCAAGGCAGCGCAGGTATGAATACGTTGATGATCTTTTTCTCACTATTAGGTGGTATTCAACTGTTCGGTCTTATCGGTCTGATTTACGGTCCACTGATCTTTGCGATTACTATCGTGTTGTTCAATATCTACGATGAAGAGTTTAAAGACTTCCTCGATCGACAAGACAATAGATAATCAGCTTAGCGACGATTAAAACTTCAAGCTTAGGGCGGATTATGCGAAAATCCGCCCCTATTTTTGCTAACGATTCAACAGAGAGCCCCTATGTCTGCCTATATCGCCCCAAGTCAAATCGCTCAACGCCAACTCGCCTACTTTGAAGGCAAACATGTTCTGGTTGCTGGTGAAGCGGAGGACCTCTTCCCTGTTGAATTGGCTAAGCACTGTGAGTCGGTATCGGTATTTACCTCAAACTACAGCTATTACCGTCAGTTAGAAAACTGTCACACCATTCAACGTTTCTACGGTGCCGAGTTCACTGAAGAGACTCAGGCAGACCTCGTTCTACTGTACTGGCCGAAGGCCAAAGCGGAAGCAGAGTTCTTATTGGCGATGTTGATGGCGAAGCTAGGTAAAGATACTGAAATTGTAGTTGTCGGTGAAAACCGCTCTGGTGTGAAGAGTATCGAGAAGATGTTCAAGACATACGGCAATGTCGTTAAATATGATTCCGCGCGCCGCTGTTCATTCTATTGGGGTCAATGTCTAGAGCAAGCACCAGCATTCAATCTTCAAGACTGGTTTAAAACCTACTCGGTAAACATTGGTGAGCAATCACTTACCGTTAAGAGCTTGCCCGGCGTATTCAGCCACGGTGAGTTTGATATCGGCAGCCAATTACTGCTGGATACACTACCAAGCCTAAACGGTAAGGTGCTTGATTTTGGTTGTGGTGCAGGTGTGCTTGGCGCTGTAATGGCTTCGCGTAACCCAGAGATCGAGCTAGAGATGTGTGACATCAGTGCTTTTGCTGTGGAATCAAGCAAAGCAACATTGGCAGCCAATGGGCTAAACGGCAGAGTATTCGCTTCAGATGTCTACTCTGACACATCAAAGGACTATCGCTTCATTATCAGTAACCCGCCTTTCCATTCAGGTCTAGACACAAGCTACAGCGCAACAGAAACACTATTGGCCGATGCGCCAAGCTATCTGAACGCTCAAGGTGAAATAATCATTGTGGCTAACAGCTTCCTCAAATATCCACCCATTATTGAGCAAGCCTTTGGTAAATGCGCGACTCTAAATAAGACTACAAAATTCGCTATCTATCACGCAGCGAAATAACCGACCTCTTCCAAGTGCAGGATAATGCCTGCACTTTCCGCTCAAATTACTCGCAAATTTTAGTAAATTTGCGCGACTGCACACGCTTTAAATAGCACTTACTTGTCAAAGTAAAAAAACTCGTTAATTTCGTTAAATTAGAAACCACTCAACCTATTCTTTGTACTCAATTTTCAAGTGATTTCAGAAGTACATTCAAGGAAGTAGTCCCTAATTTATGTTTAGATTCTATCGAAAGCAGAAGTTTAAGCGCCTTCAAAGTACGCTCATGCTAGCGTTTCTCGTGTTAAGTCTGACTCCTGTTACTCTTATCGCAGTCTTTTTCCTCCAATCTCATAGTCAAGATCTGCAAGAGCAGAGTACCTCCTATTTAGTCTCAGTTCGTGATACCAAACAGCAACAGATCATTGATTACCTAGAAGCTCAAGAGTCTCAAGTGATTGGTTTTGTCCGTTCAGAGTTGGCTATCGCCAGTGGTGGGCGTTTCTATGGCCTTATTAATGCTTTTCAACGCCTCGGCTTAGACATCGAAGAAGCACGTAGCAATGCGCAACAACGCTATATTCAAGGTTCGGGTAATGAGGTAAAAACGTCAATTTTACCGGAGTCGAGTAGCTACGTTGGCAGTGAGCGTTATCGCCTACTTCATAAACGCTACCACAATGCCTATCTAGAGCTGATCAAACGTGCCGATTTTGACGATATTCTTCTAGTCGATATCAACGGCAATGTGGCCTATTCGGTATTTAAGCATGATAACTACGGTACTAATCTACTCACTGGCAAATACAAAGATTCAAACCTTGGGCTCACTTTCCAAAAGTTGGCTAAAGACGTAACAGAAAAGCGCAAAATTAACGAAGATTACACTCCAGTGATCGTTTCTGATTTCTTAGACGAAAACGGTAAACAGAGCGCTTGGCTAGGTGCCCCTATTGTTCAGCAAGGTTACTTACACAGCTACGCAATGTTCCGACTGCCAATCAACGGCATCACTAAGCTGATTGCGGATCTCAACAAGAGCTCAAACATGCAGACTCTTCTTGTGGGTAGTGACCACCTCCCGAGAAGCCTGGCGCATTCTCAACAAGCCATCGACCTTAGCTTGGATGTGATAGATAAAGCGTTAGCAGGTGAGACGGCAGTTGGTACTTTCAACAACAGTTTGAATCAGGCCATTATTGCAGCATACGCGCCAATCAAGTTGGATTACGCAAACTGGGCGCTGGTGGTTGAACTGCCAGAAAAAGAAGCCTTTGCTCGAATCCATCAGCTTGAAAAAATCTTCGTCATCGTGATGTTAACCGCTATCGTACTGGTGTTTGTTGCATCTCATTACCTGTCTAATTTCATTACTTCTCCCCTGCTTAAGCTCACTTGGGCTGCCGAAAAAGTCTCAGCAGGCGATCTTGATGAAGCGATGATCAACACCGAGCGAAAAGATGAAATAGGACGCCTAGCGGTAAGCTTTGAGCGTATGCAGCGCTCCATTCGTGAAAAGATGCGCTTAATCAAATCACAAAATGAAGAGCTTGAAGATAACCTCAAGACCATCCAAAAGCAGAACGAGGAGTTACAACTCGCCAACAAGCTCAAAGATGAATTCCTCGCTACGACCTCGCATGAACTGCGCACTCCTTTGCACGGCATGGTAGGTATTGCGGAGGCATTAATCTCTGGCGCGAATGGCCCTATCCCAGCAAACCAGAAATACCAACTGGATATCATCATCAACAGTGGTCAGCGCCTCGCTACACTGGTCGATGACCTTCTTGATTATCACAAAATGCGTTATGGCAGTTTAGACATTAAAAAGTCTGCTGTTGACCTCTCTGCTGCGACCAGCTTGGTACTTGAGCTATCACATCATCTACTTGGCAGTAAACCCATTCGTATCATCAACCAAGTTCCAACGGACTTAGGTCTTGTATCATCTGACCCGCAACGCCTAGAGCAGGTGATGTATAACTTGGTTGGTAATGCCATTAAGTACACCTCTGAGGGCAAAATCGTCATCTCTGCGAGTGTCATTGACGACAATATTCGCGTTCAGGTAGTCGATACTGGCCAAGGTATCCCAGCAGAGCATTTAGAACATATTTTTGAACCGTTAATTCAAGCAGGGCAAGAAGCAAGTTCATATCGACAAGGCGCGGGGCTTGGGTTATCGATCAGCCGTCAATTGATTGAATTAATGGGTGGTTCACTCTATGTCAGCAGCCAGCCGATGGTGGGAACCACATTCAGCTTCACCTTACCACTCGCCACACCGGAAGAGCTTGAACACTACAGTGAATCTAGCAGTTACTCACACTTCCAAGCTCCAGAAGTACTAGAGAGTAGCCAACAAGATAACAGTGAGATCCACGAAGACCCAGACGGCCCGCTATTAGTGATTGCCGATGATGAACCGGTTAACCTGCGCGTACTTGATAGCTTCTTAAAGCTAGAAGGCTACCGTGTTCGTACCGCTTGCGATGGTCCGGATACCATTGAGTTAATCGAAAAAGAGAAACCAGAGCTGTTACTGCTCGACATCATGATGCCGGGTATGAGCGGCTACCAAGTATGTGAAACACTAAGAAAGCAGTATGACCACGCACAATTGCCAATCATTATGCTGACCGCATTGAACCAACCCGAAGACCGCGTACGAGGCTTTGAGGTTGGCGCTAATGATTACCTATCAAAACCATTTAATAAACAGGAACTAGCGGCGAGAATCACGGCGCATTTATCAGCAAGTAAAGCGGAGCAAAGACGCATCGAGAACGATCAACTGCAACAAGAGTTGAAACATCGCGCAATGGTAGAAGCCAACCTGCTTGAAACCCAAGGTCGACTGCTTGAGCAATTAGAATCAGCGCCTGAAGCGATCATATGCATTCGTGATGACCAACGTATTCGCTTTGCGAATGACGCTGCCGCTAAACTCTTTAAACGCAGCCAAGAGCAACTCAAACGCTCAATGGCTGATGAGATCATCGCCCCTAAGTACTTACGCATAGACCAAGCGCACTACTGTGGCGAGATTGATGTCTACATCAGTGATACTCGCCAACGAGTGTCAAGTGACATTCTCAAGCTCCCAGAAGGCTCAGGGTTAGATACCATGTATATTTTCAATGTCGGTGGTGCAGTAAACTCAAATCGTATCAATGACCTAGAAACAGCCATAGAAGCGCTATCAAGCTATGCGTTTGAAGGCGACAAGGACAAACTGCAGCAACTAAAAGAGCTGGGGGGCGAGTTTACTCGCCTTGCTGACAAGGCTGCCGGTGAAGGCAAGAATAAACAAGAGTTAATGCGAGAGGTGCTTGTTGAAGCCATGACCAACGCCCTTACCTATTGGGAGTCGGTTACCGGGGAAAGTAAATTTGCCTTCGCTGAAAAGAGTGGCTTATGGCGTGTCTATCTCGACAGAAGTACATTGCAAACCCGAACACTAGATAAGTACTTGCGCGTAGAAACTCTGCCTAAGACACCTCGCTGGCGCACCGTATTGAGCTCTCTTGAATTTATTCTGGATCACTGTAAAGAACAAACGCCGGAAAGAACTCATATTGAGATGCTCCGAGATAAGCTACAAAAGCTCCTCACAAGCTAGTGTTAACTTCACTCTTCTAGCCCGCTTACATCAGCGGGCTTTTTAATGCCTATAGCACCTACCACCTACTCATTAACCTTAACTCACTTCTCCAAGTCTTAATTCCCTTAGGAATCATTTCTATCGTCATATTGTGTGCTCAGGCGGTTCACAATAGCCGCTTTAAGAGGTTTTAATACACTAAACACCTATCCCTTCTGCAGCGCTTAAATCACTTCACAAAGCACTTATTTAAAGATATAAAACAAGCCCTAAATCACGTTATACAAACGGTTGAAAGTGGCTAATTATCGGGCGCATTTCTTCGCTACTGATACATTACTAGGTGTTGGCTTGACTATTTGTTGGACTTTGAGAAGCGAGTCACAACAGAACGGCAGATTTAATTTTTTGTGGAAATTTAACGTTATTTGGCTAAGTGATGGAGATCTACAAATATGAAAACAGGCTATAAAACTCCGTCAATAATGACATAAAAAGTAAGTGACTACTTACAAAATTTATCTACCTGTTATTAACTGCGACTCATATCACCCAAGCATTAATTGTACACTTATCCATCAAAAGTGCATTTTTTAACGTTAATGACGTGTCGATTTGTAGTTTTAACGTTTTTAACGGGAAACGAGTTTGATTAATTCATGAATAAGGTGTTTTCTTACTCGTGCCAAAGGTCTACAGGCCACTCTTTCCACTTCATAGAAGCAGCGATGATTCTTGGAACAATGACAAAGAGGTAGACCTTGAACAGAGTGTGTATCTACGAATAGCAAAAGATGACATTCAATCCATTAGTGAAATGAAAGCAAATAGTAAGGAACAGCTATGCTTGCCAATATAAAAAAAACAGCACTAGCAACAGCAATTATTGCGACTGCTACTACAGGTTTTGCATCGGTAGCAACAGCTGCAGAACGCAGCGAACTGACTATCCACCCGAAAGAGTACACAACGTTTGTACGTAACTTTAACCCGTACCTAGGTGCGACGAACTTACATACAACGACGGACTTCTTATACGAACCACTTGTTGTTTTCAACGAAATGCACGGTAACACACCAGTATTCCGTCTAGCTGAAAACTTCAAAATGGCTGACGACCTAATGAGCGTAACGTTCGACATCCGTAAAGGTGTTAAATGGTCTGACGGTGAAACCTTCTCAGCAGATGATGTTGTTTTTTCTTTCAACCTTGTAAAAGAGAAGCCAGAGCTTGACCAATCTGGTATCAACTCTTGGGTAACTTCAGTAGAGAAACTTAACGATTACCAAGTTAAGTTCCGCCTAACAGAAGCAAACTCAAACGTGCCTTATGAGATTGCTAAAGTACCTGTAGTACCTAAGCACATCTGGAAAGACATCAAAGATCCAGCAACGTTCACCAATGAGAACCCTGTAGGTTCTGGTCCATTTACTGAGATCGATACTTTCACAGCTCAACTTTACATTCAGTGTGAAAACCCGAACTACTGGGATGCTGACAACCTAGACGTTGACTGTCTGCGTGTTCCACAAATCGCAAACAACGACCAATTCCTAGGTAAAGTGGTTAACGGTGAAATGGACTGGACATCTTCTTTCGTACCAGACATCGACCGTACGTACGCAGCAGCAAGTCCTAAGCACCACTACTGGTACCCGCCAGCAGGTACTCAAGCATTTGTTGTGAACTTCAAGCACCCAGATGCTGCGAAGAACGAAGCACTAAACAACGTTGAATTCCGTCGTGCATTCTCTATGGCTCTTGATCGTCAAACTATCATCGATATCGCATTCTACGGTGGCGGTACAGTGAATGACTTCGCATCAGGTCTTGGCTACGCATTTGAAGCTTGGTCTGACGAAAAGACTCACAACAAGTACAAAGCGTACAACACGTACAACGTAGAAGGCGCGAAGAAGCTTCTTGCTGACGCTGGTTTCAAAGATGTAAATAACGACGGCTTTGTTGATACACCATCAGGCAAATCTTTCGAGCTACTGATCCAATCGCCAAACGGTTGGACTGACTTCAACAACACAGTACAACTTGCTGTTGAGCAACTGAACGAAGTTGGCATCAAAGCAAAAGCTCGTACACCAGATTTCTCTGTGTACAACCAAGCAATGCTTGAAGGCACGTACGACGTAGCTTACACAAACTACTTCCACGGTGCGGATCCATACACTTACTGGAACAGCGCGTATAACTCTTCACTGCAATCTGGTGACGGTATGCCTCGTTTCGCGATGCACTTCTACAAGAACGACAAGCTAGACGGTCTTCTAAACAGCTTCTACAAAACGGCTGATAAGAACGAACAGCTAGACATCGCTCACGGTATCCAGAAGATCATCGCAGCTGACCAAGTAACGATTCCTGTAATGTCTGGTGCTTACATGTACCAATACAACACAACTCGCTTCACTGGTTGGTGGAATGAAGAGAATCCAAAAGGTCGTCCAAACATCTGGGCTGGTATTCCAGAGCGTCTACTTCACGTACTGGACCTAAAACCAGTTCAATAAGCAGTCGTTCAATCCTTGCGGCGTAACTCCTTACGCCGCTTATAAAAATCCCCACACTCTCAATTGAAAGTATGGCGCTCGTCGTCAGGGGGTTTCTCGTTCCAAATTTTCGCTAGGAGCGACCTGAATCCAGAAACAGGGAAACAATCTGGGTGAGTAAGGTGTGAGTTATGGGTTATTTTTTAAGACGTTTGTCATTTTATTTTGTCGCGCTATTAGTTGCTGCGACGTTAAACTTTGCAATTCCTCGAGCAATGCCGGGCGACCCGGTGACGATGATGTTCGCTAATGCTTCTGTTCAGGTAACCCCTGAGCGTATCGCAGCAATGAAAGAGCTACTCGGCTTTGTCGATGGCGGTCTGTTAGTACAATACATTGCTTACATGAAGAACATCCTTAGCTGGGAGCTAGGCACTTCAATTCAATTCTACCCACTGTCTGTAAACTCGCTACTCGGCGGCGCATTCGGTTGGTCTCTATTCCTAGCAGGTACTGCGGTTGTTCTATCGTTCTCGCTAGGTTCTATTCTAGGCATCTTCGCAGCTTGGAAGCGTGGCAGTAAATACGATGCATTCGTGACCCCAGGTATGCTGATTCTACAAGCGGTACCTCAAGTGGTTATCGCAATGATTGCCCTGTTCACCTTCGCAATCGGCCTTAAGTGGTTCCCGACTGGCTATGCATATACTGCAGGTACAGTGCCAGATTGGACAAGCTGGGCATTTATTAAAGATATGGCTTATCACGCTGTTCTTCCTCTATTTTGTGCATCTGTGGTTCAGATCGGTGGCTTCCTAGTCAACATGCGTAACAACATGATCAACCTTCTTGCAGAAGACTACATCACTATGGCTAAAGGTAAGGGCCTGAGTGAAAACCGAGTCGTTTTCAACTACGCGGCACGTAACGCACTATTACCGAGTGTAACCGCACTTTCAATGTCCCTTGGTATGGCTATCGGTGGTCAGCTCATCATCGAAATCATTTTCAACTACCCAGGTCTTGGTACGGTTCTGTTCAATGCGATTAACGCGCGTGACTACCAAGTTCTTCAAGGTCAGCTGCTTATCATGACGCTATTCATGCTGTTCTTTAACCTTGTCGCTGACATGCTTTACGTTGTTCTTGACCCTCGTCTACGTAAGGGTGGTAAATAATCATGAAAGACTTTCTAAAACTCATTTGGCGCAACCCGATGGCACTCACTGGTGTCATTATCCTTGGTGTCTTCATCTTAGCAGCGCTGTTTGCACCATTAATTGCAAAACACGCTCCAGACAAACGTACGGGTAATCCGCACGAATACCCAAGCTTCGTAGTGAAGTCAGCTCAATCTAACCCTGATGGCTGGGTAGCAACCAACCTAGCTGATGATCGCCGTACACTGATCATGTCTAAAAAGGCAGACCACGCACTGGGAACCACTCGCATGGGTCGAGATGTTTGGTCTCAAGTAGTCCACGGTGCGCGCGTATCATTAGCAGTAGGTTTCGGTGCAGGTATCACAGTATGTCTGCTCGCAACGGTAATCGGTGTTTCGGCAGGTTACTTCGGCGGTCGCGTTGACGACATTCTTACCGCGGCGATGAACATCATGCTGGTTATTCCACAATACCCATTGCTCTTTGTAGTCGCAGCATTCATTGGTGAGGCCGGCCCATTAACCATCACCTTAGTGATCGGCTTTATGTCCTGGGCTTGGGGCGCGAGGGTTATCCGCTCACAAACGCTGGCTCTGCGTGAAAAAGAGTTTGTTAAAGCTGCTGAGGTATTGGGTGAGTCTTCTTTCCGAATCATCTTTGTTGAAATTCTACCAAACCTAATCTCTATCGTTGGCGCGAGCTTCATCGGCTCAGTGATGTACGCAATCATGATGGAAGCGACGCTCTCTTTCCTTGGTCTTGGCGACCCGAATACCGTGAGCTGGGGCATCATGCTTTACAACGTACAAGCCTCTTCTTCAATGCTGATTGGCGCTTGGTGGGAACTACTAGCTCCATGTATTGCGCTAACGCTACTTGTCACCGGCCTGGCATTACTGAACTTTGCTGTTGATGAGATTGCTAACCCACAACTGCGTTCACACAAAGGCATGAAGCGCTGGAAGAAACTTGCAGCGCAAGACAAACAAGAGCGTGAGCCTGAACTACCACCACAAAATGCACTTTGGAGCGGAGATAAATAATCATGACAGCACCACTCATTTCTATCCGCAACCTTTGCGTAGATTACATCACAGACGCGGGCGATGTCCGCGCCTGTAACAACGTAAGCTTTGACATTGCACCCGGAGAAGTCTTCGGTCTAGCTGGAGAGTCTGGCTGTGGCAAGTCAACGGTCGCGTTCTCATTGATGCGCCTTCACAAGCCGCCAGCGTTTATCACAGGTGGTGAAGTTATCTTCAATGGTGAGAACATCTTAGATTATAGCGACGAACGTATGCAGGCATTCCGCTGGAGCGAGATGTCGATGGTATTCCAGAGTGCGATGAACGCGTTGAACCCTGTATTACCAATGGAAGAGCAATTCTGTGACGTGATTATGCGTCACACTAACATGACTCGTGAACAAGCAAAACAACGCGCTGAAGGCCTGCTGGAGATCGTTGATATCCACCCTAGCCGTCTTAGCGATTACCCGCACCAATTTTCTGGCGGTATGCGTCAGCGCTTGGTGATTGCGATTGCATTAGCTCTGAATCCGAAATTGATCATCATGGATGAGCCAACAACGGCTCTCGATGTGGTAGTACAACGCGAGATCCTACAGAAGATCCACGCGCTAAAAGAGGAGTTCGGTTTCTCTATCTTGTTCATTACCCATGACTTGTCGCTGATGGTCGAGTTCTCTGACCGTATCGGCATCATGTACTCAGGTGAACTGATCGAGGTGGCGAACTCACAAGATATTCTAGAAAACCCTTACCACCCGTACACCAAAGGACTGGGAAGTTCCTTCCCTCCTTTGACGGGTCCAAAAACGAAATTGGCAGGCATCCCTGGTAACCCTCTGAACTTATTAGAAATACCAGAAGGTTGTCGCTTCCAAGCTCGTTGTGACCGTGTACATGAAACTTGTACGAAAGTGCCAACCAAACTGCGCTCAATTGAACCAGGGCATCTTTCAAACTGCCACCTTTATGGTGAGCCAATAGTACATACCAAGCTCTAGCTTGCCTGCTCTTAGAGCATCAATACAACAAGGCGGACAAACCGCCATGCAAGCAAAAAGCGATAAAGGATTCTGGAGACAATTATGAGCAAAAATTACGGTCAACTATTGGTAGAAGGTAAGAACGTCGTCAAAGACTTCCCAATAAGCAGCACCACAATTCAAACTCCAATGATGCGTGCGATCAACGACGTGTCATTCAAGATGTATAAAAGCCGTGGCCTCGCCGTTGTAGGTGAATCTGGCTCAGGTAAATCAACCACAGCGAAGATGATCGCTAAGATGTACGCGCCAACTGACGGCGTTATCGAATACAAAGGTCGTGATATCCAAACTATCGCGTCTAAGCGTGATTTGATGACCTACCGTGAAGGCGTACAGATGGTATGGCAAGACCCGTTTGGTTCACTCAACCCAACTCACAACATCTTCCACCATATTTTGCGCCCACTGCTGATTCACAAAAAAGTGGACCCTCGCAATAAGCGTGAGCAAGAAGAGCGCGTATACGATCTTCTTGAGCAAGTTGGTTTGATCCCACCAAAAGAGACAGCTCAGAAGTACCCGCACCAACTGTCTGGCGGTCAGCGTCAGCGTGTCAATCTGGCGCGTAACATCGCAGTAGGTGCCGAGGTAGTTCTAGCTGACGAGCCAACCTCAATGCTCGACGTATCAATCCGTGCAGGTGTTCTCAACCTGATGGAAGAGATGAAGTTTGAGAAAGAGATGTCGCTACTTTACATCACCCACGATATCGCGACAGCTCGCTACATCGCGGAAGACCTTTCAGTGATGTATGTCGGACACATGGTGGAATGGGGAGATACCGATGAGGTCATCGCCAACCCACAACACCCATATACCCAGCTTTTGGTGTCAGCAGTTCCGGATCCAAAGAAATCAATCCATGAAAAATTGGCTGGCAACAAAGGCGAAATTCCACTGTGGACTCCTGAGTCTGCAGGCTGTCCTTTTGCTGGTCGCTGCACGCACGCAACTGACAAGTGTAAAGAGCAGTTACCGGGTGTGACTCAGTTGGGTGAAAACCACTTCGTACGTTGTTACCTACACGAGAGTTAACAAGTTGGTTGGGGGCTGCACTGTCCCTAACCTTTTCACTCTGGTCATTTAACGTCGACCATTTTTAACCAAAGATTTAGTACCTAGCCAATAGAAATTAGGACTGTCGGAGACATTTGATGCTGTTACTCACCAATCACATCGGCTATGAAGCCAATGCGCCAAAGCAAGCGATACTGCAAACTCGCAAGGCTCGTCTTTCCTCTACCTCCGTACTGTTGGTGTGTGCAGATAATCATGTCACCGTTGATAGTTTTGATGTGGTTAAGCACGGCCAAGTTGCAAACTGGCACACAGGAAACTACTTCACGATTGATTTCAGTGAAGTGACACAGCCGGGGCGTTACTACCTACGCTTTGAAAATCTGCGTTCAGAAGTTTTCGAGATTGGTGTAAATCTACTGATGCAGAGAACCTTCTCTGACGTTCTGCACTACTTCAAATCACAGCGCTGTGGTGGCATTTTCGACAAGAAGGATAAACAAGCTCAATTGCTGGGCACTGAGCGTTATGTTGATGTGCACGGTGGTTGGTACGACGCATCGGGTGACGTCAGTAAGTACTTTAGTCACCTCTCTTATGCAAACTACCTAAATCCACAACAGATCCCGATGGTGGTTTGGAACATGCTCAAAGGGCTGCGTTTAGCTCAGGATCATCAAGCATTCCAAAAGTTCACTCAAACTCGCCTTACGGAAGAGGCACTATTTGGCGCCGACTTCTTAGTGCGTATGCAAGATGCAGCCGGCTACTTCTACATGACTGTGTTTGACAAGTGGAGCAAAGATATCAACCAACGTGATATCTGCGCCTACGCGACGCAAGAAGGTATCAAATCTGATGATTTTCAAGCCGGATTCCGCCAAGGTGCTGGAGTCGCTATCGCAGCGCTGGCGAGTGCTTCTGCTCTGGACGTTTCTGGAGAGTACTCAAATCAAACCTATTTAGAGACTGCTGAAAAAGGCTACTGGCACCTAAAAGAGTACAACCACCTCTATCTCAACGATGGTGAAGAGAACATCATCGATGAGTACTGCGCACTATTAGCGGCAAGCGAACTCTATCGCGTAACTAAAGACTCTAAATACCTTGCTGAGGCAAGAATCTGGACTAAACGCCTTAGCCAGCGCCAACAGTCAGATCAAACCGTTGAGTATTTCTGGTCTGCAACTGCTGACGGCTCGCGCCCCTATTTCCATGCTGCAGAAGCAGGATTGCCTGTTATCGCTCTATGCGAATACTTAGCTATAGAACCGGATGAGCAGCAGCATCAAGCTGCACGTCTCGTGGTCGAGCAAGCCTGCCAATTTGAAGTCAATATTACCGACAAAGTCACGAACCCATTTGGCTACCCTCGACAATATGTCAAACCAGTCGACGGCGATAAGCGAGACGCCTTCTTCGTCGCTCACAACAACGAAACGGGCTATTGGTGGCAGGGGGAGAATGCGCGCCTAGGTTCTTTGGCGACTATGGCATTACTCGCTCAACCGTATATTCATAACGAAGCACTTAAAGCTCGTCTGATTACCCTATCTCAAAACTGTTTAGACTGGATTTTAGGTCTCAACCCTTACCACATGTGCATGCTAGACGGTCACGGCCACAACAACCCAGACTACCTGCCACAACTTGGTTTTTTCAATGCCAAGGGCGGTATTTGTAATGGCATTACTGCGGGTTTTGAAGACGAAGAAGATATCGCCTTTAATCCACCCGCTCAGAAAGACGACATGCTGCAAAACTGGCGTTGGGGGGAGCAGTGGATCCCTCATGCTACTTGGTATCTGTTAGCAACAGCCGCCCAGTTTAACTTCACCGTTAATCAAGGGGAGCAATAACATGTACTACGTTGGTATTGATGGCGGCGGCACCTCTTGCCGAGCTCGAATCCGTGACACTGAAGGCCAATTTATTGGTGAAGCCAAAAGCGGCAGCGCCAATATTCTTCTTGGTACTGATATTGCGATGGCGTCCATCGTAGCTGCTATTCGTGATGCAGCTCTACAAGGCGGTTTAACGGAGTCTGACTTTTCTAAGATGCATGTCGGACTAGCACTTGCAGGAGCTGAACAAAAAGCGGCTTGGTTGAGCTTTATGCAAATTGACCACCCTTTTGCCTCTATCACCCTAAATACCGATGCCTATGGTGCTTGTGTTGGTGCTCATAACGGGCAAGACGGCGCGATCATGATTGGTGGTACAGGCTCATGTGGGATCTTGCTAAAAGATGGGGATCAACACGTCGTTGGTGGTCGCGAGTTCCCAATCTCAGACCAAGGTGGTGGTGCCGTGATGGGACTGAGACTTATCCAGCAAGTACTGCTTGCGGAAGATGGTATTCGCCCAAAAACATCACTGTGCCAACACGTCATGAACCACTTCGATAATGACGTCGACAATATTGTTGAATGGTCAAAGACCGCCATACCAAAAGACTACGGTCAGTTTTCCCCGGTGATTTTTCAACTCGCTAACGAAGGGGATGAGCTCGCGATTGAGATGCTCAAACAAACTGCAGCTGACATCGAGATGTTTATCAATGCCCTCCACCGAAAAGGAGCCAATCAAGTGTGCCTAATGGGCAGTATCGCTGAACGTATTCTGCCTTGGCTCTCTCCCGTTGTTCAGCAATGGGTTGTACAGCCTCAATTCGACGCCATCGAAGGTGCATTGATGTTTGCTGGAAAGCCCGAACACAACTTGTACTAATAGACTTAACAGGGAAGTGATATGAATTACCGCATTGACTTAGCCGTTCTCTCAGAACAGAAGCAAAACTGCCGCTTTGGTCTAACCGTACACAACTTAAGTGATGCCGACATCAAAACATGGTCGCTACACTTTGCCTTTGATCGTTTTATTGTTCCAGAGAGCTTATCGCAAGGCACTCTGACTCAGGTAGGTAGCTACTGCACGTACACGCCGAATGACTGCGAACTTAAAGCCAATAATCACTACTACTTTGAATTCAGTATTCAGAGTGCTCCGTTCCGTTTTCTTTCGGACGGTTTAAACGATGCGTTTATCCAAACTCACACTAATAATGAAACGCAAATCTTACCGGTAGATATTTCCCCAATTGTTCTGGCCTCTCCTTACCGCGAACGCACTGAAGTTCCTCAGGTTGATGCCGCGCCATTGGCGCTGATCCCACAACCAAACTCAGTCACAATACAAAACGGGCTCTTCTCTCTAAATCCAAACACAGCGCTCGCTATCATCTCTGCACTGGCAAGCGATGGTGGAGAGTGGCTGAAAGAAGAATTGCGCACCCATTTCGAGCTATCACTGCCTGAGCAAGAGGTGGGTGCCATTACCTTTAGAGCCAACCCAACACTCGATGATGCTGAATATAAACTCACGGTAACAGAGGAAGCCATAACAGCAGAAGCCGGTAGTCAAAGTGGTTTTATCCATGCAGCCGCAACCCTGATTCAACTTATTGATCAGCAAGGTGTGGAGTCTTTCTCAGTTCCATGCTGCAAAATCGTCGACAAACCAAGATTTAGATACCGCGGGATGATGCTCGACTGTGCACGCCACTTTCACTCACTAGAGGATGTGAAGCGTTTAATCAACCAACTCGCTCTATACAAGTTTAATGTTTTCCACTGGCACCTCACCGACGATGAAGGTTGGCGCATAGAGATAAAACAGCTGCCTAAACTGACCGACATTGGCGCATGGCGCGGTCGTAATGAAGCACTGGAACCTCAATATACCCATCTGGCACAGCGCTACGGTGGCTATTACACCCAACAAGAGATTCGTGAAGTGATCGCCTACGCCGAAAAGCGCGGCATTACAGTGATTCCAGAAATTGATATCCCGGGTCACTGCCGAGCAGCAATCAAATCTCTACCAGAAATGTTGGTTGAGCAGGAAGATACAACCGCATACAAGAGTATTCAGCACTATACCGATAACGTACTTAACCCTGGGCTTAAAGGCACCTATCAGTTCCTAGATATTGTTATCGAAGAAGTCGCTGCTCTCTTTCCAAGCAAGCTTATCCACATGGGCGCCGATGAAGTGCCACATGGCGTTTGGACAAACAGTCCTGCAGCTCAAGCAGTAATGAAAGAACACGGTTATCAAGACAGTAAAGAGCTGCAAGGTCACCTATTCCGCTATGCCGAAAACAAGCTCAAACAACTTGGTAAAAAAATGGTCGGCTGGGAAGAAGCACAACACGGCGACAAGGTCAGCAAAGAGACCATCATCTACTCATGGCTAAGTGAAGAAGCCGCTGTCAATTGTGCTAGACAAGGCTTTGACGTGGTGCTGCAACCAGCTCAATTCACTTACCTCGACATGACACAAGATTTTGCACCAGAAGAACCTGGTGTCGACTGGGCTTCAGTGATTCCACTGGAACAAGCCTACAACTATGAGCCACTCGCGGAGATCTCTGACACTGACCCGATTCGAAAACGAATTCGCGGCATTCAGTGTGCGCTTTGGTGTGAAATTGTTACCCACCAACAGCGTATGGATTACATGGTATTCCCTCGGATCAGCGCACTAGCGGAAGGATGCTGGACCCACAAGAACAATCGTAACTGGCTGGATTACCTATCCCGCTTAAAAGGTCACTTACCTCTGCTTGAACGGTTAGATATTCAGTACCGCTCACCTTGGTAAGAACACTAGAAAACCCATTAATTTCGGATACATAGCCACGAGGCTCTGAATCAATATTTGTAAGATTAACTGCCGGAGTGCAGTTTGTTAAAAAGGAAATAACAATGAAATACGGCTATTTCGACAACGAGAATCGCGAATACGTCATCACTCGCCCAGACGTACCGGCACCTTGGACTAACTACTTAGGTACCGAGAAGTTCTGTACTGTCATATCACACAACGCTGGCGGTTACTCGTTCTACAACTCACCAGAATATAACCGTGTTACTAAATTCCGTCCCAACGGCACCTTTGATCGTCCGGGACACTATGTCTACCTGCGTGATGATGAGACAGGTGATTACTGGTCTATCTCTTGGCAGCCAGTGGCTAAAAGCCTCGACGAAGCCAACTACGAGGTTCGTCACGGCCTGTCATACTCAAAGTTCAAATGTGAATATAGCGGCATTACCGCAACCAAAACGCTATTCGTCCCTAAAGGCGAAGATGCAGAGATTTGGGACGTTATACTAAAGAATAACACTGATAAGCCACGTACTATCAGCACATTCTCATTTGTAGAGTTCTCATTCAGCCACATCCAATCAGACAACCAAAACCACCAGATGTCTCTGTACTCTGCGGGCACGTCTTACCAAGAAGGTGTGTTGGAATACGATCTGTACTACAACACCAACGACTTTGAAGGCTTCTACTACCTAGCATCCACCTTCTCACCAGACAGCTACGACGGTCAGCGTGACACCTTCCTTGGCATGTACCGCGATGAAGCTAACCCGATTGCGGTTGAAAATGGTAAATGTTCGAACAGTGCGCAAACCTGTTACAACCACTGTGGTTCTCTGCATAAGCAATTTACCATTCAGCCAGGCGAAGAAGTTCGCTTTGCTTACGTACTAGGTATCGGCAAAGGCAACGGTGAGCGCCTACGTGAGAAATATCAAGACACTGCAAACGTAGATGCTGCGTTCCAAGGAATCAAAGATCACTGGGACGAGCGTTGCAACAAGTTCCAAGTTAAGTCTCCAAACGAAGGCTTAGATACCATGATCAACACCTGGACACTATACCAAGCAGAGACTTGTGTAGTGTGGTCGCGCTTTGCATCATTCATTGAAGTGGGCGGCCGTACTGGTCTTGGCTACCGTGATACCGCGCAGGACGCTATCTCTGTACCTCACGCAAACCCTAAGATGACACGTAAGCGCATTGTCGACCTACTACGCGGCCAAGTTAAAGCGGGCTACGGCCTACACCTATTCGATCCTGACTGGTTTGATCCAGAGAAAGCGGATGTTAAGCCTTCGAAATCACCAACGGTAGTGCCGACGCCATCAGACGACGACAAGATCCACGGCATTGAAGACACCTGCTCTGATGATCATTTATGGATCGTACCAACCATCATCAAATACGTGATGGAAACCGGTGAACACGAGTTCTTTGATGAAGTGATTCCATACGCAGACGGCGGTGAAGCGACTGTCTACGAACACATGAAAGCAGCACTGAACTTCTCTGCAGAATACGTTGGTCAAACCGGTATCTGTAAAGGTCTACGTGCTGACTGGAATGACTGTCTGAACCTAGGTGGCGGTGAGTCATCTATGGTGTCGTTCCTACACTTCTGGGCTCTACAAGAGTTCCTAGATCTCGCTAAATTCCGCAATAACGACGCTGATGTTGAGAAATACACTGAAATGGCCGCGAACGTTCGTGAAGCGTGTGAAACACACCTGTGGGATGACGAAGGTGGCTGGTACATCCGTGGTCTAACAAAAGATGGCGACAAGATCGGTACTGCACAACAAACTGAAGGTCGCGTACACCTAGAGTCAAACACACTAGCGGTTTTATCCGGCGCAGTATCTCAAGAGCGTGGCGAGAAGGCGATGGACGCTGTCGATGAGAATCTATTCTCTGAATACGGCCTGCACCTAAACTCTCCATCATTTGCGACACCAAACGATGATATCGGCTTCGTCACTCGCGTTTACCAAGGCGTAAAAGAGAATGGCGCAATCTTCTCTCACCCGAACCCATGGGCTTGGGTAGCAGAAGCGAAACTTGGTCGTGGTGACCGTGCAATGAAATTCTACGATGCACTTAACCCGTACAACCAAAACGACATGATTGAAACACGTTACGCAGAACCATACTCGTACGTGCAGTTCATCATGGGTAAAGACCACCAAGACCATGGCCGTGCTAACCACCCTTGGTTAACCGGCACTTCAGGTTGGGCATACTTTGCGGTTACCAACTTCATTCTTGGTATTCGTACAGGCTTTGAAGGCTTAACCGTAGATCCTTGTATCCCAACAGATTGGCCAGAGTTTGAAGTGACTCGCCAATGGCGTGGTGCGACATACAACATCACGGTGCAGAACCCGAATGCAGTAAGCAAAGGGGTGGCCTCTATCACCATCAATGGCGAAGCAGTCGAAGGTGCTATCCCAGTTCAGGCAGAAGGCAGCGTGAACGATGTTATCGTTGTTCTAGGCTAATCGCGTAATTTAACCAATCGCTCTTGCCTCAGGTCATAAGTGACTTGAGGCAATGAGACTCAAAGGATTTTCACATGATTAAATTTGGTACGGGTGGCTGGCGCGCTTTCATAGGTGAAGAGTTCACTCGCGATAACGTTCGCTTGGTCGCTCAAGCATTGGCTAACATCATCAATGATGAAGATGCAGCACAAAATGGCTTTGTCATTGGCTACGATCGTCGCTTCTTATCCGATAAAGCGGCCTGCTGGTTTGCAGAAGTACTTGCTGCTAACAACATCAAGGTCAGTTTCATCGACAAATTTGTACCGACACCAATAGTGATGTTCCAAGCGAAAGAGATGGGCTGTACCTACTCGGCGTGTATCACCGCTTCGCACAACCCAGCAGATTATAATGGCATTAAGGTGTTCATCGAGGGTGGCCGCGATGCTGATGAGATTATTACTGAAAAGATCGAACAACAGATTGCGACGTTAACCAACGAGGACGTTGTACGTGTCGATTTCGAACAAGCACTCAGTGACAAAGAGATCGAAATCATCAACCCGATGAACGACTTTGTCGATTCGATCATCAACTTCATCGACATCGAGTCGATCAAGAAAGCTAACCTGCGCGTACTGATTGACCCTATGTTTGGTGTAGCTAAAAATGCCCTGCAAACTGTTCTTATCAACGGCCGTTGTGATGTTGATGTCATTAACGACGGCAAGAACCCAGACTTTGGCGGTTTGATGCCTTCACCAAGCGCAGCAACATTGTATCGCTTGAAGCACTTGGTTGCGGCTGAAGGTTATGACATCGGTATTGGCACCGATGGCGATGCTGACCGCCTAGGTATTATCGATGAGAAAGGTAATTTCATTCACCCAAACGAAGTGCTACTGCTGCTTTACTACTACTTGCTGGAATACAAAGGCTGGAAAGGTTCGGTAGTGCGTAACATTGCAACCACTCACCTACTCGATAAAGTCGCCGCTGACCACGGTGAAAAGAGCTTTGAGGTTCCAGTAGGCTTTAAGCACATTAGTTCTCAAATGGAAGCGGATGACTCACTGATTGGTGGCGAAAGCTCAGGCGGCCTGACCATTCGTGGACATATCAAGGGTAAAGATGGCGTATTCGCTTCAAGCTTGTTGGTTGAGATGATCAGTGTAACGGGCAAGAAGCTCTCAGAATTGCTGGATGAGATCTACTCAAAGTACGGTTATGCCTACACAGCGGAGGGAGATTGCACGTTCAAACCTTCTCAGAAAGAGGCGCTTTACACCAAAATTTATGTCGAGAAACAGCTGCCAGAGTTTGAATATGAGATTGAAAAAGTCAGCTATGACGATGGTGCGAAAGTCTACTTCAAGAATGGTGGCTGGGTGATTGCCCGCTTCTCAGGAACCGAACCGTTGCTGCGTATATTTGCAGAAATGGAAGATAAAGACACTGCTGAACGTGTTCTTCAAAACATGAAAGCCTTCCTATCTTTGTAACTCCTTAAGGAAGGGTTTTATACCTAGATTTAACCCTATAGGTGAAGAACGCTTGCCCAGTATCGACTTAGTCAGTCTGATACTGGGCTTTTTTATTCATATGAGATTATTTCGATTGAAGCCAATGAGTTACTGATGAACAATTTAGAAAGCAAGAACACCCTTGCTATCAACTTTCACTGTCACTGGCATGCCGACTTCCAATGCTTCAGAAGAGGTCGCCAGCAGTTTCTGACCATGCGCTTCAATCACGTAGCGGCAATGGTCTCCCATAAACTGCTGCTCTAACACAGAGATAGCACTGTCTTGCTCATAGCTCGCCAAGATATGCTGAGGTCTTAATAGCAGTTCACAATCATTGCCTAACTTGATGTCAGTTTGAGATTTGGCCTCAACCACACCTAAGCTGGTTTCAAATTCATGTTCGGAGATACGCTGCGCATTCAAGTAGCTACCGCCACCTAAGAAGTCAGCCACAAACTTGCTTGAAGGGTGGAAATACAACTCCGAAGCAGAACCGTACTGTTCGATCACACCATTGTTCATCACGGCCATTTTGTCAGAAAAAGCAAAAGCTTCCTCACGACTATGCGTTACGAATATCGCGGTAACACCCTGTTTTTTAAAAATCTTTCTGATCTGAGAAATCAGCTCATGTCGAACCTGAGTATCGATATTTGAAAACGGCTCATCAAGTAGCAGCAGATCAGGCTTATAAGCTAATGAGCGTGCGATAGCGACGCGTTGCTGTTGACCGCCTGATAGTTGGTGAGGGTAGCGCTCACCGTACTCATCAAGATGAACCAGTTCAAGCATCTCTCTAACCTTAGCCTGCTTCTCCTTCTCAGAAAGATCTCGCAAACCAAAAGCTACGTTTTGGTTTACCGTTAAGTGTGGAAAAAGCGCATAATCTTGAAAGATCATCCCAATATTGCGCTGTTCCGGTGGTAACCAATTCTTACCATCATCAATGGTTTGACAGTTAAGGTTCATTACACCACTGCTTAGCGGAAGCAGACCAGCAATCGCCTTTAACAACGTTGTTTTACCACAACCGCTAGCACCAAGCAGACAGACAATCTCACCGTGCTCAACCTCTAGAGAGAGAGACTCTAAAACCGTCTGAGACTCATACTTACAAGTCAGATCTTTAATTAATAGTGCACAGCTCATTAGTTTTTTTGCTCCAAAGAACGGTTAACGATGATAAGCGGAATCAATCCCACCAGAACTAGCAATACTGCTGGCATTGCAGCCAACTCAAGGTGTTCATCCGACGCGTAGTTATAAACATAGGTTGCTAGCGTTTCAAAGTTGAACGGGCGCAATAACAGTGCCGCATTCAGCTCTTTCATTGATTCAATAAACACCAATAAGCCAGCAATTAAAGCACCACGCTTGATCAAAGGAAGATGTACTCGACGCAACATCTGGTTGGTGTTACAACCCATCGTTTTAGAAGCCATATCCAGTGATGGAGAAACCTTGCTCAAACTACTCTCAATACTGCCGATGGCGACTGCCGAAAATCGTACTACCATGGCAAAAATCAGTCCGAACATTGAACCAGAGAAGATAAGTCCTGGACGGCCCCACTCCATAGCTTTAGCGACATCATTGACGAAGTGATCCATAAATAGAACCGAAACCATAACACCGATGGCAAGCACTGTACCCGGTACCGCATAGCCCATGGATGAAAGACGCATGCAAGCAAGGTTACGCTTGCTTGGATTCACTCGCTGGTTAAAGTTCACAATCAGAGCCACAAGCACAGCAATCATAGCGGCGAGAAAAGAGACATTTAAACTGTTCATCGCGTATTCTCTAAACTCAGCAGTCCAGCTCTGTGCGAAGTACTTGTACGCGTAGATAAGCAGTTGACCGAGCGGGAATAAGAAAGCGACACAAACCAATCCCCAACACCAAAAAAGTGCTAGCCACTTTTTCCAGCCGTTGAGCTGATAACGGAAATCTTCTCGGCTATTGAATTGGTTTTGAAATAGCTTTTGCTTACGGCGGCTGTAACGCTCTGTACTCAGTAACATGATCACGATAACCAGCATGATAGCCGAAATTTTAGCCGCAGCAGTGAGGCTAGAGTAGCCGAGCCAAGTATCATAAACCGCCGTCGTTAATGTGTTTACCGCAAAGTAGCTCACAGTACCGAAGTCACCGATAGTTTCCATCGCCACAAGGGATAAACCGACCGCCATCGACGGACGAACTAAAGGCAGAGAAATACGTCGGAAGCTTTCCCACGGAGAACATTTTAGGAGTCTTGCAGATTGCAGCAAAGAGACATTCTGCTCCATAAACGCAGCTCGGCACAGTAGGTAAACATACGGGTAGAAAACTAGGGAGAGTACGATTATCGCGCCGCTTAAAGTGCGTATGTCAGGGAACCAATACTCACCGGGTCCCCACCCTGTAATATCACGTAGCAGAATCTGTACAGGCCCAGCAAAGTCGAACCAATCGGTAAAGATATAACCTACGATGTAACCCGGCATCGCCAAAGGAAGTACCAAAGCCCATTGAAGGACTCGTTCACTGGGGATGCGGCACATCGCCATGATCCACGCAGAGGGAATGCCAAAGATTAACGACAAACACATAGTGCCCAAAGCCAGTACAACCGTATTGTAGGCGTAAGTAGGCATCACCGTAGACATAAGATGGGAGAAAAGATCACCCGTTTCACCAACAGCGGTTGTGAATATCGCTAAGATCGGCAAAACCAGCAGTAGAGCTATCACTCCACTACTGGTATTCCATATATAATTCTTTTGTTTCATCGCTTAATTACAACGGAGAGGGATAACTCGAAAATGCGTTTGAAAATACATCTCATATCCTTTTAAAAACTAAGGGTAGTTATACCGATATCGCGCATTGACTGCAAGGCGCGAAGCTCAGAACTCCACCGTTCTAGACGTTACTTTGTATCAAAAAGTGACTTACTTAAAAACAAAACAACCCCAAGCCCTTAAAGTAGGAACTTGAGGTTGTTGATTAATCTAGGCCGAAGCCTACATCAATGAAATTAAAGGTCGAACTTCACTTCGTCTAGAAGCTTAATTGCCGCTTCGTGGTGGTTAGCAATTTCATCTAGAGAAATTGTATCTGCTTTAAACTCACCCCAAGATGCTACAAGCTCAGATGGCTTAACATCCGCTTTTACTGGGTATTCGTAGTTTACCTCAGCGTACATGCCTTGTGCAGTGTTACCCGCTAGGAATTCCATTAGCTTAACAGCGTTCTCTTTGTTTGGAGAGTATTTCGCCATTGCCATACCAGAGATATTTACGTGAGTACCCGTCGTCTCTTGGTTAGGGAAGTTGATGTAAACAGCATCAGCCCAAGCTTTTTGCTCTTTATCGTTAACCATCTTACCTAGGTAGTAGCTGTTACCAAGAGAAACGTCACATAGACCTTCTTTGATAGCTTTAACTTGTGCACGGTCATTACCTTGAGGCTTACGAGCTAGGTTTGCTTTAACGCCTTCTAACCACTCTTTAGTTTCTGCTTCGCCTTTATGAGCAATCATAGAAGAAACTAGAGATACGTTGTATGGGTGCTTACCGCTACGAGTACAGATTTTACCTTTGAATTCTGGCTTAGCTAGATCTGCGTAAGTGAAGTCTTCACCTAGACGACCAACGCGGTCACGTGAAGAGTAAACGCTACGTGTACGAGTTGTAAGAGCAAACCATTCGTTATCAGTATCTTGGTACTGAGCAGGGATGTTCTTCTCTAGTACATCGCTCTCAACAGATTGTACAAGACCTTGCTTAGTTAGCTCAGACAGACGGCTGATGTCTACAGTTAGGATAACGTCAGCTGGGCTGTACTCGCCTTCTTGCGCTAGCTTCTCTGCTAGACCTTTCTTCGCGAACTTAACGTTTACTTTAATGCCCGTTTCTTTCGTGAACTCATTGAACATTGGCTCTACAAGGAAAGGTTGACGGTAAGAGTATACGTTCACTTCTTCTGCCGCGATTGCAGCTGTAGGTGCGATTGTTGCACAAGCTAGAGCAGAAAGAGTTAGCAGTTTTTTCATTGGTTCAGTCCTTTAACTTCGTAATGATAACGTTTATCAGTTGCGTTATTATATTCATCATAATTTAGAAAACAATGACGAAGAACAAAAAAACCTGCTCATCCGAGCAGGTTTCAAGTAGGTTAAATGTAAATATTTGTAAATATTACTTCACAGATACGAACTCTGGGTAAGCACCAACACCACAATCGTGCATATCCATACCTTCTAGCTCTTCGTCTTCGCTTACACGGATACCGATTGTTGCTTTAAGGATTGCCCACACCGCTAGACTTGCACCGAACACCCAAGCAAAGATAACTGCAGCACCGAATAGTTGAGCACCAAACGTTGCATCCGCGTTGCTTAGTGGCACAGCCATTAGACCGAAGAAGCCACACACACCATGTACTGAGATAGCGCCTACTGGATCATCAATCTTAGCTTTATCTAGAGCGATGATGCTGAATACCACTAGCGCACCAGATACTGAACCGATAGCAACTGCGAATAGAGGCGATGGAGATAGTGGATCCGCTGTGATAGCCACTAGACCAGCCAACGCACCGTTCAATACCATGGTTAGGTCTGCTTTACCCCAAGTTGTCTTACACACGAGTAGTGCTGCGATTGCACCTGCTGCTGCTGCTGCGTTTGTATTTAGGAAGATTTGACCCACTGCTGTTGCGTTTTCGAAGTCCGATACCATTAGCTGAGAACCGCCGTTGAAGCCGAACCAACCGAACCACAGGATGAATGTACCTAATGTTGCTAGTGGCATGTTTGAACCAGGAATTGGGTAGATTTCACCGTTTTTACCGTATTTACCTTTACGAGCACCTAGTAGAAGTACGCCAGCTAGAGCTGCTGCTGCACCTGCCATGTGTACGATACCTGAACCTGCGAAGTCACTAAAGCCAGCTTCAGATAGGAAACCGCCGCCCCATGTCCAGTAACCTTCCATTGGGTAGATGAACGCTGTCAGAACCACAGAGAAGATTAGGAATGACCATAGTTTCATGCGTTCAGCAACCGCACCAGATACGACTGACATTGCTGTTGCAACGAATACAACTTGAAAGAAGAAGTCAGACTCTAAAGAGTGATCCGCACCTTCACCTTGTGTACCAATCAGTGCACCAAAAGATGGCAACCAACCGCCTTCACCATTGTCGACATACATGATGTTGTAACCAACCACTAGGTAAGTAGTACATGCAATTGCATACAAACAAATGTTTTTGGTTAGGATTTCAGTCGTGTTCTTTGAACGTACAAGCCCTGCCTCAAGCATTGCAAAACCTGCCGCCATCCACATTACCAACGCACCTGAAATGAGGAAGAAAAAAGTGTCTAGTGCGTAACGTAACTCCGTTACTGTTGTTAAAAGTTCCATATTAAATTCTCCAGTCCTTGAATTCTTAAAGTGCTTCTGCGTCCATTTCACCTGTACGAATACGTACTGCTTGACTCAGGTCGTACACAAAAATCTTACCGTCACCAATTTTCCCTGTGTGAGCCGCTTGGCTAATCGCTTCAACAACGCGATCTACATTTTCTGCTTGCGTAGCGATTTCTATTTTTACTTTTGGAAGGAAATCAACTTGATATTCCGCACCACGATACAGCTCCGTGTGGCCTTTTTGACGACCAAAACCTTTGACCTCTGATACAGTCATACCTTCGATACCGACATCAGATAGCGCTTCTCTTACATCGTCTAATTTGAATGGTTTCACTATGGCATTGATGAGTTTCATAATCGTTCCTTAGATTTTTCACTTAGTCCGTTAATACTCTTTCTATAATCCAAGTAGCGTGCCAAAAAGTTAAACTATTGATATTAAACACTTTAATGTTCACACAACGCCAATAACGAAAAAGACCGCACCATAATGGTGCGGTCTTTTCACTATCTTAATGCGCTGGTATCAAATTGCTCTATATTTGGGCAATGCGTTTGTTTTAATACTCTACAACCCTAAGAAATCGACCCAGCGTTCTATTAAAAGCTCGAAGTCATCAATTCCACAAACCGATAAGCTTTCACTGTTGTAAAAATCGAACTCGCTGCCCTCTTCCATTTCATAGTCGTGACCAAGTACATTCTCTTGAATTGTTACTTCATCTTCATTAATCGATAAAGTGATCTCTTTGCCGACCATAGAGCGTTCATCACTAAAGTTAGTGCGTGACGCTTCAATAAGCGCTAACACCTGATCGATTTTGCTTTTGTCTTTGCCAATCTCTTCCTGGAGCCAACGTCCAACGATCTCGTGCCCCATACTGCATTTCACGTAGTACTCGCCCATCAAAGTGTTTCTTGTAAATTCGAATTCCATAGTGGCTCCACGCAGTAACTGAGACAGGGTAAAAATGAGGCGAGAGTATATAGTGAAGTGATCAATAGATCGAGGGGCTCGTCCCCCAGCATTCAGACATAAAAAAACGCCCTCTGCAAATAGAGGGCGTTCTGTCAGTGACTCAATCAGTCAGCGATTATGCTGGCTGCTGAAAAATAACCGTATCGGCTTTTTCTGTGTACTGACCCATTTTATGGAAGTTCAGGTAACGGTACGTATCAGCTGCCGTTGCATTAATCTTCTCTGCGTACTCTAGGTACTCTTCTTTCGTTGGAATGCGACCTAGAATGGCACCAACAGCAGATAGCTCCGCAGACGCTAGGTATACGTTCGCACCTGTACCCAAACGGTTCGGGAAGTTACGCGTAGACGTAGACATTACGGTCGACTTGTCTGCAACTCGAGCTTGGTTACCCATACATAGTGAACAACCCGGAGTTTCGATACGAACCCCTGCACGACCGAAGATACCGTAGTAGCCTTCTTCTGTTAGCTGATCTCTATCCATCTTAGTTGGTGGAGCCACCCATAGACGTGTGCTTAAAGAACCGTTGAACTCTTCAAGCATCTTACCAGCGGCGCGGAAGTGGCCAATGTTGGTCATACAAGAACCGATGAACACTTCTTGAATCTCAGTACCTTGAACGTCAGAAAGAAGACGAGCATCATCTGGATCATTTGGTGCACATAGAATTGGCTGATCGATGTCAGCAAGGTCGATTTCGATAACGTGAGCGTATTCAGCATCTGGATCTGCAGACAGCAACTCTGGATTTGCTAGCCACTCTTCCATTGCTGTAATACGACGCTCGATAGTACGAACATCACCGTAGCCTTCAGCGATCATCCACTTAAGCATAACGATGTTTGAGTTTAGGTACTCTTCGATAGATTCTTTAGACAGTTTAACAGTACAACCCGCCGCTGAACGCTCAGCAGACGCATCAGAAAGTTCGAACGCTTGCTCAACAGAGAGGTGTTCAACACCTTCGATTTCTAGTACACGACCAGAGAATTCGTTGATCTTGCCTGCTTTCTCTACGGTTAGGAGACCTTGCTTAATGCCGTATAGAGGAATGGCATGTACTAGGTCACGTAGCGTGATACCCGGCTGCATTTCACCTTTAAAGCGAACCAAGATAGATTCTGGCATATCAAGAGGCATCACACCTGTCGCAGCCGCGAATGCAACCAGACCAGAACCCGCAGGGAATGAAATACCTAGAGGGAAACGAGTATGCGAGTCACCACCTGTACCTACAGTATCAGGAAGAAGCATACGGTTTAGCCATGAGTGGATAACACCATCACCTGGGCGTAATGAAACACCACCACGGTTCATGATGAAATCAGGTAGCGTGTGGTGCGTGTTTACGTCAACTGGTTTCGGGTATGCCGATGTGTGACAGAAAGATTGCATCACTAGGTCCGCTGAGAAGCCAAGACATGCAAGGTCTTTAAGCTCATCACGCGTCATAGGGCCTGTCGTATCTTGAGAACCAACTGTGGTCATTTTAGGCTCACAGTATTGACCAGCGCGAACACCTTCAACACCACATGCTTTACCAACCATCTTCTGAGCGAGCGTGTAGCCCTTATCAGATGCAGATGGATCGACTGGCTTAGCAAACAGATCAGTCTCTTCTAGACCAAGAGAAGTACGAGCGCGGCTAGTTAGACCACGACCGATGATAAGTGGAATACGACCACCAGCACGAACTTCATCAAGCAGCACTTTGCTCAGTTCAAAGCTAGAGATCACTTCACCGTTTTTACGTACAACGCCTTCGTATGGGAAGATATCGATAACATCGCCCATGTTCATTTTCTGTACGTCTAGTTCGATTGGCAGTGCGCCTGAGTCTTCCATTGTGTTGTAGAAGATTGGAGCGATCTTACCACCCAGACAAACACCACCAGTACGCTTGTTCGGCACGTATGGGATATCTTCCCCCATAAACCAAAGTACTGAGTTCGTCGCAGACTTACGTGAAGAACCCGTACCAACGACATCACCTACGTACGCAAGTGGGATACCGTCTTTTTGCAGCTCTTCAATCTGAGCGATTGGGCCAACAGTGCCTGGTTGATCAGGGTTAATGCCGTCACGTTCCATTTTCAGCATCGCTTTTGCGTGTACTGGAATATCTGGACGAGACCATGCATCAGGTGCTGGAGATAGGTCATCGGTGTTGGTTTCACCAGTGACTTTAAAGACTTTTACTGTGATTTTTTCAGCAACTTTCTCTTTCGAAGTAAACCAATCTGCGTCTGCCCAAGATTGAAGTACTTGTTGTGCTGAAGCATTACCTGCCTTGGCCTTCTCTTCTACATCATAGAAAGCATCAAACATCAGTAATGTGTGCGATAGTGCTTTAACAGCAATAGGAGCAAGTTCAGTATCATCAAGAAGTGAAACTAACGACTCGATGTTGTAACCACCTTGCATAGTACCTAGCAGCTCTGCTGCTTTCTCTTTGCTAACAAGTGGTGATGTTACTTCACCTTTGGTGATAGCTGTTAAAAAGCCCGCTTTTACATAAGCAGCTTCATCTACACCTGGTGGAATGCGGTTTTCTAGTAGGTCAAGAATGAACTCTTCTTCACCTTGAGGTGGGTTCTTTAGAAGTTCAACTAGGCCAGCAACCTGCTCGGCATCTAGTGGTTTTGGAACAACTCCTTCGGCAGCACGTTCTTCGACGTGTTTACGGTAGGCTTCAAGCACGACTTTTTTCCTCTCATTGCGGTCCACCACCTTCCTTCATAATTGTTAGTAAAATAAAGCGGTGAACATCCTTGGAAACTTGGCTCTCCATTGCCATTTTCGTCATTCAATTTGTATTGATGATCGGCATCAGAGAGGCCAAACTGTGGGCGGTATAGTAGCAAATTTAACGATTAATTAAAATCTTATCATTTTGACCAACATAGCAAGTTAAGACGAAAGTCCCATTATTTTTGCCTAATTAGTCACCAGTATCGTTATTTTTCGCATGGTTATTTATAAGACGTTCCAACAATAAGGTAAACCGAATTGTAGTTATCTTCTGTCATACCATACGCCAAAATAATCGGCCCAATCGGAGAGTCGATACCAGCAAACAGCGAACCTGCGGTGTACATCGGAGCTTCGCTAATTTTTAAATCACTGTTCGACCAAACTCCACCATGCTCAATGGACGCGCCTAGGTAGAATGGGGATTCAAACAAACCGAAATCGTTGTCAAACCACTTATAGCGGTACACCAAACTGGTAAACGCCAGGTTTTGCCCCAGTAGACTGTTACGTGGAATACCGGAGAGGTTTAAAAAGCCTCCGAGCTGTTTAGGGTCAATCGGGAATAGAGAATTTTTACTCTCTACGATGCCATAATCCATCTTTGCGACTAAAGTATGGCGTTTGTAGCTTTGTGCCGCTCTCAAATTCGCTGAGAACTCATAAACAGTGTCACTGTCCTCAATATAAGTAGGATCAGAAGCTATAGGGTCGGAGTCAAACTCATCATGAGAAACAAGGTATTCTAAATCAACGAAATAGCCTTCCGTCGGTAAACTGAAGTTATCTAGTGTATCCAAACGGTAACGAACAAAAGCACCTATTCGCTGGTAAGAACCACCACCGAATGAAGGTAGTGACGACACTTCAACTTCACCGTCAGTGTATCGACCTCCAAATTTCAGCTCTTGCCACAGGGTTGGTTGGTAACCAAACGCCAACTCACCGATACTCTCTTTATAGGTCATCGAGACAAAGTCTTGCGTCGCATCTAATGACGGCTCTTCTATTTCACCGTTAAATGGCAAATTACGTTTTTGATTCGCATAGACCAACGACGCTGAGGTAAATAGCTTCTGCTGAGAGAAGAAAGGAGAAAACAGCTCCGCCTCAATACGCTTGTCAGTGCCCATTTCTAAATTTGTTCTAAGCTCTGCACCGTGTTGATTGATATCTGTAAAGTTTGCAGACACACCAATTGAATACTGACTATCGGTAGCAAAATCATCTTCTAAAAAGAAACGGAAGTTTAGGTAATTTGGCCCCCACTCTTTCTCATTTACATCGACAACCAATTGTTCTTTGCCATCAACATTATCAAATTCATAGGTAATCAATTCAAAACGGTCTAGTGCATAGAGGTTTTGTACGCTGGTTTCAATATGGTTGGTTTTTAACACTTCTCCAGCTTCAAGATTAAGGCGGTTTTCAATTAATTTGTCGGAATAGTGGCTATTGTTATTAATCACCACCTCATCAACCACTGTTTGGTCGCCATGTTTTAATTTCCGGCGAGCTTGCTGTTTACCTTCAAGGTAGCCTTGATACTTAGCAGCCCCTACTGAAAGGCTACGAAGCTTGTCTTCAAACTGGTAAGCCACTTGATAACCCGCTTCATAGGCGCTCGGCATCTTATCAAACTCAGTGGTCTCCATTTGGCCAACATCTGGCTTAAGAAAGACATCTTCTTCCGTTAAGGCTTCCGCTTGTTGTTGAGTACTACGACGTACTAAGTAGTTAGACAGTTGGTCAGCCACAGTAAAAAGGTTGGTAAACTCCTCTTCGCCTTTATAGTTGGTACTAATATCGACCGCGATAACAATGTCAGCTCCCATTGCACGGGCAATATCTACCGGCATGTTGTTGACGACGCCACCATCGACCAACATACGACCATCTACCTCATAAGGCGGCAAAGCGCCCGGTACTGACATACTTGACATCATTGCATCGACAATCTGCCCTTTGTCGATTATCACCTCTTCAAGTTTAATGATATCTGTTGCGACAGAACGGTACGGGATAGCAAGATCATCAAAGGATTCAAATGGTGCCAGATTACCGGTTGTCTCACGCAATATGCGTAGCATGTTCTGACCTTGAACGACTCCGGTTGGCGCACGCATCTCTCCCCAACCTAAACCTAAATCCGTGATCAGCTGGTAACGGTCCTCATACTCTTTGTCACGCACGCGTCGATCGCTACGGTTGACACGGTCGCGATAGCCTTTGTTCCAATCCACTGAGTAGATAAAACTTTCAATTTCATCAGCACTCATGCCCGTTGCGTATAAGCCACCTACATAAGCGCCCATACTGGTACCTGTGACGTAGTCGACAGGGATGTGCATCTCTTCAAGAGCTTTTAGAACACCAATATGAGCTGCACCTTTGGCTCCGCCCCCCGCAAGAACCACTGCGATACTTGGGCGCGTTTTTTGCTCAACTTTCATTTTGTCAGCAGGTACAACGACGTTGTCAGCCAAAATCTGCGAACAAAACATAACGCCAACGACGCCTAAACCTCGACTCAGCCAACGAGAAATCACCATTAAAACTCTATCCTTGTCATCTATTGCTTGTGCAACTTTACCACTCAAAAAGCTTCTTTAGCCACTGCTTTGGTTGGCTTTCACACCCCTTTTTAATATCACCACGTTCATCCCAAATAGGTAACTGCACGGGGCCATCGCAATCAAACTCTAGTGCTCCTGAGCTCGTATTTCTAAAATGAGCAGTGGTTATGCCATTTGGCCAAGGTAAACGCAGCACTTCTGGGCCGCGTTGTTTTAGATAATCAGCATAGACACGCAGGGCGCCACTCGAACCTGTTAATTTCGTTGGTTTATTGTCATCGCGCCCTAACCAAATGGTGGTTACCTCGCGACCATCAACACCAACAAACCAACTGTCGCGGCTGTCGTTACTGGTACCGGTTTTACCTGCGAGTCCAGCCCAAGAGAACTGGTTTTGCAAGAATCGTCCCGTACCTTCCGAAACACCCCGCTTCATCGCATAAGTGGTAAGCCACGCGGCTTGTTGCTCGACACTTTGTGACACACGAGGTATCGATTGATAGAGCACCTCACCATCACTATCCACCACTGAGCGCAGCGCTGACAGAGTTGCTTTCTTACCGGAGTTGGTCACCGTTTGATACATCTGTGCCACTTGGAAAGGCGTCAGAGAAAATGCACCTAGGAACATCGATGGCACAGGACGAATCTCACTCTTATTCACCCCCAGCTGTTCGATGGTATTCGATACGGATTCAATGCCTAATTGCATTCCCAAGCGAACCGTCGGCACATTGTAAGACTTAGATAGCGCCACATATAAAGGCACCTCTCCTCGGAATTTACGGTCGAAGTTTCTCGGGCTCCACACGCTCCCCTTACTGCCTTTCAAGCTCAGCGGTGTATCCATCAACGTGGTCGCCAGTGTGTACTTTTCAGGCTGCTGTAGTGCGGTCAGGTACACCGCAGGCTTGACTAAAGAGCCGATTGGACGACTTGCATTGAGTGCACGGTTAAAGCCGTCGTAATCCGTGCGTTTGCCGCCGACCATCGCTCTTATCTCACCAGTATTACGGTCAACCGCAACCGCAGCGGCTTCAAGCTTATTGCCTGCTGTTTGAGCTAGTTGAGGCACCTTACGTGCGATAGAGCGTTCTAGCTCTTGCTGTGAAACAGGGTCTAGTGAGGTGAATACCCGCAAACCCTTTTGCGCCTCGAATCGGTCGCCAACAAACTGCTTAAGCTCGATATTTACTTGTTGGAAATAAGCGGGCTGACGGCTCGCAATACGCGGGTTATCTTGAATATCAAGATCTCGACCGGCAGCCGCTTCATATTGACTCGCACTCAAAATATCTTGCTGCATCATCAAACGTAATACCAAGTCACGCCGTGCCTTTGCACGCTCCGGATAACGAACAGGGTTATAATATGACGGCCCTTTCACCATTCCCACCAGCAGTGCCAGTTGATCGATTCTCAGCTCTTGGATTGGTTGACCAAAGTAGAGACGCGATGCCAAACCAAAACCGTGGATCGCTTCACCACCATTCTGACCTAGATATACTTCATTTAGGTAAGCTTCTAAGATCTGATCTTTGCTATAACGGTAATCCAAAATCAGTGCGATATAAGCTTCACGAAGCTTACGCCACAGAGTGCGCTCACTAGAGAGAAATAGGTTTTTAGCTAATTGCTGCGTCAACGTACTGCCGCCCTGAACGGTGCGCCCAGCCTTTACGTTAACCACCATCGCTCGCGCTATCGCTAATGGCGATACACCATCATGCTGATAAAAATCTCTATCTTCGGTCACGAGCAGCGCATCAACCATCACTTCAGGGAACTGGTTGCGCTTTAAAAAAAGACGTTGTTCGTCGTTACTTTTCTCAAGCATACCCAGCATCTTAGGTTCGATACGCAGGTAACCCATATCGCCCTTCTTCTCGAGCGACTGAATGCGGGTTAACTCATTGCTATCGAAATGAAGCATCACATGGCGGTCTGCTTCTGGGCCATCTACAAATTCGAATGGGCGACGGATCAGCTCAATCTTAGTGGAAGACGAGGAGTACTCACCAGGATGACGAGGGGCACTGACCTTGCGGTAATTGAGCACATCAAGCTCATTACGCACTTGCTGAATACTGATTGGCGTACCCGGTGATAAATCTAATACTCGCGCATAAACCACAGTCGGTAAGTCAAAGAGCTGCCCTTCAAAGCGCTGTTTGACGACCGTATCGAGATAAATGCCGACAAAGAGTAAGATCGCAGCGACGGCAAGGCCTGCTTTCCAAGCAAAGCCCCATAACATCTTCAACCAACCACGATTGGTTTTGCCTCCCTTACTCGGCGCGCGTTTTTTTGCCGCGGCTCTCGGCTTTCTGGCTTTGGTTGACTTAGCTCGAGGCGACTTAGCTGTCGGTGACTTTTTCGTAGGTGCCTTTTTCGCAGGCCCCTTTTGGGGTGTAAACATCTTTATCATCATCGATTCAACTGTCGTTTAGTTTTGGTCGTTGCTACATGGTTAGCCGGATCATCTGGCCAAGGGTGTTTAGGGTATCGACCTTTCATCTCTTTCTGCACTTCTTTATAAGCCCCAGCCCAAAAACCAGCTAAGTCTTGAGTGATTTGCAGTGGCCTTTGTGCCGGTGAGAGTAACTCAAGTACGACCTTTTTACGTCCTTGAGCAATCAAAGGAGAGTCTTGCTCACCAAACACTTCTTGCATTCGAACCGATATCACAGGTTCTGCATTTTCTTGATAGCGAATAGATCTGTTACTACCCGTAGGCATTACATAATGCGTAGGTAACCATTGGTCAATCTCTTGATTCAATGGCCATCCTAGATACGCCATCAAAGCCTGCTCGAGATTGACACTGTGCAGCCCTTTTACTGATTTCACGCCATTCAGGTACGGCATTAACCAAGCATCTAAGTTCGTCAACAAACTTTGCTCATCCACCGCTGGCCACTCTTGCTCAGGTAGCCACTGCGCCGCACACAGTATGCGAGCTTGGAGCTGCTTCGCAGCCGGTGTCCAGTTCAATATATCTAGACCTTTTCGCCCTACATAATTGAGCAGTGCCTCACTGACTTTCTCACTATCCGGTTCAGGTAAGGCTTTGGTATTAATGACGAGCTGACCCAGACAAACTCGCTGCTCAGCGACTAAGCGCCCGCGTGCATCATCCCAATCGACATAGTCAAGAACAGTAAACATATCCGAAAAATGCGCTTCTAGATTCACGATATCGACTGCTGTCGCTAAGAATACTTGGCTGGAACGGCCCGCACTTCTCATTAGGTCAATCACCACTATGTACTCACTATCAGCGAGTGGGTCATCATCACGTACTTCTGCACCGTGACCATTCGCGAGCAGAAATTGATGATTCTGCTTACCTCGTGATTGAGCGATACGATCAGGAAATGCAAGACACAATGCCAAAGACAGCAGTGATTCATCAACACTTTGTAGGTCAAATTTGTGTTCTAATTTCGCCGAGAGCACTTTCACTCTCTGAGTCATGAAATGGTTGCGTGCGTGTTTTCCTTGCTGCAAACGGTATAAAGAGTGCTGGACATCAGAGACGTTACGCTCAGGCTCCTCAACCAACGCAGCAGCAGCAATCGCAGCGTTCAACAACTGACTACTGTGCTGCTTAGCTTTGGTCAGCATACTCGCAATCCGAGGTTCTAACCCGAGTTGCTGGGCTTGCTTACCTTGCGCAGTAAATTGCCTACTATGATCCAAAAGCCCTAATTGCTGTAGCAAGCTGCTCGCCTGCGCTAATGCCGCTTGAGGTGGAGTATCAAGCCAATGAAGCTCATCAGCACTTGTCGCTCCCCATTGAATCAACTCAGCCAGCAAAGAGGAGAGATCAGAATGAAGAATTTCAGGAACAGGAACCAAGGGCTGTTGTTGCAATTGAGCTTCGCTGTATAAACGAACGCATAAGCCTTCTTCAATACGCCCTGCGCGGCCCGCCCTTTGTTCAGCCGAAGATTGAGATATTTTGACCTGTTCTAGCTTAGTAACACCAGTTTTCAAATCAAACTTCGCCACTCGTTCCAACCCAGAGTCGACCACCAAGCGGATCCCTTCAATCGTCAGTGAGGTCTCGGCGATATTGGTCGCCAACACCACTTTACGCTTGCCTTTTTCAGCTGGCGAAATTGCTTTCTGTTGCTCAGAAAAACTCAACTGACCATACAGAGCAAATACATCCACGTCATTACTCAAATGTTGCAATCGTTCTTGCACCTGCTTAATCGTCGAAACTCCGGGCAAAAACGCTAACAGTGACCCCTGCTCTCTCTCCATCAAAGATTCGATTGTTGCGGCCATTTTAGCTGGTAAGTAGTCATTGGTTACCAACGGTTGGTAGCGGTATGCGACAGGAAATGAGCGCCCCTGTGATTCAATGTATTCGGCCTCTGGTAACAGAGTTTGCAGGGTCGTTTGATCGAGCGTCGCTGACATCACCACTATTTTGAGATCGTCTCTGAGCGCTTCTTGGATCTCTAGGCTGAAAGCTAAAGAGGTATCAGCATGAATACTGCGTTCATGAAATTCATCGAAGATCACCATATCAACTCCCGTGAGCTCAGGATCACTCTGAATCATACGGGTCATGATCCCTTCAGTGACAATCTCCAGACGAGTATTGCTACTGGTTTTATTCTCACCACGAACCCTAAAGCCTATCGTCTCCCCAACCTTCTCCCCCAATTGCTCAGCGAGATAACTGGCAATATTTCGTGCCGCAAGGCGTCTTGGTTCAAGCATAACTATCTTGCCACTCACCGCCTGAGACTTAACCAGTTGCAGTGGGAAGAACGTCGATTTACCCGCACCGGGGGCCGCTTTAAGAATGACTTGGGAGTGAGAACGAACGCCGGAGAGCAACTCGGGCATCACAGCTTCAATGGGCAGTTGTGACAATGGAAAGACCTTGTGGTGTAATGTTGCCAATATTGTACATAAAAACAGTTCTCTCTAAATAAGTAAAATGCACTTCGATCCTCCTTTAGAGTCTGCGACTCTTATAAAACGCTATAAACGTTTCCTTACAGACATCAAACTTCCTGACGGCAGTGAACGTACTATCCATTGTGCCAATACTGGTGCGATGACAGGTTGCGCTGAACCGGGAAACACCGTGTGGTACTCGACCTCCGACAACCCTAAGAGAAAATACCCAAACAGTTGGGAGATCTCAGAAACAGCACAAGGCGATCGAATTTGTGTGAACACTGCCCGCGCTAACCAATTGGCAGTGGAAGCGATTCAAAATGGCGCTATAGTTGAACTTTCGGGTTATCAATCACTGCGTACCGAAGTGAAATATGGCAGTGAGAATAGCCGGATAGATATTTTGCTCGAGGATGAAACCAAGGCCGATTGCTATATCGAAGTGAAAAGCGTCACGCTACTGGCAGATGACCCATGTGTTGAAAAGGGACAAGGCTACTTTCCAGACGCCGTTACTACGCGTGGTCAAAAGCATCTGCGTGAACTCACAGAAATGGCAGAATCTGGTCAAAGAGCAGTACTTTTATTCACTGTTTTACATTCAGGTATTGAAAAAGTCTCAGCGGCACACCATATAGACGCCAAATATTCGTTATTACTAAAACAAGCACAAGACGCGGGTGTTGAAGTTATCTGTTACAAAGCGGAGCTCAACAATACTCAAATGGCATTGAATCAAGCGGTTGAATTCATCGCTTGATTCACAAAATGCAGAACTCTGCACATTGATAGCAAGTTTACATTTGAGTGTTTGCCACCACTCGTTCTTTCTGCTATAGATACCCGCCTTAAAAATAGCTGCTTTGCAGTTGACTAGGTGTAAATAGGAGATGCTGTATGCCAGAATCTAAGAAAAAAGCGCTAGGCATCCTAGCAATCGCAGGTGTTGAACCATATCAAGAAAAGCCAGGTGAAGAGTACATGTCACCTGAGCAAATGGCTCATTTTACAAAGATTTTAGAAGCTTGGCGCAACCAGCTCAGGGAAGAAGTTGATCGTACTGTTCACCACATGCAGGACGAGGCAGCAAATTTCCCAGACCCAGTTGACCGCGCTTCTCAAGAAGAAGAGTTCAGCTTAGAGCTACGTAACCGTGACCGTGAACGTCGTCTGATCAAGAAGATTGAGAAGACACTAGACAAGATCGAAGAAGACGATTTCGGCTTCTGTGACTCTTGTGGTATCGAAATCGGTATTCGTCGTCTTGAAGCTCGCCCGACTGCTGATCTTTGTATTGACTGTAAAACACTTGCAGAAATCAAAGAAAAACAGATGCAAGGTTAATCCTTGTTGATGTGAAGAAAGGGAGCACTCGCTCCCTTTTTTATTTGGTCTTTTATTCCCCATACAACCATTACTTAGGCTTTTACTATGAGTTATATCGGGCGCTTTGCACCTTCTCCTTCTGGCCCTCTTCATTTTGGCTCACTTGTGGCTGCACTCGGTAGCTACTTCCAAGCAAAATCACAAAAGGGACAATGGCTAGTGCGCATGGAGGATCTTGATCCACCGCGCGAAATGCCAGGAGCCGCCGATCTTATATTAAAAACCTTAGAGACCTATCAGTTGCATTGGGATGGCGAAGTCGTATACCAGAGTCATCGACACGCGGCTTACCAAGCTCAGATTGAACAGTGGCTTACCGAACAGCAAGCTTACTACTGCGAATGTACCCGCAAGCAGATAAAAGCCCTAGGTGGCTTCTACAACGGTCACTGTCGTCACGCAGCGCTAAACGATAATGGTGAACGCGCGGTACGCCTAGTGATGAATCACCCTATTGAGTCATTTGAGGATATTCGTCACGGCACCATGAGCATCCCTGCCGAACTCGCTAAAGAAGACTTTATTATCAAGCGTCGCGACGGTTTATTCGCCTACAACCTAGCGGTAGTACTGGATGATATCGCTCAAGGCGTGACAGAGGTCGTGAGAGGAGCTGACTTAATCGAGCCTACAGGCCGTCAAATCAGCCTCTATAAAGCGCTCAATCAGCCACAAGTCAGTTATCTTCATTTGCCTTTAGCGACCGATGCTACAGGTAACAAGCTCTCAAAGCAGAATCGTGCACGAGGCATCGATTTAAATAACCCTAAACCGGCCCTTTTGAGCGCTATGCGCTTTCTCGGTTTCACTTTACCTTTCGACATTGAGCAGGGCTCTTTAAGCGAGATTTTGGCTTGGGGCTGTCAGCATTGGCGTATCAATCAGCTACCCGATACACTGCATAAAGAGCACCGTGATTGACACGTTCGCGGCATGAAATCGTATAAACGACACATAAAAATGCCATAACCCTTAGGTGCGTATAAGCGGACAATGTTCTCAAATGGCTTCCGCTAGGCTATTATTAGCCGCAATTAAACTCTGCACTACCACTTTGGACTAAGAGAAAAGCAAAGTTGGCGATACCTACTTTGTTGTAAACTAATGAATACAAACGACAATACCCCTAGCGAACAACGTGGATTCCACGATTTAGCTCTGAATATTTACACTCGACAAGAGCACAATATTTCACGCAAGCAGATCAGTGATAACGCACTCAAAGTGTTATATCGCCTGAATGGTGCGGGTTTTGACGCATTCCTAGTCGGTGGTGGTGTGCGAGATTTACTGCTCGGCTCACAACCGAAAGATTTCGACATCGCGACTAACGCGACGCCAGAGCAGATCAAAAACCTATTCAGAAACTGCCGTCTTATCGGTCGTCGCTTCCGCCTTGCGCACATCATGTTTGGTCGTGACATCATCGAAGTCGCCACCTTCCGTGGTCACCACCAAGAACCATCGAAAAACGTATCAGCTCAGTCTAAAGAAGGCATGTTGCTGCGTGATAACGTCTACGGCAGCGTAGATGAAGATGCAGAACGTCGTGACTTCACCATCAATGCGATGTACTACAACATTGCAGACTACAGCATCCACGATTACGCTGGTGGTGTAGAAGACTTAGAAGATCGATTAATCCGCCTGATTGGTGATCCAGAAACTCGCTACCGTGAAGACCCGGTGCGTATGCTTCGTGCAATGCGCTTCTCTGCGAAACTAGACTTTGACATCGAAGAAGACACGGCTGATCCAATTGAAGAGTTGGCACACCTGCTAAAAGATATCCCAGCGGCTCGTCTCTATGAAGAGTCACTAAAGCTTCTTCAATCAGGCTACGGTCTTGAGACTTACCACCTAATGCGCGAGTACAATCTGTTCCAACAGATGTTCCCAGCGGTGGCTGAGTTCTTTACTGAAGACTACTCTTCTCAGACAGAACAGATGCTAGACTTGGTCCTCGATTCCACTGACCTACGTATCGAAGATGGAAAACGCGTTAACCCAGCCTTTATGTTCGCGGCCATCTTGTGGTACCCGATGAACAAACTGGCAGAGAAGCTGGCCGATGAGCTTGGTCTTTCTCAATATGACGCTATCATGGAAGCGAGCAATGTTATTCTTGATCAACAAGTTAAGAGCATCGCTATTCCACGTCGTCACACAGCGACGATTCGTGAAGTATGGCAACTGCAACTTCGCCTACCTCGTCGCAACGGCAAGCGCGCTCAACGCCTAATGGAGCTCAACAAGTTCCGTGCTGGCTTTGACTTCCTTGAGATGCGCGGCGAGATCGAAGGTGGTGAAACCCAAGAGCTTGCTAAATGGTGGGAGCGCTACCAAAGCGCAGGACGCAACATGCGTCAAGCGATGGCAAACGATGTAGCGCCACCATCAAAATCAGGTCATCGACGCCGTAAGACTTACCGCAACAAGAAAAGTAAGCCGTCATCATGATCACAGCGTATATCGCGGTCGGCAGTAATCTGGCCGACCCTGTAAGCCAAGCTAATTTGGCTATCGAAACATTAAAAAGCCTACCGCAATCAAAGTTTATTGCGACCTCTAAGCTATATAGTAGCACTCCAATGGGGCCGCAAAATCAACCCGATTACATCAACGCGGTGGTCGCTATTGAGACCGAATTAACGCCAATTGAACTGCTCAACTGCACCCAAGCGATTGAGCAAGAGCAAGGGCGTGTCCGTAAAGATGAGCGTTGGGGGCCAAGAACCCTGGACCTAGACATCATCTTATACGGCAATGAGGTGATCGATTCAGAGCGCTTAACTGTTCCTCACTACGGAATGAAAGAGCGAGAGTTTGTTCTTTACCCGCTAGCTGAAATCGCACCAAGTTTACAACTCCCTGATGGGACTGAGCTCAGCGAACTGCTGAAAGTAGTCGATAAAAACGGGCTCAATGTTTGGCAAAAATAAGCCAGACGCATTAAGGAAAACCAATGAAAAAAGTAACCATTAACGACCTGATCAAGTGCAAACGTGAAGGCCGCAAATTTGCAACGTCAACGGCTTACGATGCCAGCTTCAGTCAACTATTCGAAAGCCAAGAGATCCCAGTCCTTTTAGTCGGTGATTCGCTTGGTATGGTACTGCAAGGCCAAACTGACACACTGCCAGTTACCGTTGAAGACATTGCGTACCACACTCGTTCAGTACGCGCAGGCAGCCCTAACTGCCTATTGATGGCTGACATGCCATTCATGAGCTACGCAACACCTGAACAAGCTTGTGAAAACGCAGCAAAGCTCATTCGCGCTGGTGCCAACATGGTTAAGATTGAAGGTGGCAGCTGGCTGGTAGATACAGTGAAAATGCTAACAGAGCGCGCTGTACCAGTTTGTGCGCACCTAGGTTTAACGCCTCAGTCGGTAAACATCTTTGGTGGTTACAAAGTACAAGGTCGCGATGACGAGCAAGCCGATAAAATGGTGGCAGACGCATTGGCTCTACAAGACGCTGGCGCGCAAATCGTTCTGCTTGAGTGTGTACCTGCTTCATTGGCAAAACGTATTACTGAAGCCTGTGATGTACCAGTAATCGGTATTGGTGCGGGCAATGTGACCGACGGTCAAATCCTAGTTATGCACGACATGTTCGGTATCTCTGCGAACTATATGCCTAAATTCTCTAAGAATTTCTTAGCGGAAACAGGGGATATGCGTAAAGCCGTGGCCAAATATAAAGAAGATGTTGAGAGCGCACGTTTCCCTGATGACGCTCACACAATCGCTTAGGAGTTAGAGTATGCAATCTTTCGCTGAAGTAGCGGCTCTTCGTGAGCAGATTAAGCAATATAAACGCGATGGACGCACTGTTGCTTTCGTTCCTACTATGGGCAACCTTCATGAGGGTCACCTTACTCTAGTAAGAAAAGCGCGTGAATTGGCTGATATCGTTGTGGTTAGTATCTTCGTCAACCCAATGCAGTTTGACCGCGCAGACGATCTTAACAACTACCCTCGTACTCTAGAAGCTGACTTGAGCAAATTGACTGGTGAAGGCGTTGAGTTGGTATTTACACCAACGCCAGAGATCATGTACCCGGCAGGCCTTGATAAACAGACGTTTGTTGAAGTACCTGGCCTTTCTCACATGCTTGAGGGGGCTTCTCGTCCAGGTCACTTCCGTGGTGTAGCAACGATCGTAACCAAGTTGTTCAACATCGTTCAGCCTGATGTTGCCTGCTTCGGTGAAAAAGATTTCCAACAGCTTGCAGTCATTCGTCAAATGACAGCCGATCTGGCACTCGATATCGACATTGTGGGCGTACCTACGGTGCGTGAGATGGACGGCTTAGCAATGAGCTCTCGTAACGGCAACCTTACGATAGATGAGCGTCAGCGTGCTCCTGTACTGGCGCGTACTATGCGTTGGATCAGCAGTGCTATCCGTGGTGGTCGTGATGACTATGCGTCAGTAATTGAAGATGCTACTGATCAGCTTCGCGCTGCAGACATACAACCGGATGAGATCTTCATCTGCGATGCTAAAACTCTGCAATCCATCACTTCTGAATCCACGCAAGCCGTCATTCTTATGTCAGCCTTCTTAGGAAAGACTCGTCTTATCGACAACCAAGTTCTTGATTTGGTGACGGAAACAAAAGATGAAGTGAAAGAAGAAGCCGCTGAATAATTCGTCCGTTTTTCGAACGAAAAAAACTAAAAAGGTCGATGTTAAATCGACCTTTTTCTTTATCTGTTAGCTCGGTGGTGTAAAGACTAGCTACGTAAACCTATGCCCTTTGTCACCAAGTAATGGGCAACGCCATAAAGCACTACAATAAATACACCCAGTACGCCAAACGAGGTCACAATACCGACATCCGACACGCCCAAGAAGCCATATCTGAACGCATTAACCATATACACAATCGGGTTCAACTTAGAGACACCTTGCCAGAATTCAGGCAGTAGACTGATTGAGTAGAACACTCCGCCAAGGTAAGTCAGAGGCGTTAGGATAAACGTTGGAATAATTGAGATATCATCAAAGGTACGCGCAAATACCGCATTAATAAGACCACCCAACGCAAATACTACTGACGTTAAAAATACCGTTGCAATGATCACGCCCCAATGATCAACTTGCAGATCAACGAAGAACAGCGACACAAAAGTTACAATAGCACCAACCAATAAACCACGAACAACTCCGCCCATCACGAAACCCGCAATAATTACGTAGTTCGGTACCGGAGCGACCAATAGCTCTTCAATGTTCTTTTGGAACTTCGCACTAAAGAACGACGACGCCACATTCGAATAAGAGTTAGTAATTACCGACATCATAATCAAGCCAGGTACTATGTATTCCATATAGCTAAAACCGTTCATTTCACCAATTCGCGCACCAATCAGGTTACCGAAAATAATAAAATAGAGCGTCATAGTGATCGCTGGCGGCACAAGTGTTTGCACCCAAATACGAGTAAAACGGTTGATTTCTTTGTTCAATAAGCTGCGAAAAGCGGTCCAATATAAGCTGTACATATTATTTACTCCCCTCTCGCACGATGCTCACAAATAGCTCTTCCAAACGGTTCGCTTTGTTACGCATCGACAATACATTAATACCTTGCTCTGTAAGTTGGCTAAAGATGGTGTTCAAACCTAAGGCTTTATCAATCTCGATCTCTAGAGAGCCATTCACCATCGCTTGGCTATTGACCCCTTGTAATGTCGGCTCAGGTGCCCCCTCTTCTAAATCGAGAATGAAGGTTTCAACGCTAAGCTTATTCAGTAGTGACTTCATGGTCGTGTTCTCTATCAACTCACCACGATGAATGATGCCGATATTACGACACAGCATCTCCGCTTCTTCCAAATAGTGAGTCGTTAGGATGATAGTGATACCCTGTTTCTCGTTGATCTCTTGTAGGAATTCCCACATTGAACGACGTAGTTCAATATCAACACCGGCTGTAGGTTCATCTAAGATCAGTAATTGAGGTTCGTGCATCAGTGCGCGAGCGATCATCAAACGACGTTTCATACCACCAGACAGGTTTCTTGCTCGTTCGCTGCGTTTTTCCCACAGATCGAGCTTAGATAGATACTTTTTAGCGCGCTCTTTAGCTAGAGACTTAGACACCCCGTAGTAGCCTGCCTGTTGAAGTACGATCTGCTCAACGGTTTCAAACGGGTTAAAATTAAACTCTTGAGGTACTAGACCAAGGTTCTGTTTAGCCAGTTCAAGATCTTGGTCGATGTCGAAACCAAACACTTTTACCTTGCCCGAAGTTTTGTTTACCAGCGAGGAGATAACCCCAATCGTTGTCGATTTACCCGCACCATTGGGCCCAAGTAGTGCGTAAAAGTCGCCTTTTTTCACCTGCAGGCTGATGCCTTTTAGAGCCTCAAACCCACCGGTGTAGGTCTTTCTAAGTTGTTCTATTTCTAATGCGTACATGAAGATAACTTGCCATTTGCGATTAGTGAGTAGGCATGAGAGAAAAAATGACCTTATTCTCAAACACGTCCAATATACCAACAAGTCTATCGTCAAATAACGATGAAAACAAACTGATATTTCCAAAATTATAGAAATATAGAAAGACCAGCCTCAAACAAGATAAAAAAATACCGTTAAGTCATTAACTTAACGGTACTTATCATCTAACTATTCATTTTTACTAAGCGGAACCGAGTTCATGCTCATCACGTGCCACGTAGTTAGTTGCAGCTCGTAGTGCTTCATAACGGAAGCGATAGGTATTCGACTCTGGTACGAGGTCAAGCACATGGAACTTTTCAAGCTGTTGACGAGTATTGTCATTCGGACACAATAAGTACACTTCACAGTTGGCGTCCAGAGCATCCTTAATCGCATTCTCTAGAGCAAGACCAACCGTTACATCAATCATAGGTACATCCGTGAGATCGAGAATCATCGCCTCATAATCGGAGATGCTGGTGTGCTGACGAGAAATCGCCTTAGAGACACTGAAGATCATTGGCCCGGATAGATAGAAGAACAACACTTTGCCATTGGCCATATCCAGCAAGCCCCGCTCACTGTCCGATAAAGGTACATCATCTTCATCGGCATCACTGATCGCCTTCACTTGACGCGCTTGCTCACGGCTCAATCGCTCAATGATGATGATGTTAGAAATAAAGACACCAAGGCCAACCGCCACAATTAGATCAACGAATACAGTTAGCAACATAACGCCATACATGATCGCCATACCCGCAAAGCTCACGCGGTGTGCACGCTGTATGAAACTCCAGTCAAGGATATTGAAACCCACATACACCGCAATGCCCGCCAGTACCGCCATTGGGATAGGTTCAGTCAAACCACCAGCCACCAGAACAACTAGTGCAAGTACTAATGCACGAATCACACCCGATAATGGAGAGCGCGCACCAACCTGAATGTTGGTTACGGTTCCCATGGTTGCACCCGCACCCGGAAGGGCACCGAACAAACCAGAGATCATATTTGCTAAACCTTGACCACGCAGCTCTTTATCCGAATCGTGCTCTTTACGAGTCAAAGAGTCCCCAATAACAGCGGTCAAAAGTGTATCAATACAGCCTAAAGTACCTAACACCAATGCATCAATGACCATCTCGGTAAACATAGAAGCATCAATATGTGGCACAACCAGCGATGGCAAACCAGCAGGGATTTCACCAATGCGGCGAATCGCATCAGTATCAAACAAAATAACCGAAAGCAGTGTTACAGCAACCAAGGCTACCAATTGCGCGGGAACATATTTTCGATACTGCTTAGGGAAGAAAAATAGAATGCCCAGCGTCAGTAAACCAAGAAACAACTCACTGAACTTCATATTCGCTACTGTGTCAGGCAGTGCTGACAAGGTACCCATAACACCACCTGCAGGTGCTGCATGACCGAGAAGTGGAGAAAGCTGTAGGATGATTAGAATAACTCCGATACCCGACATAAAACCGGAGATCACGCTATATGGCATCAAAGTTATGTATTTCCCTAACTTTAACGTTCCGAGTAACACCTGAAATGCACCCGCCATCATCACCACGGTAAAGGTCATTGCCAATCCCGTTTCAGGGTACTTAGCCATCATACTGGTCAATACCGCTGTCATGATCACCGTCATTGGGCCTGTTGGCTCAGAGATCAGTGTATTGGAACCACCAAATAGTGCGGCAAATAGGCCGACCATGATCGCTCCCCATAGACCCGCTTCAGCGCCTGCACCAGAAGCAACACCAAATGCCAACGCCAAAGGTAATGAGATAATGGCTGTAGTGACACCGCCGAACATATCCCCTTTGAGATTGATATCTGCAAAACGACTTCCAAACAAAATACATCTCCATGTGATGAACTGACAAACCTTATTACTTTAACAAATGTATCAACTGCTCAGAAAGTGTTAATTCAATCACAATATTTATGTCTTATAACCAGATGATACCTTTATTCCTAAGTTTATGATTTTACGAACTAGAACACGTCAGATGAGTACTTTTTGACGCACTTTTTACAAGATTGAATTTGTAACATTGTGTATAGTTAAGCATCTTAATTGAGGGATGTATGAAGCAAGATGCCAGAAATAAAACAGCTTTTTGAAAACAATTCCAAATGGTCTGATGAAATTCGTTCAGAACGACCTGAATATTTTACCACGCTTGAAGAGGGTCAAAACCCGGGGTTTCTTTGGATCGGCTGTTCAGATAGTCGCGTACCGGCTGAGCGCTTAACAGGGCTCTATTCTGGTGAGCTGTTTGTCCACCGTAATGTGGCAAACCAAGTCATTCATACCGACCTTAACTGCCTATCCGTTGTGCAATATGCGGTTGATGTTTTGAAAGTGAAACACATCATCATCTGCGGTCACTACGGCTGCGGCGGTGTGAATGCAGCGATTGATAACCCTAAACTGGGTCTTATCAATAACTGGCTACTGCACATCCGTGATAACTATTTAAAGTATCGCAAACAAATTGAAGCGCTACCTCGTGAACAATGGGGTGATAAGCTCTGTGAAATCAACGTTGCTGAGCAGGTCTACAACTTAGGTAATTCCACTATTATGCAGAGTGCTTGGGAGCGCGGCCAAGAGGTTGAAATCCACGGCGTTGTGTATGGTATCGGTGATGGCAAACTGAAAGATCTTGGTGTGCGTTGTTCAAGCAACGATACCCTAGAGAACAGTCATTTAGAGGCATTGAACAAGATTCTAACCACGCCTCTTCTAGGGCAACAAGGCTAACAAATACAACAAAGCCCGCATCATGCGGGCTTTTTAATCATTCGAGTTCATCCAATCGACAATTACTCTTGAGGTACAACCTTACCGATGTATGGTAGGTGACGGTATTTCTGAGCGTAGTCGATACCGACACCCACAACAAACTCATCAGGGATCTCAAAACCGATCCAGTTTACTTCTACGTCTACTTCACGACGAGATGGCTTATCTAATAGTGTACAGATTCGTACCGACTTAGGCTCACGCAGGCTTAGGATCTCTTTTACCTTGTTCAGCGTATTGCCAGTATCGATGATATCTTCAACTAGCAGTACATCTTTACCTTTGATGTCATCATCTAGGTCTTTAAGGATACGCACATCACGCGAGCTTTCCATTGTGTTGCCGTAGCTAGAAGCTGTCATGAAATCAACGCAGTGAGTAATATCGATTGCACGTGCTAAATCTGCCATGAATACAAATGATCCACGTAATAGGCCTACCAACACAAGATCTTCACTACCTTGATAGTGCTCGGTGATCTGTTTGCCTAGCTCTTGCACTCGATCTTGAACTTCTTGCTCAGAGATCATGACTTCAACTGTATGTTTCATACTGCTCTCATTTTGTTTAGTGACTGCGACAAGTGTAGATCGTTTCATCAATAGTGCCGCGGATTTTCGAGCGTAAGTCTAGCACTGCTCAAATACCCACACCACCTCGCGTATCAATTTAAATCACAGTTCTCGTATCAAGAGTCGTATTCTCGGCTTCCGAGTTAAATCGCATTACAACGCCCTGTGCGGATCACGATTTATGTATCAAGTTTGATGCAATTGTCCATAAAACAAGCACAAATGATTGACCATTTGCATATGCACCATTACACTCATTCTGGCTTAAATAATAATAAAATCATTAATATAATATTTTGTTGGCAAGGAAAACATTATGGACTCAATATCTAAGAGACCTAGAACTAGGCTTTCACCCCTAAAAAGAAAACTTCAATTGATGGAGATTGCACTTGAAGTATTCGCCCGTCGCGGCATTGGCCGAGGTGGACACGCAGATATCGCAGACATTGCTCAAGTATCTGTCGCAACTGTATTTAACTACTTCCCAACGCGTGAAGATCTGGTCGACGAGGTTCTAAACCATGTTGTTCGTCAGTTCTCAAACTTTCTTTCAGACAATATTGACCTCGATATTCACGCTAAGCAGAACTTAACAAACATCACCAATGAGATGCTTACTCTTGTTGAGCAAGATTGTCACTGGCTCAATGTTTGGTTCGAGTGGAGCGCGTCAACTCGTGATGAAGTATGGCCACTGTTCGTAACAACCAACCGCACTAACCAGATGCTGGTACAGAACATGTTCGTTAAAGCGATCGAGCGTGGTGAAGTTTGCGACCAACATGAACCGAAACACTTGGCGAACCTATTCCACGGTATTTGCTACTCGCTGTTCATCCAAGCGAAGCGTGCAAACTCAACTGAAGAATTGCACTCATTGACTGACAGCTACTTAAATATGTTGTGTATTTATAAGTAGATTCGAGATTCGAGAATAATTGTGAAGGGTTGGCCTAATGGGTCAGCCCTTTTTGTTTTTATGCATCCGCTCTTCGTATCCCAGAGCGCAGCGTACTCGCATCTCGAAGTGCAACGTTACTGCTTTACTCCAAGCATAAAAAAGCCGCTGACGAATCAGCGGCTTTCAAAAACATTAGCGAGTGGCTAAAGAAGAATTACTTCTTCTTTTTCACTGCTTTTTTGTTTGGAAGGTCAGTGATTGAACCTTCAAATACTTCCGCAGCTAGACCAACAGACTCGTGTAGAGTTGGGTGAGCGTGGATAGTAAGAGCGATGTCTTCTGCGTCACAACCCATCTCGATTGCTAGGCCGATTTCACCAAGAAGCTCACCACCGTTAGTACCTACGATAGCACCACCGATTACACGGTGCGTGTCTTTGTCGAAGATCATCTTCGTCATACCGTCTGCACAGTCAGATGCGATTGCACGACCAGAAGCTGCCCAAGGGAAAGTAGCAACTTCGTAGTTGATGCCCTCAGCTTTCGCTTCTTTCTCAGTCTTACCAACCCATGCTACTTCTGGCTCAGTGTACGCAATTGATGGAATTACTTTAGGGTCGAAGTAGTGCTTCTTACCAGAGATAACTTCAGCCGCTACGTGACCTTCATGCACACCTTTGTGAGCAAGCATTGGTTGACCAACAACGTCACCGATCGCGTGGATGTGAGGAACGTTTGTACGCATTTGCTTATCAACGTTGATGAAACCACGTTCGTCAACTTCGATACCAGCTTTTTCAGCGTCGATAAGTGCGCCGTTTGGAACACGACCGATAGCAACAAGAACTGCATCGTAACGCTCAGCTTCAGCTGGTGCTTTCTTGCCTTCCATTGAAACGTAGATACCGTCTTCTTTCGCTTCAACTGCAGTCACTTTAGTTTCAAGCATTAGCTTGAACTTGTTCTTAATGCGCTTAGTGAATACTTTAACGATGTCTTTATCCGCAGCTGGGATAACTTGGTCGAACATCTCAACTACGTCTACTTTAGAACCTAGAGAGTGGTAAACCGTACCCATTTCTAGACCGATGATACCACCACCCATGATAAGCAGTTTTTCTGGTACTTCTTTCAGCTCTAGCGCATCAGTTGAATCCCAAATACGTGGGTCTTCATGCGGGATGAATGGCAGTTTGATTGGGCGAGAACCCGCTGCAATGATAGCGTTGTCGAAGTTAACCGTTGTTGACTCGCCTTCACCTTCTACAAGGATAGAGTTAGGACCAGTGAACTTACCGTAGCCATTAACTACAGTCACGTTACGCATCTTAGCCATACCGCCAAGACCGCCAGTCAGTTGGTCTACTACTTTCTCTTTCCAGATACGGATCTTGCTGATGTCAGTTTGTGGCTCACCGAATACAACGCCGTGATCAGCCATCGCTTTCGCTTCTTCAATTACTTTTGAAACGTGAAGAAGTGCTTTTGATGGAATACAACCAACGTTTAGACATACACCGCCAAGAGTGCTGTAACGTTCAACTAGTACTGTTTCTAGACCTAAATCCGCACAACGGAATGCAGCTGAGTAACCAGCAGGACCTGAACCAAGTACAACAACTTGGGCTTTAATTTCTTTGCTCATTGTGACCTCTTGTAGTCATTATCCCTAACAGGCTTGAGAAGATGTTCTTAAATTATTGGGCTTTCAAACAGCCAACATTTTACAGAGATGTTAACAGTGTGAAAGTAGCTTTAAGTTAGCCTGTGAGCTAGACAACACTTCCCTTTCGCTTTATGAGAAAAGCGGGAACTGTTCTCTAAAAAATACTTTGTATAAAGAATTAAGGTGACCCGAAAGCCACCTTAATATTTACTTTCTAAATTACAGTACTAGACGACGAATGTCAGATAGTGCGCTGTTTAGGAAAGTAATGAAGCGTGCACCTTCAGCACCATCGATCACACGGTGGTCGTATGATAGAGATAGTGGAAGTTGTAGGCGTGGTTCGAACTCTTTGCCGTTCCACACAGGCTTCATTTCAGACTTAGATACACCAAGGATACCTACTTCTGGAGCGTTTACGATTGGCGTAAATGCAGTACCGCCGATGCCGCCAAGGCTAGAGATTGTGAAACAACCGCCTTGCATGTCAGCTGCAGTTAGCTTACCAGCACGTGCTTTCTTAGACACAGCCATTAGCTCTTCAGATAGCTCGTAGATGCCTTTCTTGTTCACGTCTTTGAATACAGGAACAACTAGACCGTTAGGCGTATCTACTGCGATACCTACGTTTACGTACTTCTTAAGAATGATGCTTTCGCCATCTTCAGAAAGAGAAGAGTTAAACGCTGGGAACGCTTCTAGCGCTTTAGCAACAGCTTTCATGATGAACACAAGTGGAGTGATCTTCATGCCAGTGTCTTTCTTAGCTTCGATTGCGTTCTGCTCTTTACGGAATGCTTCTAGCTCAGTGATGTCTGCGTTGTCCCACTGTGTAACGTGAGGGATCATTACCCAGTTACGGTGTAGGTTTGCACCAGAGATCTTCTTGATCTTAGAAAGCTTCTGAACTTCAGTTTCGCCGAACTTGCTGAAGTCAACTTTTGGCCAAGGTAGAAGACCAAGAGCAGAGCCGTCACCGCCTTTGCCAGATGCCGCAGCACCAGACTCAAGACGCTTAAGTGCATCTTTAACGTAAGACTGAACGTCTTCTTTAAGGATACGGCTCTTACGACCAGTACCTTTAACCTTAGATAGGTTAACGCCAAATTCACGAGCAAGACGACGAACAACAGGAGACGCGTGTGCGTAATCGTTGTTTTCTTGGAAGTCGTTAGCTGCAGGTGCCGCTTCAGCTTTTGCTGCTGGAGCAGGAGCCGCCGCAGGTGCTGGAACTGCTGCTTGTGCAGGTGCTGCAACAGGAGCAGGCGCTGCGCCTTCAACAACGAAAGTCATGATTAGAGAACCAGTCGTTACTTTGTCGCCAGCTGCAATCTTGATCTCTTTTACCGTACCAGCAAATGGAGCTGGAACTTCCATTGAAGCTTTGTCGCCTTCGACAGTGATTAGAGATTGCTCTTCTTCTACTGTGTCGCCAACCGCTACCATTACTTCAGTAACTTCTACTTCGTCACCGCCGATATCAGGAACGTTTACTTCTTTTTCTGCTGATGCCGCAGGAGCTGCTGCAGGAGCCGCTTCAACTGCAGGAGCAGCTGCTACTGGAGCGCCAGAGCCTGCTACTTCAAATACCATCACTAGAGATCCAGTTGATACTGAGTCTCCAGAAGCGATCTTGATTTCTTTAACTGTACCAGCGAATGGTGCCGGAACTTCCATTGATGCTTTGTCGCCTTCAACAGTTAGAAGAGATTGCTCTTCTTCTACTGCATCGCCAACTGCAACCATGATTTCAGTCACTTCTACTTCGTCGCCACCGATATCTGGAACATGAACTTCTTTCAGTTCTGCCGCTGCTGCTGGAGCTGGAGCCGCTGCTGGAGCTGCTTCTGCCGCAGGAGCAGGTGCAGCTTGCGCTGCACCCTCGGCTTCGAAAATCATGATTAGAGAACCAGTTGTTACTGAATCGCCTTCAGAAACTTTGATCTCTTTTACGATACCCGCTTGAGACGCAGGAACTTCCATTGAAGCCTTGTCGCCTTCAACAGTGATCAGTGACTGTTCTTCTTCAACCTTGTCGCCAACGTTTACTAGAATCTCAGTTACTTCAACCTCATCAGCACCGATGTCAGGTACGTTAATTTCGATTGCCATTGTTTTTCTACCTTATGCGTATTGCGGGTTTGTTTTTTCTGTATCGATGTTGAACTTAGCAATTGCTTCTGTAACAACAGACTTCTCAACATCACCACGTTTAGCTAGCTCAGTTAGGGCAGCAACTACTACGTAGCCTGCGTTAACTTCGAAGTGACGACGTAGGTTTTCACGGCTGTCAGAGCGGCCGTAACCGTCTGTACCAAGTACTTTGTAAGACTCAGTTGGCATGAACGCACGTACTTGCTCAGCGTAGTTCTTCATGTAGTCAGTCGCAGCGATTGCTGGTTCGTTACCAAGAACTTGAGCGATGTAAGGTACTTTCGCTTCGCCTTCTGGGTGAAGCATGTTATAGCGCTCTACATCTTGACCGTTACGAGTTAGTTCGTTGAACGATGTTACAGAGAACACATCAGACGCGATACCGTACTCTTCGCTTAGGATAGTCGCAGCTTTACGTACTTCGTTCATGATAGTACCAGAGCTCATTAGTTGAACTTTAGACTTGTCACCAGCGTAAGACTCAAGCTTGTAGATACCTTTACGGATGCCTTCTTCAGCGCCTTCTGGCATTGCTGGCATTGCATAGTTTTCGTTCATTACTGTTAGGTAGTAGAACACGTTCTCTTGCTCAGAACCGTACATGCGACGGATACCGTCTTGCATGATAACTGCAACTTCGTAAGCGAATGTTGGGTCGTAAGAGATACAGTTAGGAACAGTGTTCGCTAGTACGTGCGAGTGACCATCTTCGTGCTGTAGACCTTCACCGTTAAGCGTAGTACGACCAGCAGTAGCACCTAGTAGGAAACCACGAGCTTGTTGGTCACCAGCCATCCATGCCATGTCGCCAACACGTTGGAAACCGAACATAGAGTAGTAGATGTAGAACGGGATCATTGGTAGATCGTTTGTGCTGTAAGAAGTCGCAGCAGCAACCCAAGATGCCATTGAACCTAGTTCGTTGATACCTTCTTGTAGTACCTGACCTGAAGTCGCTTCTTTGTAGTAAGAAACGATGTCGCGATCTTGAGGCGTGTAGTTCTGACCGTGCGGGTTGTAGATACCGATTTGACGGAACAAACCTTCCATACCGAACGTACGCGCTTCGTCACAGATAATAGGAACAACGTTTTTACCGATGCCTTTATTCTTCAGAAGGATGTTTAGTGTACGTACGTATGCCATCGTAGTAGAGATTTCACGCTTCTGTTCGCTTAGTAGCGGTGCAAACTCTTCTAGTTCTGGGATTTGTAGTTCTTGAGTGAACTTAGGTAGACGCTGTGGCGTGTAACCTTTTAGTTCTTTACGACGAGCGTGTAGGTATTCGTACTCCGCTGAACCTTCTTCAAGTTTCAGGTACGGAAGCTCTTTCACTGCTTCGTCAGTTAGGATGTCTTGAAGACCTAGACGATCACGTAGGTGTAGAACGTGAGTCATGTCCATCTTCTTAACTTGGTGCGCGATGTTCTTACCTTCAGCCGCTTCACCCATGCCGTAACCTTTAACAGTCTTAGCTAGGATTACTGTTGGACGACCTTTAGTTTCTGCCGCGTTTTTGTAAGCTGCGTATAGCTTAGAAGACTCGTGACCACCACGCTTAAGAGCGAAGATTTCGTCGTCAGTCATGTCTGCAACTAGTGCAGCTGTCTCTGGGTACTTACCAAAGAAGTGCTCACGTACGTACGCGCCATCTTTAGATTTGAATGTTTGGTAGTCGCCATCTACAGTTTCGTTCATTAGCTGTAGTAGTTTACCAGACGTATCTTTAGCAAGTAGTGAATCCCAGTTGCTACCCCAGATAACTTTAACAACGTTCCAACCAGCACCTTTGAATAGGCCTTCTAGTTCTTGGATGATGCTACCGTTACCCATTACAGGGCCGTCTAGACGCTGTAGGTTACAGTTGATTAGGAATGTTAGGTTGTCTAGCTTTTCACGTGCTGCGAAAGATAGAGAACCACGTGATTCTGGCTCATCCATCTCACCGTCGCCTAGGAAAGCGTATACACGTTGAGCAGAAGTATCTTTAAGACCACGACCTTCTAGGTACTTAAGGAAACGCGCTTGGTAGATCGCAGAGATTGGACCAAGACCCATAGATACCGTTGGGAACTGCCAGAACTCAGGCATTAGTTTAGGGTGCGGGTATGAAGGGATACCTTTACCATCAACTTCTTGACGGAAGTTATCTAGCTGCTCTTCAGTTAGACGACCTTCAACGAATGCACGAGAGTAGATACCTGGAGAGATGTGACCTTGGTAGTAAACTAGATCGCCACCGTCCGTCTCGTTTGGAGCACGGAAGAAGTGGTTGAAACATACTTCGTAGAAAGCAGCCGCTGATTGGTAAGAAGCCATGTGACCACCTAGGTCTAGGTCTTTCTTAGAAGCGCGCAATACGATCATGATTGCGTTCCAGCGAATAATCGAACGAATACGACGCTCAAGAGTTACGTCACCAGGGTAAGCCGGCTCTTGTGCTGCTGGAATGGTGTTGATGTAGTTAGTGTTGATACCCGTTGGCATATCAACGCCGTCTAAACGTGCCTTTTCTAGAACTGTTTCTAGTAAGAACTGTGCACGTTCTACACCTTCTTCACGTACTACTGACTCAAGAGCTTGTAACCAATCTTGAGTTTCCAGAGCATCAACGTCATGCTTCATGTCAGACATGGCGATCTATCCTTTTTGTTAGTTGGATTCTACTAAACACGTAAAAAGCCGTAGGATTACGACTCTTTACCCTGTTGAATTCGACGCAGTGAGCGTTCGCGACGCGACTCTTCTCTGGTCAAATCCAGCAATGTTTCTTCGATGTAAGCTAAATGAGAATGTGACATTTCACGCGCCTTCTCAGGCTGGCCAGAAACAATCGCATCCACGATGTTAGCTCGATGTATACTCACTTTTTCCACAACGTCTTTTCGACGATGCAACAGCTTTAGATTTTCTAAGACATTTTGCTCAAGTAACGGAGCTAAACTGCGAACGATATGCAAAAGCACGACGTTATGAGCCGCTTCCGTTAAAGCGATAAGGAAAGCCATCACAGCTGCAGATTCAGCTTCAATATCAGTCTTTTCTTGCGCACCTCGAATGTTATCTAGGCATGCTTGAATTCGAGCAAAGTCTTCTTCAGTACCACGCAACGCAGCAAAATAAGCAGAAATTCCCTCCATCGCATGACGCGATTCCAACAAGTCTAGTTGGGTTTCGGAGTGAGTGGACAACAAATTCAGGAGCGGATCTGAAAAGCTTTTCCAGATATTTTCACTGACGAACGTTCCCCCACCTTGACGGCGAGTAAGCAAGCGCTTGGCTTCTAAACGTTGTATCGCTTCTCGGATCGAAGGACGAGACACATCGAACTGTTTAGCCAGTTCACGCTCTGGCGGCAGTTGCTGCCCGGGCGCCAGTGTTCCTTCCACAATCAACCTTTCTAACTCTTTTTCAATGACATCTGAGAGTTTTGGCTGACGAATCCTTTGATAAGCCATAGTTTGCTGTTCTTCTTTTTATGTGCTGGTAATTGGTAATACCAATTTTGATTGGTGCAGAAATTAACATAATTAAAACGCCACTGTCCAGCTCAAAATTGACCTGAATCATAGAACGCAGCATGAATTAACCATGATTTAACAAATGAAATTTAAAACAGCAACTAAATTGGTCTTACCATTTACAGCGTTAATACTATTGGGGAGTGCCCGTGCTAGAAAGTTTCAGGATAAAAATGAAATATTTCAGATTGATTAGGCTCTCTTGGTTAAAATTCAAACCAAGCGCACAGATTGAGAATAAATCCTATTAATAATTGTTCACATCTGGCCTTTTGAAAGATCCATCACACTCTTGAGGCGATAAAAAGGGCCTGCACCCAGAACAGTTACAAGCCCTTAACATCGGTGTAAAACCAATATGCCAATATAGGATTATCAGAATAGCTACAGAGTTAGGCGTTGACGGTACTTCACCCAATCAAAGGAGAGCCCCGGATCCGTTTTTCTTAATGGAGCGATGTATTGATGTCCTGTAATACGTTCTGCCGTGATCTGCGGAAAACGTTGGGTAATCGCATCGGTCAACTCTGCTAGTGCTCGGTATTGCGATTCGCTGTAGGCGACAAAATCCGTCCCCTCTAGCTCAATGCCAATAGAATAATCATTGCAACGCTCTCGCCCAGCAAAGCTCGACTTCCCCGCATGCCAAGCACGGTCAAGGAAAGAGACAAACTGCACAATCTCTCCGCTTCTACGAATCAAACAGTGCGCAGACACGCCCATATTGTGAATGACTTTAAAAAATGGGTGCTCCTCTGGATTGAGCTGACCAGTAAAAAACTGCTCAATATAAGGACCACCAAACTGTCCAGGTGGCAGGCTGATGTTATGTACCACCAGCAAAGAGACATCGTCTTGCTGAGGGCGAGCGTCATAGAAAGGGGACGGCAGGTGTTTCGCGGCGCTATACCACCCAGTTTCGCTGATCATCATAAACGCCATACTCCTTACTCTTATTGCTCAATATATAATGACTATTCGTGTGAGCTCGACCTAACTCAAGGCGGGCTCAACTCTTTAATTTGCAGTGAAGCAAGAGTATCATTCCTACCCCACTCCCTTTCAAGATTAGATTTGCGATGAAAAACACACATAACAGCCACCAACGCCTTGACTACTTAAAAGAGCAGCTTCCATTAGAGATCTCTCGTGCAGTTGCAGAAACCATTAAAGAAGATCTAGGCGGTACACTGGATCCAGCGGCTGATATAACGGCAAGTCTAATCCCAGCTGACGCAATCAACAGCGCAACCATCATCACTCGCGAACATGGCGTATTCTGTGGTAAAGCATGGGCTGATGAGGTATTTAAACAGCTTGGCGGTGAAGTAACTATTGAGTGGAACGTAGAAGATGGTGACAAGGTTGAACCTAACCAAACGCTTTGCACCCTAACCGGTCCTGCTCGCGCTCTACTGACGGGTGAGCGCAATGCGATGAATTTCATTCAAACGCTATCTGGCTGTGCGACGGCAACAGCTATCTATGCAGACAAAATTAAGCACACAGAGTGCCGTCTGCTTGATACTCGTAAAACTATCCCAGGTCTGCGTAGCGCACTCAAGTACGCTGTAGCATGTGGCGGCGGTTTCAACCACCGTATCGGCGTGTTCGACGCTTACCTCATTAAAGAGAACCACATCATTGCTTGTGGCGGCATCGAGAAAGCCATCGCAACAGCAAAAGAGCTCAACCCAGGTAAACCGGTTGAAGTTGAAACGGAGAGTTTGGAAGAGCTTGAGCAAGCGATCAGCGCAGGGGCAGATATCATCATGCTAGACAACTTCACCACAGACATGATGCGTGAAGCGGTTAAGATCAACGCAGGTCGTGCAGCGTTAGAAAATTCAGGTAACGTGACACTAGACACCATTGCAGAGTTTGCAGAAACCGGTGTTGATTACATCTCAGTAGGCGCATTGACTAAGCACCTTAAAGCAATGGATCTTTCGATGCGTTTCAAAGCGTAATCTATTGATTAAAAACACATTTGATATTAAAGGCACCCTTTCCTACGGTGCCTTTTTCGTTTCTAACACGTCACTAATGAGACATCTTATCTAACTTGATCGCATAATCTTATGCAGTATATGAAACAGGTTACTAATAAATTCAAAGCGACTCGCGCCCTTATCTGAACACCATTCCACACACGATTACCGACTCTTATTCTAAATCCACCAAGTGCTTGCACTGTAACCAACAACAAATGGATTAGAACAATGAAAACAAGACAAACAAAGCAGAAAGGCTTTACGTTAATTGAATTGATGATTGTAGTGGCGATTATTGGGATTTTATCGGCTTTTGCTGTACCTGCTTATCAAAACTACACAATGAAAGCACACGCAAGTGAAATGCTAAACGCATCTTCTGCAATGAAAACTTCACTTGGGATATGCCTGATAAACGGCGAAGCTGACTGTTCTTCGGGTAACGGAGGCGTACCAACAGCACAAGACTTAGGCGCGTTTACTGTATCTTCTGTTGCAGGTGTGAGTGGTGCTGCGACAACGATCCAGGCAGTAATTGATGCAGGTCAAAGTAAAGGAAAACTCCTAGCTGGAGATAAAATAACAATAACTCCTAGTCTTTCAACCGCTGGTGTAACGTGGTCTATCACCTGTGCCAATGGGTCAACGCAAAACGCAGCCGTTTCGGACTGGTGCCCTGTAAACTAATGCTAACGAACCTACCCACCGTTCTGCGTCAGGCTAACCTACTTAGCCTGGCTCAAGAACAAGTCGTAGTGGAACACTTACAAGCTTCTGGTGGCTCAACACCGGAAGCTTTAATCACACATGGTTTGTTCAGTGCCGATAGCCTTGCCGAACAGACCGCACACCTCTTTGGCTTACCGTTAATATCACTCACTGATTACGACTATGAACCTCTGTGTGAACAGCTTGGGCTGCGCGAACTCATCACTCAACACCGAGTCATACCGATCGCCAAAGCAGCATCTACACTTACCTTGGCTTCTGCTGACCCAACCAACCTGCATGCTGAAGATGATTTTCGTTTTGCCACTGGACTGCAAATTGACTCAGTAGTTGCAAACTATCGTACTCTTGAAAGTGCAATTCGGCGACTTTATGGTAAAGCAATTACCAATGGTGATAGCAATCGCAAAGAGATTACCCAAGACGAACTCGCCCATTTGGTGGAGGTTTCTGATGATGAAGTCAGTACCGTCGAAGATCTTAGCCAAGATGACTCGCCCGTCAGCCGCTTCATCAATCAAATCCTAGTCGATGCGGTGCGTAAAGGCGCATCAGATATCCATTTTGAACCTTATGAGGAGTACTACCGAGTCCGTCTACGTTGCGATGGCATCTTAATCGAAACCCAACAACCGGCAGCACATCTTAGTCGGAGACTATCAGCACGTTTAAAGATCATTGCTAAGCTTGATATTGCGGAGCGCCGTTTGCCTCAAGATGGTCGAATTAAGCTGAGGCTCAATCAAGAGATCGCCATCGATATGCGTGTCTCTACTCTGCCGACACTTTGGGGAGAGAAGATTGTGTTGCGCCTGCTCGATAGCAGTGCAGCCAACCTTGATATTGACACTCTTGGCTACAGTGAACAGCAGAAATTACTTTATCTCGACGCGCTAAAACGTCCACAAGGCATGATTCTTATGACGGGCCCAACCGGTAGCGGCAAAACCGTCTCTCTTTATACAGGGCTTCGCATCCTTAACACCTCAGAAAGAAACATCTCTACCGCTGAAGATCCTGTAGAGATTAACCTTTGTGGCGTCAATCAAGTCCAGGTTCAACCCAAAATAGGCTTTGGCTTTGCTGAAGCGCTGCGATCTTTTCTGCGCCAAGATCCAGATATCGTGATGGTCGGTGAAATACGCGATATTGAAACCGCTGAAATTGCGATAAAAGCCTCCCAAACCGGCCACTTGGTACTCTCGACACTGCACACTAACTCAGCTGCAGAAACAGTCACACGCCTTGCACATATGGGGATTGAACCTTTTAACTTGGCTTCATCATTGAGCCTCATCATTGCTCAACGTCTCGCAAGGCGACTATGCCCACATTGCAAAATTAGAGACGATGACCAAACCATTTATCACCGTCATGCCATTGATGCTAACCACACGTTTTTTAAAGCGAATCCGAACGGCTGCAATGAGTGCAATCAAGGTTATGCCGGCCGTGTGGGTATCTATGAAGTGATGCCGTTTACTGACAAGCTCAAAGCCAGTCTCATCTCCCGCCCAAACGCGATCGAGATAGAAACTCTCGCTAAACAAGAAGGTATGCAGACTCTCCGAGACTCTGGTTTAGAGAAGCTGTTATTGGGTATCACAAGCTACCAAGAGCTGCAGCGTGTCCTTTATATCTAGATGCGCCTTTTATTATCTCCCCCTCGACCAACAACGGTGTGAAATTTATGGCAATAAAACCTAAACAATCACAACTCAAGAATTATCACTGGAGAGGCATTAACAGCTCGGGAAAGAGAGTGTCAGGGCAAACCTTGGCTCTTACTGAGCTAGAAGTCAGAGACAAGCTTCGCGAACAGCATATTCAGATCAAAAAGATAAAGAAAAAAAGTATCTCCGCGCTCACTCGCCTAACAAATCAGGTCAAAGCAAAAGACATCACCCTGTTAACACGCCAGTTAGCAACCATGTTAGGAACCGGAGTTCCAATCATCCAAGCGATAAAACTGGTGTCAGATAACCATAGAAAAGCTGAGATGAAATCGATTTTATCGCAGATACGCAAAGGCATTGAAGCTGGAACCCCTTTATCAAAAGCGATGAGAACCGCAAGCCGCCATTTTGATGACTTGTATACCGACCTTGTCGCAACCGGAGAGCTGTCTGGAAACCTCGCAGAAGTATTTGAACGACTGGCGACCTACCGAGAAAAGAGCGCGCAGCTCAAATCAAAAGTGGTTAAAGCGCTGATTTACCCTGTGATGGTAGTAATGACAGCCTTATTGGTTTCCTATCTGATGCTAACTAAAGTGATCCCAGAGTTCGAGTCCATGTTTTCAGGATTTGGTGCTGACTTGCCTTGGTTTACAGCTAAAGTCATGGAACTGTCTCACTGGATGCAGGCCTACGGCTTCTATACCTTTGTTGGTTTGGGTGCAGTAACTCTACTCTTCATCCAGGCCCGTAAACGCTCTTATGCCATTCGGCTTGCCACTAGCCGCATTGGCTTACGCATACCCATTATCGGAGGTGTAGTCGCCAAGGCTTCGATAGCCAAATTCAGCCGCACGTTGTCAACCAGCTTCAGTTCTGGGATACCGATCCTGACAAGTCTTAGAACGACAGCCAAAACGACAGGTAACGTACACTTTGAATCCGCGATTACGGAAGTCCACAAAGAGACAGCGGCAGGAATGCCAATGTATATTGCGATGCGCAATAGCCAAGCCTTCCCTGAAATGGTACTGCAGATGGTGATGATAGGCGAAGAGTCTGGCAACCTTGATGATATGCTCAATAAAGTGGCGACGATCTATGAATTTGAGGTCGACAACACCGTCGATAATCTGGGCAAGATCTTAGAGCCACTGATCATCCTTTTTCTGGGATCTGTTGTAGGGAGCTTAGTGGTTGCGATGTACTTACCGATCTTTAACTTAATGAGTGTGTTAGGATAGGCGACAATCAATGACAACACACTCATGGCTCTCGCCAGTTAGACCCCAGTGGACAGGACACTATGGAAGTATTTCACTACTATCCTTGGCTATTCCCCGTATTAGCTTTTATCTTCAGCCTACTTATCGGTAGTTTTCTCAACGTCGTTATCCATCGTTTGCCAATTATGATGCAACGAGAATGGCAGCAAGAGTGCTCTGAAAGCTTCCCTGATTACAAGATTCCGATGCCAAAGGGGACATACAACCTCAGCGTACCCCGTTCAACCTGCCCGAAATGTGAAACGCAGATTCGAATCATCGATAATATTCCAGTATTCAGTTGGTTGGTTTTGAAAGGCAAATGTCGACAGTGTTCGAACCCTATCAGCCCTCGCTACCCTTTGGTTGAGCTACTCACTGCGGTGATGTGTAGCTTCGTTGCGGCGCATTTTGGTTTCGGTTACTACGCAATCGCACTGATCTTTTTTACCTTTGCCTTAATATCAGCGACCTTCATCGACCTCGATACCATGCTACTGCCCGATCAAATCACGCTACCATTGGTCTGGTCAGGTATTGCGCTTGCGCTGTTTGGCATCACCCCTATCACCCTTCAAGACTCTGTCATAGGAGCAATGGCTGGCTACTTAGCGCTATGGTCAGTCTACTGGCTATTCAAACTCCTAACGGGCAAAGAGGGCATGGGCTATGGCGATTTCAAACTTCTTGCCGCATTAGGGGCTTGGCTTGGTTGGCAACACCTACCCATGATCATTTTGCTCTCTTCGCTGGTTGGCCTCGTGTTTGGCTTAATTCAGCTGCGATTGAAACAGCAAGGCATCGACAAAGCCTTCCCTTTTGGTCCTTATCTCGCCATTGCCGGTTGGATCAGTCTAATTTGGGGCGAGAACATTATGGCTTGGTATTTTACTTCGGTTTTAGGAATTTAATTTTATGGCTACCATTATTGGTCTCACTGGCGGTATTGCTAGCGGAAAGACCACCGTTGCTGACCTGTTTCAAAAGCACTTCAACATCGATATTGTCGATGCCGATATCGTAGCACGTGAAGTCGTTGCGCTAGGCAGCGACGGACTACGTCAGATCACTGAACATTTTGGCGAAGCAATCCTTTTAGAAGACGGGACCCTCAACCGAGCGAAACTTCGTAAGCAGATCTTCAGTCACCCAGAAGACAAAGCTTGGTTGAATGCGCTGCTTCATCCAATGATTCGTAATAAGATTGAACAAGAGCTGACAAACATTCGCTCTCCCTATGGTTTACTCGTTGCACCTTTACTGATTGAAAACCAGATGCAAGGTATGGCAGATCGCGTTTTAGTTATTGATGTTCCTAAAGAAGTTCAGATTCAACGCACCATGAACCGAGACAATGTCTCTGAAGAACAGGTCAACGCGATCCTCAAATCACAAGCTTCACGAGAACAGCGTTTAGCGGTTGCGGACGACGTGATTAAAAACCATACTAAAAACCAAGATCTTTTGCCTCAAATCACAGATTTACATCAAAAGTATCTAGCAATAAGCACGCAAGATCGGTAAAAATAGTCTTATGTTGAATGAAGGTTTGCTTGATGATCACTCATAAATTTGAACATCCTCTAAATGAGAAAACACGTATCTACTTAAGAGTGGAATCCCTCTTGAGGCAGCTGCACCTGTCTTCAACATTTTCAGATGCTCAACAGTACCAACTGTTCTTTCGTTCAATCTTCGATCTGATTGAGATCTTTGAACAAATTCAACTAAAGAGTGAACTGGCAAAAGACATTGAGAAGCAGCGTGTGACGTACAAGAGCTGGCTCAATGTCGAAGGCGTCGATCAGGAGATGCTCACTTCACTGCTAGAAGACATCAGCAACATCTACCGTGAGCTAATGCTGGCTGAACGCTTTGGTCAGTCTCTGAAAGAAGATCGCTTCCTAAGTGCTATTCGTCAGCGTTTCAACCTACCCGGTGGCTCATGTTGCTTTGATCTACCGGCTCTGCACTATTGGCTGCATCTTCCTCTTGATAAGAGAATGAATGATGCTAAAGCTTGGATGGATAGCTTACAACCTCTGTACGACGCCCTAAACCTATGGTTAAAGTTAACTCGTGAAACAGGGCACTTCCAACCGCAAATCGCTCGTGCGGGCTTCTTTCAAAGCGATGCGGAAGAGGCGAACATCTTACGCCTCTCAATTCCAATGCAGTATGGTGCTTACCCAATGATTTCAGGACACAAAAACCGCTTTGCCGTGAAGTTTATGTGTTTTGAGAGTGGTCAGGCGTGTACTCAAGACATCGAATTTGAATTGGCTGTCTGCAGTTAAATACCGTATTAAATTGGCTTGAGTCTCGCTCAGGCCTACAATTCTAGAATCACACCCAACTAAGAAACATTATGTCTAAAAAAGTCACCATCGTTAAATGCCCACAATGTCAGAGTGATGTTGAGTGGGGTGAACAGAGTCCACACCGCCCTTTCTGTAGCAAACAGTGCCAGATGATTGATTTTGGTGAATGGGCAGACGAAGAAAACAGCATCGCTGGTGCTCCGGATATGTCTGATAGTGATGGGTGGTCAGAAGACCAGTACTAGATTCGAGATTCGAGATTCGAGATTCGAGATTCGAGATTCGAGATTCGAGATTCGAGATTCGAGATTCGAGATTCGAGATTCGAGATTCGAGAAGAATTATTAAGGGTTGGCGTTTTGCGTCAATCCTTTTTTATTGCTGGTAAATTGGTGTTGGCTGAAAGAGATTCCCTACTCCTTCCTTCGTCAGTCTAGGGAATGACGGCAAAAGTAGTCCCATTGTCAGCTCCTCTAGTTTTAGCTACTAACCTCGTAACTCAAACCTCCCCGTCATCCCCAAGAGTGAGGAACGAGCGAGTTGGGGATCTCTTACTTTCGAAAATCGATATAACACGCACAAAAAAGCGGAGCCAAATGGCTCCGCTTTTATCGATAGAATGCAAAAAGAATTACTTCTTAGCAAGCTTCTCTTTAATACGAGCAGACTTACCAGAACGCTCACGTAGGTAGTACAGCTTGGCACGACGTACTGCACCGCGGCGTTTAACTTCAATGCTATCAACCATTGGAGAGTGAGTTTGGAACGTACGCTCAACACCTTCACCGTTCGAGATCTTACGAACTGTGAATGCAGAGTGAAGACCACGGTTACGAATAGCGATTACAACGCCTTCGAAAGCCTGTAGACGCTCACGGTCACCTTCTTTTACCTTAACCTGAACTACAACAGTGTCACCTGGTGCGAATTTAGGAAGGTCTGATTTTAGTTGCTCTTCTTCAAGAGCTTTAATGATGTTGCTCATTTGTATAAATTCCTAGAATAAACTGATACTAAATTTAATAGGTTACTGCTTGCTTTTCGTTTCAGAGCGATGCTCTTTAATGAATTCAGCCAGTAATTGTTCCTGTTCGTCAGTCAGAGCTAGGTTTTCCAGGAGTTCTGGTCTTCTTAGCCAAGTACGGCCTAGCGATTGTTTTAATCGCCAGCGACGAATGTCCTTATGGTTTCCAGACTTGAGTACCGAAGGCACTTCTTTATCGTCTAGCACCTCAGGGCGCGTATAGTGAGGGCAATCTAACAAGCCATTTGCAAAAGAATCCTCTTCTGCTGACGCGAAATCGCCTAGGACTCCCGGAATAAACCGTGAGACCGAGTCAATTAACGTCATGGCTGGCAGTTCGCCACCCGTCATCACAAAATCGCCAATCGACCATTCTTCGTCGACTTCAGATTGTATGATGCGCTCATCTACCCCTTCGTAGCGACCACAGATAAGAAGTAAATTCTCATTTGTTGCCAACTCCTCAACACCTTTCTGGTCGAGCTTGCGACCTTGAGGTGAAAGGTAGATAACTTTCGTCTTCCCCGGTGATGCTTGCTTGGCAGTATGGATAGCGTCGCGCAAAGGCTGAACCATCATTAACATGCCAGGACCACCACCGTAAGGTCTGTCATCAACAGTGCGATGTTTATCGTGAGTGAAATCGCGAGGATTCCATGTCTCAATCGATAAAAGACCTTTTTTAACCGCTTGACCTGTTACTCCAAAATCAGTAACAGAACGGAACATTTCAGGAAAAAGGCTAATTACGCCAACCCACATGTGTTCTCTCGCTCTGCAATTTTGGAATTAGAATCCAGGATCCCAGTCAACTTCGATCCGTTGAGCTTCGCGATCAACTTTTTTGATCACTTGCTCTTCAAGGTACGGGATTAACCGTTCCTTTTGGCCAAAAGCATCTTTAAGATTTGCTTTCACCACTAGAACATCGTTTGAGCCAGTTTCTAATAGGTCAGTGACCTCACCAAGGGAATAGCCCTTAGTGGTAACAACTTGCATACCAAACAATTCACGCCAGTAGAATTCATCTTCTGACAATTCAGGTAGTGATGCCGGGTCTACAGCGATTTCAAAGTTAGTCAGAGTATGAGCTTCTTCACGAACCTCAAGCCCTTCAAGCTTACACACCATACCTTTGTTATGGCGCTTCCAGCTTTCAACATTGAACTCAACCCACTTACCCTTTTGGTTAATATACCAAGGGGTGTAATCGAATATGCTTTCAGCATTGTCTGTGTAGGAAAAAACTTTCAGCCAGCCGCGAATGCCATAGGTAGCACCAAACTTGCCCATAACAATTTTTTCGTCTTGCTTGCTCATCGTTTCTTTATCCTTCATCGACATAAGCTATGTCTTCTACTTAAAGTAAAATTAAGCCGCTTTTTGAGCGTCTTTAACTAGCTTAGCTACGCGGTCAGATAGAGATGCGCCTTGACCAACCCAGTGGTTAACGCGATCTAGGTCTAGACGTAGACCTTCTTCTTGACCTTGAGCAGTAGGGTTAAAGAAACCTACTTTCTCGATGAAACGGCCAGTTGCTGCATTGCGGCTGTCCGCTACTACGATTTGATAGAATGGACGCTTCTTAGCGCCGTGACGTGCCAAACGAATGGTTACCATGTCGTCCTCTTTGCTTTCTTAATAAATAAATTAACCCCAGAAGCTATTTATCAATAAATAACTTGGGGTCTCGTGCCAAATTAAAGCCCCGGAATTTTACTCTTATTCCGGGGCAATGCAAGGGGTTTAGCTATTTTTTCACCAACAGAGTCTCTGTACACTTTCTGTGACAGAGCTAACACTCTGAAAAGTAACGTAGCGAGCATTTCACTGACTACGCAAACTTAAGCTGTAATAGCTCAAACTTAATAGGAAGAAGGACTTAACGACCGAATGGGTTGAAACCGCCACCCATGCCGCCACCGCCCATGCCACCCATCATACCTTGCATGTTACGCATCATGCCTTTCATGCCACCTTTCTGCATTTTCTTCATCATCTTCTGCATCTGGGTGAACTGCTTAAGCAGACGGTTAACATCTTGTACCTGAGTACCAGAACCTGCCGCAATACGTTTCTTGCGTGAGCCTTTAATAAGCTCTGGGCGCTGACGCTCTTTCATGGTCATTGAGTTGATGATCGCTTCCATTTGCTTAAACATCTTGTCATCAACTTTGTCTTTTACATTGTCTGGTAGCTGAGACATGCCTGGAAGCTTATCCATCATGCCCATCATGCCGCCCATGTTTTGCATCTGACCTAGCTGCTCACGGAAGTCTTCAAGGTCGAAACCTTTCTTCTCTTTGAACTTCTTAGCCAGCTTCTCTGCTTTATCTTGGTCTACGTTCTTCTGTAGGTCTTCGATAAGAGACAGAACGTCACCCATACCTAGGATACGAGAAGCAACACGATCTGGGTGGAACGGTTCTAGTGCATCGGTTTTTTCACCCACACCCAAGAACTTGATTGGCTTACCTGTGATATGACGAACAGACAGCGCCGCACCACCACGAGCATCACCATCGACCTTAGTTAGAATCACACCCGTTAGTGGAAGTGCATCACCAAAGGCTTTTGCTGTGTTCGCCGCATCTTGACCTGTCATTGCATCAACAACAAACAGCGTCTCAACTGGGTTAATAGCGGTATGTAGCTCTTTGATCTCGCCCATCATCTCTTCATCGATGGCTAAGCGACCTGCGGTATCGACAAGTAGCACGTCGTAGAATTTCTTCTTCGCGTGGTCAATCGCTGCATTCGCAATATCGATAGGCTTTTGATCTGCAGACGATGGGAAGAAATCCACACCAACATCAGCGGCTAATGTTTCAAGCTGTTTGATCGCCGCTGGACGGTAAACGTCGGCAGAAACAACCAGTACTTTCTTTTTATCGCGCTCGGTTAGGAGCTTAGATAGCTTACCTACCGATGTGGTTTTACCCGCACCTTGTAGACCAGCCATCAAGATCACTGCTGGCGGCTGCGCAGCAAGGTTAAGAGCCTCATTCGACTCACCCATTACCGCTTCAAGCTCAGCTTGTACGATCTTAATAAATTCTTGGCCAGGAGTTAGAGATTTAGAAACCTCAACACCTACCGCGCCTTCTTTAACGCGCTTTACGAAATCACGGACAACCGGTAGTGCAACGTCGGCTTCCAGTAGCGCCATACGTACTTCACGTAGCGTATCCTTGATGTTGTCTTCGGTCAGACGACCTTTACCGCTGATATTCTTCAGCGTTTTGGATAGACGATCCGTTAAATTATCAAACATAGTTTTCTCTTCGCTCAATCCTGCGACTATTACCGAGAGTATACATTAGCGTGGAATAGAGTCACACCCGTTGTCTGCGGTTAATAATGACGGTGTGTGATATAGGGCGCTGTTCACTAATAAATGAGTGAGGTTCACCATAGCCCAAAAGGGCGATGCAGGGTATAATTCGTGAATTAGTAATCATTTAAATGGATACCATGGACAGTCTAATTGCGATCGCAGCAGCCTTTCTATACATAATGGCCATATCCACGATCATCCCAGGTCTTGTGCACCAAACAGGAATCCGTGCCAAAACGGTACTGGTGAGCGCGTTTCTTGCTATCGCTTTTCATGCTTGGTTGCTGGGCGACTTAATCTTTAACGCCGGCGGTCAAAATCTCAGTATTCTCAATGTTGCCTCATTGATCAGTTTCATTATCTCGCTAGTCATGAGCGGGGCAATGCTCAAAAACCGTTTGTGGTTTATTCTCCCTGTTGTATACAGCTTTGCAGCCCTAAACTTGTTAGCCGCTGCGTTTCTCCCAAGTACTTTTATTAAGCATTTAGAGAACGACCCTAAACTGCTGATGCACATTTCTTTAGCGCTGTTCTCATACGCAACGTTAACCATCGGTGCCCTGTACGCAATGCAGTTAGCATGGCTTGATTACAAGCTTAAGAAGAAAAAAGCACTAGTGATTAACCCAAACCTTCCACCACTGATGATGGTAGAAAGGCAGCTGTTCAAAATCATTCTTATTGGTAATGGCCTACTGACGGGTACGCTATTAACTGGCTTTATTTTTGTTCAAGACATGTTTGCTCAAGGCAAAGCTCACAAAGCCGTACTCTCTTTTATCGCTTGGGTGATCTACTCGATTCTGCTTTGGGGTCACTACCAGAAAGGTTGGCGAGGCCAGAAAGTCACTTGGTTTGCGCTAGCGGGTGCAACCTTACTGACACTCGCCTACTTCGGTAGTCGCTTTGTTCAAGAAATCATTCTGAATTAATAGTTCGATATAAAAGGCAAGGTACACACCTTGCCTTTAATGTATGGCATACTTTACATTCAGTTGACATCTCGACCTGCATCGGTCATAAATTAATCAAGATACAAATTTAGGAAAGTAATAGTTTTGGACGACATATCTACGGGTATCTTATTTGCGCTACTCGCGTGTCTCATTGTAATTTCTGGTTATTTCTCAGGTTCTGAAACGGGCATGATGTCCTTGAACCGCTACCGTTTGAAACACCTCTCCCAGTCGGGTCATAAGGGTGCGCGCCGTGTAGAAAAACTTCTGAGCCGTCCTGACCGCCTCATCGGTCTTATCCTTATCGGCAATAACCTCGTTAATATTCTCGCTTCAGCTATTGCGACCATCTTAGGTATGCGTATCTATGGTGACCTTGGTGTGGCTATCGCAACGGGTGCCCTGACCTTAGTGGTCCTAGTTTTTGCTGAAGTCACCCCAAAGACCATTGCATCTCTTTACCCAGAGCGCGTCTCTTATGCCAGCAGCATTGTCTTAACGATCCTGATGAAGGTGCTATCACCACTCGTCGTGCTGGTTAACTTCATCACTAACGGTTTTATCCGCATCATAGGCGTCAAGGCAGATCACGATGCAACTGACCACCTGAGCTCCGAAGAATTAAGAACCGTAGTGAATGAAGCGGGTACTCTGATCCCACAACGCCACCAAGATATGCTGGTCTCTATCTTAGATCTTGAGCATGTAACCGTGAATGACATCATGGTGCCTCGTAATGAGATCACAGGTATCGACATCAATGATGACTGGAAATCCATCGTTCGCCAGCTGACTCACTCACCTCATGGCCGTATCGTGCTGTATCGCGATCAGATCGATGAAGTGGTTGGGATGCTGAGATTGCGTGAGTCATACCGCTTGATGCTAGAGAAGAATGAATTCAACAAAGAAACGCTTCTGCGCGCTGCCGATGAAGTCTACTTTATTCCTGAGTCGACACCGCTGAATATTCAACTACTCAAATTCCAACGCAATAAACAGCGCATCGGACTGATTGTGGATGAGTATGGGGATATCAACGGCCTAGTCACGCTAGAAGACATCTTGGAAGAGATTGTCGGTGAATTTACCACCTCAATGACACCAAGCCTATCAGAAGAGATCACACCGCAGAGCGACGGCAGCTTCCTCATCGAGGGCAGTGCCAATATTCGAGACATTAATAAAGGTCTTCAATGGAGCTTACCTACTGACGGCCCAAGAACACTAAACGGTTTGATCCTAGAGCACCTAGAAGACATTCCAGAGAGTCATCTGAGTGTTCAAGTTGCGCGTCACCCAATGGAGATTGTGGAGCTGGAAGAGAATCGTATTAAATTGGTGCGTGTTTTCCCGCAAATCATGCAAGAAACCACCAGCTTTAATACTTAGCCACAAAACAGGCTAACGCTACAATCATTGCTGTCTCAGCTGACACAAAAAAGCCCTGTTCTCGTTGAACAGGGCTTTTCATTTCAAGAGCGGTAATAAAACGAACTTAGTCGACCTTAAGCTCTTTTAGCATAGACTCAGGTAGAGCTAGCTCATCATTTTTGTTCACTGAAATACCTGCATCTAGAATGGCTTTAGCGATCTCTTTCGCTTCTTCTAGTGAGTGCATTGCTGCTGTACCACACTGGTATTCATTCAGCTCAGGGATCTTGTTTTGGCTCTCAACTTTAAGCACATCAGCCATTGCCGCTAACCAAGCATCAGCCACTTGCTGCTCTGAAGGTGTACCAATCAGGCTCATGTAGAAACCTGTACGGCACCCCATTGGAGAGATGTCGATGATTTCAACTTGTTCGCCATTTAGGTGTGCACGCATGAAGCCAGCATAAAGGTGCTCAAGAGTGTGAATTCCTTTCTCTGACAGGATATCTTTATTGGGTGCAGTGAAACGTAAATCGAATACTGTGATCGTATCTCCTTTAGGAGTCTGCATGGTTTTTGCCACACGTACCGCAGGTGCATTCATGCGTGTGTGATCCACAGTAAAACTATCTAATAAAGGCATTCTTCTTCTCCATGACGGTCGGTTTAGAAAAACCAACTCCGGTTGTCTTCCAGTTCTTGGCGGCACTGCTTCAGTTGCCAACCATAATCTTTCGCTTGCTGCTCAACTTTGCGAGCCACCTTAATCAATGACGGCTTGCTGTTATAGGTTTTGCGTTTATAGCCACCACGACCTTCGTGATAAGCCAAGTACTGATTGTATGGGTCCCATAAAGAGAGCCCTAATTGACGACGCGTTTCATTGGTATACCAGCCAATGAACATTAATGAGTCATCAAAATTCGTTCGAGAGCCACCATGTCCTGTCGCTTTTTGAAAGTCCTGCCAAGCCGGATCTTGCGCCTGAGCATAACCATACGCACTGCTAACATGTCCCCACGGAATAAAACCTAGTAGGTAGTCCTTCGGAGGGCGTGCATCATGTCGAAAGCTACTCTCTTGCTTAACAAATGCCATCGCCACATTAATTGGCGTACCCCACTCTTCTTGCATATCGAGCGCATCGTCATACCAAGAAGGGTTCTCTCGGAAAATACTACACAAGTTATCCTGTTTCTTAGGTGGAGGGGTTGCACAACCAGCTAGTAGGCTTACCGCAACCCCAAAAGAGATCCAAGATAACAATGGTCGACGCATGTTTATTGATACAGGTTGATTCCTTTCCACCACAAACTCGCTATTCGCTACGCTTTAAGATACGAAAAATAATCGGCCAAGAAGCTATCAAAGTCTTGAGTGCTCGCTTCTTCGACCTGTTTCTGGGCCATTACTGAGCGTGTCACCTCAGACTCCATTAACTCCGCAGAATAAACTTGGTATTGGTGCTCGCGGTGTGTCTGAGCATATTGTTTACCTAGCTCACAACCAACCTTACCTAAACCGCCGTGCTTTTTGGTCTCTTCCAATAATTGACCTGAAATCGTCAGTTCTGGGTTATCAATCCAAGCTTCTAGAGTATCGCATGTCTCTTGGTAAGCTCTACCACCCTGCTCAGCATCCATCAACTCAGCAATCACACGTAGATCTTTAAATACGCGCTTCGCCCAATCTTGTAGAGACAATCTCTCGCCATCGCATCCGATTTGCAGCTCAAGCCCGACTTGACGACCTTCAAGGATCACCTTGTTCCAGTTGTCGCGCCAGCACTCAAGTTCACAGTTGTCCATTTCAGCCGACTCAGATAGAACACTCCAAGTTAGGAATAGGTCTAGGAAGCGAACCTGCTGCTCAGTGATACCAATCGAGCTAAACGGGTTAACATCCAATGAACGAACTTCAATGTACTCAACACCACCGCGCGCGAGCGCTTCAGACGGCTTCTCACCACTTTTCGCCACACGTTTAGGGCGAATTGGTGCGTACAGTTCATTCTCGATCTGAAGAACATTACTGTTCAATTGACGATACTCATCATCAACCTTAATGCCGATTTGAGCAAACTCTTGTGATGGTGTACGAATCGCTTTGTTCAACCCTTCAAGATATTGCTCTAGGCTGTTGAAACCAATCTTAAGCACACTTTGCGCGCTGTTGGTGTAGCCAAGGTCACTTAAGCGCAGTGCCGTTGCGTTTGGCAGATACAAGGTGCCACCTAGCTGTTCAAACGGTAGCTTGGTTTCGCGGCCTTTGATGAATGAAGAGCATAGAGCAGGTGATGCACCAAAGAAGTACGGGATCAACCAACCAAAGCGGTAGTAGTTACGAATCAAACCGAAGTACGCATCCGATTTAGCATCGCTACGTTCTTGTTCAGTTTGCTCACCAAACAAGCTATCCCAGAAGCTTTCCGGGAACGAGAAGTTAAAGTGAACTCCTGAAATGATCTGCATCAGGCTACCGTAACGGCGCTTGAGACCTTCACGATATAGAGTCTTCATTTTACCCGTGTTCGACGTGCCATATTGAGCCAGCTGAATGTCATCTTCGCTACCTACGTAACAAGGCATAGACAGGGGCCATAGCTTTTCACCATTTAACTTGGTTTGAGTAAAGTGGTGAATGTCTGATAACTGGTTTAGAAGTGTCGGAACATCATTCGAGACCGGCGTAATGAATTCGAGTAACGATTCAGAAAAGTCTGTTGTTACCCACTCGTTGGTTAACGCAGAACCTAAAGCTTCAGGGTGAGGACCAGTCGCTAAACGACCATCTTCCTTGTAGCGGAGCGTTTCCCTCTCAACACCACGACCAAATTGAGAAAAGGTCTTTGGGTTGGTTGCAACTTGCTTCAGTCGCGCAGCAAAATCAGTCAAAATTCAGTTCACTTATCTTATATCGTTCTGATTAGAACTATCATAATTGGTGGGGAGAGAAAAACAGCTTCTCTCTTTTCTCCCCCTTTAATGTGTACTCTAACGAATGATTTCAAGCTCTTCTATGGGAATATCTAACTTTTCTAGTTGTGGACGCAGTGAAGCCGCATCACCCACGACAATAATTTGATAATCATTCGGATCAAACCAGCGTTTAGCAAGCGCATTAAGTTGCTCTTTAGAGACGTTGTTGACTATCTCATTGCGCTGCTTGAGATAGTCTTCATCAAGACCTAAGGTCACAATGTTACTTAACAGTCCCGCTTTCTGGCTTGGAGTTTCGTATTTGAGTGCATCTTGTTGACCGACTGCGAGGCGCATAAATTTCACCTCTTCATCAGTTAATCCACTCTGGCTAAACTCATTCAGCTCATTGATAAACTCTTGAATAGAGGCAACGGTCGCATTAGCACGAACTTGAGCACTGAATACCACCGCCCCGGTTTCACGATTACTTGCGAAGTAGCCGCTTGCTCCATAGGTATAGCCTTTGTCCTCACGTAGGTTCTGGTTCACTCGGCTATTAAAGTTACCTGCAAGGTTGAAGTTCGCCAATTGAGCTAAGTACTGCTCACCAGTCGCGTCAAAAGGCAGACCTTTACGTACCAAGCGAACAATGCTTTGTGGCGCATTTGGCTTGTCGACTAGGTACAGGTGTTGACCTTCTAATGGTGTAATGATCTGTGGTCGCGTCAATGGTGCCGCATCACCCTGCCACTCTTTAAAGAAGTTTAGCTGCTTTTCTGCCTCTCTTTTCGAGATATCGCCTACAATAACAATATTTGCCCCTTCAGGAGTATAGTGCTGATTGTAAAACTGTTTTACATCATCCAGTGTTAATGACTTCAGAGACTCTTCAGTACCATCACTTGAGCGGGCAAACAGGCTATCACCAAACAACACTTCACGTGTGGCCTGCGATGCCATCCAGCTCGGTTGTTGATGTTGATACACCACACCCTCTAGCATCTGTTTTTTTACTCGTTCGAAGTCTTGTTCGTCGAACTTAGGAGAGAACAGCACCTCTTCTACAATCGCCAATGTCTGAGCTAGGTTTTTCTCAAGCGATGACACTGAGATATCGGTGGTATAACTACCCGCGCTAATACTGACACTGCTGCCAAGCTTATCGAGCGTTGCCTGCAACTCTTCAACCGAACGCTGCGTTGAGCCCTCTTCCATCATAGCTGCGGTTAGGGTCGCTAAACCTTCCTGACCTTTTGCCACGTAACGCTCACCGGCCGGTAGCTGGAATTGAAGTTGCACCGTTGGTGTTTCTGTCGTCACGGTACCAATCAACTCACCACCATTGGCGTAGTGGACACGATACAATTCAGGCATGGTAGCGGTAACACCAAAAGTGACCTCTGGCATGACACTGCGATCAAAGGTATTAGGTGCCTTTCTAAACTCCAACTGGTCTTCTGTTACCTTGGTATATTCAGGTAGCGTGCGAGGTGGCGTCACAAAAGTCGCTTCACGCACAGCTAAATCAAGCTGACGACGAGGAACAACGCTTAACGTCACTTTGTGCTTATCTTGGACAAAGTCTTTATAGGCTTGAGCTACGCTCTCTGGGGTTACTGCTCGAATCTGCTCTAACTGGGATTCAATGCGATCTGGCTGGCCGTAGAAGGTTTCGTTTGAGGCAAGCTGAGACACTTTACCGCGAACACTTTGCAGCGCAAAGACTGCATTGGCCTCTGCCATGCCAGTAATCTGGTCAAGGCGCTCTTGATCCACGCCCTCTTTAGAGAACTTATCTAGCGTATCCAATAGTGCTTGGTTCAATACCGTTAGGTCGCCTTTCTTACCCGAGTCGCCCATCGCATAGACATAAAGCGTACATGCAAGCTCACCACAATCATGGAACGAACCGGCACTAACGGCTTTCTGTGTCTTGACTAGGTCTTGATACAGGTAACTGTTCGTTCCTTTACCAAGAACATCAGACAAGGCATTCAATGTCGCTTGTGTTTCTTCACCACGGTAAGTCGTTGGCCAACCAACTAAAACCATTGGCTGGCGAATATTATCTTCAAGCGTAATGTATTTGTCTTCCGTTAAGACTGCTGGTTGCTTCTCAGCTTTCTCGGCTTCTGGTCCTCTAGGGATCGGTCCAAAGTATTTGTTCACCCACTCAAGTGTGTCTTCTACATCAATATCACCACCGATAGTCAGTACCGCATTGTTTGGGCCGTACCAACGAAGGAAAAAGGCTTTAAGATCATTAACATCAACGCGGTCAAGATCTTCAACATAACCAATCGGTTGCCACGAATATGGGTGACCTTCAGGATAGAGCGCCTCCCCCATGCGTTCCCACATTAATCCATAAGGACGGTTTTCGTAGGTTTGAGCACGCTCGTTTTTCACCGTGTCTCGCTGAATCTCAAATTTTCGTTGAGAAACTGCATCCAACAAGAACCCCATACGATCAGACTCCAACCACAGCATTTTCTCTAGCTGATTTGATGGCACGGTTTCAAAATAGTTGGTTCGGTCTCGATTGGTGGTGCCGTTTAAAGTACCACCCGCTTCGGTGATGATCTTGAAGTGCTCTTGATCACCTACGTTCTCAGAGCCTTGAAACATCATATGCTCAAAGAAATGAGCAAAGCCAGATTTACCAATCTCTTCTCGCGCAGAGCCGACATGGTAAGTCACGTCAACATGTACCAAGGGATCAGAATCATCCGGTGAAAGGATGACGGTTAAACCATTCTCCAACTGATACTTTTTGTATGGAATCACAACTTTATCGCTAGAAGGTTTCACCTCATCAACAAGCGTGATGCCTTCTGGCAAGGAAGAAAATAGGGAAGTTGAGCTAGGTACTTGATGAGAACACCCTGCAAGGGCAATAAGAGAAAATGTACCCAGTAAAACCTTCTTCATAGGTTCTCCTTAGAAAAAACCAAAATAGATGCCAGCCAATAAGCTGTAGCGCAGTGCTTTGCCTATCGCAATCAATATCAAACTTGGTAGGAACTTCATTCGAAGCCAACCCGCAGCGAGACATAAAGGATCACCAATCACGGGCAACCAGCTAAACAATAAGGTCCAATAACCATAGCGGCGCAGCCAAGATATAGCTTTATGACCATGCTTCTCGGATTGAGTTCGATTCGGTAACCATAAACCTATCCAATAGTTGGTTAATCCACCTAGGGTATTACCCACAGTGGAGACTAAAATAATCGAGAATGTTGAAAATTGGTTAAGGCTCAAAGCGGCAATAAGACTGGCTTCTGAACCTCCGGGTAACAGTGTGGCACTGAGAAAACCACTAATGAACAGTACCCATAGCGCGGAATCAGAGAACCACAGCGCTATGGCTTCAAACAATGAATTAAATGATTCTAACACTTCATATCCAGTAGAACTTTACCTCGAGTATGACCCGTTTCAACCTGTAAGTGTGCCGCTTGTGCTTCCTCCATTGGGAAGATACGTTGCACTTCTGTCTTCAAGAGACCAACACTCACCATGTATAGCATGGTATCCATCTGCTCTGGTTGTGGCTCAACCAACATACCGCTTGCTGTAAAGCCTAACAGCTGAGCCTTTTCACAGATAAGCTCTGCCGATAGTGTTGGCACTGTGACTACGCGTGCACCATCTTTAAGACACTTAAGTGCATCAAGCGCCGTGTCGCCACCAACGAGATCAATCAGAACATCAACGTCAGACACTCGCTCAGACGCAGGAGCAAACTGATAGTTGATAGCATGAGCCCCCAATGTAGCAAGGTAGTCGAGGTTCGCTTCACTGCACGTCGTGTAAACTTCGGCTTTTGCGGCGACGGCAATCTGTACCGCTAAGTGACCAACACCACCTGCGCCAGCCAATATGAGAACACGGTCGCCCTCTTTCACTTCAGCTTTGTTCAGTGCCTGTGCAGCAGTTTGGCTGGCTAGTGGCAGTGCTGCCGCAGCTTCTAAAGTCACAGAATCAGGTACCGCACTCAGAGCACTCTCAGGTACAGCAACGTATTGGCTATAGCCGCCACCTTGCAGCGGAAAACCAATGAAACCTGCGACATTAGCGCCAATAGAGAAGCGCTCTGCCGACTCACCACAAGCAATCACTTGACCCGAAATGTCGTAGCCAGGAACCCAAGGTAGGTTATCTTTATTCTGTGCAGCCGCCCAACCTAATCCCGCACGGGTTTTAACATCAATTGGGTTAACGCCAGAGAACGCAACCTTAACCACTACCTCACCCTCTTGAGGTTCTGGTATCGCACTGGTCTGAAGTACAAGATTTTCTACCCCGCCAAACTCGGTAATCGCTATCTGTTTGTTTTCCATTTAAACATGTCCCTAATTAGTTAAAACCTAACGAATAAAAGAAAGGGATGCACAAGCATCCCTTCGACTATAAACCATTTTGTTGGGCTAAGTTAACCACTGGTTTGAAAATTAACCACCAATTAACTCAACCGCTTGGCAAGATGTAACCTGCTTAACCCACGAGAGCTAACAAGATACCTGCCGCTACCGCACTTCCCAGTACGCCCGCAACGTTTGGACCCATAGCATGCATCAGTAGGAAGTTTTGTGGGTTAGCCTCTAGGCCAACCTTGTTCACTACACGTGCCGCCATTGGTACAGCAGATACACCCGCCGCACCAATAAGAGGGTTGATGTCTTCTTTGGAGAACTTATTCAATAGCTTCGCCATTAACACACCGCCCGCAGTACCGATACTGAATGCAACAGCACCTAGGCCAAGAATACCAAGCGTCTCTAAGTTCAAAAATGTGTCCGCTTGCAGCTTAGAACCAACACCTAGACCAAGGAAGATAGTCACCACGTTGATCAACTCGTTTTGAGCTGTCTTCGATAGACGATCAACCACACCCGCTTCGCGCATCAAGTTACCTAGACAGAACATACCGACTAGCGGCGTTGCCGATGGCAGGAACAGAATCGTCATCAGCAGCACAGCAAGCGGGAAAAGGATCTTCTCACCCTTACTTACGTGACGCAGTTGAGCCATCTGAATTTTACGCTCTTCTGGAGATGTCAGTGCCTTCATGATTGGCGGCTGGATAATGGGTACAAGCGCCATGTAGCTGTATGCTGCAACCGCAATCGCACCCAATAGATCCGGAGACAACTGGCTGGCTAAGAAGATTGCCGTTGGGCCATCTGCACCACCAATGATCGCGATAGACGAAGCATCCGCCATCGAGAACTCCATACCAGGGATGTAGTTCAGCAAGATCGCCCCAAATAGCGTTGCAAAAATACCAAACTGCGCTGCCGCGCCAAGCCACAATGTTTTCGGGTTAGCGATCAACGCACCGAAGTCAGTCATGGCGCCCACGCCCATAAAGATCAGAAGCGGGAAGATGCCCGTCTCAATCCCGATGTAGTAAACGTAGTACAGCAGACCACCCGGCTCGGTAAAGCCAGCATTGGGAATGTTCGCCAATACTGCACCGAAACCAATCGGTAGCAGTAATAGGGGTTCAAATCCTTTACGAATTGCCAAGAACAACAGTAAGCAGCCGACCAACATCATGCAGATCTGGCCAAACTCAAAGTTAGCAATACCCGTTTCAGACCATAAGGTCATCAATCCTTCCATGGTACTCCCTTACGCCAAGCTTAGTAGTGGAGCGCCTACAGTAACTGCATCGCCTTCTTTAACATTCAGTTCTTGTACGATACCACCACGTGCCGCACGAACTTCTGTCTCCATCTTCATCGCTTCTAGAATCAGTAGCACATCACCTTCTTCTACCTGAGCACCAGGCTGTACGTTGACTTTAAAGATGTTGCCAGCCAATGGTGCTGGTACAGATTCCGCGTTCGATGCTGCAGGCGCTGCTGGTGCGCTTTGCTGAGCTGGTTGTACTGCAGGTGATACTGACGTCAGTTGACCTTGAGGGCCGACTTCAACATCGTATACTTGACCATCCACTTTCACGCTGTAGCTTTCAATACCACCCGCGACTGGCGCAGGAGCAGCTGCTGCTGGAGCTTCAACTTCAGCACCTGGTGCAGGTTCAAAGGCTTCAGGGTTGTGGCGATTCTTAAGGAACTTAAGACCAACTTGTGGGAAAAGCGCGTACGTCAGCACGTCATCGACGGTATCTTCAGCCAGAGAAATACCTTCTGCTTTCGCTTTTTCTAACAAATCAGTAGTTAGATCATCCATTTCTGACTTAAGCAGATCAGCAGGACGACATGTAATTGGCTCTGCACCATCTAGTACTTTCGCTTGCAGTTCAGCATCCAGCTCAGCAGGCGCTTGACCGTACTCGCCTTTCAAAAGACCCGCTGTTTCTTTGGTGATGCTCTTATAGCGCTCACCCGTTAGAACGTTGATGACCGCTTGTGTACCGACAATTTGAGAAGTTGGCGTTACCAGTGGGATGTAACCTAGCTCTTTACGTACACGTGGGATCTCTTCCAGAACTTCATCCATGCGATCCGCAGCGCCTTGCTCTTTGAGCTGACCTTCCATGTTCGTCAACATACCGCCTGGTACTTGAGCAATCAAGATACGTGAGTCGACACCCTTCAATTGACCTTCCCACTTCGCGTACTTCTTACGAACTTCGCGGAAGTAAGCAGCGATCGGTTCAATTTGGTCAAGCTTAAGGCCAGTTGCACGCTCAGTGCCTTCCAGCATAGCAACAACCGTTTCTGTTGGTGTGTGGCCGTATGTACAGCTCATTGAAGAGATAGCGGTATCTAGAATATCGATACCCGCTTCAACCGCTTTCACAGCAGTTGCTGTTGATAGACCCGTTGTCGCGTGGCTGTGCAGTGCCAGAGGAACATCACACGACGCCTTAATACGCGTGATTAGCTCTTCTGCTTCATAAGGCTTCAGTAAGCCCGACATATCTTTGATACAAAGCGAGTGACAGCCTAGATCTTCTAATCGCTTAGCAAGATCAACCCAAGTATCTGCGTTGTGCACTGGGCTTGTGGTGTACGACAGAGTACCTTGAGCGTGTGCGCCAACATCAACTGTTGCTTTTACCGCTTTCTCAAAGTTACGTACATCATTCATTGCATCAAAAATACGGAATACATCCATCCCGTTCTTATGTGCACGCTCTACAAATTTCTCTACCACGTCGTCTGCATAATGACGGTAGCCTAAAAGGTTTTGACCACGAAGTAACATTTGCATTGGGGTATTTGGCATCGCTTTTTTCAGCTCACGTAGACGCTCCCAAGGGTCTTCTCCCAAGAAACGAATACATGAATCGAAGGTTGCTCCGCCCCATGTTTCAAGTGACCAGTATCCGACTTTATCCAGTTCAGCTGCGATTGGCAGCATATCCTCGATACGCATTCTTGTAGCAAATAGTGACTGATGGGCGTCACGAAGTACCACGTCTGTGATAGCTAGTGGTTTAGACATGCTCATTAACTCCTTTTAATCCTTTTAATTGCTACTTAGCAGTCGATACACGGTATTGATGAACCGCGGACGATATTGCTGCCACAACCTGTGGACTAACAGCAGAAGGGGTTGATTGTGATTTTTGAATTGTTTTTGGTGCAGCGATCGGCTCGGGTACTTCTTCTGGTACCAGTTTCGACATTAACCGAACGAGATAAACGAGAATAGTTAAGAATATAAAGACGACAGACATACCTGTCACCATTAGGGTTGCCGCATCTCCTAGCAGGCTTCCTATATTAGTCATGTTGCTTCCTTTCTTTGTCATCCTGACATGTGTGCAGGATTTCAGCGAATAATGATCCCGACCCTTGGATTATCTCGATTGGTAAAAGTTTGTCAATTTTGTTTAAGGTAGTGTTACGGATAACACACAGATCAGGTTAATTATTCGCCATACAGATCACATAAATCTGATAAATTAGTGATTTTCAGGTGAATAAACTGCGACTTAATTAGGTGTTTTTCTGGAAATGATATGAGCAAGGTGGAATAGATAGTTAGATATGACTAATTATAATAAATACAACAAGTTACCCAAAACCAAATATTAACATTTAGTTAACATTAAAAGCTCGAGACGAAAAAAAACCTCGTATAAACGAGGCTTTTTTTGAAGAGTGGCGCGCTCTGGAGGATTCGAACCTCCGACCGCCTGGTTCGTAGCCAGGTACTCTATCCAGCTGAGCTAAGAGCGCGCGGTTTTGTATCAACCTAAGTTAATACTCGGATTCCATACTCATTCGAGAGAAAACCGTTAAATAGTGGCGCGTCCTGGAGGATTCGAACCTCCGACCGCCTGGTTCGTAGCCAGGTACTCTATCCAGCTGAGCTAAGGACGCACGGTTTTTGATATCGGTGTTACCAACATCAGGAGTTCACGAGGAAATCCTAAATAGTGGCGCGCTCTGGAGGATTCGAACCTCCGACCGCCTGGTTCGTAGCCAGGTACTCTATCCAGCTGAGCTAAGAGCGCACGGTTTTGTATCAACCTAAGTTAATACTCGGATTCCATACTCATTCGAGAGAAAACCGTTAAATAGTGGCGCGTCCTGGAGGATTCGAACCTCCGACCGCCTGGTTCGTAGCCAGGTACTCTATCCAGCTGAGCTAAGGACGCACGGTTTTTGATATCGGTGTTACCAACATCAGGAGTTCACGAGGAAACCCTAAATAGTGGCGCGCTCTGGAGGATTCGAACCTCCGACCGCCTGGTTCGTAGCCAGGTACTCTATCCAGCTGAGCTAAGAGCGCACGGTTTCGATATTAATTGCCAAAGGCATAATAATCAATATCAGGATTCTCATTCTCTTGAGAAAGAGAGCCCTTGAATAAGTGGCGCGTCCTGGAGGATTCGAACCTCCGACCGCCTGGTTCGTAGCCAGGTACTCTATCCAGCTGAGCTAAGGACGCACGGTTTTCGATATCGGTGTTCCAATATCAGGAGTTCAATAAGAAACCCTAAATAGTGGCGCGCTCTGGAGGATTCGAACCTCCGACCGCCTGGTTCGTAGCCAGGTACTCTATCCAGCTGAGCTAAGAGCGCACGGTGTTTCACTCTTCCGAATGAAGTTGTGAAATATATCACACTTTGCTTACAACGAAACAAAAAAAAGGCCATCGGCCTGTAATGAATGGCGGTGAGGGAGGGATTCGAACCCTCGATGCAGCTACAAACCACATACTCCCTTAGCAGGGGAGCGCCTTCGGCCACTCGGCCACCTCACCTAATTCATTATTATCACGCCTATCTTATGATAAGAGAGATAATGGCGCGCTCTGGAGGATTCGAACCTCCGACCGCCTGGTTCGTAGCCAGGTACTCTATCCAGCTGAGCTAAGAGCGCACATATTGTTGTCTAACTTGCTACGTTTAGACTCGCAAGAAATGGCGGTGAGGGAGGGATTCGAACCCTCGATGCAGCTACAAACCACATACTCCCTTAGCAGGGGAGCGCCTTCGGCCTCTCGGCCACCTCACCGTCTTGCGGAGGCACATATTACGTTTTACCGAAAATATGTCAAACACTTTATTGAAAAAAAATGGATAAAAACACTCAACCGTTTGCAATTTAATCAAAGCGCTTGCTATTTGAACTTATTCGTATCAAAAGGCTCTTTTTCCCTTAAAAATTAAGGCGAAAGATTAGCGAGATTGCGTGCTGAATTAAGTTATCTAGTTTTCAACAATGACATTGTCAGTGCATAAGCAACCATACTACGAGCCTAAAAATTTCGCTACATGTGAATGCAAGAAAAAAGACAAACTCGTGACACAGCTATAGTGTTTAGCGGTGAAAGTGGAATTGCAGTAAATGCTTCAATCACCCACTATCACTCCCACCTACTCTTGGTTCAACACACCAAGATCAAAAAAGGCTAGCAACCGTGCTAGCCCTTTTTCTACGCGAAAGTATTAGTAGTTGCCAGATGCAACGTTACCATTACCTTTTTCAGCTTGAATGCGCATGTAGATCTCTTCACGGTGAACAGATACTTCTTTAGGTGCATTAACACCAATACGTACTTGGTTACCTTTAACGCCTAGTACAGTCACTGTTACTTCATCACCAATCATCAGTGTTTCGCCAACGCGGCGAGTCAAAATTAGCATTCTTTGCTCCTTGAATAATCTCTAAATTTATCTAGCTACGAGAGCATTATCCACCAAAAGTTATATTTTCGTAAACTATCGAATGAGTTTATTTAACTAAAATGCACTTCTTTTTTCAGATAACCCTGTGTTTCACGCGCTACGATGTATGCTGTGTGTAGTATGTTAGCAGCTGTATCGACCTGGTCGGGAGAAACCACCAGGGTTAAAGACTGCTGCTGTAATAAGTGATGCTGTACATCAACCTCGCCTTCAGACAACAATCCATGTGAACTGACCACAATATCTTGTGTTCGACTACCTACTACAGTTAACAAACTAACTTGTTCACTATTACGGATTTTTTCAGCAAAAACTAGTTTTAATTTCGTACTTGCGTCGCGTTTAATCACCACCGCTGCGCGTTCTGTTTCCTCGATCACACTACACACTTCTATACCAAGCAGTTGCGCTTGTGATATGAGAGACGATAACTCTTCTACTGCGCACTCTATTAACACCATATCTTTCTGAATGGCGATGCCAGATATGTCATTCAAACACTCTTCGCCGCAGATCAATGTCCCCTCGCCTTTCTCAAAGCTTGATAACACGCGCAGTGGCACTTGATGCTTCCATGCAAATTGAACGCATGGCAGGTGCAAAACCTTAGCTCCGCAGCGCGCCATCTCTTCCATCGAAGGGAAATCCAGTTGAGGTAGGCGTTTGGAATCCGTAACCACTCTTGGGTCACAAGAGTAGACGCCGTCAACATCAGTATAGATCTGACACTCTTGGGCATCGAGTGCACCCGCAAGTGCAACAGCGCTGGTATCTGAACCACCGCGGCCAAGGGTTGTGATATCGCCTTTACTATTAACGCCCTGAAAGCCCGCCACAATCACGATCTGTCCTTGTTCGAGCAAAGCCTTGATCGGCGCGGTATCAATATGAGTGATGGCTGCGTTGTTGTGGTTTGAGTCGGTATGAATCTTGGCTTGATAACCTGTCATCGATGTCGCTTCATAGCCCAATTTGTGTAACGTCATTGCTAATAGAGCCATCGAGACCTGTTCACCGGCTGTCAGTAAGACATCCAACTCCCTCGCGTTAGGTACGCAATCTATCTGATTGGCTAAATCAACTAATCGGTTTGTTTCTCCTGACATTGCAGAGACCACCACCACGACTTGATTACCGTCGTTCTTTGCTTCAATGATTTTCTCTGCAACTGAGTGGATTCTCTCGATAGAGCCCACTGACGTTCCACCAAATTTCTGCACGATAAGAGGCATTTTCACCCGTCCTCACCTTCCCAAGACCAATGTCTATATATGACAAAACAACACACTTCGCGTCATAGCGAAGTCATAAAAATTACCCAAAAGGTCGGAATAGGCTCTCGACCTCTTGGCTAATTTCAATGCATTCGACAAGTTCGAGTAGTTAACGACGATGCAAAATAAAAGATGCCCAATCGACGGATTGGGCATCTTTGAATCAAGAGATAAGTTTTATAGGCGCTCTTCTAGCCATGGTTGAACTGACTTCATCGCTTCAGGTAGAGCGGATACATCAGTACCACCTGCTTGCGCCATGTCAGGACGACCACCACCTTTACCGCCAACTTGCTCAGCAACCATCTTCACTAGGTCACCCGCTTTTACTTTGCCGATAAGATCTTTAGTTACACCAGCGATAAGACCAATCTTGTCACCGTTGATGTTAGCTAGCATCACGACACCACTACCCATTTGGTTCTTAGCGTTATCAACCATAGTACGTAGGTTCTTAGGATCCGCACCTTCCATACCAGCGATCAGAACTTTCACGCCGTTGATTTCTTGTGCTTTACCCATGATGTTTGCACTTTCAGATGCAGCCATCTTCTCTTTTAGCTTTTGAATCTCTTTCTCTAGAGCTTTCGCCTTAGAAGCTGATTCAGCAATCTTCTCTTCGTACTTCGCTTGTTGCTCTTCGATAGCATCAAGTGCTGCTTCACCCGTTACCGCTTCGATACGACGGATACCCGCTGCGATACCACCTTCAGAAGTGATCTTGAATAGGCCAATGTCACCTGTGTTTGAAGCGTGGATACCACCACAAAGCTCAGTCGAGAACTCACCCATAGACAGTACGCGAACTTCATCATCGTACTTCTCACCGAACAGTGCCATTGCACCTTTCGCTTTCGCTGATTCGATGTCCATGATGTTGGTTTCAATCACATGGTTCTTACGAATTTGTGCGTTAACTAGACGCTCAACTTCTTTTAGTTGTGCTGGTGTTACCGCTTCAAGGTTAGAGAAGTCAAAACGTAGGTTGTCAGGCTTAACCAAAGAACCTTTTTGAGCCACGTGCTCACCAAGAACTTCGCGCAGTGCCGCGTGAAGTAAGTGAGTTGCAGAGTGGTTCAGAGAGATAGCAGCACGACGCTCAGCGTCTACTGTTGCTTCTACTTTATCGCCTTTCGCGAACACGCCTTCAACTAGCTCACCGTGGTGTGCAAATGCATTACCTAGCTTTTGAGTGTCTTCAACTTTGAACAAACCAGACGCAGTTTTTAGCGTACCTGTATCACCACATTGACCACCTGATTCCGCGTAGAATGGTGTCTCTTCAAGGATGATGATAGCTTTATCGCCCGCAGACAGAGAAGCAACCTCTTCGCCTTCAACGAACAGTGCAGAGATTTCGCCAGCACCTTCTGTACCTGTGTAACCACAGAATTCAGTGTTGGTTTCAACTTTGAGCGTCGCATTGTAGTCAGTGCCGAATTGGCCCGCTTCACGTGCACGCTGACGCTGAACTTCCATCGCTTTCTCGAAGCCTTCTTCATCAATCGTGAAGTCGCGCTCACGAGCTACATCATTGGTTAAGTCAGCTGGGAAGCCGTAAGTATCATAAAGTTTGAATACGGTTTCACCGTCTAGCTCTTTGCCTTCAAGTGCGTCTAGTGCTTCGTTCAGGATAACCATGCCGCGCTCTAGTGTGCGGCCAAAGTTTTCCTCTTCGATACGAAGTACTTTCTCAACAAGCTCTTGTTGCTTCTTCAGCTCATCTGCTGCAGAGCCCATCACTTCAGCCAGTACACCCACAAGTTTGTGGAAAAATACGCCTTGTGCACCAAGCTTGTTGCCGTGACGAACTGCACGACGGATGATACGACGTAGAACGTAACCACGACCTTCGTTTGAAGGCATAACGCCATCCGCGATCAGGAATGAACAAGAACGGATGTGGTCAGCAATAACGCGTAGCGACTGGTTTGATAGGTCTTCGTAACCGATCGTTTCAGCCGTTGCTTTGATTAGCTTTTGGAATACATCGATTTCGTAGTTTGAGTGTACGCCTTGCATGATTGCAGAGATACGCTCAATACCCATACCTGTATCTACAGCTGGCTTAGGTAGCGGTTCCATTGTGCCGTCTGCGTGACGGTTGAACTGCATGAATACGTTGTTCCAGATCTCGATGAAACGGTCACCATCTTCTTCAGGTGTACCAGGACGGCCACCCCAAATGTGTTCACCGTGATCGTAGAAAATTTCAGTACATGGACCACAAGGACCTGTGTCACCCATTGTCCAGAAGTTATCAGACTCGAACTGTTTACCGCCTTCTTTGTCGCCGATGCGAACGATACGGTCAGCAGGTACACCTACTTTCTTGTTCCAGATATCGAATGCTTCGTCGTCTGTCTCGTATACCGTTACCAATAGACGATCTTTAGGCAATTGAAGAGTTTCGGTTAGAAATTCCCAAGCAAACGCAATCGCGTCTTCTTTGAAGTAGTCACCAAAACTGAAGTTACCAAGCATTTCAAAGAATGTGTGGTGACGAGCCGTGAAACCTACATTTTCAAGGTCATTGTGTTTACCACCAGCACGTACACAACGTTGAGCCGTAGTCGCTCGAGTGTAGGCACGCTTTTCGGCGCCTAAGAAACAATCTTTGAATTGGTTCATACCTGCGTTAGTAAATAGCAGGGTTGGATCGTTATGTGGAACTAACGATGAACTGTCTACGATTTGGTGTCCTTTGCTCTCAAAGAACTTAAGGAACGCGTTGCGAACCTCATCAGTGCTCATGTACATGCAGCTCTTCCTGAAAATAGTCGAGTTAGAATTTTGCGCTATTGTAGACCAAGCAAACGCTGACGACTAGTTTTCTAGCGTAAAAGAGTCCTTATAGGGTCAGTTCAACCTAAAGAAACCGCAAAGCATCGATTTTTGCAAAATTACCTTGAGGACAACAACACACTAAAACACCTTCTATACTCAAAGAATGCAACCGCACTTTAGGTGACGATATGAGCTTAAAAGCACTACTATTTTCTTTCAAAGGACGAATTTCTCGACGACCTTATTGGTTGGTCAGTATTGCATTGTTGCTTTGGGGGAGTGTATTAAATCAGGTCTACTTCTCTCAATTTAATGAGCAGAACCTGATGCAGATTAGTGATGTCATTCTCACCCTGACTAACATGGTGATTGTGATTTGGATTAATTTTGCCGTTCAAGTGAAGCGTTGGCATGATCGAGACAAAGTGGGATGGTGGGCGCTACTCTGGCTGATCCCAATCATAGGTCAAATATGGGTGATCATCGAATGCGGATTTTTCAAAGGAACACCGGGACAAAACCGCTTCGGATCATCACCAACCGGAGAGCTATAATTTTCCAGTATTTATGGCCTCGGCTTCAGAAAAACAAAAGCCTCGCAAGTGCGAGGCTTTTATTGTTCATCAAGAGAATTAAAACTCTTCTTCTGGCATCTCACCAGTTTCTGGTGCTTCAGGCTGAGCTGGAGTCAGTAGCATTTCACGAAGTTTAGCATCGATAGTTTTCGCTGCTTCTGGGTTCTCACGAAGGAACTTACCAGCGTTCGCTTTACCTTGACCAATCTTATCGCCGTTGTAGCTGTACCAAGCACCTGCTTTTTCAATCAGCTTGTGCTTAACACCTAGGTCGATCAGCTCACCTTCACGGTTGAAGCCTTGGCCGTATAGAATTTGAGTTTCTGCTTGCTTAAATGGCGCAGCAATCTTGTTCTTAACAACCTTGATACGCGTTTCGTTACCCACAATCTCGTCGCCCTCTTTGATAGAGCCTGTACGACGAATATCAAGACGAACAGATGCGTAGAACTTAAGTGCGTTACCACCCGTCGTCGTCTCTGGGTTACCAAACATCACACCGATCTTCATACGGATTTGGTTGATGAAGATACACATACAGTTAGATTGCTTAAGGTTACCTGTTAGCTTACGCATTGCTTGAGAAAGCATACGTGCTTGCAGACCCATGTGGCTGTCGCCCATTTCGCCTTCGATTTCCGCTTTCGGTGTCAATGCTGCTACTGAGTCGACAACAAGAACGTCAATCGCACCTGAACGCGCTAGCGCATCACAGATTTCTAGTGCTTGCTCACCAGTATCTGGTTGAGAAACAAGAAGTGCATCGATATCAACACCCAGTTTTTGAGCGTAGATAGGGTCTAGTGCGTGCTCCGCATCGACGAATGCACACGTTTTACCTTCACGCTGAGCTGCTGCAATAAGTTCTAGTGTTAGTGTTGTTTTACCTGATGATTCTGGACCGTAGATCTCAACGATACGACCCATTGGTAGACCACCAGCACCTAGTGCGATATCTAGAGATAGCGAGCCAGTAGAAATCGTTTCTACATCCATTGTGCGGTTGTCACCAAGACGCATGATAGAGCCTTTACCAAACTGCTTTTCAATCTGTCCAAGGGCTGCGGCTAACGCTTTTTGTTTATTCTCGTCCATTACTATCTCCACATAATCGGTTGTCTATAACAAGCGATTTAGAATCTGTTTCTAACCCACATAGGGGTGACTAATTGGTGTTTATTATACTGTTGATTCATACAGTGTCCATACCTGTATGAAAATTATTTGTACAATTGTTACTTCTCTTCCAACAGGTAATCATAAATAACCTCAAGCGCACAAGCGGTCGCTTGTTGTCGTACTTGTGATCGATCACCCGCAAATACATGCGTTTCTACGTTTTGCCAGCCATTGTTTGCAGCCCAAGCAAAACAGACAGTGCCGACTGGCTTCTCTTCACTGCCTCCGCCAGGGCCTGCAATACCACTGATCGATACGGCGATCGTGCCATTAGAGTGCGCCAATGCGCCTTGCGCCATTTCAACCACCACAGCCTCACTGACTGCCCCATGCGCTTCCAGCGTTGCAGCTTGCACGTCAATCATCTCTTGTTTGGCTTCATTACTGTAAGTGATAAAAGCACGGTCAAACCATGCTGAACTACCGGCTATATCTGTGATTGCACTTGCAACGCCACCACCAGTACACGACTCTGCCGTGACCAAAACGTGCTGATTTTTTAATAAAAGCTGGCCGAGTTTTTCGCTGAGTTGTTGAATCGATGACATGGTGACAAACTCCATTGTTTCTGCATGGTTTCTACATGAGTGAATTTGAATCTTTATCGCTTGCACCGCTTTTCGCAGGTATCGCTTTCACGTATCCTAAGCCGCAATAGAAATAAACGAAAGAAGTTACCAGTGAAAGCCGATCAAAAACATACTCCCATGATGCAGCAGTACCTAAAACTCAAAGCAGAGAATCCAGAGATCCTGCTTTTCTATCGCATGGGAGATTTCTACGAGCTTTTCTATGATGATGCTAAAAGAGCCTCTCAACTCCTTGATATTTCCCTAACCAAACGTGGCTCATCTGCTGGCGAACCTATCCCAATGGCAGGCGTGCCGTTTCATGCAGTAGAAGGCTACCTCGCTAAACTGGTTCAACTCGGTGAATCTGTGGCGATCTGCGAACAAATCGGTAACCCTGCGACATCGAAAGGTCCAGTAGAGCGTGCCGTTGTTCGTATCGTGACACCGGGTACCGTCACTGACGAAGCCCTTCTTTCTGAGCGCGTTGATAATCTGATTGCTGCGATTTATCACCATAACGGCAAGTTTGGTTACGCTACTTTAGATATCACTTCAGGTCGATTCCAACTTTCGGAGCCAGAGACCGAAGAGTCAATGGCCGCTGAACTGCAACGGACTTCACCAAGAGAACTGCTCTTCCCAGAAGACTTCGAACCTGTAGAACTGATGGCGAACCGTAACGGTAACCGCCGTCGTCCAATATGGGAATTTGAGTTAGACACGGCCAAGCAGCAACTCAACCAACAATTCGGTACTCGCGACCTCGTCGGCTTCGGTGTGGAACATGCCAAGCTCGGTCTATGTGCTGCAGGTTGTTTGATCCAATATGTCAAAGATACCCAGCGTACCGCTCTGCCGCATATTCGCTCACTGACTTATGATCGCCAAGATCACTCTGTGATCTTAGATGCAGCGACTCGTCGCAACCTAGAGATCACTCATAACCTTGCAGGCGGCACCGACAACACGCTGGCAGAGGTACTCGATCATACAGCAACGCCAATGGGTAGTCGTATGCTCAAGCGTTGGTTACATCAGCCAATGCGTAATATCTCCGCTCTCGACCAACGCTTAGATGCCATTGGTGAGATGAAAGATTTGGCATTATTTACAGAGCTACAACCAACACTGAAACAGATTGGTGATATTGAGCGTATCCTTGCTCGATTAGCTCTTCGCTCAGCTCGCCCACGCGATATGGCGCGCCTACGCCAAGCGATGGACTACCTTCCAGAACTTGCAGATACCCTAGAGCAAGTCTCTCATCCATATCTTACTCAGCTTGCACAATATGCGGCACCTTTTGAAGAAGTCTCTGAGCTACTGACTCGTGCGATCAAAGAGAACCCACCGGTTGTAATTCGCGATGGCGGCGTGATTGCTGCAGGGTACAGCGCAGAACTGGATGAATGGCGTGACCTTGCAGACGGTGCAACAGAGTACTTAGACAAACTCGAAGCGGAAGAGCGTGAACGTCACGGGATTGATACGCTAAAGGTTGGCTACAACAACGTACACGGCTTTTTTATTCAGGTAAGCCGAGGTCAAAGCCACTTGGTCCCGCCTCATTATGTACGCCGCCAAACGTTAAAGAACGCTGAGCGCTACATTATTCCTGAGTTAAAAGAGCACGAAGACAAGGTACTGAACTCAAAATCCAAAGCACTAGCGATTGAAAAGCAGCTTTGGGAAGAGCTGTTCGACCTGTTACTGCCACACTTAGAGCAACTGCAGAACATCGCCTCTTCAGTATCACAATTAGACGTTCTTCAAAACCTAGCTGAGCGCGCTGATACCTTAGATTACTGTCGCCCAACTCTAACTAAAGAGCCTGGGGTACACATTCAAGCGGGTCGTCACCCTGTGGTTGAACAGGTAATGGACGAGCCTTTCATTGCCAACCCGATTGACTTGAATGATCAACGTAAGATGCTGATCATCACAGGTCCAAATATGGGCGGTAAATCGACCTATATGCGTCAAACTGCGCTCATCGCACTAATGGCTCATATTGGTTGTTACGTTCCTGCAGAGAGTGCAACCATTGGCTCAATCGACCGTATCTTCACTCGAATCGGTGCATCAGATGATCTTGCGTCTGGCCGTTCAACCTTCATGGTAGAGATGACAGAAACAGCCAACATTCTCCATAACGCAACGCCAAGCAGTTTGGTTCTGATGGATGAGATCGGTCGTGGTACCAGTACCTACGATGGCCTATCACTGGCTTGGGCAAGTGCGGAGTGGCTGGCAAATCAAATTAATGCGATGACACTGTTTGCCACTCACTACTTCGAACTAACTGAGCTACCTAATCAGATCCCAACCTTGGCGAATGTTCATTTGGACGCCGTTGAGCATGGCGACAGCATTGCCTTCATGCACGCCGTTCAAGAAGGAGCAGCAAGTAAATCTTACGGTCTTGCAGTCGCTGGGCTGGCGGGAGTGCCAAAAGCCGTGATTAAGAATGCACGAGCTAAGCTCACCCAATTGGAGGCGATAAGCGCAGAGACACCAACAGCGAAACCAAGTGGTGTCGATATTGCAAACCAGTTGAGTTTGATCCCAGAACCGAGTGAAGTGGAGCAAGCACTAGCAAACGTCGATCCAGATGATCTAACGCCGCGCCAAGCGCTAGAAGAGCTGTATCGCCTAAAGAAACTGCTCTAGTCAAAGACAGATTCATTAACCTCGATAAAAACAGAAACGCTGACATTGAGTCAGCGTTTTTTCTTGGCCATTTCGAAATCTGGACTAATCGTTTTCAACGTTGAATAGGTTCTCCATATTCAAGCCTTGCTTGATAAGGATTTCTCTTAAACGACGTAGACCTTCTACTTGAATCTGGCGTACACGCTCACGAGTTAGGCTGATCTCACGACCAACTTCTTCAAGAGTCGATGGCTCATAACCAAGAAGACCAAAGCGACGTGCAAGCACTTCTTTCTGCTTAGGATTCAGTTCATCTAACCAGTCGATCAGTGATGTTTTTATATCGCTGTCTTGGGTTGAAACCTCAGGGTCGGAATTGTTTACATCAGGAATGATGTCGAGTAGTGCTTTCTCACCGTCACCACCGATAGGCGTGTCTACTGAGCTCACGCGCTCGTTAAGACGTAGCATTTTGCTTACGTCGCTTACCGGCTTATCTAGCTTAGTCGCAATCTCTTCTGCGGTTGGCTCATGATCCAGCTTTTGTGATAACTCGCGAGCAGTACGCAGGTAGATGTTTAGCTCTTTCACAACATGTATTGGCAGACGAATAGTACGCGTTTGGTTCATCAACGCGCGTTCGATCGTTTGACGGATCCACCATGTCGCGTAAGTAGAAAAGCGGAAACCTCGTTCTGGATCGAACTTCTCAACAGCGCGGATCAAACCTAGGTTACCCTCTTCGATAAGATCGAGCAGAGCTAAACCACGGTTGCTGTAACGACGTGAGATTTTAACCACAAGACGTAGGTTACTTTCGATCATGCGCTTGCGGGCTGCTTCGTCTCCACGTAGTGCGCGACGAGCATAAAGTACTTCTTCTTCTGCGGTTAAGAGTGGAGAGAAGCCAATTTCACCCAAATACAACTGAGTTGCATCTAGGCTTTTCGAAGTCACTTCGACTTCTTCTTTCGCTTCTGTTTTTTTAGTGACGGTTTGCTCGCCTTGATCAACGTTTGCCAACTCCGTGGTCTCTTGGTCAAGTTCGAACTCTTCTTTAATAACTGCATTGCTGATACTCATAACGCCTCCCCCTGGCGATATTAGCAAGACATTACAACTTAAAATGTCGCTAAATGACTATGTCACTTCATACAAGTACCGTTGCGGCACTCATATTAAGGTAAATAACGTTTAGGATTAACGGATTTACCTTGGTAACGAATCTCAAAGTGCAGCCTAACGCTTTTGGCTCCAGAACTGCCCATTGTGGCAATTTTCTGTCCTGGTTTAACACTTTGCCCTTCAGATACTAATAGTCGATCGTTATGCGCGTATGCACTTAAGTAGTTGTCGTTATGCTTTACAATCACGAGATTGCCGTAGCCTCTGAGTGCATTACCCGAATAAACAACCGTTCCCCCTGCAGTAGATACGATAGGCTGACCACGCTGTCCTGCTATGTCTATGCCTTTATTTCCTTGTTCACCTACAGAGAAATTCTTGATCACTCTCCCTTTGGTTGGCCATAACCATTTCGATACTTTATCGTTAGTTGGCTTGCTGGCGGTTGTAACATTCTGTTTACCTTTAGAACCAACATACTCCTTTGGCTTCGATTGTTCAACCTTCTTTGGTGGATCTTTTTTAACCGTTTTCGTTGTTGACTGCACAGGTGCCGGTTTAGAGTTTTTACTCTTTACTGGCTCAGCCTTGGCAGTTACAGGCTTAGAGGATTTCGAGCTGGAGGAGCTCGGTGCGCTCACAACAGGAACAACCGGTGCAGGTTTAGGATCAGGGGTAACACTTGCAATGGCTGTCGACTTACCATAAGCGGGCGCCTTGTATGACGGACGCCATAACTTAAGCTTCTGCCCTGGGTGAATGGTATAAGGCGCAGAAAGGTCATTGTAGTGAATCAGGTCATTGACATCTTTATTGGTCAAATAAGCGATAAAGTAGAGGGTATCGCCCTTTTGAACCTCATAATAACTACCACGATAGCTGCCACGCTCAATGGCGGAGTAATCTTTATTCAGACTTGATACCGGTGCAGGGGAGTGAGCTGCGCACCCTGCCAGTACGCAACACAACAATATGGTTATCCCGTTTGAAAACTGTGAACGCATTCAGTTGTTATCCATCTACACCAATAGTTTTATTACGCCAGCTCACCCGGCACCAAAGGGACAAACCGTACCATCTCAATCGTTTCTGATAGGTACTCATCACCTTGACGGGTAATTTTTAACAGTTGTTGTTCGTTGTCGCCAACAGGGATCAGTAAACGACCACCATCACTCAGCTGCTCTAAGAGCGCTTGAGGGATGGATTCTGCTGCTGCCGTTACAATGATGGCATCAAATGGGCCTTTCGCAGACCAACCTTGCCAACCGTCACCATGTTTAGTGGAAATGTTATAAAAATCAAGCTGCTTGAGCCGTCTTTTGGCATCCCACTGTAATGACTTGATACGCTCAACAGAATAAACATGATCAACTAGCTGAGCCAATACCGCCGTTTGGTATCCCGAGCCTGTTCCAATTTCTAAGACGCGACTACTTTGCTGAAGTTCCAGTAACTCCGTCATTTTTGCCACAATGTAAGGCTGAGAAATTGTCTGGCCTTGACCAATAGGCAGAGCATTGTTGTCATAAGCTTGGTGATGCATCGCCTGTGATAGAAAACGCTCTCTTGGCAAACGGAAAATTGCATCGAGAACCTTTTGGTCTCGAATACCACTCTCAATCAGGAAGCTAATTAAACGGTGTGCGTGAGGATTGCTCATTTGCGCTCTCCTAACCACTCCGACATTGCGCCCAAAGATTCATGAGCAGTTAGATCAACCTGCAGTGGCGTCACTGAAACGAAGCCATGCTCTATCGCATAGAAATCTGTTCCCTGCCCTGCATCTTGCTCCTTACCTGGAGGACCTAACCAGTAGATATCATGACCTCTTGGATCTTTCTGCTTAATCATGTCTTCAGAGTGGTGACGAGCCCCAAGACGCGTCACCTGCGTACCCTTAAGATTACCAAAAGCAACATCTGGAACATTGACGTTCAATAAACGATTAGTTGGAATCGGTCGAGCTAAGTGTTGTTCAACGATTTGGCGTGCAATAAGAGCGGCGGTTTTAAAGTGTTGTTTGCCTACCAAAGAGAACGCAACTGACTGTACACCTAAAAAGTGCCCTTCCATCGCTGCGGCAACAGTACCTGAATAGAGCACATCATCACCCAGATTTGCTCCATGATTAATGCCGGTCAGCACTAAATCCGGCATGTCATCCTTGAGCAGTTCATTCAATGCAAAGTGCACACAATCGGTTGGTGTACCTTGTACAGAGTAGGTGTTAGCTGCAATTTCTTGAACACGCAGAGGCTGTTCAAGCGTTAATGAATTCGACGCACCTGAGCGATTACGATCAGGTGCAACGATAATAACGTCAGCAAGATCGCGTAGCTCATCAGCTAGGGCATGAATACCCTGAGCATGAACACCATCATCATTGCTGAGTAGAATCTTCATTCTGTATCCTTTCTTAATATCCGTTTCAGTTTACGTCTTTACTGCGCGTATTGTCGCTCAACCGCAACTTCTTCCACTAGTTCACGAACAATCGCGGTCGCAAAGCAACCTGCATCCAATGAAAACTTAAGTGTGATATTGTCGCCTTCCACTTCCCATGAAAGCTGTTGTGGCTTAAGAGAAGCTTCGCGACGGTCATGACGCATACGGTTGCCGCGAATGAGCGCCATTAAATCAGGCTCATCATCAAGGTGCTTCTGCTCAAGAGCGAGTGCGTTGTCTTGTGTCGGTAGTGCATTGTCTCCAGCCATCGCTACTGAAACCTGCGCTTCGCCTTTCTCAACCGCTAGGTTCAACGCTTCAAGATTATCAGTTGTGGCCAACAGTTGCTCACCAGCACTGAAAACGACATCACCAAGAATTGCTGAGTTAAACACGTTCTGTTCAATACGCTCTGACAAAATGCGATTGAAGATCCAAGAGCGAGCTGCAGATAGATATAAACTGCGCTTGTTCTGGTTACGTGTTCGCACGTTATCACGACCCCAGCGACGAGCTTCAGATAAATTATTACCTTCATTACCAAAACGCTGAGCACCAAAATAGTTCGGTACACCTAGCTTCGCCACTTGTTCGAGACGGTTTACCACATCAGCCGTGTCAGTCACTTCAGACAGTGTCAGTTCAAATTGGTTACCAACTAGGTCGCCTGGGCGTAGCTTTTTGTTGTGACGCGCCGTTGCCAAAATCTCAATACTTGGGTATTGAGTCAAGAAAGCGGTAAAGTCTGGGGTATCACCCTTTGGTAGGTGAACACTCAACCATTGCTCAGTTACTGCATGACGGTCTTTCAGTCCCGCCCAGCTCACGTCTTTTGATTTAACACCACAGGCTTTTGCCAGCTCGTTAGCAACAAAGCTGGTGTTCTCACCGGTTTTGCGGATACGCACCATTAGGTGTTCCCCCTCTCCAGTGAATTCGAAACCTAAGTCTTCGATAACCACAAAATGCTCGGCTTTCGCTTTTAGTTTCGCTTGTGCCGTCGGCTTGCCATTTAAATAGGCAAATGAAGATAAAATATCTGACATGCTGTTCTTTTCGTTGTGGTGCTTATGCACTTTTAGTAATTAGGACGACTGCTTCGCTTGCAATGCCCTCTTTGCGTCCGGTAAAACCAAGGCGCTCAGTCGTTGTCGCTTTTACGTTTACGTTACCAATATCGGTTTCAAGATCCTCAGCAATCGCTTGGCACATCGCATCAATATGCGGAGCCATTTTTGGCGCTTGTGCCATAATAGTCACATCCACATTACCGATTTGGTAGCCTTGTTCTTTAACGCGGCGGTAAACATCTTTGAGCAGCTCGCGGCTATCTGCACCCTTCCACTCATCATCAGTGTCAGGGAAGTGACGACCAATATCGCCCGCGGCAATCGAGCCTAATAGCGCGTCGCATAATGCGTGCAGAGCCACATCACCATCTGAGTGCGCAACCAGTCCTTGCTCATAAGGTACGCTCACGCCACCAATAATTACTGGGCCTTCACCACCAAACTTATGAACATCAAAACCGTGGCCAATACGAATCATCATTATTCCTTATTCTGACTTAAATAGAACTCAGCCAATGCTAAATCTTCTGGCTGAGTAACCTTAAAATTATCTGAGCGCCCAGCAACCAGAGCTGGCGATGCACCTTTCCACTCAAACGCAGACGCTTCGTCGGTAATCGATACGCCTTGTTCAAGAGCCTCTGTTAGAGCCTGCTGCAGCGGTAAAGTTCGAAACATTTGCGGCGTCAATGCGTGCCATAAATTAGCACGCTCTACGGTGTGATCAATCTGCCCATCAACACCTCGTTTCATGGTATCTCGAACAGGAGCAGCTAGAATGCCACCTACCGGATGAGACAGTGACACTTCAATCAGCTTATCGATGTCATCCTGCTGAATGCATGGCCGAGCAGCATCGTGAACCATAACCCACTCACACAAATCGCTCTCTTGAATATAGTTCAGAGCAGACAGAACCGAGTCGGCTCGCTCATTACCACCTTTAACACGCACAACATCTGGGTGTTGGCTCAAGCTCAATTCAGGGAAATATGGGTCACTTTCACTGACGGCTACCACGACCTTACTCACTTGAGGGTGAGAGAGCAGCTTGTTAACGGTGTGTTCCAGGATGGTGATCGCGTGAATCGTCAGATACTGTTTCGGGCGATCGGCCTTCATTCTACTGCCGACACCCGCCGCAGGTACAACCGCGACAATACTCTGTTTATTCGTCGGCATTAGTGCGACTCCTCACCAATCATGCGATAAAACGTTTCCCCTTCCTTCACCATACCGAGTTCATGTCGAGCACGCTCTTCGATGGCATCTAACCCTTGACGAAGGTCGTCGATTTCCGCAAACATTTCTGCATTGCGAATGTGAAGCTTCTCGTTCACTTGCCTTTGAACGTCGATTTCATTGTTCACTGTGTAGTAGTCCGAAATACCATTTTTACCGAGCCACAATGTGTGTTGCAGCCAGCCAAGTAAGATCAGCAGGACAAGAGCAAAGATTCGCATAACACCTTTCGCTGGTTAGAAAAGAAGGAACTAGAATAAGGCACATATATACCATAATGCGCTTATTGGTGCGAGATATGTGGTGTAAGGGAATCTATAAGTAGAAGATTTATCGGACAGAATCGTTGATGCTTACCAAAGAGACTCCCTCCTCGCCCCCACTCTCGTCATTTCCGGAAAGAAGGGACGACTGCGTTGGGAATCTATCGAAGTTCACATTGGGAGAGATTCCCTACTCTTTCCTTCGTCAGTCTAGGGAGTGACGAATTTTAGACAAAAAACGCCCTACCGAAGTAGAGCGTTTCAAAAGCTTTAAGCTAACAATTCGCTAGGAGTTATTGACCTTTAACTTCTTTAAGACCGCTTTCGTTGTAAAAGAGGGAGCTTTAGAACCTAGAGCTTCTTCCCGTCATTTTCTACAGGCAAAAAAATGCCCCGCTATTGCGAGGCATTTAAAGCTTAGATTAACAATTCCTTTGGTTTATAAAACCAGAGAGATTATTGACCCTTAACTTCTTTAAGACCGTTGAAAGGAGCTTTAGAACCTAGAGCTTCTTCGATACGGATTAGTTGGTTGTACTTAGCAACACGGTCAGAACGGCTCATAGAACCAGTCTTGATTTGACCTGCAGCAGTACCTACCGCTAGGTCAGCGATAGTTGCGTCTTCAGTTTCGCCAGAACGGTGAGAGATTACTGCTGTGTAACCTGCGTCTTTAGCCATCTTGATTGCAGCTAGAGTCTCAGTTAGAGAACCGATTTGGTTGAACTTGATAAGGATAGAGTTAGCTACGCCTTTCTCGATACCTTCAGCAAGGATCTTAGTGTTAGTAACGAATAGATCGTCACCTACTAGTTGAAGCTTGTCACCTAGTAGTTCAGTTTGGTGCTTGAAGCCATCCCAGTCAGACTCGTCTAGACCGTCTTCGATAGAAACGATTGGGAATTGGTTAGCTAGCTCAGCTAGGTAGTGGTTGAACTCTTCAGAAGAGAAAGTCTTACCTTCGCCTTTCATGTTGTAGATGCCAGCTTCTTTGTCGAAGAACTCAGATGCAGCACAGTCCATAGCTAGAGTCACGTCTTTACCTAGTTCGTAACCAGCAGCTGCAACAGCTTCTGCGATTACCTCTAGAGCTTCAGCGTTAGACTTAAGGTTAGGAGCGAAACCACCTTCGTCACCAACTGCAGTGCTGTAGCCTTTAGACTTAAGAACTTTAGCTAGGTTGTGGAATACTTCAGCACCGATACGTAGACCTTCTTTAAGAGTCTTAGCGCCAACTGGTTGGATCATGAACTCTTGGATGTCAACGTTGTTATCTGCGTGCTCACCACCGTTGATGATGTTCATCATTGGTAGAGGCATAGAGAACTGACCAGCAGTACCGTTTAGCTCAGCGATGTGCTCGTATAGAGGCATGCCTTTAGCCGCTGCAGCAGCTTTAGCGTTCGCTAGAGAAACAGCTAGGATTGCGTTAGCACCGAACTTAGATTTGTTTTCAGTACCGTCTAGCTCGATCATTACTGCGTCGATTGCAGCTTGGTCTTTAGCATCTTTACCAGTTAGAGCTGTAGCGATTTCACCGTTTACAGCTTCAACAGCTTTAAGAACACCTTTACCTAGGAAACGTGCTTTGTCGCCGTCACGTAGCTCAAGAGCTTCGCGAGAACCCGTTGATGCGCCAGATGGAGCAGCAGCCATACCTACGAAACCGCCTTCTAGGTGTACTTCAGCTTCTACAGTTGGGTTACCACGTGAATCGATGATTTCACGACCTAGAACTTTAACGATCTTAGACATTGAATGTTTCCTTCTCGTTGAATATATAATGTCAAATTAAAGGCAGCAGCACTGCAAACGCTACTGCCGGTATCCTTTACTTCTCTAATTCGTCACGCTGGTGTTGACCAGCTGCTTTAACGAAGCCTTCGAATAGTGGGTGACCATCGCGAGGCGTAGAAGTGAACTCTGGGTGGAACTGAGCTGCCACAAACCACGGGTGGTTTGGAATCTCGATAACTTCAACCAGCTTCTTGTCCGCAGACAGACCCGATACTTTTAGGCCCGCTTTTTCAATTTGTGGACGAAGGTTGTTGTTCACTTCGTAACGATGACGGTGGCGTTCATGGATCGTCGCGCTACCGTATAGTTCACGAGCTTTCGTACCTTTCTCAAGGTGACACAACTGTGAACCTAGACGCATAGTACCACCTAGGTCAGATTTTTCAGTACGTTCTTCAACATTACCTTCACCATCTACCCACTCAGTGATTAGACCCACTACTGGGTACTTCGTGTCTTTGCTAAATTCTGAAGAGTGCGCACCTTCCATGCCCGCAACGTTGCGTGCGTATTCGATAAGTGCCACTTGCATACCAAGACAGATACCGAGGTAAGGTACTTTGTTCTCACGAGCGTATTTCGCTGCGAAAATCTTACCTTCAACACCGCGGTCACCAAAGCCACCAGGCACTAGGATTGCGTCTAGGCCGTGAAGTGCTTCTTCACCTTTGCTCTCTACGTCTTGAGAATCAACGTACTTGATCTTAACGCTTAGACGGTTCTTCAGACCCGCGTGCTTAAGTGCTTCGTTCACTGACTTGTATGCGTCTGGTAATTCAATGTATTTACCAACCATACCGATGGTTACTTCACCAGTTGGGTTCGCTTCTTCATAGATTACCTGTTCCCATTCTGATAGGTCTGCTTCTGGAGCGTTGATACCAAAACGAGTACACACTAGGTCATCAAGACCTTGTGATTTAATGAGTTGAGGGATCTTGTAGATTGAGTCTACATCCTTCATTGAGATTACTGCTTTCTCTTGTACGTTACAGAAAAGTGCAATCTTCTTACGTTCGTTCGCAGGGATCATGCGATCAGAACGACAAACTAGGATATCTGGCTGGATACCGATAGACAGTAGCTCTTTTACAGAGTGCTGAGTCGGTTTAGTTTTCACTTCACCAGCAGCCGCTAGGTAAGGAACTAATGTTAGGTGCATGAACATTGCACGCTCACGGCCTAGTTCTACTGCTAGCTGACGAATCGCTTCCATGAATGGTAGAGACTCGATATCACCAACCGTACCACCAACTTCAACGATCGCAACGTCGTGGCCTTCTGCACCAGCGATTACACGGTCTTTGATAGAGTTAGTGATGTGAGGGATTACTTGGATAGTTGCACCTAGGTAATCACCGCGACGCTCTTTCGCTAGAACGTCTGAGTAAACACGACCCGCTGTGAAGTTGTTACGCTTAGTCATCTTGGTGCGAATGAATCGCTCGTAGTGACCAAGGTCAAGGTCAGTTTCAGCGCCATCTTCCGTAACGAACACCTCACCGTGTTGGGTTGGGCTCATAGTGCCCGGATCAACGTTGATGTAAGGGTCAAGCTTCATCATAGTCACTTTAAGACCACGAGCTTCTAAAATAGCTGCAAGCGATGCCGCTGCAATACCTTTACCTAGAGAGGATACAACCCCGCCAGTAACAAAAATGTAATTTGTCGTCATGTTTAACCTGAAATTGGTTGAATGAGGGAAAATGGATTTCTTCTGGACGGGATGAAAATATACCAGAAGCCCCTTATCGCCACAACGTGAAATCTATCACACTGCTATTTTTTATTTTTTGCTTCAAATCAAATCAGCACCAAAGCTTTGTTTAACTTTTCTCCGCCAACTTAACCTCATCCCACATAGAATCGAGCTCTGAGAGGGAGAAATCGTTCAAAGTTTTGCCTTTTTGACGAACTTTTCCTTCTACACCTTTAAAGCGACGCTCAAACTTTACATTCGCTTTGCTCAATGCCGATTCTGGGTTTTTCCCTAGATGCCTGACTAGATTCACGGTCGCAAACAGTAAGTCACCCAATTCTTCTTCAACTAAATCCTCGTTTGGCGTGACTTGCAGTGCCTCTTCAAGCACCTCGTCGACCTCTTCTCGTACCTTATCGACAACAGGGCCAATGGATTCCCAATCAAAACCGTATTTTGCTACCTGCTTTTGCACCTTTGTGGCACGCAAAAGTGCAGGTAGAGAGTTTGGTATTGAGTCTAGAATACTTTCCTGAGTTTTGCCTGCTTGAACTTTTTCTTTGGCTTTTTCTGCCTCCCAGTTGGCATTGATGGCCTCTTCATCATCAAACTCAACATCAGAAAACACATGTGGATGACGACGAGTGAGCTTTTCATTCACACCGTCAACCACATCGGCAAACTCGAACAACCCTTGCTCTTTCGCGAGCTGGCTGTAAAAAATCACCTGAAACAGTAGATCGCCCAACTCTTCTTGCAAATTCGACCAGTCTTTATTGTGGATTGCGTCCACCACTTCATATGTTTCTTCGATAGTATGCGGGACAATTGTTTCAAAATTTTGTTTTAGATCCCAAGGGCAGCCACCTTCTGGGTCGCGCAGCTTCGCCATAATTTGTTCTAATTGTTCAATCGGGTGGCTCATGGTGCTTTCCTATTATTCTGTTTGATTGTTTTAATCTAATTCTTTTCTTAAAACTAAAAAAGGTGAGCAGTCAAAACCACTCACCTTTCTATTTCTCCACCATCCCCAAAAGTGAAGAATGAACGAGTTGGGGATCTCAAACCGCTTGGCGAGATTCCCTATCACGTTCGCTCCTCACTGTAGGGAATGACGAGGATGATACCAAGTATCAACCCAACCTTTTGACTGACATAACATCTTTAATCTGCTCGACGCGACTGGTCACGCGGCTTAGGATTTCAATGTTGGTCACCTCTAGGTCAAAGTCCATCACTGATAGCTGACGCTTATAATCGGTGCGGCTTTTCATGGTCGTCACACTGATCTTCTCATTGGCAAACAACGAGGTGATGTCTTTCAATAATCCACTACGCTCTAACGCTTCAACACGCAGAGTTAGGATGTAAGAACCAACAAAACCATTACCCCAAACCGTATCTATAATACGCTCTGGTGCGTGGATTTTTAGTTCGCTCAGCTGTTCACAGTCGCTACGGTGAACCGAGATACCACGACCTTGTGTGATGTAACCTTTGATGCTGTCACCTGGAATTGGTTGGCAACAGCGTGCAAGATGAGTCATTAGATTATCGACACCTTCCACGACAACGGCATCTTTCTTTGGGCGGCTCTGCTGAGCTGGCTTATGTTCTGACTCTAGTAGCTTCTCTAGCGCCTTCTGATCTTCCTCTTCTGCCGTTGGCTTATTCACCAATGCGTTGATGTGGTTGATCACTTGGTTGATACGCAAATCACCGCTACCGATACCCGCATACAGCTCGTCTGGCGTATTCACGTTGAAACGCTTCAGGGCATATTGATCTGCATCTTTGAGTGTCGCGCCAATTTTATGCAGCTCAGCCTCTAGGATGTCACGACCTGCTTCAAGGTTTTTCTCACGACTTTGCGCACGGAACCAAGCATTAATTTTAGCGCGAGCGCGCCCAGAGTGAACAAAACCTGTGGCTGGGTTTAACCAGTCACGTGAAGGGTTTGGCTCTTTCTGAGTAATGATTTCAACCTGATCACCCATAGAGAGTTTGTGAGTAAATGGAACGATACGTCCACCTACTTTGGCTCCGATACAGCGGTGGCCTACCATCGAGTGAATGTGATAAGCGAAGTCCAACGGAGTTGCTCCCATTGGTAAGTCGACCACATCACCGCGTGGTGTAAATGCGTAGACACGGTCATCAAAAACTTGGCTACGAACTTCATCCAGCATCTCGCCAGAATCCGACATCTCTTCTTGCCAATCGATCAGTTTACGCAGCCATGTGATCTTCTCATCGTAACCGCTGCGACCACCCGATGAACCCTCTTTGTACTTCCAGTGCGCGGCAACACCCAGTTCTGAGTCTTCGTGCATCTGTTTAGTACGGATCTGGATTTCGATGGTTTTGCCTTCAGGCCCAAGTACCACAGTATGGATAGATTGATACCCATTCGGTTTCGGGTTTGCTACATAGTCATCGAATTCGCTTGGTAGATGTTTGTATTTGGTATGAACAACCCCGAGCGCTGCGTAACAGTCTTGCAATTGGTCTGCGATGATACGTACTGCGCGCACGTCAAACAGTTCATCGAAGGCCAAGCCTTTCTTCTGCATTTTGCGCCAGATGCTGTAGATGTGTTTCGGGCGGCCACTGACTTCAGCGTTGATACTAGAGCGTTCCATTTCAGACGTAAGATCATCAACGAAATCAGTAATGTACTGTTCGCGAACAATACGACGCTCAGACAACTGCTTAGCAATCTGTTTATAGGTATCGGGTTGTTGGTAACGGAAAGCGTAGTCTTCGATTTCCCATTTAAGCTGACCAATACCGAGGCGGTTCGCCAGTGGCGCATAGATGTTGGCACACTCTTTCGCTGCCGCTCTACGCACCTCGTCAGGGGCTTTCTTCACCTCGATAAGGTTACAGATACGCTCAGCAAGCTTGATGACCACGCAACGGAAATCATCAACCATGGCCAATAACATGCGGCGCACGTTATCGACCTGACCTGACGCTGCGCTACCCTCAAGGGTAACGTTAAGTTGGCCTAGTGCCGCCATCTCTTCCACGCCATCAATCAGCTTAACGATCTCTTTGCCGTAGCTCTCTTCAAAAGCTTCTCGTTCAAACACGCCACTGGAGACAACTGGGAAAAGCTGAGCCGCAACGAGTGTCGCGCGATCCATTGATAACGTCACCAAGATTTCAATCATCTCTCGGCCACGCCACAATAGCAGTGAGGCTTGCTCATGCTCTTTTAGCAGCTCTTCACAATGACGATAAACCTTGATCAGCTTATTCGACGTTTTGGCATCCTGATTTAAAGATGCAATCCAGCTCTCTAGCTCAAACTGTTCGCTTGGGTTTAAATGTGCGCTTCGTACCGCAACCATCATGCCTTCCTAGTTATTATGTTTTATACCCAACTCAATATGACTAACCGGGTCCAAGTTAGTTCGACTCATACTGGTAACAAGACGTTTCTTATACGCCTTTTCGTTCTATGATTTCTCTTTAACGAATAGTGCCATAGATTCCAAGTGACTGGTATGCGGAAACATGTCTAACATACCCATTTTGACCATTTGATAACCTTGATTTTGCAAGCTTGCCGTATCTCTAGCTAGAGTAGCAGGATTACATGAAACATAAACCACGCTCTTCGCGCCCAGCGCTGAAAGTTGGTCGACAATCCCACTTGCCCCAGCGCGTGCAGGATCAAGAAGCACCTTGTCGAACTTCTCTTTTGCCCACGGCTGAGAAGCGAGCTCTTCTTCGAGGTTCGCTTGGTAGAAAGTCGCGTTGTCGAGCTGGTTTACTTCAGCATTGCTCGTTGCCTGTTTCACCATTTCATCCACACCTTCAACGCCAACCACCAATGCGGACTGTTTTGCGATAGGTAAACTGAAATTACCTAAGCCACAAAACAGGTCGAGAACTCGCTCATCCGCTTGTGGATTCAACCACTCAATTGCTTGTGCCACCATTTTTTGGTTCACTTGTTGATTAACTTGAATAAAGTGATTCGGCTCAAACGGCAGAGTAACGCCTGTTTCACTGTATGTCGGTGCATCACCAACCAAACGAACCAGTTGATCCGTTTCTGGCATTGAATACAAGATTGCCCCCTGCTCCGTCGCTAAATCGATAAGCGCTTGCTGATCTTTGTCTGCCAACGGTTTAAGGTGACGAAGGACAATCACTGGCCCTTTATCAGAAAGAACCAGTTCTACGTGACCAAGGTTCATCGGTTGGCTAAAAGTCTCCAGTAGCGCTTTCATCTTTGGCAGCAACGCATTTAAGCTTGGCTCCAACACTGCGCAGTCCGTCACATTCTCGATGTGCTTGCTCTGTTTCTTGCGAAAGCCAAACTGCAGCTGTTGATTCTTTCTGTCCATAAACAAGCTCACGCGAGCACGACGACGATAGCCAACCTGCGGACCAGTAATTGGATCGGCAATTTCAGTGCTGGGAGTTTGGTATTGACTCATTAAGTGGCTCAGTGACAGCCCCTTATGCTCAACTTGCGATATGTAATCCATATGTTGTAGATGACAACCACCACACTGATTAAAGTGTTTGCAGAAAGGCTTTAGTCGCTGTTCGCTTGGCTTTAATAGTTTAATCAGTTTCGCACGCGCAAACTTACTTTTGCTTTCCGTTAATTGAATCACCACTTGCTCGCCCGGCAACGCACCATCAATAAACACTGGTTTATTTTTCTGATAAGCGATGCCTGCGCCATTGTGATCCATTCGTTCAACCAAAACCGATTGATGCTTGGTCTCGAATTGAGTTTTCTTTTTTGGTTGAAAAAAACGTGCCATTGCTTGTGCCTAAACTATCTTTTAATCATTTATTTGTATCCAGGACTCACTATTATGTCTTGGAATCATTGTCGAACGTGGCGGCTTTGATTAAGCTTACCGTTCACTTAGCCACCATTGTGTGCGTTATTTTCCCATATCCAGACCTCGATGTAATTAAAGAACATGACCAGATATGGCTTGAGAGCCCGTGTAATTACCCTAACTCTTGCTCCGACCCTGATTATAGGGTTGTTATTGAGTGCATTCTTCTCATTTAACCGCTATCAAGACCTCGAAGGACAAGTTGTCAATACAGGTACTAGCATTATAGAACCCCTTGCGATTGCGAGTGAGTCTGGCATGCAATTAGAGAGTCGAGAGTCGGTTCGTCAATTGATCAGCTACGCACACCGTAAAAACTCAAAATTGGTGCGCAGTATTGCGGTGTTTGATGAGCGTCATGAACTGTTTGTAACCTCGAACTTCCATCCCGACTTCGAGAGTCTCACTTACCCGAAAGACAAACCGATTCCACATCTGAGTTCGTCCAAGTTGCTCGATAATACGCTGATTTTAAGGACTCCGATTATTGCTGAAGGTCAGTTCATCAATTCCGCTAACGGCCAATCTCAAGCGAATCAAGCCGTGGGTTATATTGCTATCGAATTGGATCTCTCTTCTCTGCGGTTACAACAATACCAAGAGATCTTCTCTGCGTTCTTGGTTCTTATCTTAGGACTCGGCCTGTCTGGTGTGTTTGCATTCCGCTTAATGCACGACGTCACTCAACCGATCACACACATGAAGAACATGGTTGACCGCATACGTCGCGGTCATCTTGATGTGCGTATCGAAGGCAAGATGCATGGCGAGTTAGACTCACTGAAAAATGGTATCAACGCGATGGCGGTCTCCTTGTCGGAGTATCACGTTGAGATGCAGCACAGTATCGACCAAGCGACGTCCGATCTACGTGAAACACTCGAGCAGTTAGAAATTCAGAACGTTGAATTGGATATCGCGAAGAAGCGTGCTCAAGAAGCGGCGCGCGTCAAATCAGAGTTCTTAGCCAACATGTCACACGAACTCAGAACACCCCTGAATGGTGTGATAGGCTTTACTCGTCAGATGCTAAAAACTCAACTCTCCACCAGCCAAACTGATTATCTACAAACCATTGAACGTTCGGCCAATAACTTACTAAGCATCATCAATGACATCCTCGATTTCTCGAAGCTAGAAGCGGGTAAACTGGCTCTGGAAAATATTCCTTTTGAGTTCCAAGCCAGCCTTGAAGAGGTAGTCAACCTGCAAGCCACCAATGCGCACGAGAAAGGGCTTGAGCTAACACTGAAAGTCGATCCGAAAGTACCTGCTGGTATTGTTGGTGACCCACTGCGTATTCAACAGATTCTTACTAACCTAGTGGGTAACTCGATCAAATTTACCGAGCGCGGCAACATCGATATTAGTGTTGAGCTGCGCTCTCAATCAGAAGATAACATCGAGCTACAGTTCATGGTGCGCGACACGGGTATCGGTATATCTGAACGTCAGCAAGCTCAGCTGTTCCAAGCCTTCAGCCAAGCTGATGCGAGTATTTCACGTCGCTATGGTGGTACGGGTTTAGGTCTGGTTATTACCCAAAAACTGGTCAGCCAAATGGGTGGTGAGATAAGCCTAACCAGTCGCTTGCACCAAGGCTCAACTTTCTGGTTTACGCTAAGGCTATCGACCACCGACATGCCGATGACTGATCTAATCGACACCCAATGCCTACAACAAAAGCAGTTGTTATTGATTGAACCAAACATGCAAGCGGCATCGATTACTCAGCAAGTTCTGACTCAAGAAGGGTTGATAGTAACCTATCGCTCAGTAATGCCAAAAGAGTCGACCAACTACGATTATGTTCTTCTCAACCTTGCGGCTAACCAAGCCTACGAACTAGAAGTCGTTCAACAGTGGGCAAAACGTGCTAGAGAGATCTCGCAAAACGTCATCATTGGCACCCCAAGTACAGAATTGGCTTTGGGTGAGCAGCTAATGAAAAATGTTGATGTACAGTGCATTACCAAACCCCTGTCTCGCAAGAAATTGCTGCAAACCCTAGTTTCGAACCAAGCACCACTTCTCAACGCGCCGGTGATTGCGACGCACAGTGACGAAAAGTTACCTCTGACAGTTTTGGCTGTTGATGATAACCCAGCCAACTTGAAACTGATCACCGCCTTACTGCAAGAGCGCGTCGAAACGGTGCTGAGCTGTACAAGTGGCCAACAAGCGATTGATCGAGCGACAGAGCAGACGTTCGATATCATCTTCATGGACATCCAAATGCCGCAGATGGATGGCGTGACCGCGTGTAAACACATCAAAGAGTTAGAAAATAACGCCAATACACCTGTAATAGCGGTAACAGCTCATGCAATGAGTGGCGAGCGCGATCGTCTACTCGCAGCCGGAATGGACGACTACCTGACCAAGCCAATTGAAGAACACGTACTGCAACAAGTGCTGATCCACTGGAGTCCAGAATCAGCAGTAGATAATTTTGAAAAGATCGATCCTGAACACCCAGCGGTGGGTGGAGAGATTGAGAGCCACACCATCGAAACAGAGAGCAACCAGCACAAAAACATCATCATTGATTGGCAGGCCGCACTCAAGCAAGCCGCCAACAAAGAAGATCTTGCACGAGATATGCTACAGATGTTGGTCGACTTTATTCCTGAGGTGTACGACGCTACAGAGAAAGCGATTGAAGAGCCAGATTATCCAGTTGATGAGCTAATACACATTATCCATAAAATGCACGGCAGTAGCTCATACAGTGGTGTGCCGAGGCTCAAAGCGGTATGTGCCACTATTGAGAAAGAGCTGCGCTCTGGCACTCAGATAGAGGATATCGAACCAGAACTGTTCGAACTTCAGGATGAGCTAGATAAGGTACAAGCCACAGCAATTCACTATCTAACCCCTATTCAGCCGAGTTAGCTCTCGGCACAGGTAAGTAATGGGGACCATAGAAACAAAAAGCAGAGCCAAACGCTCTGCTTTTTATTTGATTATCACCGAAACATTAAGACTCGAACAGCACCGTTGCTACTGCGTAGTGACGTTCATCTGAGATCGTAATGTGGACAGAGTTAACGCCAAGGCTTGCGGCTAACTCTTTCGCTTTATTGTGCAAAGTAAGAACTGGTTTCCCATGTTCATCGTTCGCAACCTGAAAGTCATGAAAGGTGACGCCCATTGCGATGCCCGTACCGAGAGCTTTAGAAGCGGCCTCTTTAGCGGCAAATCGCTTGGCTAAAAAGCGCCCTTTCTGCTTCAAAGAGTGGAACTGTTCAAGCTCCACCTCACTCAAGATACGCTCCGCAAAGGCTGAGCCACTGCGTGCTAATGCCTTTTCAACTCGCTCAATCTCTGCGATGTCTGTACCAAGGCCAACCACTGCCATGACTCTTTAACCTTTCAATTCTTATCAATTAAGCGTTGTTACGCGCGTTTTCCATTACCGCTTTCATATCTGATACCGCTTTCGCTAGGCCATCAAATACAGCACGACCAATCACAGAGTGACCGATGTTCAACTCATAGATCTCTGGTAAAGCGGCGATTGGCGCAACGTTGTGGTAAGTCAGACCGTGACCGGCATTCACTGTGATACCTAGGTCGTCTGCGTAGCTTGCGCCTGCAGCGATCTTCTTCAGCTCATCTTGTTGGTCTTCTTCGGTTTTCGCTTCTGCGTAGTGACCTGTGTGTAGCTCGATAAATGGTGCACCACACGCTTTCGCTGCATCAATTTGCTCGCGGTCCGCATCAATGAACAGAGATACTTTGATACCCGCTTCGGTGAGCTTTTGCGTTGCTGCTTTTACTTTTTCAAGCTGGCCAACTACGTCCAAGCCACCTTCCGTCGTTAGCTCTTCACGTTTTTCAGGAACTAGGCAAACAAACTCAGGCTTAGTATCTAATGCAATCTGTACCATCTCGTCCGTTACCGCCATCTCTAGGTTCATGCGAGTCTGGATAGTTTCAGCCAAAATGCGAACGTCGCGGTCAAGGATATGACGACGGTCTTCACGCAGGTGAATAGTGATACCGTCCGCGCCGGCACGTTCAGCAATCTCTGCTGCGTGAACTGGATCTGGGTATTGAGTTCCACGCGCATTACGTAGGGTTGCAACGTGGTCGATATTAATGCCTAAAAGGATTGAGCTCATTTTCCAATACTCCGTGCTCTAGAGAGACCTATTTGTGGCATAAACAGCTCTCTACTTTTTAATGGTTTGCCGCCAAGATACGGCTTTAAGGCTATGCGTGTAAAGCGTTTTGCCGCTTTTAACTGCTCTTTCGTTATAAATCTACGTTCACTGATCGCTATCAGTTCATCACCCATAAAGGTCAAGTTGTCACGGCGCACTGAGGCGATAAAACCCTTCTGCTCGCGATAGCGATAAGTCATTGTCGGATCAATAGGTTCTCCGGTACCTGCACAGTGCAGAAAATCAACGCCGTAGCCCATTGCCGATAACAGAGCGAGTTCAAAGCGTCGCAATGCAGGCTCTGGGTTCTCATTATGCGCCAGTTCCGTTAAAGCATTAAGATAATCATGAAAAAGTGCGGGCATCGGCACTTCTGCCATCAAAACTCGCCCAATTAATTCATTCACATACATGGCAGAGTAGAGGTTAATCCCAGTTAGCGGTAGTCCAAGACTGATCGGTTCCGCTTGGCGCAATGTTTTCATTGAACTATTACCAGACCATTTCAGCAGCAGTGGTGTAAACGGCTGCAACGCGCCCTTGAGATTAGAACGTTTACTGCGAGCCCCTTTAGACATCAGTGTCATTCGTCCGAACTCTTCACTGAACACATCTAAAATCAGGCTCGATTCACTGTACGGTCTGCGATGTAATACAAAGCAGCGCTGTAACCCTTCTGAAGACATATCACCTTCTAAATAGAAAAAAGGAGCCTACTGGCTCCTTTTAAAATGGTTTCGACCCGGAGCGAAGCGCTTGCGCCTCTTGCGGGTTATAAGTCGTCGATGTAGCCCAATGAACGCAGTGCACGCTCATCGTCAGCCCAACCCGACTTCACTTTAACCCAAGTTTCTAGGAATACTTTACGACCGAATAGCTCTTCCATATCGAGACGAGCTTCGCGACCGATGGTCTTAATCTTCTCCCCGCCTTTACCAATCACCATCTTCTTCTGGCCACTACGCTCAACTAAGATAAGTGCGTTAATGTGGAAGCCATCGTTGTCTGGGTTGTAGTCAAAGCGCTCGATCTCAACCGTCACTGAGTAAGGCAACTCATCACCCGTAAAACGCATCAGCTTTTCGCGAATGATCTCTGACGCCATGAAGCGCTGAGAACGGTCTGTTACATACTCTTCAGGGAAGTGGTGTGTCGCTTTCGGAAGATGCTCACGAACGTGCTTACGCAGTACATCAGTGTTCTTACCGTGTTTTGCCGAAATTGGCACAACATCGATGAAGTCCATCTTCTTAGACACTTCCATCATGTGCAGCATCACGTCATTGCGGTCTTGCACGTTGTCTACTTTGTTCACACAAAGAACGACTGGGAAGTTCGCTTTCTTAAGCTTGGTCAGTACCATCTCATCGTCTTCAGTCCAGTGCGTACCGTCAACAAGGAAAAGTACCAAGTTCACATCACTCAAAGAGCTGTTTGCTGCACGGTTCATCAGACGGTTGATAGCACGCTTCTCTTCGATGTGAAGTCCTGGAGTATCAACGTAAATCGCTTGGTAATCCCCTTCAGTCTCGACACCCATAATACGGTGACGAGTCGTTTGAGGTTTACGCGATGTGATCGAAATCTTTTGACCCAAAATATGGTTCAGAAGTGTCGACTTACCTACGTTCGGACGACCGACGATAGCGATGAAACCACAGTACTGGTTTTCCGGTAGGCTAGGTTCTTTGTTATCAGATGCAAAGAATGCATCGATATCGAATTCTTGGTTGTTATCAGACATTGCTCAGTTGCTCTAATGCTGTTTCAGCTGCCGCTTGTTCTGCCTTGCGGCGGCTAGTGCCTTTACCGATAACAGGTTTATCCACACCTGCCACTTTACACTCAACCGTAAACTCTTGGTTGTGTGCTTCACCTTTAATATTAGTCACTGTGTAGACAGGTAGCGGATTTCTTCGGCCCTGTAGGAACTCTTGCAAACGCGTTTTCGGGTCTTTTTGAGAAACACCAGGCTGAATCGCTTCTAGGCGAGTTTTGTACCAGCTTAAAATGATGCCGCGAATGGTTTCAGTGTCGCTATCTAGGTAGATAGCACCAATGATTGCTTCGACAGCATCTGCCAGAATAGAGTCACGACGGAATCCGCCACTCTTTAACTCACCTGGACCTAATTTTAAGTAATCTCCTAGGGCGAATTCACGACCTAGTTCAGCCAATGTATGTCCACGTACCAAAGTAGCACGCATACGGCTCATATCACCCTCGTTTACTTTCGGGAAACGGTGGTAGAGATCATCAGCGATGACAAAACTTAAAATTGAATCGCCCAGAAACTCAAGACGTTCGTTGTGCTTACCTGCAGCGCTGCGGTGAGTCAGCGCCAGGTGAATGAGATCGGTATCTTTGAATTGATAGCCGATCTTTCTCTCTAGTTTATCAATTGGAGAATTCATGCTCTCTCGATGTATTTAGTGATCGATTAATTAATACCACCGATGCGGTTGAAACGCACACCAGTTGGGATCCAAGAAGGTAAAACACTGTCTGAGCTGCGCTCAAATTCAAAGCTGATCCAAATCGCAACCGCTTTACCTACTAGGTTTTCTTCAGGGACAAAGCCCCAGTAACGGCTGTCTGCACTATTGTCACGGTTATCACCCATTACAAAGTACTGGCCTTCTGGAACGACCCACTCGTTAACACCTGGACGAGGCTGGTACGATTGCACACGGTCACGACGCAGTGGGTTAACTAAAACTTGGTGCTCAACGTCACCCAACTTCTCATTGAGTTGGATCAGAGGCACACCATCTTGAATAAATTGGCTCTCTTCAACGTTACTCAGCTTCACAGGTTTACATCCTTGTGTGCCTTTGGTTTGAATACATAGCTCTTTATTACTGTTGTAACGAATCATATCTCCCGGCAGGCCAACCACACGTTTAATGTAGTCAATGTTTGGCTGTGGCGGGTATTTGAATACGATTGAGTCACCACGCTCAGGCTTGCCTGTTTCTACCAATTGAGTGCGCCATACTGGGTCTTTTAGACCGTAAGCGTATTTCTCAACTAGGATAAAGTCACCTACAAGTAGGGTTGGCATCATTGAGCCTGATGGGATTTGGAACGGTTCATAGATAAATGAACGCAGCACCAAAACAAATGCAATTACAGGGAAAATGGATACGCTATTTTCAACCCACCAAGGCTGAGCCGTCACTTTTGCACTGGTTTCAGCATCTAAACCGTTAGTTTGAGCGGTAACGCTAGCCAGTTTCAGTTGGCGCTTCTTAGCCCAAACAAACTTCTCTAACGCCCATACAACGCCAGTCACTAAGGTTACGATCACTAAAATAAGCGAAAATGTATTAGCCATTTATATCCCTTAAATTTCATTTCTTTAAAAATAACGAAAGTGAAAGAATAGCGAGCTACCCTTTCACTTTCAATTATTCGTTTATCGTTGGATAAGCCTAGTCTTTGCCAACGTGAAGAATTGCTAAGAACGCTTCTTGAGGCAGCTCTACGTTACCGATCTGCTTCATACGCTTCTTACCTTCTTTCTGTTTCTTCAGAAGCTTCTTCTTACGACTCACGTCACCACCGTAGCACTTCGCGATAACGTTCTTACGCAGTTGCTTAACGGTTGAACGAGCGATGATGTGGTTACCGATAGCCGCTTGAATTGCGATATCAAACATCTGACGAGGGATGAACTCTTTCATCTTCTCAACTAGCTGACGACCACGAGTCTGAGACTGATCTTTGTGAGTAATCATTGCTAGTGCATCAACAGTGTCACCGTTTAGAAGAACGTCTACGCGAACCATGCTAGACGCTTCAAAGCGTTGGAAGTTGTAATCCAGTGACGCGTAGCCACGAGATGTTGATTTCAGACGGTCAAAGAAGTCCAGTACCACTTCAGCCATAGGAATATCGTAAACAACCGCTACTTGGTTACCGTGATAGATCATATCAACCTGCACACCACGCTTCTCAACACACAGTGTAATTACGTTACCTAGGTAATCCGATGGTACTAGGATATTACAACGTGCAATTGGCTCACGAATCTCATCGATATCGTTAATAGCTGGAAGCTTCGCTGGGCTATCTACGTAAAGTAGCGTGCCGTCAGTTTTCTCAACTTCGTAAACTACCGTTGGTGCGGTTGTAATCAGGTCTAGGTCGTATTCACGCTCTAGACGCTCTTGGATGATCTCCATGTGAAGCATACCAAGGAAGCCACAACGGAAACCGAAACCTAGAGCTGCAGAGTTTTCTGGCTCGTAAAACAGTGACGCATCGTTCAGGCTTAGCTTACCTAGTGCATCACGGAAGTTTTCGTAGTCGTCAGATGATACTGGGAATAGACCTGCGTATACCTGTGGTTTTACTTTCTTAAAGCCCGGTAGCGCTTTTTCACAGCCGTTCTTAGCCAGTGTCAGCGTATCACCAACTGGTGCACCAAGGATGTCTTTAATACCACATACAACCCAGCCTACTTCGCCAGTTTGCAGAACTTCAGTATCAACCTGTTTTGGTGTGAAAATACCTAGACGGTCTACACCCCAAACTTGACCAGTACTCATTACTTTGATCTTGTCGTTCTTTCTTAGAGAACCGTTCTTGATACGTACCAGCGATACAACGCCAAGGTAGTTATCGAACCAAGAGTCAATAATAAGTGCTTGTAGCGGCGCATCTGGATCGCCTTCTGGCGCAGGGATCGCTGAAACAATGTTTTCTAGTACATCGTCAACACCGATACCGGTTTTCGCAGAACAGCGAGTCGCTTCCATCGCGTCGATACCAACGATCTCTTCGATCTCTTCAGATACGCGCTCTGGATCTGCCGCAGGAAGATCAATCTTGTTTAAGATTGGCACAACTTCCAGATCCATTTCGATCGCTGTGTAACAGTTTGCTAGTGTCTGAGCTTCTACACCCTGACCCGCATCGACAACCAGTAGCGCACCTTCACAAGCGGCTAGAGAACGAGATACTTCGTATGCGAAGTCAACGTGTCCTGGAGTATCGATGAAGTTTAATTGATAAGTTTCACCATCTTTAGCAGTGTAGTTAAGAGTCACACTCTGAGATTTGATAGTGATGCCACGTTCACGCTCCAGATCCATCGAATCAAGGACTTGCGCAGCCATTTCACGATCGCTTAATCCTCCACAAACTTGGATTAGACGGTCAGATAGGGTCGACTTACCATGGTCGATGTGGGCGATAATCGAAAAGTTACGAATGTGCTTCATAATTTGGTGTGACAAACTCTTTAAATTAGGACGGTAAGAAAGCCGCGCATCGACCGCGTTTCATAGACTGCGGTGGCGGCATTTCAATCAAGTTGGCAGATTCTACCCAATTTAACCGCAATACGCATCATAAATTAGACAAGCGGCTCACCAAGGATTCGAATCAACACCACTTGCTGCTTCGATTTATCTTCCATTGGTTTAGCTAAACGTTTTGCAAGGGCAATACCACCAGCTGTAAATATAGCAGCAGACAGAATAACTGCGCCCTCTCCGACGCCAAGTAAAGGCGCTAATAACAGCTGACCAAAAGCAGCACCTAGCATCATCATAAACAGTGGAACTAGATAAACCAAAGCCGCCGATTCCAGCAGACTTCTCTCAGGAAAACCTATCTCGACAATTTGCCCAGCTTTCACAAGGTTTTTAGTGGTTAGTTGCCAGAAAAGGGATTTGTTGCCAACGGCCTTGGTCACAATACCAGTGCCGCAACTCTTTTGTGACGAACAGCTGCTGCAACTGGTCTGTTGCTCGCAGCTTAATTGCACGTGATAGTGAGCGCCCTGTTTCTCTACAGCGCTCACGGTAGCCAATGCAGTCATCATTGGCCTGTACCTTGATTGGCAGCAAACTTCACAGACTGTGCGATACGCTGCGCGGTTGCAGGAGGAATATCTCCGACTACAGATATTTCGTTATCACCATTCACTAAGCTATGCAAAGTACGACGGCCTTGACGCACAAGCTGACCTTTCAGAGAGTGTTCATCTCTGTCTGAGATATAAACCGAGAAACTAAATAGCCCATCACTAAACATCTGGCTTTCAACCATCTTATTGGTTGTCGCCATTGAATAGCGGTTGAGCTCTTTCGCTTCAAAACCATCAGGAATCCAAGAGACGCGCCAATCGCTTTCTCCAACCGCGCCATCAGGCAATGAGAGCACTTTCGGCAGCTGGGCGTTGTTCAACCCTGCCATCGCTTCTGCAATTTTGTCGTTAACCACATAAGAAATCGTACGGTACTGCTCTAGGATTTCACCATCTCGGTCGAGCAAATCCGCTCGTAGAGGCAGATTAGTGTTCTCATCGACCCAAAGAACATAGGAGTAACGCAGGCCATCTTTTGGCACGACACGCAACACTTGCGTTGTTGTACCGGCTTCACGCGCACGCCCTACCTTCACAAAGTCGTAATACTCGTTCAGGATATCAATGTCGTTATTCAACATCGGAATCACTGGCGCAACCATGTTGCCAGACTCAATCGTAAAAGGTTCAGTACCTGGTTCGATGTAGCTGACTTCATTGCCGCGTCGAATAACTTCGCGTACGGGGCCACTTAGGTAGACAAGGTGAGCGAGTTGTTGCTCGTCACTTACGGCATGACGATACAAGAGCGGCTCAATACTGCTCTTTTTGATCAGTATGTAGGAAAGTTCGTAATTTAAATGCTGACTGGCCTCGTTCATTTGATGCAATAAGGCCTTTGCAGAGGGCTCTTCTGCAAAGGCGCTTGGAGAGATCAAGCTGAACAGTGTCAGAGCACTGACCAGGAATTTCTTCATTCAATATCCGATTCTAGACGCGACTCATTTTCAGTCGACGCGTCGTTGTTTAATCTCAATTGCAACTCGTAATCTTGCAACATAGCGTGTACGCGCTTGCGCTGCTCTTGCAAGTTAGCATCTGTTACAGGTTTCTCAACAGATTCACGAGTTAGGCTTACTGGCTCTACCGAACCGGCAAACGGAATAGTTTGCAGTACAGGCAGTTGTTCTGCTTCAGGTGCGGCTGGATCGCTACCACCATACTGTTGAACACCCAAAATAACCGCCAACGACACACAAGCCGCAACGGCAACTTGACCAAACTGCTGCAGCCAAGCTGGCATCTGGCGTTTTGCTTGTTGAGGTTTAGGTTGTTCTTCTTGCACTTGTGGAGCAACAGTTTGTGTCTGCTCTGGGCGCAATGAATGCACATTGTTGAGTTTGTTGTGCGCAGGCTCATTCTCAAGCGCCGCAGCAACACTATCCGCAATGTTCCACTCTAGCGTTTCTGGCGCATCGCCTCGCATGACATCACCGATTAAATGGTAACTCTGCCAGGTATCCTTGCTTTCTTGATCGGACTCCAACTCTGCAATCAGAGCTTTATCGATCGTTTCACCATCCATGAGTGCCGAAAGCTTTTCTTTATCAGCCATTATTTTCACCATAATTATTACAAGTTTTAGCGCTGCAAAAGAGGTTTAATTTTCTTTTCCACCGCTTCACGAGCACGGAAAATACGCGAACGTACGGTTCCTACAGGGCAATCCATTACTTCTGCAATCTCTTCGTAACTTAAGCCTTCAAGTTCGCGTAAGGTCATTGCAGTTTTCAAGTCTTCCGGTAGCGCTTCAATCGCTCCGAAAACCACTTCTTTCAATTCTTTCGACAGCGTTAAGTTCTCAGGGTTCGAAATTTCTTTCAGTGCGCTGCCAGTTTCAAAATATTCTGCATCATCTGCATCGACATCGGTTGCGGGTGGCCTACGGCTCTGTGCAACTATGTGATTTTTTGCTGTGTTCACGGCAATTCGGTACAACCATGTGTAGAAGGCACTCTCGCCTCTAAAATTTGGTATCGCGCGGTAAGCCTTTATAAACGCTTCCTGTGCCACATCAGCCACATCACCGGAATTATTCACGTAGCGAGAGATAAGGTTGCAAACTTTGTTTTGATACTTAACCACTAACAGGTTAAATGCTTGCTTATCTCCACTCTGAACTCGCTCAATCAACACTTGATCGGTTAGCTGCTCGTTCATTCGAGCGGGTACTCCTATTGTTATCCCCCTTACCTTCTCAGATATGGGTACTAATTATGCGAAATGTAGTATTGACACCACTGTCTACATGAGCACTATTGTGACTAGGTCAAAAAAGGAAAGTTCCAACTTTCTTAAAATTATTTGCCATTATTGTTTCACAATGTGATGTAATAAAAATAGCTACCCCTATCAATTTGGGGAAACTTAAGCAAAAGCAATGGTATTGAGCAATTAAATATTTCTAGATAGCTGTCTATATCTTGATTCTGCATTGTCTTTCAGGACTCATTGAGACTGAGTATAACAGTCGTTAAAGCCCTCCTAAAACAAGACAACGTCAATTTAGAGTGGACAACTCGACTATAGCCCGGGATTTAAAAAGTTTTATGAACGCAAACCGTGAACATCAGTGTGATGTATTAGTGGTGGGGAGTGGTGCTGCTGGCTTGTCATTAGCCTTACGCGTCGCTGAACATGCAAAAGTAATCGTATTAAGCAAAGGACCACGTAGTGAAGGATCGACGTACTACGCACAAGGTGGTATCGCGGCAGTATTTGACGAATCGGACAGCATTGAGTCGCACGTTGAAGATACGCAAATTGCTGGCGCTGGGTTATGTGAAGAAGACACTGTTCAATTCATTGCTGAGAATGCTAAAGAGTGCGTGCAGTGGCTAATTGATGGCGGTGTGCCTTTCGACAAAGACGAAAACAGCACTGAAGGTCAGCCTAAATATCACCTGACTCGTGAAGGCGGCCACAGCCACCGACGTATCCTTCACGCGGCAGATGCAACCGGCATGGCAATGCAAACTTCTCTGCAGGACAATGTTAACAACCACCCGAATATTGAGATCTTCGAGCGCCATAATGCTCTCGACTTGATCACTGAAGATAAAATCGGTGGCTCGAAAGATAAAGTTATCGGAGCCTACATATGGAACCGTAACCAAGAGCAAGTGGAAACCGTTCGCGCGAAATTCGTGGTACTTGCTACTGGTGGTGCCTCTAAAGTTTACCAATACACATCCAACCCAGACGTCTCTTCTGGTGACGGTATTGCGATCGCTTGGCGTGCCGGTTGTCGCGTTGCGAACCTTGAGTTCAACCAGTTCCACCCGACTTGTCTATTCCACCCTGAAGCTCGTAACTTCTTGTTAACTGAAGCTCTTCGTGGTGAGGGGGCATACCTACGCCGCCCTGACGGCACTCGCTTTATGAAAGACTTCGACGAACGTGGTGAATTAGCCCCTCGTGATGTGGTGGCTCGCGCTATCGACTTTGAGATGAAGCGTCTTGGTGCTGACTGCATGTACGTCGACATCAGCCACAAGCCTGAAGAGTTCATTACTGCGCACTTCCCAATGATTCACACGCGCTTGATGGATCTGGGTATCGACATGACCAAAGAGCCGATTCCAATTGTTCCTGCCGCGCATTACACCTGCGGTGGAGTGATGGTGAACAAGAATGGTCAAACCGACCTGCAAAACCTCTACGCGATTGGTGAAGTAAGCTACACCGGCCTTCACGGAGCGAACCGCATGGCATCAAACTCACTGCTAGAGTGTGTCGTTTACGCTTGGTCCGCAGCGAAACATATTGTAGAGAACCTCGACCAATCTCAATTGTGTGCAGCACTGCCTGCTTGGGATGAGAGCCAAGTGACCAACAGTGACGAAGAGGTAATTATCCAACACAACTGGCATGAACTGCGTCTGTTCATGTGGGACTACATGGGTATCGTGCGCACTGATAAGCGTCTTGAACGTGCTATGCGCCGTATTCAGATGTTGCAACAAGAGACTCACGAGTACTACAGCCACTTTAAGGTATCAAATAACCTACTAGAGCTGCGTAACTTGTTGCAAGTTGCTGAGCTAATGGTGCGCTGTGCGATGCAACGTAAAGAGAGTCGCGGCCTGCACTATACACTGGACTACCCAGAACTGGCTGAAGACAGCGGTCCAACGATTCTGACACCGAACAAAAACTAAAGCGTAAAAGCAATACAATTTATACAAGCAATACGACTTAGAGGGAGCATGATGCTCCCTTTTTACTTTTGAGCCACACCAATAAGTAACGATAATCCGCTTCAAGACAGCTGTCGCGCCATAGGATGACAGGCTCACCTTCACTGAACTTCAGCATCACGAACAGAGAACGGAAAATAGTATCGCTCGATTGAAAAACGCGCTTCTCCCCATTAACTATGATTTCGTGGTTAGGTCTAAGCTCGATCTCACCTGTCGCTATTGGCCAGCCAATTTTATTATCGCGTATCAACAAGTACAGAAGAACAAAAACGTAAAGAGTGGCTACAAGAGGGATATTTGATGTGATAATAAAAACCAAAAGGCACCACAGAGTGGCGCCTTTTGCGAATAATGCGTAATACGAAGGGCTAAGCTTGAGCTTAACGAACCTTGCTGAGGTTGTGTGCAACAATTTTGTCGACCATTGACGCGTGACCTAGGTTTTCACTGCGACCGTGCCCCATCACCCATGTAAACAGATCGGGATCATCACACTCTAGTAGTGAAACAAAATCACGTTGCTCCTGCTCTTGCAATGAGTCAAAACATTCCTCAAAAAAGGGCATGATGACTACATCAAGCTCTAACATACCGCGACGGCAGCCCCATTTAATTCGTGCTTTCTGCTCTGCAGTGTACATTGGTTATCCTCACCTATTATTTTTCTCTCTTCGAGTGTAACAACTCATAAGCGCTGCAACTAGCACAGTCGTCTCAGTCCCTATCTCAGCTCACAAAAAAACCTAAGCTGACAAAAAAAACGAACCGGATTAACATAGACACAAATCAAATTTCTCAGGAAAGGCAAAATGGATTGGAAAAACACGTTTCAACCACTTAATCACACGCACAACGACACACTTCCAGGAGTGATGATGACACACATCTCTGACTGGGGTGCGATTACTATGGTGGGCGATGACAAAAAGTCGTACCTGCAAGGCCAAGTAACGTGCGATGTCGTACAGCTAGCGAGTGACGAGTCAACGCTAGGCGCACACTGTGATGCGAAGGGTAAAGTGTGGAGTATTTTCCGCCTATTCCACCACAATGATGGCTACGCCCTACTCCAACCTCAATCAGCGATTGAGGTTGAGCTACAGGAAATCAAGAAATACGCGGTATTCTCAAAAGTAACTATTGAGCAGACGGAGGATGTTGTCCTTGGCATCATGGGTGCGCAAGCCGATAGCTTTATCGATACTCTTTCTGAAGATCGTGGCAATGTACGTGCGATCGAGGGCGGCAGCGCAGTAAAAGTAGCGGATTCTCGCTGGGCGCTACTTGTGACTCCAGATGCGGCACAAGCTTTAGTTGAAGGTAGCTCTATTGAAAAAGTGTCCGAAACGCTATGGCAATACTTTGAGATCATGGATGCTCAACCAAAGCTGTCAGCAGCAGAGCAGAATGAACACATCCCGCAGGCATTGAACCTACAAGCGATTGGCGGTATCAGCTTTAGCAAAGGCTGTTACACAGGCCAAGAGACCGTGGCACGCGCGAAATACCGTGGCATGAACAAGCGAGAGATGCGCATTGTTTCTGGTACAACCGAACAACCACTTACGTTAGATTCAGCGATTGAACTCGAGCGCAGTGTGGGTGAAAACTGGCGTGGTGCCGGCCGTCTTCTGAACGTCTACCAATTCTCTGACAACACAGCCATTGGTCTAATTGTTCTGCCAAATAACTTAGATGATGATGTTGAACTGCGCCTTGCCGAACAACCAGATCACAAATGGACCATCCAACCGCTACCTTATAGCTTGGAAGAAGAGTAATTCCCTTTGAAAACGGTAATTACAGATTGGTTAGATCAACAGCAGGTGGCGTACCGCCTGCTATTGCAAGACAAAGAAACCACTTCCATTGAAGAGACAGCGCAGGCTCGAGGTATTGAGCCTTCACAAATGGTCAAATGTATTCTGCTACGAGACATGGGCAACCAATACGCGTTGGCATGTGCACCGGGTGATAAATCGATTGACCCAAAAAAAGTTCGAGCCGTGCTTAACTGCCGCCGAATGACTTGTGTATCTCAACAAGATGTTGAATCGGTTACAGGCTTTAAAGTCGGCTGTGTTGGCCCATTAGCACTCAAGCGCTATATACCGATCATTTTTGATCGATCTCTTCAACAGAATAAAATTGTGACAATCAGCTCTGGTGAGCGAATGGCTGGGATCGCCCTTGATCTCAACGATCTTATGAGTCTATGTGCGCCGATTGAAGCAGAGATCTGCAAGTAACCTCTATATCAATTCGATCTTCCTCACAATTTTACTAGGTTTGATGTAAGAGTTTTCATAATAATTGCGGCTTTTATCATATTTACCAGACCGACCAGAAAATATATTTAGTCAAAATTAAAGCATAACTAGTCACAGGAGCTTTTCTAGGGTAGTCTACATTCACTGGTTGGGTTTTAATCAAAGCGATAACTAACCAGTCAAAGTGAATCCACTGAGTAATGTCAGTCATCCACTTTTGTGTAATGCATCTGTGACTATTCGCCCGTTTATGAACGGGCTTTTTTTTATTCAGAAAAATTTACACTTTTATTACACAAATAAAAAATTTACGCCTATTCTTAACCTTGCTTACGGTGAGCAGCCTAAAGCCCAGACAGAAAAGTCGGCAGGCCGTTCACTAAACTCACCAATTTTGAGGAGAAGCTCACGATAAAAACGATATTTGCTAGTAAATCTGATTAGTGCAGCACAAATATCTATTAAGAGACAACTCTACTGCATATTACTCCATGCTTATCACAATTATTCCCTCGGAGATTTTCTATAATATGCAGGCTAGGTAAAGATAAGGATAAGAAAAAATGAGACTGTTTAAGCGCTATACACCCGGTATGATTGCTAAACATGTAAGTCGACTTTTTAAAGGACGAATCTACATTTACGGCGTCGGGAAATTTGAGTTTGATAACGGTAAACTGGTTTTGCCAGAGAGGGCGGAAAAGCGCCATTTTGATACCGTCAAAGAGATAAACAATGAAATTATGAAGCTAAGGTGCGCTTACGCTTGATCACTATAGTTATCGACTGAATACAGAAAAGGGTTGGCACTGCCAACCCTTTTGCGTTTCTCAAAGCCTAAATTATTAATTAGTGCTGACTGGTCGTTTAGCAAGCTCCGGTAGATTGCCGGTTAAACCTAGCGCACGTTTCATGATTTCATCTTTCGCACCTGGCAGCTGTCCAGCGAGTTTCATCCCTAAACCACGAATTAGTTTCTTAGCTGGGTTGTCTCCTTCAAACAGGTCTTTAAAGCCCTGCATAGAAGCAATCATTTTGGCCGCTTCAGCTTTACGCCAGCGTTCGTAACTGCGCAGATTACGCTTGGTTCCGATGTCTTCACCCGCTTGCCACAGCTTGATCAACTCTTGCGCTAGACTCGCAGCGTCAAGCAAACCAAGATTCACGCCTTGGCCTGCTAATGGATGAATCGTGTGGGCGGCATCACCAACCAAAGCCACACGCTCAACGGCAAAATCACGCGCATAACGCATACGTAATGGGAAGGCAAAGCGCTCACCGACTACGCTGCATAGACCAAGCTTGGCATCAAACTCTGTTGTCAGGTGCTTGTTGAACTCTTGTTCAGACATCGATACCAACTTCTCGGCACGATTTGGCTCGGTTGACCATACGATTGAGCTCATATTCGGTGACTGCATTGGCAAAAATGCCAAGGGGCCTTGCGGTGTAAAGATCTGACGCGCAACACTGTCATGCGCAAATTCCGTGCGAATGTTAGCGACTATCGCACTGTGCCCATAGTCCCAATGTGTGAGTGGGATATCTTGCTGTCTGCGAACCCATGAGTTTGCACCGTCAGCGCCAACAACCAATTTAGCCGTCAATGCCTGACCATTGTCTAAAGTCAGCCAAGCTTCGCTTTCACCAATAGCCAAAGATTGACATGTGGCGGGCATATACAAGCTCACATTGTCCTGCTTCTTCACTTGTTCAAGCAGTGCCAGTTGTATCACTCGGTTCTCTACAATATGGCCAAGGTTTGGCTGCGCCAGACGAGTAGAATCAAACTCGATGCGTGCGAAGCTGTCTTGCTCCCACACTTCCATTGCTTGATAAGGTGCAGCACGTCGCTGTTCAATACCGCGCCATGCGCCTAGATTACGCAATATCACTTCACTTGAACGGCTCAATGCCGACACACGAACATCCGGCAGTTCATTCAATCCTTCGCTCGGCGCTTTGCCTTCAATCACAGCAATTCTTAGATCACTGTCTTTAAGGGCTGCGGCTAATGCCAATCCAACCATGCCACCGCCAACAATAGCGATATCAACACTTTGCATCATTATTTTCTACCTTATCTCTCAACCAAACCTAACGTATGACGCAATAAAGGGCCTTTAAGGGGTGAGATGTTATCCATTGCTGCCAATCCGAGATTACGACCTAAGCGTGTAGCTGACCAGTCATTTGAAAACAGGTGAACCAGACCTGAAGTAAGTGTAATCGTGGTTTCACGATCCGACTCTCGACGTTTTCTAAAGCGTGTTAATCCTGCGTAGTGACCTGCGTCATCCAGCTGCTCACACACCTCTTCCGCGAGCGACGCAACATCGCGAATGCCAAGGTTAAATCCTTGCCCCGCAATCGGGTGTAAGGTTTGTGCGGCGTTGCCAACAATCGCAAATCGATGGGAGATGTTCTGTTGTCGATGACGTAAAATCAGTGGGTAACTCGCTCTCTGCCCCACTTTTTCCAACTTGCCTAGGCGCCAACCAAAGGCGTCTTGCAGTTGCTCAAGGAAAGCGGTGTCATCTAACGCCATGACTTTCTCAGCTTGTTCTGGTGACAGGCACCAAACTAAAGACAAACGGTTATTAGTCATCGGTAATAACGCGACTGGGCCATGCTCAGTAAAGCGCTCAAATGCACGTCCAGCATGCGGTGCGTTCGCGACAATATTTGCGATAACGGCAACCTGACCAAAGTCGTGTTCGTTCAGAGTAATACCTAAACGCTCACAGCAAGTCGAGATGGCACCATCAGCTGCCACCAACAACTTAGTGGAAATCGTCTCGCCGCAACTCAGTTCAATATCCGTATGCTCAAGATGGCGAGTAATCTCACTCGCCGAGGATGGACAAAACAGAGTGATATTGCTTTCAGCCTCAAGTTTCTCTTGGTAGATACGCCCAACATCAGCAAGTTCCACCACGTAGCCTAGGGCATCCACTGCGAGCTGTTCGCTGAAGATATCCGTCATCCCTGCATGACCGCGGTCTGAGACATGAATATCTTTGATCGCCGTCGCTACCGGTAAGATCGATGACCACAGTTGGAGAGACTCTAAAATCTGCACCGTTCCGTAAGAGAGTGCGATAGAGCGAGAATCAAACCCAGGGTGAGCACTATGGTCAACCTGATACGGTTCAACCACAGCTATCGATAAAGAGCGTTGACTTAACTGGTTTAGGGCTAAAGCAAGTGTTGCGCCTGCCATTGCTCCACCAGCAATTACCACATCAAATTGAGCCATGGTGACCTCTAAACTCGAAACAATTAATGAATGGTTGGTGCGCTATCTTCTGATGGGCGAGCACCGAACTCCGCATGAATGGTTAATGCACATGCCTTAACATGTTCAATAACCTGCTCAAGTAGCTGTGCTTGCTCGTCTAGGTCGTCGTCTTCATCGATGCCTAACTTTGCCATCTCTTCTAGATCAGCCAATGCTTCTTTGGTCTCATCTGACGCTTTGTTCAGTTGTGCACCGACCAAGCCTAAACCTGAGATAAAGTGATTAATCCAATCTGATACACCATCCGCCAGATCAAACAGGCTAGCACTCGCGTCTTCGTCCGGAAGCAGCATAGAAAGCTCCATACCTGAACCCGTAATTTCGCTGGTGGTCACTTTCAGCGTTGCTTCTGCCAATGTTAGTGCACGATCCGGCCAACCCATTCCGTCGTTGGTGTAATCAAAAATCAATGGCTGCCAGCTTTTATCTGCAAGGCTTAACCCACCGCTCAGCATCCCTGTTAGTAGGCCATGCATTTCTGCAGGCGTTACAGCAAGGCTTGCTGATTGCAATTCAGTTGCAACCGTTAGGTAGTCAGGTAAAGTAGTTTCGCTCATCAGATAACTCGCTCAGTTGTTCTTTATATCAATCTATTAATCGTACCACTTCACCCCAATTCTAGTAAGCGAAGATCCTTAGCAATTGCAGCAAGAGTGACTACCAAATGTTCAATTTGCTGAATTACTGTGTGCTCAAGCTCTCATTTACAAACAGTCACCCTGAAAAGCTTGAATCTTAATAGCGGTTTACCTATAGTTTCCTCCTCAGAGGAGTTAGCTTCCTCATCGGTGCTGGCACTTTTTCTTTCTCATAATGACAAAGGGCAACGGCCTTAGAATAGCGCGTTAAAGAGTTCATCCATCATGAGTAATCAAGCGGTAGACGTTGAAATATTAGGTAAATTGACTCGAGTTAATTGTCCTGCAGGGCAAGAAGAGTCATTAATTGCAGCGGCGGCCGATCTTGATAATCGATTGAAAGAGATGGCTGAACGTACTAAGGTAACCAATGAAGTTAAGCTACTAACGATCGCAGCTCTTAACATCTGTTATGAGCTACAGACGAAAAAGTTCGAAGCTAACGACGAACAAAACGCACTGACCGAGCGCATGGAAAAGCTCACTGCATCGCTTTCAGATGTACTCAGTAAGGTTAAGCACGGACAGCAATAGCGTACACAAATTTACCCTGGAGTGTTTGTCAGAGGATTCACGTCCCCGAGCCGATAAGCAATCCCTAAGGGTTAGTACTTGAGTACTATTGAGCATGCTCGGCCCGTACCGAGAAGCCTACGGTAATCATTGCTGATCCGCCTTGAACTCGCTGGTTCAAGGGCCATCTATTCTCAACGGCACTTTGGGGTATCCCTTCTTATGAAGACGCTCACTCGTAACGAGTTTCGCACTCTCATCCGACAGAAACGTAAAGCACTCTCTACTCTTGAACAGCAGCAAGCTGGGTTAGATCTCGTTGAACGTTGTTCAACCTTAAACGATATCCATAAAGCACAACATATCGCCCTCTATATATCTACCGACGGTGAGCTTGATACACAGCCGCTGATCGAATGGCTATGGTCACAAGGCAAAGAAGTCTACCTCCCAGTGCTACACCCTTTTTCGGAAGGACATCTCCTATTCTTGCGCTACGCGGCGGATACACCAACGGTGCACAATAAATATGGCATTGTGGAACCCAAGCTCGACCAAACTCAGGTTAAACCCGTGCGTGAGCTCGATATTATCTTTACACCACTGGTTGGCTTTGATTCCTATGGCCACCGCTTAGGCATGGGCGGTGGCTACTACGACCGCACGTTAGCACCTTGGTTCAAAACTGGCGTTGGAGCAACACCCATCGGGCTTGCTCATGATTGTCAGAACGTTGAGCAGCTACCTACCGAAAACTGGGACATCCCGTTACCTAAAATCGTGACTCCGAGTAAAACTTGGCAATGGGAAATTGGTGACTAAAGCGCTATAATCCGCCCCGCAAACGTTAACTTACACGTACGCTCTATTTATCCAAAAAAAAGCACGACCTATTCAGGAGATTGGCATGACTCAAGATGAAATGAAAAAAGCGGCTGGTTGGGCAGCACTTCAGTATGTTGAAGAAGGCAGCATTGTGGGTGTTGGTACTGGCTCTACAGTAAATCACTTCATCGACGCACTAGGCACAATGAAAGACAAGATTAAAGGTGCCGTTTCTAGCTCTGTAGCATCTACACAACGTCTAGAAGAACTAGAAATCAAAGTGTATGAGTGTAACGACGTTGCGAAACTCGACATCTACGTTGATGGCGCGGACGAAATCAACCCAACTCGTGACATGATTAAAGGCGGCGGCGCGGCTCTTACTCGTGAAAAGATTGTTGCTGCAATCTCTGAAAAATTTGTTTGTATTGTTGATGGTACTAAAGCCGTTGACGTACTTGGCAAATTCCCACTGCCAGTAGAAGTTATCCCAATGGCTCGCTCTTATGTAGCGCGCGAGCTTGTAAAACTAGGTGGTGACCCGGTTTACCGTGAAGGCTGTATCACAGATAACGGCAACGTGATCTTAGACGTGCACGGCATGGCGATTGAAAATCCAAAACAGATGGAAGACATCATTAACGGTATTGCTGGTGTTGTAACTGTTGGTCTATTTGCTCACCGTGGTGCTGATGTTGTCATTACAGGTACCCCTGAAGGCGCAAAAATCGAAGAATAACAAACCAGTAATAGTGCTACTTTCTGTTACTTCATTACATACGGTGCCTAAGGGCACCGTTTTTTTTGCTTAGCGTCTGTAAAATTATGGCTTATTCCGTAATTTTCTTACCCAAATCATTTTTTTTTTGTTACTTTATTGTTCAGAAGACGCACAGGGAAAACGTTTGTCTCCTAACAAAATGGTTAGTTTTATCCCCTTAAGCCATTTTGTAGCACGTGCGCCGCATTTGCCCAACCTTTCCATTTTAAAGGACGAGAACAATGGCCAAAGTTTCACTGGAAAAAGATAAGATTAAAATTCTGCTGTTAGAGGGGCTTCACCCTTCTTCAGTTGAAGTACTACAAGCCGCCGGTTATACCAATATTGAATACCATAAAGGCTCCCTACCTGAAGAAGAGCTACTAGAAGCAGTTAAAGATGCGCACTTTATCGGTATCCGTTCTCGTACTAATCTATCCCAAGAAGTGATCGACGCTGCAGAAAAGCTGGTTGCAATCGGCTGTTTCTGTATCGGTACTAACCAAGTTGACCTAGACGCTGCAGCTAAGCGCGGTGTCCCTGTGTTTAACGCACCTTTCTCAAACACGCGTAGTGTTGCTGAGCTGGTATTAGGTCAGGTACTTCTACTTCTTCGTGGCATTCCAGAGAAGAACGCACTTGCACACCGTGGTATTTGGAAAAAGAGTGCAGACAACTCTTACGAAGCGCGTGGTAAACGCTTAGGCATCATAGGTTACGGTCACATCGGTACTCAGTTGGGTATCATTGCTGAAAACTTAGGTATGCGCGTTTACTTCTACGACATCGAGAACAAGCTGTCGCTAGGTAACGCAACGCAAGTTCATACCATGACTGAGCTTTTAAATAAGTGTGATGTAATTTCTCTGCATGTTCCTGAAACCAACGAAACCAAGAACATGATGGGTAAAGAAGAGTTTGACCGCATGAAGCCGGGCGCTATCTTTATCAACGCGGCGCGTGGCACGGTTGTAGATATCCCAGCACTATGCGGTGCGCTTGATTCTGGTCACTTAGGTGGTGCAGCGATTGATGTATTCCCAACAGAACCGAAAACCAATGCTGACCCATTTGAGTCACCATTAATGCAGTTCGACAATGTTATCCTAACACCGCACGTAGGTGGTTCTACACAGGAAGCGCAAGAGAACATCGGTGTAGAAGTAGCGGGTAAACTGGCGAAGTACTCAGATAACGGTTCAACACTATCAAGTGTTAACTTCCCAGAGGTATCCCTACCGCTGCATACAGGTACATCACGCCTACTGCACATCCACGAGAACCGCCCAGGTATCCTGACTCAAATCAACACCATCTTCGCTGAAGAAGGCATTAACATTGCAGGTCAGTACCTACAAACGGCAGCCGACATGGGTTACGTAGTGATTGATGTCGAAGCGGATCGCTCTGAAGAAGCACTGCTGAAGCTGAAAGAGATTGAAGGTACGATTCGCGCTCGTCTGCTTCACTAAGCATTAAGTTCGATACTGAAAATCGAGTAGGAGGAGGCCTCACGGCCTCCGTCCTCTCACACCACCGTACAAGCGTGTATCGCATACGGCGGTTCCAAGGTAGACTAACTTACGTTAGCTTAAGTCCACTATTTAACTTTAACGCCAATGTGGCTTGTCTCTCTTCGCTAGCAACAGATCCGTTTCCGACTTCACCATCATTATTAGCGGAGTTGTAGGGGTTCTACTTTTGACTGAGACTCCATACACACTGAGAATCTGTTAACTGTAGCCTTAAAACCTTGGTTCAGGCCTTCCCCACATTGTAGGTACTATGCCCTCTGCTGACTTCTTATCAATCTTCGTCTAGCATCACTGCTAGCCTAGTCTCGCGGACAATTGATAAGACCTCCCGAGGTAAGATGTCACCCTTTCCCATAGCTCTGCCTGATTTACATAATCACACTTCTGTTCGAGACTTTGGGCTATTCTATCTGTTGCTAGGTTACCCAAGTTGATTATGCCTACTATCAGATTTCTGTTCGTCAAAGCTATGTTTTGCCATTTGCTTCCTTCAGATTCCACCTCACGATGGACACCCTTGCATAGGCTAACGCTTCCTGCTCGACAAGGCGCGTAGAGGACTTTCACCTCCTAGGTTGACACCATGCTCGGCGCACAACAAAAAAGGCTCTCATTTCGAGAGCCTTTTGAGTATTTGGCCTACTGTAGGCAATTAGATCATGATGATCCAATTACTCTTCAAGCTGATAGATCACATCAACACGATCGCGAATCGTGATTGTAGAATCTTGATATGAGTTAGATTCTGTTCTTGAATCCATAGCCATAGAGCGCATCAAAACCGGTTGTGCGTACTGTGCGTTGTAATCAATACGCCACACATTACCGAGTTCTTTATCAAAACCATCAGCTAAAGACTTAGCCTTACTCTGCGCATCTTTAATCGCTTTGAGGCGAGCCATTTCTTGATACTTGGCTTGGTCTCGCACCTGTAGCTGAATGTTGTCTACCTGATTGATTCCTTCGCTTAACGCAATGTCCAAATAGCGATTTAAGTTTGCTAAATCTTCAACCTGCACCGTGATATTACGCGATGCTCGATAACCCACGAGTTCTGGCTTGCCCTCTTTCGGATAGTGATACTGAGGCGCAAGATATAGGTTAGAGCTTTGAATACTGGTTTTATCGATGCCCGCTTCTTCTAGCTTATTCAGAAACCCGCTAACCACTCTGTCCACCGTGCCTTTTGCTTGCTCAGCTGTCATGGTTGATTCAACTACCTTGACAGAGAAAGTCGCCATATCTGGCTTGGCAACGACTTCACCGTAACCGGTCGTTGAAAGATGAGGAAAGCTGGTCACTTCAGCCCATGATGGAAAACTGATAACACTCAGAGCTGCAGTCAGAGTAAGAGATGTCGCTAACATATTTGGAACTAACTTCATTAGGAAAACCCATGCTAAGCAAATGTCCTTTCATCATATGAGTAATTTATCGCGATACCAACGTGATATTGAACTTCTTACATAACTTTTACGCTGTAAAAACCGTCAGCTTACTGAGGAAGGTGTTGATGCGCATAGTTGAGAATGGCCTGTGAAATCTCTTTGAGAACCCCACTCTCCAGCTGCCAGTGATGCCAATAGATTCGATAGGAGAGCAAGAAACCCGGTGTGATATCAATCAGCGAGCCTGATTCTAGCTCCTCAACGATCTGTAAGCGCGGAATCAAACAATACGCAACACCGGACATTGCAATACGAACAAATGCCTCTGAGCTACCCACCGTATGATTAATCACGGCATCTCTTGGCACATTAAAGTGATCATGAAGAAACTTCTTATGTAAATCATCATACTGATCGTAAGAGACAGCCGGGGCACGCTTGAGGGTTGCGTAGTTAACGCCTTCTGAGAAGTAGCGCTGATAAAATTCAGGGCTTGCGACGCACACATAATCCATTCGACCTAAATAATCTGCGCGACATCCTGGAATAGCTTGAGACTCTAAACTGATCGCGCCAGCAACTTCCCCATTTTTCAGTTTAGCGATGGTCCTCGCCTCACCATGAATGGCCATATTTAACTCAACTTGTCTCGTTTTCATTACATCCGACAGTGCTGGCAATAACCAAGTCGCGAGACTATCTGCATTGGTCGCAATTGAAACTGACAGCGCTTGGCTACTCTCTTCGTTCATCAACTCGGGGACGAGCTCATGTTCAAGCAGGCGCACTCTTCGATATAACCCCAACAGTTTTTTACCGGCAGGCGTTGGCCGAGGCGGTGTTTCACGAATCAATACTGGCTGCGCAAGCCACTTCTCGAGCTGTTTAATCCGTTGTGACACTGCAGATTGAGAGATATAGAGATGCTCTGCAGCTCGCTCAAAACTTCGCTGATTCACCACAGAATCAAGAGCCTCTAACCATTTGTAGTCTAATCCACGCACACTTCTCTTCCTCTCAACTAAACAGCCACTCACAGCATAAGCATCTCTAATATTACATTAAAATCATTAATTATACTTATTAAAAATCTAAGCGTATCTTCTCTCTAACATTAAGGTTTCAACAGATTATGCGGAGGTAAAAATGAGTTTTTGGGTTTTATTACAAGGGTTTGGATTGGGTGCGAGCATGATTATTCCTATTGGTGCACAGAACGCCTATGTCTTAAATCAGGGTATTAAGCGCAATCACCACCTCACCACTGCAACCATCTGTAGCCTTTTGGATACACTGTTTATTTCACTCGGCATTTTTGGGGGCGGTGCTATCCTATCTCAAAACGAGATTCTACTGACCTCAGTGACACTGGGTGGTATTGCCTTCTTAAGCGTATATGGTTTGCTATCTCTGAAAAGTGCTTTTAAAACAGAAGCAGAACATGAATCAAAGGGGGAAGTGTTAGCACGTGGCAAGCGTACTGTGATCCTAGGGGCATTAGCAGTGACCGTACTAAACCCTCATTTGTATCTGGACACTGTGGTTATATTAGGCTCGATTGGCGGTCAATTTGAAGGCAATGATCGTCTTGCTTTCGCTTTAGGGACTATCCTTGCTTCTTTTGTTTGGTTCTATTCACTCTCGCTAGGTGCTGCAAAGCTAGGCCCAACATTATCAAAGCCAAAAGTGAAAAAAGGCATTGATATCGCAGTCGCGACCATGATGTTCACTATTGCAGCAGTGCTTGCCAATGGATTAATCGAGCAATACTGGTAACGACGAGAAGAGCAAGTACTATAGACCAAGCCTGAACAGCCGTAAGTAACCTGATGACACAATGCGTTACGCTAGAATGATTCGAATTTTTTTGTTCAGTTCATTCAACGCAGCTTCAAGGCTTGGTTCTGGTTGGCTCAAGTGTCTAATCAAAGTCATGAAATAGCTATCCATAATCAACGGCATTTTTTCAGACATTGACGGACTGACATTAACCGCCTGAATCAGTGCTTGATCAAACGTACGGTAGTAGTCCAAATCCCAAATGACCTCTTTGAGCAACACTCGACTTAATTCAACATTATCAAAATAATAGCGATAGTAGTGTTCAATCAGCGAAGTACCAATGCTCAACGCACTCTTATCTTGGTCAAACGTTAAGACTTCCCGACCAACTTTCTCCAACTGCGCTAGCATCCCTTCTCGAAGAATCGTCAGCTTGGTTTCAAAATGACTAAATACTGTGCCATCTGCCACGCCCGCGTGACGAGCAATCTGTCGAGTTGTTGTGTTGTCGTAACCATTCTCTCCAAACAGTTCCCAAGCAGACACTAAGATCTTCTGTTTCGTTGCCTCTCTCTTACTCACAAAAATGCACCCTTGTTAAATCAATCTTGATCATACTCTTAGCGCTCACATTTGACAAATTGAGCGCGCTCAATTATAAAAATGAGCACGCTCAATTATTCTTGGAGTTTCGGATATGATGAATATATTAAACAGACTTGGACAAGTACTGATTTTTCTACCCACGATCTTTTGCTTCTCTTACCTACTTCGACCTTTGCTCATGATGGTTCTGATTCCTGGTGGTTTATGTCTATTGGCTATTTTGGGAGGACAAGAGGTAAGAAAGCCTTTGTATGCGATGCTAAAAACCTCGTTGTGGCCTAGGTTCGATAGAGAGAAAAATCAAAATATACAAAGAGAAGAAGTGAAACAGCAATAACCACCAACAAGCAGAAGGGTGAGTCTAAATTGAAAAAAAAGGCGGATAACCAAAGTTACCCGCCTCTATCAAAAGCTTATCGCTACCAAAGTCAATTTAAAGCTTATGCTTCAACTTTGTTTACGTGAACATCCATTTGTGGGAATGGGATTTCGATACCTTCTTTATCCAAGCCTTCTTTAATTGCTTGCATTAGATCGAAATAAACGTTCCAGTAGTCTGCAGTGTTCACCCACGGGCGAACCACGAAGTTAACCGAAGAATCCGCCAAAGTATGAACACCAACTTTAATACCTGGTTCTTTTAATATGCGCTCATCTGACTCACAGATTCGCGTTAATAGTTCTTTCGTCTTTTGCAGATCAGATCCATAGGAAACACCAATCATCAGATCGATACGACGAGTTGCATGACGTGAGTAGTTCGTGATTGGGCTACCGATAACGCTGCCGTTTGGTACGACAATCATTTTGTTATCTGGCGTTGTCAGAACCGTTTGAAAAATCTGAATAGAATCAACAGAACCCGCTACACCACCAATCTCAACATAGTCACCAGACTTAAATGGACGGAATGCAACAATCAGTACACCTGCAGCAAAGTTAGATAATGAACCTTGTAGAGCAAGACCTACTGCTAAACCTGCCGCACCTATGACAGCAACGACCGAGGCTGTTTGAACCCCTAAGCGACCAAGAGCAGCAATCAGAACAATAACGAACAACAGATAACGTACTAAGCCGTGGATAAACTCTACGACTGCACGGTCCATATTTTTCTTCTGAAGCACTTTAGAGACACTGTTCGCTACCGCTTTAACGATAATGTTACCGATAAATAGGATAACCAGTGCTGAAATGATATTTACACCGTATTGAATAAAGAGATCTGAGTTATTCGTTAACCACTGTTCTGCATTTGAGAGGCCATCCACAATTGGGGTCTCAAATTCGCTAGAGCTTTCAGCCATAATATGCATCCTCTATGTAATATGCTACGAGCTAAACTGTCTTAAACCAACCACTGCAATTAAAGCGCGAACAATTTCATTTTATATAAAGAAATCATTATCTTAAAAAAATATTGGCTAAGTCCTTCTTACTAAACAGGGGGGCTCCCTCCTGTTTTTCGGCACGATATCCTATCTTTGACAGATTGCAAAGTCATATTTATGTAAGTTCTTGAATAAAGGAAACTTACGCATAAAGACAAATACCGATAGTTAAAAGACTACGAAATTTATTCACCGCACGCTAGGAATTTCACATATTTCCTACAAGTTTTTATCAGATATAAAAAAACCCGCTCATAGAGCGGGTTTACAAAACTTTAGAGTGACCTAATTCGAAAGAATTATAGTACGTCTACAGCGTTAAGGTCAGCGAATGCTTTCTCAAGACGAGCAACCATAGAAGTTTGACCAGCACGTAGCCATACGCGTGGATCGTAGTACTTCTTGTTTGGCGCGTCTTCGCCAGTTGGGTTACCGATTTGACCTTGTAGGTAGTCACGGTTGTCAGCTTCGTACTGACGGATACCATCCCATGTAGCCCACTGAGTATCAGTATCGATGTTCATTTTGATAACACCGTAGCCGATAGACTCTTGGATTTCTGCTTCAGTAGAACCAGAACCACCGTGGAATACGAAGTTTAGAGCGTTAGGTGCGATACCGAACTTCTCTGCACAGTATGCTTGAGAGTCACGTAGGATAGTTGGAGTTAGAACAACGTTACCTGGCTTGTATACACCGTGTACGTTACCGAAAGATGCAGCGATAGTGAAACGGTGTGAAACAGCGCTTAGTTTCTCGTATGCGTAAGCAACGTCTTCTGGAGAAGTGTAAAGCTCAGATGCGTCCATATCAGAGTTATCAACGCCGTCTTCTTCACCACCAGTACAACCAAGTTCGATCTCGATTGTCATGTTCATTTTAGCCATGCGCTCTAGGTACTTAGCACATGTTTCGATGTTCTCTTCTAGAGACTCTTCAGAAAGGTCTAGCATGTGAGAAGAGAATAGAGGCTTACCAGTTTGAGCGAAGAACTCTTCACCAGCGTCTAGTAGACCGTCGATCCAAGGAAGAAGTTTCTTAGCAGCGTGGTCAGTGTGAAGAATAACTGGAACACCGTAAGCTTCAGCTACAGCGTGTACGTATTTAGCACCAGCTACAGCACCAAGGATTTGAGCGCCTTGACCTTCAAGTTTCACGCCTTTACCTGCGAAGAAAGCAGCACCGCCGTTAGAGAATTGAACAACAACTGGAGACTTAACTTTTGCAGCTGCTTCTAGTACTGCGTTTACAGAGTCTGTACCTACAACGTTTACTGCTGGAAGAGCAAACTTGTTCTCTTTTGCTACTTCAAATACTTTCTGTACGTCATCGCCAGAAATCACACCAGGTTTTACAAAATCGAAGATCTTAGACATGGAAATAGTCCTATTTATTCTATCGTTTTAAGATTAAAAAACTTAAGTTTAAAAACTTGCAAACGTTTGCTCACAACTTGTGCCATTCTAGCAAAAAAGTGTGACATGCAGCAAACGTTAAAGGCGGGTATAGTCACCCGCCTTCATATTCATTACGCCTTAGCGCGCTCTTCTAGCATAGCAACTGCTGGAAGTACTTTACCTTCAACGAACTCAAGGAAAGCACCGCCGCCAGTAGAGATGTAAGAAACGTCAGCTTTGATACCAAACTTGTCGATAGCTGCTAGCGTGTCACCACCACCTGCTACAGAGAAACCTGCAGACTCAGCGATTGCTTTAGAGATACCTGCTGTACCCGCTTCGAAGTTCTTGAACTCGAATACGCCGACAGGACCGTTCCAAAGGATAGTTTTAGCGTTGCCGATGATTTCAGCTAGAGCCGCTGTTGATTCTGGACCTAGGTCAAAGATCATGTCGTCGTCTGCAACTTCAGAAACGTGCTTGATTTCAGCTTCTGCGTTCTCATCGAATGCTTTTGCACATGCTACGTCAGTTGCAACTGGGATAGCACACTCTTTCATTAGCTTTTGAGCTGTTTCAACTAGGTCTGCTTCGTATAGAGACTTACCTACGTTGTGACCTTCCGCAGCGATGAAGGTGTTCGCGATACCACCACCAACAACAAGTTGGTCAGCAACTTTTGATAGAGACTCAAGAACCGTCAGTTTAGTTGAAACTTTAGAACCACCAACGATAGCCACAAGTGGACGCTCTGGGTTGTCCATTGCTTTACCTAGTGCTTCTAGCTCAGCAGCAAGAAGAGGACCAGCACACGCTACAGGAGCGTAAGTACCAACGCCGTGAGTCGATGCTTGTGCACGGTGAGCCGTACCGAATGCATCCATTACGAAGATGTCACATAGAGATGCGTATGCTTTAGATAGCTCTTCTTCGTTCTTCTTCTCGCCTTTGTTGAAGCGAACGTTTTCTAGAACAACGAGTTCACCAGCGTTTAGCTCTAGGCCGTTTAGGTAGTCTTTAGCCAGTTTAACTTCGCAGTCTAGTGCGTCGTTTAGGTAGTTAACTACAGGTTGTAGAGAGAACTCTTCGTTGTACTCGCCTTCCGTTGGGCGACCAAGGTGTGAAGTAACCATTACTTTTGCACCAGCTTCTAGACAAAGCTTGATAGTTGGTAGAGATGCAAGGATACGAGCATCTGAAGTTACTTTACCGTCTTTTACTGGTACGTTTAGGTCAGCACGGATAAATACGCGTTTACCTGCTAGTTCCAGGTCAGTCATCTTGATCACAGACATGATTTGTCCTCTCAAATTTAAATAAATATAAAGTTTTGGAAACTCAGCAACCCTGCTAAGCCTATAAATTCTTCAACTGGTCATAATATGTGGATACTTGGTATTTATTTCAAGCTTAAAAATAAATAATCCGCATATTTGCGTCCGGGCTCTACTTCTCGCCTTCGGAAGCCTGCATTGCAAGTACCGTATCCAGCATTCGGTTTGCAAAGCCCCATTCATTATCACACCACACTAGCATTTTTACTAAGTGGCCGTTGCTCACTCTGGTTTGAGTACCATCCACAATCGCGCTATGAGGATCGTGATTAAAGTCGATGGATACAAGCGGTGCTTCAGTATAGTCAACGATGTTGTGTAATGTACACTGAGATGCCTTAACAATGGTTTGATTTACGTCATTAACTTTCACATTCGTATTAATTGTGACACTTAGATCCATTGCTGTAACGTTAACCGTCGGTACTCGCACAGAAATCGCTTCAAACTTGTTAGAAAATTTCGGAAAGATTCGTTCAATACCTTTATGAAGTTTGGTATCAACTGGAATAATAGATTGGCTCGCAGCACGGGTACGACGCAAGTCCGAGTGGTAAGCGTCAATCACCTGCTGGTCATTCATCGACGAGTGAATCGTAGTGATAGTGCCAGAATCAATACCAAACGCCTCATCAAGAACCTTGATGATAGGTACGATACAGTTGGTGGTACAAGAACCATTGGAAACAATGCGGTCGCTGGCTTTAATAGAATCGTGGTTAACACCGTAGATAATGGTGTTGTCGAGGTCGTTCGCACCTGGGTGTGAGAACAGCACCTTTTTAGCGCCAGCTTCGATATGAGCGAGGCCATCGGCTCGGCAACCATACACGCCGGTACAATCCAGCACGATATCCACTTCAAGATCGCGCCAAGGGAGTAGGTCAATTTCAGCTAAATGGAGAATACGAACAGTATCGATTTCACCACTTTCATGATGAATATAAATATGCTCTTGATCGTTCGAGATTTTCTTGCCGAAACGGCCGTGACTGGTGTCGTATTGAAGCAGATGAGCCATAGCGTCAGGTTGCGCTAACTCATTAACTGCGACAACTTTGATTTGTTGGCTTTTGCCACTTTCATAAAGCGCTCTTAGAACATTGCGCCCTATTCTTCCAAATCCGTTGATTGCGACTTTTAGCATAGTTCCATACATCTAACCAAAATTTCGTGCAACAGATGATAACCGAATCCTACCTAAAAGGCATTAGTTGAGTGATCTAACTCGCTAAAAATAATTCATGACAACCAATAAAAAACCGAGCTACTCAGAGCTCGGTTCTCTATTTTCACTTCAGCACTCAGGCCTTCGTGGATAACTCACATTAAGCTAGAAGCTCTTGAGCTGTGCTTACTACGTTCTCAGTAGTAAAGCCAAACATCTTGAATAGTTCGCCAGCTGGTGCAGATTCACCGAATGTTGTCATACCGATGATGCGACCGTCGAAGCCAACGTACTTGTACCAGAAGTCAGCAATACCTGCTTCAATAGCGATACGTGCTGTTACGTCTGACGGTAGAACTTCTTCGCGGTAAGCCGCATCTTGCTTGTCGAATGCATCAGTAGATGGCATTGAAACAACGCGTACTTTTTTGCCTTCAGCCGTTAGTTGCGCCGCCGCTTCTACTGCTAGCTCAACCTCAGAACCCGTTGCGATAAGGATAAGCTCTGGCTTACCTTCACAATCTTTCAGGATGTAAGCACCTTTTGCGATGTTCGCTACTTGCTCTGCATCACGAGGTTGTTGTGCAAGGTTTTGACGAGAGAAGATTAGAGACGTTGGTGCGTCTTTACGCTCGATAGCCAGTTTCCAAGCCACTGCAGACTCAACCTGGTCACATGGACGCCATGTGCTCATGTTCGGTGTTAGACGAAGTGATGCCATTTGCTCAACAGGTTGGTGAGTTGGGCCATCTTCGCCAAGACCGATAGAATCGTGCGTGTAAACTTGGATGTTCTGAACTTTCATCAGAGCAGCCATGCGCATTGCGTTACGTGCGTATTCCATGAACATTAGGAATGTTGCGCCGTAAGGAACGAAACCACCATGTAGTGCGATACCGTTCATGATCGCCGTCATACCGAATTCACGTACACCGTAGTGGATGTAGTTACCAGAGAAGTCATTTGCTTCTAGAGACTTAGAACCAGACCACATAGTTAGGTTCGAAGGTGCTAGGTCAGCAGAGCCGCCCATAAATTCTGGAAGCATTTGACCAAACGCTTCTAGTGCGTTTTGAGATGCTTTACGTGATGCGATATCAGCAGGGTTTGCTTGAAGATCAGCAATGATTTGGTTTGCCTTCTCTTCCCACTCTGCTGGTAGTTCGCCATTCAGACGACGCTTAAGCTCTGCTGCTTCTGCTGGGTAAGCCGCCGCGTACGCGTCAAATTTCGCGTTCCAAGCCGCTTCTTTCTCTGCACCTGCTTCTTTTGCATCCCACTCAGCGTAGATGTCTGCTGGAACTTCAAATGGACCGTGAGCCCAGCCTAGTGCTTCTTTCGTTGCTGCGATTTCGTCGTGACCTAGTGGTGCGCCGTGACAGTCGTGAGAGCCGGATTTGTTTGGAGAACCAAAACCGATGATAGTTTTAGTACAGATAAGCGTTGGACGAGGGTCTGCTTTAGCCGCCTCGATTGCAGCGTTGATTGCTTCGATATCGTGACCGTCTACTGCAGGGATTACGTGCCAGCCGTATGCTTCAAAACGCTTAGGCGTGTCGTCAGAGAACCAACCTTCAACTTCACCATCGATAGAGATGCCGTTGTCATCCCAGAAAGCGATAAGCTTACCAAGACCTAGCGTACCAGCTAGAGAACATGCTTCGTGAGAGATACCTTCCATCAAACAGCCATCACCCATGAATGCATAAGTGAAGTGGTCAACGATGTCGTGGCCTTCTTTGTTGAACTGAGCAGCCAATGCTTTCTCAGCCATCGCCATACCAACTGCGTTAGTGATGCCTTGGCCTAGAGGACCTGTTGTCGTTTCGATACCCGGTGCGTAGCCATACTCTGGGTGACCTGGCGTCTTAGAGTGAAGTTGACGGAAGTTCTTAAGATCTTCAATAGATAGCTCATAACCGCTTAGGTGAAGCAGAGAGTAAATTAGCATTGAGCCGTGGCCGTTTGACAGTACAAAACGGTCGCGGTCTGCCCACTCTGGATTTGCTGGGTTGTGGTTCAAGTGACCACGCCAAAGAACTTCAGCGATATCAGCCATACCCATAGGTGCGCCTGGGTGGCCTGAATTAGCTTGTTGAACACCGTCCATACTAAGTGCGCGGATTGCATTTGCGAGATCTTTACGAGAAGGCATGTCTGCTCCTGAGTGCATAAGCGATTTGAAAAATGAGAAATAATTGCTAGTTGTTAGCGCGGTTATTCTCTCAAACGCCTATGGTGACTGCAAACGTTTTGCTGAGGTTTTCAAGGTCAGTTTTCGCACTTTTACAACATTTCCCTAGTTTTTAACGGACTAGCATAAGTGAGAAAGCAATCGTTTGGTTATGACATATCATAAAAAAGAGCTTGTAATTCGACCGTTGGAATTTAGAATAGACGTCTAGATGTAGAAACACCTACAGAAATTATTGAATTTGATCTCGGCGCAACCCTCTGCGACGCAGATAGAAACTTTGCACCTAATACTAAAAGTGGAGCTCTCATGGCTAAGCACCTTTTCACTTCTGAATCTGTTTCAGAAGGCCATCCAGATAAAATTGCAGACCAAATCTCTGATGCTGTTCTTGATGCCATCTTAGAACAGGATCCTAAAGCACGTGTTGCTTGTGAGACATACGTGAAAACGGGCATGGTTATGGTTGGCGGTGAAGTAACAACGTCTGCATGGGTTGATATCGAAGAGATCACTCGTGAAACCGTTCGTGAAATTGGTTACGTTCACTCTGACATGGGCTTTGATGCTGACTCTTGTGCTGTACTAAACACAATTGGTAAGCAGTCTCCAGACATCAACCAAGGTGTTGATAAAGCTGACCCTAAAGAGCAAGGTGCAGGTGACCAAGGCATCATGTTCGGTTACGCAACAAACGAAACTGAAATCCTAATGCCAGCACCAATTACTTACTCTCACCTACTTGTTAAAAAACAAGCTGAAGTGCGTAAGAGCGGCAAGCTAGATTTCCTTCGTCCAGATGCGAAATCACAAGTTACTTTCCAATACGACCAAGGCAAGATTGTTGGTATCGACGCTGTTGTTCTTTCAACTCAGCACTGTGATTCAGTAACGACACCTGATCTGCGTGAAGCAGTGATGGAAGAGATCATCAAGCCAGTACTACCTTCTGAGTGGATCAACAAAGACACTAACTTCTTCATCAACCCAACTGGCCGTTTCGTAATCGGTGGCCCAATGGGTGACTGTGGTCTAACGGGTCGTAAGATCATTGTTGATACCTACGGCGGTGCAGCTCGTCACGGTGGTGGCGCATTCTCTGGTAAAGATCCATCAAAGGTTGACCGCAGCGCAGCTTACGCGGCTCGTTACGTTGCTAAAAACATCGTTGCGGCTGGCATGGCAGACCGTTGTGAAATCCAACTTTCTTACGCTATCGGTGTTGCTGATCCAACATCTATCATGGTTGAGACTTTCGGTACTGAAAAAGTATCTCACGACATCATCATTGAAGCCGTTCGTCAAAACTTCGACCTACGTCCATACGGCCTGCAAGAGATGCTGAACCTTCTTCAACCGATCTATAAGCAGACAGCAGCTTACGGCCACTTCGGTCGCGAAGAGTTCCCTTGGGAAGCAACCGACAAAGCAGCAATCCTAGCTGACTTTGCTGGCCTAAAATAATTTCGCGCCAAGCAAAAAATTTCCAAAAGCCCTTACCCGCCAGTAAGGGCTTTATTTTTATGCAGTTACCTCTGACTCCCTGCCATATTTCGTCAATTTCTCTAATAAAATTCCACTCAAAAACATCTCGGATAATTTGTGTTTTTTAGCAGTAGTGACAATAGTTAAAGTACTCCTAGGCGATCAAGCTCACATTTGGTGCAACAACTGGTTAGGTTACACCCCGTTAGGAAACGCGAGACGGCTCTCTAGGACATGATATTTCAATAACAGCTCAACCAAGATGACTCGCTGCCAGCCGCTGTGAGGACAAATGAGGTTGAATCCAGGACGTTATGTTAACTAAGGGGAAGTTATGCCTCGTACCGCAAATCCATCCGATTTTAAAAAAGACAAAAATAGGGTGAGTGACAGTGAATACGCTCGCACTATTCCATGCAACCAAGTCAGTATTTCTGCGCCCTTTCATTGGCTCTCACTCGCGCTTCACGATCTAGTGCGAATGCCGATGATCAGCGCATTCTATGGCTTATGTTTTATGGCCGCTGCCGTAGCGATTGTTCAGCTTGTTCAGTGGCAAGGCACACATTTAGTGGTTATGCCTAGCCTAATTGTGTACATGCTGATTGGACCATTTTTGGCTCTCGGCTTATATGACGCTAGTTGGGAGAGAGAGAAAGGCCACAACGCCAGTTTATTCCATTCAATGAAGGCCATCACTCGCAACTCAACCCACCAATGGGCATTTGCGATTGTATTGATGGTCGCGATGATTTTCTGGATGAGAATCGCTGCTCTACTGCATGCTCTATACCCGTCAGTGCAAGGAGCACCGCTGGCTGAATTTGCTCCTTTCTTAATCACGGGCTCTGTCGTCGGCTTCGTTATCGCTAGTCTGATTTTCAGTATCTCAGCCTTCTCTATTCCACTTATGATGGAGCGCCGAGTTGACGTGATGAGTGCGATATTCACTAGTTTCAACGCAGTGAAATCGAACCTGCCGGCGATGGTGGTCTGGGCTGCTATCATTTGCGGCGGTATCTTAATCGGGTTTGCCACTTATGGTGTCGGTATGATCGTAACCATGCCACTACTCGGCTACGGTACATGGCACGCCTACCGTGAGACGATCAAGAAAAATCACCATATGTAGTACCTGATCTCGATCAGAACCAATGATAGGATAAGGCCTTAGCATCTAGCTAAGGCCTTTTGTTTGGAGTCTCATCTTTGTCGTCTTACAACCCATTGCATCATCGAGCCAATAAGAAGTTGGCGGAATGTATTTATATTGCAAACTCGCACTTCTCTCGCCAATTTCCAATACCAAAGCTAACTTACCAAGTACGAGGAAAAGCAGCAGGCAAAGCTTATCTTCAACTCAATGAGATACGTCTAAATTCGGTGCTGTTCAATGAAAATCAAGACGCCTTTATTGAAGAGGTGATCCCTCATGAAATAGCTCACCTTATTACCCACCAAGTCTTTGGCCGTGTTAAGCCTCATGGTAAAGAGTGGCGGTATGTGATGGAGCAGGTATTCAAGGTGCCAGCAAAGACCACGCATAGCTTTTCGGTGGACTCAGTACAAGGAAAGACATTCGAATACAACTGCGGCTGTACCCTCTACCCACTGACCATCCGCCGTCATAATAAAGTGCAGCGCAATCAAGCAAGCTACCGCTGTCAGCAGTGCAACCAGCTTCTCACTTTCACCGGTAAACAGCTCAGCTAGGCACAATAAAGCCAGCAATAAAATGTAATAGAGTAAAGTGTCATTTGAGTGCTAGACTGATAATTATCATACTTTTATCAGTCTTTTCGCATGAAAAAATCACCTTCAAAAGCATTTGGCCTACTGGTGTCTTTTTGCTTTTCAATACTATTTGGCCTACTGGTAACCCAAAGCGTTTTCGCCGCGCCGCCAAGCTCTTTTTCCAAAGCAAAACGGGAAGCCGTAAAGATCTACCTTGACCACCCCACTTCTTTCTATTGTGGTTGTGACATTACTTGGAAGGATAAAAAGAAAGGGGTCCCTGACCTTGAAGGATGCGGCTATGAAGTCAGAAAGCAGCAGAAGCGAGCTTCTCGCATCGAGTGGGAACATGTGGTTCCGGCATGGCAATTCGGCCACCAGCGCCAGTGTTGGCAGAATGGCGGTCGTAAGAACTGCACCCACAATGATAAGGTTTTTAAATCAATGGAAGCCGACCTCCATAACCTAACTCCTGCAATCGGAGAAGTGAATGGTGATCGCTCTAACTACAACTTCAGCCAATGGAATGGTGTTGATGGCGTTAGCTATGGCCAATGTGAGATGCAGGTCAACTTCAAACAGCGCAAGGTAATGCCACCCGATCGCGCCAAAGGTTCGATTGCGCGTACCTATCTGTACATGAGCAAAGAATACGGCTTCAAGCTATCGAAACAACAAACTAACTTGATGATGGCATGGAATAAGCAGTTCCCTGTCGATGAGTGGGAATGTACTCGTGATGAACGTATTTTCCGCATTCAAGGCAACCATAACCCGTTTGTTTACGAGAATTGTAAGTAACCCACCTTGCCTCCTTAAATCTCTGTTTTGGATACCAGAGTTTCAAATTACTTTGAAACTCTGGCGCTGCCCTTGTTTTTTCTTCATCGCGCATCCATGTTAGGCTGAGATATTAAACCCCAGATTAACAATTTACAGGTCAACCAACATGAGAATCCCTCGAATTCACCACCCTGAACCCATTCAACAATTAGGTTCTCTTGCACTTGGCGAGGATGCTGCAGGGCATGTTGGACGCGTATTGCGCATGAAAGAGGGCCAAGAGGTTCTGCTTTTTGATGGTAGCGGAGCTGAGTTTCCGGCTGAGATCACCGAAGTATCGAAGAAAAATGTGACGGTTAACGTGACAGAGCGTATCGAGCGCAGCAGTGAGTCACCGCTCGACCTGCATCTTGGTCAGGTTATCTCTCGCGGCGATAAGATGGAATTCACCATCCAAAAATCGGTAGAGCTTGGCGTCAACACCATTACCCCACTCATCTCTGAACGCTGCGGCGTGAAGCTTGATGCAAAACGCTTCGAGAAAAAGCTAGCTCAATGGCAGAAGATTGCGATTGCCGCCTGTGAGCAGTGTGGTCGTAACACCGTACCTGTAATTCGCCCTATCATGCAGCTCGAAGAGTGGTGCAGTGAGCCAAGCGAAGCGCTTAAGTTAAACCTACACCCTAGAGCTAAGTACTCAATCAACACTCTGCCAGAGCCTATTAGCAAGGTTCGACTGCTGATTGGTCCAGAAGGTGGTTTGTCAGCTGAAGAGATCAGCATGACAGAACAATATAAATTTGAAGAGACGCTACTTGGTCCACGTGTTCTACGCACGGAGACTGCGGCTCTAACTGCAATTACAGCTTTACAAGTTCGTTTCGGCGATCTTGGTTAAACGGAGAAAAATAATGATCAAACTCGGTATTGTGATGGACCCTATTTCGTCCATCAACATCAAAAAAGACTCTAGCTTTGCCATGATGCTTGAAGCGCAACGTCGCGGCTACGAAATCCATTACATGGAGATGAACGATCTTCACCTAGATCAAGGTGTTGCGATTGCGGATACTAAGGTTGTTGAACTTAAAGAAGATCCAAACGGCTGGTATGAATTCAAGTCAGAGCAAACTATCGCACTGTCTGACCTCGATGCTGTTCTAATGCGTAAAGATCCTCCGTTTGATACTGAGTACATCTATGCGACTTACATCCTAGAGCGTGCAGAAGAGAACGGTGCGCTCATCGTAAACAAACCACAAAGCCTTCGTGATTGTAACGAAAAGCTGTTCACTGCGTGGTTCCCAGAGCTAACGCCAACCACTATCGTTACGCGTAAAGCGGAAAAGATTAAAGAGTTCCGTGAGAAGCATGGTGATGTGATTCTTAAACCTCTTGATGGCATGGGTGGCGCTTCTATCTTCCGAGTAAAAGAAGGTGACCCAAACGTATCTGTGATCATTGAGACACTAACTAATCACGGCCAGAACTACGCAATGGCTCAAACTTTCGTTCCAGACATCAGCAATGGTGACAAGCGTATTCTTGTGGTGGATGGGGAGCCAATGCCTTACTGCCTAGCGCGTATCCCAGCAAAAGGCGAAACGCGTGGCAACCTAGCAGCGGGCGGAACAGGGGAAGCACGTCCTCTTAGCGAAACTGACTGGGCAATCGCCAAAGCAGTTGCTCCAACTCTAAAAGAGAAAGGACTGATTTTTGTTGGTCTTGATGTGATTGGTGATAAGCTAACAGAGATCAACGTAACTAGCCCAACTTGTATTCGTGAAATTGAAGGCGCCTTCGATATCTCGATCACCGGTAAACTAATGGATGCGATTGAACGCCGTATCAGCGCAAAATAACCTAAGCTTATCATTAGACAATAATATTAGCTGACTGAGTTAGCATGAGAGCGGCGACCCAGCCGCTCCTTTTCCTTTAGAGCAGGAGGTACTATGAATCTCACTAACCATTTTCTGGTCGCAATGCCTGGAATGAAAGATCCTTACTTCCAAAACTCAGTGATCTACCTTTGTGAACACAACGACGAGGGAGCAATGGGGCTGATGATTAACGCTCCCATTAACGTCACTGTAGGCAATATGCTCAAACAGGTTGAAATCGATGCCACCCAGCCTAAGTTGAATCAAGCCAGTTTAGACAAACCCGTCTTAAGTGGCGGCCCTGTTGCTGAAGACAGAGGTTTTATTCTGCATAAGCCTAACGGCAATTACCAATCCAGTATCAGCATGACGGATCAGCTCTCTGTCACGACATCGCGTGACATTCTTACGGTTCTAGGCACCGAGGATGAGCCTCAGCACTACCTTGTCGCTTTAGGCTACGCAGGTTGGGAACCCGGACAGCTAGAAACAGAACTGACTGAGAACTCTTGGCTCACTGTTGAGGCCGACCCTAAAGTCATCTTTGACACCCCTATCGCAGAGCGTTGGAAAGTCGCCGTTCAGATGCTCGGAATCAACGCGGCGCAGCTGTCGGCAGAATCTGGTCACGCATAACCTTTATCCATCTCATCAATTTGGAAACACTATGTCACGTACAATTATGGCATTCGATTACGGTACAAAAAGTATCGGTAGCGCTATTGGTCAAGAAATCACAGGCACAGCTAGCCCACTGAAAGCATTTAAAGCAAAAGATGGCATCCCAAACTGGGACGATATTGAAAAGCAGATCAAAGAGTGGCAACCCGATCTCATTGTTGTTGGATATCCAACCGATCTTCACGGAAAAGAGCTAGAGACTATTACCCCACGAGCAAAGAAGTTTGCTAACCGCCTGAAGGGACGTTTTGGTGTTGATGTTGAACTTCATGATGAGAGACTCTCTACGGCTGAAGCGCGCGCTGAGCTGTTTGACATGGGCGGCTATAAAGCCTTGAGTAAAGGTAATGTTGATAACCAATCTGCTGTGGTGATCCTAGAAAGCTGGTTTGAAGCACAATATTCATAGAAAAAATTAAGTGGTCAATAGTTCGACTTTTTTGTGATCTCGCTCTTCATTTATGACGTACCACTGATGCACCCATAATCAAAATGGACGTTCTTATGAAAATTATTCTAGTTGTGTTTGCCGTTCTCGCCATATCCGCTTGTAGCTCATTAAACAGCTCTTCAGGCTACAGTGGTAATCAGTACCCTGAGAAAATAAAGCTTGAAAAAGAGAGAGGTTACTACTCTGACAATCGCGGTTTTTCACACAATTAAGCTTCATTAAACTCAAAGATTTCAAAGCCCTGAACACGTTCAGGGCTTTTGTTATTTAACCCATATCAATTTTCACGCCAGCCAGAGATCCACTGCCGTAATCACCGTCACCGCGCTGCGTTTTTAACATTAACCTAAGATCGTTCGCCGAGTCAGCACTGTGGAATGCATCCTCTTCACTAATTTTCCCTGCAACAACCAAGTCATACAATGCTTGATCGAAAGTCTGCATTCCAATCTCTTTCGACTTTGCCATCGTTGCTTTGAGCTCATGTAAATCACCACGACGAATAAGATCTGACACACGTGGGCTGTTGAGTAAGATCTCAAACACACCATGACGACCATTGCCATTTTTGTCTCGTATGAGCTGCTGCGCCACAACGCCACGTAGGTTCATCGACAAATCAAACAAGAACTGCTCTTTTTGCTCTTTCGGCACCAAATGAAGAATACGTTCTAACGCTTGGTTGGCATTATTTGCGTGCAGCGTTGCCATACACAGATGCCCCGTTTCAGCAAAGGTCATTGCGTATTCCATGGTTTCACGGCTTCGAATCTCACCAATCAAGATCATATCGGGTGCTTGGCGTAACGAATTCTTAAGCGCAATTTCGTAGCTCTCTGTATCTAAACCCACCTCGCGCTGGGTGACAATGCACTTCTTGTGCTCATGCACAAACTCAATCGGGTCTTCCACCGTAAGAATATGACCTGAGCGATTGTGGTTGCGATAACCCGTCATCGCTGCCATCGACGTCGACTTACCAGAACCCGTCGCACCAACCACCAGCACAAGGCCGCGCTTAGCGATTGAGAGGTCTTGTAAAACATCCGGGAGCTTTAACTGCTCAAAGGTTGGGATATTAGTTTCAATACGACGAATAACAGCACCTGGCAGTTCCCTCTGGAAGAAGGCACTGACACGAAAGCGACCACTATCTCGAACAATCGCAAAGTTCGCCTCGCGTGTTTGACGGTACTCGTCACGTCGCTCTTGATCCATCATCGCGTCTAGAAGCTGTGACACTTGAGCAGCATTGAGAACTTCACCTTGCGGACGCAGTTCCCCATCTACGCGAAACAACACTGGCGCGTCAACCGTGATATAAAGATCGGACGCCTTTTGCGACAGCATTCCCTCGAGGATCTGGTTCAATTCCATTATCAATACCTTTGATTAAAACAGTGCTGTTTCGATTTCAATTTTGTTTTGGACTTCATCTGAGTCCACCACGCCTTGAGCAATCAACTGTTTGGCATTTTGCTCCATTGTTTGCATGCCATGTGCAGCCCCCGTTTGAATGATGGAATACATCTGAGCGACTTTATCCTCACGAATCAAGTTACGAATAGCTGGTGTTGCCATCATAATCTCATGACAAGCGACACGACCTCCGCCTACTCGCTTCAGTAGCTTCTGAGCAATCACCGAGCGCAATGACTCAGACAGCATTGAGCGCACCATGTCCTTATCACTACCTGGAAACACATCAATAATACGGTCAATGGTTTTAGCCGCAGAGCTAGTATGTAGCGTACCAAACACCAGGTGGCCGGTTTCAGCTGCAGTTAAAGCTAAGCTGATCGTCTCTTGGTCACGTAACTCTCCCACTAAAATCACGTCTGGGTCTTCACGCAGTGCACTGCGCAACGCCGCTTTAAAGCTGTGAGTATCACGATGAACCTCACGCTGGTTCACAAGACACTTATTATTGGTGTGCACAAATTCGATCGGGTCTTCAATAGTAAGGATGTGTTTATTGTGGTTACGGTTTACATAATCAACCATCGCCGCCAGTGTCGTCGATTTACCTGAACCCGTTGGGCCAGTGACTAAAACCAAGCCCTTCTCAAAGTTAGCAATCTTTTCAAAGATATCAGGAGCACCTAACTGCTCGAGTGTTGGGATCTCAACCGGGATGGTTCGAAACACCGCAGAACAACCACGCGACTGGTTAAATGCATTCACACGAAAACGGCCAACATTCGGCAACTCAAATGAAAAGTCGACTTCCAGCTTCTCTTCAAACTCACTGCGCTGTGAATCGTTCATGATCTCAAAAACCAAACGATGGACATCAGCATGGCTCAAAGCCGGTATTCCAAGCTTCCTAACTTCACCATCTATACGTACCATTGGAGATACACCCGCAGAAAGATGTAGATCTGACGCGTTATGCTTTACACTAAAATCCAGTAACTCAGTGATATCCATTTATTTTCCTTTAAGTAAAGTCAGCTATGAGTAGTATTCAACAAAATATCGAGCAAATCACCTCGCAGATTCGAACTGCAGAGAAAAAATGTGGCCGAACTCCAGAGTCGGTGCAACTTTTAGCCGTTAGTAAAACAAAACCGAATGACGCGATTCTTGAAGCGGCACTCGGAGGACAGGTTGCCTTTGGTGAAAACTACGTTCAAGAAGGTGTTGATAAAGTAAAACACTTTTCAGAACAACATTCTAACCTTAATTTGGAATGGCATTTTATTGGGCCAATCCAATCTAATAAAACGCGACCGATTGCAGAAAACTTCCAGTGGGTGCACTCCATTGAGCGCGATAAAATAGCTCAACGCTTAAATGATCAGCGTCCTGCAGGGTTAGAACCACTTCAAGTTCTCATTCAGGTTAATACCAGTGGTGAAGATTCAAAATCAGGGACTGATGAAGAATCAGTTTTTGCACTGGCGGAGTTGATTTCGTCACTTCCCAACCTCACTTTAAGAGGATTGATGTCAATTCCTGCTAACGTGTCGGATTATGAATCGCAGCTCGCTGCATTCAATCAACTCTCAAGCTTGCAGCAAAAGCTCAGCTCAAAATACGACAACATAGATACACTATCTATGGGTATGAGCGGAGACATGGAAGCTGCAGTTGAAGCAGGAAGTACTATGGTACGTATCGGTACAGCGATATTTGGTGCACGTAATTACGCAAAATAGTTTTAATCGTATTATCTCATCAGCTTTTAACTGGTGATGAAGCTCAGGATTGTATATATGGAACATAAGAACATCGCCTTTATCGGTGCAGGCAACATGGTACGCTCTATCGTGGCGGGTTTAGTTGCGAGTGGTTACCCTGCTGACAAAATTACCGCGACAGCACCATCAGAAACACGCAGAATACCGCTTGAAAAAGAGTACGGTATCAATACAAGCAGTAACAATATCGACGCCGCTACACAGGCTGACGTAGTGGTACTCTCTGTAAAACCACAAATGATGGAAGAGGTGTGCAAGCCACTCCAACAGGTCGATTTTAGCAACAAACTCGTGATCTCAATTGCAGCAGGCATCAACGCATCTCGATTTGATGAGATGCTAGACTCTTCACTGAGCCTTGTTCGAGTGATGCCAAATACACCATCGCTGGTTGGCAAAGGCATGAGCGGTTTGTTTGCCAATGCCAAAGCAACTGAAGGTGATAAAACCTTCGCGGCACAGCTGATGCAAGCCGTAGGCAAAGTCACTTGGGTTGAACAAGAATCTGGGATTAACAACATCATTGCTGCCGCAGGTAGTGCTCCAGCTTACTTCTTCCTATTTATGGAAGCGATGCAAGCGGAAGCCATCAAACAAGGTTTCACGCCTGAAACGGCACGCCAATTAGTGCAGCAATCTGCACTCGGTGCCGCAGAGATGGTTGTCGCAAACCCTGACACAGAGCTTTCTACATTGCGTGAACAAGTGACATCTAAGGGCGGCACAACCGCTGAAGCTCTGCGCACCTTTAATGAGAATCACCTATCAGAGATTGTCGCCAAAGCGATGCAAGCTGCGGTTGCAAGAGCTGAAGAGATGGAAAAACTATTTTAAGAACAGCATAGTGGTCACTGAACCGCTATAAATCACTCCGAAGAAGGAACCCATATGAACTCGATGAGCTTTTTGACCTCGACCATTTTTGATCTCTATATCATGGTGGTGATCTTACGTATTTGGTTGCAGGCGTCACGTGCTGACTTCTACAACCCGTTCTCACAATTCATCGTAAAAGCCACTCAACCGGTTGTAGCCCCACTGCGTCGTGTCATTCCATCAATCGGTAGCATTGATATGGCGACAGTATTGTTTGCCTATGCATTGTGCGTACTGAAGTTTGTTGCTCTTAACCTGATCATCTCAGGTGGCGCTGCCGTATTTGATATCAGCTTCCTAATATTTGGGGCTCTTTCACTACTGAAAGCGGCAGGTGGCCTACTGTTCTGGGTACTATTGATCCGCGCAATCCTAAGCTGGGTTAGCCAAGGTCGTAGCCCAATTGAGTATGTATTCCATCAACTTACAGAACCAATGCTAATCCCAATCCGCCGAATTCTTCCTGATATGGGTGGTTTCGACCTTAGTGTGTTAGTACTGTTTATTGTTCTGCAATTTGCTAACTTCTTGATGGGTGATCTGGTTGGCCCGATCTGGTTCCAACTATAATGTCTGTGGCCGTTTGGAGAGAGGAAGATGACATTCTTCTACGGCTTTACATCCAACCTAAAGCAAGCCGAGATAAAATCATCGGCTTGCATGGTGAAGAGTTAAAAATCGCCATCACAGCACCTCCTGTTGATGGCAAAGCAAATGCCCATTTAACCAAGTATCTATCGAAGCAATTTAAAGTCGCGAAAGGACTGGTTATGATCGAAAAGGGCGAGCTAGGTCGACATAAACAAGTTCGAATATGTTCCCCTAGCCAAATACCGAACGAAATTAAAGCCATCTTGTGATGGCTTTTTGCTATTTATTGGAGTCACTATGCGTTTATGGATTACAGCACTACTTACAAGCTTGATTGCGCTGCCAACTTGGGCGGGGCAATTTAAAAACATCAAAGACGTTGAGGTGCACTACTCTGCATTCAACTCAACATTCCTCACCGCTCAGGTGGCTAAGCAGTACCAGTTAAAAAGAAACAACTACTCAGCCATCTTAAACATCAGCATTCTAGATACTTCTGCACTAGGCAAACCCGCTACGACTGCTAAAATCTCTGGAACTGCAAGAAACTTAGTCGGCAATACTCGAACTCTGGAGTTTCGTGAGATCAAAGAAGGCGATGCGATCTATTACCTCGCCGAGTTCCCAATCACACACGAAGAGAACATCACATTTGATATCGATGTTAACTCTGGCTTAAAAGGTGCAGGCCCGCTTCGTTTTACCCAAAAATTTTATGTTGAAGAATAATACCAATCGTAGTAAATAATTGCTCACCCTAGCTTGTTAAAATGCTCGATAACTGCGTTAGAATTTTTGATTGTAGAATAACTACTTATCAAAAAATTCTGCCTTGTTCTCAAGCCTTTTTCCTGCGCTATTTTTGATCACCTATTTACTGTGATTGGTATAATCTCTTCACTTCCACTATTTAAATGTAGAGTTACCCATGAATAAGATCGTTCTAGCTACCGGCAATCAAGGCAAAGTTCGCGAAATGGCAGATCTTCTGTCTGACTTTGGCTTTGAAGTTTTAGCACAAAGTGAATTCAACGTGTCTGAGGTTGCAGAAACCGGAACTACTTTCATCGAAAATGCGATCATTAAAGCGCGTCATGCAGCCAAAGAAACAGGGCTTGCAGCCATTGCGGATGACTCTGGTCTAGAAGTTGACTACCTAAAAGGCGCACCAGGCATCTACTCAGCACGCTACGCTGGCGAAGATGCATCAGATCAAGAGAACTTAGAAAAGCTTCTAAAGGCGATGGAAGGTGTGCCAGAAGCCGAGCGTACCGCCCGCTTCCACTGTGTTTTAGTATTAATGCGTCACGAGAACGATCCAACACCTATCGTCTGTCATGGTAAATGGGAAGGCCGAATCCTAACTGAAGCGCATGGCGACAACGGCTTCGGTTACGACCCTATCTTCTTCGTACCTGAAGATAACTGCGCCTCAGCGGAGCTTGAACCAACACGTAAAAAGCAGCTATCTCACCGTGGTAAAGCACTGGCTACGCTGTTCAAAACGCTAAAAGAGCAAGCTCAGTAATGAGTCAAGCGATACTGATTCCACCAGCTCTGAGCCTGTATGTTCACATCCCGTGGTGTGTCCAGAAATGCCCATACTGCGACTTTAACTCCCATGCTCTAAAAGCCGACATACCAGAGAACGAGTATATTGATGCCCTGCTTGAGGATCTTGATACTGATATTGAAAGATATCACCTCAACCAGTCACCGAGACCTCTACACTCGATCTTTATTGGCGGTGGAACACCGAGCTTATTCTCCCCTCAAGGTATCGAGCGAATGCTTAAAGGGATTGAGCAACGTATCCCGTTTAAGGCTGATATCGAGATCACCATGGAGGCAAACCCTGGCACCATCGAGGCGGAACGCTTTGCGGGTTATCGGGGGGCAGGAGTCACACGTATCTCGGTTGGCGTGCAAAGCTTTGAGCAAGAAAAATTAGAACGGCTAGGACGCATTCACGGCCAAGATGAAGCGGTCAACGCGGCTCATCTTGCACATAAGATCGGTCTAAACAGCTTTAATCTCGATCTTATGCATGGTTTGCCGGATCAGAGTATTGAACAAGCTCTGGCGGATCTTGATAAGGCGATCGAACTCGATCCGCCACATCTGTCTTGGTATCAGCTCACTATTGAGCCTAATACCATGTTCTACTACAAGCCACCTACGCTGCCGGACGATGATGACCTATGGGATATTTTTGAACTAGGGCATAAAAAACTGGCCGATGCAGGTTATGTGCAATACGAGATCTCAGGCTACAGTAAGCCGGGCTATCAATGTCAGCACAACCTCAACTACTGGCGCTTTGGTGACTACCTCGGCATCGGTTGTGGCTCTCACGGTAAGCTGAGCTTTAGCGATGGTAGAATCGTACGCACCACTAAGGTTAAACACCCTAGAGGCTATCTCGCTGCGTATCAAAACCTTGCTAAACCTTATCTTTCGGATGAGTTTGAAGTGGGCAATGAAGATAGGCCCTTTGAATTCTTTATGAACCGCTTCCGCTTAATGGAAGCATGTCCAAAACAAGATTTCTTGGATACGACAGGGCTGGGCTTTGAAGCGGTTCAGCCAACAATTGAATGGGCAAAAGAGCTAGGTTACTTGAGCGAAACCGATACTCACTGGCAAATCACCGAAAAAGGAAAGCTGTTCCTCAATGACCTGTTAGAAGCCTTTATGGCGGAAGAGGACGAGTAGTTCGAGAAAAATGATGAAAGGGTTGGCTTTAGGGTCAACCCTTTTTATTGTAAGAACCTTTCTCGAAGCGAAGCGCTCTATTGAACGAAGTCCGTGCTCGCATCTTTCTTCTAAAAAATCGAGCGACCAATGCGTTCTGAAAGCAGCTCGAGAGCCTTAGTACCAGCCAATGAGTTGCCAGAAGGATCAAGCTCTGGAGACCACACAGCAATCGTCATCTCTCCCGGTACGATAGCAATGATGCCACCGCCGACACCAGATTTACCCGGCATACCAACGCGATATGCAAATTCACCAGCACCATCATACAAACCACAAGTCGCAAGCAAGGCATTTAACTGTTTCGTTTGAGTTGGAGTAATCACCTGCTTCTTAGTCTGTACTGAAGTGCCTTTATTCGCTAGGTAACTAAAGGTCTTCGCTAAATCGACACAAGTCATTTTAAGCGCACAAGCATGGAAGTAATTATTCAATACCGGAATCACTTCATTGTCGAAGTTACCAAATGAGCGCATCAAATAAGCAATCGCCGCATTGCGATCACTGTGCATCATCTCAGAGGCGGCCACTATCTTGTCGTAAACAATATGCGTATCACCAGAGAGCTGACGAACAAATTCCAACAAACGCTGTCTTGGTGCAGATAGACGGCTGTGCAATAAATCTGAAACCACGATCGCACCCGCATTGATAAACGGATTACGTGGAATACCGTGTTCCATCTCTAACTGAATCATCGAGTTAAACGCTTGGCCGGAAGGCTCTTTGCCCACACGTTGCCAAATCTCTTCTGGCTTATAGAGCACCATAGCCAGTGTCAAACTAAGCGCCTTAGAGATTGACTGAATAGAGAACGCTTCTTCTGCGTCACCTGCTTGGATCACCTCACCTTCATTGGTGTAAACGGCAATAGCAAGCTTTTGATTCGAAACTTTGGCCAGAGCCGGAATGTAATCAGCCACTTTTCCTTGGCCAATTAAAGGGCGAACTTCTTCTAGAATCTCCGCCAAAATAGCTTGTGTCGGTTTCATGCTTGTGTACTTCTGTATTGTTATTCTTGTAGGGCTGGCGTGTCACACCATTGATTTATTCATCAGCTAAGGACAAAAAAGCCAACATTACAACAATGTTGGCTTTTATCAATACTACAAAGTGTAGGGGCAATCGCTCAGTACCTGAGCCGACTCACTTTGCTTTGAATTACTTAGTACGCTTGTACTTAATATCCCATACGCCGTGACCTAAACGGTGACCACGAGCTTCAAACTTAGTTAGTGGGCGCTCATCTGGGCGAGGAATGAAATCACCCTCTTCTGCGATATTCTCGAAGCCAGGAGCCGCGTTCATCACTTCGATCATGTGCTCTGCGTAGTTTTCCCAGTCAGTCGCCATGTGGAAGATACCTGTTTCAAGGTGTAGCTTCGAGCGAACCATCTCAGCAAACTCAGCTTTAACAATACGACGCTTGTGGTGACGAGCTTTGTGCCACGGGTCTGGGAAGAATAGCTGTAGCGTATGAAGGCTGCTATCTGGGATCATGTGCTCGAACACTTCAACCGCATCGTGACACATCACGCGTAGGTTAGTTACGCCAGCATCGCGTGCAGTACCAAGACACGCACCAACACCTGGGCTGTGAACTTCGATACCTAAAAAGTTTTTCTCTGGCGCATTCTTTGCCATTTCAACCAGTGATGCACCCATACCAAAGCCGATCTCTAGTACTACAGGGTTATCGTTACCGAAAACTTCTTTCCAATCTAGAAGTTCTGGGTTGTAGTCGATACCCATAGTTGGCCAACACTCGTTCATCGCGTTCTCTTGGCCTTTGGTTAAGCGGCCTTCGCGGCGAACAAAGCTGCGGATCTTACGAACCAGTTTGCCGTCTTCAGTATATTCGTTAGTGGTCACTTCACTCATTGATTTTTGCCTGCACATTGATTAATCAAAGCGGGGATTATCCAAAGAATTGCCGTCTGTGCAAGTCTTTCTGCTGATAAATTCCCACACAATTTGTCTGTTTTACATCCAACCACAAGTGTGGTGCAATTTCGTTTCTAATAATAGCAAAGCAATGAGCAAGTCGTGACTCCTTTCGCATCCGCCATATTAAAGTGGTATGACGCCTATGGGCGTAAAGAACTCCCGTGGCAACAAAACAAAACTGCCTACTCCGTTTGGCTCTCTGAGATCATGCTCCAGCAGACGCAAGTCGCTACTGTGATCCCATATTACCAACGGTTTCTGGAGCGTTTTCCAACCGTTATCGATCTTGCCAATGCAGAGCAAGATGAAGTGTTACACCTTTGGACAGGCCTTGGTTACTACGCAAGAGCGCGTAACCTACACAAAGCCGCAAAGATTGTTGCCACTGAGTATGGTGGAGAGTTTCCAACCGACATTGAAGAGATGAACGCCCTACCCGGCATTGGACGCTCAACCGCTGCAGCCGTGTTGTCATCTGTCTATAAGCAGCCTCATGCGATTTTAGACGGCAACGTAAAGCGAACCCTAGCTAGAAGCTTTGCCGTCGAAGGTTGGCCAGGACAGAAAAAGGTCGAAAATCAGCTTTGGGAACACGCTGAGTCAAATACTCCCAAACAAGATGTCGATAAGTACAATCAAGCCATGATGGATATGGGCGCAATGGTATGCACTCGAAGCAAGCCGAAATGCACGTTATGTCCAATCGAGTCGATGTGTGAGGCAAATAAGCTTGACCGCCAACTCGACTTTCCGGGTAAGAAGCCCAAGAAAGAGAAACCTGTAAAAGAGACTTGGTTTGTGATTCTTTATCACGACAATCAAGTTTGGCTGGAGCAGCGACCTCAATCCGGCATCTGGGGAGGGCTATTCTGCTTCCCTCAACATGAAAATCAGGAGATTGAACACCAACTCGACATCCGCTCGATTGGTTCAGCTTCCATAGAAAACCAAGAGACTCTGATTGCGTTTAGGCATACCTTTAGCCATTACCACTTAGATATCACCCCTGTCTTAGTAAAATTAGACAAACAACCAGATTTGATAATGGAAGGGACAAAGGGTCTCTGGTATAACTTATCAAAACCTGAAGAGATAGGCTTAGCTGCTCCTGTTAAACAGCTATTGGAAAGCCTAACCTTTGAATTAAACGATGACGTTTAAACAGACGAATACGACAAGAGGAACCATTATGAGCCGCACTGTATTTTGTGCTCGCCTACAGAAAGATGCTGAAGGCTTAGATTTTCAACTTTACCCAGGTGACTTAGGTAAGCGTATTTTCGACAATATTTCTAAAGAAGCATGGGCACAATGGCAAAGCAAACAGACCATGCTTATCAATGAGAAGAAGCTAAACATGATGGACCCTGAGCATAGAAAACTGCTTGAGACAGAAATGGTTAACTTCCTTTTCGAAGGTAAAGATGTCGTGATTGATGGCTACACACCACCAAGCGAATAAGGCATTTATTTACACCAAGTTTAATGACATCATAGCTCGCGCTGTGATGTCATTTTTGTATGAGGGTCTATGAAAAAGCTGAGTTACTTCCTAGCGGTAATGCTACTTACCGGTTGTAGCCGAGAGTTCATTGAGAGCATTTATGACGTCAACTATGAACCGACCAACCGTTTTGCAGGCAACCTTGCCGAGCTACCAGGTCAATTTGAGAAAGATACAGGCGCACTCGATGCCCTCATCAACAGCTTCTCGGGTAACATTCAAAAACGTTGGGGTAGCAGTGAAGTAAAGATTGCAGGTAAAAGTAACTATGTGAAATACATAGACAATTACTTGAGCCGTTCAGAAGTAAACTTCTCTAAAGGTCTAATTACCGTCGAGACAGTTGCATCGACGGAGCCCAAAAAACACCTAAAAGATGCCATCATGACAACCTTGCTGACACCCGATGATCCAGCAAGTGTCGATCTCTTCTCCTCCAAAAGCATCAAGCTAGAAGGCCAACCGTTCCTCTATAACCAAGTTGTCGATCAAGACAAAAAGCCTATTCAGTGGACTTGGCGCGCCAATCGATTTGCTGATTACTTAATAGCAAACAACCTAAAAACCAAGAACGTTGACTTCAAAAAAGCCTACTACGTTGAGATCCCGATGGTGGCTGATCACGCGAGTATGCGAAGCTATAAATACGCAGACATCGTTCAACGCGCATCAAAGCGCTATGACATCCCAGAAGATCTTATCTACGCCATCATCAAAACTGAGAGTAGCTTTAATCCCTACGCCGTCAGTTGGGCTAACGCCTATGGTTTGATGCAGGTCGTGCCTAAGACGGCTGGCCGCGATGTCTTTCAACTGGTGAAAAATAAATCGGGTGAGCCTAGCCCTGAATATTTATTTAATCCAGAAAACAACATTGATGCAGGTACTGCGTATTTCTACATTCTTAAAAATCGCTACTTAAAAGACATCCGACACCCAACCACTTTGGAGTACAGCATGATCTCTGCATACAACGGAGGCACGGGAGGAGTGTTAAATACCTTTAGTCGTGATAGAAAACGCGCCATGAATGACCTTAACTCCCTGCAACCTAATCAAGTTTATTGGGCATTAACCAAAAAGCATCCCAACAAAGAGTCGCGTAGATACTTAGAAAAAGTAACAAAATTCAAAAAAGAGTTTAACCAAGGCAAAACCTAACCCTCACTTTTGAATAAAAAAACAACTAACGAACGTTTTTTTTAATTATTTTGAAAAAAGGTGTTGACGGTTATGCAGAAAATCCGTTTAATAGCGCTCCGTTGCCCGGATAGCTCAGTCGGTAGAGCAGAGGATTGAAAATCCTCGTGTCGGTGGTTCGATTCCGCCTCCGGGCACCACAATTTGATTTGTTGGTGTCAACGCTTTTTAACAGGAAGCATTAGCACGGACAAAAGCACAAAGAATATTAGTGTGCCGACTTAGCTCAGTAGGTAGAGCAACTGACTTGTAATCAGTAGGTCACCAGTTCGATTCCGGTAGTCGGCACCATTCTTTTGCCTCGATAGCTCAGTCGGTAGAGCAGAGGATTGAAAATCCTCGTGTCGGTGGTTCGATTCCGCCTCGAGGCACCATTATTTGGTGCTTAACAAATAATGGTCTTTAAGACCTGATGTTGACACAAATAATTCCCCCTTAGTTCAGTTGGTAGAACGGCGGACTGTTAATCCGTATGTCGCAGGTTCGAGTCCCGCAGGGGGAGCCATATACAATTGAAGTGATTGATATCATTTCATATAAAATGAAGAGTAACGTCTTCAGTAAAAGATATAGTGTGCCGACTTAGCTCAGTAGGTAGAGCAACTGACTTGTAATCAGTAGGTCACCAGTTCGATTCCGGTAGTCGGCACCATTCTTTTGCCTCGATAGCTCAGTCGGTAGAGCAGAGGATTGAAAATCCTCGTGTCGGTGGTTCGATTCCGCCTCGAGGCACCATTATTTGGTGCTTAACAAACAGTGGTCTTTAAGACCTGATGTTGACACAAATAATTCCCCCTTAGTTCAGTTGGTAGAACGGCGGACTGTTAATCCGTATGTCGCAGGTTCGAGTCCCGCAGGGGGAGCCATTTTAGAGAAAGCCTCATCACATGATGAGGCTTTTTCGTATCTAACGCTCCTGCTTTGTGCCAAAGCAATGTCTCAGTCGAATCGTCCTAGTTTGAGCTTTTTTAATAGCCCTCTTTTTGATACAAGCTATCAAGCACATCTTTTTTGCCACTCAGAGATTCACCCTTTCAAACGAAAACCTATACAACACATCAATACAACCGTTCTTTAGCACTACTGACAATCTTCACCCTTGCTCACAAAACAATCAGCCGCTTACATTTACGATACAAAACGACACATCATTACTTTTTTTGCGTCGTAAATTTAATCTCTATCATACTTTCATATTTTTCCGATATCTGCCCTACACCACTTAGATTACTATCCGGTGAAACAGCTCGATTATTTTTATGCTGTGTGAGGAAACATGAAATTAAAAACGCAAGCTTACATCTTATCTGCAATCATTTTGGTTGCCCTGTTAGCACTAACAGCCACTGGCCTTTGGACACTAAGAGTCGCCAGTAATATTGACAACAAAGCTCGTGTTACAGAGCTATTTAAGAGTGCCTACAGCATTCTCACAGAAGTGGAGAAAATGGCGATTGATGGCACCCTAGAAGAAGAGCAAGCTAAACAACTAGCAACACGCCTGTTACGCAACAACATATATAAAAACAACGAATATGTGTATGTTGCAGACGAGAACATGACCTTTTTGGCAACGCCACTTGATCCCCAGCTACATGGAACCAGCTTTAATGATTTTAAAGATGGTGATGGCAATAGCGTTGGTCAACTTATCCAAAGAGTTATTGGCAATCGCACCGGACAGATTGTTGAATACACTTGGACTCAAAAACAGCCCGATGGAACCATTGAAGAGAAGCTGTCTATCGCAGAAAAGACACCACACTGGGGGTGGATTGTCGGCACAGGCATCGGTTTCAACGAGGTTAATGCTCGTTTCTGGTCAACAGCTCAATGGCAACTATTGCTCTGCTTGGCTATCGCAGGGGCAATCCTGTCCAGTTTAGTCTTCTCAATCAAACGTATGCTTGCCCTGCTAGGCGGTGAACCTAAAGATGTAAGAGCCGCTGTACAAGCCGTAGCGCAAGGTAAGATCCAAACATCATTCGATACCAAGCCTGAAGACGGTAGCATCTATCACGCGGTACAGCAGATGAGTCAGTCACTGGCTGAGTTGGTTTCAAACTTGAATGCCTCTATGCTAGCGCTCCGTGGTGAGCTTCAGCGCGTAGAAGAGCGTGCAGGCTCGATAGCTCAGCTGACTGAAACTCAGCAGCAATCAACAGAAATGATCGCAACAGCAATGACTGAAATGGCGTCGTCTGCAAACAACGTCGCTGATTCAGCAGGTGATACAGCGCGTAACACCGACGAAGCGGACAAACAGAGTCAACATACCCAACGTCTCATCCATAACACGGTAGACAACATCCAGGGGCTTGCTGGCCAGCTCAATACAGCTAGCGAAGCGGTTGCTAATCTGGACAACGATGTAAACAACATCGTTAAAGTACTGGACGTAATTGGTGACATCGCAGAGCAAACTAACCTACTCGCTCTCAATGCTGCGATTGAAGCCGCACGTGCTGGCGAACAAGGCCGAGGATTTGCCGTAGTCGCAGACGAAGTTCGTAACCTAGCTGGCCGAACGCAAGACAGCACCAAAGAGATCCAGTTGATGATTAACAATCTTCAAGAAGGCTCTCGCAATGCTATCCAGACAATGGAAGTCTGTGCTGAAACAAGTCAAAGCACAGTAACAGAGTCTCAGAACGCATCAGAAGCCTTACAACAGATTGTGATTGCACTTGAGTCTATCTCTTCAATGAGTCATCAAATTGCGACAGCTGCAGCCGAGCAGACTCAAGTGAGCGACGATATATCTAAACGCATCAATATGATCGAAGAGAGTGGCAATCAATTGAGTGGCGTGGTGACTGAAAGTCATAACAGCACTCAAACTCTAGCCTCACTTTCTAATGAACTTGAAGCCTGGGTTAATCGTTTTGAAGTAAAACACTAACTCACCATTCATTTGACTGACTAAAAAAGCACGTTTTCATACGTGCTTTTTTTTATTTAACCACTTTTTACGAGAGTTTAGACTCATACTGCATCTGGTTTAGCGCATGCTAGGCCTAGGTTTTTCGTACAAAATGGATAAAAACACCCCACTAAGTATAGAAAAACATCAAACAATACTTTTTTTGCAATTTAGTGTTGACCCAGAACCGGAAAACACGTTTAATACACCTCGTCGCCCGGATAGCTCAGTCGGTAGAGCAGAGGATTGAAAATCCTCGTGTCGGTGGTTCGATTCCGCCTCCGGGCACCACAATTTATTTGTTGGTGTCTATAAGACAACAGCAGTAAAGCACGAAGAAATTATCAGTGCCGACTTAGCTCAGTAGGTAGAGCAACTGACTTGTAATCAGTAGGTCACCAGTTCGATTCCGGTAGTCGGCACCATTTCTTTCAAGCTTTAAGAATAATTCCCCCTTAGTTCAGTTGGTAGAACGGCGGACTGTTAATCCGTATGTCGCAGGTTCGAGTCCCGCAGGGGGAGCCATATACAATTGAAGTGATTGATATCATTTCATATAAAATGAAGAGTAACGTCTTCAGTAAAAGATATAGTGTGCCGACTTAGCTCAGTAGGTAGAGCAACTGACTTGTAATCAGTAGGTCACCAGTTCGATTCCGGTAGTCGGCACCATTTATATTATTGAGAAGATTTGTCTTCTTAAATAATTCCCCCTTAGTTCAGTTGGTAGAACGGCGGACTGTTAATCCGTATGTCGCAGGTTCGAGTCCCGCAGGGGGAGCCACTTTAGAGAAAGCCTCATCACACGATGAGGCTTTTTCGTATCTAATGCTCTTGCTTTGTGCCAAAGCAATTCCACCGTTCAGTTACCGAATAGCCTAACCTGTCACACTCTCCATAGTATTAAATATCTCACAAACTCAGCCTGTTGCTTTCGTTATCTACTGCCTTCGTATATATTGGTCTAAGCGTTACCTGCGCTTCCTACTCGCGGAAAGAGTTAAACTCAAGGCCATCAAACTTCTCCCTCTTGGGGAACTACAATTTGATTTACCTTCTCTTCTGATCAGCGAGTGCAGAAGTTACGAGACGGTGAATATATGAATGCTTTTTCTCTCAACCTGACATACCTAAAAAAACACGCAAAATCTAGGCTAAAACGAATCAGGTCGGGCTCTGTCGAAGACTTACGTTGGTTAATCGCTCTACATCCTAAGCCTCTCCTATCTGCTGATAGCGTTAAGTTGGCAGACGTACATTTAGCATTAGCACGAGAGCTAGGGGTAAGTAGCTGGAGTAAGTTGTTATCTCATATTGATAGCCTGGACCGGAATAAAAGTTCAGATGGCGCTCCTCTACCTGCTTTAGACAATGACTTAAGAACCCTACATGTACGTTGCGGTCATGATATACAGCCAACATTAGAACAAGCAGGATTCAATGGAGAGTTTCTCCCATACATAGAACCGCTATGTATCGGCCCTTTATCTTTGGATGAAAAGATGCTTTCAGCGATCAGAGCAGAATATGTCTCTGATCGACTCCTGTCTGAGATGAAAGAGGTCGGAAAGTCGCTTGAGCAAATAAAGTCAGAAGCGAAACAAGCGACGAGTAAGCTCTTAGATAATGACTATCAACGTATTGTTTTATGGGTTGAACACGACAACTACGATCAATTAATGTTGATTAGATCTTTATATCTACTTTCATACCAAAATATTACCAAGGTAGAGATTATCGAGGTGAGTACCTTCCCAGGTAGAGAAAGGTTCATCGGTTTAGGTCAACTGCCTCCTGAAGCACTACGCACTCTCTGGGATAGTAGAAAAGAAGTCTCTGCAGAGCATATAAGGGTGGCAACAGAACTGTGGCAAGCTTTCTGTTCAGGGACCCCTTTAAAGCTAGTCGATAACTACCTTAAAGTAGACCAAGCTCTTTTCCCTAATATCAGAGATGTGATATTTAGGCACTTACAGGAACTCCCCCACATAGACTCAAAGCATGGGTTAGTGGAACGCCTGACTATAGATATCTTAAAAAATGAAGAAGAGGGCCTAGAATTCAATGAACTGTTTAAACGCTATATGAAGCTAGAGCCTTTAGTATATTTAGGGGACCTCATGTTTTGGGCTCTCATTAAACCGTTAACTGAGGGCCCTGAGCCCATCTTGCAAGCCCAAAAGTCAGAGAGCAGAGATTGGTATAACAACCACATATCCCTCTCTAGCCCTGCCTACAATAGACGTAGTGAGATTGCAGACAAGTGGGTTGGCGGCATTCACCTTACCCCTAACAACTTTTGGAGTTGGGATCATCATGACTTAGCGACGCTCTCGCATCGGATTAAATAAGGTTCATCGCGGATTAGCGGGAACTTAAAACAAAAACGGTAGTAAGTGATATGGTTTAGTCGCCAAACAAAAATCATACACAAACTACCGTTTCCATGCCGAATCATACTTTCCTATCTTCATTCTGGGAAGGCTTTCAAATAGTAAAGTCTCACCAGACAGCAACACTTATTACCCTTACTCTTAAACCTAACTCTGAAGCTAAATGCCTCTGTGGTCTTGAAGCCGAAGCTATCCATGAGTATCAATGGCGTCATGTAAAGGATGCCATGTTACTCGGTGTTCCAGTTGAACTTTCCGTTCAAACTCGAAGGATTAAGTGTCGCGACTGCGGCATAAAAACAGAGTCTCTATCTTGGTTAGAGCCTTATGCTCGCATAACGAAGCGCCTAAAAAGCTATATAGAACAACTATTACCTCTTCTCCCTATTAAGCATATCTCCCAGTTAACGAGCGTTCATTGGCACACAATTAAAGAGATAGATAAACACCGGCTTAGACAAGTTGTACCGTCAATAAAATGGGAAGACCTAAGGCAACTCGTCATGGACGAGTTCGCCATCTTTAAAGGACATCGATATGCCACGGTCATCGCTGATGCTAAGACTCACCAAGTCATTTGGATAGGATTAGGTCGTAGCCGCAAAGACATACGACCGTTCTTCGAGCAATTAGGCGAGCATGGGATAAATATCGAAGCCGTCGCGATGGACATGAATACGGCTTTCGATCTTGAAGTTCAAGCGCACTGTCCGAACGCAAAAATCGTTTACGACTTATTCCATGTTATCGCTAAGTTCGGTCGCGAGGTGATGGATAGAGTTAGAGTCGACCAAGCTAACAAACTTAAGCAAGACAAAAAAGCGAGGCAATGGGTGAAGCGCTCACGCTGGGTACTGCTGAAAAATAGAGGCAACTTAAATACACGCCAAGAAAGCTATCTTACTGAAATATTGAATATCAATAAGGACTTAATGACCACTTATATACTCGGAGCACAACTCAAAGAACTTTGGTATTGTGAATCAGAAGGGCACGCTAAGGGGCTCTGGGACGCGTGGTGGGAACAAGTGCAAGAGAGTGGGATTAAGCCATTAAAAGAGTTTGCACGAAAACTCAGACCATATCTTCACGGGGTTATCGCATCGGCAAGTTATCCGTTAAATACCTGCACGCTTGAAGGGATAAACAACAAGATAAAGCTAATCAAGCGAATGGGATATGGTTATCGAGATACTGACTACTTCTTCTTGAAGATAAAAGCGGCTTTCCCCGGAAAGCCGCGATGAACCTTAAATAAGCGCCAGAATAGCTGGGGTCTCAGACGACCGGGACTCGTTGGTCGAAGACCAAAATACCTACCCCTGAAACGACGAAAGCCTAGTCATGAGACTAGGCTTTCTAATAAGTGGCGGAGTGGACGGGACTCGAACCCGCGACCCCCGGCGTGACAGGCCGGTATTCTAACCAACTGAACTACCACTCCGCAGTGTCTATTCAGCTTAAAGCAATTTGAGCCTGACGATGTCCTACTCTCACATGGGGAAACCCCACACTACCATCGGCGCTATTGCGTTTCACTTCTGAGTTCGGCATGGAATCAGGTGGGTCCACAATGCTATGGTCGTCAAACAAATTCTGTGGTTAATTTGAAGTATCAAATCAACAAAATAAATGGTGCTAGTACCCAGATTTGAACTGGGGACCTCACCCTTACCAAGGGTGCGCTCTACCAACTGAGCCATACCAGCACAAAATTTGGAGCCTGGCGATGTCCTACTCTCACATGGGGAAGCCCCACACTACCATCGGCGCTATTGCGTTTCACTTCTGAGTTCGGCATGGAATCAGGTGGGTCCACAATGCTATGGTCGCCAAGCAAATTCTTTTATTACTTTCAGCTTTTAAAAAGCTAAAGGTAAAATAATTCGGAAAGCTATTAAAAGTTCTTATGTAAACTCATTCAAGTGTTCTTGTTTGCCTCTGCTTTTTAAAGCGGAAACAACAGTTTTGAGTCCATCAAAACCCCTTGGGTGTTGTATGGTTAAGCCTCACGGGCAATTAGTACAGGTTAGCTCAACGCCTCACAGCGCTTACACACCCTGCCTATCAACGTTCTAGTCTTGAACAACCCTTTAGGACGCTTAAAGCGCCAGGGAAGACTCATCTCAGGGCTCGCTTCCCGCTTAGATGCTTTCAGCGGTTATCGATTCCGAACTTAGCTACCGGGCAATGCCATTGGCATGACAACCCGAACACCAGAGGTTCGTCCACTCCGGTCCTCTCGTACTAGGAGCAGCCCCCTTCAATCTTCCAACGCCCACGGCAGATAGGGACCGAACTGTCTCACGACGTTCTAAACCCAGCTCGCGTACCACTTTAAATGGCGAACAGCCATACCCTTGGGACCGACTTCAGCCCCAGGATGTGATGAGCCGACATCGAGGTGCCAAACACCGCCGTCGATATGAACTCTTGGGCGGTATCAGCCTGTTATCCCCGGAGTACCTTTTATCCGTTGAGCGATGGCCCTTCCATTCAGAACCACCGGATCACTATGACCTGCTTTCGCACCTGCTCGAATTGTCATTCTCGCAGTCAAGCGGGCTTATGCCATTGCACTAACCTCACGATGTCCAACCGTGATTAGCCCACCTTCGTGCTCCTCCGTTACTCTTTGGGAGGAGACCGCCCCAGTCAAACTACCCACCAGGCACTGTCCGTAATCCCGATTCAGGGACCAACGTTAGAACATCAACACTACAAGGGTGGTATTTCAAGGACGACTCCACCACATCTAGCGACGCGGTTTCAAAGTCTCCCACCTATCCTACACATGTAGGGTCAATGTTCAGTGCCAAGCTGTAGTAAAGGTTCACGGGGTCTTTCCGTCTAGCCGCGGGTACACTGCATCTTCACAGCGATTTCAATTTCACTGAGTCTCGGGTGGAGACAGCGTGGCCATCATTACGCCATTCGTGCAGGTCGGAACTTACCCGACAAGGAATTTCGCTACCTTAGGACCGTTATAGTTACGGCCGCCGTTTACCGGGGCTTCGATCAAGAGCTTCGACCGAAGTCTAACCCCATCAATTAACCTTCCGGCACCGGGCAGGCGTCACACCGTATACGTCATCTTACGATTTTGCACAGTGCTGTGTTTTTAATAAACAGTTGCAGCCACCTGGTATCTGCGACTCTCGTCAGCTCCATCCGCAAGGGACTTCACCGATAAGAGCGTACCTTCTCCCGAAGTTACGGTACCATTTTGCCTAGTTCCTTCACCCGAGTTCTCTCAAGCGCCTTGGTATTCTCTACCCGACCACCTGTGTCGGTTTGGGGTACGATTCCTTACAATCTGAAGCTTAGAGGCTTTTCCTGGAAGCATGGCATCAATGACTTCACCACCGTAGTGGCTCGACATCGTATCTCAGCGTTAAGAAAGTCCGGATTTACCTAAACTTTCCGCCTACGTACTTGAACCTGGACAACCGTCGCCAGGCCCACCTAGCCTTCTCCGTCCCCCCATCGCAATTGTAAGAAGTACGGGAATATTAACCCGTTTCCCATCGACTACGCCTTTCGGCCTCGCCTTAGGGGTCGACTTACCCTGCCCCGATTAACGTTGGACAGGAACCCTTGGTCTTCCGGCGAGGGAGTTTTTCACTCCCTTTATCGTTACTCATGTCAGCATTCGCACTTCTGATACCTCCAGCAGCCCTTACAGACCACCTTCAACGGCTTACAGAACGCTCCCCTACCCCGCATACTAAAGTATGCAGCCGCAGCTTCGGTGTATAGCTTAGCCCCGTTACATCTTCCGCGCAGGCCGACTCGACCAGTGAGCTATTACGCTTTCTTTAAATGATGGCTGCTTCTAAGCCAACATCCTGGCTGTCTGAGCCTTCCCACATCGTTTCCCACTTAGCTATACTTTGGGACCTTAGCTGGCGGTCTGGGTTGTTTCCCTCTCCACGACGGACGTTAGCACCCGCCGTGTGTCTCCCGGATAGTACTTACTGGTATTCGGAGTTTGCAAAGGGTTGGTAAGTCGGGATGACCCCCTAGCCTTAACAGTGCTCTACCCCCAGTAGTATTCGTCCGAGGCGCTACCTAAATAGCTTTCGGGGAGAACCAGCTATCTCCAGGTTTGATTGGCCTTTCACCCCTAGCCACAAGTCATCCGCTAATTTTTCAACATTAGTCGGTTCGGTCCTCCAGTTGATGTTACTCAACCTTCAACCTGCCCATGGCTAGATCACCTGGTTTCGGGTCTATATCCAGAGACTGAACGCCCAGTTAAGACTCGGTTTCCCTACGGCTCCCCTAAACGGTTAACCTTGCCACTGAATATAAGTCGCTGACCCATTATACAAAAGGTACGCAGTCACACCACGAAGGTGCTCCTACTGCTTGTACGTACACGGTTTCAGGTTCTATTTCACTCCCCTCACAGGGGTTCTTTTCGCCTTTCCCTCACGGTACTGGTTCACTATCGGTCAGTCAGTAGTATTTAGCCTTGGAGGATGGTCCCCCCCATATTCAGACAGGATATCACGTGTCCCGCCCTACTCGATTTCACTGATTATGATGTGTCGGTTACGGGGCTATCACCCTTTATTGCGAGACTTTCCAGACTCTTCACCTGCATCATTAAAAGCTTAAGGGCTAATCCAATTTCGCTCGCCGCTACTTTCGGAATCTCGGTTGATTTCTCTTCCTCGGGGTACTTAGATGTTTCAGTTCCCCCGGTTTGCCTCTTGTTGCTATGTATTCACAACAAGATACTTACTTATGTAAGTGGGTTTCCCCATTCGGAAATCCCAGACTCAAAAGGTTTTTACTACCTAATCTGGGCTTATCGCAAGTTAATACGTCCTTCATCGCCTCTGACTGCCAAGGCATCCACCGTGTACGCTTAGTCACTTAACCATACAACCCGAAGAAGTTTCGAGTTGATGACTTATTTGCTTTCACTTTTCAAAAGTGAAGACAAAATAGCAACCAAGGTTTTTGGTTGTAATAAGAAGGGTTAGTTCTTATTACGTGTTTGCCGGACTCAATGGTGATTCAAATTAGATTTGAATCGAATACAAGACACTTGAATGTGTTTGTGTTGTGTTTACTGTTCTTAATAAATAAGAGCAGATAAACATTGAGAACTTTTAATTTGATTTAAATAACTCTGTTATTTAAATCAGTCAGCTTTCCAAATTGTTAAAGAGCTAATCACTTCTTAATGAAGTAACCATTTTTAAAAGCACTATTAAAAATGCACTTAAAGATGGTATCCCGTAGGGGAGTCGAACCCCTGTTACCGCCGTGAAAGGGCGGTGTCCTAGGCCTCTAGACGAACGGGACACTAAGATATCTCTTAACTTTCTAAACCGTATCAATCTGTGTGGACACTTATCGTGAACATCTTCGTATAAGGAGGTGATCCAGCCCCAGGTTCCCCTAGGGCTACCTTGTTACGACTTCACCCCAGTCATGAACCACACCGTGGTGATCGTCCTCCCCTAATCTCGAAAGAAAAGGGGTTAAACTAACCACTTCTGGTGCAGCCCACTCCCATGGTGTGACGGGCGGTGTGTACAAGGCCCGGGAACGTATTCACCGTAGCATTCTGATCTACGATTACTAGCGATTCCGACTTCATGGAGTCGAGTTGCAGACTCCAATCCGGACTACGACGCACTTTTTGGGATTCGCTCACTCTCGCGAGTTGGCCGCCCTCTGTATGCGCCATTGTAGCACGTGTGTAGCCCTACTCGTAAGGGCCATGATGACTTGACGTCGTCCCCACCTTCCTCCGGTTTATCACCGGCAGTCTCCCTGGAGTTCCCGACATGACTCGCTGGCAAACAAGGATAAGGGTTGCGCTCGTTGCGGGACTTAACCCAACATTTCACAACACGAGCTGACGACAGCCATGCAGCACCTGTCTCAGAGTTCCCGAAGGCACACCTGCGTCTCCGCTGGCTTCTCTGGATGTCAAGAGTAGGTAAGGTTCTTCGCGTTGCATCGAATTAAACCACATGCTCCACCGCTTGTGCGGGCCCCCGTCAATTCATTTGAGTTTTAATCTTGCGACCGTACTCCCCAGGCGGTCTACTTAACGCGTTAGCTCCGAAAGCCACGGCTCAAGGCCACAACCTCCAAGTAGACATCGTTTACGGCGTGGACTACCAGGGTATCTAATCCTGTTTGCTCCCCACGCTTTCGCATCTGAGTGTCAGTATCTGTCCAGGGGGCCGCCTTCGCCACTGGTATTCCTTCAGATCTCTACGCATTTCACCGCTACACCTGAAATTCTACCCCCCCTCTACAGTACTCTAGTTTGCCAGTTTCAAATGCAGTTCCGAGGTTGAGCCCCGGGCTTTCACATCTGACTTAACAAACCACCTGCATGCGCTTTACGCCCAGTAATTCCGATTAACGCTCGCACCCTCCGTATTACCGCGGCTGCTGGCACGGAGTTAGCCGGTGCTTCTTCTGCAGCTAACGTCAAGAAATGCCGCTATTAACGACACCACCTTCCTCACTGCTGAAAGTACTTTACAACCCGAAGGCCTTCTTCATACACGCGGCATGGCTGCATCAGGCTTGCGCCCATTGTGCAATATTCCCCACTGCTGCCTCCCGTAGGAGTCTGGACCGTGTCTCAGTTCCAGTGTGGCTGATCATCCTCTCAGACCAGCTAGGGATCGTCGCCTTGGTGAGCCATTACCTCACCAACTAGCTAATCCCACCTAGGCATATCTTGACGCGAGAGGCCCGAAGGTCCCCCTCTTTGGCCCGTAGGCATCATGCGGTATTAGCCATCGTTTCCAATGGTTATCCCCCACATCAAGGCAATTTCCTAGGCATTACTCACCCGTCCGCCGCTCGACGCCGTTATCGTTCCCCGAAGGTTCAGATAACTCGTTTCCGCTCGACTTGCATGTGTTAGGCCTGCCGCCAGCGTTCAATCTGAGCCATGATCAAACTCTTCAATTTAAGATTTTGTCGACTCAATGAATACTGATTCTATCTAACGATAGTGAATTGACTGTGCTCTTATTGGCTTTCACTTTAAAAAGTGAAATCAAACAGCTCAAGGCTGTACCAATTCGAATTGGTCACTCAGTTCATTGAAATCAAGTTGAAACCGAAGTTTCGTGTTTGCCTTTGCTTTTAAAAGCGAAAACAAACTTAGTGATATTCATCAACGAGTGCCCACACAGATTGATAGGTTTAAATTGTTAAAGAGCTTTTCTTCGTTGTGACTTGCATCACTTCGGAAGAGGCGGCCATTCTAGCGACTTAATTCTCAGTGTCAAACACTTTTTGAAAATTAATTTCTACTTTCTAAAAGTAGAAGCGAAATATCACTTTAAGCTAGTTGCCGAACTAACATTCTTCGCTGAAGCCTTGTGGCGTCTGCCGTGTCAGTGAGGCGGCATTATAGAGATGTTCCTTACATTGGCAAGCTTTTATTGAAGAAAAATAGAAAAATAGAGACTAAGCGACCAAATAGCATCCAAAGGCTCATTTGTACAAAAATATACGCATTTTTATACAAAATACCCACAACACTCTGTGGATAAGTTAGGCGTTATTATCAAAAAAGTACCTAATCCTAGCTCTTGGGTTTAAGTAGTCTTGTACTTGTTGCGGTAATTTACTCGGATGAACAGCACTAGAGATCTTTATATCTTTACTTGCTAGGTCGATGATCGGCGCTTGAGTACTAGGCACACTCGGATCATAAATCAAAACATTAGGGTAAAGGATATGGTCTGCATTTACTGAGATAACAATACCGATAGAGTCATTGGATAACTGGACTATCGTTCCTGGAGGGTAAACCCCCATTAACTTAACCAAGTGATTCAAGTTTTCGTGGCTATATAGATGCTTACAACTCTTATACAGATGAGACAACGCTAAGTATGGAATTTTTTGTTCCGCAGGGATCCTATTATGACACAGAGAATCAAAAGCATTCGCCACAGCTACGACTTTGGCAAACTCATCGATCTCATTTTCTTTGAGCCCTTCAGGGTATCCAGAACCATCATTCATTTCGTGATGCTGAGCAATCACTTTATGAACGCTTTCAGGCATACCTTCTATAGCACCTACTATATCTACACCGTATTTGGTATGCAGCTTTAAGTAGTTTGCTTCTGGTACAGTTAGAGCGGTTTGCTTTCGAAGAATAGCCACTGGGATTTTTACCTTTCCGATATCATGGAAAAGTGAACCCAACGCCAGCTCTTTTAATTGCTCACTACTGTACCCTTTGGCTTTGCCAATCATCAAAGCAATAACCGAGACATTAAGTGAATGAAAATAGAGGTCTTCAAATTCACCATTACCCGTCATTAAGTGTAGTGACACATTATCATCACTCAAAAATTTATCGACGATATCATCAACTAAAGACTTTACCTCTTCGGCAGCATCTAAAGGGCGATTTCTAATCTTAGTCATGATTGCACGCATGCGAGCGAGAGAGCGTTCAAACTCTTTTTCACAATGGCTTACTTTACGGCGATAAGAACTCAAAGTTTCTATTCTCTCGCGTTTGTGTTTCCACATAGCCTCAACTTCTAATGAGGCATCTGACATTTCATCTGAAGAACCTAAACTCACTTGTTCCACAGGGAGTGGGGTCGTATCACTCTGACTGGGGTTTATGTAGACGTGCTTAATGCCAAGGTGACGGATAACTCGGACTTGTTCTTCATCTTTGATTTTGAAGCTATTGAATAAAAATGGGTGTTCATTCCACTTAACCGGTAATCGTATATGCAGACCCGGCTGAATACGGTCCACTGTAATCTTTATGCTGCCCATTTTATATATAACTTTGATTATACAACTCAATTTATAATTCTAATCAAATAGGGCAGCAATTTCACTATGCAACTTTACGCATCTATTTCATTAAGTCGCAATGTATCATCCAACGAATACCAAACTTGTCTTCGACTTTGCCAAACCGCGCTCCCCAAAAGGTGTCTGCTAATGGCATCATCACTCTACCCCCTTGCTCAAGCTTCTCAAAGATCTGCTCCTGGGTGGCAACATCTTCTGTAACTAATGAGAGCGCGAGGTTATTGCCTTGTAACTCCTTGGCATGAACACCATCCGACATCATTAACTTCATGCCAAAGGCTTCAAATTCTGAGTGCATAATCCCATCGGGTTCAGCCCCTTCTACCACTTGTGGTGCATCTTTAAAATATTGCTTAGATAAGATGACGCCACCAAAACATTTTCTATAAAACTCTAAAGCTTCGTCGCAGCGTCCATCAAAAAATAGGTAAGGGGTCAGTTTCAGCATAGATATCTCCTTGTTGTCTACTTAAAACATAGACAACAGGAGACAAATTGAAAGGTAATCTTATGATTTATTTAGGATAAATCTGTATTTACTTAAGGAGAAGCTCATTAAATGGGAACAAGGTTGTTTGATTACGCCCAGATTGCTTGGACTGATAAAGAGCTTTGTCTGCAGATTCAAGCCACTCCAGATGACTTGCGGTACAAGAGGAAAGTTCACATACGCCAATACTAATGGTGAAGTTAATTGAGCCAGATGAGGTATCAACCGCGTACTTTTCGACTCTTTTACGCAGCCGTTCAGCAAAGTAATGTGCCTGATCGGCGGTTGTTCCTGGGAGGATAACCGTGAACTCTTCTCCGCCATAACGACCGCATAGATCCGAGTTTCTTGCGGTTTTTTTCAATAACCGAGCGGTTTGTCGGATAACTTCATCTCCTGCACTATGACCATAGGTATCATTAACATTCTTAAAATGGTCAATATCAAATATCACTAACGCAGATGCTTGGGATTGCAACTTTGCACTTTCGAACTCTCGAGCGAGGCAAGACTCCCAAAACGCTCGATTAAACAACCCGGTTAATCCATCCGTACGGCTCATTGTTGATAAGCGTTCATTTGAGTCACGTAAATACAATTTGCTGCTAGCCACATCCGACACGTCTTGTACCATCAAGCAGACATGAGATACTCGCCCATTTAATGACGTTAATGGCGTCATTACTATGTTTTGATACATATTAATACGTTGATGTGACAGCGGTGAGTAATTTTTGAAATCAAAGATGTGAGGTCTGTCTTCCCAATTTGAAAAGATTCGACTTTTTAGTTCACTACAGGCAGATATTTGAGCTTTAAGCCACTCTTGAGGAAGATTAGGTACAACATCAAACAAGTTTTGATGAAGGATTCTATCACCATTAATGCCACTATAGCTCTGCATGAAGCTATTCCATAGACACACATTATGCTCGAGGTCTAGAACCACCAGCCCAACGTCAATAGTATCCATGACTTGTAAAGCCCAATGCAATTCGTCCATTTCGAAGGTGATCTGACTCATTACAACACCTCCATTAAACGGTATAAAGTCTCAACCGACTCACCATCTAAAAGCAGTAGCACTTCACATTCAAAATCCAAATTCTCAGCAAGGTAGGTGAACTCGACCGTAAATGCACTCTGTTCTACATGATGGACCGACAAGAACTCATCTCGTTCGTTCTTAGAGACAGTAACTGGCTGACGCAGAGAAAAATCGACCACCAGCTGGCTTGCTAAAGAGTTCAAATAGGTCGAAACCAATAAGTTAGCAATGTTGAGAATCATCTCATTATGGTTTGATTCACTCGTTGGAAAGCCTAACGCATGGCCTAACCCACCAATGTCCAGTCCTCGCATACATACTAAGGACTCACCATGAATACCATTCCCTACAAACCGTTGAGTCACCGCATGTATCGAGTCTCTATGTAAAGCATCTGCAATGATCATATTCAGCTCACTCGCTTCAACAATCCCGACATTCGGTACTGGTAGATCGATAAACTTACCAATACGATCAGAAATCACTGCAGCACCTCGACCAAGCGCAATGTTGGTGATCTCTCGGAACTTACTGAGCGGATCGATATCAGGTTCTTCTTGAACCGAATGTTGCAATTGATCAGTGGTAGGATTTTTAAAAACGTAACTTTGAATAAGGCGAGTTATTTCGTCTTGATTAAATGGCTTGGCGATAAATGAAGAGGCACCCAGCTCCATGCACCGTCTTTTAGCTGCTTGCTGAACATCCCCTGAAATCACTACTACATCGGTACTTATCCCGTATTCTTGCAAATACTGAAGCACCTCATAACCATCCATCTCTGGCATAGTTAGGTCAAGAAACATCAGATCGATACTATTTTCAATGACTGTTGCGATCGCTTCACGTCCATTTGAACACATGAAGGTAACGATGCCGAAAGCTGCTGGAGAGATACAACGCTGAAGAGACTTTCTTGCTAGTGAGGAGTCGTCACAAATGACTATGTTCATGCCAATACTCGTATTTACGCGTAAAATTGAGAGCTTGCAGCTGAACAAGACTCACGATTGGATCTATCTGTTATTCAAGACAATGCTAATGCGACTTCAAAACCTATGCTTTATACAAACGCTAGATTTTCGCTCATCATTTAAAGAAGTTATGACAGCATCATTATGATACAAAGCAGAAATGATACCAGTTTCTGATGTCCCCTTCTAAAGCGAACCTCTTAGTTTTTCGCCTTATTAATTACAAAACAATCAATAATTAATAAGATCTTACTTCCATTTATTAAACAAAATAGAGGGACGATGAAGCGACTTCACATGAAAAACCTAAGCAAGCAATTCTTAGGCTTGCTACCTTTTACTAGCGCTGAAAAACCGTACCCCACACTCCAAAAACGACGAAAGGTCGCTATAAAAGCGACCTTTCAGATTGCTGACGAACCCCACTTTTTGAAGTGGGGTTCTCTTTTTTCGAGCGGCCGTAGGCCGCGATCGCGATATTTTTTTATTATGCGAAGTTTGGAAGAGCCCAACACTTAAATTGGCATCTAGACGCCATAATTTGACGTATTTGGGACATATTTAGCCCTATTTTTTGTAAATAGCTCACCACCAAGGCTATCTTCTTGATGTTTTGAGCGGCAGCTGCCAACCAACATTGCATTTGCACTTTCGAGAGCCCGCGGAAGCGGGCATAACGGTGACCATGGTGCTGCTTAGCGTCGGCGAAGCTCCGCTCTACCGTCTCACTTCTTCGCCTATACGTCTTTTTTCCATAAGGTGAGAGCCGCATTTGGTTGGCTCTATCCATCGCGTCCGTATAGATATGTCTTGTAATGACTTTCTTTATATTTTTACTTTGCGTACAGTCATCTCTCATTGGACAGAACGCACACTCTTTCGGGTCGGAGTGATACTCACGATACGCATCTCTAGACGTTGTTTTATAGATGAGCTCTTGACCGTTAGGGCAGCGGTAACTGTCTCGCTCTCCATTGTAGATGAAGTGCTTTTTCTTGAACGCATTCTTTGTTCTCGATGGTCTGCGATAACCGAACACGCCTAAGATATTTCGACGCTCTAATGACTCAGCGACTGGCGCAGTGAAGTAGCCCGCGTCGAGTCCAACGGCGATTGGATTAAGGTTAAATTGCTCTAGGGTATAGTCCAGACGCTTCACATAAGGTTGAGAGTCATTGATATTACCTGCTGTGACATGGGTATCTAAGATAATGCCATGCTGTCCATCCACTGTACGGTGGTCGAGATAGAAGAAGCCTTGGGGCTTATTATCTCGAGTCATGAAGCCACTTTCCGGGTCGGTAGTACTCGTTTTGGTGCTCTTAGTTTTAGGCTCAGCGGTACGTGACTTTAGAGGTTTCTTACCCTCTTTCTCTCGGTCTAGCGCGACATCTTCATCGAGCATATCAAGATAAGCACTGGCGCGAACCTTAGTCACTTTGTTCGTGTGCTTATTTTTGTTGGCATTGGCTTTTAGGTGCGTGCTGTCAGTAAATAGTTCTTGGCCTGCGACCAAACCTTTCGCCATTGCCTGCTCTACGATATTGATAAAGATACGCTCAAACACATCGGTACCATTAAAGCGGCGAATACGGTTTTGGCTGAGTGTCGATGCATGGATAACTTTCTCTGTCAGTGACATACGCAGGAACCATCGATAAGCGACATTGACTTCAATCTCTTTCACGAGTTGTCGCTCGCTTTTTTATTCCGAAGAGGTAACCAAGCAGGATGATTTTAAACAGGCGTACAGGGTCAACAGGTGGGCGACCGTTGTCTTTACAGTAGAGGTGAGCGACTTCATTACGGATAAACTCGAAGTCGATGGCTTTATCTATCTTACGAACTAAATGGTTCTGAGGAACGAGCTGTTCCATGGTGACCATTTCGAGTTCATATTGTTGAGGTGAAGGCTCTTGAAGCATAGTGAGATATCCATATTTCGATACCCCTATTAGATCAAAGGTCTAGCTTGAAAGCTAGACCTTTGTCAGCAGTCTGAAAGGTCGCTATAAAAGCGACCTTTCTATATATGGTACAGGTTATGCGGACTGATTGGACAGGCATTCCTGCCGCCACCGCGAAGGCAACGCTTTCCAAGCTCCAGATACAACAAAGCCCCAACTTTCGTTGAGGCTCTGTCTTAAAATATGGTACCGGTAGGCGGACTTGAACCGCCACGCCCGAAGGCAACGGATTTTGAATCCGTCGTGTATACCAATTTCACCATACCGGCATTATCTGGGGGCTATTGCCCTCTCGATGTTTGGCATTATACGTATGCGTATGAATGTCGCAAGTATAAAAACTTGAAATTACGTGTGTTTGCCGATAATTTCGCCAGCAGGCCATAAGCTGTGCCCAATGTCGCTTCCAACTGTTGGTGTTAACCCAGCGTCTTACGCGAGATTTTTAACGAAGTCTGATCTATTCATGATGAAGAAACGACGGTGATACGCTCTCAGAGATAGATTTTAGATGTAAGAAAATGGGCACTCTCTTTCACTACAAGGCAGGTAGTGCTGTCAACGGCATGAGAGGTATCAATGGTCTACAGCTCATGAAACTCCTGAAGATAATCGAATGCAATGTGATATGCTTCGCAAATAAAAGATTAGTCAAATTAAAAGGTCATAACTGTCTGATCGCCATAATTATACAAATGTCAGTAACCATTCCCCCTCTTATTAAGTAAGGTCAATTCATGTTTTTTTCTAAGAAGAAAGAGCTAGTGATAGAGTCCAGTCATTCGGATAATGTATACGATTCCTTAAAAAATCATATTGCATGGATCGAGTTCAACCTAGAAGGAATCATTCAAGACGCAAGCCCGTTGTTTTTGAGTGTGGTTGGATACTCGTTACACGAAGTTATTGGCAAACACCACAAAATTTTCTGTTCAGATATCCATGTTAACTCATCTGTTTATAAGAGCTTTTGGAGAGATCTTGCTAATGGAACGACTAAAAAGGGAACCTTTGAAAGGATTAATAAGAAAGGTGAAATTGTCATTCTTGAAGCAACATATTTTCCGATTAAGAACTCCCAAGGCCGTGTTACTGGTATAGGAAAAATTGCTTCCGATATCACTGATTTTTACTATGAAAAACAGAGAAACGAAGCGCTTTTTTCAGCTTTAGATAAATCTCAAGCCATTATTGAATTTGACCCACAAGGAACCGTTCTTAAGGCAAATTCTAATTTCTTAAATACACTGGGCTATAGTGCCCATCAAGTAGAAGGCCAACATCATCGCATGTTCTGTTTTGATGATTTCTACAATGAAAACCCGCGCTTCTGGCAAGAGTTACAAAGTGGGCAGATTAAATCAGGGCTTTTCCAACGTCGTAGCTCTCATGGCTCAAGAGTCTGGATCGAAGCGACATACAATCCAGTCATTGACGAGTCTGGGAATGTTGTAAAAATAGTAAAATTTTCAAGTGATATTACCGAGCGTATTGAACGCAATCGAGCTATCACCGAAGCGTCTGAGATAGCTTACTCAACATCAATAGAAACAGCGCAAATCGCTGAAGAGGGGTTGAGGCTTTTGGCAGATTCTGTGAAATCGTCATTGAATGTATCTCAGAAAGCAGTAGAAACGGCGCAAAAAGTACAACAACTGAAAGATAGTTCGCAAAACATTCAAAACATCGTAGCAACCATACAGGGAATAGCTGATCAAACTAACCTTTTGGCACTGAACGCAGCCATCGAAGCAGCTAGAGCCGGTGAACATGGTAGAGGTTTTGCTGTTGTAGCAGACGAAGTACGCCAACTCGCTTCACGCACTTCAGATTCCACTGACGAGATTGTAAAAGTTGTTGAAGAGAATCAGGGATTAATCAATGAAGTCACGACTAGAATGACCGAAATGTCATTAATTTCAGAAGAAGGAAATGCCAAAATTACCGAAGTTTCTACGGTGATGGATGAAATCCACAAAGGGGCTGAAAATGTTTCAAGTACAGTAATGAGGCTGTCTGAGAGCTAACCATAATTATCGCTATAAACTAACCTCATTACATGTTGTGGTTAGTTTTTCGTTTTTGGTGAGAGCGAATGGCTTGGCAAAAAGGTAAATAAACATATTGAGCAAATCAAAAACCTGACGATGGGTATGTTTATCCAAAATTTTGCCACTAAGTTATAAGCTGTGCGCAATGTCTCTTTCCACTTTTGGGCTTAGCCTATATTCTGACGCCAAATTTTTAAAAGAAGTACTGTCATGACCTCTACTAATACACTACCACCCGCTGGTATGTTTCGCCGTTTAGGTGCTCTGTTCTATGATGCGCTAATTGTCCTTGCTATCGAAATGATGGCTGCGGGCGTAGTTGTTGCTCTGCTCCACGCCCTTATGGCAATGGGACTGTTTACCCATGCAGGTTACGCAGATGTGAGCGACTTCCTGACGAATCACCCTATCTGGAGCCCAGCTTACACTTTCTACCTTGTGGTAGTTTGGTGTTACTTCTTTGTGTTTTTCTGGACTCGCGCAGGACAAACTCTAGGTATGCGAGCTTGGAAACTTCGTGTACAAAACAGTGATGGCTCTGCAATTAGCGTCACTCAGGCTCTAATTCGTTTAGGTACATCTGGATTTGGATTTGCCAATTTGTGTGTTCCGTTTGATCCTAAAAAACGTGGCTTCCATGATATCTGGGCTAAAACCCAAGTGGTGGTACTGCCGAAAGCACAATAGTCGCTAAAGAAATGGTTTCAAATATAAAAAAGGGAAGGCACTCGCCTTCCCTTTTCTCATCAATAGCTTTTATAGCTTTCGTCTTAGCAGCATCAAAGCGATACCAAAGAACACAATACTTGGCGCGACTGCCCCAAATACGGGAGGTATCTGGTACACCAAGCTGACTGGCCCAAAGAATTCACTCGATATATAGAAGGTAAAGCCCGCAATCACCCCCGACAAGATCCGCGCGCCCATAGTCACACTTCTTAGTGGCCCAAAGATAAACGAGAGTGCCATCAGCATCATCACAGCAATCGACAGAGGCTGGGTTACCTTACGCCAGAAAGCGAGCTCATAACGAGACGCATCTTGTTCAGAAGCTTGCAGGTAAGAGACATAATCATATAAACCGCTTAACGAGAGCTCCTCAGGTTTCACGGTTACGATGGCCAGTTTGTCGGGAGCCAGAGATGTTTCCCAAGAATAAGCCGGTAAGCTCTCTTTGGTAATTTGAACATCATCCTCAAATGATGTGATCTGCACGTCCGACATTGTCCAAGTGTTGTTACCATCGTAATCAACCTGCTCAGCGAAGATGGTCGACTGGAGCTTTTTATCTTGGTCAAAACGCCACATATTTATGCCATACAGCCTTTCATCATCGACCTTGGCAATAAAAATAAAGTCATTGGCGTCACGAGCCCAAACACCACTTCGGGTCGAAACAATACTGCCGCCTGAGATAGAGATAGCTCTTAGGTCACGAGCCATCTTCTGTGCTTGCGGTGCACCCCATTGACCAAGCAAGGTTACGATGATCATCAGAGGGACTGCTGTTTTAAGTACCGATAGACCGATATCTAACTTAGAGAACCCTGCCGCTTGCATAACCACCAGCTCAGAACTTGCAGCTAACATACCTAAACCGATCAATGCCCCTAATAGCGCTGCCATCGGGAAGAACATTTCGATATCACGAGGAATACTCAGAAGAACAAAATATAAAGCCTGAAGCAGATCATAAGTACCGCGACCAACCTTTCTTAACTGCTCAACATATTTGATGATCCCAGACAGGCCAACAAACGTCACAAGCACCAAAGCAGTGGTAGAGATAATGGTTCTGCCAATATATAAATCGAGAATCTTAAACACGGCTTAGGCCAACCTTTTCTTCTTGAATTTTTCTTTCATGCGCCTTACTGGCACGCTATCCATAAAGTTTGCAGAGACAGCCACAATCAACAACACGGCATTGATTGGCCACATACCAATAGCGGCTGGGATGCTGCCCTCTTCTATTGACGACTTCGTTGCACTGATCGCTAAGAAGTATGTTAGGTAGATCAAAATCGCAGGTCCCATTTTGGCAAAGCGACCTTGCCTTGGGTTTACCGCTGACAATGGAACAACCAACATGGTTAGAAGCGGAATACAGATGACCAAAGAGATACGCCATTGCAGCTCTGCCTTGGCATTATTGTCTGGGTGGTTAATTAGATCCAGAGTCGGGATTGCTTCCCAGTCACGCCCTTTCTTTTTAACGTCTCGCTGACCAATTAGTCCTTCGTACTCGTCGAAGTGCGTCATCATATAATCAACACGAGTTGGAACGCCCTCATAGCGAGTACCGTCATACATCGCGATCACTTGTCGTCCGTCACTCAGCTCTTTTACATCCCCTGATGATGAGAACATAACACTTGGTAAGATTGAATCGCGAGGCGTGAGCTGTGCAACGAAGACATTTTCAAGTTTATTGCCTTTTATGTCATCGATAAAGACAACCGAAGAGCCATCAGGTGTACTTTCAAATTTACCTTTAGGTAATAAGTCGACACTATTTTCAGCGGCCACTTGCTCATACAACTGTTCAACCTTGTCTTGCGACCATGGTGATAACCAAAGCGAGTTAAAGGCTGCAACACTGGCGGTAATCAAAGCTAAATAAAGAGCCGCCTGAATCAAAAATTTATTACCAATACCGGTGGCATTCATCACCACGATTTCACTTTCAGCATACAAACGGCCAAACGTCAGCAAAATACCGATATAAATACTCAGCGGTAACATCAATAGTCCCATCGCTGGCATGTTCAGGCCAACAATCGACAAAATGAGACTTGCGGGAATATCACCGTCCGAGGCGTCAGCCAAAACACTGATAAATTTTTGGCTAAGAAATACAAGAAAAAGGACAAAAAAGATCGCAAATTGGCTCTTGATTGTCTCGCGGATCAAATATCTAACAATAATCACGCTCAAATTACCTATACAAAACTTGTTTTTTTGATTGAATCACTATAATTTCCCGTTGAACCTTTTATTTTTTAAATTTTTAGCTAAGTGTTAGCGCTCTTCTATAAGGTTAGTTCCATTGTAGGATCCAACAAGTAAGATCGCATTATCTAACATTTAGTTCTATTTGTCTTCAGGATGTAGGAGTACGCATGGAGTTCAGTGTAAAAAGTGGCAGTCCAGAAAAACAACGCAGCGCATGTATCGTTGTCGGTGTATTCGAACCACGCCGCCTTTCTCCAGTAGCCGAACAGCTAGATAAGATCAGTGATGGCTATATCAGTTCACTACTTCGACGTGGTGACCTAGAAGGTAAACCTGGCCAGATGCTACTACTGCATCAAGTACCAGGTGTACTTTCAGAACGAGTTCTATTAGTAGGCTGTGGCAAAGAGCGTGAACTAGGTGAGCGCCAATACAAAGAAATTATCCAAAAAACCATCAGCACGCTTAACGAAACAGGTTCTATGGAAGCAGTATGTTTCCTAACTGAACTGCACGTTAAAGGCCGCGATACTTACTGGAAAGTTCGCCAAGCGGTTGAAGCGACTAAAGATGGCCTATACACATTTGATCAGTTCAAGAGCAACAAGCCTGAGACTCGTCGCCCACTACGTAAGCTGGTATTTAACGTACCAACGCGTCGTGAACTAAGCCTAGGTGAAAAAGCGATCTCTCACGGTCTAGCTATTGCTTCTGGTGTAAAAGCGTCGAAAGATCTTGGCAACATGCCACCAAACATCGCGAACCCAGCATACCTTGCATCTCAAGCTCGTCGCCTTGCTGACGACTTCGACACAGTGACGACTAAGATCATTGGTGAAGAAGAGATGGAAAAACTGGGCATGACTTCTTACCTAGCGGTAGGTCGTGGCTCTAAGAACGAATCTATGATGTCTATCATGGAGTACAAGGGCGCACCAGACTCTGATGCAAAACCAATTGTACTGGTTGGTAAAGGCCTAACGTTCGATTCAGGCGGTATCTCACTGAAGCCGGGCGAAGGCATGGATGAGATGAAGTACGACATGTGTGGTGCGGCGTCTGTATTCGGTACGATGAAAGCGCTAGCTAAACTGAACCTACCGATCAACGTTGTGGGTATTCTTGCTGGTTGTGAAAACATGCCAGGCAGCAACGCTTACCGTCCAGGTGACATCCTAACAACGATGTCTGGTCAAACTGTTGAAGTACTAAACACTGACGCGGAAGGCCGTTTAGTTCTGTGTGATGCACTGACTTACGTTGAGCGTTTCGAACCAGATTGTGTGGTTGACGTTGCGACGCTAACAGGCGCATGTGTCATTGCTCTAGGTCACCACATCAGTGGCGTTCTATCGAACCACAACCCGCTATCTCACGAGCTAGTTAACGCATCTGAGCAAGCAAGTGATCGTGCATGGCGTCTACCAATGGCAGACGAGTACCACGAACAACTAAACAGCCCGTTTGCTGACATGGCAAACATTGGTGGCCGTCCTGGTGGTACTATCACTGCAGGTTGTTTCTTGTCTAAGTTCACTAAGAAATACAACTGGGCACACATCGACATCGCAGGTACTGCGTGGAAGTCTGGTGCAGCGAAAGGCTCTACTGGTCGTCCAGTCTCAATGCTAGTCCAATTCTTATTGAACCGCAGCGGCCATGAGACTGAAGAGTAATCTTCAAATATAATAAAAAGGGCCTACGGGCCCTTTTTTAGTAACTTATGATGGGAAACTTATCCCTCGCTTTTATCGAGTTTGAGTAGCGTTATGCAGACAGCCACTTTTTACATTGTGTCGCCAGACAGCCCTCAAGCAGAGCCACAAGGCTTTGCCGAGTACGTGCTGTTTCTCGCTCATCACTTTGCTAAGCAAGGCGCAAAACTCTACCTGAACTGCAACGACAAAGCGCATGCCGAGAGCCTTGCTGAAATTTTCTGGCAAGTCGAACCCGAGCAGTTTATGGCACACAACTTGGTTGGTGAAGGTCCAAAGTATGCGACCAATATTGAAATAGGTTACGAGGGCGTTAAGCCCAATTGGAACCGTCAATTGGTAATAAATGTGGCCGATAATCATACAACCTTTGCGAACGCCTTTGCTCAGGTGATAGACTTCGTGCCTTGCGAAGAAAAAGCGAAGCAACTCGCGCGCGAAAGGTATAAAATTTACCGTCAAGCTGGGTATCAGTTACAAACGATTGAGATTCAGCATCCATAGTCAAACCTCATAGTTAAAGCTATCTTTGAATTAAGGTTCAAGAAGCTTCACTTATGAAGTTTGACCAAGATTAACCATTCACAGTATCCGTAAAAGAGCACTATGGAAAAGACATATAACCCAACATCAATCGAACAAGCCCTGTATCAGGCTTGGGAAGAGAAAGGCTACTTCAAGCCACACGGTGACACATCAAAAGAAGCTTACAGCATCATGATCCCGCCACCGAACGTCACTGGTAGCCTACACATGGGTCACGCGTTCCAAGACACTATCATGGATACTCTGATCCGTGCTGAGCGTATGAAGGGCAAAAACACCCTTTGGCAAGTGGGTACGGACCACGCTGGTATCGCAACTCAAATGGTTGTTGAGCGTAAGATCGCAGCTGAAGAAGGCAAAACTAAGCACGACTACGGTCGTGACGCTTTCATCGACAAAATCTGGGAATGGAAAAACGAATCTGGTGGCACAATCACTAAGCAGCTTCGTCGCCTAGGCGCTTCTGTAGACTGGGACCGCGAGCGTTTCACAATGGATGACGGCCTATCTAACGCTGTTCAAGAAGTGTTTGTTCGTCTATATGAAGAAGACTTAATCTACCGTGGTAAGCGTCTAGTAAACTGGGATCCAAAACTGCACACTGCAATTTCTGATCTTGAAGTTGAAAACAAAGACAAAAAAGGCCACATGTGGCACTTCCGCTACCCGCTAGCAAATGGCGTGAAAACAGCTGAAGGCAAAGACTATATCGTTGTTGCGACAACTCGTCCAGAAACAATGCTTGGTGATACTGGTGTTGCTGTAAACCCAGAAGATCCACGTTACAAAGATCTTATCGGCAAAGAGATCCTGCTTCCTATCGTTAACCGTCTGATCCCTATCGTAGGCGATGAGCACGCAGATATGGAAAAAGGTACAGGTTGTGTGAAGATCACGCCTGCGCACGATTTCAATGACTACGAAGTTGGTAAGCGTAACAACCTGCCAATGATCAACATCCTAACTTTCAACGCAGACATTCGTGATGCGGCTGAAGTCTTCACTACTAACGGTGAAGTTAGCGATGTTTACTCAACTGAGCTACCAGCTAAATACCACGGTATGGAGCGTTTTGCTGCTCGTAAAGCGATCGTTGCTGAATTTGAAGAGCTTGGTCTTCTTGATGAAATCAAAGATCATGATCTAACGGTACCTTACGGCGACCGTGGTGGCGTAGTTATCGAACCAATGCTAACTGACCAATGGTACGTACGCGCTGCACCTCTTGCAGAGCCTGCTGTTAAAGCGGTTGAAGATGGTGAAATCGAATTCGTTCCTAAACAGTACGAAAACATGTACTTCTCTTGGATGCGTGACATTCAAGACTGGTGTATCTCTCGTCAGCTTTGGTGGGGTCACCGTATCCCGGCATGGTACGACAACGACGGCAACGTATACGTAGGCCGTACTGAAGAAGAAGTACGTGCAAACAACAACCTTGCTCCAGTCGTTGTACTGCGCCAAGACGACGACGTACTAGATACATGGTTCTCTTCTGCACTATGGACGTTCGGTACTCAAGGCTGGCCTGAGCAAACTGAAGACCTTAAGACGTTCCACCCTTCAGACGTTCTAGTAACAGGCTTCGACATCATCTTCTTCTGGGTTGCACGTATGATCATGATGACCATGCACTTCAACAAAGATGAAAATGGTAAGTCACAAGTACCATTCAAGACAGTTTACGTAACGGGTCTAATCCGTGACGAAAACGGCGACAAGATGTCTAAGTCTAAAGGTAACGTTCTTGACCCTATCGACATGATCGATGGTATCGACCTTGAGTCTCTAGTAGAGAAGCGTTGTGGCAACATGATGCAGCCTCAGCTAGCGAAGAAGATCGAGAAGAACACGCGTAAGACTTTCGAAAACGGTATCGAACCATACGGTACTGATGCACTGCGTTTCACTCTTGCTGCTATGGCTTCTACTGGCCGTGACATCAACTGGGATATGAAGCGTCTTGAAGGTTACCGTAACTTCTGTAACAAGCTATGGAACGCGAGCCGTTACGTACTGATGAATACAGAAGAGCACGATTGTGGCATGTCACTATCTACTGAAGACCGTGCAAACATGGAATTCTCTCTAGCGGATAAGTGGATTGAATCTCAGTTTGAACTAGCAGCGAAAGAGTTTAACGCTCACCTAGACAACTTCCGTCTAGACATGGCTGCGAACACGCTTTACGAATTCATCTGGAACCAATTCTGTGACTGGTACCTAGAGCTAACTAAACCTGTTCTTTGGAAAGGTACAGAAGCTCAGCAACAAGCGACTCGCTACATGCTGATCACGGTTCTAGAGAAGACGCTACGTCTTGCGCACCCAGTACTTCCTTACATCACTGAATCTATCTGGCAGAGCGTTATACCGCTGATTGACGGTGTTGAAGGCCCTGATTCTGAAGAAAGAACGATCATGACTCAAGCGCTTCCTCAGTTTAACGAAGAGAACTTCAACGCTGAGATCGTAGAAGACATCGAATGGGTTAAAACTTTCATCACTGCTATCCGTAACCTACGTGCAGAGTACGACATTGCACCTAGCAAAGGTCTAGAGGTAATGATCAAGGTTGCTAACGAAAAAGATGCGGCACGTATCGAAGCGAATAAGGTCGTTCTAAACTCTCTTGCTAAGCTAGATAGCCTAACAGTACTTGCAGACGACACTGAGACGCCAGCATGTGCGACTAAGCTAGTGGGTCAATCTGAGCTGATGATCCCAATGGCAGGTCTGATCGACAAAGATGCAGAGCTTGCTCGTCTTGATAAAGAAGTGAAGAAAACGCACGGCGAAATCAAGCGTATCGAAGGCAAGCTAGGTAACGAAGGTTTCGTTGCTAAAGCACCTGAAGCGGTTATCGCAAAAGAGCGTGAGAAACTAGTTGGCTACCAAGAGACACTAGCTAAGCTTGAAGAGCAGAAAGCGACTATCGCAGCTCTTTAACCCTCGCTCAATGAGAAGCCTTTGAACTTCTCGCTGAAAATAGAAAGGTTGGCCTTGTGGTCAACCTTTTTTTATACCGCTAGGTTCTGTCACGACTAACCTCAGCATTTCCAAACTCCACACTCTTTTTGATAGCTTTTGCCTATCGAATTAATCTCCAATACCCATTTCATTTAATGATAATAATTATCAATAATAGCTTTATCGAAACAACACAACGATGAGTAATTATCATGAAAAAGACACTAACCTTTGCAGCACTTCATTTTACTATCGCATTTAGTGTCGCTTACGTACTCACTGGCGACATCTTAATTGGTAGTTTAATTGCCATGATCGAACCTTCAGTGAATACCGTCGCTTTCTATTTTCATGAAAAGGCGTGGGCTCAGGTTCCAGCGCTAAAAGCTCGTCAATGGATGACCAAATTAAAAACGGCTAGTTTCGCAACCATTCATTTCAGCGTCGCATTTACCGTGGTTTACTTATTAACAGGTGATGCCTTTGTGGGTGGAGTAATGGCGATGTTAGAGCCAACATTGAATACAGTTGCTTACTACTTTCACGAGAAAGTTTGGCAGCGCAAATCAGAAGCCAATGTTCCTCGATTCTGTTACCACCAACACGCTTAAACTAGAGAGCTATCTCTAAAAAATAGAGAGTCTACTGGTGAATCAATGGCTGCCCTTGACAAAGTTGCGCACCGCAATTAATTTAATTGCGGTGCGCAACTTTATTTTAAGAGGTTAATAATAGTGAATGCTCGTCAACTAAGACATTATTCTCGCCAAGCGGTACGTTTGCTGGGGATGCTTGATAAACAGTGTGGCGAGATAGCCCTCACTCCGGTACAGGCACATGCACTTGGAGAGATCCAGCTGCAACCATTAACCATCAATCAACTGGCACAACGACTGAATGTCGACAAATCGAATGCAAGTCGCACTGTGACTGGGTTAAGCAAGCTTGGCCTCGTAGTAAGTATTGAGAATCCGCGCGACAAGCGAAGCCAAAATATCACGCTGACTGATATGGGTGCATCTACCTTATCTCAACTCGATCAACAGCAAGATAGCTTCTTTGATGACCTGTTAAAGGTGATCGATGAGAACGAACAGCAACAGCTCAAGCAAGGCTTAGAGGCATACCTCAAAGGCCTAACAAAAGTCTGCCAAGCGGATGAATTTGTGCTCCGCCCGATGACACAAGCCGATAACTCGCAAGTCGCTAAGGTTATTCGACAGGTGTCGGCCGAGCATGGCCTAACTGCTGACAAAGGATATGGTGTTGGAGATCCAACTCTGGATGATATGTATTCTGTCTACGCCCAAGACAATGCAATGTATTGGGTCATCGAGTACCAAGGTAAGATTGTTGGCGGTGGCGGTTTTGCGCCATTAGCAGGCAAGCCTGAAGTGTGTGAACTACAAAAGATGTACTTCTTAGAGCAGACGCGTGGTCAAGGTCTGGCCAAACGTATTGTTGCCCTAAGTCTTCAGCTAGCGAAGCAACAAGGGTACAAGCAGATGTATCTAGAGACAACGGAGTGTTTGGGAGCAGCTATTAAGCTGTATGAGTCTTTAGGTTTTGAGCACTTAGACGGCGCTTGGGGAGAGACCGGCCATGACGCATGCGAAATTGTTATGGCCAAAGCGCTTTAATTTAGGAGATAACCAAGTTACCTCCTATCGAGATTAGCGCAGAAAGTTGCTCACACAAGAAGCTGGGTTAAGAGCAACAAAAGAGCTCTCTTTTTGTCCATCAAGCTCAACCTCTAACTCATACAAGTGCTTAGGGTTGGGCTTATTGATGTCAAATATCACTGGCGCTTCAACCTGAAAAACCACACCGGTGTGTTCAGCCCGCACATCAATCGGCATCACTAATGTCATCCCATTGAATTTGATCGATGCTGACACTAACCCAGATTTGAGTGTCTGATAAATCACATCGACCTTGAACTCACAGCCACCACCATGGTGCCAGATCTGCTCTGTAACCACCTGTTCTAGTTTGGTATGGCGAACAAACTGCAAGTAAGGAGCCTGCCAAATCCCAATACGTGAATCAGATTTAACAACAGGCGTTGTTAGCGCGGCCTCTTCCATGTCCTCTTCCAACAATAACCCTTCTTCTTCCTCAAGGAATAAGATCTCAAAGCGATTACGGCCTGATTGCATATATGGGCGGATATCTTTGCGGTATTCTTCCTGACTGCCGTCACAATCGAACACGGCCACACCATTAAGGCGAACCTCGGCAAAGTAGTCGACGCCAGCCATCACTAGCTCAACCAAAGGACACGCCAACATTGCGTCATCGACTTCGATGTCGTGCATCAAATGCCACTCTTGAGCCGCAATCTCTTCTTCACTCAGCGTATCTGGCAGTCTTGCGCTCAGCGGTGCTGGGAAAGTAATGTCGTCTTGGGGAATAGAGAGATCGGTAAGTGGCGATATTTGCCAAAGACCATCAAGTAGCAACCGCATATCATTCCTTGAGCTAGATCAATTTTGACCGCATTATAATGAATACACGCACATAAAGACATTGATTTTTATACGGACAAAAAAATACCAGCAATTATATGCTGGTATTTTTCAATTCAGTAACGAGATTACTCTTCGTCTTCATCATCTTGTGGGTAGATAGCATCTTCGCCTTCGTAGTAAGTGCCCCAACCGTCGTAAATGATGTCAAATTTTTCCGCTAGATTAACCAGCTTCTCAACTTGCTCGTCAATCGCTTCTGCATTAAGAGCCGACTGCATAGTCGCATCGCAGCAAAGCAGCTTGTTGCCATCTTCGTCTTCTGTCTCTTCTGCCTCTAATACTTCAAAGCCCATCTTGAACGCTTCAACAACCGCTTTCTCAAGTACATCGAAATCTTCAGCAAATAGGTGGTGCTCAATTTCGTAAAGTGCATCAGGATCGCTACCGTCTTCGATCAATGCTGCAATGATATCGCGAGTCTCTTCCTTTTGAATCTCAATTAATTCTTCTACTGATAGATATTCATCTTCGTGAGACATGTTTCTGCTCCAGAGTGTTGACTATGAAAGGATCAAATTTGATTGCCACGAAATATGGCATGGATCGCGCAGAAAAGCCACCTAGATCATCGGGCAACAGCAAACTTTATCCCTTATTAAAGACACTCAAACAGAGCCAAAAGTAAAATCGCAATCACAGAAACAAATATTCAACATATTATTAACCAAAAGCGCTTTTAGCATTTCATTTTATCGGCAATTCAAGTTGTACTTGATTCGAAATGCCTGATTAATCACTGTGAATGCATACATACAATTTCCGTGACTTGCATAAGATTTCGCTCTATTCAATTAAAGTGCATATTAATGAATAAAAAGTCACTATACACTGATTTTAATTTCTATTCCCTAGTTCAATAGCAGCATAGAAACGCAGAAATCGATGATTTGCCTCTCAGCGTGGAAAATAGCCAAAAAACAACAAATGCAGATAAATAGCAGAATTTTCATCCAAATATAACCAAATAACCTATTTTTTCTATCTTTCACTGAGCTTGCATAATGCGATCAAGCTTGTCATAAATAGACGCTGGATTAAAAGTAAGGATGCAAAATGAGTAAGCTGTACGTTGGCTCCGAAGTCGGTCAATTAAGACGAGTTCTATTAAATCGACCAGAAAGAGCACTCACCCACCTCACCCCTTCAAACTGTCACGAACTTCTTTTTGATGATGTACTAGCGGTTGAAGCTGCGGGTGAAGAACACGATGCCTTCGCATCAACACTTCGCAACCAAGGTGTCGAGGTGTTATTGCTGCACGACCTATTGGTCGAAACACTGGATGTTTCTGAAGCTCGTGAGTGGCTACTCAATACCCAAATTTCAGATTTCCGCTACGGCCCAACCTTTGCGCGCGACCTAAGAAACTACTTAGCACAAATGGATAACGAACACCTCGCCACTATCTTGCTTGGCGGTTTGGCTTATTCAGAACTGCCAATTGCTTCATCGTCGATGCTGCCAAAGATGCATCGCCCGTTAGATTTTGTGATTGAGCCGTTACCAAACCACCTATTTACCCGTGACACCTCTTGCTGGGTATATGGTGGTGTGTCACTTAACCCAATGATGAAACCAGCGCGTCAGCGTGAAACTAACCACCTGCGTGCTATCTACCGCTGGCACCCAGTGTTCGCGGGCCAAGATTTCATTAAGTACTTTGGCGACGAAGACCTTCACTACGACAATGCCAATATTGAAGGCGGTGACGTATTAGTGATTGGTAAAGGCGCGGTTCTTATCGGTATCTCCGAGCGAACTAAGCCACAAGGTGTAGAAAACCTTGCTGCGAGCCTATTCAAGTCAGGCCAAGCAAAAGAAGTTATCGCGATCGATCTGCCTAAACACCGTTCGTGCATGCACTTAGATACCGTAATGACACACATGGATATTGATACCTTCTCTGTATACCCAGAGATCGTGCGCAAAGATCTTGATACATGGCGCCTCACGCCAAAAGAGAATGGTGAGATGCGTGTTGAGAAAGCGGATAACTACTTGTCAGCAATCGAAGGCGCGCTAGGTCTAGATCAACTGAAGATCATCACGACAGGTGGTGACAACTATGAAGCGGAGCGTGAGCAGTGGAACGACGCGAACAACGTTCTAACAGTAAAACCAGGCACAGTGATTGGTTACGAACGCAACGTTTATACTAATGAGAAGTATGACAAAGCCGGTATCGAGGTTCTGACAATTCCTGGTAATGAATTAGGTCGTGGACGTGGTGGGGCTCGTTGTATGAGTTGCCCAATCGAGCGCGACGGCATCTAATTTCAACCTCCTCCCTTCCCTTCTTAAAAGGTCTGCCAATATGTGCTGGCCTTTTTTATCAAATTAACAAAATAAATATTCACAAATATAGCATTTTTATGTTTAACTAAAGCCTTCATTGATTCTATTTGCTCAAGGAGCGAGATATGGCTTTTAATCTTCGCAATCGTAACTTTCTAAAATTGCTCGACTTTACTCCAAAAGAGATTCAATTCTTACTGGATCTGTCAGCAGATCTAAAGAAAGCTAAGTATGCAGGTACTGAACAGAAAAAACTGCTCGGTAAAAACATCGCACTGATCTTTGAAAAAGCCTCTACTCGTACTCGATGTGCCTTTGAAGTTGCCGCGTTTGATCAAGGAGCTCAAGTCTCTTACATCGGGCCATCTGGTTCCCAGATCGGTCAAAAGGAATCAATGAAAGATACGGCTCGAGTACTGGGTCGTATGTACGACGGCATTGAATATCGTGGCTTTGGTCAGAGTATTGTTGAAGACCTAGGTGCCTACGCGGGTGTTCCCGTTTGGAATGGCCTTACTGACGAATTCCACCCAACTCAGATCTTGGCGGACTTCCTGACTATGCTAGAACATGGTCGCGGAAAACAACTGCACCAAATCAGCTTTGCTTACCTAGGCGATGCACGTAACAACATGGGTAACTCGCTACTAGTTGGCGCAGCAAAGATGGGTATGGACATTCGCCTCGTTGCGCCGAAAGCCTTCTGGCCAGAAGAACAGTTGGTTGAAGAGTGCCAAGCTATCGCACAAACAACAGGCGCGAAAATCACCTTAACGGAAGACGTACCTGAAGGTGTAAAAGGTTGTGACTACTTATACACTGATGTATGGGTCTCTATGGGTGAATCACCGGAAGCTTGGGATGAGCGTGTTGCGGTGATGAAACCTTACCAAGTTAATATGGATGTGATTAAGCTTACTGGAAACCCACAAGTGAAGTTTATGCACTGCTTACCTGCATTCCACAACAACGAAACTGTAATTGGTCAGCAAGTCGCTGATAAGTACGGTATGAATGGATTGGAAGTGACCGATGAAGTCTTTGAGTCAGATTACTCGATTGTCTTTGATGAAGCAGAGAACCGCATGCACACCATCAAAGCGGTGATGGTTGCTACGCTTGGATAGGCCATTAATATCATAACAATAAAAGGTTGATGTAATCGCTTGCGCTCACAAATTGAAAGCGTATAATTCTCGGCAATTTGTCTGAGAGTAGTGAAAATGACACCTATCAATATTATGACATCGTTGAATATTGCACGTAAGCTGGCTGGCTTACAAGGTCGTCTATTCTGCTCAGAAACCTCTTTTTAAAGCCTCCCATTATGGGGGGCTTTTTTATGGTCATTACATTATTGTGGGGAAGAAGATCATGGCGAACTCGCTCTATAAAAAGCACATCATCTCAATTCCAGAGCTTTCTCGTGAAGAGCTAGAATTGATTGTTCAAACAGCTGGTCAGCTAAAAGCGGAGCCGAATCCTGAGCTGATAAAAAACAAAGTTGTCGCGAGTTGTTTCTTTGAACCTTCAACACGAACTCGTCTCTCTTTCGAAACGGCGATCCAACGTATCGGGGGCGACGTGATCGGTTTTGATAGCGGCGGTAACACCTCTCTAGCGAAGAAAGGTGAAACCCTAGCTGACTCTGTACAAGTTATCTCTTCATATGTAGACGCTTATGTGATGCGCCATCCTCAAGAAGGTGCAGCACGACTGGCTTCTGAGTTCTCTAACGGCGTGCCGGTAATTAACGCAGGTGACGGTGCTAACCAACATCCAACGCAAACGCTTTTAGACCTATTCTCTATCGCCGAAACACAAGGCCGTCTTGATAACCTTAACGTCGCGTTCGTCGGCGACCTAAAGTACGGCCGTACCGTTCACTCACTGACTCAAGCTTTGGCTAAGTTCAATAACATCCGTTTCTACTTCATCGCTCCTGAAGCTCTAGCCATGCCAGACTACATCTGTGAAGAGTTAGACGAGGCTGACATTGAGTACCAACTTCTGACTGATATGGACTCGGTGATCCCAGAACTGGATGTTCTCTACATGACACGAGTGCAGAAAGAGCGTTTCGATGAGTCTGAGTACGCACATATTAAGTCGGCTTACATCCTAACGGCTGCGCTACTTGAAGGGGCAAGAGAAAACCTTAAGGTCCTTCACCCGCTACCACGCGTCGATGAAATCACTATCGACGTCGATAAAACGCCACACGCTTACTACTTCCAGCAAGCTGAGAATGGTGTTTACGCACGTGAAGCACTGCTCGCCCTTGTTCTTAACGAAACGCTGTAATAGGAGAGATATCATGTCTAAAGGAACTCAGTTAAAAGTTGAAGCGATCAAAAACGGCACGGTAATCGACCATATTCCAGCAAACGTGGGTATCAAGGTATTAAAGCTGTTTGATCTGCATAACTCTCACCAGCGCGTGACTATCGGCCTTAACCTTCCTTCTTCTGCTCTAGGTGGCAAAGACCTACTGAAAATTGAGAATGTGTTCGTGACAGAAGAGCAAGCGAACAAGCTAGCACTTTACGCGCCGCACGCAACCGTGAACCAGATTGAAGAATACGAAGTAGTAAAGAAGCTGGCTCTAGAGCTGCCAGACCAGATCAACGATGTATTTGAATGCCCAAATACCAACTGCATTACTCATAATGAGCCGGTTGAGAGCAGCTTTAAGATCTTTGAAAAAAATGACGATATTCGCTTAAAGTGCAAATACTGTGAAAAGGTCTTCTCTCGCGAGATCGTTACAGAGAGATAACACCTCCTTGTAGCACGTAAAGAATATGAAAACTATGAAATACCTCGCCTGAGCGGGGTATTTTATTCTTTACCTCATGCCGCTTTGAAGGCACACTGAATTTCGATTTTTATCTAATAAAATGATGGAACCTATAATGACTAAAGTACTTCACACAGAATCAGCTCCAGCAGCAATCGGCCCATACGTACAAGGCGTTGACCTAGGCAACATGGTACTGACTTCAGGTCAAATCCCAGTAAACCCAGCTACTGGTGAAGTGTCTTCTGACATCGCAGAACAAGCTCGTCAATCTCTAGAAAACGTTAAAGCCGTTGTTGAAGCGTCTGGCCTAACAGTAAAAGACATTGTTAAGCTAACGGTATTCGTTAAAGATCTTAACGACTTCGGCACAGTAAACGAAGTTTACGGTAAGTTCTTCGACGAGCACGGCGTTGCAAACTACCCTGCACGTTCATGTGTTGAAGTAGCACGTCTTCCTAAAGATGTTGGTATCGAAATCGAAGCTATCGCCGTTCGCAAATAGTTTCGACCAGATACAAAAAAGGTTGCCGTCGTGGCAACCTTTTTTAATATCTGAAAAACGCTAAAGAGATTGGTATTACTTGCTGTTGAGAGCTTTCACTTCTTCATCAAGCTCTGCCAGTTTTGCTTTCATCTGCTCGCGGCACTCATTTGCTAGCTCACGCACATTCGACTTATCAAAACCTTCGATGCTGACTGGTGGCAGCATCTCTACGATAACGTGACCATTATTCCAACGGTTCAGTTTGATTCCGCCTGTAGAGCTACATACGATTGGGATAATTGGTAAGCCAGCACCAATTGCGGCGTGGAACGCACCGGTTTTAAATGGTAATAGGCCACGACCACGAGAGCGAGTTCCTTCAGGGAACATCCACACCGATACATCGCTACCTTTAAGGTTATTTACAACTTGATCGATAGTACCAACGGCTTTGCTACGGTTGGCACGGTCAATTAGGATGTTACCCGTTAGCCAGTAGAGCTGACCAAACAGTGGCATCCAAGCTAAGCTCTTCTTACCAACCGTAACCACTTTAGGTGTAACGGCAGAAGAAACTGTGAATAGATCCCAGTTGTTTTGGTGATTGGCAATATAGACATGTTGACCACGAGAGTACGCGTCTTCTGGAATACGTAAGTCCAGAGTGATACCGAAAATCTTCGACATACGGCCAAAGTAACGGCCGAAAGTAAATACGTGCTTTGGATTGCGTGGGCTTAACAAGCAGTAACCACAACCAAACACAAACATCAAAATCGCAAATATTGCTACAGCGAAAATACGTAATATTGCTATCATTTTGTTCCTCAACAACCGCTTAACTAGGTCTGTTTTTATTACGCATGATGGTAACAGAGTCGTAAGCGGCAAAATACAATAAAAAAGCCGAAACCAAAGTTTCGACTTTCTTTTTTATTATCTCGTCATACGTCGTGATATCGAGGCTTAGCTCGATTCACGAAAACGCGTGATGTTAGCACCAAGGGCCGATAACTTATCTTCAATCTTATCGTAGCCACGATCGATGTGATAAATACGGTCAACAATGGTTTCCCCTTGCGCGATACAGCCAGCAATCACTAAGCTTGCTGATGCACGCAGGTCAGTTGCCATCACTTGAGCACCGCTCAGTTTTTCAGTCTCACAGCAAATCGCAGTATTACCTTCAATCTCAGCTTTTGCGCCCATACGCTGTAGTTCAGGGATGTGCATGAAACGGTTTTCGAAAATCGTTTCAGTAATCACGCCACTGCCCTTCGCCATCATGTTTAGCAGCGTAAACTGAGCCTGCATATCAGTTGGGAAGCCCGGGTGCGGAGCCGTTACAATCTTAACTGCTTTCAGCTCACGGTCAGTCATATCAAGGCTGATCCAATCTTCGCCGGTTTCAATCTTAGCACCCGCTTCTTCAAGCTTAGCAAGAGCCGCTTCAAGTAGATGCGCGCTAGTATTGCGACAAACCACTTTACCGCCCGACACAGCCGCTGCTACTAGGAAAGTGCCCGTCTCGATACGGTCGGCAACTACAGCATGCTTACCACCGCCAAGGCGTTCAACACCTTCGATTGTGATGGTATCTGTACCTGCGCCAGAAATCTTCGCACCTAGCTTGTTTAGGAATTCCGCAGTATCGACAATCTCAGGCTCACGCGCTGAGTTATCAAGTACAGTGGTGCCTTCTGCCAATGTTGCTGCACACATAATGGTAATGGTCGCACCAACGCTCACCTTATCCATTACGATGTGCGCGCCCTTTAGACGACCATCAACATTCGCTTTTACATAGCCGTCTTCTAGAGTGATCTCGGCACCTAGCTGCTCCAAACCGTGAATATGGAGATCCACCGGACGAGCACCAATCGCACAACCACCAGGCAGTGATACTTGGCCTTGACCAAAACGCGCCACTAGTGGCCCTAAAGCCCAAATCGAAGCACGCATTGTTTTTACTAGATCATACGGTGCGCAAAATTCGTTAATTTCGCTACCATCGACATGTACGCTCCCGTTACGAGACACTTTTGCACCTAGGCGCTTAAGTAGCTCCATCGTGGTGTCGATATCACGTAGGTGAGGAACATTACTTACTTCAACTGGCTCTTCTGCCAAAATTGAAGCAAACAAAATAGGTAGTGCAGCATTTTTTGCACCAGAGATCGTCACTTCACCGTTTAACGGCTGATCCGATCCAATAACTCGAAACTTTTCCATCATAAACCTTAAAGTGACATCAGTTTCTTATCACGTTCCCACTCTTCTGGCGTGTATGCCTTGATAGAAAGAGCATGGATGTCATTGCGTTGAATGTACTCCATTAGTGGGCCGTAGATCAGTTGCTGCTTCTTAACGCGGTTCATGCCGTCAAAACATGCATCCACTGCAACAACTTCGTAATGGCTACCTTCGCCCTTCACGATAATCTCTTGAAGGTTAAGTGCCTCTGCTAATAATTCTTGTACTTTTGTGCTGTCCACAAATAGCTCCTGCCTAATCTTTTAAGTGTTCTGCCATCATTGGCTGGATATTGCTCAATTGGAACAACGTTCGTAATTGTTCTGGCACGAAACTGAGCATTATATGACAGTTTTGATTTTTTGCATGCTCTATTAAGTGAATTAGCATCACCATTCCTGATGAATCGATACGCTCAACCGTGTTGAGGTTCACTTGCACGCGAGATTCTGTCGTTTTCCATGCCTTTAATGTGCGCCAAATTGCAGGCACACTGTCGCGGTCTAAATCACCACTTAGCTGAAATTCGACCGAGCTAAGCTCGCTCCATTGCGTTTGACTCATTTTTTTGAGCTCTCAAAACGGATAGGTTGTGCCGCTAGCTGCTCTAATTCTTTAGCCACGGAAAGAATCCCTTGTTGGCGAATCTTAGTGTTCCACTCTGATTGCTTACTCGAGAGTAGACTGATCCCTTCAGCCACCATATCAAAGGCTTTCCACTCACCGGTTTTCTTATCTTTACGCAGCTTAAACTCAAGTTTGATGTTCGGTCTTGGCGAATCAATGATGTCGACTTTGATGCTGGTAATACGGCTATCAGGTTTGATATTTGGCTCTGGGCCAAACTGAATAGTTTGGTCCGTGTATTGTGTCAGCACTTGAGCGTAAGAAGAAACAAGGTATTCACGGAACGCGTCAATGAAGACGAGTACGTCATCTTTCTTGGCACCTTTCAGATTTGGTCCCAATAGTTTTAGTGCTGCGTACTGTGCGTTGACATAAGGCATCAGCTCTTCTTCAACAATCACCTTCAACAACTCTGGGTCTTGTTTGATGCTCTCTTGCTCTACCTTGAGACGGTTAAATGCCACCTCAGAAACCTGGGTCATCATTTGATAAGGCTGTGTTTGGTCAATATTCTCTTTGGCTACAACATTAGTCGCAAAGATCACAGCCACGACCATCATAAACACTCTTTTTAACATGAATCTATTCCTCAGTTGTCGCTTCGTCAGAGCCGCCAACGCTGTAAAGCACTTGGCCAATTAGATCTTCTAATACTAATGCAGATTTGGTGTCTTCGATAACATCACCGTCAACCAACATCTCTTCATCTCCAAAGACAAAGCCGGGCACTAGGCTGATGTACTGCTCACCAATCAAACCTGATGTCAAAATCTGTGCACTTGACGTTTCTGAAAACTGGTCATATTTCGCATCAATCGATAGCTCGACGACAGGTAGATAACTTTCTGTATCTAGCTGAATGCTGTTCACGCGGCCAACAACAACGCCACCAACCTTCACCGGAGAGCGAACTTTCAAGCTACCGATATTATCGAACGTCGCTTTTAGTGTGTAAGTATGGTTGGAACCTAGCCCTTTCACGTCAGCGACTTGAAAGATCATGATTAAGATTGCGCAAATTCCCGCGATAACAAAGCTACCGACCCATAATTCTAATTTTCGAGTTTGTTGCATGATTAATTCCCGAACATCAATGCTGTAAGAACAAAATCTAGCCCTAATACTGCTAGAGAAGAGTGCACCACGGTACGAGTGGTTGCACGGCTAATACCTTCCGAGGTTGGTATTGCGTCATAGCCATTAAACAGAGCAATCCAAGTGACGGTAATTGCGAACACCATGCATTTGATCATGCTGTTGCCAATATCTCGTCCTAGCTCAACTGAAGACTGCATCGCTGACCAGAAGCTACCGTGATCAATGCCTTTCCAATCCACACCAACCAGTTGACCGCCCCAGATACCAACCGCCATAAAAATCATAGCCAACAGTGGCATTGAAATAAGGCCAGCCCAAAGCCGCGGTGCGATCACGCGCTTTAGTGGGTCTACTGCCATCATTTCGAGGCTAGAGATCTGCTCGGTTGCCTTCATTAAGCCAATCTCAGCCGTTAAAGCAGAACCTGCTCGCCCTGCAAAAAGCAGCGCTGTCACTACCGGACCCAATTCACGCAGCAGTGACAAAGCGACCATCTGGCCGAGGTTACCTTCTGCACCATAATCAATCAGTACCACGTAGCCTTGTAAGCTGAGTACCATACCGATAAACAGTCCAGAGACGACGATGATCGCCAGTGACTGAACTCCTACGCTATATAACTGCTTCACCAATAGCGGGAAGTTTTTTAAGCGCGGAATACCGAAAAAAGCACCCGACAACATCAAACTTGCGCGACCAAATGCTTCGCACATCGCTAATGCTCGGCGACCGACTCCAGCGATATAATTTACAAACATCTAGAATAGATCCTTCTCTAAACTTTGGGCTGGGAAACGAAACGGAACTGGGCCATCCGCTTCACCATTCAAGAATTGCTGTACTCGTGGATCGGCATTTTGTCGCAGCTCTTCAGGTGTCCCTTTCGCAATAATTTTGCCATCGGCGAGTAGGTAAACCCAATCAGCAATGCTCATCACCTCTGGCACATCGTGCGATACCACAATTGAGGTGAGACCTAACGCTTGATTAAGATTACGAATAAGCTCAACCAATACACCCATAGTGATAGGGTCCTGACCAACAAAGGGTTCATCGTACATAATGAGGTCGGGATCGAGAGCGATTGCTCTTGCTAGCGCCGCACGCCTTGCCATACCGCCAGACAACTCACTCGGCATTAACTGCGCTGCACCACGCAGTCCAACAGCCTCAAGTTTAAGCAGCACAATGGTGCGAATCAGAGACTCATCCAATTCAGTGTGTTCACGCAGCGGAAAAGCAACGTTATCGAAGACATTAAGATCAGTAAAAAGTGCCCCTGACTGGAACAACATGCTCATTTTTTTACGAGCTTGGTAAAGCTTACGTCGCGATAAACTCGGAATGTTGTCACCATCAAACCAAATTTCACCTTGATCTGGAGAGAGCTGCCCACCAATTAAGCGCAACAACGTCGTTTTACCGATGCCCGATGGTCCCATGATGGCCGTTACTTTTCCTTGAGGAACTTCGAGATCGATATTATCGAAAATCACTCGCTCCCCTCGAGAAAAGCTGAGGTTCTTAACTTTCACAAGCTCATTCTTTAGCATGCTTTTGTTATGTCCTTGCTCTAAAAAACGCCAATAATTGTGCTCATGATAAGTAGTCTGAATGAGAATTAAAAGCACTGTTCAATTAATTATAGTAAATCAAAACATTAAGCAGAGAATTGAAACTATTGAGAAATATCCCTACAAATGCACTTTCTTTACAACTTAGTCAGAATTAATTGTATCCGTGACTTCCCTTTTATCTAGCAACACGTCAAAATTAGCGGTTAATTGTCCATTTTTTATTAATTTTTAGGAATCATCATGCTTGAAGCGATTGCGTTTCTTATTATCGGCCTAGGTTTTTTGGTGTGGAGTGCAGATAAACTGGTTTACGGTGCTGCGGCATTGGCTCGCAACTTCGGAATCTCTCCCCTAGTTATCGGTATGACGATTCTTGCAATGGGCTCTTCTGCCCCTGAAATGATGGTTTCTGCAACCGCAGCACTTGACGGAAAAACGGACACTGCCGTAGGTAACGTGCTTGGTTCAAACATCGCCAACATCGCGCTAATTCTGGGCATTACAGCACTGATTAAGCCGCTCTCTATTAGCTCTGCAGTAATCCGCCGTGAACTGCCTTTGATGATTGGTGTCACATTGCTGGCCGGTGCGCTTCTGTGGGATAGCTACCTGGGCTTCTACGAAGGTATTCTGCTGTTCGTACTGTTTGCAGCATTCTTATTTGCAATGTTGCAGATCAGCCGCCGCGAAAAAAGCAACGGCGATGCCTTTATCGAAGAACAAGAGTCTGAAATTCCTCAAGGTGTTAGTAACATCAAAGCCGTTATGTGGGTGATTGTTGGTCTGATTGTTTTGCCTATTTCTGCAGATATGTTGGTTAACAACGCGGTTATTATTGCGAAATACTTCGGCATGAGTGACCTTGTTATCGGTCTAACCATTATCGCTGTCGGCACTAGCCTTCCTGAATTAGCAGCTTCACTTGCAGGCGTAATGAAGGGCGAAGATGACATGGCTGTCGGTAACATTATCGGTTCTAACGTATTTAACATCCTTGCGGTTATGGGTATCCCTGGCATCCTAAACCCTTCTATTCTAAGCGAGTTAGCAATGGGTCGTGACTTCTGGGTCATGCTCGGTGTTTCTCTGCTGTTGGTTGTTATGGCGCTTGGCAAATCACGCAGTGTCAACCGCATTGAAGGTGGCGCACTTGTGGTTTGCTTCTTGGCATACCAAGGCTACCTGCTGATGAACATGTCAGCGTAATCACAAACCAAGCATTCCTTTTATAAGACTCTGGAGTATCTGATGTCTCAATCATTCGATTACCGTAGTGTTGCTAAACAAGTATTAGAGATTGAAGTTGCTGGCCTCAATCAACTTGACCAGTACTTTAATGACGACTTTTGTCGCGCTTGTGATCTCATCCTCAACAACCAGGGCAAAGTGGTTGTAATGGGAATGGGTAAATCAGGACACATCGGCAATAAGATTGCTGCGACACTGGCGAGCACTGGCACCTCCGCGTTTTTTGTTCATCCAGGTGAAGCCGCACATGGTGATTTGGGCATGGTCGAATCGGGCGATATCGTAATAGCGATCTCCAACTCTGGCGAATCAGATGAGATTCTTAGCCTATTTCCAGTGCTAAAACGCTTAAACATCAAAATCATCAGTATGACAGGCAAACCAAAGTCGAACATGGCGACCCTGTCAGATATCCATCTTCAAATAACTGTACCTGAAGAGGCATGCCCGCTTGGTTTGGCACCAACCAGCAGTACAACCGCTACACTAGTAATGGGTGATGCTCTGGCTGTCGCACTACTGCAAGCGCGTGGCTTTACAGCGGAAGACTTTGCGCTGTCGCATCCAGGTGGAGCACTCGGTCGCCAGCTGTTATTGAAGCTGGAAGATATTATGCATACCGGTGATGAACTGCCTAAAGTAGCTCCCAATGCACTTGTTCGTGATGCTCTACTTGAGATCTCCCAGAAAGGTTTAGGTATGACCGCAGTTGTCGATGAACAAGATAAAATGCTCGGTATATTTACCGATGGGGATTTACGCAGAATCTTAGACAAACGCATCGATATACATACGACTCAAATTGGTGATGTGATGACGCAAAACCCAACCGTGGCCGATCCAAACATGTTGGCAGTCGAAGGTCTTAACTTGATGCAAGAGAAGAGCATCAACGGTTTGATGCTTTGCCAAAATGGAATGCTGGTTGGCGCGCTTAACATGCACGACCTACTGAAAGCAGGAGTAATGTAATGACTCAAACTGTTGCCACACTTTACGGTTCTGTCGATGCTGACGTTTTTCAGATCGCGAAAGAGATAAAGCTGCTAATCTGTGATGTAGACGGCGTGTTTTCTGATGGTCTTGTTTACATGGGTAACCAAGGTGAAGAGCTTAAGACCTTTCATACCCGCGATGGCTACGGCATTAAGTCTTTAATGAATGCAGGGATTGAAATCGCCATCATTACCGGGCGTCAATCACAAATCGTCGAAAACCGCATGACAGCTCTCGGTATTAAGCTGATCTATCAAGGTCAAGACGACAAGGTTAAAGCTTATCAAGATATCTGCGATAAACTGAATATCGCTCCAGAGCATACTGGCTACATTGGTGATGACCTGATTGACTGGCCAGTGATGGAAAAAGTGGCATTGAAAGTGTGTGTCGCGGATGGTCACCCGCTACTCGTGCAACGAGCAAACTACGTAACCAATATCAAAGGTGGTCACGGAGCCGTGCGTGAAGTTTGCGACCTTATTTTACAAGCAAGGGATGAGCTAGACGTGCACAAAGGTCTAAGCATATGAGTTTAACCCGTATTATCTATTTAATACTGTTGTTTATTGCATCTTGGTCAGCTTATTACCTGTATGACAAAGAGCAAGACACCGCCATTCAGGTAGCTCCAAATCTGGAGTTGCCCGTGTTCAGCGGCAGGAATCTAGATAATATCAGCTATGACCAAGAAGGTATTCGTAGCTATCAAATTGAATCAAACCACCTAGAGCACTACTCAAAAAGTGGCAATACCCTGTTTGAAAACCCGGTGCTCTCCGTATTTCGTGATGGTCACACAATCGAATGGCAGATGACCGCAAGGCGTGCAGTACTCGACGACGACCAAACGTTAACACTTTATGATAATGTAATAGTGAAAAACCTATTACCAGAAGCCAGCTTCGACAACATGACTATGGATAAGTTAGTTGTTGAGCTCACTAGCCGAGACTTTCACTCTGAAAGCACAGTTCGTCTGATCGGCCCATTATTTGAAACTGAGGGACAAGCTATGAAGGGCAACTTCGATAGCAACACTGCAACCCTCTTTGAAAATGTTCAAGGTAGATATGAAACTCTTACACCTTAGTTTACTTGCTTTTGCGTTTGCAGCGCCAAACGCCCTTGCTCTGTCATCAGATACAGAGCAACCTGTTTATATCGATTCAGACAGCCAACAACTCGACATGAAGAGCAACAAGGTTACGTTTGAAGGCGATGTAAAACTAAAGCAAGGCAGCATTAATATTAACGCTGACAAAATCATCGTTACGCGTAATGCAAGCAGCGGTGAAATCGAAGCGATTCAAGGTTTTGGTAAACCAGCGCTTTTCTCACAGCTTACCGACGATGGTAAAACGTTAAACGGACAGGCGTTCGAGCTGAACTATAAGTTGAGTACAGACAAGCTCATCATGACCAAAGAAGCGCAGCTATCTCAAGACGGAAACCTAATTCGTGGTTCCAAGATCACCTATCAGATCTCCTCACAAAAACTGGTTGCTGACAGCGATGAAAATGAGCGTGTTTCAACCGTTCTTCAACCAGCACAAGTGAACAATTAACTATGGCAGTCTTAAAAGCACAAAACCTGGCGAAGACCTACAGCAAACGTAAGGTCGTAACAGACGTGAGCCTGCAAGTCGAGTCTGGACAAATCGTTGGCTTACTGGGCCCTAACGGTGCTGGCAAAACCACCTCTTTCTACATGATCGTTGGTCTGGTTGCGCGTGATGAAGGCACCATCAGCATCGATGATAACGACATCAGTATCCTACCGATGCATAGCCGTTCACGTTTGGGTATCGGTTATCTACCGCAAGAAGCGTCTATCTTCCGCAAGCTTTCCGTTGAAGACAACATCATGTCGGTACTGCAAACACGTAAGGAATTAACGCCAGAAGAGCGCCAAGATAAACTCGAAGACCTGCTTGAAGAGTTCCATATTCAACACATTCGCACCAGTAACGGTATGGCACTGTCTGGTGGTGAGCGACGTCGTGTTGAAATTGCTCGCGCTCTGGCTGCGAATCCTCAGTTTATTCTGCTCGATGAACCTTTCGCGGGTGTTGACCCGATCTCAGTTATTGATATCAAGAAAATCATCGAGCACTTGCGTGATCGCGGTCTTGGCGTTTTGATCACTGACCACAACGTTCGTGAAACATTAGACGTGTGCGAAAAGGCTTATATTGTGAGCCAAGGGCACTTGATCGCCGAAGGTTCACCGGAGGATGTTCTCAATAACGAACAAGTGAAACAAGTTTATCTAGGCGAACAATTCCGTCTATGATTATATAGAGCGTATCGAAAATTCTAAGAATAATAACTAGGTAAGTAATACTGAATGAAACCCTCATTACAACTTAAGCTAGGCCAGCAATTAGCAATGACCCCACAGCTACAACAAGCGATCCGTTTGTTGCAGTTGTCTACGTTGGATTTGCAACAAGAGATTCAAGAGGCTTTGGAATCAAACCCACTTCTCGACGTAGAAGAGGGGAATGATGACGCCCCTACAAACTCTGAAGAAAAACCTAGCCGTGACGAGAAAGAAACAGCAGAGGCCACTGCTGAACCAGACTTACCTGACAGTTCCGATCTGATTGAAAAGTCAGAAATTGGCAACGACTTAGAAATCGATACTACTTGGGAAGATGTGTACAGTGCTAACACTGGTAATACTGGTATTGCGATCGACGATGATATGCCGGTTTACCAAGGTGAGACAACACAAAGCCTGCAAGATTACCTATTGTGGCAATTAGACCTTACGCCATTTTCAGAAACTGACCGTACTATTGCATTAGCGTTAATTGATGCAATTGACGACTACGGCTACCTGACTGTTTCGAGTGAAGAGATCCTTGAAAGCTTCGACAACGAAGAGATTGAACTCGACGAGATTGAAGCCGTTCGAAAACGTATTCAACAGTTCGATCCGCTCGGCGTGGGCTCGCTGAACTTGCAAGACTGTTTGCTACTTCAACTGGCGACATTCCCTGAAGATACTCCGTGGCTGACAGAGGCAAAGTTAGTACTTACTAGCCACATCGACCAGTTAGGCAATCGTGATTACAAACTGATCATCAAAGAAACCAAGCTTAAAGAAGCAGAGCTACGTGAAGTTCTGCAGCTTATACAGCAACTAGACCCGAGACCAGGCAGCAAAATTACCCCGGATGAAACCGAGTATGTTGTCCCTGATGTATCGGTGTTTAAAGATCTAGGTAAGTGGTTAGTCACCATCAACCCAGATAGCGTACCAAAGCTGAAAGTGAACCAGCAGTACGCCGACTTAGGCAGTAAAGGCAATAGTGCTGACAACCAATACATTCGCTCCAACTTGCAAGAGGCAAAATGGCTAATTAAGAGCCTAGAGAGTCGAAATGAGACCCTACTCAAAGTTGCGCGATGCATTGTTGAACATCAGCACGATTTCTTCGAACATGGTGAAGAAGCCATGAAGCCTATGGTGTTGAATGACGTCGCTCTTGCAGTCGACATGCATGAATCCACAATTTCTCGTGTTACGACACAGAAGTTCATGCACACACCACGAGGCATTTTTGAGCTGAAATACTTCTTCTCTAGTCATGTCAGCACAGACAACGGCGGAGAGTGTTCATCAACAGCAATTCGTGCGCTGATTAAGAAACTGGTGGCTGCTGAAAACACAGCGAAACCACTCAGCGACAGCAAGATTGCTGCTTTACTGGCTGACCAAGGAATTCAGGTAGCTAGAAGAACCATAGCAAAATACCGTGAATCTTTAGGCATTGCCCCTTCGAGTCAGCGTAAACGCCTGCTATAGGGCACTAACTGAAAAGGAAAGTCTATGCAAATCAATATTCAAGGCCATCACGTTGATCTTACCGATTCAATGCAAGACTATGTTCACACCAAATTTGAAAAGCTTGAACGCTTTTTTGAGCACATTAATAACGTTCAAGTCGTATTGAAAGTTGAGAAAATCAATCAGATTGCGGAAGCAACGCTTCATGTCAATCAAGGCGATATTCATGCGACAGCTACCGATGAAAATATGTATGCTGCAATTGATTCATTAGTTGATAAACTCGTTCGCCAACTCAACAAGCACAAAGAAAAGCTAAGTAGTCACTAACATGCAATTAAGCGAAGTACTTTCATTGGACTGCACCAAAAGTGCAGTTCAATGCACAAGCAAGAAAAGAGCTCTAGAAATCATCAGCCAAATCGCAGCCGAGAGCTGTGGTCAAGACTCAACAGAGTTGTTCGAGTGCATGCTGAGTCGAGAGAAAATGGGCAGTACTGGCATCGGAAATGGTATCGCTATTCCCCATGCTCGTATGAATGTCAGCGACAAAGCGATCGCTGTTCTATTACAGTGCCAAGACCCTATCGAGTTTGATGCGATCGATAACCGCCCTGTTGATCTGCTATTTGCACTTTTGGTTCCTAGCGAGCAATGCAAAGAGCATCTTAAAACGCTTTCTTGCATGGCAGAACGACTCAACGATAAGCAAACGCTGAAACAACTGCGCAATGCACAAAGCGATCAAGAGCTTTACGACATTATGATCCAAGTGCCGACTTGCGAGCAATAACATGCGCCTTATCGTAGTTAGTGGTCAATCAGGCGCTGGCAAAAGCGTTGCATTGCGAGTTCTTGAAGATCTCGGGTATTACTGTGTTGATAACTTACCTGTTAACCTGCTCGGTAACTTCGTTGAGTCAGTCAAAGAGATCAATCAAAACGTTGCAGTAAGCATCGATATACGCAACCTGCCTAAAGAACCTCATCTTGTCACAGAGACACTGGCTCAATTAGAAGATGCCGCCAATATTGATGTTAGCGTGCTGTTTTTAGATGCAAGCAAACAAACACTGCTCAAGCGCTATAGCGAAACGCGCCGCATCCACCCACTTTCTCTGGGTGACGATAAACTCTCTCTAGAACAAGCCATCAACCTCGAGAAGCAGCTGCTTTCTCCACTGGCTGACCAAGCCGATATTTTGATTGATAGTAGTAATTGCAACCTCTACGAATTGAGTGAGCAGGTACGCCTTAAAGTTGAAGGCAAAGAGAAGCAAGAGCTGATTATTGTTTTTCAATCCTTTGGTTTTAAATACGGTTTACCTAGCGATGCAGACTATGTGTTTGATGTTCGTTTCCTGCCAAACCCTCACTGGGAGCCAGATCTCAGACCGCTGACTGGACTTGATGCTCCGATTCACTCTTTCCTAGAAAAACACCAGGAAGTGATCGAACTGAAGCAGCAGATTCAAGGTTTTGTCGAGCAATGGTTGCCAATGTTAGAAAAGAACAATCGCAGTTACCTAACGGTAGCAATTGGTTGTACTGGTGGTAAGCACCGCTCTGTCTACCTGACTCAAAAGATCGGTGAATACTTTGACCAACTGGGCCACCAAGTACAGATTCGACACGCTTCATTAGAAAAAAACCAACAGGCCTAAATCATGGAATTGACCCGCACTGTACTCATTCAAAACCGTTTGGGGCTTCATGCTCGCGCAGCAGTAAAACTGGTCGAGCTTGCCCAGAGCTTCAATGCCACTTTGACCATTCATAGTGAAGATGAGAAAAGCGCGACAGCAGACAGTGTTATGGGATTACTCATGCTTGAATCTGCGCAAGGTCAGCACATTCGCATTCAAGCTGAAGGCGACGATGCTCAACAGGCACTTGATGCTGTCTGCCACCTAATCGAAGATAAATTTGACGAAGGCGAGTAACTGAAACCGGGCAATGCCCCACCACAGCCTCGCCTTCCAACGCCTACCAAGCCTAAATCTTAGTTCTCCATAAGTTAATGATTTAACTACGTCGTAGAATTAAGTTACTATTCCTAACATCCATAGAATAATGAGAAGAGGAGGAAAACATGGCAGAGCAATTTGAATTTGACCAAGCTCACCAAACCCTCCAAGAAGTCAGCGAAGCCCTTGAAAACGGCCGATTTGTTCACGTACGTCGACAACTTCAGGACATGGAGCCTGAAGATATTGCGCACCTTTTAGAAGCCTCCCCTCGCAAGAGTCGTGATGTACTTTGGCAACTTACCGATCCTGAAGACTACGGTGAAATTCTTGATGAGCTGAACGAAGACGTTAAGGATGCGTTGGTGTCGAAAATGGCACCAGAGATGCTCGCAGAGGCAACCGAAGGGATGGAGACCGATGACGTCGCCTACGTACTTCGAAGCCTGCCCGATGATGTTTCTCGTGAAGTTCTATCACAGATGGACTCAGCAGACCGAGCCTTGGTCGAGACTGCGCTGTCTTATCCAGAGGACTCTGCTGGTGCATTGATGAACACCGACGTAATCACCATTCGTGGTGATGTCGACGTCGATGTCGTTCTGCGCTATCTACGCATACGCGGTGAGCTGCCGGATGCGACGGACACGCTATACGTGATTGATGAAGATGAGCGTTTAATCGGTAATCTTTCTCTAACTACACTGATTACCACTCAACCAGAAACCCTTGTTTCTGAAGTGATGGATGACGCTGATGAAGCGATCGCTGTTGAAACCAGCGCTTCCGATATCGCGAGCCTATTTGAGCGTCGTAACTGGGTATCGGCTCCAGTTGTTGATGAAAACCAACATCTTGTCGGTCGTATCACCATCGATGACGTGGTTGACGTGATTCGTGAAGATGCCGAGCACTCAATGATGAGTATGGCGGGTATGGACGATGACGAAGATACCTTCGCGCCTGTCGTAAAGTCTGCACGTCGTCGTAGTGTCTGGCTTGGTGCAAACGTGTTAGCCGCCCTTGCAGCCGCTTCGGTTTCGAATATGTTTGAAGCAACCCTCGACCAAATGGCAGCCATTGCGGTACTGATGACCATCGTACCTTCAATGGGTGGTGTAGCAGGTAACCAAACCGTCGCTCTGGTTATTCGTGGTCTAGCACTTGGTCACATTGGTGACAGTAACAAGCGAGAGCTATTGCTAAAAGAAGCCGCGATCGGTTTCCTCAATGGTGTCTTATGGGCATGCATCATCGGCGGTATCGTTGTGGCTTGGAAAGGCAACTGGATACTTGGCGGGATCATTTCTGCGGCAATGCTGACCAATTTAATCGTGGCAGGTATTGCTGGGGTAACCATCCCTGTGATGCTGAAGAAGATGAATATCGACCCAGCACTGGCTGGAGGTATGGCGCTGACTACCGTGACCGACGTGATTGGACTATCGGTATTCTTGGGCTTAGCAACAATACTCATCTAGTCTGAATGAGTGGCAGCTTTGAGCGAGAAGCTTAAGTCTAGACACTAAATAACCAAAGGGAGCCAGCGGCTCCCTCAGACTGCTGACAAAGGTCTAGCTTTCAAGCTAGACCTTTGATCTAATAGGGGTATCGAAATATGGATATCTCACTATGCTTCAAGAGCCTTCACCTCAACAATATGAACTCGAAATGGTCACCATGGAACAGCTCGTTCCTCAGAACCATTTAGTTCGTAAGATAGATAAAGCCATCGACTTCGAGTTTATCCGTAATGAAGTCGCTCACCTCTACTGTAAAGACAACGGTCGCCCACCTGTTGACCCTGTACGCCTGTTTAAAATCATCCTGCTTGGTTACCTCTTCGGAATAAAAAAGCGAGCGACAACTCGTGAAAGAGATTGAAGTCAATGTCGCTTATCGATGGTTCCTGCGTATGTCACTGACAGAGAAAGTTATCCATGCATCGACACTCAGCCAAAACCGTATTCGCCGCTTTAATGGTACCGATGTGTTTGAGCGTATCTTTATCAATATCGTAGAGCAGGCAATGGCGAAAGGTTTGGTCGCAGGCCAAGAACTATTTACTGACAGCACGCACCTAAAAGCCAATGCCAACAAAAATAAGCACACGAACAAAGTGACTAAGGTTCGCGCCAGTGCTTATCTTGATATGCTCGATGAAGATGTCGCGCTAGACCGAGAGAAAGAGGGTAAGAAACCTCTAAAGTCACGTACCGCTGAGCCTAAAACTAAGAACACCAAAACGAGTACTACCGACCCGGAAAGTGGCTTCATGACTCGAGATAATAAGCCCCAAGGCTTCTTCTATCTCGACCACCGTACAGTGGATGGACAGCATGGCATTATCTTAGATACCCATGTCACAGCAGGTAATATCAATGACTCTCAACCTTATGTGAAGCGTCTGGACTATACCCTAGAGCAATTTAACCTTAATCCAATCGCCGTTGGACTCGACGCGGGCTACTTCACTGCGCCAGTCGCTGAGTCATTAGAGCGTCGAAATATCTTGGGCGTGTTCGGTTATCGCAGACCATCGAGAACAAAGAATGCGTTCAAGAAAAAGCACTTCATCTACAATGAAGAGCGAGACAGTTACCGCTGCCCTAACGGTCAAGAGCTCATCTATAAAACAACGTCTAGAGATGCGTATCGTGAGTATCACTCCGACCCGAAAGAGTGTGCGTTCTGTCCAATGAGAGATGACTGTACGCAAAGTAAAAATATGAAGAAAGTCATTACAAGACACATCTATACGGACGCGATGGATAGAGCCAACCAAATGCGGCTCTCACCTTATGGAAAAAGACGTATAGGCGAAGAAGTGAGACGGTAGAGCGGAGCTTCGCCGACGCTAAGCAGCACCATGGTCACCGTTATGCCCGCTTCCGCGGGCTCTCGAAAGTGCAAATGCAATGTTGGTTGGCAGCTGCCGCTCAAAACATCAAGAAGATAGCCTTGGTGGTGAGCTATTTACAAAAAATAGGGCTAAATATGTCCCAAATACGTCAAATTATGGCGTCTAGATGCCAATTTAAGTGTTGGGCTCTTCCAAACTTCGCATAATAAAAAAATATCGCGATCGCGGCCTACGGCCGCTCGAAAAAGAGAACCCCACTTCAAAAAGTGGGGTTCGTCAGCAATCTGAGGGAGCCAGCGGCTCCCTTTTTAATTGTTCAGATTTGCGAAATGTGATTGGTATTACTCGCCTGCTACTTTCATCGACTCAAGCAAGATCGAGCCGGTTTGAATCTGTGAGCGTGTCTCTACATCGCTACCAACCGCAACAATCTGATTGAACATATCTTTCAGATTACCTGCAATCGTCACCTCAGACACTGGGTATTGAATCTCACCATTTTCAACCCAGAAGCCTGCGGCTCCACGAGAGTAATCCCCCGTTACTGTGTTTACGCCTTGCCCCATAACTTCGGTCACAAGCAAACCCGTGCCTAGCTCTTTTAGCATTTGCTCGAAGTTCTGCCCCGTCGATTGAACAAACCAGTTGTGAATACCACCAGCATGGCCCGTTGGCGTCATATCCATCTTACGTGCCGCGTAGCTAGTCAGCAGGTAAGTCGCTAATACACCATCAGTAATAATCTCACGGTCTTGTGTATAGACACCTTCACTATCAAATGGGCTCGACGCTAAGCCGCGTAAGATATGGGGACGTTCAGAGATATTGAACCATTCTGGTAAGATTTTCTCGCCTAGGTGATCCAATAAAAATGACGCTTTACGGTAAAGGTTGCCGCCACTGATCGCCATAACGAGGTGTCCGATGAGGCCCGTTGCTACATCGGCTGCAAACATGATCGGGTATTGACCGGTTGGTAGCTTCTTAGCATCCAAACGACTAATGGTCTTTTCTGCTGCTTCTTGACCCACACGCTCAGGCGCCCACAGCTCGTCACGGTGACGTGCAACGGTGTAGCTGTAGTCTCGTTCCATTTCGCCATTAATGCCCTGTCCAATCACACAACAGCTCGTGCTGTGGCGGCTTGAAGCATAACTTGCAAGCAGACCGTGGCTATTGCCATATACCTTTACGCCGTAGTGACTATCGTAGCTAGCACCATCGCTTTGCTTGATCTTATCGCTGTACGCGAGTGCTTGCTTCTCAGCCGCAATCGCGATTTCAGCCGCATAGTCAGGGTTTGGCTCATCAGGGTGGAACAGATCTAAGTCTGGAATCTCTTTAACCATGAACTCTTTAGGAGCCGGCCCTGCATAAGGATCTTCAGAGGTATATTGAGCGATATCTAAAGCCGCCGCCACGGTTTGGGCGATCGCCTTTTCGCTCAAATCAGATGTAGATGCACTGCCTTTTTGTTGGCCGCGATAAACAGTAATACCAAGGGCACCATCACTATTAAATTCAACGTTTTCAACCTCACACATGCGTGTAGAGACACTCAAACCTGTTGATTTAGTAATAGCCACCTCTGCAGCATCGGCACTGACTGAAGCCATATCTAACGCTTTTGCTACTGCTGCTTCTAGCTCAACACGTTGCTGAGCGACTTGCTGTTTTACATCCATATCTATTCTATTTTTGAAGGTCTATATTACGTAGGATAACAAGAATTTCGCTTTCTCCCCAAGATTCTTGCTAAAATAGCGGATATATTCGATTGAGATAGTGATATAGGCAAATAAGATGGCTCGCAAAAACCAAAAAGCCCCGTGGGAACCAGAAGAAGAAATCATCTGGGTAAGTAAGACGGAAATGAAAGAGGACATGGAAGCGCTGCAAAAGTTGGGCGAGGAACTCGTGGAGCTTAAGCCTTCTGTACTAGAGAAGTTCCCTCTGTCTGAAGATTTGGCGGAAGCGATTAAAGATGCACAACGCTTTAAAAATGAAGCGAAACGTCGTCAACTGCAGTACATCGGTAAAGTGATGCGCAACGAAGATCCAGAGCCAATTCAAGCGGCTCTAGATAAAGTTCGTAACAAACACTCTCAAGCAACCGCTGAGCTGCACAAGCTTGAGCAATTACGCGACCGTATTGTTGAAGACGGTGATACAGCTATCTCTGAAGTGGTTGAAGCGCACCCTGAAGCAGACCGTCAGCGTCTACGTCAATTAGCGCGTCAGGCAAACAAAGAGAAAAAAGCGGGTAAGCCGGCAAAAGCGTACCGCGAGATCTTCCAAGTTCTAAAAGAACTTAAACAAGACGAGCTATAAGACTCATCACGCGATCAACAAAGCCTAGCTTCTGCTAGGCTTTTTCATATCTGCGTATTTACTACCAAACCGCATTTTAGCACCAGTATTTTAAACGAAGGGTTACTCGCCGGCGCGGACAAAAGAGGCCAATTCAGGCTGTGGGTGTTGCGCTGTGAGCGCATCTATCGCCTCCGCTACCAGCACTTGTCCTTTAGCTACAAAGGCAAACTTATTGGCAATACTGCGAGCATCTCCTAGATGGTGAGTCACCATGATTACCGTAACATTTCGTTCCGCGGCTAGTTGTTTCACCAAGGCTAACATCTCTTCTCGCAACAAAGGGTCCAGCGCAGAGAAGGGTTCGTCTAACAACCAAATAGGGTGTGGCTGCACAAAACACCGAGCTAATGCGACACGCTGACGCTGTCCACCAGAAAGATGCTCCGGTAATCGATCAAGATACTGTTCGACACCGACTTGCTCTGCCGCTTGTTGTACTTGCTGTTGTTGCGCTTTGGTTAGTTTAAGGCCTGGGTGCAGCCCTAAGCCGATATTTTCTCTAACCGTAAGGTGAGCAAACAAATTGTGCTCTTGAAATAACATAGCAAGTGGACGCTGGTAAGCATCCAAACCAACAAGCGATTGACCTGAAACCGAAATAGCGCCCGATGACGGTTCTATAAATCCCGCGATCAATGCCAGCAAGGTCGACTTACCCGCACCACTCGGCCCCATCAAGGCAACAACATCACCTTGTTCAGCCATAAAATCAAAATGAAACAGCTCCTGATGATAGTGGTAATCAACATCTTGCATCACTAACATTAGGCACCTCTCTGGTTAGATGTTCGAGTAAATAAGAATTCAATTAAACTGAAGCTGCCAACGCTCAGCATCAGCAAGCTCACTGAAACCACAGCAGCGGCCTCCATCTGATAACTGCCTAGTAACTGGAATAGATACAGAGGGAGAGTTCTAAAATCGGCACTGCCAAACAGTGCAATGGCACTCAAGTCCCCCATCGACAACATGAAACTAATCGAGAAGGCTTGCGCCATAGGTTTACGCAGCGCTCGCCACTCCACCAGCTTAAACCGGTGCCAACCTTTCATACCTAAACTCGCGCACAAATACTGATATTGCTGAGCAACGTGCAGCATCGGCTGAGCTAAGTTTTTGATCACATACGGGAGCGCCATTAAGCTGTTAACGGCAATCACAACAAAAAAGGCTAAGCTAAACACATCGGTTATCGAACGTAACAGCAGGAAGATACCGGTACTCACCACTAAGCCGGGGGTCACCAATATAATAGTACCTATCAATTCGATCTTATCGGCGCGAAATGACTTGTTTTGCAAGCGCCATGCTCGACTGGTCATCAAAATGGCCACTCCAACCAAAAGCGCAATCACACTCGCGCTAATCGCTACTTTCAGTGAGTTAAATAGCGCTAGCCAAAACGGTTCACTGGTTAACACCGCCATCGCTTCACTGTTTAAGCCACCCACAATGACCATCAACAGTGGCGGTAAAACCAGTAATGAGGCTACGATGATCCAAAAGCTGTCCCAAGCTTTTGCGCTATAGGTGTCCTTAACCAAAAACTTCGCTTCAGACAGTTGACCAACGCTGACAGAAACAGGCTTAGAAAGGCGTTGAATACTCACGGCCAACACGCCACAGAGTAGCATCTGCCATATCGCTAACAGAGCACCGGCTTGCAGATCAAAATCAAATTTAATCGCTTGATAGATCGCAAGCTCGATGGTTGTCGACTTAGGACCACCGCCCAATGCCATCACAGTTGCAAAACTGGTAAAGCAGAGCATAAAGACTAAACCACACACATGCGGCAGCTGCTGCTTAAGGCGCGGCCATTCAACCCACTTAAATTTATCCCAGTGACTCATTCCAAGGTGTGCACATAACTTGTGTTGCTCAACCGGAACCGTATCTAAAGCTTGTAACAACAATCGACTTGCATAAGGCAGATTGAAAAAGACATGCGCTAGCAAAATGCCATTCAATCCATAGATGGAAAATGGCAAGTCCATATCAATAGCTTGAAGCAGTTTCGCCAGCCAACCACTATTACCATAGATGGCCAAAATACCAAATACGCCGACCAATACTGGCAGAACCAAGGTGGAAGCAAACAGCCTTAGCAGTAGGGAACGACCTGGGAATTGGCGGCGAGATAAGGCATGTGCCACAGGAACCGCAAATACAACGCTCAATAACATGGATAGCGTTGCTTGATAAAAACTGAATTTGGTAACGTGCCAGTAATATGGATCAGACCATACTTGGCTGATATCAAGAGAAGGGGCATTGCTTAGCAATGCCCCTACTGATGAAACCACAAAGGCGGTAATGGTGAACGCGACCCAAATACCCACCTTAGGTGTATTCTTTAACATAAAGAGTGATTATCTCGATGTTGAGCCTCTAATGGGAATAGAGGCTCAATGCCCAACATCGGGCTCTTAATTAAAAAGTCAGGGCGTTTTGCCACTCACGAATCCACGGCTTGCGCTTCTCAGCCACTTCTTCAGAAGTGAAGCTTAGGGATTTATTTGGCATCGTCAGCTGTTCAAACCCTTTTGGTAGCTCGACATCCGTCACTGGATACATCCAGTTACCGGTCGGCATCGCTGATTGGAATTCGTCACTCAGAATGAACGCCATGAACTCATCAGCTAGCTTCTCATTATCGCTGCCTTTCACTTTTGCGGCCACTTCAACTTGCGTGTAATGACCTTCCGCAAAATCAGCAGACGCATATTTCGTGTCACTCTCAGCGATGATGTGGTAAGCCGGAGAAGTCGTGTATGAGAGCACCATATCTGACTCACCCTCAAGGAACATAGAGTAAGCTTCAGACCAGCCTTTAGTCACAGTAACGGTTTTCTTGGAAAGCTGCTTCCACGCTTGAGTTGCATCGTCGCCATAAACCGACTTCATCCACAGCATCAGACCTTGGCCTGGCGTTGAAGTACGCGGATCTTGGTAAATCACCTTGAGATCGTCACGCTGTTCAACCAACTCTTTCAAGCTCTTAGGTGGGTTTGATAGCTTTTCTGTGTTGTAGATAAATGAGAAGTAACCGAAGTCATAAGGAACAAAGGTGCTGTCATCCCAACCATTAGGTAGCACTACCGAAGAGGTATCGACACTATGCTCGGAAAGTAGACCCGTTTTCTTCGCTTCCGCCATTAGGTTTTGATCAAGGCCAAGCACCACATCGGCTTTACTATTGCCACCCTCTAGACGCAAGCGGTTTAGAATTGACACTCCGTCTTCCAGCGCAACAAAGTTCACATCACAGCCACATTTCTCTTCAAATGCTTTCTCTACAGCAGGACGCGGGCCCCAGTCTGCAGCGAAAGAATCATAAGTATATACCGTAAGAGTATTATCGGACGCTAGTGCGGAAAAAGAAGCCGCTGTAGTAACAGCAAGAGTGGTTAATGCAAATTTCACTGGACGCTCTCCGTGGTCTGAGCGGCACAGGCTTGAGGGAGGACAACGGAAACGTACTGCCTAACTCAATTCCTACGCCAGCATTATCTGGTTCAGGTTTACGGGTCCCAAGTTGACACTTGATCTCAGCCACCATTCATTATTTGAATGGTTAGCTCCCCGATGAGTAAGCAGAATTGTAATTGTATTTTAACCAATAAGCTACAAAGTTCGCCTTAATGACGCTGATCGTAGCCCCATCTTGGTACTAAACCCTGCTCTATCCCTAGGTGGTCAAGAATGCGAGCTACCATGAAATCGACAAGGTCATCGATCGATTTTGGCTGATGATAGAAACCCGGAGCCGCTGGCATGATGGTCACTCCCATCGTCGAGAGTTTGTGCATATTTTCCAAGTGTAGCGTCGAGAATGGCGTCTCTCGAACCACTAACAACAACTGACCGCGCTCTTTCATAACGACATCGGCAGCGCGTTCAATCAAGTTATCAGACATACCGTGAGCTATAGATGCAACGCTTCCTGCTGAACATGGGCAAACCACCATCTGCTTAGGCGCGGCAGAGCCTGAAGCAACAGGAGAGAACCAATCGTCTTTACCGCACACCACCAAACGGTCAGGATCGCAGTTCAGGTGTTTGACCAACACTGCTTTGGCCGCATCAGGGCCTGAAGGCAGCTTGAGATCATGTTCGGTCGCTAGCACTACTCTCGCAGCCGACGATATTAACAGGTATACCTGATAATCAGCGGCAAGTAGGCACTCTAATAAGCGCAAGCCGTATGGGGCACCAGAAGCGCCGGTGAATGCGAGGGTAATCGCTTTACTCTGTTTGGTCATGATCTCTTGTACTTCTTAAATCGATTAGAACGCGTGTATTTAACCTTTGGCCGCCAATCCATCAAGCAATTTCTGATGTATACCACCAAAACCACCATTGCTCATCACTAAGATTTGGTCACCCGGTTGCGCTTGCTCAATAATGCTCGTGACTAAAGAATCTAGATCGTCACTGACAATAGCGGGCTGATGACAAGCGTCTGCGACCTCTTGAACCGACCAATCGATGTTATCTGGTTGGAACAAGAAAGTGCGGTCCGCTTGCTTCAACGAATCGGCAAGGGTTTCTTTATGCACGCCTCGCTTCATCGTAGCAGAGCGAGGCTCCAATACGGCGATAATTTTACTATTGCCTACCTTATTACGTAGGCCACCTAGAGTAAGTTCAATTGCCGTTGGGTGATGCGCAAAATCGTCGTATACCGTAACTCCAGCCACTTCCCCTTTTAGCTCTAAACGACGCTTGGTATTGATAAACTTGGCCAAAGACTCACACGCCAGGTCGGGAGTCACGCCGACATGTCTAGCGGCAGCGATCGCCATCAAAGCATTATTGACGTTGTGATCCCCCACCAACGGCCATTCAACCTGACCGACACATTCACCTTGGAACAACACGTTGAACTGCGAGCCATCTTTGACTCGCTTTTCAGCACGCCAATCCGCCTCTTCACCCGCAAATTCCGTTTCACTCCAACACCCGCGAGACAATACATCCTCAAGAGCACGATCCTGTTGAGGAGCAAAAATTCGCCCATTACCAGGAACAGTACGAATCAAGTGATGGAATTGACGTTTAATCGCCTCCAGATCGTCGAAAATATCCGCATGGTCAAACTCAAGATTGTTCATTACCAAGGTTCTCGGGTGGTAATGAACAAACTTAGAACGCTTATCAAAAAAAGCACTGTCGTACTCATCGGCCTCAACCACAAAGAACATGCTTTCACCCAGTCGAGCAGAGATACCAAAGTTACCCAACACCCCTCCAACTAAGAATCCAGGCGCATAACCACAATCTTCTAAAATCCACGCTAGCATACTGGCTGTTGTGGTTTTTCCATGAGTGCCCGAAACCGCCAGAACCCAGCGGTCATGCAGCAGGAACTCTTGTAACCACTGTGGACCCGAGGTGTATTTCAGGTTGTTATCTAGTACATATTCAACACAAGGATTACCGCGACTCATCGCGTTGCCAATCACCACTAGATCGGGTCTTGGCTCCAGTTGGCTCGGGTCAAAACCTTCAATAATATCGATGCCTTGTGACTCTAATAGTGTGCTCATTGGTGGGTAAACATTGGCATCACAACCTGTCACTTTGTGACCTAATTGACGGGCTAATACCGCTGCACCACCCATAAAGGTGCCGCAAATTCCTAAGATATGAATATGCATATATCGCTTCCAAAAACGGGCAAAAAGACTGCTTTATTAATCAAGATTATGTGCATTTCTTATCATGAATCGCCCAATAAAAGCGAGCCTCAATGCAAAACAAATCCAGTCGACATTCTAAGTGAGATCTGTGTCGCTTACTTCATTACCATTAAAAAGATCTTAAGTTTAAAATCTGGGTAAGCGACTAGATGAATAATGCCCGCTCAAGAGGCAACCCAATAGCGCTTGAATCCCCCAATTATTCAGAGAAGTTTAAGGAAATAACATGTCTGAGATGCGCACCCTTGGTGAGTTCATTGTTGAGAAACAAAGTGACTTTCCCCATGCAAGTGGTGATCTATCATCCCTTTTATCGTCGATCCGTCTTGCTGCGAAAATCGTTAACCGAGAAATCAATAAAGCGGGTCTTGTCGACATTACAGGTGCTGTCGGCACCGACAACGTACAAGGTGAAGCACAACAGAAGCTTGATCTGTACGCAAATGACAAATTCAAAGCAGCTCTGGAAGCGCGTGACCAAGTATGTGGTGTAGCGAGCGAAGAGGAAGACGAAGCGGTAGCTTTCAACAAAGAGTTGAACAAAAACGCTAAATACGTAGTGCTAATGGACCCTCTAGATGGTTCATCAAATATCGATGTAAACGTGTCTGTAGGTACGATCTTCTCGATCTACCGTCGCGTATCACCTATCGGTACACCACCAACTCAAGAAGACTTCCTTCAGCCTGGCAACAAACAGGTTGCAGCGGGCTACGTAATCTATGGCTCTTCAACCATGCTGGTTTACACAACCGGTAATGGCGTGAACGGCTTCACTTACGACCCATCGCTGGGCACTTTCTGTCTTTCTCACGAAAACATGATGATCCCTGATGAAGGTAAAATCTACTCAATCAATGAAGGCAACTACATTCGTTTCCCAACGGGTGTGAAGAAGTACATCAAGTACTGCCAAGAGAATGAGCCAAGTGACAACCGCCCATACACATCCCGTTATATTGGTTCTTTGGTATCAGATTTCCACCGTAACCTTCTGAAAGGCGGCATTTACCTGTACCCAAGTACGCAAAGCCACCCGAACGGTAAACTGCGTCTTCTATATGAGTGCAACCCAATTGCTTTCATCATGGAACAAGCAGGCGGCGTAGCTTCTGATGGTGTTCAGCGCATTATGGACATCAAGCCAACCGAACTACACCAACGTGTGCCATTCTTTGTTGGCTCAAAGAATATGGTAAACAAAGTTGAAGAGTTCCTTGAGCTAAACCGAGACGAAGCTTAAAGCTTAATTTTCTCAGATACTAAAAAGCCAGTACCCGTGTGTACTGGCTTTGTTGTATTTAAACTTTGGTAAGATTTAGCGAAGGTCAATTTTAGACTGCGCGCCACCTTCAAACTTAATACGGAACCACTTGTCGATATCATCACAGATACCAAAGTACTGCTCCCCTTTGCGGCCTAAGGATCTTGGGTTCTGAGAGCAATATTCAATTCGACCAGCCTCGTACCCTTTATCATAAGCAGCATAAAGATCAGGACCAACTGCTGACTCTGCCGACTTTGACAATGTCGCTTGATCTTTTTTCGTGTACCCCTTCATCGCACTTTGCTCACCAAACAACTGCCAATCGTCAACATTCGACGTAGATGGTGGAGATTGCGCACAACCGAAAAGTACAACAGAAAACACCAACGCTAAATATTTCATAGTTTCCTCCTACTAGAGAGACTCATTGAGATTCTTACCACTACGTCAGAACTTTACCCCTGGTTCATACTTCAAACGCTTATTCTCGTTTACACCAGTCACCCGAAAGAATCTCTCGCTGCTCAGATAAATCATACTGATACAAATAAACCCACGCTAATCCAAATATAGTCTCAATTTGTTCACGACGATACTCAGTAGGTACATCTTCGAGTCGATCGAGCGAAGCCAAAACATAGTCGCTCACTATATAGACCTCCCCAAGCACTTTTTTCTTTCCGAATATCATGCCCGGATATGAGCCCAAATCGTACAGCGCAAATTGAGGTGGAGTTACCCAATCGCCTAGCTTCTCACTCTGTTTTAAAAAATGATGGTTATGCTGCCCTTTTCTCAGCGTCCCATAAACAAACACAAGGTGTGACATGGTCAGTTCCAGCCTATCCACTCATTACTCAAACTCGAATTGATAAAGCAGGTCTACCGCGCTGTCAACACCAGAAACTGCCTCTAAATACAGGTCTTGCATCAAACGGTAACGCACAGTGAACTCTCCCAAAGAGTCGAAAATGCCAACACCATACTTCACTTGCAGACCCGGAAGAATATAACCACTTACGGTTACTTGTGAGTCATCCCCTGAGCCCGCGGTGTCAAGTTGAAGGTCTTGAACACCAAAAGCCTCACCTATCTCGCCCACCACTTTACCACTCTTGGCCAAGCTTAAACCGATTAAGGTTGTGGTCATCGAACCGCTGCCCGCTTCACCATCAATATCTTGCCCACGAAGTAAGTATGACAAAGCATTGGCTTGTGGCATCGACGGTTCTGAGTAGATATCAATTTTTGGCTCGGTTGCTGGCCCTGTCACTCTCACACCTGCGGTCACGTCATCTTGTGTATTGTCAGGATTTCGAATGGCATTGATCGCAACATAGGGTTGGTCTGGTGGGCCATTCATTAAGATCTTGCCCTCTTCAATGATCAAATCCTGCCCAAATGATCGATACGTACCATCAACGATGTTGACTTCACCTGTAATGAAAGGCCCTTGGTCTCTTTGAGCAACATTCAGTTTACCTACCAGGCCACCTTCAAGACCAAATGCAGACAGTTTAAAATCATCACCGATGGAGATATTAATATTGGTTTCGACATTAAACGGTACTTGAGTTTCACCCTCAGGTTGCAGATCTTTGTTAAGAATCACCTGATCTGAAGATACGCCAACGGCACTTGGAGGAAGCTCTTCAACAACAATACGTCCCCACGGCAGTGCAATATCACCAGTAATACGCGCAAGTTTTGGCGAAACATCAATTGTCATGTCCGGCACAACTTTGACTTTGACCATCGGTGGTACATCCACCATCAAAGAATCGGCAAACACTCGTACCTGAGTACTCCACGCTTCAAGATCTTGCCATTGCCCGTTGCCTTCAACGTCCAATTGACCATCAGAAGTAACAATCGCTGCATCAAGGTTGGCACTGTAACCATCGAAGTCGAGCCCGATGCGGCCATCTGTAATATCCACAGGTGTCATATCGCCCTTCATTTGCATACCATCTACGGTAAATGAGCCAAACACTTGAGGATGCATTAGAGAGCCTTTCACTTTAAGGTCACTCGATAGGTTTGCTTGTAACAAGCTGTATTCACCTAACAATGGTGCTAGAAAATCAAGATGGAAAGTACTGAGCTGCAGCGCGGCGTCTACCTGTTTATCTTCTACTACAACGTCTGGCAAGACCAACGAACCGGTTAGGTCACCATTGTCAGTGACATCAAGAAGCCAATCTGCCTCAAGTCGATTGTCTTTCAGCTTGGCATTCACTTGAATGTTCTCCCAACCTAATTTAATCGACTCTCCTACATCTTGAACGACTTGTCCTTTCGGCAGTGATACTTGAGCGCTTACTTGAGGCGCCAGTTTCGCATCCCACTTAGCCTCAGCTTGTACATTAACTGAACCTGTGAGCTGGGTTGTATTGGGAATAAACTGCTTAACCTGCTCAAAATCGAAGTCAGTTATCGTAAGCTTTGCAGCACCAGACTTACCTGCTCGAATATCTTCAACTAAACAAACACTTGAGCCTGCTTGCAACCAGCAGTGCGCCGCGACATCCGCAAACTGCTTATCAATATCCGCAGTGATAGCCACTGGCTTCTCAAGTCGCCATGGTCCCTGCTCCGTTGAAAGCGTCATGCGCTCAAGTGCACCTTTCCAAACCATTGATGGTTCTTGAATCAGTTCACCTGAGATAGCGAGACTGGTTGAGACAATGTCCGATACAACATCGAGAGTGAGCTCATGTTCTTTCTCACCACCGTCTACTCGCAGTTCAACGCTCTCAATTTTCTGATCTTGATAACTGATCCCATTCGCTTTAAGCACGATATCAGCTTGAGGCGCAGGCAGTGGTGTAACAGAACCATTCATAGCTAAGCTATTAAGGGTCGCTTCGGCCTTCCATTTAACGCTATTGATGTTCAGACTTAAATCAACATTAGGCTCTTTCATTGGCCCAGATAACGCGATATCACCAACCAATTTACCCCTTAAGTCAGGAACACTTTTCGACAATTTAGGGAAGTTAAGAGCAACATTCATATCCCATTGCTTATCAAGCTTACCTATTACATTGATGGCGTTAACGCCGTGCGATAGACGCAGTCCTGATGTTTGAACGCTCGGCTCACCAGAGGCTGTTTTATCTGATGCCGACAGCTCGCCTTTAATGTTGAGTGGGTACTCTCTTAAGATGCCATCAATATCTAAAATTGGCAGCTCTACTTGCCATCCACCCGCTTCCGTTAGGCTACCCGATGTCTTGAGGACGCCACTGATATCCCCTTCAGCTTCTGGCCATTGCAAACCGGGCTGAATATGCTGCAAACCGATATCCGCTTGCCAATTCACAAGGTCTTTCCAGTTGGCTTTCACTGCCCCCGTAACATGCCCACCCAGTGTCGCAATATCAAGGCGCTGCAAGTCAATATGCTCAGTGCTACCTGCACCTTCAACATCAAGGCTGATATCTGGAATATCTTTACCCTTGGCATTCGCATCTAGATTGAGCTGGAAACCTTCCAGTGAGCCGTTGGTTTTTAATTGTTTGATCGCAACCTGATAATCGCTATTGCCCTTCAAGGGCCATTGCGCCTGAGCATCATTCAATTCTAGGTCAAAAGGCAGTGTCGGCTCTAAAGGTTTAAGTTCGCCAGATAGCTTCGCTTCAATCAGCTCAGTTAAGGTGGCATCCAGAGTGAGCTCTTCCACACTACCTCTTGCTGATAGTTGGAGCTGTTGCCCCGCCGCATCGGTCTCTTTAACCAAGGCTGAGAGATCAAGATCAAGAGGGTAGCCACCTTTCAATTGTACTTTTGCCTTTAGGTCAGCCTCTGCCTGTGGCATATCCAACTCAAGAGTTTGTACATCGACAGTATGCTTACCCGCTTTCACTTTGAGCCCTAGGTGATTGACGATGACTGGCGTCTCTTGCTCAAGCTTAAAGCGATTTAAATCAAAGCGTTTAAGTACGACATTCAACGGAATCCATACTTCTGGTAACACTATCGCTTCGGCTTCTTTGACTGTTTCCGGTTTTACTTCTTCTTCAATAGAAGGCTCAGTTTCAGCGAGCTTGACGGTGAGATCATCGAACACAGTAGGAGAGATGGTCAGCACATCTCCCTTCATATTCATCGCCGTGGAAAAACGTTGCCAATCGATCTTGTTTCCTAGGATATCTAGAGAGATATCCTCAAAATTGACTCGATTCAATGTGATCGGTAATGGCGTTGAGATAGAGGTTAATGGCGCTGTAGGCTGTGGCTCTTCTTCCGCTGGCGGCGGCAATTCAGTAAAGGTAAAATCTAGGCCTTGTAAAGTCAGATCCTCAACGCAGACTTGAGGATCCAATAGACATCTTGGGTTGATCGCCAGCTCAATCTTTTCAAGCTGGGTATTGATGTGCAGGCTTTCATCGACAAATTGAACGTTGTAAAGGCTAAAACGGGGAAAAAGCGCCCCTTTAGTACTCTCGACTTTCAGTTGTGGTAAAGCCTTCTCCGCCCCCCAAAGCGCCACATTTAAGCCCGGATTGGTAAAAAGAGCGAGACCCACTAAGGTCAATATAAGCAGCAAAATAGAGACGATTGAAATCGAAGTCCATTTGAAAATTCTGCCGATCACTTTAATCATAACTCAGGCCCTAAAGTGAAGTGTATTTGGAATTCATCACCAGGTTTAGCATCAAGCCCCCACGCAAAATCGAGACTCACGGGTCCGACTGGTGAAGCCCAACGGATACCGACACCAGTACCCGCTTTTAGATCGGGTGTGTCATTAAAGGCGTCACCAATATCATAGAACATGGCCCCCCACCAGTTGCCAAATAGACGATATTGATATTCAAAGCTTGCTGTGGTCATAAATTTTGCGCCCGTCAAAGCACCGCTCTCATCTCTGGGAGAGATAGATTCGAAGCCATAACCACGCAGGCTATTATCACCACCGACGAAGAATCGCAGAGATGGCGATAGCTTTTCAAACTCATCCGCAAAGTTGGCGCCATACTCTAAACGGGTTAAACCACGATGGTTTTCGCCAAGGCTGCGAATCCAAGCTGTACTGCCCTGGAAACGAATCACCTTAGTTTCAGAAAGCAGCGAATCATCCCCCGCTTCCAACATAATGGTCTGCTTGTCACCCCACATCGGCATCGCACCACCGCGAGTGCGTGTACGAGAAAAGGAGATTCCCGGCAGCACAAATTGCGCGATATCATCTTGAAGACCTTGCTCATAGTTCTCTAGTAGGTAGCGGACAAACACCGTGCGCTGCCAACCGTTGTCGAGACGCCAAAAACGCTCAAGTTTCAGGTTAGACTCCAAGCTCTTAGTGTCGCGATTGTCAACGTTCTTCATACCATATGTGACTTGGTAATAGTCATTAAGCACATCATCAAGCGGTATTCTGTAGCTCGCGGTAACCGTCTGTTCTGGTTTAGAGATAGATAGGCTGCTATTGAAGCTGTGCCCACTGGTATTCACCCACGGTTTTTTCCACTTCAGGCTGCCTTTAAGCCCTAAGTCGGTAGAAACACCGATACCGGTTTCGAGCTGATTTCGAGCTTGAGGCGCTAGGCTCACCTTCATTGGTATTTCACGACCACTCCCCAAATCATCGAGGTCCGGTTCAACAAATACGGAGGAGAACCAGTCGGTGTTAGACAAATTTTGGTTGTACTCTCCCACCTTCGCGATGTCATAAGGCTGACCTTGTTCGAACGGCTTCAATGAGTGGACTTTGTCCTCTTCGATCTGGCTGCCTGTGATGGTTGTTTCACCAAAGTGATAACGAATGCCACTGTCGTAGTGTAAACGCACATAAGCGCGATTAAGCTCAGGTGCAACTTCCAGACGGCTCAATCCGTAGCTACCATCAAAGTACCCCTTTGCTAAACCTAAGTTACGCATTGATGATTTAAGTGAATCGTAACGACTATGATTCAGTATCTCGCCTTCTTGAAGGTTACTTTTAGCAACTAATGCTAGGAAATCAGGGTCGTTCTCCGCTTCTCCTGAGATAACGATATCCGAGGTGTCGATAACTACAGGTTCACCAGGCTTGACGTTTACTAAGAGTTCGCTTTCATCTTCAGAAGGCGTAAAAGTGATCTCTGGATGGTAATAGCCCAAAGCACTCACCGCTTCTTTGATCATCGATTCTAAACGAGATTGAAAACGCAGAGATACCGAATACTCTTCTTCCGGAATAGCGCTCAGATAGGCATCAACATTGTCTTCAAGCGCCCCATCCAGCCCCTCTATTTCGAGAGAGACATCAGCAAAGGCAAGGCTTGAAGAGAGCACAGCGCCAATCAGAACTGGTAAAGTTTTTCTTATCATGTTTAATTGGGGGAAGTTATCAATACGTTAAGAATCAAAGGGAAATCATACCGCTAATTCAATAGCGCGTCTGTAATAATTCAAGCAATAAAACGGTCTAATTTAAAGGGTTAGTCGTATATTTAAAGACGGTTAAAGCGTATAGATACCTCTACAAGGAACTCAATCATGCTCAACAAACAACAAATGGTTTCTGAAGCAACAGCTTTGCCCGGGAACCCACATCCCATCACAATCTCAGAACCACATTTCGTTAATCACAGTGATCTGCTTGCTCCACCCACCTCAGGGCAGCAAGAGATACTCCTTGGTCTTGGGTGTTTTTGGGGTGCTGAGCGCCTGTTTTGGCAACTTGAAGGCGTTGTTTCAACCTCAGTGGGGTATGCAGGCGGCTTCACTCACAATCCGACCTATCAACAAGTTTGTACGGGGCAAACAGGCCACACGGAAGTTGTGCGCGTGATCTTTGAGCCCGCTATTTTGCCGCTTGAAAAACTGCTTAAAACTTTCTGGGAAAGTCATGACCCAACCCAAGGCATGCGCCAAGGGAATGACCTAGGCACTCAGTATCGCTCTGCGATCTACACCTTTAGCGACCAACAGCAAGCTATTGCTGAATCTTCAAAAATGAGCTATCAACAAGCGATGCAAGCCGCGCGAGGTTCAGAGATCACAACTGAAGTGCAGCCAGCCGGTGAGTACTTTTATGCTGAGGATTACCACCAGCAATACCTTGCTAAAAATCCAAACGGTTATTGCGGATTAGGCGGAACAGGGGTTTGCTTCCCGCCTCAGTAAGTCAAGTCATTGACCGTTAGAATCGAGTAGGAGGAGGCCTCACGGCCTCCGTCCTCTCACACCACCGTACAAGCGTGTATCGCATACGGCGGTTCCAAGGTAGACTAACTTACGTTAGCTTAAGTCCACTATTTAACTTTAACGCCAATGTGGCTTGTCTCTCTTCGCTAGCAACAGATCCGTTTCCGACTTCACCATCATTATTAGCGGAGTTGTAGGGGTTCTACTTTTGACTGAGACTCCATACACACTGAGAATCTGTTAACTGTAGCCTTAAAACCTTGGTTCAGGCCTTCCCCACATTGTAGGTACTATGCCCTCTGCTGACTTCTTATCAATCTTCGTCTAGCATCACTGCTAGCCTAGTCTCGCGGACAATTGATAAGACCTCCCGAGGTAAGATGTCACCCTTTCCCATAGCTCTGCCTGATTTACATAATCACACTTCTGTTCGAGACTTTGGGCTATTCTATCTGTTGCTAGGTTACCCAAGTTGATTATGCCTACTATCAGATTTCTGTTCGTCAAAGCTATGTTTTGCCATTTGCTTCCTTCAGATTCCACCTCACGATGGACACCCTTGCATAGGCTAACGCTTCCTGCTCGACAAGGCGCGTAGAGGACTTTCACCTCCTAGGTTGACACCATGCTCGGCGCACAACAAAAAAGGGCTTTGATATATCAAGCCCTTTCATTTCAACGATTAAAAAACAATGCGTACTACATCGACATGCACGCAATGGTGCCATTCACTTCTTTAAATACATGGAGCTTTTTTTGGTCTGTCACTTCAGGAAGAAGGACTTTTCCTTGGTCGAATCTAAACTCACCGATACCTTCGATGCTAAATTGACCTTTGAATAGGACTTTAACGAAACGCGCCACTTGACGAGGGCGGTAAGTAGAAAATTCACGTAGCATAAACAACCTCAATTCCGTCTGAGTACAACAGTTTGTGATCAGCTCTTCACTTTTGAGCAAAGCACAAATAACAGCCATATCCGTTGGCTGATAGCAAAAAAATCTGTCGATTCCCTTGATATAGTTGCATTATACCCTTTAGTAACAACTCCGCAACACCTTTCAACGACGTACGATAAAAAAGTAAGCGAGGCATTTTATTTATTTCATATTATACTTCGAGAGCAAACCAACAAGCGGAACAAAAATATAATGAAAAACAAAACTCTACTGGCTTTATTAGCCGCAGCCTCTCCAATATTCGCCAATGCTCACAACCTATCGGTTGGCGATCCCCTACCACCAGTCAGCGTCACAGCTCATGGTGAAATCACCTTAAACAACGGCTCAACTGGCTACCAAGCTTGGGCAACCACAGACATGCTAGGCAAAGTACGTGTTGTTCAAGCGATTGCTGGACGCAGCAGCTCTAAAGAGCTTAACGCGCCTCTAATGGCAGCCATTACCGCGTCTAAATTCCCCGAAGATGCTTACCAAACCACAACCATCATCAATCAAGATGATGCGATTTGGGGCACAGGCTCTTTTGTGAAATCATCAGCAGAGAGCAGCAAAGAGGAGTTTCCTTGGTCTTCAATGGTACTGGATGAAGAAGGTGCCGCAGCATCCGCCTGGGAACTGAAAGAAGAGAGCTCTGCAATTATCGTCCAAGACAAACAAGGTAAAATCCTATTTGTGAAAGAAGGGGCGTTAAGCGAAACTGAAGTCTCTGAAGTTATTCAACTTATTAAAGCTAATCTTTAATAATTATTACTTTCTTTTACAAGATTTATTGATAGGACGTTGTTATATTATAACAACGTCCTTTTTCTTTTTGGTTCAACTTATCATGATCTGGTGCGCCCACTCACTCACAACTAGACGCTCTGTCCTGTGCATGCTCGGGTTAATGATCATGTTGTCGTGGTGCGTGGCACACCACATCGTTGATGCCGATCCAGAGCACCACACTCATCACCAATGTGAACTGTTTTCCGCCAATCAGTTGGGGTTTGCGCACGATTTACCACAACTTCCTGAATTAAATATCGATTTCATTGTCCTATCCAATGAACCAGCTCGTAAGCCACAAAGACTCCACTTTGCTTATCTCGCTCGTTCACCACCCGTGAAGATGACTTAATTAATTTAATCTGCTTTTAATTTATCTTTTTATTTAGGAATACCCAATGAAACCTTCTATTTTAGCCGTTGTTATCGGCATGACAGTATCTACTACCGCTATCGCTGATGATCATTTTCGCTCCCATGATGCTCACGTTCATGGTGCGGTTGAGGTCAATATCGCTCAAGACGGCAAAGAACTTTTGGTTGAAGTCACCGCTCCGGGTGCAGACGTGGTTGGTTTTGAACATGCTCCTCAGACACCTGAGCAAGTCGCGACACTAGAAAAAGCGACAGCACTACTGAACCAACCGAATAAGTTATTCGCGTTTGAAGGCGCAGATTGTACGCTTGAGTACAAGTCTGTGACTCATACCTTGGGTGAAGATGACCATGATAAGCACGATCATGAAAACCACGATCATGAAAACCACGAAGGTCATGACCACGATCAGCACGAACATCACGACCATGCTGCAGGTGGCCACGGTGAGTTCACAATCGAATACCACTACCAGTGTTCAAACGTGGCTAAGCTAGACACCGTTGAAACACAATGGTTCTCGAACTTTGCCAATACAGAGTCAATGACTGTGAATCTATTAACGGATCGCGCACAGACTCAACAGAAGCTAACGCCAAGCAACACTAGCTTCCGTTTCTAATCGTGCATTAATTTAGAAACACAACGAACAGCAGCCAAGTGATCTCTCACTTGGCTGTCTTGCTCTGATACGAACAGAGTCGCTCAAATGGTGATTCATTGAGCAATCCCCTAGAATATCGATTTAAGCAAAACCGCTAAGTGAGTAGGAGCTTATATGTCCTTTGACCAATCATCGCTTGTCGTTAAATTGGAAAACGTCAGTTTCCGTTGGAAGCCTGATCTCCCACCGACACTCGAAATACCCTCTCTTCATATCCACGCCAAAGAGCACCTTTTTATTAAAGGGCCAAGTGGCTGTGGTAAGTCGACACTACTGGGGTTGTTAACGGGAATAAACCAAGCACAACAAGGTGAAGTTTCCATCTTGGGTCAAGATCTTAACCAACTATCGCCTCGCCAGCGCGACAAGTTTAGAGCGGACCACATAGGCTATATTTTCCAGCAATTCAATCTATTGCCATACTTATCAGTGACAGACAACGTGACACTACCTTGTCAGTTTTCGAGCATCAGAAAACAGAATGTCACTCAGGGGAACAACGAATTAAAAGCCACGGCTGAAACACTTTTACAGAGACTCAAACTACCGGAAGCATTGATGAATAAGCCGGTAACCGAGCTCAGTATCGGACAACAACAGCGTGTAGCAGCGGCACGAGCGTTAATGGGTCAGCCACAAATCATTATTGCAGATGAACCCACATCAGCACTCGACCATGACAACAGAGAAGCCTTCATTGAGTTGCTGCTTGAGCAAGCTAACCAAGCCAACTCCACACTCATTTTTGTCAGCCATGATCCAACACTCGAAAAGCTATTCACTCGCAGCATCGATCTCACGACCGTTAATCAAGCGAGGGCTGTCGTATGAAAGTAATCACTCACTTAGCACTCAAAAGTGTACTCAACCGTAAGGCCACTGCCATTCTTACGATTCTAACCGTCGCGGTTTCCGTCATTCTGCTGCTTGGTGTAGAACGTGTGCGCACAGAGGCAAAAAGCAGTTTCGCCAATACCATTTCTGGAACCGACCTAATTGTCGGTGGTCGTTCTGGACAGGTAAACCTACTGCTCTATTCTGTGTTCAGAATCGGTAACGCAACCAATAACATCGACTGGAAAAGCTACCAAGAGTTCAAGCAGCATAAAGCGGTAAAATGGGCGATTCCAATTTCATTAGGCGATTCGCACAAAGGCTTTCGCGTAATGGGCACCAACCACAGCTACTTTGAGCACTATCGCTACGGAAGTAAGCAACCACTTACTTTCCAACAAGGTCGTGAGTTTAATGAACTGTTTGATGTTGTGATCGGTGCGGATGTGGCGAAACAACTCGACTATAAGATTGGCGATAAAATTATCCTAGCGCACGGTATCAGTGATGTGGCATTCAGCCGCCACGATAACCTGCCATTTACTATCGTAGGTATCATTGCGCCAACAGGAACACCGGTAGATAAAACCGTACACGTATCGCTCGAGGCTATTGAAGCTATTCACGTGGGTTGGGAATCTGGAGCCAATCTTGGTCATACGCCAGACGCTGAGACACTAAAAACCTACGACTTTCAGCCAAAACAGATCACCGCAATGATGCTTGGCCTGAACTCTAAGATTCAAACATTCGCACTACAACGCGAAATCAACACTTACCGACAAGAGCCATTAAGCGCAATCATGCCCGGTATTGCACTGCATGAATTATGGGGCATGATGGCCGTCGCTGAGCAGGCACTGCTTGTTGTATCCGGTTTTGTCGTAGTCGCAGGTCTACTTGGCATGCTCAGTAGCCTATTGACTAGCTTACAAGAACGTCGCAGAGAGATGGCCATCTTACGAGCGATGGGCGCGAGGCCAAGACACGTATTCGGGTTACTGATCAGTGAAGCCAGCGCGCTTACCTTCCTTGGTATTACCCTAGGTGTTGGATTGCTCTTTGGTCTCATTGCAGTAGTTGCTCCTATCGTGCAACAAAGTTATGGTATCAACATATCAATATCCGCAATCACCCCACATGAGTGGAAACTCATTATGATGGTTCAAATTGCTGGAGTTATCATTGGCTTTATTCCCGCTTTCCGCGCGTATCGTCAATCACTTGCTGATGGCATGACCATTCGAATTTAATATAGGGACACACTATGCAACACAAACTCTTGCTGATCCTTGGGTTGCTTCTGTTTCCGTTTGCGACAGCCGCACACGCAGAAGCACCATCAACAGAAGAATCGGTTCTTACTTTGGAATGGATTGACCTAATTCCAGAATCAGAACGCGCTCAGCTCGATCCTTTTGGCATGCCAACCGTCGATCACAGTCAAGAGAACCCTCAGCAATCAAAATTGGGGGCTGTTCGCCCAGAGCTGAATGGAAGCAAGGTAAAGATTCCTGGTTTTGTTATCCCTCTTGAAGGGGATGAGAATATGATCACTGAGTTTCTACTGGTGCCATATTTCGGGGCGTGTATTCACGTACCGCCGCCGCCACCAAACCAGATCATCTATGTGAAGTTTCCAAAAGGTGCTCCAATCCAACAGTTGTGGGATGTTATCTATTTAGTGGGGACACTGAAAACAGAAACCATTACGCACGACTTGGCGCAAACTGGGTATCTTATTGAAGGGGTAGCAATCGAAGAGTACGACGATATGTAGGGATATCGTTTTAATGATGATGAAGATGGTAGCTCACTTGGGCTGCCATTTTTTAACGGCAACGGCTTATAAGCAACTAGTATTATAACAATTTAATAACGATGAAAGATCGCTAATTTAAGCAATATATTTAGACAAATACGCTAGGATAGCAACATAACTAACGAGCAATAGCCCAATTACCAGCTGTTTTTTCAGCTTATTATTATTCACTTGATTCATAACTCCTCCTTGGATTACACAACAAATTTAACATTTTATTATCATTATAAAAAGTAAAATTTTGTTTAATCCTTCAACTTTACTCGCAATCTCTAGTCACAAGTTCAATTAAGAGTTACATTTTAACCAGTTACATTTCTGTCTTAAGGTTTGTAGGTATCTCTATGTCTGACTCTCAACAACCCATGATCATTGAACATGTGAATGACACCGCTCCAAAGCAAGAGAAAAAGCCCCATATTGCCGATAGTGCCAGTCGAATGCTCAATATCGCCCAGAACTTCGGTTTAGATGCGCTACTTAGTCCAGAAGGTAAAACATCGGACAAAGATGAAAAATCACTGATAGAGCGAGCCCTGTTGCGAGAGAAAAAACGCAAAGAACTGCGTCAGAAGAACCTTGAACAGATCCTAAAATTGGCACACATGTCCTGCAAAGATGAAGCGGCTGGCGATCCTGACCAAGACTGGTTGTACCGATTCTTCGATATGGCTCAAGAGATACACAATAGTTCGATGCAGAGGCTGTGGGCTCAAGTATTAAAGAGAGAAGTGACCAATCCAGGGTCAACCTCCATGAAGGCACTGCAGATCCTACAAGATATGACGCCTAAAGAGGCATTAACTTTACAACGTGCCGCTTCATTGGCGTCTAGCTTTGGTAGTGACAATAGCCGCAAACTACTGCTTGGCTTCAAAATTCAGGCAGGCTTATTCAGTTTTGGGAAAAGAGCGGGGACGAGCACCATCAACTTAGGCAGTCATAACCTACCCTACTCAAGTTTGCTGCACTTGATTGAACTGGGAATCCTACATGGTACAGAGTTGGAGTCGGGAGAGATCGATTTCGACCCAGCACTCAACCTAAGCTACCAAGGAAAACAGATGGCAGTAACACCACTCTCAAAAGGGGTGAAACTGGTCTACTACCGCTTCACTCCAACCGGTAATGAGCTGTGTCTGCTGCTCGGGAATAAGCCGAATAACGCCTATTACGAACAACTCATTACACTATTAAGTCAGAAGTTTACGGTACAGGCCGAAGCTAAACCTGGCAGCGTAAACCACACCGTATAAAATGACATAGGCTTATAAAGCTATATAGTCTTATAAAACAACATAGCCTTGATGATAAACCAAGGCTATATAGTGTGAGTTGGCAATAATTTCGTGTTAGTTAGCAATAATATTGCGAGCTTCTAACGCTTCAATACACTGCTCAACCAGTTCATCCAATGTCTTATCGCCAGCTGGCAGATCGATTTCTGGCGTTTCAGGCGCCTCATACACTGAGCTAATACCAGTAAAATTCGGGATCTCACCTGCTCGCGCTTTTTTGTAAAGCCCTTTAGGATCGCGCTGCTCACACACCTCGATTGGCGTGTTCACGTAAACCTCTAAAAACTCACCATCTGGTAGTAGATTTCGTACCAACTCACGCTCCGCTTTATGAGGAGAGATAAAAGCAGAAAGTACGATAAGGCCAGCATCGGCCATCAGCTTAGCAAGCTCACCAATACGACGGATGTTCTCTCGGCGATCTTGCTCGGAAAAGCCGAGATCGCTACACAATCCATGACGAACGTTGTCACCATCCAGAAGGTAAGTATGGTAACCCAATTGCGCTAAGCGAGTTTCTAACGCGCCAGCAACTGTCGATTTACCTGAACCCGATAACCCCGTAAACCACAATACCGCTGGTTTTTGTGACTTGAGTTGAGAGCGAAAGGCTTTATCAACAGAGTGCTCATGCCATACGATATTCTCGTCTTTCGGTTTCACTGCAGTGGTCATAATTAGTCCTTCAAATAAACAGCATTAAAATGGGAAAAAGTAAGGGATTAGCGTGAGTACAAGCCCTGAGTAAACAATAGAGATCGGGATACCGATACGCAGATAATCTTTCAGGTGGTAGTTGCCCACGCTGTACACCAATAGGTTAGTTTGATAACCATAAGGAGAGATGAAACTCGCACTCGCTCCAAACAGTACCGCCATGATAAACGGCATAGGGTCAACACCATAGCCCACAGCCATGCTGTAACCGATAGGAAAAGAGAGTGCGGCCGCAGCATTATTGGTCACTAACTCAGTTAAAACTAAGGTCATCAAATAGGTCGCCACCAGCGCGCCAAACACGCCCCAGCCATTAAAAGCTTCAATAAACATCAGCCCCATCTGCTCTGACAACCCGGATGAGATCATCAATTGTGCAATCGACAATGCTGAACCAACGATCACCACAATATCAACAGGGAAGCGACGTCTTAGCTCGCTCAGTTGTACCACTCCAAACGCCACCAATAAGAGTAGAAAGCCCGCTAATCCTTTGATGATCGGTAGCATGTTAGTAAGTGCTAGGCCGATCACTGCAGCAAACCCTAATAGAACCAAGGCTGATTTATCCGCATCCAGTTTGGCACTTGAGTCTAAATCATTCATCAACACAAATTCTTTACTGTGTTGCTGACGCTGCTCTTCAAAGCGTTTCCCCGGAACCAACACCAACGTATCACCCGCCGTTAACGTGATATTTCCTAACCCACCCTCAAGGCGTTCATGACCACGACGAATCGCGACAACCACCGCATCAAAACGGTCTCGGAACTGGCTAGTTTTCAATGTCTTATTACATATACTCGCTGAAGAGCTCACAACAACTTCGACAAAACCTTGACCATTGAGGTGGTGCTGTCCAAACAGCGTCAAGCCTCGAATTTCTTGCAGAGTTGCAACACTCTCGACATCGCCACAAAACAACAATCGGTCGCGTGCTTGTAGCACGAAATCGGGGTCGATTGATGCGGTTGTCTTACCATCACGAATCACTTCTGCAAGAAAAAGTTTACGCAGTGCTCTCAGGTTATTTTCGCTTACGCTGCGCCCCACCAGCGGAGATCCGGGTTCAACGCGAGCCTCCAAGAAATAAGGCAATTCATCTTGCGAACCGTCATCGTAACTTGGTAGGAAATAACTCAGCGGGATCAAGATCAACACACCACCGACTAACACCGCCAAACCGATCAATGTCGGTGTAAAGAAGTTCAAACTCGGCAGCCCTGCATCTTCAACAAAGCTATTAATGATCAAGTTAGTTGAGGTGCCGATCAACGTTAAAGTGCCGCCCAAAATCGCCGCGTACGAAAGTGGAATCAGTAGCTTAGAAGGAGCATGTTGCTGATTGCGTTTGATCGCACCGATCAACGAAACCACAACAGCCGTATTGTTAGTGAATGAAGAAAGTAACGCTGTGGAAACACCCAACTTTGCCACCACTGTACCAAGTCGACCTTCTGAAATGTTTCGACTTACCCAGCTGATTAAGCGAGTTTTCTCCAACGCACTTGAAGCGAGAATGAGCAACACTAAAGTGAGTAGTGAAGAGTTAGTAAAGTTACTAGCCAGACTGGATACATCAATCATTCCAGCCATAAACGCAATGAAAGCCGCGCCAGCAAAAATAAAGCTCGGCTTAATACGCGTCGTTAGAAGGCAAGTTACGATGCCAAGCAATAGCGCTAATACAAATCCTTGTTGCCACATATACCTGTCCTTGTATAGCGAGAGCCGAAGCTCCCGCCTATTGCTTTACATCGTTAATTACTTAAGTAATTGACTGATATCTTTGGCATTCCAGTGTGGGAAGTGCTTACGAACCAGAGCGTTAAATTCGATTTCAAACGCTGAGAAGTCACCGACTTTTTGCTCAACAGAATCCAAACGTTCACGGATAAGGCCCGCACCAACGGTGACATTGGTTAGACGATCAATCACAATGAAGCCACCGGTGTCTGCACTATCACGGTACTTATCCAGTGCAACAGTCTCATTCAATGACCACTCACACAGACCGATACCATTGAGAGGCAGCTCTGATGCTTCATGAGTCGCAAGATTGTTGATGTCATATTGATGACGAATGGCCGTCACTTGACCTACCGTCTTCTTGCCAGCGATTTTGATATCGTACTCACGACCTGGTTGCAGAGCTTGCTCCGTCATCCATACCACGTCCGCCAGAATGTGGTTAGTCGATGCCACTTCAGCACTCTCAAGTACAATTAAGTCACCACGGCTAATATCGATTTCATCCTCAAGCGTCAAAGTCACAGCAAGACCAGCCTGCGCCGACTCTAAATCGCCATCAAAGGTAACAATGCGTGCCACTTTCGAAGTTTTACCTGAAGGAAGCGCCTTGATTTCATCGCCTACTTTTACGCTGCCAGAAGCAATCGTGCCGGCAAAACCGCGAAAATCTAAGTTTGGACGATTCACGTATTGAACAGGGAAACGGAACTCACCAGCTGAGCGTTTCTGGTCGATATCAACGTTCTCAAGCACTTCAAGTAGCGATGGGCCTTCAAACCAAGCCAGCTCTTTACTTGCCGCTGCAACGTTGGCACCTTCTAACGCTGAAACCGGTAGGATCTGAATATTAGTCTCACCTTCTAGGTTTTCCGCAAACTCAAGATATTCATCACGAATCTCTTCAAAGCGATCTTGTGAGTAGTCCACAAGATCCATCTTGTTAACTGCAACCACAAAGTGCTTCAAGCCCAGTAGGTTTGAGATGAACGAGTGACGACGAGTTTGATCCAATACGCCTTTACGCGCATCAATCAAGATCACCGCTAGATCACACGTCGATGCACCGGTTGCCATGTTACGTGTGTACTGCTCATGCCCTGGGGTATCCGCAATAATAAACTTACGTTTTTGAGTCGAAAAATAACGGTATGCCACATCAATGGTAATGCCTTGCTCACGCTCTGCCTGCAGACCATCAACAAGTAGCGCGAGGTCAGGCTTCTCACCCGTTGTACCGACACGTTGGCTATCGTTATGAACCGCTGCCAGTTGATCTTCATAGATCTGCTGGGTGTCATGAAGTAAGCGACCGATCAAAGTACTCTTACCATCATCAACCGAACCACAGGTCAGAAATCTAAGCATCGATTTATGTTGGTGCTGACTTAGGTAACCTTCGATCCCAAGTTCAGCCAATTCAGCTTCTACTGCACTATTCATTTTTCTTTCCTTAGATCCTTAGAAATAACCTTGACGCTTTTTCAGCTCCATTGAGCCCGATTGATCGTGGTCGATCGCTCGCCCTTGACGCTCACTGGATGTCGCCACCAGCATCTCTTCAATGATGCCTGTTAATGTATTGGCTTCAGATTCAATTGCCCCTGTCAGTGGGTAGCAACCAAGAGTACGGAAACGCACGCTCTTCTCTTCAATCACCTCACCCTCTTGCAGCTCCATACGGTCGTCATCGACCATAATCAGCATACCGTCACGCTCAACAACTGGGCGCTTCTCTGAAAGGTAAAGCGGTACAATCTCGATGTTTTCTAGGTAGATGTATTGCCAGATATCTAACTCAGTCCAGTTTGAAAGCGGGAATACACGGATGCTCTCGCCTTTGTTTACCTGACCGTTGTAGGTTTTCCATAACTCTGGACGTTGGTTTTTAGGATCCCATGTATGATTTTTGTCACGGAAAGAGTAAACACGCTCTTTCGCACGCGACTTCTCTTCGTCACGACGAGCACCACCAAAGGCTGCATCAAACCCATACTTGTTTAACGCCTGCTTCAAGCCTTGAGTCTTCATGATATCGGTGTGCTTTGATGAGCCGTGTACAAACGGGCTACACCCCATCGCTAAGCCTTCTGGGTTCTTGTGAACCAAAAGATCAAAGCCGTACTTCTTAGCAGTACGATCACGAAACTCAATCATTTCGCGGAATTTCCAATCGGTGTCCACGTGTAGAAGAGGGAAAGGGATTTTGCCCGGATAAAACGCTTTGCGAGCTAGGTGAAGCATCACAGAAGAGTCTTTACCGATGGAGTACATCATCACTGGGTTATCAAACTCAGCCGCTACTTCACGGATGATATGTATACTCTCCGCTTCAAGCTGTTTTAGGTGGGTTAAACGTTCTTGGTCCATTTCAGTGCTTCCTTTAAGGCTCGTATCACAAGCGATGCCGTACTTGGTTCAACCAAGCATGAGAGTTAACTCATTCACCGTGATGTGAATTGACGTATTGGCTGGCAACACAAATACTTTGCGATGTACTCAAGCCCAATGCGCCCTCAATGAAAGCATTATGACGAGCCTCTCATATTACTGGAAATTCTAAAATTTCATTTTTTATTCGAAAAGCTGATAAGGAATCGTTGTCACCTTTATTCCTTATCAAAATGAATGGACTACCTTTAATAAACGCTTGTTGCGTATGGATTAATCGGTTTGAGACAAAAGTGGCAGAACAGCATAAAGTAATAAGATCAACATCACGAATTAACACATGTTGTACTCATTGTTGCACTCCACTTTGTTACATTACGCAACAAATTCTCTCCCCATCCAATCTTGGAGCTCCATAATGAAAGTTGCAATGAAACCTTTATCGCTAGCGGTACTGGCCGGACTAGGTTTAACTCTAGCTGGCTGTACAACCACCCCAGACACAGATGAAGTAATCAAGCTGCGCGTCGTAGAAACGACTGACATTCATACTAACCTAATGGATTACGACTACTACAAAGACAAACCATCGCAAAAGATCGGTTTGGCGCGTACTGCAACTCTTGTTAAAGAAGCTCAAAGCGAAGTAACGAATAGCATTCTTGTTGATAACGGTGACTTGCTGCAAGGTAGCCCTATGGGTGACTACATGGCAGATAAAGGCATCGTTGCAGGCGAAGTTCACCCTGCATACAAAGCAATGAACCAGCTAGATTACGATGCAGCAAACATCGGTAACCACGAATTCAACTACGGCCTTGAGTTCCTAGAAGAGTCCATTAACGACGCCGATTTCCCATACATCAGTGCTAACGTTTACGACGCAAAAACGAAAGAGCACTACTTCACGCCATACATTATCAAAACGCACAAATTTGCAGATACTGCAGGCGTAGAACATGAAGTAAAAGTGGGTTACATCGGTTTTGTTCCACCACAAATCATGACTTGGGATAAGAAAAATCTTGAAGGCAAAGTTATCGCTCGCGACATCCTAGAGACGGCGAATGAACTGGTTCCTCAAATGAAGGCTGAAGGCGCAGAAGTTATCGTTGCGATCCCTCACTCTGGTGTTTCTCAAGACCCATACAAAGCAGGCGAAGAGAACTCAACGCTTTACCTATCTGAAGTAGAAGGCATCGATGCGATTGCATTTGGTCACTCTCATGCCGTATTCCCAGGCAAAGGTTTTGACAATATCCAAGGCGTTGATAACCAAGCCGGCACAATGAACGGTGTTGCTGCGGTGATGCCAGGTCGTTGGGGTAGCCACGTCGGTATTATGGACCTAACGCTGGCACAAAAAGACGGCAAATGGGAAGTCGTAAAAGGCCAATCTGAAGCGCGCCCTATCTACGACAAAGTAGAGCAGAAATCACTGGCTGCCGCTGATGAAGGCATCGTAACGGCACTAGAAAAAGATCACGCAGGTACTCGTGACTTTGTAAACCAGCCAATTGGCCAAGCTGATGACGTGATGTACAGCTTCCTATCACTGGTACAAGACGATCCTACGGTTCAAATCGTTAACCTTGCACAAAAAGATTACGTTGAACGCTTTATTCAAGGTGATCCAGACCTAGACGGCACACCAGTACTTTCTGCAGCAGCACCATTTAAAGCAGGCGGTCGTAAGAATGACCCAGCAAACTTTACTGAAGTCGAGGCGGGCCAACTGACTTTCCGTAACGCAGCGGATCTATACCTATACCCGAACACGCTTGTTGCGATGAAGGTAAAAGGTAAAGAAGTGAAAGAGTGGTTGGAGTGTTCGGCAGGTCAGTTCAACCAAATCGACGCGAACTCGACGGCTCCACAATCATTGATCGAATGGGATAACTTCCGTACTTACAACTTCGATGTTATCGATGGTGTGAACTACCAGATCGATGTGACACAGCCAGCTAAATACGACGCGAACTGTAAAGTGGTTAACCGAGAATCTGAGCGTATCGTAGGTCTGACTTACCAAGGTCAACCAATCGATATGGAACAAGACTTCTTAATTGCAACCAACAACTACCGTGCATACAGCGCGAAGTTCCCGGGCACAGGCGTTGAGTACATCGCTTTTGATGCACCAGACGAAAACCGTACTGTTCTAGCAAACTACATCTCTCGCGTGAGCAAAGAGCAAGGCAAAGTAAGCCCAACAGCGGACAATAACTGGTCTTTTGCTCCTATCGAGACGATCAAGAAGCTAGACATCCGTTTTGAAACATCACCAAGCGAGAAAGCGGCACAGTTCATCAAAGAGAAAGGCCAATACCCGATGAAACGCGTTGCGACTGATGATGTTGGCTTTGGTGTTTACCAAATCGACCTCACTAAATAAGATTTTCAATATTCTTTAGTTTATGTTTCAAAAGGCTGAATTTAACGATTCAGCCTTTTTTCATATAGGTAAACCGCTCCTTTAAAATCTTTATTTTGCCGTACGTAAATCACCAATAGAGTTAAGTTTCAAGCCCATCCTTGGCTATAAACGCCACAACCAAACCTCTCTATTTCAGCGCTAGTGTGCGAGTTAGCACCACATTTCGCGACCAACTGTAAACCTTTATCACTGCCCTTATCTATTTCACGCCCAGCAACCCGTCGCACGAAGTAAGACATTCCACATCGAATACAAAGCACCTCTCTTGTGAAAAGAATCTGACTTTAATTGTTAATAATCTTGAAAAGTATGCACCTCAGTATGGTGGTTATTGCGTGTGAGCAGCCTTCGTCAAAGACGACTTTGTCTCTGGCCGCACGCAACACATTCAACAAGCCGATACAGCTTGGCCACAGCGAATTAAGTAAGGTAGCTACACTATGATTGATAGTCCTTTTCGTTTACCACGTTATACACCTTTTGGTTTGGGTGAGTCTGTTGTCGAGTGGATTACAGTCACAGTGCACGACTGCTAATAGCCACCACTTTATCGATTCACCACTACGACAAAGAGAAGGCTAGCTTAGTTTCACCTTCATCACCTTTGAGCAACAGCAATCATGTGTTCTGGCAAAATCACCTGCTCTCTTCTTTGGCAAGTGTGCCGCTACTTTCTAAAGTTCTCGCACGCATGGAACAAGGCAAAGGCCTACCTGTCTTACTTCGTCAATACCTAGGAATGAACGGTAAACTGGTGTGCTTCAACGTTGATCCCTCGTTTAATAACGCCTTAGATGGCTTGATCGTCGTAAATCTTAAGAAGGTATCAGTAAAGACTCTAGGTAAATACATGGGAAAAGAACAGGCTCAAGATTACTTGGATCGCCATAGCAACTCACAAACCCAATAACTCGACCTAAGCTTGCGCTATACCTAGGCCATAGAAAGTGCGATTATCTTCGCATTGAAATGGCTTAGGTAGTGACCATGCACCGCGCATTAACAGAACAATTAGAAAGCTTTGGCTTTACCCCACCCCAGATACAATCTCTGCTTGAGATTGCAAAACCGCTCGAGTTACCAACACGACACATTCTTACCAATCAAGGAGAGATGCCTGATTCGTTTTACTTCATCGTTGAAGGATTATGCCATGCGTGTTACCTAACGGAAGAAGGCAAACAGTACAGCAAAGAGTTCTACTGGGAGCATGACTGGGTGATTGGCTTTGAGAGTTTAATAAAGCAGCAACCTTCTCCTTATCTACTCGAAACGCTCACTCCTATCTCACTGTTTGAGCTGCCAATGCAAGCCCTGACAGAGTGGCGCGAGACAAATAACCCTCTGTACCTCAAGTTACTTGAAACTCAACTGATGCACAAAGAGAACAAAGAACGTTTCATGCTGCTTTACACGCCAGAGCAGCGCTACCAACTGTTCTGCGAGCACTACCCAGATCTGCTGCAACGCTTAAATGACAATCAAATCGCGGCTTATCTTGGTATTACGGCGATCAGCCTAAGCAGAATCAAGAGCCGAATTAACAATGGTTAATGCATAGCCTCCAAGGTGCTGCTAGATTAGCGCCAAGTACAGATATAGGAAGATATTATGATCACTTGGTCGACCCCAACCTTTGCCGAATTAACCACAACTGAGCTGTATGAACTGCTGAAACTGCGAGTAGACGTGTTTGTTGTCGAACAAACCTGCCCGTACCCAGAGCTTGATGGTAAAGATACCCAACCCGGTGTGCACCACCTTTTGGGATATGAGGACGGTCAACTGATCGCTTGCGCTCGTTTGCTGCCTGCAGGCACCACTTATGACAACGTCAGTATTGGTAGAATTGCAACCAAAGCCGAGGCGCGAGGGGCTGGTTTAGGTCACAAACTCTTAGCACAAGCCATCAAACGCAGTCATGAGTTGTGGCCAAATAGCACCATTGATATCGGTGCTCAACAATATTTAGAAGCTTTTTACCAAAGTCATGGATTTGTGACGATCTCAGAGATGTACCTTGAGGACGATATTCCGCATATCGATATGAGATTACAGGGCTGATGTCCAACATCACGCTTGGGATCTTGCTGCTTGTTGCGGGCAACTTTTTTGCCTCACTCTCTGACGTGGCGGTGAAACTGCTCAATGGTGAAGTGCCACCACTGCAGTACATCTTCTTTCGCCAACTATTGTCACTGCTTTTGATTACGCCATTATGGTTAAAGCAAAACAGAGTACAACGCCGACTCAAGCAGGCAAGAATCACCTTTGCTCGAGGCCAGCTGATCTTAATCGGTAGTGGGTGTATGGTCGTGGCGATTACCCACTTACCACTGGCGACAGCCAATGCCGTATTTTACGTCGCACCATTATTGATGTTGCCATTGTCGATACTGCTGTTGGACGAACGCCCTGCACTTGGAAAAGTCGTCGCCACCACCACCGGATTTATCGGTGCGCTCATCGTACTGAGGCCATCGCAGTTTCATTGGGCGGCGGTATTTGCGCTTGGTACAGCATGTACCCTGGCGCTGTTCAATGTCTTGGTTCGCAAGCTTCCGAGTGAGCAATCGGTAGTGACGACACTTTGGTGGACAACCCTATTCTCGCTGCCCGCTGCGTTAATACTTTGCGTACTATTTTGGTCACCGATATCTTGGGGGCACCTTGGTTATATCACCTTAAGCGCCACCCTGATATTGGCTTACAATGGACTAGCTGTATCTGCATATCAAAAAGCGCACTCTAGCCAGATTGCACTGGCGGAATATTCAGGTCTCGTCTTTGTCGCGCTCATCGGTATGATTTGGTTTAACGAAATCCCCGATATTCTCACCTTTATCGGTATCTTACTGATTGTGTTGCCGCTGGCTCCAATTCCGCGCATAAAAAAAGGAGCGAGATAATCGCTCCTATATGCCTATTTCACTATTTATTTGCTGCGACCAAAACCACCGTCAGATAGGCGGAAGAACATCACCGAACTTCCACCTTTCTCAAGCTGAAGAATGTCCAACTGACCATTCTCTGCTAGCTTAAATCGAACCAACTGCCCTTTTCTTATCTGACTCAGAGGTTTATCGTCCCCCTCAATCCGCACAAGTGCATTAAGATCTGATAGTGGCAGTTGGTTGTTACGAAATACCTGCGCTAAAGTATCGCCTTGTTGTACCAAATACTCTTTCCAGTGACTTGATTTTAGAGATTGCTGTTGTTCACTCTGTTGTTCACTTAAACCGACAGTATTTATCTCAAGCTCAACACGACTGGCTGCCGGTGCGTTTTTCGTCTTTTCTGCTTTTGGAAAAGGAATGATCAGTAACAACAAAACGACAGGCGTAAGCACCATCAATGCGCGTTGATGTAATTTAGGCAAGCGCTGCCATAGGTCACGGATCTTATCTTTAGCATCACCAAATTCGATAGCACTGAATTTATCTTTGCACAGCTGCAAATAATCTACTTGTTGTTTCTTCTTATGACGACGATTCATACTACTGCGCCCTAACTGTTAATTAACTACAGTATAAAAACCAAAACTTGAACAGTATAGATTTTTCCTTCATTACGGGAGCAATGCAATAAAAATAGTGCCATTGTGATTTGAGTACATGAAAGCTAGAGCGAATCAGGGTCTAGCCGTTTCTTCGAGCAGTTAATACTGGTATTCTTACGTTTTTCGTACTGACACAAAAAGAGTAACTTTCATGTCTGAAGTAAAATTTGAAACTGTAGAGCAAAAAGCTAGCTACGGTATCGGTCTACAAATGGGCCAACAACTAGCTGGTTCTGGTCTTGAAGGCCTAAACGTTGACGCAATCGCTGCGGGTATCGCAACTGCACTAACTGGCGACATGCCAGCTATCGAAGTTGACGAAATCAACAAAGCACTTCAAGAGCTTCACACTCGTGCTGAAGCAATCCGTCAAGAAGCAGCTAAAGCAGCAGCAGCTGACGGCGAAGCGTTCCTAACTGACAACGCTCTACGTCCAGAAGTCACTGTTCTTGAGTCTGGCCTACAGTACGAAGTAATCACTGAAGGTACTGGTGAAATCCCAACGGCTGACAAGCAAGTTCGTGTTCACTACCACGGTGAGCTAACAGACGGTACTGTATTCGACAGCTCTGTATCTCGTGGTCAACCAGCTGAGTTCCCAGTAACTGGCGTTATCCAAGGTTGGGTTCAAGCTCTACAAATGATGCCTGTAGGTTCTAAGTGGAAACTATACATCCCACAAGATCTTGCATACGGTGAGCGTGGCGCAGGTGCTGCTATCCCTCCATTTGCAGCTCTAGTATTCGAAGTAGAACTTCTAGCTATCCTTTAATTTTAAACGCCTCGGTAAACCATCTACTGGGCGTAAACTAAAGTTAAATTAATCCAACGGCGATGTAACAACATCGCCGTTTTTCGTTTATAGTGAAAGTGACGATTACTTTGTTACTTAAGGAAGAATAATGAAGAAAGCACTCATCACTGTATTCAGCGCATTAGCTGTAGCCTCTTGCGCAAGCACCTCTGACCAAGCCTCAACAACCTCTGCCGTAACGACCGACTACTCTCAACTAACTCAGACAGCACTAATGGGTGCGGTTAACTTATGGTCACAACAAAATGAATCGACGCCTCTGGCCGACACAGTCGCCAAAAAAGCATCAGTAACTAACGACCAAGCGCTAGGTGGTATTGGTTCTATGTTAGCACTGGCACAAAATTCACTCGGTAGTGCTGACAACAAAGAGTTGTCGTCACTAATCCCTGGCATGTCAACGCTTGAATCGACAGGCCTTACATCTATGCTAAATTCACAAAGTGCCGTGGAAAGTGCATTCTCTGGTCTAGGTATGGACTCTTCGATGATCACAACTTTTGCACCTATCATTCTGCAAGCGCTTCAATCTCAAGGTGCAACCTCAAGCCTACTTGATTCATTATCAGCGATTTGGAGTTAATCCTTCAAATAACCACAAGTTAAGATAGTTTGAATTAAGGGCACTTCGGTGCTCTTTTTTTGTGGGTGTTAGAAACTTTGATACGAGATGCGAGATATTTTGAGAAAGGAGCGTTATCGAGGTAAGAGAAAGTGCCAAGTATTATGATGCAGGATTGAAAAACAACAGATACAAAAAAGCCGAGCTAGGCTCGGCTTTTTGGATTAACAATCTAGTATAGATTACTCAGCAGCTTCTTCAGCAGCTGGGCGGTCTACAAGCTCAATGTATGCCATTGGAGCTTTATCACCAGTACGGAAACCACATTTAAGAATGCGAGTGTAACCACCTTGGCGAGCCGCGAAACGCGGGCCTAGTTCATTAAATAGTTTTGCAACAACTTCGTTATCACGAGTGCGTGCGAATGCAAGACGACGGTTAGCAACACTGTCTGTCTTAGCTAGGGTAATCAACGGCTCAATTACGCGACGTAGTTCTTTTGCTTTTGGCACGGTAGTTTTGATAACTTCGTGACGAACAAGAGAGCTAGCCATGTTGCTGAACATCGCTTTGCGATGACTGCTGTTGCGGTTGAGTTGACGACCACTCTTACGATGGCGCATGACCTAATCCTTCTAACTTTTTCGATTAATCTTCAGCGATTGACGCTGGTGGCCAGTTTTCTAGACGCATGCCTAGAGATAGACCACGTGAAGCAAGCACATCTTTAATCTCTGTAAGAGATTTCTTACCAAGGTTTGGCGTTTTAAGTAGCTCAACCTCAGTGCGCTGTACAAGATCACCGATGTAGTGAATCGCTTCTGCTTTCAAACAGTTAGCAGAGCGAACTGTTAGTTCAAGATCGTCTACAGGACGTAGTAGGATAGGATCGAATTCTGGCTTCTCTTCCTTCTCCTCAGGTACACGTACATCACGTAGATCTACGAACGCATCCAGTTGTTCAGCTAGGATAGTAGCTGCGCGACGGATTGCTTCCTCAGGTTCTAGAGTACCGTTCGTTTCCATATCGATAACAAGCTTGTCTAAGTCAGTACGTTGCTCTACACGTGCCGCTTCTACAGCGTAAGCGATTTTATCAACCGGGCTGTAAGTAGCGTCAACTAGTAGACGACCGATTGGACGCTCATCTTCTTCAGTATGGATACGAGCTGAAGCTGGAACGTAACCACGACCACGTTCTACTTTGATACGCATAGCGATCTCAGCGTTGTCATCCGTTAGGTGACAAATTACGTGCTCAGGGTTAGCGATCTCTACATCACCATCGTGGGTGATGTCACCTGCAACAACAGGGCCTGAGCCTGATTTGTTCAGTGTAATAAACACTTCATCTTTGCCTTCAGCAACGCGTACAGCCAAACCTTTTAGGTTTAGAAGGATTTCAAGGATATCTTCCTGAACGCCTTCTTTAGTGCTGTATTCGTGTAGCACACCTTCGATTTCAACTTCTGTTACGGCACAACCCGGCATAGAAGATAGAAGAATGCGGCGAAGAGCATTACCTAGAGTGTGGCCGAAACCGCGCTCTAATGGCTCAAGAGTTACTTTTGCGTGTGTCGTATTGATCTGTTCAATGTCAACAAGACGCGGCTTAAGAAATTCTGTTACAGAACCCTGCATTGTGTCCTCTCTTTTTTTAACCTTACTTAGAGTAAAGTTCGACGATCAAGTGTTCGTTGATGTCAGCTGATAGGTCAGAACGCTCAGGCATACGCTTGAATGTACCTTCCATTTTGCCAGCATCTACTTCAATCCAAGTTGGTTTTTCACGTTGTTCAGCAACTTCTAGAGCCGCTTTAATACGAGATTGCTGTTTAGCTTTCTCGCGGATAGAAACAACGTCATTAGCCGCTACTTTGAAAGAAGGAACGTTTACAACTTTACCGTTAACTAGGATAGCTTTGTGGCTAACTAGCTGACGAGATTCAGCGCGAGTTGCACCAAAGCCCATGCGGTAAACTACGTTATCAAGACGACCTTCAAGAAGCTGAAGTAGGTTTTCACCTGTGTTGCCTTTAAGACGTGCAGCTTCTTTGTAGTAGTTACGGAATTGTTTTTCTAGAACGCCGTAGATACGACGAACTTTTTGCTTCTCACGAAGCTGAACACCATACTCAGATAGACGACCGCGACGAGCGCCGTGTACACCTGGTGCGTTATCAATTTTACACTTGGTATCGATCGCGCGAACACCAGACTTAAGAAATAAGTCAGTGCCTTCACGACGGCTAAGCTTCAGCTTAGGACCCAAATATCTTGCCATGATCTTTCTCCAATTATCCTAGAAACGAATTAAACGCGACGTTTCTTAGGTGGACGACAACCGTTATGAGGGATTGGAGTCGCATCAACAATGTTTGTGATACGGAAACCAGCAGCGTTCAGTGCGCGAACAGTAGATTCACGACCTGGACCTGGACCCTTAACCATAACTTCCAAGTTCTTTAGGCCATATTCTTTAGCCATTTCACCACAACGCTCAGCTGCAACTTGTGCTGCGAACGGAGTAGATTTACGAGAACCACGGAAACCTGAACCACCTGCTGTAGCCCATGCAAGAGCGTTGCCTTGACGGTCAGTGATAGTTACGATTGTGTTGTTGAAAGAAGCATGGATGTGCGCTACGCCATCAGCTACTTGCTTGCGTACGCGCTTACGAGCGCGAGTTGGTTGTTTTGCCATTGTACTCTACCTTATCCGATTATTTCTTGATCGGCTTGCGCGGACCCTTACGGGTGCGAGCGTTGGTTTTAGTACGCTGTCCACGTAGTGGTAGACTGCGACGATGACGAAGACCGCGGTAACAGCCAAGGTCCATAAGACGCTTGATGTTCATCGATACTTCACGACGTAGATCACCTTCTACAGTGTACTTAGCTACACCATCACGCAGTTGATCGATCTGCTCTTCAGTTAGTTCACTGATCTTAGCATCTTCAGCAATACCCACTTCAGCTAGGATAGCTTGAGAACGAGTTTTACCGATACCGTAGATTGCAGTAAGTGCAATCACAGAATGCTTGTGATCAGGAATGTTAATGCCTGCTATACGGGCCATTATTCACTCCAATGTTTCATAAAAGAATTATCCGCAGCAAAGCCCGTTATGGATACGCTGCGGCATACTACTTCTTTTGCACGCAAAAGGTAGGCCGAGAAATATACTCGACTCTACCTTGTATTTCAAGTAAAAATTTCTGCTAATTAGCCTTGGCGTTGCTTATGCTTTGGCTCACTGCAAATCACGCGAACGACACCGTTACGCTTGATAACTTTACAGTTACGGCAGATTTTTTTAACGGAAGCACGAACTTTCATTGCTAAACTCCGTAAATGGAACTGAACGTTACCGCCGGATTAACGGCCGTAACCTTTCAGATTCGCTTTCTTTAACACAGAATCATACTGTTGAGACATCAGATGAGTCTGTACCTGTGCCATGAAATCCATGATAACAACAACTACGATTAGTAGTGATGTACCGCCGAAGTAGAAACGTACGTTCCACGCGACCATCATGAATTCAGGAATCAGACAGATAAAGGTAATGTATAGAGCGCCCGCTAGGGTCAATCTTGTCATCACTTTATCGATATACTTCGCTGTCTGCTCACCTGGGCGGATACCGGGTACGAATGCACCAGACTTCTTCAAGTTATCAGCTGTTTCACGTGGGTTAAACACCAACGCTGTATAGAAGAAACAGAAGAAGATTATAGCTGCAGCATATAGCATTACATACAGAGGTTGACCTGGGCTAAGAGCCAATGACACGTCAGTTAACCAACCGAACGCGCTGCTCTCACCATTCTGACCAAACCACTGAGCCAATGTTCCTGGGAACAAGATAATGCTCGATGCAAAGATTGCTGGAATAACACCTGCCATGTTGATTTTCAACGGTAGGTGCGAGCTTTGTGCTGCAAATACTTTACGACCTTGTTGACGCTTAGCGTAGTTAACGACGATTCGGCGTTGACCACGTTCCATGAAAACAACGAAGTAAATTACAGCAAAAGACAGTACAGCAATTAACAGCAGAAGAAGCACATGCAATTCACCTTGACGCGCTTGCTCGATTGTTTGACCGATTGCAGAAGGCAATCCAGCAACAATACCTGCAAAAATCAGAATGGAAATACCATTACCGATTCCTCGCTCAGTGATTTGTTCACCTAACCACATTAAGAACATGGTACCAGTTACTAAACTCACGGTAGCAATAAGCGTAAACATGGTTTGGTTGATAACAACCAGATTATCGACCATGTTTGGTAAGCCCGTTGCAATACCAATAGCTTGGAATGTTGCAAGTACAAGCGTGCCGTAGCGTGTATATTGGCTGATCTTACGACGGCCTGCTTCACCCTCTTTCTTGAGTTCCGCTAACGCTGGATGAACTACAGTTAACAATTGGACTACGATCGATGCCGAAATATACGGCATGATACCCAATGCTAATATAGATGCACGCTCAAGAGCACCACCGGAGAACATGTTAAACATTTCAACGATGGTACCTTTTTGCTGTTCGAACAAATCGGCAAGTACAGCAGCGTCAATACCAGGGATCGGCACAAAAGAGCCTGCTCGGAATACTAAAAGTGCACCAATTACGAATAATAAGCGCGACTTTAGTTCACTTAAGCCGCTCTGAGCACTACGAAAATCTTGTCCTGGTTTCTTAGCCATCTGTACCTCGTTCCTCGAGATTATTCCTCGATTTTACCGCCTGCAGCTTCGATTGCAGCTTTAGCGCCTTTAGTCACGCGTAGACCTTTAACAGTCACAGCTTTGCTAAGTTCACCAGAAAGAACGATCTTAACGAATTCGATGTTCTTAGTGATTACGTTAGCAGCTTTTAGGCTGTTCAGATCAACTACGTCACCAGTTACTTTCGCTAGCTCAGCTAGACGAACTTCAGCAGACACTAGGCTCTTACGAGAAGTGAAACCGAATTTTGGTAGACGCTGTTTCAGAGGCATTTGACCGCCTTCGAAACCTGGACGAACTGAACCGCCAGAGCGTGATTTTTGACCTTTGTGACCACGGCCACCTGTTTTACCAAGGCCAGAACCGATACCACGACCTACACGCTTCTTAGAAGGTTTAGAGCCAGCAGCCGGTGATAGAGTATTCAAACGCATTCTGATTACTCCTCAATCTTAACCATGTAGTAAACCTTGTTGATCATACCGCGTACGCACGGAGTATCTTCAAGTTCTACTGTATGGTTGATGCGACGAAGACCTAGACCTTTAAGACACGCTTTGTGCTTAGGTAGGCGACCAATTGAGCTTTTAGTTTGAGTTACTTTAATAGTTGCCATCGTGTGCTTACTCCGAAATAGATTCAACAGTTAGACCACGTTTAGCAGCAACCATTTCTGGTGACTTAACGTCTACTAGAGCACCAATCGTTGCACGAACGATGTTGATTGGGTTCGTAGAACCGTATGCTTTAGAAAGTACGTTGTGTACACCTGCAACTTCAAGTACAGCACGCATTGCACCACCGGCAATTACACCTGTACCTTCTGCAGCTGGCTGCATGTAAACTTTAGAGCCCGAATGACGACCTTTCACCGGGTGGTGAAGTGTGCCTTCGTTCAGCGCAACAGTAACCATGTTACGACGCGCTTTTTCCATTGCTTTTTGGATCGCTGCAGGTACTTCACGAGCTTTGCCGTAACCGAAACCTACACGACCGTTACCGTCACCAACTACTGTTAGTGCAGTGAAGCTCATGATTCGACCACCTTTAACCGTCTTAGAAACACGGTTAACTGCGATCAGCTTTTCTTGCAAATCATTAGCTTGTTGTTGTTCTTTAGCCATCTTCCAACCCTACCTTAGAATTTCAGACCAGCTTCGCGAGCAGAATCTGCTAGCGCCGCTACTCGACCGTGGTATTGGAAACCAGAACGATCAAATGCAACAGCAGTTACGCCTTTTTCAAGAGCGCGCTCAGCAACAGCTTTACCTACTGCTTTAGCTGCATCGATGTTACCAGTGTTCTTAACTTGCTCACGGATCGCTTTTTCTACAGTAGAAGCAGCTGCGATAACCTCAGAGCCGTTTGCCGCGATAACTTGTGCGTATACGTGACGAGGAGTACGGTGTACTACTAGACGCTCAACGCGAAGTTCTGCAATCTTACGACGTGCACGTGTAGCACGACGGATGCGAGATGCTTTCTTATCCATAGTGATACCTTACTTCTTCTTAGCTTCTTTAGTACGCACATTTTCATCTGCGTAACGTACACCTTTGCCTTTGTATGGCTCAGGTTCACGGTAAGAACGAATGTCAGCCGCAACTTGACCAACTAGTTGCTTGTCACAACCAGTTACAACGATCTCAGTTTGGCTAGGGCACTCAGCTTTAATACCTTCAGGTAGAGCGTGCTCTACTGGGTGAGAAAAACCAAGAGTTAGAGCTACAGAGTTGCCTTTCATAGCAGCACGGTAACCAACACCCTTTAGAGTTAGCTTCTTAGTGAAGCCCTCAGTAACACCCACAACCATGTTGTTAACTAGAGCGCGAGCTGTACCAGCTTGTGCCCATGCGTTAGCAACACCTTCTTTCGGACCGAAAGTTAGGTTGTTTTCTTCCTGTGCGATAACTACGGCGTCGTTAAGAACGCGAGTAAGCTCACCTTTACCACCTTTTACAGTGATTTCTTGGCCGTTTAGTTTCACCTCTACGCCAGCTGGAATAGCGACAGGTGCTTTAGCAACACGAGACATAATCTACTCCTTATTAAGCTACGTAACAGATGATTTCACCGCCAAGACCTGCTTTGCGAGCAGCACGGTCAGTCATAAGACCCTTGGAAGTAGAAACAACTGCAATACCAAGACCACCCATCACTGTTGGTAGCGAGTCTTTATTTTTATAAACTCGTAGACCAGGGCGTGATACGCGCTTGATTTGCTCGATTACAGGTTTAGCTTGGAAGTACTTAAGAGTAACTTCTAGCTCAGGTTTTGCTTCGCCTTCTACAGCGAAGTCAGTGATGTAACCTTCAGCTTTTAGTAGTGCAGCAATTGCAACTTTAAGCTTTGAAGAAGGCATTTTAACAGCAACTTTGTTTGCTGCCTGACCGTTACGAACGCGGGTCAGCATATCCGAAATCGGATCTTGCATGCTCATAAGATTTACTCCAAATGATTAAGTGGCAATTACCAGCTAGCCTTACGAAGTCCAGGAATCTCGCCTTTCATGCAAGCTTCACGAACTTTGATACGGCTTAGACCGAACTTACGTAGGTAACCGTGTGGACGACCAGTTTGGTTACAACGGTTGCGCTGACGTGATGCACTTGAATCACGTGGAAGAGCTTGCAGTTTAAGTACTGCGTTCCAACGATCTTCTTCAGATGCGTTTACATCGCTGATTAGAGCTTTTAGTGCTGCACGCTTTTCAGCGAATTTAGCAACTAGCTTCGCACGCTTAGCTTCACGTGCTTTCATTGATTGTTTAGCCATAACAGTAACCCTTCACCTTACTTACGGAATGGGAAGTTAAAGGCAGCCAGCAGAGCACGGCCTTCCGAATCAGTGCCAGCAGACGTCGTGATAGTAATATCAAGACCGCGTACACGATCGACTTTATCGTAGTCGATTTCCGGGAAGATGATTTGCTCGCGAACGCCCATGCTGTAGTTACCGCGACCGTCAAAAGACTTAGCGCTAACACCACGGAAATCACGTACACGTGGAAGAGCGATAGAGATAAGACGCTCTAGGAACTCCCACATACGTTCGCCACGTAAGGTTACTTTACAACCAATTGGGTAGCCTTCACGAATTTTGAAACCTGCAACAGATTTACGCGCTTTAGTGATAAGTGGCTTTTGACCAGAGATCGTTGCCATATCAGCTGCTGCGTTTTCTAGCAGTTTCTTATCGTTGATTGCTTCACCAACGCCCATGTTTAGGGTGATTTTCTCAATCCTAGGGACTTGCATGACGCTTGTGTAGCCGAACTCTTTGGTAAGCTCAGCGACTACAGACGACTTGTAGTAATCATGCAGTTTCGCCATAGTAGAACTCCAAATTACTTCTAATTAGTTAGAAACAGTTTCGCCGTTAGACTTAAAGAAACGAACTTTCTTACCATCTTCGATACGGAAACCGATGCGGTCTGCTTTACCAGTAGCCGCGTTAAAGATTGCAACGTTAGAAGCATCGATTGCTGCTTCTTGTTCAACGATGCCACCTTGCTGACCTAGAGCCGGTTGAGGCTTTTGGTGCTTCTTCACAAGGTTGATACCTTCAACGATAACTTTACCAGTTGTCAGAACCTTAGTTACTTTACCTTTCTTGCCTTTATCTTTACCAGCAAGAATGATTACTTCGTCATTACGACGGATTTTAGCTGCCATGTTGCCGCTCCTTACAGAACTTCAGGTGCTAGTGACACAATTTTCATGAATTTCGCGTTACGAAGTTCACGAGTCACAGGACCAAAGATACGTGTGCCGACTGGTTGCTCAGTAGTGTCGTTTAACAATACACAAGCATTACTGTCGAAGCGAATGACAGAACCGTCTGGGCGACGAACGCCTTTACGGGTGCGCACTACAACCGCCTTCAGAACATCACCTTTTTTTACTTTACCGCGAGGAATTGCTTCCTTAACTGTAACTTTGATGATATCACCGATATGTGCATAACGACGGTGAGAGCCACCCAGAACCTTAATACACATTACCTTGCGCGCGCCAGAGTTATCTGCTGCGTCAAGTGTACTTTGCATCTGGATCATTGTTAGTGCTCCGCTAAATATTAAAACTAGACCCTCTCGGGTCGGGCTGCCTCTTTAAAAGGGACGCGAATTGTACCACCCTTTTTTAGAATTGGGTAGACAAAAAACAAGCGGCCCCAAAAAATATTTTGGAGCCGCTTATAAGTTATAGAATTACAAAGATTAAATCTTCGCTTTTTCTAGAACTTTAACCAATGTCCAAGACTTAGTCTTAGACAGTGGACGACACTCAGCGATTTCAACTTTGTCGCCTAGGCCACAAGTGTTGTCTTCATCGTGTGCGTGTACTTTAGTCGTGCGCTTAACGTATTTACCGTAAATTGGGTGTTTTACAGTACGTTCGATAGCAACAACGATAGACTTGTCCATCTTGTCACTAATTACACGACCTTGCTGGATGCGGTTAGTTTCGCTCATTATGCGCCTGCCTTTTCAGTCAAAACAGTTTTCACACGTGCGATATCACGGCGTACAGCTTTTAGAGTATGAGTTTGCTGAAGCTGACCAGTAGCAGCCTGCATGCGCAGGTTGAACTGTTCGCGTAGCAAATTCAATAGCTCAGCGTTAAGCTCTTCAACGTTCTTTTCGCGTAGATCTTGTGCTTTCATTACATCACCTGCTTAGTTACAAAAGTAGTTTTAACAGGCAGTTTACGTGCCGCTAGGCGGAACGCTTCACGTGCCAACTCTTCTGGTACGCCATTCATTTCGTACATAACCTTACCAGGTTGGATTTGTGCTACCCAGTACTCAACGTTACCTTTACCTTTACCTTGACGAACTTCAAGAGGTTTTTCAGTAATCGGTTTGTCTGGGAAGATACGAATCCAGATTTGACCTTGACGCTTAATGTGACGTGTCATAGCACGACGAGCCGCTTCGATTTGACGAGCAGTAATACGTCCGCGACCAACAGCTTTAAGACCGAATTCGCCGAAGCTTACTTCAGTACCTTTAGCTAGACCACGGTTACGACCAGTCTGAACCTTGCGGAACTTAGTACGTTTTGGTTGTAGCATCGTTCGACTCCTTACTTACGGCCTTTACGCTGCTTCTTAGGCTTATCGCCTTTAGGCTCTACTGCGTTAGCAGCTGGCATACCGCCTAGAATCTCACCTTTGAAGATCCAAACTTTAATGCCGATCACACCGTATTGAGTGTGAGCCGAAGAAGTTGCGTAATCAATGTCTGCACGTAGAGTGTGTAGAGGCACACGGCCTTCACGGTACCACTCAGAACGTGCGATTTCAGCGCCGCCTAGACGACCGCTTACTTCCACTTTGATACCTTTAGCGCCTAGACGCATTGCGTTTTGTACTGCGCGCTTCATAGCACGACGGAACATAACACGACGCTCTAGTTGAGACGCGATGCTATCAGCTACTAGCTGACCATCTAGCTCAGGCTTACGTACTTCAGCGATGTTAATCTGCGCTGGTACACCTGCGATTTTAGCTACAGCTGCGCGTAGCTTCTCAACGTCTTCACCTTTCTTACCGATAACAACGCCAGGACGAGCTGTGTGAATTGTCACACGGATGCTCTTAGCTGGACGCTCGATAACGATACGAGATAGTGATGCTTTTTGTAGTTCCTTAGTAAGGAACTGACGTACCTTGAAGTCGCCGTCTAGGTTGTCAGCGAAATCTTTGGTGTTAGCAAACCATGTAGCATTCCAAGGCTTAACGATGCCAAGACGAATACCATTAGGATGTACTTTCTGACCCATTGCTTACTCTCCTAGTCTCTAGCGATCTGCTACAACAACAGTGATGTGGCTTGAACGCTTCAAGATACGATCCGCACGGCCTTTAGCACGAGGCATAATACGCTTCATGATAGGGCCCTCATCTACGAAGATTTTAGCGACATTTAGATCGTCGATATCTGCACCTTCGTTATGCTCCGCGTTTGCGATAGCTGACTCTAGAACTTTCTTAACTAGAACAGCAGCTTTTTTGTTGCTGAAAGTTAGAATTTCTAGAGCTTGGTCTACCGACTTACCGCGAATTTGGTCTGCAACTAAGCGAGCTTTCTGTGGAGAAATACGAGCAAAGTTATGTTTAGCTAAAGCTTCCATCATCTACTCCTTACTTCTTCTTAGCTTTCTTATCTGCAGCGTGACCGCGATAAGTACGAGTTGGTGCAAATTCACCCAGTTTGTGACCGATCATTTCTTCGGTAACGAAAACTGGAACGTGCTGACGACCATTATGGACAGCGATGGTCAAACCAATCATTGTTGGGATGATCATTGAGCGACGGGACCAAGTCTTAATAGGCTTTTTGTCTCCGCTTTCCACCGCTTTCTCTACCTTCTTCAGCAAGTGTAGGTCAATAAAAGGACCTTTCTTGAGAGAACGTGGCATGGCGATTCCTCTTTATATAGATTACTTGTTACGACGACGTACGATGTACTTGTCAGTGCGCTTGTTCTTACGAGTCTTGAAGCCCTTAGTAGGAACGCCCCAAGGAGAAACTGGGTGACGACCACCAGATGTGCGGCCTTCACCACCACCGTGTGGGTGATCAACCGGGTTCATTACTACACCACGTACGGTTGGACGTACGCCGCGCCAGCGTGAAGCACCAGCTTTACCAAGTTCACGTAGCATATGCTCAGAGTTACCAACTTCACCGATCGTTGCACGACCTTCAGAAAGTACTTTGCGCATTTCACCAGAACGTAGACGGATAGTTACGTATGCACCGTCGCGAGCAACGATTTGAGCATAAGCACCAGCCGAACGAGCTAGTTGAGCACCTTTACCAGGCTTAAGTTCAACACAGTGTACAGTAGAACCTACTGGGATGTTGCGCATCGGCAGAGTGTTACCTGCTTTGATTGGCGCATCTACACCAGATTGGATCTGGTCACCTGCGTTAACACCTTTTGGTGCAATGATGTAACGACGCTCACCGTCTGCGTACAGAACTAGAGCGATGTTAGCGCTACGGTTTGGATCGTATTCTAGACGCTCAACTTTCGCTGGGATACCGTCTTTAGTACGTTTGAAGTCAATTACACGGTAGTGGTGCTTGTGACCACCGCCGATGTGACGTACTGTGATACGACCGTTGTTGTTACGACCACCGTTCTTAGAGTTTTTCTCTAGAAGTGGTGCGTATGGCTTACCCTTGTGTAGGTCAGCGTTAACAACTTTAACGACGTGACGACGACCAGGGGAAGTCGGCTTACATTTAACAATAGCCATTTTTAACTACTCCTGTTATTCCGCGCCGCCAACGAAGTCAAGATCTTGACCTTCTTTCAAAGTAACGTAGGCTTTCTTAACGTCTGAACGACGGCCTTCACGCATACCTTGACGTTTGGTCTTACCCTTAAGAACAAGAGTATTTACAGACTTAACTTCAACTTCAAATAGCTTTTCTACAGCTGCTTTGATCTCTTTTTTAGTCGCATCTTTAGCTACTTTGAAAACGATAGTGTTCGCTTTCTCAGCTGCCATAGTTGCTTTTTCAGAGATGTGCGGAGCACGTAGAACTTTTAAGATACGCTCTTCAGTGATCATGCTAGCGACTCCTCAACTTGCTTAACTGCGTCAGCAGTCATTAGAACCTTGTCAAACGCAATTAGAGATACTGGGTCGATACCAGCAACGTCACGTGCGTCAACTTTGTAAAGGTTACGAGCAGCTAAGAATAGATTTTCATCTACTTCGCCAGTAACAATCAGAACGTCGCTTAGCTCAAGCTCTTTAAGCTTAGCTACAAGTTCTTTTGTTTTTGGTGCTTCTACTGAGAAGTTATCAACAACGATTAGACGTTCTTGACGAACAAGCTCAGAAAGAATGCTCTTCATAGCACCGCGGTACATTTTCTTGTTTACTTTTTGGCTGTGATCTTGAGGTTTCGCAGCAAAAGTAACACCACCTGTACGCCAGATTGGGCTACGAATTGTACCAGCACGTGCGCGGCCAGTACCTTTTTGACGCCATGGCTTAGCGCCACCGCCAGATACTTCAGAACGAGTCTTTTGAGCACGAGTACCTTGACGAGCACCTGCTGCGTATGCAACAACTACTTGGTGTACAAGAGCTTCGTTGAAGTCACGTCCGAAAGTAGTCTCGGAAACAGTTAGTGCATCAGCACCTTTAACCATCAATTCCATTACTTACTCCTAGACGTTATGCTTTAACAGCAGGTTTTACGATCACGTTGCCGCCTGTTGAGCCTGGTACTGCACCTTTAATAAGAAGCAGATTGCGCTCAGCGTCAACACGTACGATCTCTAGGTTTTGAGTCGTTACACGCTCAGCACCCATGTGACCTGCCATTTTCTTGCCTTTAAACACGCGACCTGGAGTTTGACATTGGCCAATTGAACCCGGTGCACGGTGAGACAAAGAGTTACCGTGAGTCATATCTTGAGTAGAGAAGTTCCAACGCTTAACTGCGCCTTGGAAGCCTTTACCTTTAGATGTACCAGTAACGTCTACTTTTTTAATTTCGTTGAAAAGTTCTACGTTTAGCTCAGCGCCAACTTCAAACTCTTCGCCGTTTTCTAAACGGAATTCCCAAAGACCGCGGCCTGCTTCAACACCCGCTTTCGCGAAGTGACCAGCTTCAGGCTTAGTTACACGGTTAGCTTTCTTAGCACCAGTAGTTACTTGGATTGCTGCGTAGCCGTCGTTCTCTAGAGTTTTAACTTGAGAAATACGGTTCGCTTCAACCTCAACAACAGTTACTGGGATAGAAACGCCTTCTTCAGTAAATACGCGGGTCATACCCACTTTACGTCCGACTAGACCAATCATTATTCTTATCTCCCTTAACCTAGGCTGATTTGAACATCAACGCCAGCAGCAAGATCAAGACGCATTAGAGCATCAACAGTTTTATCTGTTGGCTCAACGATGTCGATCAAACGCTTGTGAGTACGGATTTCGTACTGGTCACGTGCATCTTTGTTGACGTGTGGAGAGATAAGAACAGTGAAACGCTCTTTACGAGTAGGTAGTGGGATAGGACCACGAACCTGTGCGCCAGTACGTTTTGCTGTTTCAACGATTTCCGCAGTAGAAGCGTCGATTAGCTTGTAATCGAAAGCTTTTAGGCGGATACGAATACGTTGGTTCTGCATGAGACAGAGCTCCAATTATTAAAAATTACACAAACAATATCGCCACTCAAACTCGAAAAGACGAGAGAATGCCGATTGATTTATGTGAAACCGTAGTATCCAAAATCAGGACACATTGTCAGTTAACTTTTGAAGTAAGATAAACTCACTATTTTTATTAACCGCGAACATAAGCTGAGTATACATTACTAGGCAAAGCCTACTCCTCAGTGCTCATTGGTTCACAACCAGCTTAAGCCAGTGCGGTGCATTATACAGATCACACTTTAACTTGCAAGCTGTGTTTGAAAAATAATCGCAGAATCTATTGAGAGGGGTGATTGGAGGATTTCTAGTCCTTGGTAGTGCCCTACCGCCTGAAAAAGAAATGCAAGGTAGCCACTAGGATGCGTCTGAGCAGCTACCCTTGTTATCGATATTTTTTAGCCTTCGTCTTCATCGACATATTGTGCTTGAAGGTAATTTTGGATTCCTGTCATTTTGATAAGGCCGAGTTGAGTTTCTAACCAATCGACATGCTCTTCTTCATCTTCCAATATCTCGAGAAACAGATCCCGTGATACATAATCATGGATATCTTCCGCATAAGCGATGGCATTTTTCAGATCGGGAATTGCCTCCATCTCCAATGCAAGATCGCACTCTAGCATCTCTTGTGTATCTTCCCCTATTTTGAGTTTGCCTAGATCTTGCAGATTGGGTAGCCCTTCAAGAAATAAGATCCGTTCTATCAGGTGGTCGGCATGTTTCATCTCATCGATAGATTCATGGTACTCCTTATCAGCCAAATGCTTTAGACCCCAGTCTTTATACATTCGCGCATGAAGGAAATATTGATTAATGGCAACCAACTCGTTACCAAGGATTTTATTGAGATGTTGAATTATGATTGGATCGCCTTTCATGAGCACACTCTCCTCTTCGGTTCATTTAACTGTAGAACCAAATCGAGAAGTGTCAAAAAGCTTGGTTGAGTTTTAAGTAACTAACCAACTTGCTTAAACAGTGTAGCGGCGCTTTCGTTGATGATTTCTTTTGCTGAACGTACACACTTTCCGCATTGACTGCCGAGTGCCGTACATTTCTTAATTCCTTTTATATCGGTAATGCCCTCTTCGACAACGAGTTTTCGGATTTTTTTATCCGATACCCCATGGCATAAACACACGTACATATTAAAACCTAAACGTCTAACTTGAACTAAATATAAACAGCAATCATTCTTATTACCAGTATTATCTATTTTAACTGTTAGACCGTTTTGTTATAGAAAAATCGAATTTTTACAGGCGGGAACACTTAGCTATACAGGGTTAAAGCTACATTATGCTAAGTAGTTGTATTGTTTGAGGTTAGTCGTATGCATCAATAACGTCTTTCAATATTTTTTTATAACCACTTGTCATTTTTGGTAAATAAAAAAGGGAAGCCGAAGCCTCCCTTTTTATGATGCGCCTCTTCTAATGAAGAGAGAGCAAAATCATTCGTTATTAAGCGAAGATTTTAGCTACAACACCAGCACCTACAGTACGGCCACCTTCACGGATAGCGAAACGTAGGCCTTCGTCCATTGCGATTGGAGCGATTAGCTCAACAGTCATTTGAACGTTGTCACCTGGCATTACCATTTCTACGCCTTCTGGTAGAGTGATGTCGCCTGTTACGTCAGTTGTACGGAAGTAGAACTGTGGACGGTAACCTTTGAAGAAAGGTGTGTGACGGCCGCCTTCGTCTTTAGAAAGTACGTATACTTCAGACTCGAACTTAGTGTGTGGGTTGATAGAGCCTTTAGCTGCTAGTACTTGACCACGTTCAACTTCGTCACGCTTAGTACCACGTAGAAGTGCACCAACGTTCTCACCTGCACGACCTTCGTCAAGAAGCTTACGGAACATCTCAACACCAGTACAAGTAGTCATTGTTGTTTCTTTGATACCAACGATTTCTACTTCGTCACCTACACGTAGGATACCACGCTCGATACGACCAGTTACAACAGTACCACGACCTTGGATCGAGAATACGTCTTCGATTGGTAGTAGGAACGGTTGGTCTACTGCACGCTCTGGCTCTGGGATGTAAGAATCTAGAGCTTCTGCTAGCTCAACGATCTTGTCTTCCCATTGCTTCTCGCCGTTTAGTGCGCCAAGAGCTGAACCTTGGATTACTGGTAGGTCATCACCTGGGAATTCGTACTCAGAAAGAAGTTCACGAACTTCCATTTCTACTAGTTCTAGTAGCTCTTCGTCATCTACCATGTCACATTTGTTCATGAATACGATGATGTAAGGGATACCAACTTGACGACCAAGTAGGATGTGCTCACGAGTTTGAGGCATTGGGCCGTCAGTCGCAGCAACAACTAGGATACCGCCGTCCATTTGTGCAGCACCAGTGATCATGTTTTTAACATAATCCGCGTGTCCTGGACAGTCTACGTGTGCGTAGTGACGTGTTGGAGTGTCGTACTCAACGTGAGAAGTTGCGATTGTGATACCGCGCTCACGCTCTTCTGGAGCGTTATCGATAGATGCGAAGTCTTTCGCTTCACCACCGTACACTTTTGCAAGTGTAGTACAGATAGCAGCAGTTAGAGTTGTTTTACCGTGGTCAACGTGGCCGATAGTACCAACGTTTACGTGCGGTTTCGTACGTTCAAATTTTTCTTTAGACACGATCGTGTTCCTTCCTAGTTATGATTCGCCACGACCATTATTGGTCGAGACGCGCCAGAAATTGCTATTTTATGCGCCAACTCTCGTTAGCGCAATATTTGGACGCATTAGATCTTTCAAAAAATGAAAAAAATGCATCCCTTTTGTTTAACCACGCTCTGCAATGATTGCTTTTGCAACATTGTTTGGCACTTCAGCGTACTCACTAAACTCCATCGAGTAAGAAGCACGACCTTGTGTCGCAGAACGTAAATCAGTTGAGTAACCGAACATGACAGACAACGGAACTTGTGCACGAATTATCTTCAGGCCAGCTGTACCCTCGTCCATACCTTCGATGATGCCGCGACGACGGTTAATATCGCCAACAACGTCACCCATCCAGTCTTCTGGAGTAGTTACTTCAACTTTCATCATAGGCTCAAGCAAAACTGGTTGCGCTTCAAGTGCACCCGTTCTGAAAGCCATAGAGGCAGCGATTGTAAACGCCATCTCACTTGAATCTGTTTCATGGTAAGAACCATCGTATAGTGTAGCTTTGATATCCAAAACAGGATAGCCAGCAAGCACACCATTGTTCATCTGCTCTTCAACGCCTTTAGCAACTGAAGCGATAAACTCTTTAGGCACTGTACCATCGGCAATTTCATCCACGAAGACAAAGCCTTCGCCAACTTCTGATGGTTCAAGTTTCAGCCATACGTGACCGTACTGACCTTTACCACCGTGTTCACGGATAAATTTACCTTCCGCTTTCGCTGTACCACGAATTGTTTCACGGTAAGCCACTTGCGGGTTACCAACGTTGCAGTTCACGCTAAATTCGCGCTTCATACGATCAACGATGATATCTAAGTGTAGTTCACCCATACCAGAAATCAGTGTCTGGCCTGTTTCGTCGTCCATATCAACGCGGAACGATGGGTCTTCTGCTGCTAGTTTAGCTAGAGCGATCGTCATTTTATCTTGATCGGCTTGTGAGCTTGGCTCTACAACGATCTGGATAACTGGGTCTGGGAACTCCATGCGCTCAAGAATAATCTTATGGTTCTGGTCACACAGGGTTTCACCCGTCGTCACTTCTTTTAGGCCGATGATCGCTGCGATGTCACCAGCTCGAACTTCTTTTACTTCTTCACGCTTGTTTGAGTGCATTTGTACAATGCGCCCTAGGCGTTCACGTTGTTTCTTCACTGAGTTGTAAGCCGTTTTACCGCTTTCAACTACACCCGAATAAACACGAATGAAAGTCAAAGTGCCAACGAATGGGTCGCTTGCGATCTTGAAGGCAAGTGCAGAGAACGGTTCGTTATCATCTGCGTGGCGCTCTACTTCGTTCTCGTCTTCATCGATACCTTTGATTGCCGGTACATCGACTGGAGAAGGAAGGAAATCAACCACAGCATCAAGAACAGCTTGTACACCTTTGTTTTTGAATGCACTACCACAAGTTGCTAGTACGATTTCATTGTTAAGGGTACGAGTACGAAGACCTTGTTTGATCTCTTCTTCTGATAGCTCACCTTCTTCAAGGTATTTGTCCATCAGTTCTTCAGAGGCTTCAGCCGCAGCTTCAATAAGTTCTGTACGGTACTCTTCAGCCATTTCTTGCATGTCTGCAGGAATGTCTTCGTATGTGAACGTCATGCCTTGGTCAGCTTCGTTCCAGTTGATTGCCTTCATCTTGATAAGATCGACAACGCCTTGGAAGTTCTCTTCAGCACCAATGTTCAATTGAATTGGAACAGGTGTCGCGCCTAGGCGATCCTTGATCTGTTCAATGACACGCAGGAAGTCTGCGCCTGTACGGTCCATTTTGTTAACGAAAACCATACGTGGAACTTGGTATTTGTCAGCTTGACGCCATACTGTCTCTGATTGAGGTTCAACACCAGATGAACCACAGAACACAACAACTGCACCATCAAGTACACGTAGAGAACGTTCTACTTCAATCGTGAAGTCAACGTGTCCAGGGGTGTCGATGATGTTGATACGGTGATCTGGGAATTGAGCTTCCATACCACGCCAAAACGTAGTAGTTGCTGCTGAAGTGATTGTGATACCACGTTCTTGCTCTTGCTCCATCCAGTCCATGGTTGCTGCACCATCGTGAACTTCGCCGATTTTATGGGAAAGACCGGTATAGAACAGAATACGTTCACTTGTGGTTGTTTTACCTGCATCTACGTGAGCAACAATACCGATATTGCGGTAGCGCTCAATAGGAGTTTTACGAGCCACGGTTGAATCCTCTTTACTTAGAGACTTAGGGACTATTGCTATGCCCAAATGAGTTACTAAAAAAGCATCCCTCTAGAAATAGCAATAGTTCCTAGCATACGCATAGGAACTAAAGAAGTGCTGCAAGGAACCTTGCAGCACTGAAAAGGTATTACCAACGGTAATGTGCGAACGCTTTGTTTGCGTCAGCCATGCGGTGAACGTCTTCACGTTTCTTAACCGCAGTACCTTTGTTCTCAGACGCGTCTAGCATTTCAGCTGCTAGGCGTTGAGCCATAGATTTTTCACCACGCTTGCGCGCAGCTTCAACTACCCAACGCATAGCAAGTGCGTTACGGCGAACCGGACGAACTTCTACAGGTACTTGGTAAGTTGAACCACCTACACGACGAGATTTAACCTCTACCGCTGGGCGAACATTTTCAAGAGCTTCTTCAAATACAGCTAAGTGATCTTTACCAGATTTCTCAGCCATTGCATCTAGTGCAGTGTAAACGATTTTTTCTGCAGTAGATTTCTTACCGTCAACCATAAGGATGTTAACGAATTTTGCCAGCAGTTCAGATTTGAACTTTGGATCTGGAAGGATCTTACGCTGACCGATGACGCGACGACGTGGCATGGATTTTCTCCGTTGTCTTCTTCAGGTTATCCAAAACTTTTCAGTTTCTTCAAAAATTAAAATTAATTTAGTGTTTGGCCTTACTTAACGGATACCATTAAGATTTTGGACGCTTAACACCGTACTTAGAACGACCTTGCTTACGGTCGTTAACGCCAGCACAGTCTAGTGCGCCGCGAACTGTGTGGTAACGAACACCCGGAAGGTCTTTTACACGACCGCCACGGATTAGAACAACACTGTGCTCTTGAAGGTTGTGACCTTCACCGCCGATGTACGAAGTTACTTCGAAACCGTTAGTTAGACGTACACGACATACTTTACGTAGTGCCGAGTTAGGTTTTTTAGGTGTAGTAGTGTAAACACGAGTACATACACCACGTTTTTGTGGACACGCTTCTAGTGCAGGCACGTTGCTTTTAACAACTTGCTTTGCACGAGGCTTACGTACCAACTGGTTAATAGTTGCCATTAACTAGCTCCTGAAATTTACTTGAAAGTAAGCTTTGTGAAAAATCTATCCCTAACTACACATGGCAATTAGGGACGCAAAATTCTATTCAGCAGTGGGATGTGTGTCAAGAAATATACAGATCTTTTTTAGCCATCTAGAGCTAAGGATGCTCTATTTGGTCAATGAAAGCGGTAAAGACTTACCAAGTGATGGATTGTTGGTGCTGTTCGGTGAGCGCAACGAAGCCCGAGTAATCCACTTTTGTTAGTGATTTCGACACCAGATTTTGCAAACCACGGCTGTTAAGATCGGGCTCGAGCACAGACATATCTTCGATATCCATTAACGTCTGCGTAAGCTCGTGGCTTGGCAATATTGCGTAAACCGCATCTTCCATTAACAGTAAGTGTTCACCCGGTTGGCGATAGGCGAGCGCGAGCTTGAGCTTTTCGATCGTCTTAATGATGTGCAGCATATTAAACCTTTAAAATGTGAGTATCTGGTCGCATTGGGCAAATTGCTGCGCCATAGCGCTTGGTGCCAGTGTTTGTGTATCGATAACGAGTTGCTCACTCGATAACCCAAAGCGCTGTAAGCTCTGTTCACACACGTAAACCTGCTCTATATCGTAGAGCTCCATCAACTTAAACGCCGCAATGTAATCGCGAGACAAAGACTCACCTGGCTGCTGTTGTTCAAGCAATTGTGTGACGCCATTACCGACGAAGAACACCGAAATTTCTTCGGTATAAGCGGATGCCGCCAGCAGTGCGTCAAGGCCTTCTCTGCCCGATGCTGTGCTATGAGGAAAGCTGTTAAATACGTACCCTAACTTCTTCAAAACTGTACTACCCTATCTTGAGTCAACATCGCCTCTGCAAGACTGCCTAGCCCCGCTTGCTCAAAACCCTCTGCCAAATTGTGATTTTCAAGCTGATGTTGATTCGCTTCGTCTTGACTGACCACGCCTCGACGTAGCGCTGCTGCTACGCAAGTTTCTAGGCGAACTTCATGTTGTGATGCCAGTTTTTGCCATGCTCCAACAAGATCGAATTCATCATTCGCTGGTACAGTTAACGCTGAGCCATTGCTCACCCCATCTTGATAAAAGAAGACACTCTTTAGTTGGTGCCCTCTCTCTAGCAAAGCAAGCGCAAACTGGTAGGCATTTTTTGCAGATTGGGAGCCGTAGATTGGCCCATTAACTAACAAGGTATACGTTAGGCTTGAACTCAACTCTCATCATCCTCTGTTTTGCGCTGACGGATATACAGGTAAACCGTATGTTTGGAGATGTTTAGGCGCTCGGCAACGCGGTTAATCGCATCTTTAATATCAAAGATGCCTTTGTCGTAAAGCTCCATCACGATCTGACGGTTCTTAGTGTTGTTCGATACCGACTTGTCTGCATTGATCTCTTCGATTGTGCGCTCTACGGTTTGGTCTACCAGCTCTTCAACATCACTCGCGAAATTCACTGAAGACGCCGCTTCATCTGCATCTTGCGTTGGCATGAAAGATTGCAGTACTTGTGAGAACGGAGCATCAAGATTGACGTTGATACAAAGCAGGCCGATAACTCGGTCGTCGCCATTACGGATAGCTACCGTAATCGACTTCATTAGCACGCCACCCTTTGCGCGCGTAAAGTATGAACGCGAGAAGTTACGCTTAGAGCCTTCAATATCTTTGAGCATCTTCAACGCTAAATCGGTGATTGGAGAACCAACCTGACGCCCGGTATTCTCACCGTTGGCAATTTTTATCGCAGAAGTATTGAGATCTTCTAGCGAGTGCAAAACGATTTCACAAAACGGACCAATAAGACTTGCGATGCCATCCACAACGGCTTCATAAGATCTTAGAATGATTTTATCGTGTTCACTGAATGGCATGACATTGACTGATTCCATTTCAAGTAACACATCCGCATTGACTGTTTCTGTAGTAGTCACTTAATTCCTTACCTTCGTGTGAAAAATCAACAAATTTATGTAAGTTTATCAGAAATTTTTAATTGCACACCTAGCTAACATTACAACTAGTGATTTAGAACAAGTTAAAAAACCAATTACTCAAAATGACAGCATAAAAAAAGGCCTAACTGAGTTAGGCCTTAGAACGCTTTGTGAAACGATTATTGTGCAGCTGTTTCTTCTGCGTTATCAATCTTCAGTAGCTCAACTTCAAATACCAGCGTTGAGTTCGCAGGGATTGTCGGTGTGTCTTGCTCACCGTACGCTAGCTCTGGCGGAATAACGAATTTGTACTTAGAACCCACTTGCATTAGCTGTACGCCTTCAGTCCAGCCTGGGATTACACGGTTTAGCGGGAATGTTGCTGGTTCGCCACGATCGTACGAACTATCAAACTGAGTACCGTCGGTTAGCGTGCCTTTGTAGTGGACTTGTACCGTGTCAGTATCTTTCGGAGACTCACCTTCTGCCGGTGTCATGACTTGGTATAGTAGACCAGAGTCAGTTTTTTGAACGCCTTCTGTTTTCTCAAACTCAGCACGGAAGTCATCACCGGCTTTCTTAGTTGCTGCTGATTTCTCTGCTGCTTGAGCTTGCATTGTTTCTGCGACGCGCTGATCAAGCGCTTCTAGTGCCGAGCGAGTCTCGTCTTCGTTTAGTGCAGTGTTGCCAGCAAATACATCTTCGATACCTTTCAGTACCATCTCTTTGTTTAGGTTGATGCCTAGTTCGCTTGGCTTATCAATGCTTGTGCTTAGGTAGTTTGCAAATGAAACACCGATCGCGTAAGCCGCTTTGTCGTCTTCTGTTTTAAAGTTTACTGCTTCAACTTTCACTTCTTCGACTTGAGGAGCTTCTGCCTTTGGTTCTTCTTTCTGACAACCAACTGCTAGCATAACCGTCGCGGCAAGCAGTGATACTTTTAAAACTGATTTCATTGAATACTCCAATTAATGGCCAAGCCATTGGTTATTGTGCACAAATCTAATGATTAGATTGGTGTGAATACGTTAGTTATAACAATATACTAGTTCTATGTCTTCTGACACAAACCGGATTATTGGACGTGATGCGAATATTTTTTCACTCGTTACTATATGCAATTGTCATCACTCTGTTAAATGGGTGTTTTTTCTTCCAACAGAATGATCAACGTTGGGATATTGAACCCAATGGTGCCACCAGCTTTGCGTTAAGTAGAGACGGTCGCTTTGCTCTGCTCTATTCTCAGAAGAAACACTTGCTACTGTGGGATCTCGCAGAGAATCAAGAACTCGCCCAACTTGGAGAACAAGACCAAGAGAGCTCGCCCGTTACACGCATCAAAATCTCGGACAATGGTCGCTATGCGGTGACAGCCAGTCAGATGAACTTTGCCGTTTGGGACCTAACTTGGACGCAAGCCGAAGGGCTTTGGTCTATCTCTGACGGATTGATCCGCGATGTCGACATCTCCAGTAACGGCGAGAAAGTCCTACTCGGGTTATCAAACGGTAAAGCCATCTACGTGGACTTAGTCACTGGTCGCCGCTTAGAGTTCCTTGCTCATCGAGAAAAAGTCAATTCCGTCTCGCTTTCGTCCAATGGCCGTTATGCGCTTTCTGGTGGCAACGACTACAAAGCCTACCTTTGGGATACAGAAACAGGGCTGGTTTTGCGTACCTTCGAGCACGAGCAGCGCGTGGTGCGAGTCGTACTCCAGCGGGATGGTGAACTGGCTTTTACCTCCGATGGTGGAAACCAGGCCATAGTGTGGGATCTTGAAACAGGTGAACCACAAGCGGAGCTACAAAGCTGGTCACGGCAACTGATCTTCTCAACCGCTCGCTTCTCTGATGATGGTCAGCAGCTCGTCACGGGTACACCATCAAGCCAAGTCAGTATTTGGGATACGCAGACCGGCAAGCGTATCGCTCGCTACGAAGCGGAGCCGTTAAAAGATACTCGCCCTCCTCGTGCGGTAGTGTATGATGCAACCTTTGATAATCAGAGCCGTGTAATATCGGGAACATCAGCGGGCATCGCCCAAGCTTGGAACGTGGATTAAGAACGATGACAGAAAAGCTAGTTGAACAACTAGAGAGCCGAGTGAATGACCTTGAGTGTCAGCTGGCTTTCCAAGAACAGACCATTGAAGAACTCAATGAAGCACTGAGCCAACAACAATTGCTGATCACTAAGATGCAAGACCAAATGAAATATGTCGTCGGTAAGGTTAAGAATATCGACGGCTCAAATCTGGCTGACGCATCCGAAGAGACACCACCGCCACACTACTGATACTCAAATATCGGCAGTGAGAATTGCTGTGAATGCAAAAAGGGTGACTCATGGTCACCCTTTTTGTTTTAAATAAGTCAGTTAATGCTCAACCCTGCCGATAAGTCCGTTTAATCATCGGCGTAGATTTTCACTTCTACGGTACCATCTACATCAACACTCGCACGATACATACCTGAGCTGTTCATGCCGAAGTGAATCTCACCTTGGCTATCAATGGCGATTAAGCCACCTTCTCCGCCCATCTCTTTCAATTCACCCTGAATGATATGTTCACAAGCCGTATGTACATCTTCTTTCAAGTAACGCATGCGCGCCGCCACGTCACTGGCGACCATTTTACGCAGAAAGAACTCACCCATTCCTGTGGTTGAAACGGCAACATTGCCATTCTCAGCAATGGTTCCTGCACCTATGATTGGTGAGTCGCCGACACGACCGTACTTCTTATTCGTTACGCCACCGGTACTGGTCGCTGCAGCGAGGTTACCCGCTTGGTCTAATGCCACAGCACCTACCGTGCCGTACTTTTTATCGTCTGGATATTTGCCGTCTTGCTGTTCATCGTATTTCGCCTCAGACAACGCGAAGATACCTTTCTCTTTCATCGACTGCAGCTGGTCGTAGCGGCGCTCGGTGAAGAAGTAATCTTGCTCAGTAAAGGTATAGTCATGTTCAAAGGCAAACTTCTCTGCCCCTTCACCAATCAGTAATACGTGATCGCTTTTCAGCATCACATCGCGAGCCAGTTCGATCGGGTTTTTAATATGGCGCACGCCAGCAATGGCACCCGCATCCATCTCTTTACCATGCATAACGGACGCATCCATCTCAACAAACTCATCATGCGTAAGCACGGAGCCTTTACCCGCATTGAAGTGTGGACTGTCTTCCATCACTTTAACCGCAGCCACTACCGCACCCAGTGCATCACCACCCGACTGTAGAATTTGATGGCCTGCCAATACGGACTTTTCTAACGCTTCGACAATGCCAGCTTTTAGCTCATCACTCATCTGCTCTCGTAAAATCGTCCCCGCACCACCATGTATCGCGATAGAAAAAGGGTGTGACATAGATGCTCTCCATTTATCAGTCTGGGTATTTTGCTTACCAATACCATATTCACCCAGCTGTGTCTGATAAAGGCGAATAATTTAGGCCAACCAAGCCCGAAGTGTCTGACCCAACAGTCACTACGTAAGACGGCTTCAACAAAGTAAGTCCGTATCGAAAACGCCCATACAGTAGATACGAAAAAGCCTCCACGAGGGAGGCTTTCTATATTCAGCTTGGGTTCACTGATTAGTGAGAACCGCAGCTACCGCCACCGCAGCAGCCTTCTTTTTTCTCTTCACCATGGTCGTGACCTTCGCCACCACAGCAACCGCCTTCGTGATCATGGTCGTGGCCGTGACCGCCACAGCCGCCTTCTTGGTGAACGTGACCGTGTTGAATCTCTTCTTCAGTCGCTTCACGAACCGCTACCACTTCAACATCGAACGTCAGAGTTTGGCCAGCTAGCATGTGGTTGCCGTCTACAACAACTTCGTCGCCGTCAACTTCAGTCACTTCTACTGGGATTGGACCTTGGTCTGTATCTGCTAGGAAACGCATACCCACTTCGATCTGCTCAACACCTTGGAATACGTCTGCTGGTACACGTTGAACAAGTGCATCGTTATGTTCGCCGTAAGCTTCTTCTGGTGCAACTGTCGCAGAGAACTTATCGCCTGCAACTTTACCTTCAAGCTCTTTTTCAAGACCTGTGATTAGGTTGTTATGACCGTGAAGGTAATCTAGTGGAGCTTCTGCAGTTGATTGGTCAACTACTACGCCATCTTCAAGTTTCACTTGATATGCAACACTAACTACTACGTTCTTTTCAATTTTCATGAGAGCTCCAAGGAGGTTTGGACTAAGCTCCAACAATTGAGCTTAGGAAAAATTCTGTACCGGGACATTATGGGGATCAATTAACGAAACACAATCATTCCGGCTTAAAAATACCGATCATTTCTTGATTCGCGTGTTCAGATTTCTCTACAGTTTTCGGTTTACGTTGCTCTGTAAAGTCGCAATCAACACACTCCACCAGCTCAATATTGTTCTCTACCCACCAGCGTAGGGTATCTTGAGCGTTACAGCTTGGGCAGCTAGCGCCAGCAATAAAGCGTTTTTTCTGTTTCACGTTATCTATCCTTTACAACTTGGATGCGTGCCATTTCATTATGGCTGTTATCTTATAATTTTATCGGCAGCTTACTGCCAGTAGTTTCGAGATTGGTGATCATTTTCCATTTCATGCCCAAAAATCTCTTCCAACTCTTTGCGGGCCTCTTTAGCCCTTTGTGCTAATTCAGCATCTTCACTGTGCTGAGGAAGAAGCTCTTTTAACATAGCGTTGTCGAGCTTGCGGAAATGCGCCTCAGCACGTTTCGCTTTATACGGATGCATCCCCAGCTCAGTCAGAGCTTGTCTACCTAAGTCTAACGCCCCTAAGAAGGTTTCACGAGAGTAGTTCGTCACACCGTGGTTCAATAGTTGGTACGCTTCGACACGACTTCGAGCACGTGCCAAGATTTTTAAGCGCGGAAAATGCTGACGACATAAATCGACGGTTTTCATGATTTCGTCTGGAGAGTCGGTACACAAGATAATGGCTTCAGCTCTGTCAGCGCCCGCTGCACGTAAGAGTTCTAAATGCGTTGAGTCACCATAAAAGACTTTATAACCGAACTTACGCAAGATATGGATTTGGCTCGCATCGCTCTCAAGAATAGTCACACGAATCTTATTGGCATACATCAAGCGACCAATGATCTGACCAAAACGACCAAAACCCGCGATGATCACGCGAGGGCTGCGATCCACCACGTCAGAAGAGATCGCATTCTCACTGATTTGATTCAATTGACGCGCAAAAAACTTATCTTGCAGCTTGAGCATCAGTGGCGTGGTGACCATCGATAGACTCACAACGACCAGCAGGAATGAGACCTGTTCTAGACTCAAGATGCCTTGAGCGCTCGCTGCCGTAAAAATAACAAAAGCAAACTCACCACCTTGACTCAAGATCATCGCCATACGGCTACGTGCCTTCGCTTGTGTGCCAAAAATACGGGCAAGTACATAAAGCACAAGGCCTTTCATCACAACCAGCGCAGATACCGCTATCAAAATTGCAAACGGACTTTCAGCAAGCAGGCCTAGATTTACTGCCATGCCCACAGAGATAAAGAACAGACCGAGAAGCAGTCCTTTAAACGGCTCAATTGCGATCTCCAACTCGTGTCGGTATTCACTCTCAGCCAATAACACACCCGCTAAGAAGGTGCCAAGTGCCATCGACAATCCAATCTGCTGCATCATAACCGCAATACCAATCACTAGCAGCAGTGCTGCAACGGTAAACAGTTCACGTACACCACTCAAGACTACATAACGAAACAGAGGGCGCAGTAGGAAGTGACCACCGATCAACAACCCCACCACTCCAGCAAGCATCCACAACATATCGCCCCAACTACCACCGGTATTGCCCGCAAGCAATGGCAGCAGCGCCAACATTGGTATTACCGCAATATCTTGAAACAGCAATACAGCAAAACCCGATTGCCCCGCCTCTTTGCCGCTCAATTCACGCTCTTCAATAACGCGCAGCGCAATGGCGGTAGACGAGAGTGCTAGACCCATACCGATAACCAAGCTGGTTTGCCAGTTCAGACCAAAGAGACACGCTACCGCTGTGATAAGTAGTGTTGTTATGACAACTTGGGCGCCACCTAGCCCTAATATTGGCCCCCGCATAGTCCAAAGTTTTTTAGGATTGAGTTCGAGGCCAATGAGAAACAGCAGCAGCACCACACCCAACTCGGAGAAATGAAGAATCGATTCAACGTCACTAATAAGTCCAAGCCCCCAAGGACCAATCGCCACACCCGCCAAAAGATAACCTAAAACCGAGCCTAAACCAGCACGCTGAGCAATCGGCACCGCGACGACAGCAGCCGACAAGAAGATCACGCTGCTTTGGAGGAATTCATTGGTTAATGCCATTACTGAGCCTCCTCTTGGTTCTCTTCAAGAAGTTGCAACGGGTCCCTTAACCAATTGCGGTATGACTCGGCATGTTGGTAACGCGTCAGGTCTGATACGTTTCGCGCCCAATGCAAAACCAGAGGCTCTAGCCAATGCATTTGACATAGGGCCGCCGTTAACTCAAAAGGTTGCAAGATCTCTTGTAGTGGATATCTATTATAGCCCGAAGCACCAAATGCCTCCTCTTTACCACCTGTCGTGATCACACTGCGCCAGTACTTGCCTTTCAATGCACTCTGCTCACCAAACGCAAAACCTTTACTCAGTACGCGATCAAACCACTCTTTGAGTAAAGCAGGACAAGAGTACATAAACAGAGGGTGTTGGAAGACGATGATGTCATGTTCAAGAAGCAATTCATGTTCCGATGGAACATCAATAAAGAAGTCCGGATAGGCCGCATAGAGATCATGAATTTTAACATGACCGAGCGACTCAATTTTTTTCAACATGACTTGGTTAGCAATAGAGGTTTGAGGCTCTGGGTGCGCAAAAATCACCAAGACCTTGGGTACTGTGTTATTTGTAGATAACAAATCACTCATTCCTTTGAAACATTCCTTACAGGGCAAACGGTGGCAATGCCAAGAAAATTCTAACAAAAGTTATTAATATGTTATTGGCATCATAACCCAATTTGCATTGTGATCGACTTTTATCTGGTTTCCGCCTACTATGCAGGCGTCTGTTCACCTCTTAATTCATTGCGATTTCTATGATTACTTTCTCGGATATTCAACTACTGCGCGGCGGTAAACCTCTGCTTGACCAAGCATCTGCAACTCTACACCCTGGCGACAAGGTGGGTTTAGTCGGTAAAAACGGTTGTGGTAAGTCCACACTGTTCGCTCTCATTAAAGATGAGCTATCGATTGATGCCGGATCTTTCAGCAAACCCGCACACTGGGAGCTGGCATGGGTAGCACAAGAGACACCAGCACTCGAGAGAACCGCAATTGAGTATGTGATTGATGGTGATCGTGAATATCGCGGTTTAGAAGAGCAACTGCTTAAAGCAGAGCAAGCCGATAACGGTACATTGGTGGCCGAGATTCACGGCAAGATAGAAACCATTGGCGGCTACAGCATCAAAGCAAGAGCGGCAGAACTACTGGACGGTTTAGGCTTCAGCCAAGACCAAATGAGTTGGAACCTGACGCAGTTTTCCGGTGGTTGGCGTATGCGATTGAACTTAGCGCAGGCTCTATTGTGTCGCAGTGACCTACTGCTACTCGATGAACCGACCAACCACTTGGATTTAGATGCTGTGATGTGGCTAGAACGCTGGCTGCAAACCTACCCTGGCACACTTATCCTGATCTCGCACGATAGGGACTTCCTAGATCCAATCGTCAACCGAATCGTTCACGTTGAGAACCAGAAACTCAATGAGTACACGGGTAACTACTCTTCTTTCGAAAACCAACGTGCCCAGAAATTAGTCCTGCAACAAGCGATGTATCAGAAGCAACAGAAGCAGATGGCGCACATGCAGAGCTACATCGACCGCTTCCGCTACAAAGCATCGAAAGCACGCCAAGCACAGAGCCGTATCAAGGCACTCGAAAAGATGGAGCAAGTACTGCCAGCTCAATTTGATAACCCATTCAGTTTCGAATTTAGAGAGCCTGATGCCCTACCAAATCCTATTTTGATGATGGATGAAGTGTCCGCAGGCTACGGCGATAATCTGATCCTCGAGAAGATCCGCTTAAACCTTGTTCCTGGTAGCCGCATTGGTCTACTCGGTCGCAACGGTGCGGGTAAATCGACCTTGATCAAGCTACTTTCTGGTGAGCTGAAACAACAAGCCGGTGAGCTTAGCTACTCGCAAGGTGTCAAAATTGGTTACTTTGCACAGCATCAACTAGAAACCCTGCATCCAGAAGAGACGCCACTGCAACATATGATGCAGATTGCCCCAAAGCATACTGAGCAACAACTGCGTGATTACTTAGGCAGCTTTGGTTTCCAAGGAGATAAAGCGCTGGATAAGGTCGCACCTTTCTCTGGTGGAGAAAAAGCGCGCTTGGTGCTGGCTCTGCTGGTTTGGCAAAAACCGAATCTATTACTACTCGATGAACCAACCAACCACCTAGACTTAGACATGCGCCAAGCACTCACCATGGCATTGCAAACCTTCGAGGGCGCAATGGTGATTGTATCGCACGATAGATACCTACTGCGTGCGACAACCGATGATTTATACCTAGTGCATGACCGTCAGGTCGCGCCTTTCGACGGTGATCTAAACGACTATTACAAATGGCTCACTGATCAGCAAAAAATCGAGCGTAAAGAGGCACAGGCGCAAGCACCAGCCAAAGATGGCACCAACAGTGCTGCCGCCAAAAAAGAGCAAAAACGCCGTGAGGCAGAATTCAGAAAACTGACCGCCCCGCTGCGCAAAAAACTGACTCAGTTCGAGAAGCAAATGGATAAGTTCACTGCGGATCTAGAGGAAGCTGAACAGCAATTGTCTGACACTTCTCTGTATGAAGCCGAAAATAAAGCTAAACTTAATCAAGTACTCGCACTACAAGCCACCAGTAAATCTCAACTGGAAGAGGTTGAAATGGAGTGGATGTCTGTTCAAGAAGAGCTTGAGCAGATGGAACAAGATATGGAAAACTTATGAGTTCAGAGCATGCACCGACAACGCTGACGCTAGAGAGACTGTGGCAATTTAGTCTCAGTTATTACAGTGCTCGCGGCGTTAAAGATGCATGTCTGACCCTACAAAACCAATATCATGGTAACGTCAATCTACTGCTGCTCCTTAAATGGTTAGACGAGCAGAAATTGACCTTCAAAGATACTGAGTGGCACAACATTCAACGGTGTTTGAGTCGCTCAGAATCCCTACTGCTCAGTTATCGAGAACTGCGTAAAAACCTCAAACCTCACGTGGTCGACTCACTGTATCGAGAAGCACTGCAGTTCGAACTTCAACTCGAAAAACAACAACAATCGGATCTGGTCGACTGTATCAATCGCCTTCCGCTGACATTAAACCCAGATAGACCACTAGTGCTGCAGTACTGTCGCTTGCTTTCTGCCGAGTCTCTATATGAGTTCTTTTCAGAACCACTGTCACCCGAAAAGCATAGCGTAAATAATTAGATACTTATTTTTCAATACATTAGCTGCGTCAATTCTTGGTCAACACTCATCACTCACCACTTGCACACCGAGTCAAGATAGACCAAGCTCAAAGAGAAACACGAGTGATATCTCAACCCCAGAGAATGATGGAACCTCTACTATGACAATTTTTACCGCTGCGACTGGCCTATCTAACCCCCACCTTCAGACTTTGGTCCCTAGGTTTATTCGTAAACAGGCACTGTTCCACCCTCACTGGCAAACACTTGAAACTCCAGACCATGACTTTCTCGATTTAGCCTGGAGTGAAGATCCGAATAAAGAAGGGCTCGATAGCAAACCAATTTTCGTGCTCTTTCATGGTCTTGAAGGCAGTTTTGAGAGTCCCTACGCTAACGGTCTTATGAACGCCTTCGCCGAAGATGGATGGTTATCGGTAATGATGCATTTTCGTGGCTGCAGCGGTAAGCCCAACCGCCTAGCTCGTGCGTATCACTCCGGAGAAGTGGAAGATGCCCGCTTTTTCCTAAGAAACTTACATGCTCAGTTCCCTAATAATCCTAAGGTGGCGGTCGGAATCTCCCTAGGCGGTAACATGTTGGCCAACTACCTCGTTGAGTACGCGGATGATCCGCTACTCTCTGCAGCAACGATCGTATCAGCGCCATTTGATCTTGCCAGTTGCTCAAGTCGAATTGAACAAGGATTCTCTAAGGTCTACAAACAGTATTTGCTGAACTCACTTAAATCTAACGCGCTCAAGAAAGAGAATCTGCTTGCAGAAAAGTTAGGCATCACCGCAAACACGATCAAGAAAATCGAGAAGTTGTATGAGTTCGACGATTTGATCACTGCGCCTCTGCATGGCTTTAAGAATGCGCAAGATTACTACGCGCAATGTTCTGCACTACCAAAGCTTAATCGTATTAAGTTACCTACGCAGATCATTCACGCTAAGGACGATCCTTTCATGACCGATGATGTGATTCCGAAATTCATTCTGCCGGATAACATTGATTACCGACTATTCCAGAAAGGTGGACACGTTGGCTTCATTACCGGTAGCACCTTCAACCCTAAATTTTGGTTGGAAGAAGCACTGCCGGCCTACTATGAAAGTATTCAGGATTCGGCATAATAGCGCCACATTGAGGTCAACATTCAAACACTGAACCTCAGTAACCTTTAAACATATCCATGAACATAAAAGAGAGATGTATTTATGATCATTCCATGGCAAGAGATCGCCCCTGAAACTTTAGAAAACCTCATCAAGGAGTTCGTGCTCAGAGAAGGCACCGACTACGGTGATGTTGAGATCTCACTGCAATCCAAAATCGACCAAGTAAAACAGCAATTGCAATCTGGGGAAGCGAGTATTGTTTTTTCTGAACTGCACGAAACCGTCGATATCCAACTCACAAAACGCTTCTAGGCTGCCATAAAAAAATAGCCGTGTTATAGTGGAAAACGATTGCTAACAAGTAAGTTATTCTAACGACAAGGGTTGTCATGTCCGCTAAACATCCAATTATTGCGGTTACGGGTTCTTCAGGAGCCGGTACCACCACTACCTCAGAAGCCTTCCGAAAAATGTTCAATATGATGGACGTGAAGGCTGCTTGGGTTGAAGGGGATAGTTTTCACCGCTTCACTCGACCAGAGATGGACGTCGAGATCCGCAAAGCGCGTGAGCAAGGGAAACACATCAGCTACTTCGGTCCGCAAGCCAACGATTTCGGAGCATTAGAAGAGTTTTTCCGCAAATACGGTAATGAAGGTACAGGACAGGTTAGACGCTACCTACACACCTTTGACGAAGCAGTACCTTACAATCAAATGCCAGGCACTTTTACTCCTTGGCAAGAGATCCCAGAAAACTCTGATGTGATGTTTTACGAAGGCCTACATGGTGGGGTTGTCGATGGTGATGTCAATGTATCGCAACATGTTGACCTGCTGATTGGCATGGTGCCCATCGTTAACCTAGAGTGGATTCAAAAATTCGTCCGAGATACACGTGATCGCGGGCACTCACGTGAAGCGGTGATGGATTCCATTGTTCGTTCAATGGACGACTATCTCAACTACATCACTCCACAGTTTTCGCGTACCCATATCAATTTTCAGCGAGTACCGACTGTTGATACTTCCAACCCACTTAACGCAAAAGGCATCCCTAGTCTTGACGAAAGTTTCGTAGTTATTCGTCTGCGTGGTATCAAAAACGTCGACTTCCCGTACCTGCTCGCTATGATTGATGGCTCATTTATGTCTCGTCACAATACACTCGTTGTGCCTGGCGGGAAAATGAGCTTTGCTATGGAGCTCATTGTAAGACCAATCTTACAACAGCTCATTGAAACGGGAAAAATCGGCTAACGGAATGGCGTTCTGGTTGATTACTTTTCATACCGTGATCATGTGCACAATTTTGCGTAAAAAATCGTAGCTAGGTCACGATTAAAATCAAGAAATAGTGACTGAAAAAGGATACTATTCTTAACCGAAACACAAGATAGCTTGCAGCACAGAACAAGTGTTCTTATCCTAAGAAGTCAAATTCAGGCTTAGCTAAAATATGGAAAGCGGCAAGCATACCCTGCAGAGGAAGTGAGATATTATGGTTCTAGGTAAACCTCAAACCGATCCAACATTAGAGTGGTTCCTTTCACACTGTCATATTCATAAGTACCCTTCAAAGAGTACTCTGATTCACGCTGGTGAAAAGGCAGAGACCCTGTACTACATCGTGAAAGGTTCTGTGGCAGTTCTTATCAAAGACGAAGAAGGTAAGGAGATGATTCTTTCTTACCTAAACCAAGGCGACTTTATCGGCGAGCTTGGCCTATTCGAAGAAGACCAAGAGCGTACTGCATGGGTTCGTGCAAAATCTCCTTGTGAAGTTGCAGAGATTTCTTTCAAGAAATTCCGTCAACTTATCCAAGTGAACCCAGACATCCTGATGCGTCTTTCTGCTCAAATGGCAAGCCGTCTACAAGTTACCAGCCAAAAAGTTGGTGACTTAGCGTTCCTTGACGTTACTGGCCGTATTGCACAAACGCTACTAAACCTAGCGAAACAACCTGATGCGATGACTCACCCAGATGGCATGCAAATCAAGATCACTCGTCAAGAGATCGGTCAGATTGTTGGCTGTTCGCGTGAGACTGTAGGTCGTATCTTGAAGATGCTAGAAGAGCAAAACCTAATTTCTGCTCACGGTAAAACTATCGTTGTTTACGGTACGCGTTAATCTCGATTAACCGATAAAAATTCAAAAGCCACCAAATGCGAATTTGGTGGCTTTTTCTTTATCGATTGAAGATACGAGATACGAGATACGAGGTACGAATGGAACACATAAGGCTTTCGCCTTGTTAAGCGAAGCGTACCCGTATCTCTAGAGTCAAACGCGTGCTCATATCTTTCTTTAACCGTTGGTACTCTCAAAGATTTTGTCAGCCGATGCTGCAACAAAACCGGTGTAGAGATCGCCATTCGCCATTGGGTAGCGCTTAGCAAACTCATAGAAGCCACCAGGCACCAATTCAGTTCCCTCAGAGAACTCTACCTTCACTTTATCTGCCATTGTTGATGACTGCTCTAACAGCACCTCTGGAGAGCCTTTCACTTGGCCGCCAACACTGTTGATTGTAAAACCGGACTCACTCAAATGACCATTCACGGCTTGCACTTCAGAGAACGCATTTAACTGGTTCACACTCACGGTAAAGTGGTTAGCACCATAACCATGCGCGGACAACCAAGACGCGTATTCGCTCTCTGTCGCCAGTTGTTTGTAATCTTGGAAATCCAAGTCCCACAGACGACCGCCATATAGGAAATCTTGCCCCTCTAGCTTGCTTGCATCCACTTGCGCAACCAACTTAGCCACGATCGCTTGTAGCTCTACCGAACACTCTTCCACTTTCAGCTCACTAATGAACACTTTGGGTTGGGTTGGATCTGGGTGTTCAAAGTGCTTAGCCACGAGTTTCTTGCTTTCAAACAGGTAGTCACCACACGCTTTGTAACCAAGTGCTAAGAAAGGTTTAGCCAGCGTCTCGATCCCCAAAGGCGCAACATTAAACGTACGCAACGCAATGTGATCATTGATAAGGTCTTCCTCTTCTTTCAACAGCTGATGTACCTTCTCAGCAGATGGGCAGAGGCGTTCGATGTAGTCATCCCAGAGGGATTTGAACAGTAGATCGGGTGTCATGGTGACTCCTTGTCGGGTTCTAGCAAGCTCAAGCTAGAGAGTTGGATTAGAAAGAGTGTGGCTGCGAGACAAAGTCAGCAGCCATCAGCTTGTGACATACTTATTTTATTGTTATATCTCGCTAGGTCAGACGCCCAGCGAATAATCCAAAGGAGGTCAAACTTCCCTACCTCCCATTGTGATTTTTGTTGTAGGTGGTCGTTGTTGCTACAGCTCGATACCAGGGCTGAAAGTCGCTGGAAGCTGCGTTTCACGGCCTTCCATCGATGCCATTGGGTATGCACAGTAATCCGCTGCGTAGTAAGCACTCGGGCGTAGGTTGCCTGAAGCACCTGGGCCACCAAATGGTGCGTCACCACTTGCGCCTGTTAGCTGACGGTTACGGTTAACAATACCTGCACGGATGTGATCAACGAAGTATTCCCACTCAGAGTCGTCTGTTGATACAAGGCCTGCAGACAAACCAAAACGGGTGTCGTTCGCCAATTCAACCGCTTGCTCTAATGAGTTGTAACGAATCACTTGTAGTAGTGGGCCGAAGTACTCTTCGTCTGGCAGCTCTGCAATGTTAGTTGCATCGATGATGCCCGGAGTGACGAATGCAGCTTCACCAGCTTTCGCTTCTACTAGGCTTACGCCACCTAAAGATTGCAGGTTTGCTTGCGCATCTAGAATGAACTTAGCCGCCGCTTCTGAGATTTGTGGCCCCATGAAAGGAGCAGGCTCAGCGAACGGTTGGTCTACACGAATCTTTTTGGTTGCTGCCACTAGACTATCGAGCAGTTGATCACCTTTCTCACCCACAGGAACATACAGACGACGTGCACAAGTACAACGTTGACCCGCACTGATAAAGGCAGATTGGATAATGGTGTATACCGTAGCATCAACGTCACCAAAGTGTTCGCTGATCACCATAGGGTTGTTACCCCCCATCTCTAGTGCCAGCATCTTACCCGGTTGACCCGCAAACTGACGGTGCAGTATGTGACCTGTGTTAGCGCTGCCCGTAAATAGCACGCCATCTATGCCTTTCGCATCCGCTAGCGCAATACCTGTCTCTTTAGCACCTTGAACAAGGTTAATAACACCAGCAGGTAGGCCAGCTTCTTGCCAAAGCTTCATCGCGAACTCACCTGTCCACGGTGTCTGCTCCGATGGTTTGAATACAATCGTATTACCCGATAGCAATGCAGGAACAATATGACCATTAGGCAGGTGACCCGGGAAGTTGTAAGGCCCAAATACCGCCATGACACCTAGAGGGCGATGACGCAAAACGATCTGGTTACCTGCCGCTTCACGTGATGATTCACCTGTACGGTCGTGATATGCACGAATTGAGATAGCAATCTTACCCGCCATCGCACCCGCTTCAGTGCGAGTTTCCCAAATTGGTTTACCCGTTTCTTTGGCAATGATTTGTGCGATCTCTTCGCTGTTCTCTTTCACTTTTTCCGCAAACTTAAGCACTATCGCTTCACGCTCAGCAAAGCTAAGTTTCTTCCAAGTCAGAAACGCTTCACGTGCCGCAGCTACCGCTGATTCAACTTGAGCAGGTGTCGCACTGTCGCCCTTCCATACTACTTGGTTGTCGTATGGGCTAACTGATGTCATCGCTTCGCCTTGACCGGCTACCCATTGCCCTGCAATCCACTGAGTCATACTTCTATCCTTCTTTGACTAACCATCGAGCTCTATTGAGCCAACATACGAACAAAATCGCCTTCTTTAACTTCCAACACCTCGGCCACCTTCGGCGCAAGGATCACTTTGCCGCTAGCTTGGTCATAAGCACCTTTAGCCGCAACCGCTCGGAAGTTTTCAAATGAGGTGTTACCAATCAGGTAATCTTGAGAGCTTGCATGCTCACTGATTTCCACCTGAGCACGAATTGAATGGCGCACCGATTCGATATTACGCAAATCACACTCAACCGTTGGGCCTGCATCGAAGATGTCGACGTAACCGCGGTTAGTAAAGCCTTCACGCTCAAGCAGTTTCAATGCTGGGCGTGTTTTCTCATGCACTTGACCAATCACGTCTTGCGCTTCTTGGCTCAATAGGTTGATGTAGATTGGCAGCTTAGGCATCAGGTCAGCGATAAAGCCTTTCTTACCAATACCCGTTAGATAGTCCGCCAACGTAAAGTCGATTGAGAAAAAGTGCTCTTGAAGCCACTTCCAGAATGGTGAATTACCCTCATCATCAGATACACCACGCATTTCAGCAAAAATGGTTTTTGAGAATCTTTCTGGGTGTTCTGCCATAAGTAGGAAGCGACACTTAGACATTAGGCGACCGTTTAATCCTTTACGGTAATCAGGGCGCAAGAACAGCGTACAAATCTCACTGCAACCTGTGTAGTTATTACCAAAAGTCAGTAGCTTAACGACGTTATTTACTTTAAGTCGCTGAGAAGAGTGCACCACTTTACTGATGTGGTATGAGTAGAAAGGCACATCCCAGCCAATCGAGGCTTCAATGCCCGTCGTGCCAGCAACTTCACCCGTCTCAACGTCAAAACCAACCATTAGGTAACCTTCGTCACCCGGCTCAGTTACGTTTTCTTTGGCAAAGCTGTATTCAGAGTGTGTAATTCGATTGGTTAACAGTTCTTCGTTAACCGGAAGAGATGTAAATCCATGTCCTGACTCGACCGCACAGGTGTGTAGCGCATCGTAATCAGATAATTTAATTGGGCGTACAACAAGCATCATTATTCCCTCCAGATGCAAAACAGGCCCAAAACATTAAGCTTGGGCCTTGAGCTGTGCGTCATGAGATCGCTCTTGTGGCGATCATTCCTATGACGCCGCTTGAGGCTTATACTAGCGAAGCAATTGCTTTATCTAGTTTTGCTAAGCCCTCTTCAATTTCTTCTTTAGTGATCACAAGTGAAGGTGTGAAACGAACAACGTTTGCACCGGCAACCAACACCATAAGACCTTCTTTGCCCGCAGCAACTAGTACGTCACGCGCACGGCCTTGCCAATCGTCATTCAGAGCCGCACCAAGTAGCAAGCCTTTACCACGAACTTCACTAAAGATTTGATATTTTTCATTAATCTTCTCTAAGCCTTCACGGAATAGAGCTTCACGTACCTTCACGCCTTCTAGAGTTTCAGGTTGACTAACAACATCAACAACCGCTTCTGCAACCGCACATGCCAGTGGGTTACCGCCGTAAGTTGAACCATGAGTGCCCACTTTTAGGTGTGGTGCTAGCTCGTTAGTTGTTAGCATCGCACCGATTGGGAAACCACCACCAAGTGATTTTGCAGTGCTCAAGATATCCGGAGTTACACCTAAACCTTGGTAAGCGTAGAAATTACCCGTACGACCGTTACCTGTTTGTACTTCATCGAAAATCAACAGCGCATTGTGCTTATCACACAGTTCACGCACCGTGTTCACAAATTCTGATGTAGGAGAAATGATGCCGCCTTCGCCTTGCAGAGGCTCCATCATGATGGCACAAGTGCGATCAGAGATATGCGCTTTTAGTGCTTCGATATCATTGTACGGAAGATGTGTGACATCACCCGGCTTAGGACCAAAACCGTCTGAGTATGCAGCTTGACCGCCCACAGTAACCGTAAAGAAGGTACGACCGTGAAAACCCTGTTTGAATGCGATGATCTCAGATTTTTCTGGACCATGAACGTCGGCAGCCCAACGACGAGCAAGTTTCAATGCTGCTTCGTTCGCTTCTGCACCTGAGTTTGCAAAGAATGCTTTTTCTGCAAAACATAAGTCTGTTAGCTTTTTAGCTAGGCGCAGTGCTGGCTCATTGGTCATCACGTTACTTAAGTGCCACAGCTTATTTGCTTGTTCAGTCACAGCGTCAACCATAGCTGGGTGACAGTGACCCAAACAGCTCACCGCAATACCACCAGCGAAGTCGATGTATTCACGACCCTGCTGATCCCAAACGCGTGCCCCTTCCCCTTTTACTGGGATCATTTCCATAGGGTTGTAACAAGGCACCATGACCTCATCAAATAGACTACGTTCCACATTATTTTCCACTGTCATCACACATTCCTTCTCGATACTGCAAGCTTCGCAAAATAAGCGTAATGGTTCATATCCGAGGCAAAGGTATTTTGTCTCGCCATTATCCTGCTGCAGCATTATATTTACATTTAATTAACCTTTTCAATAGTAGATTATTCTTTCGCCATGCTAAACAGCTAGGCGAACGTTACTACCTATGACTATTTATGCATCAAGGTATCTATTTTATGAAGCTTTTTTTGCTTATACGTGCTTTAAGAATGGAGAAGTGCAGGTAGAACAAGCTCTGAGAGAGGATCGAGAGGAAATAACGCGAATAACTTTGCATAGACAGAAAAAGCATACTTCACGTCTACAAATGTTATAAAAGGTGATCGATGTCAGAAGGATTCAAACGCTCAGCGCGCTAGAAAATTAGCAAGCAGTTGGTGCCCTTGCTCTGTTTTAATCGATTCAGGGTGAAATTGTACTGCGTCGATCGGCAAAGTCTTATGCTGATAGCCCATGATTTCGTCCATACGACCATCTTCAAACTCAGTCCAAGATGTCAGCTCAAAACAGTCCGGCAAAGTACCGTTTTTCACGACTAAAGAGTGGTAGCGAGTCACCGTTAACGGATTGTTCAGCCCTTGAAAAACACTCTTACCCGTATGACGAATAGGCGAGGTTTTACCATGCATCACTTGTCTAGCACGAACCACTTCGCCACCAAACACCTGTGCGATGGCTTGATGACCAAGACACACACCTAAGATAGGCAGCTTACCCGCAAAGTATTCAATCGCAGCAAGCGAAACACCCGCGTCATCAGGCGTACATGGCCCAGGGGAGATCACAAGGTGGCTTGGCTTGAGCGCTTCTATACCGGCAATATCAATCTCATCATTGCGCACAACCTTAACCTCTGCGCCCAACTCACAAAAGTATTGGTACAGGTTGTAGGTAAAAGAGTCGTAGTTGTCGATGATCAGTAACATGAGTGAAATCGTTTGCTAAATACTAAATGATTGGGAGGTATAGGGGCGGTATTGTGCAATACCCATAGCGAAAGGCAAGTGGAAACTGCATTTGAGCAACAATTAAGGCCAACCTAAATTGACCTTAATTGTTTACAGATAACGGTGAGTTCCCCCGAACTTGGGCACGGGCGTTCACTTTTTATCGTTTGCAATTAAACGAGGTGCTCACGACTTACGGCGACGCCATATCGCTAAGCCAAACAGTGACATCAATGCGCCAAGGCCAAATGAACCACCGACTTTTAGCTCAAGAACCGCTGGATCATGATCCGATGAGCGGAAGTGGTCTTGGTACTTAGGCAGGTCGCCTTTGTACTCTTCGTTGTAATCAAACAGCGTCGATTCACCACCATTGATATGCCAATCGGTCGCGTCGACCACCATGTCTTTTAAGCTCTCGCTCACCAACAGGTGGTCTAACGCACCCACTTCATCATTGTATGAGTAGCTCCAGCTGTCTGGGTGCTTCTGCGCGACCGCATTAACATAGCCGTAGTTCTTAGTAATCACCGCACCGTTATCACCAAACTGCTCAACGCCATTAATGTAAGTGTTACGCGCTGCTTTGATCTGCTTACCGTACTTCTCTTCAGAGTAATCTGTTAGCACCAGCATTGGATCTTCCATGCCATACGAGTTCATATCACCCAGAATCACTTTGTGGCCTTTGATGCCATCGAGTGCTTCGCCCAGTGCAACCGCCGCTGCAACACGGAAGTTCTCACATGAGCCTTGCTTATCGGCATCGACACCACCTTGACCGCCTTGCTCAACAGGAGCTGCATCTTCCCAACACTTAGAACCTTTCGATTTAAAGTGGTTAATCGCGACTGTCAGTTTCTCTTTGGTGCCCTTCACCTTAAAGGTTGGCGCCAATGAGTCACGTTGGTAGTTCTTACCATCTTCAATCACCTTACCTGAGTCGTCTAGCACCTCTGGTGCCTGCTGGCTTGGCATCGCGATTACGCGGCTGTCTTTAAGCTTAACCACCTTCTTACGGTAGATAACACCCGTAGTAATCACATCAGTGCCGATCGAGTCCATTTCGTCGGTAATACCATCTCCATTCGAGTCGACGGCAACAAAGGTGTAACGGTCTCTCTTATGCTCAATACGATCGTTCAGTTGATTCACAAGCTGTTGAATTGCCGAACCTTCACCAAAACCGTTATTCTCGATTTCCATCAAGCCGATGATGTCAGCATCCAAGCGAAGAATCGCGTTTACAATCTTCTCTTGTTGCACTTCAAACTCAGTGATGGTGTTTGCACCACGGTTATCGCCATGCTGGTTAGCATCGCCGCCAAATGGAGAGTTGAAGTAGTTCAGTACATTGAAGGTCGCGATACGTAGGTCGCCTTCCTCCATATCTGGTTTGTCGGTACGCGGGTCGTTGCGAACGAAGTTTTCCGCCGTGATTTGGTTAGTGGTAATTAAACGGTACTCGCCGTAGCTGTAGGTCAACACACCTTCTAGACCAATAATAGTATCATCAATACGGATATAATCTTCCGTTGATCCATCTTGGTCGATGTCGGTACGACCAAAGTCTGGATAGAAAGGAACTTGTCCATCACCCGCTTTTTGGTCGGTCTCTACAAAGAGACGACGATCTGCATTGTCTTCTGTTTGCTGTTTCGCTTCATCAGAACCTGCTGCGAAAAGTTGGTTTGGTTGCATGTTGATACGCTCATGCGCCAAAACCATGTTGTTACGACGACCGGCATAATCATAACCGAAAGTACGCGTTACACGCATATCAAGCGCGTCGGTTGTTTTCACCAACGTGCCTTCATAGCGCTCTAACGTTGCTGAGAAGTTCTCATCTCTGTCTAATACTTCAATGGCTGTTGCTAGAGGCGCCTGCCGCTCACCCAACTTTAGCCATTGATTGTTCTCAACTTTAAGCTGAGTGTGGTTGTAGTATTCTTGTACTTTACCTTTTACACACACCACATCGCCTGCAGCTAATTCAGAGCTAGATTGGTTGGTGTGAACGAATAGACCTTCCGAAGTGCTTGGGTTGAAGTCATCCTCAAGAGCTTGCAGGTAGAAACCTTTAGTTAGGCCGGTAGTGACCGCGCTTACCACCCCTTTTACGAAATACTCATCGTCGGTGATGTACGGGTAGCCATCGATGAACGGCGATGTTGCACCCTCACCTTGGATTGCTTGAATGGTGGTAAATACTGGAGCAGCGCCGTCTTGCGTACAAGCAAAGGCTTCTGGTAACTCAACATTATCTAAAGAACCTAAGCCTTCAATGCTATCTTTTGGTAACGACACCCATTGTGAAGCATCAAACGCCGTCGATGGGGTTTGTTCAGCGCGAACTAAGGTAACATCTTTACCCCAGTCGACATCGCCCATCACGCCAACCATGTCCAACACACTTGCGTCTGCATTCAAGATAGCCAACGGATCATCACCATTGTGGTTAGCCAGTGAAGCATTGAGAATGTCAGCAACCGCTTTGATTTCATCGCTTGCACTACTGTGCGCGACAACAAGTACCTCACCAGGCGCTAAAACGTGGCCATCTAAAGGTAAAGTGGCGCCCCATGATCCGTTGCCATTCGCTGATTTAGCCAGTGAATAACCATCTAAATTAATGCTGCTGTCGCCGTTATTGGCGATCTCAACCGCTTTGTTGTAGCTGCCGCCTTCCACGTATTGTGAAATAAACAAATCAGCGTGCGCGCTTGTGGTTAGCAAGCTACCAATTGCCACTGCTAGCAGTGAAGGTTTGTGTAAAAAAGCCATCCGTTTCACCTGAGTTCTTCGATTTATAATTACTGCCATTTAAGGTCAGTCATGTATTTTGTGGTAACTATCAGGTTTATTTATGAAAGGAATAAGTCAGTTGGCAAGAAAATGGGGAACTTATCACTTTGGAATCGTTAATTGTTTGGCACGCTATATATTTCCAACAAAAACAGAAATGAGTGAAATTTTATAGACCTCAAGCCTAATCAATAAGACCTTCTGCACAGTATAGAACTCGTAAATATGGCAGCCATTAATCAATTCAAACAGTACCATTGAGGGAGGCTTATATCGAACGAGCACTAAAAAGCCCAAAGTAAACACGGTCACTTTGGGCTTAGATTTATTGCAGAAGGTTTTCATTCACCCTATGGGCGAGTCACAAAACCCACCGCTTCGTACGCTTTCTTCAGCGTTACCGCAGCGCGCTCAGAGGCTTTTTCTGCACCCGCTTTCATTACGGCGTCCATGTAAGCGCGATCTTCACGGATGCGACGATATTCAGCTTGAATGGGTTCTAGCATCTCAACGATAGCTGCGCCAACGTCTTTCTTGAATGGACCGTACATCTCTACGCCTTGGTATTGCGCTTCAATCTCTTCAAACGTTTTACCTGTGGCTGCTGAGTACAGACCCATCAGGTTAGAGATACCTGCTTTGTTTTCCCAATCATGAGCAATGCGTGGTGGCATCTCCGCATCGGTTTGCGCTTTATTGATCTTCTTGATGATCGACTTAGGCTCTTCCAGCAGAGTAATCACGTTCTTGCGGTTGTCATCAGACTTAGACATCTTCTTGGTTGCATCTTGTAGGCTCATGACACGTGCATTCACGGTTGGGATGTACGGCTCTGGCACTTCGAAGATTGGCTGCTCTGGAGAGTAGATGTTATTGAAGCGAGTTGCAATATCACGCGCTAGCTCCAGGTGCTGCTTCTGGTCGCTACCTACTGGTACTTGATGAGCACCGTAAAGCAGGATATCTGCAGCCATCAGGACTGGGTAATCAAACAGACCTACGTTTACATCGTTTGAGTGACGCGCAGATTTGTCTTTGAACTGAGTCATACGGCTTAGTTCACCCATCTGCGTGTAACAGTTAAGAAGCCAACCAAGTTGAGCATGCTCTGGTACGTGTGACTGAACAAATAGCGTGCTCTTCTTTGGGTCAACACCGACAGCAAGACAGATAGCTAGTGCGTCTAGAGTCGCTTCATGCAGCGCTTTAGGATCTTGACGAACCGTAACCGCATGAAGGTCTACAACACAGTATTGGCAATCGTAGTCATCTTGCATCTGTTGCCATTGACGTAGAGCACCCAAGTAGTTACCGATACTTAGTTCACCTGATGGTTGAACACCACTCAATACAATGGGCTTGCTCATGGTTTTAATTCCTTTGCTTATTCGCTAAGTCAATTGATGGCTTAGCTTCTTAACTTAAATATAGAAAAGCCGCACAGCTCTTTCTGTACGGCTCATCCAGTGTACTCATTGACAAGTATTTTGCTAGTAGGTTAGCTAACTTTTGTCCGCATTATGCCGAAACGAGAACGACATCTAGTAATTGAGCAACACTATCGGCCACATAGTCAGGGTTTGATGCTGAAATAGGCTCACCATGGTTGTAACCGTAAGTCAGACCAAACGAGTGACAACCTGCATTCTTCGCCGCTTTGATGTCATTGCTTGAGTCACCGACCATCAGCATTTCATCCGCTTTTACGTTGTGCTTTTCTAGCAGCCAGTTTAGCGCTACTGGGTTTGGTTTCTTTTCAGGGAACGAGTCGCCACCCAGCACATCAACAAAGTATTTATCGATACCGTGCTGCGCTAGCACATCTGGCACAAACTTCGATGGCTTGTTAGTTACCAATGCCATAGTGAAGCCCGCTTTATGCAGCTCAGCCAGTGTCTCTTTTACTGATGGGTAAAGATGGCTCAGCTTATGGCCGCCCTGCTCGTAGAAATCATCAAACAAGATTCGTGCTTTTTTCAGCAGCTCTGGCTCTAAGCTTGGATCGACAGTTAGGTTGCGGCTCAGTGAACGCCCGATCAGTACGTCAGCACCATTACCTACATAATCACGAACTTGTTCTTCACTCACTGAAGGGAAGCCTAGCTCCTGACAAGCTTGGTCAGCAGCTACTGCCAAGTCAGGCACGCTGTCTAACAAGGTTCCATCCAAATCAAAGGCGATCAGTTTTATTGAGCTTAATGACATCTTACTTTCCTATTAATTATATTCGTCTCATGTGTTGAACAATAAGACGTAAAAAAGGGGCCAATTAGCCCCTTTATCTAAATTCATTAGTTTAGGTCAACAGACCCTAGTTCTACTTTTATGCGTTAACTTTTGCAAGCTCTGCACGCATCTCATCGATCACTTCTTTGTAATCTGGCTGGTTGAAAATTGCAGAACCTGCAACAAACATATCTGCGCCCGCTTCTGCAATTTCGCGAATGTTATCCACTTTTACACCACCATCAATCTCAAGGCGGATATCGCGGCCTGATTCATCGATCATCTTACGAACAGCGCGTAACTTATCTAAGGTGTGCGGAATGAAAGATTGACCACCAAAGCCTGGGTTTACCGACATCAGTAGAATCAAGTCAACCTTGTCCATGATGTAGTCTAGGCAAGAAAGCGGTGTCGCTGGGTTTAGAACTACACCCGCTTTACAGCCGTGCTCTTTAATAAGCTGCAGTGTGCGGTCGATGTGCTCAGAAGCTTCAACGTGGAAAGTGATCATCGATGCGCCCGCTTTAGCGAAATCAGGCACGATGTTATCAACAGGCTTCACCATTAAGTGTACGTCGATTGGTGCTGTAATACCGTAATCTCGAAGCGCTTTACAGATAGGCGCACCAAAAGTCAGGTTTGGTACGTAGTGGTTATCCATCACATCAAAGTGCACAACGTCAGCACCCGCTGCAAGAACACGTTCTACGTCTTCACCAAGACGAGCAAAATCTGCAGACAAAATAGATGGAGCGATTAGAAAATCTTTCATACCAGACCTCTTAAGAGTGAGTAAAATATGCGAATACACCGCCTTGGTGGCATCTCATACACAAATACAAGACTCAATCCCAAGACTATCTGGTGCGCAATTCTACCTAACCGATGAAAGAGATCCTAGCAGTTCAAGGGAATTGTTTATCAAAGTGCCAAGTCAAAAGATCTACCAACCAAATTAGCATCTTGACTCATCAAAATACGACTATTGTGCTGCTTGTTGCTTTTTCTCTGCATGAAACAGCGCCAGTAGCTCGTCGACTTTATTCCGCCCTGCTCCGTTACGGCTGATGGTACGTTTTACTTTCACAACGTTAAGATCTGCACCGTGGTACAGACGACGTGTCAAAGTGGTGTCGTGATTAGAGATCAACACTGGAATACCACGCTCGATTGCGGTTTTCTCAGCAATATCAGCGAGTGCAGCTTGGTCATCCAGTGAAAAGCCATTCCCTGCATAAGAGGTAAAATTAGCCGTAGTGGAAAGCGGTGCATAAGGGGGGTCACAATACACCACACACCCTTTACGAGCACGACTAAAAGTTTCGCTGTAGCCTTCGCAAACAAATGTCGCTTTCTTGGCTTTTTCAGCAAAAAACTCTAGCTCAGCTTCTGGGAAGTAAGGCTTCTTGTAAGATCCGAACGGCACGTTAAAACCACCTTTTTTGTTGTAACGACATAAGCCATTAAAACCAAAGCGGTTCATGTACAAAAATGCCAACGAACGGTACATCACGTTATCCGTATTGTTGAATTGTGCACGAATATCTAAGTACGCTTCTTTGCGGTTATTTTCAGGACAAAACCAGCGTTTTGCTTCTGTAATGTAGGTCTCAGGCTCGGTCTTGAGGAGATTGTATAAGTTGATCAGATCGGGATTGATGTCAGCCAGTAAATATTGGTCATAATCCGTGTTCAGAAACACTGAGCCGGCACCAACAAATGGTTCCACCAATTTACGAGCAGGCGGCAAGTGGCGTTGGATATCTTCTACTAGGCCATATTTACCACCAGCCCATTTTAGAAAGGCACGCTGCTTTTTCATTTACTGCTCTATCTATCAACTCAAAAATAAGGCTGCGGAATGTAACATATTTTGAGGCGAAGCTCAGCGTTATTTCGCACGTTCTATCTCTCGATGCACTTGATTCATCGATTTTGCCCAAGGTTCCAGTGCTTGTAAGTCTTTTGATAGTGACTCTACCGCATCTCGCGCCATTTGAATGGTTGGATAATCTTGGTAGGTGACAATGAACCACTCGACATCATTACGAACCGTTGGGTAGATACGCACCTCATCCGCAATGTCATACTGCTCAATGAAAGACTGAACATCTTCAAGTTCGGTCATCGCACCTAACTGCAGGGTATAGGCACGTGGTGATAAGGCTTTAAGTTCATCCCTCGCAAACGAGAAAGTGATGGTTTTCGCGGGAGCTTGTGCCGCTTCTTGGGCAGCTAGTTCCGCTTGTTCACGAGCAACACCTTCATCATCACTGGCAGCTTCAAGCGCTGCCTGAGACGGAGCAATGACTTCATCGCGAGTTTGAGAACTATTTGCCTCAACCGCATCATCGATGTTCTGGGTATCGACTGTCTCTGGCTTACCTTCTAGAAGCGCATCAACAACGTCCGAAGTAATAACAACACGTTGCTGAGTATCTTGCTCTGCCCCAACGCTGACAGTCTCTTCAACCACTACTGGAGGTAGAGAAGAGGTATCATCTTCCGCCCCAACATAACGAGCATCACTATCAGAATTTGGCGCAGTCACATCTTCCAAATTCTCGTCATTTTGGTTTTCTTTGGTTTCAAAGGTCGGAATCGCCGTCTGCTCAATTGGGGCGATCAGAGATTCGGCTTTATCGTCAGGGGTTGACTGGCTAAGCATCCACCAGTAACCGCCACCAATCACAACCAATAACAAAGCCACCAAAATTGCGATGTTGGTTGGTGAGCCAATAATTGAGCGAATAATAATCCTTTTTTCCACTTTTAACTCTCCTAGAGCCATTAACTCCCCCGGCAGAGGCGCAGCCTTCCTAAATGCGCTTCGTACCCGATTTTCCATATCGTCTTCCACATAACGCACCACCAGCGACTCAAAAAACTGCACCGCCTCTTGCTCTGATAGAGGCTCAATCTCAAGGTCAATAGGTTTATGATCTTGCCCATAACTCAAACGAGTTAAGAGAGAATCTAAATGCCCCACTTCTGAAAATAGAACGACATTAATCGTCCATTGAGGGTTATTTTGCGCTTCAAGCACCAACAACCACAGCTCCGATACTAATACTTCCGATAAGCGGTGGGCATTATCAACCACTATCACTACATCACACGAATTGCCATCGAGGATTCGCGTTAAGCTATCACTTAGGGTGTCATGTTGATTAAAAAGAGGATCAGATACAATTTGGCTTAGGATAAGCGCACGATGTTGTTGGTCGTCTTGATTGGGGTGGCAAAACAGTAGGCATTGGTTTTTGTCGGTCGCCCAAGCTTCAAGGTAGCGTTGCGCTAACCATGTTTTTCCTGAACCGGGCTTCCCCGCTACAGTCACTAAGTTTGAACCAAAATTGGTGAGCAGTTGCAACCGCTCTAGCAGCTCAACCTGAGACTCTAACTCCAATACTCTTAATTCATGAGCTAAACTCATTAGGCTTCCCTACTGACAAATCAACCAAACATCGAGATTGTCACTCTGAACCACAGAACGGTTCAGAGTAACGTGACTTCTTGCTTAAAGCGTACGACAGAAATCAATCGCTTGTTTGATGATGTCCTGAGGTACATCGGCAACCACCTCTGCTGTACCAATACTGGTTGGTAGAACAAGGCGGAGCTGACCAGAGAGCACTTTTTTATCGCGCATCATGTGCTTCATGAAGTCTTCAAAAGACATGCTTTCTGGAGTATGAATCGGCAACTTAGCACTCTTGAGTATAGAGATAATACGCTCAAGTTGTTGCTCAGTAATCAAGCCCTGCAGCTGCGCTGTTTTCGCCGCCATCACAGTGCCAGATGAAACCGCTTCACCGTGTAGCCAATTACCATAGCCTAGTTCTGCTTCAATCGCATGACCAAATGTATGACCTAGGTTCAATAACGCACGGATTCCTGACTCTTTCTCATCTTGCTCCACGACTTCAGCTTTAATCGCACAACAACGAGCAATCGCCGTGGTTAGTGCTTGTTCGTCGAGTTGATATAGCTTTTCTAGGTTCTCTTCGAGCCAGCTAAAGAAGGCTTCGTCGTAGATGATGCCATACTTGATCACTTCAGCAATACCCGCCGCAAACTCGCGCTCAGGTAGAGTCGATAGACAGTTGGTATCAATGATCACTGATTTCGGTTGATAGAAAGCACCGATCATGTTTTTACCCATAGGGTGGTTAACCGCAGTTTTACCCCCTACCGACGAGTCAACTTGTGAAAGCAGAGTTGTTGGAATCTGAACGAAATCAATACCGCGCTGGTAACAAGCCGCCGCAAAGCCGACAAGGTCACCAATCACACCGCCACCTAAAGCAATCACGACCACATCGCGGCTGTAATTTCCTTCAAGCATGTAGCTCATTACGGTGTTAAAGGTTTCAAGCGTCTTGTATTGCTCGCCATCAGGCAGCTCTAGCAGAGACGCCTGACAGCCAACATCACTTAAAAGCGATAAAATTTTATCCGCATACAAAGGCGCAACTGTGACATTAGTGATCACAACGACTTTTTGTTTGCCTGATAAAAAAGAAAGGTACGCCGGGTCTTCAAATAACCCGGCGCCGATAGAGATTGGGTAGCTACGCTCAGCTAGATTGACCGTAATCCGTTCCATGGTTTGCTCTCCGAAAAATTGAACTTAACGTTCTTCTAGCATTTTTACGATCTGGTTGGCTACCACTTTTGCACTTTGATCGTCAGTACGAACTGTGTAGTCCGCCACTTCTTCGTAGAGTGCGTTGCGAGTCATTGCTAGATCTTCTAGCACATCACGCGGGTTATCCGTTTGAAGTAGAGGGCGCTTCTTGTCGCGGTTTGTGCGCGCAAGTTGCTTTTCAATTGTTGTTTCAAGGTAAACAACAATACCTCGTGCAGATAGACGGTTGCGATTTTCTTTGCTCATTACTGAACCACCGCCTGTCGCAAGAACAATACCTTGCTCTTCTGTCAGATCGTTGATTACAGATTCTTCGCGTTTACGGAAACCTTCTTCACCTTCTACATCAAATACCCAAGCGATGTCTGCGCCAGTGCGCTCTTCGATTACAGTATCAGAGTCCAGAAACTCCATGTGCAGTTGGGAAGCTAGGTGTCTACCAATTGTACTTTTGCCGGCACCCATTGGGCCAACAAGAAAAATATTGCGTTTCTCAGCCATGTTTAGCAGTAATTTACAACGTTAATTCAATGACATCGCCACAAGGTAGGTCAGTAGTAATACTGAAATTAAAAGGCCCGTGGCACCGATTCCTCACAGATAATTCGTGATAAGACCCGAAATTATCAAGGTTAGGTGCCACTAATGCAACTTTATTTTTAATCTAATTGTCCATTACTGAATCACAACTTTAGGTGTAACAAAGATCAACAGCTCACTTTTCCCTACATTTTCATAGCTTCGGCGAAATAATGCGCCTAAAAGCGGTAAATCCCCAAGAACTGGCACCTTATCTACGGTATTACTCACACTATGTTGAAAAATCCCTCCCAAGACGACGGTTTCTCCGTTGTTGACCAGAACCTGAGTACCAATTCTCTGAGTATCTATTGCCACCGCTTCACCCGTACCGGTTTTAACCACTTGTCCGGGTCTGTCTTGGGTCACGCTAAGATCCAACACCAAGCGATTATCTGGGGTTATCTGTGGCGTCACCTTGAGACTCAATACCGCCTTCTTAAATGCTACCGATGTTGCGCCGCTCGACGACGACTCTAAATAGGGGATTTCTGTCCCCTGCTCAATATAAGCAGGCTTCTTATTGGTTGTGATTAGACGAGGGCTAGAGATGATCTCCGCTTTTGACTCTTGTTGCAGTGCCGACAACTCCAAATCAAGCAGTGTATCAGAGCCTAGTTTGGCCACTTGAAAAGCAATACTCGATGCATTCGGAGAGGCAGCGCCGAGATTGACGTTGAGATAGTTATCAAGCGCACTAGAGTCATCACCGCTATCACCACTGTTATAGGGCTGGATTGTCGGATAGTTACTTTCAATCGAGCCTCCGACTTTAAAGCTGCCATTGGTTGATGACACACCCCAACGTACACCAAGCTCATCTAGATTACCTTCAGTGACAGTGACGATTCTCGCTTCAATCTGAACCTGTTTTACTGGAATATCGAGAGACTCGATGATCTCTCGGATCACCGAAATGTTGTCAGCAAGCTCTCTAATCAATAACGAGTTGGTGCGTTCATCAATGGTAATACTGCCTCTATCAGAGAGCATGCTAACGGTTCCATCACCACCAATCATATCGGCAATATCTGTGGCTTTGGCAAAGTTGATTTTAATGATCTCTGATTTCAACTCCCCTAGCTCTTGCTCTAGTTTCGATTTTTCAAGAACTTGTTGCTCTCTCAAATCGAGTTCGGCTCTCGGAGCTACCAGTATCACATTGCCATCGACTCGCTTATCGAGCCCTTTGACCTGAAGAATAATATCCAGAACTTGCTGCCACGGCACGCCATCCAGACGCAAAGTCAGATTGCCAGTTACAGAATCAGACACCACCAAGTTAAAATCGTTATAGTCAGCGATAAGCTGCAATACATTGCGTACAGGGATATCTTGGAAGTTAATCGAAATCAGCTTACCCTCTCTGTCGAGAATACTCTGCTTCGGCTCATCCTCAACCATTGCAGGGGCGCTGATCACCACCTCAATTTCACGCCCGTTAATCTGATACTCATAGTCATAGTCAGCATTAATGCTTGCGAACAAGCGAGTGCTCGGCGTTTCTCTAAACACCTCAATCTCCTCCACCAAGGTTGAAAAGTCCTTCACATCTAAAAGATAGAGTTTGTCATCCGCCACTTGAGTATTGAGTAGCTCGATACTGAGTCCCTCTTGCGCTTTCTGCACATCGACAACGGTACTACTAGAGGCCAACTGAATAACAATCACAGCTTCACGCGCTTGATTAACTCTAAAATCGATACTCCTTAGTTCATTAGGTTGCGTTTGTGCTTTGACCCCAACCGTGACGCAACATAGTAACACGACGAAAACAGCTTGCTGCATTCGGCTCAATAACCGACTTAATCCTTTAATCATATCTACATCTCTATCCACGGCATGTGGTTGGTTTATTTGAGAGCTAAGCGGACATTGCGTCGATGCCAACAACCTAGACCATCTGGAAGGGTTTCATTAATCAATACGTACTGACTGGTGACTTTCGCAATGCGCCCACTGTTCAAGCCGATAAATTGGCCTTTATGCACCTTAACGACGTTTCCTTTGGGAGTTTGAACAAGCCCAGAGATTTGACTGCCGCTGCCGATTACTCCCTTGAGCCGTAACTGTTCCAGCGGATATTTCTCTAACTTGCCCGTACGACTGCGTCGCGTTGGCTGCCAACAATCTTTTTTCGCTTTGGGCTGAGTCAGTACGAGCGCCTCTTTGGGCAGTTCAAAGGGTGGACGATGCGCCCTTTGCTGATATTTCGCGGCAATGAACTCGGAAGCAGGACTTAGCTGCTCGACGTCTTTGCGTGCTCTTGCCTCTACCTGTACAACAAACTCCTCTAAAGAGTCTTGGTTCGCTTTACACCCGACGACCGTAGAAAAAATCAGCAGTACTAGCAGCACTCTAACGAGACTCATCTTTCACCTCCGCCTTAAATTGATAGGTGTATGCGCGAACACGAAAATGCAGAGTACTACTCTCTTGACTGACTCTTTGCCAGGTCACGTCATCAAAGCTAATGATGCGAGGCAACTTGGCAATCGCCGCAGAAAATTCACCGATATCGTGGTAGTCACCCGTGAGTTCAATATTCAAAGGCAATCGATACAGAAACGCCTTGTTCTGTTTTTCACCCCAGTCAATGCGAGTAAAAGTGAGATGATTGTCTAAACCGAGCTCATTCACAGAGGCCAGCATGCTCGCCAACTCTTTTTGAACTGGCAGTTGTTCGAGTAAGTAGTCGTAGCGACTGGTCAATTCATCGAGTTGATTCTGAAGCGCGGGCAAAGTCGCCACTTTATTGGCTTTAATACGAAGAGTGGTCTTTAAAGTCTGCTCTTGCTGCCTCATCTGATCCAACTCATCATTGAGTGGCAGCACATAAAACCAAGTACCAAAGCCTTGAACGATCAGCATCAGTAAAGCAATCACCAACAACTGAGGCAGCAACGGCCATTCCGTAATTTCATCAACATCGAGATCTTGCAAATTAACCATCTGATCCCCCTTTGGCTCTATTCAGTACTTGCGTCTGTTCTACAGCAGGAGAGACAAAGCCAAATGAGACTTTAAAGGTTTGAAATTCTTTATTGAAACGCTTGCGATTGTGCACAATGGAGTGCATTTCGACGTTCTCAAGTAAAGGAGAGCGCTCTAAGTTATCGAGCATGGTGGCAAGCCGTGCTGTGCTATCACTGATACCCGACACCTCTATCTCTTGTCCGTTCATTTTTATCTTATCGACGTACACCCCTTCAGGAATAAGTTCAGGCATCAGATTCATAAAGTGGGTGGTTTTGTTGCGGCCAGACTGAAGTGACTCAACGACATCTAAGCGCGTTAAAATCGCTTTGTGCTCACGCTCTGCCGCTTTCAAAGCTCGAATCTGTTTATCAAGCTGGCCAATATATTGATCAAGATAGTTAAGACGCGCTTGCTGACGTGCTTTCTCTTGTTGGAAGTAATAGCCGATAGCCCACTGCCCCATCACCGCTATCAAGATGCCTAAGATCACCAGTTGAATGAAGCGTTTCTTGTGCTGTGCTCTCAACTCATCACGCCAGGGAAGGAGGTTAATTTGATGCAACATGTTTCACTCCTTGCCACTTCACCCCACTGACTGCAATACCAGCCGCGATGCCAAAAGCGTGACGGTCCATGCTCTTATAGCGTTTATTAGAGGCCCTATTTTCAAATAGCGCCAAAGGGTTGAGTGACTCACAAGGGATCTGAAAATGTCGCTCCAAATGCTCAGCCAATAACGGAGTTTCCGCACCCTCACCTGTCAACCAAATGCCTTTCAGTGACTGCATTGAATTGATTGAGGCATAAAGCTGCAACTGCCGTTTGAGTTTCTCAATTAAACTGATCGTAAAAGTTTGATTCTGTTCAACTGAGCCAAAGCTAATCGTCAACTCATTGCGAGAGTCACTTTGATTGACAGTTTGCGTACCGAAGGCGATATCTTTAAAAAAAGGCACTCCGCTTTGAGAAATCAGCCCTAATGATGTTTGCGTTACCCCTATATCGACCAACATCCAGTTCTGCTTCTGAGGATAAAGTCGAGTAGCCAACTGCCAAATGTTAAGCAAACCATGAGCTTGGGTATCGACAACGATGGGTTGAAACCCTGCCTTAGATAAGGCTAAAGAGCGACTTTCTACTACTTCTTTACGCGTCGCGTAGACTTGATAGCTAGTGGTTAAGCCTTTACCAAATCGCTCATCGTCCAGTTTTATGAAATCCAAGCTCAGCTCTTCAATCGGAAAGGGCGATTGGTGAGCAAAAGTTTGGTAGATAGAAAACTCTTTTTCTCGGTCTTCTAGGTCACTTTCTATCTGCAAGACTTTGCTAATCACGGTATTATCTGGGACAGAGATAGCGGCATGACGACAGCCAAATGGTAAGCCTCTCCTAAGTTCTTTGAGTTTCTTTACAGTTTTCTGATACTCCAAGGTGTGGTTATCTGTGAAAATGTCGTCCGTAATAGGCAGTTCTTTGTACCCCACTAAGGCATATAACTCTCCAACGGGCTTTAACACCACCGCTTTTATGCTGTGATTGTTTATATCTATACCTGTAACTAATGACGAACCCATACCAACTCCTGACATGCCAAGCATTTCGTTGCTTATATAAGGGTTGTGATTATTGGTTAAATAAGCGTTAATAAACGAAAGCTAAGTTTTTAGTCTAGAGTACAAGGGTTTGCTGCTTATCAGCCTTAACTAATCAGGGATTATCCGGTGAAGTTCATAAAGCGATTATTCATATTTACATTGGTTTGCATGATTCTTGGAGTCAGTACAATTTTTGGTTTTTATTACTACGTAAAACCAGAATTGCCAGACGTCGCGACGCTACGTGATGTTGAGCTTCAAACGCCAATGCAAGTCTTCAGTCAAGACGGCAAATTGATCTCTCAATTTGGTGAAAAGCGACGTAACCCTGTCAGCTACGACGAAATTCCCCGTCACCTAGTTGAAGCACTTATCGCTACCGAAGATAGCCGCTTCTACGACCACCCAGGCATCGACCCAATTGGCATCACTCGTGCCGCAATTGTTGTTGCTATGTCAGGTTCAGCAAAGCAAGGGGCGAGTACTATTACCCAGCAGCTTGCGCGTAACTTCTTTTTATCTAACGAGAAAAAGATCATGCGTAAGATTAAAGAGATCTTCATTGCGATCCACATTGAACAACTATTAAGCAAAGAAGAGATCATGGAGCTGTACGTAAACAAGATCTTCTTAGGTCACCGCTCTTATGGCTTCGGTGCAGCTGCTCGTGTTTACTTTGGTAAAGATCTTCAGGATTTGACTCTAAGTGAAATCGCAACGTTGGCTGGTATGCCAAAAGCTCCATCAACGATGAACCCTATCTACTCACTAGAGCGTGCGACCAATCGCCGCAATGTGGTTCTAAGTCGAATGCTGGATGAGAAATACATCACTCAAGAAGAGTACGATGAAGCGCGCGCAGAAGAGCTAGTATCAAAATACCACGGTGCAGAGATTGAATTGAGTGCACCTTATGTCGCAGAAGTCGCTCGTGCTTGGATGGTTGAGCACTACGGTGAGGACGCTTATACATCGGGCATGAAGGTCTACACGACCGTTGACTCAACCTTGCAAGATGCGGCAAACCGCGCCGCTATCACGAACCTTCTTAACTATGACGAGCGACACGGCTATCGTGGTGCTGAAAAAGTGTTGTGGCAAACCGAACAAGCAGCTTGGGATCAAGCGCAGATCGTTAAACACCTAAAGTCTCAACCAACCTATGGTGATCTAACGCCAGCGGTCGTCACCAAAGTGGATACTCAAAGCGCACACGTTTGGGTTAAGAACCAAGGTGAAGGTGTAATTGAATGGCAAGGCATGAACTGGGCGCGCAAATTCCTAACAGATAACCGCCAAGGACCTGCTCCATCAAGTGCACAAGAGATCTTGGCTGTTGGTGAGCAAATCTGGGTGCGCAGCGAAACCATCTCAGGCAAAGAAGCAACCACTGAAGAGGGTGAAGAAACCAGCGAAACAGCAGATATTGCACCGACTTACTGGCGCTTAAGCCAAGTACCAAATGCAAACACCGCGTTTGTTGCAATGAACCCAGACAATGGCGCTGTGCTGTCTATGGTGGGTGGTTTTAACTTTGTCCATAGCAAGTTTAACCGTGCAACCCAATCAATTCGTCAAGTAGGTTCAGGTATCAAGCCTTTCATCTACTCAGCAGCCATCGACAAAGGCTTAACGCTCGCATCGTTGATTAACGACGCACCGATCAACCAATGGGATAAGAGCCAAGGCACCGCGTGGCGTCCAAAGAACTCTCCACCAACCTATGTGGGACCAACGCGTCTTCGCATTGGTTTGGCACAATCGAAAAACGTAATGGCGGTACGTGTACTGCGTGAAGTGGGCTTAGATGACACACGTAACTACTTAACTCGCTTTGGTTTTGATATTGATGAGGTACCTCGTTCTGAAACCATCGCATTGGGTGCTGGTAGCTTAACTCCAATGAAGGTAGCACAGGGTTACTCGGTATTTGCCAATGGCGGTTACTACGTTGAACCTTTCTATATCAGTCGTGTTGAAAGCCCGTTTGGTGATGTAGAGTTTGAAGCATCACCAAAAGTGGTATGTCACCAAGACTGTGAAGCGAACGTGGAAGCAGACCCAATCGCTGATGAGTTCGCTGAGCAAGATGTTGATACAGAAACGCAATATGCGCCGCAAGTCATCTCGGAACAAACTGCATTCCTCGTTCGTGAAATGATGTACAGCAATATCTGGGGTGGCGGTAACTGGCGTGAAGGTACGGGTTGGAACGGTACGGGTTGGCGTGCTCAACCGTTAAAACGTCGCGATATCGGTGGCAAAACCGGTACCACCAATGACTCCAAAGATACCTGGTATAGCGGTTATGGTCCGGGCGTTGTAGCAACGGTTTGGGTCGGTTTTGATAACCACAACCGCAACTTAGGTCGCACAAAAAACAACAGCAACCTAGATAAGAACCAAATCACGGGGGCAGAAGCCGGCGCTAAAACGGCTCAGCCAGCTTGGGTCGATTTTATGGACTTAGCCCTGAAAGATGTGCCAGAACATCGTAAAGATATCCCAGAAGATATTGTGCGTGTGCGTATCGATAGAGATACTGGTCTCCTAACGAACAAGTCAGATAGCTCTTCGATGTTTGAGTACTTCGTAAAAGGCACCGAACCTACCGAGTACATCAGAGAACGTTTTAATGAGAATATCTACTCATTATCGGGTGAAGCGGAAGAAGAGCTGTTTTAAACCAGCTGTAAGCAAGTAATGAAAGAGGGCTGATACTTAAATATCAGCCCTCTTTTTATTTATCTTTGGTTTTAAAGCTCTCACATTCTATTTTGCCAGTTGTGAGCGAATGGCTTCTGCGAGCTGTTCGAATCGACCTCGTAGTGGTGATCCCGGTCGGTATGCCACAACAATGCGACGAGAAGGCGTTGGGTTGACTGCTGGTACGTAACACACCCCATCCTTTTTCTTCTCTGCTGGCAACGAAAGTTCAGGCAGCAGTGTGATTCCAGCACCTGCCGCTACCATGTTACGTAGAGTCTCTAAGCTCGTCGCTTTAAAGCGCTCATCGTCTCTTGCGCCTGCTGCGAAACAGAAACCCAATGCTTGGTCACGCAGACAGTGGCCATCACCTAGTGCGAGCACGGTTTTTCCATTAAGCTGAAGCATATCTACGCTATCTTGTTCCGCCCATTCATGATCACATGGAACCGCAACACTCAATGGTTCATCGTAAACATCGATCTCTTTAAAAGCAGCGGTTTCATCGACTGCAGCTAACACCAGACAATCGAGCTTACCATCTTCTAATTGGCTCACAAGTTGGTGAGTTTGTGCTTCATGAAGAAACAACTCGAGCTCTGGAAACTGCTCTTTCAAGTGAGGAACTATTTTAGGCAAAATGTATGGACCTACCGTCGGAATGAAGCCGATGTGCATAGGCCCTGTCATCGCATCACCATGACCACTCGCCATATCTTTAAAGGTCTTCACCTCATTCAAGATACGCTTCGCCTGCTCCACTAACTGTAAGCCAGACTCAGTAAAAATCACCTTCCTTGGGCTACGTTCAGTCAGTTGTAATCCGATCTCCTCTTCAAGCTTACGGATCTGGCCGCTCAAAGTAGGCTGACTGACAAAGCACGCCTCTGCGGCTTTTCGAAAATGTTTATGCTCGGCTAAAGCCACCAAGTATTCAAAGTCACGAATGTTCATGATTGGTCTCTTACCTAGAGTGTTAAGAACACATTTTCTCTAAAGTAGAACTTCAATAGAAAACACCTATCAAAACCATAACATCAAACGATTAGAACTATCAAAGAATTTATCCAATAATGAGCTTAACAAAACGAAACTGAACGCAGAAAAGCGTTAAGCTTTATACGAACCAAATTAAAAATAATCTCTAAGGAAACCATTATGTTTGCATCTAAAGAAGGTCAATCAATTCCTCAAGTAACATTCCCTACTCGTCAAGGTGATGCCTGGGTAAACGTTACAACAGAAGAGCTATTCAAAGACAAAACGGTTATCGTATTCAGCTTACCGGGTGCGTTTACACCAACCTGCTCTTCAAGCCACTTGCCTCGATACAACGAGCTTTACTCGGTGTTTAAAGAACATGGCGTTGATGACATTCTATGTGTATCAGTCAATGACACTTTCGTAATGAACGCTTGGAAAGCAGACCAAGAAGCGGAAAACATCACCTTCATCCCGGACGGCAACGGTGACTTCACAGACGGTATGGGCATGCTGGTTGAGAAGAACGACATTGGTTTTGGTAAACGTTCATGGCGCTACAGCATGCTGGTTAAAAACGGCGTGGTAGAGAAGATGTTCATCGAAGAAGACGTACCAGGCGACCCGTTCAAGGTTTCTGATGCGGACACTATGTTGAACTACATTGCGCCAGAGCACAAAGAACAACAGTCAATCACTGTATTCACAAAGCCAGGCTGCCCATTCTGCATGAAAGCAAAACAGAACCTTATCGACAAGGGTTTAAACTACGAAGAAGTAGTACTCGGTAAAGATGCAACAACAGTCAGCCTACGTGCTATCTCTGGTCGCTCTACGGTTCCTCAAGTATTCATCGGTGGTAAGCACATCGGTGGTAGCGAAGAGCTAGAAGCTTTCCTAGGTTAATCATGACCCGCCAGCTAACCCACTCACTTGTGGGTTAGCTTAACCTATCACTCGTCATTCAGAATAGAGGATAGATCTCTGGAGTCTCTTGTGTGACTTGCAAGATTAGCAGCTGCTGTTCTTCTCTGCGGCAATCACAGAGATCTCAACCAATAGCGCTTCACGAGCCATATCAGCCGTTACACAAGCACGAGCTGGTGCGTGACCTTCTGGAACCCATGCGTCCCATACTGCGTTCATCTCTTGGAAGTCGTCCATTGTTTTTAGGTAGATCGTTGCTGACAGCATGTGCTCTTTGTCACTGCCCGCTTGCTCAAGCAGAGTCTCAACCTTGTCTAACATAGTTTGAGTTTGCTCTTTAATACCTTGAGTTGCGTCTGCACACACTTGACCACATAGGTAAATCGTACCGTTGTGCTTTACGATACGGCTCATACGTTGTTTGGTTTCTTGACGTTCAATCATCACTTTCTCTCTCGGTGTCACCGTGATTAACCATAGGGTGACGTGTTATTATCAAAGACCATTAGCATAACGCGAATTCAACCCAAGATGACATGTAAGCATTGCAATAAAAGCGAAAAAATCCGCGATAAGCTCGGACGATGTCAGCACTGCATGAACCAACTTATGGTGTTATCGCTTCTGAGTTGGGGAGCTTGGTGGCTGTTTTTCTCAGACCAACCTAAGAGCATAAATGCAATTGCACTTTTAATGGCCGCTAGCGCTTTTAGTGGTTTACTGATGATCCATTGGATCATGAAGTGGTTGATCTTACCGAGAAGAAGCAAGCGAGAAAGATCGTCAACAAGATAAACAGAGTCGATACTAATCCAAATAAACCAATAATTAGAAAATAGCGCAGGGCAAATCACAGGCATAAAAAAAGCCCTGAAGCCAATCGGTTTCAGGGCTTTCTTAGAAAATTCTAAGAAAAAGCAGTGGTACTTTAATAGACCGTGCTTCCCTTAATTTGTTCCCAGAAAAACGATCTTTTTTTATCTTTTTCTAAGAACTTTAAAATCAACACGTTATGCAACGTTTGTCTTAGCAATCACTTGTTCGACTAGATTTACTTCCAATGCAACTTCATCACAAGCATGTTGACGAGGACACTGGTCACAATCTTTAAGTACTTTTTCTGGCAATAGCGACTTCGATGTTGGCAAGAAGTCATGCTTCATAAAGAACTCTGGAGTACGTGTCAGAACAAAGACTTTCTTGATTGCCATTTGGCGCGCTTTCTCTACAAGGTGTTGAACAATCGCGGAACCTTGTCCCTGACCTTGCCAACCCGCTTCGACGCCCAGAGAGCGAATCTCCGCTAGACCAGAGTCATAAACATAAAGCGATGCGCAACCTGTCACTTCACCATGATGTTCCGCCACCGCAAATGAGCCAATATCGCGCACGAGTTCATTGCGTGAGCGTGGTAGGTTTTCACCCAGGTTCGCCCAGTAAGCCACCATGCCTTCTAGCGCTTCAACATCGGTCAAACGTGCAGGACGCACCTTAACAATCGAGGTATCACGCTGCGCGAGACGCTTCTCAGCTTGATCGACCGCGTAAGCCACCTGTTTCGGTGATACGCCCCCCAGAGCACTACGTTTCTCAAGACACGATTCAATGGTCAGAATATCGTACACATCTTCTTCAATCACCTCTGAGAACTCTTTCAACTCTGCGATAGACAACTCTTCCAGAGCACAACCTTTAGCTATCGCTGCAACCACGGTTACACCGACGATATGGTGCGCTTCACGGAAAGGAATGCCCTTCGCTACTAAGTAATCAGCCAACTCTGTTGAGTTTGCGTAACCTTGCTTCGCCGCTTCTAGTGTACGCTCACCGTTAACCTTAATGCCGTCAAAACAAAGCGCCGCCATTTCCATGCAGTCGTTCCAGGTATCTAGAGCATCAAACAGACCCTCTTTATCTTCCTGCATGTCTTTGTTGTAAGCCAAAGGTAGAGCTTTCACCGTCATCATCATGCCAGCAAGTGAGCCGTATACACGGCCGGTTTTGCCACGGATAAGCTCTAGTGCATCTGGGTTTTTCTTCTGCGGCATCAGAGATGAGCCTGATGTCACGGTATCGGCTAACTCAATGAAGTTTGATTCACCAGAGTTGTAGAAAATCATATCTTCAGCAAGACGTGACAAATGAAGCATAGAGATAGAAGCAATCGACATCAGCTCCATCACATGGTCACGGTCAGAGACTGAATCTAGAGAGTTACGTGTTGCACGACGGAAACCTAAGTTATGCGCCAGCGCTTCACGGTCCATTGGGTATGCAGTACCCGCAAGCGCACCAGAACCTAGAGGACAAGTATCAAGACGCTTGATTGCATCATTCAAACGCGAATAATCACGTTCGAACATCTCAACGTATGCCAGACACCAGTGAGCGAAGGTGACAGGCTGTGCACGTTGCAGGTGGGTGTATCCCGGTAGCACGGTCCCTTGATGCTGAGCTGCCACATTCACCATTTGGCTTTGAAGGCGATCAAGCGCAATCAACAGTTGTTGGCCTTGCTGACGACACCAAAGTTTGAGGTCAGTCGCCACTTGGTCGTTACGAGAACGGCCAGTGTGCAGCTTCTTACCAAGGTCACCAACTTTACCGATCAGTTGCTGCTCAACCCAGCTATGAATATCTTCTGCATCCGAGCGTAGGATTTGCTCAGGATCTTCCATCACCTCTAACTTCAGCTCATTCAGCGCTAGCTCAAGCTTTTGCTGCTCTTCTGCAGTTAGAACGTTGACTGACAGTAGAGCTTTTGACCAGGCAATAGAGCCCACAATGTCTTGCTCAGCCAAGCGGTAGTCAAAACGAAGTGAATCGTTAAAATCTTTAAACCGTGTATCTGCTGCTTGGGTAAATCTCCCGCCCCATAGTGCCATTGCGTATCTCCTAATTGCCCAGTGCTCACTGTATTTTGCAAATAATAAGTCTGATAAAAATTCAGTCTTTTTCTAATGGTTTAAACTTACGGCAAATTAGATTAAAAATAAAGTATAAATTCATTATTTTTACATATTTATTCAAACATAACGGATGAAACGATTTTTCGTTACCGTAACAATGCGACTAATAGCCATAAGATGCGATTATATTCCATCCAAACGTAAAAACCGATGCTCAATCATTCAACAAAAAGCCCACTCGCTAAACCAATAGCGAGTGGGCTTTGAACAACTTCTGGTATCTTAAGTAACTGTATTCGTTACTTTTGGCTGTTTAGAGCACGGATACGGCTTGATAGAGAGTAAAGGCGGATAAAGCCTTCAGCATGGCTTTGATCGTATACTTCATCTTCACCAAAGGTTGCAAACTCTTCTGAGTAAAGGCTGTTGTCAGAACGCTTCTGAGTCACCGTTGCCTGACCTTTGTACAGCTTAACAACCACTTCACCATTTACGTCTTGTGCAAGCTCTTCTGTTGCCGCTAGGATTGACTTACATAGCGGAGTGAACCAACGACCATCGTATACAAGATGAGAAGCTTTAACACCTAGCTCTTCACGGAATTCAAATGCTGCCTTGTCTAGCACTAGTTGTTCAACCGCACGCAGTGCTTCCATGATGATCGTGCCCCCTGGAGTTTCGTAACAACCACGAGACTTCATACCTACAAGACGGTTCTCTACGATATCGATACGACCAACACCGTGCTTCGCGCCTTTTTCATTTAGGTAAACCAGTGCGTTGTATGGCGTCATTGCTTCGCCGTCTACTGCGACCACTTCACCCTTTTCAACTTTCAGCGTTACTGTTTCAGATTCGTTTGGTGCTTGCTCTGGATCTACCGTCCACGCCCAGCAATCTTCGTTTGGCGCATTCCATGTATTTTCAAGTACACCACCCTCTGTAGAGATGTGCCAAGCGTTCGCGTCACGCGAGTAGATCTTAGTTAGAGAAGCAGTACAAGGGATGTTGCGCTCTGCTAGGTAATCTAAACACTCTTCACGGCTCACAAGATCCCACTCACGCCATGGTGCAATTACGTGTAGGTCTGGTGCTAGTGCAGCGAATGCACCTTCGAAACGAACTTGGTCGTTACCTTTACCTGTACAGCCGTGACATAGCGCGTCAGCACCTACTTTGCGTGCGACTTCTACCTGCGCTTTAGCAATGATTGGACGAGCCATTGATGTGCCTAGTAGGTATTTGCCTTCGTAGTACGCACCTGTTTTTAGCGTTGGGAAGATGTAGTCTGCAACCATCTCTTCTTTAAGGTCTGCAATGTAACACTCAGAAGCACCAGACGCTTTCGCTTTCTCTTCAATGCCTTCCAGCTCTTCTGCACCTTGACCAACATCGGCCACGAACGCCACAACCTCACAATCGTAGTTCTCTTTTAACCACGGAATGATTACCGAAGTATCTAGACCGCCAGAATAGGCTACAACAACTTTATTAACTTTAACCTTGCTCATTTGAGTTTCTCCTAAATTCCCGGGCCTGCACTTTGGCGGTCAGCTCCTCGGGGTTTATCCATTCGACTTAATTAATTCTTTCACTTCACTTTCTGAGTTCAGAAGCTACTGAGATAAAAACATGTTACTGAGGTAAAAACTGAGTACCGATGCTCTTACCTGAAAATAGTTGTGCTAGCTTATCTGGGTAGCGCCAGGTCGCGACTTCAATCGGACGGCCAAGGTCATTGGCTGCTTCAAGTGCCGCTTGTACTTTAACGATCATGCCATCGGTGATGACTTTGCCTTCAATTAGCTCATCCGCTTGTTGTTGGCTTAGGGTTGGAATAAGGTGACCTTTTCCATCAAGAACGCCGCTCACATCTGATAGCAGTACTAGCTCTGCATCCAATGCCCCTGCGACAGCAACAGCGGCTTGGTCTGCATTGACGTTCATTAGTTGCCCTTGGTCTGTCAGACCGATCGAGCTGATGATTGGTAGTGCGCCCGTATCAAGGATGGCTTGCAGAACCTGAGAATTACCCGGAGCTGCTTTACCTACTGCACCCAATTCAGGATCTAACTCGCTTACCTGACATAGGCCGCCATCAGCAAGGCTTAGACCTACAGCATTGAGACCATCTTTGATCGCTTGGCCTTGAAGAAGCTTATTTGCTGTTCCTGCTAGTGCGCCAGCAATCACAGGAATCTGCTCATAAGGCGTCACACGTAGGCCCTGCTTTTTTACGGTCTCTAGATTGAGCTTGCCCATCAGCTCATCAACCAGGTAGCCACCGCCATGAACGATGACGATAGGTCGTTGCGCTTGCTGTTTGTATTGTGAAATTGCCCCGAAAAGCTTGCTCAACGTTTCGCTACAAGACAGTGCAGCGCCACCTAACTTTATGATTAATGGTTGATTATTTTGGCTCATTAGAGAATTCCTTACACTAGCGCAGTTAATGGCGCAAAGCCATACCGTAAATTTAAACACTGCATCGCTTGGCTAGATGCACCCTTCAATAAGTTATCAATCGCTGAAACAACGATGATGTGTTGACCCTGAACCTTCCATCCCAAATCACAGAAAGGAGTATGTTCAACGTCTTGAATTCTTGGCAGTGTCTCTTCGAGCAATCTCACTGCCGGCTTATCTTGGTAAGCAGTAGCAAACGCCTGCTGTACTTGCTCTTCAGTCACGCCATCTGCCAACTTCATGGTGATGGTCGCTAAAATGCCACGCTTAAAGTTTCCTAGGTGCGGCGTAAAAATAACATCGCAACCCAAGTGCGCTGCAATTTCAGGTTGGTGACGGTGATTGAATACACCGTAAGGCTGCAAGCTCACTTCACAGAAGCTATTGACCATGCTTGCCTTGCGACCTGCGCCACTGACACCACTGGTTGCGTTAATCACAGGCCATTGGTTCTCATCTAGCAGCTTGCTTTCTACCAAAGGCTTAATTGCCAGTTGAGAAGCTGTTGGGTAACAACCTGCGACAGCAACTAATTGTGCTTCTTTAATTTCAGCTTCATTCCACTCAGCCAGTCCATAGGCAGCGCTATCTAGCCACTGCTCATGCTGATGCTCAAAGCCGTAAAAATCTTGATAGAAGTTTTCACCCTTAACTCTGAACGCGCCTGATAAGTCGAAAACTTGGCAACCGTTCTCTAGAAAAATCGGCGCAAGGTCATGACTAACCTCGTGTGCTGTCGCTAGGAAAACCACATCCGCCTCTTTCGCTACACTAACTGGGTCGACTAATGGCTCGACTGGCATATCGATTAGACCTGCCAATTTTCCGTGCAGGCTAGAAATCGGTTTACCCGCATCTACACTGTTGGCGGAGACAAACAAACCTGATAGCGTTAACTCAGGGTGTCTGTTTACCATCAGAGCCAGTTCTGCTCCTGTGTAGCCGCTTGCGCCAATGATCGTGGTTTTCAACATTCTCACACATCCATTCTTGAGGTAAGTTACAGTTCAAATTTGACTAATCATACTTAATTTTTGGTTTTATTTGATTTTTTATTCACTAAATATGATTTAATATGTGTTTTACCGTCTTATGGTTTTTCTGTCAATAGTAGAAGTGAAGATATTATGCAATTACCCAGTTTTCTTGAGGTCTACCAGGGCCTAATTTCCACCGATTCTATCAGCTCAACCGATCCGAGTTGGGATCACGGTAATGAGAAGGTCATTGAGAAGATGGCTCAATGGTTTAAAGACTTAGGCTTTAGTGTTGAGGTCGTCGAGGTCGAGCCCGGCAAGCATAATATGGTGGCAAAGATGGGCTCTGGTGAAGGTGGCTTACTGCTCGCAGGCCACAGCGACACGGTTCCGTTTGATGAAGGGCGCTGGAACTTTAACCCTCATGCACTGACAGAACACAACAACCGTTTCTACGGTTTAGGCACAGCCGATATGAAAGGCTTCTTCGCTTTTATTTATGAAGCAGTAAAGAAAATTGACTGGAGTAAGCAGACTAAGCCTCTCTACGTGCTGGCAACTTGTGATGAAGAGACCACCATGCTCGGTGCTCGTCACTTTACCGACAATGCCTCATTTAAGCCTGATTACTGCATCATTGGTGAACCAACCAGCCTAGTACCGATTCGTGGTCATAAAGGTCATGTGGCGAATGCGGTACGAGTCACCGGTAAATCAGGTCACTCTTCAGACCCGGCATTAGGCGTGAATGCCATTGAGATTATGCATGAAGTGCTGTTTGCTCTGATGCAGCTACGCGATAAGCTCATCAAAGAGTACCACCACCCAGGCTTCGCGATTCCTAGCCCAACACTCAACCTTGGTCACATCCACGGCGGAGACAGCGCCAACCGCATTTGTGGTTGTTGTGAACTGCACTACGATGTGCGCCCTCTTCCGGGCATTAGTTTGGATGGTCTAGACAATATGCTGCGCGCTGCGCTTAAAGAGGTCGAAGCTAAATGGCCGGGCAGAATTGAGATCACTCCGCTACACGAACCGATTCCTGGATATGAGTGTCAGCATGATCATCCATTTATTGGTGGCATGGAGTCGGTATGTGAAACCGAGTCACAAACCGTGAACTACTGTACTGAAGCGCCTTTCTTACAACAACTATGTCCAACACTGGTGCTAGGGCCGGGTTCGATTGATCAAGCGCACCAGCCGGATGAATTTTTAAGCTTCGATTTCATCGATCCAACCATCAACATCTTAAGTAAATCGATCCATAAATATTGTTTCTAGTTCTTGCGCGATAACTCAATATCGCTCGTGCTATCGAACAAAAGCGACCTCTCGAGGTCGCTTTTGTACTGTTTTGATAGGTACATCGTAAATTTGTAATTAACTTTCACCTTCGTTCTCTCAGAAAAGAAAATTTCTAACTTCCCAATTTATATAACCAATAATTGCAAACTTAGGATGCTTTATTTGACTAGATACAGCAGTTTTCGCTAGATTGTGTATCTAACAAGGAACAATGGATGTAATTTTTTTACGAGGCAGGATGACAATGAACGAGAAATACGCCGCTCTCAAGAGTAACGTGAGCATGCTAGGACGCTTGCTAGGTAACACTATTCAAGACGCGCATGGCGACGTAATCCTAGAGAAAGTGGAAACTATCCGTAAACTTTCCAAGTCAGCTCGAGCAGGCAACCAAGCTGACCGCGACAGCCTAGTTGAAGAGATCAAAAATTTACCGAACGAGCAACTCACCCCTGTCGCTCGTGCTTTCAACCAATTTCTAAACCTCACCAACATGGCGGAGCAATACCACACCATTTCTCGCCACTGTGAAGAACACGTGTGTGAACCAGACGTACTTCAATCTCTGTTCTCTAAGCTAAACCAAAATGACATCAGCAAACTCGATGCTGCTCAAGCCGTTCGCGACCTAAATATCGAGTTAGTACTGACCGCTCACCCAACTGAAATCACTCGTCGCACCATGATCAACAAGCTGGTTAAGATCAACGAGTGTCTATCAAAGCTTGAGCTGAGCGATCTATCAAACAAAGAGCGCGTGAAAACTGAACGTCGTCTAGAGCAACTGATCGCTCAAGGCTGGCACTCAGACGTGATTCGCCAACAACGCCCAACTCCGCTTGATGAAGCGAAATGGGGCTTTGCCGTCGTTGAAAATTCACTATGGGAAGCCGTACCAGATTTCCTACGTGAAATGGATGGTCGCCTAAAAAGTTTCCTTGGTGAAGGCCTACCTATCGATGCTCGCCCGGTTCACTTCTCATCTTGGATGGGCGGTGACCGCGACGGTAACCCGTTTGTCACACACTCAGTCACTAAAGAAGTGCTGCGCCTATCTCGCTGGAAAGCCGCTGATCTTTACCTAGGTGACATCAACGAGCTGATCACTGAACTGTCGATGACGAAGTGCAACGACACAGTACGCGAATTGGCTGGTGACGAGCACGAAGCCTACCGCGCGATCCTGAAGAGCTTACGTACGCTACTTACGGATACGCTTGAAGTACTGGACGCGAAACTGCACGACGCCGAAGTACCGAAGAAAACCACGCTACAGAATATCGACCAACTGTGGACACCGCTTTACGCATGTTACCAATCGCTGCATGAGTGTGGCATGGGCGTCATCGCAGACGGTTCACTCTTGGATACACTACGTCGTATCAAAGCCTTTGGTGTACACCTAGTTCGTCTTGATATCCGCCAAGAGAGCACACGTCACTCAGACGTTCTTTCTGAGCTCACTCGCTACCTAGGTATCGGTGACTACGACCAATGGAGCGAGCAAGACAAGATTGCTTTCCTAACCAACGAGCTAAGCTCTAAGCGCCCACTACTTCCGCGTGATTGGGAGCCATCTGAGCCCGTTAAAGAAGTTTTAGATACCTGTAAGGTCATTGCTGCACAACCTCGTGAAGCCTTTGGTGCTTACGTTATCTCAATGGCTCGCACGGCGTCAGACGTACTTGCGGTTCACCTACTACTTCAAGAATCAGGCTGTCCGTACCGCATGGATGTATGTCCATTGTTCGAAACGCTAGACGACTTGAACAACTCTGAAGCGGTAATGAAGCAGCTAATGAGCATCGACCTATATCGTGGCTTTATCCAGAACCACCAAATGGTCATGATCGGTTACTCGGACTCAGCAAAAGATGCTGGCGTGATGTCTGCAGGTTGGGCGCAATACGATGCAATGGATAAGCTTGTCAAAGCGTGTGAAGAGGAAGGCATTGAGCTAACTCTATTCCACGGTCGTGGCGGTACAGTGGGTCGTGGTGGCGCGCCTGCACACGCAGCACTACTTTCTCAACCACCAAAGAGCTTGAAAGGCGGCTTACGTGTTACTGAGCAAGGCGAGATGATCCGCTTTAAGCTTGGCTTACCAGATGTCGCAGTGAACAGCTTCAACCTATACGCAAGCGCGATCTTAGAAGCGAACCTGCTTCCACCACCAGAGCCAAAACAAGAGTGGCGCGATCTGATGGAAGTACTCTCACAAGTTTCTTGTGAAGCCTACCGCAAAGTGGTTCGTGGCGAAGAGAAATTCGTTCCTTACTTCCGCCAGGCAACCCCTGAGCTAGAGCTTGGTAAACTGCCTCTAGGCTCTCGTCCAGCGAAGCGTAATCCAAACGGTGGCGTAGAGAGTTTACGTGCTATTCCTTGGATTTTCTCTTGGAGCCAAAACCGCCTCGTACTACCTGCGTGGTTGGGTGCCGGAGAAGCGATTCAATACTCGGTCGATCAAGGCCATCAAGCCCTACTTGAGGAGATGTGTCGCGAGTGGCCATTCTTCTCGACTCGCCTGGGTATGCTTGAGATGGTTTACTCGAAGTGTAATATAGAGATCGCTAAGTACTACGACCAACGTTTAGTAGACGAAGAGCTATTGCCATTAGGTGAGAAACTTCGCGAACAGCTACAAAAAGATATTAAAACCGTGCTAAATGTAGAGAACAACGAAAACCTAATGCAGAGCGACCCTTGGGGCCAAGAGTCTATCCGCTTACGTAACATCTACGTTGAGCCATTGAACATGCTTCAAGCTGAGCTACTATACCGTACTCGTCAGAGTGAAACGCCACCAGCAGAGCTAGAAGAAGCGCTTATGGTGACCATAGCTGGCATTGCAGCTGGCATGCGCAATACCGGTTAGGCAGGATAATATTCTAAAATAAGCACAAAAGGTCGCCCTTGGCGACCTTTTTATTTCACCCAAGAAACACTATTGAGTCTTTTATCAGTTTTTTGGGTTATTTTGTCCATGTATTCTACTTTATGCTTATTATTTAGATATACTACTTCCCCGCTGCGAAAACACTCCAATCAAAATATTTCGCAGCACTGGACTAGGCAATCTAGTCCGACTAGGTGATAAACGGCTTTATAAGGTGACACAACCAACAACAAAGAGTGTTGGTGCAACTTAAACATAACCCAATATATCGTGCCGCAAGAAGCACACTTGATGTTTAAGTTTTTGTTTACTGTTTATTGACCATTTGGATTGAAGACATGTCATTACCACACGTAATTCTAACCGTTTTAAGTACACGCGATGCTACTGGTTACGATATCACTAAAGAATTCTCAGCAAGCATTGGATACTTCTGGAAAGCTAGCCACCAACAAGTTTACCGCGAGCTCAACAAAATGGCTCAAAACGAGCAAGTAACTTGCGTACTCGAGCCTCAAGAAGGCAAGCCTGACCGTAAAGTTTACTCAATCACAGACGCCGGCCGTCGTGCTCTTGGAGAATGGTTCGAACAACCAACAGCACACCCAACTGTACGTGATGAGTTCTCAGCAAAACTGATGGCTTGTGCTGTACAACCCTCAGCTGCATACCAAGTACAACTTTCTGAATTAGTTGAAGAGTCACGCAAGCTGGTTTCTCATTACAAAGAGATCGAAGCGGCTTACTACGCAACGCCATCAACACTAGATAAGCAAGCGCGTCTAGAGCGACTCACACTGCGTCGCAACCTGCTGATTCGTGAAGCGTGGATCATGTGGGCTGAAGAAGTTCTACTAGAGCTTGAAACGCTAGCATAAGTCCGACCCTGGTGATGTCACCAGAGGCTAGATAAGTAAAAGGCTTGAATACTGAGTATTCAAGCCTTTTTTGTATCAGCTAAGCAGGGTTTAAGCAACTTGAGGGCGTACACCTAGAGTGTGGCAAAGTGCGTAAGTCATCTCAGCACGGTTCAGTGTATAGAAGTGGAAATCTTTGACACCTTCACGGCTTAGCGTTCTCACCATATCAATCGCTTGACTCGCACCTACCAGTTGACGCGTTGTTGGGTCATCGTCTAAGCCTTCAAACTGTTTTGCCATCCAACCCGGTACTTTGACATTATTCATCGCCGCAAAGCGAGACGCTTGTTTAAAATTAGATACCGGTAGAATACCCGGCACAATTTCAGCCTCAATACCAGCAGCAACACAACGGTCACGAAAACGTAGGTAGCTCTCTACATCAAAAAAGAACTGAGTAATGGCACGGTTGGCGCCAGCGTCTACTTTGCGTTTTAGGTTGAGTAGATCAGCTTGTGCGCTCTTCGCTTCTGGGTGTACTTCAGGGAAAGCAGCCACTGAGATATCGAAGTCATGGCGAGCTTTAAGCAGTTTAACAAGATCTGACGCATACATCTCTGGCGCACCGCCACCTGGAGGAATATCGCCACGCAGTGCAACGATACTTTGAATTCCATTCGCCCAGTAATCGTCAGCGATCTGAATCAACTCTTCACGGCTCGCATCAATACACGTTAGGTGTGGTGCTGCAACAAGGCCAGTCTGATCTTTGATCTCTTTGATGATTGAGTGAGTACGATCTCGCTCACCAGAGTTCGCACCATAAGTTACCGATACAAACTTAGGTTGTAGTGTTTTCAGACGGTGTACAGAGTTCCACAGTGTCTCTTCCATCTTCTCATTACTTGGCGGAAAAAACTCAAATGACACATTAATGTTGTCAGAAAGCTCAGCAATGTTCTGATTCAAAGCGTCTATGTGACTTGCGTGTGTATATCCCATCTTACTCTCCCTGTGGCCAACTCAACCACCAAAATCTCAAACCTTCAAACCGACGTTTAGACGTCTATATGTCCACAGAATGTATTGAATACGATTTAATGTCAACAGATCCATTATGAATTATTCTCAAGTTGATCGTGAGTAATCTTCAAGTCGATAAGTGGGTCGCAAACCAATAATAACGTACAAAAAAGGCTGAAAAACACATTGTGCTTTCAGCCTTATTTATCTTAGTGAATAGTATGCTATTTACGCTTTCAAACCATCGATCTGAGTTTTAGAACAAGCTCGACATTCTGTTCAAATCGGACTGAATCGCACCGGCCGTTACCTCACGTCCAGCGCCAGGACCACGAATCACCAATGGATTATCTTTGTACCATTTACTCTCAATCGCAAAGATGTTGTCACATGGTAGCAAGTTTGCAAGGGCGTGCTCTTTCGATAGCGCTTCAACCCCCACCGTTGCCTTACCGTTCTTCTCAAGGCGTGCAACATAACGCAGTACTTTGTGCTGAGACTGAGCCTTCTCTAAACGCTCAGCCAACTCTTCACTTAATATCGATGCTTTATCAAAGAAGTCATCGAGAGAGAGGTCCTGTAGCTCTTGAGGGACGAGAGATTCCACTTTGACGTTCTCAGGTTCAATATCCAAACCTGATTCACGCGCCAGAATAACCAACTTACGCATCACATCTGAACCATCAAGATCTGAGCGAGGATCGGGTTCTGTTAAACCTTGTTGCCACGCTAAGTCCACCAACTCACTGAATGGTACTGAGCCATCAAATTGTTGGAACAGCCAAGATAGAGTGCCTGAGAAGATGCCTGACAGGGCAATGATGTCATCACCACTCTCACGCAAGTCGCGCACTGTATGGTTAATTGGTAAGCCAGCTCCCACGGTCGCGTTGTACAACCAATGGCGACTGATCTTAGCGAACGCATCTTGTACCTTATGGTAATACTCACTCGATGCAGAACCTGCGACTTTGTTAGCCGAGATTAGGTGAATGCCTTGTTGAGCGATATCCAAATACTTGTCAGCTAACACTTTGCTCGCCGTCACATCCAGTACCACAACTTCATCGTAACCTTGGATTGAACCTAACTTGGTTAACCACTCACCATCCTTATACTCTACCGCCTCGTCATTAAAGCGATCCACAACTGTGCGAGCATCGATACCTTGTTCGTCATACCAATAAGTTTGACTGCCTACCACCGCAACCAACTCAAAGTTCATGCCACGGCGCTTTTCTAACTCACTCTTTTGCTCAGCAAACAGTGATAGCCAGCTTGAGCCGATGTTACCTTTGCCACACAAAGCAATCGCAACACGCTTCTGAGCTTGGAACAGCTGAGAGTGAATGCCTTTCACTAAGGTTTCCGTTTCCGACTTACGAATGACAGCCACTAAGCTCAAACGAGATTGAGATTCTGAGATAAACTCAACCGGTACGCTCTTAAGTTGTTGGTAGAAACCGTAACAGTGGTTCGGGTTCTTAGTGACACCAGCACCTACCGCAGCAACCAGTGAGTAACCCTCTCTGAGTTTGATTTCCGCTTCAATCGCGTGGTCTTGAAGATATTCAAGCGCTCCACCCGCGATCTCTTCAGTATAAGCAAGACGCAGACAATGTTTATCCGCTTGCAGCTCGTAAGCTAGTGGCTCAAGCTGAGCACGCTTAAGTCCCTCAAGCACCTCACTCTCAAGGCGCTCAAAGTCATGGCCGTGACCAAAGGTAAGCTGAATCAGTAGTACATCGTCCAGAGAGGTGATGATCTTAGCGCCGCGACCCGATGCTAAGACGCGCTCAATCTGTGTTGAACCCGATTCCGGCTGGTAGCTACAACGTAGGCTAAGATCCATTGCGCTCTGAGCAACAGGCTGCAGGGTTCGGCTGTGTAGCACTGGCGCTGCCAAACGTGCTAGCTCGCTTGCTTCATCAAGACGTAGCAAGGGCAGCAAACAAGCATCAGAGACCAATCTCGGGTCAGCACTATACACACCGGCCACATCACTCCAAATCGTCACGCGATCGACTTCCGCTAGTGCACCAATCACCGTCGCTGAGTAATCCGAACCATTACGACCTAAAAGCACCGTTTCACCCGCGCTGTTTTGCGCCATAAAGCCGGTAATCACGACACGGCAATGAGCGTGTTGCGCAAGAGACTCTTTAATCAATGCGTATGAACGAGCGCGATCCACCTCTGGCTGAGCACCCGCTTCGGCACGCAGAAAATCTCGTGCATCTTGCGCTACAGCTTGGAGATCACTCTGACATAAAAGCGCCGCTAGTAAGCGAGACGACCACACTTCACCATGACCTAGCACAGCCGCTTTTTGTGCCTCATTTAATGGCGCGGTTAATTCACCTAAAGCCGTAAACTCTCGTTGTAGAGTTGTGGTTAACTGCTCTGCTACTTCGCCCTCTAATAGTTCTGAAACCAACTCGAGTTGGAACTGACGCAGAGATTGCAGACACTCATGAGCCAAACGTCCATCTTTATCCAGCGCCTCTAAAAATTCGATCAATCGGTTCGTGGTTTTGCCTGCCGCAGACACCACTACCAAGTCTGTTTCGCTAGAGTACTCTTTGAGAATACTGACTACACGCTGATAGCACTCAGGGTTTGCCAAGCTGCTACCACCAAATTTATGCAATTGGCGAAAGTTAGCCATTACTTGTTCTCCCCGTTATCGATGAACTGCTGCGCTTTAGCAAAGGCTTGTTCAAGATCCGCAATCAAGTCTTCTGCATCTTCAAGGCCGACTGAGAGTCTCAGAAGCTGATGAGAAACACCCGCTTCCGCTAAAGCTTCTTCGCCCATTGCGCGGTGTGTCATTGAAGCGGGGTGACAGATCAAGCTCTCAACACCACCCAAAGACTCTGCCAATGAAAACAGCTCTAGCTCACCAACAAAGAGCTTAAGTGCCTCGAAAGAACCAGCAAATTCAAAGCTCAGCATAGACCCAAAACCGGACTGCTGCTTCTTAGCAATCTCATGACCTGGATGCTCAGGCAGGCTGGGGTGATAAATGGTATCAACCAAAGGTTGTTTCTGTAGCGCCGTTAGAATCTCACGAGAGCTCTCTTCATGCACACGCATACGCGCACCTAGTGTGCGAATACCACGTAGCGTCATGTAGCTGTCAAATGGTGTCCCCGTAGCACCAATGCAGTTCCCCCACCAAGCCAGCTCTTCAGCATGCTCTTCGGTCTTAGTAATCACTACGCCGCCGATCACATCTGAGTGTCCATTGATGTATTTAGTCGTTGAGTGGATAACGAAGTCAGCACCCAGCTCTAGAGGCTTTTGGAACACAGGAGTCAAGAAGGTATTATCCACCGCCACCTGAGCTCCCACCTCTTTCGCCTTACGGCAGGTTTCTGCAATGTCGACGACACGCACCAGTGGGTTTGATGGCGTTTCCAACAAGATCAATTTAGGCTTGAGTGCGATCGCTGCGTCGAATGCGGATTGATCCGATTGATCGACAAACAGCACCTTAAAGTCACCCTTTTGTGAGCGAGTATTGAAAAGTCGGTAAGTACCACCGTAGCAGTCGTGTGGTGCCACGATCAGATCATCACTACCAAGGAAAGCGGAAACCCAAAGGTTCAATGCAGAAGTACCACAGTTGGTCACAACTGCCCCCTTACCCGACTCCAATTCAAACAGGGCAGTCTCCAATAAGCCACGGTTTGGATTGCCTGAGCGAGTGTAATCATACTTAGGCACTTCACCAAAAGCGGGAAAACCGTAGTTAGTCGACAGATAAATAGGTGGAACAACGGCATGATGTTGAGTGTCTGACTCGATACCAGTACGTACGGCGATGGTTGCTGGTTTCCGGCTGCTCATAGGTGTTTCCTTACAGGTTTTGGCGTCTGAGAATCACAGCAGCTTGTCGGGGTTTGGCGGCTGTGTTAGATATATGTTATTCACTTTACTTTCATAAGAATGAGACGTCAACACTTCTAGACGTCTATATGTCTTTGCTTATGGCGGTAAATCCCGCTAAAATCCCCCCTATTAAATTAATCTAACAACTAAAGTGATGAAGGTACGCAATGGCCGACTGGAATGGTGAATACATAAGCCCATATGCTGAGCATGGAAAGAAAAGCGAACAAGTAAAGAAAATTACAGTTTCTATCCCTCTAAAGGTACTGAAAGTTCTAACTGACGAGCGTACCCGCCGCCAGATTAACAACCTGCGCCATGCAACAAACAGTGAGCTACTGTGTGAAGCCTTTCTGCATGCATATACTGGTCAGCCTCTACCAACAGATGAAGACCTACGTAAAGACCGCCCAGACGATATCCCAGCCGAAGTGAAAAAGCTGATGACAGAGATGGGTATCGAGTTCGAAGCGTTTGACGAAGAATAATCATAACTCAGTCACTACCTTCAACATTTGATTCGCTTCAGCTAAGCCATACCGATTGGTATTATTCATCTAACGTGAATTTCAGGCATAAAAAAACCGACTCCAGATGAGTCGGTTTTTTATTATTCTCTTCGCTCTACTAAACGACGATTACGCCATCCAGTCTCTATGCCATATAGTTTGCTGGCATCTCGATACGAGCCACACCTGAATCAACCGCCGCCTGAGCCACAGCTTTTGCCACGCGAGGCAATAGACGTGGGTCCATTGGCTTAGGAATAATGTAGCCTTTACCAAACTCAAGCGCTTCAGCACCTGCTGCTTTTAGTACATCTGCAGGTACTTCTTCTTTCGCGAGCTCACGAATCGCTTCCACTGCCGCTAGCTTCATTGCATCGTTGATTTCGCTTGCACGAACATCAAGAGCACCACGGAAGATGAATGGGAAACACAGAACGTTGTTGACTTGGTTCGGGTAATCACTACGGCCAGTACCCATGATAAGGTCGCTACGAACTTCGTGAGCAAGCTCAGGCTTGATTTCTGGATCTGGGTTAGAACACGCGAATACGATCGGCTTGTCAGCCATTAGCTTCAATGATTCTGCTGGTAGAAGGTTAGGACCTGATACACCTAGGAATAGGTCTGCACCTTCAATCACATCTTCTAGAGTACGCTTGTCAGTGTTGTTCGCGAACAGTTGCTTGTATTCGTTCAGATCGTCACGACGAGTGTGAATCACACCTTTGCGGTCTAGCATGTAGATCTTCTCACGCTGCGCGCCACACTTGATCAGCAGTTCCATACATGCAACTGCCGCTGCACCTGCACCCAAACAAACAATCTTACACTCTTCCAGCTTCTTACCTTGAAGCTCAATCGCATTCAACATACCCGCAGCTGTTACGATCGCAGTACCGTGCTGGTCATCGTGGAATACAGGAACATCACAACGCTCGATTAGACGGCGTTCAATTTCAAAACAGTCTGGTGCTTTGATGTCTTCTAGGTTGATGCCACCGAATGTATCGGCAATATTCGCTACTGTATCTACGAACTCATCGATTGTGCGGTGTTTTACTTCAATATCGATAGAATCTAAACCTGCAAAACGCTTAAACAGGAGCGCTTTACCTTCCATTACTGGTTTAGAAGCAATAGGACCTAGGTTACCTAGGCCAAGAATCGCCGTACCGTTAGAGATAACTGCAACCATGTTGCCTTTACCTGTGTACTTGTAAACGTTATCCACGTTCTGTGCGATTTCACGAACTGGCTCAGCCACACCTGGGCTGTAAGCAAGGGCCAGATCTTCTGCAGAATTTGCAGATTTTGTCAGTTCAACGGCAATTTTACCAGGAATTGGGAACTCATGATAATCAAGAGCTTGCTGACGGAATTGTTCTTGAGGTGATAGTTCTTCAGATTGAGGTTGGAGAGTGTCATCAGACATGGGTGTAGGTTTCCTAGAGTATTATTATTGGGGGAATCCGTTTTATATTAATGGATGTACTTCAAAGTTCCTAGGTGGTAAAGCCCCCTGTCTCACTAAAAAACGAGAATTCACTACTAATAAGACCAGTGCCCAGTTGAAATTACTAAATGCCAGATAACAAAAAAGGACACCGAAGTGTCCTTTTTCATGTCTACCAAGCGAGAATTACTTCTTGCTAGATAGAGCACCGAAACGCTTGTTGAAGCGATCTACACGGCCGCCTGTATCAACGATACGTTGCTTACCAGTGTAGAATGGGTGACATTTGTCACATACGTCTAGGTGGATAGACTCTTTACCTAGAGTAGAGTTGAATTCAAATGTGTTGCCGCAAGAGCAAGTAGCTGCTACAGCTTTGTATTCTGGGTGGATTCCAGCTTTCATGGGATAACCTCAAGTAGGCCGTGTCGCTATACGATTCTAAGCCGCACACCACACGTAGTTTAAAAAGAAATAAAGACACCGCACCTCACGAAAACGTGATGAAGCCATACCTTTAAGGCGCAGTATAGTAATGAATCTGTTAGGTAGGATCAACCAGTTTGGATGATTTTTTCGCCACTATTGCAGGATTTCTTCTTACTATTGCCTTTTTATGCTTTGCGTAGCGCCATCACCGACTTTAGCAAACAAACTGCTTCTCGAATTTAGTGCCCTTATCCTTTAGACTGGTTGCCCTGCACTCTCCAGAATTAACAAGCGAATTTATGCGTCCAACAATTGCCCGAGTGGCTCTGCCAGTCCCTTTAGATAAACAGTTTGACTACAAAATCCCAGGTCATTTGTTTCCTATTATTGGTGGACGCGTCTCGGTCCCGTTTGGTCGTCAAACTCTGACTGGTATTGTCACGGCTCTGGTCAATGAGTCTGAGTTTGAATTTGACAAACTTAAGTCGATTAAGGCTCTACTCGACAATCAACCTGTATGGCCTGACTCGGTCTATTCCTTGTTAGTATGGTGCAGCCAGTTCTATCAGTATCCATTAGGTGAAACCTTTGCTAACGCCCTGCCAAGCGCATTGCGTAAAGGTAAACCCGCAGACTTCGCGACACTGGTCGAGTGGCAAATCACACCACAAGGTAAAGATCAGTTGATGCAAGGCTTTGGACGCGCAGTCAAACAAGCCAAAGTCATGCACTTGCTTGAAAATGGCCCTGTTCCACATCAAGAGTTTATTGACCAAGAGATCTCAAGCTCGGTACTCAAAACCCTGGAAGAGAAAGGCTGGATAGAGTCTCGCGAGAAAAAGCCGACCCGTTATGCATGGCCAAGCGATCTTGAAAACGACCAAGACAAACCAAAGCTTAATGAAGAGCAGGCGATCGCGATTGCGACGGTGAATAGCCAAACCGAGTTCGGTTGTTTCCTATTAGAAGGTGTTACTGGTTCGGGCAAAACCGAAGTTTACTTAAATATGATTAAACCGGTGCTAGAACAAGGCAAACAAGCCCTGGTTCTGGTTCCAGAAATCGGCCTGACCCCGCAAACCATCAACCGCTTTAAAAAACGCTTTAACGTACCTATTGAAGTGGTGCACTCGGGGTTAAATGACTCTGAACGCCTAAACGCATGGCTATCTGCTCGAGATAAGATTGCGGGCATTGTGATTGGCACTCGTTCGGCTCTATTTACGCCGTTTGCTGACCTCGGCATCATTATTGTCGACGAAGAGCATGACGCGTCATATAAGCAACAAGACAGCCTGCGTTACCATGCGCGTGATGTTGCTATCATGCGCGCTCACAAAGCACAGATTCCCATTGTGCTTGGCTCTGCAACGCCTGCATTTGAAACTCTACACAATGCACAAATTGGTAAGTATGGCCATCTAACGCTGAGCTCACGTGCAGGTGCAGCCGTTCCGACCACCAACAAGGTGCTCGATGTTAAGGGGGAGTATCTTGAGAGTGGCCTTTCAGCGCCTTTGATTGCTGAGATGCAAAGACATCTCAAATCCGGCAACCAGGTGATGCTGTTCTTAAATCGTCGCGGCTTCTCTCCAGCATTGATGTGTCATGACTGTGGCTGGACGGCAGAGTGTAAACGCTGTGACGCCTACTACACCTATCATCAATACAGTAATGAGATGCGCTGTCACCACTGTGGCTCTCAGCAACATATTATTCATCATTGCCAAGGGTGTGGCTCAGCCAATCTGGTTACCGTAGGTGTCGGCACCGAGCAGCTCGAAACACAACTTGGTCAACTGTTCCCTGAATACAAAACCATACGTATTGACCGTGATAGCACCCGTCGCAAGGGCAGCCTAGAGAGTGCCTTAGAGTCGATTCGCCGCGGAGAGTACCAGATTCTGATCGGCACTCAGATGCTTGCCAAGGGGCACCACTTTCCCGATGTCACTCTAGTCGCGCTGCTCGACGTCGATGGTTCGCTTTATAGCAGTGACTTTCGGGCCTCAGAACGCCTAGCTCAACTGTTCATTCAAGTCGCAGGCCGTGCTGGACGAGCAAGTAAGCCTGGTGAAGTGATTCTGCAGACTCACCACCCAGAACATGGGTTGCTGCAGGCGTTGCTACATAAAGATTACAACCACTTTGCTCAGACTGCTCTCGCCGAGCGTAAACAGGCGATGCTGCCGCCCTATACTTTTATGACGCTATTTCGTGCGGAAGCCAATGACCCACATCTTGTTGAAGAGTTCTTAAGGCAGGTGCGTCACACCTTAGAATCGCACCCACTGTTTGATCAGTTCTGTATGGTGCTTGGTCCTACTCCAGCGCCACTGGCTAAACGTGCAGGAAAATCACGTTGGCAGTTGATTTTGCAAACCCAAACTCGCTCACTTATGCAGAAATTACTCATGAGTGCAAAACCTGCGATAAATATGTTGCCACTCGCAAAAAAGGTACGTTGGTCGCTCGACATCGAGCCACAAGATCTCAGTTAAACCATACTCGCTTAAAATTACTGATAAGTTTATTCACGGAAATTTCATATTTATCGTGATCAGATTCACACTAGTCATGTGATTTTTGTTAATCTAGCCGTAACTTTGTATTGGCTAAACACATAAAATATTGCAATAAAAAAAGTGTTAGCAACACTTTCATAATATCAATCAATTATATAATTATTCACGCCTTAGTCAGAGGCAATAAAGGAATTAGAGAGGGTTTATTTTATGGCGACAATGAAGGATGTTGCCCAGTTGGCAGGTGTATCAACAGCGACAGTATCGCGAGCGCTGATGAACCCTGAAAAAGTATCGGTGACGACTCGAAAGCGAGTTGAAACAGCGGTACTCGAAGCTGGATACTCACCCAACACTTTAGCTAGAAACTTACGTCGCAACGAATCTAAAACCATCATCACCATCGTTCCTGATATCTGTGATCCCTACTTCGCTGAAATCATTCGCGGTATTGAAGACGCTGCCGTTGAAAACGACTACTTGGTGCTTCTAGGTGATAGCGGACAACAGAAAAAGCGGGAGAGCTCGTTCGTAAACTTGGTCTTCACCAAGCAAGCTGACGGTATGCTACTGCTCGGAACTGACCACCCATTTGACGTCAGCAAGGCAGAGCAGAAAAACCTGCCACCAATGGTTATGGCGTGTGAATTCGCTCCAGAGCTTGAGCTACCAACGGTACATATCGATAACCTGACCTCGGCATTTGAAGCGGTGAACTACCTAGCTCAGTTGGGTCATAAGCGTATTGCTCAGATCTCAGGCCCGACATCAGCAACTCTCTGTCAATTCCGCCAACAAGGCTACCAGCAAGCACTGCGCCGCGCAGGGGTTACCATGAACCCAGCCTACAGCACGGTCGGTGACTTTACCTTTGAAGCGGGTGCACAAGCCGTTCGCCAACTGCTTGCACTGCCAGAGCAACCAACCGCTATTTTCTGTCACAATGACGCGATGGCAATCGGGGCGATTCAAGAAGCGAAGAAACTAGGTCTGCGCGTTCCGCACGATCTATCGATTGTCGGCTTCGATGATATTCAATTCGCCCAATACTGCGATCCACCGTTGACGACGATTTCTCAGCCTCGCTACGAGATTGGGCGTCAGGCCATGCTAATGATGCTTGATATGCTCAAAGGCAATGATGTTCAAGCCGGTTCTCGTCTGCTTGAAGCGAAACTGGTCGTTCGTGGGAGTACGGCACCACCGCGCATGTAATCCATGAAAATAGACTCATAAATCTGCGGCACATTTTGATGTGCCGCTTCCATTTCTGCACTATTATCCTCGCGCATTCTGGATTACCATGAGTGCAGAATCACTAACATTTGAAAGACTTGTGGCTAATAGAGATTATGTAAAGCGCGGCCGTGGAAATAAACGCACGGCTAAAAAACCTGCCCCTCGCCGAAAACCTTGGCGTAGCGGTCTTTTGGCGATCTTACTGGCTGGTGGCTTTGGCTACGGCTTGTATCTGTTAAGCAATGATCCTGAGCCGCCACCGCCAACTGTGGTGACTAAACCCAAGCCAAAACCTAAGCCAGCGAAGGTTATCCCACCACCACCCGAGGAGAAGTGGGATTACGTAGAAACCTTGCCTAGCCGAGAGGTAGAAGTCAAAGCCAAAGAGCAGCAGATTTCTAAGATACCATACATCATGCAGTGTGGTGCGTACAAAACCTCAGCTCAAGCTGAAGCGCGTAAGCTCGACATTGCTTTCCAAGGCATATCAAGTGATATCCGCAAGAAAGAAGGCAGCAGTTGGTATCGTGTGGTACTTGGTCCTTACAAACTGAAACGTGACGCTGAGCGTGATCGCCACAAATTACAAAGAGCCAAAATCGAGCCGTGTGCGATTTGGAAAGATCAATAAATCACACAATGAAAACCTCCACTTTTGGAGGTTTTCTGGTTTTTTAGCCAGCACCTCTTTCTACTGCCCTACCTGCATAAATTGCCCTGCATCCACCAAGGCAACTTGAATTCTTAGTAGGCCATCCTCATATTGTTTTTATACCCAAAGATAAAAAGATAAAGAGGCCCTACTCGTGACTACCATTGTATCTGTACGTCGTAATAATAAAGTCGTCATCGCGGGTGATGGACAAGTATCTCTAGGCAACACTGTAATGAAGGGCAATGCCCGTAAAGTACGTCGCCTATACAATAATAAAGTACTGGCAGGTTTCGCTGGCGGTACAGCAGATGCTTTCACGCTATTCGAAAAATTTGAAAGCAAGCTGCAAATGCACCAAGGCCACCTAACCAAAGCTGCCGTTGAGCTGGCGAAGGATTGGCGTAGTGATCGCGCTCTGCGCAAGCTAGAAGCCCTATTGGCTGTTGCCGATGAAACCGCATCTCTGATCATCACTGGTAACGGTGACGTAGTACAGCCAGAGCATGACCTAATCGCGATTGGCTCAGGCGGCAACTTTGCACAGGCAGCGGCGACAGCCCTACTAGAAAATACTGATTTAGATGCTCGTGAAATCGCAGAGAAGGCGCTAACTATTGCAGGCGACATCTGTGTGTTCACCAACCATCACCACACTGTTGAAGAACTAGAAAGCACCGTTGAGCTACCGAAACCGGAATAAGACTCAAACCAATATTGCACCCAACAGTGATTCAAGAATTAAGGAATAGACATGTCTGAAATGACCCCTCGTGAAATTGTTCATGAACTGAACCGCCACATCATTGGCCAAGAAAACGCGAAGCGCTCTGTAGCTATCGCCCTTCGTAACCGCTGGCGTCGTATGCAGCTAGAAGAGAGCCTGCGTGTTGAGGTTTCTCCTAAGAACATTCTGATGATCGGTCCAACCGGTGTGGGTAAAACGGAAATTGCTCGCCGCCTAGCGAAACTTGCAAACGCACCTTTCATCAAGGTCGAGGCAACGAAATTCACTGAAGTCGGCTACGTGGGTAAAGAAGTAGAGACCATTATCCGTGACCTAACCGACGTTGCGATCAAGATGACTCACCAACAAGCGATGGAAAAAGTAAAGTTCCGCGCTGAAGAGCAAGCTGAAGAGCGTATCCTTGATGCCCTTCTTCCACCAGCTCGCGATGCTTGGGGTCAAAACGAACAAGCAGAGGAAGGCTCGTCAAACACCCGTCAGATTTTCCGCAAAAAGCTGCGTGAAGGTAAGCTAGACGACAAAGAGATCGAAATCGATGTTGCAGCGCCACAGATGGGCGTTGAAATCATGGCACCTCCAGGCATGGAAGAGATGACAAACCAGCTACAAGGCATGTTCCAAAACCTTGCTGGTGATACCAAGAAGAAACGTAAACTGAAAATCAAAGACGCGTTCAAGGCTTTGACTGAAGAAGAAGCGGCAAAACTGGTTAACCAAGAAGAGCTGAAAGAGAACGCAATCTTCAACGTTGAAAACAACGGTATCGTATTTATCGATGAGATCGACAAGATCTGTAAGCGTGGTGATAGCTCAGGTCCAGACGTATCTCGTGAAGGTGTTCAGCGAGACCTACTACCACTTATTGAAGGTAGCACGGTATCGACTAAGCACGGCATGGTGAAAACAGACCATATCCTGTTTGTTACTTCGGGTGCATTCCAAGTGGCTAAGCCATCGGATCTGATCCCTGAGCTACAAGGTCGTCTACCAATCCGTGTTGAACTTGAAGCGCTATCAAGCCACGACTTCAAGCGCATCCTGACTGAGCCAAAAGCGTCTCTAACTGAGCAGTACATCGCTCTAATGAAGACAGAAGAGGTAGATGTAGAGTTCACCGAAGATGGCATCACTCAGATCGCAGAAGCGGCATGGCAAGTCAACGAAACGACTGAAAACATCGGTGCACGTCGTCTACACACGGTAATGGAACGTCTAATGGATGAGATTTCATTCGAAGCGACCGACAAGGCCGGTAGCAAGTTAGTGATTGATGCTGGTTACGTGAAGTCTAAACTAGGCGAATTCGTTGAAGACGAAGACCTAAGCCGCTTCATTCTGTAGCACAAAAATATCCAACTTGTTGCTCTAACGCAAAGAAACAGCAAGCTATTAACCGATTTCAAGGCCCACTCTCGAGTGGGCTTTTTATTACCTAAAAAATGAGCGTATACTCGAAATACGGTATGACACAGTGTCCTTACAACGACAAATAGACCTACGATGAAACAATCTCTACTGATTTGGCTTGATGCCGCACGACCAAAAACTCTGCCTCTCGCACTCGTCTCTATTCTTACAGGAAGTAGTTTAGCGTTCGCTAGCGATCAGTTTTCTCTCTCCATTGCTTTGTTGGCTTTTCTCACCGCGACCTTGCTGCAGATCCTTTCCAACCTCGCCAATGACTATGGCGACGCGGTAAAAGGCACCGACAATGATAAACGTCTAGGCCCAATGCGGGCGATGCAGTCGGGTGCTGTTTCAGCCGCAACAATGAAGCAAGCCATCATCCTAAACATTGTGTTTACCATGATTGCTGGGCTTATCTTAATTTTCCACGCCCTATCCTCTATTGAGAGTATTCTCTCTTTCATCGGTTTGGGTGTGCTGGCGATTGCAGCCGCGATTGCATACACCGTCGGTAACAAGCCTTATGGTTATATCGGTTTAGGCGACCTATCGGTATTCATCTTCTTTGGTCTGCTTGGTGTATCCGGGACTTACTTCCTACACACTGGACACATCGAACCAAGCTTATTCTTACCCGCTTTGGGCTGTGGCTTGATGGCGGTAGCCGTACTTAACATCAACAACATGCGTGACATCGAAAACGACAGTGAGTGTGGTAAACGCACCATGGCGGTTCGACTAGGACAGCGCAGAGCGAAGCAGTATCACTTTGTGCTGCTGAGCGTGGCAGTGATTGCTTTCGCATGCTACCTGCTTATTCAAGATAAACCTGTCTGGATTAGCCTGCCATTTTCACTGAGTATCATCACCGTTTATAAACACGGTAAGGCCGTTTGGGATACGGAAAAACCCGCGCAAATCGCACCTATGATGCCTGTTATCGTGAAATGCTCTCTGGTGACTAACTTATTGTTTGCTAGTGTTGTTGTAGCTCAAACTCTATTGACATAATTCAGACTAATCATTGCAAAGGGATCGAGCACCGATATACTCAAAGTAAGCTCATTGTTCAAAAGGTACGCGAATGGAATACAACACTTCAGCACTGTGCGACATCTATCTAGACCAAGTGGATGTCGTAGAGCCGATGTTCAGCAACTTTGGTGGAAGAGCCTCCTTTGCTGGACAGATCACTACACTCAAATGTTTCGAGGACAACGCGCTGATCCGTTCCGTTCTAGAGCAAGACGGCTTAGGTCGTGTTTTACTGATTGATGGTGGTGGCTCGCTACGTAAAGCGCTGATTGATGCCGAGTTAGCACTGTTAGCCGAAGACAATGAGTGGGAAGGTATTGTTGTGTATGGCTGCGTACGTGAAGTCGACGAACTAGAAGATATGAACCTGGGTATCCACGCGCTCGCCTCCATCCCGGTTGGCGCTGTGCAAGATGGCGTTGGTGAAGTTGATGTTCCCGTGAATTTTGGCAGCGTTAGCTTTCTACCTGAAGATTACCTCTATGCCGACAACACCGGCATCATTCTCTCGCCAGAGCCACTCGATGTAGAGTTCGAGCTTGATGATGAAGATGATGACAATCAATAGTTGATACAAAAATGCCCGCTAACCGAGTAGCGGGCATTTTTTCTTCAACGTTTATCGCAACAAAAGTGGATTACTCAACTTCGTCCATCTTGCCTAGTAGGCTGCGAATGCGGTCTTGCCATGCTGCATGTTCTTGCTGCATTTGCTGAGTTTTTTGCTCTAGCTCTTCACGGCTTGCTTTTAGCTCACCAGCTTCTGCCGCTAGCTGCTGCTTCTCTTCTTTTAGCTCTTCTACTTCCATTTGCAGAAGTGCAATAGTATCAACTGCTGTTTGAATTTTTGCTTCTAGTTGCTCTAGTACTTCAAAAGACATTCTGGCCTACCTTTAAGTTATCCATTTGATGTTGAAGGTTCACTCCACTTATTGCCCCATTCTACTCAGCAGAGCACGGATAAACACTCTATATCTTCGATATTTTGCGCCATTCGATGAAAAAAACATCGCTTTTTACCGAATATTGACGTTAATTGTGTCAGCACGATTACTTAACTGATTATTTCGGTGAATATTTTAAAATTTCTGCTCGACTTTGATCGTAAACAAAGTCACAAAAGCAAAAAAGCAAACGTTTCCTTTGAACTATGGTAAAATCCGCCGCGAAATTTCTATTCCCCCTTTGAAAATTTTGGAGTCCGCATGAAACGCGATTTAGCAATGGCATTTTCTCGTGTCACTGAAGGTGCAGCACTAGCAGGTTATAAATGGCTTGGCCGTGGTGATAAAAACGCTGCCGATGGTGCCGCAGTAGAAGTCATGCGTAGCCTACTCAACAAAACCGAAATCAGCGGTGAGATCGTGATCGGTGAAGGCGAAATCGATGATGCTCCGATGCTATACATAGGCGAAAATGTCGGTGTTGGTGGTGATGCTGTTGATATCGCCGTCGATCCAATCGAAGGGACGCGCATGACGGCGATGGGCCAGTCAAACGCACTGGCTGTACTAGCAGCAGGTGAAAAAGGCAGCTTCCTCAAAGCGCCTGATATGTACATGGAAAAACTGGTTGTTGGCCCTGGTGCTAAAGGCGCTATCGACCTAGAAAAGCCACTAAAAGAGAACCTAGAGAACATTGCTAAAGCACTGGGTAAATCTTTAGATACGCTTGTAGTAACCACGCTAGCGAAACCTCGTCACGATCAAGTGATCGCAGAGATGCAAGCGATGGGCGTACGCGTATTTGCTGTACCAGATGGTGACGTAGCCGCTTCTATCCTAACTTGTATGCCAGACAGCGAAGTAGACGTGATGTACTGCATCGGTGGCGCACCAGAAGGTGTGGTATCAGCAGCAGTAATTCGTGCGCTAGATGGCGACATGCACGGTCGTTTGCTGCCACGTCATGAAGTGAAAGGCGACAACGAAGAGAACCGTAAGCACGGTGAACTGGAACTTGAGCGTTGTGCTGAAATGGGCGTAACTGCAGGTGTAGTTCTAAAAATGGAAGACATGGCGCGCAGTGACAACGTTGTATTCTCGGCAACAGGCATCACTAAAGGTGATCTGCTAGAGGGCATCACGCGTCAAGGCAACATCGCAGCCACAGAGACTCTACTGATTCGTGGCCGCTGCCGTACCATTCGTCGTATCAAGTCGATTCACTACCTTGAGCGTAAAGACCCAGAAGTGATCGATCACATTCTTTAATAACGATCATCACCCCATTCTGTTTAAGGCTAGCATTTCGATGCTGGCCTTTTCTTTTTGTAGCGATGTTACAGGTTGGCTATAGTAAATGGTTTGCTTTATAAATACCTTGCCTCATAATAGTAAGGTTCATGAGGTAGGGATAGTATGAAAACAAGCGACAGAATTTTACACACCATTAAGCGCCACGGGGCCGTTACTGCTAAGCAGCTCGCACAAGAGTTTGGCATGACGACTATGGGTGCAAGGCAGCACCTCCAAAGCCTAGAAGATGATGGTATTCTGGCATTTCATGACGTGAAAGTGAAAGTTGGCCGCCCAACGCGTCACTGGTCTCTAACCCAGCAGGGGCACAATCAGTTTTCTGACCGCCACGGTGAATTGACTATTCAAGTTATCGATGCGGTTGAGAATCTGTTTGGAAAAGAGGGCCTCGCTAAAGTCGCTGCAGAGCGAGAGCAATCGACTCTAAAGCAGTACCAACAAGCCTTGGTTAACTGCGATGACCTTCTTAGCAAGCTTCAAACCCTCACTCAGCTGCGTGAAGATGAAGGCTACATGGCAGAGCTGCACGATGAAGGTGATCACTACGTCTTGATTGAGAACCACTGCCCTATCTGTAAAGCCGCAACGCGCTGTCCAAGCTTATGCCAATCTGAGTTAAACGTGTTTACAGAGCTACTCAAAAATGACTGCAATATCAGTCGTTCCGAGCACATTATTGCGGGTGAGCGTCGCTGTACATATACGGTGATTCCGTTTTAGTGCTGTAGACAGCCACTGTCTCAAATTTGAGAAGAACACAAACTGAACAAAAAACAACCAAATTCTTTCTTAAGCTTAAAGTATCTCACTCACGATGCATTACTAAGGAAAGAAAGATGGGACATCCTCAACCCAATCTCAAACTGCCCCGTTTCGATGAATTGGTTGAACTTGCTCAGAGAGATCCGAATGCGTTCAACCAACTTAAACAAGAAATGTGTGAACAGATGATCTGCTCCGCCTCTCACATTATGCAAGACAGACTGCGCGCCCAACAAAGCCACATTGACTTAGTGGTCAGCCGCTGTAAAAACCCGCACCAAGCCAACGTTGTGCTAATGCGAGAGCTACGTTGTCAAGTCTGCAAATTTCAGGAAGCACTGCAGGGTAATAGCTCGAACTCAGAACCACCACAAGCGACCATCATTGCATTTAAACCAAGGAACACCTAACCCTTAGGGAAGCGATACAAAAAAGGAGGCGACATACCTCCTTTTTCTTTCAAAACATTCTTAGCACAGTGCTTGTTTGCACCTTACTCCGGCTCATCACCGTACTCATTACGACCTTCTGTGCCCTTCAAAAAGCCACACTCAACCAGAATCCACAGGCCACACACCAATGCGGCAACCGTCGCCACCATGTGAACAGGTGAAACGGTTTCAGCGGTTGGTGTCGCCATTGGCGATGCTAGACGCCCTAAAACTAAAGGCACATTCAGTAGCAGCCACATATTTGATTTATTACGGTCATGCCAGCGCTTTGCCGTCACTGCCAAATCAGGAATCACCAACATCAATAAGAAAATTGGCAATAAGATGTATGAGTATGCAGGGAACAACACAGAGATACCGGAGGCAAAGCCCGTAATCGCAACGTAGTAAAATACGTTCCAAATCCAGTAGGTTTTACGGCTGATTCTTCCTTGGAAGGAAAACAGTAACGCTTTCATCGACATCTTAAACACACTCTAATTTGGGATGCGGCCAAAATGGGCTGCAAAAATTTAATTAATCACTTTTTGAAAACTGTTGATGTCCATATCGCGAATGTTCACTGTCAAACTTCTTACATGGCTTGCTTGTTCTTGCAATACCACCATTAGTGCTCGTGACAGCTCCCTTTTCTGCTCATCTGTGCGACCAGAAAGTAACTCAAAACTGATATGAATAAAGTCCACACTGTCGTCTTCTTCCCCCACTAGCCAATTATGGCAACGCAGAGAACGAGATTTGACAGAGGATGCATCAAACAATCCACAGTGTAATGCAACTTGATGGAGATCTTCTAGCAAACCTTGTACATTCACTCGCTCATCCACCGAGTTTGAGTACTCAAGAACTAAATTTGGCATGGTTACTTCCTATTCTTCACGCAATCGTTTGTCCTTTAATATCAAGTAACCGTGAAAAATCCGAGAAGTTCACTATTATTCTGTCTGTTAGATCACTGATATCTGTTTATTATCTACTCTGACCAATCGATAAGATCCCATAAAGACATGACCACAATCATGATCTAACGCGTTTTATCTGTTATATTCTTACGAAGATTTTTTACATTAATTGATTAAATACGGAGATATTCCTATGCGTCGTCCTGTAGTGATGGGTAACTGGAAACTTAACGGTAGCAAAGCAATGGTAACTGAGCTGCTAACTGGTCTTAACGCTGAACTTGAAGGCGTTGAAGGTGTAGACGTAGCAGTAGCTCCACCAGCACTTTACATCGATCTAGCTGAGCGTCTTATCGCAGAAGGCGGTAACAAAATCATCCTAGGTGCACAAAACACTGACCTAAACAACAGCGGTGCTTTCACTGGCGACATGTCTCCAGAAATGCTGAAAGACTTCGGTGCTTCTCACATCATCATCGGTCACTCTGAACGTCGTGAGTACCACAACGAATCAGACGAGTTCGTCGCTAAGAAATTCAAATTCCTACAAGAGAACGGCCTGAAGCCAGTTTTCTGTATCGGTGAATCTGAAGCGCAAAACGAAGCAGGCGAAACAGAAGCAGTATGTGCGCGTCAAATCAACGCAGTTATCGACGCTTACGGCGTTGAAGCTCTAAACGGCGCAATCATCGCTTACGAACCAATCTGGGCTATCGGTACTGGTAAAGCAGCAACAGCTGAAGATGCACAACGCATCCACGCTTCTATCCGTGCAATGATCGCTGAAAAAGACGCAGCAGTTGCTGAGCAAGTAATCATCCAATACGGTGGTTCTGTTAAGCCTGAAAACGCTGAAGCTTACTTCGCACAACCAGACATCGACGGTGCTCTAGTTGGCGGCGCAGCTCTAAACGCAGCTGGTTTCGCAGCTATCGCTAAAGCAGCAGCTAAAGCAAAAGCTTAATTTAGACTTCTCAGTTTAAATTGAAGGAAGGGTCAACTGCGGTTGGCCTTTTTATTGCCTGTCACCCAAGCCTAACTTTCATATATTCAGGCATAAAAAAACCGCTGACACTGCAGCGGCTCTTTACACTTTTAAACCAAGACCGGCTTAGAATAGCTCTTCGGCAACCTTGAATAGGTCTGAACGATCTGGGTTTTTCATATTCTCGATACAGTCGATGATATCGTGATGAACAAGCTGCTCTTTCTCGATACCAACACAACGACCACCGTGACCATCTTTAAGTAGGTGAACTGCGTAGTTACCCATACGAGAAGCCAGTACACGATCGAATGCTGTTGGGCGACCACCACGTTGGATGTGACCAAGAACCGTTGCTCGAGTTTCGCGACCAGTCGCGGCTTCGATCTCTTTCGCTAGCTCATTTGCATCCATCATCAGCTCAGTCAGTGCGATAATTGCGTGCTTCTTACCTTTAGCAATACCGTCTTGGATATTTTGGATAAGCTGCTCTTTATCTAGACCTGTTTCAGGCGTGATGATGTACTCACAGCCACCAGCAATCGCAGACATTAGGGTTAAGTCACCACAGTGACGGCCCATGATCTCAACAATAGAGATACGTTGGTGTGAAGATGAAGTATCACGTAGGCGGTCGATGTTGTCGATCACAGTGTTCAGTGCGGTTAGGTAACCGATTGTGTAGTCAGTACCGGCGATATCGTTATCGATTGTGCCTGGTAAACCGATACATGGGTAGCCCATTTCAGTTAGCTTCTTCGCACCCATGTAAGAACCGTCACCACCAACAACAACAAGTGCTTCAATGCCGTGTTTTTTCAGGTTTTCGATACCTTTTTGGCGAACTTCAACTTCTTTGAACTCAGGGAAACGTGCAGAGCCTAAGAAAGTACCACCACGGTTGATCACGTCAGATACGCTAGAGCGATCCAGTTTCTGAATGCGATCTTCAACCAGACCTAGGTAGCCATCGTAAATGCCGTAAACTTCGATACCAGAAGACAACGCTGTACGAACAACACCACGAACTGCTGCGTTCATACCAGGTGCGTCACCGCCACTTGTTAAAACACCGATTTTCTTAATCATGCTCACCCTCAATATTTGGGAATTTATTATTCAATTCTTGCTCTTGCTGATTGTATATCAACAAGATTTTAAATCTATATTTGTGCGCTATGTTACATTTACTCAACAGGAATACCACTCAAATCGCACAAATTTATGTAACTTTTCTACTTCTGTAGGAGTATTACAGTTTTGCTCAATAACTTTGTTGATTCACATCAGAATCAACATTAATTGTTATTGGCTGATTTTTTTATCACCAAAGTACTAGTGAATTTTACTCAATGTAGTCCAAAAATTCCCCACTTACCATTTAGGCTAAGCCGCGAGTCTCGCTACCAAGAGCGAAATTTTTGCTTCTTCTCTGGGCCAAACACCACCGAGTAAGGATCTTGATGGATCAGTACATCAGCATCAGGGAACACCGACAACAACTTGTCCTCAACATCATCGGAAATGCGATGCGCTTCAATAAGTGGCATCTCATCTTCTAGCTCTAAATGCAGCTGGATAAACCGCACTGGACCTGAGCGTCGAGTTCTGAGCTGATGAACCCCTAAAACACCTTCAATGCTTAACGCAACTTCCTTAATTTGAGCTAATTCCTTATCGGGTAGCTTTCTATCAAGCAGAGACTGAATCGCCTCCATCGCCATTTGATAAGCGCTATAAAGAATATAGCCACCAATCGCTATGGCAAAAATTGAGTCTGCTTGCGTGAAATCCAACCAGCTCAAGCCTAGAGCCAACATAATGGCAGCATTCATATACAGGTCAGACTGATAATGGAGAGAATCTGCTGCAATGGCTTGGCTGCCTGTTTTCTTCACCACGTGTTGTTGGAAACGGACCAGAGCAAAGGTCACCAAAATGGCAAACAGGCTAACATAGATACCCAGTTCTGGAGAGTTAAGCTCATGAGGTCTAAAGAAGCGTTCGACGCCGTTTAAGATAAGGAAACAGGCAGAACCAGAGATGAACATGGCTTGAGCCAACGCTGCCAATGATTCGGCTTTACCATGACCGAAAGTGTGTTCTCTATCGGCAGGCTGCAATGAATAACGCACCACCAATAGATTGACTAATGAAGCGGCGATATCGAGCAGTGAGTCGACCACGGAGGCTAAGAGACTCACCGAACCTGTCACCCACCAAACGGCAACTTTAACGACCAATAAGAGAGTCGCGACGATAGTGGCTGCCCAAGCCGCAAGTGTCACGAGACGAGCGTATTCTGCTTTCATATTTTGACTATTGTTGGATCTATTGCACAAAGTATAACCTGACAAAAACCGATTGAATATGACAGTCAATCACTTAAATTTTTGTAATCGCGATCAAAAAAAGCGACACATGGCCGCTTCTTTGGTTTTGCTCATCTAGCTCAGGCGTGGTGTCACGCTCAGTGCTTAGCTGTCTTTATTTGCACGCTTTTCCATTTTCTCTGCACACTTAGCCATACGCTCTTGTTGCAGTTCCGTTAGCTTTGTTTTTTGCGCAGGAGTTAAAACACTCATCATTTCGTGCTGCTTTTTCAACATAGCAACGCGGCGTTCTGTCTGTTTCTCTACCATTTGGCTAGCCAGTTCGTTGGCTGCGGCTTCATCGAAGGTGTCTGCCAGAACCAATGCTTGAACTTGTTCGCGATGCGCCTTCATCTCTGCCATTTTTTCAGCTTTGTTCACAGAGCGCTTCTCTTTCATCGCCGCTCTGTCTGCTTCACGCATCTCTTTAAGCTGCTCTTTCTGCGCATCTGTTAGGTCTAGTTGACGCATGATCTTCTTATCGAAACCGCCACACTTACCGTGCATCCCTTTGTGGTCACCTTTATCACCGCCACCATACGCATACGCACTTGCTGTACCAAACACTAGTGGAAGAGCTGCAGCTGCTAGTACAAGTTTCTTAGTCATTTTCATAATCTTTGCCTCAAATTGGTATAATCATTCGTGTGTCTGCGTCTGTTGGTCAGCGCTTGAGTATAGAATAGAAGCTCGCACGTAAAGCAACGTGTAGAAAGCGTAAAGAATCGTAAAGAGTGCAAATTGGCGAATAGTTAGCAGTTATTATTTAGGTGTAAACAACACAACAAGGTTCTCCCTATGGCAAATATCCTCCTTATCGATGACGACACGGAACTGACCAGTCTGTTAAAAGACATTTTGAGCTTTGAAGGCTTTACAGTCACCGAAGCCAATGATGGCTACGCTGGTCTCGAGGCCATCAATAACGACATCGACCTTATCTTATTAGATGTGATGATGCCTAAGCTCAATGGGATGGAGACTCTCAAAAAACTACGCGAGTCATGGGAAACCCCTGTATTAATGCTGACAGCAAAAGGCGAAGAGATCGATCGTGTGATCGGACTTGAGCTCGGCGCTGACGACTATCTACCTAAACCGTTCAGTGATCGTGAGCTTCTGGCTCGTATTCGTGCCATCTTGCGACGCACTCAATCAAACGGCAGCACAGAGAAAGCAACCAGCAGCGATTGTATCCGCTACCAAGACTTAGCGGTCTACCCCGGAAAACAAGAAGCTTACTGCAACGAGCAACTGCTGGATCTCACCACTACCGAGTTCGCCCTATTGAGCCATCTAATTCAAAATCCAGGACAAGTGATCACCAAGGAGTCACTCAGCTTAGATGTACTCGGAAAAAGATTGGCAGCCTTTGACCGTGCAATCGATATGCACATCTCTAACTTGAGAAAGAAAGTACCAGAACGTCCTGATGGCAAAGCACGCATTAAGACCCTGCGTGGCCGTGGCTATCTACTTGTTGAGGAAGATTAATGCGCTTACCTAAAATCACCAGTTTATATGGACGTATCTTTGCTATTTTTTGGTTCACCATGTTATTGGTGCTTTTATCAGTGCTCTCTTTACCACACCTAGACCCTCGTGTTGCACGAGATATTCCAGCAGAACATTACGACAAACTCACTCGCATCGCTAAGGCGACCGAAAAGCGCTTCGCCGGAGAAGACAACCTTGGCAAGATTGTTTTTCAACTTGAGGGACCACCTCGCAGCCGCAAAGACTCTCGCCCACGCATCTACTTGACCGATTTAGATGGTAGCGTCTTGACCACCAAGCGCCACTCTAACTATAAGGTCAAAGCAATCCGCAACTTTGTCACCACTATTGATAACCCAGACGTCCCTAAACAGAAGCTGTATGGGCATTACATGGTGGCAGGCCCAGTCCCTGTGGTACTGGCTAATGAAGACCTGATGATGTACGTCAGTGTTAAATGGAATCAACCACCACCTTTTCTATTAAGACTGTTTGATAAACCACTGCAGCTACTCCTCGCGGTAATGCTTGCCAGTACCCCGCTACTATTATGGCTTGCTTGGGCACTCAGCCAGCCGGCTCGACGACTAGAGCGCGCAGCTCAGCGAGTAGCGAAAGGCGAATTTGAGGTCGACCCTACCCTTGAAAAAGGGACTTCTGAGTTCCGTCAAGCAGGGAAAAGCTTCAACCAAATGGTCGAGGCCGTCAATCAGATGATCTCTGGGCAACAGCGACTGCTCTCCGACATCTCACATGAATTGCGCTCCCCCTTAACGCGCCTGAGAATGGCTAATGCGCTGGCTATCCGCAAGCAGGGCGAAAGCCAAGAGTTGGAGCGTATTGATACTGAAGCGCAGCGATTAGAGCAGATGATCAGTGAACTTCTGACATTATCGCGTATGCAAGTTGATAGCCATATCACACGAGAGATTCAGCCACTGTCGAGCCTGTGGGAAGAGATCCTAAAAGATGCGGAATTTGAAGCAGAGCAGATGAATAAAAACCTCACCTTCTCTGCGATTCCAGATCGTTCGATTTCAGGTAACCCTAAGCTATTAATGAGCGCACTTGATAACATCATCCGTAATGCCATCTACTACGGTAAAGATAAGGTCGATGTACAGATGAACGTCAAGCAAGACCAGCTGACGATTCAGGTCAGTGATAATGGCGATGGCGTTCCAGAAGCAGAGCTTGAATCGATATTCCGACCATTCTATCGAGTGTCAACAGCGCGTGATCGAAACTCTGGAGGCACAGGATTGGGTTTGACCATCACTGAAAGTGCGATTCGTCAACACAGTGGCACCATCACAGCCAGTCGCAGCTCATTGGGTGGATTACAGGTTGAAATTACCCTTCCGATCATACCTTTGTAATAACCCTACAAAGATCTAGTTGATAATGAGATCCATTATCATTAATGTAAATCCTCTAATTAAGGAGGATTTACTATGTCACACACTTTTCCAGAACTGCCATATGCTTACGATGCTTTAGAGCCTTACATTGATGCTAAAACAATGGAGGTTCACTACAGTAAACACCACAGAACTTATTACGATAAGTTCATGGCAGCGATTTCAGGTACCGATTTAGAGACACAGCCTCTAACAGAAATTTTTGCCAACATCTCTAAGCATTCACCGGCAGTACGCAATAACGGTGGCGGCTACTATAACCATATCCTTTACTGGAACTGCATGTCGAAAGATGGTGGCGGTGAACCGAGTGGGGATCTAGCCAAAGACATTGTTGCAACGTTTGGTGACTTAGAGAGCTTTAAAGATCAATTCGCTCAAGCCGCTATCAACACCTTTGGCTCAGGCTTCGCTTGGCTTATCGTTAAAGATGGTGTGCTGAAAATCGTCTCTACGTCTAACCAAGATAACCCTTGGATGGACGCAGTAGATAGCCAAGGTGAGCCGATTCTAGCGCTCGACGTTTGGGAGCACGCTTACTACATCAGCTACCAGAACCGCCGCCCTGACTACATCAATGCATGGTGGAATGTCGTGAACTGGGATGCCGTTGCAGAAAACTACGCACAGGCGCTAGCAAACAAAGCGTAATCGTTCGGTGGCAACTGTACTCACTCAGCCTGCCACCGTATACTCAAGCTACTTTTTATCTAGCTAGTGAACCAGTATGTTTGATATCGCGCTTTACGAACCTGAAATTGCACCTAACACAGGTAACATCATTCGCCTATGTGCCAACTGTGGTGCCAACCTACACCTGATTGAACCACTCGGTTTTGATTTAGAAGAGAAAAAAGTGCGCCGCGCAGGTTTGGATTACCACGACCTCGCTCGCGTAAAGCGTCACAAGAACCTTGAAGCTTTTCTAGAGTACCTAGAGAACGAACGCGAGGGTGAATTCCGTATCTTTGCCTGCACCACTAAAACCACAGGCCATCACGTAGATGCAAAGTTCCAACAAGGTGATGTTCTTATGTTTGGCCCAGAAACGCGTGGCCTGCCAGCAGAGTTAATTGAAAGCATGCCAATGGAGCAGCGTATCCGTATTCCAATGATGCCAGACGCTCGCAGTCTAAACCTATCGAATGCGGTTGCGATCATTGCATTTGAAGCGTGGCGACAAATGGGCTTTGAAGGCGCTGTTTAGCCAATCTTACCCTTACAGACAATAAAAAAAGGCTCTCTCCTTTTGTTCTGATAAAGAATCAAGGAGAGAGCCTTTTTTTTGATGATGAGATAGAGACTTGATGAGATAGAGACTAGTTCAAACGATTACGATCGTTGTCGTCGTCTTTCTTCTCAAACTCACCTTCGAAAGTATTGCCACCTTTCGATTGGTCAAAAGGGCCTTGCTTGAACGAATCAGAGTTAAATGGGTCTTCACCAAATGGGCTCTGACCAAAACCTGCATGACCACCGGCGTGGAAGCCACCTGATACATTCTTCACGACCATTTTTTCCATCAGTTTTTTCGCGATGGCTGCGCGTGGTGCTGGCAGTAGTACCAACATACCTAGCGCATCGGTCATAAAGCCCGGCGTCAATAGCAGTACCCCAGCTACAGCGAGCATCACGCCTTCAAGGATTTGTTGTGCTGGCATCTCGCCCTGCTGCAAGCGACCTTGAACCGACATTAAAGTCTGAATCCCTTGGCTACGCACCAGTGATGCACCCACAAATGCTGTCACTAATACCAAGGCGATAGTTGGCCACAATCCTAAGAAGCCACCAACTTGAATAAATAAGCCGATCTCAATGATAGGCACAAAGATAAACAGTAATAATAAGATAGGAAACACAAGCCCTCCTTTGTTGTGTTCAGTGTACGTTGAAAGCTCTTACGAACTCAAATTTATCCTGTAAATAAGCGTGTCTCATCCTCAAAAAATAGTTTGTGTAAGATTGACGAAACAAAAGCAAAAAAGGTGATCAACTTACTATTTTTATGCGCTAGGTACAGTATTATGTGCCACATAAGTCAGGACGGATTTATCAGCCCAAAATTCTAGTGAACGGAGTTTCGCATAAAGGATAGGCTAATAACTAACTATATTATCAGAATAATTCTCTAAGGATCCTGTTATGGCTACTCAATCTAAAGCTCCTGTTGAAGCTCCTCAAGCCACTCGTCTCGAAGAAGATCTATTAGGTCAACGTCATGTTCCTGCAGATGCTTACTACGGCATCCACACTCTACGCGCTATCGAAAACTTTAACATCTCAAATGTCACTATCTCAGACGTGCCTGAGTTTGTGCGCGGCATGGTGATGACCAAGAAAGCTGCGGCTTTAGCAAACAAAGAGTTAGGTGTAATTCCAAGTGAAATCGCGAAGCACATCATTGCGGCATGTGACCTTATCCTAGACACGGGTAAGTGCATGGACCAATTCCCGTCAGATGTGTTCCAAGGCGGTGCGGGTACTTCTGTAAACATGAACGCAAACGAAGTGGTTGCGAACGTGGCTCTTGAGCTTATGGGCAAAGAGAAAGGTCAATACGAGTTCATCAATCCAAATGATCACGTAAACAAGAGTCAATCAACCAACTGTGCATATCCAACAGGCTTCCGTATCTCTGTTTACAACAGCGTACGTAAGCTTATCGATGCTATCGAATACCTAAAAGGCGCATTCGAACTTAAGAGCCAAGAGTTCAACACGGTTCTTAAGATGGGTCGCACTCAACTGCAAGACGCAGTACCAATGACAGTGGGCCAAGAGTTCCACGCATGGGCAGTAACGATCAATGAAGAGATCAAGAACCTAGAGTACACATCAAAGCTTCTTCTAGAAGTAAACCTAGGTGCAACTGCGATCGGTACGGGTCTAAACGCAGCACAAGGTTACCAGGAGCTAGCGGTTAAACACCTTGCTGAAGTAACTGGCCTAGAGGTTTCTCCAGCAGAAGACCTAATCGAAGCAACTTCAGACTGTGGTGCATACGTAATGACCCACGGCGCACTAAAACGCCTAGCGGTTAAACTGTCTAAGATATGTAACGACCTACGTCTACTTTCTTCGGGTCCACGCGCTGGCCTAAATGAATTGAACCTTCCAGAGCTTCAAGCAGGTTCTTCAATCATGCCAGCTAAAGTAAACCCAGTAGTGCCTGAAGTAGTAAACCAAGTGTGCTTCAAAGTACTAGGTAACGACAACACGGTTTCTTTCGCAGCAGAAGGCGGTCAGCTTCAACTGAACGTGATGGAGCCGGTAATCGCTCAAAGCATGTTTGAGTCTCTAGACATTCTAACCAATGCTTGTGTGAACCTACGTGACAAGTGTGTTGACGGCATCACTGTGAACAAAGAAGTGTGTGAAGCGCACGTGTTTAACTCTATCGGTATCGTCACTTACCTAAACCCATACATTGGCCACCACGAGGGTGACATCGTTGGTAAGATTTGTGCAGAAACCGGTAAGAGCGTTCGCGATGTGGTTCTAGAGCGCGGTCTTCTCACTGAAGAAGAACTTGATGACATTTTCTCAGTTGAAAACTTGATGCGCCCTCAGTATAAAGGCAAACGCTACGAGTAAGCTTGAATGTAGGGCTCCCGACGGAGCCCTTTTTTAGTCTCGAAAACGATTAACCATATATTTAAAGTGGCTTTATAACGAGACAAGCACTGGCCGTAGTTGTTAGCTGTAGGTTCTATTATTTGAACACTCAGTGGCGAGTTTTCAGATAATAAAATCTAAAAATGAGGTGTTACTATGATTGCAGTAGAGCTGTTCGTTGTCCTACTCTTTATCTTTTTAGGGGCCAGAATTGGCGGTATTGGTATCGGTTTTGCTGGCGGCGCGGGTGTTATCGCACTGTCGCTAATCCTTGGTGTTCCAACTAGCCAATCTTTTATCCCTATCGACGTTATTCTGATCATCATGTCGGTTATCACTGCGATTGCAGCTATGCAAGTCGCGGGCGGTATGGACTGGTTGGTTCAGATCGCAGAAAACTTTTTACGCAAACATCCTGAACGCATAACTTTTTATGCTCCTATCGTGACGTTCTTAATGACATTGATGGCGGGTACGGGTCACACAGCGTTCTCAACACTGCCTGTGATTGCAGAAGTGGCGAAAGGCCAAGGTGTTCGTCCATCTCGCCCACTATCGATTGCGGTTGTCGCGTCTCAGATTGCGATCACAGCTTCTCCAATCTCCGCTGCGGTTGTTGCTTTTGCAGCGATGCTAGCGCCGTTTGGTGTTGATTACCTAACACTACTGATGGTTTGTATTCCTACAACCTTCATCGCTTGTATGGTTGGTGCTGTTGTTGCGAACTACATGGGCAGTGAGCTTAAAGACGATCCTGTATACCAAGAGCGTCTAGAGAAAGGTCTAATCAAACTAGCAACAGAAGAAAAGCGTGAGATTCTGCCAACAGCGAAGAAAGCAACTTACATCTTCCTAGCAGCGATCGGCTTTGTTGTTTGCTATGCGGCGGCGATCTCTAGCTCTGTGGGTCTGATTGAAAACCCAGCGCTAGGCCGTAACGAAGCAATCATGTCTGTGATGCTAGCAGCAGCGGCTGCGATTGTACTGTTCACGAAAATCGATGCAGCGAAGATCTCTTCAGCACCAACATTCCGCTCTGGTATGACTGCATGTGTGTGTGTACTTGGTGTGGCTTGGTTAGGTTCAACGTTTGTAAACGCACACGTTGCAGAGATCAAAGACGTAGCAGGTGCTCTACTATCTGATTACCCTTGGATGCTAGCACTGGTTCTATTCTTTGCTTCTATGCTGCTTTACTCTCAAGGTGCAACCACCGTGGCTCTTATGCCTGCAGCACTGGCCATTGGCGTAGCGCCTCTTACTGCGGTGGCGTCATTTGCAGCAGTAAGTGCCCTGTTTGTTCTGCCAACTTACCCAACTCTGCTTGCAGCGGTTGAGATGGATGACACAGGCTCGACTCGCATCGGCAACCTTGTGTTCAACCACCCATTCTTTATCCCAGGTGTGGTGACTATCGCGACTGCGGTTGCGCTAGGTTTTGGCTTCGGTGGCTTGTTCATCTAATCAGAATCAATCCGTTATCTTTAAAAGGAAGCCTCGGCTTCCTTTTTTATTATCGGTTCCCTAAAGGCCAGCACGATATAACGCAAACATTCTTATAATAAAAACGGCAATTTGAAACTTATTAGTCAGCAATAAGGTCTGATTAAGTTAATATCGCTGTTAACTTAATCAAGATGACTTCACTTATGCGCGCATTTCTCATCACGCTGTGTGTTGGACTGCTTAGTTTGTCCCATTCAGCCTATGCTCTCTTTGGCAATAACGACCAAAGACTTGAACTCGACTCAGCCAATAGCTTTGTTCCTGTTGATCAGGCATTCCCTTTTAATTACTACCAGCAAGACGATAAAATCCTTATCGACTGGCAAGTAAAAGAGGGCTACTACCTCTATCAACACAGTCTTGATTTTACAGGTCAAAATCTCGCTATCGGCACGGTAGAGATGGAAAACGGACAACCATACCAAGATGAATTTTTCGGTAAGGTGAGCATTTATACCCAACCGCTGTTTGTGCAAGTCCCACTGCAGAGCTACCAAGATGGCTCGCAGCTTATCGTTAAGTACCAGGGCTGTGCCAAAGCGGGTTTCTGTTACCCACCTGAAATTCGTGTCATTGACATCGAGCCATTCACGCCGTCGGCAGATGCCGCGACGAATACAGCCAGTACCTCAGCTAAGACGGAGGTATCAGCACAACCAACTTCGACACCTATCGCAGAAGAGCGCAGCGTGGCTCCAGTTTCAAAAGAAGCCGGGCTTGCTGAACAGCTCAGTGACAGTTGGTGGACGCCGCTGCTGTTCTTAGCTCTTGGTGTTGGCCTTGCCTTCACGCCATGTGTTCTACCTATGTACCCTATTCTGACTGGCATTGTGTTGGGTGGCGGTAAGCTAAGCCAAGGCCGAGCTTTGATGTTGTCGTTCATTTATGTACAAGGTATGGCGCTCACCTACACCTTACTTGGTCTTGTGGTAGCATCGGCGGGTATGCAGTTCCAAGCGGCGATGCAGCACCCTTATGTGCTGATTGGCTTGAGTATTCTGTTCGTCGCATTGGCACTGTCGATGTTTGGCGTCTACAACCTACAACTTCCAAGCAGTGTTCAAACTTGGCTCAATAATCAGAGCAACAAGCAGCAAGGTGGCAATACCCTAGGTGTGTTTGCGATGGGAGCGATCTCCGGTTTGGTGTGCTCACCATGTACTACCGCTCCGCTATCTGGTGCTCTGCTTTACGTGGCACAAAGTGGTGACTTATTTACCGGTGGTATTGCTCTGTATGCATTGGCAATGGGCATGGGTATCCCGCTGATGCTCGTCGCTGTATTCGGCAATAAGTTACTACCAAAAGCTGGCAGTTGGATGGATAAGGTCAAAATCGTGTTTGGTTTTATTCTACTGGCAGCGCCTATCTTCCTATTAGAGCGTATTTTGCCAGAGCTATGGGCAACCGTATTATGGTCTGCACTTGGCTTTATCGCTTTTGGTTGGCTGTATCACAGCAAAAACTCTCTGCCGTTTGGTGGTTGGAAACAGAGCGCAGTCGGTATCATTGCTATGCTTGGACTGTTCGCATCGGCTCAACCGGCTCTAAATTACTGGTTTGCAGAAAAGAGTGTCGAGCAGACTGATCAAATTGAGTTTGCTCGTATCAATACCGTTGAAGAGCTAGAGATCCAGCTTATCGAGGCGAAGAAGTTAGGTAAGCCAGTGATGCTCGATTTCTACGCCGACTGGTGTGTGGCATGTAAAGAGTTTGAGAAGTACACCTTCCATCAAGCCGATGTTGAAAATAAGCTTTCTGGTTTTGTTCTGCTACAAGCTGATGTCACTAAAAACTTACCTCAAGATATTGAACTGCTTAAGCAAATGCAGGTACTGGGGTTGCCAACCATTGAGTTTTGGGACGGTCAGGGTAACCATATTCCAAATGCCCGTGTTACCGGTTTTATGAACGCTGAGACCTTCTTGCAACACATGCAAAGCCACCAACTATAACTGCACTACGTTGATAAAATACAAGCCACGTTTTCTTTCTCAAATGAGAACTGAAACGTGGCTTTTACATATTTATAAAACCTTTCCATCCTCACCTCTCAGCAAAAGTGGATATGCTTCAGACTTTTAGTGCATAAATATTGTCCGCATAGTCAATCAGGACAATAATAAATGTTAACTAAATTGTTAAAAGTATGAACGTCATGGACTCGACCTATACCATCATCATTGCTGATGACCACCCTCTGTTTCGTAACGCCTTGTTTCAGTCAGTGCACATGGCGATCAGTGGCGCGAACCTTCTAGAGGCGGACTCTCTGGATGCCCTACTAACACTTCTCAAAAAAGAAGATGAACCAGACCTGCTGCTGCTCGACCTCAAAATGCCGGGGGCCAACGGCATGTCCGGTCTTATTCAGTTACGTGCTGAGTACCCTGATTTACCCATTGTAGTTATCTCTGCCAGCGAAGATGCCAGCGTTGTGACTCAGGTGAAGAGCCATGGTGCGTTTGGCTTTATCCCTAAATCGAGTGATATGCGTGAGCTGGTGAGTGCTCTCAATCAAGTCTTGAACGGCGACCCATTCTTCCCTGAAGGCTTGATCACCAATAACGCTGCTTGCAGTGATCTCGCAGAAAAGATTGCCACTCTAACACCCCAGCAATACAAGGTATTGGGTATGCTCTCTGATGGTCTACTCAACAAACAAATTGCTTACGAACTCAATGTTTCCGAAGCAACTATTAAAGCCCATATGACCGCTATCTTCCGCAAACTGGAAGTGAAAAACCGAACCCAAGCAGTGATCTTGTTACAACAAATGGAAACTGAAAGTTAAACTACATTCGAAACATCTCACACAGTGATGACTCAAAAGGAATAATAGCCGTTATAATTGAAAGGCTGCAGTTAGCGGCCTTTATCCCTCTGTCATTAACTCTGGGAGATTCTCCTTGCTTACTAGTATCATCATTACTCAGTTTGTTGTTCTTTGGGCGGTCATCGATCCTATTGGCTCTGTCCCTGTCTATTTATCTCAAACACAGCGTCTCACACTAAAACAGCGCCGTGCTGTCGCCCTGAAAGCGGTCGCAATCGCAACCGGAGTGCTACTCTTTTTCCTTATCGCAGGCCAACTGCTCCTTGAAGCGATGCAGATCCCACTGCCCGCCTTCCAAGCTGCCGGTGGACTGGTACTGCTGTTGTTCGCGTTAACAATGATCTTTGGTGAGAGCAAGCCAGAGCAAGAACAGAAAATTTCAGAAGAAGTGTGCAGTAAGCAGCTTTCCGACCTCGCAGTCTACCCACTGGCAATCCCTTCTATTGCCTCACCTGGGGCCATGATGGCGATTGTGATGTTGACCGACAATCACCGCTACTCACTGATCGACCAGAGCATTACCGCAGGGGTTATGGTGTTGGTGCTTGTTATCACCTTGCTGCTGCTACTGGGCGCCACTAAGATTCAGAAGGTGATTGGTAATGTCGGAGCCGCAATCATTAGCCGTGTCATGGGTTTGATTCTGGCGGCGGTTGCTGTAAATAACCTTCTGATGGGCATCAAAGACTTCTATCTATAAGTCTTACCAGCTTTAAAAGATGTTGCTCTCAGCCTCTGCTTGGCTGAGAGTAATACCAATCACAGTAAATAAGTGATCAAAAATAGCGCAGGAAAAAGGTTTGATAACAAGGCAGAATTTTTCGATAAGTAGTTATTCTACAATCAAAAATTCTAACGCAGTTATCGAGCATTTTAACAAGCTAGGGTGAGCAATTATTTACTACGATTGGTATAATCCTACTCCCTGACCTCACCTACCCAAACACTCCTTCAAAACGCTAAACCTTGCTCAAAAAATAAACTTGGTCTCCCTGCGAGTTTTATCTCATCAAAAATCGACATTTCGTTAGACTTTTGGCTAATTTAACAACATTTTAACATCACACTTTTAAATCAAAAAGCGCACCAAGCCATATAAAACAAAAACTTAACAACAAATCTGCCGCGACTAAAGTTGCACAGATCCCTTGACTTATCCTTGCTACATTTCAAATCGTAACATTACGTTAACACAACAACATTCTATGGAAACGGAATAAAGGAGAAGGCAATGGCGTTCGAATCAACAGAACATGCTCAAGCCTATTGGAAGGAAAACTTGGGAATAATGGGGACTCTGCTTGCTATCTGGTTTGCAGTCTCTTACGGCGCTGGCATCTTATTTGTCGACGCGCTTAACACCGTACAACTGGGCGGTTTCAAGCTAGGGTTTTGGTTCGCTCAACAAGGGTCGATCTACACCTTTGTCGCCTTAATCTTTATTTACGTAGTGCGCATGAATGCGCTCGACAAGAAATACAACGTACAGGAAGACTAGAGGTTTAGAACATGGATATTCAAACTTGGACGTTTATTCTCGTCGGTATCACTTTCGCACTGTATATCGGCATCGCAATCTGGGCTCGTGCAGGCTCAACCAGTGAGTTCTACGTTGCAGGCGGTGGTGTACACCCTGTCGCAAATGGTATGGCAACAGCCGCGGACTGGATGTCAGCAGCATCATTCATCTCAATGGCAGGTATCATCTCATTCGTGGGTTACGACGGTGCGGTATATCTAATGGGTTGGACAGGTGGCTATGTACTACTTGCACTCTGTTTAGCCCCTTACCTACGTAAGTTCGGTCAGTTTACGGTTCCTGATTTCATCGGTGAGCGTTACTACTCGAAAACAGCGCGTATGGTAGCGGTATTCTGTGCGATCTTCGTATCATTCACGTACGTTGCAGGCCAGATGCGTGGTGTAGGCGTTGTATTCTCACGTTTCCTAGAGGTTGATATCAACCTAGGTATCATCATCGGTATGGGTATTGTGTTCTTCTACGCAGTACTTGGCGGCATGAAAGGCATCACTTATACGCAGGTAGCTCAATTCTGTGTCCTCATTTTCGCTTTCCTTGTGCCAGCTATCTTTACCTCAATCATGATGACAGGGAACCCGCTTCCACAAATCGGTATGGGTTCAACCATTTCAGGGACGGACGTTTACCTACTCGATAAATTGGATGGGCTGACCGAAGAGCTCGGGTTTACCGCCTATACCGAAGGCAATAAGAGCATGGTGGATGTATTCTTCATCTGTGCAGCTCTAATGGTGGGTACTGCAGGTCTACCACACGTAATCATCCGTTTCTTCACAGTACCAAAAGTACGTGATGCGCGTATCTCAGCAGGTTGGGCGCTACTGTTTATTTCTCTACTTTACACAACAGCACCAGGTGTAGCGGCGTTTGCTCGTGTAAACATGATTGAGACAATCAACGGTCCTGACATGCAAGGTGTTCCAGCAGCAGAAGCACCAAGCTGGTACAAAAACTGGGAAAGCACTGGTCTAGTAGGCTGGGAAGACAAAAATGGCGATGGCAAGATGTTCTACTCGGGCGATGAGCGCAACGAGATGAAGATCAACCGTGACATTATCGTACTGGCTTCTCCAGAGCTTGCGAAACTACCTAACTGGGTTGTAGCACTACTGGCAGCCGGTGGCCTAGCAGCCGCACTATCAACAGCAGCAGGTCTACTACTGGTAATCTCAACATCCATCTCACATGACTTGTTGAAGAAAGGCTTCAGACCAAACATGACCGACAAGCAAGAGCTATTAGCCGCACGTCTGGCAGCAATGGTTGCGATTATTGGTGCAGGTTACTTAGGTATTAACCCACCAGGCTTCGTAGCACAGGTAGTAGCGTTTGCATTCGGCTTAGCCGCAGCATCCTTCTTCCCAGCGATTATCCTAGGTATCTTCTACAAGAAGATGAACAAGGAAGGCGCAATTGCAGGTATGTTGGCGGGTATCCTATTCACAGCGTCATACATCATCTACTTCAAGTTCATCAACCCAGCAGCAAGCACGCCAGACAACTGGTGGTTTGGTATCAGCCCAGAGGGTATTGGTACACTAGGTATGTGTCTGAACTTCGTAGTATCTATCGCTGTGAACAAGGTGACAGCTGAAGTACCACAAGATGTACAAGAGATGGTTGAGAACATCCGTTACCCTAAAGGTGCTGGTGCAGCTCACGACCACTAAGCAAAAATCTCAAAAGAGACTAAAATGAATCAGTGCTTACATTGTAGGGATTAAGCACTGATTCTCAGAAAGCCGATACATCGTGTATCGGCTTTTTCTTTTCGTCCCGCCATTTATGAAAATAAAAGGTTGTTTTTAATAATCTTATTTGATAATAATTATCATTAACATCTATTTAACGATGGTGAGAGATTAATGCAGCAACAGCAACTTATCTATTCTACGTTTTACAAAGCACAAGATCGTTTTCTCGCTTCCGATGTGGTTGAGGGCTATGAGCCGTCAACAGTCCAAAGCTATATTGACTGCAGTCTAGAGCTTGCGCTTCAGTATGAAAAAGATAGTGAGCATGAAAACATTTTGTTATGCGAGCTGTTTCTTCGTCAGTTGTTCTTTCACTTAATAGAGGCCATTGAGTCACCGCAGCGCAGCCCGACATTTCGCCGCGTATGCCTTGATTTGATCCACACGCCTCTATTTTGTTTAAAGCGCCATTACTACCAACAACCAAACGGTAAACAGAAGTATTTACCGCTCCAACAAACTCTACAGCAAGTCCAAGCTCCACTTGGCTAACAAGGATCCAGCATGACCCAAGAATTTCGAATCGAAAAAGACAGCATGGGTGAAGTAAAAGTGCCAGCCAATGCACTTTACCAAGCACAAACACAGCGTGCCGCTGATAACTTCTCTTTCAGTTCGCACACGATGCCAGCAAGCTTCATTCAAGCACTCGCTTTCATCAAACAAGCAGCCGCTAACACCAATGCACAATTGGGTCTTCTTGAGGGCGATATTGCTCATGCAATTATCGATGCGAGCCAAGAGATCATCGATGGCCAACACCTTGAACACTTCCCTGTCGATGTCTATCAAACGGGTTCAGGTACCAGCTCGAACATGAATGCCAATGAGGTTATCGCAACGCTGGCTTCACGTGCACTTCAAGGCGACGTTAGTCCGAATGACCATGTGAATATGGGGCAAAGCAGTAACGATGTTGTGCCGACAGCAATTCAAGTCAGCGTGGCACTAACGGTAGAGAAACAGCTGCTTCCTGCCCTTACTCACCTATCCGATGTGTTAGCAACCAAGCAGATGCAGGTTGCCGATGTGGTGAAAACAGGTCGCACTCACCTAATGGATGCCATGCCGATCACTCTCGCTCAGGAATTAGGAGGTTGGAAATTCCAAATTGACCATGCAAAACAAGGCATTGAGTCGAGTTTGGAGGCTGTAAAAGCACTCGCTCAAGGTGGAACAGCCGTCGGAACCGGGATCAACGCCGATCCAAGGTTTGCAGACGTCTTCGCGCACAACCTATCTCAAACAACGAAACTGCAATTCAGTTCGAGCGAAAATTTCTTCTTCAATCTCAGCAGCCAAGATGCGATCATCGCACTATCTGGACAGCTTAAAACAGCAGCAGTTGCGATCATGAAGATCGCAAACGATCTTCGCTGGATGAACTCTGGCCCACTGGCTGGTCTTGGCGAGATTGAACTGCAAGCTCTGCAGCCTGGCTCTTCTATCATGCCAGGCAAAGTAAACCCTGTGATTCCAGAAGCAGCAGCAATGGCGGCAGCGCAAGTGATTGGTAACGACACCACCATCACAGTCGCAGGTCAATCTGGCAACTTCCAACTCAATGTGATGCTACCTGTCATCGCGCACAACGTGCTTGAAAGCATCGAACTACTGAGCAACAGTTCGGTGGCACTGGCGGATAAAGCCGTAGCTACCTTCACCGTTCGTCAAGATAACCTTGATGAAGCCTTAGCGAAGAACCCAATTCTAGTAACGGCGCTCAACCCAGTTATCGGTTACCTGAAAGCCGCAGACATCGCCAAAAAGGCGTATAAAGAAGGTCTACCAATTTTAGATGTTGCAGAGCGTGAAACCGATATTCCACGTGAAGAGTTGGCGAGCTTATTGAACCCAAGCCAGCTGACGAAAGGCGGAATTGCCGGCTAATCCTGCCCAATAAAAAGCGAAGCCAACGTTGGCTTCGCTTTTTGCCTACCATGATCCAAATACTAATTAAGCGACGCGATTGAGCACGGCTCTTAACTTGAGCGGCTTAACTGGCTTAGCAATAAAACTGAAACCATGCGCTTTGATCGCCGCTAGCATGTCATCGGTACGATCAGCACTGATAATAACCCCTTCGAAATTAGCACCCAATCTCAAGCGACACTGCTGCAGAACTTCCAGGCCAGTGCGCCCATTATCGAGTCGATAATCCGAGAAGATCACATCTGGCTGCCAACCGCCTTCCAGACACTTCAAGCTCTCGACCAAGTCAACCGCAGTTCTGACATCGCACCCCCAACGACCAATCAGCTTCTCCATACCAACAAGAATGTCGCTCTCGTTATCCACACACAGGATTTTCAGTTGCGCAATCTCACTGTTGACGGTCGTTGTCGTTACTTGTGGTATCGCAACCACCTTCTCAGCTCGTGGCAAGGTAATTGAGAATACGCTGCCTTCGTCCGGCCAAGAACGCATCGAAATTTCATGCCCTAGAACATGTGCGATCCCTTTTGATATCGCTAAGCCAAGCCCTAAACCTTGATCTGAGCGTACTTGACTCCCTCGAGTAAACTCTTCAAAGATCTCTTGCTGTTTATCTTCATCAATACCCGTGCCGTTATCCCACACATCAATACGCACACGATCGCCCACACGCCGCGCACCCAAAAGCACTTTACCATTTGGGTTGTAGCGAAATCCATTGGTCAAAAAGTTCTGAATAACACGACGCAGCAGTTTCGGGTCAGACTGAATAAACAGCGATGAGGGCACCATATGGAAATCGATATTCTGCTGCCCAGCCAAGGCGCTAAATTCTGCGTTGAGGTTAGACAAAACATCATTGATAGCAAAACCATGAACGTTGGTTTCGAGCTTGCCCGACTCCAGACGCGAGATATCAAGTAGATCACCAATCAAGTCCTCTGCCGCACCAAGTGCACTCTCGATATGCGAAGAGAGCTGCTTAACCTCTTGCTCTTTCGCAACCTCTGACAACGAAGAAGCGAATAAGCGTGCCGCATTCAATGGCTGCATCAAATCGTGGCTCACTGCCGCCAAGAAGCGCGATTTAGATTTGGATTCTTGTTCTGATACTTGAGTGGCCTTCACCAAACGCTGATTGAGTTTTTCGAGCTCTTGGGTGCGCTCATGAACTCGAGATTCTAGACTCTCATTGGCATCTTTTAACGCCTGCTCCGCTTGCCTAAACACCGTAATATCGGTAAAGCTCATCACAAACCCACCACTTGGCATCGGGTTGCCTTGCACTTCGATTACGCGACCATCCGGCCTCACACGCGAAGAGGTATGGCGAGTGCCTTGTTCAAGGTGGAAGATACGCCGTTTAACATGGTCCTCTGGATCGCCAGGTCCGCATAAGCCTTGTTCCGCATTATGTCGAATCACATCGGCAATCGGCCTACCGACTTGAATCAATCCACTAGGGAACACGAACAACTCAAGATAACGCTGGTTCCACGCTACTAAACGGAGCTGTTGGTCGACAACCGCAATGCCCTGGCCGATATGTTCAATCGCGCCTTGTAGTAAGCCACGGCTAAAATCATACAGCTCAGAAGCCTCATCAACGATGGTCGCGACCTCCTCTAGCTGCATATTCCTGCCCTGCAGAGCCGAAGTAAGTACTAACTTAGCAGAGGAAGCACCGAATACCCCAGCCAGTACACGTTCAGCATGTCGAATCAAACTGGCCGGTGATTGTTGATTGGGAAGTAATGGCTGACCTTGCTGCTGCCAATACGCCTGAAAAGCACTTTTCGCTCGCTTACGTCCTACAAAGCGTGAGGCGAGCATCTCTAGCTCAGCGACTGTCACACGACTCTGGTAAAGGCTCATGTTCTCGTTTTCAGGCAGAGGTGCGCCAACAAATGCCGCTGATTGTAAGCGCTCACTTAGGCTTGGCCTTGTCGACAGGGATACCACCACATACCAGAACGTATTCACGGTAATACTGAGCACAATCCCCCAGTTAGAACTGCTCACATCCCAGTGAGCTAATAGGTCAGGTGGCGTGATAAGCCATAGCAACAGGTTACTCTCTTGGTCACCCGCCAGCATGCTGGTTTGGCTCATCAAAGTAATCAACCAAATAATAGAACCGAATAAAAGACCAACATAAACACCTTTGCGGTTACCCAAACGCCAGTACATGCCACCAATCAGGGCTGGTGCAAACTGTGCAATCGCGGCAAACGAGAGAAAACCTATCGCAGAGAGTGAGTGGATACTATCTAATGCTTGATAAAAACCCCACGCCCCCAGTAGCAACAGCAAGATAAGCGCACGACGAATCACCAGTAACAACCCGGAGAAGTGTCGATGGGTTCTCTGTGTGAGTCGCATCCGACGCAGCAATAACGGCATCACCAGATCATTGGAAACCATGATCGCCAGTGCGATGGTTGAAACGATCACCATACCACTTGCGGCGGACGTACCGCCTAAAAAGGCCAGCAAAGCAATGTTGTTCGCCCCTTCTGCCATTGGCAGGCTAATCACATAGGTATCAGCAGGCATACCCGTGAGTAGCCCTTGCCCTGCCCAAGCAATCGGCAGTACAAATAGTCCCATCAAGATCAGATAAACAGGGAAGAGCCAGCGCGCTGTATGCAGATCTTGCGGCCTTTCATTCTCAACCACCATAGTATGGAACTGCCTTGGCAGACACACAATTGCCAACATCGTCAGCACAGTATGGATAATAAGAGTGGGAATGTTAGGGGATTCATAAGTCTGCGCAGCGACCTCAAGCAGATCAATCTTATCGCTACTGGTCGCAAGGTAGATGATAAACAGCCCAACAATTAAGAAAGCCACCAGCTTGACGATCGACTCAAACGCGACCGCCATCATCATTCCACGGTGGTGTTCTGTGTTATCGATATGACGCGTACCAAACAACATCGTGAAGATGGCCAAAGCCCCCACCACAAACCAAGAAACATGGTAATCCTGATAGCCAAAGTCTTGCGCCAGGCTCGGAGCAACGATATCGAGGCCCATAGTGATGCCACGCAACTGCAGCGCTATGTAAGGCAGAATCCCCACTACAGCGATAATCGTCACAGTAACCGCAAGTCCTTGTGACTTGCCATAACGAGCTGCAATGAAGTCGGCAATCGAGGTGATATGTTCACGCTTGGCTATAACAATCAGCCGCGCCAATATCCGCCAACACAAAGTAAAAACAAGAATTGGGGCGATATAGATAGGAAGAAAAGACCAAGGGTTATTACTGGCTTGACCCACGGTGCCGTAGAAGGTCCACGAGGTACAGTAAACTGCAATAGACAGACTATAGATCCAAGGTCGCCAACGCGATAACCAACGCGTTTGTCGATCTCCATACCAAGCAATTAAAAACAGCACGCCTAAATAGGCGAGTGAGACGGGGATTACGATCCATCCTTGCATTGCGAACCCTTTTCTTCCATAAAAAAACCTCTCCATAAGGGAGAGGTTTCATTTAACTCGCTAAGAGTAATCAACACAATCAGGTCGATTAATTTCTGTGCTTTAGACTCTAATTCTCTGCTTTAGCTGGAGTCACGTCCAATTCGACATCAACTACTGAACTGCGCTCATCAAGTTTAATAAACAGAGCAAATACACCCATTGCCGCCATCACCCAGAAAATATTTGCGCCCCACAGCTCATAACCCCAACCACTTAAAGTAGTCATCAACGCGATAAAGGCACCAAGTGGGATCGCATTATAAAGAGCTTGCAATGCCACCATCTTATTCTCTTCTTCCGATTGGATGTATTGGATCGCCGCAATATGCGCCATCGCGAACGTCACACCATGCAGCAACTGCACGAGTACTAGCCCCAAAATATCGGTTGTTGATGCGGTGATACCCCAACGTGCAATCACGCCCAGCGCAGCAATAACAAATAATGTTCTAAGCGCCATGCCAGAGAAAAGTCGTTTACTTAAAGCAAACACCCCCACTTCAGCAACTACCCCTAAACTCCATAAATAGCCAATGATGGCTTCAGAGTGACCCGCTTCTTTCCAATAAATCGCGCTAAAACTGTAGTAAGCAGCGTGACTGCCCTGCAGCAGCGCCATTAAGGCAAGGAACTTCACGACCGAGCGCTCACGCATCAAGGCCCCCAACTTCGGACGCACTTGATGTTGTTCAGATTGCGTCACTGGCATCAAATTCGGGTTTCTCATTGCCAGAATCAAAGAGACAAACACACCTGCTAATGCCGTATACAAGATCATATCAGTGCCAAATTGCGCGACCAGATAACCAACTACCGTCGAACCAGCAATAAACGCAATCGACCCCCAGAGTCGTGTGCGGCCGTAATCCAACACCTTAAGTCGGCTGTAGTAGTTAGCCATGGCGTCGGATAACGGAACCACTGGCCCACAACAGAGGTTAAACAAGATGGTCGCTAGCAGCATTAGTAGGAAGCTACCACCGGTAAAGAAATGAAACGCTACAAAAATCAACGCCGCTAAACTGAGCCAGCGCAGCGCAGGCATTAAGTGCTCCGCTTTATGTACACGTGGTGTAATCAAGAGGTTCGCCACACATCGCGTCGCAAAACCTACACCGATCAACACACCGATATCGCCTGCTGAAACCCCTTGGTCTTCAAACCATAATGCCCAAAACGGCAGATACACACCGTAAGCGAAAAAGAAACCAATGAAATACTGAGATATCCACCCATAAGGGGAAGGGTTAAACATATATATACCTATAAAAACGATTGCAGAGAGGCAGCGGAGATTATGCCTCTCCAGAGTCATATGAAAAAGGGAATAATTGCTGCTTTGAGTTTCCGTGTTATCTATGACTGCATCCAGCATCAAAATTACACGTTTAGACTAAAGTCGTCTGGAGCTTCAGTGAGTTTTTGTCAGACTTAACTTTAGGTTCTTCACTCTATCTGCGACGCTTATGCCTGATAAATTTAATATGCAGCACCCACCCTTCGATAGCTTATCTGAGGCTGAACAACTGACCCTGCGTTCTGCGCTCGACGTGGTTTACTATCGTGCTCAAGAAACCATTCTCGAAGCGGATCGTCCAAGCCGCCATCTGCATATTTTAATCAAAGGTGCTGTGGAGGAGCGTGCTAGCCAAGATGGGGAAATTTACGCCCACTATGCGAACGACGATATCTTTGATGTACGCAGCCAATTTGAACCTCGCACTAAACACCAATACATCGCGCTAGAAGATACCCTCAGCTATCTGCTTCCGACCGACGTGTTCCTTGAGCTCTACAATGCCAATGGCCAGTTTGCGGCCTACTTTGATAACAACCTCGCCAAGCGTAAAGAACTCATAGAAGCCGCTAAACAGCAGCAAAATTTGGCTGAATTTATCTTAACCAAAGTCGACGATTCGATTTATCACCCACCTCTGATCCTCGAGCCTAATCAACCTATCAATGAAGTAACCAAAACCCTTAAAGAACAAGGGCTCGACTCGGCTTTAGTTCATTTAGCCCATGATGATCCAAAAGCTTTTGGATCATCATGTACCTTACCCTATTCTATCGTCACACGAACCAACTTATTGCACGCTGTGATGCTTGAGGATTATCCTCTTGATGCCCCTGTGGGTGAGATAGCAACCTTCCCAGTTTTGCATGTTAATGATGGTGATTTTCTGTTTAACGCCATGATTAATATGACGCGTAATCGGGTAAAACGCTTGATGGTTTGTGATGGGCAAGAAGCAGTCGGCATGCTCGATATGACACAAATATTGAGTGCATTCTCAACCCACTCTCATGTACTGACTCTGCGAATAGCTCGTGCCACCAGCATCGAAGAGTTAGCGATGGCCTCCAACAAACAGCGTCAATTGGTTGAGAGCTTAATCAACAATGGCATTCGAACACGCTTTATCATGGAACTGATCTCTGCGGTTAACGAGCAAATTATCGAAAAAGCTTTTGAACTGATTTTGCCTCCTGCACTGCAAAACCACTGCTGTCTGATTGTGCTCGGTTCAGAGGGACGCGGAGAACAGATACTCAAAACAGACCAAGACAACGCGCTGATTATTCAAGACGGTTTAGAGTGGCATCACTGTGAAGAGGTCATGGAAGAGCTGACTCATACCCTGCAGCAGTTAGGCTACCCGCTCTGTCCAGGCAATGTGATGGTGAACAATCCGAAATGGGTGCACTCACAACAAGGCTGGAAGGAAACACTTTCGCAATGGGTGAAAAAGGCGACTCCCGATACGGTCATGGACATCGCCATTATGGCAGACGCCCATGCAGTAGCGGGCAATCGAGATCTACTGCAACCCGTTAAAGAGCACTTGAGAGATTTAATGGTGGGACAAGAGCTGATACTCACAGAGTTCTGCCGCCCCGCTCTCAGCTTCTCTGTACCGCTATCTCTGTTTGGCAATGTGAAAACATCAAAGTCGGGGTTAGACATCAAACAAGGGGGGATATTCCCTATCGTTCATGGCGTAAGAGCCCTCAGCCTTGAGCACGGAATCCGTGTCAACAACACCTTCGAACGCATCGACGCACTGGTGCAAAAGAATGTTCTTGAACAAAGCACGGCAGACAACCTCAGCGAAGCGCTCAAACAGTTCTTCAAATGGCGTCTATCACAACGTTTATCGCAGCAGCACAACAGCAATAAACTCGACGTAAAACTCATGGAACGCGCAGACCGAGACCTACTAAGACACAGCTTGCACGTCGTGAAAAAGTTTAAGCAATGGTTGGGTTATCACTACCAAATTAGGGACTAGATCACCATGAACCGATTAGTGCGCTATTACTGGTATCGAAAGCTCAAAGGATCGCCCTATCAGGATCTCTTTACCACCAATTCAGGACAAGAGTTGGTGTCGCTCGATTGTGAAACCACCAGCCTCGACCCAAATCAGGCGGAACTGGTGTCCATTGCGGCCACCAAAATCATTGGTAACCGGATCATCACCAGTCAGCCATTTGAGGTCAGGCTAAGAGCACCTCAATCGTTAGATTCTAACTCAATCAAAATCCATCGAATCCGCCACCAAGACCTCAAACACGGGGTCGAAGAGAAACAGGCCATCAGTGCACTGCTCGACTTCATCGGCAATCGACCTTTGGTGGGTTACCACATCCGCTATGACAAAAAAATTCTCGATAAAGCGTGCTTAAAACACTTTGGTTTCCCTCTACCTAATCCATTAGTAGAAGTGAGCCAGCTCTATCAAGAAAAGCTCGAAAAGCACCTGCCTAATGCCTATTTCGATCTAAGTCTTGATACCATCTGTCGCCAACTCGACCTGCCGCTGCCCACCAATAAACATGATGCATTACAAGACGCTATCTCGGCTGCACTGATTTTTGTACGCCTACAACACGGTGCTCTGCCGCGTTTCAACTCTTCTTATTCGTAATTCAACCATTACGGATAAATGAAACGATCTAACTCTCAAAAAAGCACTTAACTCGCTATTTTTTAAGTAGAAACACGCTTCTCATCCTAAAGTCTAATTGTGGAAATGGCTCTGCTAACCGACAGTGATAACACAACAACAGTCCACTAACTTGACTTAGAAACTGAACTTAAAGGAAGTTGCCAATTCATTAGGAATGTAGGCACAAGGAGAGATGCAATGAGTGAAGCCCACGTTTATCCGGTAAAAGAAAACATCAAAGCAAATACGCACGCGGATAATGACACTTACCTAGCCATGTACCAACAATCTGTTTCTGACCCTGAAGGTTTCTGGGGCGAGCATGGAAAAATCGTAGATTGGATTAAGCCTTTCACCCAAGTGAAAAGCACGTCATTTGACCCTGGCCACATCGACATTCGCTGGTTTGAAGACGGTACGCTCAACGTATCTGCGAACTGTATTGACCGCCACCTGGCTGAGCGCGGTGATGAAGTCGCTATCATTTGGGAAGGTGATGACCCTGCTGACGATAAGACGCTGACTTTCAAAGAGCTGCACAAAGAAGTGTGTGAATTTTCTAACGCCCTCAAAGAACAAGGTGTGCGAAAAGGCGACGTTGTGTGTCTATACATGCCAATGGTGCCAGAGGCGGCGGTTGCAATGCTCGCTTGTACACGTATCGGTGCCGTTCACACTGTAGTGTTTGGTGGCTTCTCACCAGAAGCACTGTCAGGTCGTATCATCGATTCTGACTCTAAAGTCGTGATCACCGCTGATGAAGGTGTTCGTGGCGGCCGTGCCGTTCCTCTTAAGAAAAATGTCGATGAAGCTCTGACCAACCCAGAAGTAAAAACCATTCAAAAAGTTATCGTCATGAAACGCACTGGTGGCGACATTGATTGGCACGAGCATCGTGATGTATGGTGGCATGAAGCAACAGCAAACGTATCTTCTGAGTGCCCACCAGAAGAGATGAAAGCAGAAGACCCTCTATTCATTCTCTACACATCAGGTTCAACAGGTAAACCTAAAGGTGTTCTACACACAACCGGTGGTTACTTAGTTTATGCTGCAATGACGTTCAAGTACGTATTTGACTACCAAGAAGGCGAAACCTTCTGGTGTACTGCGGATGTGGGTTGGATCACGGGTCACACATACCTAATCTACGGACCACTGGCTAACGGCGCTAAAACAATCCTATTTGAAGGCGTGCCAAACTACCCAAATACTAGCCGAATGAGCGAAGTGGTTGATAAGCACCAAGTAAACATTCTATACACGGCTCCAACAGCGATTCGCGCTCTGATGGCGAAAGGTAACGAAGCGGTTGAAGGCACAACTCGTAGCAGTCTGCGTATTATGGGCTCGGTAGGTGAACCCATTAACCCAGAAGCGTGGGAGTGGTACTACAAAACGATTGGTAACGAGAACTCACCGATTGTTGATACATGGTGGCAAACCGAAACGGGCGGTATCTTGATCGCTCCTCTACCGGGTGCAACGGATCTAAAACCAGGTTCTGCGACTCGCCCATTCTTTGGCGTTCAACCTGCACTAGTCGATAACATGGGTAACATCATCGAAGGCGCGACCGACGGCAACCTAGTGATTCTAGATTCTTGGCCAGGTCAAATGCGAACTGTTTATGGTGACCATGAGCGCTTCGAGCAGACTTACTTCTCAACCTTCAAAGGCATGTACTTCACCAGTGATGGTGCTCGTCGTGATGAAGATGGCTACTACTGGATCACAGGTCGTGTGGATGACGTGTTAAACGTATCAGGTCACCGTATGGGTACGGCAGAGATTGAATCGGCGCTGGTTGCATTCGACAAGATTGCTGAGGCTGCAATTGTGGGCATCCCTCACGACATTAAAGGCCAAGCGATCTACGCTTACATCACCCTAAACGACGGTGAATTCCCAACGGCTGAGCTTCATAAAGAGGTGAAAGATTGGGTACGTAAAGAGATTGGTCCAATTGCGACACCAGACGTACTACACTGGACAGACTCTCTACCAAAAACACGTTCTGGTAAGATCATGCGTCGTATCCTGCGTAAGATTGCAACAGGCGATACAGGTAACCTCGGCGACACTTCAACACTTGCCGACCCAAGTGTGGTTGACAAGCTCATCGCAGAACAAGCTGAGCTGGCATAAAGCCGAGGATAAACGGTCCTAGCTGGGCATGTTTATCTGATATGTTTAAAACACCCCACCTTCAAACCGTCACTTGTGTGGCGGTTTTTTTATGCCTGATCTCGATCTCAAATATCCTCCCTGGAATTAAGGCCTCTCCCATTTTTTGTTAACTTGGTAACAATTATGCCCCATTACATTAGGAGATTAGACCAGTAAATTGCTGCGATTTGCGCTGAATTAGCTATAATCTGGTTCTAATTTTTAAAATCGGTCGTTTTAGCGCTAGCAAAACGGCATGATTTGTAAATAAAATGGGACATTCACACTCATCGTCATGATAAAGGAAGATAGCCCCACGATGTCTACAAAGTTTCGCATTCTAGTTTTAAATGGCCCAAACCTTAACCTGTTGGGCCTAAGAGAGCCGGCACATTACGGTTCTCAAACACTTGACCAGATAATTGATGGTCTGAAAGAGCAAGCGAAAACGCAGGACGTTGAGCTGTCTCACTTACAATCAAATCGTGAGTACGAACTCATTGAAGCCATTCACAGTGCATTTCAAAGTATTGATTTTATTATTATCAATCCAGCGGCGTTCACACACACCAGTGTGGCACTACGCGATGCATTGCTTGGTGTAGCAATCCCATTTATTGAAGTGCACCTTTCTAATGTTCACGCACGTGAACCATTTAGGCACCACTCATACCTCTCAGACAAAGCCGAAGGGGTAATTTGTGGTTTGGGTGCACAAGGCTACCAATTTGCTTTGACCGCTGCGATTAACAAGCTTCAGTCAAAGTAACGAACATAACCGAACTAATAGAAACCAGCTCCAGTCATAGAGCATGGTTCATTAACAAATAAGAGAAAGAAACGATGGATATTCGCAAAATCAAAAAGCTGATCGAATTGGTTGAAGAGTCTGGTATCGCAGAACTAGAAATCTCTGAAGGTGAAGAGTCAGTACGCATCAGCCGTAACAGCACAGCTCCTGCAGCAGCACCAGTTCACTACGCAGCAGCGCCTGCACCTGTAGCGGCACCAGCTCCTGCAGCGGCCCCTGCTCCTGCGGCGGCACCAGAAGCAGCTGAAGCTCCAGCGGCAGTAACTGGTCACCAAGTTCTTTCTCCAATGGTTGGTACTTTCTACAGCGCACCAAGCCCAGACGCAAAACCATTCGTTAAAGTAGGTCAACAAGTTAACGCTGGCGATACACTATGTATCGTTGAAGCAATGAAGATGATGAACCAAATCGAAGCGGACAAATCTGGTGTTGTAACTGCAATCCTAGTTGAAGACGGCCAACCAGTTGAGTTCGATCAAGCTCTAGTAATTATCGAATAATAGAGAAGCCTCATTATGTTAGATAAATTAGTCATCGCTAACCGTGGTGAAATCGCACTACGTATTCTGCGAGCATGTAAAGAGCTAGGCATCAAAACGGTAGCTGTTCACTCAACAGCTGACCGCGACCTTAAGCACGTACTGCTTGCAGATGAAACTATTTGTATCGGTCCAGCTCGTGGTATCGATAGCTACCTGAACATCCCTCGCATCATCAGTGCGGCCGAGGTAACAGGCGCTGTTGCTATTCACCCAGGCTACGGCTTCCTATCTGAAAACGCAGATTTTGCTGAGCAAGTTGAGCAAAGCGGCTTCATCTTCGTAGGCCCTAAAGCTGAAACTATCCGAATCATGGGTGATAAAGTTTCTGCAATCACGGCAATGAAGAAAGCTGGCGTACCTTGTGTACCCGGTTCTGACGGCCCATTGAACAACGATGAAGCAACCAACAAAGCTCACGCTAAGCGTATTGGCTACCCAGTTATCATCAAAGCATCAGGTGGCGGCGGTGGTCGTGGTATGCGTGTAGTTCGTTCTGAAAAAGAGCTAACTGAAGCGATCGCAATGACACGTGCAGAAGCAAAAGCATGTTTCAACAACGATATGGTTTACATGGAGAAGTTCCTAGAAAACCCACGTCACGTTGAAGTACAAGTAATTGCCGACGGTCAAGGCGGTGCTATCCATCTTGGTGAGCGTGACTGTTCTATGCAGCGTCGTCACCAGAAGGTTGTTGAAGAAGCACCAGCTCCAGGTATCACGGCAGAAATGCGTAAGTACATTGGTGAACGTTGTACTCGTGCTTGTCTTGAGATTGGCTACCGTGGTGCAGGTACTTTTGAGTTCCTATACGAAAACGGCGAGTTCTACTTCATCGAGATGAACACTCGTATCCAAGTAGAGCACCCAGTAACTGAAATGGTTACCGGTGTTGACCTAATCAAAGAGCAGCTGCGTGTTGCTGCGGGTCAGCCTCTGTCTTTCACTCAAGATGACATCAAGATCAGCGGTCACGCTATCGAGTGTCGTATCAACGCGGAAGATCCAGAGAAGTTCCTACCTTCACCAGGTAAGATCGAGCGTTTCCACGCACCTGGCGGCATGGGCGTACGTTGGGATTCTCACATCTACACAGGCTACACAGTACCACCTCACTACGATTCAATGATTGGTAAGCTGATCACTTACGGTGAGAACCGCGATGTAGCTATCTCTCGTATGAAGAATGCTCTAGGCGAGATGATTGTAGAAGGCATCAAAGTGAACATCCCTCTACAAGAATCGATCATGAACGACGAGAATTTCCAACACGGTGGTGCAAACATCCACTACCTTGAGAAGAAACTTGGTCTTCAATAGAAGCTAGTTTTGTGTAATTTGTTCGTGTAAGAACAGAATAAAATGCTCACTTTGGTGGGCATTTTTTGTTTTTAAGCATTCAAAAAACGCCACTCACTCGCCCATGATATTCCTTGGGGTTTTGGTGAATTTGCTCATATTTTCTGCTAGACTCGCCATCCAATTTTTCTCATATAGAAGATTCAGCCATGCCTTGGATTCAAATCAAGCTTAATGCGACCAACGAAAATGCCGAACAGATTGGCGACATGTTGATGGAAGAGACTGGCGCTCTTTCTGTCACTTTCCTTGATGCACAAGATACCCCTGTATTTGAGCCTCTGCCGGGTGAGACTCGACTTTGGGGCGATACGGATATCCTCGCTCTATACGACGCTGAAATTGATACCAGCGCCGTTCTAGCGCAAATTAAAGCGAGCAACATGTTCCCTGCTGATTTCGCTCACAAAGTCGAGCAGATCGAAGATAAAGACTGGGAACGTGAATGGATGGACAACTTCCACCCAATGAAATTCGGTGAGCGTCTATGGATCTGCCCAAGCTGGCGTGACATCCCAGAGCCAGACGCAGTCAATGTAATGCTTGACCCAGGTCTAGCGTTTGGTACAGGTACTCACCCAACAACAGCGCTTTGCTTAGAGTGGCTAGAGGGCTTAGATCTATCAGGTAAAACAGTGATCGACTTCGGTTGTGGCTCTGGCATCCTAGCGATCGCAGCGATCAAACTAGGCGCAGCAAAAGTTGTCGGGATCGACATTGATCCTCAAGCTCTGCTTGCATCAAAAGACAATGCCGAGCGCAATGGCGTTGCTGACCAATTAGAAGTATACCTGCCTCAAGATCAGCCAGAAGGTCTGATTGCTGATGTTGTCGTTGCTAACATCCTTGCCGGTCCACTACGCGAACTTTCAGGCATCATTAAAGGTCTAGTAAAAGAAGACGGTGTACTTGCGATGTCGGGTGTTTTAGATACACAAGCGGAAGACGTGGCGACTTATTACCGTGATGAACTTCACATTGATCCGATTGTTGAGCAGCAAGAGTGGTGTCGAATCTCTGGTCGCAAGCAAGGCTAGACAAGACTTTGAGCGCTAATTGACTGAATTTTATGCAAATTACAGAAACAAATTGTAAATGCTCAAATATTAGTCTTTTCACGCAGCAAAAAAATGCGTAAAATGCGCGCCCTTGCTGGTACAGAACTGTGATGACGTTTTGAAAATCGGAAATTATCAACTTAAGAACAATCTAATCGTCGCCCCAATGGCTGGCGTAACGGATAGACCATTCCGTGAGTTGTGTCTTCGCTATGGAGCGGGGATGGCAGTCAGTGAAATGATGTCCTCCAATCCAAAGGTTTGGAAAACGTCAAAGTCTCAGCAGCGTATGGTACATGAAGGCGAATCGGGCATTCGTTCAGTACAAATCGCTGGTGCAGATCCACAGCTTATGGCCGAAGCTGCGCAATTCAACGTTGAGAACGGTGCTCAAATCATCGATATCAACATGGGTTGTCCAGCCAAAAAAGTGAATAAGAAGCTTGCGGGCTCCGCACTACTGCAATACCCAGATCTTATTGAAGAGATCTTGAAGGCTGTAGTAAATGCGGTTGACGTTCCAGTAACGTTAAAAACTCGTACAGGCTGGGACACAGATAACAGAAACTGTGTCCAAATCGCTAAAATAGCCGAAAACTGCGGCATTCAAGCGCTTGCCCTTCACGGGAGAACTCGCGCTTGTATGTACAAAGGTGAGGCCGAATACAAACACATTAAAGCGGCGAAACAAGCTGTCTCTATACCGGTTATCGCTAACGGTGATATCGATAGCCCAGAGAAAGCGAAGTTTGTGCTGGAGTACACCGGTGCTGACGCTTTGATGATTGGCCGCCCTGCCCAAGGACGTCCTTGGATTTTCCAGGAAATCCACCACTATTTGGAAAACGGCACCACGATGGACCCACTCCCAACTTCGGAAGTGAAGGACATCATGCTTGGTCATGTTCACGCTCTGCATGAGTTTTATGGAGAGTTTTTAGGCCCGCGCATTGCTCGTAAGCATGTGGGCTGGTACCTAAAAGAACACGAACAAGCGAGTGAGTTTCGCCGTACCTTCAACGCACTCGAAGCAGGTGATCTGCAGCTTGAGGCGTTAGAAGGTTATTTTGATAACGTTGCACCATAATTACGAGAAGAGCTAGACCGAATATGTTCGAACAAAATCTGACTTCAGAAGCATTGACAGTGACTACAGTAACATCACAAGACCAAATCACGCAGAAACCACTACGTGATTCAGTGAAAGCATCATTGAAAAACTACCTTGCTCAATTAAACGGTCAAGAAGTCAGCGAGTTATACGAACTAGTATTAGCTGAAGTTGAACAGCCACTACTAGACACCATCATGCAGTACACTCGCGGTAACCAAACTCGCGCAGCAACTATGATGGGTATCAACCGCGGTACTCTTCGCAAGAAACTTAAAAAATACGGCATGAACTAATCGTTCTGACGTATAGAAATTTAAAGCCCAGCTTACTCAGTAAGTTGGGCTTTTTTTATATCGGTACTCAATCGCCGCAACAGCTGCCTTTCTGGGTATTCTCGGAATCCAATGCAGCTAAAATCGAGCAATGGCTTGCATCATCATCCACATGCCCACAACAAGCGTCATTGATTTTTTTCAGTGCGATTCGAATACGGCTCAACTCGGCAATTTTCTCATCAATCATCGTCAACTTAGCGCTGGTAATCGACTTCACTTCCGCACAACTGTGTTGCGTGGCCTCTAACCGAATATCGAGTAATTCTTTAATCTCTTCGAGGCTCAGGCCCAGCGCCTTTGATTTTAGAATGAATGTCACTTGTTTTTGGTTATTTTCATCATAGAGGCGATACCCAGATTCACTGCGACTTGCAGGGGCAATAAGACGGTTTTTCTCATAAAACCTCAGCGTATCCGCCGTCACGCCACAACGTTTCGCCAACTCTCCTATCTGAAACATAGTTTTTCCTGATTTTTCGTTACTGCCACAATTAACCTTTTCGTTACTTTTCAGGCTCAAATGGCAATTTTCATAATTATTTTTGAGATGCCAAACGATTGCGCGAGCTTTTTTGTAATAAATTAGTTAGAATGTGCGCCATCAAATTTGGAGACTGTTACTTTCTTAGGTATTAAACATAAGAAGAAGCGGAATCTCAAAGGTCTTTACCAAAACTGGCCAATATTTTATCTCTTGCTCTGTTGTACTCCACTCAGAGTGTAGAAGATAGAAACAAGTTCTTTTTTGGCAAATATCTTTATTTTAACTCCATGAATTTGAGGAAGATGGAAGCATGAATAACGCTCGTCCAATTCGCCGCGCCCTAATCAGCGTATCAGACAAAACTGGTATCGTTGAATTTGCACAAGCCCTTGCTAACCGTGGTGTAGATATCCTATCTACCGGTGGCACTGCTCGCCTGCTTGCTGAAAAAGGCATCTCTGTAACAGAAGTATCTGACTACACTGGCTTCCCAGAAATGATGGACGGCCGCGTTAAGACTCTACACCCAAAAGTTCATGGTGGCGTTCTAGGCCGTCGTGGTCAAGATGATGACGTGATGGAAACTCACGGCATCAATCCTATCGATATGGTTGTTGTTAACCTATACCCATTCGCAGAAACCGTTGCTAAAGAAGGTTGTACGCTTGCTGATGCCGTTGAGAACATCGACATCGGTGGTCCAACAATGGTTCGCTCTGCAGCGAAAAACCACAAAGACGTTACTATCGTTGTGAACGCTCATGACTACGACCGCGTTATCGCTGAAATGGACTCGAACGAGAAGTCTCTAACACTAGAAACTCGTTTCGACCTGGCTATCGCAGCATTCGAGCACACAGCTTCTTACGACGGCATGATCGCTAACTACTTCGGCACTATGGTCCCATCTTACGGTGAGAACAAAGAAGGTGACGAAGAGAGCAAATTCCCTCGCACGTTCAACCAACAGTTCCAGAAAAAACAAGACATGCGCTACGGTGAGAACAGCCACCAAGCAGCAGCATTCTACGTTGAAGCGAACCCTGAAGAAGCGTCTGTTTCTACGGCTCGCCAAATCCAAGGTAAAGCACTTTCTTACAACAACATCGCTGACACTGACGCAGCACTTGAGTGTGTGAAAGAGTTCGACGAGCCAGCATGTGTGATCGTTAAGCACGCTAACCCATGTGGTGTAGCACTAGGTAAAGATATCCTAGAAGCTTACGACCGTGCGTTCAAAACAGACCCAACGTCTGCATTTGGCGGCATCATCGCATTTAACCGCGAATTAGACGCAGCAACAGCAACCGCTATTACTGAGCGTCAATTCGTTGAAGTTATCATTGCTCCTTCTGTTTCTGCTGAAGCAGTAGAAATCGTCGCGGCTAAGAAAAACCTTCGCCTACTTGAGTGTGGTGAGTGGACAACTAAGACAACTGGCTTTGACGTGAAACGCGTTAACGGCGGCCTACTGGTTCAAGACCGTGACCAAGGCATGGTGTCTGAAGATGACCTTAAAGTGGTTTCTAAGCGTCAACCAACCGCTGAAGAGCTAAAAGATGCCCTATTCTGCTGGAAAGTAGCGAAGTACGTGAAATCTAACGCGATCGTTTACTCAAAAGGCGACATGACTATCGGTGTAGGCGCTGGCCAAATGAGCCGGGTTTACTCTGCGAAAATCGCAGGCATCAAAGCGGCAGACGAAGGTCTACAAGTTGAAGGTTGTGTAATGGCATCTGATGCATTCTTCCCATTCCGTGACGGTATCGACGCGGCTGCAGAAGCGGGCATCAAGTGTGTTATCCAACCAGGCGGCTCTATGCGTGATGACGAAGTTATCGCTGCAGCAGATGAGCACGGCATGGCGATGATCTTTACGGGCATGCGTCACTTCCGCCACTAGAAAAAAAAGATACGAGAGCGCTTCGCTACGGGAAACGAGAACGCTGCGCTCCGAGATGAGCAACACTATCATTTAGTGTTGCTCAGACATTTTCTAGTTCTACTACTATCAATTTTGATTGAAGGTTTAAAACATGAATGTATTGATTATCGGTGCCGGCGGTCGTGAGCACGCACTGGGTTGGAAAGCAGCACAAAACCCAAACGTTGAAACAGTTTTCGTTGCTCCGGGTAACGCAGGTACTGCACTTGAGCCAAAACTTGAGAACGTAAACATCGGTGTTGAAGACATCGCTGGTTTAGTGGCGTTTGCTCAAGAGAAAAAAATCGAACTGACTATCGTTGGTCCAGAAGCGCCACTGGTTATTGGTGTGGTTGACGCGTTCCGCGAAGTGGGTCTACCTATCTTTGGTCCAACTCAAGCAGCAGCGCAGCTGGAAGGCTCTAAAGCATTCACTAAAGACTTCCTAGCTCGCCACGATATCCCAACCGGTTCTTACGCGAACTTCACTGAGATTGAGCCAGCTATCGCTTACGTTCGTGAGCAAGGTGCACCAATCGTAGTTAAAGCTGACGGCCTTGCGGCTGGTAAAGGCGTTATTGTTGCGATGACTCTTGAAGAAGCAGAAGACGCAATCAAAGATATGCTAGCAGGCAACGCATTTGGCGAAGCTGGCAGCCGCGTAGTGATTGAAGAGTTCCTGGAAGGCGAAGAAGCAAGCTTTATCGTGATGGTAGATGGCTCTAGCGTACTGCCTATGGCCACCAGCCAAGACCACAAACGTGTGGGCGACAAAGACACTGGTCCTAACACTGGCGGCATGGGTGCTTACTCTCCTGCTCCTGTGGTTACGCCAGAAATCCACAACCGTATCCTGGAAGAAGTTATCTACCCAACGGTACGTGGCATGGACGCAGAAGGCGCGCCTTACACAGGTTTCCTATACGCAGGTCTGATGATCGCAGCAGACGGCACACCGAAAGTTATCGAATACAACTGCCGTTTCGGCGACCCAGAAACGCAACCTATCATGATGCGCATGGAGTCAGACCTTGTTGAGCTTTGCCTAATGGCTATCGACGAGAAGCTAGACCAAGCAGAATCTAAGTGGGACCCACGCGCTTCAATTGGTGTTGTTCTTGCAGCTGGCGGCTACCCTGCTGACTACGCAAAAGGTGACGTAATTTCACTACCTGAAGGCGATGTTGAAGGCCAAAAGATCTTCCATGCAGGTACAGCGAATAACGAAGCTGGCGAAGTGGTGACGAATGGCGGTCGTGTCTTGTGTGCTACTGCTCTTGGCAATAGCGTTTCTGAGGCTCAGGAGCGAGCGTACGCGCTAACTAAGCAAGTTAGCTGGAATGGTATGTTCCACCGCAATGACATCGGTTACCGTGCGATTGAGCGCGAGCAGAAGTAATCATTGTTGAGATTGCAGGTACTAAAAAGGCGCATCATGCGCCTTTTTTAATTTTTGAACCTAATTTGCAGCCTTCAGAGTATTTGGCCTACCATGATCCATTTACTCCAAATTCTGCTCAGCAGTGATATCTCTACTGCTCTTTCAACAACGTAGGGCGCACAATACAGTCGTGGCTGTCTTCCGCTAGCATCAGTAACTCTTCAACCGATACGCTACCCTTACCAAGTGATACATTACCCAGCACCGCCGCATAACTGTCTACCGTCGCTAAGCGGTTAATCACAAAGTTTGGCAGTGTTTGATTAAATTCAAATTCAGTGAATTCGTCACCGTCACAACTCTCAAATGAGGTGCCATTCCAGTAGCCTTGTAGCAACTCTAGGCCTTCGCCATTTTGTCTATCAGTCGCAGTCAACACAGACCTCGCTTCTTTTTTGTATCGCTCTAACTGCTTGACTTGAATCGGTAAGATTTTTTCATTGATACGGTGTTGTTGATAGACAGCCTCACCCGACGTATTAAAACGCACATGGACACGGTATGGCACGAGTTTACCATTAGAGTCGCGCTGTTCACCTTCACGGATGAACTCTCGCAAGATACCGTTCGACCAAGCATAATCGGTTTTGTACCAGCCATAATCGCCTACAGTAACGTAATCCGCTGAGCTGTGTGGCTGTGTAAGCTTATTGGTGATCCAATAGAAACTCGTGGCATCACCCATAACCTGACCGCCAGTATAGGTTTCAAATTGTTCGAGATTTTGCGTCGGACTGGATGAGGAACACCCAACGAGAAGTGCAGAGAAGAGAGAAACGAGAAGAAATGTTTTTTTCATAAAACCTGTACCGAGGTGGAATACAACTACCTCGGTACAGTTTAGATTATTTCACTGAATCTTTCAGTGCTTTACCTGCAACAAATGCTGGAACATTTGCAGCAGCGATTTGAATCTCGTCACCAGTTTTTGGGTTACGACCAGTGCGAGCTGCACGGTGGTTTACTTTGAAAGTACCAAAACCAATTAGCTGAACTTGATCGCCATCTTTAAGAGCATCAGTTACGCCGCCAAGAGTCGCTTCTAACGCAGCTTTCGCTTGAGCTTTAGAAAGGTCCGCTTTTTCAGCAATAAAGTCGATTAATTGGGTCTTGTTCATTTTAGGTTTCCCTTCTTTGTATTTTTAAATTCAATTCACTCTAAAACATAAATGCCCCATCTGGCAAAGGTTTGTCGATGATCTTTGACTCTAATGCCGTAGTTTTAGCCATAATATGAGTAATAACTCACAATTTGTTACTCAAATTCCCTTCCAAGCCCTTGTTTAAAGGGGGCTGAGACTAAAATTAATGATGACCAAAGCATCAATTTTTTTCTATAATCCAGCTTGAATCGCTGACAAAGCGTACAAACTATCATTAAGGGCAAACATGCTGCTGTTAACTATCTACGTCTCCATTGCCATTGGAATTTCTTTTATCTGTTCTGTTTTGGAAGCTGTGTTACTGAGTATCAGTCCAAGCTACATCGCTCAACTCAAGCAACAAGGCCACCCTGCTGCTGAGTCGCTCGATAAGCTGAAAACAGACATTGATAGACCACTTGCTTCTATCCTAACGCTCAACACCATCGCGCATACTATCGGTGCTGCTACAGCGGGTGCACAAGCGGCAGTTGTGTTTGGTAGCCAGTGGCTAGGCGTGTTCTCTGCCGTACTGACTCTCGGCATTCTAGTCCTATCAGAAATCGTTCCTAAGACCATAGGTGCAACTTACTGGCGTCAACTTGCACCTGCGTCGTCAACGGTTCTGCGTTGGATGGTTTTCTTCCTAACACCTTTCGTATGGTTCTCTGAACAAATTACTAAGCGTCTAGCCCGCGGGCACGAAGCGCCAAAAATGCGCGACGAGCTATCTGCGATGGCGATCCTAGCAAAAGAGAGCGGTGAATTTGCGGAAGGTGAATCTAAAATTCTGAGTAACCTACTGGGCATTCAAAACGTCCCTGTCACTCAAGTTATGACGCCTCGTCCAGTCGTATTTCGTGTTGATGCAGAGATGACGATTAATGAGTTTCTTTCTGAACACAAAGATACGCCGTTCTCTCGCCCACTGGTTTACAGCGAGCAGAGTGACAACATTATTGGCTTCGTGCACCGTCTAGAGCTGTTCAAGCTTCAGCAATCAGGCAGCGGTGAAAAACAGCTTGGCTCGGTCATGCGCCCTATCCAAGTGGTATTGAACAACACAGCTCTACCAAAAGTGTTTGACCAGATGATGACGCACCGCCTGCAACTCGCACTTGTGGTTGACGAATATGGCACAGTACAAGGCCTTGTAACGCTAGAAGACATCTTTGAGCACCTCCTAGGTGAAGAGATCATCGATGAAGCCGACAAGAACACAGACATGCAAGAACTGGCGTTTCAGCGTTGGGAAAACTGGAAAGAGACCCACGGCGTAATCGAAAGCCGCGATGACGAGCATGAAGAAGAGCTCGAAGAGAAAGCTGAACAGAAAGAAGAACCAGAGGCTGCAGAAAAAACTGAAGCCGAAGCTGAGGTTAACCAAGACTCTGATGTCTCTTCAGCAGACAAGAAAGCATAATCAAGCACAGACAAGAAAGGCTCCAAACGGAGCCTTTCTTTTTACTATTCGATCGCAAGCTAGATGGCAACACCAATATTGCTGACAGGTTCTTCACGCAGTTCATGACGTAAATCTTTAATCAGCTCAATATCGCGCTCTGTGGTTTCACGTAGAGGGCGGAAAATAGCCCACTGAACGTCCCACTCTTCACATACTGCTTCGTTCTCTTTTTGGTTTTGGTTAGTCACTTCGTCTGCTCCTTGAGCAAACTCAAGATCGGCGACCGTCTTCACAGACTGTTGGCTAACCTTAATTACCGCTTCAAATAGATGTTCGCGGTCCAATAAGCCATGCAGCAGTGTAGCGAGACCTTGGCAAGCATCCATTGCAGGGTACACACCATAGAAGTCGAAATCTTCTGCACTCGGGAATAGCTCTTCAATTTTCTCTAGTTGACGCTCAAAGTTCACCTTCGCGGTTTTTACCGTTAGGATTTCCCAGACACTGTCTAACACATCACGGTAGATTCGTGCTTCGGCAAATTCTGTATTCTCACAAAACATGGCATAGTTAGGGTACATACGCTCACACAGACACGCCATGAAAGTAATTTGTTGCCAAGGTTCTAGTTTTTCAAGACGAACCTGAAGTGGATTCTGTAGCATAGTCACTCAATAGTTGCAGAAAAAGACAGCGAAAGTGTACTTGATAAACCTTAGGGAAAAAAGGTAAGCCGATGAACAATTTCACCAATAAACTCTATATTCTCACCGAGCACAACGAGACCTATCAACAACTGCTCCTTGAACACGCCTTACCCGACCTAGAAATCACTGAAACCGCTGCAGAAGCGGACATTGTGCTCGCTGCGCCGCCTCTGGTTGCCCAACGCCTAAACGAGTTCACCAAGCTAGACTGGCTGCAAAGCACCTACGCTGGTATTAATACACTCATCAGTTCTGAACTTCGTCAAGATTACACTCTCACCAACGTCAGAGGTATCTTCGGGCCACTCATTGCTGAATATGTGCTAGGTTATAGCATCAGCCACTACCGCCATTTTCAACACTACCACCAGCAACAAGCTCAAAAGCAGTGGCAACCACAGCTCTATCAATCACTCAACGGTCGTACTATGGTGATCCTCGGTACCGGTTCGATTGGTAGCCACCTTGCCAAAGTTGCACAAGCCTTCGGTCTTAAAGCGATTGGAGTAAACCGCACCGGCATACCACCACATCAAACATCGTTTGACAGCACTTACCATATTAACGAAGCGCACGTCGCGCTCAAGCAAGCGGATATCATCGTCAATACCCTACCCTCAACAGCGCAAACCAATAGGTTGCTCGATGGTGAACTGCTCAGTCATTGCCAAGGTGCACTGCTATTTAATGTAGGCCGTGGCAGTACACTCGATGAAGCAGGCCTTTTGTTGGCACTCAAAAACCGTTGGGTGGAACACGCTTTCTTGGATGTGTTTGAAAACGAACCTCTCGCAAAAGAGCATCCTTTCTGGGGACTACCACAAATCACTATCACCCCTCATATTGCAGCGCTTAGTGAGCCGTGTCAGGTCGTCGAGATATTCGCTAACAACTACCTGTCTTGGCGTGATGGCTTCCAACTCAAACACCAGATTGACTTCGACAAAGGGTACTAGCGGTTTACTTCGCTTGTGGCGCAGCAATTGGGTACTCTTCGAACATCTGCTGCACCTGGTCTTGAACGAATTCGTTTCGCTCTTCAGAGTCCATGGTTTCAGTTAGCTGTCTTTGAGAGACGGAGCGCCACACCACGTCGTTAGTTTGTGTATCAATCAAGTTGACACTGAGCTTGCCGTATTTCTTCTCTTTGACTCGAGTTGGCGTACTCACACCAGCGCCATAACGACTATTGATGCTACCCGTGCCAAAACCAAAACTAAATGTCGGTCCATCCGCTAGCAATTCAGAGGCTTCCAAAATCTCATAATGGACCGTCAACTGACCATCTGACTCAGACAAGCGCATCCCTCTTAAAGCCATCTCTTTGTCGACCGCTTTCTTAATTCGAGCGCCATCTAAGGTGACGGGCGTATTGGGATCCTCATGATACTGATAGGTTGAAAAACCACTAAAATCGACCGAGGAGTCGTAGTCGGTCGCCACGTCCGAAGCACAACCAGAAATCAGTAGCGCACTCAATAACCAAGCAAAACCCACTCTCAACATACTCAACTCCTTCGAATTTCCCCGTTATGTAGATCATAGTCGAAAATTATCGAGACACCTGTGGAAACACGTAGAATCGAGTAGGAGGAGGCCTCACGGCCTCCGTCCTCTCACACCACCGTACAAGCGTGTATCGCATACGGCGGTTCCAAGGTAGACTAACTTACGTTAGCTTAAGTCCACTATTTAACTTTAACGCCAATGTGGCTTGTCTCTCTTCGCTAGCAACAGATCCGTTTCCGACTTCACCATCATTATTAGCGGAGTTGTAGGGGTTCTACTTTTGACTGAGACTCCATACACACTGAGAATCTGTTAACTGTAGCCTTAAAACCTTGGTTCAGGCCTTCCCCACATTGTAGGTACTATGCCCTCTGCTGACTTCTTATCAATCTTCGTCTAGCATCACTGCTAGCCTAGTCTCGCGGACAATTGATAAGACCTCCCGAGGTAAGATGTCACCCTTTCCCATAGCTCTGCCTGATTTACATAATCACACTTCTGTTCGAGACTTTGGGCTATTCTATCTGTTGCTAGGTTACCCAAGTTGATTATGCCTACTATCAGATTTCTGTTCGTCAAAGCTATGTTTTGCCATTTGCTTCCTTCAGATTCCACCTCACGATGGACACCCTTGCATAGGCTAACGCTTCCTGCTCGACAAGGCGCGTAGAGGACTTTCACCTCCTAGGTTGACACCATGCTCGGCGCACAACGAAAAAGCCCCTCACTACAACAGTGAGGGGCTTTGGAAAAAATCTAATTTTAAGCGTTACTTATGGTAAGGCTTAGACAGCTCGTGTACCGCTTCTACGAACACGCCTGCATTTTCTGGCGGCACGTCTAGGTGAATACCGTGACCAAGGTTAAATACGTGGCCAGTACCCGCATCACCGAAACCTTCAAGAATCGTAGAGACTTCTTCACGGATACGCTCTGGAGAAGCATAAAGCATAGAAGGATCCATGTTACCTTGCAGTGCAACCTTGTCACCCACGCGTTTAACCGCATCTTGAATGTTGATTGTCCAGTCTAGACCAACTGCGTCACAGCCCGTCGCTGCGATCTGCTCTAGCCACATACCACCGTTCTTAGTGAATAGCGTCACTGGAACGCGACGACCATCATTTTCACGGATAAGACCATCAACAATCTTATGCATGTATTGCAGTGAGAACAGGTTGTAATCACGAGGAGTCAATACGCCACCCCAAGTATCAAATACCATCACTGATTGAGCACCCGCTTTGATTTGCGCGTTTAGATACTCGATAACGCTGTCTGCTAGCTTGTCTAGAAGCAGGTGCAGAGTTTGAGGTTCTGCGTACATCATCTTCTTGATCTTAGTGAATGCTTTCGAGCTGCCACCTTCAACCATGTAAGTCGCCAGCGTCCATGGGCTACCAGAGAAACCGATCAGTGGAACGTCACCGTTTAGGTCTTTGCGGATCTGGCGTACTGCGTTCATTACGTACTGCAATTCACCTTCTGGATCTGGCAGGCCAATTTTCTCTACGTCTGCTTTGCAGGTGATTGGCTTATCGAAAACCGGACCCTCGCCCGCAGCAAAGCGCAGTTCAAGACCCATAGCATCAGGAATCGTCAAAATATCTGAGAACAAGATTGCTGCATCAAGAGGGAAGCGACGTAGAGGTTGAAGCGTTACTTCAGATGCTAGTTCAGCGTTCTTACAAAGCGACATAAAATCACCCGCTTCAGCACGAGTTGCCTTGTACTCTGGAAGATAACGACCTGCCTGGCGCATCATCCATACTGGCGTGTAATCAACAGGCTGTTTTAAGAGTGCGCGTAGATAGCGATCATTTTTTAATTCGGTCATTCCGTAAATTCCAATTCAATCTTGTCTAGTTGTTGGCGTGTATTCTAACACTGATTGCAAGGTAAAAGCTGTGTGCTTTGCAACCTAGATCAAGTTATTAACTTTTAAATCAATGCTTAATTTGCACCCAATCATAGGCACATGTTAAAAATTTGTTCGCTAGCGAAAATTACAATTATAACACTGAGTTCCTACAACTCAGCATCTCATAACGACATCTTACTTACCCCCTCCACTTGTGGAGGGTTTTTTTTAGGTATTTGACCACCCAAAGACCAAATACTCCTGTAGGCCAACCCATCCTTTTCAGACAGAGTTAATCCGCAACGATATCTTCAATCGTCTGCTCAATCAGCGCTCTTGCAATAGTCCCTTTCGGCGCGACGTCTGGCATAGAATCTTTCGTAAACCATTGAGCATCAGACAATTCACTGTAGTCTGGCTTCAATACACCACCAGCGTAGTCGGCAAGAAAACCCATCATCATACTCGAAGGAAAAGCCCAAGGTTGGCTGCCGAAGTATCGGATGTTAGTCACATCGATTCCTGTTTCTTCTTTCACTTCACGAGCAACACACTGTTCGAGAGTCTCTCCGACTTCTAGGAAGCCCGCTATCACCGTATACATCCCGGTTTTGTGTCGTGGGTGCTGAGCAAGCAAAATCTTATTGTCGTGCCTTACAGCGACAATGATGCATGGAAAGATTCTTGGATAGTGCAACGTGCGACAATCACCACATTGCATTGCGACTTGGTTATGGTTGAGGTGATTGCGTCCGCCACATTGTGGGCAAAAACGCATGCTTTGGCTCATGTGACCGTACTGAATCGCTTTGCTAGCGAACAAAAATAGAGCCTCAGGCCAATGCAGCAATTCGCGCAGGCTTTGCATCTCAAATTGAAGATCGCTGTCTGAATCATTGAGCCAGTAAACATTGTGATTTTGATACTGACCAATGCATATCGCGTGTTCGGCATTCAGTTCGAAATCCACAGCAGTGCCAAACGGCAAACGACCTTCTGTGGTCCAAATATCACTCCCCGAGACGACACACCAATATGCTTTGTCCGTCATCTTACCGTCACCTTTTTTTAACATCCCTATGCCTCATTGCTTGCAGTTCGTTCATTTTACTGGCAATCTAATTTCATACTAGAGTTGTAGCCGATATTAATTCAGGCTATTACTTTTAGTAGCGTATAACAAATGGACCCCTACTTAAGCACTTATCATGATCACAAGGTTGTGATCAGATCATGAGGACATGGTCATGCTAAATAAATTTAAACAAGTACAAGAACAATGGGGTGGCTCGAATGAGGTCATCGATCATTGGCTCGAAACTCGACAGTCTCTAATCGTCGAGTATTGCAAGCTAGGTACTCTTCAGCCAGCAAACGGGCAATCAAACGTTGTTGAACTCCCTTCTCCTAAAGAAATCAGCTCATTTTGCGATCATGTTGTTGATTATATCTCTGAAGGTCATTTTAAGATCTACGATATGGTCATGGAAAAATGGCAAGCAACTGGCTTTAAGACCAATAACGAAATCGACACTACTTACGCGAAGATCGTCCTCACCACTGAGCCGCTGCTAGAGTTCAACGATAAATACGTAAAAGTAAGTGCGGATGATGAATTACCGGACTTCGAGGCAGACATGTCGAAGGTTGGAGAACTACTCGAAGTGCGTTTTGAAGTGGAAGACCATCTGATCCAGCTTATTGCCGACAGTCTAGCGATTCCGCCAGGCGCATAAGCAAGAAACGAAAAAGAAGATTAAATCATGAGGGTTGGCGTTAATGGCGTCAGCCCTTTTGCGTTTTTAGAACAGCATTCCCAATAGTAAAAACTCATAATTCGAGTTCTCTTTAAACGGTGATTCCCGACTCACCCATTCGTTAAATGACGCTTTCTCTTTCACCCAAAAACAAAAAAGGCACCCGAAGGTGCCTTTTCTTTTAAGCTCTTAACGATTACTCGTCAGAAGAGAAGCCTGCATTTAGAAGTGCAGCTAGGTTGTCAGTAGCTTGTTCAGCTGAAGGACCTTCTTGCTCTTCTTCGCGCTTAGCTTGACGCTCTTGGTGGTATGCGAAACCAGTACCAGCTGGGATCAGACGACCAACAATTACGTTCTCTTTCAGACCACGTAGGTCATCACGCTTACCAGAAACCGCAGCTTCTGTTAGTACGCGAGTTGTCTCCTGGAACGATGCCGCAGAGATGAACGACTCAGTTGCTAGAGATGCTTTAGTAATACCTAGTAGTTCGCGCTCGAAGCGTACTAGTTCTTTACCTTCCGCTTCTAGAGCACGGTTAGCAATCTTAACTTGTGAGTATTCAACTTGCTCGCCAGGTAGGAACTCAGAGTCACCTGCGTGCGTGATTGTACACTTACGTAGCATTTGACGAACGATAGTCTCGATGTGTTTATCGTTAATCTTTACGCCTTGTAGACGGTAAACTTCTTGAACTTCGTTCGCAATGTACTGAGTCACAGCGTGAATACCACGTAGACGTAGGATGTCATGTGGAGTTTCTGGACCGTCAGCGATTACATCACCACGTTCAATCTTCTCACCTTCAAACACGTTCAGTTGACGATGCTTAGGAATCATCTCTTCGTAAGTTTCGCCACCCTCGCGAGTGATAACTAGACGACGCTTACCTTTCGTTTCTTTACCGAAAGACACAGTACCTGTGTGCTCAGCAAGGATCGCAGGCTCTTTAGGCTTACGAGCTTCGAATAGGTCTGCTACGCGTGGTAGACCACCGGTGATATCTTTGTTACCGCCAGATTTCTGAGGGATACGTGCAAGCGTGTCACCAATGCCAACTTCTGCGCCATCTTCGATGTTTACAATCGCTTTACCAGGTAGGAAGTAGTGAGCTGGCATATCAGTACCAGGGATCATTACGTCGTTGCCTGCTGCATCAACAAGTTTGATAGCTGGACGCATATCTTTACCTGCTGCTGGACGCGCTGCTGCATCAGTTACTTCAGAAGAAGATAGACCTGTTAGGTCATCTGTCTGACGAGAAACTGTTACGCCATCGATCATGTCTACGAACTGGATGCGACCTGCCACTTCAGTGATGATTGGCATAGTATGCGCTTCCCAGTTAGCTACAACTTCACCCGCATCTACTGAATCTTCGTGACCTTTAGTCAGCGTAGAACCGTAAGGAAGTTTGTGCTTCTCTTTCGTACGACCGAACTCATCAACGATGGTTAGTTCAGATGCACGAGAAGTGATTACAAGCTTCTTGTCTTTGTTGATAACGAATTTAGCGTTGTGTAGCTTAACAGTACCTGTAGTCTTAGCTTGGATGCTGTTCTCTGCTGCTGCAGTAGATGCCGCACCACCGATGTGGAACGTACGCATCGTTAGCTGTGTACCCGGTTCACCGATAGATTGTGCAGCGATAACACCCACTGCTTCACCTTGGTTCACTAGGTGACCACGTGCTAGGTCACGACCGTAACACTGTGCACAACAACCGAAGTCAGCGTCACACGTTACAACTGAACGTACTTTGATGCTGTCTACAGAGTTGTCTTCCATGATCTGACACCACTTCTCATCAATCAGAGTATTACGTGGAATTAGAACATCTTCAGAACCAGGCTTAAGAACGTCTTCAGCTACTACACGACCTAGAGCAAGCTCAGAAAGTGCAACTTTTACGTCACCACCTTCGATGTGAGGCATCATGTCGATACCTTCGTGCGTGCCACAGTCATGTTCGTGTACTACAACGTCTTGAGCAACGTCTACTAGACGACGAGTTAGGTAACCCGAGTTCGCTGTTTTCAGTGCCGTATCCGCAAGACCCTTACGAGCACCGTGCGTTGAGATAAAGTACTGAAGTACGTTTAGACCTTCTTTAAAGTTCGCAGTGATCGGTGTCTCGATGATTGAGCCATCTGGACGTGCCATCAGACCACGCATACCTGCTAGCTGACGAATCTGAGCTGCAGAACCACGAGCGCCCGAGTCGGCCATCATGTAGATGCTGTTGAACGATTCTTGCTGCTCTTCTTCACCGTCACGGTTGATAACAGTTTCAGAAGATAGGTTATCCATCATCGCTTTCGCAACGCGGTCGTTCGTAGACGCCCAGATATCGATAACTTTGTTGTAACGCTCACCCGCAGTAACAAGACCAGATTGGAATTGCTCTTGGATTTCACGAACTTCTTCTTCAGCAGATTCGATCTCATCGTATTTCGCTTGAGGAACAACCATGTCGTTGATACCTACAGAAACACCAGAAAGTGCTGCGTATGCAAAACCTGCGTACATGATTTGGTCAGCAAAGACGACAGTGTCTTTTAGGCCAAGCTTACGGTAAGCCTCGTTAAGCAGGTTAGAAATCTGTTTCTTACCAAGCTTTTGGTTAACTAGGCTGAACGGTAGGCCCGCTGGAACGATTTGCCATAGCATTGCACGGCCGACAGTTGTATCAACCATCTTCGTTTCAGTTGTGCTGTTACCATCTTCGTCTTTAACAGTCTCAGTGATACGAACTTTAACGCGAGCGTGTAGCTCAGCAGTCTTAGTACGGTATGCCTTCTCAGCCTCTGCAGGGCCTGCAAGGTACATACCTTCGCCTTTCACGTTGATCTTGTCACGAGTCATGTAGTAAAGACCCAATACAACGTCCTGAGAAGGTACGATGATCGGATCACCTGACGCTGGCGACAGAATGTTGTTTGTCGACATCATCAGTGTACGTGCTTCAAGCTGTGCTTCTAGAGTTAGAGGCACGTGTACCGCCATTTGGTCACCATCGAAGTCGGCGTTATATGCCGCACACACTAGTGGGTGAAGCTGGATCGCTTTACCTTCGATTAGTACTGGTTCAAACGCTTGGATACCTAGACGGTGAAGTGTAGGTGCACGGTTAAGCAGTACTGGGTGTTCGCGGATTACTTCGTCTAGGATATCCCAAACGATAGCTTCTTCGCGCTCTACCATCTTCTTAGCAGCTTTGATTGTCGTAGCCATGCCACGAGTCTCTAGCTTGCTATAGATGAACGGCTTAAATAGCTCAAGTGCCATCTTCTTAGGAAGACCACACTGATGTAGACGAAGGTATGGACCTACTGTGATTACAGAACGGCCAGAGTAGTCTACACGTTTACCTAGAAGGTTCTGACGGAAACGACCTTGTTTACCCTTGATCATATCAGCAAGAGATTTCAGAGGACGCTTGTTCGAACCTGTGATCGCACGACCGCGGCGACCGTTATCTAGAAGTGCATCAACAGACTCTTGCAGCATACGCTTTTCGTTACGTACGATGATGTCCGGAGCAGCTAGCTCTAGAAGACGCTTCAAACGGTTGTTACGGTTGATCACACGACGGTAAAGGTCGTTCAGATCTGAAGTCGCAAAACGACCGCCATCTAGAGGTACTAGAGGACGTAGATCTGGCGGAAGAACCGGAAGTACAGTCAGAATCATCCATTGTGGATCGTTACCCGATGCAATGAAGGCTTCAACTAGCTTCAGGCGCTTAGTGATCTTCTTACGCTTAGTTTCAGAGTTAGTTGTTTCCAACTCTTCGCGCATTTCTTCCACTTCTTGATGAAGGTCCATTGTTGCAAGCAGATCTTTGATCGCTTCTGCACCCATCTTAGCAGTGAATTCATCACCCCACTCTTCTAGACGATCCAGATACTCTTCTTCAGTAAGCATCTGAGATTTTTCTAGATCAGTCATACCTGGTTCAGTTACTACGTACATTTCGAAGTAAAGAACACGTTCGATATCACGTAGAGGGATATCCATTAGTAGACCGATACGAGACGGTAGCGATTTTAGGAACCAGATGTGAGCAACTGGTGAAGCAAGCTCGATGTGGCCCATACGGTCACGACGAACTTTAGTTTGTGTAACTTCTACGCCACACTTCTCACAGATAACACCACGGTGTTTCAGACGCTTGTATTTGCCACAAAGACATTCGTAGTCTTTAACTGGACCAAAGATACGCGCACAGAACAGACCATCGCGCTCAGGTTTGAACGTACGATAGTTGATCGTCTCAGGTTTTTTAACTTCACCGAAAGACCATGAACGGATCATGTCTGGTGAAGATAGACCGATTTTGATTGCATCAAATTCTTCGGTCTTATGCTGCGCTTTTAGAAAGTTTAATAAGTCTTTCACAATCAGCTCCTGTAAGGAGTTAAAAGGAGCTCACCCGCAAAAGTGAGCACCTTCTACCAATAATCCCGTGGGGATTACTCTTCGTCTTCTAGCTCGATGTTAATACCTAGCGAGCGGATCTCTTTCAACAGTACGTTGAACGATTCTGGCATGCCAGGTTCCATGCTATGGTTGCCATCTACGATGTTCTTATACATCTTAGTACGGCCGTTAACGTCATCCGACTTAACTGTTAGCATTTCTTGAAGCGTGTAAGCAGCACCGTATGCTTCTAGTGCCCATACTTCCATCTCACCGAAACGCTGACCACCGAACTGAGCTTTACCACCAAGTGGTTGCTGAGTTACTAGGCTGTAAGAACCAGTTGAACGAGCGTGCATCTTGTCATCAACAAGGTGGTTTAGTTTCAGCATGTACATGTAACCAACAGTTACAGGACGCTCAAACGCATCACCAGTACGACCATCAAACAGAGTTAGCTGACCAGATTCTGGTAGGTCACCCAGTTTAAGTAGTTCTTTGATTAACGTTTCAGAAGCACCATCGAACACAGGAGTAGCAATCGGTAGACCGCCACGTAGGTTCTTGATCAGAGTACGAACTTGATCATCAGACAGTTCAGCAATGTCAACTTTCTGACGAGTATCACCAAGATCGTAAACCTTCTGTAGGAACTCACGGAACTTATGCAGTTCTTGTTGTTCCTTAACCATTTGGTTGATCTTGTCACCGATACCTTTCGCAGCCAGACCTAAGTGTACTTCTAGGATCTGACCGATGTTCATACGCGATGGTACACCCAGTGGGTTTAGTACGATGTCGACAGGTTGGCCTTTCTCATCGTATGGCATGTCTTCAACAGGGTTAATCTTAGAGATTACACCTTTGTTACCGTGACGACCCGCCATCTTGTCACCAGGCTGGATGCGACGTTTAACTGCTAGGTAAACCTTAACAATCTTCAGTACGCCAGGCGCTAGATCATCACCTTGAGTGATCTTACGACGCTTAGTTTCAAACTTCTTATCGAAGTCAGCTTTTAGCTCATCCCACTGCTCAGCAAGCTGCTCAAGCTGTGATTGTAGCGCGTCGTCTTCTAGTGTTTGCTCTAGCCACTTCTTACGGCCGATTGCATCAAGCTTAGCTTCAGAGTAACCACCAGACAGAAGAACAGCTTTAACACGGTTAAGAAGGCCACCCTCAAGAATTTGGAACTCTTCAGTTAGGTCTTTCTTCGCTTCTTTAAGCTGCATCTGTTCGATTTCAAGTGCACGCTTGTCTTTCTCTACGCCATCGCGAGTAAAGACTTGTACATCGATGATCGTACCTGAAACAGAGTTTGGTACACGTAGAGAAGTATCTTTAACATCAGATGCTTTCTCACCGAAGATTGCACGTAGTAGCTTCTCTTCAGGAGTCAGTTGAGTTTCACCTTTAGGTGTTACTTTACCAACTAGGATGTCGCCACCCTTAACTTCAGCACCAATGTAAACAATACCTGACTCGTCTAGTTTAGACAGAGCAGACTCACCTACGTTTGGAATATCCGCTGTGATCTCTTCAGAGCCCAGCTTAGTATCACGAGCCACACAAGATAGTTCTTGGATGTGGATAGTCGTGAAACGGTCTTCTTGAACTACGCGCTCAGATACTAAGATCGAGTCTTCGAAGTTGTAGCCGTTCCAAGGCATGAATGCGATACGCATGTTTTGACCAAGTGCTAGCTCACCAAGGTCTGTTGAAGGACCGTCAGCCAGTACGTCACCGCGTGCTACTGGCTCGCCAGGTAGTACGGTAGGACGTTGGTTAATACATGTGTTTTGGTTAGAACGCGTGTACTTAGTTAGGTTGTAGATGTCGATACCAGCTTCGCCAGGTACTAGCTCATCTTCGTTAACCTTAACTACGATACGAGAAGCGTCTACAGACTGAATCATACCACCACGTTTAGCTACGGCTGTTACACCAGAGTCTACTGCGATGTTACGTTCGATACCTGTACCAACTAGAGGCTTATCAGCTTTTAGAGTTGGAACTGCTTGACGTTGCATGTTCGCACCCATCAATGCACGGTTCGCATCATCGTGTTCTAGGAACGGGATAAGCGATGCAGCGATAGATACTACTTGGTTTGTCGCAACGTCCATGTAGTCAACGTGGTCACGTGGGTGAAGACCAGATTCACCTTTCTGACGAGCAGTGATTAGCTCATCTGCGAACGTACCTTCTTCAGTAAGAACGGTGTTCGCCTGTGCGATTACAAATTGACCTTCCTGGATTGCAGATAGGTAATCTACTTCGTCTGTTACAACACCATCTACTACGCGACGGTACGGAGTTTCTAGGAAACCGTAGTCGTTACAACGCGCAAATGCAGATAGCGAGTTAATTAGACCGATGTTTGGACCTTCAGGCGTTTCGATCGGACATAGACGACCGTAGTGAGTTACGTGAACGTCACGTACTTCGAAGCCTGCGCGCTCACGAGTAAGACCACCTGGACCTAAAGCAGAAATACGACGCTTGTGCGTTACTTCTGACAATGGGTTGTTTTGGTCCATGAACTGTGAAAGCTGTGAAGAGCCAAAGAATTCTTTAACAGCAGCAGAAATAGGCTTAGCGTTGATTAGGTCTTGAGGCATGATCGCATCAAGATCACCAAGGCTTAGGCGCTCTTTAACAGCACGTTCTACACGAACTAGACCAACACGGAATTGGTTCTCTGCCATTTCACCTACTGAACGGATACGACGGTTACCTAGGTGGTCGATATCATCAACTTCACCTTTACCGTTACGGATAGCGATCAGCTTCTTCATCACTTCGATGATGTCTGATTCGTCTAGCGTACCGCGCTCTTCTTCTTCTTCACGCTCGATAGAGCTGTTGAACTTCATACGGCCTACTGTTGATAGGTCGTAGCGCTCTTCAGAGAAGAATAGGCTTTCGAATAGAGCTTCTGCAGCTTCTTTTGTTGGTGGCTCGCCAGGGCGCATCATGCGGTAGATTTCTACAAGCGCAGAGATGCGATCTACCGTGCTGTCTGCACGTAGAGTGTCTGACATGAATGGACCGTGGTCTAGGTCATTCGTGAACAGTACTTCTAGAGCTTTGTGACCTGCTTGAGATAGGTTAGCAAGTGCCTCTAGGCTGATCTCTTGGTTTGCACCAACAATGATCTCGCCAGTTGCTTCGTTGATGTAATCTTTCGATGCAACTTTACCAACGATGTACTCTACTGGTACTTCGATGTGTTCAACGCCATCTTTCTCAAGTTGACGGATGTGACGAGCAGTAACACGACGACCAGTCTCAACGTAAACTTTGCCGTTTGCTTCGATGTCGAATGACGCAGTTTCACCACGTAGACGATCAGGAACAAGCTCCATAAGTAGAGTTTGGTCTTTCACTTCGAAGTTCACTTTCTCGAAGAATAGATCCAGGATCTCTTCTGTCGACTTACCTAGTGCACGAAGGATGATTGAAGCTGGTAGCTTACGACGACGGTCGATACGTACGAATAAGTTATCCTTAGGATCGAACTCAAAGTCTAACCATGAGCCACGGTAAGGAATTACACGTGCGTTATAAAGAACTTTACCTGATGAGTGGGTTTTACCCTTATCACTGTCGAAGAACACGCCTGGGCTTCGGTGCAGCTGGGATACGATAACCCTCTCGGTACCATTGATTACGAAAGTACCATTGTCTGTCATAAGCGGAATTTCGCCCATGTAGACTTCTTGTTCTTTAATGTCTTTTACAGTACCTGCTGGCGCATCTTTATCAAAGATAACTAGACGTAGTTTAACGCGTAGTGGCTTTGAGTAAGTTACACCGCGGATTTGACATTCTTTAACGTCAAAAACTGGCTCACCAAGACGGTAGCTAACGTATTGCAGCTCAGAATTGCCGTTGTAGCTCTGAATTGGAAATACAGAACGAAAAGCAGCCTCAAGACCGTATTGACCTTCAGGATCCTGTTCGATGAATTTGTCGAAAGAATCAAGCTGGATCGATAACAGGTATGGAATGTCCAAAACTTGTGGACGAGTACCAAAGTCCTTACGGATGCGCTTTTTCTCGGTATAAGAGTAAACCATGGGGTTCCTCAGCTCGCTGATAAGTGACCCAAACTACCCAAAACACTCCTCGGAGGGGGTAGTGACTAACAGCTGTTTACTGTAGTGAACGACTATCTTGGAAAGGTAATCGTTTTTTTGCTCAGGTTATGACGTTTAAACAGCGGGAAAATTCGTCATAGCCCTACAGCGCAAAAAGGCCGGTGGTTATTTAACCACCAGCCAATAGCCGTTAGGCTAAGAAATTAAGTAATAATTACTTAACTTCAACAGAAGCGCCTGCTTCTTCTAGCTGTGCTTTAAGAGCTTCAGCTTCAGCTTTGTCAACGCCTTCTTTTAGAGGTGCTGGAGCTGAGTCTACAAGACCTTTAGCTTCTTTAAGACCTAGGCCAGTTGCGCCACGTACAGCTTTGATAACTTGTACTTTGTTAGAACCAGCAGAAGTTAGGATAACGTCGAATTCAGTTTGCTCAGCAGCAGCTTCGCCACCAGCAGCGCCGCCAGCTACAACAGCAGCTGCAGCAGATACGCCGAATTTCTCTTCCATAGCTTCGATAAGCTCAACAACTTGCATTACAGACATTTCTGCAACTGCGTCTAGGATTTGCTCGTTAGTAATAGACATAACAATTCTCTTTTAAGTCAACAATAAGTTTAATTAGCAACCAGTGAAAAGCAAGGCTTATGCCGCAGCTTCTTCTTTTTGGTCACGTAGTGCAGCGATAGTACGAACCAGCTTGCCTGCAGAAGCTTCTTTCATGCACATCATTAGGCGTGCAATTGCTTCGTCGTAAGTTGGTAGTGTCGCTAGTACTTCAGCATCAGTAACTGTGCCTTCAAATGCAGCAGCTTTGATCTCGAAATCTTTGTTCTCTTTAGCGAAGTCTTTGAAAAGACGCGCTGCAGCACCTGGGTGCTCGTTAGAGAACGCGATCAGAGTTGGACCAGTGAAAGTGTCAGTTAGACACTCGTAGTCTGTACCCTGAACCGCACGACGTGCTAGTGTGTTACGAACAACTTTCATGTAAACACCCGCTTCGCGAGCTTGTTTACGTAGAGAAGTCATTGCGCCAACTTCAACGCCACGAGAATCAGCTACAACTGCAGAAAGTGCACCATTAGCTGCTTCGTTGACTTCAGCAACAATTGCTTTTTTGTCTTGAAGATTTAAAGCCATTTGGTTTAACCTCTGGTTGTGATTACAGCACTCATTACAGTGTGTAATGAGCGTTTACGATGCTAATAAACATGAATCACTTCATTTAAATTAGGCATCGCCTACGTAGGTTTTATTAAGCTATAACTCCGAAAAGCACAGCGCCTACGGTCTTGGGATAGATGATTTGAATCGCTTCAAAAATCACCCAACCACAAATATTAGGCGCAGAAGTATATACTAAATCTGCGCCTAAGCAAATTAGTTTGCTTGAGTGTTCAGGCTAGCCTGATCAACAGCAACACCAGCACCCATAGTAGTAGAGATGCTTACTTTCTTCAGGAAAGTACCTTTCGCTGAAGAAGGCTTAGCTTTCTTAAGAGCAACTAGCAGAGCTTCAAGGTTTTCTTGAATCTGGTTAGCTTCGAAAGACGCTTTACCGATAGTAGTGTGGATGATGCCGTTCTTGTCGTTACGGTAACGAACCTGACCAGCTTTAGCGTTCTTAACAGCTTCAGCAACGTTAGGAGTTACAGTACCAACTTTAGGGTTTGGCATAAGGCCGCGTGGACCTAGGATAGTACCTAGTTGACCAACAACGCGCATTGCATCTGGAGAAGCAACAACTACGTCGAAGTTCATTTCGCCTTTCTTCACTTGCTCAGCAAGATCTTCCATACCAACAACATCTGCGCCAGCTTCTTTAGCTGCTTCTGCGTTTGCACCTTGAGTGAACACAGCAACGCGGATTTCACGGCCAGTACCGTGAGGTAGCACAGTAGCGCCACGTACGTTTTGGTCAGATTTACGAGCATCGATGCCTAGGTTAACAGCAACATCAACAGACTCAACAAATTTAGCAGTAGCTAGTTCTTTAAGAAGAGCAACAGCTTCGTTGATTTCGTACTCTTTAGTTACGTCAACTTTTTCGCGGATTACGCGCATACGCTTAGTAAGTTTTGCCATCTTATTAACCCTCTACCACTAGGCCCATTGAACGAGCAGTACCAGCGATTGAACGCTTCATTGCTTCGATGTCAGCACCAGTCATATCAGCAGCTTTAGTTTCTGCGATTTCTTGGATTTGAGCGTCAGTTACAGTACCCACTTTTTCAGTGTTTGGACGACCTGAACCAGACTTAACGCCAGCAGCTTTCTTAAGAAGAACAGCAGCAGGTGGAGTCTTAGTTACGAACGTGAAAGAACGATCGTTGTATACAGTAATAACTACTGGAGTCGGTAGACCTTTCTCAACAGATTCTGTTTTTGCGTTGAACGCTTTACAGAATTCCATGATGTTAACACCGTGTTGACCTAGAGCAGGACCAACCGGTGGCGACGGGTTTGCCATACCAGCTGCAACTTGCAGTTTGATATAAGCTTCAACTTTCTTAGCCATGATATTTCCTAATATTTGGGTACATGCGCTAGCCGTAAGGCAAGCTCCCCATAATTTCAATGAACGCTTTTTACTTCCTCAGAAGTAAAAAGGCGCGAAATTATAATCATAATTCGCGCCTTAAACAACCCTAAAAAGGTGATTTTTTATACTCTTTTAATTTGAACAAGTTGCTAATAAGTTATCCACAATTTTGTTCAACTATTCGAGTCTTAGTCCAGCTTTTCAACCTGACCGAATTCAAGCTCAACAGGCGTTGCACGACCAAAGATCGATACAGAAACCTTAATGCGGCTCTTCTCGTAATCCACTTCTTCAACTGTACCGTTGAAATCAGCAAATGGACCATCGTTCACACGAACCACTTCACCAGCTTCGAACATAGTCTTAGGACGTGGAGCTTCGCTCGCTTTCTCTAGACGGTTCAGAATCGCATCAGCTTCTTTATCAGTGATTGGTGCAGGACGATCAGAGGTACCACCAATGAAGCCCATAACACGCGGAATGCTGCGTACTAAGTGCCATGATTCGTCATTCATGATCATCTGAACTAATACGTAGCCAGGGAAGAATTTACGTTCACTCTTACGACGTTGACCCGCGCGCATTTCCACTACTTCTTCAGTAGGTACTAGCACATCGCCAAACAGTTCTTCCATGTTGTGCATTTTAATATGTTCGCGTAGCGATTGAGCCACACGACCTTCAAAGCCAGAGAAGGCTTGAACTACATACCAACGTTTTTTTGGAGCTTCACTCATGAATCAGAACCCTCTATACCCCAGTCACAAAGGCAACTAGACGAACCATAATGCCGTCGATGCCCCATAGTGCTAGAGCCATAACAATACTTACAGCTAGAACGATCAATGTGGTTTGCATAGTTTCTTGGCGTGTAGGCCAAACCACTTTACGAATCTCCATACGAGATTCTTTTGCAAATTCGATCGCAGCTTTACCTTTAGTTGTTGTTGCTGCAACGCCTAGTGCGGCAGCAATCAGCACAACTACACCTGCAGCGCGAATTACAACTGATAATTCACCATACAGGTAATTACCCACAACAGCGGCGGCTAGCAGAACAAAAGCGACAATCCACTTCATTGTATCTGCTGCACTTGAGCTATCAGGAGTCTCAGCGTTTGCTTTCATAAAACCAACCTGTGATAAGTCTTAAATATAGACGACAATAACCCCGCTGTTGCAGGGCACATTCCTTTGCGTTGCAGAACAACACATCTAACAGTCATTTTAGTCAAAAATGATCGTTTTATTCTTTGCTAAGAGACAAAGTTGCTGTGATTTCACGCAACTCTTTTTTTAGCGCAGAAAAAGGGCATCAAATGATGCCCTTTTTACTAGTGGTTCGTCAAATCTTATGCAAAGATTTTAGCTACAACACCAGCACCTACAGTACGGCCACCTTCACGGATAGCGAAACGTAGGCCTTCGTCCATTGCGATTGGAGCGATTAGCTCAACAGTCATTTGAACGTTGTCACCTGGCATTACCATTTCTACGCCTTCTGGTAGAGTGATGTCGCCTGTTACGTCAGTTGTACGGAAGTAGAACTGTGGACGGTAACCTTTGAAGAAAGGTGTGTGACGGCCGCCTTCGTCTTTAGAAAGTACGTATACTTCAGACTCGAACTTAGTGTGTGGGTTGATAGAGCCTTTAGCTGCTAGTACTTGACCACGTTCAACTTCGTCACGCTTAGTACCACGTAGAAGTGCACCAACGTTCTCACCTGCACGACCTTCGTCAAGAAGCTTACGGAACATCTCAACACCAGTACAAGTAGTCATTGTTGTTTCTTTGATACCAACGATTTCTACTTCGTCACCTACACGTAGGATACCACGCTCGATACGACCAGTTACAACAGTACCACGACCTTGGATCGAGAATACGTCTTCGATTGGTAGTAGGAACGGTTGGTCTACTGCACGCTCTGGCTCTGGGATGTAAGAATCTAGAGCTTCTGCTAGCTCAACGATCTTGTCTTCCCATTGCTTCTCGCCGTTTAGTGCGCCAAGAGCTGAACCTTGGATTACTGGTAGGTCATCACCTGGGAATTCGTACTCAGAAAGAAGTTCACGAACTTCCATTTCTACTAGTTCTAGTAGCTCTTCGTCATCTACCATGTCACATTTGTTCATGAATACGATGATGTAAGGGATACCAACTTGACGACCAAGTAGGATGTGCTCACGAGTTTGAGGCATTGGGCCGTCAGTCGCAGCAACAACTAGGATACCGCCGTCCATTTGTGCAGCACCAGTGATCATGTTTTTAACATAATCCGCGTGTCCTGGACAGTCTACGTGTGCGTAGTGACGTGTTGGAGTGTCGTACTCAACGTGAGAAGTTGCGATTGTGATACCGCGCTCACGCTCTTCTGGAGCGTTATCGATAGATGCGAAGTCTTTCGCTTCACCACCGTACACTTTTGCAAGTGTAGTACAGATAGCAGCAGTTAGAGTTGTTTTACCGTGGTCAACGTGGCCGATAGTACCAACGTTTACGTGCGGTTTCGTACGTTCAAATTTTTCTTTAGACATGGGGTGTCCCTCTAGGTACGGATTAAGTGGCTTTGATGACCACGCAACCAAAAAAAATGGTTTTTTATTTAAAGGAGAAGAAGCTTTAGACTGGTGCTGATACCCAGATTTGAACTGGGGACCTCACCCTTACCAAGGGTGCGCTCTACCGACTGAGCTATATCAGCACACAAATTTGAGTTGGAGCGTGCAGCGGGAATCGAACCCGCATCATCAGCTTGGAAGGCTGAGGTAATAGCCATTATACGATGCACGCAACACGTAACTCTGTTTGAGCTATTTAACCTTTAGAATATGGTGGAGGGGGACGGATTCGAACCATCGAAGGCAGTGCCGGCAGATTTACAGTCTGCTCCCTTTGGCCACTCGGGAACCCCTCCAAATTTTTAAGCTTTCTTCTCGCTCTCTTAAGAGGGAAGAAAGTGGTGCCGACTACCGGAATCGAACTGGTGACCTACTGATTACAAGTCAGTTGCTCTACCTACTGAGCTAAGTCGGCATAAGTGGGGCGCATTTTATTGAATGATTTTCCACCTTGCAATAGTAAATTGAAAAAAAATGGAAAAATCTAATAAGTAATGAAATCTAGTGGGTATTTCTTATTAAGTTTGCCTCTTTAATCCACATCTCTCTCACGAATATATTTTATTTATCCAGCGCATGATGTATTTTCCATGCACTTGTTTTGTAACCCACTATAGAGTTTTTATGAGCCCATTTATGTCATTTGACCGCGAACGCTGGTCTGAACTAAGAAATTTAGTTCCCATGACACTGTCAGAAAATGACTTAAAAGAGCTTCAAGGGATCAATGAAAAATTGACGATGGAAGAAGCGGTAGAGATCTACCTCCCTCTCTCACGTCTATTAAACCTCTATGTGGCAGCAAGACAGAACCGTAACTCAGTGCTCCAACAGTTTTTGGATAAAGACGAGAAAGCGCCTCCCTTTGTTATTGGTATTGCAGGCAGTGTCGCAGTAGGGAAAAGCACCACAGCTCGATTACTGAAAGCCCTGCTTTCTCGCTGGGACAATCATCCTAAAGTTGAGCTGGTAACCACCGATGGCTTTCTGTATCCAAACGAAGTACTGCAAGAAAAAGGATTAATGGGTAAAAAAGGCTTTCCAGAGTCTTATGATATTAAACGCTTGGTGAAGTTTGTTTCTGATGTCAAAGCCTGTAAGCGCAATGTGCAGGCGCCTGTCTACTCACACCTAACCTACAACATCACCGACGAAGTGAAAGAGGTCGATCTTCCAGATGTCTTGATCATCGAAGGGCTGAATGTACTGCAGAGTGGTATGAACTACCCACACGAACCACATCGTGTATTTATTTCAGATTTCTTGGATTTCTCTCTTTATGTCGACGCAGACAGCGCGCAAATTCAAGAGTGGTATGTGAATCGCTTTATGAAGTTCCGTGAGGGTGCATTCGCCAAACCAGGTTCTTACTTTAGCCACTACACCCTGCTCAATGATCAAGAAGCGGTCGATAAGGCTCAGAATATCTGGAAGTCGATTAATGGTCTCAACTTAGAGCAGAATATCTTACCGACCAGAGAAAGAGCGCACCTTATTCTACGTAAGGGCGCTGATCATATGGTTGAAGAGGTTTTACTACGCAAGTAATGAGGATGATTTTTAGTATTTTAGGGGCGACTAGTCCGCCTTGCGCAGCGAGATTTCACCTCCAATATAGGCTTCAATGCCATTCTCAGTTTCTAATAGAACGGCGCCTTGCTCATTTATGCCTTTGACTGTGCCTTCTATCTCTCTTGGTCCAATGATCAAACGAACCGAACGTCCTAGGAAGTTATCTAATCGGTTCCAGCGTCCAACGAAGTCTGTCATTCCTTTGAGCTCATACTCATCAAGTGCTTTATACCAAGCATTAATTAACGCCTGCGCGAGTTCATTACGGTCTGGAACCTGACCTCCGCAGACCTCTTTCAACGAAGTCCACGGTTGCCCAATACCCGATGTATTTGGGTCCATTGATAAATTAAGACCCATACCAATCACGATATTAGCGGCACCACCAGATTGCCCTGAAAGCTCGACCAAGATTCCCGCAAGTTTCTTATCATTGTGGTATAGGTCATTTGGCCATTTGAGCTTAATCCCTTCGACACCCATCTCCTCAAGCGCTTCGACAATGGCAACACCGACGACGAGACTCAGTCCCATTGCCGCTGCCATACCAGCATCCAGTCGCCAGTACATTGACAAATATAAGTTGGCGCCAAACGGGGATACCCATTCGCGTCCACGACGACCACGCCCAGCGGCTTGATATTCAGCAATACATACTGACCCTGACTCTAGAGAATCTCCCTTATCAAGCAGATGTTGGTTTGTAGAACCGATAATGGGTATAAGTTCTAGGGAAGAGTCTGCGCCAGGCGCCTTAAGCTTCGAATCATCAAGCATGTTCAGTGGCTGAGCGAGCTTATAACCCTTGCCTTGTACTCGATAAACATCCAGCCCCCACTCTTGTATACCCTTGATATGCTTACTGATAGCCGCACGAGAGACACCTATCAGCTCGCCAAGCGCTTCTCCGGAATGGAACTCGCCATCAGCCAGAGCTTTAAGCAGGGTTAACTTGGTTGTATGGTCTCTCATGCTAGCGCCTCCAGTGCGATATCGAGATTGATCTCACCATCTTTCCCCATAAACCTCACTTCATGCTCAAGCGTGATACCAAACTTCTCTTTAACTGCTGAGCGAACTTGGTTTGCTAGACGAACAACATCTTCAGAAGAGGCGTCACTGTAGTTAATCAAAACCAAGGCCTGATTTGGGTGAACCTGAGCGCCCCCTTCTTTATGCCCCTTGAACTGGCATTGATCGATCAACCAACCTGCAGCCACTTTGATCTTATCGCCACTCTCATAGCCAACAATATTTGGATAAGTTTGAGTTAAGCGATCATAGTGATCCTTTTCGATCACCGGGTTTTTGAAGAAGCTGCCCGCATTACCACTTACAGCGGGGTCAGGAAGCTTGCTTGAGCGAATAGCACAGACTTCATCGAAGATAACGCGAGGGGAAATCGTCTCCATGTCCAACGCTTTGAGTGGCCCATAGTGATTACGTGGTTGCCAGTCTTTACTCAAGGTTAAACCAATCGCGACCACGATTGCTTTACCATAAAGGGCATGCTTGAATATCGAGTCACGATAACCAAATTGGCACTCTTCGCGACCTAACCTCTTTACTGTGTATGTGTCTAAGCACAGGATATCGACGTATTCACATACATCTTGTAATTCAACGCCATAAGCACCGATATTCTGAATCGGGGCAGAACCTGAACACCCAGGAATCATGGCTAGATTTTCTAATCCACCAATACCTTGCTCTACAGACCACTTCACCAAGCTTGGCCAGTCTTCACCACCACTAATATGAAGTTTATAGTGGGTCTCAGTTTCGGTTCGCTCAATCCCTTCCAGCTTATTCACCATCACTAAGCCTGCAAAGTGCTCGGTAAATAGCATGTTGCTACCCTTGCCTAACATCAATTTCGGAAGGTGGCTCCACTGTGGGGATTGGTAAGCAGAGATCAGATCGTCTACAGAGCGGATTTCAATAAGCACATCACAAGTCTGCTCGATAGAGAAGGTATGTGCCTTTTTCAAACTGGCATTGAGATAAGATTGCATGGCGATATTCAATTAAACTAAACTGCGTCCATTCTACAGCAGTTACCCAACCGGCGCAGTGATTGAATGAACAATGTAATAATAGCCCAGCTGGATCCGATCAAAGTTCCATTAGTTAAGCGCTTCTATAAAGAGCACTACCCTTCCGGTAAAGCTAACAAGAGCGAGTTAATCTACTCATTAACCGTCGATAACCAACTATTGGGAGTGGTTCGTCTTCGCACAATCGAGCAGTTTCGCTTACTAACAGGAATGGCAATTTCAAAAGAGTATCGAGGGCAACAACTGGGGAAACAGTTGATGGACTACTGTGAAGAAAAAACGTTGAATGAGCAAGATTATTGCTTTGCTTACGCCCATCTAGAGAACTTTTATAACCGCCACCATTTCGTAAAAATATCACCTCAAGAGCTGCCAAATAGTCTGAAAGACCTCTTCGAACGATATACAAATAGTGGAAAAGATCTCATTCCTATGCATTATCAGCAAAATTGTTAGAGAATGCCTCGATTATCTAGTAATTCGCTATTTGCCTTTGGTAAAATTCGCTGTTCGCAATTTTGCATATTTTTAAGGTCAAACAGTCAATATGATTGCTAGTAGGAATCCATTCACACAGTTACCCACTGTCGCTCAGAACCCCGATAAGTTTGAAGTACTGTTATCAGCACAAGAGTTCAGAACTCGTTTACTTAAAGAGATCTCTGAAGCAACTCAGCGTATCTGTCTGGTTGCTCTCTATCTAGAAGATGACGAAGCCGGTCGTGAGATCCTTACTGCACTGTATGAAGCTAAGCAAAGCAACCCTCAGCTTGATATCAGTGTCTGTGTTGATTGGCACCGAGCTCAACGTGGCCTTATTGGTGCGGAATCATCAGAAGGTAACGCTGCAATGTATAAAGCATTCGCAGATAAGTATGAGCATGAAGTCCCTGTTTATGGCATCCCTGTTCGCGGCAAAGAAGTCTTTGGTGTGCTTCACCTGAAAGGGTTCATCGTTGACGATAAAGTTATCTACAGTGGTGCTAGCCTCAATAACATCTACCTGAACTATCACGACCGCTACCGTTTCGACCGTTACCATGTTCTAAACAACAAGACTCTGGCTGACACCATGTTCAGCTACGTGCAAGAACAGATGGTGGCAGACACAGCGGTAAATAATCTAGCCGCTCATAGCAAACCAACCACTAAGCAACTTAAGTCAGCGATCCGTCAATTCCGCTCAACACTAGCGCGCTCTCAATATCAGTTTAAGAGCGAAAAGGTCTCAAGTGAGCAGGTGGCAGTAACTCCGCTTGTTGGCATTGGTAAGCGCCGTAACCGTCTAAATCAAGGCATCAACCAACTTATAGCTCAGGCTAAAGATGAAATCTTCATCTGTACCCCTTACTTCAACTTCCCGCCTAGCCTTGCGAAGGAAGTAAAAAAAGCCCTTAAACGTGGTGTGAAAGTGAGTATTGTCGTTGGTGATAAAACGGCGAATGACTTCTTTATCTCTCCAGAAGAAGAGTTCAAGACCATTGGTGGCCTGCCTTACCTATATGAACTAAACCTGCGTCGTTTTGCGAAAGCGAATGAGGCGAACATAGCAAGTCGTAAACTGTCTATCCACCTTTGGAAGCACGATTCAAACAGCTTCCACCTGAAAGGTATTTGGGTAGATAAGCGTTACATGCTTCTTACTGGTAACAACCTGAACCCAAGAGCTTGGAAACTCGATCTTGAGAACGGTATTTTCATTCAAGATAACTACAATCACCTTGCTGAGAAATTCCAAGCTGAAGTCGATAATATCCTTCAACATACTCAGCTAATCTGCACTTATAAACAGCTAGACAAAGTTGATAGCTATCCAACCGAAGTCCAGAGGCTAATACGCAAAATAACACGCGTAAAAGCTGACAGAGTACTTAAACAGATTCTATAAGTATCAGCTTTAAATTGTCTCTACCTTAACGCCTAGCAAGTCGCTGGGCGTTTTTGTATCTGCATTACGAGATAATTTTCTCTGACTACTCTGCCTTGTTAACGGTTTACGATGAGCTCCAATTCCACTGAACAGGTAATAACGACCTGATACACCTTTCATCATCGTAACTTGAATAGGGGTTATCACTTCAATCAACTAGGTCAGGAACTGATCTTATTACCTAACAAGGTGACTATCTTTTGTTAGCGGATATAGTGCCTGAGCATATCTGCTTAAGTTTATATGAAGTTGTCAGTCGGATTAGAATCGCTGGTCTAAGGCTAAGACATCTATCCATTGAAAAGACGAAATGCCTGTGGTCACAGGAGACCAGGACTCCTTGGTCGAAGACCAAAATACCCATCCCCAGAAACGACGAAAGCCTAGTCGTAAGACTAGGCTTTCTGATAAGAGGCGTAGTGGCCGGGGTTGCGGACAACCGGGACTCTTTCGACCGAAGGGCGAATACAGTCATTCAAACGTAAAAAAGCCCAAGCAGTTATGCTTGGGCTTAATATAAGTGGCGGAGTGGACGGGACTCGAACCCGCGACCCCCGGCGTGACAGGCCGGTATTCTAACCAACTGAACTACCACTCCGCAGTGGCTTACTTGCTTTAAGCAAGTGTCCATAATTTAAAGCCTGGCGATGTCCTACTCTCACATGGGGAAGCCCCACACTACCATCGGCGCTATTGCGTTTCACTTCTGAGTTCGGCATGGAATCAGGTGGGTCCACAACGCTATGGTCGCCAAGCAAATTCTTTCTTCTCTAATTTTCTTTCAGAAAAGTAATCTGGAAAGCTGTTTCTTGTTCTCTTCAAACTCATTCAAGCGTTTGTATCTTTGAGTCCATCAAAACCCCTTGGGTGTTGTATGGTTAAGCCTCACGGGCAATTAGTACAGGTTAGCTCAACGCCTCACAGCGCTTACACACCCTGCCTATCAACGTTCTAGTCTTGAACAACCCTTTAGGACGCTTAAAGCGCCAGGGAAGACTCATCTCAGGGCTCGCTTCCCGCTTAGATGCTTTCAGCGGTTATCGATTCCGAACTTAGCTACCGGGCAATGCCATTGGCATGACAACCCGAACACCAGAGGTTCGTCCACTCCGGTCCTCTCGTACTAGGAGCAGCCCCCTTCAATCTTCCAACGCCCACGGCAGATAGGGACCGAACTGTCTCACGACGTTCTAAACCCAGCTCGCGTACCACTTTAAATGGCGAACAGCCATACCCTTGGGACCGACTTCAGCCCCAGGATGTGATGAGCCGACATCGAGGTGCCAAACACCGCCGTCGATATGAACTCTTGGGCGGTATCAGCCTGTTATCCCCGGAGTACCTTTTATCCGTTGAGCGATGGCCCTTCCATTCAGAACCACCGGATCACTATGACCTGCTTTCGCACCTGCTCGAATTGTCATTCTCGCAGTCAAGCGGGCTTATGCCATTGCACTAACCTCACGATGTCCAACCGTGATTAGCCCACCTTCGTGCTCCTCCGTTACTCTTTGGGAGGAGACCGCCCCAGTCAAACTACCCACCAGGCACTGTCCGTAATCCCGATTCAGGGACCAACGTTAGAACATCAACACTACAAGGGTGGTATTTCAAGGACGACTCCACCACATCTAGCGACGCGGTTTCAAAGTCTCCCACCTATCCTACACATGTAGGGTCAATGTTCAGTGCCAAGCTGTAGTAAAGGTTCACGGGGTCTTTCCGTCTAGCCGCGGGTACACTGCATCTTCACAGCGATTTCAATTTCACTGAGTCTCGGGTGGAGACAGCGTGGCCATCATTACGCCATTCGTGCAGGTCGGAACTTACCCGACAAGGAATTTCGCTACCTTAGGACCGTTATAGTTACGGCCGCCGTTTACCGGGGCTTCGATCAAGAGCTTCGACCGAAGTCTAACCCCATCAATTAACCTTCCGGCACCGGGCAGGCGTCACACCGTATACGTCATCTTACGATTTTGCACAGTGCTGTGTTTTTAATAAACAGTTGCAGCCACCTGGTATCTGCGACTCTCGTCAGCTCCATCCGCAAGGGACTTCACCGATAAGAGCGTACCTTCTCCCGAAGTTACGGTACCATTTTGCCTAGTTCCTTCACCCGAGTTCTCTCAAGCGCCTTGGTATTCTCTACCCGACCACCTGTGTCGGTTTGGGGTACGATTCCTTACAATCTGAAGCTTAGAGGCTTTTCCTGGAAGCATGGCATCAATGACTTCACCACCGTAGTGGCTCGACATCGTATCTCAGCGTTAAGAAAGTCCGGATTTACCTAAACTTTCCGCCTACGTACTTGAACCTGGACAACCGTCGCCAGGCCCACCTAGCCTTCTCCGTCCCCCCATCGCAATTGTAAGAAGTACGGGAATATTAACCCGTTTCCCATCGACTACGCCTTTCGGCCTCGCCTTAGGGGTCGACTTACCCTGCCCCGATTAACGTTGGACAGGAACCCTTGGTCTTCCGGCGAGGGAGTTTTTCACTCCCTTTATCGTTACTCATGTCAGCATTCGCACTTCTGATACCTCCAGCAGCCCTTACAGACCACCTTCAACGGCTTACAGAACGCTCCCCTACCCCGCATACTAAAGTATGCAGCCGCAGCTTCGGTGTATAGCTTAGCCCCGTTACATCTTCCGCGCAGGCCGACTCGACCAGTGAGCTATTACGCTTTCTTTAAATGATGGCTGCTTCTAAGCCAACATCCTGGCTGTCTGAGCCTTCCCACATCGTTTCCCACTTAGCTATACTTTGGGACCTTAGCTGGCGGTCTGGGTTGTTTCCCTCTCCACGACGGACGTTAGCACCCGCCGTGTGTCTCCCGGATAGTACTTACTGGTATTCGGAGTTTGCAAAGGGTTGGTAAGTCGGGATGACCCCCTAGCCTTAACAGTGCTCTACCCCCAGTAGTATTCGTCCGAGGCGCTACCTAAATAGCTTTCGGGGAGAACCAGCTATCTCCAGGTTTGATTGGCCTTTCACCCCTAGCCACAAGTCATCCGCTAATTTTTCAACATTAGTCGGTTCGGTCCTCCAGTTGATGTTACTCAACCTTCAACCTGCCCATGGCTAGATCACCTGGTTTCGGGTCTATATCCAGAGACTGAACGCCCAGTTAAGACTCGGTTTCCCTACGGCTCCCCTAAACGGTTAACCTTGCCACTGAATATAAGTCGCTGACCCATTATACAAAAGGTACGCAGTCACACCACGAAGGTGCTCCTACTGCTTGTACGTACACGGTTTCAGGTTCTATTTCACTCCCCTCACAGGGGTTCTTTTCGCCTTTCCCTCACGGTACTGGTTCACTATCGGTCAGTCAGTAGTATTTAGCCTTGGAGGATGGTCCCCCCATATTCAGACAGGATATCACGTGTCCCGCCCTACTCGATTTCACTGATTATGATGTGTCGGTTACGGGGCTATCACCCTTTATTGCGGCACTTTCCAGAGCCTTCACCTGCATCATTAAAAGCTTAAGGGCTAATCCAATTTCGCTCGCCGCTACTTTCGGAATCTCGGTTGATTTCTCTTCCTCGGGGTACTTAGATGTTTCAGTTCCCCCGGTTTGCCTCTTGTTGCTATGTATTCACAACAAGATACTTACTTATGTAAGTGGGTTTCCCCATTCGGAAATCCCAGACTCAAAAGGTTTTTACTACCTAATCTGGGCTTATCGCAAGTTAATACGTCCTTCATCGCCTCTGACTGCCAAGGCATCCACCGTGTACGCTTAGTCACTTAACCATACAACCCGAAGAAGTTTCGAGTTGATGATTTATTTGCTTTCACTTGCTTATTTGATTTCACTTTAAAAAGTGAAGACAAATGGCAGTGAAGACAAAATAGCAACCAAGGTTTTTGGTTGTAACAAGAAGGGTTAATTCTTATTACGTGTTTGCCGGACTCAATGGTGAATCAATATAAACATTGATTCGAATACAAGACACTTGAATGTGTTTGTGTTGTGTTTATACCGTTCTTAATAAATAAGAGCAGATAAACATTGAGAACTTTTAATTTGATTTAAATAACTACGTTATTTAAATCAGTCAGCTTTCCAAATTGTTAAAGAGCATGAGACTTCGTTAGAAGTTCATTTTCTAAAGACTCTCCAGCCCAAACCATGTGGTTTAAAAGCCACTATCAGCTAATTGGTTGGGGGTTTTAGAGAATGGTGGGCGATCCGGGCTCGAACCAGTGACCCCCTGCTTGTAAGGCAGGTGCTCTCCCAACTGAGCTAATCGCCCACGATAGTTTCCTCTTGCTTTCACTTTTTAGAAAGGGGAAACTTTCAAGCCATCTTCTTCGGGGAAAGAATGGTGGGTCGTGCAGGATTCGAACCTGCGACCAATTGATTAAAAGTCAACTGCTCTACCAACTGAGCTAACGCCCAAAGGGTACCCGGAGGGGGGGGGCCCCCTTACCCCCGGGGGGCGGGGGGGCCTAGGCCCCCGGGGCCCGGGGGAGGACCAGGTTTTCTTTAAAGACCCAATGGTATCCCGTAGGGGGGGGGACCCCTTTTCCGCGGGGGGGGGGGGGGGGGGGGGGGCCCCAGGAGGGAGGGGGGGAAGGGGAGATGTTCACCCAAAAAAAAAAAAAAAAAAAAAATTGCTTGAAGATATTGGGATATCTTCGTCTCTTTTACTTTCTAAACCGTATCAATCTGTGTGGACACTTATCGTGAACATCTTCGTATAAGGAGGTGATCCAGCCCCCAGGTTCCCCTAGGGCTACCTTGTTACGACTTCACCCCAGTCATGAACCACAAAGTGGTGAGCGTCCTCCCGAAGGTTAAACTACCCACTTCTTTTGCAGCCCACTCCCATGGTGTGACGGGCGGTGTGTACAAGGCCCGGGAACGTATTCACCGTAGCATTCTGATCTACGATTACTAGCGATTCCGACTTCATGGAGTCGAGTTGCAGACTCCAATCCGGACTACGACGCACTTTTTGGGATTCGCTCACTCTCGCGAGTTGGCTGCCCTCTGTATGCGCCATTGTAGCACGTGTGTAGCCCTACTCGTAAGGGCCATGATGACTTGACGTCGTCCCCACCTTCCTCCGGTTTATCACCGGCAGTCTCCCCTGGAGTTCCCCACCAAGGCTGGCAAACAAGGATAAGGGTTGCGCTCGTTGCGGGACTTAACCCAACATTTCACAACACGAGCTGACGACAGCCATGCAGCACCTGTCTCAGAGTTCCCGAAGGCACACCTGCGTCTCCGCTGGCTTCTCTGGATGTCAAGAGTAGGTAAGGTTCTTCGCGTTGCATCGAATTAAACCACATGCTCCACCGCTTGTGCGGGCCCCGTCAATTCATTTGAGTTTTAATCTTGCGACCGTACTCCCCAGGCGGTCTACTTAACGCGTTAGCTCCGAAAGCCACGGCTCAAGGCCACAACCTCCAAGTAGACATCGTTTACGGCGTGGACTACCAGGGTATCTAATCCTGTTTGCTCCCCACGCTTTCGCATCTGAGTGTCAGTATCTGTCCAGGGGGCCGCCTTCGCCACTGGTATTCCTTCAGATCTCTACGCATTTCACCGCTACACCTGAAATTCTACCCCCCCTCTACAGTACTCTAGTTTGCCAGTTTCAAATGCAGTTCCGAGGTTGAGCCCCGGGCTTTCACATCTGACTTAACAAACCACCTGCATGCGCTTTACGCCCAGTAATTCCGATTAACGCTCGCACCCTCCGTATTACCGCGGCTGCTGGCACGGAGTTAGCCGGTGCTTCTTCTGCAGCTAACGTCAAGAAATGCCGCTATTAACGACACCCCCTTCCTCACTGCTGAAAGTACTTTTACAACCCGAAGGCCTTCTTCATACACGCGGCATGGCTGCATCAGGCTTGCGCCCATTGTGCAATATTCCCCACTGCTGCCTCCCGTAGGAGTCTGGACCGTGTCTCAGTTCCAGTGTGGCTGATCATCCTCTCAGACCAGCTAGGGATCGTCGCCTTGGTGAGCCATTACCTCACCAACTAGCTAATCCCACCTAGGCATATCTTGACGCGAGAGGCCCGAAGGTCCCCCTCTTTGGCCCGTAGGCATCATGCGGTATTAGCCATCGTTTCCAATGGTTATCCCCCACATCAAGGCAATTTCCTAGGCATTACTCACCCGTCCGCCGCTCGACGCCGATATCGTTCCCCGAAGGTTCAGATAACTCGTTTCCGCTCGACTTGCATGTGTTAGGCCTGCCGCCAGCGTTCAATCTGAGCCATGATCAAACTCTTCAATTTAAGATTTTGTGACTCAATGAATACTGATTACATTCCCTATTCTTACGAATAGTGACTGTGAATTGACTGTGCCGAACTTACATTCTGAATTGGTCACTCAGTTCATTGAAATCAAGTTGAAACCGAAGTTTCATGTTTGCCTTTGCTTTTAAAAAGCGAAAACAAACTTAGTGATATTCATCAACGAGTGCCCACACAGATTGATAGGTTTAAATTGTTAAAGAGCTTTGCTTTCAGTGCGTTAGCACTTAGGCAGGACGCGTATAATACGCTTTCTACTTTGAAAGTCAACATAAAATACTAAGAAAACTTAGAACTCTATGGTGACTTGTCTACTTCGTAGACAAAGTCGAACCTTTTGTCTTCACTTTTTAAAAAAGTGAAAATAAATAGGAGCTTGGCGATGTCCTACTCTCACATGGGGAAGCCCCACACTACCATCGGCGCTATTGCGTTTCACTTCTGAGTTCGGCATGGAATCAGGTGGGTCCACAACGCTAAGGTCGCCAAGCAAATTCTTTCTTCTCTGATTTTCTTTCAGAAAAGTAATCTGGAAAGCTGTTTCTTGTTCTCTTCAAACTCATTCAAGCGTTTGTATCTTTGAGTCCATCAAAACCCCTTGGGTGTTGTATGGTTAAGCCTCACGGGCAATTAGTACAGGTTAGCTCAACGCCTCACAGCGCTTACACACCCTGCCTATCAACGTTCTAGTCTTGAACAACCCTTTAGGACGCTTAAAGCGCCAGGGAAGACTCATCTCAGGGCTCGCTTCCCGCTTAGATGCTTTCAGCGGTTATCGATTCCGAACTTAGCTACCGGGCAATGCCATTGGCATGACAACCCGAACACCAGAGGTTCGTCCACTCCGGTCCTCTCGTACTAGGAGCAGCCCCCTTCAATCTTCCAACGCCCACGGCAGATAGGGACCGAACTGTCTCACGACGTTCTAAACCCAGCTCGCGTACCACTTTAAATGGCGAACAGCCATACCCTTGGGACCGACTTCAGCCCCAGGATGTGATGAGCCGACATCGAGGTGCCAAACACCGCCGTCGATATGAACTCTTGGGCGGTATCAGCCTGTTATCCCCGGAGTACCTTTTATCCGTTGAGCGATGGCCCTTCCATTCAGAACCACCGGATCACTATGACCTGCTTTCGCACCTGCTCGAATTGTCATTCTCGCAGTCAAGCGGGCTTATGCCATTGCACTAACCTCACGATGTCCAACCGTGATTAGCCCACCTTCGTGCTCCTCCGTTACTCTTTGGGAGGAGACCGCCCCAGTCAAACTACCCACCAGGCACTGTCCGTAATCCCGATTCAGGGACCAACGTTAGAACATCAACACTACAAGGGTGGTATTTCAAGGACGACTCCACCACATCTAGCGACGCGGTTTCAAAGTCTCCCACCTATCCTACACATGTAGGGTCAATGTTCAGTGCCAAGCTGTAGTAAAGGTTCACGGGGTCTTTCCGTCTAGCCGCGGGTACACTGCATCTTCACAGCGATTTCAATTTCACTGAGTCTCGGGTGGAGACAGCGTGGCCATCATTACGCCATTCGTGCAGGTCGGAACTTACCCGACAAGGAATTTCGCTACCTTAGGACCGTTATAGTTACGGCCGCCGTTTACCGGGGCTTCGATCAAGAGCTTCGACCGAAGTCTAACCCCATCAATTAACCTTCCGGCACCGGGCAGGCGTCACACCGTATACGTCATCTTACGATTTTGCACAGTGCTGTGTTTTTAATAAACAGTTGCAGCCACCTGGTATCTGCGACTCTCGTCAGCTCCATCCGCAAGGGACTTCACCGATAAGAGCGTACCTTCTCCCGAAGTTACGGTACCATTTTGCCTAGTTCCTTCACCCGAGTTCTCTCAAGCGCCTTGGTATTCTCTACCCGACCACCTGTGTCGGTTTGGGGTACGATTCCTTACAATCTGAAGCTTAGAGGCTTTTCCTGGAAGCATGGCATCAATGACTTCACCACCGTAGTGGCTCGACATCGTATCTCAGCGTTAAGAAAGTCCGGATTTACCTAAACTTTCCGCCTACGTACTTGAACCTGGACAACCGTCGCCAGGCCCACCTAGCCTTCTCCGTCCCCCCATCGCAATTGTAAGAAGTACGGGAATATTAACCCGTTTCCCATCGACTACGCCTTTCGGCCTCGCCTTAGGGGTCGACTTACCCTGCCCCGATTAACGTTGGACAGGAACCCTTGGTCTTCCGGCGAGGGAGTTTTTCACTCCCTTTATCGTTACTCATGTCAGCATTCGCACTTCTGATACCTCCAGCAGCCCTTACAGACCACCTTCAACGGCTTACAGAACGCTCCCCTACCCCGCATACTAAAGTATGCAGCCGCAGCTTCGGTGTATAGCTTAGCCCCGTTACATCTTCCGCGCAGGCCGACTCGACCAGTGAGCTATTACGCTTTCTTTAAATGATGGCTGCTTCTAAGCCAACATCCTGGCTGTCTGAGCCTTCCCACATCGTTTCCCACTTAGCTATACTTTGGGACCTTAGCTGGCGGTCTGGGTTGTTTCCCTCTCCACGACGGACGTTAGCACCCGCCGTGTGTCTCCCGGATAGTACTTACTGGTATTCGGAGTTTGCAAAGGGTTGGTAAGTCGGGATGACCCCCTAGCCTTAACAGTGCTCTACCCCCAGTAGTATTCGTCCGAGGCGCTACCTAAATAGCTTTCGGGGAGAACCAGCTATCTCCAGGTTTGATTGGCCTTTCACCCCTAGCCACAAGTCATCCGCTAATTTTTCAACATTAGTCGGTTCGGTCCTCCAGTTGATGTTACTCAACCTTCAACCTGCCCATGGCTAGATCACCTGGTTTCGGGTCTATATCCAGAGACTGAACGCCCAGTTAAGACTCGGTTTCCCTACGGCTCCCCTAAACGGTTAACCTTGCCACTGAATATAAGTCGCTGACCCATTATACAAAAGGTACGCAGTCACACCACGAAGGTGCTCCTACTGCTTGTACGTACACGGTTTCAGGTTCTATTTCACTCCCCTCACAGGGGTTCTTTTCGCCTTTCCCTCACGGTACTGGTTCACTATCGGTCAGTCAGTAGTATTTAGCCTTGGAGGATGGTCCCCCCATATTCAGACAGGATATCACGTGTCCCGCCCTACTCGATTTCACTGATTATGATGTGTCGGTTACGGGGCTATCACCCTTTATTGCGGCACTTTCCAGAGCCTTCACCTGCATCATTAAAAGCTTAAGGGCTAATCCAATTTCGCTCGCCGCTACTTTCGGAATCTCGGTTGATTTCTCTTCCTCGGGGTACTTAGATGTTTCAGTTCCCCCGGTTTGCCTCTTGCTGCTATGTATTCACAACAAGATACTTACTTATGTAAGTGGGTTTCCCCATTCGGAAATCCCAGACTCAAAAGGTTTTTACTACCTAATCTGGGCTTATCGCAAGTTAATACGTCCTTCATCGCCTCTGACTGCCAAGGCATCCACCGTGTACGCTTAGTCACTTAACCATACAACCCGAAGAGGTCTTTATGTATGACTGTTTGCTTTCACTTGCTTGTTTGATTTCACTTTAAAAAGTGAAGACAAATGGCAGTGAAGACAAACGAGCAACCAAGGTTTTTGGTTGTAACAAGAAGGGTTAATTCTTATTACGTGTTTGCCGGACTCAATGGTGATTCAAATTAAATTTGAATCGAATACAAGACACTTGAATGTGTTTGTGTTGTGTTTTCTTAGTTAAAAGAAAACATTGAGAACTTTTAATTTGATTTAAATAACTGTGTTATTTAAATCAGTCAGCTTTCCAAATTGTTAAAGAGCAGATTTCTTAATGAAACCATGTTTAAAAGCACTATCGCTAATGCGCTTAAAGATGGTGGAGCTAAGCAGGATCGAACTGCTGACCTCCTGCGTGCAAGGCAGGCGCTCTCCCAGCTGAGCTATAGCCCCAACGAAATCGATATTGACCGCTATCTCTGGGAAAAGATAGTGGTGGGTCTGAGTGGACTTGAACCACCGACCTCCCGCTTATCAGGCGAGCGCTCTAACCAGCTGAGCTACAGACCCAATATCGTCTCTTAACTTTCTAAACCGTATCAATCTGTGTGGACACTTATCGTGAATATCTTCGTATAAGGAGGTGATCCAGCCCCAGGTTCCCCTAGGGCTACCTTGTTACGACTTCACCCCAGTCATGAACCACAAAGTGGTGAGCGTCCTCCCCGAAAGGTTAAACTACCCACTTCTTTTGCAGCCCACTCCCATGGTGTGACGGGCGGTGTGTACAAGGCCCGGGAACGTATTCACCGTAGCATTCTGATCTACGATTACTAGCGATTCCGACTTCATGGAGTCGAGTTGCAGACTCCAATCCGGACTACGACGCACTTTTTGGGATTCGCTCACTCTCGCGAGTTGGCTGCCCTCTGTATGCGCCATTGTAGCACGTGTGTAGCCCTACTCGTAAGGGCCATGATGACTTGACGTCGTCCCCACCTTCCTCCGGTTTATCACCGGCAGTCTCCCTGGAGTTCCCACCCGAAGTGCTGGCAAACAAGGATAAGGGTTGCGCTCGTTGCGGGACTTAACCCAACATTTCACAACACGAGCTGACGACAGCCATGCAGCACCTGTCTCAGAGTTCCCGAAGGCACACCTGCGTCTCCGCTGGCTTCTCTGGATGTCAAGAGTAGGTAAGGTTCTTCGCGTTGCATCGAATTAAACCACATGCTCCACCGCTTGTGCGGGCCCCCGTCAATTCATTTGAGTTTTAATCTTGCGACCGTACTCCCCAGGCGGTCTACTTAACGCGTTAGCTCCGAAAGCCACGGCTCAAGGCCACAACCTCCAAGTAGACATCGTTTACGGCGTGGACTACCAGGGTATCTAATCCTGTTTGCTCCCCACGCTTTCGCATCTGAGTGTCAGTATCTGTCCAGGGGGCCGCCTTCGCCACTGGTATTCCTTCAGATCTCTACGCATTTCACCGCTACACCTGAAATTCTACCCCCCCTCTACAGTACTCTAGTTTGCCAGTTTCAAATGCAGTTCCGAGGTTGAGCCCCGGGCTTTCACATCTGACTTAACAAACCACCTGCATGCGCTTTACGCCCAGTAATTCCGATTAACGCTCGCACCCTCCGTATTACCGCGGCTGCTGGCACGGAGTTAGCCGGTGCTTCTTCTGCAGCTAACGTCAAGAAATGCCGCTATTAACGACACCCCCTTCCTCACTGCTGAAAGTACTTTTACAACCCGAAGGCCTTCTTCATACACGCGGCATGGCTGCATCAGGCTTGCGCCCATTGTGCAATATTCCCCACTGCTGCCTCCCGTAGGAGTCTGGACCGTGTCTCAGTTCCAGTGTGGCTGATCATCCTCTCAGACCAGCTAGGGATCGTCGCCTTGGTGAGCCATTACCTCACCAACTAGCTAATCCCACCTAGGCATATCTTGACGCGAGAGGCCCGAAGGTCCCCCTCTTTGGCCCGTAGGCATCATGCGGTATTAGCCATCGTTTCCAATGGTTATCCCCCACATCAAGGCAATTTCCTAGGCATTACTCACCCGTCCGCCGCTCGACGCCGTTATCGTTCCCCGAAGGTTCAGATAACTCGTTTCCGCTCGACTTGCATGTGTTAGGCCTGCCGCCAGCGTTCAATCTGAGCCATGATCAAACTCTTCAATTTAAGATTTTGTGACTCAATGAATACTGATTACATCCCCATTCGTTTTAGCAAAAAGCTTACGAATAGTGACTGTGAATTGACTGTGCTAAGACCGAAGTCTTAATTGGTCACTCAGTTCATTGAAATCATTTTGATTCCGAAGAATCTGTTTGCCTTTGCTTTTAAAAGCGAAAACAAACTTAGTGATATTCATCAACGAGTGCCCACACAGATTGATAGGTTTAAATTGTTAAAGAGCTTTGCTTTCAGTGCGTTAGCACTTAAGCAGGACGCGTATAATACGCTTTCTACTTTGAAAGTCAACATAAAATACTAAGAAAACTTAGAACTCTATGGTGACTTGTCTACTTCGTAGACAAAGTCGAAATTAAAGCCTGGCGATGTCCTACTCTCACATGGGGAAGCCCCACACTACCATCGGCGCTATTGCGTTTCACTTCTGAGTTCGGCATGGAATCAGGTGGGTCCACAACGCTATGGTCGCCAAGCAAATTCTTTCTTCTCTGATTTTCTTTCAGAAAAGTAATCTGGAAAGCTGTTTCTGTTCTCTTCAAACTCATTCAAGCGTTTGTATGTCTTGAGTCCATCAAAACCCCTTGGGTGTTGTATGGTTAAGCCTCACGGGCAATTAGTACAGGTTAGCTCAACGCCTCACAGCGCTTACACACCCTGCCTATCAACGTTCTAGTCTTGAACAACCCTTTAGGACGCTTAAAGCGCCAGGGAAGACTCATCTCAGGGCTCGCTTCCCGCTTAGATGCTTTCAGCGGTTATCGATTCCGAACTTAGCTACCGGGCAATGCCATTGGCATGACAACCCGAACACCAGAGGTTCGTCCACTCCGGTCCTCTCGTACTAGGAGCAGCCCCCTTCAATCTTCCAACGCCCACGGCAGATAGGGACCGAACTGTCTCACGACGTTCTAAACCCAGCTCGCGTACCACTTTAAATGGCGAACAGCCATACCCTTGGGACCGACTTCAGCCCCAGGATGTGATGAGCCGACATCGAGGTGCCAAACACCGCCGTCGATATGAACTCTTGGGCGGTATCAGCCTGTTATCCCCGGAGTACCTTTTATCCGTTGAGCGATGGCCCTTCCATTCAGAACCACCGGATCACTATGACCTGCTTTCGCACCTGCTCGAATTGTCATTCTCGCAGTCAAGCGGGCTTATGCCATTGCACTAACCTCACGATGTCCAACCGTGATTAGCCCACCTTCGTGCTCCTCCGTTACTCTTTGGGAGGAGACCGCCCCAGTCAAACTACCCACCAGGCACTGTCCGTAATCCCGATTCAGGGACCAACGTTAGAACATCAACACTACAAGGGTGGTATTTCAAGGACGACTCCACCACATCTAGCGACGCGGTTTCAAAGTCTCCCACCTATCCTACACATGTAGGGTCAATGTTCAGTGCCAAGCTGTAGTAAAGGTTCACGGGGTCTTTCCGTCTAGCCGCGGGTACACTGCATCTTCACAGCGATTTCAATTTCACTGAGTCTCGGGTGGAGACAGCGTGGCCATCATTACGCCATTCGTGCAGGTCGGAACTTACCCGACAAGGAATTTCGCTACCTTAGGACCGTTATAGTTACGGCCGCCGTTTACCGGGGCTTCGATCAAGAGCTTCGACCGAAGTCTAACCCCATCAATTAACCTTCCGGCACCGGGCAGGCGTCACACCGTATACGTCATCTTACGATTTTGCACAGTGCTGTGTTTTTAATAAACAGTTGCAGCCACCTGGTATCTGCGACTCTCGTCAGCTCCATCCGCAAGGGACTTCACCGATAAGAGCGTACCTTCTCCCGAAGTTACGGTACCATTTTGCCTAGTTCCTTCACCCGAGTTCTCTCAAGCGCCTTGGTATTCTCTACCCGACCACCTGTGTCGGTTTGGGGTACGATTCCTTACAATCTGAAGCTTAGAGGCTTTTCCTGGAAGCATGGCATCAATGACTTCACCACCGTAGTGGCTCGACATCGTATCTCAGCGTTAAGAAAGTCCGGATTTACCTAAACTTTCCGCCTACGTACTTGAACCTGGACAACCGTCGCCAGGCCCACCTAGCCTTCTCCGTCCCCCCATCGCAATTGTAAGAAGTACGGGAATATTAACCCGTTTCCCATCGACTACGCCTTTCGGCCTCGCCTTAGGGGTCGACTTACCCTGCCCCGATTAACGTTGGACAGGAACCCTTGGTCTTCCGGCGAGGGAGTTTTTCACTCCCTTTATCGTTACTCATGTCAGCATTCGCACTTCTGATACCTCCAGCAGCCCTTACAGACCACCTTCAACGGCTTACAGAACGCTCCCCTACCCCGCATACTAAAGTATGCAGCCGCAGCTTCGGTGTATAGCTTAGCCCCGTTACATCTTCCGCGCAGGCCGACTCGACCAGTGAGCTATTACGCTTTCTTTAAATGATGGCTGCTTCTAAGCCAACATCCTGGCTGTCTGAGCCTTCCCACATCGTTTCCCACTTAGCTATACTTTGGGACCTTAGCTGGCGGTCTGGGTTGTTTCCCTCTCCACGACGGACGTTAGCACCCGCCGTGTGTCTCCCGGATAGTACTTACTGGTATTCGGAGTTTGCAAAGGGTTGGTAAGTCGGGATGACCCCCCTAGCCTTAACAGTGCTCTACCCCCAGTAGTATTCGTCCGAGGCGCTACCTAAATAGCTTTCGGGGAGAACCAGCTATCTCCAGGTTTGATTGGCCTTTCACCCCTAGCCACAAGTCATCCGCTAATTTTTCAACATTAGTCGGTTCGGTCCTCCAGTTGATGTTACTCAACCTTCAACCTGCCCATGGCTAGATCACCTGGTTTCGGGTCTATATCCAGAGACTGAACGCCCAGTTAAGACTCGGTTTCCCTACGGCTCCCCTAAACGGTTAACCTTGCCACTGAATATAAGTCGCTGACCCATTATACAAAAGGTACGCAGTCACACCACGAAGGTGCTCCTACTGCTTGTACGTACACGGTTTCAGGTTCTATTTCACTCCCCTCACAGGGGGTTCTTTTCGCCTTTCCCTCACGGTACTGGTTCACTATCGGTCAGTCAGTAGTATTTAGCCTTGGAGGATGGTCCCCCCATATTCAGACAGGATATCACGTGTCCCGCCCTACTCGATTTCACTGATTATGATGTGTCGGTTACGGGGCTATCACCCTTTATTGCGGCACTTTCCAGAGCCTTCACCTGCATCATTAAAAGCTTAAGGGCTAATCCAATTTCGCTCGCCGCTACTTTCGGAATCTCGGTTGATTTCTCTTCCTCGGGGTACTTAGATGTTTCAGTTCCCCCGGTTTGCCTCTTGTTGCTATGTATTCACAACAAGATACTTACTTATGTAAGTGGGTTTCCCCATTCGGAAATCCCAGACTCAAAAGGTTTTTACTACCTAATCTGGGCTTATCGCAAGTTAATACGTCCTTCATCGCCTCTGACTGCCAAGGCATCCACCGTGTACGCTTAGTCACTTAACCATACAACCCGAAAGGGTCTTAATGTATGACTGTTTGCTTTCACTTTTCAAAGTGAAGACAAAATAGCAACCAAGGTTTTTGGTTGTAACAAGAAGGGTTAATTCTTATTACGTGTTTGCCGGACTCAATGGTGAATCAAACTAAGTTTGATTCGAATACAAGACACTTGAATGTGTTTGTGTTGTGTTTATCCAAAAGATAAACATTGAGAACTTTTAATTTGATTTAAATAACTTGTTATTTAAATCAGTCAGCTTTCCAAATTGTTAAAGAGCAATAATAGCTCGAAGCTTTCGCTTCAAAACCATCAATCTGTGTGGACACTTATCGTGAATATCTTCGTATAAGGAGGTGATCCAGCCCCAGGTTCCCCTAGGGCTACCTTGTTACGACTTCACCCCAGTCATGAACCACAAAGTGGTGAGCGTCCTCCCGAAGGTTAAACTACCCACTTCTTTTGCAGCCCACTCCCATGGTGTGACGGGCGGTGTGTACAAGGCCCGGGAACGTATTCACCGTAGCATTCTGATCTACGATTACTAGCGATTCCGACTTCATGGAGTCGAGTTGCAGACTCCAATCCGGACTACGACGCACTTTTTGGGATTCGCTCACTCTCGCAAGTTGGCCGCCCTCTGTATGCGCCATTGTAGCACGTGTGTAGCCCTACTCGTAAGGGCCATGATGACTTGACGTCGTCCCCACCTTCCTCCGGTTTATCACCGGCAGTCTCCCTGGAGTTCCCACCCGAAGTGCTGGCAAACAAGGATAAGGGTTGCGCTCGTTGCGGGACTTAACCCAACATTTCACAACACGAGCTGACGACAGCCATGCAGCACCTGTCTCAGAGTTCCCGAAGGCACACCTGCGTCTCCGCTGGCTTCTCTGGATGTCAAGAGTAGGTAAGGTTCTTCGCGTTGCATCGAATTAAACCACATGCTCCACCGCTTGTGCGGGCCCCCGTCAATTCATTTGAGTTTTAATCTTGCGACCGTACTCCCCAGGCGGTCTACTTAACGCGTTAGCTCCGAAAGCCACGGCTCAAGGCCACAACCTCCAAGTAGACATCGTTTACGGCGTGGACTACCAGGGTATCTAATCCTGTTTGCTCCCCACGCTTTCGCATCTGAGTGTCAGTATCTGTCCAGGGGGCCGCCTTCGCCACTGGTATTCCTTCAGATCTCTACGCATTTCACCGCTACACCTGAAATTCTACCCCCCCTCTACAGTACTCTAGTTTGCCAGTTTCAAATGCAGTTCCGAGGTTGAGCCCCGGGCTTTCACATCTGACTTAACAAACCACCTGCATGCGCTTTACGCCCAGTAATTCCGATTAACGCTCGCACCCTCCGTATTACCGCGGCTGCTGGCACGGAGTTAGCCGGTGCTTCTTCTGCAGCTAACGTCAAGAGATGCCGCTATTAACGACACCCCCTTCCTCACTGCTGAAAGTACTTTTACAACCCGAAGGCCTTCTTCATACACGCGGCATGGCTGCATCAGGCTTGCGCCCATTGTGCAATATTCCCCACTGCTGCCTCCCGTAGGAGTCTGGACCGTGTCTCAGTTCCAGTGTGGCTGATCATCCTCTCAGACCAGCTAGGGATCGTCGCCTTGGTGAGCCATTACCTCACCAACTAGCTAATCCCACCTAGGCATATCTTGACGCGAGAGGCCCGAAGGTCCCCCTCTTTGGCCCGTAGGCATCATGCGGTATTAGCCATCGTTTCCAATGGTTATCCCCCACATCAAGGCAATTTCCTAGGCATTACTCACCCGTCCGCCGCTCGACGCCGATATCGTTCCCCGAAGGTTCAGATAACTCGTTTCCGCTCGACTTGCATGTGTTAGGCCTGCCGCCAGCGTTCAATCTGAGCCATGATCAAACTCTTCAATTTAAGATTTTGTGACTCAATGAATACTGATTACATTCCCTATTCTTACGAATAGTGACTGTGAATTGACTGTGCCGATAATAAATTATCGATTGGTCACTCAGTTCATTGAAATCAAGTTGAAACCGAAGTTTCGTGTTTGCCTTTGCTTTTAAAAGCGAAAACAAACTTAGTGATATTCATCAACGAGTGCCCACACAGATTGATAGGTTCTAATTTTTAAAGAGCTTCTAGCGTTTTGTGATTTACATCTCTACCGCTAGGGGTGCGTACTATACTCGCACCGTTTTGAGAGTCAAGGGTTATTTTCAAACTCTTTTTTCTCTACCGATTTCAGTGTGTGACTTTCGTCTCACTCCGTGTCGGTGAGGCGGCATTATAGAGAGATTCGAATGGAGCGCAAGGGCTTTTTTAAATAAAAATTTCGTTCGACTAAAAAGCCATCAAAAGCGCTTATTTTGAATAAAAACTAAACATTTGAGACGCATCACAGCAATACATTGGAAAAATACAAACCATGAACGTAAGATTCATGTGTCTATTTTGTTAATAGTAGATGCGTCTATTTCGTTTATTAATATGTAGTAATCCGATATGAATTCAAAAAAATCGATGTTGTTAATTGTCGCACTGGCTGTATTAGGCGGCATTGTGTTTTCACAGGTTGATATATCGCCTGCAATTACTTTCGTTCTCGGTGTCTTGGCTTCAGCTTTTATTCTTAACCTTTCAGGCTCAGACACAAAATCAGATTCAGAACCTAAAGCTTCAACTCAAACCCTATACGTGGGTAACCTTCCATATAAAGCCAACGAATCACATGTTCGCGAACTTTTCTCTGAACACGGTGAAGTATTTGCCGTAAGACTAATGAAAGATAAGCGCACTGGTAAAAGAAGAGGATTTGGTTTCGTGGTGATGGCTAGCAACGATGTCAATAACGCCATTGCTAGCTTAAATGATAAAGACTATATGCAGCGTACATTGAAGGTACGTATCGCAAATGACCCTAAGCACCCTGAAGCGGACGGATCTGAACAGGCATAAAACCCATTTCTTTTAATGTTCTATTGAGTGCACCTTCTTTTCTTAGAGGTGCACTACAATATACCTCTCTTATTCCCACCACTTTATCTTCACTTTCGACTTCTAATAGGCTTTGCACACGTTTGGCGATCGCACTGCCCGAGTCCACTAGCATGACATCCTCTCCCATTACGCTCTGGATCTCTTCTTTTATTAGTGGGAAATGCGTACACCCTAATACAGCGACATCTACAAGATTCATCATTGGACTGAGAATTTGAGCCAACTCCTCGAGGTTAACGCGCTCCCCACGTAATTTCTCTTCTGCCATGTCCACCAGCTTTGTCGAACCCAATAGTTCAACGTGCTTATCACTAGAAAAGCTTTTGATCAGATCATGGGTATATTGACGAGTAATCGTCGCAGGCGTAGCAATCAGACCAACCGCTTTGTTTGCCATAAGAGATGCAGGCTTGATCGCCGGAACGACACCAACGATTGGAATCGTATTATTGGCACGCAAGGTTGGAAGAACAATGGTACTTGCGGTATTACACGCAATCACAACGATATCGATAGAGTGGCTTTTAATAAAGCTAGCGACAATTTGCTCAACTCGATCTATCAGAACCTGTTGTTCCAATTCACCATAGGGATAGGCTTCATTATCGAAAGCATAGATATAGTTATGGTTCGGCAGTAGCTTGTTTATCTCTTTATAGACAGATAAACCTCCAACGCCCGAATCAAATACCAGTATGTTTTTTTGTTGCTCGCCCAACACTGCATCTACCTATAAATAAGTTCGCAGCAATCATACCTCTTCACTTATTATTCGCCAACTTAGTCACAGCTTATGTTAGCCAAGTAACGTTGATGTACGAAACGTTCCCCTCTATCGACTTCAAGCAACGAAACCTTTATTGCCCCATCAAATGAGGGTGCTTTAATTACTAATGTGTGGAACTCTCCATCCTCTCCGCAAGGGTCGACTCCGTTGGGGAGGTTCTCTAACAATGACTTTGTATAAGCTTGCCCACAATACTCTGCGGACAAAGCATTGGTATCGACAGTCACTAAGAAGGTTTCGATACCTCTTTCTATTATCTCACCGGCCAGTTTACTGCTCTCTTCTCCAAGCAGTGGGAATACACACTCCCAGCCAGCCGGTTCAATATAGCTTCGACGATAGTCAGCAATGCCATTACAAAACATGTCGCCAAATGCGACCGCATCAATGGTTAAACTCGATTGCTTCAGTGCATTTACAATAGTGCTCTGATAAATCTCGTTTGATGGGAACACTTCCGGCAGCTCGATCATGATGATAGGCAAACCGAGCAATTCCGCCTGCATCGCAACCACTTCTCTCGGGGTTGCTTGAAAAGGCACTTCGTCGCCGACATAAGTTGTGTATAGGCCAACCACTTCATAATCAGGACTTTCTACTAGTCGCTCAAGGGTTAACGTAGAGTCTTTACCAGAAGACCAGCTGATGATGACTTTCTTTTTCATATTGGATATCTATCGATAAGAAAAAACCGCCCGAAGGCGGTTTAGGTAATTAGAATTGGTATGCCAAGTTAAGGTAATACGCTCTTTCAGCTGCAGGGTAACCTAGAGCAGTTTCATACTCTTCATCGAATAAGTTATCTACACGAGCACTGATTGTTGTATTCTCATTTGCATAATAGCTAACGGCTGTATCAACCAATGAGTAAGACGGTAGGGTTACATCACTATAAGGCCATGTTCCATAATTAACATCAGGTCGTTTTCCAACATATTGATAGCTTATCGACCAATCAACAACATCGAAGGCTACAAGCGCATTCCACTTGTATAGCTCTTTTGCTCGGCGTTGTAATTGCTTACCATCATCACCCTCGGCATCTTTATAATCCGCACTCAATTGGTGTTGAATGATACCTGTGTCAAACTCAGCAGTAAGTTCGACACCTTGAATGTGAGTCTCGCCATCAACGTTAATATACTTGTAAGTTGTTGGATGATAGTCAATTAAGTTCGTTATCTTGTAATCATATCCCGTCAATGTCCAATATACGTCCTTCACTACCCCATAGAAACCTAGCTCAATCGCATCAGATTCTTCAGGTTTAAGATCTTGAGTTCCGTATGAAGGATCATACTGTTGGTAAAGGTTCGGAGCTTTAAACGCGGTGCCATAAGATGTTTTAATACCAAACTCAGGAATAAACTGATAGCCAGCACCTAGGTTGTAGGTAGTCTCAGTTCCAAACTCTTCATTATCATCAACCCTAGCACTAGCTTCTATAGTCGCTGACTCTAAAGTTATTGAAGACAAGCCAAATAGAGCTAAGTTAGAGCGGTCGAAAGTTTTGTTTGCATTTTTATCAACGTAAGATTCATCACGCCAGTCTGCGCCACCAGCAAGAACCACATTTTTGTTTAGTTGATAACTGTTAATCCATTGAACATTAGTTTGTTCAAGTTCATCTTGAGTACCTGACGTTTTGCTTTTGCCGTACTCGTAGTTCCATGAGTCTTGGCTTTGAACAGTAGCTTGCACTTCTGAACGCAGCTTAGCTCCTTGGTAAGCTCCACCAATAGATACTGATAAGTCGTCCTTTTCAGATTCCATGTAACTACGGGTACTGTATGTGCTGTCATATTGGTAAATATTTTCATAAGCACGAACATTGCCAAATACACTAAACTGTTCATTCAAGTTATGGGTATAACCGATCAGACCATTTAGTGTTTCGAAACCATGACGGTCGCCATCATTTAACCCTGGTACAGGCTTAACATTATAGCCTTCGTCGCTTTCGTGGCTAGCAGCCAGATTTAGCTGACCATTTTCAGATGTTGCGATCCCTGAAGCTAAACTCAGCTCTTCGTAATCTAAGCTACCCAAACCCGCACTCAACGTTGTTGATTCTTCCGTAGCACGAGCAATAGTAATGATATTAATTACACCACCGATTGCTTCCGAGCCATATAAAGACGCTCGAGCACCTCGAACATACTCGATACGTTGAACGTAACTTAAAGGAATTTGGTTGAAGTCAACCGCACCTTTTGCCGCTCTAGCAAATCGAACTCCATCAACTAAAACCAGTACCTGATCAGAACTTGTACCACGAACAAATATAGAAGCTAGCTGACCCCTACCACCATTTTGCGTTATTTGAATCCCAGTCAGTCGACGTAGTACGTCAGGAATTGTTTTAGCTTGTGTTCTCTGAAAATCTTGACGAGTTACCACTTCGACATCGGCTAGCGTTGAAGCTGCAGACTGCTCAAAACGGTTCGCCGTCACTACCATGGTTTCATCGGCAGAGGCTTCTTGGGCGTGTAAATTGGAGATAGGTGAAAGCAGCGACGCTACAGCTATCGCTAAAAGGGACTTGTTCATATTGTGATCCTAAATCGCGTAAATTCCTACCAAGCCAAATATTGCGGCTTAGCTGCTGGCAGGTATTCGGACTCAAGAGCTCAACCTAGTGGTTACCTAATATTCGACTTCCCACATAATCCTGTATGCAGTGTCTTGGTGAATACTCGTTCTCTTTTACCGCTGCGCGTCAGTTCTGGATTTACACCAGATTCCCTTTCAGCCATCTATACATCTAAATGACACCAGCTGGAAAAGGATACTATTGCCCTATCGATAATTTGTCTAGTTTAAGATAGTTATAAGCTATAGTTTTCATGGCCAATTTACAGGTAATGACTCTCAACACTGGACAAGAGGCTGTGATTGAATAAAATCTGCGCTCTTGATTTGAACGCACCACAGCAAAAGGCATAACAATGGCGACTTTAGATGTAAACCCACAACGCTACCAAGAACAACTAACAGAAAAGACCAAGCGTCTGACTGAGATGTTCTCACAATACAATGTGCCTGAATTGGAAGTGTATGAATCACCAGAACAGAATTACCGTATGCGCGCAGAGTTCCGCGTGTGGCATGAAGGTGATGACATGTACTATGTGATGTTCAATCAAGAAACCAAAGAGAAGTACCGCGTTGATCAGTTTCCAGCAGCAAGCCGTCTTATCAACGACTTAATGCCGCTACTAATGGAGGCAATGAAAGGCAATCCTTCACTGCGTCACAAACTGTTCCAAGTCGACTTCCTTTCAACCCTAAGCGGTGAAGTACTTGTATCACTGCTATACCACCGTCAACTTGATGAAGAGTGGATTGAAAACGCGAAAGCACTCAAGCAACAGCTCAATGATGAGGGGTTCAACTTAAACCTGATTGGCCGTGCGCGTAAGATGAAGATTGTGCTAGACCAAGACTACGTAATTGAAAAGCTTAACGTGAATGGTGACAGCTACATTTACCAACAAGTAGAGAACAGCTTCACACAGCCTAACGGTAAGATTGCGGAGAAAATGCTGGAGTGGGCTGTAGACTGCACTCAAGAAAGCAAAGGCGACCTACTTGAGCTGTACTGTGGTAACGGAAACTTCTCTTTAGCGCTGGCACAAAACTTCGAACGAGTACTAGCAACAGAACTGGCTAAGCCATCGGTAGACTCTGCGCAATACAATATTGCAGCAAACAACATCGATAACGTTCAGATCATTCGTATGTCGGCTGAAGATTTTACTGAAGCGATGGAAGGTAAGCGCGAGTTCCGTCGTCTAAAACAAGCTAATGTCGACCTAAAGAGCTACAACTGCAACACGATCTTTGTTGATCCACCGCGATCAGGCATGGATGTTGATACATGTAAAATGGTACAAGGCTATGAGCGCATCATGTACATCTCTTGCAACCCAGACACACTCAAAGAGAACTTGGACATTCTAAGCGAGACGCACAACATCACGCGTTTTGCTCTGTTCGATCAGTTCCCATACACTCATCATATGGAAGCAGGTGTGTTCTTAGAGCGCAAAGCTAAATAGAAACGATAGATACAAAAGAACCGACCTTAATGATCGGTTCTTTAGATCAAAAAAACGAGCCACGCGGCTCGTTTCAGATTGCTGACGAACCCCACTTTTTGAAGTGGGGTTCTCTTTTTCGAGCGGCCGTAGGCCGCGATCGCGATATTTTTTTATTATGCGAAGTTTGGAAGAGCCCAACACTTAAATTGGCATCTAGACGCCATAATTTGACGTATTTGGGACATATTTAGCCCTATTTTTTGTAAATAGCTCACCACCAAGGCTATCTTCTTGATGTTTTGAGCGGCAGCTGCCAACCAACATTGCATTTGCACTTTCGAGAGCCCGCGGAAGCGGGCATAACGGTGACCATGGTGCTGCTTAGCGTCGGCGAAGCTCCGCTCTACCGTCTCACTTCTTCGCCTATACGTCTTTTTCCATAAGGTGAGAGCCGCATTTGGTTGGCTCTATCCATCGCGTCCGTATAGATGTGTCTTGTAATGACTTTCTTCATATTTTTACTTTGCGTACAGTCATCTCTCATTGGACAGAACGCACACTCTTTCGGGTCGGAGTGATACTCACGATACGCATCTCTAGACGTTGTTTTATAGATGAGCTCTTGACCGTTAGGGCAGCGGTAACTGTCTCGCTCTTCATTGTAGATGAAGTGCTTTTTCTTGAACGCATTCTTTGTTCTCGATGGTCTGCGATAACCGAACACGCCCAAGATATTTCGACGCTCTAATGACTCAGCGACTGGCGCAGTGAAGTAGCCCGCGTCGAGTCCAACGGCGATTGGATTAAGGTTAAATTGCTCTAGGGTATAGTCCAGACGCTTCACATAAGGTTGAGAGTCATTGATATTACCTGCTGTGACATGGGTATCTAAGATAATGCCATGCTGTCCATCCACTGTACGGTGGTCGAGATAGAAGAAGCCTTGGGGCTTATTATCTCGAGTCATGAAGCCACTTTCCGGGTCGGTAGTACTCGTTTTGGTGTTCTTAGTTTTAGGCTCAGCGGTACGTGACTTTAGAGGTTTCTTACCCTCTTTCTCTCGGTCTAGCGCGACATCTTCATCGAGCATATCAAGATAAGCACTGGCGCGAACCTTAGTCACTTTGTTCGTGTGCTTATTTTTGTTGGCATTGGCTTTTAGGTGCGTGCTGTCAGTAAATAGTTCTTGGCCTGCGACCAAACCTTTCGCCATTGCCTGCTCTACGATATTGATAAAGATACGCTCAAACACATCGGTACCATTAAAGCGGCGAATACGGTTTTGGCTGAGTGTCGATGCATGGATAACTTTCTCTGTCAGTGACATACGCAGGAACCATCGATAAGCGACATTGACTTCAATCTCTTTCACGAGTTGTCGCTCGCTTTTTATTCCGAAGAGGTAACCAAGCAGGATGATTTTAAACAGGCGTACAGGGTCAACAGGTGGGCGACCGTTGTCTTTACAGTAGAGGTGAGCGACTTCATTACGGATAAACTCGAAGTCGATGGCTTTATCTATCTTACGAACTAAATGGTTCTGAGGAACGAGCTGTTCCATGGTGACCATTTCGAGTTCATATTGTTGAGGTGAAGGCTCTTGAAGCATAGTGAGATATCCATATTTCGATACCCCTATTAGATCAAAGGTCTAGCTTGAAAGCTAGACCTTTGTCAGCAGTCTGAAACGAGCCACGCGGCTCGTTTTTTATTGTCTATTCAGCTGAAGTTACGCTGACTTAGACATAAATCCTAGTTTCTTGCCTACCCAAGCGAGTAGTAGCATTGCCACGACAATAGCAAAGAAGTTAGAGCCCGCTTCTGGGTGTTGTGCTTTCACAAACGCCGAGTGACCAAATGCACCAACGAAGAAACACGCTAGACCAACTAGTGGGATATCTTCAGATACTGGGTTTGCTAGGTACTCTTGGTATAGAGCTTGAACAGCCAGTACTAGCGCAATAAGAGGGAAAATAGAGAAACCAACTTCGCTCATCGTTACCCAAGATAACAATGCGTCACCACAGACACCCGCAACAAGAGCCAGTACCAGTGTTTTTCTTTCTGAACCGCGGTTCACAGTATTCTTTTCATTCGACATTATTCAATCCCGCCTTTTAGTCGGTTACGTTCACGTTCTTTGCGATACCAATAAGCCCCTTTGGCTATCATTCGCAATTGCATAATCAACCGCTCAGCAAGTTCATCTCGCTCACGGCTATTTAAATCCAAAGCTTCTGCGCCGGAACTAAATACCAAGGTGACTGATGCTTCTGCTTGGGTAAAAGCCTCTTCACGAGTCATCCCTGTACCTATTAGATATTCCGTCATTTCCGCAACAAAGTGCTGCATTTCTCTTGCGACGGCTGTTCGAAACTCAAATGAGGTTCCTGAACGCTCGCGCAATAACAGTCTGAATACGTTTGGGCTGCTTTCGATGAACTCCATAAAGGTTTCAACCGAAGTGCGGATAACACTGCCTTCTTTGACGATTCGTTGCCTTGCCTGCCGCATCAACTGGCGCAATAGCAAGCCACCTTCGTCGACCATGGTCAAACCGAGTTCATCCATGTCTTTGAAGTGACGATAGAAAGAAGTTGGAGCAATGCCGGCTTCGCGAGCAACCTCTCTTAAGCTCAGATTTGAAAAACTGCGGTCAGCACTCAACTGACTAAACGCAGCATCGATTAAGCTTCGACGAGTTTTTTCTTTTTGCTGTGCGCGAATTCCCATTGGTTTCATACTTTATCAATTTCTTCTTTTACAGCCTAAACAGGCATGCCTAATACTCAGGTAAATATAACTCGAATCACTCTATTTTATAAGGCATTCTCGCTATATATGACATCAGACACCCCTCTTTGTTCACGTACCGAAGTAAATACGTTCGAGAACAAAATTTCAATCGCGGAGCTGTAATTTGGAGACATACAACATACCAAATATAACTTTTTCTTTAACACTGCGTGATCCGCTCGACTCTCTGATGTCCTTTTCATGTACCAAATAACGGAATCAGTTAAAATCTGGCTAAAGCAATGTTAAACAAATATAACAAGGAAGATATCTATGTCGCATTCGAACCACTTTGATGTGATCGTGATTGGTAGTGGCCCCGGTGGTGAAGGGGCAGCGATGGGATTAACCAAAGCCGGGTTGAATGTTGCCATCATTGAAAAAGAGAGCAGTGTAGGTGGCGGGTGTACTCACTGGGGTACCATCCCATCGAAAGCACTACGACACGCCGTTAGTCGTATTATCGAATTCAACAGCAACCCACTCTTTTGCCAAAATAACAAAAGCCTCCACGCAACCTTCTCTGACATTCTTGGTCATGCTAAATCCGTTATCGACAAGCAAACGCGACTTCGCCAAGGCTTCTACGATCGCAATCAATGCACATTAGTCTTCGGTACTGCACGCTTCATTGATAGCAACACGGTTTCTGTTATGCAAAGTGACGGTACAGAAGAGCTTTACTCTGCTGACAAGTTTGTAATTGCGACAGGCTCAAGACCTTACCAACCTGAAAACGTCGACTTCCTACATGAGCGTATTTACGACAGCGACTCCATCCTGTCACTGAAACACGACCCGCAACACATCATCATTTACGGTGCTGGTGTTATTGGTTGTGAGTACGCATCTATCTTCCGCGGATTGGGGGTAAAGACAGACCTTATCAATACTCGAGACCGACTATTGTCATTCCTAGACAATGAAACTTCTGATGCGCTCTCTTATCACTTCTGGAATAGCGGTGTCGTCATTCGCAACGATGAAACGTTTGAGCGAATTGAAGGCACAGACGATGGAGTGGTCATCCACTTAGAGTCAGGTAAGAAGATGCGTGCAGACTGCCTGCTATATGCAAATGGCCGAACGGGTAATACCGACAAACTTAATCTCGAAGCGGTTGGTTTAGAAGCAGACTCACGCGGTCAAGTCTCTGTCAACGCCAATTACCAAACCAGTGTTAACCACATATATGCTGTGGGTGATGTGATTGGCTACCCTAGCCTAGCGAGTGCCGCATACGACCAAGGCCGATTTGTCGCGCAAGCCATTGTCAAAGGCGAAGCCGAAAGACACCTGATTGAAGATATCCCAACCGGCATCTACACCATTCCAGAGATCAGTTCTGTTGGTAAAACCGAGCAAGAGCTTACTGCAGCCAAAGTACCTTACGAAGTGGGACGTTCTTCATTCAAACACCTAGCCCGTGCGCAAATTGCAGGTAAAGACATCGGTAGCTTAAAGATTCTATTCCATCGTGAAACCAAAGAAATTTTGGGCATCCATGTATTTGGTGAGCGTGCCGCAGAGATCATTCACATCGGCCAAGCGATTATGGAGCAGAAAGGCGAAGCGAATACCATCGAGTATTTCGTCAACACAACCTTCAACTATCCGACTATGGCAGAAGCATATCGTGTTGCTGCCCTTAATGGTTTGAACCGCTTGTTTTAAATAAGTGTACAGCTCTGGGAGCATTTGACCACCTATAGGCAAAATACTAAAACAGCAAGCACACACGCTTGCTGTTTTATTTTAAATCAAACACTTAACAACACTCAGAGAGTAATTAGATCATGGTGTTCTAAATGCTTATCTATCTGTACACTACGCTAAAAACTCATTCCTTTTCCACTGTCTAACAAACAATACCGCCAGTCCAACTCCGCGCATCCCCATGAAGAAAATCATCGCAAACCATAGTGCATGGTTCTCTAACGATGAGGCTAAAAAGAAGATAAGGAAGAACGTGCAAGTCGCAACAAACATGCTATTGCGCATCTCTTTCCCCTTGGTCGCGCCGATAAAAATACCGTCTAGCAAGAAGCACCACATCGACACCAACGGCATTGCGACGAGCCAAGGCAAGTAAATCATTGCCTGCGCTTTTACCTCAGGTATAGTTGTGATCATATTTATCATGTTGCTACCTAGCATCATGAACACCGCAGTCAGGCCAAGGCAAATGATCAAGCTCCAGAAAAAAGTACCTACGAGGGACTGATTCAACTCTTGCTTATCTTTAGCACCAATGGCTTTTCCTACCATCGCCTCCATCGCATAGGCAAAACCGTCCATCCCATAAGAGATGATCATCAAGAAACTCATCAGTACCGCGTTGGCAGCAACCACATCATCGCCAAAACTTGCGCCCTGGAAAGTCATAAAAGTAAAAGTGGCTTGCAAGCACAGAGAACGTAAAAAGATATCACGATTGAGTTTGACGAAACGAGAAAGCCCTTGAGTGGTCTGTTTTATCAAAGACAAAGTTGCGGGCAGCTGCCTCTGTGACCAAACACGTGCTACGCACATCAAGCCAAACAACAGCCCTACGTAATCGGCCAGCACTGACGCATAAGCTGCCCCTTCAACTTGCCAACCGAGTCCAATCACAAACACCACATCAAAAACAATATTAGTGACGTTGGTGATGATCACCATCCACATCGGCGCCTTGGCATTTTGTGTTCCAAGCAGCCAACCAAGAATCACAAAATTACTCAGGGCTGCGGGAGCACTCCAGGCTCGAATCGAAAAGTACTGCTCACCATAAAACTTCACTTGCTCGCTAGCACTACTGAAAGAGAACACCAGTTCAGCGATCACGCCATGCAGCAGTAAAAATAGTGCAGCAAAAGCTAAACTCATGGTTATGCCCTGCACGAACACCAGACCCAATTGCTGATTATCATTGGCACCATAAGATTGCGCCGCTAAGCCCGTCGTCGACATTCTTAGAAAGCCGAGTAACCAAAAGGTCACACTGATCATAGTGCCACCGAGTGCTACACCACCTAGATACCAAGCGTGCTCTAGGTGACCGATAACAGCTGCATCAACCAAACCAAGCAGTGGGACGGTTATATTGGAGAGAACCATAGGTATCGCGAGCATGAGTACTCGCTGGTGCACCGATAAATTCGTTAGAGTTTGAACAATAGATTGGGGGAGAAATAGCTTCACGATCACCTCTTTGATTTGAGGTGATAGTTTAACCTAGGGGGTAGAGATTCACTATGTGATGACTAAAGCTTAATCGTGCTCGAGGTGGAGAATCCCGCTACCACTTCATCACAATAAGTTGTGGAGTCAGTCGCTTCTTGTATTGAGTCAACTTACTCAACATTCTTTGCCATAGCTTCCAGCGGTTACATTGCTGATCCAAAGGTGAGAAGGCTTTGACCCATTGAGTCCATGGTAGCCAATTCAACACACTATCAACGGGAGAAGCCAAACCGTGCGCGTATTCGCCAGAACCCAGCTTTTGACCAAGCTTGCTTGAGGTCTTATCCCCCGCAAGAACTAAGCAGGCATGCGCATGAGTAAATTGACGACTCAACGCTTGAGTAAAATGCGCGGTGGTTTGTTCATCGCAATCGAGCAGTGCATGTTCACAGACGATCAAAACAGGGGCTTGCTCTGGAATATTCAGTTCATCAAGACAAGTCAGATCATTTACTGAGCCACATTCTAAGCGATAGCGTTCATTTTTATGAAATAAACGCTGACGCCATACCAAGTTTTCAGTGACATCTAGTTCTACCCAGTGACAACGACCATTGTCCAAGCGGTAGAAACGTGTATCAAGCCCTGCTCCAACGTTAATAATCCACGCTTCAGGGTTATGAGACAGATACTGTTGGATTTGATTGTCACAAAGCTGAGTCAATGTTGCGTAAAGAAGCTGTTGTTGATCGAGCTCTCCCGTTAAGCATTCAGGGGCAAGACGACAACGAGTACACGCTTGAGCAGCAATTGGATCGTAAACGAGGCCATCGTCAGCGAGACTTTCTCGGCTGCGAAACCAAAGAGGTTGGATAAGGTTACTGGGAACATGAAATTCAGAATGAACCATGTCTTGCTGAGCCATCGGCTTACGGGCAGCGCCATGCTTTGAAGAAAGCAGTGCTGACTGAGGTTTATTTTGATTAGACATGTTCATCTTCCTTGTAGCTTGACAAGGAAGATGATAATGAATATCAATTACAATAACAAGCTATTGAGAATAAATATCAATAACTCATTATGTGATATTACATCCAATCTGTGTTGCGAATAATACCAACCGCTAAACCTTCAATGGCTAAGTGCTGGGTTTCTAAATCCACTTGGATTGGAGAAAACTCTGAGTTTTCAGCATGTAGCAGTACTGTTGAGCCTTTACGCTCCAAACGCTTAACCGTTACATCATCGTCGACACGAGCAACCACAACCTGACCATCGCGTACGTCTTGCGTTTTATGCACAGCCAGTAGATCACCATCCATGATACCGATGTCTTTCATACTTTCGCCATTCACGCGCAATAAGAAGTCTGCTTGTGGCTTAAACATACCAGGATCAACTTGGTAATGTGTTTCTACATGCTCTTGAGCAAGGATAGGCTCACCCGCCGCCACTTGACCGATCAAAGGCAGACCTTCTTCGTCGTTGGCAGCGTCATCAAGCAAGATGCGAATACCACGAGACGCACCCGGAATGATCTCAATAGCCTCTTTTCGAGCTAGAGCTTTTAAATGTTCCTCTGCTGCATTAGCAGAGCGAAAGCCTAATTCACGCGCAATTTCAGCACGTGTCGGTGGCATACCGGACTCTTCGATCTTGTTCTTTATCAGGTCGAAGACTTGTTGTTGGCGGGGCGTTAACGGCTTCATGAGTCACCTGTCTTTTTATACAGTTGACTGTGAGTATATCCAGTAACTGAACAAAAGCAAAGCAATTGGTTGTTTTTAGTTCATTTTTAAACAATGAGCTCATTTTTATGACTTTATAAACAGTCAACTAAGTTATTGTTTTAAGCAATGGCTTTAAAAATTAGTGACGATTAAACCTATACTCAATCAGTCGATGAATGATTTTCCGCAAACTTAACGTCATTATGACTAATTCCATTAAAAGGTTAGACCAGTTTCTGGTATTCTTGCATCGATTAAATTTACGCCTAAGCCTACCTCTATTTAAAACCACCCATGAAACATAGAGATACGCTTGAGCATGACAAAAAACTACTGAGGCAGTGAACCTATATGTCTTCTGGACAATCTTTTTCACGTTCAATGATGAAGTTTCCTTTATCGGTATTGGTAAAAGGCACATCCATTCCTTCAAACCCTATTGAAGATTTGAACATTGATTTAGGCAAACCAATTGTATATGCGTTGCCTTTCCGCTCGAGTGTCGATCTCCTAACTCTACAAAAACATGCATTAGAGCTTGGACTTCCTGATCCACTGAGCCCACTTGAGATTAACGGTAAATCACTGCAACGCTACGTATTTATCGCGTCGCGCAAAACCCTAGTACAAGATGATGACCACATACCTAGTTCCTCGATCGCAGTATTCACTGAGCTGCTTCAGCTTCATGAGTCTGACTCAGAGCTAGACGTTCAGGTTATCCCAGCGACCGTATTGTGGGGCCGTAAACCGGGGAAAGAGAATACCCAAAAGCCTTATCTGCAAGCGATGAATGGATTAGAAAAGTCAAAAGCGGTTCTCTTAGCTGGCCGCGACTGTTTAGTTCGTTTCAGCCCAGTGGTATCACTGCGCTACATGGCAAACTCTCACGGTACTGACAGCACCATTGCGCACAAACTAGCGCGCGTAGCTCGTATCCATTTCTCTCGCCAAAAACTCGCGGCGTCTGGTCCTAACCTTCCAAGTCGCCAAGCGCTATTCAACCGCCTACTAAAATCAGAAGCGATCAAAAAAGCGATTGAGGATGAAGCAAAGTCAAAGAACATCTCGATCGAGAAAGCGAGCAAAGAAGCACAAAACATCATGGATGAGATTGCGGCTGATTTCTCTTACTCTCTGATCAAACGCGGTGAGAAAATCCTAGGCTGGCTATGGAATAAACTTTACCAAGGCCTGCACATTCACAATGCGTCTACGGTTCGTAAGCTGGCTCAAGACGGCCACGAAATTGTTTATGTACCCTGTCATCGTAGCCACATGGACTACCTACTACTCTCTTATGTGCTTTACCACGAGGGTATGGTTCCTCCACACATCGCAGCGGGCATCAACCTCAACTTCTTCCCAGCTGGTCCTATTTTCCGTCACGGTGGGGCGTTCTTTATTCGCCGTAGCTTTAAAGGCAACAAGCTGTATTCAACGATTTTCCGTGAGTACCTAGCTGAGCTATTTGCGAAAGGTTACTCAGTTGAGTACTTCAGTGAGGGGGGCCGCTCTCGAACGGGTCGTCTACTGCAAGCAAAAACCGGCATGTTGGCGATGACGATTCAGGCAATGCTGCGTGGCATGAATCGCCCTGTTACTCTAGTGCCTGTTTACATTGGTTACGAACATGTAATGGAAGTGGCGACTTACGCGAAAGAGCTGCGTGGTAAGCGTAAAGAGAAAGAGAATGCAGGTTTAGTAATTCGTACCATTCGTAAACTACGCAACTTTGGTAAAGGCTACGTTAACTTCGGTGAACCCATTCAGTTGAACCAATACCTGAATGAACATTCTCCAGAGTGGACCAAAGACATCGATCCTATTGGCACGAGCAAGCCACAATGGATGACACCAGTTGTGAACGATCTGGCCACTAAGATGATGACACACATTAATGATGCAGCAGCAACCAATGCTCTGACTTTGTGTGCAACCGCTCTGCTGGCGTCACGTCAACGTGCACTGTCTCGTGATTCACTGGTTTCACAGATTGATTGCTACCTGTCGCTACTGAAGAATGTGCCTTACTCTGACACATTCACAGTACCAAAAGACAGCGCAGAAGACTTGGTCAAACACGCTGAATCTCTGAATAAGTTCTTGATCGAATCAGACACTATGGGCGACATCATTTCGCTCGACCGTCACCAGTCGATCTTGATGACTTACTACCGCAACAACATCATCCATCTATTTGCGCTGCCATCATTGGTCGCTCAGATGCTAATTCGTCAACGAGAGTTATCGATTACAGATATTCAAAACAATGTGGCGATCATCTATCCGTTCCTGAAGAAAGAGCTATTCCTTAGCTATCCAGAAGATAAGCTAAATGAAGTTGTCGCCAACATTATCTCTGAATTGGAACGCCAAGGTATGATCAGGACCAAAGACAACGAAGTCACGATCAACCAATCGAACAGCCAACCGTTGATGCTACTAGGACGAACTATCTCTGAAACACTGCAACGCTACTCTATTGCATTGAACCTGCTGGCGGAGAATCCAGACCTCGATAAGGCAGAACTTGAGCAGAAGAGTCAAGATATCGCACAGCGCCTAGGTCGTCTGCACGGCATCAATGCTCCAGAGTTTTTCGACAAGGGTGTATTCGCGTCAATGTTCGCAACGCTGAAACAGCAAGCGTACTTAGATAGAGATGGGAACTGCGATCTAGAAAAGACCACGGTTTTCGCTAAGTTGCTTTACTCGATGCTTTACCCTGAGGTCCGCTTGACGATCGAAGAGAGTATTCATCAAGCAGAATAATTCGATCAAAGGCTTAAAAACAGAAAAGGCACTCATTGAGTGCCTCAGACTGCTGACAAAGGTCTAGCTTTCAAGCTAGACCTTTGATCTAATAGGGGTATCGAAATATGGATATCTCACTATGCTTCAAGAGCCTTCACCTCAACAATATGAACTCGAAATGGTCACCATGGAACAGCTCGGTCCTCAGAACCATTTAGTTCGTAAGATAGATAAAGCCATCGACTTCGAGTTTATCCGTAATGAAGTCGCTCACCTCTACTGTAAAGACAACGGTCGCCCACCTGTTGACCCTGTACGCCTGTTTAAAATCATCCTGCTTGGTTACCTCTTCGGAATAAAAAGCGAGCGACAACTCGTGAAAGAGATTGAAGTCAATGTCGCTTATCGATGGTTCCTGCGTATGTCACTGACAGAGAAAGTTATCCATGCATCGACACTCAGCCAAAACCGTATTCGCCGCTTTAATGGTACCGATGTGTTTGAGCGTATCTTTATCAATATCGTAGAGCAGGCAATGGCGAAAGGTTTGGTCGCAGGCCAAGAACTATTTACTGACAGCACGCACCTAAAAGCCAATGCCAACAAAAATAAGCACACGAACAAAGTGACTAAGGTTCGCGCCAGTGCTTATCTTGATATGCTCGATGAAGATGTCGCGCTAGACCGAGAGAAAGAGGGTAAGAAACCTCTAAAGTCACGTACCGCTGAGCCTAAAACTAAGAGCACCAAAACGAGTACTACCGACCCGGAAAGTGGCTTCATGACTCGAGATAATAAGCCCCAAGGCTTCTTCTATCTCGACCACCGTACAGTGGATGGACAGCATGGCATTATCTTAGATACCCATGTCACAGCAGGTAATATCAATGACTCTCAACCTTATGTGAAGCGTCTGGACTATACCCTAGAGCAATTTAACCTTAATCCAATCGCCGTTGGACTCGACGCGGGCTACTTCACTGCGCCAGTCGCTGAGTCATTAGAGCGTCGAAATATCTTAGGCGTGTTCGGTTATCGCAGACCATCGAGAACAAAGAATGCGTTCAAGAAAAAGCACTTCATCTACAATGGAGAGCGAGACAGTTACCGCTGCCCTAACGGTCAAGAGCTCATCTATAAAACAACGTCTAGAGATGCGTATCGTGAGTATCACTCCGACCCGAAAGAGTGTGCGTTCTGTCCAATGAGAGATGACTGTACGCAAAGTAAAAATATAAAGAAAGTCATTACAAGACATATCTATACGGACGCGATGGATAGAGCCAACCAAATGCGGCTCTCACCTTATGGAAAAAGACGTATAGGCGAAGAAGTGAGACGGTAGAGCGGAGCTTCGCCGACGCTAAGCAGCACCATGGTCACCGTTATGCCCGCTTCCGCGGGCTCTCGAAAGTGCAAATGCAATGTTGGTTGGCAGCTGCCGCTCAAAACATCAAGAAGATAGCCTTGGTGGTGAGCTATTTACAAAAAATAGGGCTAAATATGTCCCAAATACGTCAAATTATGGCGTCTAGATGCCAATTTAAGTGTTGGGCTCTTCCAAACTTCGCATAATAAAAAAATATCGCGATCGCGGCCTACGGCCGCTCGAAAAAGAGAACCCCACTTCAAAAAGTGGGGTTCGTCAGCAATCTGAGGCACTCATTGAGTGCCTTTTTTACAAGTGGTGTTTTTTACCAGAATGCGATAAGTAAACCTGCGGTCACTGCCATTCCAACATAGTTATTATTTAAGAAGGCTTGGAAGCATAAGTCTCGATCACGGTGACGAATCAGATGCTGCTGGTACACAAACAGTCCACCGGCAACCAACAAACTCCAATAAAAACTCCCACCTAGTTGATAGTGCATACCAAGCACAATCAACATTGCTAAAGTCATCAACTGCAACACACCAATCACTAACTTGTCTTGGCGGCCAAACAGAATCGCCGTCGATTTAATACCAATCTTAAGGTCATCATCTCGATCAACCATCGCATATTGAGTGTCATAAGCGATGGTCCATAGTGCGTTGATGGCAAACACAAACCACACAACGCTCGGTAGTTCATTGGTTTGTGCAGCCCACGCCATAGGGATCGCCCAACTGAAGGCCAGACCCAAAAAGAGTTGAGGTAGATGAGTAAAGCGTTTCATGAAAGGATAGATAAACGCCAAGCCAACGCCAACAAACGACAGCTGAATTGTCAGCGTGTTCATGGTTAACACTAGTAGAAAAGAGACAATGGCTAGCACCAAAAACAACACTACCGCTTCTTTACTCGATACGGCACCGGAGGGTAAAGGTCGCTGCTTAGTGCGCTTTACATGACCATCAACTTTGCGATCGGCAAAATCGTTGATCACACACCCCGCCGAGCGCATTAACACGACACCCAACACGAACACCACGAAGACCGACAGATCCGGTAGACCATTGGCGGCAATCACTAGCGCCCATAAGGTTGGCCACAACAATAATAAGGTTCCAATCGGGCGGTCCATTCGCGTTAACTGCCAATAGGCTTTCGCTTTCGTGGCCAGCATTTACACACTCTCCTTAGAGTAAATGGGTGAAGTTGGTAAAAAAAGTTCCGCCACTAACATGGGCTTATGATTCATCCATAAACGCGATCGGCGAGCAAGCAAACGCTCTTCACCGACCACAACCCAACCGACTTGCAGCGCATCACGCTTAACATTCTCTGCGCTAAACACCGTCAGTCCGAGTGGGACATTACCTTGCTGAGACAGATCTGAGTGTTGGTCATCTAGTGTAAGACGCGGGATTAAGGTACGGCCAAGTACCCAAGGCTCACCATCCCCCTCCAAGATAACCTTACGAAGTAAACAATCTGATGATGAAAGCAAAGTCTCTTCGTCGTGCTGTAGTGTTGAGCGCTCCACGACTTGATTATGAAGTAACTCGACCGATAAGTGCTCACAACACTTACCCAAACGACGAGATAACGAACCTTGCTCCATTAACCACCCTTTGATGGTTTGATTCGGAAAATCAAATTTTTCTGTATTTTGCCAATCTACATTCATTAACGAATTAAGATACAGCGATATTGGCTGATTCATACTGGTATTCAATAGGTGACTTTACACGTACAATAAAGCATCAACTTACGAGCTGTTTTAACCGCAAGCTGTGTTATAAACGTATTTAGATTTAGACCGCTCATTGTAACAAGACAAACGCGTTTCGAATATCGCGATTAAACTAAAGAAAAGTCACAAATATGCACAAACGTTATGTAGCCCAAATATTTCTAGCGATCTCTCTACTTTTTTCTTTGCCTTCATTGGCGGAAGAGGAGTCAGCGCCCAAATTGGCATACTTTACGCTAGAACCTGATCTCACCACCAACTTCTATACCAAGGGCAAAAAACTGGGATACATTCAAGTGCGCATCGACATTATGGTTGCTAACTCAACTGACCTCCCAACGATTGAGCTACACCAACCTCTTATTCGCGATGCTGTGATTGAGCTGCTTGGTAAACAGAATGAAGAGACCATTAAGTCTCTTTCTGGTCGTGAAGACTTACGTAAAACCCTAGTTGACCGACTTAATGAGATCCTATTACCTGAAACAGGCAAAACCATCATTGCCGACCTCTTATTTACTAAATACCTATACCAATAAAGAAATAACAAATCGAGTAGGAGGAGGCCTCACGGCCTCCGTCCTCTCACACCACCGTACAAGCGTAGGTCGCATACGGCGGTTCCGAATATATTTTCAGTGACTCATACCCGTCTCGTAACGAGTATAATTCCATCTCATTGAACCATTTAACTGGCATGGCGTGATTCACCTGAGGCGTTAACGTCAGATGCCACCAACCTTTATCTGACATCGCTAGCTTCCACGCATTGCGCTCTGTTACACCTTGTCGCTGTAACCATGTCGCTATGCTGTATCTGCGTTTGCGCTGCTTCAGTCGGTAGCATCTTAATCGACGCCGTATCCATTCGTCTAAACGCTGCATCGCGCTCTTACGCAGGGCGAGCTTGAAGTAGTGCTGCCAACCTCGTAGGTATTGGGTTAACTCGGTGATTATTACCGATAACTCTCGACCTCGATTTCGCTTCGTTATTCTCCGCACTCGCTTCTTCATTTGAGCTTGTGCCGATTTTGATATCAGGATGGTTCCGTCTCTCTTGAAGCTATGGCTTAAATAAGCTCGCTCCGTCACTCTTGTTGCTGCACTTTTCTCACGATTTACCGTGAGCTTTAGCTTCTGCTCCAAGAACCCCGTTATCGACTCTTTGACTCGATGGGCGGCTTCCTCACTACGAACGTAGATTTGGCAGTCATCTGCATATCGACAGAACTTATGCCCTCTACGCTCTAACTCTTTATCCAGTTCATCTAATACGATATTGGAGAGTAACGGAGATAATGGACCACCCTGTGGTGTTCCTCGTTGTCTTCGTTCAACTAACCCATCTCGCATTAAGCCTGCCTGTAGATATGCCCTGATTAGCTTTAATACTCGTTTATCACTAATGTCCTTAGATAACCTGTGCATCAGCCTATCATGGTTCACTGTGTCGAAGTATTTCGCTAGATCGATATCCACTACATAACCTCGACCCTCTCTGATGTAACGGCTTGCGGTCACTAATGCATAATGCGCACTGCGGTTTGGCCTGAACCCATAACTGCTGGCGGAGAACTTAGGCTCATAGATATCAGTCAGCACCGATGTAATTGCCTGTTGAACAACCCTATCAAGCACCGTGGGGATGCCTAGTTGCCTTACACCACCATTAGGTTTAGGGATTTCTGCACCAAGGACTGGTTGAGGTTGATAGCTTCCGTCCAGAAGACTCTGCCGGAGCTCTTGCCCATTTGAAGCTTGTCGAAGTTTACAGATAGTCGCTTCGATATCGAGTCTATCGACACCTGCACAACCCTTATTCTTCTTCACGCGTCGAAGAGCATGGTTCAAATTCACTGGAGAGCAGATTTGCTCCATCAGCGGAGTTGGGGTCACCAAGACTCGTCCTCCTTTCTACGCCGATCATGCTTGTCATTCTTCGTGACCATGAGCTCTACTTGCGGCATTGCCCATTGGGACGTAGAGATGTTTTCCATCTTGCTATGACTCCACATCATTGAGTAAATAGTGACTGCTTCTTGATATATTCAGTTCAGGCCTTCCTTTGAGTTGTACTTCCTCAAAGTACTATGCCTTCTGCTGACTTCTCATTGCCCATCACACAACATCACTGCTGTATTAGTCTCAACTGAGACAAGCAATAAGATCTCCCGAGGTAAGACGTTGCTCTTTCCCTTGGTCGTGCCTGATTTACCTATACACACTTCCCGTCGAGGCATTGGGCTATTCTATCTATTGCTAGGTTACCCAAGTTGTACAGGCCTACTATCAGATTTCTGTTCGTCACAACCAAGTTTTGCCATTTGCTTCCTTCAGATTTCACCTCACGGCGAACACCCTTGCATAGGCTAACGGTTCTCGCTCGACTGAGCCCGTAGAGGACTTTCACCTCCTAGATCAACGCCATGCTCGGCGCACAATAAAGAAAAGCGGCTCCATCGAGCCGCTTTTTCGTATTTACAAAGAAGCTCACCACACATATTGCTATATGGCATGCTTTGATTTTATCGAATCAATCCAACCGATACCGACACCTGCAATCAAACCCGCAAGGTGTGCGGTGTTAGCAATCGCCATAAAAGGCTGCATGTATCCAAGCACTAACCAAATCAGCATGAAGCCAACGATCTGCCTTGGTATGGTTAGACCTAATTGAGGGGCTTTAGTACTCACGACCCACAAATAACCCACTAGTGCGTACACTACTCCAGATAACCCGCCAAAGTTCGCACCTTCGACCCAATACTGCCCCGCTCCGGATAATGCTGATGAGATAGCGAAAATCTGCAGTAACTTAAAGCCACCTAATTTCTTCTCGATATCACCGCCGAACTGCCACCACCATAGAATATTGAAGGCGATATGCATAACGGAGAAGTGAAGAACAGCATGGCTCAGCCAGCGCCACAATTGCCACTGTTGGCCATCCAAAGCAGGGAAATGCAGCTTCTGAAAGATCTGCTGATTGAAGCCAAGCTGCTGCAGAGCAAAAATCACCACACACAACAGCATAATGCTAAGTGTGATCGGGCCAGCTTTAGACTGAATCATGCTTAGAAAACTCGGAGTATGGTAGTGAAATTGACTTTTACGCGTTTCAGCTACATCCCAGGAAGCAGCTTGATAGCGTTTATGGGTCGGCTCAGATAAAAAGCGGTTGAGCTCAGCTTCTGTCTCTACTTGATGTTGAGCATCAATCAGCCACAAAGCGACACGCCCTTCCCCTTCTGGAGACATCTGAATCGTGATATGACGCGACGCCATATAATCAATGAAGGCCTGCGCAACACGCGCATTGTTCAATACCATCAATCTTACCATTAGAGTTTCCTGCTTAAATTTGTTTATGGAAGCAAACTAGCCTGTCACCACAGGGAGCTGGGCACGATGCCAAGCTTCAAAGCCTCCATCAACACTGTATACGTCTTCAAAGCCCTGGTTGACTAGGTACTGCGCCGCACCTTGACTGCTAATGCCGTGATAACACATCACAAGGATAGGCTGTTCGAATTCTACTTCATCCATAAACGCGACCATGGTGTCATTCGTCAAATGATACGCGCTTTCTGGGTGTGCAACGGCAAATGATTGTGGATCGCGAATATCTACTAGGCGTGCATCGCTCTGCTCAATGAGGGCTTGAGCACCTTGCACATCAATATGTTTAAACTGGTCCATGACTTTCTCTTGTACTGATTTACTTTGGTGCCATTGTAACCTATCCCAAGGCCAACATTTACACCAACTTAATAAGGTTATCCACTAGCGATCACTTTTACACCATATGTGGATAAATCTGTGAATTGCGTGAATAAAGTGTTTTATGAAAAATAGATCCACAATATGTAGTGATGATCCTGATCTATCTGTGGGTTAGTTTGAAAATATCCCCATCAGTAAAACCGTCTGCAAGCCTTACTACACCCTGCTTTTTGACAACTGACGAAGAAACTCCTCACAGAGTTATCCACAATATAAGGTTGAAAGTTTCGATCGCAAATACGCCAAAATGCGATCCAATCGAGTAGGAGGAGGCCTCACGGCCTCCGTCCTCTCACACCACCGTACAAGCGTAGGTCGCATACGGCGGTTCCGAATATATTTTCAGTGACTCATACCCGTCTCGTAACGAGTATAATTCCATCTCATTGAACCATTTAACTGGCATGGCGTGATTCACCTGAGGCGTTAACGTCAGATGCCACCAACCTTTATCTGACATCGCTAGCTTCCACGCATTGCGCTCTGTTACACCTTGTCGCTGTAACCATGTCGCTATGCTGTATCTGCGTTTGCGCTGCTTCAGTCGGTAGCATCTTAATCGACGCCGTATCCATTCGTCTAAACGCTGCATCGCGCTCTTACGCAGGGCGAGCTTGAAGTAGTGCTGCCAACCTCGTAGGTATTGGGTTAACTCGGTGATTATTACCGATAACTCTCGACCTCGATTTCGCTTCGTTATTCTCCGCACTCGCTTCTTCATTTGAGCTTGTGCCGATTTTGATATCAGGATGGTTCCGTCTCTCTTGAAGCTATGGCTTAAATAAGCTCGCTCCGTCACTCTTGTTGCTGCACTTTTCTCACGATTTACCGTGAGCTTTAGCTTCTGCTCCAAGAACCCCGTTATCGACTCTTTGACTCGATGGGCGGCTTCCTCACTATGAACGTAGATTTGGCAGTCATCTGCATATCGACAGAACTTATGCCCTCTACGCTCTAACTCTTTATCCAGTTCATCTAATACGATATTGGAGAGTAACGGAGATAATGGACCACCCTGTGGTGTTCCTCGTTGTCTTCGTTCAACTAACCCATCTCGCATTAAGCCTGCCTGTAGATATGCCCTGATTAGCTTTAATACTCGTTTATCACTAATGTCCTTAGATAACCTGTGCATCAGCCTATCATGGTTCACTGTGTCGAAGTATTTCGCTAGATCGATATCCACTACATAACCTCGACCCTCTCTGATGTAACGGCTTGCGGTCACTAATGCATAATGCGCACTGCGGTTTGGCCTGAACCCATAACTGCTGGCGGAGAACTTAGGCTCATAGATATCAGTCAGCACCGATGTAATTGCCTGTTGAACAACCCTATCAAGCACCGTGGGGATGCCTAGTTGCCTTACACCACCATTAGGTTTAGGGATTTCTGCACCAAGGACTGGTTGAGGTTGATAGCTTCCGTCCAGAAGACTCTGCCGGAGCTCTTGCCCATTTGAAGCTTGTCGAAGTTTACAGATAGTCGCTTCGATATCGAGTCTATCGACACCTGCACAACCCTTATTCTTCTTCACGCGTCGAAGAGCATGGTTCAAATTCACTGGAGAGCAGATTTGCTCCATCAGCGGAGTTGGGGTCACCAAGACTCGTCCTCCTTTCTACGCCGATCATGCTTGTCATTCTTCGTGACCATGAGCTCTACTTGCGGCATTGCCCATTGGGACGTAGAGATGTTTTCCATCTTGCTATGACTCCACATCATTGAGTAAATAGTGACTGCTTCTTGATATATTCAGTTCAGGCCTTCCTTTGAGTTGTACTTCCTCAAAGTACTATGCCTTCTGCTGACTTCTCATTGCCCATCACACAACATCACTGCTGTATTAGTCTCAACTGAGACAAGCAATAAGATCTCCCGAGGTAAGACGTTGCTCTTTCCCTTGGTCGTGCCTGATTTACCTATACACACTTCCCGTCGAGGCATTGGGCTATTCTATCTATTGCTAGGTTACCCAAGTTGTACAGGCCTACTATCAGATTTCTGTTCGTCACAACCAAGTTTTGCCATTTGCTTCCTTCAGATTTCACCTCACGGCGAACACCCTTGCATAGGCTAACGGTTCTCGCTCGACTGAGCCCGTAGAGGACTTTCACCTCCTAGATCAACGCCATGCTCGGCGCACAATAAAAAGGCCGAGATCTCTCGATCTCGGCCTTTTCAAAAAAATTGTGTGTGAGCTTAGAAGTCGCCGACTGCTTGTTTTAGCTTCTTCATTGCATTCTTCTCTAGCTGACGAACGCGTTCTGCTGAGATGTTATAAGTTTCAGCAAGATCTTGTAGCGTAGCCTTGTCGTCATCTAACCAGCGAGAACGAACAATGTGTTGGCTACGGTCATCTAGGCTTGCTAGTGCATGACCAAGACGATTGTTGGTATGCGTTTCCCAGTTTGCCGCTTCAACCGTTTCTGCTACGTCTGACGCTTTGTCTTCTAGATAGTACACTGGTGCTGTGTAAGCCGAACCACCGTCATCATCGTCCATAGGTGCTTCAAAGGTCGCATCTTGTGCTGCAAGACGAGATTCCATTTCACGAACCTCTGAAGGCTCTACACCTAACTCGCGAGCAACGGTTTCTACTTCACCGTTATTGAACCAACCTAGACGTTTCTTCGACTTGCGCAGATTGAAGAACAGCTTACGCTGCGCTTTGGTTGTTGCAATCTTAACGATACGCCAGTTACGAAGTACGTACTCATGGATTTCAGCTTTAATCCAGTGAACAGCGAAAGATACCAGTCTTACCCCAACTTCAGGGTTGAAGCGCTTAACCGCCTTCATTAGACCAATATTACCCTCTTGAACAAGGTCAGCCATAGGCAGGCCGTAACCAGAGTAACCTCTCGCTACATGAACCACGAATCGTAGGTGTGAAAGGATCAAGCCTTTCGCAGCTTCGATCTCACCTTTGTAATGCAATCGCTCTGCAAGTTCACGCTCCTCTTCAGCAGTTAGCATTGGGTAGCTGTTTGCTGAGCGGATATAGCTGTCTAGGCTATCTTGTGTGACTAAAGCCATTTGATACGCTTGGTTTGCCATTCGGTTCCTCATCAATCTCTGATCTGGAGTAGTCTTTCTATTAGAACCCGCTAATCTTGAACCTAAAATGAACAGGTTTCAAGAAGGGGGAAGTAATTATGCATAATCAATTCGTCTATACAAGGCGAAAACTGACTAGCATGTGTCTATTTCTCGTCTAAATATGACTCAATTCACCTAAACAGGTTCAATTTCTTTTAGGTGTCTTTGGGCAGAAAGTTTTGCTGCCACACTACCAAGTAAGGTTCCAACAATCAAAAGCAGCAATGATTCATCCCAGCTTAAGCCAATTAAACGGAAATGACTGTCGTATAACTGAGCTAAGTCGTCCACTGCACTATTGAGTAAGACGGTAATCAATGCTGTCATGATCCATGCACTGATAGAGCCCAATACACCAAACCACATACCTGTATACAGATAAGGGCGTAGAATGAAACTATCGGTTGCCCCGATGAGCTTCATAGTTTGGATCTCTTCTTTGTGAGCAAGCACATTAAAGCGCAGGGTATTACCAATAATTAGAAATACCGCCCCTAGCATAAGGAAGGTTAATGTCACTACGATGACAGTGGCCAGTGCTTTAATCGCATCAAGTCTTGCCAACCAATCTTCATCAAGGCGAACATCAGTCACCGAAGGTTGCTCTTTGACTTGCTCAGCCAGTGCTTTAATTTCCGTGTCAGTTCCAACGCTCGGTGTAATGATCAATACACCTGGCAGTGAGTAATCATCAAGGATGGTCAATGCGTCATCAAAACCTGAATATTGACTGAGGTCGGCAAGGCCCTGTTGTGGCGAGATATATTCCACCAGCTCTACTTGTGGCCAACTCTCAATCTCATCCTTCATCACCATCACTCGCGGCTCAGGGATACCCTCTTCTATGTAAGCACTCACCTGAGAAGGGCTTGCCACATCTTGTGCAGCCTCACCCACGTTTTTACCCAGTAGGTATAAACACGCTGGCATCGCTAATGCCATAGAGATTACTGCTAAAGTCAGTAAATTTCCCAGTGGGCGCTGCCATAATTCTGATAAAGAAGACTTCGCCTGCTTCCAGTGAACCACTAAAAAGCCATCACTTGCCGCACGATTGTTGGCGCGCTTTGGCTTCGCCTTTTTAAGACGTTTATTAACGGCCATAGTCTTCTACCTCACTTAAGAAGCCTTGGTTTAACTCGAAATGACGATATTGTGGGCGAGTGTTTACTAACCCTACATCATGTGTAGCTAAAAGGATGGTCACGCCTGCTCGATTAAACTCTTCGAACAACCTTAAAACTCGGTTCGATAATTCTGGGTCTAGATTGCCGGTCGGCTCATCAGCCAAGAGTAAGGTTGGTCGATTCACCACAGCGCGAGCAATGCCCACACGTTGCTGCTCACCACCGGACAGTTGGCTCGGTAAACAGCGCGCTTTATCTAAAAGGCCTGTTTTATCCAATGCAGCACCTACGCGTCGCTTGATTTCATTTTCAGAAATCGACTCGATACGCATTGGCAGTGCCACATTGTCGTAAATAGAGCGGTCCATTAACAAACGGTGGTCTTGAAAAACAATACCGATGTTACGGCGCAAGAAAGGAATATCTTTACTCGGTATTCGAGTAATGTCGTGATCGTTAAACCAAACGCGCCCGTCGGTTGGGCGCTCTATCGCACAGATCAATTTCAGCAGTGTACTTTTGCCCGCACCGGAATGCCCACCCAAAAAAGCCATTTCACCTCGCTTAAGATGAAAATCCACTTTTTGTAATGCTTGGCGTCCACCTCGGTAGGCCTTGCTCACTTGCTGAAATTTGATCACCGAAAATTCCTCTTACGATCACTCTTATCAAATTTAAAAAGGTAGCAGGTTAAACATAAACCAAATTGCTACCCCAATTACTCTTCGCGGCTAAACAACGCTTCAATAAAGTCTTTTGACTCAAATGGACGCAGATCGTCAATACCTTCACCAACACCAATAAAGCGAATTGGAATCTGGAATTGGTCAGCGATAGAGAAAATCACACCGCCTTTTGCCGTACCATCTAGCTTAGTTAGTGTGATACCGGTAACTGGCGCGACTTCACTGAACAATTTCGCTTGGCTGATTGCGTTCTGACCAGTACCTGCATCTAACGTTAGCATGATTTCATGCGGTGCTGAGTCGTCAATCTTCTTCATTACACGAACAATCTTACGCAGCTCTTCCATCAAGTTGCTCTTGTTCTGTAGACGACCCGCTGTATCCGCGATAACCACATCCACACCACGAGCCTTTGCAGCTTCAATCGCGTCATAGATAACCGAAGCACTGTCAGCGCCAGTGTGCTGAGCAATAACAGGTACGTCGTTGCGCTTACCCCATACTTGAAGCTGCTCAACCGCTGCAGCACGGAAGGTATCACCCGCCGCCAGCATCACTTTCTTGCCTTCATTCTGGAACTGTTTCGCAAGCTTACCTATGGTCGTTGTTTTACCTACACCATTAACACCAACCATTAGGATGACGTAAGGCGTTTTAGTGGTATCCACCTCTAGAGGTTGTTCCACTTGGCTTAGGATATCAGCCATCTCTTCTTTCAATAGACCATACAGCGCTTCACCATCTTTCAGGTCATTGCGAGATGCTTTTTCTGTTAGGTTATCAATGATTTTGACTGTGGTGTTCATGCCCACGTCAGCAATCAACAGTTGTTCTTCAAGCTCTTCGAATAGATCTTCATCAATTTGTTTGCCTTTGAACAAACCAAAGAAGCCTGCACCAATGTTAGCTTTAGTGCGGCTTAGGCTGCGCTTCAAGCGCGCAAAGAAGCTTTCGGTTGGTTTCTCTTGAACTTCTTCAACTTGTGGCTCTTCTGCAACCACTTCAGGCTCTGCTTCTGCTTCTGCTTCTGCTTCTGCTTCTGCTTCTGCTTGTTCAGGTTGAACCTCAGCACTTGGCTGTTCAAGCTCTTCTTGTAACTCCGCCTCTTGTGCAGATTCTTCCTTTTCTACCGGTTGCTCAACCTCAGCTTGAGGCTGCTCTTCCGTTTGCTGCTCTACTTTAGAGTCAGTCTGCGTTTGTGGGCTCTGTTCTTCTTCACCAAAGCCAAGCCACGATAATAATCCGCGCTTCTTTTTTTCCGCCATCAGAGGAGTTTCCTAGATCTACTAATTAACTGTATTGACTTAATGCACGTCGACTCTTTGCTATTGTTCTACAATACAAACTTGTAGACACGAATAGTAAAGAAAAATGACAAAGCAGTGATATGCTTGCTGTTTGCTTGATACACTTTGTCATTGCAAAATTTATTTAATACTCGAACCAAACTAAATTGGGCTCGATATAGTATCACTTTATTAGCGGTCAAAAAATCTATGGTAAGACGTCGCCAGCAAAACACATCACAAAAAAAGCCCTCTGGAGGCTTTGTTAGAATCATCAGTGGCTCATGGAGAGGTCGAAAACTCCCAGTTCACGACTTAGAGGGATTACGCCCAACCATTGATCGAGTAAAAGAGACACTCTTTAACTGGGTGGCTCAAGATATCCCAAATGCGACGTGTCTGGATGTATTTGCAGGCTCTGGCGGGCTCGGTTTTGAAGCAGCGTCTCGCCAAGCGAAGATGGTGACACTTTTAGAGATGAACCAAAAGGCGGCTAAGCAGCTTTCAGACAACGCTAAAGAACTGAAAGCCGACAACATAAAGGTGGAGAATATCGACGCTATCTCTTACCTCAGTAAGCCGGGAACACCGTATGATGTGATTTTCTTGGATCCACCTTTCCGCAAAGGCCTTCTTGCTGAGACAGTCAACCTACTCGAATCTAACGGTTGGTTGGCTGAAGATGCCGTTGTGTATGTCGAAACTGAAAAAGAACTTAAGCTGGAAGGCATGCCTGAGAACTGGGAGCTCTATCGTGATAAAACGACTGGGCAGTCCAGTTACCGCCTTTTCCATAGAACCAATGCAGAATAGGATTTAAATAATGAATGTACTGATTCCCGTAGCCAAAGCGGCTATTGCTTTCGTTTGGTTTGTTCTCATCGTCAATATTTTCCATCCATTCCCAGGAAACGCAGCTATTGCTCTGTATATCATGACGGCTTTCTTGTTCTTCATGCACGGTCTACAAATGCTGATCTTCATTGGTGCATTTGGCGATAAGATCTCAATGACGCGCTGGGAGAAGTGGTCAATTCTGATCTTCGGCATCTTTGCTCTGCTCGATATCCGACGCAAATACATGATGTAAAAATAAAGCCGCTCATTTGAGCGGCTCAGATTGCTGACGAACCCCACTTTTTGAAGTGGGGTTCTCTTTTTCGAGCGGCCGTAGGCCGCGATCGCGATATTTTTTTATTATGCGAAGTTTGGAAGAGCCCAACACTTAAATTGGCATCTAGACGCCATAATTTGACGTATTTGGGACATATTTAGCCCTATTTTTTGTAAATAGCTCACCACCAAGGCTATCTTCTTGATGTTTTGAGCGGCAGCTGCCAACCAACATTGCATTTGCACTTTCGAGAGCCCGCGGAAGCGGGCATAACGGTGACCATGGTGCTGCTTAGCGTCGGCGAAGCTCCGCTCTACCGTCTCACTTCTTCGCCTATACGTCTTTTTTCCATAAGGTGAGAGCCGCATTTGGTTGGCTCTATCCATCGCGTCCGTATAGATGTGTCTTGTAATGACTTTCTTCATATTTTTACTTTGCGTACAGTCATCTCTCATTGGACAGAACGCACACTCTTTCGGGTCGGAGTGATACTCACGATACGCATCTCTAGACGTTGTTTTATAGATGAGCTCTTGACCGTTAGGGCAGCGGTAACTGTCTCGCTCTTCATTGTAGATGAAGTGCTTTTTCTTGAACGCATTCTTTGTTCTCGATGGTCTGCGATAACCGAACACGCCCAAGATATTTCGACGCTCTAATGACTCAGCGACTGGCGCAGTGAAGTAGCCCGCGTCGAGTCCAACGGCGATTGGATTAAGGTTAAATTGCTCTAGGGTATAGTCCAGACGCTTCACATAAGGTTGAGAGTCATTGATATTACCTGCTGTGACATGGGTATCTAAGATAATGCCATGCTGTCCATCCACTGTACGGTGGTCGAGATAGAAGAAGCCTTGGGGCTTATTATCTCGAGTCATGAAGCCACTTTCCGGGTCGGTAGTACTCGTTTTGGTGTTCTTAGTTTTAGGCTCAGCGGTACGTGACTTTAGAGGTTTCTTACCCTCTTTCTCTCGGTCTAGCGCGACATCTTCATCGAGCATATCAAGATAAGCACTGGCGCGAACCTTAGTCACTTTGTTCGTGTGCTTATTTTTGTTGGCATTGGCTTTTAGGTGCGTGCTGTCAGTAAATAGTTCTTGGCCTGCGACCAAACCTTTCGCCATTGCCTGCTCTACGATATTGATAAAGATACGCTCAAACACATCGGTACCATTAAAGCGGCGAATACGGTTTTGGCTGAGTGTCGATGCATGGATAACTTTCTCTGTCAGTGACATACGCAGGAACCATCGATAAGCGACATTGACTTCAATCTCTTTCACGAGTTGTCGCTCGCTTTTTTATTCCGAAGAGGTAACCAAGCAGGATGATTTTAAACAGGCGTACAGGGTCAACAGGTGGGCGACCGTTGTCTTTACAGTAGAGGTGAGCGACTTCATTACGGATAAACTCGAAGTCGATGGCTTTATCTATCTTACGAACTAAATGGTTCTGAGGAACGAGCTGTTCCATGGTGACCATTTCGAGTTCATATTGTTGAGGTGAAGGCTCTTGAAGCATAGTGAGATATCCATATTTCGATACCCCTATTAGATCAAAGGTCTAGCTTGAAAGCTAGACCTTTGTCAGCAGTCTGAGCCGCTCATTTGAGCGGCTTTATTTTAATTTTACTGGGGCAAACAGATGTTAAGAGAGCATGTAAGCTTTGATACCATCAAGGAACATCTGCGTTGATATCATAATAAGCAATAGACCCATCAACCGCTCTACCGCTTTCAGGCCTCGCTCTCCGAGGATACGCAGGAAGAAACCATTAAACATTAAGATAAAGAAAGTTGCGCCCCAAGCCAGCAAGACTGCTGCAGATAGCTCCAACATATTACCCGGGTGCTGAGTCGATAGTAGAATCAAAGCGGCAATCACCGATGGCCCTGCAATCATTGGAATCGCCATAGGCACAATAAATGGCTCTTCACCCGCCGCTAATCCAGTAATGCTCCCCGCGCTTGGGAAAATCATCTTAATCGCGATGATAAACAGAATAATACCGCCCGAAATACTCAAGGTTTCTGGCTGAACGTGTAAAAAGTTGAGAATGCTCTGACCAGCAAACAAGAACAATAATAGGATAATCAACGCGAACATAAGCTCACGAATCAAAACAATTCGGCGTCGCTTTGGATCGATATGTTTAAGTATGGAGAGCACGATCGGCAAGTTGCCTAACGGGTCCATAATAAGAAACAGCATGGTGGCTGCAGATAGGATTTCCATGAGTAAGTCCTGAAAAGCGAAGGTGCGCGGAGTATAGCAGCCTCAATCCGGCTTTTCGAACCCAGTAGGGAGGTTGTGTGTTAAATATTTGATTTAAAGGGAAGCAGCAATCCACTTCCCCAAAATAATCGAATTAATGGCTACATACTCGTGCCATGTTGGTTCTCAGTTTGTCGTCCTCTAGCACCACCTTCTCCATTTTCACAAAGAATGTTAGCAATGCATCTAAGTCCAAACCACTTAACTTACAAGTATGGAAACGGGCTTCTGAACCATATTCTTGTGCTAGCTTTTCCGCTAACTCTTCACGCGTTAGAGCTTGTTCGTTTAATAAGTTCAGTACATTGTGAGCATGGATTTCTGTCGTCATTAGAGGTTCCCCTTTTGTCATATCTCACCAAGCATAGCGGATTGCTGTTAGCACACTTTGATATAACGCAGCCTCAGAGCTGTTATCGACTAAAGGGTTAATGACGCCACGATTAAAGAGTGAGCGAGGAAGTAACTACCTGTCACCCACACGTAAGCCCCTTTGATCGGGCTTCGATAACCATTTAATGCGTAAGCCAAAGCTGAAAGTAATAAGACACAACAACCAATGAAGCCAACGCCATGTGACAGATGTGGATCAAGTAACCACACCTCTCCCGACGCCCATGCCAACTGAATCAGTACAATCCCCATAATCACAACGGGAAATACCAACTTATCCAGACGAGGTAACAATAAGAAAAAGGCAACGACGCATGCCGCAAGTAACAAGGCGAATAGCCACCATACCAGTTGCCCAGAAAGTTGTAGCCAAAATGCCTTGCTATAACAGAGTTGTGCCACTAAGAAAAAAATAAAGTGCAGTGGCTTTCTCTTAGATAGAGTATGCAGAATATCCGCCAGTGCAGACACAACCAGGCCGCCAACAATCCAATAACTGTAGTTGGTAATCTCAGGCTGGCTTAATGCAATCGTCGCTAAGAGTACGAAAGTGAATACTTTATAGATTAAGGTTTGAGTAACATGCCTATGCTTGGCTCCTGCTATCGCTCCGATACCAGATAACGAAACTGCTAACCAACTCCACATAACATCTATCCTATAACCTCAAATCGTCGCCAGTCTAGGCACCTCAATAGTGATGTAAAGCGCTAGCCCCTCAAAATTGGATCTTGCTTACGCTTCCACTAAAAATGTGATCACGTTTTGAATTTCACCCAAATGTCCTACCACGTGTTTTCTGCCCCATAATTTTCGACTTATTCTCATCAACACCTCCAAAAACACCTCCTATCCCCAACCTGTATAACCTAAGTCAATTTTTACTAAGCAACAGCCTCATATTCTCGGCAATATTCCACTTAACCTCAATTAACAAAAGCAACCTTACAGGCGTAAAAACATTTAAAATCAAAAATTTAAAAACAAAACATAAACTTTATAGCATTAATACACCTCAGCAATTCATTTCTATACAAAACAATAAAAATCACCCCCTTTGTAATGAGGTATCACCTTTATCGATAGCTACCATGACTAATATTAAGAGATATAAAACACAAATAGACGCCATAACAACAACCGAAAAACAACAGCGACCATCAACAAGCATTAATACACTTTAACAATATTTAACAACTATCTTTACAATAATTAAATCCACAAAAACAACAACTTAATACAAACAAGGGCAAACAGAAACCACAATGATTAAATTTAAACCACCACAAAAAACACAACAAACCTAACCAAATAACCGCATATAAACATAAGTTTTCTTGCTTTTTTAGAGACTTCGAAACTAATTCTTGATCTAAAGCCAGAATCGGTGCTATTCTTAACAACATAGCGATAGTTAACCAAATATAGGAGTAGTGTTATGATTTCATCTTCGCAAAAACAAGGACTTGTAATGATCGCAGTAGTTGTTGGCCTTATGACACTACCGATGATGTACTAAACAAGTATCAAAAAAGAGAAAAGGGACGCCGTGGCGTCCCTTTTCTTTTATCTAAATCTATTACTTTGAGAATAGATGCAACGTCAGTACATCCCAATTGGCATAATAAAACCCAGCCGCAGCCAAAGTCATTACCATCATTAAGAGAATGGCTACACGCCAAACAAAACGCCCACTTCTTGGGGTTAATGCTTTCTCACAATCATTACACATCATGATGAACTGATCATGATCCTCTAATTGCGTATCATGATCATTCACTACCTTGTTTCGACAAGTGGCAATGTAGCGTAGTTTTACCACCATATCGTGTGGCAGTCTCTCTTCACAACTCGTGACCAGCTCATGCAGCCCTTCTCCCTCAGCGTGATACTGAAGTCGCAATAACTTCTCTATATTACGAGTCCTTGTGACTACTTTTTCAATGTCCGTCATATTGACCCTCCCACTCCACATTGTAATTTTAGTCGAGCACTACCTTATTCTTATACAAATTGATCACGATTTACGTGAGAAAGAGACAATAAATAACAACGTGTTATCCACAAATGGCGTTGAAATGTGATATCAGCCGAAAAACAACTCGCTCAACTTACATCAATTCACGAATAGCGGCTTTAAACACATATCCCGTGCAGTCGACCGACTAGAATAGCCTTCAGGACTATATGGAGGTTGTATGCCTAATTCACTTTTTCTTGCGATTATTGTACTTGTCACCCTTGCAGGCTGGGTTTTTGTTGGCTTTTACCGAAAACATATGCAAGGAGAGAACGCGCCAGAGAAAAAGGTGGATGTAACGGTACTCGATAAACAATCCATTGATCTTCCAGATGCGCAACCAGGCCAAGAAGACCAAGAGTATTGGATCTACGTTCAGCGCGGACTGGTTGGCCCCAAACGTGAGTTCCAAGTTGGTATTCATTACTACCACGCTCTCAATCCTGGGGACAAAGGCACATTGACTTACCAAGGTGATAAGTTTTTGCACTTTGCTCTCAAGCGCTAACTTCTTTGTACTCTCAGATTCCTAGTGTTATGGCAATAACCAGCGTGTTTTCTCTGACTTTGCCATCAACCAACTCATCCATAACGCACCAGCACCACTGATCACTACCCATAGTGGAATCACCCAAGCTGGATGGCCCTGATACCAACCAAACTCCTTCATTGGCCATAGGAAAATTGGGTGCAACAAATAAATGCCTAAGCTATGTTTGCTAATAAAACCCACCACTTTATTCGACTTGTCAGATAAACCTTCTCCAAAGTAGCGACACAACATAAACACCATACTTGCAGCTAATACTGTATTGAGTGTTTTGTAAGACAGCCAGCGACCTACTGTATACTTCTCTGCCGCGAGACTCGCATCAACTACCATATAAACCGTGGTAAACAGTGCCAAGGCCCCCAATATCGTAGTCCCTGTGACCACAGATGCGGTAAGAGGCAGTTTCTTATACAAAATATAGCCAAGTGGTAAATAACCAGTATAAAGCCACAGTTCATGACTCCAGGGGCCATCAACTTTGCACAAGAATAGCAATGTGGTGAACAACCAGAGCGCAGTAAAGCTGTAAATGAACGGATCACCATATTTGCGCAGCCCAATCTGCATAAACGGAATCACAAAGTAGAGCGGTATGAAGTAGTAGAAAAAGCCCAAATGATAGTAAGTGTAGTGATGATAGCTGTTACTCAACACCTCCCAACTGACCGATGCATCATAGCCTGACGCTGACCAACCAGAGAAATAGGTATAAAACAGCGACCACACAAGAAATGGTATCAATACCTTACCTAAGCGGCGTTTTAAGTAATATTTGGCATCAAACGGGCGCTGATCACTGAGCATCAATGCGCCGGTAATCAAAATAAACACCGGAACCGCCCATCGACTGAAGCCATTCACCGTAATCGCTGTCAGCCACTCGTTGAATGGAATCATATTGAGCTCATTACGATACGGTGCTAGCACATGAATTGCGATCACAGCTACCGCTGCAACACATCGTGCCAAATCAAAAAAGAGTATTCGCTGTTTCATGTAAGCGCCTGATTAATATTCAATCATTCTACTATAGCAACAAAAAAGCTGACTGGTATGGTGACCAAGTCAGCTTATTGTTAAAGCAAGCAGCGTTCACAAAAAGAATTGCGCCATTTATCGGCTATGCAACCTCAGTTTGTGGCACTTTCGGCAGCTTAAGAGAAATGAGTGTGGTGAACGCCAAGAAAGCAAACGACACCCATAGACACGCCGCGAGCCCTGCCAGCTGAAATACCCAACCAGACAGAATCGTACCAATCAAACGCCCCATCGCATTCGCCATGTAATAGAAACCGACATCAAGCGACACGCCATCGCCTTTTGCATAACTTACGATGAGGTAAGAGTGCAGTGATGAGTTAACCGCAAAGATAGCACCAAACAGCATTAGACCACCGATGATCACAAGCTCTGGTTGCCATTCTATCTGTACTGCATAAGCGATACCTGCAGTCACTAATGCCAAACCACCTGCCCACAGCAATGCTGCATGACCATCAGGTACTTTGCCTTGCGCCTTACCGGTAATCTTAGGTGCAATACCTTGTACAAAGCCGTAAGCGATAGTCCAAACCGCAAGGAAGCCACCGACCATTGAGTGATCCCACCCAAAGACACTCCCCAAATAGATAGGCAGAGCAATGACAAACCATACATCACGTGCACCAAACAGGAACATACGTGCCGCAGACAAGATGTTGATCGATTCTGACTTAGAGAACATCTGACTAAACTTAGGCTTGGTTTTCGCTTTGCCCATATCCGCTTCTAGGCTTAATACACTGCCAATGAACACCAGAGTTAGCACAGCTGCCATTGCTAGCACCGCGTATTTGAAGCCGATTAACGATAGTAATAAACCACCGACAAAAAAGCCTGCGCCTTTGAGAGCATTTTTAGAACCGGTCAGAATCGCAACCCACTTATACAACGCACCTTGCTGCTCGTCTGGCACTAAGGTTTTGATTGAACTCTTGGCACTCATCTTATTCAGGTCTTTCGCAATCCCCGACAGTGCCTGCGCCGCCATCACCCAAGGAATCGTCAACATTGCACTTGGTACTGCGAGCATTGCCAAGGCAACAATTTGCATTCCAAGGCCAAGGTTCATGGTCTTATTGAGACCAAGACGCGCGCCCAACCAACCACCGATTAGGTTCGTCACCACGCCAAAGAATTCATAGAAAAGGAACAGTGAAGCGATCTCTAACGAGCTGTAGCCAAGGTCGTAGAAATACAGCACCACCAGCATGCGCAGTGCACCATCAGTAATGGTGAAATTCCAGTAGTTGAAAGTCACCAACATGTATTGGCGAACGCTCTTACTTAGATTTGAAAACATAATGCTATCTCTGCAATCAAAACAAAAAGAGCTTTTAGATCATAGATGTCCAAAAGCTCTAATTCCTTACTTTCCACTTAACTTATACTCAAAATAATTGGATTTGCAGCTAGGCAACAAGCAAGTTCAGCCCTATGAGCATAGGTGTTCTATGTGATTAGGGCGGCCGGCGCTCCGGTGAACTTGCGCAGTTAACAACGCTGCAGATTCAAGTATGAAGAGCTACGCAGAAGCAACGCCATGAATGTACTCAACTTGGATCGGTTTAGTAAAAGCACCTGGACGCAATGCTTGAACTTCTTGAACGATCTTATCAAGGTCCCAACCTTTCTCTAATAGAAGATGAGCCGCGAATAGACCAGTACGACCTGAACCGCCCATGCAATGCATTGCGACCTTAGCGCCGCTATCGACGATTTTGTGTAACTCTGGGCTTGCTGAAGACCATTTTGCTGCAAACTCAGCACCTGGTGCACAATCGTCTTCGATTTCGATTTGAAACCACTGCATGCCTAGCGCACGCGTTTTCTCGCCAAGTGATGCTACGTCTTTGCTTGCAAGCTCTGCGTCATCAAGCGCAGTCACGATCGCTTCAACGCCCTGTTCTTTTAGCTGCGCCAGAGATGCATCTAGATCAGCATCTTTAGTACCTGGGCATGGAGTTAGAATCAGCGCGCCTTGCTCAAGGTCTAGTTGCCATGTTGGATGTGTCATTGTGTAATCTCTTAAATTCTTATAGAACCAATACTCAAAGAAGAGTATTAAGCTAAACCGACTGTACGTACCAGCTCTGCGGTACGTGTCGCGTAACCCATCTCGTTATCGTACCAAGCGTAGATCTTCACCATACGCTTACCAACCAGCATGGTAGAGAGTGCATCTACGATTGTAGAGCGTTGGTCACCTTTGTAGTCGATAGACACCAGTGGGCGCTCTTCAAAGCCAAGGATGCCTTTTAGCTCGTTCTCTGATGCTTCTTTCAGCATCGCGTTTACTTCTTCTGCTGTCGTGTCTTGCTTCACTTCGAAGATGATGTCTGTTAAAGACGCATTCGCTAGCGGTACGCGTACCGCATGACCGTTAATACGGTTTTCAAGCTCAGGGAAGATCTCAACAATCGCCTTAGCAGAGCCGGTTGTGGTTGGGATTAGGCTCATACCACAAGCACGTGCACGACGTAGATCTTTGTGCGGTGCGTCTAGGATAGTTTGCGTGTTGGTTAGATCGTGAATGGTCGTAAATGACGCGTTCTCGATACCAAGCTTCTCGTTGATTACTTTCACTACTGGAGCGATGCAGTTAGTGGTACAAGATGCTGCCGTTACGATCTTGTGTATTGCTGGGTCAAAGATGTTGTCGTTCACACCAACCACGATGTTTGCGATGCCTTCTTCTTTAACAGGTGCAGAAACCACAACGCGCTTCACGCCTTGCTCTAGGTACTTGTTTAGGAAAGAAGTTTTACGGTGAACACCTGTCGCTTCAATCACAACATCACAACCAGACCAATCGATCGCGTCGATATCACGCTGTTGCGTTGTTTTAATGCGCTGACCATTGATGATCATCTCATCGCCTTCAGCAGTGACTTCATGGTGCCAGCGACCTTGAACTGAATCGAACTCTAGAAGGTGTGCAAGCGTTGCTGTATCACCAGCTACATCGTTAATCTGCACAAACTCTAGCTCTTCCCAATCGAAAGCTGCGCGAAGTGCTAGACGACCGATACGGCCAAAACCATTAATACCTACTTTAACTGTCATTTTAATGTCTCTCAGTTAGTGGTGAATCTAAAAATATTCGATTAAACGCAACATTGAGGGCGTGAAGTCATCGCTTCTAGGCGCTCAATATCTTGTTGATATTGGGTTTTCAAACAGTTGGATGCGATAAGGTCATCAATCAACTTTAGCATCCAACCTGGTAAATCCTTGGACAGACGGTAAAACACCCACTGCCCTTGACGAACATCCGTTAGGATCCCGTTTGAGCGCAACTGCGCTAGGTGGCGAGATACCTTTGGCTGACTCTCTTGCAGTGCTTCAGTGAGCTCACCAACAGATAAACACTCTTGGCGTACAATCATCATTAGGCAACGTACTCGCGTTTCATCGGACAACAATTTAAAAAACTGGTGAGGAAGCATGTTTGTATTCTCATATATGGATATGCGTATATGTTAGTTATAAAAAAACGCACGTCAAGGCGTGCGCTTCTACTGTCATAAAAGTTTAATCTTCACACAACTAGGTTTGACTCGTAACGCTATGACTCCAACGCTGCGCCTCAGCAAGTTCATTTTTAACCTGCTCAACACTGAGCCCTAACGTCTTGCAATACTCTTCCATCTGACGCCAATCGGCATGCTCAAAGCTCTCCTCTAGAGCTAGCAACTGACCATAAGGCCCTTCTCGTCGCAGCAACGCTAGCTTAATGATCTTACACAACGGCAACTGTTCAACTAGGCGCTCTAACGACAGATCGAGTAACGCGTCCAATAAGGAGAACAACCCAATCATAAAGGCTTGCTCTGTGTGCCCCTCAAAAGGTTGATAGCGTGACATACGCTGACAGAATTGAGCACGTTGCAGAGATAAGCTGTATAACTCTTTTGGCTTCTTATCAGAGACATAAGAGGCAACCGCCAAAGATACAAACATCTTAAGATTGTCTTGCCCTAAATATACGAGCGCCTGACGAAATGAAGAGATGCTGACCTCCAAGCGTGGCGACATGGTATTGACAAAACGCAGTAACTTGTATGAGAGCGCGACATCCTTTGCCACAATGCTTTCTACACGCTGAAAGTCGACATTAGGTTTGCAAACCTCTTGGAACAGCTCCATCGCAATCACGTGTTCAGGGCTGATGTATTTGGTCTTAACCATTTCTGGCTTACTAAAAAAGTAACCTTGAAAAAACTTAAAACCCGCCTGCTTGGTTCGCTGAAACTCCTCTTCAGTTTCAACACGCTCTGCGAGAAAGCTGTATTTCTTGCCTTGGTGTTTTTGCACCAACTCACACGCGGCGTCTAAGCCCATCTGCATAATGTCGAGCTTTACAATGTGAGTGTATTTAAGAAAGGCTTCCCACTCAGGTGTCGAGGTAAAGTCATCCAGAGCAATCATATAACCCTGTTGATAGAGATCTTTCACCGCCTCTAGCAACTCAGCTGTCGGTGGACAGGTCTCCAGGATTTCAATAACCACTTTATCTTTTGGCAAGCTTTGAGGAAGACGGCGCAATAGACTTTGATACGGGAAATTGATGAAGCAGCGCGATGAAGGAATCGATGGGTTAAGACCCACCGATAAAAAATTTTCGACGATCAGACGATACGTAGCTCGATTCGACTCAATATGCGCTGGATAGGCATTATTGTCCCCATCACGAAACAACAACTCATAACCAAGAGTATGTTTTTTTCGGTTAAAGATAGGTTGTCGAGCGACGTATGTAGCGGTCATCTATTTTCTAACTCTATGATTGGTTAAGCCTTAGCCGCGGCAAGCAGTGCGCCGCAACCCATGAACATACCACCAAAAATCTTATTTATCTTACCCATTACGCGATCTGAACGAATAAAACGTCCCATTTGTGATGCCAATGAGGTGTAGCCCAACATAACAACGCTATCAATGAATACTGTTGTCACACCGAGTACCAAAAGTTGTGGCGCTTGGGGTTGTGAAGGGTCTATAAATTGCGGGAACAATGCAACCAAAAATACGATAGATTTCGGGTTTGTAAGATTAATTAATACCGCATTGCGCAACAGTGTCCAACTTGACTGCGATGCACCCTCTTCCGTCGCAACCATACTAGAGGTATCACGCCACTTCTGAATACCGAGCCAGATGAGATAAACCACACCTACCCATTTAATTAATGTGAATGCGAAAGCGGATTTAGCCACCAGCGCACCAATCCCCGCGCCCACTAATAAAATATGAAACGCCAACCCAATTTGTAGGCCTGCAATCGAAGCCAGTGACTTGCGAGTGCCATAGCTGAGTCCATTGCTGATCGAATTCACGGTGCCTGAACCCGGCGCTAAACTAAACAGAATTGCGGTCACGACATAAGCGAGCCAAACATGAGTATCCATTGCATTTCCTTAGCAGTACTTTAATCTAATAACATCATTAGCGATAAAAGCTCTCATCAGTTTTCAGGTAACTTCTCATGGCAAACAACGCTGCCGCACCTTCATATTTCACTCAAGAGCCTCAATTTGAGGAAGCGATTAAACACCCGATCTCAGCCTTTTGGCAACAAAGAAATGAAGGTTATGTCACCTCATCGAGCAAGAAAAAACTCTACTGGGCAAGCTTGACTTCACCACAGCATAGCAAAGCGATTGTTATCTCGAATGGGCGTATTGAGTGCTGCGAAAAATACCAAGAGCTTTTCTACGATCTCTACCATCAAGGTTATGACATTTACTCTTTTGATCATCAAGGTCAAGGTCGTTCACAACGCAGTGTGCAAGACTCTGACATTGGTCATATTCATGAATTTGATGATTACATCCGTGATATGCGCGAGGTTCTCCAACACTTCCCACTCGATAAGTATGAGCAACGTTACTTACTCGCTCATTCGATGGGCAGTACCATCGCCACTCGCTACCTACAAACCACGCCAGACCACCGTTTTGAAAAAGTCGTCTTGTGCGCACCTATGTTTGGTGTGAATACGAATTGGTATCTCAAACCTATCGCTATGTCAGTCGCGCAACTGCTAACAGGGTTTTGTGCCAAGCCAACCTACGCGCCGGGACACAAGGCGTATTACACGAAACCTTTTGAAAACAACCTGCTCAGTCAGAGTAAAGTTCGTTACCAATGGTTTAGAAAACTGTATGACGACAATCCAGCAATGCAAGTTGGCGGTCCGAGCACGCGTTGGGTATGGCAAGGGTTGATGGCCGCCAAACAAGCCATTCAGCAGACGCGCCAAATTAAAATTCCTCTTTTGTTGATTCAGGCAGGCAACGAGCAGATCGTATGTAATCAAGCTCAACAACGCTTCATCAATAAACTGCGCAAAACGAACATCGACAGCAAGATGATTACCATCACAGGCGCAAGGCATGAAGTGTTGTTTGAAAGCGATCAGTATCGCAATCAAGCCTTGGATGCGATTGTTGCGTTTTTTCGCTAAAACAATTCGGTAAAGAGGAAGACAAGTTATAGAGCTTTGCCCTCTTTTGTTACGCTAATTTCACGTACAATTTGTCTTACAACATTAGGCACCATCTATTGCTTGGTGCCTCTACCAGTCAAGTACGCTGTATCGAGGGTTAAATGACGATTCCTGCACTAAAAGATTCCATCAATATTGTAGCCTCTGATCTTGATGGCACGCTGCTCGCTCCCAACCATAAGTTGAGTGACTTTACCAAGCAGACGTTGAAGAAGTTACACCAGCAAGGCTTCACCTTTATCTTTGCCACTGGTCGACATCATGTTGACGTTGCAGGCATTCGTCAACAGGCCGATATTCCAGCGTATATGATCACCTCTAATGGCGCGCGTGTACATGATCAAGACGACCAACTGATGTACAGCCAGAACGTGCCTCAAGAGCTTGTTCAACCTGTGATCGACATTGTTCGTCAGGATCCGAACATTTTCATCCACATGTACCAAAACGAAGATTGGTTGTTGGATCGTGAAGACGAAGTGCTCGCTAAGTTCCATAGTGAGTCAGGCTTTAGTTACCAACGCTTTGAAGCGGAGCGAGCACCCACTGAAGGTATTGCGAAGGTCTTCTTTACTCACCCAGAGCACGATCATGAGCACCTAGTGACGTTCGAGCAAAGATTGCGAAAAGCCTTTGGCGATAAACTGAATATCGCCTTCTCTACCCCTTGGTGTTTAGAAGTGATGGCTGCCGAAGTCTCGAAAGGCCATGCGTTAGAAGCCGTGGCAAAATCGCTCAACCTGACTCTAGAGAACTGCATTGCTTTTGGTGATGGTATGAACGATGCTGAAATGTTAGCAATGGCAGGTAAGGGCTTGGTAATGGGAACATCGCATGAAAAAGTGATGCAAGCACTGCCAAACAATGAAGTGATCGGTAGCCACGCCGATGATGCCGTCGCTCACTACCTTGAAGAGCATCTACTGTAACTCTCTCTTTCCCTAAAACCTAAAAGGCAGCCAATCGCTGCCTTTTTTTGAACCTTCATGTTCCCATAAGCTCTAACGTTAACGAGAACCCAACACCTCTTTGCTCAGAATAGCCTGCCACTCTTGCTCCGTTACAGGCATGATGGATAAGCGATTACCGCGCTTTACCAAAGGCATATTATCAAGTTCAGGCATCGCTTTTAGCGTCGCTAGGGGAATCAAGCGTTCTGTGGTTCGAACATACTCGACATCGACCATTACCCAGCGAGGGTTGTCTGGTGACGATTTTGCATCGTAATAGTCACTCTCTGGATCAAACTGAAAGTGATCCGGATACGCCTCTCGCGTCACTTTTGCGATGCCAGCAACGCCAACTTTCTTGCATGACGAGTGGTAAATCATCACGAGATCACCCAGTTTGACCTGATCACGCATCATATTACGAGCTTGGTAGTTGCGAACCCCCTCCCAGCAAGAGGTGTTTTGCGCTCGCAGAGTATGAATAGAAAAGGTGTCGGGTTCTGTTTTAAATAACCAATATGCCATAATAAATCCAATTAACGGTTGCTCCGAGGAAGATATAACATGAAGGTACTCAAAAACCCAGCGGTATGGCTCACAGCCATCGCTCTGACGGGCTGTAGCCAAACCCAACAGTCCATTTCAGAACCAGAAAAATCACCCGCCGCTAACCTAGATGCCCCAAGTACCATTCAGCCGCAAACCTTTATTATGCGTGGTCAGGTGGTTGTTGGACATGAAAGCCGCACCTTTACGCCTTGTGGTAGCCAAGAGCAATACTGGTTAGATTTGTCACCAGAACTGGCACTAGAAGCTCAAGGACTCTCCAATACGCCCTATCAACCTATGTATGGTGAACTGATTGGCCACCTGACAGTGCCGAGTCAAACCGGATACAACGCCGATTTCACAGCTCGCTTTGTTGTTGACCAAGTCAATATTCTCACCGCCGAGAACCCCAACCGCTGTAGTCAACCACTCAAATCAACGCGTGCTTTTGGTAATGAACCTTTCTGGTCTGCACAATTCGATAAGAGCCAAGTGACCTACTCAAAAATAGGGGAGACGCCGCAAGCTTTTGAGATTCAATCAAGCCGCATGAGCAACGAGCAACGTCACTATCAATTAACCAGTAGCCAAGGTGGTGGCGAACTGCACCTTACTAACAGCCGCTGCAACGACACCATGAGTGATAGCTTATACGGCTGGAATGCCAAGCTCACTATTAATGATGATTCTTACAAAGGCTGTGCTACGCTCTCGAATCAAGATACGACGCTACAGTGGGCTGATCGCTACTTTGCCAGCTCGACACAGAATACCGGTTTCTCGGTCACTCTTGAGTTAAATTCCGATCACAGTGCAGTCACTACCTACTCATACAGCAATGGTGATGCTCCTATTATTGAACAAGGGTTCTGGCAGCAGCTCAATGCTGACCAAGTTCAAGTGGTAATGACGCGCCACCAGCAGCAATATCTCATCTCAGAACGCATTTTTACCCGTGAGAGTGGCAAGCTGACGGCGACAAAAGAGCGGGTCGGGAATGTTGTGTATCCGATCGCCGACGGTGGCCTAACGCTCTTTAAAGTGAGAGAACAACAAGATCTAACCTCAACACCTAAATCCGCCGTCGATCTTACCCCACGGAATATCAACGGTAGCGATCAATTTGATCCCAAGGTCGACCGCGCGATCCGCGACTATTTTAAGATCCACAATACCTCAACAGATGACACCCAGTATCGTTGGTTGACCTATGACCTCAATGGCGACGAGCAAGAGGAGTTACTTGTACAACTGAATTGGTGTGGTTCTGGAGGATGTACCCTTCTGATTTTTGAAAACCATCAACAACAATGGCGCTTCAACAGCCGAGTGACTCTGGTACAAGGAAAGATCCACTTAGGAAAAGAGCAACATAATGGTTGGCAAGATCTTGTATTTAACGTCGGTGGTGGTGGCGCGACGCCTGCGCAACATGCGCTGCAGTACTCAGGTGTTAGTTACCCACTTAACCCAAGTGTCGCCCCAACAACGACGAGTAACAAAGTGAGTCAAGTCACTCTCTTTGCCGACGAGATCTCTCCGATGCAACAAGGAGTCAAACTCTAGTATGGAAAAGCGAGTTGCTTGCCCGCGATGCGGCTTCACTCATCAATGTATTTGTGCGCAGATACCTGCTCTTGAAAGCAAGGTGAACATTGCACTGCTTACTCATGAGAATGAGCTCAAACGCGACACCAACACTGGAAAGCTGCTGCTGCAAACACTCCCCAACAGCCAAAGCTATGTTTGGCAACGCAAGAGTGCGCCAGCAGACTTAATGGCTATGATTAATGATGATACGGTTCAGGCTTTGCTGCTGTTTCCCAGTGAACAAAGTGTTGATGTCAGTGAGATTACTAAGGTGTACCCTGTCGCGAATAAAAAGCGACTGTTTATTGTGCTTGATGGAACATGGCAAGAAGCTAAGAAGATGATGAACAAAAGCCCATGGTTGCAGAGTATTCCACAGGTACACCTCACCCCTAACTTAGATTCAGCCTATACCTTAAGGCGCAACCAAGATACTGGGCATTTATGTACCTGTGAGGTCGGTAGCTTGTTACTGAATCAATTAGGTGAAATCGATCAAGCTCAACAGCTAAACCATTACTTTCATCACTACCTAAAGGTCTTCCAAGCAGATAAAAGCGGCCACGCCCTTAAGTAGAATCAAAGAGCGAGACTTGGCTCGCTCTTTACGTTTCACGTGAAACAACTTGTTTGAATATCAGAACAAACGCCTTGGTTCGCCGACGAAATAACCTTGTAAGTAGTCGACACCCATATCCTCAGCAATACGACACACCTCTTGATTATGAACAAACTCCGCCACAGTTTTGGCATTGAGTATCTGGCATAAACTGACCAACTGCTCCGCTATTTTTCGCTGCTTTCTGTCCTGGTCAATATTGCGAATTAAACTACCATCAAGCTTAATCACCTGAGGTTCCAGTTTGAGGATCTCATCAATATTGGAATAACCAGAGCCAAAGTCATCCACAATGATGTTCACACCAAGCTCTCTAAAATGATTACAGATTTCAATCAAGCGGCCATAATCTTTGATCTGCTCGGTCTCTAACACCTCTAAACCAATACGCTGAGGGTGACTAATGCTTTTGATCGCTTGCTCAAGGTGGAGCACTGTTTTCTCATTGGTAAAATCTTGCGGTGCAAGGTTAATGCTGAATGAATCGGTACGATTTCTCATAAAGTCAAAGGTACGAGAAATCATTTGACGGCTTAAACGAGTGTAAAGGTGAGTCCCTTCGATAATCGGTAAGAAGCGTCCCGGGGTAATCAACTCACCCTCTTCTTCAATTCGAACCAAGCATTCATAGCTCTCTACTTGGTGAGAGTGAGCTGAAACGATCGGCTGGGCACAGGCAACAACATTCTGATTCATCACTGCCCGGCTAACGCAAGATAACCAACGTAGCTGTTCTTGACGCTGCTTTTCTAACTGCACTAAGGTCTTAGCGTTAACCAAATGTTTATTTTGACTCACAGCACTGCGCCGCGCATCGATGGACTTCAGCAATAAGTCATCAATTGATGTGGTTGGAAAATCACGACGACTGGCAATCCCGGCACCAATTGATACTGACAAGTAATCAATATCAGGTAGCCCCATCGGCTCAAAGTTTACATGCTCAGTCTCATCCGCAAATTTAGAGAAGCGTTGCTGTATGTATTCATCACTGGCTAAGCTATCGAAAACTACCGCCCACTCGCCAATCCCCACACTATATAACTGACACTCTTGTTCGAAATAGCGAGTCAATGAGCTTTGAAAGTGATCACTCAAGTCATTGAGCAGCTTATCTCCCACGCGATAACCGTATTTCTCATTAATCTGACTAAATGTCGTGATCTTCAGGGTAAGCAAATGGCTAGCACCACTCATTCGAGCCAACCTTTCACGCAACACACTTCGGTTGGGTAAGCCAGTACGACGATCAACACGATAACTAGCCGTTAGAGCGTTGGCCTGCTGCTGAATTTTGTTAACCATACTGTTGTTCATGTCATCGACATCCATTAAGGCATTGCGAATCAATGAAAACAACGGTGATATATTGCTAGCAGGCTGACTACTTAACTGACGGCAACTAGCGTTGTCGCCCTCACTCAGTGCCATATAAGTTAGGCTATGATGCAACAGGCGTTGCTGGCCTTGCTCATGGAACAGCTCACCCATGCAGTAGACACCGTAAGTGTCTGTCAATTTCTGGAAGATCTCGACCTCTTGATTTCCTTCAATGAAATCCAAACGAGAGGTGCAGTTATAGACAAAAAAGCATTCAGGTGAGTGCAAAGCCGTTTGCTCAACCTCCAACCTCACCTGCTCTAAAGTCAATGAGGGGTGATCGTAGCAAAAGCGCACCTCTTCACCGACTTGAAATTCACCACTGAATTCCATCTCTCCGTTTTCAGCAATCTTGATCGGTAGGTAGATATTCTGTTGTTTTGGGTCACCGACCATCAAAGGGAAGTTATTCAGTTGTTCGAAAGGGACTTCGAGACCATCGGCTAGATAGCGATTATAAAGCTCCCTAATGGGTACGCCATCCAGTTGAATCAAACGATGACCTTGTGCTGCGGTAACACGAAAGGTTTTGCCAATTGGGTTCCACTCGGTGAAATAACCTCGATTTACAACAAGCTTCTCACTGTGTAGCGCAGCCATCACATAGGCGCCTTGATAACAGCGCCCGTTGCTCATCACCCAACGTCCAGATGGGGTTATGGTCGATGCACCTCCACAGATTGGAATATTCAGAGCAGAACGCTCAAAGGCATAAAAGAGGTTGTTTTTATCAAATGTCAGACAGTCAGCAAAACAGATTGCGATTTGCGTACCATCGTGGCACTCCAGATGACGTAACATATCATCGCTATCACGAATCAAATCATCACTGTATGAAACCGTGGCGGAGCTTATGGTTGTCGAAGAGAACCAACTAAAGACCACCAGCAATCCTTGGTGCCTTAGCTCGCCCCTATCAATAAAATGTTCTGCACTGCAGCCGATGGAAGTACAGTCAGGGAAACGCGAATGAATAATCTGACACGCAGCCTCCACTCTCTCTTGCTCAAAAGAAGAGAAAACCTGGACCAAAAGCGTATCGCTCGTTTGGAAACTCACAGCCTCTAACTCAACTGCAAGCTGCTTTATATCATCTATAAAGAGAGAAAATGACTGCATAACCACATTAATCACTGCATTGATGACTTGTTATTGTGCTGATTATCGATAAGTCTTGCACGTATTAGTTACTATCACCCTGTGAGATCTGTGAACTCTGTAAAAAGTGGTTCCCTAATAAATCATAGAGTATGCAGCGAATTTCTCGATAACTGTATGCACATCACACTGTGTATTGGGGGCATTTAATCGGAAACCTTTTTGTTAGAACAAACGTTTAGGTTCACCAAAGTAATAGCCCTGCAGGTAGTCAATTCCCATGTCTTCCGCTAATTCACACACCTGTTGATTGTGAACAAACTCCGCAACCGTCTTAGCATTAAACACCTTACATAACTTGACCAACTGAGCGGCAATACTGCGCTGTTTTGGGTCTTTATCAATGTTACGGATCAGGCTACCATCGAGCTTAATGATCTGCGGTTCTAATTTGATGATTTCATCAATGTTAGAGTAACCAGAGCCAAAGTCATCAACGATAATTCGAGCACCCAAAGTTCTGAAGTGATCACACACTTCAATCATTCGTCCGTAATCTTTGATCTGCTCAGACTCCAGCACTTCTAAACCTAGCCTTGTTGGGTCGTTCATACCTTGAATCGCCGCCTCTAGAATCATCAAGGTTTTATCACTCAATAGATCTTGTGGTGACAAATTAATCGAGAATGCACCCTGCTTGTCTGCCATATAACCAATCGTGTTCTTAATCATATGACGACTCAAGCGCGTGTAGAGATGCGTGTCAGCAATGATAGGCAGAAACTTACCTGGAGGTACTATAGCCCCGTCGTCCATAATGCGTACCAAACACTCTTGGCTCACCTCTTGATGACTGCCCGCAGCGACGATAGGTTGTGTGTAAGTGATGATATTCTGACTTAAAATGGCACGACTCACACAAGAGAGCCAACCCAACTGGTCTTTACGGTCTTCTTCACTGACCTGAATGTCTTTGGCGTTAGTAATATGGGTATTGTTACGCACCCCATAGCGCCGTGCTTCAATGGCTTTTAGCAGGATCTCTTCGCCAGTATCTTCAGTAAAGTCACAGCGGCTAGCAAAGCCACCACACAGTGACACAGAGAGATAATCTACATCAGCTAAACCATAGGGTTCAAAGTTGATGTGCTCGATGTCATCGGCAAACTGGGCAAAACGATATTTAATCCGTTCACTCTCGACCTTTGCATCAAAAATGATCGCCCACTCACCGATACCAATACTAAACAGTTCGACTCGTTCAAGAGAGTCTTGCTTCACATTGTTATGCAGTCGCTCAATAAAATGATTAGAGAGGTCTCTTAGCAGTTGGTCACCCACTTGGTAACCATACTTTTCATTCACTTGGTGGAAGTTAGTCAGCTTTAAGGTGAGCAGATGCTCCGAACTCTTGATGCTATTGAGCTGCTCTTTAAGCACAATACGATTTGGTAAACCAGTACGCGAATCTACGCGATAACTTTCTGTAAGACGGCGCGCCTGTTGATGAAGCTTCTTCTCCATCTGGCTGTTCATATGGTCAAGATCAGCTACGGCATTTCTCACCAAATTAAGCAGTGGCGACACCATAGAATCAGTGTGAGCACCCGTTCGACTATATTCAATCAACTCATGGGATTCACGCATCGCGACGTAGGTCAGGCTATGGTGTAAGATCTCTTGTTGAGTATCCGTTCGATACAACTCACCCATGCAGTAGGCACCGCATGCATCAACAATCCCTTCAAACGGCTTGAGTTCAGTTCGACTATCAATGAACTCTAATCGTGAAACACAGTTATAGATCATCACCGATTCCGGCTGGTGCATCGCCAGTACTTCCGCACCATGACGTACCTTTTCTGCCGTTAGTGACGGATGGTTATAGCAGAATTGAGCCTCTTCACCGACTTGCCAAGCACTATCAAATTCAATACTGCCATCATCATTGATTCGCAGCGGAGTCGAGATCCCCTTCTTTTTGCCTGATTCACGATACAGTGGGAAGCTCATTAACTGACTAAAGGGGATGTCTTTACCATCGGCGAGATAGTGCTTGAACACGTCAATCGCGGGCTTATCATTGAGGCTGTACAACCGACGTCCCTCCGCACGAGTTACCTTAAGCTTCATGCCGATCGGATTCCACTCAGAATAAGCGCCCGACCACACCTTCAAATTGGGATTATGCAGCGCCACTGCAACACAGGCGTGCTGATAGGTCTGGCCGTTATACATCACCCATCGCCCATAAGTGTTCTCATGGCACAAACCACCAGCAACTGGCACTGAATAAGGCAGTGTGTCAAAGCCGGAATAGATTGGGTAGTCACAGCCCTCGACTTGGTCACAAATGCTGATAACGGTTTGACTGTTCTCAGTCAGGTTCAGTGCGTTAACCAGCGCTAATCCATCCAGCCCAGTTTTGCCGCTAAATGGTACAATAGTAGAACTTAGCGTCGTCTCTTCAAACTCACTAATCATCAACAAGCTGCCGCAGCTTACCTGACGGTTATTGTGAATAATATGCTGAACGCTCTGACCTATTAGAGTCGCATCTTTGAGGTAAGTCAGTGTGATATCGGCTAGACGGCTCGCTGATTGGCTGGAAAGTGTGGAGTGTAACTGGATTAGGTACTGCTTCTTGGCATGCCACTCTTTTTGTTGTAGATAGGATTCTAAGGACTCCTCAGAGGTTACGAGAAAAGTATAGGTATGCATGCCAAGCCTTGTTGTAATCGTATTAAGAGAGGACAACGGCTTTAGTGGATATTAATACGATGAAAGCAGCTGCCGATTAAAAAAGCTTCAATAACTTCTTAAACGGCAGTTAATGTAGCAAGACCCTACAATAAATGCGACATAAGCTTATTGTAGCGATTAAATTAGTCGCATAAGATCTCGTAATTGTGAAATTTCGATATCAGGCAACACACGAGCTTTCGATGCTTGCTGAATATTCACATTTTTATCATTAAACCAGCACGCCTGATAGCCACTGACTTTAGCGCCGTAAACATCACTCACTAAGTGATCACCAACATGCAAAATATGTTCAGCTTTAATGCCTAGATGCTCTTGTGCTTGATTAAACATATCTGGGTATGGCTTGGCTCTACCATCAGGCCCAGCTTTCAATATCAACTGGAAGTAATCTCCTAGCCCAATTTTATGTGGGTCAACGTTACCGTTAGTGATTGCGACTAAAGGCAGTTTTTCACTCAAGGCTTGCATCACGCGATGCGTCTCTTGAGGGACATCGACTTGGTTTCTCAGCCACAACGCATGCTCAATACCCGACTTAGCCGCTGCTGTCGCCTGCGCTTCTGCGTAACCAAGCTGCATCAATCCTTGTTTGATCTGCGTTTCACGCCACAAAGTGACATCATGCTTTAGCTCAGGATTGGTCTGTGCAACTTGGACCTTCACTTGATGCCACTCATTCAGCGACAAAGAGGACGACACTGGATGCTCAGTGAACAGCCAATTCGCCATCTCCTTTTCCACTTTCATGATCACAGGCCAGTTATCGTAAAGCGTATCGTCTAGGTCAAACGTCATCGCCTTAATTGAGTTCAATCCACGGTAGAGTTGCATCAGTGCCTCTTATTCTTTGCTTCTTTTACGAGCTCTTGGGTGCGCCTGATCGTACGCTTGTGCCAAGTGTTGAAAATCCAAGTGAGTATAGATTTGGGTTGTTGAGATGTTTTCATGCCCTAAGAGCTCTTGAACCGCCCTTAAGTTCTGACTGGATTCCAGTACATGAGTCGCAAACGAGTGACGAAGCTTGTGTGGGCTAATGTGACTAGCCACCGCCTGCTTCTTACCCCACTCTTCCATACGCTTCTGAACACTGCGATGCGAAATACGCGTACCGAGCTTAGAGACAAACAGTGCAGGCTCTCCAGGTGCGGCAAATTCACCACGCACTTTAAGCCATTTCTCAACACACTCTTTGGCTTGGCCTGAAAAAGGGGCTTTACGCTCTTTATCACCCTTACCGATAACTCGAATCTCACCCTGACGCGCCTGAATATCTTTCAGATTGATGCCCACCAGTTCGGCAAGACGTAGACCTGCACCGTACATCACCTCCATCATGGCGCGATCACGAATCGCCAAAGGATCGCTTTCATCGACCTCAAGCAGCTGCCCTACTTCATCGACATCAAGGTTCTTGGGTAACGGACGCTGCTTACGCGGTGCTGATACGCCCTTGGCTGGGTTTGCCGAGATCTCACCTCGCAGTACCAAGAAATCAAAGAAACTGCGTAATGAGGAGAGGCGTGTCGCTAAGCTGCTCGCCTTAATCCCTTCACGCATGCCTTTACTGGCTAGCTGGCGCACCCATGCAGCGTCAACTTGCTGCCAGTCTTTAAGACCTAGAGTCACTAATTGGGCTGCCATGGTTTCTAGCTGCTGTTTATAATTGCGTTGCGTGTGCAGGCTCAGACCTTTCTCGCTTCTTAGGTATTCATAGAAGCGAGAAAGTGGTTTTTGAAGACTATTGGGAAGAGGTGTGTTGGGCTCTAGGCTCATTATCAATCTGCCAAGGTAAGGTCTCTGCCATATGAGCAACAACGAGTGCTAAATGACGCAAGAAAAGGGTGTCCATGTAGGGCTGAAAGTGACCACCATCTTCACTAGAGAAGGCCAGCAACCCAATCGGAGACTGTTTTGCCAATGGTAGCACTACATACGATCCTAGCTCAGGAGCCGGTTGTTCGCCAAATAGGTCTTGGCGATCGGTCTTTCTCAAACGCCCAAGATACGCATCTTTCCCATTAAGGTGGTTCAACGAGAATTTCGCGTGACCCTCATCACTAAGCTGATAGAAACCGCTCTGAGAAAGAATACGCACATACGCTTTCAAGCCAAGTTCAGTCGCCTTCTGCTCTACCGCTTTGATCACCTGCATGAAGTCACGACACTTCAGTACTTGATCTTGCAGTGCCATAAACTCATAAAAGGTTTTATCGTTATTGGCTGCCAGTGACATTAAACTGGTGATCTCTTCTTCAAGCTCTTCAATGCGCTGTCGCTGACGCTTCAACTGCACTTCGACCAAAGAGACAGCACCCTGCTCTACATTGTTAATCGCCAAGCGATCCACCAGCTCTTTCCTATCTTGGAAGAAATCTGGGTTATCACGCAAATATTCAGCAACCACTTCTGCCGTTAGCGCATCGGCTTCTACGTAAGACAAAACCTATCCTTATTTATTATTCATGGTGATCAGCAAGAGAGCTGACCATCAAAGACGTGTGTTGCAGGCCCAGTCATAAACAGTGGTTTACCTGGCCCTTGCCAACTGATCTGAAGATCGCCACCTGGCAGACGCACTTTAACGTTGCTAGACAGCAAGCCCTGAGTGATACCGACAGCGACCGCACCACATGCACCGCTACCGCACGCTTGGGTTTCACCCGCACCACGCTCGTAAACACGTAAGCGAACTTCGTCACGTGTTACTACCTGCATAAAGCCTGCATTGACACGTTCAGGGAAACGCTCATGAGACTCCAGCAGTGGTCCAAGAGTATCGACATCCGCGGTATCTACGTCATCGACGACTGTGACCACATGTGGGTTGCCCATGCTAACTGCACCACAGAATAGTGTGTGTTCGTCGGTACGCAGGATGTAGGTTTTCTCTGGCTGTTTGGCTTTGAAAGGGATCTTACTTGGTTCGAACTCAGGCACGCCCATGTTAACCGTGATCTGATCGTTCTCTTCAATCTTGAGAACCATCTTACCTTTCTTGGTACTCACGTTAATGCTGTACTTGTTGGTCAGCCCTTTCATTCGCACGAAGCGAGCAAAACAACGAGCACCGTTACCACACTGTTCGACTTCACTGCCATCGGCATTAAAAATACGATAGTGGAAGTCCGTCTCTGGGTCGTACGGAGCCTCAACCACCAGCAGTTGGTCGAAGCCAACACCGGTATGACGATCCGCCAAACGGCGGATCAAGTCTGGAGAGAAGAAGATGTTTTGAGTAATGCAGTCCACGACCATGAAATCATTGCCCAAACCATGCATTTTTGAAAAGTGGAAGTGCATAACGCTTAAACTTACTCCGGAAGAATGTTTTCAAGTTCCCACAAGCTCGTTAGCTCTTCACGCTGACGAACAAGGTGAGTTTTATCGCCATCAACCATCACTTCTGCTGCACGTGAGCGAGTGTTGTAGTTCGATGACATCACGAAGCCATAAGCACCTGCAGAACGCACCGCTAGGAGATCGCCCTCTTCAAGAACAAGCGCACGATCTTTACCTAGGAAATCACCAGTTTCACAGATAGGGCCCACTAAATCATAAGTCACTGCCTCACCTTCTCGAGGAACAACAGGGACAATGTCTTGCCATGCTTGATATAGCGCAGGACGCATCAAGTCATTCATCGCAGCATCGATGATGGCAAAGTTCTTATGTTCAGTCGGTTTTAGGAATTCGACTTTTGTTAATAATACACCAGCGTTAGCCGCAATCGCTCGTCCAGGTTCGAAAATCAGCTCTAGATCAGCATGATTATCCAGTCGAGCCAGCAGTGCCTTCGCATAATCTGATGGTTGAGGTGGTAATTCGTCACGGTACACAACACCTAGACCACCACCAACATCAAGATGCTTAATATTAATACCATCAGCACGCAGTTGGTCGATCAGAGCCAACAAACGGTCCGTCGCATCGATAAAAGGTTCAATATCTGTCAGCTGTGAACCGATATGACAGTCGATACCGTGAATCTCGAGGTTCTCTAACTGCTGAGCAAACGCATACACGGCTGGCGCACGATCAAAGGCGATACCAAATTTGTTGTCACGTAGACCAGTCGAAATATAAGGGTGAGTATTTGCATCAACATCTGGGTTAATGCGCAGAGAAATAGGCGCCTTCACACCAAGCTCGCCAGCAACTTTATTTAGGCGCTCTAGCTCAGGCTCTGACTCAACGTTAAAACACTTAATCTTCAACTCAAGCGCACGCTTCATCTCTGCAGCTGTTTTACCCACTCCCGAGAACACAACCTTAGCTGGATCACCACCCGCTGCAATAACACGTTCCAGTTCACCACCAGATACGATATCGAAGCCAGAGCCCAATCTTGCCAATGTATTTAGTACACCTAGGTTAGAGTTTGCTTTTACGGCATAGCAAACCAAGTGAGGGTGCTCACCCACAGAAGAGTCGAACGCATTCCAGTGACGTTCTAGAGTGGCGCGAGAGTATACGTACAGTGGCGTGCCGTATTGCTCTGCCAGTTGTGAAAGTGCGACGTTTTCAGCCCAAAGCTGGCCATCATCCTGATAGTTGAAGTAATCCAAAATTCTTATCCCTTATCCGTTACGATTGCTACTACATTGTTGATTCACTTATTGCGATTGTTCATTTTGCTGCGCATCATCAGGTAAGTAGAGCGGACCAGTTTGACCACAGCCCGAAAGACCCATAACAGACAACATAAACAGAGCGGTAATTAACTTTTTCATTTTGCATATCGTGATTATTAACTCAATGCCCCCTATAATCGCACCACACTCAAGAAAAGCAATAGGATAGAAAGGATGAACGATACTGAATTTCATCAGCTAGTCGATATACAGATGCAAAACATCGAAGAAGCGATCGATGAATCAGAGGCAGACATCGATTATGAAGTAACTGGCAACGTGATGACGCTAGAGTTTGAGGACCGTAGCCAAATCATCATCAACCGCCAAGAACCAATGAAAGAGATCTGGTTAGCTTCTAAGTCAGGTGGCTTTCACTTCAAGTTGATTGAAGACAAATGGACATGCTCAAAGACAGGCATGGAGCTATTTGAAATGGTGAAAACTGAGTGTGAGAAGCACGCTGGTGAAGAGATCGACTGGGTTTAATCTAGCAATGGATACCCCAAAGCGACCAATGTAAAAAGGAGCGACTCAGTCACTCCTTTTTTGTTGCTAAACGTTAGCGATCTTAGAATTACGCGAAGAGAGCGTGGCATCGTTGCGATAAGGCACCACGTAAGACTGCCCATCATCGGGGTGAACAATCTGATAATACTGAGGAAGATTAAAATTAATCAGCTTCGACGCCACCTTAGAGTCATCTTTCACAGAGGTGTAGAAAGAGTTCACACTCGCAATCATCTCATCTTTCTGCCCACTGTATTGGTGGTAAACCTCAACCTGATTCGACTCATCTAACACGTAGATATTGAAGCCTTTATCGGTATCTTCAAAGAAGAACTGAATCAAACCCTCACTAGCAAAGCCATCCACCACTTCTGGTAGTTGGTACTCTTGCTCTTTATCCAGCATTAGCAACGGCGAGCCTTTGAGCTTATTGGTTGAAATACTGCGATAGAAATCGACCGAGTTCTCTAACATCTGCACAGATACGCCACGACGCTCGAAGAACAGACCAAACATCTTGTTCGCCAAACGAATCGCTTTGAATCGACGACGCTTCTCTTGCTCTATCGGTTTCAAGCGCAGGTCAATACACTCTGCCAACAGTTGGTAAACCATATTACGAATCACACCGCGTAGGTTTTTGCTGTAACAGAACACGTCCACCGACTCTGGTGGCAACGCATCTTGGTGCATCTTACCCAATACTGTTTTTAGTGCGTCAAGCATTGCCGTCTCACCTTGGAAATGAAGCGTTCTCACTTCATGCCAGGAGTTACGGTAAACCAAATCGACACTACCCACTAGGCTCTGGCCTTCTTCACCAAAACTGAAGATATCTGCACTCTTCAAATCAACTTTTAAAGCGCGAGCACTCAATTCTGAGGTTGGGTCGTTCTCAAAGTTAATGAACATCGCCAACTGGCTGATCTCACACGGGCTCGCCAGTGCTTGCATACTCGGACGGCGCTTACGCAGTGAGAAGGTATTACGCAGGTCGCTCACCATCTGATAGAACTTATCGATATCAATGTGGGCATCACGAACCACAGAATGCAGACGTGTTGATTCGGTGATCAATCCATTAAAGAACGACCACGCAACCAACTTACTCAAATACTCATGGTGCTCAAGCGATGGTTGACCAAGAATTCGATGTGCAATCAGCGGCTGCTTATACAGATACCAACCCGCTTTGTTGGTTTGGCCCTGTCTTACCTCAATAAAGCTCAGATCGGGCTCATGTAGATCAGGAGAAATCTGAGGGTTTAGAAGTGTGACTTTACCCGGCAGTACCTCAAACGCCGCATACAGCTTGCGAGCAAGAATACTGATGTCTTGAGGGCTGATTGCTGAAGTGATGTCGTTACGACGCGCAAACTGAATCAGATTACGGTAGCTAAGCATCAACGCATCTAACAGGGCGTGGTGTACAACTTTAACTTGTTCAACCTTCCAGTTACGACGGTTATCCAGCTCAACGATGGTCTCATGATCCCAATTCCAAGCTTGAGTCATCTCAGTTAACGCTTCACGACGCCAAGCTACCGAGCCGACTCCCGCTTCACGCGACAACTTCTCATGAGTTTTGAGATAGAAACAGCGGCGAACAAGATCGAGACGCGTGTCATCGTTAATGCGTTCAAGGTAACGAGTGACCTTCTCAAGCATCAGATAGTAGCTGTCCATCCCATATAGGTCTGGTTCATCAGCAAAGAAACGACGCTTAGTATCGATACTCAAAAGTTGTGTGTGTGGGTATTCCCACGAGTATGCCTCTAACAGGATCGCTTTTAACACCGATTTGTACGGAGAGTCGATACTCTTATACAGCTGCCACAAGTTAGAGCCGAAGTACTCTTCCGCTGGAATTCGGTTCAGCTTGCCGAAATCAATCCACTGAGAGCAATCAATGTAACCCTTGTTACAAAGGTCATGCACATACTCGTCGTAACACTCTTCCATTTCTGGAGGGATGATCTGCCAAAGTAGGCGTTGGCCAGCCAGACGCACCGCAGAACGGTAGAACTCATCCAGCAGCAGTAGATGCTGAGAAGAGCCACAGTTATCACCGGTCATCTCTTCGGAATAGTTCGAACGAAAACGCTGCTCGTCCATTAGGAAGAAGTTAGCTTCAACGCCAAGCGTCTGAGCCCAATCGGTGATCAATAGACACTTATTGGTCAAACTATCGCGAGCACCGCCATCCATATCCGGTGATACACACACCCAGATATCAAGGTCACTCGAAGTACTTTGACCAATAGAAGATGTACTACCCATGGTGTAGAGACCAAGGATCTCAGGGTTATTCGTTTCGGTGAGCTTACCGCCTAACGTCAGCTCAGTATCTTCGACAAATTGCTTTTGGAATTCATTAGGCGTGAAGCTACGAATTCCAAAAGGAACTTGTTGGTCATAAAAACCAGGCATCATTGGGTGATTGTAGTGAAGCAGTGCTGGGATAAGATGGAATACGCGCTGACTTTGCAAATCCATCAACGCCAACGCACGATCAATGCGCTGTTGATTTAGATTATCCAATCGCTGAATCAAAGTCTGAGTGTATGCCTGCAAGGTAAGTCCTTGGTTGAGATTAAATGCACTTCTGTTTAGTTACTGAACGAAAGTAACAACAAAACGTGATCAATTTAACACTTTTACCTTTAATGGTAAAGCAAAGCTGACGATGCTGCCACCTTTGTTCATCTAGGTAAAACGCTAAATCCACGGCATGGTAGTGTCCTCTTTATTGACTATTTCTAATAATAGCCCATGTTTCAAATGAGATACTAATCACACTATTTTGGTGAAGTAATGAAATTCCTTTATCTATCAAAGCTCGCAATGATCTAACAGTAAGAATTTTCATCACAGAGTGTTAGGATTAGTCTATTACAGACTCATATCGGAATCACCATGACACAATCAACTCCAATCCGTATCGCCACTCGAAAAAGCCCACTTGCTCTTTGGCAAGCCTACTTTGTAAGGGATGCCCTTCAAGCTGCGCACCCTGGTTTAGAAGTTGAGTTAGTGACCATGGTTACTAAAGGCGACATCATTCTCGATACACCGTTGGCGAAAGTTGGCGGTAAAGGCCTGTTCGTAAAAGAGCTTGAAGTCGCGATGCTAGAAGGCCGTGCAGACCTTGCGGTTCACTCAATGAAAGATGTACCGGTCGACTTCCCTGAAGGCTTGGGTCTGGTGACGATCTGTGAGCGTGAAGACCCACGCGACGCTTTCGTATCTAACACCTACAACAACATTGATGAGCTACCTCAAGGTGCTGTTGTTGGTACATGTAGTCTGCGCCGTCAGTGCCAACTTATGGAGTCTCGCCCAGATCTTGTAATCAAAGAGTTGCGCGGCAACGTTGGCACGCGCTTAGGCAAACTCGATGATGGTCAATACGACGCTATCATCCTTGCAGCCGCTGGCCTAAAACGTCTAGAACTAGAAGAGCGTATCCGCAGCTTCATTGAACCAGAGCAGTCTCTTCCGGCTGTTGGTCAAGGCGCTGTTGGCATTGAGTGTCGTTTGGATGATGAGCGACTTATCAAACTGCTAGAGCCGTTGAACCACCAAGATACGGCTGATCGCGTACTATGCGAGCGCGCAATGAACCTAACCCTAGAAGGCGGTTGTCAGGTGCCAATCGGTAGTTACTCACTACTCGACGGTGATGACATCTGGTTACGTGCACTTGTTGGCGAACCAGACGGTTCAAAAATGGTACGCGGTGAAATCAAAGGCCCACGTAAAGACGCAGAAGCACTTGGTGTTAAGCTTGCCAATCAGCTTCTTGATGATGGTGCCCGTGAAATCCTAACCAAGCTTTACGCTGACCAAGACTAATCATGACGGTGTTGGTAACTCGCCCTGGTCTTGAAGGGCAAGCGCTTTGCCAACAGCTAGTGGATGATGGAATCACTGCGATCCATCATCCACTGATTCGCATCGTTGACAACTCTCCCCCCGAACCGCTTTCTGATCTGTTACAAAGCAGCGATATTATCATTGCTGTCAGTCAACACGCCGTGACCTCGGCTCAACGAATTCTCGCACAAAGTAACCAAAGTTGGCCCAGTTCCGCTCTATATCTTGGCGTTGGTCAAAAAACCGCGCACATTTTAAGCAAAGCTTGTAAACAAAAAGTAAACTACCCACAAGTGAGTGATAGTGAGCACCTTCTTAGGCTACCAGAGCTGAGAAACGTGCAAAAAAAGGCGATCTTAATACTGCGTGGAAACGGTGGTCGCGAGCTTATACGCGAATCTCTAGTCAATCAGGGAGCACGAGTCTCTTATTGTGAGACCTACCGTAGAGAATATATTCCGATAAAGCACCACAATACTTACCCTCTATGGGTTGAACAAAAGATTTCAAAAATTGTCATCACCAGTCAGGAGCAATTGGAATACCTTACCGCCAATACACCTGATGAGTATTCGAATTGGCTTTTCACAAGACATCTGTTTGTCCCAAGCCAACGCATTACAGAACGAGCCCAACAGCTTGGGTATTCAACAGTTACGAATACGACAAGTGCGACAAACCCAATATTACTGGCTGCTCTCCAGCCTTAGCTAGAAACAGGAAATAAGCATGACAAGCAAAAAAAATAATGAGCATATTGAACCTGAAAAAAGTCCAGAAACTCAGCCAGTAGTTCAAGATGATGTTGTCTCTGAGAATTCAGAAGAGGCAAAAACAGAGACCCCAAAACCAGAAGAGCCACAAACCAAGTCTGAAGTTACATCGGAAGAAAATGAGCTAATCGCCAAAGCTGAAAAACAAGGTAAACGCGGCGTTAAGTTTGGTGCGATTGCCATCGCAATCTCGATTATCTTCAGTGGCGGTATCGCTTTCCAAATGCAGCAAAAAAATGCTGAATACTCGGCGCAAATTGCATCCCTTCAATCTCAGTTGGAAAATACCCAATCGGCCGTTAACAAAGACCTACAAGCTGTGAAGCAAGAGACCATTCAAGAGGCGTCTCAAGCTGTGCAAAAAACACAGGTTGTACAAGCTCAACAAGAGCAAAGCATTCAAAGCCTGCAGCTTGCTGTCGCTGACGTGAAAGGTCGCAGACCAAATGATTGGTTACTTGCAGAAGCAGACTACCTAGTAAAACTAGCAGGGCGCAAGTTGTTCTTAGAGCACGACGCTGTCAGTGCAACTAAATTAATGGAAAGTGCTGACCAACGCATTGCGGCACTGAACGATCCAAGTCTAGTGTCACTGCGCCAATCTATGGCGAACGATATTACTAAGCTTCGCACTATCCCACTGATCGATCGTGACGGCTTAGTGCTACGCCTAACCAGCCTGCAACAACAAGTCGACACTCTACCGCTGGCAAATGCAATCTTGCCTGAAGCACCAGAACAGACAAAAGAAGTGGTTTCTGGTGACATCAACGACTGGCAAACCAACCTGATGACTTCACTAAAAGATTTCTCAGGCAACTTCATCACTTTCCGTAGCCGTGATGGTGATGTAGTACCCCTACTTTCTCCAGAGCAACACTTTTACTTAAGAGAAAACATCAAAGGTAAACTTGAGACAGCAATCCGAGCGGTTTACAAAGAGCAAGGTGACATCTATACCGCTGCACTAGAAACGGCAAACGAGTGGTCAACAGCATACCTGAACCAAGACAACAACTCGGTCATCGAGTTTGAGAAAGCCATCAAGCAACTGAGCGAACAAAACATCACCGTAAAATACCCAGTGAAGCTTGAGTCTCAAAGCTCTCTTTCAGATGTCATTCGTGACCGTCTACGTCGTGAAGTTACGACAATGACGAGTAAGGAGGAGAAATAATGATTCGTTGGATTTTTCTTTTCTTAGTCCTTGGCGCCGGTCTATTTGTCGGTACACAGTTCTCGGGACAACAAGGCTACGTTCTGATCTCTATTGCCAATAAAACAATTGAGATGAGTGTGACTACCTTGGTTATCTTTGTGATCGCGCTATTGGCCGCACTCTTTGGCCTTGAGTACCTGTTTAAGAAGGTGGTATACGCAAGTTCTACTACGTGGAACTGGTTCAGTGTGCGTAAGCAAAAACGTTCACGTCGTTACACCAATGAAGGTATCGTTAAACTGCTTGAAGGTGATTGGAAAGGCGCAGAGAAAAAAGTAACGCGCTGGGCTAATCACCACGACATGCCGCTACTCTGTTATCTAGTGGCGTCACAAGCAGCACACGAGCAAGGCAATAAAGATGAGCGTGATAAGTACATCGAACTTGCTAGCCAACAAGAGAACTCTCAGCTTGCTGTTGAACTAACTAAAGCTAAGCAGCAGATCAGTGAGAGAAACTTTGAAGCTGCGTTTGATACTCTGTCGACCCTAAAAGGCACTTACCCAAGCAACACTGCTGTTCTTGGTCTATTAAAGACAACTTACGTTGAGCTGAAGTTATGGCAGCCTCTGATTGAACTGACGCCTAAATTGGTTAAAAGCAAGCTAATCACAGCTGAAGAACAAGTCGCGTTAGAGCAAAAAGCACAATGTGGTCTACTGCACGATGTCGCTAAGCAACAGGGCAGCGAGGGACTTATCAGTCACTGGAATAAGCTATCTCGCAAGCAAAAACAAAGTACACACCTTGTCTCTTGTTTTGTTAAACAGTTAATTGCTCGTAAGGCAGACTCAGAAGCATTCACCGTCATCAAAGAGAACATTGCTAAGAGCGAATCAAACGAGCTGTACACATTACTTCCAGAACTTAACCTAGCCGACCACCACCCAGTGGTTGTTATGCTAGAAAAAGCAGTGAAGAAAGATGATAGCAACGCAGAAGCCCACAGTGCTCTGGCGCAGTTCTACCTAAGAGAGCAAAAGTGGACAGAAGCGCAAGCGCACTTTGAAAAAGCGCTAGAGCTTCGTTCTAACGTTTCAGATTATGGTTACCTGTCTGATGCTCTTGAGAAACAGAACCTAACCAAAGCTGCCCATGAGGTTTCACGTAAGGCTTTGGGCTTAGTGAAGTCAGCATAACAAACGTAATGACAACACCACAAAGCCGATGCAGAGATGCATCGGCTTTTTTGTACATTTCATTCAGATAATATTCATACCACCTATCGTACTCTTACTTCATTCCCAAATTACACCATGAGTGAGAGTCATCATGTCAAAGTTCGCCACCCTATTACTTACTAGCTTTATTGGCTTCAATACATACGCAGCTAACTTAGATATAGAAGCTGGTGAGAACTCCTATAAGACTCTCTGCGTGTCCTGCCATGGCGATCTTGGCCATGGTGATGGTATTTCGGGAAAAGCGCTCCCAGAGCAGCCCTCGAACATTTATGATGGATTGAACTCTTGGTTTGAAAGTGAAGCAGAACTCATCGACACCGTGTTAAATGGTAATGAAAGTATGCCCGCTTGGAATTCCGTCTTAAATGAGAAAGATGTAAAAGATATCTTTGCCTATATCGAAAAGATAAATAGCAAGTAACCCTTGGTGTACTACCTAACCATTGCTGGGTGTTTTACTTCTTACGCGACTAATCTGTCTTTGAAATTTACTTTATATACCTGCAGGGTTTAGATTCCCTACTCCTTCCTTCGTCAGTCTAGGGAATGACGAAGGCTTTACTATTAGTTAAAGCGCTAAGTAGAAAGAGAGTCTAGCTGAGAGCTAGGTGGAACATGTGACTTAGAAATGGCGAGCTACCATATGTATAGACTGTATAGACGCCAATAATCACAGCTATATCTAAATCTAAAGATACTCCTTAATACATAATGTGGTTCTTAAGTGACTGGGATTTGTTAGTCGAATCCCCAAATACCTCTCCCTAGAAACGACAAAAACCTAGTCGCAAGACTAGGCTTTCTAACAAATGATGGAGTGGCCTTGGTTGCGGACAACGGGTAAACCTTTTGCGGGACTCTTTCGACCGAAGGGTGAATACAATCATTCAAACGTAAAAAAGCCCAAGCAGTTATGCTTGGGCTTAGTATAAGTGGCGGAAGGCTGGGGTCGCAAGCGACCGGGACTCGTTGGTCGAAGACCAAAATACCCATCCCCAGAAACGACGAAAGCCTAGTCGTAAGACTAGGCTTTCTGATAAGTGGCGGAGTGGACGGGACTCGAACCCGCGACCCCCGGCGTGACAGGCCGGTATTCTAACCAACTGAACTACCACTCCGCAGTGGACTACTTGTCGTCGTTGACAAGTCGTTCATAATTTAAAGCCTGGCGATGTCCTACTCTCACATGGGGAAGCCCCACACTACCATCGGCGCTATTGCGTTTCACTTCTGAGTTCGGCATGGAATCAGGTGGGTCCACAACGCTATGGTCGCCAAGCAAATTCTTTCTTCTCTGATTTTCTTTCAGAAAAGTAATCTGGAAAGCTGTTTCTGTTCTCTCAAACTCATTCAAGCGTTTGTATGTCTTGAGTCCATCAAAACCCCTTGGGTGTTGTATGGTTAAGCCTCACGGGCAATTAGTACAGGTTAGCTCAACGCCTCACAGCGCTTACACACCCTGCCTATCAACGTTCTAGTCTTGAACAACCCTTTAGGACGCTTAAAGCGCCAGGGAAGACTCATCTCAGGGCTCGCTTCCCGCTTAGATGCTTTCAGCGGTTATCGATTCCGAACTTAGCTACCGGGCAATGCCATTGGCATGACAACCCGAACACCAGAGGTTCGTCCACTCCGGTCCTCTCGTACTAGGAGCAGCCCCCTTCAATCTTCCAACGCCCACGGCAGATAGGGACCGAACTGTCTCACGACGTTCTAAACCCAGCTCGCGTACCACTTTAAATGGCGAACAGCCATACCCTTGGGACCGACTTCAGCCCCAGGATGTGATGAGCCGACATCGAGGTGCCAAACACCGCCGTCGATATGAACTCTTGGGCGGTATCAGCCTGTTATCCCCGGAGTACCTTTTATCCGTTGAGCGATGGCCCTTCCATTCAGAACCACCGGATCACTATGACCTGCTTTCGCACCTGCTCGAATTGTCATTCTCGCAGTCAAGCGGGCTTATGCCATTGCACTAACCTCACGATGTCCAACCGTGATTAGCCCACCTTCGTGCTCCTCCGTTACTCTTTGGGAGGAGACCGCCCCAGTCAAACTACCCACCAGGCACTGTCCGTAATCCCGATTCAGGGACCAACGTTAGAACATCAACACTACAAGGGTGGTATTTCAAGGACGACTCCACCACATCTAGCGACGCGGTTTCAAAGTCTCCCACCTATCCTACACATGTAGGGTCAATGTTCAGTGCCAAGCTGTAGTAAAGGTTCACGGGGTCTTTCCGTCTAGCCGCGGGTACACTGCATCTTCACAGCGATTTCAATTTCACTGAGTCTCGGGTGGAGACAGCGTGGCCATCATTACGCCATTCGTGCAGGTCGGAACTTACCCGACAAGGAATTTCGCTACCTTAGGACCGTTATAGTTACGGCCGCCGTTTACCGGGGCTTCGATCAAGAGCTTCGACCGAAGTCTAACCCCATCAATTAACCTTCCGGCACCGGGCAGGCGTCACACCGTATACGTCATCTTACGATTTTGCACAGTGCTGTGTTTTTAATAAACAGTTGCAGCCACCTGGTATCTGCGACTCTCGTCAGCTCCATCCGCAAGGGACTTCACCGATAAGAGCGTACCTTCTCCCGAAGTTACGGTACCATTTTGCCTAGTTCCTTCACCCGAGTTCTCTCAAGCGCCTTGGTATTCTCTACCCGACCACCTGTGTCGGTTTGGGGTACGATTCCTTACAATCTGAAGCTTAGAGGCTTTTCCTGGAAGCATGGCATCAATGACTTCACCACCGTAGTGGCTCGACATCGTATCTCAGCGTTAAGAAAGTCCGGATTTACCTAAACTTTCCGCCTACGTACTTGAACCTGGACAACCGTCGCCAGGCCCACCTAGCCTTCTCCGTCCCCCCATCGCAATTGTAAGAAGTACGGGAATATTAACCCGTTTCCCATCGACTACGCCTTTCGGCCTCGCCTTAGGGGTCGACTTACCCTGCCCCGATTAACGTTGGACAGGAACCCTTGGTCTTCCGGCGAGGGAGTTTTTCACTCCCTTTATCGTTACTCATGTCAGCATTCGCACTTCTGATACCTCCAGCAGCCCTTACAGACCACCTTCAACGGCTTACAGAACGCTCCCCTACCCCGCACACTAAAGTGTGCAGCCGCAGCTTCGGTGTATAGCTTAGCCCCGTTACATCTTCCGCGCAGGCCGACTCGACCAGTGAGCTATTACGCTTTCTTTAAATGATGGCTGCTTCTAAGCCAACATCCTGGCTGTCTGAGCCTTCCCACATCGTTTCCCACTTAGCTATACTTTGGGACCTTAGCTGGCGGTCTGGGTTGTTTCCCTCTCCACGACGGACGTTAGCACCCGCCGTGTGTCTCCCGGATAGTACTTACTGGTATTCGGAGTTTGCAAAGGGTTGGTAAGTCGGGATGACCCCCCTAGCCTTAACAGTGCTCTACCCCCAGTAGTATTCGTCCGAGGCGCTACCTAAATAGCTTTCGGGGGAGAACCAGCTATCTCCAGGTTTGATTGGCCTTTCACCCCTAGCCACAAGTCATCCGCTAATTTTTCAACATTAGTCGGTTCGGTCCTCCAGTTGATGTTACTCAACCTTCAACCTGCCCATGGCTAGATCACCTGGTTTCGGGTCTATATCCAGAGACTGAACGCCCAGTTAAGACTCGGTTTCCCTACGGCTCCCCTAAACGGTTAACCTTGCCACTGAATATAAGTCGCTGACCCATTATACAAAAGGTACGCAGTCACACCACGAAGGTGCTCCTACTGCTTGTACGTACACGGTTTCAGGTTCTATTTCACTCCCCTCACAGGGGTTCTTTTCGCCTTTCCCTCACGGTACTGGTTCACTATCGGTCAGTCAGTAGTATTTAGCCTTGGAGGATGGTCCCCCCCATATTCAGACAGGATATCACGTGTCCCGCCCTACTCGATTTCACTGATTATGATGTGTCGGTTACGGGGCTATCACCCTTTATTGCGGCACTTTCCAGAGCCTTCACCTGCATCATTAAAAGCTTAAGGGCTAATCCAATTTCGCTCGCCGCTACTTTCGGAATCTCGGTTGATTTCTCTTCCTCGGGGTACTTAGATGTTTCAGTTCCCCCGGTTTGCCTCTTGTTGCTATGTATTCACAACAAGATACTTACTTATGTAAGTGGGTTTCCCCATTCGGAAATCCCAGACTCAAAAGGTTTTTACTACCTAATCTGGGCTTATCGCAAGTTAATACGTCCTTCGTCGCCTCTGACTGCCAAGGCATCCACCGTGTACGCTTAGTCACTTAACCATACAACCCGAAGAGGTCTTATGTATGGTAAACAACCAAGGTTTTTGGTTGTAACAAGAAGGGTTAATTCTTATTACGTGTTTGCCGGACTCAATGGTGATTCAAATTAGATTTGAATCGAATACAAGACACTTGAATGTGTTTGTGTTGTGTTTACTTCGAAAAGTAAACATTGAGAACTTTTAATTTGATTTAAATAACTGTGTTATTTAAATCAGTCAGCTTTCCAAATTGTTAAAGAGCAGATTCGCTTTCTATTTAAAGAAATGAACCATTTTTAAAAGCACTATCGCTAATGCGCTTAAAGATGGTGGAGCTAAGCAGGATCGAACTGCTGACCTCCTGCGTGCAAGGCAGGCGCTCTCCCAGCTGAGCTATAGCCCCAACGAAATCGATATTGACCGCTATCTCTGGGAAAAGATAGTGGTGGGTCTGAGTGGACTTGAACCACCGACCTCCCGCTTATCAGGCGAGCGCTCTAACCAGCTGAGCTACAGACCCAATATCGTCTCTTAACTTTCTAAACCGTATCAATCTGTGTGGACACTTATCGTGAATATCTTCGTATAAGGAGGTGATCCAGCCCCAGGTTCCCCTAGGGCTACCTTGTTACGACTTCACCCCAGTCATGAACCACAAAGTGGTGAGCGTCCTCCCCGAAAGGTTAAACTACCCACTTCTTTTGCAGCCCACTCCCATGGTGTGACGGGCGGTGTGTACAAGGCCCGGGAACGTATTCACCGTAGCATTCTGATCTACGATTACTAGCGATTCCGACTTCATGGAGTCGAGTTGCAGACTCCAATCCGGACTACGACGCACTTTTTGGGATTCGCTCACTCTCGCGAGTTGGCTGCCCTCTGTATGCGCCATTGTAGCACGTGTGTAGCCCTACTCGTAAGGGCCATGATGACTTGACGTCGTCCCCACCTTCCTCCGGTTTATCACCGGCAGTCTCCCTGGAGTTCCCGACATTACTCGCTGGCAAACAAGGATAAGGGTTGCGCTCGTTGCGGGACTTAACCCAACATTTCACAACACGAGCTGACGACAGCCATGCAGCACCTGTCTCAGAGCTCCCGAAGGCACACCTGCGTCTCCGCTGGCTTCTCTGGATGTCAAGAGTAGGTAAGGTTCTTCGCGTTGCATCGAATTAAACCACATGCTCCACCGCTTGTGCGGGCCCCCGTCAATTCATTTGAGTTTTAATCTTGCGACCGTACTCCCCAGGCGGTCTACTTAACGCGTTAGCTCCGAAAGCCACGGCTCAAGGCCACAACCTCCAAGTAGACATCGTTTACGGCGTGGACTACCAGGGTATCTAATCCTGTTTGCTCCCCACGCTTTCGCATCTGAGTGTCAGTATCTGTCCAGGGGGGCCGCCTTCGCCACTGGTATTCCTTCAGATCTCTACGCATTTCACCGCTACACCTGAAATTCTACCCCCCCTCTACAGTACTCTAGTTCACCAGTTTCAAATGCAGTTCCGAGGTTGAGCCCCGGGCTTTCACATCTGACTTAATGAACCACCTGCATGCGCTTTACGCCCAGTAATTCCGATTAACGCTCGCACCCTCCGTATTACCGCGGCTGCTGGCACGGAGTTAGCCGGTGCTTCTTCTGTTGCTAACGTCAAGAGATAGCGCTATTAACGCTACCCCCTTCCTCACAACTGAAAGTACTTTACAACCCGAAGGCCTTCTTCATACACGCGGCATGGCTGCATCAGGCTTTCGCCCATTGTGCAATATTCCCCACTGCTGCCTCCCGTAGGAGTCTGGACCGTGTCTCAGTTCCAGTGTGGCTGATCATCCTCTCAGACCAGCTAGGGATCGTCGCCTTGGTGAGCCATTACCTCACCAACTAGCTAATCCCACCTAGGCATATCTTGACGCGAGAGGCCCGAAGGTCCCCCTCTTTGGCCCGTAGGCATCATGCGGTATTAGCCATCGTTTCCAATGGTTATCCCCCACATCAAGGCAATTTCCTAGGCATTACTCACCCGTCCGCCGCTCGACGCCGTTATCGTTCCCCGAAGGTTCAGATAACTCGTTTCCGCTCGACTTGCATGTGTTAGGCCTGCCGCCAGCGTTCAATCTGAGCCATGATCAAACTCTTCAATTTAAGATTTTGTGACTCAATGAATACTGATTACATTCCCCATTCGTTTTAGCAAAAAGCTTACGAATAGTGACTGTGAATTGACTGTGCTAAGACCGAAGTCTTAATTGGTCACTCAGTTCATTGAAATCAAGTTGAAACCGAAGTTTCTTTTTTGATATTCATCAACGAGTGCCCACACAGATTGATAGGTTTAAATTATTAAAGAGCTTTGCTATCAACGCTTTAGCGTTGAAGCGGATGCGTATAATACGCGATTGACTCTGTAAGTCAACATAAAACTCTAAAAAAGATTAGAACTTTATGGTGACTTGCTTAGTAACTAAGCAAAGTCGCTATTTTGTTTTCATTTTTCTAAAAAATGAAAGTAAATAGGAGCCTGGCGATGTCCTACTCTCACATGGGGAAGCCCCACACTACCATCGGCGCTATTGCGTTTCACTTCTGAGTTCGGCATGGAATCAGGTGGGTCCACAACGCTATGGTCGCCAAGCAAATTCTTTCTTCTCTGATTTTCTTTCAGAAAAGTAATCTGGAAAGCTGTTTCTGTTCTCTCAAACTCATTCAAGCGTTTGTATGTCTTGAGTCCATCAAAACCCCTTGGGTGTTGTATGGTTAAGCCTCACGGGCAATTAGTACAGGTTAGCTCAACGCCTCACAGCGCTTACACACCCTGCCTATCAACGTTCTAGTCTTGAACAACCCTTTAGGACGCTTAAAGCGCCAGGGAAGACTCATCTCAGGGCTCGCTTCCCGCTTAGATGCTTTCAGCGGTTATCGATTCCGAACTTAGCTACCGGGCAATGCCATTGGCATGACAACCCGAACACCAGAGGTTCGTCCACTCCGGTCCTCTCGTACTAGGAGCAGCCCCCTTCAATCTTCCAACGCCCACGGCAGATAGGGACCGAACTGTCTCACGACGTTCTAAACCCAGCTCGCGTACCACTTTAAATGGCGAACAGCCATACCCTTGGGACCGACTTCAGCCCCAGGATGTGATGAGCCGACATCGAGGTGCCAAACACCGCCGTCGATATGAACTCTTGGGCGGTATCAGCCTGTTATCCCCGGAGTACCTTTTATCCGTTGAGCGATGGCCCTTCCATTCAGAACCACCGGATCACTATGACCTGCTTTCGCACCTGCTCGAATTGTCATTCTCGCAGTCAAGCGGGCTTATGCCATTGCACTAACCTCACGATGTCCAACCGTGATTAGCCCACCTTCGTGCTCCTCCGTTACTCTTTGGGAGGAGACCGCCCCAGTCAAACTACCCACCAGGCACTGTCCGTAATCCCGATTCAGGGACCAACGTTAGAACATCAACACTACAAGGGTGGTATTTCAAGGACGACTCCACCACATCTAGCGACGCGGTTTCAAAGTCTCCCACCTATCCTACACATGTAGGGTCAATGTTCAGTGCCAAGCTGTAGTAAAGGTTCACGGGGTCTTTCCGTCTAGCCGCGGGTACACTGCATCTTCACAGCGATTTCAATTTCACTGAGTCTCGGGTGGAGACAGCGTGGCCATCATTACGCCATTCGTGCAGGTCGGAACTTACCCGACAAGGAATTTCGCTACCTTAGGACCGTTATAGTTACGGCCGCCGTTTACCGGGGCTTCGATCAAGAGCTTCGACCGAAGTCTAACCCCATCAATTAACCTTCCGGCACCGGGCAGGCGTCACACCGTATACGTCATCTTACGATTTTGCACAGTGCTGTGTTTTTAATAAACAGTTGCAGCCACCTGGTATCTGCGACTCTCGTCAGCTCCATCCGCAAGGGACTTCACCGATAAGAGCGTACCTTCTCCCGAAGTTACGGTACCATTTTGCCTAGTTCCTTCACCCGAGTTCTCTCAAGCGCCTTGGTATTCTCTACCCGACCACCTGTGTCGGTTTGGGGTACGATTCCTTACAATCTGAAGCTTAGAGGCTTTTCCTGGAAGCATGGCATCAATGACTTCACCACCGTAGTGGCTCGACATCGTATCTCAGCGTTAATGAAGAGCCGGATTTACCTAACTCTTCCGCCTACGTACTTGAACCTGGACAACCGTCGCCAGGCCCACCTAGCCTTCTCCGTCCCCCCATCGCAATTGTAAGAAGTACGGGAATATTAACCCGTTTCCCATCGACTACGCCTTTCGGCCTCGCCTTAGGGGTCGACTTACCCTGCCCCGATTAACGTTGGACAGGAACCCTTGGTCTTCCGGCGAGGGAGTTTTTCACTCCCTTTATCGTTACTCATGTCAGCATTCGCACTTCTGATACCTCCAGCAGCCCTTACAGACCACCTTCAACGGCTTACAGAACGCTCCCCTACCCCGCATACTAAAGTATGCAGCCGCAGCTTCGGTGTATAGCTTAGCCCCGTTACATCTTCCGCGCAGGCCGACTCGACCAGTGAGCTATTACGCTTTCTTTAAATGATGGCTGCTTCTAAGCCAACATCCTGGCTGTCTGAGCCTTCCCACATCGTTTCCCACTTAGCTATACTTTGGGACCTTAGCTGGCGGTCTGGGTTGTTTCCCTCTCCACGACGGACGTTAGCACCCGCCGTGTGTCTCCCGGATAGTACTTACTGGTATTCGGAGTTTGCAAAGGGTTGGTAAGTCGGGATGACCCCCCTAGCCTTAACAGTGCTCTACCCCCAGTAGTATTCGTCCGAGGCGCTACCTAAATAGCTTTCGGGGAGAACCAGCTATCTCCAGGTTTGATTGGCCTTTCACCCCTAGCCACAAGTCATCCGCTAATTTTTCAACATTAGTCGGTTCGGTCCTCCAGTTGATGTTACTCAACCTTCAACCTGCCCATGGCTAGATCACCTGGTTTCGGGTCTATATCCAGAGACTGAACGCCCAGTTAAGACTCGGTTTCCCTACGGCTCCCCTAAACGGTTAACCTTGCCACTGAATATAAGTCGCTGACCCATTATACAAAAGGTACGCAGTCACACCACGAAGGTGCTCCTACTGCTTGTACGTACACGGTTTCAGGTTCTATTTCACTCCCCTCACAGGGGTTCTTTTCGCCTTTCCCTCACGGTACTGGTTCACTATCGGTCAGTCAGTAGTATTTAGCCTTGGAGGATGGTCCCCCCATATTCAGACAGGATATCACGTGTCCCGCCCTACTCGATTTCACTGATTATGATGTGTCGGTTACGGGGCTATCACCCTTTATTGCGGCACTTTCCAGAGCCTTCACCTGCATCATTAAAAGCTTAAGGGCTAATCCAATTTCGCTCGCCGCTACTTTCGGAATCTCGGTTGATTTCTCTTCCTCGGGGTACTTAGATGTTTCAGTTCCCCCGGTTTGCCTCTTGTTGCTATGTATTCACAACAAGATACTTACTTATGTAAGTGGGTTTCCCCATTCGGAAATCCCAGACTCAAAAGGTTTTTACTACCTAATCTGGGCTTATCGCAAGTTAATACGTCCTTCGTCGCCTCTGACTGCCAAGGCATCCACCGTGTACGCTTAGTCACTTAACCATACAACCCGAAGAGGTCTTATGTATGGTAAACAACCAAGGTTTTTGGTTGTAACAAGAAGGGTTAATTCTTATTACGTGTTTGCCGGACTCAATGGTGAATCAATGTAAACATTGATTCGAATACAAGACACTTGAATGTGTTTGTGTTGTGTTTATACCGTTCTTAATAAATAAGAGCAGATAAACATTGAGAACTTTTAATTTGATTTAAATAACTGTGTTATTTAAATCAGTCAGCTTTCCAAATTGTTAAAGAGCAATAATAGCTCGAAGCTTTCGCTTCAAAACCATCAATCTGTGTGGACACTTATCGTGAACATCTTCGTATAAGGAGGTGATCCAGCCCCAGGTTCCCCTAGGGCTACCTTGTTACGACTTCACCCCAGTCATGAACCACAAAGTGGTGAGCGTCCTCCCGAAGGTTAAACTACCCACTTCTTTTGCAGCCCACTCCCATGGTGTGACGGGCGGTGTGTACAAGGCCCGGGAACGTATTCACCGTAGCATTCTGATCTACGATTACTAGCGATTCCGACTTCATGGAGTCGAGTTGCAGACTCCAATCCGGACTACGACGCACTTTTTGGGATTCGCTCACTCTCGCAAGTTGGCCGCCCTCTGTATGCGCCATTGTAGCACGTGTGTAGCCCTACTCGTAAGGGCCATGATGACTTGACGTCGTCCCCACCTTCCTCCGGTTTATCACCGGCAGTCTCCCTGGAGTTCCCGACATGACTCGCTGGCAAACAAGGATAAGGGTTGCGCTCGTTGCGGGACTTAACCCAACATTTCACAACACGAGCTGACGACAGCCATGCAGCACCTGTCTCAGAGTTCCCGAAGGCACACCTGCGTCTCCGCTGGCTTCTCTGGATGTCAAGAGTAGGTAAGGTTCTTCGCGTTGCATCGAATTAAACCACATGCTCCACCGCTTGTGCGGGCCCCCGTCAATTCATTTGAGTTTTAATCTTGCGACCGTACTCCCCAGGCGGTCTACTTAACGCGTTAGCTCCGAAAGCCACGGCTCAAGGCCACAACCTCCAAGTAGACATCGTTTACGGCGTGGACTACCAGGGTATCTAATCCTGTTTGCTCCCCACGCTTTCGCATCTGAGTGTCAGTATCTGTCCAGGGGGCCGCCTTCGCCACTGGTATTCCTTCAGATCTCTACGCATTTCACCGCTACACCTGAAATTCTACCCCCCCTCTACAGTACTCTAGTTTGCCAGTTTCAAATGCAGTTCCGAGGTTGAGCCCCGGGCTTTCACATCTGACTTAACAAACCACCTGCATGCGCTTTACGCCCAGTAATTCCGATTAACGCTCGCACCCTCCGTATTACCGCGGCTGCTGGCACGGAGTTAGCCGGTGCTTCTTCTGCAGCTAACGTCAAGAAATGCCGCTATTAACGACACCCCCTTCCTCACTGCTGAAAGTACTTTTACAACCCGAAGGCCTTCTTCATACACGCGGCATGGCTGCATCAGGCTTGCGCCCATTGTGCAATATTCCCCACTGCTGCCTCCCGTAGGAGTCTGGACCGTGTCTCAGTTCCAGTGTGGCTGATCATCCTCTCAGACCAGCTAGGGATCGTCGCCTTGGTGAGCCATTACCTCACCAACTAGCTAATCCCACCTAGGCATATCTTGACGCGAGAGGCCCGAAGGTCCCCCTCTTTGGCCCGTAGGCATCATGCGGTATTAGCCATCGTTTCCAATGGTTATCCCCCACATCAAGGCAATTTCCTAGGCATTACTCACCCGTCCGCCGCTCGACGCCGATATCGTTCCCCGAAGGTTCAGATAACTCGTTTCCGCTCGACTTGCATGTGTTAGGCCTGCCGCCAGCGTTCAATCTGAGCCATGATCAAACTCTTCAATTTAAGATTTTGTGACTCAATGAATACTGATTACATTCCCCATTCGTTTTAGCAAAAAGCTTACGAATAGTGACTGTGAATTGACTGTGCTAAGACCGAAGTCTTAATTGGTCACTCAGTTCATTGAAATCAAGTTGAAACCGAAGTTTCTTTTTTGATATTCATCAACGAGTGCCCACACAGATTGATAGGTTCTAATTTTTAAAGAGCTTTACTTTTTTGAGGCTTACCTCTCAAAGTGGACGGCCATTCTAGCGAATTAACATTCAGTGTCAAACACTTTTTGAAAATTAATTTCTTTCGAATTTTCGTCTTACTGATTACTGCTGAAGCCTTGTGGCGCCTGCCGTGTCAGTGAGGCGGCATTATAGAGATACCTAAGAACTTGGCAACTACTTTTTCATAAAAATTGAATAAACAGGGGTTAACTGCCTAATAGTTCATCAAAACCAAAAAAAGAGAGCATTTCTGCTCTCTTTTTGAACGAAATAATACGCTTTTAATTAGATAAATGCGTAGGCATCAGCGTACATATGCTCGCGTTTCGCATCTTTTTTCTCAGTAAACTGCTCTCTTGCAGCGCCTGCCATTTCAAAACGACCTGCAATATAGATGTCGTAATCAGCTAAAGACTCAAAGTTATGGTTGATAGCTTCTAACACATTCCCTGTTTGACCGCTCCATGCTGCTGGTGCGTCTTCTACTACTGGCACAAAATGAACATTGCTGTGCTTTTCTGCAATCTCAGTTAGTTCTGCTTTCGCGTAAAGCTGGCGCTCATCTTTCGCACCCCAGTATAGGTGAATCTCTTTTTGGCTATTCTGGGCAATACAGTGATCAAGAATAGAACGTACGTAGCTGAAACCCGTACCACCAGCTACTAGTAATAGTGGACGATCGCTCTCTTCTTTTACCCAAGCGTCACCGTGAGGCGCATCAATCGCGATATCTCCATCTTCTGCTAGCGCTTTTTGCATAGCTTCTACTACTTCGAGTGCGTAAGCGTTATGTTCTGCGGCACCGATATGTAGCTCTAGTTCACCTTCGTGACGGCAAGGGCTGCTTGCGATTGAGAATGGGCGCTTATCTTTCTCGCCCATCTCTACCATAAGGTATTGACCAGCTTTAAAGGCTACTGGGGTTTCTGGGTGAAGTAGAATCTGGTACGTGTTACACGCCAACGGCTCGATAGACTTCACTTTACATTTAATTGTCATGCTATTCCTCTCACAGACCTTTAATCAGCAAAGGTCAGGACTAAATTACTTTCTGCTATTGCTTGGCAAGCGAAGATCCACCCTTGTTGCTGCTCTTTCTCTGTAAGCATTGGCTCAAGGTGGTAACTGACTTGCCCTTCTAGTTTTTTGCACATGCACATCGCACAAGCGCCGACTTGACAACGGTTAGGGAAGTTAATGTTGCTGTTGAGCGCAGCATCCAACACCGTTTGCCCTTTTTCTATATCGAAGGTGATATTTTCTGGATACAAGACTACTTGGTAGCTCATAAGATTCCTAGTTGTTCCCAGATACTATCAACTTTTTCGACAATCTTTGGATCTTTTGTAATGGGGGAGCCCCACTCACGTCGACACTCTTGACCTTGAATCTTATTCGTCGCATCCAATCCCATACGAGACAGTGAAGATGGTTGTGATTCAAAAACCGTATCGCGCGCCGGATCCATTCGCGTGGTGATCGCCCAGATAATATCGTTCCAATCACAAACATTAACGTCGCCATCACACACAATCACGAACTTGTTATCAACAAACTGCTGCCAGATGGTCTCCATCACTTCTTTTGCGTGATGCGCCTTCGCTTTCTCAATCGAAACCACGACCATGCTGCTATTGTCGTTCTGCAGATGAATATCGATGATTTCTGGATGAGCTTGCATGAGCTGTTTTAGCGCTTGCTCGCATACCGGCTTGTCTTCACTGACAAAAGAAGCTTCAGGAGATAGTTCAAGCTCGGCATCCCACTTCTTGGTGATATCCAGTCCCATCTTAGAGCCTAAGCCCACAACGGGAGATGCAAAGTCGAGAGAATCAATAGGCGTGCTCTCAATCATCAGTGTGTCACGCTTAGGGCTCATATGCTCAGCCATCGCAGCGGTGACTTCAGACCAATCTCGCGCATTAACGCTCTCATCGCATACCAGTACAAATTTGGTGTACATGAACTGACGTAAGAAAGACCATACCCCCATCATCACGCGTTTTGCATGACCCGGGTACTGTTTCTTCATGGTCACTACTGCCATTCGGTACGAACATCCTTCAGGCGGTAGGTAGAAATCTTCTATTTCAGGGAACTGCTTTTGCAGAATTGGCACGAACACTTCGTTCAGCGCCACACCTAATACTGCAGGCTCATCTGGCGGACGGCCTGTGTAGGTGCTGTGATAAATAGGGTCTTTACGCATGGTGATATGAGTAATGGTAAACACATGGTGTTTTTCTTTCTCATTGTAGTAACCCGTATGATCACCATATGGACCTTCATCAGCAAACTCATTCGGGTCGATATAGCCTTCCATCACAATCTCTGCGCTGGCTGGCACCTCTAGATTGTTGCTAATCGATTTAACCACTTCCGTTTTGCTACCACGCAGCAGACCAGCAAACGCGTACTCAGAGAGCGTATCTGGCACTGGTGTTACAGCTCCTAGTATGGTGGCTGGATCTGCGCCAAAAGCAACTGATACTGGGAATGGCTTACCTGGATTTGTCTCCATCCAGTCTCGAAGATCGAGTGCTCCACCTCGGTGAGCAAGCCAACGCATGATGATCTTGTTCTTACCTATCTTCTGTTGACGGTAGATACCCAAGTTTTGGCGTTTTTTATTTGGCCCACGAGTAACCGTCAAGCCCCAAGTTAGTAGTGGCGCGACATCATCTGCCCAACAGCTCATTACCGGTACTTTATCGAGATCCACCTCATCACCCTGCCATACTATCTCTTGGCACGGCGCTTTACGCAGGCGCTTGGCTGGCATATTTAAGACTTGTTTAAAGACTGGGATTTTTTCTATCGCATCTTTAAAACCTTTAGGCGGCTCTGGCTCTTTAAGATAAGCCAGTAACTTACCTACTTCGCGTAACTCTTTAACATCCTGACGCCCCATACCGATAGCGACACGCTCTGGTGTACCAAATAAGTTGGTCAACACAGGCATGTTATAGCCAATTGGGTTTTCGAATAGCAATGCAGGACCACCAGCGCGTAATGTACGATCGCTGATCTCTGTCATTTCATAATCGGGGTCGACAGGGTGAGAAATGCGCTTTAGCTGACCAATCCCTTCAAGGTGATCGATAAAGTCGCGTAAATCCTTATAACTCATAGGGCTTCTAATGCTGATTAATCTGCAAGCAGTATATCAAAAAGGGGCATCCTGAGATCCCCCTTTTTAGTAAGGTTATTGCGAGCTAAAACCCAGTTACGGTAGCACCTTCTGGATTACAGAGCTTTTCACTTGTGGGTTGTCATTAACTAAGTCTTGTAACCACCCTGTGTGGCCTTGTTTGGCTAACTCACGTGCGACCAACGAAGCGTCGTCTGCTATCGCCATGCGAGAGACTAGAAATGCTTTTACCTCTTCCGAAAGTGGGTTCACTCTTGTGAGTAAGGTGATCGCTTCTTCTTTTAGACGTGGGTTCTTAGTCGCTGCCATCACCTGTTCTAATGCGAAAGGTTCTTTACTTTGTGCTAAGCGCACGAGCTCCGCTTGGCTATGATAGTCGGCTTTCATCTTCCATAGGATTTGATAGACCTTAGGGTCTTCGCTAACTTGCGCCAAGCGCACTACCACTTCGGTTGATGGCAGCCAGCTTACGATTGGCGACTCGGTCAACTGTTTCGTTAGGTAATTGACCGCCTCTGGAGACAAACTATCAAGCTCACGAACCAGTAATGCTTCACGCGTTTGAACTTGATGCTCTCCCCCTGAGAGCCACGACCTTAAATCGAGATCTTTATTTTCCGCATTTAATACAAACACCAAGGTACTTTGGTCTTCGCGGAACTGTTTGATAAGACGACTAGCAATGGATGGATAGTTGAATGCCGGAACCGTAAATTCATAACCATCCCCACGTTCTAAAACTTGGTAAGTGGGTGTAATAGCCAGCTGTTGCTCTACAAAGATCGACATCTTGGAGGTAAGAGCTATATCTAGCTGCTCTATCTTTTTGAGCAATTGGTAACGAGCCACCTCTTGCTGGGGAAAGGTAAGACGTTCAAGGGCAAATCGCAACGAATTCACTTCATCGCGCATCACTAATTCTAGAAACTCTGAGGTCTTTTGTTTTACTTGGTCATTCTCCAGCCACATTTCGACTGTTTGAGGAGACATCTCTGTCGCGAATGATGTGCTGACAGGTGTAAATAACAGTGAAGTAGACAGGAGTATTGAAGACAACAGTCCATGTTGCATTTTAACTTCCTTGTAACACTTTTGGTTATTCTGCAATCTACTCACCAAAAATGCAAATAAAAAGCGCTACCAGTGGCAGCGCTTCATAAGCGTTCTAGATAACGATATCAAACTTATTGACGACGCATTGCATCAAAGAACTCATCGTTGGTCTTTGTCATCGCGAGCTTGTCGATTAGGAACTCCATTGCATCGATTTCGCCCATTGGGTGAACAATCTTACGTAGGATCCACATCTTCTGCAGCTCATCGTTCTTCGTCAGTAGTTCTTCACGACGAGTACCTGAACGGTTGAAGTCGATTGCAGGGAAAACACGCTTCTCAGCGATCTTACGGTTCAAGTGGATTTCCATGTTACCTGTACCCTTGAACTCTTCGTAGATAACTTCATCCATCTTAGAACCAGTATCAACCAGTGCTGTTGCTAGGATAGTCAAGCTCCCCCCCTCTTCTACGTTACGTGCCGCACCGAAGAAACGCTTAGGACGGTGTAGCGCGTTGGCATCCACACCACCAGTCAGTACTTTACCTGATGAAGGTACTACGGTGTTGTATGCACGTGCTAGACGAGTAATAGAGTCAAGTAGGATAACAACGTCTTTCTTGTGTTCAACAAGACGTTTCGCTTTCTCGATAACCATTTCTGCAACTTGTACGTGGCGAGATGCTGGCTCATCGAAAGTCGATGCAACTACTTCACCTTTAACTAGGCGTTGCATCTCGGTTACTTCTTCTGGACGCTCATCGATAAGAAGTACCATTAGCTCACACTCTGGGTGGTTGTGAGCAATGCTTTGTGCAATGTTCTGAAGCAACATTGTCTTACCCGCTTTAGGCGGAGCAACAATCAGACCACGCTGACCTTTACCAATTGGTGATGCAAGATCTAGTACACGTGCTGTGATGTCTTCAGTAGAACCATTACCGCGCTCCATAACCATACGCTCGTTAGCGTGCAGAGGGGTAAGGTTTTCAAATAGGATTTTGTTACGAGCGTTGTCTGGTTTGTCGTGGTTTACCGTATTTACTTTAAGCAGTGCAAAGTAACGTTCGCCATCTTTTGGTGGGCGAATCTTTCCGGCAATTGAGTCACCAGTACGTAGGTTGAAACGACGAATCTGACTTGGCGATACGTAAATGTCGTCAGGACCAGCTAGGTATGAGCTGTCTGCGCTACGCAGGAAACCAAAACCGTCTTGCAGAATTTCTAGAACACCATCACCGAAGATGTCTTCACCACTTTTCGCGTGTGCTTTAAGGATAGAGAAGATAATGTCCTGTTTTCTTAGACGAGCTAGGTTTTCTAGGCCTAGGCTTTCGCCAAGTTTAACAAGTTCAGATACAGGTCTGTTCTTCAGTTCTGTAAGATTCATTGTGGTGGATGCTTGTTTAGTCAAAATAAGATCTGTTTTCTAGTTAAGAGGGATTCGGTCACAGGATCGACCAAGAAGAGAAATTTGTTCAATTAACGTGCGATAAATTATCACTAAAACTAAGCCTAGTCTATAGCTTAGAAAAAACAAAACCGTGCATTTGTTAACTGCACGGTTTCTTTTTATTGCTTGCCTATTATAGGTTCGCGTCTAGGAACTCTTTTAGTTGAGTCTTAGACAGAGCACCAACTTTAGTTGCTGCTACGCCACCATCTTTAAAAAGAAGTAGCGTTGGAATACCACGGATACCAAACTTAGGTGGTGTACCCGCGTTTTGGTCGATATTCAGTTTACCGATAGTGAGCTTGCCTTCGTACTCGTCGGCGATTTCATCAAGAATCGGCGCGATCATCTTACATGGACCACACCATTCTGCCCAAAAATCAACAAGAACCGGGCCTGCAGCGTTGATTACGTCGTTATCAAAACCTTCATCAGTAAGCTGCAAAATCTTATCACTCATCTTCCACTCCAATGTGTTTTTTAGAACTGGTTGGATGATAACCAGTAAATAGATGCCCTATTGGAATGTATTTACTTTCGTATTGCAAGCTTAAGCTGATATTCTATAGCTATGAAAAAGACGCATATCACAGAGCAAAAGTTCGCCGATTTGGATTTAAACGCCCAAGTCATTGAAGGATTGGAGAAAAAAGGGTTCGAATATTGTACCCCGATTCAAGCCTTGGCGCTGCCGGTACTGCTCACCGGCCAAGACATCGCAGGCCAGGCCCAAACGGGCACTGGTAAAACGCTCGCGTTTCTTACTGCTACCTTTAACCACCTGCTAAATACGCCTGAACACGAAGGTCGTAAGCCAAATCAGCCTCGTGCAATTATTATGGCTCCGACGCGCGAGCTAGCGATTCAGATCTTTAACGATGCTGAGCCTCTTATCGCAAGTACTGGTATTAAAGCGGCACTTGCCTACGGTGGCGAGAGCTACGATAAGCAGTTAGCTAAGCTAGAAGACGGTGTAGACGTTCTGATCGGTACTACAGGCCGTATCATCGACTTCTACAAGCAAAAGGTATTTAACCTAAACCACATCCAAGCAGTTGTACTGGATGAAGCGGACCGTATGTTCGATCTTGGTTTCATTAAAGACATCCGATTCTTGTTCCGTCGTATGCCTGAGCCAAAAGATCGCCTGAACATGCTGTTTTCTGCGACGCTTTCTTACCGCGTACAAGAGTTGGCGTTTGAGCACATGCACAACCCTGAGCATGTTGTGGTTGAGCCTGAGCGTAAGACAGGTCACCGCATCAAAGAAGAGCTGTTCTACCCATCAAATGAACACAAGATGGCACTGCTGCAAACGCTGATCGAAGAAGAGTGGCCTGAGCGTGCAATCATCTTTGCTAATACTAAGCACAAGTGTGAGTCGGTATGGGGTCACCTAGCCGCTGATGGTCACCGTGTTGGCCTACTAACGGGTGATGTACCTCAGAAGAAGCGTGAAAAAATCCTTGAGCAATTCACTAAAGGTGAAGTTGACCTACTGGTTGCAACCGACGTTGCGGCACGTGGCCTACACATTCCTCAAGTAACTCACGTATTCAACTTCGACCTACCGGACGATTGTGAAGATTACGTTCACCGTATCGGTCGTACTGGCCGTGCTGGTGCAAGTGGTCACTCAATCAGTTTCGCTTGTGAAGATTACGCAATTAACCTTCCAACAATCGAAGAGTACATTGAGCACGCAATCCCAGTTTCTGACTACGATGCTTCGGCACTTATTGAAGATCTGCCAGCACCATTGCGCCTGCGCACGCGTAACCCGCAACAGCGCCGCTCAAACAACGGTGCTTCTCGTAACGGTAACCGTAAGCCGAACCAAAACCGTCGTCCACGCCAGCCGCGTCATAACAAGGAAGCTTAAACGCCTATGACTCAAACAGTGTCACCCCCGCTATACGCTGCTATCGACCTCGGGTCGAACAGTTTTCATATGCTCGTTGTGCGTCATATCGATGGCAGCGTCCAAACCATGGCTAAGATTAAGCGCAAAGTTCGTTTAGCTGCCGGCTTAGATGAAAATAATGCTCTTAGCTTAGAGGCTATGCAGCGAGGTTGGGATTGTTTGAGTCTCTTTGCTGAGCGACTTCAAGATATTCCTACTGAAAACATCCGCATTGTCGGTACTGCGACCCTGCGTACCGCAACCAACGTGGATATTTTCTTAGAGAAAGCGAATCAGATCCTTGGTCACGACATTAACGTTATCTCTGGTGAAGAAGAAGCTGCGACTATCTATAAAGGCGTAGCGCACACCTCGGGTGGCAGCGGTCGTCGTTTAGTGGTCGATATTGGTGGCGCGAGTACCGAGATGATCATCGGTGAAGGTTTCTCAGCCAAAGCACTGACTAGCCTGAAAATGGGCTGCGTAACATGGTTGGAGCGCCACTTTAAAGATCGCCAACTGACGGCAAGCAACTTTGAGCACGCAATTGACGCTGCCAAAGCGACACTAGAGCCAATCCTAGAGAGCTACACCAAGCTAGGTTGGGATGTGTGTGTGGGTGCGAGTGGCACAGTACAAGCTTTGCAAGAGATCATGCTAGCGCAAGGCATGGATGAGGTGATCACTCATGCCAAGCTTAAGCGTCTGCAAAAGCAAGCGATGATCGCCGAACGTTTAGAAGAACTAGAGATCGAAGGTCTCACTCTAGAGCGCGCTTTGGTATTCCCAAGTGGCCTTTCTATTCTGATTGCGATTTTTGAACTGCTTGAGATCGACTCAATGACACTGGCCGGGGGCGCACTGCGTGAAGGCCTAGCCTATGAGATGGTCGATGAGCTGCGTCAAGATGACATTCGTGCACGTACGATTGCGAGTGTTCAATCTCGCTACCAGATGGATACCCAGTACGCTGAGCAAGTTTCTCAGTTGGCTGAGTCTCTTTACCAACAGGCTGGTAGCAGTGAGTGGATTGCAGAGCCTCAAGCTCTCGTCATGCTACAAACCGCCGCCAAACTGCACGAGATTGGTCTCACTATCGACTTTAAAAAGGGTGGTGAGCATAGCGCTTACTTACTTCAGCATCTCGATTTGCCAGGCTTTACTCGCGCACAGAAGCACTTCCTTGGCGAGCTAAGCCGTCGTTACCGCGAGCAGTTAACATCATTACCAGAGCAACATGCAATTTCAGGTACCAGCGCTAAGCGTGTACTGCGCTTGTTGAGACTGGCTATTCTGTTAACTCACCGTCGTAACCCAGAGCTTGAGCCACAAGTGACGCTTTCTGCCGATGGCGATAACTTAACTGTAACTATCGATCAGCAGTGGCTTGCGAGTAATCCGCTTACCGCAGCCGAGCTAGAGATTGAAGCCAACCGTCAAACCGACATTGGCTGGCCGCTAACCATTGCTGAATCATAACCGGCTTAATTGCGATTTATACTAAAAAGGCCCTCACATTCGAGGGCCTCTGTTTATCTAATTCACCGTTGATACAGTGATTCAATACTTCGCCTAAGCGTTCACGCCAGTTGCTTTAAAGCTAGGGTTAACCGATGTCAGTTTCTTCACGATGTAGTTCAGTAGTACACCGTACATCGGTACGAACAGACCTAAGCTGATCACCAACTTAAAGCCATAGTCCACCAGAGCAATCTCAGTCCAATGTTCAGCCATGAACGGATCTGGGCTTTGATAGAAAGCAATCGCAAAGAAAGCGATGGTATCAATTGCGTTACCGAATAAGGTTGAGCATGTTGGTGCAATCCACCACTGTTTCAGTTGGCGCAGACGGTTAAATACGTGCACATCAAGAATCTGACCCAGCAGATACGCCATAAAGCTTGCTGCTGCGATACGAGCCACAAACAAGTTAAACTCGCCAAGCTGTGCAAAGCCTTGGAACTGACCTTCGAAGAACACAACCGATAAGAAATACGATACTGCTAGTGCGGGTAGCATCACCAAGAAGATGATTTTACGCGCTAACTGAGCACCGAAAATACGTACGGTCAGGTCGGTCGCTAGGAAAATAAACGGGAAAGTGAACGCACCCCATGTGGTATGCATACCGAAGATGGTGAAAGGCAGCTGAACAAGGTAGTTACTTGATGCAATAATGATCAGGTGGAATAGAACTAGCAGGGCTAGAGCTTTGCGCTGTTGCGCAGGGGTAAAGTTACTCATGCGGTACCTTTTTAGTTTGGTTTGGGGGTGAGGGAACCCAAATCGAGTGACTTATTCATTTATCATGAACAAGGCTCTTACCAATAATGTGAATAAAAAATCTGTTTAACTTTGCTCTATTGAGCGGCGGGCGATTATACATTAATCAATTTTGACTGCAATAAGAGGAATAAACGCAAACGTTTATCCCTAACATTTCTTCATTTCAGTAGTGATTCCGTGGGAGTAGAATTAGAAGCCACGTTTAAACAGAGAAGCCAGATAATCGAACTCTTCTCGACTCGCCTCTGGGCTCAGAGACTCAAACCAAACTGACTCGCTGTAATGTTCTGACTTCAGGAACAACTGACACCCTTCAAAATCCACCAGCCAAGAGTGCATATCCGCATCCCACTGCTTCTCAATCACACTGGCAGAAAGCAGCGCAACGAGCTTCTCTCCTAATTCCGGAAAGGTGTCAAAGTCAAAGCTTGGCGTGGTAATTAGCAGTCGACCTTCTTCAGCCAGATATTCTCTCAGTCCAAATTCCATTTTACTTCTCTATCTATAGATTGGCGGTGTCTTTAACCGTGGTTAGTAATGTGTTCTTGAATCAAATCAAGGAACGGATCGGCATATTTATCAAGTTTACGCTGGCCAACACCGTTCACTGCTAGCATCTCACCGTAAGAGGTTGGCAAAATTTCCGCCATGTCGATCAGCGTGGCATCACTGAAGACAACGTAAGGCGGTAAGCCATCTTCATCGGCAATCGACTTACGTAGCTTGCGCAGCTTAGCAAACAACTTCTTATCGTAGTTCTTACTGCTGAGTTTATCGGACTTCGCGCTGCGTGCAGCCGTATCCAGACGTGGCACTGCCAATTCTAGTGTCATTTCTCCGCGTAGCAGCGGGCGCGCTTCTTCAGTCAGCTGTAACGTAGAATTGCGGGTAATGTTTTGGAACAACAACCCTTTATGAATTAACTGACGGAAAATACTGATCCAGTAGTCATGGCTGTGGTCACGACCAATACCGTAAGTAGAAAGCTTGTCATGTCCATTGTCACGAACGCGGATATTCTGCATACCGCGCATCACTTCAACCACATATCCCATACCAAAGGACTGGTTTACTCGATACACACATGACAACGCTTTTTGCGCTTCTTCGGTCGCATCAAAGTGCTTGGGTGGATCAAGGCAGATATCGCAGTTGCCACATGGCTTTTCACGATACTCACCAAAATAGTTAAGTAGTACCTGACGACGACAGGTTTGCGCCTCAGCGAAGGCACTCATCGCATTAAGCTTATGAGTTTCGACCTGCTTTTGCGGGCCGTCATCTTTCTCATCCAACATACGGCGTAGCCAACCCATATCTGCTGGGTCGTACAACATCATCGCTTCGGCAGGTAGACCATCACGCCCTGCTCTACCCGTCTCTTGATAGTAGGACTCGATGTTTCTTGGGATGTCGAAATGCACCACAAAACGAACATTGGGTTTGTTGATACCCATGCCAAAGGCTACGGTCGCTACGACTATCTGAATATCATCACGCTGAAACGCTTCTTGAACATAAGCGCGTTCGTCCGTATCCATACCAGCGTGATAGCCCGCAGCACGAATACCGTTATTACACAGCTTCTCGGTAACCATCTCTACTTTCTTACGGCTACCACAATAGATGATGCCGCAATTACCGCGCTGGGTTTCAAGGTAACGCACCACTTGAGAAACCGGTTTGTGCTTCTCTACCAGGTTATAGCGGATATTAGGACGGTCAAAGCTGCCTAAGTGGGTGTGAGGATCCACCAGCTGCAAGCGCTGAATAATGTCTTTACGTGTCGCATCGTCGGCGGTTGCCGTCAATGCCATATAAGGGACATGAGGAAAATACTGTTTAAGCTGACCAAGTGATGCGTATTCTGGGCGGAAGTCATGACCCCATTGTGAGATACAGTGCGCTTCATCCACCGCGATCATCGATAATGGTAAACCTTGCAGGCGCTCAATGAAATCACGCATCAATACGCGCTCAGGTGAAACGTAGACCATCTTTAATTGGCCTGAGTTCATGCGATTGAAGACGGAAATTAGCTCTTCACGTGGCATTGAGGAGTTGATGCACTCCGCCGCCACACCATTGGCCTTGAGTTGGTCCACTTGATCTTTCATGAGCGAAATCAGTGGCGAGATAACTAATGTGAGCCCCTCACGCACTAACGCGGGAATCTGGTAACAGAGCGACTTACCACCACCGGTTGGCATAATCACTAAGCTATCTTGCCCGGACACCGCCATATCGATCACCTCTTGCTGACCATCTCTGAACTCTTGATAGCCGAACACCTCCTCAAGCACGCTTTGAGCGCTGATGGTGGTATTGGTGGTTTGTTCTGCAATCAAAGTAGCGGTCATTGGGTATCCTAATCGCGGGGTTAAATAAGCTCGCTCAGCAGTAAAGCGAGGCGACACATTGTAGAGGGGAATGGTGGTGAATAAAACCGCAAATTATTAGGTGAAACAGTCTAACGCTCCTATACTGACCAACTCTCTTTATAAATCTTATTCATAAGCACTCTGTGCCAGAGATAATTCATGACACCAGAACAACAACAGCGTACACGCCAAGGTATTTTGCTTGCGATTGGGGCGTATACGATGTGGGGCATTGCGCCTATATATTTCAAATCGTTAAGTGAGGTTTCTCCGTTAGAGATCCTGAGTCACCGTGTAGTTTGGTCTTTTTTCTTACTCGCTTTCCTACTACACCTTGGCCGCAGCTGGCGAAATGTTCGCGACACACTGACCTCCAAGCCGAAAATGACTTATTTGGTTGCCACCTCTCTATTGGTCGGTGCCAACTGGTTAATCTTCATCTGGGCGGTCAACGCCAACCACATGCTCGACGCCAGTCTAGGGTATTACATCAACCCGTTAATTAATGTGGTACTTGGTATGATCTTTTTGGGCGAGCGTCTCAGAAAGCTACAGTGGTTTGCGGTTGGCTTAGCCACGATTGGTGTTTTAATTCAAATTGTCGCGTTCGGTTCTATCCCTGTGGTAGCGATTGCTCTCGCCTTCTCATTCGGTTTCTATGGCTTGTTAAGAAAGAAAGTCAGCCTCGAAGCACAAACCGGCCTGTTTATTGAGACCTTAGTGATGCTACCTGCTGCTGCCATCTACCTGCTGTTTATCGCGGATAGTGCAACATCGGACTTAGCGGCGAACCCAGCAGCGCTCAACCTGCTGCTGATCGCTGCTGGTATCGTTACAACCTTACCTCTGCTGTGTTTTACTGGCGCTGCAACACGACTCAAGCTATCGACACTCGGCTTTTTCCAGTACATAGGCCCAAGCTTGATGTTCTTGTTAGCGGTTCTCATTTATGGCGAAGCCTTTACGACAGATAAAGCCGTCACCTTTGCCTTCATTTGGGGCGCACTGGTGATCTTCAGCTTTGATGGGCTGCGCCACAACAAAAAAAGCAAACGCACTCAACAGTGATGTGATCGTTTTTTACAAGACAATTTAGAAATACAGAGATAAGCTTGGTTGGATTGATGATAATTTAACCAAGCTTTTTTACACCATGGATAAAGTCCACTACTACTCAACCCCCACTGAAGATATCAGCCTGATCCAAGCTCAATACCAAGAGTTTGCCTTTCAGCGCCACTATCATTTGGACTTTCACATTGGTTTGATTACCCAAGGGCAGCAAAAATTCATCTATAAGGGGACTAGCCATCATGTGGGAGCGGGTCAGGTCGTGATTATGCCACCAGATGAGCTGCATGATGGTCACTCAAAACTGGATTCAGGCTATCAGGTAAGCGTGTTCTCAGTATCTCCTCAATGGTTTCAAGATCTTGCGGATCCCGACCAAAACGGTCACACATTGAGCTTTTCGGAGCTGATCCTTTCTGATCACGCCACTTTTTCACAACTGCGCAACCTGCATGGCTTGCTCATCAATCAAAATATCAGTCAACTCGCCCAAGATTGTCTCCCTTTTGAAGGGTTTTCGACGATTGTGGATCGTTATGCCAAGTTTGGATCCAAAACCGAAACTCAATTAGGTAATCAATCTATCGAAACACTGAAAGAGTACTTAATGGAAAACCTCGACCAACCAGTACGTTTAGAACAGCTTTCTGAACTATGTGACCTATCAACCACGCAGTTCCAACGCCACTTTAAGAACAAAATGGGCATGACACCTTACGCTTGGCTAAGTCGTTTGCGTATGGAGCAGAGCATGAGGCTCATCAAATCAGGAGTGTGTGGTACTGAAGTAGCGCATCAGGTTGGTTTCTACGACCAAGCTCACTTTTCAAAGGCGTTCAAGACAACCTTTGGCGTTCCGCCCTCACAAATTAGCTAAGTGTTGATTATTTACAATTGCTCTGTGTGAGATCTAGGTAAGCTAACCCATATACCAACAACAGTTAGAATCTAGCTAAGCGTTATCGAGATTAGACAATGAACGAAATCACCATCCTTATCACCCTAGCCTCAATTCATTTTATTGCCTTAATGAGCCCCGGCCCAGACTTTGCGCTTGTGGTCCAAAATGCCACGCGCCACGGTAGGCAGACAGGTTTATACATCGCGCTAGGTTTATCGTGCGGGATCTTACTTCACTCACTGCTGAGCCTGACGGGTATCAGTTACCTGGTCCACCAGCAACCAACTCTATTTGCGATTATCCAGTTAGCCGGTGGTAGCTACTTACTTTACTTAGGCTACGGTGCTCTTAAAGCGACATGGGCAACGATTCAAAGCCATGATGACGACAATCAAGCGCTCAACTCTAAAGATCTTATTCTGACCAACAAACGTAAGGCTTTCTCTAAAGGCTTTGCCACTAACATCCTCAATCCAAAGGCGTTAGTGTTTTTTATCAGCTTGATGTCGAGCTTAGTCCCTGCAGATATGTCTCTGTCTGGCAAAGGTTTTGCGCTACTAATCCTGTTTGGTCTATCGCTATTTTGGTTCTCACTATTGGCTTGGATGCTTTCTACTAAAGCACTTCAGAAAAAGCTGCATGAAGCGACCGTCTATATTGACGGCTTGTGTGGTGTACTATTTAGCATGATAGGTTTAAGTATCTTATGGCAATCAGCTTCATCATTGATCGCCTAAATTAGAATCAAGATTACAATTCGTTAACAACGTACTGGCTAAATATCGTTTCCACTGCCAATCTAGCTCTGCATATGAAAAGGAGAAGATCATGCAGTGGAAAACAAAACTAACAACCCTCGCCACTTCTACCCTACTTTTTGCCTCTCACGTCAGTTGGGCAAATCAAGCTGCCGATTCCGTCGCTCCAGAACAAAGTAGTGGTTTAGAAACCAAGCAACTCGTCAAAGCCAACGATTGGATGGTCACAGCAGCCAACCCATTGGCAACACAAGCAGGCGCTGACGTACTTGCGCGTGGTGGTAACGCAGTAGACGCCATGGTTGCGGTGCAGCTAATGCTTGGCTTGGTTGAACCACAATCGTCTGGAATTGGTGGGGGTGCCTTCCTTGTCTATTTTGATAACGAAGCCAAACAGCTAAAGACCTACGATGGCCGCGAGACTGCACCACTAGATGCAACACCTCGCCTGTTCCAAGACGAAAATGGAAAGCCCCTTAAATTTTACGATGCCGTTGTTGGTGGCCGTTCGGTGGGCACACCGGGTACTGTTCAATTGTTATGGGATACTCACCAGAAATACGGCAAGTTGGAGTGGGCATCATTGATAGAGCCCGTCGCTCAGTTAGCGAAAAAAGGCTTTACCATCAGCCCGCGCTTAGCGACATTGATTGCCAATGATCAACAGCGCCTTAGCCGCTTTGCCACCACTAAAGCTTATTTTTTTAATGCCGATGGCAGCCCAAAGAGCGCAGGAACTCTTCTTAAAAACCCAGAGTACGCCGCAACACTAGAGGCCATTGCTAAAAACGGTGCCAAAGCGTTTTATCAAAGTGAAATATCTGCTGATATCATCAAAACAGTACAAACCGCCAAGGGGGACCCCGGTGTCTTAGCGCAAAAAGACTTCGACGCGTACTCCATCAAGCAACGCGAACCAGTATGTTCCGCTTATGAGAGCTACGATATCTGTGGCATGGGACCACCAAGTTCAGGTGCCCTCACCGTCGGTCAAATCTTAGCGATGACCGAGCAGTTTGATCTCAAATCTTGGGGACCAAACGATGCAAAATCTTGGCAAGTGTTAGCAGACGCTTCTCGCCTAGCCTTTGCAGACCGTGGTATGTACATGGCAGACCAAGATTACGTACCAATGCCAACTCAAGGGTTAGTAAACACTGACTACCTTAAAGAACGTGCGCAGCTCATCACTGCAGGAAAGGCATTGGAAAGCGCGCCATCAGGTACCCCACCTTGGGATCACGCGATGCAAAGAAGCCAAGATATCTCGATTGAGCTTCCTTCCACCAGCCACTTCAATATCGTCGATAGCGATGGCAATGTCGTGTCCATGACCACTACGATTGAGAATGCGTTTGGCTCGCGCTTAATGGTGAGAGGCTTCCTACTTAATAATGAATTAACCGACTTCTCATTCAAAACTCATAACGATGGTAAGCCTATTGCTAACCGCCTAGAACCGGGCAAGCGTCCACGCTCTTCGATGGCGCCAACCATCATTATGCAAGATGACAAGCCTTACATGGCGATTGGCTCTCCGGGTGGCAGCCGCATCATAGGTTATGTTGCGCAGACAATCATCGCTCACACACAGTGGGATATGGATATTCAGCAAGCGATCAACCAACCACACTTCCTAAATCGTTTTGGCACCTTAGACCTAGAAAAAGGCACCTCAGCCGAAAACTTCAAACCTGAGCTAGAAAAGATGGGATTTGAAGTCAATATTCGCGATCTTAACTCTGGCTTACACGCTATTCGCATCACGAAAGATGGTTTAGAGGGGGCAGCAGACCCTCGTCGTGAAGGTGCAGCGATAGGTAAATAGTCGGTTATTACGCCTTTTTACTCGCTGATTTGTGAGAGATCTCTTACAAAGCAGTGAGTATATATCGATATTTAACTAAGAAAACTAGTAACAACAGAACCTAAGCAATTGAAATAAAACAATACGTATATTTTACCATCAATATTACTGTAAGAAATTTGAGTTTCGACCATTGCTGATAAATTGGGGATCGGTAATATGAATGGTGTCGGAAGGATGCTGACACGGAACAGGAAAACACCAAGGACTTGGTTATCTTCAGGATGAAGATTCGATTACTCAGGATGAATAATCGGCACGGATAGCGAAATTGGACATTGAATGGACGCAATAGTAACTAGGATGGTTGCTACTAAGGAAAGACAATGGACACCTCTGGACGAGGAAAGGACTGAACATCAGGATGATGTAAGGGACACCGCTCAAGGAACAAGTGACGCGCGCTAACGAGGATTGTTGGCAGATCAGGATAAGATCAAGGACACCGCTAGGAAGGCGACGAAAGGAATACGCTGAAGGATAACAGCACACTATCATGGATTAGATGCATGGAGCACACTTAGTAGCCGGATTGCTGCGAGTAAGACTATAGACCCCGATGAGCGCAAGCTCTCGGGGTTTTTCTTTATCTGCTGTTTATCGCCTTTCTGGACACTCAACCTAAGTATCGCTCACAAAAAAGCCACCCAAAGGCAGCTTTTCATCAACTCTTTCAAATCTGTCTAGCGTTTAGCCTAGCTTCTCTAAACGAGCGTAAGCAGTCACCAGCCATTTGATCCCTTCACCATTGAAGGCCACCTGAACTCGGCTCTGTGGACCACTGCCCTCAAAGTTGATAATGGTACCTTCACCAAACTTAGGGTGTTTAACACGTGAACCTAAGCTAAAACCAGTTTCGTTGAAGTTCTCTTTGACTGCGGTTTGTCCAAAGCGACCACTGCTTGCTGGGCGACTCACCTGTGCTTTCATTCGTACTTCATCAAGACAAGTTTCAGGCAGTTCACGAATGAATCGCGATGGCTTGTGGTACTTGTCTTGTCCATACAGGCGACGCATTTCTGCGTAGGTGATATAGAGCTTTTCCATTGCACGCGTCATACCTACGTAGCAGAGACGACGCTCCTCTTCCAAGCGCATCGCATCTTCGGCAGACATCTGACTCGGGAACATTCCTTCTTCGACACCAACCATAAACACCATTGGGAACTCAAGACCTTTAGCACTATGCAGAGTCATCAATTGAACAGCGTCATCAAACTCATCAGCCTGACCTTCACCCGCTTCCAGTGCTGCGTGGGTCAAGAATGCCGTTAACAGACTCATCTCTTCGGCCTCTTCCGGCTTCTCGAATTGACGAGTCGCCGTCACAAGCTCTTCCAAGTTCTCAATACGTGCCTTCGATTTCTCGCCTTTTTCTTGCTCATACATAGCAAACAAGCCAGACGACTTAATCACGTGGTCAGTCTGTTCATGCAGGCTCATCTCGTGAGTATCGTCTTCCAGTGCGTTGATAAGCTCGATAAATCGGCTCAATGCCCCCGCAGCTCTGCCCGCCAAAACCTGTTCTTCAAGAAGTGCGATACTCGCCTGCCACATCGTCGCGCCACGGTCACGCGCTGCAAAGCGAATGGTCTCTAGGGTTTTATCACCCATACCGCGCGTTGGCGTATTCACCACACGTTCAAAGGCTGCGTCATCATTGCGGTTAGACATCAATCGCAGATAGCTCAGTGCATCTTTGATCTCCTGACGTTCGAAGAATCGCATGCCGCCGTAGATACGGTAAGGCAATCCACCTTGAATCAAAGCTTCTTCAAGTACACGAGACTGGGCGTTGTTACGATAAAGCATCGCCGTATCATTCAGAGCACCGCCCTTATCTTGCCACTCTTTGATTTTGCTCACCGTAAAGCGAGCTTCGTCGAGCTCGTTGTAAGCCGAATAAACCGAGATAGGCTCACCATCGTTACCATCTGTCCACAGCTCTTTACCCATACGCTCAGTATTATTCGAAATCAATTCGTTCGATGCTTGCAAAATGGTCTTGGTAGAGCGGTAGTTCTGTTCCAAACGAATGGTGGAGGCACCTGGAAACTCATCTAAGAACTTTTGGATATTCTCAATTTTAGCACCGCGCCAGCCGTAGATTGATTGGTCATCATCGCCGACGATCATCACTCGACAGTCAGGACCTGCCATCATGCGCAGCCATGCGTATTGAATGTTGTTGGTATCTTGAAATTCGTCGACCAAGATATGCTTGAAACGCGCTTGGTAGTGTTCACGAATGTGCTTCTTATCACGCAGAAGTTCATGACAACGCAGCAAGATCTCAGCAAAATCGACCAAGCCCGCACGATCACACGCCTCCTGATACGCGGCATAGATCTTAAGCCAGGTCTTGGTGACTGGGTCATTGTAGGAATCGATGTGGCTTGGACGTAAGCCTTCATCTTTCTTGCCATTGATCCACCAAGAAGCCTGTTTCGCTGGCCACTGCTTCTCATCGAGATTTTGCGCTTTAATCAAGCGGCGCAATAGACGAATCTGATCATCAGAGTCAATGATTTGGAAGTCTTCTGGTAATTTTGCATCTAAGTAGTGAGCGCGTAAAACACGGTGGCAAATCCCGTGAAAGGTGCCGTTCCACATACCTGAAGAGCTACCCATCATCAGCTCATCAATACGACCACGCATTTCAGCGGCCGCTTTGTTGGTAAAGGTCACCGACATAATCGAAAACGGCGATGCCTGCTCTACGGTTTGCAGCCATGCGATACGGTGCACCAGCACTCGCGTTTTACCACTGCCTGCTCCCGCTAAGATCAGCAAATTTTCTAAGGGTGCAGCCACTGCCTCACGCTGCTTGTCGTTGAGGCCATCGAGTAAAAGCGAAGGATCAATCATTTGGGTTTGCTCACTACTGGGTATTTATACATAAAAGTTGATTATAACCTAAACACAGTGCGCAGTTTAGGAGAATAAGAAGAAAAAACATCCAAAAATAAGCTATTAATAATCATAACCTTACCCCTTAATGCATCACTTACTTCTATATTTCTTCGGTTGTTTTGAAATTATTTCTTCGTTCTTCCTATCCTTTTTACTAAGCAAGTTAACAAAACCTTAACCTGCTCAATGTAAATAACAATTAAGTCTAGAGGGAATGACTATGAAAAATTCTAATCTTGCTGTAACCGCTGCAATCACAAGTGTACTAGCGTTTGGTGGTACTGTTTTAACTTCAGCTCCGGCAGAAGCGGCAGCGAAAGAGAAGTGTTATGGCGTGTCTAAAGCTGGTCAAAATGACTGTGCGACTAAAACAAGCTCATGTGCTGGTACAGCAAAAGAAGATAACCAAAGCGATGCATTCGTTGTCGTACCTAAAGGGCTTTGTGACAAGCTTGCTGGCGGTAGTACTCAATCTTCGTAATACCCGCTATCAACCAGGTGAGCATGCTCATCAGCTCACCTGGATTGTTCCACCCACCTAAGGAGAATACCTGTGGCTCATCCTCTACACCCGCTGGCAGGCGTGGGTTTAAGAACACCTCACTTAGATTATTTTAGCCACAACTCTAATAAGGTCGACTGGTTAGAGATCCACAGTGAGAATTACTTCTCCCCACATGCAAAAGCAACTGAACAACTCAGGGCGATTCGACAGGACCATGAGATTAGCTGCCATGGCGTAGGTTTATCACTGGGTTCTGTGGAGCGTATCAGTCAGGAGCACTTGTTCCTGCTCAAACGCCTAATCAGCGACATTCAGCCATTTTTAGTATCAGACCATCTAAGTTGGAGCCAAACCGGTGGCTATCATTTCAATGACCTATTGCCACTGCCTTATACCGAAGAAGCACTCGATGTGTTTTGTCGCAATGTACTCGAGGTTCAGGATGCTCTGCAAAGGCCCTTGCTGATTGAAAACCCTTCGAGCTATCTGGCATTCAAACACTCGACAATTCCAGAGTGGCAGTTCCTTGCTGAAGTTCAAAAACGAACTGAGTGCCGATTGCTGCTCGACTTCAACAATATTTTTGTCTCTTCGTTTAATCATCAACTCAGTTGTGACGACTACCTCGAGGGAATTCCGGCCGATGCAGTGGACGAGATCCACCTTGCTGGTTTTACTAAGAAGCAGCTAGAAGATGGTGAGATATGGATAGACACCCACAGTAAGCCGGTTTGTAATGAAGTGTGGCAACTCTACAAACAATGGCTTATGACACACGGCGCGCGGCATACATTGATCGAATGGGACCTAGATATCCCAGAGCCTGAGGTGTTGCTTAATGAAGCTGAAAAAGCCAGCCACCTACTGCATCACTATCAAAGTGCAGAGTCATTACGAGGCCAAGCATCATGAGTTTCTTAGCTGAAATACAACAAGCATTTGGTGATGCGCTCCGTTATCGAGGTGATGATTCACTGTGTCAGGTCGTTAGCGATCACTTCTCAGATAGCCAGAGGCTACAAATCTATCGTAACAACTATGTTATTGGTGTGAGTGATGTACTTGCGGCTACCTATCCTCTTGTCCAAGCCTTGGTTGGTGAAGAGTGTTTCGCCCAATTGGCACGTCATCATGTGCTTAGTACGCCACCTCAATCGGGTGATATAACAGAGTACGGAGAAGGCTTTGATGAGGTCGTTAAGCACTTTCCAGCGGTTGTCGAAGCCGCTCCTTACCTGACAAACATGATTCAGTACGAGTGGCACAAAGATGCGCTAATGCGTGCCGAATCAAAACCAGCGACGACAGGACAATATCCACTGGCGGCTCTCTCTGCAATTCCAGAGCATCATCATGCTGAGTTGGTGTTTCACTTGCTTCCAGACATTGTCTTGCTCAACTTCGATTATCAAGTGCTGACTTTAGAACAAGCCATCATCAATAACCAACTCGACGGACTCAATATCGCCCAACCGGAATTTGCTGTCTTACAGAAAATAAATAACCATACCTTGGAGCCTCATATCGTGACGTCAGAAGTCTTTCAGCTTCTGCAAGCCTTCCAAGCCCAACAAATGTTCGCTGATATCGACCCAACACTGCTAGCCCATCTTAATGATGTCTTGGCGCTCAATATCATCTCTGGATTTTCTATTAGCGGTAAATAGGAGAAATAAAATGGATAACGACACCGTGACCAACATGATGGCTCAGTACGATAGCCTCGTTGATAAGTTCCAGGCCCTGTTTGTACCAGCGTTACTGCTGTTTTGTCGCCTATGGGTTGCTTGGGTCTTCTTTAATTCTGGGCTGACCAAGATTGCCACTTGGGATAGCACTCTGTTTCTATTCGAGCTTGAATATCAAGTCCCGCTCATTCCATGGGAAATGGCGGCTTATCTGGGTACAGCTGCCGAATTGATTCTTCCAGTGTTTATTGCATTAGGCTTATTAAGTCGACCTATGGCGGTTGTCTTATTCGCCTTCAACGTGATTGCAGTCGTCTCTTACCCAGTACTTTGGGAGCAAGGTTTCTACGACCACCAACTGTGGGGGCTGATGATACTGATTGTGATTGTATGGGGTGCAGGTCCATTCTCACTAGACCACATCCTAAAACGACAATTCCGAGGCTAACCACTGCTCCTCAAGATCAAAAAAACCACTCATTCGAGTGGTTTCAGACTGCTGACAAAGGTCTAGCTTTCAAGCTAGACCTTTGATCTAATAGGGGTATCGAAATATGGATATCTCACTATGCTTCAAGAGCCTTCACCTCAACAATATGAACTCGAAATGGTCACCATGGAACAGCTCGTTCCTCAGAACCATTTAGTTCGTAAGATAGATAAAGCCATCGACTTCGAGTTTATCCGTAATGAAGTCGCTCACCTCTACTGTAAAGACAACGGTCGCCCACCTGTTGACCCTGTACGCCTGTTTAAAATCATCCTGCTTGGTTACCTCTTCGGAATAAAAAGCGAGCGACAACTCGTGAAAGAGATTGAAGTCAATGTCGCTTATCGATGGTTCCTGCGTATGTCACTGACAGAGAAAGTTATCCATGCATCGACACTCAGCCAAAACCGTATTCGCCGCTTTAATGGTACCGATGTGTTTGAGCGTATCTTTATCAATATCGTAGAGCAGGCAATGGCGAAAGGTTTGGTCGCAGGCCAAGAACTATTTACTGACAGCACGCACCTAAAAGCCAATGCCAACAAAAATAAGCACACGAACAAAGTGACTAAGGTTCGCGCCAGTGCTTATCTTGATATGCTCGATGAAGATGTCGCGCTAGACCGAGAGAAAGAGGGTAAGAAACCTCTAAAGTCACGTACCGCTGAGCCTAAAACTAAGAGCACCAAAACGAGTACTACCGACCCGGAAAGTGGCTTCATGACTCGAGATAATAAGCCCCAAGGCTTCTTCTATCTCGACCACCGTACAGTGGATGGACAGCATGGCATTATCTTAGATACCCATGTCACAGCAGGTAATATCAATGACTCTCAACCTTATGTGAAGCGTCTGGACTATACCCTAGAGCAATTTAACCTTAATCCAATCGCCGTTGGACTCGACGCGGGCTACTTCACTGCGCCAGTCGCTGAGTCATTAGAGCGTCGAAATATCTTAGGCGTGTTCGGTTATCGCAGACCATCGAGAACAAAGAATGCGTTCAAGAAAAAGCACTTCATCTACAATGGAGAGCGAGACAGTTACCGCTGCCCTAACGGTCAAGAGCTCATCTATAAAACAACGTCTAGAGATGCGTATCGTGAGTATCACTCCGACCCGAAAGAGTGTGCGTTCTGTCCAATGAGAGATGACTGTACGCAAAGTAAAAATATAAAGAAAGTCATTACAAGACATATCTATACGGACGCGATGGATAGAGCCAACCAAATGCGGCTCTCACCTTATGGAAAAAGACGTATAGGCGAAGAAGTGAGACGGTAGAGCGGAGCTTCGCCGACGCTAAGCAGCACCATGGTCACCGTTATGCCCGCTTCCGCGGGCTCTCGAAAGTGCAAATGCAATGTTGGTTGGCAGCTGCCGCTCAAAACATCAAGAAGATAGCCTTGGTGGTGAGCTATTTACAAAAAATAGGGCTAAATATGTCCCAAATACGTCAAATTATGGCGTCTAGATGCCAATTTAAGTGTTGGGCTCTTCCAAACTTCGCATAATAAAAAAATATCGCGATCGCGGCCTACGGCCGCTCGAAAAAGAGAACCCCACTTCAAAAAGTGGGGTTCGTCAGCAATCTGAAACCACTCATTCGAGTGGTTTTTTATTTACCAAGTAACATCACACCATTACTTGTTCAGAAATGCCTGTAGATCTTCTGCAGAAATGCCTGTAGATCTTCTGCAGAAATGCCTTGCTCTACCATCTCTTTTGCTAACAGTTGAACTTGTTCACCTTTACGGTCTTCAATCACACTCTGAAATTGGAACACAATATCGCGTAGTGTGTTAATTGGAACCTGCTTTGCAGCGCTGCGAATACGCTCACCACTTTGGTTACCAAGCTCGTTCAGCAATTTTCCAAACATGACCTTTTCAGGGGCGTCTTCCATTTGTTCTAAGACACGTGCCATTTCGTAGGTTGTTAATGACATTACAGTATTATCCGTTGTGATACTCACATTTTAATGAACGATAAATATACCATGTTTTAACGATGGAGAAACTGTCCATCTGTATAATTTGTCATCCAATTGACTTACGCCTGCTTAAGGACGCCATGCCACGATTTTCCAGCCTTACCAAACAGTACAAATAGTGCTGGAACAATCAGGAACATCTGCAATGCAATCATCACTTGTGGTTCTAATTGCAGTCGCTGCATAGTACCTACCAACAAGCCAGAACCACTCATCTGGAACAGACCTAACAGCGCAGCGGCTGTACCCGCTCGATCACCAAATGGTTCTAATGCTTTACCAGCAGATGCGCCAAGAATCCATGCAAAACCAACTGAAGATAAGAAGATTGGGAACATAAACGATAATGCTGTCGCTTGGTTTGCCAATACCAACATCAATACGCCTGCTAAGCCCAACAAAAGAATACCCACTACCAGTGTCTTATAGGTGCCACAACGATCCATGAACTTAGGTGCCGTGAATGCCGCAATGATATTGAACGCTGCATTAATACCAAACCAGAAAGTAAACTCGTTCATGCTCAAGCCTAGGTTTTCCATCAACACCACTGGCGCAGATGTTACATAAGCTAAGATTACAGCCATTGCCATCAAGCACAACGAAGCATGGAAGATAAACGATGGCGTTTTAAGTACTGACCAGTAACGCTCAAACTTAAATACCGCAACCTTCTCTGTCGCAGGGTTGGTCTCTTTCATCTGGAAAAACAGAATCGCACCGACAATCACTGCAAACCCAGCCATAAAGCTGAAATTGGATCGCCAGCCAAACTCTTGGGTTAGCCAACTTCCTAAAATAGGTGCCAACGCTGGAATAAAACAGATAGCACCATTTAGGTAGCTGATCATCTTGCCACTTTTTTCAGGACCAAATAGATCGCGAACTGTTGCAAACGCAGCAACGGAGGTTGCACACGCCCCCAATCCTTGAAGCAGTCGAGCCATCAACATCATATCAATAGACTGAGCGGCCCACGCCAAGCAAGCGCTCACTGCATAGATGCTGATACCGCCAAGGGCAACAGTTCGGCGACCTAATTTGTCCGCTAGGGGGCCAGCAAATAGTTGACCAACGCCCATCGCGAATAGGAACCAGGTAATGGTGTCTTGAGCTAATGCATGTTCCACGTGGAACGTCTCTGAAATTTGAGGTAAAGCTGGTAAGTAGATATCGATAGCCAATGGACTAAAAAGAACAAGCATTGCCAATAATGCTACTTGCAACTTACTCGGGGATGAATGCACAGACACGAGATTTTCCTAGTTGATAAATGATGGTGAGAATCATAACCAACTAAAGATATGAACAAAAATGGCTTATACTCATTACCATTATTCCCATATGGAAAATCTTATGAATCTCGAAAAATTATCTCGAATTGATCTCAATTTGCTGGTTTGCTTGCAGGTTCTCCTTGAAGAACTTAGTGTCACCCGCACAGCCCATCGGCTCTGTCTTAGTCAATCGGCAGTCAGTAAATCATTGGCAAAATTAAGAGAACAATTCGACGACCCACTATTTACACGTAGCGCTCATGGTCTGCGCCCGACGCCCAAAGCGGTATTTCTGAAGCCGCGTTTGGAAAACCTGATTAACCAACTTGAAGTGCTGACACAACCCGAAACGTTCACGCCTTACAATAGCGATCACAGCTTCCACATTGCCGCAGTTGAGAGTGTCTACCCACTTATCCTACCGCACTTTCTGCCAGCCATTTTCCAACAAGCACCACACGTCAACATCAATACGCACGCTTGGTCAGAGCAAACTTTCAAAAAGCTTCAGCTTGGCGAACTCGATATCGGTTTAACCGGGAAAGACATCGACATTAATGACGCGCGGCTCACCATGCTGCCACCCGATGATATCTGTGAACAAGAGATCTACCGAGACGCTCAGATGTGTGTTCTGAGGCGTAACCACCCAGCGCTTGAACAAAATTGGGACCTGGAAACCTATCTATCACAAAGGCACGTTCAAGTAAGATGCGATGGCAACGATCGCTGGTTGCTTGACTATAAACTTGCGGACATTGGCCGACAGCGTGATATCGCCATCTCGGTTCCCGATTTCAACAGTGCGGCAAGTCTGTGTACTTACACCGATTTTGTCTTCACCGCTCCGAGTCATTTTACTTATCTTGTTGCAAAACAGATGGATCTCGTTGTGGTACCACTGCCCTTGGAGTTTCCTCCGATGGCATACACTCTGTTCTGGCATAGAGACAGAGAGAATGACCCAGCACTGACTTGGTTGCGAGATATCATCAAAGAAAAAACCCTACACCTTAGATAAAAATGACGTACGCCGTTTGCTCTCTTGCGATAAAATGAGTAGCTTAGCTGTTGATAGTCCTTTTTGGCTCATCTATGGCCAGTTGTATTCCAGCTCAATTGATATATCGACCTTGTTCAGTTGACCCATGTCTTGCTGCAAGCAGATGGATACAACACCCACACCTGAGCATCAAGGAGCGATAATTTGAAGGAATAAACACAGATGCATAACGATACCCAAAGCCGCGTGAATGCAATTCGCGAATGGCTAGCAAAACACAATATTGATGCCCTACTTGTCCCACACGAAGACGAGTACTTGGGTGAATACGTACCGGCTCACAATGAGCGCCTGCATTGGCTAACAGGCTTTACTGGTTCTGCGGGCGCTGCTGTTATCACCAAAGACAAAGCTGCAATGTTTGTCGATGGTCGCTACACGGTACAAGTGAGAAAACAGGTACCTGCCGAACTTTTCGAATATCGTCACCTGATTGAAGAGCCTGCTCTTGATTGGATCAAAGAACAGCTGGCTCAAGGTGCATCTGTTGCTATAGACCCTCGAATGCACAACTCAGCATGGTTAGATGTTGCCCAAGCTAAACTAGCTAATGACATTGAACTTAAAATCTTGGAAAGCAACCCTATCGATGAGCTGTGGAGCGACCGCCCTGCTCCTATTGTTTCTGAAGTACGCCTAATGCCAACAGACGCAGTTGGTCAATCAAGCGAAAGCAAACGTCACGAGATCGCAGAACTTGTAAAAAAAGCAGGAGCTGATAGTGCCGTTATCACTGCACTAGACTCTATATGTTGGTTGCTCAATGTTCGCGGCCTAGATGTATCACGCTTACCTGTTCTTCTGTCTCACGTAATTCTTCATTCTGATTCTAGCGTTGAGTTCTTCTTAGACCCAGCACGCATCCCAGCTGAATTCGCTGCGCATGTTGGAGCGGATGTTACTGTTCACCACCCAGAAGCACTTCAATCTCGTTTAGAAGTGCTAACAGGCAAAAATGTTCTTGTGGACCCAGCAACCAGTAATGCGTGGTTTAAGCTAGTGTTACAAAACTCGGGCGCTAATGTAGTCAGCAAAGCGGATCCATGCCTAATGCCAAAAGCGGCAAAAAATGCGGTAGAAATCGCGGGTATGAAAGCATGTCATGTTCGCGACGGTGTTGCTATGACTCAGTTCTTATGTTGGTTAGATGCCGAAGTTGCTGCAGGTAACCTACACGATGAAGCAACGCTATCTGATAAGTTAGAGGCTTTCCGTCAGCAAGATCCAACACTGATGGACTTAAGCTTTGATACTATTTCTGCAGCCGGTGGTAACGCAGCAATGTGTCACTACAATCATGAGAATCAACCTGAACCAGGTAAACTTGAGCTTAATACCCTTTACCTTGTCGATTCAGGCGGTCAGTACCTAGATGGTACAACCGATATCACTCGTACCATTGCGATCGGCCAACCATCACCAGAGATGATCAAGCAATTCACTTTGGCACTGAAAGGTCATATTGGTGTGGCTCGCGCTCGCTTCCCGAAAGGTACACGTGGTTACCAGATCGATACTCTAGCTCGTCAGCACCTTTGGGCTGAAGGCTACGACTACGATCACGGCACAGGTCACGGCGTAGGTCACTTCCTAAGTGTTCATGAAGGCCCAGCGAGCATTTCGAAGAAGCAAATTGATGTACCGCTAACCGAAGGTATGGTGCTATCTAATGAGCCTGGTTACTACAGAGCGGATGCCTTTGGTATTCGTATCGAGAACCTAGAGCTCGTGGTTGAAACGCCAACTCAAGGTGACTTCCCTGTTCTGTCATTTGAATCACTAACACGCTGTCCTATCGACCAGCGCAACATCAATGTCGATATGCTAACGCGTCCGGAACTAGCATGGCTAAACGACTACCATCAGAAAGTGTGGGATGACATCAGTCCTTTAGTCGAAGGTGATGTGAAAGAGTGGCTACGTGCAGCGACTCTGCCAGTAGCACACTCATAAACAGCTAACACCACTGTTGCTAAATATATAAAAAGGCTCTCCATCTGAGAGCCTTTTGTTTTGGGTAACCTATCAAGTTTTGTTTGTTCTGATTTATGTTTCACGTGAAACACTATCTATATTGATTAACCAGAATATGCTGAGTGCCAATCTCGCCATACAGGGTCAAAACCCTTGGCACGGATCATATCCTCTACCGAAGCTGCACTACGTTCATCACTGATCTCAAACTGCTCCAGTTCAACATCATCCATCGCATAGCCCCCAGGTTGAGTTTTCGATGCGGCAGACATTGAAGTGATACCAAGAGGAAGCACATTATCTCTAAATGCAGGGGCTTCTCGTGTCGATAATGACAACTCAACTTCTGGATTGAGTAAACGATAAGCGCAAATCAACTGTACCAACTGTTTGTCCGTCATCACTGATTTAGGTTGCAAAGCCCCTTCGCAAGGACGCAGACGTGGGAATGAGATCGAATAACGCGTTTGCCAATACGTTCGCTCCAAATAATCCAAATGTGCCGCAACATAAAAACAGTCAGTGCGCCACTCCTCCAACCCTATCAAAGCTCCGATACCAATTTTGTCGATGCCTGCTTTAGCCAGACGATCAGGTGTATCAAGGCGATACTCAAAGTCTGTTTTGTTGCCACGCAGATGGTGTTCGCCGTAGGTAGATGGATGATAGGTCTCTTGATAAACCATCACAGCATCGAGGCCTAGAGTTTTAAGTTCTGCATATTGCTCCTGGTCGAGAGGCTGAACTTCCATCGCAAGGTAGTTAAACTGGTCCTTAATCATTGGCACCATTTCACGGAAGTATTTCATCCCTACTTTGGTTTCATGCTCACCGGTTACCAACAACACGCTATCAAACTTCATTGCTTTAATAGCATCGATTTCAGCAGAGATCTCATCGCGGTTGAGTGTCTTGCGCTTAATTCGGTTTTCCATCGAAAAGCCACAGTAGGTACATGCATTGGCACATAGGTTCGATAGGTACAATGGTATGTACAAAGACATGGTATTGCCAAAGCGCTTGCGCGTAAGTGAATACGACAACTGTGCCATCTGCTCGAGATAAGGCTCTGCAGCAGGAGAGATAAGAGCCTTAAAGTCCTCTAAATCACGCTTTGGCTTATTCAATGCGCGTTCAACATCACTCGCTGTTTTGGCATAGATCGACATCGAAATATCATCCCAATTGAGCTTGTTAAACTGGTCCACGAAACTCATAGCTAATCCTCGTCGATTTGTTACATCTCATCTAAGAATGAAGTGAGTGGACTCGAAGCCACTGCGTGAGAGACCTTGCCGGCCAGACCAGACTCATACGCCATTCGACCAGATTCAACGGCTAACTTGAATGCTTTCGCCATAGCAACCGGATTGTTCGATGCGGCGATAGCCGTGTTTACTAATACGGCATCTGCACCCATTTCCATCGCACGGGCAGCGTGCGAAGGTGCACCGATACCGGCATCAACAACAACAGGAACGTTCGCTTGGTCAATAATAATCTCTAAAAAGTCATGGGAGACGATGCCTTTATTCGAACCGATTGGCGCTCCTAATGGCATTACCGCGGCACACCCCACCTCTTCTAAGCGTTTACACAACACTGGATCAGCATGACAATAAGGTAGAACAATAAACCCTTCACGAACCAACTGCTCTGCAGCTGCGAGTGTTTCGATAGGATCTGGCATTAAGTATTTTGGGTCAGGGTGAATCTCTAGCTTCAACCAATTGGTTCCTAGTGCTTCTCGAGCAAGCTGGGCAGCAAACACCGCATCTTTGGCATTTTTGGCGCCTGAAGTGTTTGGTAGTAGACTGACTCCAGCTTCAACCAAGGGTCTTAAGATGTCGTCTTGCTGATCGTTAACATCTACACGCTTGAGGGCCATAGTTGCAAGTTGAGAACCTGACGCTTGTATCGCCTCAGCCATTAAGTGGCTATTGGCGAACTTTCCGGTTCCGGTAAATAGTCTTGATTCAAACTTCTTATCTCCGATATGTAGCATGTCGTTATCCTCCTGCTATTGCTTGAAACAGAGAGATGCAATCTCCCTCACTAAGTAACGTGCTACCCCATTCACCGCGAGGTATCACCGTATTATTGATAGCGAAAACACACCCCATTTCGGGTAACTCAAATTGATGAATAATTTTCTGTAGATCGCTCTGATTAACGATTTGCTGAGGCTGTTCGTTAATGACGATTGTTATCATCTCACTACTTTCACTTGCCCCTTCAAGGTTTGCTCGTTCTAATATTGTCATTGCTCTTAATTCTCTTTATAACCTGTAACCCAGTGCTAACTACAAACCTGACAGCTGCTATCTTTTGTTATTGCTAGCTTCTGCCATTGCATTTTCAAACCATCAAATAGGTGCAGTTCGTTTGCTTTGACGTGGAATTTGCCTGTCGCAAGTTTTTGAATAGCGGCCAGTGCTTGGTAGTTACCCATAGTCCCAACCACAGGACCTACAACACCAGACTCGCTGCACTTCTGTGTCTGTATGAGTTCATCAAAAGGATACAAGCATCGATAACAAGCAGCTGATTGTTGTGACTCTTGGTGGTCAAATACTGCAAACTGGCCCTGCCATCCAATAGCGGCAGCAGAAACAAGCGGGGTGTTTTGCTCAAAGCAGGTTTGGTTTATCAATTGCCTTGTCGGCATGTTGTCACTACAGTCCAAGACCACATCCGCCAACATAACCTCAAGTGAAAGCTGACTGGGTTCTAAACGCTTATTGATAGTACGTACTTGCACCATAGGATTCAGTTCCGCTAATTGCTTTGCCGTTGCACTGGTCTTAGGCGTGCCTAGGTCTTGTTCACAATATATGACTTGCCTTTGTAAGTTACTGCTCTCAACAATGTCATCATCCACAATCACAAGTTTGCCGATACCCGCAGCTGCCAAATACAAACAAGCGGCACTGCCTAAACCGCCACAACCGACAACTAAAACATGAGATTGACCAAGCTGTGCCTGTCCATCCTCACCAATTTCCGGTAATGACACCTGACGTTGATAACGCAGGAACTCTCTATCATTCAGCACAGGCAACCCTCGGTTCACTTTGATTGTTGTTAGTGGACATTTCCTGCGTCGAACCCATTAGGTTGGCAAAGAAGTTGATCACCGACTGTGGGTCATTTGATAAAGTAATTGCGCGTACAACCGCAAGGCTCGATACCCCACACTCCCACACTTGGTCAGCATTGCTCTGATCGATGCCACCAATTGCTACTGTTGGAAAACCCAATTGTTGCTTAGTGCTCCCTCCAAAGGCGCCGTATGGAATGGTATCAATAAGCTTCTGATATAGAGCTAAACGAACCAAACCTTGTGGCTTAGAAGGCATCTCTTTAGTCGTCGTTGGAAATATATGACCTAAAGCGATGTAGCTCGGATGAATCTGCACGATTCGTAGCAATTCGTAGTAGCCATGTGTTGATAAACCAAGGCGAACCCCGGCTGAGCTTAACTGAGCAAGGTTTGATTGTTCGATATCCTCTTGGCCAAGGTGAACACCATAAGCACCATGCTTAATTGCTAGTTGCCAATAATCATTGATGAAGACTTGCGCATCGTATTGACGCCCCAATTCGATCGCTTTTTTCACTTGTTGCTCGAGATCTGCTTGTTGTGGGTTCTTAATCCGAAGCTGAATGGTATTGACACCCATAGGTAAGAGACGTTCAATCCACGATACATCATCAACAACCGGATACAGACCTAGGCTAGGCTTGGTCAGTGTGGCAAAACTAACGCTTTCGCCTTGAGCAGACCAGCCAACTTGAATACCTAAACGTTCATCTTCAAGAACAGGGGTTGGAAAAGCACTAAACTCAAATGCCCATACCTTAACAACATGATTTGAAGATATTGTACGAGTATCAAAAGCCGATGTTTCACGTGAAACATCCTCTGTCGGAGACATCATCGCGCGCGCTAGAGTTAACGCATCCTCGATCGGAAAGTCGAGTATCGATAGAGTCACGAACCAAGCCAAATGCAATTCTGGAGACACGTGCATGGCTAGGTGTGGAGGAACCGAAAGTGCTCTAACTTCATTATTTATAGGGTGACGCCAGATATCTAATTGACTGGAATTTTGAGCATCTCTCGAGTCTCTATCTGGAATACCAATGAATATGTCGGTTGACTCCTGATGACGACACTCTCTAACACTTAGCCTAGAATGATAGTAAAGCTTGTAATCTGAGACGTTAGAAGTCTCAACATTAGAGACAATGTCAGTTGAAAAGCTAGTAGTGTGTTGGTCATGAATGAGCTGTATCGATTGAGTTGGGCTCACACCCAACTCAACATTTTCGATACTAAAACCCTGCTCTTTCGCCAACAACAAACACTGCTGAACTAAGCCAGTTAGCTCAATCAATGATGACGGAATAAGGATTTTATTCATTAATCGGCGACCTCTGCAGTAGTAGCTGGATGATAGAGCTCAGACCCTGTTTCACGAAACTCTTGCGATTTTTGACGCATACCCTCTAATGGATCATCCAGCATCTTGATCGATATCGCTTGGTCAGCTGCAACCTGCTCTGTATCTTTGGCGTATTCGCGTACCTCTTGCGAGATCTTCATCGAACAGAATTTAGGTCCGCACATAGAGCAGAAATGGGCAACCTTGCCTGACTCTTGTGGCAAGGTTTCATCATGAAAAGCGCGCGCCGTTTCAGGATCAAGTGATAGATTGAATTGGTCTTCCCAACGGAACTCAAAGCGCGCTTTTGACAAAGCGTTATCACGTACTTGTGCACCGGGGTGGCCTTTGGCTAGGTCACCAGCATGAGCGGCAAGCTTGTAGGTAATCAGACCGGTTTTAACGTCTTCTTTGTTTGGTAAGCCTAAATGCTCTTTTGGTGTTACATAACAGAGCATGGCACATCCGTACCAACCAATCATGGCCGCTCCGATGCCTGAAGTTATATGGTCATATCCCGGTGCAATATCCGTCGTCAGTGGACCAAGAGTATAAAACGGCGCTTCATGGCAATGTTCAAGCTGCTCGTCCATGTTCTCTTTGATCATATGCATAGGCACATGACCAGGGCCTTCAATAATGACCTGAACATCGTATTCCCAAGCAATTTTAGTTAACTCGCCTAGCGTGCGAAGTTCGGCAAATTGCGCTTCATCATTAGCATCAGCAACAGAGCCTGGACGCAAGCCATCACCTAACGATAGAGCAACATCGTACTTAGCACAGATCTCACAGATCTCTCTGAAGTTTGTGTATAGAAAGCTTTCTTGATGATGAGCCAAGCACCACTTAGCGATAATTGAACCACCACGCGAGACGATACCGGTTACACGTTTCGCAGTCATAGGTACATAACGAAGTAGTAAGCCGGCATGAATCGTAAAGTAGTCAACACCCTGCTCAGCCTGTTCAATCAAAGTATCACGCATCACTTCCCAGTTTAGGTTCTCAGCAACACCATTAACCTTTTCTAGAGCTTGATACATAGGAACCGTACCAATCGGCACTGGGCTATTACGCAGTATCCATTCGCGCGTCTCATGAATGTTTCGCCCAGTAGAGAGATCCATCACGGTATCGCCACCCCAACGAGTTGCCCATACTAGCTTCTCAACCTCTTCCTCAATAGAAGATGACACGGAAGAGTTGCCGATGTTTGCATTAACCTTTACCAGGAAGTTTCGACCAATGATCATTGGTTCAGATTCTGGGTGGTTGATATTGGAAGGGATAATTGCGCGACCTTCAGCGACCTCTCTGCGAACAAATTCAGGAGTAATGTCTTTAGGCAGGTTAGCCCCAAAGCTTTGACCTGGATGTTGCTGAGTTAATACTTCATCACGGTACTGAGCCCTTCCCATGTTCTCTCGCAGAGCGATATATTCCATTTCTGGGGTAATGATTCCTTTACGAGCATAATGCATTTGAGTAACACATTGGCCATCTTTAGCACGTCGAATACGTGGTAGATTGCCGTAACGAAGCTCATCTAAGGTTTCATCTTCTAGGCGCTCTTTGGTGTAAACCGAGCTCACGTCATCGAGTAGTTCGGTATCGGCTCGCTCTTCAATCCAGCCCTCTCTCAGCTTCGGTAAGCCGTTATAAAGATCGATCTCATGCTCTGGGTCGGTGTACACACCCGAAGTGTCATAAACGCGAATAGGCTCATTCGGCTCAAAGATCGGCGCTTCTTTGGTGCCACCTATTAGGCTATCGGCTAAAGAGATTTCGCGCATAGGGACACGAATATCGGCACGAGAGCCTTCAACGTAAACCTTGGTTGAATTTGGGTACGGTTGTACCGAGAGAGTTTCAATAAACTGTTTTGCTTCCAGTCTCGCTTGCTTGCGATTCGACATAGCATTTTTCCTTGCTTCGTTATTCTAGATAATAAATTCGGATAAAAATGCTTGGCGGAAAGATGCGACAAGAGGGGCTGAACATAGGTATACCCAAATTGGGCAAAAGCGGCCTAATGTTTAGCTTGATGATAGGTCTGCTAGAGAGAATTCCAGCAAGGATATCTTCTCTTGTTCCCTTCGCAGGTATTAACCTGATCAGGTTCAACGGATCCCGAATGAACGGTCTCAGCCTTATGGCACTCCGACAAGTGAATTTAGTATATAAAATCGGCTTGGTTAAACCAAGCCGACCTGTGTGATTTTGATACGAATTTAGAGAACTAACTCTTAATTAGCAACTGAAAGCCAATCCAAGCTGCAGAAATACTCAATACCACATTTAGTAGCACATTAAGCCCCATCTTGAAAAAAGCGCCCTGTTGCATCAACAACACGTTATCCATAGAGAAGGTGGAGAATGTCGTTAATGCACCTAGAAAGCCTAACCCAATAATCTGACGCCATGGTTCGGTTGCTACCATCTCATTTTCGAATGCAGCGATCAGTAGGCCCATAATAAATGAACCGACGACATTCACTGTCAGAGTGCCGTACGGAAAGCCACGCCCCAATAGCACCACACACAACTCAGAAATTAAATAACGAGAACATGCACCAAATGCACCGCCGATAGCGATAAACCCCAAAATTGAAAACTGACCCATAATTCCCCCACATAAGACTTAAGGATATTCTAGCCTCACTCAATTTTTTTTCGAGAAAATTTGTGAATAAATTCCTTGGACACATTTCAACATCAAAACGTTACAGCTGTCACTTTACTTCAATGTAACCCATTAAACCTGTCTTCATATGTTCAATAACATGACAGTGATACATCCAGCGCCCCGGGTTATCAGCAACGAAAGCAGCCTTAGCACTCCCATTCTTACCAAGCAGAACAGTGTCAGTATGGAATGGCTCTCCGACTTTCTTACCATCTAGCTCTAGTACGGTAAAGGTATGGCCATGAATATGGATCGGGTGGTGATACTGAGTCACGTTCTTGAGATCGAAAATGTATGTCTTTCCAAGCTCTAACGTCGCAAGTGGCTCAGGGATATTACCCTTACTCATCCCTTCCCATGCGCGCTTGTTCGTCAGCCAGAATTTAGGCATCGACTTGCCATCTTTTCCTGCCGGACTGATCGCCCCCTCCCACTCAAACAAAAAATCGATTTCAGTAGCATTATCGAGATCTAGATTAGGAACCGGGTTGAGTGGTAAAGAAGGTAATACCTGCTCGGATGGCAAGTTCGAGTCCACGACTTCTAATGAACATAATGAAAATGGAAAACGTCCTTTCATCTGCAAGACATTTATAGTGGTACCTTTAGTCGGAGCCACAAATCCAATATCCACTCGCATGCCCGGACCAACCTTATGTTTCGTCAGTCGATAAGGCGCCTTTACAGGGTTGCCATCAATAGCAATAACCCAAGCCTCCACACCCTCGACCGCAATAGGATAAGTAATAGTATTGTCGACATTAGCGATTCGCAGGCGTGTTGTCGCGTTTTGCTTAATCAGGTATTTCGGCTCATGAACACCATTCACACTACTCCATTCCCCAGGGGTACCCATACGAGCACTCATTCTTGGAATCATCAGATCCTTCCACTGTCCTTGCTTATCAAGATGCCAATGTTTAAGCATCAGGGGTAACTCTTCATCAAAAGCAACGGGCTGAGACTCTTCAACAATGATCAGCCCTACTAACCCCATTCCTAGCTGTTTAACACTATTCATATGTGGGTGATACCAGAAGGTACCCGCATCTGGTGGAGTAAACTCATAAATAAAGGTCTCTCCAGGCATGATTGGAGGCTGACTTAGGAAAGGTACACCATCCATTTCAATCGGGATTCTTAAGCCATGCCAGTGGATTGTGGTTGGCTCTGCGAGCTTATTGGTGAAGCGGATAACAACCTTCTCACCTTGACGGCAGCGAATGGTAGGTGCTGGTATTTGCCCATCAAAGCCAAGTACTTTAGTCGTGTATCCAGGCACGAGCTCAGCTGTTGCAGGCTCTGCCGTTAGGTCGTATACATATCGCCCTTTTGCATCGACAGATTGAGTAACACTACAAGCAGGTAAGATTGATAACGCTGATATAGCAATAGAAGATTTAATAAACTGACGACGAGAAATATCCATGCTGTTCTACTCTAAAATTAACCTGTGCAAAATGTAACAGATTATTAATAACAATTCTCATTACGAAGTTAATTTTGAGTCTTGCACCCACTACCATCAGTATTCACAAACAGCGCTAAAAAATTGAAGACAAGACCGTACGACCCACTATTCTGAAATGGCGTGATTTACGCCATAGACGAAAAAAGGCTCTAGTCTTTCGACTAGAGCCTTGGATATGGCAGGGGTGGAGAGATTCGGCTGGGCTGGCACTCCAGCTCCCAACACGCGCGATTTTGGTAGTGGCAGAATCCGCTGCTCTTTTCTTCCGCCAAAGAAAAAGGCTCCAGTCTTTCGACTAGAGCCTTGGATATGGCAGGGGTGGAGAGATTCGAACTCCCAACACGCGGATTTGGAATCCGCTGCTCTGCCAATTGGAGCTACACCCCTAAAATTTCAATACTGTAGATTCGAAAAAACCTCGCACTGGGCGAGGCTCTCGAATAAGTGGCGGAGTGGACGGGACTCGAACCCGCGACCCCCGGCGTGACAGGCCGGTATTCTAACCAACTGAACTACCACTCCGCAGTGGACTACTTGTCGTCGCTGACAAGTCGTTCATAATTTAAAGCCTGGCGATGTCCTACTCTCACATGGGGAAGCCCCACACTACCATCGGCGCTATTGCGTTTCACTTCTGAGTTCGGCATGGAATCAGGTGGGTCCACAACGCTATGGTCGCCAAGCAAATTCTTTCTTCTCTGATTTTCTTTCAGAAAAGTAATCTGGAAAGCTGTTTCTGTTCTCTCAAACTCATTCAAGCGTTTGTATCTTTGAGTCCATCAAAACCCCTTGGGTGTTGTATGGTTAAGCCTCACGGGCAATTAGTACAGGTTAGCTCAACGCCTCACAGCGCTTACACACCCTGCCTATCAACGTTCTAGTCTTGAACAACCCTTTAGGACACTTAAAGTGCCAGGGAAGACTCATCTCAGGGCTCGCTTCCCGCTTAGATGCTTTCAGCGGTTATCGATTCCGAACTTAGCTACCGGGCAATGCCATTGGCATGACAACCCGAACACCAGAGGTTCGTCCACTCCGGTCCTCTCGTACTAGGAGCAGCCCCCTTCAATCTTCCAACGCCCACGGCAGATAGGGACCGAACTGTCTCACGACGTTCTAAACCCAGCTCGCGTACCACTTTAAATGGCGAACAGCCATACCCTTGGGACCGACTTCAGCCCCAGGATGTGATGAGCCGACATCGAGGTGCCAAACACCGCCGTCGATATGAACTCTTGGGCGGTATCAGCCTGTTATCCCCGGAGTACCTTTTATCCGTTGAGCGATGGCCCTTCCATTCAGAACCACCGGATCACTATGACCTGCTTTCGCACCTGCTCGAATTGTCATTCTCGCAGTCAAGCGGGCTTATGCCATTGCACTAACCTCACGATGTCCAACCGTGATTAGCCCACCTTCGTGCTCCTCCGTTACTCTTTGGGAGGAGACCGCCCCAGTCAAACTACCCACCAGGCACTGTCCGTAATCCCGATTCAGGGACCAACGTTAGAACATCAACACTACAAGGGTGGTATTTCAAGGACGACTCCACCACATCTAGCGACGCGGTTTCAAAGTCTCCCACCTATCCTACACATGTAGGGTCAATGTTCAGTGCCAAGCTGTAGTAAAGGTTCACGGGGTCTTTCCGTCTAGCCGCGGGTACACTGCATCTTCACAGCGATTTCAATTTCACTGAGTCTCGGGTGGAGACAGCGTGGCCATCATTACGCCATTCGTGCAGGTCGGAACTTACCCGACAAGGAATTTCGCTACCTTAGGACCGTTATAGTTACGGCCGCCGTTTACCGGGGCTTCGATCAAGAGCTTCGACCGAAGTCTAACCCCATCAATTAACCTTCCGGCACCGGGCAGGCGTCACACCGTATACGTCATCTTACGATTTTGCACAGTGCTGTGTTTTTAATAAACAGTTGCAGCCACCTGGTATCTGCGACTCTCGTCAGCTCCATCCGCAAGGGACTTCACCGATAAGAGCGTACCTTCTCCCGAAGTTACGGTACCATTTTGCCTAGTTCCTTCACCCGAGTTCTCTCAAGCGCCTTGGTATTCTCTACCCGACCACCTGTGTCGGTTTGGGGTACGATTCCTTACAATCTGAAGCTTAGAGGCTTTTCCTGGAAGCATGGCATCAATGACTTCACCACCGTAGTGGCTCGACATCGTATCTCAGCGTTAAGAAAGTCCGGATTTACCTAAACTTTCCGCCTACGTACTTGAACCTGGACAACCGTCGCCAGGCCCACCTAGCCTTCTCCGTCCCCCCATCGCAATTGTAAGAAGTACGGGAATATTAACCCGTTTCCCATCGACTACGCCTTTCGGCCTCGCCTTAGGGGTCGACTTACCCTGCCCCGATTAACGTTGGACAGGAACCCTTGGTCTTCCGGCGAGGGAGTTTTTCACTCCCTTTATCGTTACTCATGTCAGCATTCGCACTTCTGATACCTCCAGCAGCCCTTACAGACCACCTTCAACGGCTTACAGAACGCTCCCCTACCCCGCATACTAAAGTATGCAGCCGCAGCTTCGGTGTATAGCTTAGCCCCGTTACATCTTCCGCGCAGGCCGACTCGACCAGTGAGCTATTACGCTTTCTTTAAATGATGGCTGCTTCTAAGCCAACATCCTGGCTGTCTGAGCCTTCCCACATCGTTTCCCACTTAGCTATACTTTGGGACCTTAGCTGGCGGTCTGGGTTGTTTCCCTCTCCACGACGGACGTTAGCACCCGCCGTGTGTCTCCCGGATAGTACTTACTGGTATTCGGAGTTTGCAAAGGGTTGGTAAGTCGGGATGACCCCCTAGCCTTAACAGTGCTCTACCCCCAGTAGTATTCGTCCGAGGCGCTACCTAAATAGCTTTCGGGGAGAACCAGCTATCTCCAGGTTTGATTGGCCTTTCACCCCTAGCCACAAGTCATCCGCTAATTTTTCAACATTAGTCGGTTCGGTCCTCCAGTTGATGTTACTCAACCTTCAACCTGCCCATGGCTAGATCACCTGGTTTCGGGTCTATATCCAGAGACTGAACGCCCAGTTAAGACTCGGTTTCCCTACGGCTCCCCTAAACGGTTAACCTTGCCACTGAATATAAGTCGCTGACCCATTATACAAAAGGTACGCAGTCACACCACGAAGGTGCTCCTACTGCTTGTACGTACACGGTTTCAGGTTCTATTTCACTCCCCTCACAGGGGTTCTTTTCGCCTTTCCCTCACGGTACTGGTTCACTATCGGTCAGTCAGTAGTATTTAGCCTTGGAGGATGGTCCCCCCATATTCAGACAGGATATCACGTGTCCCGCCCTACTCGATTTCACTGATTATGATGTGTCGGTTACGGGGCTATCACCCTTTATTGCGAGACTTTCCAGACTCTTCACCTGCATCATTAAAAGCTTAAGGGCTAATCCAATTTCGCTCGCCGCTACTTTCGGAATCTCGGTTGATTTCTCTTCCTCGGGGTACTTAGATGTTTCAGTTCCCCCGGTTTGCCTCTTGTTGCTATGTATTCACAACAAGATACTTACTTATGTAAGTGGGTTTCCCCATTCGGAAATCCCAGACTCAAAAGGTTTTTACTACCTAATCTGGGCTTATCGCAAGTTAATACGTCCTTCATCGCCTCTGACTGCCAAGGCATCCACCGTGTACGCTTAGTCACTTAACCATACAACCCGAAGAAGTTTCGAGTTGATGACTTATTTGCTTTCACTTGCTTATTTGATTTCACTTTTAAAAAGTGAAGACAAATGGCAGTGAAGACAAACGAGCAACCAAGGTTTTTGGTTGTAATAAGAAGGGTTAGTTCTTACTACGTGTTTGCCGGACTCAATTTTGAATACAAGACACTTGAATGTGTTTGTGTTGTGTTTATACCGTTCTTATTAACTAAGAAGGGATAAACATTGAGAACTTTTAATTTGATTTAAATAACTTGTTATTTAAATCAGTCAGCTTTCCAAATTGTTAAAGAGCAAGTTTCTTTCGCTAATGACTAGCTAATGAAAACCATTTTTAAAAGCACTATCACTAATGCGCTTAAAGATGGTGGGCGATACCGGGCTCGAACCAGTGACCCCCTGCTTGTAAGGCAGGTGCTCTCCCAACTGAGCTAATCGCCCACATTAGTTTTAATTCCTCGTGGAGAAGAATTCCTCAAGAATGGTGGAGCTAAGCAGGATCGAACTGCTGACCTCCTGCGTGCAAGGCAGGCGCTCTCCCAGCTGAGCTATAGCCCCATCTTGAGAGTCATTTCTAAAAGAAGAAATGGTGGGTCGTGCAGGATTCGAACCTGCGACCAATTGATTAAAAGTCAACTGCTCTACCAACTGAGCTAACGACCCAATGGTATCCCGTAGGGGAGTCGAACCCCTGTTACCGCCGTGAAAGGGCGGTGTCCTAGGCCTCTAGACGAACGGGACACTAAGTTTGCTTCCACTTTAAAAAGCAGAACCAAATTGCTTGAAGATATTGGGATATCTTCGTCTCTTTTACTTTCTAAACCGTATCAATCTGTGTGGACACTTATCGTGAATATCTTCGTATAAGGAGGTGATCCAGCCCCAGGTTCCCCTAGGGCTACCTTGTTACGACTTCACCCCAGTCATGAACCACAAAGTGGTGAGCGTCCTCCCGAAGGTTAAACTACCCACTTCTTTTGCAGCCCACTCCCATGGTGTGACGGGCGGTGTGTACAAGGCCCGGGAACGTATTCACCGTAGCATTCTGATCTACGATTACTAGCGATTCCGACTTCATGGAGTCGAGTTGCAGACTCCAATCCGGACTACGACGCACTTTTTGGGATTCGCTCACTCTCGCAAGTTGGCCGCCCTCTGTATGCGCCATTGTAGCACGTGTGTAGCCCTACTCGTAAGGGCCATGATGACTTGACGTCGTCCCCACCTTCCTCCGGTTTATCACCGGCAGTCTCCCTGGAGTTCCCACCCGAAGTGCTGGCAAACAAGGATAAGGGTTGCGCTCGTTGCGGGACTTAACCCAACATTTCACAACACGAGCTGACGACAGCCATGCAGCACCTGTCTCAGAGTTCCCGAAGGCACACCTGCGTCTCCGCTGGCTTCTCTGGATGTCAAGAGTAGGTAAGGTTCTTCGCGTTGCATCGAATTAAACCACATGCTCCACCGCTTGTGCGGGCCCCCGTCAATTCATTTGAGTTTTAATCTTGCGACCGTACTCCCCAGGCGGTCTACTTAACGCGTTAGCTCCGAAAGCCACGGCTCAAGGCCACAACCTCCAAGTAGACATCGTTTACGGCGTGGACTACCAGGGTATCTAATCCTGTTTGCTCCCCACGCTTTCGCATCTGAGTGTCAGTATCTGTCCAGGGGGCCGCCTTCGCCACTGGTATTCCTTCAGATCTCTACGCATTTCACCGCTACACCTGAAATTCTACCCCCCTCTACAGTACTCTAGTTTGCCAGTTTCAAATGCAGTTCCGAGGTTGAGCCCCGGGCTTTCACATCTGACTTAACAAACCACCTGCATGCGCTTTACGCCCAGTAATTCCGATTAACGCTCGCACCCTCCGTATTACCGCGGCTGCTGGCACGGAGTTAGCCGGTGCTTCTTCTGCAGCTAACGTCAAGAAATGCCGCTATTAACGACATCCCCTTCCTCACTGCTGAAAGTACTTTACAACCCGAAGGCCTTCTTCATACACGCGGCATGGCTGCATCAGGCTTGCGCCCATTGTGCAATATTCCCCACTGCTGCCTCCCGTAGGAGTCTGGACCGTGTCTCAGTTCCAGTGTGGCTGATCATCCTCTCAGACCAGCTAGGGATCGTCGCCTTGGTGAGCCATTACCTCACCAACTAGCTAATCCCACCTAGGCATATCTTGACGCGAGAGGCCCGAAGGTCCCCCTCTTTGGCCCGTAGGCATCATGCGGTATTAGCCATCGTTTCCAATGGTTATCCCCCACATCAAGGCAATTTCCTAGGCATTACTCACCCGTCCGCCGCTCGACGCCGTTATCGTTCCCCGAAGGTTCAGATAACTCGTTTCCGCTCGACTTGCATGTGTTAGGCCTGCCGCCAGCGTTCAATCTGAGCCATGATCAAACTCTTCAATTTAAGATTTTGTCGACTCAATGAATACTGATTACATTCTCTTCGCTTAATAAAAAGCTAAGTAATGTTGAATTGACTGTGCCGAATCTTACGATTCGAATTGGTCACTCAGTTCATTGAAATCAAGTTGAAACCGAAGTTTCGTGTTTGCCTTTGCTTTTAAAAGCGAAAACAAACTTAGTGATATTCATCAACGAGTGCCCACACAGATTGATAGGTTTAAATTGTTAAAGAGCTTTTCCTTTTTGAGCTTCGCTCAAATCGGACGGCCATTTTAGCGATTTAAGTTTTAGTGTCAACCACTTTTTCAAAACTTTTTTCAAGCGCTTAGCTTGGCTAATTTGACTTGCTGATTCGTTGTGGTTTCTTGCGAAGCCATCCCGTGTCAGCGAGGTGGCATTATAGAGATTGCGATCACATTGGCAAGCCCTTTTTTACGTTTTTTTTAGTTTTTTGATTGTTCGGATAAAAAACACTCAAAAACGGCCATTTATCCTAGTCAGAGACCCAATAATGCTCTTAAGCTAGCTATATAAAGGAGGATTTATGAGTTCTATACGCAGTTATAAAGGTATCGCACCGGAAATAGGCCAAGATGTCTATATAGATGAAACCGCAGTATTAGTTGGTGATATCAAGATTGGTGACGACTCTAGTGTTTGGCCTTTGGTTGCAGCAAGAGGCGATGTTAATCATATCCATATTGGTCAACGTACAAATATCCAAGATGGTTCTGTTCTTCATGTCACCCATAAAAACAAGGAGAACCCTGACGGCTACCCTTTGATTATCGGTAATGATGTCACGGTTGGCCATAAGGTGATGTTGCATGGTTGCACCATTCAAGATCGGGTATTGGTAGGAATGGGAGCGATCATTCTAGACAATGTTGTCGTAGAGCAAGAGGTGATGATTGGTGCTGGCAGTTTAGTTCCGCCAAACAAAGTTTTGGAGAGTGGTTATTTGTATGTGGGAAGCCCTGTAAAACAAGCACGCCCTTTAACAGATAAAGAACGTGCTTTTCTCCAGAAGTCTGCCGACAACTATGTTCAGAACAAAAATGACTATCTAGATTCAGTTCGACCAGTTTAAGACGCTTGAATCTCGATTTGACCAGAGGAGTTAAACTCCTCTTCTTCTATTAGCTCTTCTGCTAGTTCTTCTAAGTCAAAACGCAACTCACTGAACACCTCAATGGCTTGCTCATTTGTTACTTCACGTCCTGCCAATTTTCCTAGCTCTTCTAGAGTAATAGTACACTCAATAAGTGCGCCACTTTGTTGAGCAGGGAAAACGACGCATTGATTCTCAGCATCCCAGGTTTGGATATCAGGAAACAAAATTGACTGATTCATTATTACGCCTCTAGGTTCTTTCTTAATTCTCTGAGGATTTGCTTTGTTCCCGGTCTTAGACCGCGCCACAACATAAAGCTTTCAGCCGCCTGACCCACCAGCATGCCTAGGCCATCATAAGCAGCGTGGACACCATTATCCAATGCCCAGCGATTAAAGACCGTGTGTCCCGAACCATAGACCATGTCATAAACGGTACTTGTTGGTGTGAATATCTCGGCGGACACTTGGGGAAGTTCACCACTCAACCCTGAAGAAGTAGAGTTAATGATCACATCAAAGCCTTCATGCACCTCATCAAGTCCAATGCCTGAGACATTACCAAAGGAAGTGAACATTTCTGCGAGTAGCTGTGCTTTAGAAGCAGTGCGGTTAGCAATCACTAACTGACGAGGATTGTGGTCAAGCAATGGCTTAATCACGCCTCTTGCTGCACCGCCAGCTCCAAGCAGCAGAATACGAGCGTCTTTTAATACCACTTGGTGTTGCAATAAGTCTTGGACTAGCCCTTCACCGTCGGTGTTGTCACCAATGATCTCGCCATCATCAAGCTTTTTAAGCGTATTCACGGCACCAGCTAGTTGAGCTCGCTCAGTTAGACGATCCGCAAATTGATATGCGTCTTCTTTAAACGGTGCTGTGACGTTACAGCCTTTACCACCATTGCCAAAGAAATCTTTAGCTGCAATGAGAAAATCACCTGGCTCAGGCTGTTGAGATGTATAGGTAAGTTGCTGGTTCGTTTGGCGAGCAAATAGCGTATGAATAAATGGTGATTTACTTTGACTAATTGGGTTTCCAAAAACGGCATAGCGATCTATGTACTGTGTCATATCCTTACCTAACAGAGCTTATGAAAAAGGGTCATCGAATGATGACCCTATCACTATACCTATAAGGAGGGAAGTCTTACCAAACTCTAGGTTTTAAATAGTCTGTGTACAGTAGCGCCTCTGGTGAACCCTCTTTAGGTTCATATCGATATTCCCATCGTGCCAATGGTGGCATCGACATCAGAATCGACTCGGTACGACCACCACTTTGTAGACCAAATAGGGTGCCACGGTCATAAACTAGATTAAATTCAACATAGCGGCCACGACGATAGAGTTGGAAATCGCGTTCACGTTCGCCGTAAGGCGTCTCTTTTCTTCGTTCAACAATTGGTAGATAAGCTTGGGTATAACCCTCACCAACCGCTTGCATGTAAGCAAAACTCTTCTCAAAGCCCCACTCATTTAAATCATCAAAGAACAAGCCACCTACACCACGAGTCTCATCACGATGAGGCAAGTAGAAATATTTATCACACCACTCTTTATGCTGCTGATACACATCATCACCAAATGGCGCACATAGATCTTTCGCTGTTTGGTGCCAAGATTGGCAATCTTCAGCAAATGGGTAGAACGGGGTCAGATCGAAGCCACCACCAAACCACCAGATAGGCGCTTCACCCTCTTTCTCTGCAATGAAAAATCGTACATTGGCATGAGAGGTTGGGATATATGGATTCTTAGGATGAATAACCAACGAAACACCCATTGCCTCAAACTTTCGGCCAGCAAGCTCTGGTCGATGTGCGGTCGCTGATGCTGGCATCTCTTTGCCTGCGACGTGAGAGAAGTTCACACCACCCTGCTCAAATACGGCACCATTAGTCATAACGCGCGTACGACCACCACCGCCAAGACGCTCACCAGGTTCACGTTGCCATGCGTCTTCTTCAAACGCCGCAACACCATCGGCTTGTTCTAGTTGTTGGCAAATCGAATCTTGTAAGTTGAGCAAGAACTGCTTTACCGCATCTTTATCAATTGCTGACATGTTTCTTCCTTTATGCAGGGTTTAGCCTTGTCTTAATATTTGAGAAGTCTTTGCATCACGGATTTCACTCGGCTTATCACGGCCTCCCGTTTCACCCTCAAGAATGGCCACCAGCTTATGACCGAGCTGCTGCTTCACCTCTTCAGTGGTCATACACGGCGGCTCACCCGATAGGTTTGCGCTGGTAGAGGTTAACGGCTTTCCAAACGCATTACACATCTTCTGTACCAAAGGGTGATCGGTTACACGTACCGCAATTGAATCGAATTGACCACTGACCCAATCCGTCACTTGTGCACTGGCTGGCATGATCCACGTAACAGGACCTGGCCATGTCGATTTTACCGTTGCCAATTGCTCAGGGGTCAGCTGACTTTCATCGATATAAGGAAGCAACTGTTCATAACTGGCAGCAATTAGGATGAGGCCCTTTTCCATCGGGCGCTGTTTAAGTTCAAGTAATTTCTGGATAGCTTGCGGGTTGTCAGGATCGCAACCAACACCAAATACACCTTCAGTTGGGTAGGCGATCACCTCACCTTGTTGTAATGCCTGCAAAGTATGCTGAAAGTTGTCCACGGTTTGCCTCATCTATATCTGCTATTAAACTCGTTAAGTGTACAAATAATCACTAACTGTTACTAAAGCTATTTGTTTATAAAATGTATCAATTAGCAATTTTGACCGACGCAAACGTTTTCCTTGAGTGATTTTACCCGTATAATGCGCGCAAATTATCTAATCACTTAATCAAATCGTACCTGAAGGAGTTTGAGATGACTGTCGGTATTATCATGGGTTCTAAATCTGATTGGCCAACAATGAAGCTAGCAGCGGACATGTTGGATCAATTTGGCGTAGCGTACGAAACAAAAGTGGTTTCTGCTCACCGTACTCCTCAACTACTGGCGGATTACGCAACGAGTGCAAAAGAGCGTGGAATTAAGGTGATCATTGCAGGTGCAGGCGGCGCAGCTCACCTACCGGGTATGGCAGCAGCATTTACTAGCGTTCCTGTTCTTGGCGTACCTGTACAGTCTAAAGCTCTAAAAGGCATGGACTCACTTCTTTCTATCGTACAAATGCCTAAAGGTATCGCGGTTGGTACGCTAGCCATTGGTGAAGCAGGTGCAGCTAACGCAGGTATTCTAGCAGCACAAATCATTGGTACGCACAATGAAGATGTGATGGCAAAAGTAGAAGCATTCCGCTCTGAGCAAACAGAAACGGTACTAGCTAATCCAAACCCTGCAGAGGACTAATTCCCATGCATGTTCTTGTGTTAGGCGCGGGCCAGCTTGCTCGCATGATGTCCCTAGCTGGGGCACCGCTGAATATTGAAATTTCTGCTTTTGATGTTGGCAGCAAAAATATTGTTCACCCATTAACGCAAGCGATTCTAGGCAATGGCTTAGAGAATGCGATTGAGCGTGCGGATGTGATTACGGCTGAATTCGAACACATCCCTCATGATGTGCTTGAAGTGTGTGAGCGCAGTGGTAAGTTCTTACCGACTACCGAAGCAATCAAAGCTGGCGGCGACCGTCGTCTTGAGAAAGCTCTGCTCGACCAAGCGGGCGTGAAAAACGCAAAATACGCAGTGATCAACTCTCGCGAAGACTTTGACCACGCGATCTCGCATGTTGGCCTACCAATGGTGCTTAAGAGCACACTCGGTGGCTATGATGGCAAAGGCCAATGGCGTCTTAAGTCACTAGACGCAGTAGAAACCGTTTGGACTGAGATGGCAGAATGCATCGCGGCGACCGACAACCAAGCGATTGTTGCGGAGGAATTTGTTCCATTTGATCGTGAGGTATCTTTGGTCGGTGCTCGTGGTAAAGATGGTGAAATCCAAGTTTACCCACTAGCTGAAAACGTTCATACCAATGGTGTTCTGAGCCTTTCAACAGCGATTGATGATGTTGAGTTACAGGAACAAGCTAAGACTATGTTCACTGCGGTTGCGGAACGCTTGGATTACGTAGGTGTACTTGCTCTTGAATTCTTTGATGTTCAAGGTGCCCTGCTCGTTAATGAGATTGCCCCACGCGTTCATAACTCAGGTCACTGGACACAGCAAGGTGCTGAAACTTGTCAGTTTGAAAATCACCTTCGCGCTGTATGTGGCATGCCTCTAGGAAGCACAAAGCTGATTCGCCCAACTGCGATGATCAATATCCTGGGTGAAGACACTCTGCCTAACGCGATCTTGGCACAGGCCGGTTGTCATGTTCACTGGTATGGCAAAGAAAAACGTGCCGGTCGTAAGATGGGTCACATCAATGTCAGTGCTGACTACAATGCCGAACTGCAACGCACGCTTTGCGGTCTAGCTAAAATCTTGGATAAAAGGGCTTACCCAGCGATCCACGATTTTGCTGCGCAGATGCAGTAAATAGAAATCCAATAAAAACGGCGCTCATCGAGCGCCGTTTTTTTATGCTTATTCTTGAATGTGGTGACATTTTCGGTCAGCACACTGCTTTTTGATGCCTTTTGCCGTTTTCTTCTCCATCAGCAGCGGATACTGGCACACTTCACAGCGGCCTATAATCGGCGGCTGGTTGACGGCAAACTTACACTTAGGGTAGTCGTCACACGCAAAGAACTGTTTACCATAGCGAGACTTGCGCTCAACAAGATGACCTTTACCACACTCTGGGCAGGCGACTTGCGGGGCTGATTGCTGCTCTTGTTTCGGTTGGTCAAGTGACTCGATGTGATGACACTCTGGGTAGCTACTACAACCTATAAACATGCCATAGCGCCCTTGCCTTAATACCAATTCATTTTGGCACTTTGGACAAGGCACACCGAGTTCTTTGACGATATGCCCATCATTCTGATGCAACGGCTTAATATAGTCGCATTCAGGATAATGATTACATCCCATAAACGGGCCGTGTTTACCGTGGCGCAGTTGCAGCTCTCCATCACACTGTGGACAAGCTTCATGTTCTAACGCATGCTCGTGAGCCGAGAAAAGCTGATGATCGATCTTACTACTCATGACAAGCCTGTATTAATGCAAGATACCTTGCTCTTTGGTGTACAACAGCTCTTCCATTTGCGTGTAAGCACTCTCATTACCCGGTACGTTAAACAGCACCATTAAGATAATCCATTTGAGATCATCCAACTCAAACTCATTGGTCTCAAGCCCCATCACTCGATCGATAACCATCTCACGAATTTCAGTGGTCAATACATTGATCTGCTCGAGGAATAGAAGAAAACCACGACACTCGAGGTTAATACGCGCCATCTCTCGCTTAGTATAAATACGCATAGAGGTATTTGAAGAGACCGAGATTGCCGCTTGGCTATCAGTTTCTTGCAGTGCCGCGAGATCTTCTAACCAGTGAAGAGCCTTATAAATATCGTCTTGGTGAAACCCTGCTCGAAGTAACTCTTCTTCAAGCTCGTCTTGATCCACCTGCAATTCAGAATCGCTATGGATGTAGGTTTCAAACAGGTACATCAGAATGTCCATCATCATAGCTAGCCTCTCCCCTTTCGAATATAGCCACCAGAAACTGCAACAACATGCCCTAAAAGTTCTAACTCTAAGAGCTGCATCATGACTTCATGCACAGGTATATGGGTTCGCTGTGCCAAAATATCAACGGGTGTCGCCTCTAACCCTACGTTAGCTAACAGATGCGGAAATGGCAATTGTTCATTTTCATTGTCGGTTATCGGCGCTTCAAACAGACTGGGTTGTACTTCAATAGACCAATCCAATAGACTTTTTATTTCAACAAGCACATCTTGAGCACTCTGAACCAAGCAAGCGCCCGACTTAATTAAACTGTTTCCTCCACGGCTAGTCGGATTATGTATTGAACCAGGCAAAGCAAAGACTTCTCGTCCTTGTTCTAATGCGTAGCGAGCCGTAATCAATGAACCACTCTTTTCCGCCGCTTCGACCACCAGTGTACCGAGCGACAAGCCACTGATAATACGATTGCGACGCGGAAAGTTTTCAGGACGAGGTTTAGCCGAAGGGCGAAATTCAGAGATTAGCGCGCCCTGCTCTTCGATCCGCTGTGCCAATTTACGATGGCGTGCTGGGTAGATAGCATCTAACCCCGAACCTAGCACTGCAAAAGTTTCACCGCCGCCTTCTAAAGCACCATCATGCGCATAGCCATCAATACCCAACGCTAAGCCACTAGTCACAATCAAACCGCTCTGCGCAAACTCTCGAGCAAATGCTTTGGCCGTTTGCAGTCCTTCTAGGCTGGCATTACGACTGCCCACCATCGCGATTTGAGGGTCACTGAGTGTCGATATATTACCGCGCACAAACAGTGTGCTAGGTGCGCTGGCTATCTGGCGCAGGCTTGGTGGATATGCGGCACATTGGTGAGTAACAAGATGATGGTTGGCGCTTTTCGCTTGCCACGATAAGCACTCTTCAACCAATGGCTCTGTTTTGAATCTAAGATAGGTAATTTGAGAATCGGAGAAACCTAGCGCCTGAAGCTGCTCATGTGAGTAATTAACAATATTAAGTGGAGAGTCGATAGCCAGTAAGCGTTTAAGGCGCTTCATTCCTAGCTTAGGAACGAAGCTCAGCCTCAACCACGCCGTCAACTCTTGCTCAGTCATCTGGTAGTCCTATGGTTCGATCGCAGAAGCAGAATGATTTAAAACCATAGTTAACGGCGATACCGCCAAAGTTTCATTACTAATTGGTTGGCTGTTTTGAGTTACTAGCGCCAAGCTAAAGTGCTGGTAAGGCCTTATCACCATTAAGTTCCCGATTTCAGTATTAGGAAGCTGAACTTTATTACCGAGTGCATCGTTGTCATAACTGTACTCGCCCTGCTGACCATAGACCACTGCACCTGGCTGTCTAAGCGAGAACATAGAGCCCTGACGCAGGTCATCATCAGTCCCTCTATCTATCACTACAACCTGGTTTTTAGCACTGAATTTGGCCCCTTCTAAAGAACCGACAATATTGGCAGATTGATCCGCCGCCGTAGGAGAAGGATAAAAAGTGGTGGTTAACTTACTCTTATCTAGGACTAATTCAGGGAGAACAACATCATTAATCAGGATTTCTTGCAGCTGAGAGTCAACCTTTAAGCTACTGAATTCATCATCAACAGAGCTAAGTTGCGCGGTTGCGACTAAGCGTAAAGACACGATTGAGGTAGCAGGCTGAGTTCGTTGATAGGTTGCCACTGCACGGTAGATTCCCCATTTCTGATGCTGTTGCTGACCAGAGATGAACAAGCGATCTTGAGCGGTTAGAAACTTACGTCCATCACTTGTCCCCAACACACGCTGCGCTGACTCTATATCCGCTTGGGTCACCAATCGATCTGATTGAAGATAGGGCAACACCAACCCTTCATTCACCGTAGGCACCGCTTTTTTATCCCTAACTCGAATCTTAGGGCTTAGCTTCATAATCGGTTTTACACTCAATACTGGCTGACCATTACGCCATACCAATGAGAGCTTATCTCCTGGATAGATAAGATGAGGGTTATCGATTTCCGGATTCACTTGCCACAAACGCGGCCACAGCCAAGGGCTATCGAGATACATTTCTGAGATATCCCATAATGTATCGCCTTTCTCAACGATATAACTCTTGGGAGCATCCTGCTTGATACTGAGCTGTGGTAAAGATTCTTGAGCCACAGCGGCACCTGACAGTGACAGGAAAACTAGCGATAACCTCGTTAAAAAATGGCGCATGACCTCGGTTCCTTGGTCTGAATATATGACATCTAATCGTAGAATTACCTTCAGGATGCTGTCATTTGGCCTATAAAATGTCTAGAATTGAGCCAACAAAGTTTAAGCTGTTTCGGCACAGTTCAATATTTCGAGTATATATGTCTGTATTACAAGTATTAACATTCCCGGATGATCGTCTACGTACTGTGGCGAAACCGGTAAAAGAAGTTACCCCAGAGATCCAAAAGTTCGTTGATGACATGATTGAAACCATGTACGACGAAGAGGGTATCGGCCTTGCAGCAACGCAGGTTGATTTCCATCAGCGTATTGTTGTTATCGATATTTCAGAAACACGTGATGAGCCAATGGTGCTGATCAACCCAGAAATCATCGAGAAGCGCGGTGAAGATGGTATTGAAGAAGGCTGTCTATCTGTACCTGGTGCTCGAGCACTGGTGCCTCGCGCTGCAGAAGTTACTGTGAAAGCGCTAGACCGCGATGGCAAAGAGTACACCTTCGACGCTGATGATCTATTAGCTATCTGTGTTCAACATGAGCTTGACCACCTAGAAGGCAAGCTATTTGTTGATTACCTATCGCCGCTAAAGCGTAAACGTATTCAAGATAAACTAGCGAAAATTAAGCGTTTCAACGAGAAACAAGCAAAATAAGCGCTAGCAAAACCTAATAAGAAGGAAGCCTACCTTGAGTCAGTCTTTAAGAATTGTCTTCGCAGGTACTCCGGATTTCGCCGCCCGTCACTTGGCGGCGTTGTTGTCTTCGGAGCATGAAGTTATTGCGGTATACACGCAACCCGATCGCCCTGCAGGTCGCGGTAAAAAACTCACGGCGAGTCCAGTAAAGAACATTGCTGTTGAAAATGATATCCCTGTTTACCAGCCGGAAAACTTCAAGTCGGATGAAGCTAAACAAGAGTTAGCTGACCTCAATGCCGATATCATGGTAGTGGTCGCTTACGGTTTGTTACTACCTCAAGCAGTGCTTGATACCCCTCGCTTAGGTTGTATCAACGTCCATGGCTCTATCCTGCCACGCTGGCGTGGCGCAGCTCCAATTCAACGCTCTATCTGGGCGGGTGATGCAGAGACAGGTGTGACCATCATGCAGATGGATATTGGTCTAGATACTGGCGATATGCTAAAAATTGCGACTCTACCAATTGAAGCAACAGACACTAGCGCATCTATGTATGAGAAGCTAGCTGGCCTAGGTCCAGACGCGCTAGTTGACTGCTTAGCGGATATCGCAGCCGGCACAGCTGTCGCTGAAAAACAAAACGACGAGCTCGCTAACTACGCGAAGAAACTCAGCAAAGAAGAAGCGCGCATCAACTGGAGTGACGACGCGGCTCATATTGAGCGTTGTGTACGTGCCTTCAACCCTTGGCCAATGAGTCATTTTGAAGCAGCTGAGAACAGTATCAAAGTATGGCAAAGCCGAGTGGCTGAACAAACGTCAGACAAGCCAGCAGGTACGATTCTACAAGCTGACAAAACCGGTATCTACGTAGCGACAGGGCAAGGTGTTCTTGTGCTAGAACAGCTACAAGTTCCGGGCAAGAAAGCCATGTCGGTTCAAGATATCTTGAACTCAAGAGCAAGCTGGTTTGAAGTGGGCACACTGCTCGTCTAACCCTTGCACGACTGTAAGTAACACAGTCTACAACCTTTACGAGGGCAGAGATGCCCTCATGTATTCAATAAAATAGTCGGTATTCCCCATGAATGTTCGCGCTGCTGCTGCCAATGTCCTATTCCAAGTTGTCGATAAAGGCCACTCTCTTTCACACGCTCTACCTGCGGCTCAGAAAACAATCCGCCCGCGAGACCATGCTCTACTGCAAGAGATATGTTACGGCGCTCTACGCTATCTACCTCGCCTAGAATCTATCGCCAATCAATTGATGGATAATCCATTAAAGGGCAAGAAACGTGTTTTTCATCACCTAATTCTGGTTGGTATTTACCAGCTGAGCTTCATGCGTATTCCTTCGCACGCAGCGGTCGGTGAAACAGTTGAAGCAACCAAAACACTGCGTGGACAAAACCTTAGCGGCCTGATCAATGCGGTATTGCGTAACTACTTACGCGACCAAGAAGCATTGGATGAGGCGGCGACGAGCCACAACGCTGGCAAATACGGACACCCAAGCTGGATCCTAAAAATGCTACAAGAGAGCTACCCAGATCAGTGGGAGCAACTTGTAGAAGCGAACAACAGCAAGGCTCCAATGTGGCTACGTGTAAACCGTCAGCACCACACTCGTGATGAGTATGCCGAGCTACTTAAAAACGAAAACATTGAATACACCCTGCACTCACAAGCAGCAGATGCCATAAAATTATCTGCACCTTGCGATGTCACTCTACTGCCTGGCTTTGATAAAGGTTGGGTATCGGTACAAGATGCCGCAGCGCAACTGTCGGTTGATTACCTGACACCCAAAGATGGTGAACTAATCCTAGACTGCTGCGCTGCACCAGGTGGTAAAACAGCACACATCCTTGAGCACACTAACGATACTGAAGTGGTTGCGATCGATGCTGATGCTAAACGCCTAGACCGCGTTTACGACAACCTAGAGCGCCTTCAACTGCGTGCCGACGTAATCTGTGGTGATGCACGCTACCCACAAGAGTGGTGGAGTGGTGAACAGTTTGACCGTATCCTACTTGATGCACCATGTTCGGCAACGGGCGTTATTCGTCGTCACCCTGATATCAAGTGGCTGCGTCGAGCTTCTGATATTGAGGCTCTAGCAGAACTGCAAAGTGAAATTATGGATGCGATGTGGGGGCAACTGAAGCCTGGTGGCACTATGGTGTATGCGACTTGCTCAATCACACCACAAGAAAACGTGCTGCAAGTAAAAGCGTTCCTTGAGCGCACAAGTAACGCAACTCTTGTCGGCTCCGATATCGAACAACCAGGTCGTCAAATTTTACCTGGTGAAGAAGATATGGATGGTTTCTACTACGCAGTGTTAGTAAAACAAGCGTAATTATGCAGCGGCTAAGAAGAGGTTCTTAGCCGCTGTTTCGTTATGATGTATCACCATCAAGACGTTAGATAACAAATAATAAGAGAAAGGCTATGAAGATCATTATCCTAGGTGCAGGACAAGTAGGCGGCACCCTTGCTGAGAACTTAGTAGGTGAAAACAATGACATCACGATTGTCGACCGCGATGGTGACCGACTGCGTGAACTTCAAGACAAATATGACCTTAGGGTAGTCAATGGCTACGCTAGCCACCCTAATACCCTGCGTGAAGCGGGGGCTCAAGATGCAGACATGTTGGTTGCAGTAACCAATATGGATGAAACCAACATGGCCGCGTGTCAGGTCGCCTTTTCTCTATTTAATACACCTAACCGAATTGCACGTATCCGCTCCCCTGAATATCTAGAAGAAAAAGAAGCCCTATTTAAATCTGGTGCGATTCCGGTTGATCACCTGATCGCGCCAGAAGAGCTAGTGACCAGCTACATTGAACGCCTGATCCAGTATCCAGGTGCACTTCAAGTAGTCAGCTTTGCCGAGCAAAAGGTAAGCCTAGTGGCAGTAAAAGCCTACTACGGTGGTCCTCTTGTCGGTAATGCGCTATCGGCTCTACGTGAACACATGCCGCACATCGATACTCGTGTAGCCGCTATTTTCCGTCAAGGGCGTCCAATTCGACCTCAAGGCACCACCATCATTGAAGCCGATGATGAAGTATTCTTCGTCGCGGCAAGTAACCACATCCGCTCGGTGATGAGTGAGCTGCAGCGCCTTGAAAAGCCTTACCGCCGTGTGATGATTGTTGGTGGTGGTAACATCGGTGCCAGCTTAGCTAAACGCCTTGAACAGAGCTACAGCATCAAACTAATTGAGCGCAGCTACACCCGTGCCGAGAAACTCTCTGAAGAGCTTGAGAACACCATCGTATTCTGTGGTGATGCGGCAGACCAAGAGCTGCTGACCGAAGAGAACATCGACCAAGTAGACGTGTTCATCGCGCTGACCAATGAAGATGAAACCAACATCATGTCAGCGATGCTGGCCAAGCGCATGGGCGCTAAAAAGGTAATGGTACTGATTCAGCGTGGTGCCTATGTCGACCTCGTACAAGGCGGTGTGATTGATATTGCAATATCGCCACAACAAGCGACCATTTCTGCGTTACTGACTCACGTGCGCCGTGCCGATATCGTCAACGTGTCGTCTCTACGACGCGGTGCTGCAGAAGCGATTGAAGCAATCGCCCACGGTGATGAAACCACCTCTAAGGTTGTGGGCCGAGCAATTGGTGATATTAAACTGCCACCGGGCACCACCATTGGTGCGATTGTTCGTGGTGAAGAAGTACTGATTGCCCACGATAGAACTGTGATTGAGCAGGATGATCACGTGGTGATGTTCTTAGTTGATAAAAAATACGTTCCAGACGTCGAATCGCTATTCCAACCGAGTCCGTTCTTCCTGTAAGCGCGCACCTGTAAAACATCATGGTTAATTTACGCCCCATTCTGTTAGTTATAGGGTTAGTGCTATCAAAGCTTGCCCTGTTTATGTATGTGCCGACTCTGGTTGCTTTTTTTACAGGGACAGGTGGCTTTCTAGAGTTTGGTCAATCAGTAGTGATCACCCATGTGATCGCCTTCATCTGCCTGAGTCTTGGTCGCACTGCTCACTTCAGACTTGGCGTGCGGGACATGTTCCTCATAACCTCATTGGTATGGACAATCGCCAGTGCATTTGCCGCACTGCCGTTTGTATTCATCAACCATATTAGCTTTACCGATGCCTACTTTGAGACCATGTCGGGGATTACCACTACCGGCTCAACGGTACTCAGTGGATTGGATAGCATGGCACCAAGCATCTTGCTGTGGCGATCTATATTGCAATGGCTTGGTGGAGTAGGCTTTATCGTCATGGCAGTAGCCGTACTACCAATGCTCAACGTCGGTGGTATGCGCCTGTTCCAGACTGAATCTTCAGATTGGTCAGATAAGAGCAGCCCACGTGCAAAAACCGTGGCCAAGAACATTGTGGCTGTCTATCTGGTTCTTACCGGGTTGTGCTTTATCAGCTACCTCTTTGCTGGCATGGGTATGTTTGACGCCATTAATCACGCCTTTACCACGCTTTCGACAGGTGGTTACTCAACCTCTGACGGCTCGATGAACCATTTCTCAAACAGTGCACACTGGGTTGGTACCCTATTCATGTTCCTAGGCGGCATGCCTTTCCTGCTGTTTGTCAGTGCTCTGCGTGGACGCAAACTGGACCCACTTTACAAAGATGCTCAGGTTCGAGGCTTTACTTACCTGTTTCTGGCTTCAAGTGTTGTAATTTCAATGTGGCTAGTTATTCGTGATGGATACACCATGATGGATGCGCTACGCGTCTCAATGTTCAATATCGTCTCAGTGGTCACAACTACCGGTTTTGGGTTGGAAGACTTTACCGCTTGGGGCACTCTACCAACAACTCTGTTTGCCTTCTTAATGATGGCTGGGGCTTGTTCCGGTTCAACTTCAGGCGGCATCAAAATCTTCCGCTTCCAGATCGCGATGACACTATTACACAAACAGATGATGAAGCTGATCCACCCTTCAGGTGTGTTTGTTCAACGTTACAACCAACGCCCAGTTAACGACGATATCGTACGTTCTCTCGTCGCTTTTGGTTTGATGTTCTTTATTACTATTATCTTAATTGCCGGCGGATTAAGTGCGATGGGGCTCGATCCCATCACCAGCATTTCTGGCGCGATCACTGCGGTTGCCAACGTTGGCCCAGGCATGGGTAGCGTGATTGGTCCAACTGGAAACTTTGCGCCTCTGCCAGATGCCGCTAAGTGGCTGCTAAGCTTTGGCATGCTGATGGGAAGATTGGAAATTCTGACCCTGTTGGTACTCTTCTTCCCAGCTTTCTGGCGTCGTTAATTAAGCATTAAAAAGGAAAACACTATGCGATCTTACCTATTGATGGCTAGCGCACTACTCAGCGGCACTGCATTCGCCGATCAACTGATCACCCTACCCGATGGTAAACAAGTGAATCTTAAAGATGACTTTACATGGGAGTATGTGACGACCAAAGTTGTTGAATCTGAAGTCACGGCTTCGGGCGTACCTGCGAAGCCAAGCATCGCGGCGATTCCTGTTGCGACCACCGTTACTAGTACCACGATTAAGCTCAACGATACTAAACCAAGCCTGCAACTATCTAAGTCTGGGGTCGATATCCTATTGGGCACAGCAAGCTATCAGGATGGTAAACTCGTCATTCCAACGGCGATCACTAACCAAGGTACCCAGCCAATCATCTTTGTTTCACTGAAGGTTAAAGTGCTCTCGACAGCAGGAGAGCTGTTAGCAGAGCAACAAATAGATACTTGGAAATCGATTAAGCGTATGGCCGAAACTTACCTTCGTCCACAAAGCAGTGCCGAAGGCAAATCGATTAAACTAGCAGTAGAAAAACAGGACCAATACCAACTCCAAGCAGAAGTGATTGAGGTTCTGGCTCGCTAAACTGGCGTAACGTATAGATAGATCGCAAAGAAATGACAGGCGCACCCTGCCAATACAAAGAGATGCCAAATGGCATGGTTGTATGGGATGCGCTTAGCGACATAGAAAATCACTCCTAAAGAGTAGATGATTCCGCCAACAGCCAGCAGGATCAAACCTCCCAACTCCACACTCTTTGCTAGCTGATAAATCACTATCAGCGACAACCATCCCATTGCTAGGTACGTGACTAACGACAAGCGCTTAAAGCGATACACAAAGGCAATTTTCATCACGATACCGACTAAGGCTATCGCCCATATTACGCCCATTAAGCCAAAGGCCAACGGAGTTCTTAAACTGACCAGTAAGAAGGGAGTATAACTGCCTGCTATCAGCAAATAGATCGCGCAGTGATCGAGGGTTTTCAGCAAGCGCTTAGTTTTCGCGGTGGTGATTGAATGATATAAGGTTGAGGCCAGAAACAGTAAGATAATACTACTGCCGTAGGCTGCCATGCTCGCTACGGTTAGTGAGTCAGCATCAAATTGATTGGCTTTGATGAGCAATAAGATTAAGCCAACAATCCCTAACACCACACCCAGACCGTGTGTGATCGCGTTGGCTCTCTCTTCTATTTCACTGTATTCACTGACTTTGGCTTCAGACATGGGCACCCTACTAGCGTAACCGAACATTTACTCTAGTATTACACATTAAGCTTACACGTGTAAGCTTAAATTTTATGGGCCGTATCATCATCGGATTGAGAGACTAAGAGACACTCTCCAAATACTCAATCACCATCTCACCCGCCTGTTGTGGCGAGGTATCAAGAGGAATGCTTAGCTGGCGTTTGAGCTTACCGACACCAAGCAGGCTCGCTAACATGCCTTTAGCACCATCACGATTGCGGTCTATTTCAAACCACATTTTCAGCTCTTGCTCATCGCGATGGGCCACAACTTCTAGCTCACGCCAACGACCATGGTAAGGCCCTGTCGTTGGTACAAACTCGAACTCTTGAACAAACGGCAACTCAAAGCCATCCACCGCCTCACACTCGACTTGTCGAATGCGTAAGCCCTGTGCCTCAAGCTCATTAAAGATACCATCGAGCAGCTCGTCAGGACGTACCGTGAGTACATCTTTATCAGATGGGTCGATAGCCATCGCGATGTCTAACCCGGTTTCCAGCCACACTTTCGCATCACCAATAGTCACCGGCGTATTGAGCGGTACATCAAACTCACACTCAAAGTCACGAGTTTCACCTGGCTCAATAGTGAAGGCATAAGGCAGGCTCCACTTCGCCAATGAATACGTTTGATGGACGCGACGCGTCTGACCTCTATCTTGTTTATCGGGGTTAATTGGAACTTCCTTGATGTAACGGCAGCACAAGTTGAGGTCGATGTTATCGATCTCTTGAGGTTGGGAGCCACCGTAAACGTGCACAATAATGTTGGCTTTACGGCCAGGGTAAAGCACTTCTTGTTGGAGTACCGAATCTACCTTCGCCGATCCAATACCAAAACTTGCTAGCGTTTTCTTTAAGAACGACATATGCACCTCCTTTAAAGCACCATCTTAAGCCTGAAAGAGGTTCAAACTCAAATATACTGCTCACACAATTTTAGCCGTTATTGGCGGCAATTTTTCCAACAAGCATCGATCGTTCAACCAGATGATGATAGTCTGTTATTGATATGCACGCATATCATTATCCTGATTCATGATTGGATTGGCGAAAGCCAGACGAGCCCAACTTTAAGCAATTAAAGCGCAGCTCATTTTGGATCAGGCCATTAAATTGGCAATGGATATGCCTGACCGTTAGGTAACTCAATGCGACCAACAGCTGTCAGGTTTTCGCACACCAACCGTAGTGCGATGCGTCGTCGTAGTGGCTTTGTAGCTGCTCCAACGGCTAAGAACGTGGCTCCAACAATGACTCTTGTCGAAAAGACTGCTCTGCTTACGTCTAGCTCTTCAAAAGTCATTAAAGCTGCATAACAAAAAGCGCAGTTTTTACTGCGCTTTTTTCTTGCCTGTTGGATTGGTATTCCGTATCCGATTTGATACCTTTACTGCAAATCATTATAAAATTTGTGGAGAATAGAAAATGAAATGCCATCGCATTGAAGAGCTGATCGAGCTAATGGAGCCTGAGTGGCAGAAAGACCAAGAGTTAAATCTACTTGAATTCATCATCAAGCTATCTAAAGAAGCGGGCTACCAAGGTAAACTGGAAGATCTCACCGATGATGTGCTTATCTACCACCTCAAGATGCGTAACAGCCAAAAAAGACGAGATGATCCCAGGTCTAAAAAAAGACCAGGAAGACGACTTCAAGACCGCAATTCTAAAAGCCCGCGGCATCATCTAATTCAACTCAGTTTCAGCTCAACCAATTTAAAGGCGGCCATGCGGTCGCTTTTTTGTTTCTGTTCGCTATTTTTTCGTCACAACTGTTATGAGTTTTGTTGCTAAAGGTTGATAGCGTTAAAGAAATGAGAACAGTATTGTCGCTATAATCGCCTCCCATAAGAATCTTCTAAAATAAGAGTAGCGTGTATAGGGTCCGGTGATATACCAAAGCTACGGTATGCAAGATTCTCCCGCAGAGTTCAATAAAAGCAATGTCATAAAGTGCCCACACTAAGAAAGGGTACCTATACCATCAAAAGGATAGTCCATGAGTCAGGATAAAATCGATATCAAAGATGTGACTCCTAAAACCTTTAATCCCAAGACACATAAAGGTAATGGAGATCGATTTAACCCCAATAACCGCATCTACGTGCGTGAAAGCAAAGGTAAATTCCAGCAGCTGCGCCGCTATGGTGGCTGGTTCCTACTGCTTCTGTTCGCGCTAATCCCGTGGATACCGTTTGGAGAGCGACAAGCAATACTGCTCGATATTGGTAATCAGCAGTTTAATTTCTTCGGCACCACGCTCTACCCTCAGGACCTAACCCTGTTGGCGATTTTGTTCATGATCGCTGCTTTTGGTCTGTTCTTTATTACCACCTTTTTAGGCCGTGTTTGGTGTGGTTACCTATGTCCACAAACCGTTTGGACCTTTATGTACATCTGGTTTGAAGAGAAATTAGAAGGTTCAGCCAATAAGCGTAGAAAGCAAGATTCAGGTAAGCTGACACCGAACCTGATACTACGCAAAACGATTAAGCACATTGCTTGGTGGGCAATCGCCTTGGCAACCGGCCTCACCTTTGTTGGCTACTTTATTCCTGTCAAAGAGCTGGTGGTTGGTTTCTTTACCTTCGATGCGTCATTCTGGCCGGTGTTTTGGGTTCTGTTCTTCGCTGGCTGCACCTACGCCAATGCAGGTTGGATGCGTTCGATCGTTTGTGTGCACATGTGTCCGTACGCACGTTTCCAATCTGCGATGTTTGATAAGGATACCTTCATTGTTGGCTACGATACTGAGCGTGGTGAAAACCGTGGTCCTCGTTCACGCAAAGCCGATCCTAAAGCGCTGGGCTTAGGTGACTGTATCGACTGTAATTTATGTGTGCAGGTCTGTCCGACCGGTATCGATATCCGGGATGGCCTGCAATATGAATGTATTAACTGTGGCGCTTGTATCGATGCTTGTGACCAAACGATGGATCGCATGGGCTACGAGAAAGGCCTGATCAACTACACCACGGAACATCGTCTAGAAGGCCACAATACTAAGGTAATGCGACCTAAGCTGTTGGGTTACGGCGGCGTGTTGCTACTGATGATTGGCTTGTTCTTTGTTCAGGTCGCAAGTGTTGACCCTGCGGGTTTAACCGTGCTTCGTGACCGAAACCAACTGTTCAGAATCAACACTCAGGGCTTTGTTGAAAACACTTACACCCTCAAAATCATCAACAAAACTCAGCAAGTTCAAGAGTATGATTTAAGTGTAAGTGGGCTACCAGAGGCGATCTGGTACGGTAAGCAGACCGTTGCTGTAGATCCAGGTGAAGTGCTTAATCTGCCGATCAGCTTGGGAGCCGATCCAGAAAAACTCAGCTCACCAGTTTCGACAATTCAGTTTATACTCTCGAACAATGAAGAGTTTACGATAGAAGTTGAAAGCCGCTTTATCAAGAAGCTCTAATATCTAGCGGTTCACCGCTCGGTATTTCAACCAATCAATGGAAAAAGGCTCAGTAATGAGCCTTTTTTATTCTTATGACCGAACAAGCTTTTAACTTTGATAACCTGACGCCTGATTTCATGTGGTATGCGCTAGAAAGCATCGGCGTTCGCGCCGAGTCTGGCCTATTGGCGCTCAATAGCTACGAAAACCGTGTCTATCAATTTAGCGATGAGGACCGCAAGCGCTACGTGGTGAAGTTCTATCGCCCGCAGCGCTGGACTAAAGAACAGATCCAAGAAGAGCATGATTTCGCACTCGACTTGATTGAACAAGAGATTCCGGTTGCACCACCGATTAAGATCAATGGTCAAACCCTGCATGAGTATCAAGGCTATCTATTTGCGCTGTTTGATAGTGTTGGAGGGCGTCAGTACGAAGTGGATAACCTCGACCAACTGGAAGGCGTCGGTCGCTTTCTCGGGCGTATTCATAAAGCGAGCTCGGAAAAGCTATTTCAGCACCGTCCGACTATTAGTCTCGACGAGTATCTGCATCAACCACGCAAAATCCTTGAGAATTCAAGCTTTATCCCTGCACATCTCGAATCAGCATTCTTCAATGATCTAGATATCTTGATCAAAGCACTAGAAGAGCAGTGGTCTGAATCAAGTAAAATTATTCGTCTGCATGGCGATTGCCACCCTGGTAATATTTTGTGGCGTGACGGGCCGATGTTCGTCGACCTTGATGATGCACGCAATGGCCCCGCCATCCAAGACCTATGGATGCTACTCAACGGTGAACGCCAAGATAAACTGATGCAACTCGATATCTTATTAGAGGCCTATCAAGAGTTTTGTGACTTTAACAGCGCAGAGTTGAAACTAATTGAGCCACTGCGCGGTCTACGTATGGTGCATTACATGGCATGGTTAGCAAAGCGATGGCAAGACCCTGCTTTCCCGATTGCATTTCCATGGTTTAATGACCCGAAATACTGGGAGCAACAAGTACTTGCTTGTAAAGAGCAGATTGCTACCCTACAGGAGCCACCACTTTCGTTAATGCCTCAGTGGTAAGGCAACACTGATAGCAAACAAAAAATTCAAACATAATGGAGATTGAATAAATGAAAAAGCTATTCGCATTTTTCTCATTGGTTATGCTGAGCTTATCGGCTCATGCGGCGCAATTTAACGAAGGTGAACACTACAAGGTTCTAGACCTAGAGCCTTCTAAAAAGCCAGTTGTTACTGAGTTCTTCTCATTCTACTGTCCACACTGTAATAGCTTTGAACCTATCATTCAGCAGCTAAAAAAACAGCTTCCTGAAGGCGTTAAGCTGCAGAAGAACCACGTATCTTTCATGGGCGGCGCCATGGGCAAGCCAATGAGCAAAGCTTACGCAACCATGATCGCTCTAAAAGTAGAAGATAAGATGGTGCCTGTAATGTTTAACCGCATTCACAACATGAACAAGCCACCTCGCGATGAAGAAGAGCTACGTCAAATCTTCCTAGACGAGGGTGTTGATGCGAAGAAATTTGATGCAGCCTATAAAGGCTTTGCGGTTGACTCTATGGTTCGTCGCTTCGATAAAGCATTCAAAGACAGCGGCCTTTCGGGCGTACCAGCCGTTGTGGTTAACAACCGTTACCTAGTCGATGCGCAAGGTATCAAGTCTCTTGATGAATATTTTGCACTGGTTAATTTCTTATTGAAGAAATAACTCATTGATAAAAGGGAGCTTCGGCTTCCTTTTTCTTTGCTATGCTCAAAAAGCATCATTGATAAAAAATTAATCAGGAACCTTTTAGTATCTGGACTATTCATCGCTTTTCATTAATCACTAACAGGTTGGGCAAGGAGCCCCGCAAATGAAATTAAAAATCACATTTTTAGCTTTGAGCATTGCTGCTACCCCTGCCTTTGCCAAGCTTGCCGACGAGCAAGGCATCAGCGGTGAAATTTCCCTGAATGCTGGGATCACCTCCTCTACGTCAAACTTCAATACCGACGGCGATAACAACATCACGTCGACGGACAAGAAAGCGTCTTCAGAAAGCTCTTTCTTAGTCGCTCCACTGGGCAGCGTTGCTTACACCTTTGGTGAACGCTTAAATCATCAAGTTTATACAGGGACCGCTCGTGACGATATCGCAACAGGTACAGCTGTACTTGAAGTGGGCTACAAATATCAGCTGCAATCTGGAATGGTGATTGATGCGTCAATCCTACCAACCATCATGTCCGGTGAAACCTGGGCTGACCCATACAACACCACAGGCCCTCGTTCGAAAACTGACGAGAAGGGCCACGCCTTTCGTTTGAAGTTGAGCAGCATTGCTGGCTCACCATTCTCACTGGATATGGCCTACGCCACCAAAGATGTTGAACAAGATAATGTTCCTGATGAACTTAAGCGTGATGCGGATACCTTCTATTTGAAAGGCCAATATCGACAGCCTCTGAGCCGCAGTTTGATGCTAGTACCATCCATCATCTATCAGTCTCGCGATGCCGATGGCAGTGCCGAATCTTATGACCAACTCGGAGCTGAGGTCAGCCTATTTGGATCAGTTGGCCGTCACCAATACGCGTTAACAGCAGGTTATAATCAACGTGATTACGATGCCGGTAGTTCTTTGTTCAACAACACGGTTCGCAGTGATGACAACATCAACCTGTTTGCCGCTTATGAATATGACAAATTCATGAACTGGGATAACTGGTCATTCATTTCATTAGCAGGCTACGGCACTAGCAATTCCAACATTACCTTCTACGATGAGTCCCAATACATCGTTTCAGTTGGTATGAACTACAAGTTTTAATTCCAGCACATAGGTATAGCCGCATTTGTTGGCTATACCGCTTGTGCCGTCAACTGCTTCAATAATCTGTCCATTGCTCGATACCCCAACGCCTCTGAGAGGTGTTTCTTTTGAATCTGCTCACTCCCTTCAAGATCTGCAATGGTGCGAGCAACCTTGATGATGCGATGATAAGCACGAATTGATAATCCAAGCCGATGCAGCGCCGTCTCTAAGAATTGAGCATCTTGCTTATCGAGTGGGCAATACTTTTCAATTTCACGACTGGTCAAGAGTGCATTGGGCTTTCCTCCGCGCTCGACCATGGTAGACCTTGCGTCAACCACACGCTGCTTAACGACCTGTGTCCCTTCTCCTCGATCGCCCCCCTCGGCGAGCATGCCTTTGGGTAGTAGCGGGATCTCCAATGACATATCAAAGCGATCTAACAGCGGCCCTGATAACCGGTTCAAATAACGCAAAATAATCTGTGGGTTTGCACGCGCTTGATTGCCCTCATAGTAGCCCGTTGGGCTTGGATTGAGGGCACCAACCAATTGAAACCGAGCAGGGAAACGGGTTTTGCCCGCAGCTCGTGAAATGATGATCTCTCCAGACTCTAACGGCTCTCGCAATGAGTCGAGCACCTTCCTTTCAAACTCAGGCATCTCATCGAGGAACAGCAGTCCATTGTGAGCCAGCGATATTTCTCCCGGCCTTGGCACAGAACCACCGCCAACCAGTGCCGCCATAGAGCTTGAATGGTGTGGAGAACGAAAGGGACGCTGCTTCCAGTTGTATTGATTGATCTCCTGCTGAGTGAGTGACGCCACAGAAGCCGTCTCCATCGCTTCGTCATCACTCATCTCAGGCAATAAATCACAAAGGCGTGAGGCAAGCATGGTCTTGCCCGTACCGGGTGGACCTAAAAACAGTAAGTTATGATTGCCAGCCGCCGCGATCTCTAACGCTCGTTTACCTTGCTGCTGACCAATAATGTCTTGCAGATCTCGAGTGGTATGTGGTTGATGTCGCAGCTCAGATACATCGTTTAGATCTAATGTATTCTGACCACAAAGGTAGCCGCAGACCTCCAATAATGTCTGAGCAGATTTATGTTCCCCCTGCCCAACCAAAGCCGCTTGCTCACCGTTATCATGCGGAACCACCAGCGCACGACTTGCCTTATCACACGCTAATGTTGCGGGTAATACTCCTTTGACGGTGCGCAACTCGCCAGACAGAGCGAGCTCACCAATAAACTCATGACTCAATACTTTACTTTCTGGCAACTGCTCAGAAGCGACTAAGATACCCAGAGCGATCGGCAGATCGAACCGCCCTCCCTCTTTCGGAAGATCAGCAGGAGCAAGGTTGACTGTGATACGTTTAGCCGGAAATTCAAAGCGTGAATTGATGATTGCACTGCGCACGCGATCTTTCGACTCTTTGACCGTTGTCTCTGGTAAGCCAACCAAAGAGAACCCTGGCATTCCGTTGCTGATATGAACCTCAACGGTGACCGCAGGCGCTTCCACACCGACGCTGGCGCGACTATGAATAATTGCGAGTCCCATAGCTTTCCTTTGTTATTGATTTAAAAGTATTCAGCCTGGGTATTCTTTCCTCACCAAAGCTATAAGGTTGTTATATAGCTTGGTGGAATTAGTTTTTAATGTGAAAAAAGAATGACATTTTGCTTGTCATGAAACAGTTTTCTGTGATAACACTAGAGATAGATGGTTTTACATACGACAATCGACGAGAAAGCTCGAATTTTATGACACTAAACACACGCCTATACGCACTGATTAACCTGATTATCGTGGTCATTATTATGACGACGCGGGGGCGTGTGGATAAAAAATAGCCACAGATTTTTAAAACCCCCGCACTGACAAGTCCGGGGGTTTTTTCTAATTTATAGATTCGATTTTTATATTTTGAAGCATTTTCGGCTACGCCGATAGACAGGAAGAATGGGAGCACACGATGTGCAGCAACAAAAGAAATAGTTACCAAAATACCGGTAACCAGGGGGATTTACGATGAAAGGTGCAGAATTAGTCGTATCCGCTTTGAAGCAGCAGGGTATAGACACCGTATTTGGTTATCCAGGTGGTGCCATAATGCCAATCTACGATGCATTGTACGACGGTGGTGTGGAACACATCTTATGTCGTCATGAACAAGGTGCTGCAATGGCCGCCATAGGAATGGCGAGAGCCACTCAGGATGTTGCAGTATGTATGGCGACCTCTGGTCCAGGCGCCACTAACCTAGTCACCGGCCTTGCCGATGCATTTATGGACTCAATCCCCCTCGTCGCCATTACTGGCCAAGTCGCTAGCTCCCACATTGGTACTGATGCCTTCCAAGAAATGGATGTGATCGGTATGTCTCTCTCTTGTACCAAGCACAGCTACCTAGTTACTGACATTGAAGACCTCGCTCCAACCTTAGCAGAAGCCTTTGAAGTGGCTAAAACCGGTCGTCCCGGCCCAGTTATTGTTGATATCGCCAAAGATGTCCAACTTGCAGAAGCTCCGGTAGAAGTTCTTCCTTCTTTCACACCACCAACGATACCTGTAGCACCACAAGAAGCGATCGAGACAGCACAACAAGTCCTTTCTCAAGCCACCCGCCCTGTTCTTTATGTGGGTGGTGGCGTTCAACTGGCAAAGGCAACCGATTCTGTACGTGAGTTCTTGCGTCTTAACCCAATGCCAGCAGTCAGCACATTGAAAGGCTTGGGTACTATCGAGCGTGATGACCCTCACTACCTAGGTATGTTAGGTATGCACGGCACCAAAGCGGCTAACTTAGTCGTTCAAGAATCCGATCTACTGATCGTAGTCGGCGCACGCTTTGATGACCGAGTAACGGGCAAACTGGATACCTTTGCTCCTCATGCAAAAGTCATCCACATCGATATCGATGCGGCAGAGATCCACAAACTTCGCCATGCTCACGCTCCACTGCGTGGTGACATCAACACCATTCTTCCTCAGTTAGAGCTGACTCAAGACATCAGTCCTTGGGTTCACCACTCCGAGAGCCTACGCAGCACATTTAAGTGGCGCTATGACCACCCTGGTGAACTAATCTTCGCACCACTGCTGCTTAAGCAACTTTCAGACATGATGCCGGATAGCTCAATTGTCTCGACCGACGTTGGTCAACATCAGATGTGGGCTGCGCAGCACATTCAACCTCGTCAGCCGCAGAACTTTATCACCTCAGCTGGCTTAGGCACCATGGGCTTTGGTTTGCCTGCAGCGATGGGAGCAGCCGTTGCTCGCCCAGATGATCAATCAATCCTTATCTCAGGTGATGGTTCATTCATGATGAATGTTCAAGAGCTTGGGACACTTAAACGTCGCCAGATCCCAGTGAAGATGGTGCTACTTAACAACTCGCGCCTTGGTATGGTTCGTCAATGGCAATCGCTGTTCTTCGATGGTCGCCACAGTGAAACCATCCTAGATGACAACCCTGATTTCGTAATGCTCGCGAAAGCCTTCGATATTCCGGGCAAAACCATCACCAAGAAGGAAGAAGTTGAGCCAGCCATCAAAGAGATGCTTGAGAGCAAAACGGCGTACCTTCTGCATGTCCTGATCGATGAGGAAGAGAACGTATGGCCACTTGTACCACCTGGTGCATCAAACAGTGATATGTTGGAGAACACGTAACATGGAAAGATATTTATTAGACATCAAAGCCGACGATAAGCCGGTACTATTAGAGCGTGTTCTTCGTGTTATTCGTCACCGTGGTTTCATCGTTAAGCAGGTTGCCGGTACGCAGAACCATGAGAGCAAAATCGCGAGTGTTGAGATCATCGTTGATAGCGACCGCCCTATCTCTTTCTTGGTTAATCAGATTGAAAAGCTATGGGATGTACGCACTGTAGATGTGATTTCCATTAGCCGTAACGAACTACCAAACAATAACTTACAACAAAAGATTGGTGCATAAGGAAGCGCAAACATGACAGCAAAAACAGCAGACTACATTTGGTTTAATGGCGAGATGGTTCCTTGGGCTGAGGCGAACGTTCACGTCTTAACTCATGCTATGCACTACGGCACTTCAGTATTTGAAGGGGTTCGTTGCTACAACACGCCAAATGGCCCAATCATTTTCCGTCACCCAGAACACGCGAAGCGCCTAAAAGACTCAGCCAAGATCTACCGCTTCCCTATTCCTTACACGGAAGAGGAGATCATGGAAGCTACACGCGAAACACTGCGTCAAAACAAGCTGGAGTCTGCCTACATCCGCCCTCTTGGTTTTGTCGGTAATGTTGGCCTGGGTGTATGTCCTCCAGAAAATACTGAGATGGACCTAATCATCGCCGCCTTCCCATGGGGTTCGTACCTAGGTGAAGAAGCACTAGAAAACGGCGTAGATGCGATGATTTCAAGCTGGAATCGCGCAGCACCTAATACCATCCCAACCGCAGCAAAAGCGGGTGGTAACTACCTATCATCACTACTGGTTGGTGGTGAAGCTCGTCGTCACGGTTACGATGAAGGTATCGCACTGAGTGTTGATGGTTACCTGTCAGAAGGTGCCGGTGAGAACATCTTTGTCGTGAAAGACGGCGTAATCACAACGCCACCAGCAACCAGCGCAATCCTGCCTGGTATTACACGCGACAGCATCATGACTCTAGCCCGTGATCGCGGCTATGAAGTACGTGAAGCCAATATTGCACGTGAAGCGCTTTACCTAGCGGATGAAATATTCATGACAGGTACAGCAGCCGAGATCGTGCCAGTACGTACAGTTGATAAGATTGAAGTCGGTTGTGGTAAACGCGGCCCAATCACCAAAGTCATGCAAGACCTGTACTTTGGCCTGTTCAACGGCACCACAGAAGATAAGTGGGGCTGGTTGGATTACGTTTACCCAGAACAAGCACCTTCAGCTCAGTAATTTATAAGGAAGTAGCAAATGTCTTCGGCTCCAAAAATCAAATATCGCAGCGCAACTACAACTCACGGCCGCAACATGGCGGGTGCTCGTGCCCTCTGGCGTGCAACGGGTGTAAAAGATGATGACTTCGGTAAGCCAATCATCGCAGTTGTAAACTCATTCACTCAGTTTGTTCCAGGCCACGTTCACCTTAAAGATATGGGTCAGTTGGTCGCGGGTGAAATTGAAAAAGCAGGCGGTATCGCTAAAGAATTCAATACCATTGCCGTCGATGATGGCATCGCGATGGGTCACGGCGGCATGCTGTACTCGCTGCCTTCACGTGAATTGATCGCGGACTCTGTAGAGTACATGGTCAATGCACACTGTGCCGATGCGATGGTGTGTATCTCCAACTGTGACAAAATCACTCCAGGAATGATGATGGCCGCGATGCGCCTCAACATCCCAGTGATCTTTGTTTCAGGTGGCCCTATGGAAGCGGGTAAAACCAAACTTTCTGATCAGCTCATCAAGCTAGACCTTGTTGATGCGATGATCCAAGGTGCCGATCCAACGGTTTCAGATGAGCAGAGTGAGCAGATCGAGCGTTCAGCTTGTCCAACTTGTGGCTCTTGCTCGGGCATGTTCACAGCAAACTCAATGAACTGTCTGACTGAAGCACTAGGTCTATCTCAGCCAGGTAACGGCTCTATGCTAGCGACCCACGCTGACCGTGAGCAGCTATTCATCAACGCTGGTAAGCGTGTTGTTGAATTGACTAAGCGCTACTACGACCAAGGTGATGAATCAGCACTACCGCGCAACATCGCCAACCGCGCAGCCTTTGAGAACGCGATGGCACTCGATATCGCAATGGGTGGTTCTAGTAACACGGTTCTTCACCTGCTAGCAGCAGCACAAGAAGGTGAGATCGACTTTGATATGAATGACATCGATGAGATGTCACGTCGCGTTCCTCACCTATGTAAAGTGGCACCATCAACCCAGAAGTACCACATGGAAGACGTACACCGCGCCGGTGGTGTGATGGCGATTCTGGGTGAGCTAGACCGCGCAGGCCTACTCAATGGTTCCACAAGTACTGTTCTTGGCATGACAATGCAGCAACAGCTTGCTGAATACGACATCATGCAAACTGAGAACGAAGACGTTCTCAAGTTCTTCCGTGCAGGCCCTGCAGGTATCCGTACCACTCAAGCTTTCTCTCAAGACTGCCGCTGGGACCGCCTAGATGACGACCGCACCGATGGTTGTATCCGCTCTAAAGAGAACGCATTTAGCCAAGAGGGTGGCCTAGCCGTTCTATCTGGAAACATCGCGGTTGACGGTTGTATCGTTAAGACGGCAGGTGTGGATGAAGAGAACCTTAAGTTCCAAGGTCCAGCGATCGTATTCGAAAGCCAAGATACAGCGGTAGAAGGTATCCTAGGTGGCAAAGTGAAAGCGGGTGAAGTGGTTGTAATCCGTTACGAAGGTCCCAAAGGTGGCCCTGGTATGCAAGAGATGCTGTACCCAACGACTTACCTGAAGTCTATGGGCCTAGGCAAATCTTGTGCACTGCTAACGGACGGTCGTTTCTCTGGTGGTACGTCTGGTCTATCTATTGGTCACGCCTCTCCAGAAGCAGCAAGTGGCGGTACTATTGGCCTTGTTCAAGATGGCGATATCATCACTATCGATATCCCGAGCCGTTCTATCTCACTAGACGTTCCAGAAGAAGAGCTTGCTGCTCGTCGTGCGAAACAGGATGAGCTTGGCTGGAAACCAGCAGACCGCCAACGCGAAGTGTCATTTGCTCTTAAAGCATACGCAAGCATGGCAACCAGTGCCGATAAAGGCGCAGTGCGCGATAAGTCGAAACTTGAGGGCTAATCTATGAGTGATGACACCTCAACGCCCCGTTTACAATCTGGTGCAGACTACCTGCGCCAGATATTAAGAGCTCCAGTTTATGAAGCAGCTATCGTTACACCGCTGCAAGAGATGCCACGCCTAAGCGCACGTATCGGTAACCAGGTTCAGCTTAAACGTGAAGACCGTCAGCCGGTTCACTCGTTCAAGCTGCGTGGTGCCTATAACATGGTATCCAGTCTTTCTGAGCAACAGAAAGCCGCCGGTGTGATTGCAGCATCAGCAGGTAACCATGCTCAAGGCATGGCTCTGTCTGGCTCTAAGCTAGGCATTCAGACCACGATTGTGATGCCAAAAACCACCCCAGACATCAAAGTGGATGCGGTACGTGGTTTCGGTGGCAACGTGGTTCTGCACGGCAGCAACTTTGATGAAGCGAAGGCTGAAGCAGAACGCCTTTCAGCGGAGCACGGCTATACCTTTGTACCTCCCTTCGATCACCCATTAGTGATTGCAGGGCAAGGCACCATGGGTATGGAGATGCTGCAACAGAATGGTCATCTTGATTATATCTTTGTACCCGTTGGTGGTGGTGGTCTAGCCGCTGGTGTTGCAGTGCTGATTAAGCAGTTAATGCCAGAAATCAAAGTGATCGCGGTAGAGCCAGAGGACTCCTCTTGCCTCAAAGCAGCATTAGATGCCGGTGAGCCAGTAGTACTGGATCAGGTCAGCATGTTTGCCGATGGCGTTGCAGTTAAGCGCATTGGTGAAGAGACCTTCCGCCTATGCCAGCAGTACATCGATGGCCATATTGCCGTTTCTAGCGATGAGATCTGCTCAGCAGTAAAAGACATCTTTGAGGATACTCGTGCGATTGCCGAGCCTTCCGGTGCTCTTGCTCTGGCTGGTTTGAAGAAGTTTGCTGAGCAGAACCAACTGCAAGACAAGCAACTGGCGACAGTACTGTCTGGTGCGAATACCAATTTCCATGGTCTGCGCTATGTGTCAGAGCGTTGTGAACTGGGTGAGAAGCGCGAGGGTTTGCTTGCGGTGACAATTCCAGAACGCCAAGGCGCTTTCCTCGAGTTCTGTAATATCATCGGCGGCCGTGCTGTGACAGAGTTTAACTACCGTCATAACGACGACAGCCTAGCGAACATCTTCGTCGGTGTACGTCTCAATGGTGGTCAGGAAGAGCTCGATAACATCATCTCTGATCTTCGTGAGGGCGGCTATCCGGTGGTCGACCTATCAGATGATGAGATGGCGAAGCTGCATATCCGCTATATGATTGGTGGTAAGCCATCCAAGCCATTGAAAGAGCGCTTGTACAGCTTTGAGTTCCCAGAATACCCAGGTGCTCTGATCAAGTTCCTCGATACGCTAGGCACACACTGGAACATTAGCCTGTTTAACTACCGTAACCACGGCGCTGACTATGGTCGTGTTCTGTGTGGGTTTGAGTTGAGTGACGACGACCTCGCACAATTCTCAACTCACCTGCGTGAACTTGGCTATCAATGCAAAGATGAAACCGATAACCCTTCTTACAAGTTCTTCTTGTCCTAACAGTGGTTATTTAATAAAAAGAGCGAGCATTGACTCGCTCTTTTTGATCGTAACTATAAAGATCGTTCAACTAGATCGCCTTGCGATGATCCAGCCAATCTCGATGCAATTGATCACTGGATCCCAAGTAATTCACCATCCACTCGATCAACTTATGATTATCGTCTTTGCGCCACACAAGACAGCACTGACTAAGAGGGCTCGGCTCCGGCAGTATTTTCTCCACCAGCAAGCCTTGCTCAATGATAGGGGCAGCAATATGGCGTGGCATATAGCCGACCCCCACTCCATTCTTAAGGCATTCAATAGCACTGTACCAATTAGGCAGTAGCAAGCGTCTTTGGTTGGAGTAGTGACCCGTATGACGCTTGGGCAACACGCTCGAGGTGTCATCTAAACAGATGGCTGGGAACTGACTGACAAAGGTTTCATCAAGGTTCTGCTCTCGCACACACGGGTGGCTGGGCGACATAACAAACGCCCAATCGAGCGTCCCCATCTCTTTGACTTCAAAGTCACCACCAACAGGAATTGCAGAAGTAGCACCAATCACAATATCGGCACGCCCTTGAGCGATCGCCTCCCAAGAGCCGTTGAACACCTCCATGTTGATCTGCAGTTCAGCAAAATCAAAAGTCTCATAAAACTCTTCAATCATCGGTTTCATTTTGTCGAGCTTAACCACGTTGTCTAAGGTTAAGCGCAGAGTCTTTTTCCAACCTCGGGCTGCTCGCTTAGTCTGGGCACTGACCTCCTCCATCTGGCGCAACAGAGAGCGTGCCTCTTCGATGAACACCTCTCCGGCAGGTGTCAGCTCAACCTTTCTCGGCAGGCGCTTAAACAACAGCACACCAAGTTCTTGCTCTATCTGACGAACCCCGTAGCTGATCGCTGATGGCACCTTGTGCAGTTGCTCTGCCGCAGCCGTAAAACTTCCCAACCTCGCCACAGTATCGAGCATTTCTAACGATGATTTAGAGAACATAAGCCTTCAAATTTTTTGATTGATAACCACATATTTTAGCGTTTTATTTTATCAGATCCGAAAAATAGAATGTCAGCATAAATAAACAGGGACCTTCACCCCTGTATATCAAACAATTTTTTTGATGATAAAAACATCACTACAACAGCGTAATGGCATCTTATGAATATTTCTAAATTTCAATTGGTCTACCTTGCAGTACTTTCAATGCTAGGTTTTATCGCGACCGATATGTATCTACCTGCATTTAAGGCGATGGAGATCGATTTCGCAACCGGTCCTGAACAGATCGCACTATCTCTTACTGTGTTCCTTGGCGGTATGGCTATGGGTCAACTGCTATGGGGATTAGCGAGTGATAAATACGGTCACCGCAATACGCTAGCGGTTGGTCTAGTTCTGTTTACCGCAGCATCATTTGGTTTGGCTTTTAGCACCGAGGTTTGGCAACTACTGACACTGCGCTTTATCCAAGCAATCGGTGTGTGTGCTCCTGCTGTGATCTGGCAAGCGATGGTCATCAAGCGCTATTCACAAAGCAGCAGCCAACAAATTTTTGCCACCATCATGCCTTTGGTAGCGCTATCTCCAGCGCTGGCGCCCCAACTGGGTGTGCTTCTGGCGGATAACTTTGGGTGGCACAGCATCTTCATTACTCTAACGCTAATGGGCGCACTATTGGTTACAACCACTATGGCTCAACCAAAAGAACAACCAGAGGTAAAACAAACCTCTATTAAATCTGATATTAAGGCGCTAGTTAAATCTAAACCTTACTTGGGTAATGTACTGATGTTCGCTTCAGCATCGGCCGCTTTCTTTGCTTACCTAACGGGTATGCCAGAAATCATGGCTCAGCTAGGTTATGAAGCAAAAGATATTGGCCTGAGCTTCATCCCACAAACGATCGCATTTATGGCGGGTGGCTACTTTGGTAAGCAAGCAGTGAAGAAGTACGGTGATGGTGTAGTACTGCGCAACTTAGTGGGCCTGTTCAGTGTGGCAGCAATGCTTATCTTTATCGCATCACAGTGGGAACTAACATCAATCTGGCCACTGCTCGCACCATTCTGTCTAATTGCAGTGGCAAATGGCGCACTTTACCCAATCGTAGTAAACCGTGCGTTATCAGTTGCTAAACAGAGCCCAGCGACAGCTGCAGGCCTACAGAACAGCTTACAGATCTGTATCAGCAGCCTAGCGAGTGCACTGGTTGCAGCAATGGCAAGCCAAGCATTGAGTGTGACCGGTGTTGCTATCGTGATCTGTTTAGGTGGCTTATGGTTTGGTTACATCTTCTCAAACAAAGAGCTGTCTCAACACTTCTCTACGCCAGATAACTCGCGCGTGGTGGCAGAAGATAACCAAGACTAGTCTGATCAGCGATTTGAAATAGATAAAAGCCTAGAGCGAAAAGTACCACAGAGCTTTGAAGGACCATTGTAAGTAGGTATCAAAAAGTTCTAACGCAGTCATCAAGCATTTTATCAATCTGAAGAGAGCAATTTTAGTCGACGATTGATATTACGAGCAGCGCACAATAAAAAGAGCCAGCTACACATGTAACTGGCTCTTTCATATATCTATTGTTCAATAATCGATGTGACTATTTTTTCTTCACTGGACGCTGCCAGTTAGCAATCTTGCGCTCTTTAGCACGGCTGATCACCAGTTCGCTTTCAGCGACATCACGAGTAACCGTTGAACCAGCTCCCACCGTCGCACCACTAGCAATCGTAACAGGAGCAATCAGCTGACTATCAGAGCCAACAAACACGTCATCGCCAATGATGGTCTTGAACTTGTTTGCACCGTCATAGTTACAAGTAATAGCACCGGCACCAACGTTAACGCGTTGACCAATCTCTGCATCGCCAAGGTAAGTCAGGTGGTTCGCCTTAGAGCCTTCACCTAGACGCGTATTCTTCACTTCAACGAAGTTACCCACGTGTGAGTCGTTACGCATGTCTGCACCAGGGCGTAGACGAGTAAATGGACCAACCGTACAGTCTTCACCAACCGTCGCGCCTTCAATTACGCTGTATGGACGAATCACAGTATTGTCGTCGATCTCACAATCTTTCAGTACACAGCCAGCGCCGATAGTCACGTTATCGCCAATGCTTACGCTACCTTCGATGATTACGTTAACATCGATCTCAACGTCCATACCGCACTGCAGTTCACCACGTAGGTCGAAGCGGCTTGGGTCACGTAGCATAACGCCCTGCTTTAGCAGTTTGTCTGCTTGCTCAGCTTGGTAAGCGCGCTCTAGACGAGCAAGCTGAGAACGATCATTAACCCCTTCAACTTCGATAGGGCTGTTCGGGTGTACCGCTTCTACCGCACGACCTTCATCGTGAGCCGCTGCGATAACGTCAGTCAGGTAGTACTCGCCTTGTGCATTGTCATTGCTCAGGCCAGACAACCAACGCTTAAGATCGCCACCCGTCGCGACCATAACGCCGGTGTTGATCTCTTTAATCAGTTTCTGCTCGTCTGTTGCATCTTTCTGCTCAACGATAGCAACCACTGGACCATTCTTACGAATAATACGGCCGTAACCTGTTGGATTATCCAGAACAACAGTTAGCAGCGCAATGCCGCCAGTTGGTTGTGCATCTAATAAGTTTTCAATGGTTTCAGCTGAGATCAGTGGAACGTCACCGTAAAGAACCAGTACTTTCTCATCATCAGCAAAGTGTTCTGACGCTTGATCGACTGCGTGACCAGTACCCAGTTGCTCCGCTTGTAGCGCCCAGTTAACCTGTTCTTCAGCAAGAGTCGCTTTCATCTGATCGCCACCGTGACCGTAAACAAGGTGGATGTTTTGTGCACCCAAGCCGTTACAAGTATCGATAACATGTTTAACCATCGGCTTACCCGCAAGGGTATGCAGCACCTTTGGTGTGTTTGAGTACATGCGGGTGCCTTTACCCGCCGCGAGGATAACCGCGCTGAAATTCATTGGAACAACCTATCTGACGTTATTTTAGTTAAGACGATATTGTAACCGTTTTTCGCTAACAAATTAAATAATCTGATGATTTAAGACCAATCACAGTAAGTAAGTGATCATAAATAGCGCAGGAAAAAAGCTTGAGAACGAGGCAGAAATTTTCGATAAGTAGCTATTCTACAGTCAAAATTTCTAACGAAGTTATCGAGCGTTTTAACAAGCTAGGATGACCAGTTACTTGCTACGATTGGTGTACCGCATATGGCTTATCTAAAAACGCAAAAAGGCGACCCTTAGGTCGCCTTTATCTCAGTATCGATAATTTCTGTAAAATTAACGACGCTGTTTTGTCAGTTCGATAACTCGTAACTGAGCAATGGCTTTAGCCAGTTCACCGGCCGCTTGTGCGAAGTCCATGTCGCCATGCTGATTTTGGATATTCTCCACAGCCTTGCGCTTAGCTTCTTCCGCCTTTGCTGCGTCTAGCTCTTCACCACGGATAGCTGTATCAGCCAGTACAGTCGCTGTACCAGGCTGAACTTCTACCATACCACCAGAAACATAAATAATTTCTTCGTGGCCGTGCTGCTTAACAATACGCACCATACCAGGCTTGATAGCGGTCAGCAGCGGTGTGTGACCATGGAAAATACCAAGTTCACCTTCGCTACCGGTCACCTGAAACGTCTCAACAAGGCCAGAGAAAAGTTTTTTCTCTGCACTTACTACGTCTAGGTGAAAGGTTATTGCTGCCATATCGCCTCCTAGTTAGCCTTATAGCTTCTTAGCATTCTCAATAGCTTCGTCGATAGTACCGCAGTACATGAACGCTTGCTCTGGAATGTCATCGTATTCACCGTCTAGTAGACCTTTGAAGCCACGTAGAGTCTCTTTAAGAGGTACGTAAACGCCTGGGTCACCTGTAAATACTTCCGCTACGTGGTAAGGCTGAGTTAGGAACTTCTCAATCTTACGAGCACGAGATACAACTTGCTTATCTTCTTCAGATAGCTCGTCCATACCTAGAATAGCAATGATGTCTTTAAGCTCTTTATAGCGCTGAAGTGTACGTTGTACACCTTGAGCGATATCGTAGTGCTCTTGACCAACTACTAGTGGATCTAGTTGACGTGAAGTTGAATCTAGCGGGTCGATCGCTGGGTATAGACCCATAGCTGCGATGTTACGGTTAAGTACAACCGTTGCATCCAAGTGCGCGAACGTTGTTGCTGGAGATGGGTCAGTCAAGTCATCCGCAGGTACGTATACCGCCTGTACAGACGTGATAGAGCCTTGCTTAGTTGACGTGATACGCTCTTGTAGAACACCCATTTCTTCCGCTAGTGTAGGTTGGTAACCTACCGCAGAAGGCATACGGCCTAGAAGTGCTGATACCTCAGTACCTGCAAGCGTGTAACGGTAGATGTTATCTACGAATAGTAGAACGTCACGACCTTCGTCACGGAAACGCTCTGCCATTGTTAGACCAGTCAGTGCAACACGTAGACGGTTTCCTGGTGGCTCGTTCATCTGACCGTAAACCATCGCTACTTTAGATTCTTCAGGTTTTTCAACGTTTACAACGCCTGCTTCCTGCATCTCAAAGTAGAAATCGTTACCTTCACGAGTACGCTCACCTACACCTGCAAATACAGATAGGCCAGAGTGCTGAAGTGCGATGTTGTTGATAAGTTCCATCATGTTAACGGTCTTACCTACACCTGCACCACCGAATAGACCGATTTTACCACCCTTAGCGAATGGGCAAACCAAGTCGATTACTTTAACACCTGTTTCTAGAAGTGCTGTCTCGTTAGACTGCTCTTCGTAGCTAGGCGCTTCGCGGTGAATTGCGTAGTGCTCTTCTGCACCGATTTCACCACACTCATCAATCGCGTCACCTAGAACGTTCATGATACGACCTAGGGTCTTAGTACCTACTGGTACTGAGATTGGCGCGCCAGTATTTTCTACTGTCAAACCACGACGTAAACCATCAGAGCTACCCATTACGATTGCGCGAACTACGCCACCGCCAAGTTGTTGCTGAACTTCAAGAACTAGACGTTCTTTAGATTCAGTAACGTTCAGAGCGTCGTATACACGTGGTACTTCACCCTGTGGGAACTCTACGTCGACTACTGCACCGATGATCTGTACGATCTTACCTGTAGCCATCGTTAATCCTCTAACTATTTAGTTTTACCTAAGCTTTAACCGAAAAGCGATTAAACCGCTGATGCGCCTGAAACGATCTCAGAAAGTTCTTGTGTGATTGCCGCTTGACGGGCTTTGTTGTACACAAGTTCTAAGTCATCAATTAGGTCGCTAGCGTTGTCTGTTGCAGCTTTCATTGCAATCATTCGAGCCGCTTGCTCACAAGCAAGGTTCTCTACCACACCTTGGTACACTTGAGATTCGACGTAACGAACCAATAGTGCATCTAGTAGTGGTTTTGGCTCAGGCTCATAAATGTAGTCCCAAGCATGATCGCGCTGCATGTCTTCGCTATCCGATTTAGGCAAAGGAAGTAATTGATCGATCGTTGGTTCTTGTACCATAGTGTTTTCAAACTTGTTGAACACTACGAACAGGCGATCCAATTCACCTTCATCATATTTCTTCAGCATTACGCTTACAGAACCGATCAAGTCTTCAAGGCTTGGGCTATCGCCTAGGCCAGAAACTTGAGCCGCCACTTTCGCGCCGCTGTTATTGAAAAATGCTGTTGCTTTTGAACCGATAATTGCCAGTTCAACGTCAGCACCTTTCTCAGACCAGTCTTTCATGTCTAACATAGCTTTCTTGAACAAGTTAATGTTCAAGCCGCCACATAGACCGCGGTCTGTAGAAACGATGATGTAACCAACACGTTTGGCTTCACGTTCCTCAAGATAAGGATGCTTATACTCAAGGCTACCGTTAGCCAAATGACCGATCACTTTACGCATTGTTTCTGCATATGGACGAGTAGCTTCCATTGCGTCTTGAGAACGACGCATTTTTGAAGCTGCTACCATTTCCATTGCTTTCGTAATCTTCTGTGTGCTTTTAACACTACCGATTTTATTACGTATCTCTTTTGCGCCGGCCATCGTTACTCTCCGTTAATGGTATGAGGTGACCCTAAGGCCACCCACCAATTACCAGGTCTGGGTTGCTTTGAAATCGTCAGCAAGCTTCTTCAGCTCAGCTTCGATATCATTGTTGTAAACACCCGTTTTGTCGATCTGCGTTGCAAGATCGGCATAGTGACTGCGAGCATACGATAGTAAAGCAGCTTCAAAGTCTAGAAGCTTAGAAAGCTCTACGTCTTGAAGGTAACCACGCTCTGCAGCGAAGATTACTAGTGCTTGGTCAAATACAGACATTGGAGCGTACTGCTTCTGCTTCATTAGTTCTGTAACTTTTTGACCGTGGTCTAGCTGCTTCTTAGTCGCTTCATCAAGGTCAGACGAGAACTGTGCGAATGCCGCAAGTTCACGGTACTGTGCTAGAGCTGTACGGATACCGCCAGATAGCTTCTTGATGATTTTAGTCTGCGCTGAACCACCTACACGAGATACTGAGATACCTGGGTCAACAGCTGGACGTACACCCGCGTTGAATAGCTCAGTTTGTAGGAAGATCTGACCATCGGTAATCGAGATTACGTTCGTCGGTACGAATGCAGATACGTCACCAGCTTGTGTTTCGATGATAGGAAGAGCAGTTAGAGAACCTGTCTTACCTTTCACTTCACCGTTAGTGAACTTTTCTACGTACTCTTCGCTTACACGAGCAGCACGCTCTAGTAGACGAGAGTGAAGGTAGAATACATCACCTGGGAATGCTTCACGGCCTGGTGGACGCTTAAGTAGTAGCGAGATCTGACGGTAAGCTACCGCTTGCTTAGATAGATCATCATAAACAATCAGTGCGTCTTCGCCGCGATCACGGAAGTACTCACCCATCGCACAACCTGCGTATGGCGCTAGGTATTGTAGCGCTGCAGATTCAGAAGCAGATGCAACAACAACGATAGTGTTTTCTAGCGCGCCGTGCTCTTCTAGTTTGCGAACTACGTTAGCGATAGTCGATGCTTTCTGACCGATTGCTACGTAGATAGAGAAAATACCAGAATCTTTTTGGTTGATAATCGCATCGATCGCCATCGCTGTTTTACCAGTCTGACGGTCACCGATTACTAGCTCACGCTGACCACGACCGATTGGGATCATTGAGTCAACAGACTTGTAACCAGTTTGTACAGGTTGGTCTACCGATTTACGGTCGATTACACCTGGTGCAATTACTTCTACAGGCGAAGTCAGTTTCGCTTCGATAGGACCTTTACCATCAATTGGCTCACCTAGTGTGTTTACAACACGACCAAGTAGTTCTGGACCTACTGGCACTTCAAGAATGCGGCCAGTACCTGTAACTTTCATGCCTTCCTGAAGGTCAGCATATGGGCCCATTACAACAGCACCAACCGAATCACGGTTCAAGTTAAGTGCTAGCGCGTAGCGGCCACCCGGTAGTTCAATCATTTCACCTTGCATCACGTCCGTTAGGCCGTGAATGCTAAGAATACCATCGCTTACCGATACGATAGTACCCTCGTTGCGAGCTTCACTAACAACGTCGAAAGATTCGATACGTTGTTTAATTAGATCGCTAATTTCCGTGGAATTAAGTTGCATGCTCCAATCCCCATTAAGACTGCAATGCATCGCTCAGGCGGTCTAGACGACCACGAGCTGAGTTATCGATGACTAGGTCTCCGGCTCGAATAATAACTCCACTAAGTAGAGTCTCATCTATACTGCAATTCAGCTGAACTTTGCGCTCTAGGCGCTGTTCCAATTTGCTGCTGATATCTGCCAGTTGTTCTTTAGAAAGTTCTACTGCTGAAGTTACTTCAACGTCGATCTCTTTCTCGTGCTCTTTTTTCAGAGCGAAGAACTCGTGACATACATCTGGAAGAGCCTTAAGTCGGCCATTCTCTGCCATCACTTTGATAAAGTTTTGGCCATGTGCATCAAATTGTTCGCCGCAGATTACAATGAAAATTTCAGCTAGCTTGCTGGCAGTTGTTGAACTGTTCAGTAGGCTAACAATATCATCGTTTTTTGCGACCTCGGCTGCGAAAGTAAGCATTTGACCCCATTGGTCTAGCTCACCTTTCTCAACCGCAAAGTCAAAGGCTGCTTTAGCATAGGGGCGTGCGATTGTAGTCAAATCAGACATATTCAGCCCCTTGCATTAAAGTTTTGCAGTAATGTTGTCAAGAACATCTTTGTGTACTTCTTGGTCGATAGTACGTTCAAGGATTTTCTCAGCACCAGCAATTGCCAGAGTTGCGACTTGTTTGCGCAGGTCATCACGTGCACGTTTACGTTCAGCTTCAAGTTCAGCTTCGGCTTGAGCAAGAATCTTCTGGCGTTCTGCCTGAGCTTCTTCACGAGCTTCGTCTAGAATTTGTGCTTTACGCTTATTTGCCTGATCAATAACCTCAGTTGCAGTGCGCTTCGCTTCTTTCAGTTGTTCAGAAGCGTTGGCTTGTGCCAGGTTCAAATCTTTAGCAGCACGTTCAGCTGCTTGTAGACCGTCAGCAATTTTCTTCTGACGCTCTTCAATTGCTTGCATGATTGGTGGCCATACATATTTCATGCAGAACCAAACAAACATAGAAAAAGCAATCGCTTGACCTAGCAGAGTTGCGTTCATATTCACAACAGCTACCCCTCTATTCGGACTTAGTGTTAATCAATGACAAACCGGAGTTTGTCTGAAGTTAAAAGTGATTAACCTAGTTGACCAACGAATGGGTTTGCGAAAGTGAATAGAAGTGCGATTACGATACCGATCATTGGAACCGCATCCAGTAGACCTGCGATGATGAACATCTTAACTTGAAGCATAGGAGCCATTTCAGGTTGACGTGCAGCACCTTCTAGGAATTTACCACCAAGAATTGCAAAACCAATTGCAGTACCTACGGCACAAAGACCAACAATAATAGCAACAGCAATTGCTGAAAAACTTAGTACAGTTTCCATTTACGTTCTCCGATTAACATTAATAGTTAGAATAAAGCTTAAAAATTTTTTTTAGTGATCACTATCTTCATGGGCCATTGATAGGTAAACAATTGTCAACATCATGAAAACAAATGCTTGAATCAAAATAACCAAGATGTGGAAGATAGCCCAAGGTAGAGCACCTACCCATTGTAAGTACCACGGTAGCATCGCTGCGATAAGAATGAATACAACCTCACCCGCAAACATGTTACCAAACAAACGCATACCTAGAGATAGTGGCTTCGCTAGTAACGAAATTACCTCAAGTACCAAGTTGAATGGAATCATAATTGGGTGATTGAATGGGTGTAGAGCCAATTCTTTAGCAAACCCGCCAAGCCCTTTCACTTTGATGCTGTAGTAGATCATCAGAGCGAAAACGCCCAAAGCCATTGCCATGGTGATGTTAACATCAGCTGTAGGAACCACTTTCAGGTATGGGATACCTAGCCAATGCTCTGCAGGATATGGTAAGAAATCAATAGGCACTAGGTCCATCAAGTTCATTAAGATAATCCAGCAGAATATAGTCAGTGCTAGTGGAGCGATCAGCGGGTTGCGACCATGGAAAGTTTCTTTAACGTTGTCACCAACGAATTCCACTACCATTTCGACAAAACACTGAAGCTTACCAGGTACACCTGCTGTTGCTTGCTTTGCTACTGAGCGAAATACCCAAAGGAATAACGCACCAGTTAGTACAGAGAAGAACAGACTGTCTATATGTACGTTCCAGAAACTTGTCTCCTCTACAAAACCTAGCTTGGCTAAAGACAGGTTCTGTAAGTGGTGTTCAATGTATCCGGATGCTGTTGCCGCAGCCATAACTCGTCCTATTTCTTATTGTTAATGAAAAGCACTGGCGCAAAGATATTAATACCGAGAGCCAGTAAATAGGTCAGTTTGAGGGGAATTAATTCCACCTGCATATACATGTAGACAATAGAGAATAGTAAAACTGTGATTAAGATTTTTAATGCTTCGCCTGCATAGAACGACGCTGCAACCAGTTTTGTCGCACGCGCCCCACAAAAGAGAAAAGCACACACACAAAACACCACATTGGCAATGACAAAAATACCGCCACCCACCAGTGAAGCAAAACCCCAATCAGGATTAACAGCTAAACCTAACCCCACCGCCACTAATATAACCGCGCTAAGCTCGATCAATAACATTTGCTTTGCAAGCACTCGTCCTGGTCTTGCTAACGCCGCTACCATGTATTCGTTCCTCTTTTAAGCCCACTTACCACCGCTTAAAAGCGTGCTGAGAAATTGGCGAAAATTATACGTTCAGCCAAACTGATTGCAATAAAAACGCAGCAATCATTTACATTTTTGTATACAAACCGACAACTTTCGTACGAAAATTATTGTTTATTACATTATTGACCTAAGTTAATTATCTCATTTAGTCCTCAAGCTTGGCAATAAGTTGCTCTAATTTGTGAGGCTCATCAAGTGTAATCGTCACTTTTGACTTACCTGTACCAGTTCGGACAATTGTAACGTTTGCTTGCAATTTTTCCGTCAGTCTTCGTGAAAGTTCGATGGCTTCTTGGTCTTGCGGCTGAGTTTCCGCTTCAACCTCTGGTTTTAGACACTTTTTGACAAGTTGTTCGATCTGGCGGACCGTCAATTGCTTGCGTGCAGCGGTGTTCGCTGTCTCCACTTGCAGTTCACCTTCAAGCGCCAACAATGCGCGAGCATGCCCCATTTCAAGCTGCTTAGTCACCACTAACTCTTTAACTGGCGCTGCTAGCTGGTTGAGGCGCAACAAGTTACTCACTGTAGTACGTGATTTACCAATCACTTCAGCGACCTTCTGATGCGTTAGCTCAAACTCGTTCTGTAGACGCTCTAGCGCTTGCGCCTCTTCGATGACATTCAAGTCTTCACGCTGAATGTTCTCAATCAGAGCCATCGCGATTGCCGCGCGATCTTCAACCTTTTTCACCAAACATGGCACTTGCTTTAGGCCAGCTTGACGGGCTGCACGCCAACGACGCTCACCAGCAATGATCTCATAGTGATCTTGCGACAGTGGACGAACAACGATCGGCTGGATGATACCTTGAGATTGGATCGACGCCGCTAACTCTTCAAGCGCGTCTGGCGCCATGTCTTTACGTGGCTGATAGACACCTGGCTTCAAGCTGCCAATCGCAAGCTCAGTTAACTCACCATCGGCAGAGAGCGCCTGACTATGAGAAGCAACTTGCTGTTTTTCACGAGCCATTGAGCTAGTTGCAAGCAATGCATCTAGCCCTTTTCCTAAACCACGTTTAGACATTGAGCGAATTCCTTTGGTTTGATTTAAACTGGGACTTCTTCACGACGTAACATCTCACCCGCAAGCGCCAAGTAGGCTTTTGCTCCAGCGGAGTATTTGTCGTAGTACATCGCTGGTTTGCCATGACTTGGAGCCTCAGCAAGACGTACATTTCTAGGGATCACAGTTCGGTAGACCTTGCTACCAAAATGCTTCTTGAGTTGATCAGATACTTCATTCGACAAGCGGTTGCGAGGATCATACATAGTACGAAGTAAGCCTTCGATCTTCAGATTCTCATTCACAACAGCTGCCAGTTTGCTGATGGTATCCATCAAAGCAGTTAAACCCTCTAACGCAAAGTATTCACACTGCATCGGAACCAAAACAGAGTCCGCCGCAGCCATCGCATTAATTGTAAGAAGGTTTAGAGAAGGGGGGCAATCAATAAAGATGAAATCATAGTTATCACGAACTGACGCAAGGGCATTCTTAAGCCTTACTTCACGCGCAAACACTTCCATCAGTTTGATTTCAGCCGCGGTAACATCACCGTTGGCTGCGATGAGATCGTAGTTTCCCGACGTACTTCGGCAAACTACCTCATCAAAAGGTGTGTCTTCAACCAATAAATCGTAAGCAGTTGCTTCAACCTGATACTTGTCGACACCGCTTGCCATAGTGGCATTACCCTGTGGATCGAGATCGACAACCAAAACTTTGCGCTTTGTGGCGGCCATAGAGGCAGCCAAATTAATGCAAGTTGTTGTTTTTCCTACACCACCCTTCTGGTTGGCAATTGCTACAATTCTACCCACTATGGCCTCGCTGATTATCCTTGACGCGATAACGTTACTAGATGACGCTCTCCATCAAGCTCTGGAACTTGCAAAGCTTTGATGTCAGTTACTGAACACCAGCTCGGTAACTGGTCCATTTCGTCTCTAGGATGTTGTCCTTTAAGAGCCAAAAATACACCGGATTGCTCTTTAGGTAAATGATGACACCACTCAACCATGTCTGTCATTGATGCAAACGCACGACTGAGCACAGCGTCAAACTTTTCTTCTGGCTGGAACTCTTCAACGCGACTTTGAACAGGCGTCACGTTGTCGATACCCAGTTCATGTACGACTTGCTTGATAAAACGAATACGCTTTCCAAGGCTATCCAACAAGAAAAACTCACAATCAGGATTCATAATTGAGAGTGGGATACCAGGAAGGCCTGGGCCCGTACCGACATCAATAAAACGCTTGCCCTGTAAGTGAGTACTGACAATGATGCTATCTAAGATATGTTTCACCATCATGTCCATCGGGTCGCGAACCGACGTTAGGTTATACGCCTTGTTCCATTTATTAAGCAGTTCAACGTAACCAACCAGTTGGCCACGTTGTTTATCTGATACTTCTAGGTCGGTCTGGCTGATCAGGTGATCCAGTTTTTCGCGTAGTGCGCTCATTATGCTTCCTCACCTTTCTTCAGTAGGCCATGTTTCTTCAAGTAAACCAGCAGGATAGAAATTGCAGCCGGCGTAATACCTGAAATTCGAGAAGCAATACCAATCGACTCTGGCTTCGCCGTCGACAATTTAAGCACCACTTCGTTGGATAGACCTTTCACTTGGCTGTAATCAAGATCAACAGGCAGCTTGGTGTTTTCGTGGCGCAGCGATTTTTCGATCTCATCTTGCTGACGCTGAATGTAACCCTCGTATTTCACTTGGATTTCAACCTGTTCTGCAGCTTGTTGATCATCTAGAGCTGGAGCAAAACGATCCAGAGCCGTCAGTTGTGAATACGTCATTTCTGGACGACGCAGAAGATCTTCACCGCTCGCTTCACGCGACATTGGTGTTTTTAGGATCTGGTTAAGTGCATCGATGTCTTCAGATTTCGGGTTAATCCAAGTCTCTTTCAGGCGCTGACGCTCTTTTTCCATGTTCTCGATTTTCTCGTTGAAACGCGCCCAGCGCGCATCGTCAATCAAACCTAGTTCACGAGATTTCTCCGTCAAACGGATATCGGCGTTGTCTTCACGCAGTAACAGACGGTATTCAGCACGCGAAGTAAACATACGGTACGGTTCTTTAGTACCCATGGTTGATAGGTCGTCAATCAATACGCCCATGTAAGCCTGATCACGACGTGGGCTCCAACCCTCTTTGCCTTGAGTAAACAGACTTGCGTTCAAACCGGCCATCAAACCTTGCGCCGCCGCTTCTTCGTAACCCGTGGTACCGTTGATTTGACCCGCAAAGAACAGACCCTTGATAAACTTGGTCTCGTAAGTCTGTTTTAAATCACGTGGGTCAAAGAAATCGTACTCAATTGCGTAGCCTGGACGCACGATGTGTGCATTCTCGAAACCTTTCATTGAGCGAACAATCTGCACCTGAACATCGAACGGCAAACTGGTCGAGATACCATTAGGGTATAGCTCGTGCGTGGTTAGGCCTTCTGGTTCGATGAAAATCTGGTGGCTGTTCTTATCTGCGAAACGCATCACCTTATCTTCGATTGAAGGACAGTAACGTGGGCCGATACCTTCAATCACACCCGCATACATTGGGCTACGGTCTAGGTTGTTGCGAATCACTTCATGAGTAGATTCGTTAGTGTGCGTGATATAACACGGGATTTGGCGTGGCTGCTGCGCACGGTTACCCATGAATGAGAAAACAGGTGTCGGGTTGTCACCATGCTGAACCTCAAGTTCAGAGAAATCGACGCTACGAGCATCAATACGCGGTGGCGTACCCGTTTTTAGGCGATCAACACGGAAAGGAAGATCACGCAGACGCTGAGCCAAGGCGATCGATGGTGGATCACCCGCGCGACCACCGGATGAACTTTCCATACCGATGTGGATCTTACCGCCTAGGAATGTACCAACCGTTAATACCACAGCCTTGGCATGGAATTTTAGTCCCATTTGCGTCACAACACCGACGACTTGATCCTGTTCTACGATCAAATCATCCACTGACTGTTGGAACAGAGTCAGGTTTGGTGTGTTTTCTAAGGTGCTGCGAACGTACGCTTTGTACAGGGCACGGTCAGCTTGAGCGCGTGTAGCACGAACCGCTGGTCCCTTAGAAGCATTAAGAGTACGGAATTGAATACCTGCATGATCAATGGCTTGAGCCATTAATCCACCCATTGCATCGACTTCTTTTACTAAGTGTCCCTTACCAATACCACCAATCGCTGGGTTACAAGACATTTGTCCCAGGGTATCGATATTGTGAGTAAGGAGTAACGTACTTTGACCAGTACGCGCAGATGCGAGTGCGGCTTCCGTTCCTGCATGGCCGCCACCGACTACGATGACGTCAAATTTTTCGTGATAAAGCATGAACCGACCTCAGGTATTCAAACGATTTCTAGACAGATAAAAAGGAGCGATATTCTACCTGTTTTCATAGCGCGAGAAAACGTTTTTGGAATTTTTCAGGAACGCTATTTTTAATTAATATAGATAAGATCTTTAAAGAGATCTTTTATTGGATCTATTATTAGGATCGAGAGGTTCTGTGGATAACTCAAAAATGATCAACAAGATCATGGATCTTTTTTGGATCAAATGGTGTGATCTAATTTTGATCAGGATGAGGATTAGCTGGGATCAAAAAGGCTACTTATACACACCCCAAAAAGTGATCTTAAGTTGTTATTTGGATAACTATAGGTTAATCACTGTATTTCTATGATCTTATCCACAAGAAAAATGGCAATAAATGAGAAAAAAGTGCCATTTCATTGGTAAAAGTTATTCACAGCTGGTGGTTTTGGGTACAAAAAAAGCGGCGAAAGCCGCTTTTTTATCGATGATTGAGCTCTAAAACTGCTCACTATGATCGTTAAACCACTCTTCTGCAGCGTCTTCGGGTACCGGAGTCTCCAATACATCGATGGTAAAACAGTCAGAAATCGCGTGTGCGCCAAGATTTGTTAATAACTCATGGGCGGCTTGGCCTGCAGCGCAGAAGGTATCGTAGCTTGAATCACCAATCGCAATCACAGCAAAACGAACCTTATCGAGTTGAGGTGTTTGCTCGGTCAGATCGGCAATGAATGGCTTGATATTGTCTGGGAATTCACCTGCACCATGGGTTGATGTCACGATCAACCAAGTATCTTGCTGCGGGATCGATGCATACTCAGGTTGATTGTGGAGCGTGATCGTCTGACCTTGTTCTTCGAGGAGATCATTTAAGTGATCACCAACGTATTCAGCCCCGCCGAGCGTGCTGCCCGTAATAATGTGGATCATGGATATTTCCTCATAAAAAGGGCGAGCCATGCTCACCCTAGTTTTTATTTACCGATACAGAAAGTGAAGTTTCCCATAATAGCTGGCCTCGCGCGACGTCTTGGGGACCGATTGGGGACCAAATTGCAATTTATGGTCAAATTCTTACTTCCCAAGATGACTTCCATCATAGATCAGGATGGGAAAAGTGGGAATGGTGGGAAACCGGATCAGCTTTCACTATCTTTCTCTTCAGCAACGACAAACAAGAGAGGTTTTCCACTCTCTAGCAGGTAAGGTGCGATTATCGTTTCCTTACCAAAGTGAATCTTCCCTTTTGCTATATAAATGAAGATCCAATCGGGCAACTTACTACTAATAGCAGCATAAAGTGCATCAGAAGGGATGTTACTATTCTTGCCTGGCGAAATTCTAAATCTCTGGTAGTAGACGTGATGGTTGGATTCAAATGCAAAACTTTCCTGTCCATCGTTGACGAAAGGCGGTGACATCGTTCTTCTCGGTTCGAAAACTTCTGCGGTGATATAGCATAGGTCCTGGTTTGTCATACCAGCTTGGTATTTTGGACATTGGTAGTCTGCACTATGAAAGTAGAACTCTATCTTTTGTTCTGAATTGCCATTCGTGCGCTCATAGTTAATAGATTGTTCTTGAAGCACGGTTTCGATGGCTGCGTTGAAGTGGTAGAGCAACTTTTGCTGTGCATCTCGAGCGAATGTCGCTTCTTGTATAGGCATCCAAGCAATAATGCTGTTTCGCGAAGCGGTATCAGGCTGTTCCAGCAATGACGTTAGCAAACCAAGGCCTAGTCCTTCACTTAACTCAAGTCCCGCACCTACTGAAGACGTGAGCAACAATGTATTTCCTGCGGCAGCTTTCGCGAGCTTAAATGCCTCAAAGTCTCTCATTGGAATGACTTTGTCTTCTGTTTGGTAGAGCCCACCTGCATGAGCAATGTTATGAGCACGTCTGTGGCTGTTGTCATATTGGATAGGAGTTGATGTAGAGGCACATCCAGTGAGCAAAATGAGTAACGATAACTGAGTGAACCTAGCCTTCGATTTCATGAGAAATTTCCTTTTCAAAACAATTTGATTTTGCAGTTATTTATCGGTTGATCACCAAGTTGACTCATTGTGGATAAGCAGGAGATATCTTTTGATCATTAAACTCATCAGTTATTGTTCGGGGGGCTTTGCTATGGATCGTGGATCATTTTGTTATTACGATCCTTCCCAGTAGGAGCGAAAGTGATCATCACCTAGCCATATCAATCATTCTTCCAGCCATAAGCATTACCTGCGATATCAAAGTGCCTGTTCTTCATCAACAAACCTGTACTTGGGTTGATGCGGCGAGGCGTTCGCTTGGTGCAATACGAGTCATTGAGCGGAATGTTCTGTTGGTGCAAATGCCAGACATGAATAAAGAAATAGGTGAGGGCGGCGGCAGTGGCGAATAGCCAGTTTATATAAAAGAGTACAAACCAAAATAACAACGCGATGTACTTATTTGTGTGGATAACAACCAAAGGCTTATGTAGCCAAATAACGCTTGGGAAGGCCATCAACATCACTCCCCAGCTTTGATATACAGTCACTAACGCACCAAGACAAAAAACGCAAAAAAATAGTGCGAACTTTTTTAGTGTTTTCATCTTAGTCTCCATTTTGTACTTAGTTTTCCTAAGTATACAGGTATAATTAAAACTTAGAAAATCTAAGCATCGTAGGTTGATGATGATTCTCACTTGTCTAAAACAAATCCATTTCCACAGCGCCTTAAACAGGCAAGAAATCGCGTTGGTATCAGCCAGAGGGAGCTTGGTATCCGTTTGGGTATGGACCCAAGTTCAGCGAGTGGCCGTATGAATCATTATGAAAAAGGGCGTCATATGCCCGATATCGGTACGCTACAAAAGCTTGCTCAGGAGCTTGGTGTGCCTGTTGCGTTTTTCTTCTCTGACTCTGATAGTTCAGCTGAGCTGGCTTGCCTAATAGAACAGCTTAATGAAAAGGAAAAACAAGCACTCATCACTCAGCTCAAGCAAGAGTTGGATAAGTCAGATAACGCTTAGTTCTACTTCTCCCGCCCTGCGTACCAGAAGACGCCACCTACAGCCGCTACCGTCAATAGTAAGCCGCACAACCATATCCAAAGTTCCATAAGACCTCCTCGATCATTTGTTTATCTTTAGCTTAGCTTTCCTAAGTGTCTACTACCTAAATTTTACCACCGATTTTGAAAATGCAAGCTCAAGCGGAAAAGCTCCATGCCGAGAGGAATGGAGCAAGCAAATACATTAAGTATTATATTTTTCTATGGCTTTGGTGAGATCTTTAACTGCTTTAGTTAGTGTGCTCATGCGGATGACTCGCTGATCGAGCTTTTCTAACTCATCGAGCAAATGCAAATACAGCGGGATCTCCCAGCTCATTGCGTTTGAAAAACGTCGCAAAACGGCATCGGATACTTCTTTTTCTTCGAGTTCTTTTTTTGGATAGCGATAAAGAATGAGGCGATACCAAGTGATCTTCGGTAAACCTTTTGAATTTTTCACTTTGAATGTATATCGCATAGGGTGCTCTACATCGTACTCAGTTGCTAAAGCTTTGCTCAACTCCTCTAATCGACCTTTAAGGTCTTTGGCCGCAACCATTAGCTTCTTAGACTCATCGGTGACATAAATAGGTAAGTCTTTGATTAATGCTGGCAGCGGTGATTGTTCTGGCAGTGCAATATCAAAATCTGACAGGTCTAACTCTCCGCAATAGTTTGTGATGCCAACATTTGGCGTGGTTTTCTTAGCCATTCTGCTTCTCCATTTTTTGAAAGTGTTCACGAAGCTTGTGAAGTCGTTTTGTACAGATTTGCGCTTTTTGTTTGATGGTGAGGATTTCATGCCGCACTTCGCGGATCAGTGCGAAGGCATCTTCTGTGTACTCAATAAGATCGGATTCCCATTCCGCGTTGGCTTTTGAAAAGCGGCCAGGTGGGTAACGAAAGCCTTTGCCTTTGGCTAAATGCTTTGAGCGAACACGCTGTTCTTTGTTGTTTCGCAGTGACATTTGATTAGCACTGAGATACCAGTTGTAGTACCAAGCTGCTTCAAAGCGATGGTTGCGAACACGAACACGGCAGCCGTAGCGGCCTGGTGAAGTGTCCTTATAGGCTCGATGGATTCGCCAAAACTGGTTAGCGTAGCAACTGGCTAAAAACTCAAGTAGATAGGGCTCCTGCATTGCAAAGTTCTCGATATCAGCAAGGGCTTTTAGTGATTGGCAAAGCGCTAGTTCAAAGCACTCTTGTTCACTTTCGGGGTGTCGCTGCTGGGCTCGTTGATGCCATTGATAGGCGGCGGAATGTTCATTTAATACAGTCATAGTGGCTCCTTGTTTGTTTTGCTCAAGGTAGCGCAAACGTACTGTTACTTACGCATCTGAAATTGCCCTTTTGGGGTGCGTAATTTTCCTCGTGTCCCACCGCTCACTGGCAAGCATGGCAGCGATTCCTCTCCTGGGACCTATCCTTGTGCTTTCCAGATACCTATCTTTGTGGGACGTAGCTAAGGATTATTTTCGTCGCTTTATTGTTTTGGCGGGGATGTAGGGAATAATAGTCCAATCATTGTGGGACCTGAACGTCCATTATTTCTTCTGATGGGATTGTGACGGTAAATTTCTAGATTATTGTGGGATGTGGCCTGTTTTGTAGAACTTGCAGGCTGATGAACTTTTAGATGTTAAAACCCATAGGATTTATTGAACGCAGCGCCAGTAAGTTGAGCTGATAAAGGTCATAAGGTCGTTTTAAGGTTGCTTTTCGATACGCTAATTTTATGAGACAGCCAGTTGAAACCTCAAAGTGGTTTTTAGATGGTGTTTTGGCAGGATAAATGACAGACCTGAGAACGATGGTACCGACATTGATGTCGGTACCATGGCTGGTTCAACTTAGTTAGTCGCGTTATTTGTCTTTTTTGAGTATTGCCTTGAGGGCTGCAATATTAGCAAGTGCACCTTCGGATTCTTTTAAACGGCGGCGTTGCTCAGCAAAGCGATCAAACTCCAATTTCGCCTTATTATCAGCATCCTTTTTGGAGATTTTTCCCGCTCCGCTTAATACGTCCCGATCATTAAAACTTAGAAACTGGTCTAGCTTATCGGCCCAGTCCTGTAGGAATACCTGCTTGCGGCGAAGCGCCTGATCTTCAGCAAAATCGAGCCACATATTGACGATGCGATTGAGTTCTTTAATCTCATCTTCGCGCAGGTAGTTTTTGGCAATGGTAACATCTGTTTTGCGTACTTCGTCACCTTTGAAACTGGTTAATCCCATATCTGGCTTACTGGCATCCACACGGCTAGCAATCAGCTCAGCAGCCGTCATGTGCGTACAGGCATAATGCAGCTTGTTCTGAATGGTTTGAAAGAAGCGATTAGTTTCTTGGTTGGATGGCTCGTAATCGGCTGCCATGGTAAAGATTTCTTTGACTCGCAGATAAACACGACGCTCACTGGCTCGAATGTCGCGAATGCGTTCGAGCATCTCGTCAAAGTAGTCAGGAACCGCAGAATGGCCAACGGGCGGGTTTTTCAGACGCTCGTCATCCATTGCGAAGCCTTTGATCAGATACTCTTCCAAGGTTTGTGTTGCCCATTGGCGGAATTGAGTACCACGGCTTGAACGGACGCGGTAACCAACAGCTAATACTAGTGGTAAGCTAAAGTATTGAACGTTGTATGACTTACCATCAGCCGCAGTTGTTCGGTATAACCGAACAACTGAATTTTCGTCCAATTCACCTTCAGCAAAGATATTTTTAATATGCTCGCTAATAGTCGCCTTTGCCTTACCATAGAGCTCTCCAATCATTGCTTGTGAAAGCCACAAGGTATCTGACTCAAAGCGGCACTCTACGCGAGTTCTACCATCGGCACTGGTAAACAGGACAAATTCACCATGCGGAGCTTGTGGGGTGTTTTTGGTCATTGAGTCAACCTTCTTACGTTACTTATAAGGGGCTATTTTTTATCCATAGCGGTTACAGAGTTAGCGAGCCTTTTTTCTTTGCCAAATGGGGTCGTATAAAAGCGTTGTTCAATGCCATAAAGCAGTAACTTCAACTCATCGTCATTAGATATTTCAAACTTCTGATTTTCTTTATCGAATTTAAGTTTCTGTTCACCGCAGTAACCGTCGATATAATCAAGCATGTTGGCTTTATCATCAGCAGACATAGCATCAAGTGTTGCCATAGCAAGGCCAATACGTTTTCTATTGGGTTTTGAGACGCTATCTACGTTGTAGTCGTTACCGAGCTCTATAAACTGTGCATCTAAAAACTGCTCAACCTCTTCTTTTGTTGCTTCTTTGTATAACTCATCAATGCCTTTAAAAATGCTCGATATTGTTGCCAGATTTTTGAATATCAAGGTATCTGCCGCTTTAAAGTACAGAGCATCTGGTAAAGCGTTTATCACTAAACGTGTTTGGCTTTTCTCTATCTCTGCTACTTCACCAAAAACGAGCGTTTTGCGTTTTACAAATAGGCTTGGAGTGATTTTTTGAAAATAAAAATCATTACCTTGAACTGCAAATAAGTAGGCAATCTTTGAGAAGTTATCTTTGGTTAAATCATCGTAGTCTTTTGAATCATAGTCTTTTTTTAGTAGCTCAATACAAAACTCTTTTTGACTAAAGCCTTCAATTTTAAACCATGAATCTTCATCAAGGTTATGATCTGGGTTGTAAGGAACACACGCATTTAAGTCGACTGCGACTCCGTCAAAAAGAGATTGATCAGAAACCAATTTGAAAATGCGTTTTTTTGCTCTAGTTTTTATATGTGCCAGTACATGGTCCATCATTATCCTCGCTCGATAAATGTGTAATTATTGATTCGATAAGCCAATGGTATTTGGATGTCATCTGGCTTCTTGTAGCGCTCTCGGCTAATCAGAAAAATGGCTGTTCCGTTTTTGGTTGTAATGTTATAAAACTCATAACCAAATAGTAAAAACAATGGATTAAAATAGAGTGCTTGCGATAAGAGAGTAAAAACAAACAAAACTCCATAAACAAACCACAAGGTTTCCCAGTTACCAATGCTCAATGCAACAAAAAAGTAACCTAAATAACTTGGCAGGAAGCTGTTATTGGCATGCTCAATACTTGCTATTTCACCCGCTTTAAACTCGTCTCTCCCCAAGTATTTACTCAGCCAAATACTCAATCCAGTCGATAAAACTGGGATAAGAAAATAGAGTAAATATGATACTGCGTTCGGAAGTGCTGCTATCCAATCGAAGCAAGCTAAATCACCAAAGAAATATCCGAGTGAGTACCCTTTTTGTACTGCAAAGATAATCACTAGTAGTGATGTTGCATTGAAAGTAAGTAATACTCGAAACGCAGTATTCATCATTTCGCCTCCACCTGTTCTGTACCTTGCTTCATCATGTCAAAAATTAGCTCAACATAACTTGCCATTACCTGTGGGTCTTTGAGTAGCGTTCGGGCGATATCACCTTCTTTGAGCAGAGCTTGTACAACGGCTTGCTTCACCGCTTGAGGCAAGTCGCCTTTGAGGGCTATCGACTTGTCGTGCTTTTCTACCTGCTCAACCACAATCGGGTTTTCCGTTACACGGGTTATCGTACCGTTGGCAAAGTTTCGGCGGCCTGGCTCATCGCCGACATCACCAAAGAGTTCGTTTAGGCGGCGAATGATATCGGCAAGAAATGCCTGTTCACGGTCGGTTGGGTCGTTGTAGTTGGGCCGGATAGGCTCAAGTACCTGATTAATCGCTTCTGGAGTCGGCTCTTTGTCATACTTAATTTTGAACTTTTCTAGCACCAGTGCACTGAGGTCGATGTTTTCTGGTGTTACCCCTTTCAATCTACGCGAAAGCAAATGGGCAAACGCGGCAAAGTTTTCCAGTTCAGGATCACCAAACTCAATCAATTGCGCCATATAGCTGTAGTGCTTCACAAATCGAGCCAAATCTGACTTAAAACGCATCAGAGCTTCACGCTGCTTGGTGAACTCACTGCGTTGCGACTCTGCATAGTTCGCTGCTTTCTCATCGCCAGCAAGGTGCGCTTTGTTGTATTGCTGATCCCAATGGTTTGCGGCATCAACCAGCTCTTTCAGCTTAACGTTGAACACATCGGTAGGGCATTGTGTGGCAGCAAGCAGCTTTTTGTGCGCGTGTGACTTTTTGTCGGGTGCTTGGCCGAGAATCGATTTACCGCGTGCTTGCTTAAACAACTCTAAATCTTGATGGTTGTAGATGCTTTGCTCATCCAGAATCTCTTTGATGTCATAGATGACGTTTACATCTTGCACTTCGTTGAGTTGTGCGCCTTTGTCGTACTTTTTGAACGCATTGAGAATGGTCTGCGGCTCATTAGCAAAATCAATCACGTAAGTGGTGTCTTTGCCTGGGTAGGTGCGGTTTAAGCGGGACAGGGTTTGTACCGCTTCTACATCTGAGATCTTCTTATCCAAATACATGGCAACCAGTTTGGGTTGGTTAAAGCCTGTTTGGAACTTGTTGGCGACTAGCATGACGCGATATTCGGTTTTCTCGAACTCGTGGCGCAGATCAGCCCCATGTGTGTCGGGATTTAAGTTGTACTCTGTGTACTCTTTGTCGAAATCAATCCCCAGTGGGTCTTGGTTGTCTTCATCACCCAAGTCTTTACCGGGTACTTTGCCTGAGAAGGCAACCAAGGCTTGAATACCCTCGATACCATGCTTTTTGATGTACTTATCAAAGGCAAGCTTGTATTTCACCGCCTGCGGCCTGCCAGATGTGACCACCATGGCTTTGGCTTCACCTTCCAGAAGGTGAGCGATATTGGCTTTGAAGTGCTCAATAATGAATTCGACTTTTTGGCTGACAGTGGTTGGGTGCAGTGACATCCAACGAGCCAAAGCGCGACGGGCTTGTTTGCTGTCTACGCGCTTCTCATCCAGATTGTTCTCACCAATTTTGTAAGCCGTATCGTAGTGGGTGTAATTCTCCAGCACATCGAGAATAAAGCCCTCATCAATGGCCTGACGTTGGGTGTAGAGGTGGAACGATTCTGGTTTGTTTTCATCTGACACTGGCTGGCTAGGGTCTTTCGGGCGACCAAACAGCATCTTAGTGCTGTGCTTGGGTGTTGCTGTAAAAGCAAAGTGCGAGACGTTCTTGGGCATGGCACGCGCTTCTTGCACCTTAGTAAGAATGTCCTCAATACTCATTTGCTCCAACTCTTGAGGGCTCAGGTTTAGCGTAAGCGCTGCGCGTAAACCTTTGGCGGTAGAGCCAGTTTGCGAGGTATGAGCCTCATCAATGATCACCGCAAAGTTACTTTGCGCCAAAGATTGATTGGTCAGAATTGCCTCTAATGCATATGGGAAGGTTTGAATCGTCACCACAATGATCGGCGTGCCTGTTAGCAGTGCTTCTGTCAGCTGTTTTGATTTCGACTCGCTACTCTTTTCGCGGTCAATCGCCTTGATCACCCCATATTGATGATCTAGCTGCTGCACCGCATCTTGCAACTGCGAATCCAGCACGGTGCGGTCGGTCACAATGATCACGGATTTAAAGACCGCTTTACCATCGGTGCTGCGTAAACGAATCAAATCATGGGCTGTCCATGCGATGGTGGAGGTTTTGCCTGAGCCAGCGCTGTGCTCGCAAAGATACTGCATGCCTGCACCGTTCTGGCGGGCATCGTCAATCATCTTGTTTACCGCATCAAGCTGATGGTAACGGGGGAAAATCTGCGTCTCTTTACGCGCAGCCTTGCCATTGCTATCGGCGACTTCTTTGGTTTCGACATACACGAAGCTGTAGAAGATACGCAGCCAGTTATCTTTTTGGGCGATTTCTTGCCAGAAATAGCTGACCGGATACTCTCCATCTTCACCGGGCAAGTTGATATGCACGGGCAAATCAGAGCTAGAGCCATCATGGCCTTTATTGAAGGGCAGAAAATAGGTATTTTCTCCCGCCAGTTTGGTCGCCATGGCAATTTCAGTATCTGACATAGCAAAGTGCACCACAGCACCGCGTTTAAAGGTTAACAGCGGCTCTTTGCGCTTGGTTTTTGGGTCAATGGGCAAACGGTCTTGCTTGTACTGCGCTATCGCTGATTCTATCGACTGAGTGAAATCGGTTTTTAGCTCGGCGGTGGCAACGGGTAGGCCGTTGATAAAGAACACCAAGTCAATTTCCCACTCGCGGGTCGGGCAATATTTCAGTTGGCGCACCACGCGCAAAATGTTGTGCTCATAACGGGCAATACGCTCTTCATTACGCGCATCTTCGGGTTTGCGCTGGCCCATGGCAATGGTGCCGCAGCCTGCAATGGTAAAGCCTTTACGCAACACATTAATGGTGCCACCTGTTTTACTGGCAAGTGCTTTTTCTAAGCGCTCCAGTAGCACCTGCTCGGCATTCGCACCATGCAGTTTATTCAGTTTGTGCCAGGCATCAGGTTGGGTGGCCTTTACCCAATCCATAACATCTTGCGGGTAAATAGCGCGCTGCTGGTCATAGTGGCTGGAATGGCCTTCTTTCCAGCCATTGCTCACCAACTGCTCGGTAATATATTGTTCAAAATGCACTTCATGATGTGCTGCCATTACACCGTCTCCCTGACGTCGATTTTCCCTGTTACTGCTGCGCTGATAAGGGAAGTCTTACGTTCTTTTAAAAGAGCAATAGAGTTATTTGTTTCAATAATTAAATCTTCAATTTTTGAACTTACTGACTTTATGTGAGAAGTAATCGCTTCCTGCTCAGTTTTTGGTGGTTTAGGAATAAGTAGTTTTTTAATATTTGCTTGCGATAGGTTGTTTGCTAAGCCTTCAGCACCGCCAATAGCAAGCTCAATTTGGCGTCGCAATGGAAATGAGCCTAAAGCAATTGCTACGAACTCAGCGTCCACGTCTTCTTTGCAATGTAGCCGGAATAACTTATCTGAGAGCATTAGTCGTTCTCTTGTCGCGTAGACATAAGCCGCAGAGCCTATTAACTCTCTTGAACCACTGGCTCGAGACATTATGAGATCGCCAACCTTTACTTCGATTTCTGGTCTTGGAGATAGTGTTTCAGGAAGCTCTTTATTTTCATCTTGACTGTAAACACCCCCATTAACTGCACCAGACTTTAGCACTCCCCATCTTTCGTTTTTGGCTGGGGTAGCTAAACACTCAGGGCTCCAGCCTTGTTCGATTGAATCAATAAGGCGTTTTAGTTGCACGACACTCCAATGCTTCGGCACTTGCCCAATCCACTCGATACCAGAATCCTGCATCTCCACATTGGGGTTAAGCCCCTTAGTGACCACATGGCTGATCAGCGCTTGGCGTTTTTCTTTGAGCAGCTTAATAAAGGTCTGCTTTTCCTCGATCAGACTGTCGATGCGCTGGGTTTCGCGGTCGAGGAACTTTTCAATCGCTTGTTGCGTTAATTCAGGTGGCAATAAAATAGGCAAGCGCTTTAATTCGTCATATTTAAGAGATTGACGCATGCCTGCCCCAAGGTTGTAAAAAACCTTGCTTTCATCATATGCTCGCATCAAATAATGAAGATATCTTGGCCTAATCGCGTTTGGGGTGACCGCAACGTATGCCGACGTGATAATGCCTCGTTCCATACATTGGGCAGAGCGAAGACTGCGCTTATCATTCTGTAAATCCGTTAGTCTAAAAATAATGTCATTTTCATTAACTATCTGATAAGTCTCGAATGATGCAGGTAGAAGCCCACCTTTTGTATCAATACTTTTTCGCTTAATACGGCCAAAGCTCAACGATAAAAGGTTATCTTCTATCATGCCCTTATTTGACAGTTTTGATTCAGAGGCAACAGTGTAGAAAGGAACTGATTTCCAATCCGCAGGTACAGCCTCAACCCACTTAATATCGCTACCAACATAGTTTGGATAAGGTGTGATCATTCAGCCACCTCATTGAGTAGTGCCTGAATGCGTACTTCACATGCCTTTAGCTCACTGTCAATTACACTCAACTCACGTGGCGACACGTACTGATAGAAATAGCGGTTAAAGTTAATTTCATAACCGACAATGCCCACTTCGCCATCTTTTTCATCACGTACTGAGTGATCGATAAAGGCATCCTGTACATGTGGCAGCACCTCTTGTGTAAAGTAATCTTCAACATCACGATCAAAGGGAATGCTTTCGGTGTCTTTGAGTTTTGGATCAGCAATTTTTTGGCCTTTTTCATCCAGTGCTGGCTCGAATTGCGGATCTATCAACATAAAGTGCGTAGTTAAGGCCGTAGCCAGTGCCTTCGGGCACTTACCAAAGTCACCTTTATTGTGATTGTGTTTCGCTGCCAAACGCGCCCATTCATATGGCCGGAGGCCAAGGTTATCAGTGAGGTGTTGCATCCAAGCAGTTTGTTGTTCTGGTTTGAGCTTTTGGAACGCTGCTAAGCTTTTCAGCCGAGCGATACCATCCTCAGTGATGTTGAGTTTGGCGCGCAGCGGACGTTGAATGGTCACTTTTCGGTAGGCAAAGTCAGTAGTGTGAAAGAGCTTACAGTAGTCACTAGCTTCAAAGCCATCGTAAGCACGCACAATATCGTCAATCTGTTCATCGCTGAGGTACTTGCGCTTATCTCCTTGCTTTTTACGCATGGGCGTCCAGATACCCGCCAAGTTAATCAGTTGTACTTGGTTCTTGCGTCTTGGCTCTTTATGGTTAGACAAAATCCAGATGTAGGTACCTATTTCGGTGTTGAAGAACATATCGGTTGGCAGTGCAACAATCGCTTCTACCAAGTCTTGTTCGAGCAGCCAGCGGCGGATTTCTGATGGGCCTGAGCCTGCGTCGCCAGTAAATAATGGTGAGCCAGAAAGTACAATGCCCACACGGCCACCACCATTTTCCGGTGTTTCCATTTTTGATACCAAGTGCAGCAAGAACAGCATGGAGCCATCAGAGATACCCGGCAGACCAGGCCCAAAACGCCCTGCGTATTTGAGCTGTTTGTGCTCACGTTCCACTTCTTTTTTAGCTTTTTCCCACTTAATGCCAAATGGCGGGTTGGCTAGGCCGTAGTGGAACTTGTCGGCACGTAATTGATCGTCTGATAGGGTATTACCTTGCTTGATGTTGTTGGCATCAAAGCCACGGATCATCATATTCGTCAGCGCCATGGCATGAGTCGCGGGGTCGAGCTCTTGACCAAAAGGCACCACTTTGGCGCTGCTGCCCATCTCTTCAATTTGGCTAATAGCATCGGAAAGGAAGCCGCCCGTGCCACAGGTTGGGTCATAGATGGTGCGGATCACGCCCTTTTCACTAAAGATATCTTCATCTGCCGCCAGTACCAGTTTGGTGGCAAGACGCACGGCATCGCGTGGGGTCATAAATTCCCCCGCCTTTTCATTAACCGAGCTGGCGAACTTGAAAATCAGCTCTTCATAGGCATCTGACAATACGCGATCAGACACCACATCAGGATGTAGGTCGAGATTGGCAAAGTAGCTCACCATGCGGTAGAGCAGCTTGGCTTTTTCCAGGTCTTCTATGGTTTGACCAAATTTGAACTCATCAAAGATGGTACGAACGTTTTTGCTGAACTGGCTGATGTAGTGTTCTAGGTTGTCGCCTGTATCTGAAGCGCCTAAGGTTTCGAGGCTGTATTCACTGGTGTTGTAAAAGGCGAATCCCGCGACTTCTGGCAACACTAAACCAAGGTCAATGCCCGATTGTTTCTCGGCCAGATAGAACTTGCGCACTTCCTCACGGGTGGGGTCCAACACGCATTCAATACGACGCAGTAGCAAAAAGGGCAGGATGATTCGTGCAAAGTCGGTGTGTTTGAAATCACCCCATAGGTCGTCTGCCATACGCCAAATAGCACTGGAGAGTTTGGCGCTTTGTTCTTTGTCTTGTAAGTTCATTGATACTGCCTAAATATAGTTAAATCGTTAAAAATCAGTGTTTTTTTTGGTTGTTTTTTTGCGTGCTAGCTAAAGATGGCTTGCCAACGACAAAACGCATTGCGGTGCCTGTCTGTCCATTGGGTGCAAATCACGTAAGTTTTTTCATCTCGCTGGGCCACTTTCGTGGTGGAGTAGCGGTTGCGCTCTTTGGCATCTTTGGCTGCACTGCGAATGTCTTCTGGCCGTGGTGATTTAGCCAGTTTAAGCACCGGGAATGACAACCCGAAGGTGTTGCGACAATAGGTTAGCTGGGTGAGGTTTTCTATTTCACTCTGTGGTAGAGCGTGCTCAACCAGGTCTTGGATAGCTTCGGTTATCTCGGCATTGCTGATTTTGTTTTGTGCTTGGCTGTGTGAGGCCTCCTGCGCTTCTGCTTCATTTTCGAGGGCAACAGAAAACGGAAAGCCTTTGGCCTGAACGGACTTTGCTAGAAATACGTTGATGGCCTGCTCAATCGGTAAACCTAATTCAGCAAAGAGACTCGTTGCTTTTTCAAGAAGTTGAGGGTCTATCTTGGTTGCTTTCATATGACTCACAAAACCTACAAATTGTAATTTTTGTATCTTAGCGGGTTTGGTGTGTAGTGGCGAGTGCTTGGGTCAAAAAAGCGAGAAGAAAGGGGTGTAGTGATTGCTTTGGATGAGGGAGGTGTACCGTTTTCGTCAAATCGGTACAGTTTGATAACGGGATAATTTAAAGAAAGTGTTTTATAACAATAATTTGAGTCAGGTGGTTGGTTTGGCTGTACCGTTTTAGGTGTACCGAACAAAAGCGGTACACTTAGTTGTTTTGTCCGTTCAAAGCATCATGTTTTGCTACTTTCACATGTGAAAGAGAGTCTCTAGTAACTATGCACTATGCGTTAACCATGATGAATAGCTTAACGCATAGCGCTTTGTGGCTTGGTGAATAACAGTGAAGCAATGCCTACTCACGTTACCGCCTCATTATCTGCTTCTGTAACCCTAAACTACGAATTCGACAGGCATATTTTCACGCCAAACTGCCCAAAATGGGCCTGAGCACCGCGCGCCTTTGCGTTGCTCACCTTGCAAACTATTTCTTGATTATCCATTAGCTATCAGGAGTAGTTATGACCGAACAAAAACAATCAAATCAGCTATTAAGCTATCAAGAAGTTTGTCAGTTAACTCAGTTGTCTCAGGCAACCATTCGCCGTTATGTGAAAAATGGTTCTTTTCCTTCTCCAGTGAATTTATCGCCTGGTGCTCGAAGTGTGAGATTTCGTGTTGAAGACGTGCAGAAGTGGCTGCTGAGCCTGTGATAGGGAGGTCATATGAAGTTTCGTCATCATCATGATCAACTACAGTATTTCTGCCGTGAGCGAGGCTGGCGTTCGTTAAGCTCTTCGGTCAAAGTTCTTGCTAGAACGCGTTCGCCTGATCGGAAGTCAGGGTTCAGTGCTTGCATTGAAATAATCAATATGGACAGGCAGATGATCCGAATGATAGTGCCTGCCAGAAAGATTATGGGAGGGACCAACTATCAGCTAAGAGATGAATTGTTTGATACCGGTTTTTGGCTAGAACCTGAGCAAACTGCATGGAGTATGGTCCAGCGCTATTTGCGGGAAGAGCTCAAAGCGGCAGAAACGGCCTTTTGTGTCACAAGAACAGGTTGGCATAACAAGGTGTTCGTTACTCCGGAGAAAAGTTTCGGACGGTCAGATGAGTCTTACTACTTTTCTGGTGGTATGGCTGATTCACTCTGTTTGGCAGAAGGCAGCTTAGCGGAATGGCAAAGTGAAGTCGGTTCTTTGTTGGTCGGCAATCCTCTGCTCATATTTTCTGTTGGTGTTGCGTTGGCCGCGCCGCTTCTCAAGCCTGTTGGAATGGAAAGTGCGGCATTTCATATCATGGGGCCGTCTTCGTCGGGGAAATCTGTCACATCGTTTGTTGCGGCGTCTGTTTATGCTGATAAGTCTTATATCAAGTCTTGGAAAACAACCGCTAACGGTATTGAGGCGGTTGCATCAGAACATCACGACATGTTGCTTGTGTTAGATGAGCTAGGGTTGTGCTCGGCGGAAGAAGCCAGTTCTGCGGCTTATCAAATCGTAAACGGATGTGGGAAGCTGCGAGCCACAGAAACAGGCGGCCTGGCGAATATTGCCAATTGGCGAACGTTGACATTGAGCAATGGAGAGGTTGGCCTGACAGAGCTGATGGAGTCCTCTGGTTATCAAGTGAAAGCAGGTCAGCTCATTCGAGTTATCGAAATTCCAGCGGAAGAGCGTTTCGGTTGTTTTGCGGATCTACACCGATTTTCCTCACCATCTCAGTTTGCTGAGCACTTGGAAAAGCAGACTCAAAAGTACTTTGGCACTTTGTTCACGGCTTGGATGACGCTTATTTCAGATAAGCCCGATCTGGATGTTGTCTTACAGCGTGAAATCGAAACGCTGAGGCAGCATTGGTCTAAAAGCAATTATTCCGGCCAGGTTCATCGGGTCTTGAAGCGCTTTGTCCTGGTTGGTGTTGCGTTGTCTGTTGCGTCACGAAACCAGTTAGTGCCATGGCCTGAAGAAGAGTCGCTGTATTCTGTATATAGCGTTTTTAGTCGTTGGTTAGCTCACAGAGGACACCAGCACAATCAAGAAACGTATGAGGTTCTGAGTGCTTTGAAACAAGCGATTAGCCATTGGGAAAATAAGCTTCCTGAATTCTGTACAAGCAGACCGTCAAAGTTTGGTTACTGGCGGCAGGATGGTGATGACGTCCAGTGGCTTATCCACAAACAAGAGTTTGTTAAGCAGCTACGACTGCGGCGTCAATACAAGAGTCAATTGAGCCCTTTAATTCATAAAGGGTGGTTTGAAACCAATGAAGATCGTAGGGGAACACTTCGGATTATCGAAAAGAAGAATGGTACTGAGTTTGATCATCGTTTTTTCGCCTTCTGGCCGGAAAAGATCCTCTCTGAGTTGAAGGAGATGGGTATTGATGAATAGTGCATTTCCCGGTTTTCCCACTCTTCCCAGAGACATTCCAATGGGTGAGGCGGTGATACGATGACAACCAACGAGCAAGTTCTTCTTCAATCCATTCTCGCCAAAATAGATCGTGTTGAGCGCGCTGTTCTGGAGCAGCGTTTGCAGCAACAAAAGGTGGAGTTGCTTGGAAAGGATATTCTAACTGTTGATGAATGTGCTGTCTTACTCGGTTTGTCTACAAACCAGCTGTATAAGCTAACGAGCTCGGCAGAGATCCCTTACTTTAAGCTTGGCAAACACCTCCGATTTGAGCGTCAAGCAATCATGGATTGGGTTGAGGAGCAGCGCGTTTCATCTCGCCATGAGATAGAAAAAAGGGCAGCAAACTATGTCGCCACCACTTCTCGTAAGTAGTACCTTCTATAGCAGCGGCCTTAGGCCGCTGAATCCTTTCCAGAAGAAGCAAAAATATCGGGGAATGTGAGCATGGCTTCCATCCTACGTTGTTCTATGATGTCAGCGTAGATCTCGGTTGTCTTAAGTTCGCTGTGGCCGAGCAGTTTCGATACTGCGTATATATCGATTCCTCGGCTAAGCTGAATTACAGCAAAAGTATGACGACCAGCATGGAACGTAACGTGCTTACTTATTCCAGCAGCCAGAGCCCATCTAAGCAGCTCTACATTTATATAAGAAGAGTATTTTAATCCCTTGAATACGCGCTCGTGAGAGGCTTTGGGGCTACCCAAAAGTGATTCTGCTGACTTTGGTATGTCTAAATACTGAAGGCTCTTAGCATCGCCCTGAGAGAGTTTGGCTTGGTCGAAGATAATTCGTTTGTGATTATTGAATGTCTCTACTTCTGACCAAGTAAGTCGATGGATATCGCACCAACGCATCCCCGTTGCACATGAGAACAAAAACGCACGTTTAAGGACTGGGTAGCGACATTCTGTGTGAGCTAAAGCGTTGACCTCATCCAATGTGAGATAAACACGCTTAGTCGTTTTCGCTTTGATACTGGTCACTTGTGAAAGCGGGTTATCACGAATAATACTTTCTCGATGCGCTTCGTTGATCGCCGCGCGAACTTTATTGAAGTAGGAGCTTTGTGTGTTGCGAGATAACGCGGTATCACTTTTGGTTTTCGCTTCATTGGTCAGGTAATACTTAAATCCGTCTAACCAGTCTTTATCCAGCTCATCAAAGCTAAGGTCATGTTTCCCGCAGTAGAACAGCAGGTGCTTACGTGCTGAAAGCCAGATCGAGTGGTTGGAGGTTGAGGTGGTTTGTTCTTTGATGTCAATTTGCCGTTGAAAGTAATCAATGAAGCTAGCTGAACGCTTAGTTCTATCCTCAAAACCATGCTTTTGGGATTGCCACTCAACCAGTCGTTTACTCTTAATGGTTTCGGCTAGGAGAAGGTGCTCTTTGTTATGTTTTCGCTGAGCTGGTGTTTTGGGTTTGTCATAGATAAACAGATCCAGCACTTCGTGTTCACGTTTTCGCTGACGAGATCCGTTTGATTTAGTTGTATAACCGTGGTCATAAATGAGACGCAATGTTCGCGTTCCACCTGCTTTAAGTGTCCGTTTTTCAATGAAAATTTTCATGTTTGTCCCCAATTGGTCCCCAATACGGCATTTATCATGTCATTGGGGACCAACTGGGGACTAGATTTGGCAATTAACGGCAACGGATGGAAACAAACGGCAAATGACGATCTAATAAAATCAGTGTGTTATCTACCGTTGCTTGCTGTTGTTTTCCGTTATTTGCCCACTTTACTTCCCGATACAGAAAGAAGAGAAGATGCGACCGAGTAGGTCATCTGAGCTGAACTCACCGGTAATCTCGTTAAGGTGCTGTTGAGCAATACGCAGCTCCTCTGCCAAAATTTCACCTGCCATATAGCCTTCAAGCTGCTGTTGACCAATATCCAGGTGCTCTGATGCGCGTTCTAGTGCATCAAGGTGACGTCGGCGTGCCATGAAGCCGCCCTCATGGCCACCAGCAAAGCCCATACACTCTTTGAGATGATTACGAAGAGAATCAATGCCTTGGCCTGTTTTCGCTGATAGACGAATGAGCGTAGGGTCATTCACATGACAGATCCCCAGTTCCTCACCCGTTTGATCGGCTTTATTACGGATCACCGTCATACCGATTTTAGCCGGTAAACGATCAACAAAATCAGGCCAGATATCTTTCGGGTCCGTCGCGTCTGTGGTTGTGCCATCCACCATAAATAGCACTCGGTCTGCTTGTTCAATCTCTTCCCAAGCACGCTCAATGCCGATTTTCTCGACTTCGTCAGATGCGTCACGCAGGCCTGCAGTATCGATGATATGCAGTGGCATGCCATCAATGTGGATGTGTTCACGCAGTACGTCACGTGTGGTACCGGCAATATCAGTCACGATTGCGGACTCTTTACCAGACAGTGCGTTGAGTAGGCTCGATTTACCCGCATTAGGACGACCGGCAATTACCACCTTCATGCCTTCGCGCATGATGGCGCCTTGGTTAGCCTCTTGGCGAACCGCTTCCAAATTGTCGATGATAGCCTGTAAGTCACCACTTACTTTACCGTCGGCTAGGAAGTCGATCTCCTCTTCTGGGAAGTCGATTGCCGCCTCAACGTAGATACGTAAGTGGATCAGTGACTCCACCAGCGTGTTGATGCGCTTTGAGAACTCACCCTGCAGTGACTGAAGCGCCGATTTCGCCGCTTCTTCTGAGCTTGCATCAATCAGGTCAGCAATCGCTTCTGCTTGGGTTAAATCCATTTTGTCATTGAGGAATGCGCGCTCTGAGAACTCGCCTGGACGTGCAGCACGTACGCCTGAGATGGTTAGAATACGTTTAATCAACATGTCCATAACCACAGGGCCACCGTGACCTTGAAGCTCAAGAACATCTTCACCAGTGAAGGAGTGCGGGTTAGGGAAGTAAAGGGCAATACCTTGGTCTAGCTCAATACCATCATGAGATTTGAATGGCAGGTACTCAGCGTAGCGAGGTTTTAAAACCTTACCTGTGACCTCTAGAGCAACCTGAGCTGCCTGTGGGCCTGAAACGCGGATAATACCGACACCACCACGCCCGGGCGCGGTCGCTTGAGCAACAATCGTATCTGTAGTCATAGTTGTGCCTGCTAGCAAGTGAACGCCGATAGGGCGCTCACGATTAATCAATTAGCTGAATTGTAATCAGCCCAAAACAAAAAGGCGACCTTTTGGCCGCCTTTCTTTTAACTCTTAGTCTTACCGACTGCGTAACGCTTACTTAGAGTGTAAGCCTTTCTTCTCCAGCTGCTTGTAGATAAGCGTTTGCTGAATCAGAGTTACGATGTTCGATACTAGCCAGTAAAGAACCAGACCAGATGGGAAGAACAGGAAGAAGAATGTGAACATAACCGGCATGAAGGTCATGATCTTCTGCTGCATTGGATCCGTTACTGTTGTCGGGCTCATCTTCTGAATTAGGAACATTGAAGCACCCATTAGAAGTGGCAAGATGTAGTAAGGGTCTTGTGCTGAAAGGTCAGTAATCCAACCGAAGAACGGTGAGTGACGCAGTTCAACAGACTCCATTAGTGCCCAGTATAGAGAAATGAAGATGGGCATCTGTAGAAGGATAGGTAGACAGCCGCCTAACGGGTTTACTTTCTCTTTCTTGTACAGTTCCATCATTTCTTGACTCATGCGCTGACGGTCATCGCCAATACGCTCACGCATTGCAGTCAGCTTAGGCTGAAGCATACGCATTTTCGCCATAGACGTGTACTGAGCTTTCGTTAGTGGGTACATAGCACCACGAACGATGAATGTTAGGATGATGATCGCTACACCCCAGTTCGATACAAAGCCTTGAATGAACGAAAGCAGAGTATGAAGTGGTTTTGCAATAAACCATAGCCAGCCGTAGTCCACTACTAGGTCTAGGTTTGGTGCAACTTCAGCCATTTGGTCTTGAAGTTTTGGACCAACCCATAGTGTGGCTGTGAAGTTTGCTTGGTCGCCATTTGCAATCGTCTTGTTTGGCATGCGAACACCGATGTCGCCAAGGTTGCCAATTACACGAGTGTAAAGGTTGCTGCCTGCTTCGTCGCGTGGGATCCATGCACTTGCAAAGTAGTGTTGGATCATCGCTGCCCAACCTTGACCGTTTGCTAGGTTAAGAGATAGGTTGCGATCTTGCATATCGTCGAAGCTGTATTTTTTGTAACGCGTGTCTTCCGTAGAGTAAGCACCACCACGGTAAGTTGGCATTGTTAGGCTACCGCCGTCATCCATCACGTTTTGACGTAGGTGAGCGTACATACCAAATGTTGCGTTGTTGCCTGAGTTGTTCACCACATCGTATTCAACATCAATCGCGTAGCTGCCGCGCTTAAGGATGAATGTTTTGGTGTAATCAAGGCCGTTCGCTTGGTAGGTCATTGGGATGCGTAGTTCATCTTGACCATCCGCCAGTGTGAAGCTGTCAGCTGAAACTGTGTAGCTTGGGCGGTTCGTGCTGCTTAGATCGATACCTTGTGGGCCAACAAGACCACTTTGAGCGATGAATTGGTGACCAGGTTCGTTCTTAAGTAGAACAAAGCTGTCTTCTGAATCGTATTCAGCAGAGTAGTCGTTAAGGCTTGCCGATACCACGTCGCCACCAACCGTATCAATTGACAGAGTCAGTACATCAGTGGTTACTGTGATCGCTTTTGCCGAAGCAACTTGACCCGGAGCTGGATCTAGGTCGTCTGCATAAGATGGCGCTGGTAGAGTGCTGCCAGATTGTGCCTGCTCAACCGCTTGTGGTGCTGGGTTCTTCGCTACGTTCCACTGTTGGAAAAGTAAGAAAGATACCAGAGCCAGTGCGATTAACAGGATATTACGTTGAGAATCCATCGTTATTTATCTCTGTCTTGTTTTTGGACTGGTGGAACGGGGTCATAGCCCCCTTCGTTCAAAGGATGGCATTTTAATAGACGTTTGCCTGATAACCAACACCCTTTTACAAAACCGTGAGCTTTCAACGCTTCTATCGCATATAAAGAGCAGGTTGGAGTAAATCGGCAGCGAGGGCCAATGAGTGGACTAATGAACCATCTATAAAAATAGATAGGTATTAGCGCTAACCACGCGAAGGGCGAGACAGGCGAAGCCATAATTTGTCTAATAATTTGAACATTTCTTCATTGCTCAAATCTTGCGCGCTCTTTTTAGCAATAACAACAAAATCTTTGTTAGGAAGTTTGTGTTGATTGTTACGAAAGCTTTCACGGCATAGGCGCTTAAATTTATTGCGACCAACGGCGGTTTTAATCTGCTTTTTCGGAACGGCTAATCCAAGACGAGGATTTGAAAGAGAGTTTTTACGAGCAATGATGGTGAAATGAGGGGAGCCAGCTCGATGAGCTTGCTTGAAGACATTTTGATAATGTTCGGGAGTTAACAAGCGTAACTCCCGACCGAAGGCTAGCTTTTTCAAAATAATCAAAGATTACTTAGAAAGACGCTTACGGCCTTTTGCACGACGTGCATTGATTGTTGCGCGACCGTTCTTAGTAGCCATGCGAGCACGGAAACCGTGAGTACGCTTACGCTTTAGAACTGTAGGTTGAAAAGTGCGTTTCATTGTAATTACCTTACTGATCAGTAGTTTTAGGTTTTTGTTAAACCCGGCGTGGGTATTGTTTCCTCTCTTTATATAAAGGAAGGAAAACCGACGCCTCTCAACAAAGAGGCGGAATTGTAATCACTGTCACAAAAAGTGTCAATGATTGGGTTAACTAAAATTCCGGTCGGGGGATTATACGTAGAATCTCTAAAATCTCAAGGATCCTTACTCGATCCCAACCTTATTTAGGAATTTTTTTAATTTAGGATCTTGTGGATTACCAAAAATATCCTGTGGAGATCCTTGCTCGACAATGTGGCCATCAGCCATGAAGATCACGCGATCCGCGACTTCTCTCGCGAACTGCATTTCATGGGTAACCACCAGCATGGTTTGATGCTGATTTGCCAATTTTTTCATTAGGTTAAGTACTTCACCGACCCATTCAGGATCGAGTGCAGAAGTCGGCTCATCGAACAGAAGTAGCTCTGGTTGAAGGGCCATCGCACGGCCAATACCTACACGCTGCTGTTGACCGCCTGAGAGCGCGGCTGGGTAACTATCAGCCTTATCGCCTAGACCAATATCATCAAGGATTTGTTGTGCTTTTTCATAGGCTTGCTGCTTCTTCCAACCACGTACCGTGATCAAGCCTTCAGCGATGTTTTGCTTGGCGGTTTGATGCGCAAACAGTGCGTAGTTTTGGAAGACAAAGCCGGTCTTACGACGCAGCGCTAATACCTCAGCTTTGGTGTGTTTTTCAACGTCCACCTTGATGTCATCAATCGCAATCGAGCCTTGATCGGCATGCTCTAGAAAGTTCACGCAACGCAATAGGGTCGACTTACCAGTACCACTCGAACCGATGATAACGATAATCTCACCTTGTTGGATTTCAAGGTTGATACCTTTAAGGACTTCCGTCTCTCCAAACTGCTTGTGGATATTTTCTAATTTGATCATCGTGCATACGCCTTATTCAGTTTCGCTTCGGCCCATAGTTGAATGCGAGTTAAAATCACCACTACACCCCAGTAGATAAGTGCTACGGCTAAGAACGCTTCGAAGAAACGGAAGCTTGAAGAGGCCTCCATTTGCGCTTTTGCCATAATCTCAGCCACACCAAGGGTGAAGGCAAGCGAGGTCGACTTAATCATATCAATGAAGTAGTTCATCAGTGACGGTAGAGCGACACGTGTTGCTTGTGGCAGGATCACACGGCGCATCGCCTGACTGGTCGTCATACCTACCGAAAGACTCGCCTCCATTTGGCTGCGGTCGATACCAATAATCGCGGCACGAATACTCTCTGCCATGTAGGCGGCGAAGTGCAATGTTAAACCAATAACAGCGGCACTGAAGGCATCTAAGCCAACCATCCATGGGAACACTTGCGGCAAGCCGTAGTAAAGCAGGAATAGCTGTACCAGCAGTGGGGTACCACGGAAGAAGCTAATATAGAGTTGGCTGAGTTGATCCAGTACTGGGATTTTGAACACACGAATGTTTGCTAGTATCACAGACAGGATCAGGGCAAAGAATAGGCCCCATATTGCCATCTCCATGGTTGTGCCTAGATACTTAAACAGTATCGGTAGCAACTCCAGCATGTAATTAAAGTCAAATCCCATAATCTATCTCGTTTGGTTATGTCAGGCGTTGGGTAATGTGTTGTGGTTATTAGCGACTAAAAAAAGAAAAACCCACTGCAGAGAAAATGCAGTGGGTTATGGCTGTTTAGAGTGAGTGATTACTTCTTAGTAATGTCTGCACCAAACCACTTCTCAGAGATTTTCTCTAGAGTACCATCAGCACGCATTGCTGCAAGTGCTTCGTTTACTTCTGCTTGAAGCTTCTTACCGTTTTCGTTATCAACAAATGGCCATGCGTTTTCGATCGTTTCGAAAGGTTGACCTGCAAGTTGCAACGGTAGACCTGTTTTCTTGATCAGCTCAAGTGCTGATAGGCGGTCCATAACAAAAGCATCTGCGCGACCTAGTGCTACATCGTGCTCAATACCTGTGTCGTATGTCTTTACGTTGATTTTGCCGTCTTTGTCGTAGTTACGCAGCAGTTGTTCAAAGTTTGAGCCTAGGTTAACCGCAACGGTTTTACCATCTAGGTCTTCAATGCCTTTAATGCTGTCGTTACCTTTACGTACAGTAATCTGTGCGCCATCAACTACGTACGGGTCAGCAAAAAGGTATTTTGCCTTACGTGCGTCCGTCATTGTGATTTGGTTTGAGATCGTATCGATACGACCTGTTTCAAGAAGACCGAATAGACCAGAGAAGTTCGCTGTTACGTACTCCACTTTGTAGTCATTACGTTTACCAATTTCATCCCACAGATCCACTTCAAAGCCTTGCAGCTTATCTTGCTTCACAAACGTAAACGGGAAATAACGGCCAGACATGCCTACTTTTACTTCAGTGGCAGCTTGAACAGTAGCAGCAGATAGTGCGATAGCCGCAATTGCAGCTTTAACCCAGTTTTTCATTTGGTAACTCCTTATCATTATGGGGTGAGATGTTACTGGGAAAACAGTCAATAGAATAAATAACCAGATGTTATTAACCATAACCAGATTGAATTCTAATTTTGGGGATAACTAGACAGGATCCGGGCATAAGTGGATCATTATGTGAGTAAATTTGGGGCAATTTGTGTGGATCCAGACATTTTGGCTAAAATTATTGTGAATAACTTGGATCTTATTCACTGGATCCGCGATCAA